>NZ_CP194673.1:0-4045857 GCF_050995515.1 Vreelandella sp. 21
GTGTCACTCGCGCTTTGGCAACAGTGCCTGGACTACCTGCAGGACGAACTGAATTCACAGCAGTTCAATACCTGGATACGTCCGCTGCAGGCAGAAGAAGGAGAGACCAATGAGCTGCGCTTGTTGGCGCCGAATCGCTTTGTGCGCGACTGGGTGAGTGATAAGTATTCAAAGCGTATCAGCGAGCTGATGCGAGAACTTGCGCCATCCAAGCCTCCCAAAGTCAGTTTGACGGTAGGTAGCCGCCGTGTGGCTGCTCCTGCCCCGCAGCCAAGAGATTTGGGTAATCCGGTCTCAGCATCTCCCTCAAGGCAAGCATCGCCTGCGGTTCATACGCCGCCAAGGGGAGACCTTGCTGATGAGCGAGAAATTGATCAACTGCGTGAAGAGTCACCGAATCGGCGAGGAAATGAGCGCCAGGTACAGGTTGAAGGCAGCCTAAAACATGGTAGTGGTCTTAATCCTAATTTTACCTTCGATACCTTTGTTGAAGGTAAATCGAACCAGCTCGCTCGTGCGGCATCTCGTCAGGTATCTGAAAACCCTGGCGGTGCCTATAACCCGCTGTTTTTATACGGTGGCGTTGGTTTAGGTAAAACACACTTGATGCACGCTGTCGGTAACGCCCTGGCTGGCCGCCGTGAAAATGCCCGTGTGGTGTATCTACACTCTGAACGCTTTGTCGCGGATATGGTGAAAGCACTGCAGTTAAATGCGATTAACGACTTCAAGCGCTTTTATCGCAGCGTTGATGCGTTACTTATTGATGATATTCAGTTTTTTGCTGGAAAAGAGCGTTCCCAGGAAGAGTTCTTCCATACCTTTAATGCATTATTAGAGGGTGGGCAGCAAATGATACTTACCTCTGACCGCTATCCAAAAGAGATTAGTGGTGTGGAGGAGCGTCTGAAATCGCGCTTTGGCTGGGGCCTGACAGTGGCGATTGAGCCGCCAGAGCTTGAAACCCGCGTAGCAATATTAATGAAAAAAGCAGATCAGGCGAAAGTTGATCTTCCACACGACGCTGCCTTCTTTATTGCTCAGAAGATTCGCTCAAACGTCCGCGAGCTTGAAGGTGCGCTGAAAAAGGTGATTGCAGATTCGCATTTTATGGGTAAAACCATTACCCAGGACTTTATTCGCGAATCGCTTAAAGACCTGTTAGCGCTTCAAGATAAGCAGGTAGGGGTTGATAATATTCAGCGAACGGTTGCCGAATATTACAAAATTAAAGTTGCCGATCTGCTTTCTAAACGTCGCTCTCGTTCCGTCGCACGGCCGAGGCAAGTTGCTATGGCGCTAGCTAAAGAGCTGACAAATCACAGCTTGCCGGAAATAGGCGATGCCTTTGGTGGCCGTGATCACACGACCGTGTTGCACGCTTGTCGTAAGGTAAAAGCGCTGCAAGAGGAAAATGCGGATATTCGTGAAGATTACAAGAATCTTCTTCGCCTGCTAACTAGTTAACCGTTATCGTTTGGGCCTGCATTGCGGGCCTTTCAGGATAGAAACCGGAGTACCGATGAAATTTACTATTTCCCGAGAGGCGTTGCTTCGCCCGCTGACTCTGGTGGCGGGCGTAGTCGAACGGCGCCAAACGCTACCAGTACTTTCTAATGTACTGATCCAAGTAGAAGGGGATCAGGTAGCATTAACCGGTACCGACCTAGAAGTAGAGCTAGTGGGCCGTACCGTGGCGAGCCAAGTTGATCAAGAGGGTGCTGCCACGGTTCCTGCTCGTAAGCTAATGGATATCTGTAAATCGTTGCCTGATCAATCCGAGATTCAGTTGGCGGTAGAAGAGGGGCGTGCCGTACTGCGCAGTGGTCGTTCGCGCTTTACGCTTTCGACGCTGCCCGTTGCAGAGTTTCCAAATATTGAAGATGCTGATGGTAGTCAGGAGCTTAGTGTGCCCAGAGGGACATTGAAGCACCTGATTGAGTCAACGTCTTTTGCAATGGCCCAGCAGGATGTTCGCTATTATCTGAACGGCATGCTGCTCGAAATTCAAAGTAATTTGTTGCGCACCGTTGCCACTGATGGGCACCGCTTGGCTATGTGCTCACGGCCTATCGATATTGTGGTTGACCAAGCGCAAAAGCTTATTGTGCCGCGTAAAGGCATCCTAGAGCTTTCCCGCTTGTTGGATGATAGCGATGAGCCGGTAAGTCTTACCTTGGGTTCAACCCATGTTCGCGCTCATACAGGCGACTTTACGTTTACCTCTAAGCTGATTGACGGCAAATTCCCTGACTACGAGCGTGTAGTGCCGCGCAATGGCGATAAAGTACTAATCGCTGAGCGTGCTGAATTGCGTCAGGTGCTTTCACGTACTGCTATTCTCTCGAATGAGAAATATCGTGGTGTGCGTCTGTACCTTGAGGAAAACAATCTTAAAGTAATGGCCAATAATCCTGAACAGGAAGAAGCCGAAGAGAATGTGGCCGTTGAGTATAATGGCGGAGCCATGGAAGTTGGCTTTAACGTAGGTTACTTAGTAGACGTGCTTTCGGTACTGGATGAGGATCGAGTGCAGATGACGCTGGCAGATCCCAACAGCAGTGCGCTGTTAGAAGAACCTGGCGGCGGTGATGCGCTTTATGTTGTTATGCCGATGCGGCTATAGCCCGCAATAGCTGGCTAATGAGGGCGGCGCTTCTGATGGCAGAAGCGCCGTTTTCGCGTTTTAAAGGATGGCAGGTTTTATGGTCTTATTTACTGGCAGTCGTTAATGAGTGTGTCTCGGTTAAATCTTCAGGGGCTGCGTAATTTAGCGCCAGTTGAGATGTGCCCTGCATCCCGTATTAATGTGATATACGGCGTTAACGGCAGTGGTAAAACAAGCCTGCTGGAAGGTATTCATATCTTAGGAATGGGGCGCTCTTTCCGGACTCGCCAGCTTAAACATGCTATACAGTCTGAGGCGCCCTATATGACGCTCTACGGCCGTTTGGCAGGAGACCCTGAGGTTACGCTTGGTGTGAGAAGAATGCGCGCACAGCGCGAGCTAGAGTTGCGTTTGCGTGGAGAGAAAGGCGTCCGCTTGGCCGAACTGGTTGAAGCTATGCCGTTGCAGCTAATAAATCCAGATGCCTTTCGCCTTCTCGAAGGATCGCCCGCAGGTCGCAGAGAGTTTTTGGATTGGGGAGTGTTTCACGTGAAACACTCCTTTCTCGACGCATGGAAGCGAACGCGTCGCGCGGTGAAACATCGGAATGCGCTCCTTAGGCGTGGTAGAATAGTCCCAAGCGAAATAGCGGTATGGGAGTATGAGTTAGCTACCTGGGGGGAGAAGATGGATGCACTCAGGCAAGCATGGTTCAACGAGTTCTTGCCGGTATTCGATGAAACCTTAAAGGAGCTGATCTCTCTACCCGATTTAACGCTGCGTTATGTAAGAGGCTGGGATAAGCAGCGCGCACTTGCGGAGGTTTTGCAGGATAGTCGTCAAGCGGATCAGCAAATGGGCTTTACCCAGCAGGGGCCGCAGCGAGCAGACTTGCGAATCAGAATAAACAAGCAGCCTGCTGTTGAAGTCCTTTCCAGAGGCCAGCAAAAGCTGGTGGTTAGTGCATTAAAGCTTGCCCAGGGGCGGCTTCTGGAAAGTACCACACAACGACACTGCATCTACTTAATCGACGATTTACCAGCGGAGCTAGATAGCACGCACCGAGGTCGGTTTTGCAATTTACTTGAAAAGATGCAGTGTCAGGCATTTATTACAAGCGTCGAACCCTCCGCGCTTCGTGGTATATGGGAACCCTCAACAGATGTCGGGATGTTTCACGTGAAACAGTCCAGTCAAGGGTTAAGCCAATTACTGCCGGACGGGTAGGCGACACGGAACGAGACAGACTTCACGACGGAGTGGTCAATGAGCGAGCAGGCTTACGATTCATCAAGCATTAAGGTGCTCAAAGGGCTAGACGCAGTGCGCAAGCGCCCAGGCATGTATATCGGCGATACCGACGACGGCACCGGGCTGCACCATATGGTTTTCGAGCTGGTGGATAACTCCATCGATGAAGCTCTGGCAGGTCACTGTAGTGAAATTCGTGTGGTTATCCACCCGGATGAATCAGTAACGGTAAGTGATAATGGCCGTGGTGTTCCCACCGAGCTGCATGAAGGCGAAGGCGTCTCAGCCGCAGAAGTTATCATGACAGTGCTACACGCTGGCGGTAAGTTTGATGATAATTCATACAAAGTGTCAGGCGGTCTACACGGTGTAGGGGTGTCGGTTGTTAACGCGCTTTCGGAAGAACTGCGGCTAACCATCTGGCGTCAAGGGGAAGTGTTTGAGCAGGTCTATCATCACGGTGTACCTCAAGCGCCACTAGGTGTTGTCGGTAAAACGGAAAAAAGTGGCACTCGTGTACATTTTCGTCCATCACCGAATACCTTTGCGAATATCGAATTTCACTACGATATTCTCGCCAAGCGCCTACGTGAACTTTCATTCTTGAACTCAGGCGTTGCTATCCGTTTAATGGATGAGCGTAGCGGCAAAGAGGAGCTGTTTCATTATGAAGGTGGTTTGAAGGCATTTGTTGACCACCTGAATAAAAATAAAACAGTTCTGAATCCCGTCTTTCATTTCAATGCAGTGCGAGAAGATGGCGTTGAAGTAGAAGTGGCGATGCAGTGGAGCGAGGCCTTCACTGAAAACATTTTTTGCTACACCAATAATATTCCTCAGCGAGATGGTGGAACCCACTTAGCGGGTTTTCGTGCCGCGCTTACGCGAACGCTTAACCACTATATCGAAGCTCAGGGGCTGTTGAAAAAATCCAAGGTCAATACGTCGGGCGACGATGCTCGTGAAGGCTTGACCGCTATTATCTCTGTTAAAGTTCCCGACCCTAAATTCTCGTCTCAAACCAAAGACAAGCTGGTTTCCAGCGAAGTTAAAACGGCGGTTGAGCAAGAAATGGGGCGGCTATTTGCTGACTATCTGATCGAGAAGCCTAACGAAGCTAAATCGATCGTTAACAAGATGCTAGATGCTGCACGGGCGCGAGAAGCCGCTCGTAAAGCACGGGATATGACTCGCCGTAAGGGTGCGCTCGATATAGCTGGGCTACCTGGAAAGCTTGCTGACTGCCAAGAGAAAGATCCAAGCCAATCAGAACTATATCTGGTGGAGGGTGACTCGGCTGGTGGCAGTGCTAAGCAGGGGCGTGATCGTCGTACCCAGGCAATTTTGCCGCTGAAAGGTAAGATACTAAACGTTGAGAAAGCGCGCTTCGATAAGATGCTGTCATCAGCAGAAGTCGGAACGCTGATTACAGCGTTAGGCTGTGGTATTGGTCGCGAAGAGTTTAATCCCGATAAGCTACGTTACCATTCAGTCATTATTATGACGGATGCCGACGTTGACGGTTCGCACATTCGCACGTTACTGCTAACGTTCTTTTTCCGTCAGATGCCTGAATTGATTGAGCGTGGTCACATCTTTATTGCTCAGCCCCCTCTTTATAAAATTAAGCGGGGTAAGCAAGAGCTCTACCTGAAAGATGAACAGGCAATGACCGACTACCTGACCACCACTGCATTAGATGGGGCTGGGTTATATGTCAATGCTGATGCGCCTGGTATCGCTGGTTCGCAGCTAGAAGCATTGGTTACTCAATACCGAAATGTGATGAAGCGGATTGACCGCCTTGCGCGGGTATATCCTATCGCAGTGCTCAAGCAAGCTGTACATGCAACGGCGCTTCAAGGCGAAGTTAGTCTTAAAGACCGTGTCACCATGGAAAATTGGATTGCTGAGCTACAGAAAGCAATGGATGACATGGTGGCCTATGAAGGCGGACCGCGTTACCAGTTCTATCTGCATGAAGATAGCGAGCGCGGTTTGCACTTGCCAGCGGTGTCTTTGATTGCCCACGGCGTTACAACTGAGTATGTGTGGGGACTGGACTTCTTTGAGAGTACTGATTATCGAGCCATTACGGGCCTCGGTGAGACGTTGAACGGGTTGCTTGAAGAAGGTGCTTACATTGCCCGTGGTGAGCGTCAGAAGCCAGTCACACACTTCTCTGAAGTGCTGGCTTGGTTGATGCAAGAGGGGCAGCGTGGGCTCTCTTTCCAGCGCTATAAAGGACTGGGGGAAATGAACCCCGATCAGCTGTGGGAAACCACCATGGATCCCGACAGCCGTCGTATGCTGCGAGTAACCATTGAAGATGCGGTTGCTGCCGATATGATGTTCAACACGTTAATGGGGGATGAAGTTGAGCCTCGCCGTGATTTTATCGAGACGAATGCGCTAGTTGCTAATCTTGATGTCTGATGTGTTTATCAGCGTGTGTTTCACGTGAAACAGTGCGATAGGCACTAATAAACTCAGTCAAATGAAAAATAAAACGCCGCGCCTAATTAAATGGGAGCGGCGTTTTTTTTGCGTGTCTAGAGTAGAGAGAGGAAGGGGACGGAAGAAAGAAACCCCATTACTGCTATTGGCATAGCCAATCTGCAAATGCAGCTAGATCTGGATAAACAAGCGTATTTTCAAGATTAGCATGACTGGCTAGCGTTTTCTCTCCTTTACCTGTTCTGACCAACACTGGACGACATCCTACTGATTCACCCGCTTTGAGATCTCGTAGGCTGTCACCAACCATCCAACTGCCGGTGAGGCTATCCATTCCTAATTGCTGCTGAATTTGCAAAAGTAATCCTGGCAAGGGTTTTCGACAAGCGCATTGATCATCGGGGCCGTGAGGGCAGTAAGCAATATGGGCAATACGTCCACCTTTCGCTTCAACCAGTGCTATTAAGCGATCATGCATTGAATGGAGCGTTGCCTCATCGTAATAGCCCCGTGCAATACCCGACTGATTGGTAGCTATTGCCACGGTATATCCTGCCTTGTTTAGTTGTGCAATAGCATTGATCGCTGAAGGGTAGGGGACCCACTCTTCTAGTGATTTAATATAAGCATCAGAATCGTGATTGATAACACCGTCACGATCAAGAATGACTAGGCAGGCTGCAGGGAGCCTTGATGAGTCTGAGGTAATGGACATAGCGTCCTTCTATTGGCTACGTAGCTGTTGGTCAAGAATGGACAGTGCATTAAGGGTGACTGCAATTTTCTTTCCATCACTACCTAAACGATGAAAGGGGATACGACCTAAGCGCTTAAAACGTGAGAGCGTACTAATGAAGCGTTCTTGAACCTCTGGTTGCGACTGTCTCAATCCGTCAAGTAGGGCTGGCGTTAAACGCTCAATATGAGGGTCACGAGTGCTTAGTTTGCCATAGAGAGAGAAAATAAAGCAGTGCCAATCGCGGACCATGCAGTTCGTCAGTTCATGATAGGTACCTGGATCGGTCTCAAAATCGATAAAGACAATACCCTCTTTATTGACCAATATATTTCGGGCAAAGGCTTCGCTTAGGTAACACTGTTTTGCGTGAACATCATTCAGCGCCTGAGTGCTCATCTGAAGGTAGTGATCAATTTCATTGACACTTTTGGCAGTCAGTAATTTATCTAGCAGCGTTTGAGAAGGCTCTTCTGTGTCACTTACATCAGCAAGAAGTAATGCTTGGGGAGTTTCAGCTAATATAGTCGGGACTGCTATTCCCGCCTTTGAGAGAGATTTAATTCGAGCGGCTTCTAAGGCAACGCTTTGTTCACCCCCTAAGTTAGGGACTGGTTTAAGCGCTTCGATACTTAGCCACTTAGCTAATAGGGTAAGCGGCAGGTAGGCAAGACGTGAATTTCTCTTCGTCGCCTTTTTTAGCCATACTCTTTGTGTGTTAAGCGTATAAGGCGCAATGTTAGTCTGTTGCTGAGGGAGAGTATCAAGCAAAAATAAGTCATACATAGGCCGTTTCCATGGCGATAAAAGCAAGTTATGACCATCGACCTTTTACAAGGAAATGGCGCTGTGATTACGCTTCTAATTTTACCTTGGTGTTTCACGTGAAACAATTAGTCGGCATAACTCCGAGTTTAGTCTGGAGAAAAGAGGTAATACAAATTTGAAAAGCAAAAAAGCCCGGCTTTCGAGCAGCCGGGCTTTCTGTTGCGATTTGAGCTGAGTGAACCGATAGCGGCACAGTGTCTTATTGTGGCAGCTGGGAAATATCCGCCACTTCAAGGAACAGCGCTTGCAGACTGGCAAGCAATGCCAAGCGGTTATGACGGACAGCGTCGTCATCGGCCATCACCATTACCTGATCGAAGAAAGCATCGACAGGTTCACGTAGTGTTGCCAATGCATCTAGTGCCTGCTGGTAGTCGCCTGCTGAAAATAACGGAGCTACTTGCTGTTGGCTGGCCGTTACTGCATTGAATAGCGTCTTCTCGGCTTCTTCCTGCAGCAGGCTCTGATCTACCTGAATGCTACCGTTGTGTTCCTGCTTGCTCAGGATATTAGAAACCCGCTTGTTCGCAGCAGCCAAAGCAGCGGCTTCTTCCCGCTGTGCAAAGGCCTTAACGGCACGTAAGCGACGAGCAAAATCCAGCGGTTTGGTTACTGGGCGAGCGCGTACTGCCAAGTACATTTCAGCACTAATACCTTCTTCTTGGCCCCAGGCGCGGAAGCGGTCCAGCATGTAGGTCAATACATCTTCCACCAAGCCTTCAGCCTTAGGCAGGCCTTGGTGCTGTTCTGCGGCTACGCTGAGTAGCTCGCGAAGATCTAAATTAAGCTGACCTTTGACCAGGATGTTTAACACACCAATAGAGGCTCGGCGTAGGGCAAACGGATCCTTTGCGCCGGTTGGGCGCTGGCCAATACCAAAGATGCCAACAAGAGTATCTAGACGGTCAGCCAATGCTAGCGCTTGGCCTGCAAGGCTTTGAGGAATGTCGTCACTGGCAAAGCGGGGCAGGTACTGCTCTTCTAATGCCTGAGCAACCTCCGCTGGCTCACCATCCTGTTCGGCATAATAGCGGCCCATAATGCCCTGAAGTTCTGGGAACTCGAGCACCATCTCGGTGACCAAATCGCACTTGGCCAGTGCCACTGCGCGCTGGGCGTGGCTCACATCTGCATTAATATGCTCGGCAATATACGTTGCTATCGCTGTGCTACGACGTGCTTTGTCAGCCAACGTACCTAACTGTTGTTGGAATACCACGCTTTCCAACTGAGGAATACGTGAGGCGAGCGTACGCTTCCGGTCAGTTTCGTAGAAGAAGGCCGCATCGGCCAGGCGTGGGCGAATGACTTTTTCATTGCCGGAAATCACCTGTTGCGGATCAGCGCTGTCGATGTTCGAAATAGTAATGAACAGCGGTTTCAGCTTGCCTTGGTCATCCAGCAGGTGGAAGTACTTTTGGTTAGCCTTCATGGACGAGATTAAGCACTCGGCGGGCACTTCCAGAAAGCGTTCATCGAAGCTGCCGGTTAATGCGACTGGCCATTCGACCAGGCCACTGACTTCTACCAACAACTCTTCGTCGATAACGGCATTGGCTTCTTGAACCTCAGCTTCAGCTAATACCTGTTCACGAATGCGTTCGCGGCGCCGTTGGCGATCGGCTAGGACGTAGGCATTTTCCAGTGCGGCTAGGTAGTCATCGGCGTGTTCAAGCTGTATGGCATCTGGCGCATGGAAGCGGTGGCCAAAGGTGGTACGGCTAGCCTGAAGGCCAAGCGCTTCTGCGGCAATGACGTCGCTGCCATACAGGGCAACTAGCCAGTGAACTGGGCGGGAGAACTCAACGCGTGACGAACCCCAGCGCATATTCTTAGGTACCGGTAGCGATTGTAGCGTTTTGCGAACCATCTCTGGCAGCAGCGCCTGTACAGTCTCGCCTTGCTGCTGTTCGCGGAAACCAAGCCAAGTACCTTTATCGGTTTCTAGGTGAATCAGCTCATCAACGCTGACGCCGCAAGAACGCGCGAAACCTTCGGCTGCTTTGGTGGGCACGCCGTCCTTGAATGCAGCGGCTAGGGCAGGGCCACGACGCTCAACCTCACGGTCAGGCTGCTTGTCTGCAAGCCCGGTAACCTGTACTGCTAAACGTCGCGGGGTTGCGTAAGCGGCGATGCTTTGAAAGGAAATCTCGGCTTCTTGCAGGCCTTTTTCGATGCCAGCAGCAAATGCATCGGAAAGTGTATCTAGCGCAGCGGGGGGAAGCTCTTCGGCACCTAGTTCTAATAGAAGCGTATCAACAGCCATTATGCGTCTCCCTGGTCGGCTAGTAGTTCGCGGCGTAGGGCTTCGGGTGCCATCGGGAATCCTTCTGCTTTACGAGACTCAAAATAGGCAGTGGCGACATCCCGCGCCATGGTGCGAACGCGCAGAATAAAGCGCTGACGTTCGGTCACGGAAATTGCATGACGAGCATCTAACAGGTTAAACGTATGGGACGCTTTCAGAACCTGCTCGTAGGCAGGCAGCGGTAGATTAGCTACCAGGAGCTTACTGCACTCTTTTTCCTGGTGGTCAAAGGAGGCAAATAGCTGATCAACGTCAGCATGCTCAAAGTTATACGCCGACTGCTCGCGTTCATTTTGAAGATAAACATCGCCGTAACTGACCTTGCTGCCGTCGGGAGCGATGGCCCATACCAAGTCATATACGCTATCGACGTTTTGCAGGTACATGGCGATACGCTCAAGCCCGTAGGTGAGCTCACCAGTAACGGGGTAGCATTCAATGCCGCCTGCCTGCTGGAAATAAGTAAACTGAGTGACTTCCATACCGTTGAGCCACACTTCCCAACCAAGGCCCCAGGCACCTAGGGTAGGGGATTCCCAGTTATCTTCCACGAAGCGCACGTCATGAACGAGAGGATCGAGCCCCAGGCGCTTTAAAGAACCTAAATAGAGATCCTGCAGATTGCTGGGCGATGGCTTCATTACCACCTGAAACTGGTAATAGTGTTGTAGGCGGTTAGGGTTTTCACCGTAGCGGCCGTCTGTTGGGCGGCGGGAAGGCTGCACATAGGCCGCGTTCCAGGTTTCTGGACCAATTGCCCGTAGGAAAGTGGCAGGGTGGAAGGTGCCCGCGCCGACTTCCATATCGAGAGGTTGGAGAATGACACAGCCCTGTTCTGCCCAGTATTGCTGCAGAGCAAGGATCAAGCCTTGAAATGTCGACACATCGGGTGTCGATTGGTTTGTCGAGACACTCATCGCGGAAAGCACCGTTGGCCATGAATTCATAGGCCGTCAAGTATACAATCACAGAGAGATGGGTTATAGGCACGTTAGCCAACAGAGCTGCTTTTGGTAAGGAGAACGAGATGATCGTTGTAACAGGCGGGGCTGGTTTTATAGGTGCCAATATTGTCAAAGCGCTGAACGCTCGTGGCCGCGATGATGTGATGGTGGTTGATGACCTGCGTGACGGCACTAAGTTCGTCAATTTAGCTGACTGCACGTTGGCTGATTATCTGGATAAAGATGATTTTCTAGCGCGGATTAAGGCGGCATTGCGAGGTGAGTCGGTCGATTTGCCGACCATCAATGCTATTTTCCATGAGGGTGCGTGCTCCGATACGACGGAGTGGGATGGGCACTACATGATGGAGAATAACTTCGAGTACTCAAAAGTGCTGCTTAACTACTGTGAAGCGTTAGGCATTCCATTTCTATACGCATCATCGGCGGCTACTTACGGCGGTAGTGAGGTATTTAAAGAGGCGCCTGAGCACGAAAAACCGCTCAACGTCTATGGCTACTCTAAGTTATTGTTTGATCAGCACGTGCGCTCTCGCTGGGATGAGTTGACGACACAAGTGGTTGGCTTTCGCTATTTCAATGTTTATGGCCCTCGTGAACAGCATAAGGGCAAGATGGCGAGTGTCGCCTACCATAACCATTTACAAATTCGAAATGGGGAAACGTTAAAGCTGTTTGGGGCTTACGGCGGTTATGAGGCGGGAATGCAGAGTCGCGACTTTGTTTTCGTTGGCGATGTGGTCGACGTCAATCTGTGGTTTTTAGATAACCCTCATGCGTCCGGTATTTTTAATTTGGGCACCGGACGGGCAGAACCATTCAAGGCCATTGGCGAGGCTGTAATCGACTTTTATGGTCAGGGTGAAATTGACTACATACCTTTCCCTGAAGAACTAAAAGGCCGCTATCAAAGTTACACTCGTGCAGATATCAGCAATCTGCGTGCCTCTGGTTGCGATGTTGAGTTCAAAACCGTTGCCCAGGGTGTGAAAGCCTACTTGGAGTGGCTAAATGGCTAATTCTGCCAAGCGCATATTGGTGGTCGGCCCTTCGTGGGTCGGCGATATGGTGATGGCGCAAAGCCTGTTTATGACCTTGAAAGACCGTAACCCAGGGGCAACCCTTGGGGTGGTCGCTCCGGCATGGTCACAGCCTATTTTGGAGCGTATGCCTGAGGTAGACGAGGTGCTTCCATTGGCAGTGGGGCATGGTGAATTTGGCCTTGCCAGCCGCCGTGAGCTGGCTGCCCGTCTACGAGGACGCTTTGATCGTGCCATTGTTCTGCCGCGCTCTTGGAAAGCGGCGCTGGTGCCCTTTATGGCGCGTATTCCCGAGCGTATCGGCTTTTTGGGTGAACACCGTTATGGCTTATTGAAAGAGCGCCGCAAGCTGGATAAGCAGGTGTTGGATCAAACGGTTAAGCGGTTTGTTTCTCTGGGTCTGCCGCTGGAAGAAGCCATACAAGGCGAATTTGAGATTCCGACACCGCGTTTAACGATTGATCGAAATAACTTGGTCAATTTACGCCTTACTCACGCGCTATCGTCGCGTCCAGCTATTGGTATGATGCCCGGAGCGGAGTACGGGCCAGCTAAACAGTGGCCGTTAGGCTATTTCCATGCGTTAGCGGTGCGACTGGTTAAGGATGGGTTTGAGGTGCGTGTGTTTGGCGGGCCGAAAGATCATGCCGCCGGAGATAGCATTGTGAAAGGGTTGCCCCATGCGCATAACTTATGCGGCAAAACCCAATTGGCGGATGCGGTAGATCTATTGGCAGACTGCCGTCAGGTGGTCACCAACGATTCAGGCTTAATGCACGTTGCCGCCGCGGTAGGCGTACGCATTCACGCTCTGTACGGTTCTTCATCTCCTGCTTACACACCACCCCTAACCGACAATGCTGTCATTCACTATCTGGCGCTTTCCTGCTCACCTTGCTTTAAGCGTACCTGCCCGCTGGGGCATACCAACTGTCTGAATGATTTAGGCGTGGAGCAAGTGTACCGAGCGATGAGTGTCGATAGTCAGCGTGCTAACGGCGCTAACGTTAGCGCATAATCTCGACTTCATCAGCCTGATCAGCAGGCGTTTCTATGACTTGTTGGTCGGCGCTTTCTTGAGGTTCGCGCCGTTGAGGGGTCAGTCCTTCCCAAAGACGGTGCTGTAATGCGGTCTCTTCCCGGAGCCGCTCGTTAAGCACCTCAAGCCCATGCGTTTCAACCAGCGTTGGTTGACTGCTAAGTAGAGATGCCCCAAGCCCTGCACGGTTATCGTTAAGCGGTAGGCCCATCGCGTCCAAAATAGTCGGGAATACGTCTAACATTGTCGCCCCCCGATGCACTGTCAGCGGTGAGATACCTTCGCCCAGCATGATCAGCGTATTGTCTCGATCTAGTGTTGTCAGTTGATCCCAAACCGACACTCGCATCGTTAGGTGGTCGCTGAGAACGACAACCAATGTATTTTCGAGCAAGCCTTCTTGTTCAAGACGCTCAATAAGGTCACGCGCCTGACTTGCTGAACATTTCACCGAATATAAGATATCTTGGCCATCGAATTCACCCTGACGGTCTAGGCATGTCTGGGAGGGAAAACCGTTAGGGGCGTGGCCAGCAATGCTTAGATTAACCACTGCCCATGGGCCGTCATCCTCTTCACTCAAACGACGAATCTCATCCACAGTAAAATCGTAAAGTGTGTCATCGTATAGACCCCAGCTATTTATGTATTCTGGGTCATTGAGTTGCGCTGAAAGCTCTTCCTTTCCCTTTACCGTATTAAACTGATGGCCGCGATAGAAAAGTCCTTTACCGGCAAACTGAGCACTAGCTCCACCCAAGTAGCTAAGCCGATAGCCTTGAGCCGCTAACACATCACCCAGGCAATCGACGCCGGGAACTACTTTGGAAATCGGCTCGAACTGACTGTCGTGCAAAAGTCCCGCAGGCATCAGCGGCACGCCACACTGGCTAGCAATCATGCCTGCCATGGTCCAGCCGGTGTTTTCCATTTGCTGGATACCTTCAAAGACCAGCCCGCGTTCGCCTAACGCGGTTAAGTCAGCGTAAGCATCACCAAATAGTTCATTGCTATACGTACGCTCAATGCTTTCCAGATACATCACCAGAAGGTTAGGCGCATTGGTTTGATCTTCCGTGGGCGGCGGCACGTAACGGCGATCTAGCCAAGCACCATCGTCCGTTACAATGGCTGCGCTGCGCTGCCCTAAACCGTAGAGCATTGGATTTGCTGCTAATAAGAGAAGTGCAACGAAGCGTTCAGTTAGCCGCCATCGCTGATCATGCCGCGTGATCCAGGTAACGGATGCCAGCACTGCGATTACGCTCATTGTGTAAATAACGGCAGTGATCATTTTTCCAGCACCGCCATGTTCGGCCATGCCCGCTTGAAGATGGAAAAATACCGCACCTAAATCAACATTGCCAAAGCTGTCAGCCAAGTAGATATAAATGCCTAGCAAGCTGAGCGGCACCAGCGACCAAGGCCACACCGGGCGGTAGCGGGCGTTTAGCGGTGCTCCCCAGCGTAACTTGATGCCGAAGCCTACCCACACGGCGGCTGTGAAAAATAGTGTCCACCAAGGTAGCCGAGTAAGCACGGTGAGGGCATAGCCAAGACAGATGCCGATCACGAGCAGTGGCAACCATGGAGTAAGTTTGAGTGACCTTAGTGCTGGCATGCGTCTCCCGAAACGAGTGTTGATAGAGTAAAGAAATACGGACGCATATTGATCACAGGATCAGGTGAGAGACTGCCCGGTAGTAGAGATATCTTTAGTGATATCAACACGTCGTGATAGAAAATTTACAACGTATTATAGGCGGTTATTAACATTATTTTTGGCATATTTCCAAAAAACACCGTTTGCATTAGCCACAGATATAGTGAGCCCTCGCCAGCCATCCAGTATGCCGAGGCGAAAAAAATAAGTGCGTATAAATGCAAAAAGTGCCTTGAGAAATATGAGTGAAAAAGGGTGGTGCTTGAGTTTTTTTGATGATGCGCGAAGATCTGAATAGCGATTTATTTTATCAAGGAACTGGGAGAGATCGTTAATGGCAAGGTGTTCAATTTTTCCATTAAGCGGAGAAACTTCTGTATTTTTTTCTAAGTTTACTGACTCATGAACAGCGGCATCATTAAAATTACACGTGTTACGATTAAACAGTCGAACTAACCAGTCATTTCCCCAGCCAGAGTGATGAACGGGTTTACCCAGCATCCAGTTTTCGCGCAATATTTTACCAGCCTGTTGAGGTGTTGCAGTGGCGACCCAGTCATTAATCGCAGCGTTGAGCTCTTTTGTCGGCGCTTCATCAGCATCTATTGATAAGATCCAGTCATATTTTGCTAACGACACGGCAGCACGTTTGGTAGGGCCAAAGCCTAAAAATTCACCATGGTGTAATGTTGTATTGGAGTAGGCTTGTACAATGCTACATGTTTCGTCTGTGGAGCCGTTGTCATATACCACGACATCGTCATAGCACGTCAAGGCGTCTAGTGTTCGGCTAAGTGTCGCGGCCGCATTGCGAGTAATGATAACGACGCTCACATCCATAGACATTTATTCAAACCCTGCTCTGGTGGTTGGTAGATACAGTACTATACCAGGGTGATGGCAACGATTTGTATGAGGGCAATTTGCATATTATTCACGTTAACCTTGCCAAAGGTTTTCGCGGTGGAGAACGCCAGACAGCGCTGCTAATTCAAGCCTTGCAACGGCATGTAGGTCAGCAAACGCTGGTATGCAGAAAAGATTCTCCATTGCGTAATGAGCTTCAATGCATTGAGAACTTAAGGTTCGTGGATGCTAACCAGCAGATGGCTGGGCATAGGCAAGCCGGCCGTGCATCGGTGGTGCATGCTCATGAAGCTAAAGCGGTACACTGGGCGTGGTTGCATAAGCGTATATACGGTACACCCTATGTGGTGACTCGCCGAGTGGATACACCCATTAAAGATAAATGGGTGAATCGACTGTTCTATCGTGATGCAGATCGTTGTGTCGCTATTTCATCGATTATTCGACAACAGCTATCACACTGGAATAAGAATGAAGTATTGACGATTCCGAGTGCGATGACGGGATTTACCGCGGACGCTCAAGTCGCTGCTCGCTTTCGCGCTAGCTACCCAGGTCGCTTTATTGTCGGTCATATTGGTGCGCTAGTTGATCGTCACAAAGGTCAGCGGACACTGCTTGAGGCTGCAGCACGATTACAGCATAGCTATCCTGAAGTGCTGTGCGTTTTTTTTGGCCGAGGTGAAGACGAGGATGAGCTTCGCTTGGAAAGCAGTCACTTAAAAAATGTTGTATGGGCTGGCTTTAAGCCTAATATTGGTGATTTTATTCCAGCGCTGGATCTGTTTGTTTTTCCATCTCGCAATGAGGGGCTAGGATCAGTTCTTTTAGATGTTATGGATGCAAACGTGCCTATTGTTGCTAGTAATGTTGGCGGCATTCCTGATTTAATTAAGCATGGTGAAACAGGTTTTTTAGTAACACCAGGAAATAGTGAAGAAGTCGAGGGCTGGATAATAAAGCTAGCAAAAAACAAACAGATGAGAGAGTCTGCTGTTGAGAATGCACGCCTTCTTTTAGAACTTTATAGTAAAGAAAAAATGGCTGAAAGTTATCTCGATGTCTATAAGGAAATTGTTTTTAAATGAACGACTTTTTAAAAGTTAAATGCATCGCTATATTTTTACATAATAGGCCTTTTTTTGGTGCATATGTAGTTCATATTCCTTTTTTAGTCGCTGTTAAGGAAAGGTATCCAAATGCTAAATTGGTGGGTATCTCTAAAAGTTCAGGGGCAGATTTCCTAGTTGAAGCAGGTTTTTTAAACGAGCTTGAAGTGATTGACGGCTTTAGCACCACTAGCTTAAATAAAAAATATAATTTCGATATTGGTTTTAACTTGCGTCCTTCTAGTGTTGGGACTTCTCTGCAAATGTTAAAGCTGCGAATTCCTTATAGAGTAGGATTTAAAAAATTTGGAACGTTTTATACGCACTCGGTACCTCTTGATGTAACTACCTACAGGGCAGACCTTTTCTTGTCCCTTCTAGGGATATCATCAGCATTAGATATTGCTCCCTGTTTGAAAAAGCATATTGAGTCTGATGGAGTATTAAATAATAAAATTGTACTTGCTCCTGGTGCTGGGGGCGAAGAAAAAAAATGGTCGCTTGCTAATTATATTCAGCTAGCAAGAAAGATTTCTGAGTTAAGACCAGAAAAAATTGTTTTTCTTACAGGACCAAAAGAAGAAGAGGAAAAGAAAATCCTTGAGCAAGAAGGGTTTTCTGTTATTCATAGCCCTGATGTAAATACTCTTTTTAGGTTGGTAAATGGTTGCAAACTATTTGTTAGCAACGATTGTGGTCCATCGCATGTCGCTCATATAATGGGGGTTAATCAAGCTGTTGTTTTTAAAGAATATTTACCTGAATGGTTTCTTGAGAGAGATAACAGTGGTTACGTTTCATCACAAACAGACCTTTCATCAATTACTCCTGACGAGCTAATAAACTGCGTATCGAAAATCCTCGCGTGTGATGTTGGCGCTGAAAAATAAAGGTTAACGGTTATAACCTTTTAATATGGTGGGCAGCACACTATGGCAATGGAATTTTTTTAGCGACCTTGCTAGGCGGTTTATATTGTGTTCCTGCCACTTGCCTGGTGGCCGTAGGCGGCAGCGGTCCAGATCAATCAACCAGGGTTCACCATGGGGGGCAATCAAGATATTGCGCGCATTTAGATCAACATGATCAAGGCCTGCTTGATGGAAGCGCTTGATCATTGCGCCAACGCGCTGAAGTAACGCCTCATCTGCTCCCCCTGCCGCCAATAAGCTAGCCAGCGCCTGAGCGCCTGGAATCCTAACGGTGATGAGCGCGGCTTCATACGTAGGGCCGTAACGCATAACACAGCAGGCAACGGGGCGTGGCACTGGCAGTCCCTGGTCATACAGCGCAGCGTTTAAGCGCAACTCGCGAAACGCACGGGTGCGTTCTTCACCCAGCCACAGATAGCGTTTCTCGCTTAGCTTGGCGATCAATCCACCGCGGCGATAAGGGCGCAATACCCACTGCTCTGAATCACTGGCCTTTAAGAAAAAACTGCTACCCCTTCCTGGTGCTTCCCCGACGATTAAATTACGCTCACGCCAATAGGCCTGATGGAATAGATCAGGATGAAGTGGGTGTGACTGCCCTTGAGATCCATGTTGCGACAGTTGGTGTGACGTGGCAGCGTCACTTAAACTGTCTACATCATGTAAAATCAGCCAATTTCTTTGCCGGAGTGCCGCTAAGCGCATGAAGCCCTCTCTGCCTGCTCAACCTAACCATATTGCCATTTTGCGCCTCTCCGCGTTGGGAGATGTGTGCAATCTTGTGCCCACGGTGCGTGCGTTGCAGCGCCAATGGCCGCACGCTCGCATTACCTGGATAATCGGCAAGGGGGAGCACAGTTTACTGGCGGGGCTTTCTGGGGTCGAGTTTGTTGTCTATGACAAGTCCACCGGTCTTGCGGGCATGCGCGCCCTGTGGAAAGAGCTTTCCGATACTCGCTTTGATGTACTGCTGCACATGCAGCAAGCGATACGCGCCAGCGTGCTTTCGCTTGGCCTCAAGGCCAATGTACGAGTGGGCTATGATAAGTCGCGTGCCAAAGACGCTCAGCACTGGTTTACACAGCATCAGCTTGCGCCGCATCCTAACGCCCATGTGTTGGAGTCGTTTATGGACTTCGCTCGCTTGCTCGGCGTAGAAGATGATCGATTGGAGTGGAATCTGGCCGTACCACCGCTGGCCTATGAAGAAGCCCGAGGGGTCAGTGGCGATACGCCATATCTGGTCATTAATCCTTGCAGCAACGCACGGCTGCGCAATTTCCGCAATTGGTCAGTGGAAGGCTATGCCAGCGTTATTGAACATGCCTGGGTACACCATGGTCTGAAGAGCGTGTTGACCGGTGGGGGGAGTTCATTAGAGCGAGAAATCGGCGATCAAATTGAGGCGCTATGTCAACCGGATAGCGTCATTAATGCTATCGGCGGTACATCGCTCAAAGGAGTGCTGGCGTTGATTGACAATGCCCGTGTGGTCATTGCCCCCGACACGGGGCCGGCGCATATGGGGAATGCCATGGGTACGCCCACGCTTGGCCTCTATGCGACCACCAATCCCCAGCGTGCCGCGCCTTATTGTTGGCGGGATTTTGCGGTCAATGCTTATCCCGAAGCGGTTCGCACGTATCTGAATAAATCCGTCGATGAGGTTAGCTGGGGACAGCGAGTACGCCATGCGGATGCCATGGATTTGATCAAAGCCGACGACGTGATTGCTAAGCTAGACGCGCTGCTGGCGTATACCGCAGTGCCGCCAACAACAGGACCTTTGGATGAGAGTTGATTTAACCGCCCTGGAACATGCCCGCGTATTGGTGGTGGGGGATGTGATGCTCGACCGCTACTGGCATGGTGGCACGTCGCGTATTTCACCCGAAGCGCCGGTGCCGGTGGTGCGTGTCGAAGATGCTGATGATCGTCCCGGTGGCGCGGCGAATGTGGCACTGAATGTGGCCTCTCTAGGCGGCCACGTTTCCCTGGCAGGTGTGGTGGGAGAGGATGAGAACGCCGAGCTGCTGACGTCACGTTTGGTATCTTCGAATGTGAGTACTTACTTTCAACAAAGCCCAGAGATACCAACGATTACCAAGCTGCGTGTGATGAGTCGTAATCAACAGCTACTGCGGCTGGATTTTGAGCAGCGCCTCGATGGTGTCGATACCACTGCTCTGCTGGAGCAGGTCGAAAAAGCGCTGCCTGATTGCGATGTGATGATTCTTTCTGACTACGGTAAAGGAACGCTTAACCAGGTTGAGACGCTGATTCAGATGGCGCGTGCTTTCGGCAAGCGAGTGCTGGTCGACCCGAAAGGCCAAGATTTTAGTAAGTATCGTGGGGCCAGTTTAATTACGCCTAATTTAACCGAGTTTGAAGCGGTGGTTGGTCACTGTGCCAATGACGATGTTCTGGCCCAGCGCGGAGAAGCGTTGCGCGCTGAGCTTGAGTTAGAAGCGCTGCTGATCACTCGCAGTGAAAAAGGTATGACGCTTATTCGTGAAGGCCAAGCACCGCTCCATTTGCCCACCCGAGCCCAGGAAGTGTTCGACGTAACCGGCGCAGGCGATACCGTGATTGGCCTGATGGGGCTCGCGCTGGCATCAGGCCATGCATTGCCAGAAGCGATGATGCTGGCCAACTTGGGGGCGGGCTTGGTGGTAGCCAAACCGGGAACGGCGACGCTCTCGATAGCCGAGCTCTACACCGCGCTACACGGCGACAAGCTGGCTGAGTTCGGGGTGATTGACCAAGTCCCGCTGGTCGACGCCGTGCGTGCAGCCCAGCTGCGTGGCGAACGCGTGGTGATGACCAATGGCTGCTTTGATATTCTTCATGCAGGACACGTGGCCTACTTGGAACAAGCCAAACGCTTGGGGGATCGCCTCATCGTTGCGGTAAATGATGATGCCTCTATTGGCCGTTTGAAAGGCCCTAAACGGCCAATCAATCCGCTTAATCGCCGCATGCAAGTACTGGCTGGATTAGGCGCTGTCGATTGGGTCGTGCCATTTAGTGACGATACTCCCCAAGCGCTAATTGAAGCCGTTTTGCCGGATATTTTGGTGAAAGGTGGCGATTACCGCCCTGAAGATATTGCAGGAGGGGAGGCCGTTATCGCCAACGGCGGCGATGTAAAAGTACTTGGCTTTGAAGATGGCGTATCGACCACCGCAATGATTAGCTCCATCCTGGATCGCGAGGGCTAATGGCGTCGCCGATTTGGCCTCGGCTTGTTTATTCAGCGGTGCTCTATATATTGTCGCCGCTTATTGGCTGGCGCATCTGGCGTGAGCAAGTACTTACTTACTCGCGCTTGCAGCGGCTTGGTATGCGTTTGGGTAAGCTTCCCCCTGGGCCGCGAATTTGGTTGCACTGTGCCTCGGTGGGGGAAGTGCGCGCTGCCCGCCCGCTAATAGAGGGTTTGCTGGCGCGTTACCCTCAGCACAGCCTGTTGTTGACCACAATGACCGCGACGGGTGCTCAGCAGGTTCAAGCACTCATCGGTGAGCAAACCGCGCCAGATCAAGTAAGGCTTGCTCACTGCTTTCTTCCTTTGGATTTTCCGGGCGCGGCCAAGCGTTTTATTACCCGCGTGCAGCCCACTCTTGCCATTCTGTTTGAAACCGAACTGTGGCCCAACCTACTGCACGCTTGCCACCAACAAGCAGTACCTGTCGCAGTCGTCAACGGGCGGCTATCGCCACGAGCCTTTGCACGCTATCAGCGCTTGCGTTCGTTAATGGCGAGTGCATTAGCTAACGTCACATGGCTGGCTGCTAAATCTGCCCAAGATGCCGAGCGCTTTCAGGCACTGGGTTGCCGCGCAGCAGTAACTCAGGTCGTTGGATCGTTAAAATTTGAGATGCCCTCTCAGGTAAAGGCTCTGAAAGAGAGTGAGTACTTACTTCAATCTTGGGGCGCGCGCCCAGTGTGGGTGGCAGGTTCCACCCGCGACGGGGAAGAAGCACTGCTCTTGGAGGCTCACCGTCAGCTATTGAAGCGCTTTCCAACAGCGTTATTGGTATTGGTGCCGCGACACCCGCAGCGTTTTGACGAAGTGGCCAAGCTGTGTTCCCAAGGCGGCTGGGCACTCAGCCGTCGCAGCCAGCAGCAGGCCGTGACGCCACAAACGCAGGTTTACCTGGGGGATACGCTAGGTGAGCTGGCAACGCTGTATGCAGCAGGGCATGTGGCCTATGTTGGCGGTAGTTTGGTACCGTTGGGCGGCCACAACGTACTGGAGCCTGCTGCGTTGGGTAAGCCAGTGCTCTGCGGCCCTTCACTTGACAACTTTAGCGATGTGGCTGAGCCGCTGTTAGCGGCAGGCGCGTTAAGCGTTGTGGAAACACCCGAAGCCTTAGCCGACGCGCTGGCCGAGCGGCTGGCAACGCCATCATTTGCTCTGCAAATTGGGCAGGCTGGGCGAGAGGTGATTGAAGCCCATAGAGGCGCATTGGCGCGCACGCTCGATGGGCTTGGTCAGTGGCTAACGTAACGCGGTTCGTTCTACGCCGTCCGTTTTACCTAACAGCAGTACATCGGCACCGCGCTGGGCGAATAAACCGTTCGTGACGACGCCTACAATGGCATTAATACGCGCTTCCATGGATGCTGGGTCGTCGATCATAAAGTCAAAACAATCGATAATTTGATTGCCATTATCGGTGACTACTCCTTGCCGATAGACGGGGTCAGCACCTAGCTTGACCAGCTCTCGAGCGACGTAGGAGCGTGCCATCGGAATAACTTCTACCGGTAGCGGGAAGTTGCCAAGTTGGTTCACGTATTTCGAACCATCGGCAATGCAAATAAATCGCTTGGCGCAGGCGGCGACGATTTTTTCCCGGGTTAGCGCTGCGCCACCCCCTTTAATCATTTGTAAGTTAGCGTTTACTTCGTCTGCACCGTCGATGTAAAAAGGCACATCGCCAACATTGTTCAGCTCGAATATCTCAATACCTAGCGCCTGTAGACGCTTAGCACTGGCTTCTGAGCTGGCAACGGCACCTTTGAAACGATCTCTTAGCGGGCCTAAACGATCAATAAACAGGTTCGCTGTTGAACCTGTGCCAATACCTAGCACGGTATCTTTTTCGAGATGAGGCTCAATCTCTTTAACTGCAGCATCCGCTACGGCCGCTTTCAATTCATCTTGGGTCATCATATTTTCCTGCGTCAGGGTTAGGCAGTGTTCTCTAGTATAACGGCCTTAGCGCCCACTGCCGATGGAAACGCCGCTAGACGACGCTAGGCGTAATCTGCTACCAATAAAGGCTTTGCTCTCTCCCGTCAGGGTCACGTTATTTTTTTGGGATTCCCGCATGCTCGAAGCAACCGTCAAAAAGATCCTCCAAGCCCGCGTTTATGAAGCCGCTTGTGAGACCCCTATTTCACCCGCTCCCTTTTTGTCGCGTCGTTTCAATAACCAAATTTTGATTAAGCGCGAAGATCTTCAGCCAGTGTTTTCTTTCAAGATTCGTGGTGCTTACAACAAAATGGCCCAGCTAACGGAAGAGCAGAAGGCCAAGGGCGTGATTGCGGCATCGGCGGGCAATCATGCCCAGGGTCTGGCTATGGCAGCCAAGTTGATGGGTGTGAAAGCGGTTATTGTGATGCCGCGTATTACGCCCGATATTAAGGTTCAGGCAGTACGTGCCCGCGGTGCTAAGGTTATTTTGAAAGGTGATGCATTTGCTGCTGCTGCTGAGCATGCTCAAGAATTGATTAAAGAGCATGGCTATACCTATATTCCGCCGTTTGATGATATCGATGTGGTCGCAGGTCAGGGCACCATTGGTGTTGAAATTCTGCGCCAGCACAGCGGCCGTCTAGACGCTATTTTTATTCCTGTCGGTGGCGGCGGCTTAATTGCAGGCGTCGCAGCGTATGTGAAATATCTGCGCCCAGATATCAAAATCATTGCCGTAGAAGCCGAAGACAGTGCCTGTTTAAAAGCCGCGCTAGAAGCCGGGGAGCGGGTCGTGCTGGATCAAGTTGGCGTGTTCGCGGAAGGTGTCGCCGTCGCGCAAATCGGTGAAGTGCCTTTTTCTCTGGTACGTGACTTAATCGACGACGTTATCACGGTGAATACCGATGAGATGTGCGCAGCGGTGAAGGATATCTTTGAAGATACTCGTGCCGTCGCAGAAACGTCAGGGGCGCTTTCGCTAGCTGGCTTGAAGAAATATGTGCAGCAAACCGGTGCTGAAGGCGAGACGTTGATATGTATTAACTCTGGCGCGAATACCAATTTTGATCGTTTGCAACATATTGCGGAACGCACCGAGCTGGGTGAGCAGCGTGAAGCGATTTTGGCGGTGACCATTGCGGAAAACCCAGGCAGTTTTAAAAAGTTTTGCCGCACGCTGGGCAAGCGCATGGTCACCGAGTTCAGCTATCGCTATGCAGATAATAGCGAGGCTCATATCTTTGTGGGGGTTCAAGTTAAACCGGGTGGGGAAGACCGCCAGGCGGTGATTGATAAGCTTCGTGAAGCTGGCTATCAGGTTGAAGACTTGACCGACAATGAGCTGGCAAAACTTCATATCCGCCATCTTAGCGGTGGTCGGCCCAGCGAGCGCTTTGAAGAAGAGCTCTACCGTTTTGAGTTCCCGGAGCGCCCTGGTGCACTAATGAACTTTTTAACCCAGCTACCCCATGATTGGAATATTTCACTGTTCCACTACCGAAATCATGGTGCTGCCTACGGTCGTGTATTAGTCGGTATGCAAGTGCCGAGTAGTGATCAAACCCATGTCGCAGAGTACTTAGATGCGATTGGTTACCGTTATTGGTGGGAGAGTGATAACCCTGCATATCGGCTCTTCATGGCGTAAATAATTGTAAGTGATCACTAACCCGGAGGTGCAGAGCTGTTAAGAAAAGTGAACTTTTGAAAACGTTTAATGATGCGTTAAAAATTGCACTGAAAGCAGTTGTCAGTCCTCCCCTATAGCCCTATAGTCGTGGGCGAAATTAATGAGGTGTGTCATCTTTTTAGAAACATTGTCTAGATGACACATTAAGGACATTTGGCAACCGTGAAAGACGTTGGAGATGAGGCATGCGGCGTAAAAAGCCTGATATGGTGATGGCGCTAACAGTGGTGTTTTTACTTGGGGTACTCGCTACTGGATACGCGCAAGCGCTATCGGGGAGTTAACTTACTAAGTTGATCACAGCACTTTCAGCGTAAACGCTGCGCCAAACTAGTCGAGGTTGATATTTAAAACGGGCTGATCTTAATGATCAGCCCGTTTTAGTTGGACGAATAACCCTTATGTCACTAGCTATCACGTCCAACGGAATATCCCAAGGTTCGATGGGTAGCGCATCCACCTGTTGGCAGGCATGAGCTACGCCTATGAGTGTCGGTACTGGCCCTTGGCGGCGGCGCATAAAAGCGAGGCTACGATCATAGAAACCACCTCCCATGCCCATGCGATTTGCTTGCTTATCAAACCCTACCAGCGGAACAATAAGCGTATCTAGCGCCCAAGCCGGCAGGCGATTGCGCTTATCGGCGGCAAATCGTGAGCAGGGCTCTGCGATGCCAAAACGGTTTTTAACCATGGGGGTGGATTCGCGGTAGGCAACAAACCAAAGGCGATTAGTCGATAATGGGCGCAATACCGGTAAGTAAATGCTTACTTTTCGCTGACGAAGCCAAGGTATTAATGGTGTCGGGTCTATCTCGCCGTTAACCGGTAAATAAAGGCTAATGCGTTTCGCGCGACGAATTTCAGGTAGCCCTTTAAGGCGCTGGCAAAGAGCGGCAGCGGCTTGTTTTTGCTGATCTAGGGAAAGGATACGGCGTCTGCGTCTAAGCTCACGGCGAAGCGCAATTTTATCGCCTGATGTACTGCGGTCAGCAGTATCGTTCATAACGAGCTACTCATGACGAGCTAACCAAAACTAAGTGTTCCCCAGAATGCCGCTGTCGTTCTGGCCCTGAACCTACTGGTTCAGGTGGGTGGCCGCAGCCAAACCGTCAGGCTTTCCGACGCACGGACATGCACACGGGTTTGGCTAGCATTTGGCCCCCTGGGTACTTCGCATAGGCTCGAGGGACTATAACGACTGGCGTACACCCCAGAGAACATCTCTATCCTAACAGAGCCAGTGATAATGCCAAAGAGCCGACAGCAGGTTCTTACGGTTCTTTTTGTTGGCGTGTATCTGCTAGTGCCCGTTCAAGACGGTCGTTTAGGCGGCTAAGGTTTGCTTCGCTCGCGCGGTGCTCATCCATAATCTCAAGCAATTCATGGGTGATATTCAGGGCTGCCATCACTGCAACCCGTTCACTGCCAAGGGCGTTGCTTTGGGCGTGAATACCATTCATCGCGCGATCTAAATAGCGAGCAGCACGTTCAAGCTTAGCTTCTTCGCCAGTGTCGCAAGCAATCATGTAGCTGCGACCCAGTAGGGTGATTTCTTTGGTTGGCCGCTTCGCGTTACTCATCAAAAACTCCAGCACAGGTCATTTTGTTGACCAATGCGTTAACATCGCTGCATAGGAAGGATAGTTGGCATTCACTATAAGAGAGCCGCTTATGTGGGGTCAACGCACAGGCGCGCGCGCGCCGTAAGATTCCTTCTGCGGTTTAACACCCTTTTAGACATGTTGTTACGACGATTTCATTCCCCATTTTGTATAGCGAGCAATGCCCATGTCCCTAATCAATGAACGCCAGGATTTTTCTGACGTCGCGGATGTTTTTCTTCTGCATGGAAGTATGCAGTCGCCCGCGTTTTTGGATGGCCGCCTAAGTGGTCTGTTAGCGCTGCGTGATGTGACGGCTGAAGCATGGCTAGAAGAAGTATGCCTAAGCTTAGGTGTCGAGCAGCCGCGAGATCCTGCTAGCGCTGAACGCTTACTAGGTTGGCGGCGTCAAACGCTGGAGGCATTGAGCGCCAGCGATTTGAATTACACACCGCTGCTACCCGATGAGCTTTTTTCACTCGCCGAGCAAGCCCAGGGGCTAAAAGAGTGGACGCTGGGTTTTATGGAAGTTGTTGAGGACGTAGCTGATGAGGCGCTACGCGAACGCTGGTCTAAGACGCTTCAAGAGGCCATCGATGATCTCGCAGGACTCGTACAGATCGAAACCGATATCGAGGATAGTCCTGAAAACGAAAATGATCTATTTGCGCTGACGGAACACGCGCGTATGGCGGCAATGCTGCTCTACACCGAGCAGCACCCAGGAATGCCCCAGGTTGAGCAGACCGACGCCCCCGTTCATTAATACAGGAGTTATCTATGTTGCCTGAGTTACTGCCTCGCCCCGCCGCTATTGCGCCGGCAGAATACCGCCAGCGCCGAGAAGCGCTCATCGCCCAGCTGCCTGCCAATGCTGCGCTAGTGGTGCCAAGCGCTGCCTTGGTAACGCGCTCTCACGATAGCGAATACGCGTTCCGCCAGCAGAGTGATTTTTACTACTTAACCGGCATTCAAGAGCCCGATGCGTTGCTTGTAGTGCTGCCTGGGCGCGAGGCAGGCCAAAGCGTGGTGTTTTGCCAAGACCGCGACGCCACTATGGAAACCTGGACAGGTAGACGACTAGGAGCCCAGGGCGTTGAGGCTCAGCATGGCATTGATCAAGCGTTTGAAAATGCTCAGCGGGAAGAGCTGTTACCAGGTCTATTGGCAGGCCGCGAACTGCTCTACCTGCCATTAGATAATCCCGAGGCGCTGAGTATTGCAGAAGAGGCGTTGGCCTTCGCTCAAGCTGGTCTACGCCGAGGTAAGCCAGCATTGAAAGGATGGTTGGATAGCCGCCCGCTTATTCATGAGATGCGCCTTATTAAAAGCCCTGCTGAAATTTCCTTAATGCGCCATGCGGCCGCTATTTCAGCAAAGGCGCATACGCGTGCGATGCGTGTCTGCCGTCCAGGGTTAAGCGAGTATCAGTTGCAGGCAGAGTTAGAGCACGAATTCGTTTGGCAAGGTGCTAGCGGGCCTGCGTATAGCACCATTGTTGGTGGTGGCGTTAACGCTTGCGTGCTGCACTATATTGAGAACAGCGATACGTTGCAGGCCGATACACTTGTGCTGATTGACGCAGGGGCCGAGTTCGACCTCTACGCTGGGGATATTACCCGTACGTTCCCGGTTAATGGTCGGTTCAATGACGCTCAGCGGGCGCTTTATCAAGTGGTGCTAGATGCGCAAGAGCGTGCAGTGCACGCCGTCAAGCCGGGAGCCACGCTGGCGGATATTCACCAAGGGGTCGTGAGGGATTTAACCACTGGACTGATCAGTCTCGGGTTGTTAGAGAGCGATGTACAGGCGTGCATTGACGATGAGAGCTATCGGCGCTTCTACCTGCACTCTACGTCCCATTGGTTGGGGCTAGACGTACACGATGTAGGAACTTATCGGTTGGATGAAGAGACACCGCGCCTGCTAACCGAAGGCATGGTCGTCACGATTGAGCCTGGTTTATATATTCCCTGCGATGATGATATTCCTGCCGCTTACCGCGGAATTGGAATTCGTATTGAAGATGATGTCGTGGTGACCCGCGATGGGCATGAAGTACTTACGTCAGCCGTGCCAAAGCGAATTGCTGATATAGAGCAATTAATGGTTAATAAATAAGCAGTAAAATTCTATTGATATTTGTTTATGTAATTTACATTACGAAATTACATTTGCTGGGTTTGGTTTATCCGTAGGAGATGGCAATGCATAAGACTCAGCAGGTAAGACAGCAGCAAGCAGCTATGCTCACCCACGATATCGTTATTGTGGGAGGCGGGTTGGTCGGTGCCAGCTTGGGCTGTGCGTTAGCGCCGTTGATTGAGCGCTACGGCTGGCGTGTGGCAATTGTTGAAGCGGCAGCCTTACCTGAAAACGCTGAGAAGTCAGCGTGGCAGCCAAGCTTTGATGCTAGGGCCAGTGCTATCGCTGAGGGCTCTGCCCAACGCTTTCGCCAACTGGGTGTTTGGGAAGCGATGCGCAGTGAAGCTACCCCGATCAAGCGCATTCATATCAGCGAGCGGGGTCGCTTAGGTGCCACGAGGCTTAGTGCTCAGGAGCTGGGAGTGTCGGCATTGGGGCATGTCATTCCTAATGCTTGGATGGGGCGCGTGCTGCATCACCATCTTCAGCAACTGCCGATTGAGTGGCACTGCCCTGCAACGGTGGCGCAACTCACGCCACAAGCTAACGGCCACCGCCTGGTGCTTTCCGATGGCAGTGAACTAACGGCAGCGCTGACAATTCTCGCTGATGGCGGGCGATCTGGGCTGAAAGAGCAGTTGGGCATCAGTAGTCGCCACCGCTCTTACGAGCAAACAGCCGTCATTGCCCATGTCGGTATTAGCCAGCCCCACGAGGGGGTTGCCTATGAGCGCTTTACAACAGAAGGGCCAATCGCACTGCTGCCACTGCCTGGCCAAGCGATGGAGCTGGTCTGGACGCATGCCAGCGGCACAGAGCAGGCGCGACTAGCGCTCTCCGATTCGGCGTTTTTACGCCAGCTACAAGCTGCCTTTGGTGATCGAGTCGGGCGTTTTACTCGGGTGGGGCAGCGTTTCAGCTACCCACTTTCGCTGATTACCGCGGAAGAGCCAGTTCGACCTGGGTTGGCGGTGTTGGGAAATGCTGCCCATGCGCTTCACCCGGTAGCGGGTCAGGGGTTCAACTTGGCACTGCGCTCAGTGATGGATCTGGTCGAAGCGCTAGCGCAGGGCGCTCAGAACCAACGTACTCTTGGTGATATGGACATGCTACTAGCCTTTGAGCAGCGTCGTGCGCAAGACCGTGCCAATGTCATCCGGTTTAGCGATGGGTTAGTGCGTCTATTTGGCTATTCGCTGCCCCTACTGCCGCATGCCCGAGCAGCTGGCCTGGTGGGGCTTAATTTAGTGGGCCCGCTTCGCCGCAGCTTGGCACGTAGAGCAATGGGTCTGGAGCGCTGATGCAACAAGCAGCTAAGGGAACGTTATGAAAACGCAAACAGCGGCAATAGATGTGCCGGTTGAACGTTTTGACGCGGTGATCGTAGGCGCCGGAATGGTCGGCACGGCGCTAGCAGGGCTGCTGGCTAACGCTGGGATGCAAGTGGCGTTGGTAGAAACCAAAGCAGCACCACTGCGCTTAGATGCCTTTGGTGACCATCCGCCTGCCCCCAGGGTGAGTGCACTGACGCCGGTTTCTCAGCGGCTGCTCTCACACTTGAAGGCGTGGCCCGCGATGGCTGCTACTAGGGTAACGCCTTACCGTTATATGCAGGTGTGGGATGCAGAAGGCAGCGGTAGCATCCATTTTTCCGCCGATGAAGCAGGTGCGCCCGTACTTGGACATATTGTTGAAAACGATGTGACATTGGCCGCGTTAAATGAGCAGGTGCTAGCGCTGCCTTCAGTTAGCACTTTCTTTGGAGTGGGCGTGGAGGCTTTGCAAACCTCGGATAACGGGCGCTGGTTAGTGCTGGATGACGGCCGACAACTGAATACGCCATTATTAATTGCTGCCGACGGTGCACGCTCCACCATGCGTGAATTGGCAGGGATATCGGTGGCTGAAGAGTCTATGCAGCAAGAGGCCGTTGTCACCACCGTAAGGTGTGAAAAGTCCCATGGCGACACGGCTCGCCAGGCTTTTATCGCTGGCCATCCACTGGCTTTTTTGCCGTTAACAGTGAGCGGTGATGATCGCTACTGTTCGATTGTCTGGTCGACCACGCCTGAGCATGCACATCAACTTACATCGCTCTCTAGTGATGCGTTGGGGCAGGCGCTAAGTGAGGCCTTTGACTACCGTTTAGGTCAGGTGAGTGCCGTTGATACGGCCTATCGGTTTCCGCTGATTCAGCGCCACGCCGCTCACTACGTACAGGCTAATTTTGCCTTGGTGGGCGATGCGGCCCATAGCATTCACCCGCTAGCGGGGCAGGGCGTTAACCTAGGATTTATGGATGCGGCAGTGCTGGCTGAGGAAGTGATTAATGCATGGCAGCGAGGAGCCCCCTGGGGGGCGCTGACCACGCTGAGTCGCTACGAGCGGCGTAGGCGCTTCGATAACAGCGCCATGCTAGGGCTGATGAAAGGGTTTAAAGTGCTTTTCGGTAGCCAGGTGCCTGCATTGACGCTGGCGCGCAATATGGGAATGAGTGGTATGAACCAGTTGGTGCCGATAAAACGACTGGTGATGCGGCAGGCAATCGGAGAGCGAGGACGCCTGCCGCAGTCGTGTCGTTAACGGCGCCGACGATCCACCACGTTCAATGCTTTGAGTAAGTTCAGTGCTTCACTGAGCTGATAGTCCTCGCGTAGGCGCTGAGACATTTCAGCCCGCTCCCGGGGCATTGCGTCTTGGCCGCTTAGATGACCATCAAGATCAGCTTCGCGGATTCGACGTTGCCCCTCAGCTATTTCCAGCCGGCCGCGCACCACTTCCACATCAGGCTCGATACCTTGTGCTTGGATTGAGCGCCCATTGGGGGTGTAGTAAAGCGCGGTTGTCAGCTTAAGACCTTCACCATTGCCAAGCGGCATGATCTGCTGCACGGAGCCTTTTCCAAAGCTTTCGGTACCCATTATCACCCCGCGGCGCTGGTCTTGAAGCGCCCCTGCGACAATTTCAGCAGCCGAGGCGCTACCACTGTTGATCAGTACAACGAGCGGCACATCACCAGCGGGTGTCTCTGGCGATGCCGAAAACGACATTTCGGTGTCAGAAAGTCGTCCTTCGGTGTACACAATCAGTCCTTCATCCAGGAACAGGTCGGCAACGCCAACGGCGGCCTGCAAAACGCCACCTGGGTTATTGCGTAAATCGAGAATGAGTCCCTCAAGTGGCTGCTCTCGGGCCATACGTTCTAACGATCTGCGTGCCTGCTCTGGGGTGCGCGACTGAAACTGGCTAATTCGCAAGTAGCCATAGCCTGGCTCCAGCACTTCATGCTTAACGCTTTCATTGCGAATCACTTCGCGCGTTAGTGTGAACTCACGCGGAGACTCTTCACCCGCCCGCAAGACGGAAATACGCAGTTGGCTACCCGGTTCGCCACGCATCAGGTTAACCGCCTCTTGAAGCGATAAGCTGTCGGTTGGCGTTCCATCGATAGCCACAATCACATCACGGGATAACAGGCCCGCTCGTGAAGCCGGTGTGTCATCGATGGGGGTAATAACTATTAGCTGCCCGTTTTCTGTGCCTACTTCAATACCAATACCGCCAAACTCACCTTGGGTGGATTCGCGCAGGCTTCGGTACTCTTCTTCATCTAAATAGGCTGAATGGGGATCTAGTTCGCTGAGCATGCCTCGCATGGCATTACGCAATAACGTGCGGTCGTCAACCTCTTCGACATAGCCACGTTTAATGCGCTCAAACACCTCAGCAAAGGTCTGGATCTCTTCAAGCGGTAGGTCATCAGCAACGCTATTTGCAGACTGAGCCACTAAGGGGAGAGGAGCAGTCAGCAGTACAAGCGGGAGCAGGGTAGCCAAAAAGCGCTTGGCAGGGGCCGATACCTTGGTAACAGATAGCGTCATGCGGACTCCGCTAGGCGAAAGGCAGCGCCAGAAGGCGCTGCATAAGTTGAGACATGATTGTTAATTCATAGGGGGCAGCTTATCCCGTCAGCGGCGTGCAATCCAACGTTGTGGATTAATTGGTTCACCGCTACGCCGCACTTCGAAGTAAAGCGCGGGGTTGGTCTGCCCGCCGCTGTTGCCGACACGTCCAATTTCAGTGTCACGGCTTACTTGTTGGCCGGGCCGCGCACTAAATTGTTGCAAGTGAGCATAGAGCGTCATGATCTGGTCACCGTGATCAATAATCAGCAGGTTGCCAAAGCCACGCATCCAGTCGGCGAATACCACGCGGCCTGTATGAACGGCTGTAACTGCACTGCCCGAATCTGCTCGGATCACAATACCGTTATAGTGCACGCCGTCTCTACGCTGGAAGGTTGCCGTAATGGCTCCTTGAACGGGCCAGGGTAAATCGCCCTGCGTGCGGGTGATATGTGTGGTCGGTGTTGGCTCGGCTAAACGAGCTAGCTCCGCTTGTATCGCCCTTAGCTGCTGCTCGGCCTGCTCACGGCTTTGATTTAGATCGGCTAAGCGGTCCTCTTCGCTGCCATAGCGATCATCCAGGGTCGCTACGACGCCACGCCGTTCCTCGGTTCGCTGAGCGAGTATCGCGCTTTGCTCTTCTAGCTCGTCGGCTAATGCATCAAGGCGCGTTTGACGCTCGCTGAGCGCTTGCTCGGTATCTGCCAGTGCGTTGTCGAGGCGGCTTATATCCGTAAGGCGTTGCTGACGCGCCTGAGTCAGGCGATTTAGATACGCCTGCATTCGATCCAGCTCGGCAGGATCGCTTTGGTTAAGGAGCAGTTTTAACTGGGGTGTTGGCCCCAGTCGATAAAGGGCTGCCAGCTGTTGGCTCAGCGCAGCGTATTGTGCTTCACGCTCCCCTTCCAAGCGCTCTCGGTGCTGGCGAAGTTGGGTCGTTTCGTCGGCCAGTTGACGGCGCTCGGCCTGAAGTTGATCCAGGCGCTGGTGAGTCTCGGCAAGCTCCGTTTCCACATGGCGCAGCTCACGCTCGGCGCTATCCCGCGCTTGCCCGGTCGCACTGAGGCGCTGGGCAGCCGCTTCGATCTCCTGGCCAATCGCATCCAACTGTTGGCGCGCGGCATTTTCATTTGGCTGGGCTAAACTTGCTGGCGCATAACCTAACGCCAGCATGAGCGCGACAGCTAACGTCCATCGCATCAGCATCAATCAAAATGAATCAGTGGGTTACCTGTCATTGCTTCGGGCTGAGCCTGGTTCATCATGGTTAACAGCGTCGGCGCTAAATCGCACAGTCGTCCATCTTCCAGCCGTCCATTCTGCTCTCCCACGTAAATCAACGGTACCGTAAAGGTAGTGTGGGCTGTTTGCGGCGCGCCTGTTTCTGGATGCACCATCTGTTCGGCATTGCCATGGTCAGCTGTGATCAGGCAAGCACCACCAGCACGCTCAATGGCCTCTACTACCCGGCCAACGCAAGTATCAACGGTTTCAATCGCTTTTACTGCGGCGTTGAAGTCACCGGTATGGCCAACCATGTCGCCATTGGCATAATTGCACACTATTAAGTCAAAGCGACCACTGTCGATAGCGTTCACCAGCTTATCGGTGATCTCAAAGGCGCTCATCTCGGGTTTTTCGTCGTAGGTTTTAACGTCACGGGGGGAGGGCACTAAAATGCGCTCTTCGCCTGCGTACTCGGCTTCATTACCGCCGGAGAAGAAAAAGGTGACGTGGGGATACTTTTCTGTTTCTGCAATACGTAGCTGAGTTAGGCCTCGTTTAGCAACCACTTCACCCAGGGTGTCGGTGAGATCAGATGGGGGAAAGGCCGCTGGTGCTGGAATGTTGGCGGCGTACTGGGTCATCGTGACTAAACCGTCGCCAGCCAGCGTAGGGCGTACACGCCGCTCAAAGCCGTTAAACTCAGCTTCAGTGATTGCACGCGTTAATTCGCGGGCGCGGTCGGAGCGAAAATTAAGGAAAATAGCTGCATCGCCGTCTTGGAGCGTAATGGCGGTGCCATTCAGCGGAATACTGCTAGAAGCGACAAATTCGTCGGTTTCGCCGCGCTGGTAAGCGTCGCGCAGGGCGGTTTCAGCGCTGGAAGTAATAAAGTCAGCGTGACCATCGGTCAGCAAGCGGTAGGCTTGCTCAACCCGCTCCCAGCGGTTATCACGGTCCATTGCATAAAAGCGGCCAATGACTGATGCAACAAAGCCATTGTCGGCACCTACCAGCTCTGCCAAACGTGCATTAGCACGCTCGATCGAGCGGAGCGCACTTTGCGGCGGCATATCGCGTCCGTCTAAAAACGCATGGATAAAAATGCGCTGAGCGCCGCGTCGGGCAGCAAGCTCGGCCATGGCAATAAAGTGGTCTTCGTGGCTGTGCACGCCGCCGGGAGAAAGCAGCCCAAGCAAGTGGACAGCACGGCCATTGGCAACGGCCTCGTCGATGGGCTTGGTCAGCACCTCGTTGGTGTCTAGGTCGCCGTCTTCAATTGCTTTGGTGATGCGGGTGAAGTCCTGGTAGACAATGCGTCCGGCACCAATATTCATATGGCCTACTTCAGAATTACCCATCTGCCCGTCAGGCAGACCCACATGGCGACCATCAGTGTGCACAAAGGCATGCGGGCGGTTGGCCCACAGTTTGTCCATGTTGGGCGTATTAGCTGCGGCCACTGCGTTGTGGGCGCTATCGGGATTGTGGCCGTAGCCATCTAAAATGATTAGCGCCACGGGGCGCGGTGCAGTTGTAGCCATGAAAACCTCGTTATGTTGGTCAGCCAAGCGACATGAGGTGCTGTTTGAAACGTTGGTGAAGGTTGCTCAAACAGTTTTCAGACAACACCTTATAATCAGGGTCGCGACAGGCGCGCGCATGGGGCATCATAACGCAGGCAGCCGTTGGGCGTCATGGCCTGCGCGGTATGCCGTGTGACGTGTATACTTGTTGCGTTTCTGGAGGCGGCTAGGCCGCTTTTTTCTGCATAGACCAAGAGATTGTGTTCACGATGATCGATCAGCTGTTCGAATTCGTAATGAACCACCCCCTACTTGTCGGGGCGTTTTTGCTGGTATTAATAGCATGGGTGGCGTACGAAGCGCGCAGCGCCGCCACGCATGCTGTGACCTCTACCCAGGCGACTCAGCTTATTAACCGTGAAGACGCGGTGGTGCTGGATATCCGTGAAAGCAAAGACTTTAAAGCAGGACATATTGCAGGTGCACGCAATATTCCTCAAAGCAACCTCGACAGCCGCATGAATGAACTGGAGAAAGTGAAAAGCCAGCCGATCATCGTGGTATGTAAGCATGGCCAGAGCTCTGGTGCTGCCCAGGCAAAACTTGCTAAGGCAGGTTTTGAACGTGTCAATAAGTTAAGAGGTGGCATGGTGCAGTGGCAGGCCGATGGTCTTCCGGTGGTAAAAAAGTAATTAAGTAGAAAGTATTTAACCGTGCGCTGTCGCGCAATTTTTTAGCAGATGAACAATTAGGAGTATCCCAATGGCGGAAGATAACAACACCCCGCAGGCAGGCGCCGCAGAAGGCGAAAAGCCTCAGCTGAAGTTCTCTTTACAGCGTATCTATGTGAAAGATATTTCCTTTGAAGCGCCGAACTCACCTTCAGTATTCAAGCAGGCATTTAAGCCTAAGGTGAATCTGGATCTGAACACCACTAGCCAGAAAATAGCCGACGACCAGTACGAAGTGGTTGTAAAGGTGACTGCCCAGGTTAACGATAGCGAAACCGGCACTACGTCGTTCCTTGCAGAAGTAGAGCAAGCCGGCCTGTTCCGTATTGCTGGAATTGAAGGGGCTCAGCTGGAACAAACTCTGGGTGCGTTCTGCCCCAACTTGCTGTTCCCTTATGCCCGTGAGTGCGTTGACAACCTAGTCAACCGTGGTGGTTTCCCGCCGCTAATGCTGGCGCCGGTGAATTTTGAAGCCATGTATGCTCAGCGCAAGCAGCGTGAAGCGCAGCAGGCTCAGCAAGCAGCCGAGAATACTCACTAAGTATGCATGCTGCTGACTGGGTTGCCTTACACGGCAAAATGCCCCGCCTTTATGTGCCCGCTGAGTTTGCAGTGGGCGCAACCATCACTCTGCCTGACGGCCCAGCGCGGCATGTGACGCGGGTGCTACGGTTGGGCGAAAGTGCACCGCTGATGCTGTTTGATGGCAACGGCCAAGAGGCTGGCGTGCGCTTAGCCGATGTTGGTCGCAAGCAAACGACAGTGATCATCGAGGCTGTCTGGCCGGGTAGTGGCGAATCGCCGTTAGCGGTGCACCTTGGCCAAGCGATCTCGAAAGGCGACCGGATGGATTATGCCATTCAAAAAGCCGTTGAGCTGGGCGTTGCAGCGATTACCCCGCTCTACACAGAGCGGGGTGATGTGCGTCTCAAGGGCGATCGTGAAGAGAAAAAACTGGCTCACTGGCAGGCGGTTGCGGCTAGCGCTTGTGAACAGAGTGGGCGAGCGGTTGTCCCCCCCGTCTATCCACCAAAAGCGCTGGATGATTGGCTGGCCGAGCGGCAAGAGCCGTTACGCTTGATGCTTCACCTAGCGACGGGCAATGTATTTTCGCAACAGCCATGCCCCGCTTCAGTAGCGCTCTTAATCGGCCCAGAGGGTGGCTTAAGTGCTGCGGATATTAATGCGGCCACTGTCGGTGGTTTTACACCGCTGACGCTCGGCCCAAGAGTATTGCGTACTGAAACGGCACCTGTTGTTGCGTTAACGTTGCTACAGCACCACTTCGGTGATGTGTAAGTACTCACTTTTTAGTGCTCACTTCTCTGTACCCACTTGTAAGAGCTCATTTTTAAATATTTATTCTTAAGAGCCTATTCTTAAGGAATATTTTAGGGGCTTATTTTTTAACGGTGCGCGTAAGTAAGTGCTTACTAGCTGGGCTGATGCCCTGTTGAGTGGTGTCAGTCGCTGCTTATGCGCTGTCGAATTTACGTATACCGGCTGCACTTTGCCTTGCGTGCGCAAGGCACCATAATGAAGGTCTACTTTCTGTAAGGACGGTACCCATGGTCCGTGAGTCTCACTCTTCTCCCCGTTCCGCAAGCGACGCCGCTGCTCAGCTGGGTGACGTAGCCTATTTGACCGTGACGGCGGTCAATAGCACAGGGGCGTTTCTGCAATGGGGGCAGCCCAAAGATGTACTGCTGCCTTATAGCGAGCAGCGCTTTCGTCCCGATCCCGGTAAGCGGGTACTGGTAATGCTGTATAGCGATGACCAAGGGCGACCTGTGGCTACCATGCGCCTGGATCGTTTTTTGACAGACGATGCTTGGGCGCTGGAAAAAGGTGATGAAGTGGCTGTGGTAGTGGCCGATCGCACCGACCTTGGAATGAAGGTAGTGGTTAATCACCGCTATTGGGGGTTGATCTATCAAGATGATATTACCCAGCCGCTGCGCCGCGGGCAGTCGCTGAAAGGCTATGTAAAGCAGCGCCGCGAAGATGGTCGTGTCGACATTTGCCTGCTCCCCCCGGGTGTGGCTCGCTTAGATGTAGTGGGTGATAAAGTATTGCAGGCGCTACGTGAAAGTGGTGGTTATCTAGCGTTGGGTGATAAAAGCTCCGCGCATGATATTAAGACGCGATTAGGTGTTAGCAAGAGTGCTTATAAGCAGGCCATCGGGCGACTTTATAAGCAGCAGTTAATTACCCTAGAGCCTGGTGCTATCCGGCTTGTACCGGGCGCGTTAACGGACGGGCAAGACGAGTAGTCCCTAGCGACGGTTGGAGCTGTGCAGGCAGTGCGGCATACTGCTTACCTTTTGTTCATGTATGGATGTTACCCCGATGAGCCAATCAACGTTGCATCTCGGTGTGGTGATGGATCCCATCAGCGACATCGCTTACAAGAAAGATACCACCATGGCCATGCTGTGGGCGGCGCAAGAGCGCGGCTACACACTGCATTATATGGAGCAAGAAGATCTTTTCTTGAACGCAGGACAGGCTTATGCACGTATGCGCCCATTAACGGTGCATCGCGATCCTAACCATTGGTACGACCTCGGTGAAGCGGCTCAGCGCCCACTGGTGGAGTTGGATATTGTGCTAATGCGCAAAGACCCGCCTGTCGATGCCGACTTTACCAATGCGGTCCATCTGCTGGGGTTTGCCGAGCGGGAAGGCGTTCTGGTAGTTAATCCAACCGCTGCATTGTTGCAGTGTAATGAAAAATTATTTGCCCAGCAGTTTCCCCAGTGCTGTGCGCCCACTATTGTCGCCAGTCGTGATGACGTCCTGCGTGCTTTCCACGCGGAACATGGTGATGTGATTTTCAAACCCCTTGATGGCATGGGCGGTACTGGGATTTTTCATATTGGCCCTGATGGCCGCAACATTGGTGCGGTCATTGAGCAATTAACCCTGCACGGCCAGCGGCAAATTATGGCGCAACGCTACCTAGCCGAAATCAAAGATGGCGACACGCGTATCTTATTGGTTGACGGTGAACCCGTGCCCTACGGGCTGGCGCGTATTCCCTCGGCGGGTGAAACTCGGGGTAACCTCGCCGCTGGCGGGCGCGGTGTCAGCCGTGAATTGACTGAGCGTGACCACTGGTTGATTCAGCAGGTGCAACCCATGATTCGTGAAAAAGGGCTGATGTTTGTTGGTTTAGATGTGATTGGTGACTACATCACTGAAATTAACGTCACCAGTCCTACCTGTGTACGTGAAATTGATGATCAGCGCGGCACGGACATTGCCGGAATGCTGCTGGATGCTATTGAACGTCGCCTTAACTAACCGATGCCGTTGAACGTTCTATTCGCCTAATAACGCGAGGCTCGTTGAGTATTCAGCGAGCCGTAGGAGACGCATGCAAAGCTTTAAGCATCATTTTTTGATGGCTATGCCTCACTTGGATGACCCTAATTTTGCCGGTAGCCTGATCTACCTTTGCGACCATGATCACAATGGTTGCATGGGGGTCATCGCCAATCGTCCACTTGAAATTACCCTCGATGCCCTCTTTGAGCAGCTGTCGCTGGGAGGCGATGATAGCCCGCACCGTAATGCACCGGTCTATTATGGCGGCCCTATGCATAAGGATCGTGGCTTTATTCTGCATATCGGTGATAGCCAAGAGTGGGACTCCAGTGTTCAGGTAGAAGACGGTATCGCGCTTACCACCTCGATGGATATTCTTCAGGCGCTTGCCGACGATACCGGCCCCGAAGATTTTCTGGTGTGCCTAGGCTGCGCTGGTTGGGACGTTGGGCAATTAGAAGACGAGCTAAAAGAGAATGCGTGGCTGACGGTCGAAGGCCAAGGCAGCGTACTGTTTAACACCCCTCCCGCCGAGCGTCTAACCGCTGCCGCTGGCATACTGGGCGTTGATCTAAACCTGATGACCCGCGACGCGGGCCATGCATGATGGTTAAGTTTTATGGCTGATCGTGGGCAACGGCTAATACTCGCATTTGATTTTGGTACTCGGCGTATTGGCGTCGCGGTAGGCAATGAGTTGCTTAATAGCGCACGCGAGCTAACGCCGCTAATCGCCCGAGACGGCATTCCTGACTGGAACGTTGTTACACGGTTAGTAGAGGAGTGGCAGCCTGACTTGTTTGTAGTTGGCCTGCCGCTGAATATGGATGGTACTGAGTCTGCGATGAGCGCACGGTCACGCAAGTTCGGTAATCGCCTGCACGGGCGCTATGGCAAGCCCTGTGAAATGGTTGACGAGCGTGGCTCTACTCGCGAAGCGAAGCAGATCGCTCATGCGGCAGGTCATCGTGGTAACTATCGAGAAGAAAGTGTCGATGGCATCGCTGCTGTGCTTATTCTAGAAGGTTGGTTTGCCCACCAAGAAGGACTTCCTGGTGGGCGGATCGCTCATTAAACCTGATGTAATGACTTAACGGTCTGACTTAACGGTCTAGAGTGCCGGTTTGAGATGGCACAAACCAGCGCACGGGTCTCAGGTCTTTCTCAATCAGCTCATCTACCTTTAATAGCGTGGCAAAAATGGCCATCCGCATGGGTATCCCGTTGTCAGTTTGGCGGAAAATCGCCAAACGCGGATCACCGTTAAGGTTTACGTTTAGGTCATTGGCGCCAGGGCGGCTATCTCGGGGTAGTGGGTGCATGACAATCGTACTTTGGCTGCAGCGCTGATCCAGAAAGTCGCGATTAACCATAAAGTCGTCGGAAAGCCCCTGAAAGCTCTCGTTCATTTCATCGGTAAAACGCTCTTTCTGTATGCGTGTGGTGTAAACCACGTCCAGATCTGAGAAGTCGCTGGCCAGTGAGTCACGTTGCTCGACGCGGTGCCCGCGAGACGTCACAAGGTCAATCAGCGCGGTCGGCATTTCCAGGCCCGGTGGAGATACCAAGGTAATGCGTAGCGGATCATAGAGAGACAGTAGCTTGATCAGCGAATGCACGGTGCGGCCATATTTCAAATCACCGGTCAGCAGAATATGTGCGCCGCTGAGTGATTTACCTAATCGCTGAAACTCTTTATCAATCGTATAAAGATCAAGCAGTGCTTGGCTTGGGTGTTCACCAGGGCCATCCCCACCGTTAATTACCGGCACATTGGTGGCAGCGGCGAACTCTGCTACCGATCCTTGATCTGGATGGCGCATAACAATCGCATCGCAATAGCCACTCATCACTCGACTAGTATCGTAAAGCGATTCACCCTTGGCCATAGAAGAGAAAGTAAAGCCGGTGGTGTCACACACACTTCCCCCCAGACGGCAAAACGCAGCATTAAAGCTCACGCGTGTGCGTGTACTCGCTTCAAAGAACAAATTACCAAGCACAGCACCTTCCAGCACCCGAGTAACTTGGCGGCGACTGGCGATGGGTTCCATACGCGCCGCAACGCGTAGCAGGTGGTCAACGCTTTCGCGCTGTAATGAATCGACAGTTAATAGGTGCTGGCTCATCACGGACCTCAAAATGAAATGGGCGTTGGTTGCTATAAAGCTTGAGTAAGTGTAACCGTCAATGGAGTGCCGTCGAAGCGCTTTCAAACACAAAACGGTTTGCCTTAAAACTTTTTTGCATTTATCTATAAATAGCCCTTGCCAAGACGGCAGCGAATCCGTAAAGTACGCATCCGCTGCCGGGGACGCACAGCGTTACCAGCGGTGAATGAAGGTGAAAACCTTCGGTTTGTCAGAGAGTTAGAAGAACTCAGCAGCAATATACTGCGATGTCTTCCAACGCTTTTTGAAACGAGCCACGCCAGAAAGCATCGTTATTTCGCTTTCTTCGCTCACTCGCTTCACTCACTCAAAACAGTGATTGACAAACACCAGGAAATGCGTAGAATACGCCTTCCTCGCTGAGGCAAGCCAGTTCATCGGTTAGTCAGTTACTTCTTAGGAAGTTCAGCAGCGAAAACAGCTCTTTAACAATTTGATCAGGTAATTCATGTGGGCGCTTGCCGATGAGGGTGATAAATCACCAAATATCAAGGCAAGCGGTCATGAGAACGATAGTTTTTAAACGTAAGTTTTTAAACAATAGTTGGAATGAATTCGTTTGAACCTTGAGCCAAGTTTGATGCGCTTTTGTTGTTCGTAAACATTACGTTTTCGAGTGACGAGTAAGCATCACAATGATTTTAAACTGAAGAGTTTGATCATGGCTCAGATTGAACGCTGGCGGCAGGCCTAACACATGCAAGTCGAGCGGTAACAGGGGTAGCTTGCTACCCGCTGACGAGCGGCGGACGGGTGAGTAATGCATAGGAATCTGCCCGATAGTGGGGGATAACCTGGGGAAACCCAGGCTAATACCGCATACGTCCTACGGGAGAAAGGGGGCTCCGGCTCCCGCTATTGGATGAGCCTATGTCGGATTAGCTAGTTGGTGAGGTAATGGCTCACCAAGGCAACGATCCGTAGCTGGTCTGAGAGGATGATCAGCCACATCGGGACTGAGACACGGCCCGAACTCCTACGGGAGGCAGCAGTGGGGAATATTGGACAATGGGCGAAAGCCTGATCCAGCCATGCCGCGTGTGTGAAGAAGGCCTTCGGGTTGTAAAGCACTTTCAGCGAGGAAGAACGCCTAGTGGTTAATACCCATTAGGAAAGACATCACTCGCAGAAGAAGCACCGGCTAACTCCGTGCCAGCAGCCGCGGTAATACGGAGGGTGCAAGCGTTAATCGGAATTACTGGGCGTAAAGCGCGCGTAGGTGGCTTGATAAGCCGGTTGTGAAAGCCCCGGGCTCAACCTGGGAACGGCATCCGGAACTGTCAAGCTAGAGTGCAGGAGAGGAAGGTAGAATTCCCGGTGTAGCGGTGAAATGCGTAGAGATCGGGAGGAATACCAGTGGCGAAGGCGGCCTTCTGGACTGACACTGACACTGAGGTGCGAAAGCGTGGGTAGCAAACAGGATTAGATACCCTGGTAGTCCACGCCGTAAACGATGTCGACCAGCCGTTGGGTGCCTAGCGCACTTTGTGGCGAAGTTAACGCGATAAGTCGACCGCCTGGGGAGTACGGCCGCAAGGTTAAAACTCAAATGAATTGACGGGGGCCCGCACAAGCGGTGGAGCATGTGGTTTAATTCGATGCAACGCGAAGAACCTTACCTACTCTTGACATCCTGCGAACTTGTGAGAGATCACTTGGTGCCTTCGGGAACGCAGAGACAGGTGCTGCATGGCTGTCGTCAGCTCGTGTTGTGAAATGTTGGGTTAAGTCCCGTAACGAGCGCAACCCTTGTCCTTATTTGCCAGCGGGTAATGCCGGGAACTCTAAGGAGACTGCCGGTGACAAACCGGAGGAAGGTGGGGACGACGTCAAGTCATCATGGCCCTTACGAGTAGGGCTACACACGTGCTACAATGGCCGGTACAAAGGGTTGCGAGCTCGCGAGAGTCAGCTAATCCCGAAAAGCCGGTCTCAGTCCGGATCGGAGTCTGCAACTCGACTCCGTGAAGTCGGAATCGCTAGTAATCGTGAATCAGAATGTCACGGTGAATACGTTCCCGGGCCTTGTACACACCGCCCGTCACACCATGGGAGTGGACTGCACCAGAAGTGGTTAGCTTAACCTTCGGGAAAGCGATCACCACGGTGTGGTTCATGACTGGGGTGAAGTCGTAACAAGGTAGCCGTAGGGGAACCTGCGGCTGGATCACCTCCTTAAACGATGCATCATCCTCGCGGTAAGCGCTCACAATGAATTACCTGATCAGAATGCTGTTGATACGCAGTGATAAGCGTTTTCTTCATATTGAAAGAAGAGAAAAGAGCTTTTTTAAGCTCTTCTTTAAAGACCTTTCTTTTTCTTTTAACGTGAAAAAAGCACTCGCTTATCACTGCGCATAGCAGTCGCTCTTTAACAATGTATATCATGCTGACATAAACGTTTTTAAAACGTTTATACGTAATTGTTTTGTGATACGTCTCAAGCGTATCCGGCAATCGTTATCATTGCGAGACACCAGACTCCTTCGGGTTATAGGGTCAAGCAATGAAGCGCACACGGTGGATGCCTAGGCAGCCAGAGGCGATGAAAGACGTGGAAGCCTGCGATAAGGCTCGGCGAGGTGGCAAACAACCTGTGACCCGGGCATCTCTGAATGGGGAAACCCACTCATCATAAGATGAGTATCTTGCGCTGAATATATAGGCGTAAGAGGCGAACCAGGGGAACTGAAACATCTAAGTACCCTGAGGAAAAGAAATCAACCGAGATTCCCCTAGTAGCGGCGAGCGAACGGGGACCAGCCCTTAAGCATGTGACTGATTAGGCGAATGCGCTGGGAAGCGCGGCCATAGTGGGTGATAGCCCCGTAGTCGAAAATCTGATCATGTGAAATCGAGTAGGTCGGGGCACGAGAAACCTTGACTGAAGACGGGGGGACCATCCTCCAAGGCTAAATACTCCTGGCTGACCGATAGTGAACCAGTACCGTGAGGGAAAGGCGAAAAGAACCCCGGAGAGGGGAGTGAAATAGATCCTGAAACCGTGTGCGTACAAGCAGTAGGAGCAGACTTGTTCTGTGACTGCGTACCTTTTGTATAATGGGTCAGCGACTTATATTCAGTGGCGAGGTTAACCGTTTAGGGGAGCCGTAGGGAAACCGAGTCTTAACTGGGCGACACAGTCGCTGGATATAGACCCGAAACCGAGCGATCTATCCATGAGCAGGGTGAAGGTTGAGTAACATCAACTGGAGGCCCGAACCAGGATCTGTTGAAAAAGATTTGGATGACTTGTGGATCGGAGTGAAAGGCTAATCAAGCTCGGAGATAGCTGGTTCTCCTCGAAAGCTATTTAGGTAGCGCCTCACGTATCACCGCCGGGGGTAGAGCACTGTTTCGGCTAGGGGGTCATCCCGACTTACCAACCCGAGGCAAACTCCGAATACCGGTGAGTGCAAGCGTGGGAGACACACGGCGGGTGCTAACGTCCGTCGTGAAAAGGGAAACAACCCAGACCGTCAGCTAAGGTCCCGAAATCCTGGTTAAGTGGGAAACGATGTGGGAAGGCTCAGACAGCTAGGAGGTTGGCTTAGAAGCAGCCATCCTTTAAAGAAAGCGTAATAGCTCACTAGTCGAGTCGGCCTGCGCGGAAGATGTAACGGGGCTAAACCAGGTACCGAAGCTACGGGTTCATCCTTTAGGATGAGCGGTAGAGGAGCGTCGTGTAAGCCGATGAAGGTGAATTGAGAAGTTCGCTGGAGGTATCACGAGTGCGAATGCTGACATGAGTAACGATAAAGGGAGTGAAAAACTCCCTCGCCGGAAGACCAAGGGTTTCTGTTCGACGCTAATCGGAGCAGAGTGAGTCGGCCCCTAAGGCGAGGCCGAAAGGCGTAGTCGATGGGAAACAGGTCAATATTCCTGTACCGGACATGATTGCGATGGGGGGACGGAGAAGGCTAGGTGAGCCAGGCGTTGGTTGTCCTGGTGAAAGTGAGTAGGCTGGTATCTTAGGTAAATCCGGGATGCCTTAAGGCCGAGACACGAAACGAACTGACTACGGTCAGGAAGTCATTGATGCCACGCTTCCAGGAAAAGCCTCTAAGCTTCAGATCATGTGCGACCGTACCCCAAACCGACACAGGTGGTCAGGGTGAGAATCCCAAGGCGCTTGAGAGAACTCGGGTGAAGGAACTAGGCAAAATGGTGCCGTAACTTCGGGAGAAGGCACGCCGGCGTAGGGTGACGAGACTTGCTCTCTAAGCCCGAACCGGTCGAAGATACCAGGTGGCTGCAACTGTTTAGTAAAAACACAGCACTCTGCTAACGCGCAAGCGGACGTATAGGGTGTGACGCCTGCCCGGTGCCGGAAGGTTAAATGATGGTGTTAGGATTCGTCCGAAGCTCTTGATTGAAGCCCCGGTAAACGGCGGCCGTAACTATAACGGTCCTAAGGTAGCGAAATTCCTTGTCGGGTAAGTTCCGACCTGCACGAATGGCGTAATGATGGCCACGCTGTCTCCACCCGAGACTCAGTGAAATTGAAATCGCCGTGAAGATGCGGTGTACCCGCGGCTAGACGGAAAGACCCCGTGAACCTTTACTATAGCTTCACACTGGACGCTGATGTTGCCTGTGTAGGATAGCTGGGAGGCTTTGAATCTCGGACGCCAGTTCGAGGGGAGCCAACCTTGAAATACCAGCCTGGCATCATTGGCGTTCTCACTCAGGTCCGTTATCCGGATCGAGGACAGTGTGTGGTGGGTAGTTTGACTGGGGCGGTCTCCTCCCAAAGAGTAACGGAGGAGCACGAAGGTACCCTCAGCACGGTCGGACATCGTGCAGTGAGTGCAAGAGCATAAGGGTGCTTGACTGCGAGACAGACACGTCGAGCAGGTGCGAAAGCAGGTTCTAGTGATCCGGTGGTTCTGTATGGAAGGGCCATCGCTCAACGGATAAAAGGTACTCCGGGGATAACAGGCTGATACCGCCCAAGAGTTCACATCGACGGCGGTGTTTGGCACCTCGATGTCGGCTCATCACATCCTGGGGCTGAAGTCGGTCCCAAGGGTATGGCTGTTCGCCATTTAAAGTGGTACGCGAGCTGGGTTTAGAACGTCGTGAGACAGTTCGGTCCCTATCTGCCGTGGGCGTTGGATGTTTGAGAAGGGCTGCTCCTAGTACGAGAGGACCGGAGTGGACGCACCTCTGGTGTTCCGGTTGTCACGCCAGTGGCATTGCCGGGTAGCTATGTGCGGACGGGATAACCGCTGAAAGCATCTAAGCGGGAAGCCCCCTTCAAGATGAGACATCCCTGAGGCCTAGAGCCTCCTGAAGGGCCCAGCGAGACCAGCTGGTTGATAGGCACGGTGTGGAAGCGCTGCAAGGCGTTGAGCTAACGTGTACTAATGGCCCGTGAGGCTTGACCCTATAACACCCAAGGGGTCTGGTCGCAGTGATAATGAAAACCGGATACGCGCTTCCTGTCAGTGACAGGAGATGAGAGACGCCACAAAACATCGATGACACGTTCAGCATGATATACATGACCAGTTACGCCTGACGACCATAGCACGCGTGAACCACCTGATCCCATGCCGAACTCAGAAGTGAAACCGCTTAGCGCCGATGGTAGTGTGGGGTCTCCCCATGCGAGAGTAGGTCATCGTCAGGCACTTATTGAGAAACCCCGGCCATTTGGTCGGGGTTTTGCTTTTTAGGGGTCTCCCCTGGAGAGTAGCGGAACGCCGCCCGGATCATCGTCAGGTACTTATTTAACAAAGAACCCAGCCAACCGGCTGGGTTTTTTGTTTGCGCGCAAGAAAAGCACTCCCTGGCCCCCTATCACAAAGCGGCTACCTCCCGAAGCGTGCACCGCACGTCATTCCCGAGTGGGGTTATCGGGAATCCACCTTGGACTGCAGCGGCCCTAAACTTCAGCCAACATGGATTCCCGCCAAGGGCTTGCGGGAATGACGAGGCGGTGCGGAGGGCTGAGTGGCGTCATCGTCAGGTACTTATTAAACAAAGAATCCAGCCCATTGGCTGGATTTTGTGTGTGTGAAAGAAAGCTACTTAGCAGGCAGCAAAAAAACGTTTGCGAACTTATTCAATTATATAGCTAGTGATTGCGTAACAATCCTTCAAACTTCCCGCTACCTCTTCAGTAGACCCAATGGAGCAAATACTTCACTATCAAGACTCTAACAACAGCGTTTGTCTCCAGAGTATAGGTTAGGGGTAGAAGAGCGATATTCGTATTTTTTATCTGTTACTCAAGCTCTGGTGGTAGGTGACTTCGCTTAAAAACTGAATAATATGCCATCGCTTAGGAGCAGGTGTTATGTCGGATTGGACGTCTGGATACGTAGCGGATATTAGTTATACTTATGGATATTACGCTGAACTCAATCCTTTGCGAATTGCGCTAGGATTTATCAACGCCGGTATTCGGCCGCCAAACGTTACCAATGCCTGTGAACTGGGATTTGGCCAGGGCATTAGCACTAACATTCATGCGGCTGCCTCACAAATAAATTGGTACGGAACTGATTTTAACCCCCATCAAGCGGCATTCGCTCAGGAGTTATCATCTATAAGTGGTGCTAACGCAAAGCTATATGACGATGCGTTTGATGAATTTTGCCAGCGTGACGACTTGCCTGAGTTCGACTATATCGGCCTTCACGGCATATGGAGTTGGATTTCGGATGAAAACCGCGCAGTGATCGTTGATTTTATCCGGAGAAAATTGAAAGTGGGAGGTGTGTTATATATCAGCTATAACACTCAGCCTGGTTGGGCAGCGATGGTACCAATGCGTGACTTGCTAGCAGAGTATGCTGATACCATGAGCGCGCAAGGAGCAGGCACCATTTCACGTATCGATGATGCCATTGCGTTTGCTGAGAAGCTGGTGGCTGTGAATCCAGAATACTGTAATGCTAACCCCCAGATTAAGAATCGCTTAGCGAAAATTAAACAAGATAATAAAAATTACGTAGCTCATGAATACTTTAACCGCGATTGGGAGCCGATGGCATTTGCTAAAATGGCACGCTGGCTAGAGCCTGCAAAGATGGATTGGGCTTGCAGTGCGCGATATGCAGATGCCATTGAAAGTATTCAGTTAACCAATGAGCAACAGGCATTAATTAATAACATTCCTAACCCGCTATTTCGCCAGTCGGTGCGTGATTTTTGTGAGAACCGTCAGTTTCGTACCGATTACTGGGTAAAAGGGGCGCGTCGTTTAAGTGGGCTTGATAAAGATGAAATGCTAGATGGTCTTCGCGTGATTATGGGAGTGCCACGTAAAGATGTGCAGCTAAAAATCGCAGGGCGACTGGGTAGCTTTGACTTGCCTAGCAATATTTATACGCCGCTGCTAGATGCGCTTTCATCCTATCAACCGGTATTTGTATCCGAACTTTGGCAGGTTGCAAAAGAGCATGGAGTGGGGCGTCCTGCATTGAACAGTGCAATTGCCATACTGGCATCAAAGGGTATTATTTTGCCTGCCCAGTCCGACGATGATATTTCTAAAGTAGCGCCCAAGACTGGTCGACTAAATCGTTTTTTAATGAGCCAGTCAAGAAGCACGACTGAGTTGAGTTATCTCGCAAGCCCGGTGACAGGTGGTGGCTTTGCCGTCTCGCTCTTCCATCAGTTTTTCCTGCTTGCCACGTTAGAGGGCGGTGATGACGCTAAAACGTTAGCTACTTTTGCATGGCGTATTTTGGCGTCTCAAAACAAATGCCTGCTTAAAGAGGGCAAGCCAATTTCGGATGAGAATGAGAATTTGGCTGAGCTTGAGCGTCAGGCTGGTGATTTTCTAGACGAGCGGTTGCCCCTCTACCGAGCGTTAAAAATTATCTGATCAGTGGGGCGTGTCACTGCCATATAACATGTGTGTAGCGACGGTTGCTGCTGCACGCATGTCTTGAGGTTGAAGGCGGTTATCTTGCTTGGATTTATGTCAAAATGTTGCTCTCACGGAGGAACGCTATGACACAGATGCAATGGGACCAGTTATTATCCCCTCAACGCCTTCACGATAAACGCCCTGGTGGTGTGCGTGAAGCAACCCATGAAATCGGGCGAAGTCCTTTTCATAAAGATCATGATCGTATCGTTTTCTCGGGCTCCTTCCGGCGTTTGGGTCGGAAAACGCAGGTTCATCCACTGACTGAAAATGATCATATCCATACACGCTTGACCCATTCACTGGAAGTCGGCTGCGTTGGTCGCTCGCTAGGTATGATTGTGGGCGAGTTACTAAAAGATCGCCTGCCTAGTTGGATCACACCCGCTGACTTAGGGGTGATCGTCCAGACAGCGTGCTTAGGGCATGATATTGGCAACCCCCCTTTTGGTCATGCCGGTGAATATGCAATTCGTGATTGGTTTCGGCGTGCTCAAGATAGTGGCTTGCTAGATGGCTTGTCTGATGCAGAGCGTGATGACTTACTGACCTACGAAGGCAACGCCCAGGGCTTCCGTGTTATTACCCAAATTGAGTACAACCAGTTTAATGGTGGTATGCGGTTATCTGCCGCTACGTTAGGTACTCTGCTTAAATACCCCTGGACGGTACGCTACAGCGGGCGTGCTGGTAAATTCGGTTGTTACCAGTCTGAACAGGCGCTGTTAAAAGAAGTGGCTGATGCTGTCGGTCTTCTTCCCAAAGGAGATCAGCGTTGGTGTCGTCATCCGCTTGCCTGGCTTGTCGAAGCGGCTGATGATATCTGCTATGCCCTGCTTGATTTAGAAGATGGTTTAGAGATGGGGATTCTTCGCTATGAGGAAGTAGTCGAGATACTGCGCCAGATCGCGGGTGAATTCCCTCCAGAATACGCTGAGATGGAGAGGCGGAAAGTATCTCAGCGGCGTCGAATTGCCTTACTGCGCGGTGCCGCTATGGAACGCGCGGTGAATGATGTGGGGGCGGTTTTTGTGCAGCATGAGCAAGCGTTGCTCAGCGGAACGTTAGGCCAGGATTTATTAGAGCTGTGTCATCCTGATCTGGGGTGGGGCGTTCAAGCGGCAAAGCAGTTAGCTCGTGAGCGTATTTTTCAAAATGAGCGCAAAGCCAAACTTGAAATTGGTGCCTATACAACGCTGGGGATTTTATTAGAAGCATTTATTGGTGCTGCTAATGAACTACATCACACTGGGCATAGCTCATTCAAGCACCAGCGGGTGCTGGCGTTGATTGGTGAAAATACGCCATTGCCGTCCTGGACGCTCTACGATAGCTATCGGCGCATGCTGGATTTTATTGGTGGAATGACCGATCACTATGCTGTCGATCTTGCGCAAGAAATGGGAGGGCGCTTGCGAGGTAATTAACCTTCTATACGGAGGGTTGACGCAGGTGTTTGAGCTCCATAAGGCGTGCACGCTCAATGAGTATATGAATCACTTTATCGTGAATGGCATCGCTCATCTGGCCGGGGGTGAGCTCGGTTAGTTGACGTGATAGCTGCTCACCGCTAACGACTAATATATCGGGGGCAGCTTCGCTAGTATCAACGTCCCAACCCGGCAAAACCAATACACCTTGTACCGGCACAGGAACACCACAACGACGCTCAAGCCATTGAGCCAGCCAACTAACGCCCTGACGTGTTTTATGCAGAGGGCGGCGTTCTTGCCAGTGAGGAAAACGTAGCCGCTCACGCTCAACAGCTACGCTATTAAGCTCTTTACCATCGCTACCAATCGCTAATGCTCGTGCACGTGTTTCTACCACGAAGACGCCATGTGGTGTGACAACGACATGGTCAATAGTAAAGCTATCGGTGGGTACGTCGTGAAACACATAATAGGGGTGGGCTTCTGGCCTCACCATGCGTTCCAGCTCTTGGCCTACGGCTAATTCGCAAGCTAAACCGAGTTTAAGACGGTGAATACGCTGATAATCGCGAACAAGTAACAGTGAAAAAGCCAGCACTAACAGGGTGCTAAGTAAGCCATATAATGCCCACTCCACCCAGTCTTGCTTTTCCACAAACAGCATACGGCCCATGCCATACACAAGCGGGGCAAGACTAATAATGGGACCGAGCGCACCGTTTAAAAACAAGCTAGAAAAAGCTTGGTCAAGGCGATGCCGCAGAGCTTGACCGGGTTCACGCAAGGGAGCATTAAAGGGAGACTGAACGCGTGCATCGTGAAGGCTACGCAGCGCCAAGACAATGCCGCCCATGGCCGCCATGGGAAACAGGAAAATGAGTGGTAGCAGGTATTCTAACCAATTCATTGCAGTGCCTTGCCCTTTAGTGCTTTGCCTCAAGACAGAGCGCTATCACAGAGGTGTGTCAGCCACCTGCTAATTTAACTTGGTAGCCTAATGATGTTAATGCTTGCTGTAGCGTTTCCCGATGATCGCCTTGAATTTCGATAATGCCATCCTTTACAGCACCACCGGTGCCACAGCGTTTCTTCAATGTCTTAGCAAGCGTTTTCAACTCCGCATTGGAAAGCGGTATACCGCTAATGGTGGTGACCCCTTTTCCCTTGCGACCACTGGTTTCGCGTCGGATTCGCACAATTCCGTCTAAATCAGCAATGCGCGCTTGCTCGCTGGTATCTGCGCAGCGGCAGTGGTCGATAGGCTCGCGGCAGCTTGGGCAAGTTTTGCCTTGCTCTGTTGAATACACAAGGCCACCAAGCTGATCACGTAATGAAACCATACTTATTTCTCTATTGAATGTTGAGGCATTGGCATCTGCCACTTTTCATGAGTAAGGCGCTCAACGACTGCAGGTAGCTGATACATGTTGCTGATCATAATAGCGCCTTCAGGCGTAGTTTCAGCGTCCGGGTAACGATTCAAGTGGATGACGGTCATGCCAGCTTGTAGAGCTGCCCTTATGCCAACGAGTGCATCATCGATGGCGATACAATCACTTGCTGAAAAACCCATGATACTAGCTGCATGAAGGTGAAGACAGGGCTCTGGTTTCCAACAGTTAGCGGTATAACCGCTGAACAAACGCTTACCAAAGTAGGTGGCTAGGCCGGTTGCTTGTAAAGCAGTATGAATTTTGCTTTCTGGGCCATTAGATACAACCGCACTCGGGTAATTATTCAGTACCTCAAGGGATTCATGGACGCCAGGAATTGCCTTTAGCTCGCTTGTTAAACGATTAGCTAAGCTGGTTCGCATGGTGTGCTCCATGCTAGCTAATTGATCTTCATCGACATTCCCGTAACGCTGCTGTAACTCTGCCACAATTCGTCGAAAACGGGCACCTCGAAACTCGCCGAGATAATCGGTGGATTTAAAGGGTAAGCCTACCGAATTTAGACCGATAGCCATTTCTTCAGCCAGAAGTGGCTCGCTATCGACGAGGGTGCCATCACAGTCAAACAGCAAAAGTGGAAGCGGCATTGTCATTCCTTGCAGCGTCTTTTGCGCTGCCCGTATTAGTTTAAGCCGACCATGCTGCTATTGAACGAGATTTTTAGCTCTTTGTGAACACTGTTTGATAATTTTTTATAGTTTTATATCAAGCTGCCCAAGGAAAAGACTAAGTGATAGCCTCATTGCTGGGGGCAGGAAGGGCCTTTTAGAGCAACAGCACTGATGCGTGGCCATGTTTAGACTAAGCTTTGATAACCACAAAAAAGGAGAGCTTCGATGCGATTTACACCTTGGGTGTTTTCAATTGTTTTCTGTACATCCCTACTGATGGCAGAGCAAGCGCAAGCCGAAACGTCAGATTCAGATAATACGCAGCATGACACATTAGACGATGCGGCATTAGAGGAGAAATATGGTATCAAGGCAGGAGCACTTCAGCGAGATGAGTCTACTTCCAACGACGCTGAGGAAACCAGCGGCGATGAAAGTAATCATGCTGATAGTGAAGAAGATACAGAGGGAGGCACGGGAGGTACTGGTAGTGCCGAGGATGCAATCGAAAGCGGTGAGGGTGAACAGAGCAACAACGATAATGAGTAGTGCTTTTAGCGTGTTAGGCGTCGCGAATTAGCGCTACTACGGCGATGGTAGGGTTTCATGGTCTTTTGGCTGGTGACCCACCAAGGAGCGTAGTGACCGTTCATAGCGCTCAATAACGTTTTTTGTATAACAAGGCCAGCCTCAATGCTGGCCTCCATCTTTTCGGTCACCATACGCTGGTTTTCGCGCATCATGGAAGGACTGAAAAATGGCTGTGTTTGCCACATCTGTTGACGCATAGCGATGGTGGACAGTGATGAGCTCCACAGTTCAAACGCCATAAACCCCGCTTTCCACATATCAAACATGGCCAACGGCGTCGTCGATGTTGTAGAAGAGTGCTTCATAGGGGAGCTACCTGCTGAGAGGATAATTAGTTACGACTCCTCTAGTATTAGCCTATATATGCTGCATTGCAATAAAATAAGGCGACCAATCGGCCGCCTTAAGGGAGCATGTGAAGAGAACGTTACTTCACTTTAGGAGCTAGCTCGCCGCGCTCGTAGCGCTGGAACATTACTTCTAAGTTGACGGGTTTAATTTTGCTCGCATTACCAGCAGTGCCGAAAGCTTCATAGCGTGCAATACACAGGTCGCGCATGGCGGTCACGGTTTCTTTAAGGAATTTACGCGGGTCGAACTCGGAAGGATTCTGGGCCATAAAGCGGCGGACTGCACCCGTAGAGGCAAGACGTAAATCGGTGTCGATGTTTACTTTACGAACACCGTGTTTAATGCCTTCGATGATCTCTTCGACCGGTACACCATACGTTTCCGGAATTTGACCGCCATACTGGTTAATCACTTCCAGCCACTCTTGTGGCACGGATGATGAGCCATGCATTACCAAATGCGTGTCGGGAATGCGCGCATGGATCTCTTTAATGCGTTGGATCGACAGGGTGTCGCCAGTGGGTGGCTTGGTAAATTTATAAGCCCCGTGGCTGGTACCAATGGCGATAGCCAGCGCATCTACGTGGGTTGCTTTGACAAACTCAGCGGCTTCTTCAGGGTCGGTGAGCATCTGTTCCATGTCCAGCTTGCCCTCGGCACCAATGCCGTCTTCCTCGCCAGCCATACCCGTCTCTAAGCTGCCTAGGCAGCCTAGCTCGCCTTCAACGGAGACACCGCAAGCATGCGCCATTTCTACTGCACGACGAGTGACATCGACGTTGTAGTCATAGTCCATCGGTGTTTTGCCGTCTTCACCTAAAGAGCCGTCCATCATTACCGAGGAGAAGCCGAGTTGAATAGAACGCTGGCAAACAGCAGGGCTAGTACCGTGGTCCTGATGCATCACGACTGGAATGTGCGGGAATTCTTCAACTGCTGCCAAGATCAGGTGGCGCAGGAAGGGGGCACCGGCATATTTCCGCGCGCCAGCAGAAGCTTGCACGATAACCGGAGAGTCAGTGGCGTCAGCAGCTTCCATGATGGCGCGCATCTGCTCAAGGTTATTAACGTTGAATGCTGGAATGCCGTAGCCATATTCGGCTGCGTGGTCGAGCATTTGGCGCATGCTGATCAAAGCCATGGGATCACCTTAGTTGGGTTGTATGTATGTACAAAGGCAGTGAGCGTGCCATTTGTTTAAAGATTTAACCGCGCTGAGCGGCAGCCTCGAGTGCGGCGACGGCAGGCAACTGCTTGCCTTCAACGTACTCAAGAAATGCGCCACCGCCAGTAGAGATATAGGAAACGCGGTCAGCAATGGCATATTTATCAATCGCTGCTAACGTATCACCGCCCCCAGCAATTGAGAAAGCACTGCTGTCGGCAATCGCCTGAGAAAGCACTTCGGTTCCTTTACCAAACTGATCAATTTCAAATACACCGACAGGGCCATTCCACAAAATAGTGCCTGCATTTTTCAGTAAGCTGGCTAAGTGGCTAGCGGTGTCAGGACCGATATCCAGAATCATTTCGTTATCAGCGACCTGATCAACTGGCTTGACGACAGCTTCTGCGGAATCAGAAAACTCAGTGGCAACAACGACATCCGTCGGTAATGGTATGGCTACTTTCTCCATGAGTGCTTTTGCTTGGCCAATTAAATCTGCCTCAAAGAGCGATTTGCCAACATTATAGCCTGCTGCAGCGATAAACGTGTTGGCGATACCACCGCCAACAATCAGTTGGTCGCACTTGTCTGAAAGGGCGGTTAGCACGTCTAACTTGGTGGATACTTTAGAGCCGCCTACAATGGCTGTCATGGGGCGCGCCGGGTTTGCCAACGCTTTTTCAAGCGCATCAAGCTCTTGGGCAAGCAGCGGTCCTGCGCACGCCTGTGGGGCAAAGCGCGCCACGCCGTGAGTAGAGGCCTGTGCACGATGAGCCGTACCGAAGGCATCCATTACAAAAACGTCGCATAACGCTGCGTATTGTTTGGAAAGCTGTTCGTCGTCTTTTTTCTCACCGTTGTTAAAGCGCACGTTTTCTAGCAGCACAACATCGCCGTTAGCCAATGTTGGCGCTGTCTCGAGATAATCGCTGATTAGCGTTACGGGGCGGCTAAGCAACTCGCCTAAGCGCTCTGCGACGGGAGCCAGTGAAAATTCTTCAGCAGGCTCTCCTTCAGTTGGGCGGCCTAAGTGACTCATTAGCATCACTTTCGCACCTGCTTGAACTGCTGCCTGAATAGTCGGCAGCGCTGCGCGAAGACGAGCGTCACTGGAAACACGGCCATGTTTGATCGGTACGTTAAGGTCTTCACGAATCAGCACGCGCTGCCCTTCCAGGGGCAGATCGGTCATTTTTTGCACGTTCATGTGAGCGGTTTCCTCGTGTTCAAGCAGATGAAAAGACATGATGCAGCCTAGCGAGCGTTGCTTTTGGAAAGCGATGCCAGCCGTTGGGTGATATCCAGCATACGATTGGCAAAGCCCCATTCATTATCAAACCAACACAGCAGCTTAATTAAGCGTGTCCCTGCGACCCGTGTTTGAGTGGCGTCTAGGATGCCAGAGCGTGGATCATGATTAAAATCTATCGATGCCATGGGGGCTTCGGTATAGCCTAATACGCCAGCTAAGCGCTGCTGACTGGCGGATCGTAGTAAGTCGTTAACGTGTTCGGCGCTCGTATTACGACGCACAGTCAATGCGGCATCCATGGCAGAGACATTAATGGTTGGTACGCGTACGTGCAGGCATTCAAAACGACCGGACAGACTTGGCATCAAGCGGCTGATCCCGACGGCTAACCCAGTGTCCACGGGGACAATTGACTGCATAGCCGAGCGTGTCAGGCGCAGATCCGTTTGATGATAAGCATCAATGACGGGCTGGTCGTTCATGGCCGAGTGGATGGTGGTGGTAACGCCGTGTTCAAGCCCTAGTGCTTCGTCCAGTACGGTGAGTAACGGGACAAGGCAGTTTGTGGTGCATGAGGCTGCTGAGAGAACGCGGTGGGAGAGTGTGAGTTCATGTTCGTTAATGCCCCACACAATCGTCGTATCCACATCGCTTTCGGCGGGTTGAGAAAACAGCAGTCTCTTGGCGCCAGCGGCTAAATGCTGCTCCGCTGTCGCACGATCCTTGAAACTACCAGAGCATTCCAGCACTAAATCAATGTCTAGTGCTGCCCAGGGCAGAGCCTGCGGATCACGCTCGCAAAGAACGTGTATGCGCTGGCCATTGATAAGCAGGCATTCACCGTCATTGTCTACTTCGCCAGGGAAACGACCATGGGTCGTATCATAGCGAGTAAGGTAGGTAATCGTCGCAAGATCAGATAGCTCATTGATGGCAACCACTTCAATTTCTGGGTGGTTGCGCTCAACCAACGCTCTTAACACGCATTGGCCAATGCGTCCGTAACCATTAATGGCAATTCGATATGTCGAGTTTGCATTAGCCATGTCGCGAAGCGGCTCTCAAAAAAATTGCTCAATGATAGCGTATTTCAACTGAGTTTGTTTTCAGCTGACCGTGCCGATCAGCCGCCAAGCGAGTGGCAGCAACAGGGCGGTAAAAATACCGGTTAAACTCATGCCTAACGAGGCAAACGCGCCAGCCGTTGGACTCAGTTCAAATGCTCGCACAGTGCCAATGGCATGGCCATTGAGACCCAGTGCGAAACCAATAATGCGTTCATCGTTAATTTTTAGCAGCCGGGCAACGACACTCACGAAGGGAATAGTAACTACTCCTGTCACTAGCAGCGCCCCCATTAGTAACGCTACGTTGCCGCCGAGCTGTTCAGTAATACCGATGGCGATTGGCGCGGTGACTGATTTGGCGGCGAGTGACGCCAAAATAGTGGGGCTAGCCCCCATTAGCCAAGCAATGCCGATTGCGTAGCAGGCCGCTAGTGCGGCGGCGATCGGTAAACAAAGTGTCAGCGGTTGCCAAAGTTCACGAATGCGCGGCAGCTGTTGATAGAGTGGCATGCCTAAGGCAACGGTCGCCGGCCCTAACAAAATGGTGAGCCATGAGGCCCCTTGTTGGTAAATCGAATAAGGCAGCCCTATCGCGACGAGTGCCGCTGCTAATAGCAACGCAGCGATTAAAATAGCGGGTAGCCAAGAAGGGTTACGCAAGCGCTTAAAGAGCAAGTTACCGAGCAAATAGGCTGCAAGCGTAAGTCCTACAGCAAACAGCGGTGTGGCTGTTAGAGTGGACAGCATATCAGTGGGCATCTGATCGCCCAATTAGCCGTTGTAATAACCATAACGTGGTAATCACGCTTAATAACGTCCCTAGCAATAGCGCAATGATTATGGCGAACCACTGACCCGCGAGTTCATCCAGAATAAAGAACACGCCAACGACGCCTGGCATAATCAACATGGCCAGAAGCGCGATTAACGGTTGTGCTGCGGCCGCTAAACTTGAAGGCACGCGCCCTAAGACACCAAGGGTGGCACATAGCAACAGCATGCCCACCACCCCTGAAGAAAAAGGCAAACCGGAGAAGTGGATGACCACTTCCCCAATTAACCAATAGCTAATTAGCCATAGCAGACCATTTAGCGCGGGCATGGCAGAACCCGCGCTAGATCAGCCTGCATGGCGTTAGCCCAGTAGCTCATTGGCCTGTTTAACAATATTTTCAACCGTAAAGCCGAAATGTTTGAACAGTTCGCCCGCAGGTGCAGATTCACCGTAGGTGGTCATACCGATAACACGACCATCCAGGCCAACATACTTGTACCAGTAGTCGGCATGGCCCGCTTCGATCGCAATCCGTTTGGTGACTGCTTTGGGCAGTACACTTTCACGGTATTCCGCGTCCTGGCCATTAAAACGGTAGGTTGACGGCATGGAGACCACGCGCACCGCTTTACCTTGCTGCTCTAGTTCTGCTGCGGCGTCCATGGCAAGCGATACTTCAGAGCCGGTGGCAATCAAAATCAGCTCGGGCGTGCCGTCACTGTCTTTCAAAATGTAACCACCGCGCTGAATGGCCGCTAGTTGCGCCTTGGTGCGCTGCTGATGAGGCAGATTCTGGCGCGAGAGCACCAACGCGGTGGGGCCAGAGTGGCGTTTCACCGCTGCATCCCAGGAAGCCGCTGTTTCAACCGCGTCACAGGGGCGCCATGTGTTCAGGTTAGGCGTTGTGCGCAGGCTGGTCAGCTGTTCAATCGGCTGGTGGGTGGGACCATCTTCGCCCAGACCAATAGAGTCATGGGTAAATACATAAATGGCCTGTTGGCCCATCAGCGCGGCCATCCGCACGGCGTTACGCATGTATTCCATGAAAATCAGGAAGGTCGCGCCATACGGAACGAAACCACCGTGGAGGGCGATACCATTCATCACCGCGCCCATGCCGAACTCACGTACCCCGTAGTGCAGGTAATTGCCGCTAGCGTCTTCCGGAGTGATGGCTTTGGCGCCCTTCCAGAAGGTCAAGTTAGATGGCGCAAGATCAGCGCTACCACCGAGCAGCTCAGGCATTTGCGGGCCGATAACATTCAACGCTTCAAAAGAGGCCTTGCGAGAGGCAATGCTTTCACCTTTCTCTTGAGCCTGCTCAATGAGCGCGGCTGTTGAAAGCTCTGCCGGTAGCTGCGCCTTCATGCGGCGCTCAAACTCTTTGGCTTCGGCTGGGAATGCTTCGGCATAACGGGCGAAGCGGGCATCCCACTCCTGCTGGCGGGTTTTGCCAGCGTTACGGGCATCCCAAGCAGAATAAACGGGCTCGGGGATATGGAACGGTGCGTGTTCCCAGCCGAGTTGCTTACGGGCGAGAGCCACTTCGTCGTCACCTAAGGGTGCGCCGTGTGCCTCTTCTTTACCCTGTTTGTTAGGTGCGCCAAAGCCAATGATTGTTTTGCAGATAATCAGGCTAGGCTTATCGTCGTGGCTCTTGGCTAATTCAATAGCCGCTTTGATCTCTTCCGGCTTATGACCGTCGACGTTCGGCACCACGTGCCAGCCGTACGCTTCAAAGCGCTTAGCGGTATCGTCGGTAAACCAGCCTTCAACCTCACCATCAATAGAGATGCCGTTGTCGTCATACAGGGCAATCAGCTTGCCAAGCTGTTGAGTACCTGCCAGCGATGCGGCTTCATGGGAGATGCCTTCCATTAAGCAGCCGTCACCCAGGAAGCACCAAGTATGGTGATCAACAATGTTGTGGCCAGGGCGATTAAACTGCGCGGCCAGCGTTTTTTCAGCAATCGCAAAACCAACGGCGTTGGCGAACCCTTGGCCCAGCGGGCCGGTGGTGGTCTCGATGCCTGGGGCGTAGCCAAATTCCGGGTGGCCAGCCGTGGGCGAATGCAACTGACGGAAGTTCTGCAGCTGTTCCAGGCTTAATTCATAGCCGCTGAGGTGCAGCAGCGAATAAAGCAGCATTGAGCCGTGGCCATTAGACAACACGAACCGGTCGCGATCAGCCCACTTGGGATCTTCGGGGTTGTGCTTGAGGTAGTCATTCCACAGCACCTCGGCGATATCAGCCATGCCCATAGGCGCGCCAGGGTGGCCAGATTTGGCCTTCTGAACAGCATCCATGGAAAGGGCGCGAATGGCATTGGCCAGCTCAAAACGGGACGGCATGGGGGTGCTCCTCGCCTGAAAACGGAAATAATAAAGGCGCTATTGTCGCTGACTTCCCCGGCGGCGGCAAATTCTGGAGCCACGTTCTGGGAAGAACCCCCAACAGCGTGTAGACTCTGCCTCCCGAAGTGGTAGCGAAAATTGTCGTGCCGCTTCTATATATGGGCAGGGAACTGAACTTCCTGCCATGATTTCCTGCTGATGCTGCGGTCACTCTGCAGCCGTCATACAGAGGGTCGAGAGCGCGATGAGCGAATATTCCCTGTTTACCTCCGAGTCTGTCTCCGAAGGGCATCCTGATAAGATTGCCGACCAGATTTCCGACGCGGTACTAGATGCCATTATCGCCCGAGATAAACAGGCCCGCGTTGCCTGTGAAACCATGGTGAAGACAGGCGTTGCCATTATTGCTGGTGAGATCACCACGTCTGCGTGGGTTGATCTGGAAGCGCTGGTACGTGATGTGATTACCGATATTGGCTACACCTCATCTCGCGTGGGCTTTGATGGCGCAACCTGTGGGGTGATCAACCTGATCGGCAAACAAAGCGTTGATATCGCTCAGGGCGTCGACCGCACGAAACCTGAAGATCAGGGTGCTGGCGATCAGGGGTTGATGTTTGGCTACGCGACTAACGAAACCGACTCGTTTATGCCGGCGCCAATTCACTACTCGCACCGTTTGGTTGAGCGTCAGGCGGAGCTGCGTAAAAACGGCCTGCTGCCGTGGCTACGCCCGGATGCCAAAAGTCAGGTAACGTTCCGTTATAACGCGGAAGGCAAGCCCTGTGGTGTCGATGCTATCGTATTGTCTACTCAGCACGACCCGGAAATCGGCCAAGACGACCTGCGCAAAATGGTTAAGCGCGAAATCGTCGAACAGGTGATTCCCGCTGAGTGGCTGGATGAGCATACCCAGTACCACATTAATCCGACCGGCCAGTTTGTTATTGGTGGCCCGGTGGGCGATTGTGGCTTAACAGGGCGTAAAATTATCGTCGATACGTACGGCGGTATGGCGCGGCATGGTGGTGGAGCCTTCTCTGGCAAAGACCCGTCTAAAGTTGACCGCAGCGCCGCTTATGCTGGCCGTTACGTGGCTAAAAACGTCGTTGCCGCAGGCTTGGCTGATAAGTGCGAAATCCAGGTTTCCTACGCTATCGGCGTTGCCGAGCCGACGTCAGTTTCCATCGATACCTTCGGCACCGGTAAAATCGACGATGTTAAAATTGTCGAGCTAGTGCGTGAGCACTTTGATCTGCGCCCTTACGCGATTACCAAAATGCTCGACCTGCTACACCCGATGTACCGCCTCACGTCTGCTTATGGTCACTTTGGACGTGAGCCGTTTGAGCATAGCTACAGCTGGGTAGACGACAAAGGCCAAGTTCATACAGAAACCTTTACCGCCTTCCCATGGGAAAAAACCGATAAAGCCGACACTCTGCGCCAAGCTGCTGGTTTGTAAACCAGGCAACGCCTGTCGTAAGAGAGAACGCCCCTATGGCCTACGCCAAGGGGCGTTTTTGTTGTGCGTTGAATGGGATGATAAGCCTTACGCTAAGATTACTTTATGGATAAGGGAGGTAAGAGGGAGAGGTGAAGCATGAGAAAGTGGCGTGCAGCAGGCTGGAAGTGGTTACTGGTTGCTTGGTTGATGAGTGTCACCTTATCCGCACAGGCCAACGTGTGCCCTGACTGGCCCCGTGAACGGCTGGCGCAAGAGAGCCAAACACTTGCAGAGCATATTGCTCGATGGGACAGTGCCTATCACGATCAGGGCGAGTCACTGATTGATGATGAGCTTTACGATCAAGCGGTCGCTCGGCTAGCAAACTGGCAAGCCTGCCTGGGGGAAGTGGCTCGGCAACGGCCGCTAACCAGAGTCACCCGTAGCGCTGGCACGCTAGATCATCCCGTGGCGCAAACGGGCTTGAATAAGGCCGATGATGACGGTGTGAGACGCTTTATGAGCCGCCGAGATGATCTTTGGATCCAGCCTAAGGTCGATGGTGTTGCGATAACGCTACGCTACGAAGAGGGCGTGTTGGTCGAAGCGGTTAGCCGCGGTGACGGTGAACGCGGGCAGAACTGGACGGTTCGTGTACAGCAACTCCCCGCCGTGCCAAATAGGCTACCAACGCCGCTATCCGCAGTATTCCAGGGCGAACTCTACTGGATATTGAATGATCATATTCAGTCGCAGAGTTCCGCCTCTGGCGCGCGAGGTGCTGTTGCCGGGGCCATGGCTCAGGCATCACCTTCGCGGCAAACCCGTGAGCGTATCGGGCTGTTTATCTGGGATTGGCCAGAAGGGCCGAGAGAGATGAATGAAAGGCTTGGCCAACTGACCGCGTTAGGCTTTGATACCGCCGATTACACCCACCCTATCAATTCCCAGCATGACGCCGCCAACTGGCGCGATACGTGGTTTAACGGCCCATTGCCGTTCGCCACCGATGGAGTGGTACTGAAACAGTCCGAGCGCCCTGGAGGGCAACGCTGGTCATCATCGCCGCCGGAGTGGGCCGTTGCGTGGAAGTACCCCGCTCAGCAGGCGTTAGCTCAGGTGCGTGGTGTCGAGTTTCGCGTTGGTCGAACAGGGCGCGTGACGCCGCTGTTGTGGCTTTACCCAGTGACGCTAGAAGGACGGCGTATTAGTCGTGTGTCGCTGGGGTCTCTGGAGCGCTGGGAAGCATGGGACGTGCGCCCGGGTGATCATATCGCGATAACATTGGCGGGTCTCACTATTCCCCAGGCAACAGAAGTCGTTTGGCAAACCCAGGAGCGAGCGGCCCTTGGCGTGCCCTCGCCAGAGCGCTATCACCTGTTAAGTTGCTTTACGCTTACCACGGACTGCGACTCGCAGTTGCTGGCGCGGCTTAGCTTCTTAAGCGATCAGTTAAACATGCAGGGCGTGGGAGAGGGCACCTGGAAAGCGCTTATGGAGGCTGGTGTTGTGACCGAACTGCTAGGCTGGCTGGCAGCAACGCCGGCACAGCTTCAGCGGGCACATGGCGTGGGAAGCGTTCGTTCAGCAGCGCTTGTCGCTCAGTTCCAGGCCGCACAGGCGGCCTCCTATGTTCAGTGGTTAGCGGCGTTAGGGATACCACCAGGTGGCAGCGCCCAGCTAGGGGATTGGGATACGTTAGCAGGTTACACACACTCAGATTGGCAAGCCGAACCCGGCGTTGGACCCGTGCGTGCTGACGCGCTGGTGGCATTTTTCAGCCATCCAGACGTGCAGCGGATGGCCGCTCAGCTAAAGCTGGCGGGGGTTGAAGGCTTTTAACCCAATCAGAGGCCTAGCCCGGTAAGTTGCAGCATGAGGTGGAGATAGAGAGGAATTAGTAATGGCGCTAATAGCGTGGTGGTAAGCACCGCTAATGCTCCTTTTTGCGGTTGAATCCCTAGCTCCATCGCGACTACCACCACATTAGAGGCCATGGGTACGACGCCTAACAGTAACAACGCCATACCGAGTTCTGGTGCAAGCGGGCCCAAGGCTTGAAGTAATAAAACGGCGACTAGCATCACCAGCGGCCAAAGTAGGTAACGTAAGCCCACGCAGGTGGCAACAAAGCGGGAGTCCCAAGCATCAAGCGTCACCTGGCTAAGGGTCATGCCAATAATCATCATACCTAGCAGGGTGTAGGTGGCGGGGAAAACGTCAAGCGAGTTCATCAGTGCGCTGGGAAGTGTCACGTTAAGTGCATTCAGCAGCAGCGCAGACAAAAACGCGTAGACCAGCGGCAGTCGAGCAATTTTGATCAGACTTTGGCGCATGGAAAAGTGGCCGCGGGCACTTAAGTAAAAGCCCACCGTAAACTCGTATAGATTAATCCCTAACATGCAGAAGAGATAAAGCGTGACACCTTCTGGCGGCAGTAAAATTAGCGCCACGGGCAGGCCAAAGTAACCGGTATTGCCAGTGCCAGAAGAGAACGCTAACAGCGCCCCTTCCTGTGCTCCAAAGCGGTGCTGGGTAAACCAGCGTACGGCCAGCGCCATGGTACTTACCAAGATGAATAGCGCCAGTGTTAATAGCAGATACTCCGCCGTAGGGCCGCCGTTCATCAGTGCACGGAAAATGGTCAGTGGTGCGATCAGATAAACCAGTAATGTGGCAATGGGGCGCGGGTCGATTTTTAAGCGCTGTGCGGCAATCCATCCCAAGCCTACAAACCCCAATAACATCAACAGTGGCCCCATTAGGGCACTTGGCGCTAAATCCATTTCTGCATCCTAGTCGTTAGATGATGACGCTGTTGGTTAAATAGCTCTATGTAACTCAGTAGTTGTGTAAATAGCTAACATGAGCCGAATTAAAGGCCGACTGTGGAATCTTTCATTAGCTCCAGCGCGGCGGAAAGAGGAGAATAACCTAAATTATCACGATGTTAACGCTTTGCGAGGAAGTCCCATGAGTAGTCAAGAGCACCCGTTAGGTATTAGCTTTGAATTCTTTCCGCCCAATACCGATGCGGGAAGAGAGAAGTTAATGCACGTGCGCGATGAACTGGCCGCTCGACATCCGCGCTTTTTCTCGGTCACTTATGGTGCCGGTGGTTCCACTCAAGCGCGCACACGCGATATTGTGCGCACCGTTAGCCAGAGCGGCATTACGACCGCGCCACACCTTTCCTGCATTGGCAGTGAAAAAGCGCAATTGCGCGACCTGCTAGCGCAGTATCGTGAAGAGGGTGTCGACAGCTTAGTGGCGCTACGTGGCGACATGCCATCGGGCATGGGAAGCATTGGTGAGTTGCGCTACGCCAATGAACTGGTCGAGTTTATCCGAGCGGAAACCGGTGACCATTTTGATATTGCGGTGGCCGCCTATCCTGAATCTCATCCACAGGCACCCAATCTCGATAAGGATGTGGAAAACTTTGCCCGTAAAATGAAGGCTGGCGCCAACATGGCCATCACCCAGTACTTTTTTACCGCGGATGCCTACTTCCATTTTGTTGAAAAAGCTCGGGCATTAGGTGTCGAGCAGCCGATTATTCCTGGCATTATGCCGATTACTAACTACACCAAATTGGCGCGTTTTTCAGATGCCTGTGGCGCAGAAATTCCCCGTTGGATTCGCAAGCAGTTGGAAGCTTATGGTGATGATAGTGACGCTATTGCCGCTTTTGGCACCGATGTTGTTAGCCGTTTGTGTGAGCGCTTACTCGATGGCGGTGCACCTGGCCTACACTTCTACACGCTTAATCAGGCAGCACCCGTACTGAAAATTGTTGATAACCTGAGAGGCTAGTGCGCTCTTAAATAATCTAGCCTAGCGATCAAGAAGAACGCCCGCTCGATAGCTCTCGAGCGGGCGTTTTCGTTGGGCGGTTAATGGCTAGTGGTTAAGTGAATAGCCGATTGTGCCGTTAAGTGGTGCTGGGCGTGGCCTTATTGCCATGCTGCTTACGCTGCATAATGAACAGCGCTGCGCCAATGGCCAGGCCTGCAATATCGCTGTAAATGCCGCCGTAAATCATAAACAGCGCACCGACCAGCATAACCACACGCTGTAAGGTGTTTACCGGCCCAAAGAACCATGCTTGCACCATGCCTGAAAGCAAGATGATCCCCAGTGTGGCGGTCACCCCGACACGAAGTATTTGCATCGCGGAGCCTTCCATTAGCATGGCTGGGCTGTAGAAGAACATAAACGGCACGATAAATGCAGCAAGACCAATTTTAAACGAAGCGACCGATGTGCCCATGGGGTTATCCCCAGAAATACCGGCGGCGGCGTAAGATGCTAACGCCACTGGCGGCGTAATGGCCGACACGACCGCGAAGTAGAACACAAAGAAGTGTGCTACGAGCGGCTCGATACCGATATTGATCAAGCCGGGTGCCACCACCGATGCTGCTACCGCGTAGGCTGCCGTGGTAGGCATGCCCATGCCGAGCAGGATACTGATCAGCATGGCAAAAACTAATGCCAATAGCTGGCTAACCCCGGCAAGGCCTAACAGCAGTGAAGAGAAGCGCGCGCCGACGCCCGTCAGTGATATAACGCCAACAATAAGGCCCGCGCAAGCACACACCGCGATGATCTGAATCGACATTATGCCCGCTAGTTGGAGGGCTCTCAAAATAGCCCGAATACCCATTTTATTGGGTGAGATCCAACTAACAACTGCCGCTGATGCGGTGGCTAGTGTACCGGCACGAATGACGGAGTAGCCCATAAAGAGAGCGACAATAAGAATGATGATTGGCGCGAATAGATAGACTTGTTTAACCAGCTTGGAGAATAGCGGGATTTCATCTTTACGCATGCCACGCATGCCCTTACGCGCCGCTTCAAAATCCACCATAAAGTAGATAGAGGCGAAGTAAAGAATGGCTGGAATGACCGCCGCAATCGCAATTTCTGTATAAGGAATGCCGGTGACTTCCGCCATGATAAAGGCGCCTGCCCCCATGATGGGCGGCATGATCTGACCACCAGTAGACGCCGCTGCTTCAATGGCACCAGCACTGCGCGCCGGATAGCCGACTTTTTTCATCAGCGGGATGGTAAGCGAGCCAGTCGATACCACATTACCCGCTGATGTGCCGTTGATCATGCCCATTAAGCCGGAAGCAAAAATAGATACTTTCGCCGGGCCGCCACGGGCACGGCCAGCGGCTGCGAACGCAAAGTTGACGAAGTAATCGCCTACTTTGGAGGCCTGTAAAAACGCCGCGAAAATAATAAACAAAATGATATAAGTCGATGACACCGCGGTCGTTGGGCCAAGGATGCCCGCATCGGTATAGACCTGACTGAAGAAGCGCTGCACGGACAAGCCTGGGTAGCCTAGGAAGCCTGGTAGATGCTGGCCAGCAAAGACATAGACCAAGAAAACCGCTGAAATAACCACCAGTGCTAAACCAGCCACGCGACGAGTAAGCTCAAGAATCAGCAGTGAGCCCGCAATGGCCGCCCAAGAAATGCCGGGAGGAGCAAACGAGGTGCCTGTCGACATGCGCATATTGGTATTAAAGGCCATTAGCAAGTAAGCAGCGCTGGCGATGGCGCACACCATCAGAACGAGATCGGCGGGATTAAAGCGGTGGCGTGCCTGACGATAGAACCACGAGAGAGCAATAGCTGCAGCTGTGGTGGCTATCAGTGGGTAGCCGTAATGCAGTGTCTCAATACTGGGATCGATGCGCATGGCACCGCCATTGAGTGTTTGCTGCATCAGAACGACCTGTACAAGTGCATAGATCGCAGGCGCTAGGAGCGCATAGCTGGCCCATTTGAGCCATGCAGGGGAGGCTTGCTGATCATCTTCTGCAAAGCGAGCACCGGCAAACAGCCCGTACCCTAAAATTAGCGCACCGGCAATGTGCACAATGCGAAACGACCAGGTTTCCATCGGATACACATTGAGCGAAAACAGGTGGAAGCTTGAATAGCCAATGGCCAGTGCGGCAAACAAAAGGAACTGCCAGCCAACAAACACACGGCGGTTGGACTCGACAACCTCTTCATCGACACCCTCGGCAATTGACTCGGGTATCGATGAAGCAGTTTGGGCGTCATCCTTGAGGCCGTTGGGGTCTTGATCGGTATTGTGACTCATCAGAGGTCACCCTCACAGCAAAAGCAAAAAAGAGGCGGTAGCGAACGCTGCCCCGCCCGGCCAGCGGAAAACAGGGCAGCGTGAAGAGGGGCTTGGCTTAGTTGATCATGTCATCATCGATGTCGTAGCCATTCTCTTCGTACCAGCGTGCGGCGCCCGGATGGAAGGGCAGCACATTGTTGTGGACGATGTTTTCTGGAATGGTGGTTTCAGCGCTGCGGTGCACTGAGCGCATACGGTCATTGTTTTCCATCGTGGCTTTGGTGACTTCATAGATAAAGTCTTCCGGCAGATCACAGCCCGCAATGGCGAAGTTCCACATAGACACAGCGCGTGCGTCTTCTTCCAGTGTGGTGTAAGTGCTTGCTGGGATAGTGAATTCAGCAACCGGGAAGGCGTCCAGGACGGTGGCCATCTCTTCTTCGGTAAACTCAATGATGTTCACATCGGTCTGTACTTCGAGTTGGCTAACGGCCGGAATCGGAATACCCGCTGCAAACGCGATCACATCCAGCAGGCCATCCTGCAGCTGACCACCTAAGTCAGACCAGCCGCCATTACGACGATCAAACTCAACGCCCAGCGTTTCGAGGATAGCGGGGAAGTAAGTGTCTGATGTAGAAGCTGCTGGGCCGAAGCCAATGCGCGCGCCATCAGGAATGTCTGAGATGGATTCAATGCCTGAGCTTGAAAGAGCGGCAATAGAGAAGGGTGTTTCATACATCGGGAACAGCGCGCATACATTGTCCATTGCCAAGCCAGGCGCTAGTGGACTTTCACCGTTAACAGCGTCTGACGCTGGGCCCATCGTCGTCAGACCAAAGGCCATATCGCCGCTATGAACGAGCGCTAGATTTTGAGTCGGGCCGCCGGTGACTTCACCGCCACCTGAAACATCCAGCTCATCAGCAATAAAGTTAGCCCAGCCTGAGCCATAAACGAAGTAGGTGCCGCCCTGACTTGCGGTACCGACAGTGAAGTTATCGGGCCATTCTGAGCGGTCTGCTTGGGCAGTGCCTGCTGCTAGAAGGGCACTACTGGCAAGAAAGGCGACGGTTTTAGGCATCATATTGCGCATGGCGAGATTTCCTAAGCTGTTATTGGGATTATCGTCTGGCGTGCTGGCACAGCCAGTGGCTTGAACGTTAAGCAATTTGTATACAGCGATAGTCATGCCAATAGGCGGGGTGATTATTAAAATCAGCTACTTAAAGTTTTCTTATTCAACTTTGGTTGAAACTAAAAAAGCGTTGAGTGTCTGGGGTTTCGCACACCATAGGTTAGTTGGTGTGTGGTTTTTCGCACACTTTTGTGAGTGAGGAGTGAGGAGTGAGGAGTGAGGAGTGAGGAGTGAGGAGTGAGGAGTGAGGAGTTGGTGGTATGGTATGCCCCCAACGTAGTGGAGGCTTAAATTGAAAGCGGTAGCATAAATGCTGGGAATAGGCGGTTAACGTTTAGGTTTACTGGGGTCGAGAATGCGTACTGGCTGTACATCCTGCGTTTTTTGCTCTTCGCGTACTTGGTTAACGCGGGTAGTCAGCTCTGGTGCTGTCTCATCTTCAATCGGCAACTGCTCGAAAAAATCGCAGTTAACGCATTCCCGGTAGCGAATGTTGTTTTGCTCCCAGGCACGAATCCGGTCCATGGCCGCGCAGCGTGGGCAGGTTACCCCAGCAATAAAGCGTTTCACACTCGACATAACAGGCTCCAAGGGTGCGCTAACAAGACAGGTACCGCACCCGGTGATAGTGAAAATAAACCTCAGGCTGCGCGAATACCGCTATGGCGTAATAATGGCTCTACGCTTGGTTCGCGGCCTCGGAAAGCACGAAATAGCTCGGCGGCATCCCTCGCACCGCCTGGTTCCAAAATTTCCTGGCGGAAGCGTTGGCCAGTGTTAGGGTCAAAAATCCCAGCTTCTTCGAACGCGCTCCAAGCATCGGCAGAGAGCACTTCCGCCCATTTGTAGCTGTAATAGCCCGCCGCATAGCCGCCCGCAAAAATATGGCTAAAGCTATTCTGGAAGCGGTTAAAGTCAACCGTCGGTACGACAGATGTGTGGCTGCGTACGTCGTTCAATAGCGTTTGAACGTCGCTGGCGCTAGGCGCTTCCAACTCATGGTGCAGGCGCAAGTCGAATAATGAAAACTCTATTTGGCGCACCATCCCCATTGCTGACTGAAAGTTCTTGGCAGCCTGTAAACGCGCTAGCAGGTCAGCGGGCAGAGGCTCGCCAGTATCGACGTGCTTGGCAATCAAGTCTAACCCTTCGCGTTCCCAGCAGTAGTTCTCCATGAATTGGCTGGGCAGTTCAACCGCATCCCAAGCAACACCGTTAATGCCAGAGATATCGGCGATGTCCTGTTTGGTCAGCATGTGATGCAAGCCGTGGCCGAACTCATGAAATAGCGTGGTGACTTCATCATGGGTTAGCAGAGCGGGTTTATCGCCCACTGGGGCGGTGAAGTTGCAGGTCAGAAACGCCACTGGCAGTTGTAGGCCATTTTCAGTTTGACGACGTACTCGGCAATCGGCCATCCACGCTCCGCCACGCTTGTTTTCGCGAGCGTACAAATCCAAATAGAAACCGGCGGTCGGCTTACCTTGTTCGGTAATGCGGAAATATTGAACATCGTTGTGATAGCTAGGCGCATCAGGCGCTGCTTCCACGCGAACACCGTAAAGACGTTCTACTACCTGGAACAGCCCATCTACCACCTGTGGCGCAGGGAAGTAAGGACGAAGCTGCTCTTGTGAGATGGAGTGACGTGCCTCGCGCAGCTTTTCGCTGGCATAGGACACATCCCACGGCTCAAGCGTTTCAAGCCCTAGTTCCTCACGGGCATAGTCGCTGAGCTCCGCGACTTCTTCCTTGGCCTGGGGAACGGCGCGGCGAGCTAGGTCATTCAAAAACTCAAGCACCTGTTCGGGAGAGTCGGCCATCTTAGTGGTGAGCGAGTAATCGGCGTAGGTATTAAAGCCAAGCAGGTGGGCGAGCTCTTGGCGGAGCGCCAAAATCTCTTCAAGAACGGGAGCGTTATCGAACTTACCTGTGTCTGGGCCTTGATCGGAAGCACGCGTGACAAACGCGGTGTATACCTCTCGCCGCAACTCTCGGTTGTCGGCATAACTGATAATGGGGAAAAAGCTCGGGAAATCGAGGGTGATGCGGTACCCATCGACGCCTTTTGCCTGGGCGGTTGCTTTTAGCGTATCAAGCGCGCTTTCCGGCACGCCGGTGAGTTCATCAAGATGACCAATATCCTTATGCCAAGCTTGGGTAGCATCGAGCACGTTGTTTGAAAACTGATTGGATAGGCTGGAGAGACGCGCTTGAATCTCGCCGTAGCGAGCCTTTTTGTCAGCAGGTAAATCAACCCCAGCTAAGCGGAAATCACGTAAAGCGTTTTCTACTGTGCGCTGCTGAGCAGGCGTTAGCGTTGCCCATTCATCACCCTGCTTAAGCGCTTGCCAGCCATTAAAGAGACCTTCGTGTTGTCCCATCCAGGTGCTAAACGCCGAGAGTTTTTCCAAACATGCTTGATAAGCTTCCCGCAGCTCGGCTGTGTTCATCGTGCCGTTGAGATGAGAGATGGGCGACCACGCTTGGGTAAGCCGGTCATTAACAGCCTCTAGCGGCGCAGCAAAGTTATCCCAACGTGGTGGCGCTGTAGCGGCCTGTTGAGCGAGTCGGTCGATGACTTCTCGGCTTTCATTCAGCAGCGTTTCTACCGCAGGCACGACGTGTTCGGCGCGAATGTCAGCGAAAGGGGGAAGCTCGTGCGGCTCTAGCAACGGATTGCGGGACATAGGCACCTCGTAGGCATTAATTTTTTAACTCGCAACGTTTTTAATACGTTAGGGGCGCATAAAAACGCAATAATAATGACACAGTGCGGGCGGTGAGGCCGTGTTTCAATGTTTGGACTGAATACGGTGGCTTGAACCAGGGTTTGGCCTGGGCGTAAGCGCCTGCTAGGCTTGCCGCCTTTTAGTGTTGCCAACTAGTGCCACCAATGGCAGGAGCAAGTGATGAGTGAAACGCTGGAGCGCTGGGGGTCAAAGCGGGCCTTTATCTTAGCGGTAACGGGAGCTGCAGTTGGGCTGGGTAATATTTGGCGTTTCCCGTACGTTGCAGGCGAGAACGGTGGTGCGGCATTTTTATTGATCTATGTGGCGTTTGTACTGCTGTTAGGTATCCCCGTAATGATGGCCGAGATTTTAATTGGTCGGGCAGGGCGTCGTGGGCCAATGCAAGCGCTAAGTAAGCTGGCCGTTGAAGCAGGTGCTTCTCGACACTGGCGCTGGTTAGGGTTATTTGGTGCATTCACCGTCTTCTGTATTTTATCGTTTTACTCGGTGGTGTCAGGTTGGTCGATTGAGTTTTTAGTCGCTTCAATTAACGGCAATTTCGATGGTGCAAGCGCAGCAGAAATAGGTGCGGGTTTCGATGCATTTCTGGCAAACCCAGGCCTGTTGATTTTTAACCACTCGTTGTTCCTATTTATGACCATGACGGTGGTGGCAGCGGGCGTTGCCAAAGGCCTAGAGAGGTTGAACAACCTATTAATGCCGCTGCTGTACGGTTTATTGTTGCTACTGGCTGGTTATGCCACAACCACTGACGGATTTGGTACAGCCCTTTCATGGCTGTTTTTACCGTCGTTTGGCGATGTAACGGCCTCAGTGGTGTTGCACGCCATGGGGCATGCGTTTTTTACCCTGGCAGTAGGGGCCTGCGCGCTAATGGCTTACGGGGCTTATATGCCTGATGAGCAGAGCCTACCGAAAGCTGCGTTTGCAGTTGCAATGCTCGACATCAGCGTTGCCTTGTTAGCAGGGATTGCGATCTTTTCGGTGGTATTTGCCCAAGGTATGGACCCCGCTGACGGCCCAGGGTTGATGTTTGTGACGCTGCCTATTGCTTTTTCTGAGCTGCCTTGGGGAGCGTTTTGGTTAAGTGTGTTCTTTCTGTTGCTCTTATTGGCTACCTGGACCTCAGCGATTAACCTCGCTGAACCCATGGTGGCGACGTTGCAAGGGCTTGGATGGCGGCGCAGTGTGTCAACGGCCGTCGTAGCGTTGAGTGTATGGCTGTTGGGGCTGCTTTCGGCGTTTTCGTTTTCTACTCTCGCCGACTTCAGGCCGTTGTTTGGGCGCAATGTGTTTGAGCTAGTCAGTAGTATTCCGCCTGATATTTTCCTGCCTTTGGGCGGGCTGTTAATTGCTATCTTTGCGGCCTGGGTGATGCCCCGTATGCAGGTTGTACAAGCATTGGGTGTTGGGGAGAGTGGCTATGTACTCTGGCGTAATATTGTACGCTGGGTGTCGATTCCGCTGACGTTTATTGTATTGCTAGGCGGGTTGCTATAGTCCTTGAATATTTGAATCCAATAGCGTTTAAGCAGGAGTGTGCAATGAGCAATGCCCTACGACCCTTTCAAGGTGTTTCGCCTCGCCTTGGCGAGCGGGTTTATATCGACCCTGCTAGCGTGGTGATTGGTGATGTGGAGCTGGGCGATGACTGTTCGGTGTGGCCGATGACGGTGATTCGGGGTGATATGCATCGGATTCGCATTGGCGCTCGCACTAGCGTGCAGGATGGCAGCGTGCTGCATATTACCCATGCCAGCGATTTCAATCCTGACGGCTTTCCACTGACGATTGGTGATGATGTCACCATTGGCCATAAAGCGATTTTGCATGGCTGTACGCTGGGTAGTCGCATTTTGGTGGGTATGGGGGCGATTGTGATGGATGGGGCGATTGTCGAGGATGAGGTAATTATTGCTGCTGGCGCGGTAGTCACGCCAGGCAAACGTTTGGAAAGTGGCCATGTATACGCTGGAAACCCGGCGAAAGCATTGCGTCCACTTAAAGATAAAGAGCGCGCTTTCTTTCCTTACACGGCAGGTAACTACGTTAAGTTAAAAGATCAGTTCCTCTCTCAGTAAATTTTCTAATACAGGTGCTAAGCAGTTGGCCTAACACTCTTTTTTCTTAAATAGTCATGTTGCGGCAGCCAAAAGTCTGGTAATTTATCCAGTTTTCCAGGATGCCGCGCTATGGCGAATTTTCGCACGCACATTACGGTAGCAGCAGCAGGCGGCGTGCTAATGGCTTATGTCGGCTGGCAGGCTGAGTGGTGGCCAGCGACTCAGGCGCTATTAATTATTGCCCTGGTAGCCTTTGGCGGTATTTTGCCTGACATTGATGCAGACCGTTCCCGCTCTATCCGTCTGATTTTTAATCTTTTATCGGTTCCTTCGCTGGTGCTTGGTGTGTTGTTGTTGCAGCCCTGGTTAACACCAGGTTTGTTGCTAGTGGCGTGTGGTGGCATTTACGTTAGCGTGCGTTATTTTGCGGCGGTGGTGTTCTCACGGCTAACGGTTCATCGAGGTATTTGGCACTCATTGATGGCGGCTGTGCTGTGCGCGCTGATGACTGCCGCGTTTAGTTTTCACTTGCTGGCACAGCCAGCTTGGCTGGCCTGGTGCCATAGTGCAGCGGTACTGCTAGGATTTATCATTCACTTGAGCCTGGACGAGCTTTTCAGCGTGGACCTAGAAGGTGCGCGGTTAAAACGCTCTTTTGGAACCGCGCTAAAGCTGGGCGATGGTCGTCGCCCACTCTCGAACGTCTTTATGCTGATTGCGCTATTTACCTTGGTGCCTTGGGTGCCGCCGTGGGACGTGTTGATTGAGTTGTTTCGTCAAGGGTCGCTGCTATGGCGATAATCGTCAGCGCTTAAACTGTGTTTTTTGAGTTTGTCGTAGAAGGTTTTGCGGGGTATTCCCAGATGACGGCATACGTCGGTTACGCGCCCATGATGGCGGGACAGGGATTGGCTAATCAGGCTCTTTTCAAATAGCTCTACTTGGCGCGGCAACGTTGGCTCTTCGGTGTCGGCGTTGGCCCCTTCCAGTAGCGCATCCAGGCGGTAGTCAAAGGCTGCTCCCAGTAACACATAACGCTCTGCAAGGTTGCGTAGTTCGCGAACATTACCGGGCCAGTCGTGAGCCAGTAGCGCGGCTATCGAATGGCTGTCCAAGGTGGGCGCTTCTAAGCCGCTGCGGTTGGCAGCGACCACGGCGAAATGCTGGAACAGCAACGGAATGTCCTCACGCCGTTCGCGTAGCGCGGGCAGTGGCAGGGTAACCACGTTGAGTCGATAGTAGAGATCTTCGCGAAAGCTCCCCTCTTCGGCAGCGACTTTGAGATCCACTTTGGTGGCCGCAATCACTCGTATATTGAGTGGCACCGTCTCGTTGGCCCCTAGGCGCTCGACGCTACGCTCTTGCAATACGCGCAACAGCTTCACCTGAAGTGCCAATGGCATTGATTCGATCTCATCCAGGAACACGGTGCCACCATTGGCATGCTCAAACTTACCAATTCGCCGTTCTACAGCGCCGGTAAAGGCGCCTTTCTCATGGCCAAACAGTTCTGACTCTATGGTGTTTTCTGGTACTGCGCCGCAGTTGATCGCCATAAACGGGCTATTGCGCCGGGCGCTACGTTCATGAATGGCGCGGGCGACAAGGTCTTTTCCGGTGCCGGTTTCGCCAAATAGCAGCACATCAGCCTCTACTTGGCTGATGCGCTGAATCATTGCCGCCAGACGAGAAATCACGGGTGTGCGGCCCACAAGGCGTGGCCCAAGAGCTGCCTGCTGAACCTCAAGCTCGGCTTTTAAGCGTAAATTTTCCAGGCTCAGCTGGCGCTTTTCGATTCCTCGCCTCACGACATCAAGTAGCTGATCCCCAGCAAAAGGCTTTTCCAGAAAGTCCCAGGCACCTGCACGCATCGCCTCCACCGCGGTTGAGATGTCACCGTGGCCAGTGATTAAGATAATCGGCAGTGTGGCATCGCGGCTGTGTAATTCATGTAATAGCGCCATACCGTCCATTCCAGGCATGCGAATATCGCTCACGATTACGCCGGGAAAGTTTGCTGGTAGTGCCTCAAGCGCTTGTTCTGCAGACTCAAAACAGTGAGGCGTGTAGCCAGCGAGTTCGAGTGTTTGGCTGGCGGTGATACGCAGGTGTGGTTCGTCGTCGATCACCATGACCGGCAGCGTCGACGGCTCATGCATGGTTGTTACTCTCCTTGACTGAGTATGGCGGCAGTACGTTAGGTGTTGCTGAACAGGGTAGCGTAATGATGAAGCGCGCCCCGCCTGTGGGCTGATTTGCTACCTGCAGCTTGCCGCCCAGATCCTCCATAATACGTGAGGAAATCGAAAGTCCTAGCCCTAATCCGCTACCGGGTGCTTTGGTGGTGAAGAAGGGTTCGAAAATTTGGCCCAAGTGGTTTTCCGCAACACCTGGGCCATTATCGGCAACGCTGATCATCACTTGCTGTTGTGCGATTTCGACACTTAGCGTCAGCATGGGTGATGCTACCTCTTTCATGGCCTGTAATGCGTTACTGATCAGATTCACCAGTACTTGCTCCAGGCGGACTAAATCACCCTCAACCCAAAGCGTTTCCTCGGGCCATTGTTGGACTACCTCGATGCCATCATCTCGTAAGCGGCTGTGAAATAAACGCAGGGCGTACTCAATACAGGCTTGCACAGAGATTGTTTCCTGGCGCTCGCTACTCTTACGAGAGAACTGGCGCAACTGAGCACTAATATCGGCCATGCGCTGGGTAAGCTCGACAATTTGCGCTAGGTTGGCATCCGCTTTATCTACCCGCGCCAGTTCAATAAACCGCCGGCCATTTTCAGCGTAGGCACGAATAGCTGCTAATGGCTGATTTAACTCGTGATTAATACCGGCAGCCAATTGACCCAATACCGCAAGCTTTGCTGCCTGGATCAGCTCATCTTGGGTTTGGCGTAGATTAGCTTCTGCTCGCCGCCGCTCTTCTATTTCACCAGAAAGCCGCTGATTACTGGCGACTAAATCACGTGTTCTTCGTTCTACGCTAACCTCTAGCTCATCGCGTACCCTGGCTAAGGTTTGTCGTTCGCGCTCTGCAAATGCTTCGCGCTCTCGGCGTAAACGCAAGCGTTGCCAACCAATGCCACCGCCCAGGGCCACCACGCCATATAAGCCTCCCGCCATCAGCGCCGCAATCCACTGGGCGTTCACCACGGGGGTGAGCGGTTTTAAAATATGCATTTGCCAGCCAAACTCCGGAATGGGGCGCGTAAGGCTTAAATAGTGCCCACCGCTTAGTGGGCCGCTAGCAAAGCTAACGAGATAGCTATCGGACCCGTAAGGGGCTTCAAGCTCAATGCCGGAAGGCGTTAAAGGCTCCATTGCATAGCGTCGGGTTGCCCGTAGGGTGTCACGTTGGTCGTCGGTAAGAGGATGGAGGGCATTCATGCGCAGCTCAGGGTGGCTGGCCATGAAAATAATATTGTCGCTGTCGGTGACAAACAGCTCTGCGTCCTGTTCCGCCCAGCCCTCTTCAACATCGTCGAGCAGCACTTTGACGACGATAACGCCGTTGGGTTTTGCATCGGGGGAGGTGTCATCAAGCCACACCGGCGCAGAAAAGTAGTAACCACGCTCAAGCGACTGTACGCCTAAACCAAAGAAACGCCCCTGCCCTCCGGTAATGGCGTCGGTGTAATAGCTGCGAAACGCGTAGTTTTGACCAATGAATGTATTGGGGCGGTGCCAGTTGCTGGCGGCGATGGTATCGGCGTTGCGGTTAAGCAAATAGACATCAGAGACCCCAGAGGTAAAGCGAAAACGGTCAAGCAGTAAGTTGAGCGGCATGGGGTCTTGGCTGTCTGGGGAGTCTAAAAAACGTTGTACGCCCTCCCTGGTCGCCAGCATTTGTGGCAAATAATCATAGCGCAGCAGGTAACCGTTTAAGTTGGCGGCAGAAAGCCGCAGCTCGTTTTCGGCATCGTCTTGTAAGTTTGATAGCGCCTGCTCACGGGCCAGTTGAGCGGCTTGCCACATGCATAGCAACAGCCCTAGCGGAATCGCGATCAGCCAGAGTAGCCGCCAGCGATAGTCTGAAAGGCGGGGTAAGCGACTCATGCGGGTGTGCTACTAGTACCTTGGGCACGACGCAGGGCTCGCTGGGCGCGTGTTTCCGCTCTGGCCATCTCGAGAAGACCTTCCTCAACGTATACTAGGTGCTCGTGCGCCCGGCTGCGGGCATCTTCAGCACGGCCTTCTAAAATCGCATCTAGCAGGGCGCGGTGCTGCTTCATTAACTGCGAGCGCGAGTCGGGCTTTGCAAAAAGATGGGCGAGGTTATCAACGATGCTCTGCTCTAATAAATGAAAAATTCCTCGAATAGTGTGAAGTAACAGTACGTTATGAGCGGCTTCTGCAATAGCGAGGTGGAAGGCGGCATCCAGCTTTGCTTCCTGGGCGGGGTTGGCACCCACAAATCCACCGTCAAGTTCTTCAAAGCGCTGGATTAATACCGCTTTGTCCGCTGGTGTTGAGCGTAACGCGGCGTAATAAGCCGAAATGCCTTCCATCGCATCGCGAAATTCAAGCAAATCCAAATGAAATTCGTTGTGTCGGGAAAGCATCTCCAGCAAAGGGTCGGTATAGCCGCTGTTTAGCGTTTCATTCACGAAGGTACCACCCCCTTGGCGGCTGGTAAGCAGGCCTCGTGCGGCAAGCTTTTGGATGGCTTCACGTAAAGAGGGGCGCGACACGCCAAAACGTTCAGCAAGTTCTCTTTCTGGGGGCAGGCGCTGGCCAGGCTTGAGGCTACCTTCAAGAATCATTGCCTCAAGGCGCTCGGTAATCACATCAGCCAGGCGCTGCTGGCGGAGCGGTGGATAAGTCATTAGTACAGATCCTCATAATTGGTAAGACCAATAGTAGGGGCTTTAATGGTTTGTCTCAACAGTAAAAGGCTAGCAAATTGGTGACTATTGGCACCGCTTGTTTGTTTTATAACTAAAGTATATGGCCAAAATACGCCGTGGTGCGTGATGCGCGTTTGACACGACTGCGGCGCCTCATTACTGTTGATGCAAATTTTTTGTAAATTGGTAAAACCAATTTTATCTAGGGCGTTTAACACTGACGCTTCGATGACCGTTTATAGATAGTACTTATCGATAGTGCATCTGTTTATTGCATAGGGCCTGCCATGATCATTTCATCACCGACGGACTACCGCCTAGCTGCCAAGCGTCGTATCCCCCCGTTTCTGTTTCACTATGCTGATGGTGGGTCATACGCAGAGCATACGTTGCGGCACAATGTTGAAGACCTAGCGGGTATCGCGCTGCGGCAACGAGTGTTGAAGGATATGTCGTCGCTATCGCTGGAAACCGAACTGTTTGGTGAAAAGATGGCAATGCCTCTTGCCTTGGCGCCGGTGGGGCTAACAGGCATGTACGCTAGGCGTGGTGAAGTCCAGGCAGCACGGGCAGCGACCAAGAAAGGCATACCGTTTACGTTATCGACGGTCTCCGTATGCCCAATTGCAGAAGTGGCAGCGGCAGTGGAGCGGCCCATCTGGTTTCAGCTTTATGTATTGAAGGATCGGGGCTTTATGAAGCACGTGCTTGAGCGTGCTAAGGCGGCAGGGGTTAAAACATTAGTCTTCACCGTTGATATGCCTGTGCCTGGAGCGCGTTATCGCGATGCTCATTCAGGCATGAGCGGCAAAAGCGGGCCTATGAAACGTATGCTTCAGGCTGCGTTGCATCCTCTTTGGGCTTGGGATGTCGGTGTGCATGGTCGCCCGCATGATCTAGGCAATGTGTCTGATTATCGTGGTCAGCCGACGGAGCTTGAAGATTATATTGCCTGGCTTGGCGATAACTTTGATCCCTCTATTTCCTGGAAAGATCTGGATTGGATTCGTGAGCAGTGGGATGGCCCAATGGTTATTAAGGGCATACTGGATGCTGATGATGCCCGTGATGCAGTCCGCTTTGGGGCTGATGGCATTGTGGTTTCAAACCACGGTGGCCGTCAGTTGGATGGCGTGCCTTCTACCGCGCGTGCCCTGCCTGCTATTGCAGATGCAGTTAAGGGTGATTTAGCCATCCTGGCTGATTCTGGTGTGCGTAATGGGTTGGATGTAGTAAGGATGATTGCCATGGGCGCAGATACAGCATTGATTGGTCGCGCCTTTATCTATGCGCTTGCAGCAGCAGGTGAGGCGGGAGTTGCTAACCTGCTTGAGCTTTTCGAAAAAGAGATGAAGGTGGCGATGACGCTCACCGGTGCGCGAACGATTGCTGATCTCAGCACCGAGTCATTAGTGCCTGACGCGATTCCTGCGCTTAAATAGAGAGGACGCTGCTGCTGGCATTGGGGTAATAGACGAATGTTGAAGTTTTTTTACAAAAGCCCTTGCCAAGACGGCAGCGAATCCGTAAAGTACGCATCCGCTGCCGGGGACGCACAGCGTTACCAGCGGTGAATGAAGGTGAAAACCTTCGGTTTGTCAGAGAGTTAGAAGAACTCAGCAGTAATACGCTGCGATGTCTTCCAACGCTTTTTGAAACGAGCCACGCCAGAAAGCATCGTTATTTCGCTTTCTTCGCTCACTCGCTTCACTCACTCAAAACAGTGATTGACAAACACCAGGAAATGCGTAGAATACGCCTTCCTCGCTGAGGCAAGCCAGTTCATCGGTTAGTCAGTTACTTCTTAGGAAGTTCAGCAGCGAAAACAGCTCTTTAACAATTTGATCAGGTAATTCATGTGGGCGCTTGCCGATGAGGGTGATAAATCACCAAATATCAAGGCAAGCGGTCATGAGAACGATAGTTTTTAAACGTAAGTTTTTAAACAATAGTTGGAATGAATTCGTTTGAACCTTGAGCCAAGTTTGATGCGCTTTTGTTGTTCGTAAACATTACGTTTTCGAGTGACGAGTAAGCATCACAATGATTTTAAACTGAAGAGTTTGATCATGGCTCAGATTGAACGCTGGCGGCAGGCCTAACACATGCAAGTCGAGCGGTAACAGGGGTAGCTTGCTACCCGCTGACGAGCGGCGGACGGGTGAGTAATGCATAGGAATCTGCCCGATAGTGGGGGATAACCTGGGGAAACCCAGGCTAATACCGCATACGTCCTACGGGAGAAAGGGGGCTCCGGCTCCCGCTATTGGATGAGCCTATGTCGGATTAGCTAGTTGGTGAGGTAATGGCTCACCAAGGCAACGATCCGTAGCTGGTCTGAGAGGATGATCAGCCACATCGGGACTGAGACACGGCCCGAACTCCTACGGGAGGCAGCAGTGGGGAATATTGGACAATGGGCGAAAGCCTGATCCAGCCATGCCGCGTGTGTGAAGAAGGCCTTCGGGTTGTAAAGCACTTTCAGCGAGGAAGAACGCCTAGTGGTTAATACCCATTAGGAAAGACATCACTCGCAGAAGAAGCACCGGCTAACTCCGTGCCAGCAGCCGCGGTAATACGGAGGGTGCAAGCGTTAATCGGAATTACTGGGCGTAAAGCGCGCGTAGGTGGCTTGATAAGCCGGTTGTGAAAGCCCCGGGCTCAACCTGGGAACGGCATCCGGAACTGTCAAGCTAGAGTGCAGGAGAGGAAGGTAGAATTCCCGGTGTAGCGGTGAAATGCGTAGAGATCGGGAGGAATACCAGTGGCGAAGGCGGCCTTCTGGACTGACACTGACACTGAGGTGCGAAAGCGTGGGTAGCAAACAGGATTAGATACCCTGGTAGTCCACGCCGTAAACGATGTCGACCAGCCGTTGGGTGCCTAGCGCACTTTGTGGCGAAGTTAACGCGATAAGTCGACCGCCTGGGGAGTACGGCCGCAAGGTTAAAACTCAAATGAATTGACGGGGGCCCGCACAAGCGGTGGAGCATGTGGTTTAATTCGATGCAACGCGAAGAACCTTACCTACTCTTGACATCCTGCGAACTTGTGAGAGATCACTTGGTGCCTTCGGGAACGCAGAGACAGGTGCTGCATGGCTGTCGTCAGCTCGTGTTGTGAAATGTTGGGTTAAGTCCCGTAACGAGCGCAACCCTTGTCCTTATTTGCCAGCGGGTAATGCCGGGAACTCTAAGGAGACTGCCGGTGACAAACCGGAGGAAGGTGGGGACGACGTCAAGTCATCATGGCCCTTACGAGTAGGGCTACACACGTGCTACAATGGCCGGTACAAAGGGTTGCGAGCTCGCGAGAGTCAGCTAATCCCGAAAAGCCGGTCTCAGTCCGGATCGGAGTCTGCAACTCGACTCCGTGAAGTCGGAATCGCTAGTAATCGTGAATCAGAATGTCACGGTGAATACGTTCCCGGGCCTTGTACACACCGCCCGTCACACCATGGGAGTGGACTGCACCAGAAGTGGTTAGCTTAACCTTCGGGAAAGCGATCACCACGGTGTGGTTCATGACTGGGGTGAAGTCGTAACAAGGTAGCCGTAGGGGAACCTGCGGCTGGATCACCTCCTTAAACGATGCATCATCCTCGCGGTAAGCGCTCACAATGAATTACCTGATCAGAATGCTGTTGATACGCAGTGATAAGCGTTTTCTTCATATTGAAAGAAGAGAAAAGAGCTTTTTTAAGCTCTTCTTTAAAGACCTTTCTTTTTCTTTTAACGTGAAAAAAGCACTCGCTTATCACTGCGCATAGCAGTCGCTCTTTAACAATGTATATCATGCTGACATAAACGTTTTTAAAACGTTTATACGTAATTGTTTTGTGATACGTCTCAAGCGTATCCGGCAATCGTTATCATTGCGAGACACCAGACTCCTTCGGGTTATAGGGTCAAGCAATGAAGCGCACACGGTGGATGCCTAGGCAGCCAGAGGCGATGAAAGACGTGGAAGCCTGCGATAAGGCTCGGCGAGGTGGCAAACAACCTGTGACCCGGGCATCTCTGAATGGGGAAACCCACTCATCATAAGATGAGTATCTTGCGCTGAATATATAGGCGTAAGAGGCGAACCAGGGGAACTGAAACATCTAAGTACCCTGAGGAAAAGAAATCAACCGAGATTCCCCTAGTAGCGGCGAGCGAACGGGGACCAGCCCTTAAGCATGTGACTGATTAGGCGAATGCGCTGGGAAGCGCGGCCATAGTGGGTGATAGCCCCGTAGTCGAAAATCTGATCATGTGAAATCGAGTAGGTCGGGGCACGAGAAACCTTGACTGAAGACGGGGGGACCATCCTCCAAGGCTAAATACTCCTGGCTGACCGATAGTGAACCAGTACCGTGAGGGAAAGGCGAAAAGAACCCCGGAGAGGGGAGTGAAATAGATCCTGAAACCGTGTGCGTACAAGCAGTAGGAGCAGACTTGTTCTGTGACTGCGTACCTTTTGTATAATGGGTCAGCGACTTATATTCAGTGGCGAGGTTAACCGTTTAGGGGAGCCGTAGGGAAACCGAGTCTTAACTGGGCGACACAGTCGCTGGATATAGACCCGAAACCGAGCGATCTATCCATGAGCAGGGTGAAGGTTGAGTAACATCAACTGGAGGCCCGAACCAGGATCTGTTGAAAAAGATTTGGATGACTTGTGGATCGGAGTGAAAGGCTAATCAAGCTCGGAGATAGCTGGTTCTCCTCGAAAGCTATTTAGGTAGCGCCTCACGTATCACCGCCGGGGGTAGAGCACTGTTTCGGCTAGGGGGTCATCCCGACTTACCAACCCGAGGCAAACTCCGAATACCGGTGAGTGCAAGCGTGGGAGACACACGGCGGGTGCTAACGTCCGTCGTGAAAAGGGAAACAACCCAGACCGTCAGCTAAGGTCCCGAAATCCTGGTTAAGTGGGAAACGATGTGGGAAGGCTCAGACAGCTAGGAGGTTGGCTTAGAAGCAGCCATCCTTTAAAGAAAGCGTAATAGCTCACTAGTCGAGTCGGCCTGCGCGGAAGATGTAACGGGGCTAAACCAGGTACCGAAGCTACGGGTTCATCCTTTAGGATGAGCGGTAGAGGAGCGTCGTGTAAGCCGATGAAGGTGAATTGAGAAGTTCGCTGGAGGTATCACGAGTGCGAATGCTGACATGAGTAACGATAAAGGGAGTGAAAAACTCCCTCGCCGGAAGACCAAGGGTTTCTGTTCGACGCTAATCGGAGCAGAGTGAGTCGGCCCCTAAGGCGAGGCCGAAAGGCGTAGTCGATGGGAAACAGGTCAATATTCCTGTACCGGACATGATTGCGATGGGGGGACGGAGAAGGCTAGGTGAGCCAGGCGTTGGTTGTCCTGGTGAAAGTGAGTAGGCTGGTATCTTAGGTAAATCCGGGATGCCTTAAGGCCGAGACACGAAACGAACTGACTACGGTCAGGAAGTCATTGATGCCACGCTTCCAGGAAAAGCCTCTAAGCTTCAGATCATGTGCGACCGTACCCCAAACCGACACAGGTGGTCAGGGTGAGAATCCCAAGGCGCTTGAGAGAACTCGGGTGAAGGAACTAGGCAAAATGGTGCCGTAACTTCGGGAGAAGGCACGCCGGCGTAGGGTGACGAGACTTGCTCTCTAAGCCCGAACCGGTCGAAGATACCAGGTGGCTGCAACTGTTTAGTAAAAACACAGCACTCTGCTAACGCGCAAGCGGACGTATAGGGTGTGACGCCTGCCCGGTGCCGGAAGGTTAAATGATGGTGTTAGGATTCGTCCGAAGCTCTTGATTGAAGCCCCGGTAAACGGCGGCCGTAACTATAACGGTCCTAAGGTAGCGAAATTCCTTGTCGGGTAAGTTCCGACCTGCACGAATGGCGTAATGATGGCCACGCTGTCTCCACCCGAGACTCAGTGAAATTGAAATCGCCGTGAAGATGCGGTGTACCCGCGGCTAGACGGAAAGACCCCGTGAACCTTTACTATAGCTTCACACTGGACGCTGATGTTGCCTGTGTAGGATAGCTGGGAGGCTTTGAATCTCGGACGCCAGTTCGAGGGGAGCCAACCTTGAAATACCAGCCTGGCATCATTGGCGTTCTCACTCAGGTCCGTTATCCGGATCGAGGACAGTGTGTGGTGGGTAGTTTGACTGGGGCGGTCTCCTCCCAAAGAGTAACGGAGGAGCACGAAGGTACCCTCAGCACGGTCGGACATCGTGCAGTGAGTGCAAGAGCATAAGGGTGCTTGACTGCGAGACAGACACGTCGAGCAGGTGCGAAAGCAGGTTCTAGTGATCCGGTGGTTCTGTATGGAAGGGCCATCGCTCAACGGATAAAAGGTACTCCGGGGATAACAGGCTGATACCGCCCAAGAGTTCACATCGACGGCGGTGTTTGGCACCTCGATGTCGGCTCATCACATCCTGGGGCTGAAGTCGGTCCCAAGGGTATGGCTGTTCGCCATTTAAAGTGGTACGCGAGCTGGGTTTAGAACGTCGTGAGACAGTTCGGTCCCTATCTGCCGTGGGCGTTGGATGTTTGAGAAGGGCTGCTCCTAGTACGAGAGGACCGGAGTGGACGCACCTCTGGTGTTCCGGTTGTCACGCCAGTGGCATTGCCGGGTAGCTATGTGCGGACGGGATAACCGCTGAAAGCATCTAAGCGGGAAGCCCCCTTCAAGATGAGACATCCCTGAGGCCTAGAGCCTCCTGAAGGGCCCAGCGAGACCAGCTGGTTGATAGGCACGGTGTGGAAGCGCTGCAAGGCGTTGAGCTAACGTGTACTAATGGCCCGTGAGGCTTGACCCTATAACACCCAAGGGGTCTGGTCGCAGTGATAACGAAAACCGGATACGCGCTTCCTGTCAGCGACAGGAAACGAGAGACGCCACAAAACATCAGTGACATGTTCAGCATGATATGCATTAAAAGTTACGCCTGACGACCATAGCACGCGTGAACCACCTGATCCCATGCCGAACTCAGAAGTGAAACCGCTTAGCGCCGATGGTAGTGTGGGGTCTCCCCATGCGAGAGTAGGTCATCGTCAGGCACTTATTGAGAAACCCCGGCCATTTGGTCGGGGTTTTGCTTTTTAGGGGGCTCCCCTGGAGAGTAGCGGAACGCCGCCCGGATCATCGTCAGGTACTTATTTAACAAGAAACCCAGCCCATCGGCTGGGTTTTTTGTTTGCGCGGAAGAAAAAAGCACTCCCTAGCCCCTATCACAAAGCGGCTACCTCCCGAAGCGTGCACCGCACGTCATTCCCAAGTGGGGTTGTCGGGAATCCACTTTGACCTTAACCTGCAGCAGCCCGAACCCCCAGTTCAACATGGACTCCCGCTAAGAACCTGCGGGAATGACGAGGGTGGCGCGGAGGGCTGGGGGGGGGGGCGTCATCGTCAGGCACTTATTCAAAAAAATCCCCAGGGCTGATGCCTTGGGGGATTTTTTGCCTAACATTTACCATTCGATAGGCTTGCCAGCCCAATCCCAGAAGCTGCCAGTATCTTCGGGGGTGCGTTTAGACATTACTTCCAATAGCTGTTCAGCGACGAAGTCAGGCGTAAATAGCTTTTCGCTGGGTACGCTAGCTTGGAAGGGTTTTGAAAGCGCTGTATCAGTGGTGCCTGGGTGCAGGCACAGCACAATAGACTGTTTGTTAAGTCGCGTTAGTTCGATGGAAAGTGTTTTCATCAGCATGTTGTGCGCTGCTTTGCTGGCCCGATAGCTGTACCAGCCGCCGTGACCGTTATCGCCAATGGATCCAACGCGCGCCGACAAGCTGGCGATAATAGCCGGATGTTTGCCTTGCAGAGATGATTTAAGTGCGGCAATCAGTAGGGCGGGCGTGGCGGCATTAACATGCATAACATGGGCGAATGATGCTTCATCTAACTGCTCTAAGCGTTTCTCAGGCTGAATATTACGCGCGACATCGTGCAGCGTGCCAATAGCATTAAATAGCAGGTGTACAGGACGTCCGTTTAACTGCTGGCAGAGAGCTTCACGCCCTGATTGTGTGGTGATATCGACGTTCGCCACCTCAACGGATGCGTCCTGAAAAGATGGGTCTTGAGAAGCAAGAGGTGAACGGCTTACGGCAACGACATTACCCACATGGGTATCGGCAAGCAGCCTCTTAATAATAGCGTTACCTATGCCGCCATTGGCACCGATGACAACAGCGGTAAAGTTTTCTGGAAGGTGGGAAAGCATTCTTTCGGCTCCAATTGTGAATATCAATGTTCACATTGAAGCTTCTTGTACAGGTTTTGTCTATGAATGTGCGGAAATACTAGGCAGATGCGTTAAAGCGACCTGGTTGGGCATTATTGCGCCCATTTGGCTTGTAGAGCGTTTTTTCAGCAATTTGGCGAATGTAATCCAGCATTTCCTGGTTATGCTTCATTCTAAGCGATAGCATTTGCCCAGTTAATTCGTTCATGCGTGATACGCGCTCGCTTTTTTCGAGCAAGTTTTCCCAGGTAAGCAAACAGTCTGCATCGTTAGCTGCTTGTTTGGCGCCAAGAGCACCTTCTGCATAGCCAAGCTTTGTTTGCACGCTTCGGCGCAGTGTTTCGATGCGTTCTAGCTCAACTAACAGCGCCTGTTTTTTCAGGGCTAAGGCAGAGAGGGCGTCACCGTCAATGCTGCCTTTAGTGAGCTGTGCTTGTTCATCTGAGAGCAGCAGTACTAATTCATCAAGGCGTTGCAATTGATCTGAGAGCAGTCGTGAAAGACCCATAATAGTTCGCTTATAAATCTTTTAAATTAGCAATTAAGCCATCAGCAATGCGGTCCGCGCGAATCTCTAGCTTCCCTTCACGAATAGCTTCGCGAATTTCCTCAACTTTTGCCGTATCGATATCGTGTGAGCTATCCGTATGCGTTTGGCTAAGTTGCGTTGCTGAGCGTGTCGCGCTGTCTGCTTCGGCTGGCTTATTGCCGCCTATTTTCTGTGCTTCATCACGCTGCTGCGCCTGATTAGAACGTAGCAACGGATTAATGTTATCGATTTTCACGTTGTTTGCCTCATCGTCAACGTTGGTGCGGCATGCGCTGTATTACCTATTATCGGCCTGGGTAGTAAGGACTTTAGGCATTAGATTAAAAATCTATCATCAATGTTCCTTGGCCAATGACGCGTGCGGTAACTAGCTCCCGCGTATCAAAGCGCACACGAATACGCTCGCCTTGTGCACCATCAGACAAGGCCTCTCCTTCGCGTGACACTCGGAAACCAGTGCCCTCTGCTATGACAGTGACGCGCTGCCCTCGTTTCACCACTTGAGGCGCTTGAAGATAGTGGGACTGGAAAGTACTGCCGCTTCGAATAGGACGCTGCGCGATCATACCGATAATATCGTCTTGGTCGGTAAGTGCTTGGGCGGCTAGATCCCCAAGATTGCCTTCTCGTGATGTCAGCATATCACTCGTGATGAGCGTGCCCCTATCAATATCCTGCCCAGCCACGGCGTAACTACCAATGATATCAATTTGCGCTTGGATATACCGAACTTGACGACGATTTTCGCCACAGCGCACGCCGACTGAAATTCGCCCAATAGGGGATTGATTAGCATTCGGGAAAAAGGGTTCGGGTGCAATGCACTCAGGTAAATGTGCAGAAGGAGGTGAGATATCAATCATCACCTCCTGCCCAAGCGATTGAGATTCTTGATAAAGGAACTGCTGAACGGTATCCATCAGCAGTTGGTTATTCGCATGCGCGTTAAATGAAAAGCCAAGGCTGAGCAGTGATAGGCAGAGTATTTGCTTAAGAGTTGCCAGATAGGGTCGCGTTGGGCGCAGCGGGTGTGGCATGGGAGAGTCGCTCAATCGAAGGGAAGCAGATGGTAATCATCAACCGTGCAGTGTAGTGCAAAAGTACCCTGTGCATCATATGAAATGCTGGTGTAAACGGCAGCTGTTCCATGCTTTAGGCTGACGATGCGAAGCCTATTATTCATCATCAATAATATCCGTTTTAATTTGCCTCTCAGCGAACGAGGATTGGCATGATTGATCAGCTTGAATCTGCCTTTAACTATCACCAGCAGGCACTGGGCTTGCGTCAAGCGCGTCACGACGTGCTGGCAGCCAATATTGCCAATGCCGATACGCCTAACTATAAAGCGCGCGATCTCGACTTTGCCAGTGAGTTAAAGAAGGCTGTTGCAGGCAGTCAGCCACAGCAGCAGCAAAATGGCGCGCTGCCGCTCGCACGAACTTCAGAACGTCATCTGCAAGGTGAAGGCCCTGCATGGCGGGGTGTAGGCAGTGCAGAGCTGCTTTATCGCATCCCCGATCAGCCCAGCTTGGATGGCAACACGGTAGATATGGATCGTGAGCGGACACAGTTTGCAGACAATGCTGTTCGTTACCAAGCCGCACTAACCATCATGAATCGCCGAATTCAGGGCCTGAAAAACGCGATGCAGCCGGAATAACCGAGCGGTAGGAGAAAGTAATCTATGTCGATGTTTTCAGCCTTTGATATTGCTAGTTCTGCCATGAGCGCCCAGGCGCAGCGTATGAATGTTACCGCTAGCAATATGGCCAATGCCGACAGCATTGCAGGCCCTGATGGAGAGACCTATCGGGCCAAACAAGTAATGTTTGAAACCCAAGCGCACAATAATCGATATGGCGTCGGTGGTGTACGTGTCACTGAGGTAGTTGAAGACGACGCTCCGCTACGTCTGCAATATATGCCCAACCATCCTGCTGCGGATGAAGAAGGCTATGTCGCCAAGCCCAATGTTGAACCCGTGCATGAAATGGTCAACATGATCTCGGCGTCGCGTTCCTATCAAGCCAACGTAGAAGTGTTCAACACAACGAAGCAGATGATGGTGCAGACGCTATCACTGGGTGAGGGTTAATTATGAGTACAATCGACCCGGCAACACTTTCGGCAATTAATGGCGGCGGCAGTGCTTCCCAGTTAAAGCAGAGCGCGTCAGATGAGTTGCGTAGCAGTTTTCTAACGCTACTGATTACTCAGCTACAGAATCAAGATCCGCTGAATCCGATGGAAAATGCGGAAATGACCTCCCAGATTGCACAAATTAATACGGTAAGTGGGATTGAAGAGCTGAACACCACTTTGCAAAGCATTACTAGCCAAATGGATGCCAACCAAGCACTGCAAGCAAGTGGCTTGATTGGCCAAGGTGTGATGGTGCCTGGCAACAAGGTCATGCTAGAGCAGGATAGTGAAGGAAAACCCTACACGACACCGTTTGGTATTGAGCTTGCTAAACCCGCCGACCAGCTTACCGCGGTGATTGTTGGCCAAGGTGGCGAAGTGATTAGACGCTATAACTTGGGTGCGGTAGAAGCTGGTGTGCAGTCTTTCCAGTGGGACGGTAAAAACGAACAGGGCGAAGCCGCTGCCAGTGGCCGTTATACGGTTCAGCTAGAGGCCCAAGATGCTGAGGGTGAAACACTAGACTCAACCGCATTGAATTATGCGGTTGTTAATAGTGTGACCCCTAACGATGGTAGTGGAAATATTCAGCTGGATTTAGGGGCTGTTTACGGACAGGTTCAGTTGAATCAGATCAAACAAATTCTTTGATTTAGACGCCTAAATCACTCTCTAGGAGAATGTAATGAGCTTTTCTCAAGCTTTAAGTGGTTTAAATGCACAGTCTGAAAACTTAAAAATTCTAGGCAACAATATTGCCAACTCACAAACTGTGGGGTTTAAAAGTTCGGGTGCTATTTTTGCTGATGTTTTTGCTGGAGCAAACAGCCAAGTAGGCCTTGGTGTTAAAGTAGCTAATGTTCGTCAAGATTTTACTGCTGGTGATTTAGAGTCTACTGGACGTACGTTGGACCTTGCTGTGGCGGGCGAAGGCTTCTACCGCGTTGAGCAGTCAAGTGGAGAAGCCGCCTACACACGTAACGGCCAGTTTAGTCAAGATAATGAAGGTTTCCTGGTTAACTCTTCAGGCCAACGTCTCACAGGCTATGGGCTTTCTGATATCAATGATCCGTTTTCAGAAGTCATTGCTGGCGGCGCGCCTCAAGCATTGCGTATTCCCGCAGATGATATTCCTGCCCAAGAAACTGGGCGTACCACGGCTACTTATAATTTAGACGCCAGTGTTGTTGCTAACGAAAATCTACAAACGGCAGTGCTTTATGATCAGTTTGGTACTACTGATCCTGCCAATGAAGTAGAAGTGGAATATCACTTCTCTAATAGTTTTACGGTTTACGACTCTCTGGGTAATGCTCGAAATGTCTCTACGTATTATACCAAAACCGGGGATAACACCTGGAATGTTCAAGTCGCTAGGGATGGTGTTAAGTTAGATAATAGCAATGACTTTGAATTAACGTTTGACGCTAATGGCAATCTTGAAAGAGATGCCAATAACAATATTATTGGTGTTGATGGCGGTGAGGAAGTCAACTTTACTTTCCCCGCCGGCGATCTGGGCGGAGCTGAAGAGTTAGATTTTACTTTCAATTTAGTGGGTACTACTCAGTTTAACAACACATCGATCCAGAATACGTTGACGCAAGATGGTTACTCTTCAGGTAGCTTGGCGGGCTTAGAAATTACTCGCGATGGCAGAGTTATCCGTATCTTTACGAACGAACAGCGTCGTGATGCTGGCCAAGTAGTGTTGGCCAACTTTGCAAACGAAGAAGGTCTTCAGCCGATTGGTGATAATGCCTGGCGTGAAACCAATGCCTCTGGCGTTGGCATCATTGGAACAGCGGGCACTGGCGTTTTCGGCACTATTGAGTCGGGCGTGCTTGAAAACTCTAACGTTGATCTGGCGAAGCAACTGGTTGACACGATTGTTTCCCAGAGAGCCTACCAAGCGAACTCAACGTCTATCAGCACCCAGGACGAGCTCCTGCAGACCATTATTAACCTGTAGTCACTCGTGATAATGGCGTGATGCTGCGCTAAGGAGTCAGTTGTGGATCGTATGCTATACACCGCCATGAGCGGCGCCAAACACACAATGGACCAGCAGGCAGTGGTTAGCAATAACCTGTCGAATGTGTCTACCGCAGGCTTTCGCGCTCAGTTGCAAGCTGCGCGTTCAGTCCCGGTAGAGGGCGCTGGGCTACTCGACACGCGGGTATCGGCGGTGACGACCACCCCAGGCACCGATTTTTCGCAGGGCCCTATTGAACGTACGGGTCGAACCCTCGATATCGCGATGCAGGATGATGCCTGGATGGCAGTGCTAGGAGAGGACGGCACTGAGGCGTACACCCGCCGGGGTGACCTGCAGTTGGATAGTGATGGCGTACTGTTTAGTGTTGGGCGCCCGGTAATGGGGGAAGGTGGCCCCATTGCCTTGCCGCAAGGTGCGCAAGTATCCATTGGTGCGGATGGCACCATCAGCGCTATTCCCCAAGGTGAGGGGCCGGCAGCACTGGTCGATGTCGGCCGCATCAAGCTAGTCACGCCCGATGAGCAGGCATTAACGCGCGGTGAAGACGGGCTGTTTCGCGGGCCTGTGAATGAGGAAGGCGTTGCCGCCGTGCTTCCCGGTGATGAAGATGCCCGAATTGTCAGTGGTGCACTAGAGGGCAGTAACGTCAGCGCTGTAGATGCCATGGTGTCTATGATTGATGTTGCCCGCCGTTACGACATGCAAATGAAAATGCTCAGCACGGCGGACGAGAACGCTCAGCGCGCTAACAGCATTTTATCTATTCAGGGCTGATAGCAGCCTCTCAGCCAAGGGAACACGCTTATGATTAAGTCCTTGTGGACAGCCAAGACGGGACTGGAGTCTCAGCAAACCAAGCTAGATGTTATTTCCAATAACCTAGCGAACGTAAGCACAAACGGGTTTAAACGTTCCCGCCCTGTGTTTGAAGATCTGCTCTATCAAAATATGCGCCAGCCCGGTGCGCAAAATAATATTCAGGATCGTCTGCCTTCTGGCATGCAAATAGGTACCGGTGTGCGTGCGGTGGCGACTGAACGCCTGCATACCCAAGGTGGCCTTGAAGAAACCAGTAACTCCCGCGATCTGGCGATCAATGGAGAAGGCTTTTTTCAAGTGTTACTGCCTGATGGCACCGTTGGCTACACCCGCGACGGCAGTTTTCAGCTCAATGAAAATGGCCAAATGGTGACCGCCAATGGTTATCCATTAGAGCCGGCTATTTTTGTCCCGGCTAACGCCTTGTCGGTCACGATTGGTGAAGATGGTACGGTCAGTGTGCGCCAACCTGGTATCGCCCAAGATGCTGATATTGGCCAGATCAATGTAGCGTCGTTTATTAATCCAGCAGGCCTGGAGAGCGTTGGCGGTAACTTGTACTTGGAAACAGGTGCTTCTGGTGCGCCCAACCAAAATGTTCCCGGTAATAATGGTGCTGGCAGGTTATTCCAAGGCTATGTAGAAACCTCAAACGTGAATGTGGTTGAGGAGATGGTCAATATGATCCAAACCCAACGCGCCTACGAAATTAATAGTAAGGCGGTATCGACCAGCGACGAAATGTTAGCGCGCTTGAGTCAGCTCTAACGTTATTGATGAATAGGGCTTACTAAATAGGGCTTACTAAATAGGGCTTACTAACAGGTCGCATTATGTTGGATTTACACGCTGCTTCACGTCGTTTTTTGTTAGTTGGCCTTGCGCTGTTTATTTTATTTGCGGCTGGTTGCGCGCAAATTCCGCGGGCCTCGGTGGTCGGTGAGCAAGAGCAAATTACGATTGTAGATCGACCGCCGCCAATCGCCAATGGCTCTATTTATCAAGCGCGCCGCGGTTATCAGCCGCTATTCGAAGATCGCCGCCCGCGATCTATAGGCGATATTTTGACCATTGTGCTTGATGAAGAGGTGAGTGCTAGCAAGAACGCCCGTTCTAATGCGGATCGTTCGGGTAATGCCAACCTAGAGCTTGCGCAACTGCCCGATGCGTTGGATACATTGGCCGAGTATGGTTTCGATGTGTCGGGAGCTAGTGACTTTGCGGGTGGAGGCGGATCTCAGGCCAATAATACCTTCACGGGCACCATCACCGTATCGGTATTAGAAGTGATGAATAACGGCAACTTGCGGGTACGCGGCGAAAAGCAGATCGCGATTAACCAGGGAACAGAATTCATTCGTTTCTCTGGGGTGGTTAACCCACGCACAATTACCGCGCAAAACACCGTGCCTTCAACCCAAGTGGCAGACGCAAGAATTGAGTATGTGGGTGATGGCTATATCAATGAGGCTCAGCACATGGGCTGGTTACAGCGTTTTTTCTTAAATGTATCGCCGTTTTAAGTTAGTCACTCGGCCCGCTAACAGAGACCTATCATGGCTATGCAGTTAAACCGTTATCGTGGTGTTAAGCACTGGCTACGTTGTGTCGCTATGTTCACGGCACTCTTTGCCGTTAGTTGTGTACTGGCAATGCCTGCCGCAGCGGAACGGGTGCGTGAACTATCAAGCTTTGCTGGGGTGCGCGATAACCAGTTGGTTGGCTACGGCTTGGTCGTGGGGCTGGATAGCACCGGCGACCAAACCACCCAGGCGCCGTTTACCAGCCAAAGCTTGACGAACATGCTCTCTCAGTTAGGCGTTACGGTGCCGGCAGGTACTAACTTACAGCTGCGCAACGTTGCTGCGGTCATGGTCACCGCTGACTTACCGCCGTTCTCACGCCCAGGTCAGCGCTTGGATATCGTGGTGTCTTCGATTGCCAACGCTCGCAGCTTACGTGGCGGAACGCTATTAATGACCCCACTGAAAGGTGCCGATGGTGATACCTATGCCATCGCACAGGGCAATATGCTAGTGGGTGGCGCAGGTGCTCAATCAGGCGGCAGCAGTGTCCAGATCAATCAGCAAGCATCCGGCCGCATTCCTAATGGGGCGTTGGTTGAGCGGGAAGTGCCGCTAAATCTTGGCGGTAACGGCGGACGATTAGAGTTACAGCTTAATGAGTCAGATTTTGGCACGGTACAACGCATGGTAACGGCCATTAATAACGAATTTGGCCAGTCGGTAGCGTATGCGCGCAATGGGCGGGTGATCGCACTTGATGGCCCGATGGATGAAAACGCCCGGGTTAACTTTATGGCACGTGTAGAAAATGTGCAGGTGACACCCATGGAGGCGCCCGCGCGGGTCGTACTCAATGCGCGGACGGGGTCCGTCGTCATGAATAGCGCTGTCACCCTACGCCAAGCAGCCGTTGCCCACGGCAACCTCTCTATCATGATTGATACCCAGTTTGGGGTTAGTCAGCCAGCTCCCTTTGGTGAAGGTGAAACGGTGGTTGTGCCCAATACGGATATTGAAATTGAGCAGCAGGAAGCGTTTCTGCAAATCGTAGAAGGTGCCCAATTGAATGAAGTGGTCAATGCACTCAATGCATTGGGAGCCACCCCCCAAGACTTAATGTCGATTCTTGAAGCGTTGAAGGCCTCCGGATCGCTTCGCGCAGAGCTTGAGGTTATTTAAATGAGCATTGGCGATATGACCAGCCAATTCGCGCTGGACATGAACGGCTTTCAGCGCTTACAGCACAACGCCCGAGTGGATCCTGATGCCGGTGTGCACGGCGCTGCGCAGCAGTTTGAAGCCCTGTTTGTGCAGATGATGATGAAAAGCATGCGCGATGCTACTCCTTCTTCAGGTCTGTTGAGCAGTTCGACAACCGATACTTACCAGCAGATGCTGGATCAGCAGTGGTCGCAAGTGATCTCGTCTAAAGGTATGGGATTGGCGGATATGCTGGTGGAACAGCTGCAGCGCCAAGGGGCGGTCAATCATAAGTCAGATAGCGCTGACCAAGAGCTGCAAGCGCTGATCGCGGGCATACCACGTGGTACCCCAAGGGTGTTGGATGAGCCACTGCAGCCGAATCGCGGTGGTTATGCGCCAGCATCGGGTAATGGGCGGTTCTTAGCTGAACTAGACGCGATTAGCCAACAGCCAGCCGCTGAAAGCAATGCCAGCATGGCATCGACAGCTGCCTCCTCAGCTACGGCCACTTCCGCCGCGACACCTGCCAGTTTTAGCCAGGCACCTGATCACGTTCAGCGCTTCTTAACGACGTTAGCGGCTCCAGCCCAGGCTGCTAGTGATGCCACCGGTGTGCCAGCTGAGCTTATTTTGGCACAAGCAGCGTTGGAAACAGGCTGGGGACGCCATGAAATTGCCACGCAACACGGCGGCAATAGCCACAACTTGTTTGGTATTAAGGCGGGCAGTCACTGGCAGGGCAAGACGACCGATATCGTCACCCATGAGTATATTGATGGCCGTCGAACCCAGGTCGTGGACTCTTTCCGCGTCTATGACTCGTTTGAGCATGCGTTCACCGACTATGCCAATTTGATCGGCAACAATCCGCGCTACGCGGGCGTCGTGCAGGCCGCTGACGCGCAACAAGCCGCCCATGAGCTACAGCGGGGCGGTTATGCGACGGACCCACACTATGCCAATAAACTAGTTGCCGTCATGAATACCATGGGGCCGATCGCAACGGGGCGCGATTTTCTCGCAGATTCCCGTTAACGTGTGATTCAAGTTTTTCTGCGCACTGCCGATAGACATCTTATCGGCCTAAGGAATTGACCATGAGCATGTTTTCAATCGGCTTAAGCGGCCTTAATGCGGCGCAGAATGCCCTCAGCACCACCAGTAACAATATCAGTAACGTTTATACGCCTGGGTATAATCGTGAGCTGGCTCAGCTTGGCCAAGGGTCTGTGGGAGGCGGCGTTAAGATCAACAGTATCGAGCGCCAGTTTAATACGTATGTCTCGAGCCAGCTTAACAGCGCCAAGACCCAATCAAGCGCACTGGCGACTTACCACAACCAAGTCACCCAAATTGATAACTTGCTTGCGGATCGAGAAGCGGGCTTGTCGCCGTTAATGCAGTCGTTTTTCTCCTCTTTGGAAGATTTGGCCAGTGCGCCAGCGGACCCTGCTGCTCGCCAAGGCGTTGTTGGCTCGGCCAATACACTCAGCGCCCAATTCCGTTCTTTTGACGGTTATCTGCAAGATATGCAGAGCAATATTAATAGCCAAGTCAAAGATGAAGTTATTCAGATAAATAACACGACTGAACAAATTGCCGGCCTGAATCGCGAAATTGCGCTTGCCCGTGCACGTAGCGGCGAAGCGCCCAATAGCCTGTTGAACCAGCGCGATCATTTGATTTCTGAGCTCAATGAACGCATGGATATACGCCTAAATATACAGGATGGGAAAAGCTACAACCTCAGTTTACCGAATGGTCAGCCGTTAGTAACGGGGACCAGCGCGTTTAAGCTTGAAGCTGTGCAATCAGACGCTGATCCACAGCGTACCGTGGTGGCTTATCGTGATGGTGGAGGTGGCGTAACTCAGTTGGGAGAGTCAGCGATTAAAGGTGGCGCCCTGGGTGGTCTGATGACATTCCGTTCAGAAACGCTGGATAAAACTCAGAACCAAATTGGCCAGCTGGCGGTTTCTCTTTCAGTGGCGTTTAACGAGCAGCACAAGCAGGGTGTCGATCTGGATGGCGAGCAAGGTGGCGATTTTTTTGCCGTGCGTGCTCCCCAAACGTTTAGCCATGAGAAGAACAGTGGCACAGCCGTCATTGAGTCTGCCGAGTTTGATATCGACACGATTGACCAGCTGCGCGCGACGGATTACACCGTTCGCTTTGAAGATGGTGCTCCAACCGTTACGCGTAACGATAACGGAGCAACAGTAGATGATGTTGACTGGGACGCGGGAACGGGTGCGCTAACGTTTGGTGGCGTAGCACTTACGATTAGCGGCACGCCTAACAATGGTGACCGTTTTGAAGTGCAGCCGGTGCGCCGGGGCGCAAGTGACATGGATGTCACCATCAAAGAGCTAGACCGTATCGCTGCTGGTACACCAGTGAATCCTGAAGACGACCCTGCCGACTGGGTAGCGACGGGTGCAGGTGATAACCGCAATGCTTTGGCATTACAGGACTTACAGCAAAAAGCCATCGTGGGTGGTAGTGCATCGGTGAGCGGCGCATATGGCGTCATTGTTAGCGATGTGGGTAACCGTACCAATATTACCCAGGTGAATTTAGATGCTCGACAAGGGTTAACTGATCAATTGAAAGCAGTGCAGCAATCTGAGTCAGGCGTCAATCTTGATGAAGAAGCGGCTAACTTGATTCGCTATCAGCAGTATTACCAAGCGAATGCGCGCGTGATTGATACCGCGGGTGCCATTATGGACACCATCTTGAATCTACGGAACTAATAAGGAGCTTAGGCGATGCGTATTAGTACGGTCACCATGTTTGAGCAGAGCACGGCTTCTATTAACCGTCAGCAAAGTGACTTTTTGAAAGTTAGTCAGCAAATTGCCAGTGGCCGTCGCGTGGTTAATCCTTCCGATGATCCGCAGGCAGCATCACGCGCTGTCGGCGTTGATCAATCCAGAGCGATGAACCAGCAGTTTTCAGACTCTCGGGTTTCGGCACGAAATTCACTGTCGCAAACAGAGAGCATTCTTAACAGTGTCAGTGATGCCGTTACTAGTGCTAAAACGCTGTTGATTCAAGCCTCTAGCGATACGCTAAGCGATGTGGATCGTGAGTCCATTGCCAGTGATCTAAAAGGCATTTACGAAACGATGCTGGGGCAGGCGAATGCCACTGATGGCAATGGCCGCTACTTATTCGGCGGCTATAAAGATAACGCCCCGCCGTTTGTTAAATCGGCAGACGGCAATGTGGAATATAACGGTGATAACAGTTCACGCCTGCAGCGTGTCGATGCCTCGCGTTTGATGCCCGTTGCTGAAAATGGCGCCACGATTTTTCAGGGCGTCCCCAGCGGTGCTGGCTATATCGCTGAAGCCAATGCAGGAAACCAGGGGGGCGTTACCTTCAATGGTCCTCAGCTTACGGATGTTAACGATCCAGGCTATGGCGACAGCTACCGTGTCGTGTTCAGTGAAGATGCAGCGCTGGATAGCGGCATCAGCTATCAAGTGCAACGTTTTAGCGACGGCGCCTGGCAGGAAGACGCTGCTGATTTGGTGGCTAGTGGTGAATATGTCGGCGACGGTCAGCAGCTTAGTTTTGGTGGGATTAATGTCACACTTACCGGCAGCGCCGAGCCTGATGATGAAATCCTGATTGCCCAGGCGGGCAGTGAGCAGCGTGGTGCGGATCTGTTTCGCACCATGGAAGCAGCAATTAGCGTACTAGAAACGCCTGCCCAAAGCACCGCGGAAAAAGCGGCGCTGCGCAATACGCTTAATACGTCGATGCGTGATCTTGATAATGCGCTCGATAACGTGCTGACCGTTCGTGCTTCTGCGGGTGCTCGGCTGAATGAGCTGGATGTGATTGATGCGGTAGGCAGCAACCGAAAGCTTAACTATGAGCAAACTCTGTCTGACTTGGTCGATTTGGATTACGCCGAAGCGATTTCTGAATATAGTCTGCGGCAAGTAGGCCTTCAGGCGGCTCAGAAAGCATTCGTCGATATTAGAGGCATGTCGTTGTTCGACTATATGTAAAACGGCCACTCTTTAGTAACTCATGAGGTCGCATTAAAAAAGGCCCCAACCTCTAGCGGTAAGCTTAGGGTTGGGGCCTTTTTGCTGGTGCGCTTTGAACATTAGCCTAACGGCGCCATGGTCTCGATCAAGCTCTGCATAAATGCCAGGCCCTGGCTAAAGAGCTGTTGTAAAAAGCGGCCGATATCTGTCATTAACACCATCAACAGGATAAGCCCAACGGTTAATGAGGCGGGGAAGCCGATATTGAATACCGTCAGCTGTGGCGCTGAGCGGTTGAGAATGCCGAGCGCTAAGTTAATGATCAACAGTGAACCGACCAGCGGTAGCGCAAGCAGCATACCGGAAGCAAAAATAGTTCCCGCATAGCGCGCCAGCAGCTCAAATGCATTCGGGTTTAAGGCGCCAATGCCGATGGGTAGCGTTTCAAAACTCATTATCAATGTTTCTAACACCATCAGGTGGCCATTCATGGCAAGAAACATCAACAGCGTAATCATATAAAGGATACGCGATAGCACCATGATATTGGTGCCGCTCGACATATCGAAAAAGCTGGCAAACGCCAAGCCCATCTGCAAGCCGATAAACTCCCCGGCAGCCTGAACCACGGCGAAAATAATATGCATGACTAAGCCAATAGCAACGCCTATCAGCAACTGCTCAATCATGATACCTACGCTTGCCCACGACACGATGGGAACATCAGGCATGGCAGGCAATATAGGGGCAATGACAATAGCAATGATAGCCGCCAGCGCCACCTTGGCCTGATTCGGAACGCTGGAATGGCCCCATAGAGGCGAGGCCGCCATAAAGGCAGTAATACGTGCAAATGGCCAAAAGAAAGCCACTAACCACGCCTGTAGCTGGGCGAACGTCACCTCCACCATAGCGTTACATCACCATGCTGGGAATATTGGAGAAGAGGCGATGCGTGAAATCGGTGATCAAACCAATTAGCCAGGGCCCGGCAAGTACTAGGACGGCAAAGACGGCTAATATTTTGGGAATGAAGGTCAGTGTCATTTCATTTATTTGGGTCGCTGCCTGGAACAAGCTAATGATAAGGCCGGTGAAAAGGGCAGCCAGCAGCATAGGGCCTGCAAGAAAAAGCGTTACCCGCATGCCTTGGTAAGCAATGCTCATCACCATTTCTGGGGTCATGGATACTCCTGGTCGCTGAACGCGACGCTCAAATCATGTAAAAGCTTTCTGCTAGCGAGCCAATAATCAACTGCCAGCCATCAACCAATACAAACAGCATGAGCTTAAAGGGCAGTGAAATCGTGATCGGTGGCACCATCATCATGCCGAGTGCCATCAGTGTGCTTGCAACCACTAAGTCGATAATCAGAAAGGGAATAAAAATAGTAAAACCAATCTGAAATGCAGTTTTGAGCTCACTGGTGACAAAGGCAGGCAGTAAGACCCGCATAGGCAGCTCTTCGGGGCCTTGCATCGGACCTACATCTGCTAAACGAACAAACAGGGCTAAATCAGGCTCGCGGGTTTGGGCGAGCATGAATTCACGAAACGGTTGCTGAGCCCGCAGTAAGAACTCTTCAAAATTGATCGTTTCATTAGTGAGCGGCATCCAAGCGGTGTCGTACACTTGGTTTAAAACAGGCGACATAATAAAAAACGTCAAGAAAAGCGCGATACCCAATAAAACCTGGTTTGGTGGTGTTGCCTGGGTACCCATGGCTGTTCTAAGCAAGCTAAGTACAATAATGATGCGCGTAAAACTGGTCATCATGAGTAGCATGGCTGGCAAAAAAGCCAGAGAGCTTAAAAATAGCAGCGTTTGTAACGACAGCGACCACTGCTGACCACCATTATCCAAAGGCTGAGAAACCAGCCCAGGAAGCTGCTGTGCATGAGCAGGTAGAACAAATAAGCAGCAGACGATCGTGGCAAGTATTAGCCACCAACGCCGCCCATAAGGCCAAGCGAAGTGCATCTCGAATCTCATGGTGTGTGGTTTGAATCAGAGGCGGTAGGGGGCTGGTGATCGTGCTTGCCCCGGCTGGTGGCAATTGCCTGGGCTAAACGCTGAGAAAAACGCGAAGGAGCCTCGGCGGGCGACGCAGTGGAGCGATCCGTCGGCGCAGGGCGTTCATGCAGTTTCGTTATTCGCCCATTGCTAACGCCGACGACCAGCCAAGTGTCCTCAATCTCAACCACGACAATACGCTCGCGATTGCCTACCGCGGTGTTGCCCACAATTTTTAAGTGGGCACCATGATGATGACGGGCGGTTTGCCAGCGTTTCAGCACCGCTGTGCACAGCAGAATAATGGCAATGACCAGAGCGAGTGCCGCTGCTGTTTTGCCGAGTGCTGCCATGCCTATTAAGGCATCACCGCTGCCGCTTATGGCATCAAGTGAGGAGCTTGATGATGAAGAGGAAGCGACGCTCATCGGTTGAGTTTATGAATGCGCTCAGAGGGGGTAATAATCTCTGTGATGCGAATGCCGTATTTATCATCCACCACAACCACTTCCCCTTGGGCGATTAAATAGCCATTGATCAAAATATCCATGGGCTCGCCAGCGAGACCTTCCAACTCAATCACCGACCCCTGGGCAAGTTCAAGCAGTTGCTTGATGGTCAGCTTGGTACGGCCTAACTCCACCGTTAGCTTGACCGGGATATCCATGATCATTTCCAAGTCGCGAGACTCGGCATGGCCACTTTCAGCGCTTAACGGACGAAATACTTCATCGCTTGCTGGTTTAGCAACAGGCGCTTCTGGCTCAGCTTCGCTGCTTGAGGCATCTGCTTCCTCAGCGGCTTCTTGCTCGGCCATGGCCGCTGCCCATGGGTCTTCTTCACCTGCGGCATCGGCACTTGAACTGGGTTCTTCTTGCTCAGACATGGCGTCCGCCCAATCATCATCAGAGACCTTTTGATCGGGTTTATTTGGATCAGTCATGCTTTGGGTTCCTTGGCTTTCTGTCGCGTTGAACCTTTAATAAAGTCCTTGGACGATAGGTTATTCATAGCGGCATGGTCGATCATACGTAGCACGCGTAATGCACGTTGCTGCTGTTGGCTCCCGTACTCGCACTCCATCACCGGGACACCGTCGACACGAGCGGTGATCGTATTGGGAATATCCATGGGCAATACATCGCCCTTTTTAAGCCCCATTACGTGGGCAATGCGGCTGGGTATTTGGGCAAATTCAGCGACTAACTCAACTTCTGATTGGCGAAGTTCGTTCGCCATGCGCCGTGACCATGTGCCATCGTGGTCATGGTTGCTGTCATTAATCGGGTTGGCGAGCAAATCCCTAAGCGGTTCAATCATGGCGTAGGGCATGCAAATCTGGAAGTTGCTCGACAGGTTGCCCACTTCAATATTGAACTTGGTGTTCACCACAATCTCGTTGGGCGAGTTGGTGATGTTGGCAAATTTGGATTGCACTTCGGAGCGTAAAAAAAACACTTCTAGCGGATAAACAACCTTCCACGCCTCTTGGTAGGCATCAATGGCCAAGTTGAGCAGGCGTTGGATAATACGCTGCTCGGTATTCGTGAATTCACGGCCATCCGATTTCGTCACGAAACGACCATCGCCACCAAACAGGTTATCCACCACCATAAACACCAGGTTAGGTGGAAAGACCACCAGGGCCGATCCGCGCAGCGGCTTCATTGATACAAGGTTCAAGTTAGTGGGTACTGGAACATTGCGCGAAAAGTCGCTAAAGCTCTGGTAACGCACCGACTCAACGGTGATATCGGCACTGCGCCGTATCAAGTTGAATAGACCATTGCGGAAGTAGCGTGCAAAACGCTCATTAATAAAGTCTAACGCGTGCAAGCGCTCACGAATCACTCGATGCTGTGTCGCGGGATCGTAGGGGCGAACGCGAACTTCCTCTTGTGTGGACGATGACGGAGCAGCAGGCTCATCATCTCCACTGACGCCCTTTAGTAAGGCATCAATTTCTTCCTGGGACAGTAGATCGTCCTGTGACATGAACGGCTCCAGTTCCCGGGTTATTGCACAATGAATTCGGTAAACAGCACTTCCCGTAAGTCGAGGGGAGGCTGGTTTTCAGTAAGCGGGACGCTCAAGCGGTTGATGATTGCTTGGGCCAGCGCTTCTTTCCCTTCGGTGGACGTTAATTCATTAGCCTGTTTGCCTGATAATAAAATCAGCAAGCGGCTACGCACCTGGGGCATGTGTTCTTCAATAATCGCCTTACTTTGCTCGTTGCCAACCCGAAGCGTAATGCCGGTATAAAGCAAGCGAGAGCCATAACGATCATCTGCCAGATTGACAGTAAACGGGTCAATACGTGTGAAAACAGGTGGTACATGCTCAACTTCTTGCTGTACTTCGTCGTTTCCAGCATTGCCGCCGCGCTGATCCAGTACTAAATAAATAGCTGCCGCGGCACCTGCCGACGAAAGCAGTACCAATACAATCATTATCCAAAGCAGTTTTTTAGATCCGCCGCTTGCTTCTGCCATTTGCTGTTCCCATAAATTTCACCCGTAACACTAGCCAAGCATTATGCCTAACGCTGTTACAGGTGATGAAATGAACAAGCTCATTGGATGAGCCTATCTTTTGGTTTAGTTAAGTGATGCTGTGAGTCTCAGTGTCGTCACACTCAACGCTAACTCCTGAATTAAGCATTAAGCATAGAGATCTACACGGCCATCTTGGCTGCCTTGGACATCCACCTCAGTAGGTGAAGGGCCACTATCGTTACCTAACTCACCGCCTCGATTGCCAGCTGCTTTTCCTGGCGTTTGCTGGGCAAAAGCCTGCTCGTTCGGGTTCTGCTGTTCGCCCACAGAGGTTTCGCCTAATGAAATACCCTGTTCAGCAAGTGCTTCACGCAGTTGAGGAATGGCTTGCTCAATAGCCTGACGAACAGGTGCGTGTGACGATAAAAAGTGTGCTTGTGTGCCCTGTTCGGTCACCTTGAGCGTGATCGATAATGGCCCTAGCTCAGCAGGGTGAAGCTGCATTTTAACCTGGTGCTCACCGCCACGCTGAGCAAACTGAATTAACTGCTGCCCTAACTGGGAAGGCCAAGCGGGACTGTTAAGCGGCGTGTTTAAGGTCGCTGTCGCTGGGCTGTTGGGCATTGCTTGGCTTTGTGATGTCAGCGATGCAGGTAACACCTGCTCACTGCCTTTGCTCGCGCCACTGGTGACACTCGCCGTCTCTGCCTCAGCGAATAGGCTGGCCACCGCGTCAGCATTCACCGCTGGCGCTAGTGCAGTATTGAGCGGAGACAGCGCATGCATGCCTGGCTGCATGCTCGTAAACGGTTGGGCAGGAATGGTTTCCAGCGATGCCGCAAGTGTCGGGGTGTTAACAGGCGTGGTAGCCGCTTCTGCTGGCAACGCCTTAACGCTTGATGGGGTTGGGCGCGGGGCGTTGGTGACGCCAACTGCTTGCTGTGCTGTGGCTGCTAGGGCACTGGGTAGTGAGGAGCCAACCGCTGACTGAGCCAGCTCACCCGTATTGTTGGGTAGCGTTGTGGCTGAACTAGTGGCCGAACTATTGGCAGGCAACGGCGGCATGACTAATGCAGCAGCGTTGGTTGACGCTTGTGTCATTGCTTGTGATGTTTCTGCAACGACGCGCTCGCCTGCTTGGGCTACCTGCCCATCTCGCGGAACAACGCTAGTGGGGGCATCTTGCAGCGTGGCGGCGGTGCCATTAGCAGTTACAGGCGGCAATAAGGTTGCTGAGCCAGCGCTGGGTGCCGATGAAAGACCCTGTGGCGATCCACTGGTTGGCGTGGAAAGCGCTGACTGTGCCGTTGCTTGCGACGCCATTGGTTGTGAAGCTGTTGCTTGCGTCGTTGTCCGTGATGTTTCTGCAACGACTCTTTCGCCTGTTTGGGCTACCTGAACGTCACGTGGAGCAGCGCTAGCGACGGTGCCTGGCAACATAGCGGCTTGGCCGTTAGCAGGTGAAACGGCGCTATTAGTGGTCACTGTAGTAGCTGCTTGTGCCCTCGGAGGCTGATGGGCGCTCAGTGCTTGAGTGTGATCTTGGCCTTGTGTCTGTGCTAGTGGAGTAGGCTCCGTGGCTAACGCGCGAACAGACAGCGCCGCAGGCATCGCGAGGGTTGTGCGATCAAGGAAAGAAGTGGCGGCAGTTAATGTGTTGGCAGACGCAAGCTGGTCGGGTGACGTCTGGGTCGTCGCCTTGCTTAAGCCTGTTGCTGCTGAGGGCGTCGCAGGGTTAGTAGGCTGTGCATTGGAACCCGCAGCGTTGGTTGCGGTTGGCGGCGTAGAATATGACGCGATGAGGGCTAAGCGCGACGCGACTTCTTCGATAGTAACACGCGTGGTTGTCTGGGTCGTCTCAGTGCCTTCGCTAGCAGGCGACGAAGAAGCCTGTTCTGGTGTCCGGACTTGTTCTTGCGCTGCTGATGCCATTTCTAGCGTTTGAGCCGGCGCAACGCTATCGGCACCAGAAGAGAAGATGTCGGCAGTTTGCCCCTGAGCGCTTACGGTGGCGACTATGTTCGACAGTGTTTCCTCATCCAGCTCACTATCAAATGATGCTAGTTGTTTAACGATATCGCTCAGTGGAACTGTGGGTGTGTTTTCTGCCGGGGTGTCAGTGAGGGTGCGGGCCTGATAGCTTGCAGCCTGCGTAAACGCCTGGAGAAACATGCCTTGCGTCGCACGAGGAGAGCCTGGGGCTGCAGAAGAGCTTGATGACGAGTTAGCTCCCTGGCCCTGCATTGATAGCAATAGCTCAATAGTCATAAATACAGCTCCTCGGCGCGACGCTAATGCGCCTTATCATTCGGCTGGCGGGCTAAACGGTTAGTCACAAAGTCATCGCTCGATTTTTGCTCATGACGTTCTTGGCGGCGATGCTCTTCAGATAAGCGTCGTGATGTCAGCGTATCGTAGGAGGAAAGCTTACGCTGTTCCTGTTGCCAATGCTGTTGACTTTGCTGCACACGTTTTTGCTGGGCCACAAGCGCTTGCCGTGCCCGGCTGAGGGCGGCATCCAGCGACGCCAGGAATTGCTGATAGTTGTACATGGTGGCAGGGTCGATGCCGTCGCGCATCGCCGTCTGTAAACGCTCGGCATACTCCGCCCGATAGCGGTTAAGCGATTGAAGCTGCGCTTCTGTTTGTTGCTGTGTTTGTCGTTCTTCTGCCAATAATTTCCCGGCTTTATCCCGCGCATCACGGGCTAAGCCTGTCAGCATGTCGAGCTGTGAATGACTCATCGCTAACCTCCCACTACCGCGTGCAGAGCTTGGCGTGATGCTTCAAGCGTTGCACACTCATCAATGTTTTGCTGAAGAAATCGTTCCAATGACGGAAAGCGGTTCACCGCCTCGTCCAGTCTTGGGTCGTGCCCTGGGCTATAAGCCCCTACGCTGATCAAGTCACGATTGCGCTGATAGCGTGAAAAGAGTTGTTTAAAGGTGCGGGCTTCTTGAAGCTGTTCAGGAGAGCTAATGGCGGTCATCGCACGACTGATCGAGGCTTCAATATCAATGGCCGGATAGTGCCCCGCTTCGGCTAGCGTTCTAGAGAGCACGATATGGCCATCAAGAATTGCCCTGGCTGAGTCGGCAATAGGATCCTGCTGGTCATCGCCTTCGGTCAGCACCGTATAAAAAGCGGTGATCGAACCGCCGCCGCGCTCAGCATTTCCAGCACGCTCGACAAGCCCTGGTAACTTAGCAAACACCGAAGGTGGATAACCCTTGGTGGCGGGTGGCTCGCCAATCGCGAGCGCAATTTCACGCTGTGCCATGGCGTAGCGGGTCAGCGAATCCATAATTAGCAGAACGTTGCGCCCCGCATCGCGAAACCCTTCGGCCAGCCGCGTCGCGTAAGCGGCCCCTTGTAAGCGCTGGAGTGGTGAAGTATCCGCGGGCGCCGCTACGACCACAGCACGCCTGCGGCCCTCAGGCCCCAGGATATTGTCGATGAAGTCCTGTACTTCACGGCCACGCTCGCCGATAAGTCCCACCACGATGACATCCGCCTGGGTATAGCGCGCCATCATGCCCAGCAGCACGGATTTACCTACCCCTGAGCCCGCAAAGAGCCCCATACGCTGACCACGGCCAACGCTCAGTAATGCATTGATGGCACGGATGCCAACGTCAATCTGGGCATCAATAGGTGCCCGGGAAAGCGGGTTAAGCGGCGTCGCGTTAAGGGTTGCACGAGGCGTATCCTCAAAGCTTTCACGGTCATCTAGCGGGTTGCCATTGCCATCGAGCACTCGCCCCAGCAGGTCATCGCCAATCGGAAAACGTCGGGCGCTGTGGCCGCTGCCATCACTAAGTGGAGAGACTCTGGCCCCCGGCATAAGGCCAGAAATTTCTTCTAGCGGCATAAGAAACAGCTTGTCGCCAGAAAAACCAACCACTTCTGCTTCCGCATGTTTGTCGCTATCGTTCAACCGCCCATCTGCACCCGGTAATTCAATGCGGCAAGCACTCCCCACCGCTACGCGTAACCCAACTACCTCAATGACCATGCCCGTGGCTCGTATCACGCGGCCACTGGTACGGTAGTGAGGCAACTGGCTGACGCGCTGCGTTGTACGGCGCAGTGCTTTGCGCCAGCGGTAAAGGTGGGGGCAAGTTGCCTCGCTCATTGCATTACCTGTTTCATCAACGTGTGCATTTACCTTTGTATTAACGAGTAGAAGAGGGAGAATCACTGTTGTGATGGCGTTTGCGTAACTGAGCAACAACTGACTGCCAGCGGCTTTCAAACGTGGCGTCCAGCTCTCCTTGGGCACTGGTGATCCGGCACCCGCCACGTGCGAGCTGATCATCTGGCTGAAGCGACCAACTGGCTGCTTGTAGCTCGCTACCGAGATGCTCTTTAACTAGTGCATGGTCCTGCGGATTAAGCCAAAGACGTTGCTGGCCTACGAGCGGTGGCTCGGTATGGAGCAATTCACGAACGATCTCAAGAATTTGCTCAGGGCTCTCTTGCAGTGCGTCTGCAGCTAATTGCTTGCCGGTTGCCAGGGCAAGCTCGGCGAGGTCGTGTGCCACCGTCTCATCAATACGTTCTAGCGCATCAGAAAACTGTTTTGCCAGCGACCGTAGGGGCGCCACAGTTTTACGTATGTGTTGCTCTAGCTCTGTCTCTGCCTGGGCGCGCCCTTCACTAAGGCCTTGTTCAAGACCTTCTTGATGGCCTCGGGCTAAGCCATCCTGATAACCCGTTTTCTCGGCTTCCTGGCGAATGCGTTCGTAAAGTGCCTGGCGTTCCTGCTCTTCACGTTGGCGCGCCTGCTCGGCTGCTTTCTTGGCTGCCTCTACTTTGCGTTGTTGGGCGGAAGGCGTTGGTATGCCGCCCGGTTGTGAGCCTGTTGTCTGTTCAGCCAACTCGTCCATCTGCCAGCGCCGCCAACTGCCGTGACGGTCAAATTCAGGCGTTTTGGCGTTAGACATACTCATCGTCCCCGCCTGCTAAGACGATCTCACCGGAATCAGCCAAGCGGCGCACCACCTGCAAAATAGCTTTCTGTTCGGTTTCTACCTGTGAAACGCGAATAGGACCTCGGGCTTCCATATCTTCGCGAACAAGATCCGCTGCCCGCTGCGACATATTGCGTAGGAACTTGTCGACCAATGCTTCCTGGGCACCCTTGAGGGCCACCACCAAGGAGTTGGTTTCGACTTCTTGAAGCACCATCTGAATGGCACGGTTGTCCAGGTCGAGTAGGTTCTCGAACAGGAACATTTCGTCGATAATTTTTTGCGCCAAGTCTTCGCTGTGGGAGCGAACCGTTTCGATGGCTACTTCTTCCTGAGAGGAGTTCATCAGGTTGAGAATCTCGGCCGCCGTTCTGACGCCACCCATCTTGCTGCGCTTGAGGTTTTGGCCATCCAGCATGCTGGTCAGCACTTCTGTTAGCTCTTGCAGTGCGGCTGGCTGAACGCCGCTGAAGGTTGCGATACGTAATACCACATCGTTACGCAGCTTCTCTTCAAACAGCTCAAGAATATCGGCCGCTTGGTGCCGGTCCAGATGAACCAGAATAGTGGCAATAATCTGCGGATGTTCGTCACGAATCAGCTCAGACACCATGGAGGCCTCCATGAGATTCAGCGCATCAATGCCTGAGTTGCCTCCCGTGGTCTCAAGAATATCTTCAATAAGGCTAGTGGCTCGTTCGCTCCCCAGCGCTTTGGTGAGTACCGAGCGAATATGCTCACTAGAGTTGAGGTTCAACGCCACAAACTCTTCGGTTTCTTTATGGAAGGCTTCCAGCACTGCTTTCATGTCTTCGTGTGAGACTTGATGCAAGCGGGCCATTTCCAGACTGATGTCTTGTACTTCGCTGGCGCTAAGGTACTTGAAAACCTCCGCCGCGCTATCCTCGTCCAGCGCAAGCAAGAGAATGGCGCTTTTGCGTGCACCGGTCATCTCGGCAATCGGGCTACTCATGAGTGTTCATCCAGCTGCGGATAATCATTGCGACCATACGGGGGTCTTCCTGGGCCATTTCACGCAGGTCGTTAAGATTGTGTTCGTACAGCGAGGTTTTGCGCCGCCGTTTGGGCTTGCTGCTGTAGGTATCCTCGTTCTCACCAGACGCAGATGCCTCGTTCTCTTGCTCATCTTCTTCGCTTTCGCCTCCAACGCTGGCGCTAAACGTACTGCCAGGTATGGCGGCAGCCATCACAGGTGGCTGGGTATAGCGCTTGATCAGTGGCCGTAGAATCAGCAAATAGAGCAATAGCGTTGCCAGGGCGACAAGCAGATAGCGGCCCAAGGTTGAGGCAATCGACAAGGTCTCAGGCTGTTGCCACCAAACGACGTCAGACGCGCTGTCATCGACACTGACGAACGGCGTATTAACGACTTCCACCTGATCGCCACGCGCTTGCGAGAAGCCCATGGCCTGTTGAACCAAGCGCTCTAGCTGAGCAACCTCTTCTGGGCTTAGCGCAACTTGCTCTGCTTCGCCCTCGTCATTTACAACCTGGCGGAAGTTCACGACAACCGCTGCCGATAGGCGCTCTACCTGGCCAAGGCGGTGCTGAATGTGTTCAATGCTGCGGTCAACTTCATAGTTCACCACGTCATCTTGACGCAGGTTCTGTAAGGCGTTTTCAGGTACTTCTGCATCCTCTTCATCAGCGTCGGGCTGATTGATAGGTGATGGCGCTACACCGGGAGGGGTGTTGCTCAATGCCCCTGGAATACCTGTCGCCAGAGGATCCTCGCCATCGTATGACAGGCTAAGCTGACGGCTGCGAACCGCGGACTCATTGGGGGCCTGGTTGGGGGCATAGCGCTCTGAGGTCTGTTCACGGCGAGAAAAGTCGATCTGCGCCGCTACCTGTGCGCGTACGTTGTCATTGCCAAGAATGGGAGACAGGATATTTTCGATACGGCGCTGATAGGAGCGTTCGACTTCCGCGATGTAAGCCAGCTGAGAGCCATCCAGGTCGTTTCCTTGTGACGCTGTAGACGAAAGCAGGCGGCCATTTTGGTCCACAATGGTGACGTCTTCCGGTGCCAGCTCAGGAACACTGCTGGATACCATATGGACGATAGCGCTGACTTGCCCCTCGCCCAGGACACGCCCAGGCAGCATCGTCAGTACCACCGATGCTTTGGCGGGCTCACGATCACGAATAAAGACCGACGGCTTGGCCATCGAAAGATGAACGCGAACCTTATCGACGGGCCCCAGTGATTCAATGGAGCGAGACAGCTCACCTTCAAGGCCACGTTGAAAGTTAACTTGTTCAGCAAACTGGCTGATACCAAAGGCTTGATTCTCCATCAGCTCAAAGCCCAGGTTACCGCCACGGGGGAGCCCTTGCTCAGCAAGTTGTAACCTTAGCGTGTGTACCTGATCGCTTGGTATTAACAGCGCTTGACCGCCCTCGCTGAACTGATAGGGAACGCCGCGGCTATCCAGCTCCGCAATGATACGTCCACCATCGGCTTCATTCAGGTTGCTATACAGAACCCGATACTCAGGGCTGCTGGCCCACATGAAAAGCGCAGCAATAATCGCAATAGAAGCTGCAGCAGCGACCAACAGCACAACCAACGGGTTGCCACGCAGCTGTTTTAACGTGCGCTGAGCCGTCGTGGGGCTTTTGGTTTCATTGTCTGCCGTTCCGCTGCGGGGTGCATGTTGTGTCGTACTATTCTGACGGCCTGCCGTAGCACCAGTTTCGCTCATGCGTGCCCCCACGAGGACAGGCAAAACTGATGACGGCTCAGGCGCATCACCAAAGAAGGCATAGGCTAATATCCGTCAATCGCGGTTATCCGCTAAAAAGATGAAGCGGAATTGTGATGGACGCCATTATCCTGTGGCAGGTCGAGCATAAATGAATGAACAGGTTGGCTTTTAAGGCGTATTTGTACGTATGAGTGTTCTGCTACCAGTGATAGGCTTTTGGTATTACTTCACCTTCCTTCGGATGAGGCGTGCTTATGAGTTCACCTGCGATACAATCAGCGCTGCAGCAAATGCAAGGTTTAGCTACCCAGGCAGCCCAGCCTATTAAGGGTGAGCATATTGCCACGGCGGTGGGCCAGGGCAGTTTTGGTAGTGAGTTGCAGGCGTCTATTCAGCGTATCAATCGGTTACAGCAGGCCGCCAATACAAAGGCGATGGCGTTTCAGGCAGGCGAACCGAACGTTGAACTGAATGACGTGATGGTCGACATGCAGAAGGCGAGCGTTGCTTTTCAGATGGGTCTTCAAGTGCGTAATCGCCTGGTAACGGCCTATCGCGACGTAATGAATATGCAGGTGTAGATGGCGTTTATTCGTTGGCGTCGAAAAAAGCTAGTAACAAGCGCTAATGAGAACACTGGGTAATTGATTAGCGGGTGGCGTAAGCAAGAGAGATCACTGGTCATGGCGAAGTAACCTCTCCTATCGCTTGATCAGGCTTCTAAAGAAATAATTCGTCCTTGTAGCTCTTCCAGCCGCTCTGCGACGAGCAACACCTCTTCGGCTGGTATTTGGCGAATAACATCACCGGTTTCGCGGTCGATGACCTTCGTGATGACGCGCCCAGATTGCTCACTTAGTACAAATTCCAACCCCCGTGGCCGCAAGGTTTCGTTGATCCGCTGTATAGGCTCCGCAAGCGATTCTTTGCTTACGTTGCGCGGCTCTGCTTGCTCTCCGCCAACGCCTGGAATGCCCGGCGTCTGCTTCAGCGATGTTTGTTGATTGGCTGGTTGGAAATTGGTTGATTGATGGTTGTTTGATGAATAGGGAGCTGTTGCTATCGAGATTAGCTCATCAATTAACAAGGGGCCCATAGACGGAATCCTTTAGAAAAAAGCCACACGGCGTGGTAGCAATAAAGTGATAAGGCCGTCGAGTCGTAGCTATAGGCCTCTTCACTGCTATCGGCAGGGGGGCTGAAAACTTTATTTTTGCATAGCGTAGGGCTGTGGTCGTTATAACGGCAGCCCAAAAGCTTCTGATATGCTCTGTCGCCTTTTTGTGGGTGTGACGTAATAACAACGTGGTAGTGAGCGAGACGAGAATGTCAGTCCAACAAGATGAATATGAAAGAGTTACCAGTCCAACGGCAGTCAGCTCTCTTTTAAATACCATGATCGAAGGTGGAGGGGTGTCGCTTTGTTTGGCCTCCGCTGATGCACGCCCAGAGCCTATCGTGTTGATGGAGCAGTACGCCGGCAAGACGCTAGTGATGGACTTATCCTCGGTCGATCATTTGCTAAATCGCTTACAGCAAGGTGAGTCGTTTTTTCTACGCGGCCACTCCCAGGGTAAAGTGGTGCGCACGCCGTTTCTGTCGTTAACCGAAACCCGCCATGCAGGGGGGCGTTTTTTATGTTGTAGCGACTACCCCGCGACCTTGGAAGTGCTCCAGCGCCGCGAGTCGTTTCGCGCTGAGCTGCGTTTAGGCATGGTTGTGCCCGCTTCAATATGTGGCGAAAGTGGTGATGGGGTTTACGGGGAGCTACGCGACCTTTCCCAAGATGGCTGCCAGATAGAGCTGCCGCTGACTGCCAGTGGCGTGTTAGCTGAAGCTGACTTGCCGCTAACGCTCGCCTTTACATTCCCTGATGGCACCTATTTTGAAGTGCAGGGTGTCCCGCGCCATCAAAAAACCGACCCTGAACGGCACTTATTGCGCGTAGGCTTCCGTTTTACGAATTGCGCCTCGGAACAAGAGCGACAAATTTGGTATTTTGTCTGTGAAATCGAGCGTGAAGCCGCCCGTTATAAAAAAGAAGCGCAGGATGATCGTCAGCCATCGCCGCTATTCGAGCAGTCTGGCAAACGTGCGGCGGGAAGTGAGCATGTCGGGCGGCGTGATATTCGCCGCTATGCAACGCCAATGGCGCGGCGCTTAGTGAAAATTGCGGCTTATCTGGATGCCCAACTGCTGCTTTTACAGCAAGGCAGCGACATCGATTCTCGCCAGCTATCACGTAATGCAGACCGTCTTTTGTTGCTCCATGAGGAAGACCGTGAAGCGCTGCTGTTTGCGACGCGCTGCTTGTCGCCAGAGCCGCTGCTTGTTCGCCATGGCATTGCAGTAGCCGTGCATTTGCTCGATTTGGTGGGGGCAAATATGCCCCGTGATGTGCGCAAAGCGATTGTAGCGAGTGGTTTGGTGCATGATCTGGGTAAGGCGCTTGTTCCACAAATACTGTTTAAGGCGCCACACTTCGAGGCCACTCATCGCCAAGCCATGAGTGAGCATGTGGCGTTGCTATTAGATCGTCTTCAGCACTGCCAGTGGCTTTCTGCTGCCGTTGCCCAAGCGGTGATTGGTGGTATTAACGAACGGTTGGATGGTAGTGGCTATCCTGATGGCTTAACCGGCAATGATATTAACGAGCTAGCGAAAGCGAGCGCTGTGGTCGATGTGGTAGAAGCGATGCGGCGTGATCGAGCTGACCGACCGGCTAAAACGGCGCAGCAAATATATCGTCATTTGCTGAGCCACCCTCACCAATTTGATCCCCGCTGGACCAAGCGCTACATCGAGCATTTCAAACCACTGCCGGTGGGGTCGCTGGCGTATTTTTCCAGTGAACAGATGGCTTGGGTTGTTCGCCTTGACGAGCAGGGTGCGCCGGCTGAAGTGGCGTTGACCCGTCAGGCAGAGGCGCCCATGCGCGAGACGTTGGGCAATACGCTGCGTGGGGACGTTCTAGAAAGGTTGGGTAAGCCAACACGTGAAGTGGCGGTGTCTACGTAGCCGTTTACTGCTTGGCAAAGAGAGCGAAATTTTCTGAGCGAAAAGTAAGGTAAACATTAAAGTCTATTAGCCAGGCGCCGATACTAGTTATAACCGAGTCAATAAGCTCGATTTTGGACGCGAAACAGCTAACGAGAAACAGTGCGAGTCGTTGATTGTGTGGCTGTTGTTCACATTAATAAAGGAGAGCCCGCTTATGACATACTCCCGCGGTGGCGCCGCTTATGGCCGAGGTGCCAATGCCTACGCCCGCGTTGGCGTGGAAAGCGGCGTTATGTCAGCTGATCCTCATCAGCTCATTGTAATGCTGTTTGATGGTGCTCAGGCGGCCATCCGTGCGGCGCGTATTCATATGCAGGCAGGCCACACGGCTGAAAAGGGAAAGTCGATTTCCAAGGCCTTGGATATTATTAACAATGGCTTGGCGGCTGCGCTGGATCAAGAGAAGGGCGGCGATATTGCTGAGCGTCTTGCTTCTCTTTATGACTACATTTCTCGTTTATTGTTAGCCGCAAATCTTCGAAATGATGAAGACAGCCTTAACCAAGCAGAACGTTTGCTTGAAGACATCGCCTCTGCATGGCGTGAAATCGGTCAACAGCAAAGTGCGTGAGGCAAAGCATGTCGGCTTCTGAAACTGCTCGTGAAAATGCCCAGCAAGCGCTCATTGATGCGTACGCCAAGCTACTCACCTGTGTGACAAAAATGCACGAGCTCGCACATGCGGAGCAGTGGGCGGAGCTTATCGAGCAGCGTACTCACTATGTGATGTCAGTTGAAGCGTTGCGTCAGCGCGATGAAGAGACCGTGCTTGATGATGATGGCCGGAAGCGAAAAACAGAGTTGCTGGAGAGCATTCTTGAGCATGATGTTGAAATTCGTCGTCGCTTGGTGGCTCGGCGAGATGAGCTAGGCAAACTGATAGGTGTTTCTCAACGTCAGCGAAGCCTGCATCGTGCTTATGCGCCTCAGCAAGGTGATGCGGCGTTTTTCGATACCGGTAGCGATCAGGAGAAGGGGGCTTCGTGAGTGGCATTACGCCACTTATCGATACGCTCATGCACCAAGTGCTTGGGCGTAAGGGTGAGCTGTCTCAACGTCCTCTTAACGCGCCTGTGCAACCAGTACCGCCGGGTGAGGGACCGCGTGCACTGCAAGGCGATTCAAGCTTGGATGGGCGCCCGCTATCATCGCCACTCGATGATCTTAGGCGTCTTTCCTCCTCGCTTGATGGGCAACGGCTGCCCGCTGCGAAGGGAGAGGCAGCCAGCACACCGCCAGGCTCAACGCAAACACACTTTAGCCCAGCGGCACGCACCATCGCCGATGTATTGCTGCGCTTTCCCGCACCACCCGCGATGATACGCCCGCAGGCGCCATTGATGGGATTGGAGGAAGCGCCCTCTGCTGCGGCACTAGCGAGTCGGTTAGAAAGCAGCGTTCGGGATAGCGGACTGTTTTACGAATCGCATTTAAAGCGATGGTTTCAAGGGGACTCTTCCCGACAACAATTGCTGCGAGAACCGCAGATGCAGCCAGGCCCACGACCTCTGCTGCCTGCCAGTCTGGCCACGTTTGTAATGCCTCCTCTTGCGGCAAATGCCACATTGGGTGCGAGTAATACAAACGTTGCCATATTGCCGAATTCGCTGCTGATACCTGTGGCAAGTGATCAAGCTGGTTTGATGCGCACAGCTGCGCTTATGCCGGATAGTACCCTGCCAGCAGGCGCGCAGCGTGAAAGTGTGCCTGCCAATGTCTCTGCGAGCGCTTCCGCCAGTATTGATATGGCAAGCGCGCGGGCAATGGAAGAGAGTTCGCTAGTGCGCGGTGGCCGTGAGATTGTGCATGAAAGTTTGCAGAGCCTGGTGCGTCAACAGCTTGATATGCTCGTGATGCCTGTTATTCGCTGGGAAGGTGATGTGTGGGCCGGTATTTTTATGGCATTAGTCATTCATATGCCCACCCGGGAAGGCGAGCGCGAAAGTGCCCAGCAAGAAGCAGAGGATGATGGTGTCTGGCAGTCAGACATGCGGCTCGACGTGCCTAATCTGGGAGCGTTCAGTGCATCACTGAGACTTTACCAATCAGTGTTAAGCATTGATCTGACCACGGATACCGCGTCGACTTACCAGTCTCTAGAGCTGGGGAGCGAGCGTTTGGAAAAACGTCTGCAGGCGTTAGATTTTCGCAGTGTTCAGGTGAAAGCCCACTATGCCACCTTGGAGAGTCATGATGGCGACCTCGGGTGAGCATCGTCGTCAAGCCGTCGCGCTAGCCTATCAAGATAAAGATCAGGCGCCGAGAGTGATCGCAAAAGGTTACGGCGAGCTGGCGGAGCGGATTATGGCGGAGGCACAGCGCCAAGGCATTTATGTGCACGATGCACCTGAGCTTGTGGCACTACTGATGCAGTTAGATCTCGATGCCGAGGTTCCTGCAAGTTTATACCAGGTGATTGCAGAGCTTCTCGTGTGGGTATTTGAGTTATCCGAAGAAGGGTTAATTCCTCGTCAAGAGCGTTGGTAGCCAATACAAACGTTGTATGTAACCATGACAGAGGAATGTTAAAAACCTTTAAGGCGTCGGTATAAAGTCATAATGAAACGCCCATGTCGTTCGATGGAACACTATGAGTCAAACAAGCTTTCTCGATGAAATTCAAGAAATTAATTTAGCGTATTTACTTCTCGCGCAGCGCCTATTGGTCGAAGACCGTGAGGCAGCGATGTTTCGCTTAAAAGTAGACAGTGAGCTTGCCGATCTGCTGGTGTCTCTAAATGCTCGGCAGTTGACGAAACTGGCACGCAATAATCAGCTGATATGCAGGCTAAGCCAAACGAGCGTCCATCAACTGCGCAAAATTACTCAGAATCCTCGGGATCAAGGTCTTTCAGGGTTACATGCTTCTTTACTGTCGGCTTGTGAAGCGTTTGAGGTGTTTCCAGTAGGAGAGTCCGAGTGAGTCAGAAAAGCTTGGTTGATGAAATGCACCAAGTACAACTGGCCATAGAGCTGATTGAGTTAGGTGCACGCTTACAAGTACTAGAGACCGAGACAGACCTAAGTCGCACGCGCTTGATTAAGTTGTACAAAGAAGTGCGGGGGATGTCGCCGCCTAAAGGTATGCTGCCTTTTTCCGCGGACTGGTTCGTAACCTGGCTGCCAAACGTGCATTCGTCGCTGTTTTACAATATTTACAACAGTATACAAAAAAATACCTGCTGCGAGCGTATTGATGCCTTTGTCAAAGCTTACCGCCTGTATGAAGAGCAGATAAACCTTGAAAACGTTGAACCGGTGCTGGGGCTTACCCGGGCGTGGACACTGGTACGGTTTTTTGAAAGTGACTTGCTGCAGCTCAACATGTGTACGCGTTGTGGGGGGCACTTTGTCGCGCATGCGCATAGCCCCGCTCATGATTATGTTTGCGGTATTTGCCAGCCTCCCTCGCGAGCCGGCAAAACACGCAAGGCGCGGCTTTGAAAGATAAAAACGGCCACGCCCACAGCGGGTAAGCATATAACCAATAACGTGCGTCTTTAACGCATAGATAGCACCAAAAGGGGTGGGTACTTTTTCATTAGAACTGCCTACGCCTGCGTATGCTATGGCTAAGAAACGCGTGGAGCGGGACTTTTCTGTGTCTTCTTTTTGAGACACGGAAATAGCGTTCCCTTGAGATAAAACTGATACCGCAAGGACACTGCTTGTGCTGATTCCTCTGGGTTATTTGGTCGTACTGCTATCTGTCTTTGGCGGTTATGTGATGGCAGGTGGTAGCTTGGGCCCCCTGTACCAACCCCTGGAGCTGCTGATTATTGGCGGTGCAGGCGTTGGTGCTTTTATTGCTGCAAATAACGGCAAAGCGATTAAAGCCACGTTTAAAATACTTCCCAGGCTCAAACGAACCAAAAAATATAACAAAGCACTGTATATGGAGTTAATGGCGCTGCAATACAAGATCCTCTCTAAAGTGCGCCGCGAGGGGATGTTGGGCATTGAGCGTGACATTGACAACCCCCAGGAAAGCCCCTTGTTTCAAGAGCATCCCACGGTGCTTGCAGACCCTCATATTATGGATTTCTTAACCGATTATCTGCGGTTAATGGTGAGCGGTGGCATGGAGCCGATGGAAATCGATGAGTTAATGCTGCACGAAATCGAAGTATTTGAGCAGGAAGCCCATATTCCCATCGATGCGATTGCTAAAGTAGGTGATGCAATGCCTGCGTTCGGTATCGTAGCGGCGGTAATGGGGGTTATTAAAGCACTGACCTACGCAGATGCTAGTCCTGAACAAATGGGACAAATGATTGCCATGGCATTGGTGGGTACTTTCCTGGGGATTTTAATGGGCTATGGATTTATTAGTCCTATCGCTAGCTATGCCGAACGGCAAGCCAAAGAAGCAGAGAAAATGCTCCAGTGTATCCGTGTCACGCTGTTGGCCAGCCTGCATGGTTATGCTCCCCAGTTAGCCGTTGAATTTGGTCGGAAGGCATTACACAGCACCGAGCGCCCCAGCTTCGCAGAGCTTGAAGAGTATGTTCGCGACGCTAAAAAGGGCGGTAATGCATGAGTAAGGGGGGCGATAAGCGTCCGATTGTTATTCGGCGCAAAAAAGTGGTGCATGCCCACCATGGCGGTGCGTGGAAGATTGCCCTTGCCGACTTCATGACAGCTTTGATGGCGCTGTTTCTGGTCATGTGGATTTTAAGTGTTTCCGACGATGAAACCCGCCGCAGTGTTGCGGAGTACTTCAGTACGCCATTAATAACGGCAATGACCAGTGGTGACCGATCAGGAAGCACTCAGGTGATTCCAGGTGGTGGCCCAGATCCTACCCACAGCGATGGCGAACGTGCCCGAATCGATGTGCTTCAACATAGCCGCCCTAGTGCTCAGGAGAGGCGTTTCTTCAACGACTTGCAAGAGCGCATTGAGCGAGCCATTGAACAAGACCCCGAGCTGCGCCACCTACGCAGCCAAATGCGCTTTGATTTAACCCGCGAAGGGCTACGTATTCAGCTGCTCGATACGGAGCAGCGGCCCATGTTTGAGTTAGGCCGCGATCAAGTAGCTCCTTACATGCGCAGCCTGTTACGTACGATGGCACCGCTACTCAACGAATTGCCCAATGATTTAAGTATCAGCGGCCACACTGACAGCGTGCCCTATGCAGGCGGTTATCGAGGTTACAGTAACTGGGAGCTGTCCAATGATCGAGCAAATGCCTCTCGGCGTGAATTAGTTGCCGGCGGGCTTGATCCAGATCAACTGCTGCGCGTATCGGGCTTTGCCGATCGTGTCAGGTTGCCTGACACTGCGCCGACAGACCCGATTAATCGTCGCATTGAGCTCGTTGTCTTATTGCCAGAAATCGCAGAAGCGATTCGTAATCCAGGCGTTATGGGGCTTGATAGCCCATTACCTGATGAAGATGCGCTTTTAGAGGCGCTGCCACAAAGCGTGCCTCAGAGCGATGAAAGCGAATGAGCAGGGCTTATCACAACACAAAGACGTTTATGTGGAGCGGTGCATGGATATAGCGGATTTTTTTGACACCTTTTTTGAAGAGGCCGAAGAGCTGCTGGCCGATATGGAGCAGCATCTGCTGGAACTGGATGTCGATGATCCGGATAGCGAACAGCTAAACGCTATCTTCCGCGCCGCCCACTCCATAAAAGGCGGCGCCGGTACCTTCGGCTTCAGCGTGCTGCAGAAAACCACGCACATCTTTGAAAACTTGTTAGATCACGCACGCAAAGGTGAGCTGACATTGCGAGCTGACCTCGTTGATACTTTTTTAGAGGCAAAAGACATCATGCATGAGCAACTCGATGCCTATCGCAACGAGGAAGAGCCCAACCAAGAAGCCTACGAGCGAATTTGCCAGACACTGCAGCAGATCGCACTAGAAGAAATTGGCCAGACGTTGGATGCACCTGCGGTCCCCGCGCCAACGATTGAAAAGAAAACATCAGCCAGCGCCGAGGCTGCTGAACCCTCCTCGCTAAGCGAGCGCCATCTGTTGGTTGCGCTACTGAATGTTAGCGAAAAAGATCGCACGTTGCTGGTAGAAGAGCTGGAGCAACTGGGTGATGTCCAGTCCCACTCGGGTGATGAAAAACGTTACGAAGTAACGCTAACAGGTGACGTTAGTGCTGACGATATTGAAGCAGTGATGTGCTTCATTATTGAGCCTGAGCAGATTGAAATTAGCGTGGTAGCGGTTGAAAAAAACGAAGAGGCTAGTGTTAGCCCTGAGTTAGACGCGCCAGTAGCCGTGCCTACTGATGTTGTTGAGCCTACTAATAGTGCTAAGCCTGCGGCGCCAGCGGTGGCTAAACCTGCTGATAGAGCACCTTCGCCAGAGAAGCCAGCGAAATCCGCCCCTAAAAAAGCGGCCGCAGAGTCAGCCTCAATCCGTGTGTCGGTAGATAAAGTCGACCAAATCATCAATTTGGTTGGCGAGCTGATTATTACCCAGTCGATGCTAGACCAAACGGTCAGCGACCTTGGCGATCAATCCGTTGGCAATAGCTCGCTACAAAATGGCATGAGTCTGCTACAGCGTAACGCGCGGGATCTTCAAGAAGCGGTGATGTCGATCCGCATGATTCCGATGGAGTTTGTGTTTAGCCGATTCCCACGTGTAGTGCGTGATACCGCCGGTAAGTTGGGCAAAGAAATTGAGCTTATCACCGAAGGCAAGTCCACCGAGCTGGATAAAAGTCTGGTTGAGCGCATTACCGATCCGTTAACGCACCTAGTACGTAATAGCTTGGATCACGGCATCGAAATGCCGGATGAGCGCGAAGCGGTAGGTAAGCCCCGAGTTGGCAAGTTGGTGTTATCGGCACGCCACCAGGGCGGCAATATTCTGATTGAAGTGCGTGATGATGGCGCGGGCATGGATCGTGATCGGTTGTTGGCTAAGGCGCGTGAAAATGGTTTGAACGTTTCCGACAACATGTCTGATGAGGAGGTTTTTCAGCTGATTTTTGCGCCGGGTTTCTCCACGGCAAAAGAAGTCACAGACGTTTCTGGCCGCGGTGTCGGAATGGATGTGGTAAAGCGGAATATTCAAGGCATGGGTGGCCGGGTTGAAATCCAATCCAAGAAGGGTGAAGGCACCAACACGCGCATCGTGTTGCCGCTGACACTTGCCATCCTTGACGGCATGTCGATCAAAGTGGGCGGCGAAACCTTTATTTTGCCGCTTTCCACGGTACTTGAGTCGTTGCAGCCTGCCAAAGGCGATATGTATGCCATGGCGGGTGATGATGTGGTGCTTAAAGTGCGCGATGAGTACCTGCCGGTCATCGCGATCCATGAAGTGTTGGATGTGGAAAATGCCATTACCGACCCGACCAAAAGTATTGCCGTAATCGTGCAGGGGGAGGGGCGTCGTTATGCCATGTTGGTCGATGAGCTGATTGGCCAGCAACAGGTAGTTGTAAAGAACTTAGAAGATAATTACCGCAAAGTGCCGGGCGTTTCGGCGGCGACCATCCTTGGTGACGGTAGCGTCGCGCTAATTCTAGATATTACAGGTTTACACCGGTTAAGCCGTGCCAAGAAAGAAGCCGGAAAACAGGTGAATTATCCCCATCTCTCTTATTACCAGGAGGCCGAGCCGTCATGAGCCAGGCAAACAATGGAGCGGTGTTGTCCGCCGCAGAAGCCGATAATCGCGAATTTTTGGTGTTCTCTTTGGGAGAAGAAGAGTATGCCATTGATATCCTGAAGGTTCAGGAAATACGCGGCTATGAAAACGTCACGCGTATTGCCAATGCCCCTGATTTTATTAAAGGGGTGACCAATCTACGCGGCGTCATTGTGCCTATTGTCGATCTGCGCATTAAATTTCACCTAGACAGTGTGGAGTACGGTGGCCAAACCGTTGTCATCGTGGTCAATGTCGCCGACCGCGTCGTTGGTATTGTCGTGGACGGCGTTTCCGATGTCATGACACTAACACCCGAGCAAATAAAACCAGCGCCTGAGTTTGGTGTAACGCTCTCCTCCGATTTCTTAAGCGGATTAGGCAGTCTTGAAGACCGCATGCTGGTGTTAGTTGATATCGATAAGCTGCTGACCAGCGAAGAAATGGCTTTAGTCGATAGCACCAGCAGCCGCTAATCCCTTTGTGACTGGGCACAGGGAGAGTGCCTTCTTAAGCCAAAAAAACAGCCCTCTCTGGTGCTACGGATAGCATCGGCCACTACGGTTGTATTTGGAGTAATGCGTGTGACACCGCTACTGCGTCAAATGATGAGCAATATGACCGTGCGCCTTAGTTGGGGGCTGGTATTAGCCACTTTTTCAATGTTGGTGGTGGTGGCCTGCGGTATAGGTCTTTATGCACTCCACCACGGTGCCGCTATTGTGCAGGCATCGAGTGATTTGCAGGCGCAGCAAGCGGCGTTCAGTGAGTTTGCGACACGCATTCGCTGGGTGCTGATTGGCGTGGTCATTATGACCGGCGTAACGGTCGCGGTGGTGGTGTGGGGAGTGACTGTTAATGTGTTGCGTCCCCTGGATCGTCTGGTCGGTTACTTTGAGAAAATGGCTCAGGGCGATCTAAGCCAGCAAATTACCTCGCCTGGTAATAATGAAATTGGCAGGTTGTACACAGCGATGGCGCACATGCAGTCTTCACTGTCTGAAACCGTTGGTGTGGTACGCCAAAGCGGTGCGTCAATTTTTGAGCGCTCTCAGCATATTGCCAGTGGCAATAACGACCTCTCCTCACGTACTGAACAGCAGGCCTCTTCGCTAGAAGAGACGGCCTCGAGCATGGAGCAGTTAGCCTCTACCGTTGGGCACAACGCAGACAATGCACTACAAGCCAGTCAGCTCGCCAATGAGGTAACGCTAACCGCCAGACGCAGCGGCGAAGAAGTTGCCAATATTGTTGAAACCATGCAGGACATTAGCGCGAGTTCCCACCAAGTTGCCGACATTATTACGGTGATCGATAACATTGCTTTTCAAACCAATATTCTCGCCTTAAACGCGTCGGTAGAAGCCGCCCGTGCTGGCGAGCATGGCAAAGGGTTTGCCGTTGTTGCGCAGGAAGTTCGCAGTCTCGCTAGCCGCAGTGCTAATGCTGCTAAAGAAATTCGTACGCTGATCGATGCATCGCTTGGCAAAGTGGATGCGGGTACCCAGCGGGTGAATCACGCGGGAAAAACCATGCAGGATCTTGTCGCCGCGGTGCAGCGTGTTAACGATATTATGGATGAGATTGCGGCTGCCTCTGAAGAGCAAAGCAATGGTATTGGGCAAGTTAATCAAGCGGTTGCCCAAATGGATCAGGTTGTTCAGCAAAATGCCCAGCTGGTTCAACAGGCAGCACGTAGCGCCAACGAATTAGAAAGCGAAGCGGCACGCCTTAGAGAAGCGGTTGAGCGCTTCCATGTGACGCCTGCCCTGGCTGAGGGGAAACAGGAATCTGGTTATGCCATGCGGCCCCGCGCTCTTCAGCAAGTACCTGCCGCCCAAACTCCAGCGGCCAAAAAAATACCCGCTCGCAACATGGCAGTCGATGAGTGGGAAGCATTTTAAGCCTTGCGGTTTAGGCTCATTACTTCCTCGGCTTCAATACTAAAAATAAGGTATGCGGATGCGTAATAACCAGCCAGTCACTCAGCGTGAAGTTGAACTTCAGAGTGATGATTTCCTTGTTTCGCGCACGGATCTTAAAGGGCGTATTACCTATGTAAACCCAGCGTTTATCCAGATAAGTGGTTTCCAGCAAGAAGAGCTGGTAGGTGCGCCCCATAACTTGATACGGCACCCGGATATGCCGCCAGCGGCGTTTGAAAACCTGTGGCAGACTGTGAAAAGCGGTGAAACATGGCGAGGGCTGGTTAAAAACCGTTGTAAGAATGGCGACCACTACTGGGTTAGTGCCAGCGTAACGCCGATTATTGAAGACGACCACGTCGTTGGCTATGCCTCTGTCAGGGTGCAGGCAACCCGAGAGGCGATTGCCCAAGCGGAACAGGCCTACGCTGAAATACGTGAAGGCCGTAACAAACAGCTCTATTTAGACAAGGGGCGGTTGCGTAAGAAAGGCCTAACTCAACGCTTAAAACGGATACGACTAGATACTCTGCGCGCTAAATTGATTGGCATGATTGTCGTTGCTGGCGCGCTGCTGCTGGTGAGTGGTGGCCTTGGGCTGTATGGCCTTAACGTCGCAGGAGAGCGGCTAGCGACGCTTAATAATGATGGCCTGCAAGACGTTATTCGCTTACAGCAAATAGACCAGACCATCGCGCAAACGCGCCAGGCCATGATTGAACCAGAGCGTATGGAGCTGATTCAGCAGCGCTTTGAGATGGGGGACATGATTGCCAATAGCGCGGCGACGATTGAGTCCGCTTGGCAGCAATACTACTCCCGTGATGTCAACACGACAGCGCTTGCCACTTCCTTCAACGCTCAGCTGCAAACCTTTTTAGACAATGGCATGTTCCAGGCGGAAACCGTCTTGCAAGCAGAAGACACGTATCAAGTGTTCACCGGTTTGGACGCGGTCATCAGTGTGATGAATAACGAAGGGCGCGAACTCTCGTCGATGGTGAACCAGCTCATCGCCGAAAAACAGGCTGACGCCGAGGTGATGGCTGCCGATGCTGAGCAAGGTCAAGCCAGCATGCTAAGCGCTCAAGCCGCTGTGCTAGGTGTTGGCGTACTGGCGCTTATCCTGCTTGGGGTGATGACGTTACGTTCCATTGTTCGGCCGCTAAAAAGCGCGTCTCGCTTTACCTTGCAAATCGCGGGTGGAAACCTAGCGGCTAAAGTGCCTCCCCATCAGCGTGATGAAGTTGGGATGCTGATGGAATCGCTGAACACTATGCGGAAAAGTTTGAGCAGCATTATTAGCGATGTAAAAGGCGGTATTAATGTGGTTACACCTGCTGCTCGGGATATTGCCAGCGGTAATGAGGCTTTATCGTCTCGTACCGAGCAACAGGCAGCATCGCTACAGCAAACCGCATCCAGCATGGAAGAAATGACCACGACCGTGCGTCAAAACAGCGATAACGCTCAAGAAGCGCGTCGTCTTGCCGATAACAATGCTAAGCAAGTGACCCAAACCGGAGAGCTCATGTCGCAGTTGGTCGAGAATATGCAGCGAATTACCCAAAGCTCGCAAAAAATGACTGACATTATCAATGTGATTGACTCGATTGCTTTCCAAACCAATATCTTGGCGCTCAACGCATCGGTAGAAGCTGCCAGGGCCGGGGAGCATGGTCGTGGGTTTGCGGTGGTTGCTGAAGAAGTGCGTAAGCTGGCAGGAAGAAGCGCAAGCGCCTCTCAAGAGATTCGTGTGCTGATTGATGGTTCTAATCAAGAAGTCAATGTGGGGGCTGGGCTGGTCAAAAAAGCCGAAGTAGCGATTAGTGAGGTTGCCGATGCGGCGCGCAATGTTACCCAGATCATGCATGATATTTCGTCAGCGTCAGCAGAACAGAGTCATGGTATCGCGGAGGTGAACCAAGCCGTTGCCGAAATGGATCAAGCGACACAGCAGAATGCCGTTCGTGTCCAGGAAACAGCACGTGCCGCCGTGGCATTAGAGCAGCAAGCGGGCTTATTAGCCCTGTCTGTTGAGGCGTTTCGTTTGAACCATCAGAACTCGCCAACAACAGCGCTTAGTACAGCCCCTACTGCCTATCGATCGCGAGCTCAGCTCCCAGATAGCCCAACTAAACCGCCTTCGTCGCCAACCACACGGCAGCTGGCCGCAGTAGAGGAGTGGGAAGAATTTTGATCGACCAACGCGAGCGGGGAGTTGATGTCGGCCAGTGGGCATCGGGAGGGCAGATCGAACGTGATCTTGTGCTAACCGATGCCGACTTTGCGCGTATACGGGAATTGATTTACCAGCGCGCCGGAATAGTGCTGGCTGAGCATAAGCGTGAAATGGTCTACAGCCGCTTAGCCAAGCGATTGCGTCACCATGGTATTACACGTTTTGCCGACTATCTGTCTCGGTTGGAGCGTCAGCCGGACGCTAAAGAGTGGGAGGCGTTTACCAATGCCTTAACCACCAATCTCACCGCTTTTTTTCGTGAGGCGCATCACTTTCCGCTATTAGCTGAGCACATTAAGAAACAGCAAAGTCCCGTGACTATCTGGTGCTCAGCGGCGTCCACCGGGGAAGAGCCCTACTCGATTGCAATGACGCTGTTAGAAACACTGGGGCCAAAAGCTACCCAGGCCAAAGTCATTGCCACTGATATTGACACCGACGCACTAAGCAAAGCGCGTGCCGGTATTTACCCGCTTGAACAGGTGCGTAAGTTAGAGGAAGGGCGGGTTAAGCGGTTTTTCCAGAAAGGCACCGGTAGTCATGCAGGTTTGGCACGCGTAAGGCCAGAAGTATCATCGTTGGTGGAGTTTTTGCCGCTTAATTTGCTGGCGCCCCAGTGGTCGGTAAAAGGCCCTTTCGATGCCGTTTTTTGTCGCAATATAATGATTTATTTCGATAAAGATACCCAGGCTAAGATTCTAAAACGGTTTGCTCCGCTAATGAAGCCAGACGCGTTACTGTTTGCGGGACACTCGGAAAATTTTTCGTATATCAGCGATGCATTCAAGCTGCGTGGGCAAACGGTTTATACCCTCGCAAAAAAATAAATCGGTTACGTGCGTTAACTCCTTTGGGCAATCGCCTTAGCGGAGTGGGTTGGCACACAGGTGGCTACCGTAATAAAGGAGGCGTGCTTTGAGCGCAGCCAAAATCAAAGTGTTGTGCGTTGATGACTCGGCGCTGATTCGTGATTTGTTAACGGAAATAATCAACTCTCAGCCGGATATGGAAGTCGTCGCCGTCGCGCCAGACCCCATTGCTGCGAGGGATCTGATCAAACAACACAATCCTGATGTGCTGACACTGGACGTAGAAATGCCGCGGATGGATGGTCTTGATTTTCTTGAACGGTTAATGCGGCTTCGCCCTATGCCGGTACTCATGGTGTCATCACTGACCCAGAGCGGCTCAGAGATTACTCTGCGTGCGTTAGAGTTAGGCGCATTGGATTTTGTGGCTAAGCCCAGCTTGGGTATTCGCAGCGGCATGATGGAGTATGCAACTGAAATTACCGATAAGCTTCGCGCCGCGGCCCGCTCGCGTCCTCGCCAAGCTCGCCATAAAAATGCGCCGCCACCGACACAGCTAAAAGCACCCATGGTGTCGAGTGAAAAGCTGATTATCATTGGTGCTTCTACAGGCGGCACAGAAGCGATCCGGTCAGTGCTCGAACCACTGCCGGCGAATGCGCCAGCCATCTTGATTACCCAGCACATGCCCGGTGGTTTCACCCGCTCTTTCGCCGAGCGGCTAGATCGGCTGTGCCGAATTAGCGTAAAAGAAGCCACCGATGGCGAGCGTGTCTTGCCAGGCCATGCCTACATTGCCCCAGGCGACCAGCACCTAGAGCTTGTCCGCAGTGGTGCTAACTATGTCGTGCGCTTAAATGATGGCCCGCCGGTCAACCGTCATCGTCCCTCTGTTGATGTGCTGTTTCACTCTGCTTCCAAGCATGCGGGTAAAAACGCCATTGGGGTGATTTTGACCGGCATGGGTAAGGATGGCGCTGTAGGCCTTCTTGAGATGCGGGAAGCTGGGGCGGCCACCATTGCGCAAAATGAAGAAAGCTGTGTGGTGTTTGGTATGCCAAGAGAAGCCATCGCCGTCGGGGGAGCAGTAGAAGTGGTTGCTTTAGATGATATTCCATCGCGGTTGATGGCCTTAATTGCCGCTTCAGGGCGTGCTCAGCGGGTATAACACCCCATTGCGCATAAATAAAAAAAGGGGACAAAAATGACACGCTCACTGCGTCATATCAGTATTCACTCTGCCGTTATTGCCGCGTTGGCTAGCTTTGTCATGCTGATAGTGGTGTTAGCTGGTATCAGTTTTATGGCAGATCGTAATGCTCAGGCCAACCTGTCAACCTATAGCCTCATCAGTAATAGTCAGCTCAACGAGATTAATCGCGCTGACTCATTGCTCAACCAGGCAATGCTGGCCATGGAAACGGCATCCAACTTTTTAATGGTCGGTCAAACACGCCAATCCAATGCCCAGGTCGACATTGCTCTGGATCGAATTGCGCGTGCCGAAGAGCGTTTTGAAAGCTTCGCTGCGTCGCCACGCGCGGGGCAAGGTGAGGCATTGGGCGAGGCATTGATAGAAGACTTCCGCACAGTACTGGCCTTGGTCAAACAGCAGCATGCGACGTTCGAAACCATGGACATCAGTACCTTCAATCAGCTTCGGGGTGAACTGGTTGAGCCATTGAACAGCTTAGCCAATAGTGCGACGGCTTTCGTGCAGTATGGTTTTCAGCGGGTAGATAGCATTCGTGGCGATGCTGATGCGCAAGGCGATATGTTTATGTTAGTCAATGCGCTTGCCGTGGCAATTGCGCTATTGGTGACAGTGTTCATCTATATAGCATTACGCCGTACGGTCATCGCGCCGTTGAATGATGCCGTAAGACGGTTGGACAAAATATCTCAGGCTGACCTAACGGAATCCGTTCCCGCATCAGGCAAAAATGAAGTGGGGCGTCTTTTTTCAGCGATGGGCACGATGCAGCAAAACCTGACGGCGATCGTGACACGTGTTCGAGAAGGCAGTAGTGAAATCCATCACGGCACTCGAGAGATAGCGAGTGGCAATGCGGATCTGTCATCACGCACTGAGCAGCAGGCTGCTTCGATCGAAGAAACGGCCGCCAGCATGGAACAAATGACGGCAACGGTTAAGCAAAATGCCGACAATGCGCGTCAGGCAAGCACGCTGGCCGCAGATGCCTCTACCACTGCCGAGCAAGGTGGCCAAGTGGTTGAGCAGGTAGTGCAGACCATGCACGGTATTTCTACCAGTTCCCAAAAAGTGGCAGATATCACCAGTGTGATCGACTCTATCGCCTTTCAAACCAATATTTTGGCACTCAATGCCTCGGTAGAGGCGGCTCGCGCTGGCGAGCAAGGGCGTGGTTTTGCCGTTGTGGCAGGCGAGGTTCGCAACTTAGCTAGCCGCAGTGCCGATGCGGCAAAAGAGATCAAAACACTGATAGATGCCTCTGTTGCACAAATCAAGCAAGGCTCTACGCTGGTAGAACAAGCGGGCACCACTATGTCCGACGTGGTGACGGCTGTCCGTCGGGTGACCGATATTATGGATGAGATTTCTGCAGCGTCTCAGGAACAGAGCGATGGCATTGAGCAGGTCAGCCAAGCGGTAGGGCAGATGGATGAAGTGACCCAGCAGAATGCGGCACTGGTTCAGGAAGCCTCCGCGGCGGCTATGTCGCTTGAAGAGCAAGCAAATAAGTTAGAAGAGGCGGTGGCTGTCTTTGCTTTGTTAACCAGCCAAGCGGGAGTGCAGCGTCAAGCACTGCCAGCGAGTAGCCAAGTAAACGTGCCTGCTGCCAGGCCGCAGGCAGCCACTGCGCCCCGCACTCGCCGAACCCCAGAGCCCAGCCACCACGACGAGTGGGAAGCGTTCTAGGTTTTAATAGCCGTTTTAAGAACGGTTTTAAGGACGGTTTTAAGAACTGCTTTAAGGACTGTTTTTAAGCATCGTTATTTTAGAAATAATTTGATTGAGAGGATGACCAATGGCCGATAAGAACATGAGTTTCCTGGTAGTGGACGACTTTCCCACCATGCGTCGGATCGTTCGCAGCTTGTTGAAAGAGCTAGGTTTTACCAATGTTGATGAAGCAGAAGATGGTCAGGACGCGCTGAATAAGCTGCGTGCGGGTAACTTCGAATTCGTTGTATCTGATTGGAATATGCCTAATCTGGACGGCTTAGAAATGCTTAAAGAGATCCGCCAGGATGAAGCACTGAAAGGGCTACCCGTATTGATGGTGACCGCGGAAGCCAAAAAAGAGAACATCATCGCGGCCGCTCAAGCGGGCGCTAACGGCTACGTCGTCAAGCCGTTTACAGCAGCCACACTCGAAGAAAAGCTAAACAAAATCTTCGATAAGATGGGTAAATGAAGCGGCTGTGCCTGAGTGCTCGGTTAACGAGGAGACAACACGATGAGTCAGCATGAGCAGGATAGCGCTACCCAGCTATCTGAGGAAGCCGCTGAAGACCTGATCTTTCGCATCGGCAAACTTACCCGCATGTTACGCGACAACATGCGAGAGCTGGGTCTGGATAAAGAGATCGAGAAAGCAGCGGAAGCAATTCCTGACGCGCGTGACCGGTTGCATTACGTCGCTACCATGACTGAGCAGGCAGCTGAGCGTGCATTAAACGCTATTGATCGCGCCCAGCCATTGCAAGACCAACTCTCTGACCGTGCTGAAGCGCTCGATAAGCGCTGGGCCGAGTGGTTTGAAGCGCCCCAAGAGTTGGATGATGCCAAAGCCTTGGTAAAAGAGACACGCACCTATCTAAGTGATGTGCCAACCATTGCTGCAGCGACAAATAAAGAACTGCTCGATATTATGATGGCCCAGGATTTTCAAGATCTTACCGGCCAGGTCATCAAGAAGATGATGGATGTCATCCGAGAAATTGAGCATCAGTTGGTGCAAGTGCTGATCGATAACGTGCCGGGTGCCCATGTCCGTGAGTCGATGCAGCGTAAGGCAGAAGACCAATGGAAAAATGACAACGCACGTCGTAATGAAGAGCTGTTGAATGGTCCTCAGGTGAAGGACAATGCGCCTGACATCGTTACTGGTCAGGATCAGGTCGACGACTTATTGGACGAATTAGGCTTTTAATGCGTTGTTATTAAGACATTGTGAAAGGCAGTATCTGGCACTATAGGCATTTGTTCAGCCGTCCCTCGGGGCGGCTGAATTTATGATAAGCCACGCAATATACCGCCGGATGGCCGCATGGCAGATAACGACAGCGATCAGGAAAAGACGGAAGAGGCCACACCCCGACGCTTAGACAAAGCCCGGGAAGAAGGCCAAGTACCCCGGTCTCGAGAACTGGCGACCTTTTTGCTGCTACTAGGCGGTGTGATCGGGCTGTGGAGCATGGGGCAAATGCTCTATGACCAGTTGGGCATGGTGATGGAGCAGGCCTTCTTATTCGAGCGCCGTCATGCCATGGAAAGTACCCCGATGCTGGTCAATGCGCTGGATCTGGGGCAGCGCACACTATTTGCAATGCTGCCGCTGTTCTTACTGTTGACGGTGATCGCCCTGGTCGCACCCGCATTACTAGGGGGATGGCTAGTCTCAGCAAAATCAATGCAGCCCAAACTGTCAAAGCTAAACCCAATAAAAGGGTTGCAGCGTATTTTTTCGTCGCAGGCATTGATTGAATTAACCAAAGCGATTGCCAAATCAATCCTGGTCGGTGGCATTGCAGCGGCGTTTCTGTACGCCAACCTTGGTAAGTTTATGGGGCTAATGAATCAGCCCATTCAGCAAGCATTGGCAAGCGCATTGAATATGTCAGCGCTAGCCGCTGGTCTGATCGTTTTATCGCTAGTGGTGGTTATCTTAATTGATGTGCCTTTTCAGCTTTGGAGTAATGCGAAAAAGCTGCGTATGAGCAAGGAAGAGGTTAAGCGAGAGCATAAAGAGTCGGAAGGCGACCCCCACGTCAAGGGGCGTATTCGCCAGCAGCAGCAAGCAATGGCCAGAGGGCGGATGATGAGTAAAGTGCCTGACGCCGACGTCATTATCACCAACCCAACCCACTATGCGGTAGCCCTGGCGTACAAGGAAGGTAGCATGGGCGCCCCGCGGCTAGTAGCCAAAGGGGCCGATGCAGTGGCCGCACGTATCCGCGAAATAGGCCTGGAAGCCGGTGTGCCGCGATTGGAGGCCGCTCCCTTGGCGCGCGCCCTGTATCATCACGTGGATTTAGACGCTGAAGTACCTGCGGAACTGTATACCGCAGTGGCTGAAGTGATGGCCTGGGCTTACCGCTTGAAGCAGGTCGCACAACAAGGAGGCGAGGTGCCCCCAACCCCAGACAATTTATCGGTCCCTCCCGAAATGGAACGTTCCAATCGAGATGCCGGTGGCAGTGAGGCGCAATCATGAAAGGCTTAACCCAATTGATCAATCAGCGCGATTGGATGGGCGATGTGCGCATGAAGCTGCTCGCAGGGCCGCTGCTGATTTTGATGATCTTGGGCATGATGATTCTGCCCTTGCCGCCCTTCGCGCTCGATTTGCTGTTCACGTTCAATATCGCACTGGCCATCATGGTGCTGCTGGTCAGCATGTTTGCGGAAAAGCCACTCGATTTTGCCGCTTTCCCCGCGGTGCTGTTGTTTACCACGCTATTACGGCTATCGCTTAATGTGGCCTCGACCCGTGTTGTACTGATGGAAGGCCACCAAGGCGGGGATGCGGCCGGTAAAGTCATCGAAGCGTTTGGTACCTTCCTGGTCGGCGGTAATTTTGCCGTTGGTCTGGTGGTCTTTTTGATCCTGGTGATCATCAACTTCATGGTTATTACCAAGGGGGCTGGGCGTATTGCCGAAGTGGGCGCTCGCTTTATGCTAGATGCCATGCCTGGCAAACAGATGGCGATTGATGCGGACCTGAACGCAGGCCTGATTGGTGAAGAGGACGCTAAAAAGCGGCGTGCTGAAGTCGCCCAGGAAGCAGATTTTTATGGCTCTATGGATGGTGCGAGCAAGTTTGTGCGTGGTGATGCCATGGCTGGCTTGGTCATCATGGTGGTCAATATCATCGGTGGGTTATTGATCGGTATGATGCAGCACGATATGGGTTTTGCTGATGCCGCTCGTACGTATACCTTGCTAACTATTGGCGATGGTCTTGTGGCCCAGATCCCTGCGCTGGTGATTTCAACCGCCGCCGGTGTCACTGTATCGCGCGTCAACACTGACCAGGATGTTGGTCAGCAAATGATCAGCCAGCTATTTATTAACCCTCAGGTCATGATCCTCTCTGCGATGGTGATGGGGCTGCTGGGCATGGTGCCTGGGATGCCAAACCTGGTATTTCTTATTTTTACAGCCCTACTGGCGGGCTTGGCGTGGTATTTGATTCGCCAAAAAGAGCAGGCGTTGGTAAAAGAGGAAATCTCAGCAGCGCCACTGCCCCAGCAAGAGTCACCGGAAGCCAGTTGGGAAGATGTGCAACTGGTTGATACGCTGGGGCTTGAGGTGGGGCATCGGCTTATTCCCCTAGTGGACTCCCGCCAGAAAGGGGAGCTGCTGGCTAGGATCAAAAGTGTGCGCAAGAAGTTTGCCCAAGAGGTGGGGTTCTTACCGCCCGTGGTGCATATACGCGATAACCTGGAACTGCCGCCGAATACCTACGTACTCTCTATGAAGGGGGCTGAAATTGGTCGTGCGGATGCACAGCCGGGCAAATGGCTGGCAATCGACCCAGGTCAGGTATCAGGCGAATTGCAGGGAACGCCCACCCAAGATCCGGCCTTTGGTTTGCCCGCCATCTGGATCGATGCCAATCAGCGTGAACACGCCCAGGTATACGGCTATACCGTGGTGGATGCCAGTACGGTCATTGCTACTCACTTAAACCACCTGCTGCATCGCCACTCGCCAGAAATGCTGGGGCGGCAAGAAGTGCAAAAGCTGCTCGATAAGCTGGGCGAGGATCAAAAGTCGCTAGTCGAAGAGGTGGTGCCGAAAGCCATTTCACTCACCGTGTTGCAACGTATTTTGCAGAATCTGCTCGATGAAGATGTCTCGATACGCGATATGCGCACGGTATTAGATACTCTGGCAGAACATGCTGGGCAGCAAAAAGATGCTAATGAACTGACCGCACTGGTGCGCATTGCCTTGGGTCGAGCGATTACCCAGCAGTGGTTTGCCGGCCAGGAAACGCTCAACGTGATGGGACTCGATGCCCAGTTAGAGCAAGTGCTTATGCAGGCCATGAATGGTAACGGTGCGATGGAGCCCGGGCTTGCTGATACGCTCATGACGCAGGCACAAGAGGCCCTGGAGCGCCATGAAGGTAGCGGTGAAGCACCGGTGCTGGTCGTACAACATTCGCTGCGTGCTGTTCTATCACGTTTCTTACGTCGGCGCGTGCGTCATTTGGTGGTGATGTCTCAAGCAGAAATACCGGATGACCGTACGTTACGAGTCACTACGGTAGTCGGAGGGCGAGGATGAGACTGACGCAGGACATCCGTTCCAAGCCATCAAGAAGAGGCGCAGGTAAAGCATGAGCGTGAGACGATTTGTTGGAGCAAACAGCCGCGATGTGATGCGCCAAGTGCGCGAAACATTAGGTGATGACGCTTTAATTGTCGCCAATCGCCGTACCGAGGGTGGGGTTGAAATATTGGCGATGGCGGATGAAGCGGTCGATCATTTTGAACCTTCCCCTACGTCGCCACCTCCACCTACCCCAGCTCCCCAAATCGCCTTTTCAGCGCAAGATTCAGATCCGCTGCAGGCAATGAGTGAACGCTTGCTGCGCGAGATGCAGGAAATGCGGGAGCTGATTTCCCAGCGGCAGCCAACTGCCGATTCGCCCGTCTCTGCCACCACTGACGACCCTATCTTTCGTTTGCGCCAGCACCTGCTTAGCGTTGGTTTCAGCGAGGAGCTAAGCGACGAGGTGCTGGCGGCGCTGCCGACGTCATTGGTTCAGCCGGATGCCGATAGCGCGCTTGCGATGGAGTGGCTTCGTGGGCAGCTAATGGCGCGGTTACCCGTACTGAAAGAAGAAACCGGCTTTTTCGATCAAGCAGGAATTGTCGCGCTGGTGGGGCCAACAGGAGTGGGGAAAACCACCACCACTGCGAAACTAGCAGCACGTTTCGTGATGCGCCACGGTACGCGCCCTGTGGCCCTTGTCACCACTGATAGCTTTCGTATTGGTGCCCACGAACAGCTACGAATTTATGCCCGCCTGCTTGATACCCCCATGTATGCCTTAGACGCCGAGCAACCGATTGATGAGCTGGTCGGACGATTGCAGGGTAAACAGTGGGTGATTATCGACACCGTCGGTATGAGTCAGCGTGACCAGCGTGTGATTGAGCAAATTGCCCATTTGCAGGGTGGGCAAGCGTCCGTCCGCTTAGTGCTGCTGTTGAATGCAGCTAGCCAGCCTGAAACATTGGAAGAGGTCGTGTTGCGCTATCGCCAAGCCGCACGGGCGGCTGGCGCTGAGTTAGATGATTGCATTATTACCAAGCAGGACGAAGCTGGCCGGTTAGCCCCCGTGCTAGATATTGTCATACGCCATGGCTTGCGGGTGTTATTTGGTTCGTACGGGCAACGTGTTCCAGAAGATATGGCGGTTGCGAACCCTGCTGCGCTGATCGATCAAGCGCTTAATACCCCATTGGGAAGGGTGCGTGAAGGGCGATCTTCGACCTCCGCTTCGCAGCCTCACTCGGTGAGTCTGCCGCGCTGGTCGCGAGACGTGCTGGGGCAAGGGCGCCGCCTCAGCTCTGTGCTGACGCGGCTGCGTGAAAGGATTATTGGGTTTTCAGCGTTAGAGTCGGTATGGGATATCGCCTCCTTACCGGGCGTGGTGCAAGACAAACGCTTGGATGCACTACTGGCTAGCGAGCCCTGCGCGGATAAGGGGCTGGGCATGGCATGGTCTCCCCGCCGTAATGAGCGAGGCTGTGACTGGTCGATGCCCGATCTTGGGCTAGACGCCGATGGCGGTTGGCTAGCGCTAACCAGCCTACAGCACCGTCAGCCCGCAGGCTGGCAATCACGGCTGCTGCGCCAGGGCGAAACGCTGGGGGCCGCCGTACATCTGCTCCCCGTATTTCCCGACCCCGCCACGTTAGCGTGGCTAGAAGCCCAACACTTGACCTGGATCACGCTAGTAGCTGCCACTCAGCGGGTATACTGTCAGGGCGAGCGTTATGTCCTGCGCCAGCTGTTCACAGATAGCCCGCTCACAGATCACACTGATCTGCGTTTTCGTGGGCAAACAGTGCAGCTGTGGCATACCCATATTGCTGTAGAGGACGCCGCTGGTACACCGCTGTTGGCATGGGTTGGTGAAGTTCGCGATCCAGAAAATGGCAAACGCATCGCGCGCCGCTACTGGTTAACGCCTGCCCGATTAGGTGCAGATGTGCGTTCGCTTCTGGTTATCCAACTGCAAAGCGAAGGGGTGTCTAGCCTAACCAAACGCGCTTGGCAGCAGTTGAAAGATGCGGATGATGGCGAAGTAAGCACGGAGGTTCGCTTATTGATGGCCAGCGGTATCGCCGCAGCAGCGGGACACTTAGATATCGCCAATGATGACGCTGCGATAGCACTGCGTTCCGATTTGCTAAGGTTATTGGGCACCACGCGTAAGCGGCGCGACACGGCGATGCTAGATGCGCTTGTTCACGCGTTTATGGCCCGTGACGCCATTCGTCAACTCAGCAGCGTTAGCCGTGAGGGGCTGGTATGAGTGCCCAGGATCAGGCAGCGGGCCTGCGCAAGTGGGCAGATTTACAGCGCCAGCAGCGCCAAGCAGAGTCAGTTGAAAGTGACCCCACGGGAGACGAACTTACGGCTGAGTCACTGACCGCTATGACCGACTCTTTGACGGTGCCGCCAACTGCTGCCCAAACGCAAACCACTGCACCGCCCTCGGTGCCGCAAAAGCCGCTTATCGTGATCGGTATGCCTAACGGTGGCGATCAGCAGGTGGCAAGAGTAAAAGGGCGCCTAGCCCAATGGTCTGTGCTGGGGCGACGTTGGGCTGGCGACCCGGATGATTGGGATATTCACATCGTCAATGCGGATGCCGCTAATCTTGGCCAACTGAAAGAGCGCTTTCCGCGTTGGGCGCTATGGATTAATAGCGATGCCGATGCTTTCGCACAGATGTATCGCTCGCTTCGGCAAGTGCAGGAGAACGGTGGCCCTAGGCAGCTGTTAGCACTGCACGAGCCAAACTTGCCGCGCAGAGGTCTGCTCGATAACCTGCGCGAAGCAGCCAGCTATTACTTGGATATAGAGCTTTTACTGCTGGCGCGATGACGCTAGCCTGACGCCATGTGGCCGTGCTTTAACAGTGGCTATCAAGCGTCTCTATAAGGAATAAAAATGTCTATGCTCGCTGGTTTCAAGAAGCGTTATTACAACACGATAGTTACGCACATAGTTTTAACATAATGGGCTATTTTGAGATCGCTAGCTTCAAGGTTGATAACTTCAAAACCGTGTTGGTGATGGCGCTAAGCGCCATCACCATGAGTGTTTATGCCGCTACGGGCAGTTGGAGTAGTGAGGTGCCTAGCGTACTGGTCGCGATGAGTGACCGAGCTGTCAGCAGCCAGCCCATTCAACCACCGGCAGGGGCGCAGGTAGAGCATGCTGCGATAGAGCGTATTCATTGGCGTTTTCAAATGCCGGTTAATGCGCCGGTTAATGCGTGGCTATGCCACCCTGAGCAGTGTGTTCCTTTGACTGCTATGCGAGGTTCAACCACTGCGTTAGCCGGTAAACAGGTCAGTGGGCCGCTGTACTTTCGTTTTGCGTTGACGCCGGGCCAGCGCCCGGTACGGGTGCAGGAACTACAAGTGATTGTGAATTACCAGTGAACAGAGTTCAGCCGTGAGGCACGAGGATGTATACAGCACAAGGCAGGATTAAACAGAGCGAGCTGTTAACCCAATACATGCCACTGGTAAGACGTCAGGCCTTAACGCTGCAGGTAAGACTACCCGCAAGTATTGAGTTGGATGATCTTATTCAAGCCGGCATGGTGGGCTTATTAGAGGCACTAGGGCGTTTTGATGCGACCCAGGGGGCAACGTTCGCCACGTTTGCAAGTCAGCGTATTCGCGGTGCCATGATGGATGAGCTGCGAACACGTGACTGGTTGCCGCGTAGTGTACGCCGCTCTGCCAGAGCTGTGGATGATGCGGTGCGTCGTCTTGAGCAGCAGTTAGGGCGCCCGCCGGAAGAGGGTGAAATCGCGCGTGACCTGGATATGCCGCTTAGTGAGTATCAGCAATTGCTCAACGATACGAACAGTGGCCAGTTGTTGCCCTTTGAAGAGCTGGTGGCCGAAGGGGCCGAGTCTGCGAAAGAGGAAGCCACTAACCTGCCCTTCGAACAGTTGTTAGATAAACAGCAGCGTCAGTCGTTAATTGATGCGATCGATGCCTTACCTGAACGTGAAAAACTACTGATGGCGTTGTATTACCAAGAAGAGCTGAACCTTAAAGAAGTCGGGGCGGTGCTGGGTGTGACTGAATCCCGTGTCTCCCAGCTTCACAGCCAAGCGATTAGCAGGCTTCGCGCTCGCTTATATGACACCACCTAACGCTACTATCAATCACGAATAACCGGCGAGGAGCCGTTGATGAACCCATCTACGCTGATCGGTATTTTTGCCAGCATGCTTTTGCTGGTAAGCGTGCTGTTTTTTACTGCAGAGTCGCCAGAAAGCTTTATCAACTTGCCGGGGCTAGCCATTGTGGTGACGGGCACCTTGGCGGCTACCTTTATTAGTTATCCGCTGAAAGAAGTGCTACGCGTGGTGCGCCTGGTGGGGTTGGTGTTTCGGCGTGAAAACACCTATGTGCGAGATGATATCAACGAACTGGTTTCCATGGCACGGCTGTGGTTCAAAGGCGATGTCAGGGCGGTTGAGAAGGAGCTAGAGCATACCCGTAACCCCTTTTTGCGCACCGGGATTCAACTGGTGATTGCTAACACGAAAGAGGACGAAATTTTCGATATGCTGCGCTGGCGAATCGCACGATTAAAGGCGCGGGAGCATGCTGAGGCGCAGATATTTCGTACCATGGCCACCTATGCGCCCGCGTTTGGCATGATTGGCACCTTGGTGGGGCTGGTCAATATGCTGGAAGTGATGGATGCAGGTGACCTTGACGTTATTGGCCCGCGCATGGCGGTGGCTCTGCTGACAACGTTCTACGGTATTCTGCTCGCCAACCTGGTGTTCAAACCGATTGCCGTCAAGCTAGAGCGGCGCACGGAAGAGCGACTTATCACCATGAACATGGTGCTGGAGGGCATTTCGCTAATTACTAAACGGCGGCTGCCTTCTTTTATTGAAGAAACGCTCAACTCCTTTGTGGCTAATTATCATGACGAGATCCGTGATGCCTCTGTAAAACCGCGGCCAACAGTTAGTTCTGCGGCAAAAGGATAGCGCTATGCTAGATCGTGATTCACGGCACGCACTGGAATTGCCCACTGTGTCAGGGGAGGGCGATGAAGGTTGGCTAACGAGCTATTTAGACGTATTAACGCTGTTAATCACGCTGTTTGTCTTACTGCTTGCATTGACCCCGCCGGGGGGAGGGGAAGCCTTTGATCGCGATAGAATGCGTTCTGCAAGTGCTATCACCTCGCTTCCGTTGGCCAGCTTAGCAACCGGTATTCATCCACAACACAGCGGGCTAAAGCCGCGAATGACGGAGCTTAATATCCCAGGGGTTAGTGTCTCTCAAGGTGAAGAAGGTGTTACGCTGCGTATCGACGACAGCTTGCTTTTCCCTAGCGGTGACGCCGTACTAACGCCCCAGGGGCAAGATGTGTTAGAAAGCCTTCTGGCAGTGTTAGCATCCTTTGAGGGTCAAATTTCAGTAGAAGGGCATACGGATAATGTTCCCATTGCTACCTCTCGCTTCCCCTCAAATTGGGATCTCTCGGTAGGGCGCGCCATTGCGGTGGTCCGGCATCTTGAGCGCCAGGGAGTTGCTATTTCACGTATGCGGGCAGTCGGTTACGCCGATACCCAACCCATGGAAAGTAACGCAACACCGGAAGGTAGATCTGCCAACCGGCGCGTTGAACTGTTGCTAAGGCAGCAGACTGAGGGGTAAAGAGATTTCTTGAGGCCATCTCTGTGTTGAAGCATCACTCGCTACTACAGTCGTTCGGTGCATTACTGGTGCTCGATGCTGACTGCCGGCGCATACAGGCGTTTAGTAGCAACTTTGTTGAATTGCTGAGAATAAGCCTTCGTGAGGGGTGTCTCCCAACGCTCTCCAGCGTTCTAGGCAAGCGCTTAAGCCAGCGCGTACGCTACGAGCTACAAGGTCAGCAGCGTTTGCCGGGGCCGCTCACCTTTAAGTGTCCCGCTCGATCAACCCGTTTCCAGTTACATGCTTACCGTGCCGGTGCGCATGTGTTAGTTGAGATAGAGCCCCTTCATACCCTCGGTAAGCAGCGTCTACTTGGCACGGTGAACGAACGCCTGATGCGTTTAGCGGAAGCGACACATCAAGAAGAACTGCTTGATTATCTGGTGATAGCCGTTCAAGAATTAACCGGGCATGACCGGGTATCTGTATGCCATTTCGATAGTGATTGGCATGGGTTAATCGTGGCCGAGTCGTTAGCTAAGGGGCGCGTTCAGCCCGATACCGAGTTGCCGGTAGTTCGTTTACCTGCCTTGTTAGGGCAACGCTTTCCCGCCAAGGACTTCCCTATCGCACTACGGCGAGCCTATGAGCGCCATCCGGTGCGGCTGATCCAGGATGTCGCAGCACCCTGTGAGCACTTACTGCCGACGAGTGTGGCGGTAGATGTAAGTGATTGCTTCTTGCGCGCTCCGGCCCCTGAGCGGCAACAGTACTTACAACGACTTGGCGTACGCGGTGCACTAAGCGTGGCCATGCAGGGAGATACCGGCCTTTGGGGGCTGCTATTCTGCCACTCGGCAGCGGCTTACCCTGTAGCGCCGCCCGTACGAGATGCGGTACGTACCTTGGTGCAAATGGCTACGCAGCGGCTGTTACTGCTGAGAGCTCGCCAAGAAGCGCGCTATTTGCAGCGTGTACAAGATAGCCTGGTGCTTTCAAGCAATAATCGCTTAAAGCCTCAGGGGCCTTATCAGCTGTTTACGGAGCATGCCGAGACATGGAAGTCGCTCTTTCGTGCCAATGGCGTTGCGTTATGGGTGAAAGGCAGTATCTATCAATCAGGCAATACGCCCAAGCCAGAAACGATCAGCCAGTTGGCCACACGAATTGAAAAAGCCCATATCCATAGTGGGCCATGGTGTACCCAAGAGACAGCCAAAGAGCCGCTAACGTCCTCTTTAGACATGTTAGAGCAGAGTGGTGTGCTCGCCGTGCCGCTGCCTACTAACCCTGTTCAGCGCGGCTGGCTGATGTTTTTTCGCCCTGAACAAGTGGAGACGCTCTACTGGGCGATGCAGCCCTCTTCTGCATCACTACCGCCTATGATGATGTCGCCTTCTGACGCGTGGTGCGAGGAGGTCACAGGAAAAAGCGAAGCCTGGCAACGGGTTGAGCGGCTAGCCGCGATTGATCTGGGGGAAGATTTGACGCTGGCCATTTCGGCTTATGAGATCAGCACGCTCAATATGCACCTGGAGCGCGAGCGTAAAGCGCTGGCAGAAGCGAATCAACGGTTAGAACAGTTGGCACATTTTGACCCACTTACTCAGGTGTGGAACCGCTACCGCATCGAGCAGGCTATTGATGCAGAGCTGGTAGCAGCAAAACGCTATGGGGCGGCTTTCGCGCTGTTGTTATTTGACGTCGACTATTTTAAACAGATCAATGACACCCTAGGCCATAGCGTGGGCGACGATGTGCTGATTTCGCTAGCACGCATGGTGGAAAGCTCACTGCGGGGCTGTGATCATTTGGGGCGCTGGGGAGGGGAAGAGTTTGTGGTATTGGCGACCCACTCCAGTATGGAGGCCGCAGAAGGGCTTGCTGAACGCTTGCGTGGTTTAGTGGCAACGCTACAGGTGAAGGGCTTGGGCCAAGCGATAACGGTCAGCATCGGTGTCGCAGTATGGCAGCCCGATGATAGCTGCAAAACCATTATCGCCCGGGCCGATGCTGCGATGTACCGAGCTAAACGTAATGGGCGTAACCGCGTTGAAATCGCCGAAAAAAGCGTGCAGTGATACGCGGCATCATTGGTCGTCGGCGCGGCCGCATAAGCGCTGTATTCTCGCTATGGCGTCATCAGCACCATCAAGACTAAAGGTCATATACCAAGGCTCACTATCTTGTTGATCGAAACCGATAAACAGCTGTTCTCCTTGGCTCATTTGCGCCATTAATGTTTGCAGGTCGCTCAGGTAGAAGTGCGCATAAAACCCATCATCGCCTCGCTCGGTAATAAACTCGGCCATGGTATCGATGATCGGTGTGTCATCCACTCGGATCCTGGTAGGCACTAAGTTAACCGCGCGACTTTCGCCTTGTTGCTCAGCCAACGTGACCCGCATTTCCAGCCACGGTAAGTCGCAAACACCCTGAGTCGCGTTCAAACTCAAGGTGGCATCCGAATAGCTATGGGTTTCCACAGCACGAAAGTGTTGCTCACTGCCTAATGTTAGCGCCATTGACTGCCAATGATTGTGTGATTGCGCGGCATCAATATTGAACGTTGCTGCCATGCTAGGCAGCGCAGTGCTGGAAAGTATGGCGCTGAAGGTCGCTAACGCAAAAGGCTTTAAAGTAGGCATAAGGGTGGCATCGCACAAGAAAAACATTAGCCTATCGTTTGTTGACGATAAGCAAAAGGTAACGCGCTGATTTTTCTATATGTAGTAGTCTTTAACAAGAAAAATGCCGCATATAGTGTAAAGTCAAGTCTATACTTCATAACCGCAGAACGTATAATCGCACCGTTTTGAGCGCTAATTTCACCCCGTTGTGAAGGAGTTTCGCGACATGAGCACCGCAGCAAAGGCTATGAAGACTTCGAATGACGTCCCACTACAGGTTCCCTCAAAAGATATCTGGGATGCTAAATATCGGTTAAAAGATCGCCATAGCCAACCTGTTGATCAGGATGTGGGTGCTACCTTTGAGCGTGTCGCACGAGCGTTAGCGGCGGTTGAAGGTGACAATGCTAACGAATGGCTGCCAAAATTCCGTTGGGCATTAGAAAACGGAGCCATTCCTGCCGGACGAATCCTTTCCAATGCGGGCGCTGAAGCCTACAAACCTGCGGTCAGCCTGATTAACTGCACAGTTTCGCGCACTATTCGTGATTCTATGCGCGATATTCTCGACTCCGTCGTTGATGCTGGCATGACGTTGAAGTCTGGCGCCGGTATTGGCTACGACTTTTCGACGCTGCGCCATAAGGGAGCGTTTGTGTTTGGCGCTGGTGCTGGCACCAACGGGCCGCTGGCGTTTATGGATATCTACGACAAGATGTGTTTCACCGTGGCATCCGCAGGTGGTCGCCGAGGTGCTCAGATGGGCACCTTCGACGTTGGTCATCCTGATGTTCGTGAGTTTATCCAAGCTAAGCGAGAAGCCGGTCGTCTGCGCCAGTTCAACCTGAGCCTGTTGATTACCGACGAATTTATGGAAGCAGTGAAGCACAACGCCGACTGGCCGCTGGCGTTTCCATTGCACCCTGGTGAAAAAGACGATGTAAAAGCGGGCGATTTGATTTATCGCGACTGGCCCGTCATTGAAGAGGGCTATACGGTCGATGATGAAGGCCGCGTGGCTTGCCGTGTCGTTGAAGTCATTAAAGCGCGCGAGCTGTGGGACACCATTATGTCCTCGACCTATGACTACGCTGAACCTGGGTTTATTCTGATTGATCAAGTCAATCGCATGAACAACAACTGGTTCTGCGAAGATATCCGGGCGACCAACCCGTGTGGTGAGCAGCCGCTGCCGCCAGAAGGTGCTTGTCTGCTGGGATCGGTCAACTTGACCAAGTTTGTGATTGAGCCGTTTAGCGACAAGCCACGCTTTGATTGGGAACGCTATCGCAAGGTGGTAGCGATCTTCACTCGCATGCTCGATAACGTAGTGGAAATTGCTGGCTTGCCACTGCCGCAGCAACAGCGTGAGATTGAAGCCAAGCGCCGCCACGGCATGGGCTTTTTGGGGCTTGGTTCAACGATGACCATGCTTAAAATTCCCTATGGCTCTCAAGCGTCGCTGGCCTTTACCGAAGAAGTTAGCCGCCACCTCGCGCTGGAAGGCTGGAAGCAAGCGCTAGAGCTGTCTAAAGAGAAAGGCATGGCGCCTGTGCTTGAGCAAGAGCATACGATTACACCGAAAATGATGCGTGAGCGCCCCCAACTCGCTGCCGATGGTTATGAAGTGGGTGATAAAGTACCAGGACGTATTCTACATGCCCGCTATAGCCAGTATATGGCGAAAGTGGCTGAGCTCGATCCTGAGTTGGTCACACAGTTGGCGGAACATGGTGCACGGTTCACCCACCATAGCTCTATTGCGCCCACTGGCACGATTTCGCTGTCGATGGGTAATAACGCCTCCAACGGCATTGAACCCTCATTCTCGCACCGTTATTTCCGCAATATCATTCAATCGGGTAAGAAAACCAAAGAGCAGGTTGAAGTTGTCTCGTTCGAGTTAGCCGCTTATCGTCACTTTATTGCCGCCGATGCGGTGGAAAGCGATTTACCCGACTACTTTATTACCGCAGACTCCGTGTCGCCTGAGCAGCATGTGGCCGTGCAGGCGGCCGCTCAGCAGTGGATCGACTCGGCAATCTCTAAAACGGTTAACGTGCCGACAGAGTTCCCGTTTGAGAAATTCCAGGATCTCTACCTACAGGCGTATGAGAGCCGCCTTAAAGGCTGCACTACATTCCGCTTCAACCCAGAAGCGTTTCAGGGCGTTCTGGTACGTGAAGATGATTTAAAAAACACCACCTACGTGTTTGAGCTGGAAAATGGCGAGACCTTAGAACTGGCCGGCGATGAAACGGTGGTCTACGACGGTGAAGAGCATAACGCCGCCAACCTGTTTGATGCCTTAAAAGAGGGCACCTACGGCAAATGGTAAGGGCGGGCTACGCCTTGCTACGAACATCGCCCGACACCCTTTGCTAAGTGGAGAACACCATGGCTGTAGAAATTACCTCAAAAATCGTTGGTTACCGTATCAAGCAGCAGGAGCAGGCAGCGCCTGCCCCTGAACTTCCGGAAGAAGACCCGCTGACGGTCAGGATTCCCTCGCGCCCAGAAGGAACGCTAGAAGCGGTATCCGAAAAGATCTCTTATGTGGGGGCGGAAGGTCGCAAAAAAGTCTATCTGCTGGTCTCTTTTATGCCCGTGGAAGGCGTGGTGGGTGGCCGACGTGTGGTCATTGAGCGCCCGGTTGAGTTCTTTTTCCCATCAGGACAGCTTTCCAGCGAGCACCAATGGATTACGGCGACGATGCGTAGCCTTTCCCTTGCTGCGCGCGGGGGATATGTCACCCAGGCAGTGGCTGACCTGCGTAAAGTGGCGTGGGATAAAGGGTTAGTGCGCTGTGGTATGAACCGTTGGAACAAGCCAATGTTCCACGATTCCGAAGTGGCGGCGATTGCCTGGTCGATCCAGCAGATTCTTTATCGGCGCGGGTTCTTGGACCAGGATGGTAACCAAGTACCGGTAGAAATGTTGGTAGAGCGTTATGCGCACCGCATGCAGCATGGCCATGCTTGGCAACCACCGGTCGACGAGCCAGAGACCAGCTCAGCGGTTAGCGCTGTGGAGCCGATTGGCGGTGCCGCTGAGCAAGAAAACGCCGTAAAAAAGCCTGAAGGCAGTGGCCCGGCAACCGTGGGTAACTGTCCTGAGTGTCGCGGTGAGCTTATTATGATGGATGGCTGCCCAACCTGCTATGCAGGCTGCGGCTGGTCTAAGTGCGGCTAAGCCAGACAAACCCACTAGAACGCTAACCAACAACGCCGCGTGGTCTAGAGAGCCACGCGGCGTTGCTTATTTTAAGGATAGAAAAGCTTAAGAACGAATAATCTGCCGTTGATTCAGGCGTTAGGGCTCAGGCGCTAACAAGTAGCGGCCTGACGTTATCGGTTAAATAGCAGTCGTCGAATTCCCCTTCGGTAGCCAACGCCTTTAAATCGGGAATAGTGACGTTATGGCGGTCACGGAACACCAAGCCATCTTCATTCAATGCGCTAAACGTGCGGCTCACATGAACCGGGCTCAAACCTAGAATATCGGCTAGCTGTTCTTGAGAAAGTGGCAAACGGAACTGTTCGCTGATGTCATGATTAGTCTGGCGTAAGCGTAGGTACATTTCATGGAGGAAGTGGGCCATTTTTTGCCTAGCACTACGCCGCGCTAAGTTGACCAGCCGTTCCGTTAGTAGCGCCTGATGGCGACTGCCAATGGCAAACATCACCGAGGTCAGCGTTAGTGACTGACGAAATAGCTCTAGCATGCGCTTATGGGGAAAATGGCAGACCACGCCGTCAGTAATCATGCGCACGTTTTCCAGCCGCCTGGAAAACGCAAACTCTCGCAAACCGATAATATCGCCAGGCAAAAATACTTCCAGAATTTGCCGATCGCCGTTTTCTAAATGTCGATAGGAGTAAGCCCAGCCACTGCGCAAGGTGCAAAACTCATTCGCGGGGGCGTCAATTTCCCACAGCAGTGACCCTGCTTTGATATCGGTAGGACTCTCTTCCAACTCGATTAATAGCGCTTTTTCTGCTTCAGTTAGTGAGCAGTAGTGACTGAAGTGGCTAATAATGCAGCTTTTATCCTGATCCACAGCTTCCTTCTCCTAAAAAGGTTAGCAACGATTAACAGGCCGCGTTGTTGATAAATATAAACGTTAATCAATATAAACAGGGCCGTCCTATGTTGCTTGGTCTTTTCTGCTCTCTTGTCGTCCTTGGGGAGGGGCAGGCATATCGCTGTCATTTTCCAGGGGGGGAGTTACCCACCCTGGAAGTGGCGCTAGGCGGTTTTTTTGGCACGATTACCACGTTTTAACAACGGTGCCAGGAAATGCCCTGTATGGGAAACGCTCTGCTTGGCAATCTGTTCTGGTGTTCCTTCGGCAATAATTTGTCCACCGCCAGAGCCACCTTCTGGGCCAAGATCAATAATCCAGTCAGCCGTTTTGATCACATCCAGGTTGTGCTCGATCACCACAATGGTATTGCCGTGATCACGTAGGCGGTGGAGTACCGTGAGTAGCTGACGGATATCCTCAAAATGCAGGCCAGTGGTGGGCTCATCCAATATATAGAGCGTTTTTCCGGTGTCACGCTTGGCTAGCTCACGGGCCAGTTTGACACGCTGCGCTTCACCGCCAGAAAGGGTAGTGGCACTTTGCCCTAGGCGGATATAGGAGAGGCCTACATCCAACAGGGTTTGCAAACGACGAGCGATAGCAGGCACTGGGCTGAAGAACTCCAGGGCGTCCTCTACCGTCATGGCCAGCACTTCGTGAATCGTTTTGCCTTTATAGTGGATATCCAACGTTTCGCGGTTGTAGCGTTTGCCTTTACACACATCGCAGGGCACATAAATATCCGGTAGAAAGTGCATCTCTACCTTGATCATGCCTTCGCCCTGGCACGCTTCGCAGCGGCCGCCTTTAACGTTAAAGCTGAACCGGCCTGGCTTGTAGCCTCGCGAACGCGCTTCCTGAGTGCCCGCAAACAGCTCACGAATCGGGGTGAAAATACCGGTATAGGTAGCTGGGTTTGAGCGCGGCGTACGACCGATAGGACTCTGGTCAATATCGATCACTTTATCGAGCTGATCAAGCCCCTCTACCTTCTCATAGGGAGCCGGGGTCAAGGTAGTGGCGCGGTTAAGCTCGCGGGCCGCGATCGGCATCAGGGTGCCGTTGATCAGCGTCGACTTGCCCGAGCCGGAAACCCCCGTGACGGCAATAAACAGCCCCAGCGGCAGGCTGAGCGTGACGTTTTGCAGGTTATTGCCCGTCGCGCCGCGCACCACCAGCTGCTTTTCCGGATTGCCGGGAATGCGGTAGGGGGGCACAGCGATTTCCCGCGTTCCCGACAAGTACTGGCCGGTCAGCGAATTGGGGTTGTCCATCACGTCTTGAGGCGTGCCCTGAGCGACAATTTCGCCACCATGGACACCTGCACCAGGACCGATGTCGAGTACATGGTCCGCAGCGCGAATGGCGTCTTCGTCGTGCTCAACCACGATCACGGTGTTGCCCAGGTCGCGAAGGCGCTCCAGGGTTTTCAACAGACGGTCGTTATCCCGCTGGTGCAGGCCGATGGAGGGCTCGTCCAGAATGTACATCACGCCCACCAGCCCCGCGCCAATTTGGCTGGCGAGACGGATACGCTGTGCTTCGCCCCCCGAGAGCGTGTCAGCACTGCGCTCCAGGTTCAGGTAGTCGAGCCCTACGTTAACCAAAAACTCTAGCCGGGCATGAATTTCGTTAACGATCTTATCGGCAATCTCGCCTTTGCGGCCCGGTAGGGAAAGCTCGGCAAAGTAGCGCCATGCCTCACCGATAGGTAAGTGCACAATATCGGCAATGTTATGATCATCGACAAATACATGGCGTGACTCTTTGCGCAGCCGCGAGCCACCACAGGTGGCGCATGGCTGCACGGCGATGTACTTAGCCAGATCGTCACGCACCATGTTGGATTCGGTTTCCCGATAGCGACGCTGCATATTGGGTAATACGCCTTCAAAAGCATGCTCGCGCGTTACCTTGCGGCCACGGTCTCCCACATACACAAAAGGAATCTGTTCGCTGCCACTACCGTTTAAAATAATCTCACGTTCATGACTAGCAAGCTCAACCCACGGCGTTTCGAGCTCAAACTGGTAATGCTTGGCGAGCGCTTGCAGTTGGGTAAAGTAATAAATGTTGCGCCGATCCCAACCTTTAATCACGCCTTCCGCCAGCGATAGCTCTGGATGGCTAATCAACTTGTCGGGGTCAAAATACTGTTGCACACCTAAGCCGTCACAGGTGGGGCAGGCTCCGGCCGGGTTGTTGAACGAAAACATCCGCGGTTCAAGCTCAGAAAGTGAATAGCCGCACACCGGACAGGCAAAACGTGATGAAAAGGCAAGGTCGTCCTGATCGCCATCCATGAAGTGGATCATCGCCGTGCCGTCGGTGAGGTTGATCGCGGTTTCAAACGATTCTGCTAGACGCTGGGCAATATCATCACGCACTTTAAAACGGTCAACCACCACGCTGATATCGTGTTTCTTGCGCTTGTCGAGCGGGGCAATATCGTCAAGTTCTAGCACTTGACCATCAATCTGTACCCGAACGAAGCCTTGAGCCCGCAGTTCTGCCAGCAGTTGCAGGTGCTCCCCTTTACGACCTTTCACCACCGGCGCAAGCAGCATCAACTTGGTGCCTTCGGCCAGGTTCATGACTTGGTCGACCATTTGGGAAATGGTTTGTGCTTCCAGTTCCTCGCCGTGCTCTGGACAACGTGGTGTGCCTGCCCGGGCGAACAGTAGACGCAGGTAATCGTAAATCTCGGTAATCGTGCCGACGGTAGAGCGGGGGTTGTGGGACGTGGATTTCTGCTCAATAGAGATCGCAGGCGAAAGCCCTTCGATGTGATCCACATCGGGCTTTTCCATCATCGAAAGGAACTGACGCGCATAGGTGGAAAGCGACTCCACATAGCGGCGTTGCCCCTCAGCGTAGAGCGTATCGAACGCCAGCGATGACTTACCTGAGCCGGATAGACCGGTAATGACGATAAGTTTGTCGCGGGGCAGCTCCACATCGATCTGCTTGAGGTTGTGGGTGCGTGCACCCCTGACCAGAATGCTGTCCATCAACACCTCGAATCGCGTGGCAAAAGTGTAATTATACGTTTGCTGTACCCCTCCCGGCAAAGCTCCATATTGATATGGGGTCAGCGCTTGGCGTTTCCAGCGTGGATACAAAGCGCTAGAATGGACGGTTATCTCGGGCTGTTCAGCCCCTTTATTGACCACAAGGGTATTATGCGCAAGGTTTCCGCACTGCTGCTGGCCACTGAACGCCGTGCAATCAGCGGCTTAGCCGGGCTTTATGCGTCTCGTATGCTGGGGTTGTTTATGGTGCTGCCGGTGTTGGCGCTTTACGCTGACACCTTAAGTGGCGCTACCCCATTGTTAATTGGTGTCGCATTAGGTGTCTATGGACTAACTCAGGCAACGCTACAGATCCCCTTTGGGCTGCTGTCAGACCGTATTGGTCGTAAGCGCGTTATTGCCATGGGCTTACTGATTTTTGCCGTAGGAAGCGTGGTCGCTGCTATGGCAGACTCCATTGGCGGGGTTATTTTGGGTCGCGCGCTGCAAGGCTGTGGTGCCGTTGCTGCAGCGATTATGGCGCTACTGGCCGACCAAACCCGTGAGCAGGTGCGAACGGCGGCGATGGCCACGATTGGGCTCTCCATTGGCGTGTCGTTTGCGATTGCCATGGTTCTTGGCCCCTGGCTGGCGGCTTGGGCGGGCCTAGCGGGCGTTTTTTGGTTTACGGCGCTGTTAACGCTCGTCGGTTTAGTGGTGCTTTGGCGATGGGTGCCGCCCGCACCACGCCGTTTGCGCCACCGCGATGTGGGGATGGATCGCCAGCAGTTTAAAAGTGTTATTACGCGCCCCGATTTATGGCGGCTAGATCTGTCGATTTTTTCGCTGCATCTGGTGTTAATGGCGATTTTTGTTGCTGTTCCTTTCCGTCTATTAAATGCAGGCGTCGCGATTGAGTATCACGGGCTGGCTTATCTAGCGATTATGGCGCTGTCGTTTATTGCTATGGTGCCGCTGGTGATCGTGGCCGAGAAATACCAGCGCATGAAATTAATATGCTTGCTGGCAATCGGCGCCATTGTCATTAGCTTGGGCAGCCTGGGGCTGCCATTCTCCCAAGAGAGCTGGCTGTTCGCATGGCTATTTGTTTTTTTTACAGGATTTAACTTGCTCGAAGCCACGCTGCCATCAATGCTCAGTAAGTTGGCACCCGCGGGTGCTAAAGGCACCGCGATGGGGGTGTACTCTACCAGCCAGTTTTTGGGTGCTTTTTTAGGAGGCACGCTGGGTGGCTTGTTGTCGAATCTATGGGGGCTTGATGCGGTGTTCTTCGGCTGTGCAGGGCTAGCGCTGCTGTGGTGGCTGGCGATGTGGCGTATGCCGTCGCCACCGCCTCTCTCCAGCGAAGTCGTAGCACTACACGATACGCAGCCTGATGCATTAAATCTGTTGATGGAACATCTCGCTGATGTTGTGGGCGTGGAAGATGTAATGGTGGTGCCGGAGGAGCGCTTGATGTACCTGAAAGTGAATCGCAAAGAACTCGATCAAGCAGCGCTGACGAGGTTGTTATCACCACCTAAGACGTAACGACCATCTCTGATCATTTGTACAGCAAGCGTTTACACCTCCATGTTTAAACACATAGCGAAGCTTTTACACACATTTGCTGCATGGCATTCAGGCCTGTCAGCCGTATCAGTGATACCCTTGACGGCACTGGTATTGATATATGACCGATTATTGAAAGGAGCGACCTATGGCGCGCGGTATTAACAAAGTCATCTTGATTGGTAATCTGGGCCAAGACCCTGAAGTACGCTTTACGCCCTCAGGAACGGCGGTAGCAAACCTGAATTTGGCGACGTCTGACACCTGGATGGACCGCCAAAGCGGACAGCGCCAAGAGCGTACCGAGTGGCACCGCATTGTGTTGTTCAATAAAACCGCTGAGATTGCCCAGCAGTACCTAAAAAAGGGCTCTAAGGTATACATTGAAGGTCGCCTACAAACCCGTAAGTGGCAAGACCAAAATGGTCAAGATCGCTACAGCACGGAAATTGTGGCCAACGATATGCAGATGCTAGATAGCCGTGGCGGCGATTTCCAGGGTGGCGGAGCCCCTCAAGGTGGTTACGCACAAAATAACCCTGCGCAAGGTGCGCCGGCCCAACAGCAACCCGCGCCGCAGCACCCAGCTCCTCAGCATGCGGCCCCTCAGGGTCATCAGGGTGGCGGTATGCCACAGCAGGGTGGTTATCCTCCCCAAGGTGGTGCTCCTCAAGGTAACTATGGCGGCGCGCCCCAGCCTGCTCGTGGACCACAACACAACCAGCCAGCCCCGGCTAATCAAAACAGCAATTATGGGGCCCCCGATCCAGGCAACTTCGATGATTTTGACGACGAAATTCCGTTCTGACCGCCTGAACTGAATAGTTCGCCACATTCCTGGGGTTAGGTGAGAGGGAGGTTCTGTCTTGAAGCTGCTGATACTAGATGCGGGGCACTGCTTAAGTTTGGCATTAGCCCGAGAAGCCAGTCGTCGAACGGATACTGAGCTTATTATTGAGCAGGGTACTACGATTACCTCCGCTCAACTCCAGGAGATAACACCTGATGCGGTGATTATTCCCCCATTAGCGCACCCGCTCAGTATGGCACCTGCCGATGTAATGGCACACGCTGATGCCGTTGATGTCTGCGTCGATGCATGCCAAGCACAAGGCATTGCGTTGGTGTGGTGTGTTTCAGACCAGCTTTACGAAGACGGTTTTGAAATCCCCATCGATGAACATGTGGTGCCTGCTCCCAGGGATGAGAGCCTGCGCCGCTTAGTGCAAGCGGGCGATCGTATTCGTGCTGAGTATCACCGACATCTCATTGTTCGCTTAGGCCCCTTGTTTGCGCTGGAAGGCAGCCATGCGTGGCTAAACGAAATAATCGACAGCTTGATGATTGGGCAGTCTGCTCGCGCCGCTGAGGATGTCATTTTTTGCCCTACGTCTGCCGATGCTGTCGCCATGGCGTTGATAGGCATGCTGCAGCAGCAAGTCTGTGGGGCCGATGCTTGGGGGGCTTACCACTTAGCGGGCACCGAGCCTGTCAGTGCGTTTACATTTACCTCAATGGTTCGCACCCAACTGGCAACCCATCTGGAAGGTCGCGGCGAAAGTGTCGCCCTTGGCGAAGTACAAGCACTTAATCATCACCATGATGCCAAGCTGCGGCGAGTCCTTAATTGCCGCCGTGTTCTTGATGTGTTTGGTGTTCACCAGAAGCCATGGCGGCTGGAGGTAGGACGAATGCTGGATGCGTGGTGTTTGAGGCGGGAACAACAGCAGGGCGAAGGGACAGGAGAGTTGGCTTGATCAATCTGGTTCGCAGCTTGGTTTTTTATGTGGGATATTTTTCTGCCATGCTGTTGATTGGCATTCTTTTTTTGCCAATTGCACCGTTTTTGCCGTTGGCTGCCCGTTATCGTTTGCTAAACCTCTATAACCATTTTCTGATGGCGTGGTTCAAAGTTGCGTGTGGCGTGCGATACGACATTCAGGGGCGAGAAAATATTCCGGCGGGCCCCTGTGTGATCCAGGCCAACCACCAATGTGAGTGGGAAACGGTATTTCTGCAGGTGATGAAGCCGCCCGTTTGCACGGTATTAAAGCAGGAGTTATTGCGACTGCCTATTTTTGGTTGGGGATTACGTCTGTTGCGGCCGATTAGTCTGGATCGCTCGAAGCCTGCCCGCGCTATGAAGCAGGTGTTGACGCAGGGTGTCGCGCGACTGGGAACGGGGCTTTCAGTGCTTATTTTTCCAGAGGGAACGCGTGTCGACCCAGGGGTTCGAAAGCGCTACAACAAGAGTGGTAGCGTGGTGGCCTGCCGAGCAGGTGTGCCGGTGCTACCAGTGGCACATAATGCTGGTGAGCGCTGGCCTGGTCGCCATTGGGTAAAGCGCCCCGGCGTGCTTCGGGTTCGTATTGGTGCGCCTATAGAAACTGCAGGCCGTACACCTGATGAGGTGCTGGTGGATGTTGAAGCCTGGATTGAAGGGCAGTTGCAAGAGATTTCAGAGGTGCCTCGGCCAACTTCTCGTTAAGTTAAGCAACCTTTAGATGAACATAAAAACGGCGCCTTAAGGCGCCGTTTTTATAGCGTATTGCACATGCACTGCATGACTAGGAATTAGCCATTAAAGCGCTGAAAAACCAAGCAAGCGTTAGTGCCGCCAAACCCAAAGCTGTTGGAGAGCACTCGGTCGATGGTAACGCCATCACGTCGCTCTCTAACGATGTCAAACCCATCTGCCTGCTCATCAAGATTCTCGATATTAGCTGAGGCAGCGACGAAGTCATTTTGCATCATTAGCAGCGAATAAATCGCTTCTTGAACGCCGGTTGCGCCTAACGAGTGGCCGGTAAGCGACTTGGTTGAGCTCATAGCAGGTGTGGTATTGCCAAATACCTCACGGATCGCCTTCAGCTCAGCCACATCGCCCACCGGTGTAGACGTGCCGTGGGTGTTAATATAATCAATATCACCCTTAACCGTCGCCATGGCCTGACGCATGCAACGCGTCGCACCTTCCCCGGAAGGAGCAACCATATCGTGGCCGTCGGAGGTGGCGCCATAGCCCACCAATTCGCCGTATATCTTGGCGCCGCGTGCTTTAGCATGCTCCAGCTCTTCAAGCACTAACATGCCACCGCCACCAGCAATGACAAACCCATCGCGTGCTTGATCATAAGGGCGAGAGGCTTTCTCTGGCGTATCGTTGTAATGAGTTGAAAGGGCACCCATCGCATCAAATAAGCAAGAAAGGGTCCAGTGCTCTTCTTCGCCACCACCGGCAAACACGATATCCTGCTTACCAAGCTGGATTTGTTCCATCGCACTACCAATGCAGTGAGCAGACGTCGCGCAGGCGGAGGAGATAGAAAAATTAACGCCTTTTATCTTAAATGGCGTTGCCAAGCATGCTGACACGGTGCTGCCCATCGTGCGGGTAACACGGTATGGCCCTACACGGCGTAGGCCTTTTTCGCGCATGACATCGGCTGCTTCTACCTGATTTGCACTGGATGCCCCGCCAGACCCGGCTATAAGCCCAGTCCGTTCGTTGGACACCTGCTCTTCAGAGAGCCCCGAATCCTCAATGGCTTGTGCCATAGATACATAGGCATACGCTGCCGCGTCGCCCATAAATCGGCGAAGTTTGCGGTCAATGAGAGAATCAAGGTCGATGTCGACGCTACCCGCGACATGGCTACGGAAGCCGCGTTCGGCGTACTCTTCCTTAAAACGAATACCGCTGCGCCCGTTTTTGAGCGCGTCTAAGACCTGTTGCTGGTCGTTGCCTAAGCACGATACGATGCCAAGGCCGGTGACTACCACTCGTCGCATGGGAGCCTCCTGTCAGAAATTCGCAGTGGAGGTGAATAGGCCAACGCGCAAATCATTAGCCTGGTATATATCGCGTCCGTCGACGGACACAGTGCCGTCGGCGATGCCTAGAATAAGTCGGCGGGTAATAATGCGCTTCACATTAATGTGATACGTTACTTTTTTCGCGTCGGGTAGAATCTGGCCGCTGAATTTAACGTCGCCACAGCCCAGTGCACGTCCACGACCTGGGTGGCCAAGCCAACCCAGGTAGAAACCCACAAGCTGCCACATGGCATCTAGCCCCAAACAGCCTGGCATGACTGGGTCACCGGGGAAGTGACAATCAAAAAACCACAGGTCCGGAGTGATGTCCAGTTCGGCAATTAGCTCGCCTTTACCATGCACACCACCTTCTTCGTGAATGTGCATGATGCGATCGAGCATCAGCATGTTGGGTGCCGGAAGCTGTGCGTTTCCTGGGCCAAATAGCTCGCCGCGCGAGCAGGCCAGTAGTTCTTCGCGATCAAAGGAATGTTGCTTGGTCACTGAATCGTTCCGAGTATCAAGATGGTAGTTGGGTCTAGTCTACTTCCCGAAACCTCTGAATGCACGTTGTTGGGCACTTATCGTGTTTTCTCTACAGCTTTTTACCTGTCAGCCGATAGAGGTTGTTAGTATTTCGTTATTTCAAATACGCGATTCTGCACAATAAACGCCCTATTGACGTAATATGGTGTATCCATGTTTTTTTGTTAAGCGGCATGATGCCAGATCTGTAACCCATGCCCTATTTGGCTCATTTATAGGACACACTAAACCGCCATGTGGCTGTCTGTTTCTCTTAATCGTCCGCTGGTGTGGGTGGCGCTAATAGCGCTGCCCGCTTGTGTGTGGGTGCCTGACTCGGCGTTACGTATGGTGGCGGCCAGCTTGGTTGCATTTGGCATGTGGGATGCTTGGAACCAAATACGCCAACAACATTTACGGCTACGTCTTTCGCAAGATGCAATAGGGTTGGCGAGTGACGCCATTGTCATCAGCGATGTGCATAATCGCGTCTTGACGGTCAATCCCGCCTTTACTCAAATTACCGGCTTCGAAAGCCAGGAAATGATTGGCCGTAAGCTAGAGACGTTGGCGGCTCAGCGTCACGATAAAGCGTTTTATCAGACGTTTTGGAGCACGCTAAAGGCGACTGGCCGTTGGGAGGGCGAGATGTGGAATCGCCGCAAGCACGGTGATGAGTACCCTGAGTGGCTAAAGGTCCGTGCGGTTACCGACAAGCGTGGCAAAATTACTCACTTTATCAGCCTCTTTACCGATATTTCCTCCCAAAAAGCACGCGAGCGTGATCTGCGCCGAATTGGTTATGAAGACCCGCTAACGGGATTGCCAAACCGGCGGCGCTTACACGATCTGATGTCCTCTCGGCTGCGCCATCTGCGAGCAGGTGAAAGTTTGGATATGGCGTTGATTGATATTGATGGGCTCAAATCGGTGAATGACAGCTTAGGGGTCGAGCAGGGGGATCGTTTGTTAGCGCGCTTTGCCCAACGATTAACGGGTTATATGGCTGGCAGCGCAGTGGGTAGGCTGGGAGGTGATGAATTTATGGTGATTCGCACGACCACCTTTGATGACCATGATCAGTGGGTAGCGACCCTGCGTGAGCACATGAGCCGACCATTCGAAATAAAAGATCAATCGCTACGTCTGGGGTTAACGATTGGTAGCTGTCGTGCCCCTGAAGATGGCAGTGATTCCGGCGTGCTTTTTCAGCGGCTAGAGTCTGCCTTATATAGTGCCAAACGCTTAGGGCGTAATCTCAGCCAGCGGTTTCGCCCCGCGCTGGATAAACAAGATAATCCCCAGCTTGCTCTGGTGAGCGATTTGCGGGCCGCGTTGATATCCGGTGATCAGTTGGAGCTGCATTACCAAACGCAGCATCATCCAGGAACTGGCGATTTAGTGGGTATGGAAGCGCTGCTGCGCTGGCGTCACCCTGAGGATGGCATGATCTCTCCGGGCGATTTTATACCGCTTGCTGAACGTCATGGATTGATGGCCGAACTCGGTAGTTGGGTGATCGAAAAAGCCTGTGCCCAGCAGGCGCACTGGCAATACAGCGGTATGCCGAAAGTGACGGTATGGGTCAATATTTCTGCGCTGCAGCTTTTTCAGGGAGACCTAGAAACTCTGCTGTCTAGTTGTTTAGAACGCTACCAACTAAAAACGTCGCAAATTGGCTTGGAATTGACAGAATCTGTTTTGCTGGACGAGCGTGCCGGGGATATGGGGCCTCGCCTGCAGGCGCTGCGTAACCAAGGCTATGCGATTGCAATCGATGATTTTGGTACTGGCTATTCATCGCTTGGTTATTTGAAGCGATTGCCGGTAGATAAAATTAAGCTAGATCGTGCGTTTATTCGTGAACTGCCTCATGACCAAGCAGATGCCGCTATTGTCACGGCTGTGTTGGCGATGGCAGAGGGGATGGGACTGGAAGTGGTCGCCGAAGGCGTAGAAACTCAAGCGCAATGTCAGTTTCTGATTAACGCCGGTTGTACGTCAGTGCAAGGGTTCTATTTTGCTAGGCCCTTACCTGCTGCGGAGCTTGAGCAACGTTGGGTGCCGCGCATACTTGCTGAATCAATGCCTTCGTGAATGCTAAACGCCATGCTAGAAGCAAGTATTAATGAACGCCAGAAGCAGCGACTTTGTGGTTAGCGTAACGACTGATACACAAACACAGCACTGCCCAAATAATGGCCTGTGCCGGCAGTAACCAGGGGGCTAAGCTAACCCCGGTGAGCGTTGCGCCGCCAACATAGGACAGTGGCCCGCTGACCGCACCGCAAACCGCCGCAATCATTGGGTATTGCCACAGCCAAGCAAGCGAGTGAAATACTAGTGTTGCAAACAGCGGCCACAACATCCAAAGCCACAGTGGCAGTAAACCAGCCACCAAGGTGTGTTCACCGAAGTCGAAACCTCCTGCCAAATGAAGGCCTCCGTCCAACGCTAACCCCAATAGCGCAAACACACCAATGAAACGCCATTCGCCGGGCTTGGCGCAGCGCCAGAAATGCCAGCCTAGCAGCGCACTTCCCATAATGGCAGCTACCCATGATCCCCCCAGAACGCACAGCAGCCAGCCCACTTCGAAGCGTAGTGCGTTGAACAGCAAGCTTTGCCAGCGTGGGCTAGCCATTTATAGTGCGCCCGTTAACGGCTCGGGTTTGGCGGCTGGTTTCGCTAGCAACAAGTGGCACGTACCAATAGAGCGCTCAATAAAGCCCCCCTCGCAGTAGCACAAATAGTAACGCCACATGCGAATAAACCGTTCGTCGTACCCTTGTTGCCTTATCTGCTCTAGGCTGGTTTCAAAACGATGGCGCCACTCGCGTAGGGTGCGGGCATAGTGCTGGCCAATTTCATCAAGCGCTACTACGTTCAGTGAGGTTTTGCGCATCACACTGGTTAGCATGGCGTGATGAGACGGCAAAAAACCACCGGGGAAAATATAGCGCTTAATAAAGTCCATATCCCGCTTGGCTTCTTCAAACCGTTGGTCTCGGATAGTGATGGCTTGCAGCATAGCCTGGCCATCGTCGGTCAGCAGGCTGTCGACCTTTTCAAGGTAGGTGTTCAAATACTGGTGGCCGACGGCTTCAATCATCTCAACAGAAATAAGTCGATCGTAGCGACCTGTCAGCTCACGATAATCCTGCTTTAACAGAGTGATTTTATCGTCGAGCCCCTCTTCTTTAATGCGACGGGCGGTATGGGCGTACTGCTCTTCAGAAATGGTGGTGGTAGTGACATGGCAGCCACGAGTTTTGGCGGCGTGTATTGCAAGACCACCCCAGCCAGTACCAATTTCTAGCAAGTGATGTTCTGGGCGTACATCTAGCTTTTCGAGCATGATATCGAGTTTGTAGGTAGACGCTTCTTCCAGGCTGGCTTCTGGATAAGGGAAAACAGCGCTCGAGTACATCCAGTGGCGTTGATCAAGAAACGTGGCAAAAAGGTCATTGCCAATATCGTAGTGTGCCGAGATATTACGCTTTGAACCGGAAAGGCTATTACGTTGGAAGCGATAGGCAGCGCCAAGCAGCCAGCGGGCGAAACGAGCGCTTCCGTTTTCCATTTTACCGTTTACGTGATCCAAATTGGCCGCAAACAAACGCACCAAGGCTACTAAGTCATCAGCATCCCAGTCGCCATCCATATAGGATTCAGCTGCGCCCACTGTGCCACCAAACGCGAGCCTTTTCCAGGCGCGGGAGTGACGAATCACGACGGTCACTTGAAGCGGCCCTTCTTGACCCAGGTGGTGACACTGGTTGCCTTCAATTAAGGTAATACGGCCACCCTGGAAGGCATCTAATTGAGTCATCAGGCGAGGCTTCAACCAGCGAGTGAAACGATCCTGGTTAACTGGTTGTATGTCAGGGGGCGTAGAACGCAGGGTTGTCATTTTGAAGTTTCCTTGCGCTTAGGGTGGTTATAAACGGGGATGCGCTTCAGCCAGAGGCGAAACGCTTCAAAATGAATTCCCGCCACTGTTTTCAGGCTCATCCAGGGCTGACGTGCAAGCGTTGCTAATAGAACGCCGCGTGTCGCTGGCGCAGCCTCTAACGTGAGCGTGGCGTCGAAATGACGCTGCCCGCTTTGCCAGTTTTCCATGTGCAGATAGAGCTGATCGCCGGGTGCATTGAGCTTCCAACGGTAGGTCATTTCCATGGGGTTAAACGGCGATACATGCATGGCTTTGTCAAAGCTTGCATGATGGCTATGACGAGCAGGCTCGATCCGACAGGCATAGCAGGTACGCTCTTTCCAGGGCATATTAGTGACTTCACCAACGACAGCCGCCAGCCTGCCAAGATGGTCATAGGCGTAGTACATCGAAACAGGATTGAAGACAGTGCCAAAGGTGCGTAATTGGGTCAGTACGTAAATCTTGCCACTGGGGGCACTACCCAACTGACGAACTAGCTCCTCGCGTACCGCTGTACGCAATGGCTTATCAATAGGACCGAGATAATCTTCGCGACGAAAGCGTGCTAGTGCTGGCCTTCGGGCGCTAAAGCAAGGCACATTGTCAAACAGGGTCGGCAACTCATCCAAGTCGAGCCACGCCATCCAAACGCGGTAACTGAAAGCGTGCTCCTTAGGAGTGAAGCGACGATGGCGCAAGGTGCCGCGGTAAATACGCGAGCGAGGCGCGGTAATCATCCGAGACCCTCCCCAACGCTGTTAGTGGGCATAAGGTCATGAGCCGGGAGTGCTGTGGGCGTTGTTGGCGGCGCAGCGGCTTCATCACAACCTAGTGCTTGGGCAACCCGCAGCGCGCTCCATACCCCATCTTCGTGAAAACCATTGCGCCAGTAAGCGCCGCAGAAGTGAGTACGCCGAGCAACCGAGGATATCTCGTCATGACGCATTTGCGCTGCCTGTCCTGCCAGTGTGAATTGGGGGTGGGCATAGGTATAACGTCCGAGCACTTTCGCAGGGTCAATGCTGTTTGAGTCGTTAAGCGTGACGCAAAAAGTAGTCTCGGCCTCTTTCAATCGCTGCAAAATATTCATGTTGTAGGTAACAGACACCCGCTCGTCTGCTCCTCTGCCATCTAAGCGGTAGTTCCAGCTAGCCCAGGCGCGCTGCCGCCGGGGCAGCAGCGAGGTATCGGTATGCAGCACTACCTCGTTATCTTGATAAGGCATGGCGGCAAGAATGTCTTGCTCAGCGGGTGTCGGGTCGCCGAGCATCGCTAGTGCCTGATCGGCGTGGCAAGCCAGCACGACATGATCAAAGCGTTGTGTGCCTTGTGCCGTGGTGATCATTACGCCGGTGGCGTTTCGCTCAATGCGCGTTACAGGCGTATTCAGATGAATGCGCGCTGCGTATGGCGCTGTCATGCTGGGAATATAGCGTTTCGAGCCGCCAACTAAGGTGTGCCATTGAGGGCGGTGGTTAACCGACAGCAAGCCGTGATTGCGGAAAAAACGGACGAAGAACGTCAGTGGAAAGGCGCGTAGATCGCCAATGCTCGCAGACCAAATGGCGGCCCCCATGGGCAGCAGATAACGTCGCTGAAAAGCTTCACCGTAGCCATGCTGGTCAAGGTATTGGCCTAGCGTTGTGTTGCTAGGAAGGCGCTTGGCCTCTAAGTCAGCCGTTGCTTGTTTGTTAAAGCGCAAGATGTCGCGTAACAGACGATAAAAAGCGGGGCTAAGCAAGTTGCGCCGCTGGGCAAACAGCGAGCCTAGCGTATGGCCGTTATATTCAAAATCAACATTGGTTTCATGCACCGAAAAACTCATTTCGGTGGCTTGGCTAGGCACTTCGAGCGTTTCTAGTAAGCGTTGGAAATGGGGATAGGTCCAGTCATTGAAAACAATAAAGCCCGTGTCGATAGCGTAGGACTTCCCCCCGACCTCCACGTCCATCGTGGCCGTGTGCCCGCCAAGACGCCCGTCTGCTTCAAACAGAGTGACTTCATGCTGGGAGGATAAGTACCAACCCGCTGCCATGCCGCTAATACCGCTGCCGATAATTGCGATACGCTGTGAAGCTATGCCACTCATTGTTGCTCCTCTTGACGTCTTGTCATGCGTAGGCCGATATGACGACGCAGCGCAGGCGGTAAAATTCCTAAACATTTCACCAGATAGGTGAAGCGACGTGGAAAGTGAATATCCAACTTTCCTTTGACAAGACCGGCAATGATGGCATCGGCCGCTTGTTCCGCGGTGACTTGCATGGGCATTGGAAAATCATTGCGATCGGTCAACGGGGTTTTAACAAAGCCTGGGTGAATGACGCTGACATCAATGCCTTCTTGATCGAGGTCGAGACGTAATGACTCCAAAAAGTAACTGATAGCCGCTTTTGAGGCGCCATAGGCTTCGGCTCTGGGCAGCGGTAAATAGGCAGATGCGCTAGAGGTGGCGGCTAGGCGAGCAGGTTTACCCTCTTTGCGAGCAGCTCTTAATAATGGCAGGGCTGCTTCCACGCCATACAGGGTACCAAACAGGTTTGGGGTGAAAACCCGCTCAATCAGCGCCATATCAAAATGCTGCGCGTCTAGATATTCGCATGTGCCTGCATTGAATAAGGCAATATCCAGTGCGCCCAGCCATGTGCTGATCTGTTCACCCGCTGCAATCACTGCTTGGTGGTCGCTGATATCAACGGGGAGCGAATAAGCATTGGGATGACCGTCACATAAATCATCGAGCGCCTCTTGGTTTCGAGCACTAAGCACAACATGGTGACCTTGGGCGATGAGCTTTGTGGCAAGCGCTTCACCAATGCCTGACGTAGCACCTGTGAGCCAAATGCGTTGGGGCGTTTTCCATGTGCTCATCATGCTCTCCTGTAATGGCCTGTTAGCATGCAACCTGTATGCAAATAAACGGCATATATCAGCGAATGCGCCGTTTTAACCAACGTATAACACGTCCCATGACTGGTAAGTGTTCATACAACATGGCGCCTGCATCGAAATAGTCGCAGTGCTTTGAAACCCGACCATCCTCTGCAAATGTTAGGGCACTGCATCCCGCGACACGGATCAGTTTTCCCTGGGCTAGTCGGGGATGAACGAACTCCATTGTCCACGTTACAAATGCTTGATTAACCACCTGTTGTTGCGTGTGATAAGTAAATTGGCAACGTTCAACATTTTCGTACATGGTGGCGAAATAGCGCTCTAGCGCCGACCGTCCTTCAATGTGATGTAGCGGATCGTTGAAGACAACTTCCTCAGTATATACCTCGTATAGTTTTTCTGTACAGGTATTGTCTAGTTTATTAAAAAAGGCGCAGAAGTTCGCCAAAGCTTGATCGTTAGGCATCACGCAGTCCTATGGTGGTTAAGAAAAATAAGCAAGCGATGAAGCGAGGAGCCGTCAGTGGGTCGATTTGCATCGCCTTAACTTTGCATCGCCTTAACATAGGCGATGCAAAAGAGGGGGGCTGTTATTTAGAAAGCGCTTTAAAAGCATCCAGGGCACGCTGGCGCGCTGCTTTATGGTCAACGATAGGGGCAGGGTAACCCGTTGGGTTTAGCATGTCTTGGGGGGGCGCATGACGAGCTTTTTTAGGCAGCGGTTTTAACTCGGGCAGCCAATGGGCAATAAATTCACCCTCTGGATCAAAGCGCGTTGACTGGGTAGTGGGGTTAAAAATACGAAAATAGGGCGCTGCATCCGTTCCTGTTGATGCCGCCCACTGCCAACCGCCATTATTGGCGCAAAACTCACCGTCGATTAAATGGCGCATAAAAAATGCCTCACCGCGCCGCCAGTCAATCAGCAAGTGCTTACTTAAAAACATCGCGGTGATCATGCGCAGGCGGTTGTGCATCCAGCCCGTAGTCACTAGCTGGCGCATGGCCGCATCGACAATCGGATAGCCGGTACGGCCCTCACACCACGCTTGAAAGCCTTTGTCATCGTCACGCCAGCGGAGCTGCTTGGTGTGCTCTTGAAAAGGTTGGTGACGGCAAACTTGGGGAAAGCCTACCGCTACGTGCTGATAAAATTCACGCCAAATAAGCTCATTTACCCAGGTGGTCAGCCCCGCATCACCATCGGCCAGGTGGCCACCATTTTCGCTCATCACGGCTTGAAGGCATTGGCGGTAGGAGATCATGCCCAGCGCCAGATAGGGCGAAAGTTCGCTGGTGCCGCGAACGTTTGGAAAGTCTCGCTGCTGGTTATAGTGCCGTCCACGAAAGCGTAAAAAACGTTCGAGATTGTCACTAGCCGCCTCTTCTCCAGCAGGCCATAGGCGTTTATCAACGGGGTCGTTATCCAGCGATGGAAGTGCGGGCAGTGGGTCGCTATCGATCTCTAGCGGAGATTGCACGCCTGGTGTATCACGTAAGGCAAGTTGCTGCGCAGTCACCTGCTTGTGCCAAGCTTTCGAAAACGGTGTAAATACGCCGTAATAATCGCCTTTTCCGGTCAACAAACTGCCAGGGGCGAAGGCTACGGCATCATGGTGACCCTGCGCGGCGATCCCTGCTTGTTTAAAAGCATCAAGCACCGACTGATCGCGGTGTTGCTCGTTCAGCGCATATTCATAGTTAAAGTGGAGTTGAGTAATTTGGTACTCGTGGGCGATATCGAGCAATACCTGAGCCGCTTCGTTATAGTGATCAATATCACGATGCAAAAGTGGAATATTAAGCCCGTTAAGCGACGCTTTGATCGCCGCAACACTGCGTGCCCAGAAATCGAGTTTAGTCGCCCCGTGGCCATGTGTTTGCCATTGAGCCACGCTGCGTAAGAAAACGGCCACCACAGGGCCGTTGGCAGCTGCAGCGGCAAGCGCGGAGTTATCGTGAATGCGTAAGTCGCTACGCAGCCAAACGAGCTGCAGATTCATGCGATATCCTTATCATCGGTAACGTTAAATAGCATCCGATATCTCAGAGAATTCCCGATTCGCGCAACAAGGGGCGAAGTCGTGAAATGGCTTGCGGCAGGTCGTCGCCTAACATCTGCACCGGACCGTCACGCAGCTCATTTTCTCTTAATCGTGCCACTTCCCCACACACACCAATAGGAACATTTAACGCTTCTGCGGCCTGGGGAAGTGCGCGACCAATGTAGTCGTCGCTTTCTCGCTGGCCGCTGGAAAGCAGTACCATCGATGAGTGCAATCGGGATACGGCTTGAGGAAGATCCTCTAGCGCTAATGAACGGTCAAACAGTTGTACGCGGTAGCCTTGTTCGCTGGCCATTAGCGCACACATTAAAACCCATAGCGGGCCAGGGTCATCAGGCATCGCACTTAGCAGGATTAACGGGCCGCGCGTTGCCTGATTGGCATAGTGCAGGCGAATGCCTACCTGGCTACGCAGAAAGGCTTCAAGGGTGCGGCGCACAAGGTCATCGGGCTGGCTGGCCCATTTGGCTTCCAGCGTAAGAATAACGGGCTGCCAGAGCTCATTAATCGCGACGCTTAATGGATATAGCGCCAGACTCTGGTGGTACAGCGCTTCCAGCTTGGGAAGGTCGACCGCTTCTATGGTGGACTGCAACAAATGCCGTTGACTTGCCCAGTCGCCAGTATTCGGCGATGGTGTTTCTACCGTCTCAGGTTGATCAAGTAAGTCAATCACTTGGCTCACTGGAACGCCGCGGTTTAGCCATTGTAAAATGCGTTCAATGCGAGTGATATCGTCTTGCGCGTATAGACGATGGCCCTTGGGGGTGCGTTGTGGACGAATTAAACCGTAGCGACGCTCCCAGGCACGAAGAGTGACCGAGTTCACACCCGTCAAGCGGGAAACTTCCCTAATCGGATAAAGCGGGGTATCGGGTGGGTGGGTCGCCTTGATGCTCATGGGCGCCATTGCCTCTTGGTTGCCTGCAAATAAGCGTGCAGGGATCTGTCAATAATTGTCGTGGCGATGCTTCAGCGCCTGACCGGCGGTTTGGCCACATAATCGGGTCGTTATTAATCGTATAGATAGCTAAACGCTATTATAGCCACCTTTGTACAACTTGTGGCTTCTGGGTACAACCTTTCCTGTAGGTGTGGAAAAGTTAAGTTTAGTTTCTAATTTCAGACCGACCGGCCTAATAGGGCCTGGCCCAGCTCATCACCTGATAACCAGGCATCCTCGACACGACTACCTTTAAAGCTATCACCACAGAGTGCTAGGCCACTTGTACTGTATAAGTATGTCTGATGACCTGCCTGTGCTGGCTGAGCATAGCGCCAGCGGTGCGCACCGAGTTCAATGACATTCGGTAGCTCTACATCATCGGGCAGCAGCGATACAAATGCTGCGAGCAATTGTTGGGCGACACTTTCACTGCCACTCTCAATATGTACATCGCTCCAATCCAACTGAGCAAGCAAGCTTATACTTTCCGGCTGATGTTCACGGCCAGGCTTGGTGTGATTGCGTGACGCTAGACGAAGCACCGGATGCTGTGTGTGAACGGTGTGCCACGCTGATGCTACCTTCGCCATGGGGGGTAATGGCTCCTCGAAAATAACCCAACCTGCCCAGCATCCACGCTGGGGCTTTGCCTCACAGGCAGCCGCCAGTGTCGGTTCCCACTCTGCTAATAATGCCTTGGCCTGGGGCGGCGGGGCAGTGATAACCACCACGTCAAAAGGCCCGTGTATTGAGCCGCGGGTATCGTGGAGCTGCCAGCCCGCAGCCGTCTTATCAAACGTTGTAATGTGGGTTTCAAGCGTAATGGAGGCATTAGGTAATGCGTTAAGTGTATCGGCTAGATGACGGGTGACGGCACTCATACGGGGCGCGCCGGTATAACGTAGCTGATCGTCATTGTGTGTTTGCCAGCCGGATGCACTAGCCTGATAACGAGCTGTGGGCCAACTGGCGACACAACCAGCGGCTTGCCACTCGGCTACTTTATTGGCGAATCGTTGATTGCGTACAGTGAACGCTTGAGCACCTAGGTCCAGCGTCGCTGAGGGACGTCGCTTGCTGGACATACGGCCGCCAGGGCCGCGCGCTTTATCAAACAGCGCCACCTTAACTCCCTGAGTGGCAAGTTGCTGCCCACAGGCAAGGCCAGACAGACCTGCACCGATAATTGCCACTGAGTGAGCGTCGGAAAGTGTTAAAGACTCAGGCAATGATTCAAGCATAGGAACTCGCAACGGCTAATGAAATGTGCAATGGTCAGCATGTAGCATTTGTGTATAGATATCGTACAATAAAATATTATGCAATGATCATTTAGCTGACGGCTATTCCCAGCTTTGCAGTTCAGCGTCGACGCGGGCATACGCTAGCCATCTTAACCAACCATAGGAGTGACACCATGCGGGTATTAATCACCGGAGGTAGCGGCTTTGTTGGTCAGCGGCTCTGCCAACAACTTCTCACCCAAGGGCATGATGTGCAGGTGGTTTCCCGGGCCCCGTATCAGGTGCGTGGTAGGTTGCCAAAAGCCTGCGATATTCGTGATAGCGCTCAGGCATTTATGGACACCCCTCCGGAGGTGTTGGTGAACCTTGCCGGTGAATCGATTGCTGCAAAGCGCTGGAGTAATAGCCAAAAAGAGACACTAATTCGCTCTCGTATCGACAGTACGCAGCAACTGATTACGCTTTGTGAGCAGCTCGAAGCCAACGGGCAAGCGTTACCCAGCGTGATGATTAGCGGCTCTGCGATGGGCTATTACGGCGATCAAGGCGACAAGGTGGTGGATGAAACAACGCCGCCAAACGATGAGTTTGCTCATCAGCTTTGTGCGCAGTGGGAAGCAGCGGCAAAACCGATTGAGGCGATGGGCGTTCGCTTAGCGATACTGCGTATTGGTTTAGTGCTTGAGGCAGGGGGCGGTACGCTGCAGAAAATGCTGCCACCCTTTAAGCTCGGACTTGGGGGGCGTTTTGGAAGCGGCGCACAGTTTATGCCCTGGATTCATCGTGATGATCTTGTGGCAGCGATTATGTTTCTGATGAACGAATCAACGCTTTCAGGCGCGTTTAATGGCAGTGCGCCGCACCCAGTGACGAATGCTGAGTTCACGAAAACGTTGGCTAAGCAGCTTCATCGGCCGGCGATTTTCCCCGTGCCCGCTTTTGTACTGAAAGCGGGCTTCGGAGAAATGTCGCAGCTGTTGCTGACCGGGGCCGATATGCGCCCTGCACGCCTTACCGAGGCTGGATTTACCTTTCAGTACCCGACCCTTGATAAGGCGTTAGAGGCGATTCTTTAGTCTTTCCGCGTTAGGCGTTGGGGTCGACGGTGATTATCACTCGCACGGAATCAAGCCGTAAGCGAGTGTTTTCTATCGCGTCGCTGAGCGCTTGGCGCTCTTGCTTCAGCGCCTCAAGCTCTTCACTACGAACAGCTGGGTTGTGCTCTGCCAGGGCGGTCAAGCGGGCTAGTTCTGCATCTAACTGAGCTCGCATGCGTGTTTCAGCGCTTTCCACGATGCTGGGCAGTTCACGTTCGGCTTCACCTTCCCCCTGAATGAGGAGCGTACGCAGCTGGTCATGGCGGCTCTTGATCAAATCTCGTGCCAGTGATTTGTTAACTTTCTGCAGATTCTTGCCAAGGCCAGTGAAGGAGATCTTGCTGGTTAGGTTTGCGCCTGATTCATCAAGCAGGACGCGCACTGCCGTAGGCGGTAGGAAGCGGTTGAGGTGCAGCGATTTAGGTGCAGGGCACTGGGTGCGGAACACCAGTTCAGCCATTAAACGGCCGCTGGGAATGGCTGGGTGGCGTAATAGCGCCAACGCAGTGTTCCCCATCGTGCCATCGAGAATGCGCTCCATCATTTCGCGCAGCAGCGGGTGTTCCCAAGAGAGTCGCTGAATATCGTCTCGTGCAAGCGCTAGCGAACGGCTGTAAGTGGCCGAAAAGCCCTCTTCACCTTTCACTAGCCCGGGGAGCCCATCCAACATGTGCTGGCTAGGCTGCAAATAAAGCAAGCCATTGCCAATCTCTTGGCTGTCTACACCAAAAATATCCAGGGCGCGCTCTACAAAACGCGGCAGCGCTGGGTCTTCATCCAGCTCACGCACTGCATCAATTACCTGCTGAGCACGGGCAGGGCGGCAGGCGTTTAGCTCTAGCAGTCGGTTACGACCAGCGTCCCGCTCAGCCAGTTTGGCGGTAAACATTTCACGGGTTTCATCGATGATTTCATTGAGCATTTCATCATCGAGTAACGCATCGGCCAGGGCATCGCCAAACGCATCAAAGAGGTCGCTGCCAATGCCGTGAGGCGCGCTAAAAGCATCCATACCTTCGTGGTACCAGCGCAGCAGGCGCTCGCCTGGGCTACCAGTGAAGGTGGGAGCATGGAGTTCAATTGCGTGGCGCTGCCCTATCCGATCGAGGCGGCCGATACGCTGCTCCAGCTGGTCGGGATGCTGGGGCATATCAAACATCACCAAGTGGCGGCAGAACTGAAAGTTGCGGCCTTCTGAGCCAATTTCAGAGCACACCAGCACTTGGCAGCCGTCTTCTTCATCGGCAAATGCCGCTGCGGCCCGGTCACGCTCCACCAGCGATAGCCCTTCGTGGAACACCGGTGCGTGATAGCCGCCTAGGACGCGCAGCCCTTCGGCAAGTCCTTCAGCGGTTTCTCTGTGGTGAGCAATAATCAGCACTTTGTCGTTGGCAAAGCCGCTATCGCTATCGTCGCTAAGTTTTTCCAGCAGCCAGTTTACTCGTGGGTCGATATGCCACCAGGATTCGGTGTTAAGTGGGTCGTTGCTGAGCTCACGGTACATCGTGTCTGGATAGATCAATACGTCCGGGTGATCCATGCCCGTTTCAATCAGCAACTCATCCAGGTAGTCCTCATCGCGTTCCAAGCGACGTAGCACGCGACGATAGGCCGATGGGAGTTCCAACTGAGCTAGGTGCAGGCGACGTTCCGGGAACCCGCCCACATGACGGCGGCTGTTGCGGAACATGACGCGCCCGGTACCGTGACGATCAAGTAGAGCATCGCGTAACTGGGCGCGAGCAGCATTCTGCTGTTCGGTGCTTGCTTCAGGGTTGCATAACGTTGCTAGCAGCGCCTGACTATCGCGGTCGTCCGCGACATTATCGACCCGTTCACGTGCCTCGGAGGTATTGGGTAGCTCATCCAAGGCATCAATGGCTTGAGCGACAGCAATGTAATGATGCTCTTCGTCTTTAAAGCGTTCGATATCGTGGTAACGCTCGGCATCTAGCAAGCGCAGGCGAGCAAAATGGCTCTCCACCCCCATCTGCTCTGGCGTAGCCGTCAGCAGCAATAAGCCAGGAATATCAGCAGCAAGCTGTTCGACGCACTGATAGCCTGGGCCGCTGCCATCAGGGCTCCAGTCGAGGTGATGGGCTTCATCGACGATCAGCAGGTCAAAGTGGCTCGCTAGGGCCTGTTCTTGACGATGTGTGTTGGCGAATAGCCAACCTTGGCTGGCCAGTACTATTTGGGCGCTTTCAAATGGGTTAGCGCTACCGTGGGCGAGACTTTGCTGCTCATCTAGCAAGCTGACCTTGAGTGAGAAACGGCGTAAAAGCTCTACTAGCCATTGGTGGGTAAGGCTGTCAGGCACCAAAATTAATGCGCGTTCTACTCGGCCAGCCAGGAGGAGGCGGTGCAGAACCAACCCAGCCTCGATCGTTTTACCCAGCCCCACTTCGTCCGCAAGCAAGACACGTGGCGCATGGCGGCCTGCCACTTCGTCAGCGATATAAAGCTGATGGGGAATCAGATCGATACGCGGCCCAGCAAAGCCCAGGGCGCTGTGTTGCTCAATGCGCTGATAGTGGTGCAGCGTACGAAAGCGCAGATCGAACCAATCATTGCGATCAACCTGGCCAGTCAGCAGCCGGTCGCGCGCCTGATCAAACTGCATGGTATCGGCAAGCTTTGCCTCGGATAGCTCACGAGGATTACCGTCGCTATCTTCGCCAATATAAGTGATTAAGCCGCTGGTCTCTTTGCTATCGTCTACGATCATCTGCCAGCCATCAGCAGAAATCACGCGGTCGCCACCGCCGAACATGACGCGAGTTAAGGGGGCTTGGCGAGTGTTGTACGTACGGGTTTCCTGGCTGGCACTGAACAAAATGGTAACGCTACGGGCGTCGCAGTTAAGCACGGTGCCGAGTCCAAGCTCAGCCTCGCCGTCGCTAATCCAACGCTGGCCGGGAGAAAAATCGCTCATGATGCCTCGAGGAAGTCTACAGAAACAGGTTGTACGCCACCGGGGCAGGTTTCCGGTGGCAACAGGGCGGGGGATTCTAACGCAAAGCGGCGGGGGGATTAAGGTCTATCGTGGTCAATCTTTTAACCAGCGTTCCAGCTGGGCTCGGGTTAACTCGCCAACGTGGACATCCAGCGTGTTGCCCTGGCGATCAAAAAGTACCGTGGTGGGCAGGCCTGGCGCTTGAAATTGCGCCATTAGCGTTTGGCTTGGGTCACGCAGTGCGTAGCGAAAATCCAGTGCTTGCTCGTCTAGATAGCGCACTATCGGCAGTAAGTCTTCGCCTTGGTTAGCGACTACCACACTGACACCTTCACGCTTGGCTGCTTCTTCAAGCAGCGGCATCTCCCGCAGGCAGGGTGGGCACCAGGTCGCCCATAGATTAACGATAATGAGATCACTGCTTTCGGCCAGCGAAGGTAGATGCACTGCGTTGCCGTCCACATCGTCTAAAGTCACCTCCGGCAACGTGTCAATAGCAAATTCATTGCCCAAGGGGGCCAGCGTTACCAAGACTAGCCACAGGCTTGCCGTGCCAACCAACATGGCAAGGCCGCCGATGAGCGACAGCAGCCGCTCGCGCAGTGCCCAGACTGTCCAAACTAACCCCGCGATTAGGCCACCCAGCGCATTGTAACCGGGCTGCCATATCTTGAGCGCCTCAAGCGGTTCTGAGCTGTAGCTTTCCCAGTTGAGCACGACAAAAACAATCCGGGCCGTCAGTAGCCATACCACCAATAGCCCGTTGAACCAGCGCCCATGCTGAGAAGACGTTAATCCCAGCAGATAGCGGCTAGCCAATAACAGTAGTAGCGCGCAGCCTAGGGCATATAGCCTAGGGGTGGAGATCAGCAGTGGTCCAATGGCAATCGCATTCATGATTTTTCCGTTAAGCAGGTACACTGGTGAACCATACCACGCACGTTAAACATTACGGAGATGTCTATGCCACAACCCGCTTTCGACATACTGCGGGCGCTGGCCATTGGGTCGCAGGCGCTGGGTTTAATGCTGATTATTACGTTGGAAACCGTGATGGGCGATGCTGCCCGCCCCTGGCAGGGAGTTGTGCTGGCTCTCATGGTGGCGTCGGCGCTTACGATTGCGTTGGTGCGACTGTACCAAAATAAGCGTTACCAAAAACAGATGGCTGAGCGTCGCCAAAATGCTGATGAAGAGGAGGAGCGTTAGAAAGCGTTGCTTGTGTTTTTGGCGTTACGGTTCCAGATTAAGAGAAGTCCCGCGCTGGACAGTCGGGGCACTTAATATACTGGGAGCGACCAATAATATGATTAATAAGCGCACATTAGCCACCGCCGTTGCGGCCTCATCACTCGCTTTAGCGGGCATGGCCCAGGCGGAGGTCAAAGTTGGCTTCTTGGGCGGCTTTACCGGGGGAATTGAAAGCCTGACGCCACCCATTTTTGCAGGTGCTCAGCTTGCCGTTGCGCAGATAAATGAGCAGGGCGGTATCTTGGGTGGGCAAACATTGGAAATGCCTTCCGGGGATACCACCTGCTCGGATGCATCGGCTGCGTCTAACGCCGCAGATCGTATGGTGAACTCTGAGCAAGTCACCGCGATTGTCGGCGCTTTATGTACAGGGGCAACGATTGCTGCTGCTAATAACGCAGCAATTCCAGGCGGTGTGTTGATGGTCTCACCCGCGTCAACGGCCCCCGCTGTCTCTGAGTTAGACGACAACGACTTAGTTTTCCGTACCGTGCCATCGGATGCCTTCCAGGGCGAAATGCTTGCTAAGCTACTGCTTGATAAAGGTATCGACTTTGTCGCGGTGACCTACGTTAACAACGACTATGGCCGTGGCTTATCGGATGCCTTCAGTGGCGCCTTTGAAGCGGGCGGTGGCGAAATAGCCGAAAACCTCGCACATGAAGATAACCGTGCCGACTATCGCTCTGAGCTTGGCTCGCTGTCTTCGAGTGGCGCAGACACGCTGGTCGTACTGGCCTATGCCGATACCTCCGGCCAGACGGTACTGCGCCAAGCCTACGAAAGCGGCATGTTCACCCAGTATGTGGGCGCCGATGGCATGGTAGGTGATAGCTTAATAGAAGCGATTGGCGCAGACGTGCTAGACGGCATGATCGCCACACGGCCTGGTAGCCCTGATCTCCCCGGCACGGACATCTTTAATGAAGCGGCTACAGCGGCAGACATTGATCCTAGTGCCGTGTTTGCTGCCCAAGCTTATGACGCGGCCTTCCTAGTGGCGTTGGCTATTGAGCAAAATGGCAGTGCCGAGCGTGAAGGGCTTTCTGAAGCACTACGCAGTGTTTCCAGTGCGCCAGGTGAAGTGATACTGCCGGGCGAGTGGGAAAAAGCGCTTGAGCTGATCGCAGCAGGTACCGAAATCAACTACGAAGGCGCCTCTGGCTCTCATGAATTTGACGAAAACGGCGACGTGCCCGGCGTTGTTGTGGAAATGGTGGTAGAAGATGGCTCGTTCACTGGCAAAGGCTTGGTTGAACTCTAGTCAAAATGACGGTACTTGAGAAATAACTAAAACGCCCCGGGCAGCGAGCCTGGGGCGTTTTTTTAGCACTGTGCGTTTTTAGCACGGTGAGGACGTTAACCGTGGGTTTTAATTTTCTCTGGCAGCAGACCTTTCGGAGCAAAGCGCAGTACCAGGGTAATCAACATACCGATTACCAGAACCCTTGCTTGCAGTGCCCGGCTATCCATATTGCTAGGCGCTTCCCAGCCGAAGGCGTTTTCCCCCAGTGTGACCGCTAGTTGCATTAAAAATAGCGCCAGCGGTTCTGACATAATCCAAATGATATAAACCGCGACCGCCCCAAAAATGGTGCCAAGGTTATTACCTGGGCCACCTAAAATAACCATGACCAGCACCAGGAAGGTGTGATTGAGTGGCAAGTAGCCCTGAGGGTCAAACAGGCTGTTAAAGGTGCCCAGTATGCCGCCGCCAAGGCCCATCAAAATGCAGCCTAATACGAAAATCTCCAAACGCCGCTTGTTGATATCTTTACCCATGGCCGCTGACGAGACTTCGTTATCGCGAATCGCACGAATCATTCTTCCCCAGGGGGCGTGGTAAGCCCGATGGAGTAAAAAGAAAATCACTGCTATCACGACAGCCGTCACTGAAAGATAAATCGCTCGGGAAAGTGTAAAGCCGAGTTCAGCTGGGCCGGGAGTAGGCCAAGGGAGAGGCGATACCGTGGCCGTGCCGCGTGTCAGCCAGTCGGAATTTTTCAAAAAAGCTTTGATGATTTCTGCGATACCCAGGGTGGCAATGGCGAGGTAGTCACTGCGTAGGCCAAGGCAAACGTGGCCAATAAAGTAGCCAACGCCGCCCGCCAACGCGCCACCCACAATCCAGCCTACCCAGGCAGGTAAGCCAAATCCGCCAATAAAGCCCGCCTGAGACTGTATTTGGCTGGTCACTTCGCGAAGCAGACTGATAACAATTAAATAGAGCACGACCCCGATCACGATGGCGAGCACGGTGCGTAGCTTTTTCGGCACGCCGAATCGATCAAGCTTCGTCACTCCGACGACGATCAGGGTTGCCGCAATGCCATACAGCAGAACTTGGCCAAGTTCTCCCGGTAGTTCGGTACCCCAGAATGCGTCATTCACCGGAACGCTAAATAGCATGGCGCAGAAACCGCCGAGCGCGACAAAGCCCATGACGCCAGCATTAAACTGCCCGGCATAGCCCCATTGAATCGTTAGGCCAAGGGCAAGAATGGCGTAACAAGCAGCCTCTACCAGCATACGCGTGCTGTAGGCTGCTCCCATTACCGCGTAGACCGCTAGCACGGCAGCTAATAGAGCGCCAAACAGCACCAGTTCGCGCAACGGAAAACGCCGTTCAGGAGTGGCATCCTTGGGCGTGTAAGCAGGATTACGGTTTTTTGTGGAATGGCTCATTAGATCACCTTGCCTTTAAACAGGCCGGTAGGACGCCACACTAAGATGGCTACCAAAATAAAGAACGGCACCACAATTTTGTACTCAGTGCCTACAAAGGCGAGATTGGAGGGGAGCTCCAGCCAAGTAGGTAGACTGTCGCGGAACGGGCGCAGGAGAACATTCCAATTAAATACTGCCAGGGTTTCTGCAAAGCCGACGACAAATCCTCCTGCAATGGCCCCGTAGGGGTGGCCTACGCCTCCGACAATGGCCGCCGCGAAAATAGGCAGTAGCAGGAAGAAGCTTAGGTCGGGTTTAAACGTGACGTCTAATGACAGCAGGGTGCCCGCAATCGCCGCCAGTGCGCCTGCAATCACCCAAGTGACGGCCACGATGGTGTTGGTATTAATGCCAGATGCCTGGGCAAGTTCGGGGTTGTCTGACATGGCGCGCATGGCTTTGCCAAGTCGTGAGCGATTGAGGAATAGGTGTAGGGCGACCACGGCCACTAGCGTAATCACAAACAGATAAATCTGTGGTTCGGTAATCACGATGGGAGCCCGAACTCCCTCGAAAGGCAGCGCGAGACGGAAGATTTCTTTGCGGTCGTCGACGTATAAGCTCTGACCGCCGGTGCCGGAAAATAGCCGGATAAGCCCTTGGAGCATAAGTGTCACGCCCAGCGAGCCAATCACCATCACGATAGGCTTGACGCCATGGGCGCGTAGCGGCTTATAAAACGCTTTATCAATGCCTACTGCCAGCGCTGCAGTAAGCAGCATCGCTAGCGGCAGCATGATGAGCGCCGTCGGCACCCCGATACTGGCGCCCACCGCTGGGAAGGCGGTCGTCAGGAGCAGCACCATGAAGGCACCAAACGTCATGATGTCGGCATGGGCAAAGTGGGCAAAGCGCATAATGCTAAAAATTAGCGTGACACCAATGGCGCCAATGGCATAAACAGAGCCAGTGACGCTACCTGCAATCACTACGTTATTGATAAAAAAGACCAGTTCGTTCACGCGTTTCTCCCTCGGGCTAGCCGCCCAAAAAGCTTTTGGCGACGTCAGGGTCAGCCAGTAACTCAGCCCCCGTGTCTGTAAAGCGGTTTTGTCCCGCCGCCAGCACAAAGCCTTTATCGGCGATGGCTAAGGCCTGTTTGGCGTTCTGTTCCACCATCAAAATGCCCACGCCGGCAGCGTTAATTTTTTTAACCCGGTCAAAAATTTCATTCATGTAAAGGGGCGATAAGCCAGCGGTTGGCTCATCCAGCAGCAGCAGACTAGGTTCAGCCATTAGCGCACGGCCCATGGCGACCATTTGGCGCTGGCCACCGGAAAGCTCTCCTGCGGGCTGGTGGCGCTTCTCAACGAGAGGGGGGAAGAAGTCGTAAACTTGCTCCAGCATGCGCTTTACGTTTTGAGGTTTTAGATAGGCGCCCATTTCCAGGTTTTCTTTCACCGTCAGGCTGGGGAAAACGTTTTTCTCCTGGGGGACAAACCCCATTCCACGCTCAACCAACTGATTCGGCGGCAGGTTATGGATCGGCTGACCGTTAAGCAAAATCTCGCCTTGATTAACGTTCAGCAGCCCAAATACTGCTTTTAGCATAGTGGATTTGCCAGCCCCGTTAGGGCCAACAATGACACCGACTTCATCGGCATACAGGGTCATATTGACCCCGTTAAGGATATTCATACTGCCATAACCGCCGTGCACATCGCGTGCCTCGAGCAGTGGCTGTGGGGATGACGGTGTGGATGACATAAACGCGTCTCAGCTGGGTCGCACTGCGGTGAACAATGGCGACCATGTTGTTGTGGCTATTGTTTCGGTGACAAACTCAGCGCTATCAAGCGGCATCAGTACCGAAGTAGGCTTCTATAACGGCCGGATTGTTTTGTATTTCTTCAATTGAACCCTCAACCATAACGCTGCCTTGTGCCAGTACAATCACTGGATCGCAGAGCCGCGAAATCATATCCATATCGTGCTCAATCACCAGAAAGGTATAGCCCATTTCGCGATTTAAACGTTCGATGTTGCCCATCAAGTCGCCGAGTAGCGTGCGGTTTACACCGGCGGCGATTTCGTCTAACAGCACAACTTTGGCATCGGTCATCATCGTGCGGCCAAGCTCTAGCAATTTTTTCTGACCACCCGATAAGTTGCCCGCAAGCTCGTTGCGTACATGATGCAAACCAACAAACTCAATGACTTCCAGTGCGCGGCGGCGCACCTCAGCCTCCTGGCTGCGGACCAGAGCAGGCTTGAACCAGGTGTTAAATAGATGCTCCCCTGCTTGGTTGGGTGGCACCATCATCAAGTTTTCCAGCGCGCTCATTTGGCTGAACTCATGGGCGATTTGGAAGGTACGCAGTAATCCTTTGTGGAAACGTTGATCAGCGCTCAGCGACGTAATGTCTTCACCGTCCAACAGAATGCGGCCACTATCTGGCGTAAGTGCGCCCGCAATTAAATTGAAAAGCGTCGACTTACCTGCCCCATTGGGGCCGATCATGCCGGTAATCGAACCCTTTTCAACCCGGATTGAGCAGTCATTGATAACGTGCAGCCCGCCGAAGGCTTTGTTGACGTGTTGTACCTCAATAAGGGGAGTCATCGTGTCCTCGCGCCGCAGGCGACCTTTGTCCACCCGCGTTATTAGAATTATATTAAGCAGACTTACGCAGTCGCTGACTCAAGGCAAATACACCCACAATGAGCAGTGCGCCGAGGGTTGGGACAACGTAGCCTTCCACCTGTGGAATAGTGCGTAAAAATACAAACGACACCGCAGCAGGGCCAACAAAGCGCACCAGGAACCGCCAGGTTTTAAACCAAGTGATGTTGGTGCCAAGCTCTTTCATTACTTCGCTTTGAGTCAGTGCCCAGCCCGCGAATAGAGCGATCATTAGCCCGCCCAGCGGCATAAAGATATTGGTCAACAGCTCAATGAATTCAAAAGCGCTGCGTCCAAATAGAGCGTGGAAAATCGTACCTTCGGCCCATATATTGAAGCTCACCACTGTCAATAAGCCCATCGCCCAAGCCGCGACGACCATGATGGCGACTGCCTGAGGGCGCGTCATATCAAAACGCTCAACCAGGAAGGCAGCGACCGGCTCTATCAATGAAATAGACGAGCTAATCGCGGCCCCTAGCACCAGAATAAAAAAGACCCCGCCCACCAGAGCACCAAACGGCATGTCAGCAAATGCTAGCGGCAGAGTGACAAACATCAGTCCCGGGCCTTGGCCGGTTTCGAGCCCCGCACCAAATACCAGCGAGAAAATTGCTAACCCTGCCACCATGGCAACTGCAGTATCTACAAATGCCACGGCAATAGCGGTACGGGTTAGAGAGGCTTCGCTGGACATATAAGCGCCGTAGGCCATGATGGCACCCATCCCAAGACTCAGGGTGAAGAAGGATTGCCCCATCGCCTGTAACCAGCCTTCTAAGCTGAGATCAGCAATATTGAACGTGAACAGAAAGCTGGCTGCCGCTCTTACGTCGCCATTGATGACGCCGTAGATAAGCACCACGATGAGAATAACAAACAGCGCTGGCATCATGATGCGTAGCCCTGACTCGATCCCTTTATGAATCCCCATGCCGACAATTAATGCCGAGAAGGCGATAAACAGCGTGTGATAAAGCGTCATCAGGCCCGGAGACGCCAGCAACGCATCAAAGCCAGCACTAATCGTTGCTGCATCGGCACCCACGAGTGAGCCGGTTAGCATCAGCCACGTGTAATGCAGTGCCCAGCCTGCAATGACAGAATAAAAACTCAAAATTAAAAAGGCGGAAGCAGCGCCCAGCCAGCCAATGGATTCCCAGGCACGGGAGGTCTTGTGTGTTTTAGTTAAATGGCGCATCCCCATAATAGGGCTTTGACGACTGGTACGCCCAAGCATTGTTTCAGCAATTAAAATGGGGATGCCGACAGCAAAGATGGTCAGTGCATAAATTAAAATAAACGCGCCACCACCATTTTCCCCGGTGAGATAGGGGAAGCGCCAGAGATTGCCTAAGCCGACGGCTGAACCTACCGCTGCCAGCAAAAACGTGCCTTTGTGAGTCCAGACGTTATGACCGCTCATGTGGAGGAGTGTCCGTGTGGTAGTGAAAGGATGAGGGTAACTATCCAAACACTTGTATGAATTGTAGATTGCCAGCGGCCTAGGGGCGCACTGTTAATAGCGTTACTTTGCGATAGAACGCCTACGCTTACCAGCCTGCTAGCGTTAAGGCTGCGTTTATGAAGCCACTTGGCGCAGGGGGCGGGGCGTGTGGGGTAATGCGAAGGCAGGAAATGAGTGAGGGGTGATCGTTAACCGAAGCCAAAAAAAGAAGCCCGCACATGGCGGGCTTTAGGGGTACTTACTATCGAGCATTGACTGGCAAGAGCTTACTTCTTGCTAGCACGCTTGCGCTCGTTTTCGGTCAGGTGCTTCTTGCGTAGACGAATATGGCTGGGAGTAACTTCAACCAGTTCATCGGAATCCAAGAATTCGATAGCCTGCTCAAGAGTAAACTTGATCGGCGGCGTCAACACGATGTTTTCATCGTTACCCGTTGAGCGCATGTTATCGAGTTTTTTGCCTTTGGTCGGGTTAACGACCATGTCATTGGCACGATTATTAATACCAATCAGCATACCTTCGTATACTTCAGTGGCGTGATCAATAATCAGCTTGCCGCGTTCTTGCAGGGCGTAGAGTGCATAAGCAAGGGCTTTGCCGCCAACCATTGAGACCAGTACGCCATTGCGACGCTCGATGGAAGCATCAGGCTTTAGCGGACCGTAGTGATCAAAGCGGCTGGTCAGGATGCCGGTGCCAGAGGTCAAGGTTAAGAATTGACCACGGAAACCAATCAAGCCGCGCGCCGGAATGATAAAGTCGAGACGCACACGACCCTTACCATCGGGGTTCATATTGGTCATTTCACCCTTGCGGTAGCCAAGCTCTTCCATGATCGAGCCTTGATGCTGCTCTTCACAGTCGATGATGACTTCTTCGTAGGGCTCTTGCTTAACGCCGTCGATCTCTTTAATGATGACTTCTGGGCGGCCAACCGCCAGCTCGAAGCCTTCGCGACGCATGGTTTCAATCAACACTGATAAGTGAAGCTCACCACGGCCAGAAACTTTGAACTTCTCAGGGGTTTCGCCCTGTTCAACGCGTAGCGCCACGTTGTGGATAAGCTCTTGTTCCAGGCGATCTTTAATATTACGGCTGGTGACGAACTTACCTTCTTTTCCGGCGAACGGTGAGTCATTGACCTGGAACGTCATCGAAACGGTCGGCTCGTCAACAGACAACGGCGGTAGCGCTTCAATGGCACTCGGGTCACACAGCGTGTCAGAAATTGATAGATCTTCAATGCCAGTAACGCAGACGATATCGCCTGCTGTCGCTTCCGTTGTCTGGACGCGCTCAAGACCCATATGGGTCATGACCTGGCCGATCTTACCCTTGCGGGTAGAGCCATCAACGCTGATGACCGAGATTTGCTGGTTAGGCTTCACCGAGCCACGTTTGATGCGGCCAAGGCCGATAACGCCAACGTAGCTGTTGTAATCCAGTGCGGAGATTTGCATCTGGAATGGGCCATCGATCTCAACCGCGGGCGGCTCAACGATATCGACAATTGCCTGGAACATGGGGTCCATGTTGTCGGACAGCTCTTCAGGGTCCATGCCGGCAATGCCGTTTAGCGCCGAGCAGTAGATGATCGGGAAGTCGAGTTGGTCATCAGAAGCCCCTAGGTTGTCAAACAGATCAAAGATCTGGTCGATAACCCAGTCCGGGCGTGCGCCGGGGCGGTCAATTTTATTGACGACGACGATCGGCTTCAGGCCCTGGGCAAATGCTTTCTGGGTAACGAAGCGAGTCTGCGGCATAGGGCCGTCAACGGCGTCTACCAGAAGCAGTACCGAGTCCACCATGGACATAACCCGCTCGACTTCGCCACCAAAGTCGGCGTGTCCAGGGGTGTCCACGATGTTGATGTGGTAATCCTTACCATTGCCATCTTGCCACTGAATAGCAGTGTTTTTGGCCAGGATGGTAATACCGCGCTCTTTTTCCTGGTCATTGGAGTCCATGATGCGCTCTTGGCCTTCGGCCTTGCGGTCGAGCGTTCCAGACTGGCTTAACAGCTTGTCTACCAAGGTAGTTTTACCGTGGTCAACGTGGGCGATGATGGCAATGTTGCGAAGATTCTCGATCACGACGCGATCCTGCTAGAAAAATAGGGCGGCATTATAGGGTCTGGGCGCGGTCCACTACCAGTGCTGTCTTAAATAAAGGTGCAAGTCAATAACCTAAACATGGCAGTTTTCGCTCCAGCGGTGCTTCCGTTAAGATAGGCGTTTTCCCAGTTGGGGCAAGCACATGACCATCGGTAACCTGATGCGTTTGTTGAGCGATGGCGAGGTTCATTCCGGTGAACAATTAGGTGAAGCGCTGGGCGTTTCCCGAGCCGCCGTATGGAAACAACTAAAAAAATTAGACGCACTGGGCGTTGAACTGGTGGCTGTGAAAGGTCGAGGGTATCGACTTGCCTATCCGCTAGAGCCGCTTGATGGGGCAAAAATTGTAGAGCGTTTGCCCGCTAGTGCTCGCCATCTCTTAACCAGGCTATTCATTGAAGACCAGCTGCCATCGAGCAATGAATATGTGCGCGAACGCTTTGCGCAGGGAGCCGGGCACGGTGAAGTATGCTTTGCTGAGCTACAAACCGCAGGTCGTGGCCGTCGCGGGCGCGTATGGTCTACGCCTTGGGGGCAAAGCTTGATGCTCTCGCTTGGCTGGCGTTTTGAATCAGGGGTTAACGCCCTGGAGGGGTTGAGTCTTGCGGTTGGCGTGGTGGTTGCTCAAGTGCTGGAGCAGTATGGGGTTTCACCAAAATTAAAATGGCCTAACGATATACTGCTGGCAGAAAAAGGTAGTGAGCTTGGCAAGCTGGCCGGTATTTTGATTGAAGTCACTGGGGATGCAGCGGGCCCCTGTGAAGTGGTCATTGGCATTGGCATGAATCTATCGCTACCCGATAGCCTGCGTGCCGCTATTGATCAGCCTGTGGCAGCGCTGTTTGATGCAAAAGCGGGTGTTTCGCGCAATCAGTTAGCCGCGGATATGGTGTCTGAGTTATTGAATATGCTGGCAGGCTTCGAAAGCGAAGGGTTTGCCCCTTGGCGAGATGAATGGAATAGTCGCCATGCCTATGCAGGGTTGCCGATTCGTATTATTCAGGGTGAACGCTCAAGCGATGCAGTGGCTAGAGAGGTAGATGAGAGTGGTAATCTTTGGGTTACCGAAAATGATCACTCGCGACGCCTGTCGGGCGGTGAGATCAGTGTACGCAGGCGCCTATGATTTTGGATTTGGATATCGGCAATACGCTATCGAAATGGCGTTTAAAAGATGCCGAAAGTAGTGAAATACGTTCACGAGGTGCTGTGTGGACACGGGAAGAGTGGCGGCCTGGGTCAGATATTCCGAATCTTGATATCGTCGAGGCGGTGCGCATTTCCAGTGTCGCTAGAGCTGCCGTGCTGGAGGAGACCGTTGCCTTGCTGCGTCGCCAGGTGCGCCAAGTGTATGTTGCGCGCTCAACTCCTGAGGCTCTGGGTGTTGTCAACGGGTATGAAGAGCCTGGGCGACTGGGCGTCGATCGTTGGATGGGGGCGCTGGCAGGCTATCAATTGGCTGGCGGTTGCTGTGCAGTCGATTGTGGTAGTGCGATCACCATTGATTTTGTATTACCGGGTGGTGTCCATCTCGGCGGATTTATCGTCCCCGGGTTACGATTAATGAAAGAGAGTCTCAAATTAGGCACCCGCAACGTAGCCATTGATCCAGAAAGTGAAGCTGATGCGTTATTGGAGCCGGGGAGGCGTACGGTAGATGCTGTTAATCACGGTATCTATATGGCGGCGGTCAGTGCGATTAACAGAATTTACAGTGAAGTATGCGATCAACAGGGGATTGCACTGCCAGTGCTGTTGACGGGTGGTGATGCCAGGGTGGTTTCGCGTGGTGTTCAAGTGCCCCATGCGGTATGGCCTGATATGGTCTACGGGGGGTTGGAAGCCAGCTTTCCGCTGACCTTTGCGGAACGTGCTGGAAAAATGTCAGGCGCACCAGGGGTGCCTGAACCTGTTTCGTTAGAAAAAATTCGCGCAGGTCTTGCATTCTCAATGCTGCTTTGACAGAATGCAGCGCGTTCCAAGGCATAAGCCACTTTAAACATTAGTGCGCAAGTGTTGGTAAGTTTACAAGCTTTGATAAATAAAGAGTTTGTAAGCTTGACATGGCTTTGGAGGCTGGCATAATGTGCCGCCACAGCTGGAGAGGTTCCCGAGTGGCCAAAGGGAGCAGACTGTAAATCTGCCGCGAAAGCTTCGAAGGTTCGAATCCTTCCCTCTCCACCAGTTTTATCGAGCAGTGACTGAGTCATTGCTTGGGAATGGAAGGCCGGTAAGCGGACTTAGCTACTGTATCTCGTGCAACGGGTTGTCATTCCATAGGCAAGTTCGGCGGGCGTAGTTCAATGGTAGAACCTCAGCCTTCCAAGCTGATGGTGCGGGTTCGATTCCCGCCGCCCGCTCCAGTTTGATGTATTTAGCTCATGTAGCTCAGGGGTAGAGCACACCCTTGGTAAGGGTGAGGTCGACGGTTCAATTCCGTCCATGAGCTCCATATTGCATAAAAGCGAGCTAAGCTCGCTTTTTTTGTTTTCACTTGTCAGTTTGATGAGTGTTGAGGGTTGTCAGGCGGAAAGTTATCCGCTATTATGGCGCCCGCTGTTGCGTAGGCATTTGTTTGCGCACATGACGATACAGGCCAGTAGCTCAATTGGCAGAGCAGCGGTCTCCAAAACCGCAGGTTGGGGGTTCGATTCCCTCCTGGCCTGCCAGCCTTCCCCAGGTTGGTATGTCTTTTTCTAGAATTCCTTTGTCGCTCGCTGCACCCTTGGGAGTCTCGTTTTTATGAAGCCTAGTTCCGTAAAACATGGCGAAGAGGTGCAACAGTCGCGCCATGACGGGCTCAAGTGGGCGGCGGTTGTGGCGCTGCTTGTTGTTGCAGTTGTTGGTAATACCTATTTCGCTGATATTGGCCTGCTCTACCGCGTATTAGGTGTGGTGGTGTTGTGTGCGATTGCGGGTTTGATCGCGCTGACCACCGCTAAAGGTCGCGATTTAGTAGAGCTTGCCGTCAGCGCCAAGAAAGAGATACAGCGCGTTGTATGGCCGACTCGCCCCGAAACCATTCAGACTACAGCCATTGTGCTGGCGGCTGTTGTGGTGGTGGGTTTGATGCTGTGGTTGATTGATACTCTTCTTGGCTGGGCGATGTCCGGCGTCATTGGTTAGGAGCTTTCATGTCCAAACGTTGGTATGTCGTCCACGCTTATTCCGGCTTTGAAAAGCATGTCATGCGTTCGCTTGTCGAACGCGTGAAAATGTATGGCATGGAAGATCGCTTTGGCGAAATTCTCGTGCCGACGGAAGAAGTCGTTGAAGTACGTGACGGAAAGCGCCGTAAGAGTGAGCGCAAATTCTATCCAGGCTACGTGCTGGTCGAGATGGAAATGGCCGACGAAACCTGGCATCTCGTCAATGAAACTCCGCGTGTAATGGGGTTTATTGGTGGCACGAAAGAGAAGCCTGCACCTATTACTTCGCGCGAAGCTGATGCTATTTTGCGTCGCGTGAAAGACGGTACTGATAAGCCGCGGCCCAAAACCATGTTTGAGCCGGGTCAGTCGGTTCGCGTTATTGATGGTCCGTTTGCTGACTTTAACGGTGTCGTTGAAGAAGTGAACTATGACAAGAGCCGTTTGCAGGTCAGCGTGCTGATCTTCGGGCGGGCAACGCCTGTGGAGCTTGAGTTCTCTCAGGTGGAGAAAGAGTAAGTTTAATTAAGTGGCGGGGTGGTGTGCATTGCACGCCATCCTTGCATTATGTGAAGCAGCTAAGCGCTGCTTTATGTGTACCGGGGAGCCGTAAGGCGCTATCACCCAACTGGAGTGTTTAACATGGCCAAGAAAGTACAGGCTTATATCAAGCTGCAGGTTGCTGCAGGTAAAGCCAATCCTAGTCCGCCCGTCGGCCCCGCGCTGGGTCAGCACGGCGTGAACATCATGGAATTCTGTAAGGCGTTCAACGCGGCTACTCAAGAAATTGAGCCTGGTCTGCCGACGCCTGTCGTGATCACCGTTTACTCTGACCGTAGCTTCACGTTCGTCACCAAGACGCCGCCTGCTGCCGTACTGCTGAAAAAAGCAGCGGGCATCAAGTCTGGTTCTGGTGAGCCGAACAAGAAGAAAGTTGGTACCGTTACGCGTGAACAGCTCGAAGAGATCGCTAAGACCAAAGAGCCCGATATGACGGCTTCTGATCTCGATGCCGCGGTGCGCACCATCGCTGGCAGCGCTCGTAGCATGGGCCTAAACGTGGAGGGTCTCTGATCATGGCTAAACTAACTAAGCGCGCGAAAGTTATTCGCGAGAAAGTAGACCCGAACAAAGCTTACTCTCTTGAAGAAGCGGTTGCGCTGCTCGCTGAGCTGTCCACCGTTAAATTCAAAGAGTCCTTGGATGTGGCGATCAACCTTGGTGTTGATCCGCGTAAATCTGACCAAGTGGTACGTGGCGCTACTGTCATGCCTAACGGTACTGGCAAAGACGTACGCGTAGCGGTCTTCACCCAGGGTGCTAACGCCGATGCTGCTAAAGAAGCAGGCGCTGACATCGTAGGTATGGAAGATTTGGCTGAGCAAGTCAAAAAAGGCGTGATGGATTTTGACGTCGTGATTGCCTCTCCAGATGCTATGCGTGTTGTCGGTCAGCTAGGTCAGATTCTTGGTCCGCGCGGCCTGATGCCTAACCCGAAAGTTGGTACCGTTACACCTGACGTTGCCACCGCGGTTAAAAATGCTAAGGCAGGCCAGGTGCGTTTCCGTACCGATAAAAATGGCATTATCCACACAACGTTGGGTAAAGCTGATTTTGAAGCATCCGCTGTTCTGGGTAACCTGGAAGCGCTGGTTGCTGACCTTAAGAGGCTCAAGCCGAGCTCTTCTAAAGGTATCTACTTTAAGAAAGTCACCCTGTCCACTACCATGGGCCCAGGCTTGACTATCGACCACTCTGCGTTGGTATAAGCAGGTAGTCGTACGATTTTTGTAAGAACCGAGCAAGAACTTTGCGGTCCCCTGTTAATGCGTAAGCCAGGCAGGGCATCGTCAAAGACCGCAGGTGCCGCATCTTTTAGAGGTGCGGCTTAATCGCCCTTAAAGCGCCTGCGCAGATGGTGTGGCCGCCAGTTGGTTGAGGTTTTTAGCCAAACCGCTTTCTGGTGAGCACCATCCCCCAAGGCTTCCAGCGTTATTTATTTATCGTCTGGAAGAGATGGTAACCACCGGAGCCTGTTGTGGGTTCCGGCACGAAGGAGTGATCACTGTGCCACTAGCACTTGAAGGCAAGAAAGCGATTGTTGCCGAGGTCAGTGAAGCGGCCAAGGGCGCACTCTCCGTCGTAGTTGCCGATTCTCGCGGCGTTACAGTCGGTAAAATGACCGACCTGCGTAAGCAAGCGCGTGAGAATGGCGTCCAGCTGCGTGTTGTTCGCAACACTCTGGCACGCCGCGCCCTCGAAGGTACTCAGTGGGAGTGCCTGAACGAGAGCTTTGTTGGTCCTACTCTGCTGGCTTTCTCTACCGAGCACCCGGGCGCTGCCGCTCGTTTGTTCAAAGAGTTTGCGAAGCAAGATCAGAACTTCGAAGTGAAGGCGCTGGCCTACGAAGGTGAGCTGATTCCGGCTGCTGACATCGATCGTCTGGCAACCCTACCGACTTACGACGAAGCAATTGCCAAGTTGATGTCGGTAATGAAAGAAGCCTCCGCTGGCAAGCTGGTTCGTACTCTGGCCGCCCTGCGCGACCAGAAGCAAGAAGAAGCTGCATAAGCAGGCCTTTTTGCAAGCAGTCTGCGCTGCATAAGCAGGGCGCTGCTTGAACCATGCAATGAATCCTGAGCACTCGGTAGACCGAGGCTCCCGCAAAGTTAGGAATGAGACAATGGCACTGACCAAAGACGATATCATCAATGCTGTAGCCGACATGTCCGTAATGGAAGTTGTCGAGCTGATCGAAGCAATGGAAGAGAAATTCGGCGTTTCTGCTGCAGCAGCCGTAATGGCTGGTCCGGCTGGCGGCGGCGAAGCAGCTGCTGAAGAACAGACTGAATTTGATCTGGTACTGACCTCTGCTGGCGACAAGAAAGTTAACGTCATCAAAGCAGTTCGTGAAATCACTGGTCTTGGCCTGAAAGAAGCCAAAGGTGCAGTTGATGGCGCGCCGGCTACCATCAAAGAAGCAATGTCTAAAGAAGACGCTGAAGCAGCTAAAACCAAGCTGGAAGAAGCGGGCGCAAGCGTCGAGCTCAAGTAATTCTTGTGCTGACGGCTTTACGCGCTGCGTAAGCTTCCACGGCTGGCGGCGGGCTTATCCCGCTGCCGGCCTTTTTCTGTTGTATCATGTTGCTTGGCAGCATTGCAGCAGGAAGGCTGCGGTAAGAAGCAGCAAAACAGTAAGACCGTTGTTGTGAAGCGTAAGTTGTGAAGCGTAAGTTGTGAAGCGCGAGTGATAACGAAGCGCTAGCAGCACTACTGTAACACTGTTATCTATCAAGATTTTTGACGGCGAGCTACCGATTTAGGAGCTTGCTGTCTGCGTCTGAAACGCCCGCGGGGCAGATGACCACGCATCGGTCACCCATGGTGAACAAGCTGGGGAATACAGATGGCTTACTCATATACTGAGAAAAAACGCATCCGCAAGGATTTCGGCAAACTGCCCCAAGTGATGGATGTGCCTTACTTGCTGGCCATCCAGCTTGATTCCTACTACGACTTTCTCCAGCAGGATCGTTCGCCCGACGAGCGCCACGAGATTGGTCTGCACGCGGCGTTTAAGTCCGTGTTTCCGATCGAAAGCTTCTCTGGGAATGCGGCGCTGGAGTATGTCAGCTACCGTTTCGGCACGCCGGCGTTCGATGTAAAGGAGTGTCAGCTGCGTGGCGTGACCTATTCCGCCCCGCTGCGTGTCAAGGTTCGCTTGATCATCTATGATCGCGACTCCTCGAACAAGGCAATCAAGGATATTAAAGAGCAGGAAGTCTACATGGGGGAAATCCCCCTGATGACCGAGAATGGTACCTTTGTCATCAATGGTACTGAGCGGGTTATCGTTTCTCAGCTCCACCGTTCGCCCGGTGTGTTCTTCGATCACGATAAAGGCAAGAGTCACTCCTCTGGTAAGCTGCTCTATTCTGCCCGAGTGATTCCTTATCGTGGTTCCTGGCTGGACTTCGAGTTCGATCCTAAAGACAACGTCTTCGTACGTATTGACCGTCGCCGGAAACTGCCAGCGTCGGTGTTGATGCGTGCCCTGGGAATGAGCACCGAAGAGATCCTTGAAGAGTTTTTCGAGACTAGCAAGTTTAGCATTGAAAAAACTGGCTTCTTCGTAGAGCTGGTACCGTCACGCCTGCGCGGTGAAACCGCGACTTTCGACATTAAAGATGGCGAAGGTAATGTCATTGTTGAAGAAGGGCGTCGTATTACCCAGAAGCACATCCGCCAGCTTGAAAAAGCCGGCCTGGAGCGTCTGGAAATACCGATGGAGTACCTGTTTGGTAAAACGTTGGCCAAGGATCAGATCGATACTAAAACTGGCGAGCTGATCTGCCCGTGTAATACCGAAATTACGCCAGAAGTACTTGAGCGTATGGCGCAGGGTGGCATCACCCACATCGAAACGCTCTACACGAACGATCTCGACTGTGGTTCGTTTATTTCCGATACGCTTAAGCTGGATGCCACCGGCTCCGCGCTTGAAGCGTTGGTCGAAATTTATCGCATGATGCGCCCTGGTGAGCCGCCCACCAAAGAAGCTGCTGAGACGCTGTTTAATAACTTGTTCTTCAGCGAAGATCGCTACGACCTGTCAGGCGTCGGTCGTATGAAGTTTAACCGCCGTCTGCGTCGTGATACCGACACGGGCTCTGGCGTGCTAGATCGCAAAGACATCCTTGATGTTCTGCGCGAGCTGATCAATATCCGTAACGGCTTTGGTGACGTTGACGATATCGATCACCTGGGTAACCGCCGTATTCGCTGTGTTGGCGAAATGGCTGAAAACCAGTTCCGCGTTGGCTTGGTTCGCGTAGAGCGTGCAGTGAAAGAGCGTCTTTCCATGGCGGAAAGCGAAGGTCTGATGCCGCAAGATCTGATCAACGCTAAGCCGGTAGCGGCAGCGGTGAAAGAGTTCTTCGGTTCTAGCCAGCTTTCCCAGTTTATGGATCAGAACAACCCGCTTTCTGAGGTTACTCACAAGCGTCGTGTGTCTGCACTCGGCCCAGGTGGTTTGACCCGTGAGCGTGCCGGTTTCGAAGTGCGCGACGTACACGCTACGCACTACGGTCGCTTGTGCCCGATCGAAACGCCGGAAGGTCCGAACATCGGTCTGATCAACTCGTTGGCGACGTACAGTCACACCAACAGCTACGGCTTCCTCGAAACGCCGTACCGTAAGGTCAACTCCTGTCAAGTGACGGACGATATCGTTCACCTGTCGGCAATCGAAGAGGGTGATTTCGTTATTGCCCAGGCGTCAGCTACTGTGGATGAGTCCAACAGGCTGAGTGACGACTTGGTTCAGGTGCGTCACCGTGGTGAAACCACGTTTATGCGTCCTGAGCAGGTCACACTAATGGACGTGTCTCCGCGCCAGGTTGTTTCAGTCGCGGCCGCACTGATTCCGTTCCTGGAGCACGATGATGCTAACCGCGCCTTGATGGGGGCGAACATGCAGCGTCAGGCGGTACCCACCTTGCGCGCTGACAAGCCGCTAGTGGGTACTGGCATGGAGCGCTTCGTAGCGCGTGACTCCGGTGTTTGTGCCGTGGCACGTCGTGGTGGTGTGATCGACTCCGTTGACGCGCGTCGTGTCGTGGTGCGGGTACATGAAGATGAGATCATCGGCGGTGAAGCCGGTGTTGATATCTACAACCTGACCAAGTACACCCGTTCAAACCAGAACACCTGTATGAACCAGCGCCCCATTGTGCGGCCTGGCGACAGTGTGGCCCGTGGCGATATCCTTGCCGACGGCCCGTCTGTTGATATGGGTGATTTGGCGCTCGGCCAGAACATGCGCATCGCGTTCATGCCCTGGAATGGTTACAACTTCGAGGACTCTATCCTGCTGTCTGAGCGGGTGGTTCAAGAAGACCGCTTCACCACGATTCATATTCAGGAACTGACCTGTGTATCCCGCGATACCAAGTTAGGGCCGGAAGAGATCACCGCCGATATTCCCAACGTTGGTGAGTCCGCGCTGGGTAAATTGGACGAAGCGGGTGTTGTTTACATCGGTGCTGAAGTTGGCCCCGGCGATATCCTGGTCGGTAAGGTAACACCGAAAGGTGAAACCCAGCTGACGCCGGAAGAGAAGCTGCTACGCGCTATCTTCGGTGAGAAAGCATCTGACGTTAAAGATACTTCGCTGCGTGCGCCGACCGGCATGAAGGGTACTGTCATCGACGTCCAGGTATTTACCCGTGACGGCGTTGAAAAAGACTCTCGTGCACTTGCTATCGAACAGATGCAGCTGGACGAAGTGCGTAAAGATCTTCAGGAAACCTATCGTATCGCTGAAGACGCTACTTTTGAGCGTTTGCAGCGTACGTTGGAAGGCCAGGCTGTTAATGGCGGCCCGAACCTGAAGAAAGGCGATGTGCTTGACGAGGCTTACCTCGACGAGCTACCGCGTCAGCAGTGGTTCAAGCTGCGCATGCAGGATGAGGCTTACAACGAGCTCTTGGCCCAGGCCGATGAGCAGCTCGAAAACCGTCGTAAAGAGATGGACGAGCGCTTTGAAGATAAGAAGCGCAAGCTGACCCAGGGCGATGATCTCGCACCGGGCGTGCTTAAAATCGTTAAGGTCTACATGGCGGTTAAGCGTCGTATTCAGCCTGGCGACAAGATGGCAGGCCGTCACGGTAACAAAGGTGTTATCTCGGCGATCATGCCCATCGAAGATATGCCATTCGATGAGAAGGGCGAGCCGGTTGATGTGGTGTTGAACCCGCTGGGTGTACCGTCGCGGATGAACGTTGGTCAGATCCTGGAAACACACTTGGGTATGGCTGCCCGTGGTTTGGGTGTCAAGATTGACGCGATGTTACGTGATGCCCGTGGTCAGCAAGTTGCTGAAATTCGTGACTTCCTGGGCCAGATATATAACACGCCGGGAACCCGTGTTGAGGATATCGACTCGTTAAGCGATGAAGAAATCATTGCGCTAGCGAAAAACCTCAAAGGCGGTGTGCCCATGGCAACGCCGGTGTTCGATGGTGCTAAAGAGCACGAGATCAAACACTTGCTGAAGCTTGCTGACATTCCTGAGTCTGGCCAGATGACGCTGTACGATGGCCGTACTGGCGATGCGTTTGACCGCTCGGTGACCGTTGGCTACATGTATATGCTCAAGCTGAACCACTTGGTAGACGACAAGATGCACGCGCGCTCTACCGGTTCTTACTCGCTAGTGACTCAGCAGCCGCTGGGTGGTAAGGCGCAGTTCGGTGGTCAGCGCTTTGGTGAGATGGAAGTGTGGGCGCTGGAAGCTTACGGTGCCGCGTATACGCTGCAAGAGATGCTCACCGTCAAGTCGGACGACGTCGAAGGCCGCACCAAGATGTATAAAAACATCGTGGATGGCGACCACACCATGCAGGCAGGCATGCCGGAATCCTTCAACGTACTCGTGAAGGAAATCCGCTCGCTGGGCATCGATATCGAGTTAGAGAGCTAGGAGCCGTCCCATGAAAGATTTGGTGAAAGTACTCAAATCGCAATCTCAGTCCGAAGAGTTTGACGCGATCAAGATTACCCTGGCGTCGCCGGACATGATTCGCTCCTGGTCGTTTGGCGAGGTGAAGAAGCCCGAGACCATCAACTACCGTACCTTTAAACCGGAACGGGATGGTCTGTTCTGCGCCAAGATTTTCGGCCCAGTCAAAGACTACGAGTGTTTGTGCGGTAAGTATAAGCGCATGAAGCACCGCGGCATCATTTGTGAGAAGTGTGGCGTTGAAGTCACCAAGGCTGCCGTGCGCCGTGAGCGCATGGGCCACATCGAACTGGCATCGCCAGTGGCTCACATTTGGTTCTTGAAGTCACTGCCGTCGCGTATCGGCATGTTCCTCGATATGACCCTGCGTGATATCGAGCGCGTGCTGTACTTCGAAAGCTTTGTCGTCATCGATCCCGGTATGACCACGCTGGAGCGTGGTCAGTTACTCAACGATGAGCAGTACTTTGAAGCGCTAGAAGAGTTCGGTGATGACTTCGACGCTCGCATGGGTGCCGAAGCTGTCCAAGAACTGCTGAAAGATATTGATCTGGAAGAAGAGATTAATCACCTGCGTGAAGAGATTCCGCAGACTAACTCTGAAACTAAGATTAAGAAGCTTTCAAAGCGCTTGAAGCTACTTGAAGCGTTCTACCACTCCGGCAACGCGCCGGCGTGGATGGTCATGGAAGTGCTGCCCGTGCTGCCGCCGGATCTTCGTCCGTTGGTGCCCCTGGACGGCGGCCGCTTCGCGACCTCAGACCTGAACGACCTTTATCGTCGCGTCATCAACCGTAACAACCGTCTGAAGCGTCTGCTTGACCTCAATGCGCCGGATATTATCGTGCGTAACGAGAAGCGCATGCTGCAAGAAGCGGTTGATGCGTTGTTGGATAACGGCCGTCGTGGTCGTGCCATTACGGGTTCTAACAAGCGTCCGCTGAAATCCCTTGCCGATATGATCAAAGGTAAGCAGGGTCGTTTCCGTCAGAACTTGCTAGGTAAGCGCGTCGATTACTCCGGCCGTTCGGTAATCACTGTTGGTCCGACTCTGCGTCTGCACCAGTGTGGTCTGCCTAAGAAAATGGCGCTTGAGCTGTTCAAGCCGTTTATCTACTCCAAGCTGCAGTCGCTGGGCTATGCCTCAACGATCAAAGCAGCGAAGAAAATGGTTGAGCGCGAACTGCCCGAGGTGTGGGACATCCTTGCCGATGTTATCCGCGAGCACCCGGTACTGCTTAACCGCGCACCGACGCTCCACCGTCTTGGTATCCAAGCGTTTGAGCCGCTGTTGATCGAAGGTAAAGCGATCCAGCTGCACCCGCTGGTATGTGCCGCCTACAACGCCGACTTTGACGGTGACCAGATGGCGGTACACGTACCGCTGACCCTGGAAGCCCAGCTTGAAGCGCGTGCGCTGATGATGGCCACCAATAACGTGCTGTCGCCTGCCAACGGTGAGCCGATTATCGTGCCGTCGCAAGACGTTGTTCTGGGTCTGTATTACATGACCCGCGAAAAGATCAACGCCAAAGGCGAAGGCATGGTGTTCTCTGACCTCAATGAGGTAGAGCGCGCGTTCGGTACGCAGTCGGTATCGCTGCACGCTCGCGTGAAAGTGCGTCTGGACGAAGTCGATGTCGAAGAAGAGACCGGCGAGCGTAGTTTCCATCGCCGCATCTACGATACGACGGTTGGCCGTGCGCTACTGTTCCGCATTCTGCCGGAAGGTGTGCCGTTCTCGCTAATCGATCAGCCGATGAAGAAAAAGGCGATCTCTAGCTTGATCAACGAGGTATACCGTCGTGCAGGTTTGAAACCGACGGTTATCTTCGCTGACCAACTGATGTACACCGGTTTCCGTTTGGCAACGTGGTCGGGCGCCTCTATCGGTGTTAACGACTTCGTTATTCCTGATGCGAAAACCGAGATTGTCGACGCTGCAGAAGCGGAAGTTAAAGAGATCGAAGATCAGTTCTCTTCTGGCCTGGTAACCGCCGGTGAGAAGTACAACAAGGTTATCGATATCTGGTCGAAGGCCAACGATAAAGTTGCCAAGGCGATGATGGTAGGTATCTCCAAAGAGACCGTCATCGATCGTGAAGGCAACGAAGTTGAGCAAGACTCGTTCAACAGCGTCTTTATCATGGCTGACTCCGGTGCGCGTGGTTCTGCCGCCCAGATCCGTCAGTTGGCGGGTATGCGTGGTTTGATGGCTAAGCCGGATGGCTCGATCATCGAAACGCCGATCGTCGCCAACTTCCGTGAAGGTCTGAACGTACTCCAGTACTTCATCTCGACCCACGGTGCACGTAAAGGTCTTGCGGATACGGCTCTGAAAACGGCTAACTCCGGTTACCTAACCCGTCGTCTGGTTGACGTTGCCCAGGACTTGGTCATCACTGAGACCGACTGTGGCACCGAAAACGGTTTGACCTTGCACCCGATCATCGAAGGTGGCGACATCATTGTACCGCTGTCTCAGCGTGTACTTGGTCGTGTCGTTGCGATTGATGTTATTGATCCAAGTAATGATGAAGTGCTTATTCCGCGCGGCACATTGCTGGACGAAAAGTGGTGTGCATCGCTAGACACCATGGGCGTAGACGAGATCATTGTTCGTTCTACCATTACCTGTGACACCGCCCACGGCGTGTGTGCCTCCTGTTATGGCCGCGACTTGGCGCGTGGCCATCAGGTCAACATTGGTGAGTCTGTCGGTGTTATCGCCGCACAGTCCATCGGTGAGCCGGGTACCCAGCTGACCATGCGTACGTTCCACATCGGTGGTGCGGCGTCGCGTTCATCGGCAGTAGACAGCGTTCAGGTCAAGCATGGCGGTAAAGTACGTCTCCACAACATCAAGCATGTAGAGCGGGCCGACGGCAAATTGGTCGTTGTCTCTCGCTCCAGCGCACTTGCTGTTGCTGATGACCATGGCCGCGAGCGTGAGTACTACAAGCTGCCTTACGGTGCCGAGCTGTCTGTTCGTGACGGTGATGTCGTCGATGGCGGTGCGATTGTCGCGAAGTGGGATCCGCACACTCACCCGATCATTGCCGAGGTAGAAGGTAAGGCGCAGTTTATCGACCTTGACGAAGGTGTCACCATGCACCGTAGCGTCGATGAAATGACTGGTCTGTCGTCTATTGAGGTTATCGAGTCAGCAGCCCGCCCGATGGCAGGCCGCGATAAGCGCCCGATGGTGATGCTGAAAGACGCTGCTGGCGAGTACGTGTCGGTGTCTGGATCGAATACGCCGGTACAGTACCTGTTGCCGGGCAACTCGATTATCTCTGTCGATGATGGCGCTACCATTGGTGTAGGTGAGGTTGTTGCACGTATTCCGGTAGAGGCGTCTGGTAACAAAGATATTACCGGTGGTCTGCCGCGTGTTGCCGACTTGTTTGAGGCGCGCAAGCCGAAAGAGTCGTCAATCTTGGCTGAAATCAGTGGTGTGGTCAGTTTCGGTAAAGAGACAAAGGGTAAGCGTCGCTTGACGATTACCCCAGAGTCTGGCGACCCGTTTGAAGCGTTGATCCCGAAATGGCGTCAAATCGCTGTCTTCGAGGGTGAAACCGTTGAGAAGGGTGAAGTAATCTCGGATGGTCCGAGCAACCCCCACGATATCCTGCGGTTATTGGGCGTGGCGGAACTGGCCAAATACATCACCGCCGAAGTGCAAGATGTTTACCGCCTCCAGGGTGTAGGCATCAACGATAAGCATATCGAAGTTATTGTTCGCCAGATGCTGCGTAAGGTAGAGATCTCTGATTCAGGCGACTCTGACTTTATTACTGGCGATCAAGCTGAACTCGTCCGCGTGCTAGAACAGAATGCGCGTCTCGAGAAAGAAGGTAAATTCCCGGCCAAGTATCAACGCTTGCTGCTGGGTATCACTAAGGCCAGCTTGGCCACTGAGTCGTTCATTTCAGCGGCGTCGTTCCAGGAAACGACACGTGTATTGACCGAGGCAGCGGTAACCGGCAAGCGCGATTATCTACGCGGCCTGAAAGAAAACGTGGTGGTTGGACGTCTGATTCCGGCAGGTACCGGTCTGACTCACCACGCAGAGCGTCGTCGCAAGCGCGAAGACGTTGAGCGTCTGTTCAATCCCTCGGCTACCGAAGTTGAACAGGAGCTTGGTGCTCAGTTAACCGCCCTTGATTCAGACGATGAGCTGTAATCGACGGTAAGGAAAACGAGTAACAACGAGTCGCTGGCCCTTATGGTGCAGTCTTGCTGGTTAAACCGCCAGCAAGACTTGACGCCACCTAGGGTCAGCCTTTAGAATGCGCAGCCTTTAACAGTGGGGTGGGTGCGCCCGCACCTGCTGCTAGTATTTGTTGAAAGGCCAGGCAACCATTGGAGTCAGCTAAACACCATGGCAACGATTAATCAGCTAGTGCGCAAGCCGCGTAAGCGCCCCGTCACTAAGAGTGACGTACCTGCGCTACAGGCATGCCCGCAGAAACGTGGCGTTTGTACGCGCGTTTATACTACTACCCCTAAGAAGCCGAACTCGGCCCTTCGTAAGGTCTGCCGTGTGCGCCTTACCAACGGTTTCGAAGTGTCTTCTTACATCGGTGGTGAAGGTCACAACCTGCAAGAGCACTCTGTTGTTCTGATTCGCGGTGGTCGTGTAAAGGATTTGCCAGGTGTGCGTTATCACACCGTTCGTGGCGCCCTTGACACCTCTGGCGTACAGAACCGTAAGCAGGGTCGTTCTAAGTACGGTACCAAGCGTCCGAAGTCCTAAGGCGTCTTGTTGCGGCGTCTTATGACGCTGGCGTTGTTACCTTAATATGAATATGACGGTCTGATAAGAGTAAGGTCGGGCGGCGCAAATAGCGTAATTGGTCCCGGGTTTACCTGAAGGATCCTTAATTGAGGGCTTATCATGCCTAGAAGAAGAGTTGTAGCTAAACGCGAAATCCTGCCGGATCCTAAGTTCGGAAGTGAGCGTCTGGCGAAGTTCATGAACCACCTGATGGTCAGCGGCAAGAAGTCCATAGCTGAGCGCATCGTATACGGTGCGTTGGACAAGGTTGCCGAGCGTAGTAATGAAGAGCCGCTGGAAATCTTCGACAAAGCGCTGGAAACCATCCAGCCGATGGTCGAAGTAAAGTCGCGCCGTGTTGGTGGTGCGACCTATCAGGTGCCGGTCGAAGTTCGTCCTTCGCGTCGCCAAGCCCTAGCAATGCGCTGGTTGGTAGACGCAGCGCGTCGCCGCGGTGAGAAAACGATGGTTCAGCGCCTGGCAGGTGAAATGCTGGATGCCGCTGAAGGCAAAGGCTCGGCTGTTAAGAAGCGTGAAGATGTGCACCGTATGGCAGAAGCCAACAAGGCCTTCTCTCACTATCGTTTCTAAACTCGGCGTTTCTGAGTTTGTGTTTGATTTTGCTGGTTGTGCTGCGCTAAAGAGTTTTTTCGCCATGCTGCAACACACTGCCGCTACCTTTATGGGTGGCGGCGGTGGGACACGCAAAATGAACACTGCTGAATTAACGAGCATTGCCAACTAACGGGAGCTTCACCGTGGCACGCAAAACACCGCTTAATCGCTATCGCAACTTGGGTATTGTTGCCCACGTTGATGCAGGTAAGACAACCACGACAGAACGTGTTTTGTTTTACACTGGCGTAAACCACAAGCTGGGCGAAACCCATGAAGGTGCTTCGACTACTGACTGGATGGAGCAAGAGCAGGAGCGTGGTATTACTATCACCTCGGCTGCTGTTACTACCTTCTGGAAAGGTATGAATCACCAGTTTGATGAGCACCGCATTAATATCATCGACACCCCTGGGCACGTTGACTTCACTATCGAAGTTGAGCGTTCTTTGCGTGTTCTTGATGGTGCTGTTGTTGTACTGTGCGGTTCTTCCGGCGTTCAGCCGCAGACCGAAACCGTATGGCGCCAGGCCAATAAGTATGAAGTTCCGCGTATGGTCTTCGTTAATAAGATGGACCGTACCGGTGCAGACTTCTTCATGGTTGTTGACCAGTTGAAGGAACGCTTAGGTGCTAACGCTGTGCCAATCCAGATTAACTGGGGTACAGAGGAAGACTTTAAAGGCGTTATCGACCTGATCGAGATGAAGGCTATCCTCTGGAATGAGGCAGACTTAGGCACTTCGTATGAGCTTGTCGATATTCCTGCTGAGCTACAAGAGACTGCCGAAAAATATCGCGAGCAAATGGTCGAAGCCGCAGCTGAAGGCTCTGATGAATTGATGGATAAGTACCTCGAAGGTGGGGAACTGACCATTGAAGAAATCAAAGCAGGTCTTCGTGCGCGTACGCTGGCTAGCGAAATCGTTCTAGTGACCTGTGGTTCTGCCTTTAAGAATAAGGGTGTTCAAGCAGTCCTGGATGCGGTTGTTGAGTACCTGCCCTCACCGACAGAAGTTAAAGCAATCGAAGGTGAGCTGGACGACAAAGATGGTACCGTAGCGACCCGCGAAGCGGACGACAGTGCTCCGTTTGCGGCGTTGGCGTTTAAGATCGCTACCGACCCCTTCGTTGGTACCTTGACCTTTATTCGCGTTTACTCAGGCGTTCTTAAGTCTGGTGACGGTGTTTATAACTCCGTTAAGCAGAAGAAGGAGCGTGTTGGTCGTATCGTTCAGATGCACGCCAATACTCGTGAAGAGATTAAAGAAGTACTAGCGGGCGATATTGCAGCGTGTATTGGTCTGAAAGATGTGACTACAGGTGACACCCTGTGTGATATCGATCACAAGATCGTACTCGAGCGCATGGAGTTCCCGGATCCGGTTATCTCTGTTGCCGTAGAGCCTAAGTCGAAAGCTGACCAGGAAAAAATGGGTGTTGCACTGGGTAAATTGGCCCAGGAAGATCCTTCCTTCCAGGTGAAAACTGACGAAGAAACCGGCCAGACTATTATTTCTGGTATGGGTGAGCTGCACCTGGATATTCTTGTCGACCGTATGCGTCGCGAGTTTAAGGTTGAGGCCAATATCGGTAAGCCGCAGGTTGCTTACCGCGAAACCATCCGTGGCAGTATTGAGCAAGAAGGCAAGTTTGTGCGCCAGTCAGGTGGTCGTGGACAATACGGTCACGTGCATCTGCGCATTGAGCCGCTTGCTGCTGAAGAGAAGGGCGAAGGTGATGAAGAAATCTTCTTCAAGTTCGTCAACGAAATTGTTGGTGGTGTGGTTCCCAAGGAATACATCCCGGCAGTAGAAAAAGGTGCCTACGAACAGCTGAAGAACGGTGTCATCGCGGGTTACCCGATGATTGACGTTAAAGTCACGCTGTACGATGGCTCTTACCATGACGTGGACTCTAATGAGACTGCGTTTAAGATTGCTTCTTCCATGGCGGTTAAAGAAGGTGCCAGGAAGGCCAAGGCCGTGCTGCTGGAACCGGTGATGAAGGTCGAGGTCGTGACCCCCGAAGATTTCATGGGTGACGTCATGGGTGACCTGAACCGTCGTCGCGGTCTGGTGCAGGGCATGGATGACTCCAGCTCCGGCAAAGTCATCCGCGCAACGGTGCCGCTGGGTGAGATGTTCGGTTACGCAACCGATCTGCGCTCTCAGACCCAGGGCCGTGCGAGCTACTCTATGGAGTTCGCGAAGTACGACGAGGCGCCCTCCAGCGTCGTAGAAGCCGTCATCAACCAAAACGGTTAACCGTTAGCTAACGTAAAGAGGTTATAGCAGTGGCTAAGGAAAAATTTGAACGTTCCAAACCGCACGTCAACGTCGGCACCATCGGTCACGTCGACCACGGTAAAACGACCCTGACAGCGGCCCTAACCCGTGTGTCTGCTGAGGTTTTCGGCGGCGACTGGCGTGAGTTTGATACCATCGATAACGCTCCTGAAGAGCGCGAGCGCGGTATCACCATCGCTACGTCTCACGTTGAATATCAGTCTGAAGAGCGCCACTACGCGCACGTTGACTGCCCAGGACACGCTGACTACGTCAAGAACATGATCACCGGTGCTGCGCAGATGGATGGCGCAATCCTGGTATGTTCTGCTGCTGACGGCCCGATGCCGCAGACGCGTGAGCACATCCTGCTGTCTCGTCAGGTTGGCGTTCCGTTCATCGTTGTGTTCCTGAACAAAGCGGACATGGTTGATGACGAAGAGCTGCTTGAGCTGGTTGAGATGGAAGTTCGTGAACTCCTCGACGAGTACGACTTCCCGGGTGACGACACGCCGATCATCACTGGTTCTGCGCTGATGGCTCTGAACGGTGAAGATGAGAACGGCATGGGTACTACTGCTGTTGCGAATCTGATCAAAGCTCTGGATGAGTACATTCCTGAGCCGGAGCGTGCTATCGACCAGCCGTTCCTGATGCCGATCGAAGACGTGTTCTCTATCTCTGGCCGCGGTACTGTTGTTACCGGTCGTGTAGAGCGCGGTATCGTTAAAGCAGGCGAAGAAGTGGAAATCGTGGGTATCCGCGACACCACTAAAACCATCGTTACCGGTGTTGAAATGTTCCGTAAGCTGCTCGACGAAGGTCGTGCAGGTGAGAACGTTGGCGCCCTGCTGCGTGGTACTAAGCGTGATGACGTCGAGCGCGGCCAAGTTCTGGCTAAGCCGGGCACCATCAACCCGCACACTACCTTCGAAGCAGAAGTTTACGTACTGTCCAAAGAAGAAGGTGGTCGTCACACGCCTTTCTTCAAAGGCTACCGTCCCCAGTTCTACTTCCGTACCACTGACGTAACAGGTACCTGTGAACTGCCGGAAGGTGTTGAAATGGTAATGCCGGGCGACAACGTTAAGATGGTTGTTACCCTGATTGCTCCAATCGCTATGGACGAAGGTCTGCGCTTCGCAATTCGTGAAGGCGGTCGTACCGTTGGTGCTGGCGTTGTTGCAAAAATCGTCAAGTAAGCTTGCTTGATTGATTGATCAAGGGGGGCTCTTGCGAGCCCCCTTTTCTGCGCACCAATAGCAAATGTTTGACATGGGCTTTTGGCGTGCCTATAATGCGCATCCTTTGAATGCGTGGGTAGACGGCTCGCGCCGTCGACATCCATTGGAGTTTAGGGCAAATGCAGAACCAAAAGATTCGCATTCGGTTGAAAGCGTTCGACCATCGCCTGATTGATCAGTCCACAGCGGAAATCGTTGAAACCGCTAAGCGTACTGGTGCTCAGGTTCGTGGTCCGATCCCGCTGCCGACCAACCGCGAGCGTTACACCATCCTGATTTCACCGCACGTTAACAAAGATGCGCGTGACCAGTATGAGATTCGTACGCACAAGCGTGTGCTCGATATTGTTGAGCCAACCGAGAAAACTGTTGATGCGCTGATGAAGCTCGATCTCGCCGCTGGCGTAGACGTGCAAATCAAGCTCGACTAATTACACTAGACACTTGCGGCCCAGCGCTCATTAATTTTTAGAATGAGCAGCAGCCGCCGCGCCGTGAGGCGCCACACAATGTGCTAGTGGAATGCTCTGGAAAGGGCAGCCATAGCGGGTGATAGCCCCGTACACTATAGGAGACTGAGTATGACTATCGGTTTAGTCGGTAAAAAGGCCGGGATGACCCGTGTCTTTACCGAAGATGGCGCTTCCGTGCCCGTGACCGTTATTGAAGTTGATCCTAACCGTGTAACGCGCGTTAAGACTCTTGAGTCTGACGGTTACGCAGCGGTTCAGGTCACCACAGGTTCTCGTAAAGCCAAGCACCTCACCAAAGCGCAAGCTGGTCAGTTTGCCAAGGCGGGTGTTGAGGCTGGTCGTTCACTGATGGAATTCCGTCTTGCAGAAGGCGAAGAATCTCCGGAAGTGGGTGGCGAACTCACCGTATCCCTCTTCGAAGCTGGTCAAATGATTGATGTGACCGGCACCTCTAAGGGTAAAGGCTTCCAGGGTGCTGTTAAGCGCTGGAATTTCCGTACCCAAGACAACACGCATGGTAACTCCCTGTCGCACCGCGCGCCGGGTTCTATCGGCATGTGTCAGACTCCGGGTCGCGTATTTAAAGGCAAGAAAATGGCCGGTCAAATGGGTAATGCCCGTTGCACCGTGCAGAGCCTTGAGATCGTCCGTGTCGACGCCGAGCGTAACCTGCTGCTGATCAAAGGTGCTGTTCCGGGCGCGACCGGTAGCGATGTTATCGTTCGCAGCGCCGTGAAAGCTCGCTGAAGGGGATAATTACCAATGAATCTGAATCTTGCTGCAGGCACGGGTACCGTTGAAGTAGCCGATGCCACTTTTGGCAAAGAATTCAACGAAGCGCTGGTTCACCAGGTGGTAACCGCCTATTTGGCTGGTGGCCGTCAAGGTACCCGCGCTCAAAAGAACCGTTCCGACGTACGTGGTGGTGGTAAGAAGCCGTGGCGTCAGAAGGGTACCGGTCGTGCACGTGCCGGTACTATCCGCTCTCCGCTATGGCGCAGCGGCGGTGTGACTTTCGCGGCGCGTCCTCAGGACCATAGCCAGAAAGTAAACCGCAAAATGTACCGTGCGGCGATGCGTTCCATCCTGTCTGAGCTAGTACGTCAAGAGCGTCTTGTCGCTGTTGAAGAGTTCAGCGTTGAAGCGCCGAAGACCAAGCAGGTAGCTGCCAAGCTGAAAGAGCTCAACCTTGAGAAAGTGTTGATCGTCACCGAAGAAATTGACGAGAAGCTCTATCTGGCCGCACGCAACCTTCCCCACGTTGACGTGGTGGATGTCGCTGCAGCTGATCCGGTGAGCCTAGTAGCCTTTGATAAGGTTCTGGTCACCGTCTCCGCCCTGCGTAAATTCGAGGAGAAGCTGGCATGAACCAGGAGCGCGTATTTAAGGTTCTGCTTGGACCGCACGTGACCGAAAAGGCCGCGATGGCAGCCGAGCGCAACCAGTACGTTTTCAAGGTGGCATCTGATGCTACCAAACCCGAGATCAAGAAAGCCGTTGAAGCACTATTCGGCAAGAAGGTCGGCAGCGTTCAAGTATTGAACGTGAAGGGGAAAACTAAGCGTACTGCTCACGGCGTTGGCCTGCGTAAGGGTTACCGCAAAGCGTATGTGACCCTGGCTGCGGGTGAAACGCTCGAAGACTTCTCTGGCGCCGAATAAGGGCAGGAGTACGGATAATGGCAATCGTCAAGACCAAACCCACATCCGCCGGTCGTCGCCACGTCGTTAAGATCGTTGGTGAGGAACTGTACAAAGGCCGTGCTTATGCACCGCTTTTGGAGAAACAGTCCAAGTCCGGTGGCCGTAACAACTACGGTCGCATCACCACCCGCCACGTGGGCGGTGGTCACCGTCAGCACTACCGGTTGATTGACTTCAAACGCACCAAGGATGGCATTCCAGCCACCGTTGAGCGTCTTGAGCACGATCCGAACCGTAGTGCGCATATTGCACTACTGAAATATGCAGATGGTGAGCGTCGTTACATCATTGCACCGAAAGGTGTCAGCGCGGGTGACGTGCTGGAATCTGGTGTAAACGCGCCCATCAAAAAAGGCAATGCTTTGCCGCTGCGCAATATTCCGCTTGGTTCTACCGTTCACGGTATCGAACTGAAGCCGGGTAAAGGCGCGCAGATTGCTCGCAGTGCCGGTACTAGCGCTCAGCTGGTTGCTCGTGAAGGTAACTACGCCACCTTACGTCTTCGCTCTGGCGAAATGCGCAAAGTGTTGGCTGAGTGCCGCGCAACTCTGGGCGAAGTGAGCAACTCCGAGCACAGCCTGCGTCAACTTGGCAAGGCCGGTGCGAAGCGCTGGAGAGGCGTGCGTCCGACTGTTCGCGGTGTCGCGATGAACCCGGTGGATCACCCGCACGGTGGTGGTGAAGGCCGCACCAGTGGTGGTCGTCACCCGGTATCCCCATGGGGTGTGCCGACTAAGGGTCACAAGACGCGTAAGAACAAGCGCACCGACAAGCTGATTATCCGTCGTCGTAACAAGACGCGTTAATCGAAATTGCCAAGAACTTAAGAGGTAACGGCTGTGCCACGTTCACTAAAGAAAGGTCCCTTCATTGACCTTCATCTTTTGAAGAAGGTAGAGGCTGCAGTGGAGAAGAACGATCGCAAACCAATCAAGACTTGGTCGCGTCGTTCGATGATCCTGCCCAACATGGTAGGTCTGACTATTGCGGTCCATAACGGACGCCAGCATGTCCCGGTGCACGTCTCCGAGGAAATGGTGGGTCATAAACTTGGCGAATTCGCTGCTACTCGCACATATCGCGGGCATGCTGCGGACAAGAAAGCCAAACGGTAAGCCAGAGAGGATTAAGAGATGGAAGTCACAGCTAAGCTGAGTGGCGCTGCTTTATCCGCACAGAAGGCCCGTTTGGTGGCTGACCAGGTGCGCGGTAAACCGGTCGCCGAAGCTATTGACCTGCTGACCTTCTCACCGAAGAAGGCTGCCAAACTGGTCAAGAAAGTGCTTCAGTCCGCCATCGCGAATGCGGAAGAAAATAACGGCATGGACATCGACGAGCTGCGTGTCTCGACCATCTGTGTCGATGAGGGCGTGACGCTCAAGCGTATCAAGCCGCGCGCCAAAGGCCGTGCGGATCGTATCTTGAAGCGCACCTGCCACATCACCGTCAAGGTAGCCGAGAAGTAGGAGTCGACCAGATGGGTCAGAAAGTCAATCCAACAGGCATTCGACTGGGCATCGTCAAAGACCATGCTTCTGTCTGGTATGCCGAGCGCGGCGCTTATGCCGATAAGCTCAATAACGATCTCGAAGTGCGCAGCTTCCTGGATCAGCGTTTAAAGAACGCTTCCGTAAGCCGCATTCACATCGAGCGTCCGGCTAACAATGCCCGCATCACCATTCATACTGCCCGTCCGGGTATCGTGATTGGCAAAAAAGGTGAAGATGTCGACCGTTTGCGTCGCGATCTAACCGAGATGATGGGTGTTCCGGTTCATGTGAACATCGAAGAAGTTCGCAAGCCGGAGCTGGATGCCAAGCTAGTCGCTGCTAACGTAGCGGGTCAGCTTGAGCGTCGCGTAATGTTCCGTCGTGCTATGAAGCGCGCGGTACAGAACGCAATGCGTCTTGGCGCTGGCGGCATTAAGATTCAGCTGTCAGGTCGTCTGGGTGGTGCCGAAATCGCACGTACCGAATGGTACCGCGAAGGTCGCGTTCCGTTGCACACGTTGCGTGCGGATATCGACTACGCCACTTACGAAGCTCACACCACCTACGGCGTCATCGGCGTCAAAGTGTGGATCTTCAAGGGTGAAATCCTCGGTGGTATTGAGGAAGTACGTGCCAAGGCTAAGCAACAGCAGCCTGCCGGCAACGCGCCCAAGAAGAAAGGTTCCAGGTAAGGGGAGAGCGAGTCGATGTTACAGCCCAAGCGTATGAAATTCCGTAAGATGATGAAAGGCCGCAACCGTGGCCTGGCGCATCGCGGAAGCAAAATCAGCTTCGGGGAGTACGGTCTCAAAGCAACGGGTCGTGGCCGCATCACTGCGCGCCAGATCGAAGCAGGCCGTCGTGCGATCACACGTCACGTTAAACGTGGCGGTAAAATTTGGATCCGCGTCTTCCCTGATAAGCCGATCTCTAAGAAGCCGCTCGAAGTTCGTATGGGTAAAGGTAAAGGTTCCGTTGAGTACTGGGTAGCCCAGATCCAACCGGGTCGGGTCCTGTACGAAATTGAAGGTGTATCCGAAGAGTTGGCCCGTGAAGCATTTGAATTGGCCGCACAGAAGATGCCCTTGTCCACCACCTTTGCTAAACGGACGGTGATGTGATGAAAGCCCAGGAAATTCGTGAAAAGTCCGTAGGAGAGCTGCAAGAGCAACTCCTCGAGCTACTCCGCGAGCAGTTTAACCTGCGCATGCAGAAGGCCACTGGCCAACTGAGCCAGACTCATCTGCTCAAGCAGGTCCGCCGGGATATCGCCCGTGTGAAGACTATGCTCAACGAGAAGGCAGGTGAATAAGATGGCCGAAGAGAAAAAAACACGTACGCTCACCGGCAAGGTGGTGAGCGATAAGATGGATAAATCCATCGTCGTTATGATCGAGCGTCGTGAGCGTCACCCGATCTACGGAAAATACGTCAAGCGCTCCACCAAGCTGCACGCCCATGATGAGGCGAACCAGGCTAAGGCAGGCGATACGGTTTCCATTCAGGAGTGCCGTCCGCTTTCCAAGAAGAAAGCTTGGACGCTGGTCGAGGTGGTTGAGCAGGCTAAGGGTTAATACCTAAAGTCTGCCGATCAGTGCAGTCAGATTAGGTTTGGAGAAAACCGATGATTCAGACTCAGACAATGCTGGATGTCGCTGACAACAGCGGAGCGCGCCGGGTGCAATGCATCAAGGTGTTAGGCGGTTCACACCGTCGCTACGCTCGCGTTGGTGACGTCATTAAGGTAACGGTGAAGGAAGCGATTCCGCGCGGTAAGGTCAAAAAAGGCCAAGTGCTGAAAGCGGTAGTCGTTCGCACCCGTAGTGGCGTCCGTCGTAGTGACGGTTCGCTGATCCGTTTCGATGGAAATGCGGCGGTTTTGTTGAATAATACCAACGAACAGCCGATCGGCACGCGTATCTTCGGGCCGGTAACTCGTGAACTTCGTAATGAGAAGTTCATGAAGATCATTTCCCTAGCGCCTGAAGTGCTGTAAGGAGCGAGGCGGATATGCAAAAGATCAAACGTGACGATGAAGTCATCGTCATCGCCGGGAAGGATAAAGGCAAACGTGGCACTGTTAAGCGGGTACTAGAAAACCGCTTCGTGGTGTCCGGTGTGAATATGATTAAACGTCACACCAAGCCTAATCCCATGGCGGGAAATCAGGGCGGTATCGTCGAGCGTGAGGCTCCGATTCACGCGTCCAACGTAGCCATCTTCAATTCGGAGACCGGTAAGGCGGATCGCGTCGGCTTCCAAGTTAAGGAAGACGGTACCAAGGTACGTATCTACAAGTCGACGCAGACGCAGATCGACGCCTAACGCGAGTCGGGTAGCAAAATGGCGAACTTGAAAGAACGTTATCAAAACGAGGTCGTGGCTCAGCTCAAAGAGCAGTTCAGCTACGCCAACGTAATGCAGGTACCCCGGATCACGAAAGTGACTCTGAACATGGGTATCGGCGAAGCGGTCAGCGATAAAAAGTTGATCGACAATGCCATCGGCGACCTGGAGAAACTCTCCGGTCAAAAACCGTTGGTGACCAAGGCACGCAAGTCCATCGCGGGCTTCAAGGTGCGCGAAGGTTGGCCGATCGGTGTCAAAGTAACACTGCGCTCAGCGCGTATGTGGGACTTCCTGGACCGTTTGGTGAACATTGCGATTCCCCGCGTGCGTGACTTCCGTGGTCTCAATCCGAAGTCTTTTGACGGTCGCGGCAATTACTCAATGGGTGTGCGTGAGCAGATCATCTTCCCGGAGATCGAGTATGATAAGATCGATCGCATCCGGGGGCTGGACGTCACTATCACTACTACCGCCAACACCGACGAGGAAGGTCGTGCGCTACTAGCGGCACTGAACTTCCCGTTTAAGAAATAAGGGTTGGATCATGGCTAAGAAAAGTATGATAGAGCGCGAGCTCAAGCGTACTCAGCTAGTCGAGAAGTATGCGGCTAAGCGCGCAGAGCTCAAGAAAATCATCTTGGACGTGAACGCTTCTGAAGAAGAACGTTTCGAGGCGACGCTGAAGCTGCAGCAACTGCCGCGCGACTCAAGCCCGGTGCGTCAGCGTAACCGCTGCCGCGTGACTGGCCGTCCGCACGGTTTTTACAACAAGTTCGGCCTTGGCCGTAACAAGCTGCGTGAAGCCGCCATGCGTGGCGACGTCCCTGGCCTGAAAAAGTCCAGCTGGTAACGTCACGTCGAATCATCAGGAGCGCACATTAAATGAGCATGCAAGACACTCTAGCGGATATGTTTACCCGTATCCGCAATGCGCAGATGGCCACCAAGGAGACGGCTACCATGCCGTCCTCCAAGCTGAAAGTGGAAGTGGCCCGCGTGTTAAAGGAAGAAGGCTACATTACCGACTTTACGGTGGCTGAAGGCGTTAAACCCGAGCTGACCGTTACTCTCAAGTATTTTGAGGGTAAGCCGGTTATTGAGCACATTCAACGGGTTTCCAAGCCGTCTCTGCGCCAGTACAAGGGCAAAGACAACCTGCCTAAGGTCGCCGATGGTCTGGGTATCGCGATTGTCACCACCTCTAATGGTGTCATGACCGATCGTGCCGCGCGCCAAGCAGGCGTCGGTGGCGAAGTCATCTGCACCGTATTCTAGGAGGCTGGAATGTCCCGCATAGCGAAATATCCGGTTAAAGTGCCTGCTGGTGTCGAGATTAAAATCGACGCTGGCCAGCTGACCGCCAAAGGCGGCCAGGGCACGCTATCTATGCCCATTCACCAGGACGTGGTGATTGGTCAAGAAGATGGCCAGCTGACCTTCGCCCCGAGTGAGTCTGCCAAGAGCTGGGCAATGGCCGGTACTACCCGCGCCTTGGTTCAGAACCTGGTAACGGGCGTATCCGAGGGTTTCACAAAAACTCTCGAAATTGTAGGCGTCGGTTATCGTGCCCAAGCTAAGGGCCAGACGCTCAATCTTTCACTGGGCTTCTCGCACCCGGTCGACTATGAACTGCCTAAGGGTGTCTCAGCGGAAACGCCGAAGAACACCGTGATCGTGCTGAAAAGCGCGGACAAGCAGATGCTCGGCCAGTGCGCCGCGGAAATCCGCGCCTTCCGTCCCCCTGAGCCGTATAAAGGCAAGGGTGTTCGGTACGCCGACGAGCAGGTGCGTCGCAAAGAAGCCAAGAAGAAGTAAGGCAGGGTTATGAACGCGAAGAAAGAATCTCGTCTCCGTCGTGCCCGCCGCGCTCGCGCAAAGATCCGCGAGCTGGGCGTGTATCGCCTGTGCGTCAACCGTACCCCGCGTCACATCTATGCGCAGATTATCTCGCCGGATGGTGGCAAAGTGCTAGCCAGTGCTTCTACGCTGGACAAAGCACTGCGCGAGGGTGCGACTGGCAACGCAGAAGCCGCCTCTAAGGTTGGCGCTCTGATTGCTGAACGCGCTAAAGAAGCAGGCATCACCCAGGTGGCCTTCGATCGTGCTGGCTTTAAGTATCACGGTCGCGTTAAGGCTCTGGCCGACGCCGCACGTGAAGGCGGCCTGGAATTCTAAAGGGTTTTACGATGGCGAAGAACGAACAGCAAAGCGGTGATCTGCAAGAGAAGTTAGTGCAGGTCAACCGCGTCGCCAAGGTGGTCAAAGGTGGTCGTATTTTCGGCTTCACCGCGCTGACCGTCGTTGGTGATGGTAAAGGTCGTGTCGGTTTTGGTCGTGGCAAGGCGCGTGAAGTGCCTGTTGCGATCCAGAAAGCGATGGATCAAGCTCGTCGCAACATGGTCAAGGTTAACCTTGCAGGCCATACGCTTCAGTACCCGATAAAAGCCCGTCACGGTGCTTCTAAGGTGTACATGCAGCCGGCTTCTGAAGGTACCGGTATCATCGCTGGCGGCGCCATGCGCTCTGTACTAGAGCTCGCTGGTGTCCATGATGTACTGGCCAAGTGCTACGGTTCCACCAACCCGGTTAACGTGGTGCGAGCGACTGTTAAAGGTCTCTCCTCCATGCAAGCACCGGAAGACATTGCCGCTAAGCGCGGTCTGTCTGTCGAAGCGATCACGGGGTAAGGCACCATGGCAGCAACGATCAAGGTTACCCAGATCCGCAGCACCATCGGCGTTTTGCCCAAGCACAAGGCTACTATGAAGGGCCTGGGTCTGCGTCGCATCGGTCATACGGTTGAGCTGGAAGACACCCCTGCCGTACGCGGCATGATCCACAAGGTTAACTACCTTGTGCGCGTTGAGGGAGAGTAATCCATGAAACTCAATACCCTGAGCCCGGCACCGGGCTCCAAACACGCTGAAAAGCGCGTTGGTCGTGGTATCGGCTCCGGTCTTGGTAAGACCGGTGGCCGTGGCCACAAAGGTCAGAAATCTCGCAGTGGCGGCAGCGTCAAGCCTGGTTTCGAAGGCGGTCAGATGCCATTGCAGCGTCGTTTGCCGAAGTTCGGCTTTACGTCTGCTAAGTCATTGGTATCTGAAGAAGTACGTCTGGCTGAACTTGCTAAGGTTGCCGGTGACGAAGTCACTATGGAAACTCTGAAGCAAGCCAACGTGCTAAAGGATGCGACGCTTCATGCGAAGATCATCCTTTCTGGCGAACTGAAAAAGGCGGTTACCGTTCGTGGTATCAAGGTCACCAAGGGTGCCCGTGAAGCGATCGAAGCCGCCGGCGGCAAGGTAGAGGACTAAATGGCCAAGTCAGGAAATATGCCGGCGATGGGCAGCGGTCTGAGTGAACTGTGGGCGCGTTTGCGCTTCGTGCTCCTCGCCATCGTGGTGTACCGTATTGGTGCCCACATTCCCGTTCCCGGTATCAATCCTGACCAGCTTGCTGCCTTGTTTAGGGAGCAACAGGGCACCATTCTAGGCATGTTTAACATGTTCTCGGGTGGCGCCCTGGAGCGCATGAGCGTCCTCGCCCTGGGCATAATGCCCTACATTTCGGCGTCGATTATCATGCAGCTCATGACTGCGGTCTCCCCTCATCTTGAACAGCTCAAGAAAGAGGGTGAGGCTGGCCGCCGCAAGATTAGCCAGTACACGCGCTACGGCACGGTGATACTGGCTTTCGTCCAGGCTACCGGTATGTCCGTCGGTCTGGCTAGCCAAGGCATCGCATACAGCGCTGACTTCAGCTTCTTTTTCACCGCCGTGATTACATTTGTATCAGGCGCGGTGTTTATGATGTGGCTAGGTGAGCAGATCACCGAGAAGGGCATCGGCAACGGTATTTCGCTGTTGATCTTCGCGGGGATCGTCGCTGGGCTGCCCAGTGCCGTTGGGCAAGCGTTCGAGCTTGCTCGTAATGAAGGTGCCTGGAATGTTCTTCCGCTGTTAGCGCTGTCAGTGCTAGGTATTGCTACCGTTGCGTTTGTGGTGTTCATTGAGCGCGGTCAACGCCGCTTGAAAGTGAACTACCCCAGGCGCCAGGTCGGCAATAAGATGTATGCAGGCCAAAGCAGCTACCTGCCTTTGAAAGTGAATATGGCTGGTGTTATTCCAGCAATCTTCGCTTCCAGTATTTTACTCTTCCCGGCCTCTATTGGTCAGTGGGTGGGTGCTGGCGAAGGAATGGAGTGGTTACAGCGTGCATCACAAGCGTTAGGCCCCGGCCAACCGCTTTACATCTTGCTTTTCGCGGCGGCAGTGGTATTCTTCTGCTTCTTTTACACAGCGCTGGTCTTCAACCCCAAGGATGTGGCTGACAATCTTAAAAAGTCAGGCGCCTTCCTGCCGGGCATTCGCCCCGGCGAGCAGACCGCTCGCTATATCGATAAAGTAATGACTCGTCTTACTTTGTTCGGTGCCTTGTATATCACTGCGGTTTCCTTGATGCCCCAGTTCTTGATCGTTGCGTGGAACGTGCCGTTTTTCTTCGGCGGAACTTCGCTTCTGATCGTGGTTGTGGTCATCATGGACTTCATGGCCCAGGTGCAGTCGCATCTCATGTCGCATCAATATGACTCGGTGATGAAGAAGTCCAACCTGAAAGGCTACGGTAGCGGCGGCATTATGCGCTGAGGCGCGCCGTTGCGATTTGGAGAGAACGATGAAAGTTCGAGCTTCCGTAAAGAAGATGTGCCGTAATTGTAAGATCATTCGACGCAATGGCGCTGTCCGCGTCATTTGTATCGAACCGCGGCACAAACAGCGCCAGGGTTAATACCTGGGTTGTTTTTAAGCGGGTGCCGGCATACCCCTTGCCATAAGGCTTATAAAGGGGTATGCTGTTGCGCCTTTTGTAGATGAATAAACGAGCAAGCCGCTCAAATTTCGGAGTAAGCTGATGGCCCGTATTGCAGGCGTCAATATCCCGGACAACAAGCATGCGGCGATCTCGCTGACCTATATCTTCGGGATTGGCCGTACCCGCGCTCAGCACGTTTGTGCTGCTGCCGGTATCGCGCCTACTACCAAGATCCAGGATCTATCTAGCGATGAGCTGGATACCCTGCGTTCTGAAGTTGGTAAGTACACCGTAGAAGGCGACCTTCGTCGTGATGTTACGCTTAACATTAAGCGTCTCATGGACTTAGGCTGCTACCGTGGTCTGCGTCATCGTCGTAGTCTTCCGCTGCGTGGTCAGCGGACTAAGACTAACGCGCGTACCCGTAAGGGCCCGCGTAAGCCGATCCGCAAATAACACGCAGGCTCTTTAATAGAGAGCTGACGTTAAGACAGGAATAGACATCAACATGGCTAACCCGCGTAGTAACCGTAAAAAGGTTAAAAAGCAGGTAGTGGACGCCGTAGCGCATATCCACGCCTCTTTTAACAACACGATCGTGACGATCACAGACCGCCAGGGCAACGCTCTTTCTTGGGCGACAGCCGGTGGTTCGGGTTTTCGTGGTTCTCGCAAGAGCACCCCGTTCGCTGCTCAAGTGGCAAGTGAGCGTGCAGCAACTGCTGCAGCCGAGTATGGTGTGAAAAACGTAGACGTGCTGGTCAAGGGCCCCGGTCCAGGCCGTGAATCCGCCGTGCGCGCTCTCAATGCCGCCGGCTTCCGCGTGCAAAGCATCACTGACGCGACGCCCATTCCTCATAATGGCTGCCGTCCGCCTAAGAAACGCCGCGTTTAAGGAGACAGATTCATGGCTCGTTATATTGGACCGAAGTGCAAACTGTCTCGTCGTGAAGGCACCGACCTCTTTTTAAAGAGCGGTGTTACTCCCTTCGAGAAAAAGTGTAAATCCGAGCAGATCCCGGGTGTACACGGCCAGCGTCGTCAGCGTCTTTCCGACTACGGCTTGCAGCTTCGTGAGAAGCAGAAAGTACGCCGTATGTATGGCGTACTCGAAAAGCAGTTCCGCAACTACTACAAAGAAGCCGCTCGCCTGAAAGGTGCGACTGGTGAAGTATTGTTGCAGTTGCTTGAATCCCGACTGGATAACGTCGTCTACCGCATGGGCTTTGGCTCGACTCGCTCTGAAGCGCGTCAGCTGGTCAGCCACAAGGCGATTTCCGTGAACGGCCGCACCGTTAACGTTGCTTCCTACCAAGTGAAGCCCGGTGACGTTGTTTCTGTTCGCGAAAAGGCGAAGAACCAAGCACGTATTCAACACTCGTTGACCATTGCGGCCAACCGTGGCGATATCGCTTGGATCGAAATCGACGCCAAGAAGATGGAAGGCACTTTCAAGGCTCTGCCTGAACGCGGTGACCTGACTGCCGACATCAACGAAAACCTGATCGTCGAGCTGTACTCCAAGTAAGCAGTTTGATTTACATTTCTGCTTCTTGAGACCTGGGCGGGGTAGCAAAGCTAACCGCCCAGATGCTCTTGAGTAGTGTGCTCTAGAGTACTCAGTATCCGTTTGGCAGCCTGAAAGGTGTTCATATGCAGCGTTCAGTGACAGAGTTTCTTCGTCCTCGTGACATCAAGGTCGAAGAAATCAGCGCACATCATGCCAAAATCGTTCTCGAACCGTTCGAGCGCGGCTTTGGTCACACCCTGGGGAATGCACTTCGTCGCATTCTGCTTTCGTCCATGCCCGGCGCTGCCGTGGTAGAGGCTGAAATTGCCGGTGTAGAGCACGAATACAGTGCGCTCGAAGGGGTGCAGGAAGATGTCATCGAAATCCTCCTGAACTTGAAAGATGTTGCGATCAAGATGCACAGCCGCGATGAGGCGGTGCTCTCGCTGAACAAGCAGGGCCCAGCTGTCGTCACCGCTGGCGACATTGCGCTTGATCATAGCGTCGAAATCGTCAACCCGGATCACGTCATTGCTCATGTCAATGAAGGTGCCGAGCTGAAAATTCAGCTTAAGGTAGCGCTGGGTCGTGGTTACGAACCGGCTGACGCTCGTGGCTCTGATGAAGAGACACGTGCAATTGGCCGCCTGCAGCTGGATGCCACCTTCAGCCCTGTTCGCCGTGTTTCCTATTCGGTTGAAGCCGCTCGTGTTGAGCAGCGCACCGACCTCGATAAGTTAATTATCGATCTGGAAACCGACGGTACACTGGATCCGGAAGAGGCTATCCGTCGCAGTGCGACCATTCTGCAAGAGCAGCTGGCCGCCTTCGTCGACCTGGAAGCTGATAAAGAGCAGGAAGTCGAAGAGGAAGAGGATCTTGTTGATCCTATCCTATTGCGCCCCGTAGACGATCTTGAGTTGACAGTTCGCAGCGCTAACTGCCTAAAAGCCGAGAATATTTACTACATTGGTGATCTTATCCAGCGCACTGAAGTTGAGCTGCTGAAGACACCGAATCTTGGTAAAAAGTCTTTGAATGAAATCAAAGACGTATTGGCAGCGCGCGGCTTGTCCCTCGGCATGCGGCTGGAAAATTGGCCACCCGCTAGCCTGAAGGACGACAAGGCCTCCGCGTGAGTGTCGACTCGAGTCCCAGTTTGGTAAGGAATTACAACCATGCGTCATCGTAAGAGTGGTCGTCATCTGAATCGTACCAGCTCGCATCGTCAGGCCATGTTCAAGAACATGTCTGTCTCGCTGGTCGAACATGAAGTCATCAAGACAACCCTGCCTAAGGCCAAGGAATTGCGTCGCGTTATCGAGCCGCTAATTACCCTAGCCAAGCAGGATAGCGTTGCAAACCGCCGTTTGGCATTTGCCCGCACGCGCTCCAAAGAAGCCGTCGGCAAACTGTTCAACGAGCTAGGTCCGCGTTATGCCGAGCGTCCGGGTGGTTACATCCGCATCCTCAAGTGCGGTTACCGCACAGGCGACAACGCGCCCATGGCGTTCGTTGAGCTGGTTGACCGTCCGGTTGTTGAAGAAGCAGCTGCAGAAGAGTAAGTCTCTGCGTTGTTGCTCAACAAAATGAAAGCCGACCCCTTAGGGTCGGTTTTTTTTGGTCTATTCATTTCATTGCGTTTTCAACTTTTATACTGCTTTCTTAATTCACTTGAAGAGTTACCGTGCTAGTCTTAGATTTCTTAGTGTGGCAAGTAGATTAATGGTTGGTAGTGTGACATCACAGCAAAACAAGAAAGGGGCATGTATGGCAACAAGGGGAATATGCGCAACGATCGTCGCGCGTTGGTGGCTTCCGCTGTCGTTAATGGTATTGCTGCTAAGCACAATATCGAGTGCTCATGCAAATCCGCGTTATGCTGGGATTGTTGTGGATTTGGAAAACGGAGAGGTGCTGTACGCCGAGAATGCCGATGAGCGTCGCTACCCCGCATCGTTAACCAAAATGATGACGCTTTATCTTACATTTGAAGCATTGGAGAGTGGCCAGCTCAGTCTTAATCAGCCGCTTCCTGTGTCTGCTCAAGCTGCCGCCATGCCTGCTGTAAAACTGTGGCTTTCTGCAGGTAGTACCATTCCTGTTGATTCTGCTATTCGTGCGTTGGCAGTGCGCTCTGCTAATGATGTTGCCGTCGTGGTGGCTGAAGCATTAGGTGGTAGCGAGCAGCGTTTCGCTCAGCTGATGACCGCAAAAGCGCGCGAGCTAGGCATGAATGCCACCACGTTCCGTAATGCCTCGGGTCTACCTGATGATCAGCAGGTCACCACGGCACGGGATATGGTGACACTCTCTGTGCGCGTGATGCAGGACTTCCCACAGTACTACCACTACTTTGGGCTCCAGGAGTTCACCTATCGTGGTACCCGGCACACCAGCCATAACCGCTTAGTGAAAAACTACCCCGGTGCAGATGGCCTTAAAACCGGCTTCATTCGTGCATCTGGTTTCAATGTAGCGACAACGGCCGTCCACGGGGATCGCCGTATGGTGGGCGTTGTTATGGGTGGCTTTAGTGGGTCATCTCGTGATTCTCATATGGCCAACCTGTTAGACCGTAGCTTTGCTCGTGCAGCGCTGCGTGACCAGCAAACGTGGCTGGCCAATACCACTTTTTCTAGAGAGTTTATGGCTTTCTCTGGCTCTAACGCGCCTAGCCAACGCCCCATGTCGACACCGCCAGCCTCTAATCGCCCTGTCATGGCCAGTAATGTAACGATTTCGAATAATACAGCGGCTTCGAATAATTTGGCAGCGACAACCCTTTCTCCTTCACCAGCGTCTGCACCGGCTGTTGAAATTGAAGATCGTCTCGCGCGCTCAATGGAGGCACCGACAGAAGTTCCTGTCACCCGTAGACCAGACCCGGTGAACGCTTTTATTGAACGTGAGCGCGAATTGGCAGCTACGCCTCAACGGTCTGTTACTGCTGGTGATTGGGGTATCCAGGTAGGTGCTTTTAGCCAGGCAGCGCGAGCAGAGCAGTTGGCACGTCAGGCAGCGCAGCGCCTGCCTCATGAAGTGGGGGGGCGGGTTGCTATCGATACTTTAGCTGGTCAAACGCCGGTATTCCGCGCCAGGGTTGTCGCCTTGGACGAAGCACGCGCCAGACGCGCTTGTAGAACGCTCCAGGCGCAGGGGATGGAGTGCATGGTGGTCAACGCAAGTTTGTAAAGCCACGTTAGATCCGCAGCCCCGTCAGTGACACATTGGCGGGGTTTTTTATTAGTTGTTAATCCCGGCTGATAAAGTGTCCAAAGGGCAAAAGGAGAGCGTCGTGACAACGTCGTTAAAAGGTATCCTGTGCATGTGCTTAGGAGTTCTGTTCTTAGCGCTCGGTGATGCGGTATCGAAGTGGCTAGGCGAGGTCCATTCGCCGCTACAGATTATTTTCTTTCGTACGCTCGTGTCATTACCGCTCATTGCCCTGTTGGCGCATTTTGCAGGCGGATTGCGCAAGTTGCATACCAAGCGCCCCCGTGTACACCTTCTCAGAGGATTGATTTATACCGCCACGATGGTGTGTTTTGTCTGGGGGCTAACCCTGCTGCCACTCGCAGAGGCCACGGCAATCGCTTTTGTGGCGCCCTTGTTTGTAACGCTGCTTTCAGTGCCGTTGCTTGGCGAGCGAATCGATCCACCCGTATTAATAGCGTCGTTAGTTGGCTTTGCTGGCGTGCTGATTGTGGTTCGCCCCGGCGGTGATGCGTTCCAGCTCGGCACGCTAACCCTCTTGGGAGCGGCTTTCTTTTATGCACTGATGATGATCACTGCGCGGCGCTATGGTGCTCGGGAGCACCTGTGGGCAATGGTGTTCTACATGACGTTAGTGCCCTTTATCGTCACTGCTCTGAGTTTGCCCTGGGTTTGGCAAACCCCAGAGCCCTGGCACTGGCTTGGCTTTTTGGTCTCGGGTGTTTTGGGTATTGGCGCGACCGCGTTTATTACCCTGGCATTCCGCTTTGCCCCCGCCGCGATTGCTGCTCCATTTGATTACACCGCAATGCTGTGGGCGGTGCTGCTTGGCTGGTGGTTCTGGGGAGAGCTGCCAGATCTGTGGGTATGGGTGGGCAGTGTGCTGATTATGGGCAGCGGATTAGCAATTGCTTACCATGACCGCCGTACGACGCTGAAACCCCGCCCAACGGCGTAAAACGCGGCTGTTATTCATCGTCATATGTGTCAAAAGAGGCTTGTGGTCGTTACTTTTTGATCTGGGTCAGCAAAGTAGATAGCTGAGCAAGACAGGCTGTTTGAGCTGGTTATAATCCGGCTCTTTCATCACTGCGCACGCGCGCCATCGTCCTGATAACGGTGACTGTCTATGCAAGCTCCCGAATTACTCTCGCCTGCCGGTACCTTTAAAAATATGCGTTACGCGTTTGCTTATGGGGCAGATGCCGTTTATGCAGGTCAGCCGCGCTACTCTCTCCGGGTGCGTAACAACGATTTTAAAATCGATAATTTGCATCGTGGTATTGAGTACGCACATGCGCGAGGTAAGAAATTCTATGTTGCTTCCAACATTGCTCCGCACAACAGCAAGCTGACAACGTACCTACGGGATATGGAGCCTGTCATTGAGGCCGGTCCCGATGCGTTGATCATGTCAGACCCGGGCCTGATTATGATGGTTCGCGATCGCTGGCCAGATCAAGAGATCCACCTGTCGGTGCAGTCCAATGTCGTCAATTGGGCCGCCGCTCAATTCTGGCAGCGCCAAGGTATTCGCCGCATTATTTTGTCGCGGGAACTATCCCTTGAAGAGATTGGCGAAATACGCGCAGAGTGCCCAGGCTTAGAGATCGAAACCTTCGTTCATGGTGCGCTATGTATTGCCTACTCAGGACGCTGCCTGCTGTCTGGCTATTTTAATCACCGCGACCCCAACCAAGGCACCTGCACGAATGCCTGTCGTTGGAAATATAACACCATAGCAGCCACTCAAGATGATACGGGTGACCTGTTGCCAGCTCAGCACGTCGCTGAAACGGCGGTGGCCGACCAGGACGAGCTCTCAGCGCTGATCGAGGATGTCACTCGCCCTGGCAAGCTGATGCCTGTGTATGAAGATGAGCATGGCACCTACATTATGAATTCCAAGGATTTGCGTGCAGTACAGCACGTGGCGCGACTGACAGAAATGGGAGTAGCATCGCTTAAGATCGAAGGGCGGACAAAGTCTCATTACTACGTCGCACGGACCGCACAGGTTTACCGCCGCGCCATCGATGATGCCGTTGCTGGCCGCCCCTTTAATATGGGATTAATGGATGAGCTGGAGAACTTAGCGAACAGAGGGTATACCGAAGGCTTCTATCGCCGCCATGTTCACGATGAATTTCAAAGTTATCAGCAGGGTAGCTCCATCGGTGTGCACCAACAGTTTGTCGGTGAAGTGCTGGGCTACGATCCTGTTCGTGGCTGGTTAGACATCGAGGTTAAAAACCGCTTCGAAGTGGGGGATAGCATGGAACTCATGTTGCCAGGTGGCAATCACCGCTTCGTGCTTGAACACATGGAGAACGTTCGCGGCGAAGCCCAGCGCGCTGCACCTGGCTCAGGGCACCGAGTTCGCCTCCCCGTGCCAGGTGTTAGCATTAGCCCGGAGCAGAGTGAATTTGCGCTTTTAATGCGCGATCTTGATCCACCCCGAAAAGCTCAATTTGTATCGTTAGGCACTGCTATTAGCTAAACGCGTAGACATCCATCGCCAGTACGCCATGTTCCACGCTGTGGTGTAACTGAGTTCCATCTCCGCCTGCCCCCATGGCCACCAGTAAGGGCTGGAAGTGTTCTGGGGTCGGGTGGTTTTCCAGCGCTTTTGGAGCACGCTCCCAGTGAAGTAATGCCTGGCGATCATTGTCTTCAATATGTTCGCTAACCCACTGGGCAAACTCATCTACCCAGGCGGGGGCGGGGCTGTCCTGAGGCAGGGTTTCATATAAGTTATGGGTTAGGCTGCCCGAGCCAATAATCAGAACCCCTTCTTTTCGCAATGCCGATAGGCGCTCGCCGAGCGTGACTAGCGCGTCATTTTCCCAGCGCACAGGTAGCGACAGGGAAACGACCGGTACATTGGCCTCTGGAAACATCAGCGAAAGTGGTACCCAGGCGCCGTGATCAAGGCCGCGCTCAACGCGCTCAGCACCCAATAATACTGCAATTTGTTCCGCCAATTCAGGGTTGCCAGGGGCCGGATACTGGCACTCAAAAAGGGCTTGTGGAAACCCGCCAAAATCATGAATCGTTTCTGGTTGTGCGCTAGTACTGACCTTGAGCGTGAGGCTCTCCCAGTGGGCTGATACGACGACCACCGCGCGAGGGGAGAGGCGTTTTCCCAGCTCGCGTAGGAAAGCGTGGGCCGGCGTTTTATTCAGCGCCAACATGGGGGAACCATGGGAAATAAACAGGCTGGGTAGCATTTTAGTACCTCCGTTAGCCTATAGCGGGCTAATGATGCCCGCACAAGCCGAAGCCAATGCGGGCAGAGCGGTTAAGCGAATTTGCGGCTGACAACAGCGCTACCGCCACCTAGGCCTGCCTGTACCACCAGAGCAATCGCCCAGAAAATAGGGAATTCCCAGCCACCACCCGGGTTTGAGAACAGCCAGCCGTTACCCAGGTGTACCGAGGCTGCACCTAGCAGCACGGGTACTAGAGCAAGGCTTACCCAACGAGTATAGATGCCCAGTAAAAGTGCTAGGCCACCACCTACTTCGGCAGCAATGGTTAAGTAAGCAAGAACACCCGGTAAGCCCAGGGATTCAAAATAGCTGACAGTGCCTGGCAGGGTGAAGACAAACACCTTAAGCAAGCCGTGAGCTAAGGCCATTACGCCTAAACTGATACGTAGCAAGGCGGTGGCATGGAGGGTGAGTGGTGAAGTATTAGCAGTGGTCATAGCCGTCTCTCTTAGTCGCGAGCATCACGTTGGATGCGATAGTGCCACTTTACAGATGAAAGCCACTGAGATAATCCACTGTTAATGCACTTCACTGTTGCGATAAAGGCGACAATCCGAGCTCAATTTCCCATACTGGTGGGTCACCCCACGCCGCCGCTAATAACTCAATAAAGCGCTCTACTTTGGCAGGTAAATAGCGTCGGGCTGGATAAAGCGCATGGATGTCTAGCAACGCAGGCGGCAGATTCTGCAAAATCGGCACTAGGCGCCCGTTCGCAATGCTATCAGTCACTAAAAAGCTGGGCTGTTGCGCTATCCCTAAGCCTGCTTCAGCTGCATGCGTCAGCATATCGCCATTATTACTCTCTAGGGGGCCAGAAATACTAAGTAGTTGATGACCAATCCGCCAATCGCCACTGTTTTGGCCGCTTCGGTAGCGAAGGCAGCGGTGAGATGCCAAGTCTTCACTAGTCAGCGGCGTGCCATACTGGGCGAGGTAATCAGGTGATGCGCAAAACAGCATCCGGCACTGGGTGAGCCGTCGCGCCACTAAGCTAGAGTCGGGCAGGTTGCCAATACGAATGGCGGCATCGTAGCCCTCTTCCAGCAAATCAACGCGGCGGTCGTTTAGATCCAAACGCACCTCAAGCCCAGGGTGCGTTTGCATAAACTGTGCAACCAGCGGTGAAAGATAGCGTGTGCCGAAGCTCATCGGGCCATTGATGCGCAACTGCCCGCTCACCGTACTGGTGCCACTGCCGATTTCTGCCGCTGCCTCGTCCAAAGCGATCAGAATGCTTTGCGCACGAACGAGATAGCGTTCTCCCGCTTCAGTGAGGTGCAGCCGCCGGGTGGTGCGCTGAATAAGCCGAGCACCCAATGCCTCTTCAAGCGCCATCACTTGGCGAGATACCCGCGTGCGAGAAAGGTCTAGCGCCTCGGCCGCGCGGGTATAGCTACCCAGCTCAGCGACCTTTACAAACGCCGCGATATGGTCGAGCTGGGTCATTGCGCGTGGAATGCCTGTGCAGCCAGGCGGGGGTCTGGCTGACCACAAATAGCAGAAATAACCGCAACACCGTTTGCCCCAGCGGCTTTCACTTGAGCCATGTGTTCAGCTTTTAACCCGCCAATCGCGACGCTGGGAAGTTGGCAAGCATTGGCAAGCCGTGCCAGCCCATCAAAGCCAATTGGCTGGGCGTGGTCTTGTTTACTGCCAGTTGCAAACACGGGCCCTAAACCGACGTAATTGAGCAATTCGACAGGTGCCTCCTGAAGTTGGGCTGGGGTGTTAATTGAAAGCCCGATAATGGCGTGCTGGCCGAGAGTGGCTCGAGCTGCTTGAACAGCTGTGTCGCTTTGCCCGACATGTAAGCCATCCGCTTGGCTGGCGAACGCCACGTTCAGGCGATCATTAATGATCAGAGGGACGCCACTGCCAGCCAACATCGCTTTGAGACGTTTGGCCTGGGCGATCATGTGCTCGTCACTAGCGTGTTTATCGCGTAGCTGCACCATGGTAATGCCGCCCTGCACAGCAGCTTCAACGGTTTTTTCCAGACCCATGCCAGCGCACAGACCAGCATCGGTGACTAAATAGAGTGAAAGATCAAACGGCATGCACCGCCTCCCATTGAGCAAGAGTCGAAAGGTCGTCAGGGGATAATTGATACAGCGCATCCAATAGCGCCACCTGGAAACTGCCAGGGCCTTGAGCCTGCTCGCCTGCACGGCTTCCAGCGATGCTGAAACACGCCAAGGCGGCCAAGCTGGCCTCCAGCGGCTGCTCGCGGCTTGCGGCCACAAAGCTTGCCACCAGCGCACTCAATCCGCAGCCCAAGGTAGTCACGCGAGGCATGAGTGCGTGCCCACCTTTAAGCCGATAATGATCCGTGCCATCGGTGATGAAATCGCTCTCGCCAGTGACCGCCACCACGCAGCGATGTTGCTGTGCTAACGCAATGGCTGCGGTTGTAGCTTCTTGGGTGCTAGCAGTCGCATCGACTCCACGCCCTTGGCTGGCGAGTCCGTTAAGTGCCTGAATTTCTGAGGCGTTGCCACGAATAACGCTAGGCTGATAAGCCAGCAGCGTCTCGCAAACACGCAGGCGAAATGTGGTAGCACCAACAGCCACAGGGTCAAGCACCCACGGAATATGGTTTTCATGAGCAGTGCGCGCGGCGACTGCCATGGCGTCAGCCCAAGGGGAAGAGAGGGTGCCAATATTAATGGACAGCGCGCCAGAAATAGCCGTGAACTCCGCCACTTCTTCTTGGGCATGCAGCATGGCGGGGGAAGCACCTGTCGCCAATAGCAAGTTAGCGGTGCTATTCATCGCCACATAGTTGGTAATGCAATGTACCAGCGGTGTGGCAGCGCGCAGATCGCGGAGATAATCGCCGAGTGGGCGTGAAGGCATAATATCCTCCCGGCTGGGAGGTGATGCAGTTGCACCACGACTCCCTACGCCGGTGTTATCCGGTTCAGGTTCAAAGGGTGCTTCTCAGCCCGTTAAGCAAGGGCGCCCCTGTCGTGATGGTACTATCCTTGGCTTAGATCAATCTGTAAAGCCTGGGAAACGCTATGAGCAAATATCAACGAAACGAGATGCGTGTTCCGTAGGTGAGCATCTCATCAGGCGTTATCGCCTTACCCTCAACACCAATCATTTCATCGCCACACTGGTCGGCAAACGTAAGCACGCCATGAGTGAGGCCCAGCTGTCCAAGGGTGTCGCGAATCTCACCGGTGCCCAAAAACGTGCTGACATGCCCCTCAGCACTGGTTAAATCAGAAACACCGTTCGCGTGATGGAAGCGAACCTTATAGATACCATCCATTGATTCAACTTCCACAATCGGTGAAAAGCCATTGTGTATGGCATGGGCTAACTGCTTTAACGTTATGTGGTCACCGAGGGTCATATCAATCGCGGTCATGGAAAACTCCTGTGGGCGCCTCAAAGGTGGGGCATCGCTCATGTTGCGGGAACTGCTTTTTGTAAAGTTTATGAATAATAAGTGTAGGGGTTTTGTTTAGTATTGCCAGTGTGCTTAATGTGACACTGCGTTAGTGAATCCTACATGCTTGTAAGGGCTGGTATTATGGCTCTAAAGCCCCCATGGTAAGCGGTAAGTGAGGCTCAATGGATTCAATGATCAGCATTAGCGACAGGAGAGCAAAATGAGTTTTCAAGGCGAACAACATTCCGGAGTCGCGCCCGTAGCGCCGCAAACCCAAGGGTTTCGCTTAAATCACACCATGCTGCGGGTGAAGGATCCCGAACGTGCGCTAGCGTTCTACTCTAAGGTTTTTGGAATGCAGGTGCTACGCCGATTGGATTTCGAAGAGATGCAGTTTTCGCTCTACTTCCTAGCCAATCTCGAAAGCAGCGATAACGTGCCAGAAGACAGTCAAGCACGCACTGCCTGGACCTTCAGTCAGAAAGGCTTGCTGGAGTTGACGCATAATTGGGGCACAGAAGATCAGCAGGACTTTGCCTATCATGACGGTAACGCTGAGCCTCAAGGGTTTGGTCATATCTGCTTTAGTGTTCCTGACTTAGAAGCTGCCGAGGCATGGTTTGATGAGCATGAGGTGACGTTCATCAAGCGCGCGGACCAGGGCAAGATGAAAGACGTTATCTTTGTCAAAGATGCAGATGGCTACTGGATCGAAGTGATTCAGGCAGACCGCATGGCAGCCATGGGCGACTAATATGGCCCACTTGCTGTTTCGGCTACGCCACGTGACCGATGAAGAGGCGTTGGAAGTACGCCAATTGCTAGATGAGCAGGGCTTTGATGTCTATGAAACCCAGGCGGGCTTTTTTCGCCTGGGTGTCGATGCAATTTGGCTACGTAACACTGCTCAGCGCGAGGCCGCTGAAGCGGCATTGGCGGCGTATCAGGAAAAGCGTCAAGCTAAAGCACGGCGAGAGCACGAAGAAGCGGTTGCCAGTGGCAATGCACCAACATTATGGCGGCGCTTCCTCGCCCACCCCGTGCAAGTCGTACTGGTAATCGTTGCCGTGGTGCTGATCGCCCTATTAACGCTGCTGCCGTTTATTGGCTTGGTAGGCTAGATTTGTAAACAGTTTTGTAGATTAGCTGGGTAGCTTAACAGTGGCTAAGTGCCCGCGTTTTAGATAAAGCTGCACGCCTTCATTACCCGCGCGTAACTGAGGTGCCGCACCTACTGGGTAGCGGCACCAGCTGCCGGTAGCATATTCCTGCTCATCACTGAGCAGAGAGCCTTCCAGCACAAACAGCTCTAAACCACCGGCAAGCGGTGGATAAGACACTAGTGTATCGGCTTCCCAGCGCTCTAGGCTGACTCGCTCTGGGCCATACTGTTTTGAACTATAGGTGTGCAGCATTTTGTAAGTAATACCTGGCCGTCGGTCGGGCTGCCAGGGCAGCCTATGGGCAGGCACGGCCAGTTGCAGAATATCGTTTTCATCAAACTGGTGTAGCTTCACCAGAATAAGTGCGCCTTCTTCGCCTATTTGCGGGGTATGACCAGTGCCAATCGGGTTGCGTAAGTAGCTGCCTGCCGGGTAACGGCCATGCTCATCGGCAAAGACACCTTCCAGCACTAAAATTTCTTCACCACCACCATGAGTATGGCGGTTGAACTGGCTGTTGGGCGCGTAGCGTACCAAGCTAGTGGCTCTGGCGACTTCGTCGCCAATGCGGTCTAGCATCATGCGCTCTACACCCGCGCTGGGGGAGTCCACCCAATGGTACTGATCCGGCGTGACACTGGCAAAGTGGCTAAAATCGGCGTTCAGGCGCATGGTGTTGGCTCTTTGCAGGGGGGAATTTACAGAGATGAAAATTTACAGCAGTAGTGCAAGTCTCCCCATCCCTGGGACAAAATGCAACGCAAAAAAATACCGCCCTGCGGCGGTATTCAATAGTTAACTTTTTCGCTTAATGATCATGACCATGATGGTCGTGTTCATGAGCATGATCGTCATGACCCGGCTGAGCCAATGCTGAGTGCAGCACGTTCGCGTTATGACGCATCATGCCCAAGTAAGTGTTGGCTTCACCCTCACTCGCCAGCGCATCGGCATACAGTGTGCCAGCAATCGGCAGGCCAGTTTCTTCGGCAAGCTGATTAATGATTGCTTGGTTGGTCATGTTCTCGTGGAACAGCGCCTGCACGTTTTCCTGTTCGATGACATCCACCAGCGCGGCCATGCTGGCACCGCTGGGGTCAGCCTCGGTAGAAAGGCCGACAGGGGAAAGAAAGTTCACCCCATAAGCATTTGAGAAATAACCAAACGAATCATGGCCGGTAATCACGCTGGCCGAAGCGGGAATATCGCTCAGCAAATCACGAATTTCATGATCAGCCTCGTCTATTGTCGCTAAATAGCGCTCAGCATTCGCTTGATAACTTTCAGCATTAGCACTGTCTGCTTCGATTAAGCCATCGCGAATATTGGTAACGTAGACCTTTGCCTGCTGTAGATCCTGCCATGCGTGAGGGTCGTCATCACCATGGTCATGTTCACTGTGATCGTGCTCGTCGTGCCCGTGGCCATGGTCGTCGTGTCCATGATCGTCATGGCCGTGTTCTTCATGATCGTGTTTGGCAAAGGCGCGGGGTTGAATGCCGTTGGTTGCGGTGACCAGGGCACCCGTATAGTCGCTAGACTCAATCAAACGCTCCATCCAGCCCTCAAACAGCAGTCCGTTAAAGACCACCACATCTGCGCTGGCCAGCGCGCGGGCGTCGCCTGGGCTTGGCGAATAAACATGCGCATCGCCGTCAGGGCCGACAAGCGACGTTACGTCAACGTGCTCGCCGCCCACGTTTTCGACCATATCAGCCAAGATAGAGAAGCTGGTCACTACCTGAACACGGTCGTTAGCCATTGCCGCAGGCAATGCCAGCATGGCCGAAACACCCACCCACCAGCGCGATGAAGAGAAAAGCGACATATAACGCTCCTTCAAAAATAACAAAGAGTTATGACGACTGTTCAAGCGCCAGCGGCGTTGTCTTACGCCGCAGCTTAGCGGCTAAGCTGTGATAGCGGCCGAACAGTGCCGACAGTAGATAACCCACCCCAGCCAGCAGAATAATGCTCGGCCCTGACGGGGTATCAAGATGAAACGAAATCAATAGCCCGCCGGTACTGGCGATCATGGCCAATACCACGGCAATACCTATCAAGCCTTCCAGCCGCTTGCTCCAAAACCGCGCCGCAGTGGCAGGCAGCATCATTAAACCCACCGCCATTAACGTGCCCAAGGTTTGGAAACCCGCGGTTAAATTAAGCACCAATAGCCCTAAAAAAACGCTATGTACCCAGCTGCTACGGCGGCTTTGCCCGCGTAAAAACAGCGGGTCTAAACACTCCACGACCAACGCGCGGAAAATGATCGCCAAAATAATCACAATCAGTGTGCTGATAGAGGCAATGAGCAGTAGCGCAGTGGAGTTAATCGCCAAAATTGAGCCGAACAGCACATGGGTTAAATCCACGCTGCTGCCGCCCATAGAAATGAGTAATACTCCGGCTGCCAGCGAGATAATAAAAAAACTCGCCATAGCCGCATCTTCCCGCTGGCCGCCCATTTTTGACACGGCACCGGCAAGTAACGCCACCATTACGCCGAACAAAACGCCCCCGGCGCTCATCACCGGCAGAGAGAACCCTGCGAGTAAAAAGCCCAGCGCCACCCCAGGCAAAATAGCGTGCGCCATCGCATCGCCAATCAGGCTCATGCCCCGTAGCACCAAAAACACGCCCAGCGGCGGGGCAGCCAGCGAAAGTGCCAAGCCACCCACAACCGCACGTCGCATAAAGCCATAATCAAAAGGTGCAACAAACCATGCATCAAGCAGTGCCAGCATGACGACCTCCCAAAGCAAACGGCACTACCTTGGCCGATGCATGTTGGTGGCTAAGCGCACTAGGCGCGACCCAGCGACCATGGCCACCACTTAGCATCAAAACTTCATCGGCTAGGCGGCTCAGATGATCCATGTCGTGCAGCACAATAATGATGGTCACGCCTTCATCGGCCATTTGGCGCAAAATACGAATCAAGATATCCACCGTATCGCTATCTACGTTGGCAAACGGCTCATCCAGTAACAAAAGCTCCGCTTCCTGCATCAACGTACGGCCAATCAGCGCCCGCTGGCGCTGGCCACCGGAAAGCTCACCCAAAGGGCGGTGGGCCAAATGAGAAATGCCTAAGCGCGCCATGATGTCGCGACCCTTGCGATAATGCGCCGCACAGTAGCCTTTCAGCGCCCCATGGCTTGGCCAACTGCCGGTCATCACCAACTCTTCCACGCTCATCGGAAAGGTAAGGTCCAGAGCCAGTTGCTGTGGTAACCATGCGCGGCGTGCTTTATCAACGGTGCAAATCACTTTGCCGCTAATAGGCCGCAGTTCACCCATAATCGCCTGGATCAACGTACTTTTGCCCGCCCCGTTGGCGCCGATAAGCGCCGTAATAGCACCAGGTTTTATGTCACCATCGACATGCTCAAGCACCGTGCGCCCGCCTTGGGCAAGGTGCAAATCATGCAGTTGCAGGCGTGAAAGTGAACGTTCACTCATAGCGGCCACCCACTTGCCCACAAAACTAAACCCCATAAACCCAGCAGCGGCAGTGCCACTAGACCCAACCGCTTCGCGGCAGATAATGACATCAGCGAAAAATGACAAGGACCTTCCTTGTTATGGCGATGCATATGCTCACTCATTGAGTGTCCTCGCTAACCAATAAATAAGTTATAACATAACAATTGGCAAAACCAAAAAAGAGCCCGATATTTTACGCGCTCCTGGTGTGCTGACAATCCTGTTGCACTGACAATGTTTTTAACATGACCATGGTGTGCGGCGATTACTACGCGGCTAATAGCGCCAAGCAGCGCCAATTTGCTGGGGTGAGACAAGCAGTGCGTATTCACCGTTCAACGTGACAGGCCCAACTGAGAGGCGAGCAGGTTGAAAACGGTTAATTGCGCTAGAAGCCTGGTTGGGCTGCGTCCAAATCTGTAGCTCACTTACCAACATGCCGGTGGCAAAGTTCACGGCACCATCCCGTTCACGACCATCGGCGGCAATCACGGCCCCAGCCAGGCTATTGACCACCAGTGAACTAATGCGTGCATCAAACCCACGGCGCTCACGTTCTGCCTGAGCAAGCTCTAAGCCGAGTGCCTGTACACCGCTTAACTCACCACGTGCCTTCAAGCGCTCGTACTCAACCAGTGCCGCCTGATGCGGCTGCCGATCGGTCAGCATACCCCCGAGAGCCAGCGCCGACTTCACCACCCCCACCCGCGCATCAAAACGATCATCACGGCTGCTAGCCTCGCTTGACTGGTAAGCATTCAGCGCAAAACTCGCCGCATAAATGCCCGTCCAGCCTGCTTCCCACCACGCTGCGTGGTTCGCCCCACGCTCAAACACCTCATCGTAAGCCGACCAGTCAGCAGACGATTGCGCCTGAGCTTGCGTAAACAGCGTGAGCAGCACCAGCGCGGAAGCTGCCAACACACGAAACATCGGCATAGCGAATCACCCAAATAATAAAAAGTAACGCGAAGCGTAGCACGTTGAGCCAAAGGCGCTAGCGTGGAATCGGTGTGGGCTAAGTATGACTAAGGTCAATAGCGAGGTTGGGTAAAGAATGGTTAGATGGGAGGAAACTAAAAAGGAGCGCTGTCATGGATGATTTCTCACCGTCAGATCTTAAAACCATCCTTCACTCCAAACGTGCCAATCTCTACTACCTCCAACACTGTCGGGTATTGGTGAACGGTGGCCGCGTAGAATACGTCACCGACGAAGGCAGCAAATCCCGCTACTGGAATATCCCCATTGCCAATACCACCTCACTACTATTGGGAACGGGCACTTCGATAACACAAGCGGCCATGCGTGAACTTGCCAAGGCAGGTGTGCTGGTTGGGTTTTGCGGTGGTGGCGGCACGCCACTATTTGCTGCCTATGAAGTCGATGTGGATGTTGCTTGGCTGACCCCGCAAAGCGAGTACCGGCCCACGGAGTATCTCCAATATTGGGTGCGCTTCTGGTTTGACGATGCCAAGCGTCTGGATGCCGCCAGGGCATTTCAGCAGGCACGCCTTACTCGCATTGAAGCGCTCTGGACAAATCGCGTGATGAAAGACGCTGGCTTTAGTATTGCCACTGATCACCTGCACAGCGCACTTGCCCACCACCGTGAAGCGATCAGCAAAGCACCGAGCACCGTCGATTTACTTACCCTTGAGGCCCGGCTCACCAAAACGCTTTTCAAGCTGGCCGTGAATGCTGTCGACTACGGTGATTTCACCCGCGCCAAGCGTGGCGCAGGCACTGATCCTGCCAACCGCTTTCTTGATCACGGCAACTACCTCGCCTATGGCCTAGCGGCGACCGCCACCTGGGTATTGGGCATTCCCCACGGGCTTGCGGTACTGCACGGTAAAACCCGCCGGGGTGGGTTGGTGTTTGATGTAGCGGATTTGGTGAAAGACGCGGTGATCCTGCCCCAAGCGTTTATTTCCGCCATGCGCGGGGACGAAGAGCAGGAGTTTCGCCAAGCATGTATTGAGCGCTTAACGCGCACCGAATCTCTCGACTTTATGATTGATACGCTAAAGGAAGTCGCCCAGGAGCTGGGGCAAGAACTGGGGAGCAGTGACGCATGAACGTGCTGCTGATTTCCCAGTGCAATAAAAATGCACTCAAGCAAACTCGCCGTGTTCTCGATCAATTTGCCGAACGCCGCGGTGACCGCACCTGGCAAACGCCTATTACCCAGGCAGGATTGGATACACTGCGCAAACTGTTGCGTAAAACTGCCCGTAAAAATACCGCTGTTGCCTGCCACTGGATTCGTGGCCACGATCAAAGCGAACTGATGTGGGTAGTGGGGGATGCGTCGCGGTTTAACATCAATGGCGCAGTACCAACTAATACCACTGCAAGAGATATCCTTCGCCGCCGCGATGAAAACGACTGGCATAACGGTGAAGACATTTTATTGCTCACAGCAATGGCTGCGTTACTCCACGATCTGGGAAAAGCCTGCGATGCCTTTCAGCAGCGGCTGAAAGGCAAGCTGGAAGGGCGTAATTTATACCGCCATGAGTGGATATCACTACGCCTATTCCAAGCGTTTGTAGGGGGTGACGACGACGCCACGTGGCTTGCACGCTTAGCCGAAGGCCAATACCAAGAACAGCAGTGGCTAGAAAATTTAGAACGCGACGGGATAGATAAATCCACGTCTACAGTGTTTAGTTGTTTACCTCCGCTGGCTGCTGTGCTGGGTTGGCTGGTGCTTAGCCACCACCGGCTACCTTTAAAACCGCCGGAAAAAGATGGTGAAAAAGAAATGCGCTGGGGCAGAGGAAACTCACCACTTCAGGCAGAACAGCTGGGCGGCTTATTTGCTTCTATTCATGCCGAGTGGAACGAGATTCCTGAGACGCAAGACCCTAAACGCATCGCGCCTTACTGGCGATTCAGCAGCGGATTGCCTGTCACAACATCGCGCTGGCAAAAGCGGACAGCGGTAATCGCGAAGCGACTGCTGGCGCGTTTGCCACAAAGCGGGAACTTGCTGGAAAGCCGCTACGTTATGCACTTAGCCCGGCTTAGCTTAATGCTGGCCGACCACCACTACTCAAGCCTTGAAGACTTACAGCATCGTGTGCGCGGCGAACCCAACTATCCGTTAATTGCCAATACCGTGCGCAAGACAGGGCAGCCCAATCAGCCGTTAGACGAGCATATTTTAGGAGTTGAGAAACACGCGGCAGCGGTTGCCCGTGCACTACCCAGCGTAGACAGCCACTTACCCCGTTTAGCGCGCCATAAAGGCTTCCGTAAGCGCAGTAGCCACCCACGCTTTCGCTGGCAGGATAAAGCTTTCGACCTTGCTCAATCGCTAAGGGAGCGCAGCCAGCGCCAAGGCTTTTTTGGCATTAACATGGCGTCCACCGGCTGCGGTAAAACCCTCGCCAATGGCCGTATTATGTATGCTCTGGCCGACCCCCAGCAGGGCGCGCGCTTTAGCATCGCGCTGGGGCTGCGCACGCTAACCCTTCAAACTGGCCAGGCTCTACGTGATCGTTTGCATTTGGGTGAAGACGAACTTGCCGTGCGCGTGGGTGGCAGCGCTAATAAAGCCCTGTTTGAACACTACGAGCAAGAAGCCGAAGCTAGTGGCTCGGCGTCTAAGCAAGCGCTGATCGAAGAAGATGCTCACGTGGTGTTTGACGGCAATTTTGATAGCCACCCGGTACTGCGTCGTTTGAGCGATGAGCCGGGCACTCGCGCGCTGATCGCCGCGCCCATTTTGGTATGTACCGTTGACCATCTAGTGCCTGCCACGGAAAGCACACGCGGCGGGCGGCAGATCGTGCCCATGCTGCGCCTGATGAGCAGCGATTTAGTGCTCGACGAAATCGACGATTTCGATATCAACGACCTGCCGGCGCTTACCCGGCTAGTCAATTGGGCGGGGCTGCTAGGTTCACGGGTATTGCTGTCATCGGCCACCTTGCCGCCTGCGCTGGTGGAAGGTTTGTATGAAGCCTATCGCAGCGGTCGGGAAGCCTTTCAGCGCCACCGGGGCGAACCGGGTTTGACGGTGGATATTTGCTGCGCCTGGTTCGACGAGCACGACCGCCAGCATGAAAACTGTGCCAGTAGCGAGACCTTCAAGGCCGCGCATCAGGCCTTTGCCAAGCATCGGTTAGAGCGCCTCGCCAAAAGCCCGGTGCGCCGCCGCGCGGATATTTTAGCGTTGCCATCGCTGGGTAAACGCCCGGAAGAGATAAGGCCAGCCATTGCTACCCTACTGCGTGAGAATGCGCTAGCACTCCACCAGCAGCATCACTCCGTTGACCCACATTCGGGTAAACGGGTCAGCTTTGGCTTGGTTCGCATGGCTAATATTGATCCCTTAGTGGATGTTGCCAGGGCGCTGTTTCAGCAGGGCGCGCCGGAAGGTGTGCGCATCCACCTCTGCGTTTACCACTCCCGACACCCGTTGGTGATGCGCTCTGGCATTGAGCGCCGATTAGACAAAACACTGCAACGGGCGGAGCCTGATCGCGTTTTCCAGCAGCCGGATATTCGTCGCCTGCTAGATAGCAATGAAGAAAGCGACCACCTGTTTATCGTGCTTGGCTCGCCGGTAACGGAGGTGGGCCGCGACCACGACTATGATTGGGCCATAGTGGAGCCTTCTTCTATGCGCTCGATTATCCAACTGGCGGGCCGAGTACGCCGACACCGCGAGCAGGTGTGTGAATCGCCCAATATTTTGCTGCTCGATACTAACCTCAAACATTTAGAGCAATCTGGAAAGCCTGCCTTCCACAAACCTGGCTTTGAAACAGATCTTCAATGGCGGCTAAGTAGCCACTCGCTTAGTGAGCTGTTAACGGAAGATGAGTACAAGGTGATTGATGCCCGCCCCCGTGTGCTGGCAAGGGAAACGCTGCACGCCAAAGATAGCCTGGTAGACCTGGAGCACGAACGGCTACACCAACTAATGATCGAACAGCCCGCCGAGCCGTTAACCAAAAAAGAGCTACGAATCGGCAAAACGCCTAAGCCGCCACCCTTAGGAGCCTATAGCTGGCATGTGATGCCGCAACTGCATTTAACTGGTGTATTGATACAGCGCGACCCATTTCGCAAGCAGCTCGAATCTGAAATAACGCTAGCGTTGCTGCCTGATGAGAGCGGTGAAACCTGGACGCTACACCGCGTAGACGATGGCGCAAGGCGTGGTGAAAAACTCTACGTTCCGGTGGAAGAGAGTCTTCTGGTGCGGGTAGACCTGGCAAAAGAGCAGGGCGAGCGGATACAACCCTGGGGCGCAAGCGACTACTTAACAGCTCTGGCCGACTTGGCTGAAGACCTGGATATCTCCCTGGATCGCGCCGCCCGTACCTTCGGCACGGTAACGGCCTCGGCTAGAAGCCAGCGGTGGGGGTATCACCCGGTGTTGGGGTTTTGGCGGAGCAAATGACATTAAACATACTTTTAGTATCCGCGCTGTCATTAGCAAGCCAGGAAAGACTTGGGCAATGAGAGCATAAGCTTACAAACTGTTGATCTTCTTCATGCCAAAGAATACTAAAGATGTGGTCGCTGTGATTTATCATCATTTCTATGCCAGCAGGGTGGGATAACGACAAGGAGAATGTATGGCAGATAATAGTAAAGCACTAGAAATACGCTCTGGGATTCAGGAGTTCATAGATGCTTGCTTTAAGGCCAAGGTTGATAGGGACAAACTGAGTTCAGATAGCCCGAAATATGCAGAGGCGCTTGGTAAGTACCAATATCAGTTCTGGATAAATGATGCGGCGAATAGAATTCTTTCTTCAATGAAAGGGGGGAACCCTATAAAGCTAACCACTCACACGCTTAAACCAATTAATCCCGATGCCCAGGGCGCGAATCTGTTTTTTGAAGCGTTGGGTCACAAATGTTCAACGCTCGTTAGCACTAGAGCTGTGGGCGATAGGCCAATTGATGTGGTAGGGAATGCCGCCTATCGGCTTAACGAATATAAGTTTTTGCTACTAAAGCTGTCAAGTGGCGAGCGACTGCTTGATCTTGTTCTAAAAAAAGATGCAGCTTTTGCAAAAGCTATAGGTGAAGACGAACAACATGGACAAGAGCTGGCAGATGTTTTTTCTAATGTAATTCAGCCCGTTAAGTCCTCACATACCCGCGCAAAACAACTCTACTGGCTGGTGGGAGATGATGCCGCAGACATAGAAAATGACGCTGAGAACTTCCATCTGCTAGCACCGCTCTACGCCACTTCTCTGGCGCACCTTGTCTTTCAAACCATTAACCATGACCGTTTTAGCGAAGAGGCCAAAGAGGCACGTAAAGCCAAAAGGGAAGGCAAATACGCTGAGCACTCGGTGCACAGTTATCCCAACTTGGCCGCCCAGAAAATGGGCGGTACCAAGCCGCAAAATATCTCGCAGCTGAATAGCGAGCGGGGCGGCAATAACTATTTACTAGCTTCCATGCCACCCAGTTGGAATGTGCGCGATATTCGCCCACCGCTGAAAGTCGCATCGATTTTCTCTCACCCTGGCGTCTTTGACAGTCGTTCAGACGTGCGCTCGCTGGTGAAAGACCTCAAACAGTTTCTTGAAACGAACCCTACGTCAGACATGCATACCCGCGACCTGCGCGATGACTACACCGCCATGTTGATGGACGAGCTGGCGCTGTTTGCCATGCAGATGCATAGCCTGCCTGCGGGCTGGAGCGACGATGAAAAGTGCGAATTATCAGTAGAAGAAATTTATTGGCTAGACCCTGGTCGCGCCGAAGAGGATATCGCTTTTCGTGAAGCCCGAAACAGCGTGGAGTGGGCAGACGATATTCGCCACCGCTTTGCTAGCTGGCTCAATACCGCGTTAGACGGAAAACTGCCGTTGGGTGATGTGGAGTTCCGCCACTGGAAGAAAGCGCTCGCGAACGATGCGACCCATCAACGCCTGCAGGATCGTGATCGCCGCTGGATGGAAAGCCTAACGGAAGACTTAACCAACCTGCCAGGAGGTGATGACGATGAGTGAAGTAAAAAACCTCCTAGTTCTGCCGCGCCTGCGTGTACAAAACGCCAACGCGATTTCCAGCCCAATGACCTGGGGCTTTCCTGCCATGAGTGCATTTGTAGGTTTGATGCATGCTCTGGAGCGGAAGTTAGCAGGGGCGAGTCTTCCCGTTTTGTTAGACCGCGTTGGGGTTATTTGCCATGACTTTGAAGCCCAGGCCACTGAGGGTGGTTACATCCGTGGCTTTCACTTGACGCGTAATCCGGTGGATAAGACAGGCGGTACGGCAGCGATTGTAGAAGAAGGGCGTATCCATCTGGATATTACGCTGATCTTCTCGATTGATACCGGCGCTGTAGAAAGCGAGCATCAGAATATCGCTAAACAAATCGGAGAGATTGTAGCGGGCATGCGCATTGCCGGAGGCAGTGTCATCCCTAACCGTGCGGTGCCAACCCATAAACAACGCCCGCAATGGGTCACGCTTGATGACGATGAAGAGCGGCGTCAAACGCAGTTCGCGCGCTTAAAGCGGCGCTGGCTGCCGGGCTTTGCCCTCACCCTTCGGGATGATTACCTCACCGAGCACCTTCAAACGCTGCAACAGCACAACCCCGATGCCAGCTTGCTGGATGCGTGGCTAGACCTCTCTCGTCTTAACCATTACTGCACGTTAGAAAATGCAGGCGAGCCGAACGAGAAGCCTGTTTGGCAGGCGCAGCGGCCCTATCGCGGCTGGCTGGTGCCGATTCCGGTGGGTTACGGCGCTATTTCCGATCTTTTTAAGCCTGGAGAAGTGGCGAACGCCCGCGATACCAAGACCCCGTTCCGCTTTGTCGAAAGCCTCTACTCCATTGGTGAATGGGTTAGCCCGCACCGCATGAAGCAACCTGAAGACCTGCTTTGGTACGTTGATAACGACGAAGAAGCGGGCCTCTACCGTCTCAATAACGACTATCACCTTCGCGCCTCAGCACAGTAAACAAGGAGCTTTATCATGGCTAAAAACGATACCCTTAAAACCGCCTCCGTCCTCGCCTTCGAACGCAAGCTCGACCCTTCCGATGCGCTGCTTTACGCCAGCAGCTGGGATAAGCGGCAAGATGAACCGCAATGGCAGTCGGTTAAGGTGCGTGAAAAATCGGTACGCGGCACTATTTCCAACCGCTTGAAAGCTAAAGACCAAGATCCCGCTAAGCTAGATGCCGCGATTGAAAATCCCAACCTACAAACCGTCGATGTGGCCACGCTGCCCCACGATGCAGACACCTTAGTAGCCCGTTTCACTCTGCGTGTCTTGGCCGGTGCCGGAACGCCCTCAGCTTGTAATAACGCTGAGTACCAAGCCAAGCTTGAACAGGCAGTTGCCGAATATAAACAGGCGCAAGGCTTCGATGAGCTGGCGCATCGTTACGCCAATAACCTCGCTAATGGTCGCTTTCTGTGGCGTAACCGCATGGGCGCAGAGCAAGTCGAGGTCAGCATTCGCCAGTTGGCTCAAGGCAAAGCCACCAAAGAGTGGACGTTTGATGCACTGTCGCTCTCGTTGCGGGCTTTTGAGTACACCGCTGAGCTTAAAGAACTTGCGGGTGTAATCGCCTCCGCGTTGGCGGGCGAGCAGCACTTACTGCTAGAGGTGGTGGCTTATGTCCGCATGGGTAGCGGACAAGAGGTGTTTCCTTCTCAAGAGCTGATTCTTGATCGAGGCCGTGGCGACAAGAGCAAAACGCTTTATCACGTCAGCGAGATTGCCGGTATTCATTCGCAGAAGCTGGGTAACGCTATCCGTACCATCGACACTTGGTACCCCAATGAAAACGATGAAGATCTGGGGCCTATTGCTGTCGAGCCTTATGGCTCGGTGACCACCCAGGGCAAAGCGTATCGCCAGCCCAAGCAGAAAGCTGACTTCTACTCACTGCTAGATAACTGGATGATCAAAGACCAAGTGCCTTCTGAGGAGAACCAGCACTTTGTGATGGCAACCCTGATCCGTGGCGGCGTGTTCGGCGAAGCGGGGTAAGCCATGGATCACTATATCGATATCCGTTTAAGGCCCGACCCGGATTTTCCAGAGCCGATGTTAATGGGCGCGCTTTACAACAAGTTGCACCGGGCGCTTTTCGACCTGGAGGCCAATGATATTGGCGTCAGCTTCCCAGGTCATAAGCATGGTATCCGAGCGCGAACGTTAGGCGGCCACCTGCGTTTGCATGGCCCACATGCGCGGTTGAAGCAACTGATGGGCGCTGACTGGCTAACCGGTATGCGCGACCATACGAAAGTCAGCGAGCTGCTAGCCGTGCCTGCAGGAACGAAGCATATCAACGTGGCGCGCAAGCAGTTCAATACGGGCAGCCCAAGCCGTGCAAAACGCTACGCTAAACGGCACAACATCACGGAAAACGAGGCACGGCAGATCTATGCTAAGTTGGCTGAACGGCGTATAGAGCTACCCTTTGTACAGATCAATAGCCGTTCTACTCAACAGCGATTCAGCCTGTTTATAGAACATAGCAAAGCTCATGAAAACGCAGTGGCGGGTGCGTTTAACCACTATGGTTTAAGCAGTAACGCTACCGTGCCGTGGTTTTGACCCTTTTTTTCAGTATGAAAATAGGCAACCAATAATCAACCACTTAGCGGTGTCGCTCAAAAAAGGGTGATACCGCTTTTTTCCATCGAAGCTCTTTAACAATCAGCACATTAATTTTGATATGCTCTAGTGCGCTGCCGCCCAGGCAGCTCAGAAACAGTACTGATTGATCAACGCCCGCCAAGTTTCGTGCGCTGCCGCCCAGGCAGCTCAGAAAAATGATTCATAGCCAAGAAGCCGAGCTAAGCGGTGCGCTGCCGCCCAGGCAGCTCAGAAAACTTCGGCCTTAGCGTCGCTGGCTTCGTCAGTGTGCGCTGCCGCCCAGGCAGCTCAGAAAAGAAGGCGTGCCAGAGAAATACGAATTCACCGGTGCGCTGCCGCCCAGGCAGCTCAGAAAATGTCAGTTAGCTCAGTTAGCCGTGCTGCGTTGTGCGCTGCCGCCCAGGCAGCTCAGAAAATATCGCCGCTGAACGTATGGTAGCGCACCCGGTGCGCTGCCGCCCAGGCAGCTCAGAAAATCGATACATGGATGAACTCAGGGGGCGTACAGTGCGCTGCCGCCCAGGCAGCTCAGAAAAAAAACGACCCCTCTTAAAATTTGGTATATACGTGCGCTGCCGCCCAGGCAGCTCAGAAATGCTCTTGTGGCTCAAGGATGGGGCGGTAGGCGTGCGCTGCCGCCCAGGCAGCTCAGAAATATCGCTACCGATGCTGAAATTAACCGCTTGAGTGCGCTGCCGCCCAGGCAGCTCAGAAAAGTCGAACGTGCGACTTGTTGCGCTTGGCATCGTGCGCTGCCGCCCAGGCAGCTCAGAAAATCCGGCAAACCGATGTTGCTTAGGTTGTCGAGTGCGCTGCCGCCCAGGCAGCTCAGAAACAGCAGCGAACGCAGCGTTAGCCACCGACGCAGTGCGCTGCCGCCCAGGCAGCTCAGAAAAGTAGTGGTGACGGCTAGCCATACGGTTCACGGTGCGCTGCCGCCCAGGCAGCTCAGAAAATTATGCGCAACTGCTCAAGCTCAATAGCAAGGTGCGCTGCCGCCCAGGCAGCTCAGAAATCAAGCCGAAAGCTAACACCCGCCCAAGTCGAGTGCGCTGCCGCCCAGGCAGCTCAGAAAATTTCGGTTCACCATGCTGCCGTCATGGAATTGTGCGCTGCCGCCCAGGCAGCTCAGAAAAGCAGAAGCTACACCGCCCACGCCGCCAGAGCGTGCGCTGCCGCCCAGGCAGCTCAGAAACACTACCGTTACTTTTGCGCGACGAAATCCAGGTGCGCTGCCGCCCAGGCAGCTCAGAAAAAGGAATGAAAGCACTTGCTTGCCGTCCTGGAGTGCGCTGCCGCCCAGGCAGCTCAGAAATGATGGCGCGCATGTATGAAAACCAAGTATTTGTGCGCTGCCGCCCAGGCAGCTCAGAAATAGACGACTTCACCGACGGTCGCTGTTCGCTCGTGCGCTGCCGCCCAGGCAGCTCAGAAATTGATGATGGCCGAGGCTAACGACAACGTAATTGTGCGCTGCCGCCCAGGCAGCTCAGAAATGAACAGCCCCGACTACTTTCTGCCCAAGCTGGTGCGCTGCCGCCCAGGCAGCTCAGAAATGCGGGGCAACGGCAGAAGACCGTTCCGCAAGGTGCGCTGCCGCCCAGGCAGCTCAGAAAACCTACCGCCGCAGGCTGGCAAAGGGGCGTGCGTGCGCTGCCGCCCAGGCAGCTCAGAAATACGCTCAGCTTAATGCCGTCGATGCGTGCGCGTGCGCTGCCGCCCAGGCAGCTCAGAAATTTGGCGGCATCCTCAGCAAAATAGGCTAGCGGTGCGCTGCCGCCCAGGCAGCTCAGAAAGTGCGCGGCTTTTCGCTTAGTAGCGCGCCCGCGTGCGCTGCCGCCCAGGCAGCTCAGAAAAGACGCAATCAGCGATGCCGAGTTCATCGTTAGTGCGCTGCCGCCCAGGCAGCTCAGAAAACCAGATCAATTCACCGCGTATATCGGTGGTTGTGCGCTGCCGCCCAGGCAGCTCAGAAAAAGATGACTGCGCCAGCAGGGCCACCCAAGAAGTGCGCTGCCGCCCAGGCAGCTCAGAAACGCGATGCCGTGTCTAGTGCTGAAGAGCAGGTGTGCGCTGCCGCCCAGGCAGCTCAGAAAATTCACAGCGTCAATGGCCGATTCGAGATCAAGTGCGCTGCCGCCCAGGCAGCTCAGAAATAGATCCTGATTAGCCGGGGTGAAGTCACCCAGTGCGCTGCCGCCCAGGCAGCTCAGAAATAGCCATGATGCACCCCCTGTGGTGTCAGTTTGTGCGCTGCCGCCCAGGCAGCTCAGAAATATCTAAACTCGTCGCCCATACGTCAATATCCGTGCGCTGCCGCCCAGGCAGCTCAGAAACATGAGCGCCGAAAACGTTTCCCACAGGTAAGGTGCGCTGCCGCCCAGGCAGCTCAGAAAATCCGCATTGGGCCTGAAATCATTTGCAGTCTGTGCGCTGCCGCCCAGGCAGCTCAGAAAATACCCATGAATTGTGGTTCTGCGAGCCTGAGGTGCGCTGCCGCCCAGGCAGCTCAGAAATGAGTCACCAACATTAAACACAACGCCGTGTTGTGCGCTGCCGCCCAGGCAGCTCAGAAATGCAATAATCAACAGATTAACCCTCCTCTGTTGTGCGCTGCCGCCCAGGCAGCTCAGAAATATCTCAAACCGCTATGACTATTGTCCCTCAGGTGCGCTGCCGCCCAGGCAGCTCAGAAAAACCAAAACGTCCGCTAAGCGAGGCTAAGGAAGTGCGCTGCCGCCCAGGCAGCTCAGAAATGCCCTAAACCCTGATAACGCAAGGCCCGATGGTGCGCTGCCGCCCAGGCAGCTCAGAAAGGTAAGGGCGAGGCTTTGAATTAGGTGCTGATGTGCGCTGCCGCCCAGGCAGCTCAGAAATCTGTGACTGTTTGAGTACCGCTTTCTGTCTCGTGCGCTGCCGCCCAGGCAGCTCAGAAAATCAAAACAGGGATAGAAAGCAGCAGATAAGGGGTGCGCTGCCGCCCAGGCAGCTCAGAAAATCACGGGGGCGTTGGCGAACCGTGCCGCTAGGTGCGCTGCCGCCCAGGCAGCTCAGAAATGTTTGATTGATGTGGAGTCATCTTAGACCGTGTGCGCTGCCGCCCAGGCAGCTCAGAAAGCGTCACTCAACGCGATGGGGCTAGCCCTACCGTGCGCTGCCGCCCAGGCAGCTCAGAAACGCCGCTGTCGCTGTTCAGCAGGCAGGCTTTAGTGCGCTGCCGCCCAGGCAGCTCAGAAAATCACCACCCGACAGCGGCGAATCAAGGATGTGTGCGCTGCCGCCCAGGCAGCTCAGAAAATGGCATCTCGGCGCTCAAAATCAAACGACGTGTGCGCTGCCGCCCAGGCAGCTCAGAAAGCTCACAGGCCCCACCAGTGGCACGTATCAAGGTGCGCTGCCGCTCAGGCAGCTCAGAAAATGAAGAACGGATCAAACTCAGGGTTTGGCCGGTGCGCTGCCGCCCAGGCAGCTCAGAAACCAGTGCCCCCACTGGAAGACCTCACGCTGCAGTGCGCTGCCGCCCAGGCAGCTCAGAAAATAAAGGTAAGAATGAACCACATCACCCCTCCGTGCGCTGCCGCCCAGGCCGCTTTGGTGCTACCTGAAGCTGGTATCGCTGTGCAGTGCTTTCGCGGGTGCGCTAACGCTTACGCCGCGCTACTCGAAATGTGCATTACCTTCATTAATTAGTAAGTTGGATGTTGCCGTCCAGGTAATTCAGCGCTCAACAGTTGTGAATACTCTCTCAGTTTCGGCGTTATTAGCACGATGGTGCTTGAATTGTTAAATATGATGAGGAAGAGAATGTTCCAAAATAAAACTGCTTTAAGATAATAATTGCTGTGTGTGTCGGTAACTGCCATCTAGAGGATATTACGTCATGGAAAACTTTCTTGAGCAATTTGGGGCTTATGTTCCTTTGATCATCAATGCCGTGAAAGCATTGTTGGTGTTGATTGTGGGCTGGGTTGTTGCAGGGGTAGTCAGCAGCTTAGTGCGTAAGCGGGTGAACGCGATACCGCGTATAGACCCAACTCTGGGCAACTTCCTTGCAGCCTTGGTGAAGTGGGTCATTCTACTGGTTGTATTGATTACGGTACTCGGTCTGTTTGGTATTCAGGCTACCTCTCTGGTTGCTGTATTGGGGGCTGCCACGCTGGCTATTGGCTTGGCGTTACAGGGCACGCTCAGTGATTTAGCGGCGGGGTTTATGCTGATTATGTTTCGTCCTTACAAGCTGGGTCAGTTTGTGGATATTGGGGGCACATCCGGTACGGTTAAGGATCTCAATCTGTTCGTGACCGAGTTAGTGACGCCTGACAACGTGCAAATTATTGTGCCTAATGGGCAGGCTTGGGGGGCTATTATCACTAATTTTTCTCATCACTCGACACGCCGTGTCGATCTTGAGTTCGGGATTGGTTATGACGATGATGCAGATCAGGCCATGGCGATCATCAGGGGGCTGGCCGAGGCTGACAGCCGTATCCATGGTGATCCCGCGCCTTGGATAAAAGTCACTAACCTGGGGGCCAGTAGTGTGGACCTTACCGTGCGGCTTTGGGTCGATGCTGCGGACTATTGGGATGTGAAATATGATATGACGAAAGCTGTCAAAGAGGCTTTTGATAAGCAAGGTGTTTCAATACCTTACCCGCATTCAGTAGAAATTCAGAAAGCGGGGTGAACTTTTCCGTTGATACGGTTTGGCAAGGCGCGCCCTTTAAAGGGCGCGCCTTGCTTTCGTAGTTTGTGATGGTGGTTACTATTGATCTTCCTCGTCCCAGCGTTCCATAGCGCGTTTGTCATCGGGAAGTCGGACGATATCGCCTACGTTAAGCTTGTGGTGGGAATCGTGGTGGTGCCCGTGACGGTCAAGAATGGCGGCAACGCTGCCGATGCTGACGGCATCTTCTTCGCGATAGGCTTCTACTTTTACCCGCACAATGCGGCCTAGATAACGGGCGGAGAGCATGGCGCCTGGGTAGGGCGGAGTGTGGTCGGGGTCATTCTTAAAAAACTCTACAACGCTTGCGCTGCCAGGTTCGTCCCATTCGATATGCTGATGCATTGTCAGTGTCCTTTTGTTGAGCGGTATCATATAGCGTGATGTTTAAGTGTAGTGTGCGTTGGCGTGATCGAGCCAAATTCTGCGGACGTAGCGATAGTGATGCTTTATTCAGCAGCGCTTGTCTCAACAGAGCCAGCGGCAGGTTGATCGATATGCTGAAACATGAAGTTTAGGGCGGCAGGCAGGCTGGCTCGCCATACGCGCCAGGTGTGGCCACCCGGGTAAAGGTCAAGTCGCACGTCGCCTGGCTGAATGCGCTCCATCATTTGGCGCAACAGGCGGGCGTGGAACTCTGCATCGTAAACATCGCTGCGCCCTGCACTGATATAAAGCGGCACTGGCGACATATCACGCTCTCCGGTTGTTCGTGGAGTGACGTGTAGCCGGTAATCCTCTAGGTGAGCCGTGTAATTAAGAGCTTCCCAGCGTTCGCGGTCAAATAGACCTTGTTCATTTAAAAACGCTGGGTGGCGGCGTGCAGATGAATTAGCAGGCGGCGTTGGTGCGTAGCTGGCCGGGCTCAGGGCGGCAACGGCTGCGAACAGCTCGGGGCGCTCTAGGGCAAAATTAAGCGCGCCGTAACCGCCGGCAGACAATCCTGCAACGCCTCGCAAGTGGCGTTCACTGCCGACATGATAGGTGCTTTCAATATGCGGCAGTAAGTCGTTAAAGAAAGCACTACGCGCTGCCTCGTTGTATCCATCTACCCACCAACTACGGCTGCCTGGCATGATAAATACCGCCGGTGGCAGGTGGCCTGCTGCGATTAAGCGGTCAGCTGTTTGGGGGAGTTTGCCCCGTGTCACCCAGTCTTTCTCGTTTCCAAACGATCCATGAAGTAAATAAACCACTGGGTAAGGCGTAGACGCATCCGTGTCATAGTTATCGGGTAAATACACGGTATAAGGGTAGTCATGGCCTAAGGTGGGCGAGAAAAACTGTTGGTAGGAAACATCGCCAGCTAAGGCGTGAGTGCTTAATAAAAGCCAACTCACTAGGCCCGTAATATGTCGTATTAGCAGGGTAACGGGTCTTGCTGTTGATGTTCCAAACACGAAGCCTCCCGGAATTTAATGGCGTTGCAGTAGTCGGACAACGCAGAGTGAGTCCCTGTTCAATTTACTGAAGGTAGCAGCCAACGGACTGATGCCAAGGAAGCAGAGAGGGAGCGGATGCAAAAAATCGAGGAGATTTATTGGCTGCGTGCTTACGGGTGTATCGCGGTATTCCTGTTTCATTGGTTGGATCACTTGAATCAGCGCGTTGATAATGTAGTCACCGACCTAATGCGACTTCCTCTGGTGCTGGGTACGCCCATATTTTTGTTTATCTCGGTGTTTGTTTTTGCCGTTCGATACGATAAACAGGTACCGCCTGGTTTTCTTCTTCAGCGTGTTAAATACGTCATGCTGCCTTATTTGGTGTACGGCTTTATTTACTCGACGGCAGAGTGGGTGCGGTTAGCGAATAGCGATAACCCTGTTGGTTTTATAAACAATGCTAAAGAGTATTTTATTTATGCGGGATGGCATGGCTATTTTTTGATTATTGCCATGCAGTTTTACGCGGCTTATTGGTGCTATACCCACTTCCGGTTGTGGCGCTTTAATCCTGTGCCGTGGCTCTGGGGTGGGTGCTTAGTTAGCATGGCATACTGGGGGTTGGCGTATTGGTTGGACGTTGAGCCGCCTGGATATCTGTTATGGATTGCGCCGTTGGGGTGGATATATCTGTTTTTTCTGGCGCTGGTGTTAGTTCGCTATTACCCGCTGGCCCCTCAGGCCGATCCGTTTGAGCAACCTAAATGGCTGCAAAGGCTAGCGCAGCCCTATTGGCTAATTGGGTTTGTGGTGTTGATCGTTGCACTCACATTCGCTGGTTGGATAGTTTTTTCTTCAAAAGAAGTGTGGGTAATACCTTTCTTTGTGCTGTTTACACTTTGGTTAATGCATTACTTAAAAGGTCGTAAAGCGCCACGCTGGGTGCGTTACATCAATGCGTACTCGTTTGGTATTTATTTGGCCCACCCTATGTTTTTCGCGTTAACCGATGCTGTCGTGGGGCCTTCCAGGTTGCCGCTTATGATCTATGCCGTGCTGTTAATTCTCGTCGGCGGTATTTGCTCGATTGTGCTGAATAATATGGTTAACACTACGACGACGGGAGCAATGCTATTTGGCAAGCGTTTGAACATTTAGCCAGCAAGATATCCTAAGTCATAAGAGACGTTAAGTATCCGTATGCGAGTTGGGGGGAGGTCGGTAGGGTTTGTTATTCCTTGATGGCGAGTCACGGGTAAGCCCTGATGCTTCCAGGCTGAACGTTTGTAAACGGGTAGGGCATGCGTAAAGGCGCTGTAGTAAATCAGCAAGCGCTGCTTCATCTAGCTCTGGGTCTAAGCCGCCTAAGCGTTCTAACCACGTGCGCCTGATTGCTATGTAGGGAGGAACAGCGACGCCTGCGCCTAAAAAGCACTGGAGTAATCGTTCGGATAAGCGGGGTGGTTCGCTGCCAATCAAAAAAGCATCCAGCGTGTACGTGTCTAGCTGGGGATAAAGTAAACACCATAGTTTGGCTGCTAGCGGCCGTTGCTGCATTGCAATCAGTAACCAATCAGCTTGGCTGAGATATGCTGCTTGATTGATCCTTGCGCCCAGTGGCTGAGAAGGGGTAACGAGAAAGTGTGCGCGGTAGCGTTGCTCAATGTCCTGCATGCGTGGATCGGTGGTGGCGCTGGTCACGATAATGGGAAGTGTGTGGTCTGCAAAGGCTGTTTGGCGAATAGCGCGCAGGTGACGTGGTAAAAGGGCACCTGTGACTGACGCATCAACAATAAAGCAGACCGTGCCCATGTGAGTGGCTTCCTGTGTTGTGAAACCTGTTTGTTATTAAATCTATCTGTTTGTAATCAATTGTAGGTGTGAGTTTCTTTTGGTATCAAGCTAAAGTTTACAGTGATGAGGAAAATAATAGATGCTTTATATGCACCATGTTGGTGCTTGTGGGCCTCTGGTTGGTCTTTATTGGTGCGTTTTTCTGAGCTAAGTGCCTTTTTAGGGCTAAGTTCGTTCTTTCGTAGAGCATTATGCTACATGAAGAAGCACAGTATTTTATTTTTTATCTTTTATAAAACAACTGCTTGTTGCTTTTTTATGCCATATTGGTGCAAGGTTGGCATGTTCCGTGCTTAGTATTAGGCAGCGGCTAGCGGGTCGTAGGCAGATGCCTCTCGGCGTGCTACAACGATAGCCGGTTTGTTTAATAACTCTTTTATCGGTAGCTTACTGTCAAAAGCTTAAGCCACGTTCATACCGGAGGACACTATGTCAGCCAAGACTCTCGCGCTAATCGAAGAACATGATGTTAAATGGGTAGATCTGCGTTTCACCGACACGCGCGGTAAAGAGCAGCACGTCACCGTACCGGCACGGGACGTGGACGAAGAGTTTTTCGAAAATGGTCAGATGTTCGATGGTTCCTCTATCGAGGGCTGGAAAGGCATCAACGAATCCGACATGATTCTTCGCCCTGAAGATGGTACTGGTTTCCTCGACCCCTTCACCGAAGACGCTACCCTGATCCTGCGTTGCGATATCATCGAGCCTGCCACTATGCAGGGCTATGACCGTGACCCGCGTTCTATTGCCAAGCGCGCAGAAGCTTACCTGCAGTCCACCGGTCTGGGCGACACCGCCTTCTTTGGCCCTGAGCCTGAGTTCTTCATTTTTGACGAAGTCCATTGGAAATCTGACATTCAGGGTTCCATGTACAAAATTACCTCTGATGAAGGCGCTTGGGCGACCAGTAATCAGGTAGAAGGCGGCAACTTGGGGCACCGCCCGCGCGTTAAAGGCGGCTACTTCCCGGTTCCCCCGGTTGATAGCTTCCACGACATTCGTGGTGCAATGTGTAACACCCTGGAAGCGATTGGCCAGACCGTTGAGGTTCACCACCACGAGGTTGCTAACGCGGGTCAGAACGAAATCGGCGTTAAATTCAACACGCTGGTGAAGAAAGCTGACGAAGTTCAGGAAATGAAATACGTGATCCACAACGTGGCTCACGCTTACGGCAAAACCGCTACGTTCATGCCGAAGCCGCTTGTTGGTGACAACGGGTCTGGTATGCACGTACACCAGTCGTTCTGGAAAGATGGTCAGAACCAGTTCGCGGGTGACGAGTACGCTGGGCTTTCTGAAATGGCGCTTTACTACATTGGCGGTGTGATCAAGCACGCTCGTGCTCTGAACGCCTTCACTAACGCGTCTACCAACTCATATAAGCGTTTGGTGCCAGGCTTTGAAGCGCCGGTTATGTTGGCCTACAGCGCTCGCAACCGTTCTGCCTCTATCCGTATTCCGTACACCGCTAGCCCGAAAGGTAAGCGTGTTGAAACACGTTTCCCTGACCCGACTGCTAACCCCTACCTGGCGTTCGCAGCTCTGCTGATGGCGGGTATCGACGGTATTAAGAATAAGATACATCCTGGCGATGCCATGGATAAAAACTTGTACGACCTGCCGCCTGAAGAAGGTAAGTCAGTACCGACCGTTGCCAACAGCCTGGACCAAGCGTTGGAAGCACTCGATGCAGACCGCGCGTTCTTGACCGAAGGTGGCGTGTTTACTGATGATATGATCGATGCATACATCGACCTCAAGATGGAAGAAGTGGAGCGCATTCGCATGACCACTCACCCGATTGAGTTCGATATGTACTACAGCTGTTAAGAGCGATTGCTAAGCACAGCAGCTAGTACCACCCCCTCGGGTGTGACTGGCCTAAAACCCCGCTTCGGCGGGGTTTTTTTATACCATTGGATAGTGAGTTGAAGAGGTCTGTTTGCAAGGGGGAGAGCGCTGTCTGCGGCACCGCACTGATGCGGTGAGTATTTTTATTGACGATGAGTCATGTGCACTATAATGGTGCAATAAGTGACAAGCTGACTGCTAGAACTGCGCTATAACGGCTCGCTACATCCTCGCCCCCTGCTCATTAGCCGTGCAAGTGGTCAATTGGCGCGCTTTTTGCAGTTTCTCTTTCATACGCTCGATAACGCTATTTTTTAAAGCGACGCTTCAGGATACGCCATGTACCAGCGCTTACTTGAACACCTCACCACCGCAGTCTTACTGCTAGACGGTGAACTCCGCGTTCGCTGGATGAATCCGGCAGCGGAAGCGTTGCTAGCGGTGAGTTTTAGCCGTGTGCAGGGCATTAGTTTAGACACGCTGTTAGGGGGCGATGAGAGTATTGATGATGTCCTCGCTAAAGCGCGAGATGCCTTTCATCCCTATACCCAACGCGAAGCACGTATTACGCCGCTGAACAGCGAGCCATTAACGGTGGACTACACCGTGACCCCGCTTTCAGCCGATGAACTATTACTCGAAGTAGAGCCCCGTGATCGGCTAATGCAGATTTCCCGGGAAGAAGCGCTGACCACACGGCAAGAGACAATCAAAGTGTTGGCGCGGGGCTTGGCTCATGAAGTTAAAAACCCTTTGGGCGGGATTCGCGGTGCTGCCCAATTATTGGAGCGCGATCTGGACGATCCTGCACTACGTGAATTCACCCATATTATTGTGGAAGAGGTGGATCGGCTGCGAGATTTGGTCGACTCCATGTTGGGCCCCAATCGCATCGTCAAACATGAGCCGGTCAATATCCATAAGGTGTTAGAGCGGGTGCGAGCGCTGCTGATTGCCGAGCATCCGCATGTTGAGGTCCGTCGTGATTATGACCCGAGTTTGCCGGATCTTTCTGGCGATGAATCTCAAATGATCCAAGCGGTGTTGAATGTGGCACGTAACGCGGTACAGGCCATGAGTGATGCAGCAACGCCTTCGCCGGAGCTTATGTTGCGCACCCGCGCACGCCGCCAATTTACGCTGGGGGCTGAACGCCATCGTTTAGTCAGTGAAGTGGGGATTATTGATAATGGCCCTGGCATACCTGAAACGTTACGTGAAACGCTTTTCTATCCCATGGTGTCTGGGCGCGCTGAAGGTAGCGGCCTGGGGCTATCAATTGCTCAATCGATTTTGCACCAACATCAAGGATTGATCGAATGCGACTCCCGCCCAGGACATACCGAATTTCGTTTACTGATTCCATTGGTTGTTAATTTCACCGGAGAAGCGTCATGACTGAGGCGACACAAACCGATGTAGCACGAGTGGTTATTGTCGATGATGACCGCGCCATCCGTTGGGTATTAGAGCGGGCCTTAGCGCAGCCAGACCTGGATATAGAGTGTATTGAACGCGCCGATACCGCGCTGGAGCGACTGTTAGAAAATCCACCGGATGTCCTGGTGACTGACATTCGTATGCCCGGCATTGATGGGCTGGATTTAATGTCCCGGGTGCGTGATGCACACCCTGACCTGCCTGTGATTGTGATGACCGCGCATTCGGATCTCGACAGTGCCGTGGCGTCTTACCAAGGGGGTGCCTTTGAATACCTGCCGAAACCCTTTGATGTGGACGAAGCGCTGGCGCTGGTGCGTCGTGCGGTCGCTCATGCAAGAGAGCGTCAGCGCCCGGTCAGCGTGCCGGAAGGGTTGAGTGCTGAGATTATTGGTGAAGCACCTGCTATGCAGGAAGTGTTTCGCGCCATCGGGCGGCTTTCCCACTCCCACATCACGGTGTTAATTAACGGTGAGTCTGGCACCGGTAAAGAGCGTGTTGCTCAGGCGCTGCATCAACATAGCCCACGAGCAGGCAAGCCGTTTATTGCGCTGAACATGGCAGCGATTCCCCGGGACTTGATTGAGTCCGAACTATTCGGCCATGAGAAGGGCGCGTTTACAGGGGCAGCGCAGCAACGCCAAGGTCGCTTTGAGCAGGCTAACGGCGGAACGCTGTTTCTCGATGAAATTGGTGATATGCCCGCTGAAACGCAAACGCGTTTGCTACGTGTGTTAGCGGATGGTGAATTCTATCGCGTGGGCGGCCATACGCCTGTAAAAGTCGATGTACGTATTATTGCTGCTACCCATCAGAACCTAGAATCGTTAGTTGACGATGGGCGGTTCCGGGAGGACTTGTTCCACCGCTTAAACGTGATTCGCGTTCATCTGCCGCGCCTTTCCGAACGTCGGGAGGATATTCCGCGTTTAACGCGTCATTTCTTAGCGGAAGCTGCCAAAGAGCTGACCACAGATATCAAGGTGTTAACGCCCGAAGCAGAAGCGCACCTTACTCGTTTGCCGTGGCCGGGTAATGTTCGTCAATTAGAAAATATTTGCCGTTGGCTAACGGTAATGGCTTCTGGTCGCGAAATTCTCATTGAGGACTTGCCCCCAGAGCTGCGCTCGGTCAACGCTTCCGAAGGTAGCGTTTATGGCGATTGGCGTTCCGCGTTCAGGGATTGGGCTGACCACGCCCTGGCGGAAGGCCATACCCACCTGTTGGAGGAAGCCGTGCCGGATTTTGAGCGCATTCTGATTGAAACGGCACTGAAACATACCGGTGGACGCAAGGGGGAAGCCGCCGAATTACTCGGCTGGGGGCGCAATACTCTTACCCGTAAATTGAAAACGCTGCTGCCTGCGCTGGCAGATGATGCCTAACTGACCATTCTTTTAACGAATAACCTGTTAGTGACCAATCTATTCGCGATCAATCTATTCGCAACCAAACTGTTAGCGGTTACTCCGCCGCTGGCAGTACAAAAACAGCATCTGCTAATGCAGGGTCGGGTGGCTCACAGGTTTCTGTTGACCAGGGCAGTAAGCTGAAGGTGTGATCCACCCCTAGCCCATCAAGTTGGTGGGGCACACCATCGTGATAAATCACATGGCCTAAACCCATTAAGCCAACGGCCAATTTACCCTCTACGGCGGCGTTAGCCAGCCCTTCAGCCATCGCGACGTCCCAGCTAAGTTGGGCCTGTAAAAAGCGTCTCAGCATAGCGGGGTCGTCGTCATCCATTGCATGCTGATCAAATACGTCTTTTAAGCGCATTTCATAGCCAGCGCTTGGCGGTAGCGGTGCAGGTATATGATGCCGCTGGTCGGCAGGCACGCTGCTGAAGCCGTCACGAGCTAAGCGCTGACGCAGTTCGGGCGTAATGTTTAGGGCGATCAGAGGAATCTGTTGAACACGCGCGAAATGGAGAATGGGTAAGTAAAGGTCAGCATCAAACCCCCAGTTCTCCTCCCAGCCGGACTGCTCCAACAGCGCTTCTTCGGATAACAAGCCCGCAACCCAATCATCGAGCACGGGTTGCGCTTCCCGGGGCAGCATTTCTAACCCGATAACCATATCGTCACGCAGCGCGTAAAGCCCCGCTAGGGTGTGCAACTGCCAACGGTGGTGGTCAATGGCATCATGTTGCTCGCCCAATAGGACAACCTGATGCTGTATTGCTTGGGCTAAAACAGCGCTGTTAGCAACAGCATGTTGCGATTGCCACCACTGGCCGGGAATAGGGCAGCTAGCATGAGCCGCTAAAGGTAGCCAGCCTAGAGCCATGGCAGCGATGAAATGATGGCGCATGGGCGTTGTGTCCTAGCGTTCTTCTGCTTTAAGGCGATTGATCTCAGTCAGAATAGCTTCTGCTTCTTCCGTCAATGTCGCGTTCGCTCTCATGTCACCATTGCGTGAAGCTTCCATTGCTGCCTGTAATTTACGCTCGTAATCTTGCTGGAGCTTTTTCTTGGGATCGCGCTTAAATAGACCAAACATGAGCATTCTCCTATGGCTTGTACACTACTTGTATAGCTTTGTTTGGCGTATGTCGACTATTTGTTGTAACACTTTGTTAGCTGGAGGGCGTGTGCGATTCACGTTGTTCTAAAAATGCGGTTTTAAAAATACAGTTCTAAAAGATGTAACTTTTAAAGACACCGCTTTTAAAGACACCGCTCTAAAAATTGCTCGAAATCGGAAAGTATTGTATCGAGGCTGTTGTGAAGGCGATGGTCATCGTCAATCATGCGTAGCGAAAGCCGTTGACGGCGGGCATGTTCAATCACTGGACCGGGTGGCACGACATCGTCTCGCCATCCATGAATGATATGCGTGTGTTGCGCTTGCAGTGTGATAGAGGTTTGCGGGTAATCTGGCAAGCCAAGAGCAGGGGCTAATAAAAAACAACCTAACACAGGTTCATGAGCACTCACCGCTGCACTTAACCATCCGCCGAGGCTGGAGCCCGCCATAACGCAGTTAGCAAGCGTGTCGTTTCGCTCGGCAATCACGGCAAGCAAATGCTCTAAACGCTCCTGGGGCTCCTTCATACCACGGTAATCCATGACCACGGGTTCGCAGTTATCTAGCTGCTCAGCAACCCCTTTTAACGCTTGTACTTTCAAAGCGCCAGGTCCGCTTTCCAGGCCGTGTGAAAGGTATACGGTCATCATAGCCATTAACTACCTGCGGAGCGCTGAATAGCTTCGCCGCCGCGCTCAATGTCTTCGCCTGCGCCGCGGATAGTATTGCAGCCGCTTATTACCAGAAGTGTCACTATCATCAATAAACTGATCGCCATTGCACGCTTCATCGAAAGAATCCTCATCAGCTGAGCGCTTGTAGAGAGACTTTAGGTACGCTGTCATTAAAAATAATCGTTGCAGGCAGTTGGTGCCATCAATTTCCCATCGTTTGAGTGCTAGCTGGCCATGTGATTTTGTCGCATGTGTCAGTTTTAGCCATGAAATAGCGGCGTTTGTCTCTTAGCTTGGTATTGCTTTTTGTTTTTAAGGTGTTGTTTGTAGTATATTTTTGCGTTAAAAGTGGCGCTTGGCCTGTTGTCTGCAATAACCTGACTACAGCAGTAATGTTGTGATTCTAATTTTTAAGTGAAATTAATCTCAAAAAACGCTTCGCAGCAATTTTAGCCACAATGAGTAAACAAGCGTGAGCAGGCTAATAGGTAATTAGGGAAGGCATGGAGCCATATTAGCAAAAGGATGTGAAAGGACTAGCCTGCTCACCCTTATCAGTGTAAGGAAACGCTGATCATCACCGCCAGGGAGCAGCATTGATGCAAAATCACCATCTCGTGAAAGCGGGGTGGTTTTTTTGCGTCAATTAATTGTTTTTAACACTTTGATTTTTATTAATATTTATCTTTTCCAGATTTTCTGGACAGCTTTTGTATCAATGGGCGTGACATTTTGGTCTATCCTCTGGTGTAAACCAAAATTCAGCGGTTAGAAGACGTCAACGTAGCAGCCGCACACTTCCAGGGACAAGCGCTATGGCGATGGTGTTGATGTTATGCATGTTTGTGCTGTTTCTAGGGTTTTCGGGAGTCGGTCTTTATATGATGTTCAAGACATCATTTATGACCACCATAGAGGATCATGACGATATGCCTCCCGATATGTAGATAATTAAAACTATAGAGATAGTTAATCGACAATACCAAGAGCCACCTGCGTTCACGTTGGTGGCTTTTTGCTTTTATTGATACGGCATTGAGCAGCCAACCACAAAGGGTTATCCCATCCAATAAAGACTCAGTAGCGCAAAGCCATAGCCCATGGCTGCGCCAGCAATGACATCACTGACATAGTGTAGCCCAAGCCCCACCCGTGAAACGGCAATCAGTAAACTAAGGGGAATCACAATAGGTAGCAACCAGGGGGTATGAGCGGCGACCAACACGCTAAACATCACCGCATGCATGGTGTGACCACTGGGGAAGCTGTATTTGTCTCGGGCAGGCTCACCACAATGGACGCCACCGAGGTAGGTGATGAACGGACGTTCGCGACACAGCCGCGTTTTTACCAACTTATAAATAGCGACTGCGAACAGTGCGATGGCGCTGTACTGCATGATTCGCCAAGCACCATTAGGCTGTAACCAGGGCTGTGCAGCGATTAGTAATACCCAGACAGGCCAGTCTCCTAGCTTACTTGCCGTTTGCAGCGTTAGCCGCCAGGGGCGATAAAGCGATAGGTGTGTTACCCGTTGGCAAAGCTGCCATTCAAAGACATCAAGACGATCGAATACGACAAGCGGACGCGGACGCATGGTGAGTCTCCTGGGCATTTTGTAAATAGCGTAAGAACTGCTCTGCGATTCCCGGCCAGCTTTGCTCTAGCGCGCGTAGGCGGGCGGTTCTACCTAGACGGGCGTAGTCAGCAGGGTGCTGGCATAACGCGACGGCAGCCTGTTGAAAGGCAAGCGTATCGCCAGGGGGAACGGTGATACCGTTGTGCCTGCTTTGGATCAGCTCAGCGCTGGCGGCGTGGTGATAGGCCACGACTGCCAGCCCGCTGGCCATGGCTTCAGTCACCACATTTCCCCATGTTTCTGACTGAGAAGGGAAAATAAACATATCGGCACTGGCATAGTGGCGTGCTAGTGCCTGTTTATTCACAAAACCGGTGAAATGAGCGTCTGGTAGCGCTTTTTGTAACTGAGCGCGGCCTGGGCCATCGCCAACAATGACGTGTGCCATATCGGGGCGCACATCACTCATGGCCTGCAGCGTTTCTTGCAGTAACGCTAGGTTTTTTTCTGGGGCTAAGCGGCCCACATACAGCGCAACAGGTTGATGTTCGCTAACCCCCCACTGTTCGCGTAGGGTGTCGTCGCGGTGGGCTGGGGAAAAAATATCGCCATCAATGCCGCGTGAGAGCACCTTTACATCGCGGATATCCTGGGCGCGTAGCGCTTCAGCCTGTTGTTGAGTGGGCACAAGGGTAAGATCGCAGCCGTTATGGAAATAGCGCAAATATCGCCGCGTGGCGGCAGCTAGCCAGGAAACTCCGTAGTCATGGCAGTAGTGATCGAAATTAGTATGCCAGCCAGCCACTAAAGGTATGTTCAGTTGGCGTGCTGCATGCCGAGCTGCCCAGCCCAGTGGGCCCTGGGTTGCCAGATAAATAGAATCGGGACGCTGCTTCTGCCAGAAACGGCGAAGTTGTGAGGGGCTGGCAAGACCAATCTGCACAGCGTTATAACCCGGTAGCGCTAACCGCCGAACCTGAAGCTCTTGGGACAGTTCTTGATAGGGTTCCTGATACGGTTCTTGAGAACGCTCTTGAGCAACATTGTTGGTGCCGGCAGCCATGCTTGGTGTAGGGCGAATAACATCCACTGTTACCCCCAACCGAGTGAGTTCACGACATAGCCTATTTAAGGTATGCGCAACACCATTTATTTCTGGTGACCATGTTTCGCTAACGATACAGAGTCGCATGGGCGATCCATCCCTTTATCACGTTTTTACTCACTATTTCATTCACTGTTGCATTGACTATGCGCAGCGATAGTGACACTGCCAATACAGCCTGGTGAACATGGGATGACAGGCCACCATTTTTAATGGGGAAGCCCCTAGTGAATGGTGATGCTGTAGCAGATCAATATGTCGATCAGGTTGCATTTTTATGGTTATCAAAAAAAACGCTAAAAAATAAAACTTTAAGAAGAATGACATATATCGGTTTTAAGGTAGCTGACGACGAGGTGAACATATCCTCGATTGTGCCTTCGCAACGCGCAATTAAAAGCTCAGTAAGCAGCTTAAATATAATTTTTTGGTTTTTATGACGACCCTTTTTTTTCGAATATTGGGTTAAAAATAAATTGAATTAGAAGACTTCGGTATCTGAATTCTCTTGTAACTAAAAGTGCTGATAACAAGCGCTAACTACTTTAATGGGATCAATCATGTTTAAAAAGGCGACACTTGCTCTAGCTATTAGTGGTTTGTTGGGTGCCTCTGCGGCTCAGGCGGCGGTGGTGTATGACCAAGACGGCACGACGCTAGATATCTACGGCCGCATCGCCATGGGGTTTGAAGGCGGTGGTGAAAAAAATGGCGTTGATAATGGCGAGGAGTTCCGTAATTTTGGTTCTCGTTTGCGCTTTACGGCAGGTCATCAAATCAACGCTGACCTGCGCGCGTTTGCACGGGTAGAGTGGCGTTTTACTGGGGATGAGCGCAGCCGCCCGGGCTTTGACGAAGTGCGTAATAGCTACCTTGGTCTCGAAAGTAAGCAGTACGGTACGTTTATGGCGGGTAACTATAACAGTTACTACGATAACTACGTGATGACACCGTTCGATGTTTATGTAGAGCGTGGCTATGAATTTGCCGGCGGTGGTCTTCAGGCGCGTGGCGACTCACTTGGCTATAAAACGCCTGAGATCAACGGTTTTCAGGCTGTTTTCTCAGCAAAACACTTTTCTGAGCGTGGTCTCACTGAAGCGCAGCAGTCTAGCGAAGGTAGCGTTATCGCCACACAAGGTGGCGTCGTTTACGCGACTGGCCCCTTACGTTTAGCACTTGGCTATGTAGAAGATACCGTTCGTGGCGGTGGCAACGGTGAAACACGTTTTGGTACTACGGCCACGTACGATATAAATGACGCTTTCTCTGCGCGTTTAGGTTATGAAACCCGTGGTGATAACGATAAGCGGGGAGGCGGTTTTGATACGGTAGGCCTAGGTGGTAGCTTTGCCACCGGCGCTTGGACCTTCTATCTCGATTATTACAACATTGATCCCGATAATGCGGATAATGATCGTGACGCTTGGGCCGCTGCGGCGCATTACGATGTTTCTAACAATCTTGATGTATTTGTCGAGCTAAATGATGCCAATAAAGATGCCAATGATAACTTCGAAGATGATCTGTATTATGCAATAGGTGCCCGCTATCACTTTTAAATAATAAATAGCTTCCTTAGCGCTTAAGTCACTTATTAAGATCGTTTTGCCGATGTGCTAAAAGTACATCGGCTTTTTGCATTATGCTGTCTATGATAATAGTTAAATGGTTTTAAGAAGCGTACATGACATCAGTCTTGGTAAGGCGTGGTTAGTCTAAGGGTTTCTTTGTCGCTGGCGTTTGGCGCTTTTTCTCGCGGCGACGCTGCTTGGCTAATGCGTTGCCGTTAGCCAGTTCCTCTAAGTAAGCGATTTCTTCGTCGCTGAGTGGTTTGCGCGGTTGGTTTGTCATTGATGTCACCACATTGTTAGGCCTTTCTGGCACGCTAACGATGAACGATGACATCAATATGAAAGGAGCCATTAAGATGCGTTTTAGCCGCTATGGGATTGCGCTTGGAGAGGTAAACTAGCAAGTGGAAGGGTTTTCGGGCCGTTCCTACTGAGTGAAACGGCCCAGCGTACTCACATAGTCATGATGCTTTCAAAGCCTCCATAAATAAGACGCTTACCATCAAAGGGCATGGAGTTAACGTCCATTTGTAAGCGTGGATCTTCCATGACTTTTTGCATAGTGACATCGCGTATCGCTTTGGAAAGCCACTCTATCCATGAAAAAACAACGCTTTCGTCATCTTTTCGCTTAACCGCCATGGAGAACGAGGTGACCTCTCCTTCGGGAACATCGTCTTCCCAGCTTTCTACCACTCGCTGTGCGCCGAACTCTTTGAACACTTCTGCGGCGGCGCGGGCGTGCTCAATAAATTCAGATTTATTAGCGGTCGGCACGGCAGCGATGAAGCCATCGACATAAGGTGTGGTGGTAGTATTCATGCCGCTTCTCCTGGGTTTACTTTGGGTGAGAATGATCGCGGTATAAGGTGTCGAGGCCATAACATGCTGTCTTCATAGACCAGTATTCATCACAGAGATCCATACGCTACCGGCAAAAAATAGCGGAGCAGCGAGTTATTGTTATTAGCTCAAACGTAGCGCATGAAGTCTCCGATGACGTACTTTTCTTATGCGTATTTTTCTTAAGCAGCGGTGTTAACCATCGGTGCGCTTTCGAGTGGTGCTATTAAAAGGATGAAGAGCATCGCGGGTCACGTAGAAGCGCAATGTTTCACCTTCACGAACGGCTGGCTGGCCAGCGGTGCGAATCACCGTGGGTTGCTCGCTGTCGGCGAGATTAACGTACAGATGGCTTTCCGCGCCTGCCGCCTCAAAGAGCATGAGTGTCGCGTCGATGGCTAGATGTGGCGTATCGGGTGCGGTGAGGTGCATGTCGTCTGGGCGAATGCCGAGGGTGTCGGTGCCTTTGGGAAGGTGTTCCAGCACGCTGCTGTTTTGAGTACGCAGATACTCCAGCGGCAACATGTTCATTGCCGGAGAGCCAATAAATTCCGCAACGAACATTGTGGCCGGACGGGCGTAGATCTCCATCGGTGTGCCTACTTGCTCAATTTGCCCGGCATTTAGCACGACCAAACGGTCGCCCAGGGTCATGGCTTCCAGCTGGTCGTGGGTGACATACAGGCTGGTGGTTTTTAGGCGACGCTGTAGTTGTTTAATCTCCACCCGCATCTGTACGCGCAGCTTGGCGTCCAGGTTGGAAAGCGGTTCATCGAACAAGAAGGCTGAAGGCTCGCGCACCAGTGCTCGGCCCATTGCTACCCGCTGGCGCTGGCCGCCGGAAAGCTTGCGGGGTTTGCGCTCCAGGAAGTCTTCAATCTCCAGCATCTTGGCCGCTAAGCGCACGCGTTTATCGATGTCATCTTTTTTGAAACCCCGGTTCTTTAAGCCATAAGCGAGGTTGTTGTAGACGGTCATGTGCGGATAAAGCGCGTAGTTCTGGAACACCATGGCGATATCGCGTTCAGCGGGCTCTAGCTTATTTACTACCCGGTCGCCGATTTTGAGCGTGCCTTCGGTAATGGTTTCAAGCCCCGCGACCATGCGCAGCAGGGTCGATTTTCCACAACCGGATGGCCCGACGAGTACCACAAACTCGCCATCTTCAATCTGTAAGTCGATGCCTTTGACGGCGTGAACATCGCCGCTATAGGTTTTCTTCAGCCCTTCCAAGGTAATGCTAGCCATCTTATTTCTCCGTCTCGGTCAGGCCTTTCACAAATAGGCGTTGCATAAACAGAATCACTAATACCGGCGGTAGCGCTGCCATCACCACTGCCGCCATGACGAGTTGCCACTGGGGATTCTCTTCCGAAGTCATGCGCTGGATACCCATCACGATGGTGTAATAATCAGGGTCGGTGGTGATTAGTAGCGGCCACAGGTACTGGTTCCAGCCGTAGATAAACATGATCACAAACAGTGCGGCGATATTGGTCACTGACAGCGGCATTAAGATGTCTTTAAAAAACTTCAGTGGCCCGGCGCCGTCGACACGGGCGGCTTCGAGCATTTCTTCGGGAATGGTCATAAAGAACTGGCGGAACAGAAACGTCGCGGTGGCCGAGGCAATCAGCGGAATCGACAGCCCGGCAAAGCTATTGAGCATGTTGAGGTCCGCAACGACCTGAAACGTCGGAATAATGCGTACTTCCACCGGCAGCATCAGCGTGATGAAAATTAGCCAGAAGAAGAACATCCGAAAACGAAAGCGGAAGTAAACAATTGCAAACGCCGACAGTAGTGAGATCGACAGTTTTCCTATGGTAATCGCCATGGCCATAACAAAACTGTTCCATAGCATCATGCCTGCTGGTGGGGCTCCTGCGTTGGAAACGCCGGACTGCCACATACGGGTAAAGTTTTCGATACCATGGGCGCCGGGCAGCATCGGCAGTGTACCGCGTAGCAAGTCGCCTGGCGCCTGGGTAGACGCCACGAGCGCAACGTACACGGGGAACACCACCACCGCGACGCCAATCATCAACGTCAGATGAGCAAAAAAATTCGCCCAGGGTCGGTTTTCAACCATTGAAAGTCTCCCAAACAATTAGCCAGTGGTGTTAGTAGTTCACGCGGCGCTCGATAAAGCGGAACTGCACCACCGTGAGTGCGACCACAATGGCCATTAAAATCACTGACTGAGCGGCCGAAGAGCCTAAATTCAAGCCGACGAAGCCATCGGCGTAGACCTTATAGACCAGCGTGTTGGTTGCCTGGGCGGGGCCGCCTTGGGTAGTTGCGTGAATAATGCCAAATGTATCGAACATGGCGTAAACCACGTTAACCACCATCAAGAAGAAGGTCGTTGGCGTCAGCAGCGGGAAAATAATCGTCCAGAAGCGCTTAGTCGGGCTGGCGCCGTCAATGGAGGCGGCTTCAATCAGCGATTGTGGGATTGACTGTAGGCCCGCTAGAAAAAAGAGAAAGTTATAGGAGATCTGCTTCCAGGCGGCGGCAAAAATCACCAGCAGCATGGCGTCACTTCCTGAGTTGCGGTGGTTCCACTGATAACCCACCATTTCTAGCATATAGGGAACAATGCCGATGGAGGGGTTGAAGATAAACCACCACAAAACGCCCGCAAGGGCGGGGGCTATGGCGTAGGGCCACACCAGCAGTGTGGTGTAGGTGCTACGTGAGCGAATCATCCGGTTGACGGTGCTGGCCAATAATAGAGCCACCGTCATTGACAGGAGTGTGGTACCGACGGCAAACACCGCTGTCACGGAGAGCGAGTTAAGATAAGCGCCATCGCGAAACAGGCGAGCGAAGTTTTCCAAGCCCACAAACGTCGAGCGCAGCCCAAAGGCGTCTTCGCGCAATAGCGACTGATACAACGCTTGGCCAGCAGGCCAGATAAAGAAAATCAGCGTCACAATCACCTGGGGCGCCAGCAGCGCGTAGGGCAAAAAGCGACCAGGGTAGGTCATGCGTTTAGTTTGCATGGGCAGCTCTGCAAATGGTTAGTAAATATAAGCATCGACAAACGAAATCGCCGCCTACCCAGTGGGGTAAGCGGCGAAGTGAGTACTTATTTACTGGTTGGCAGCTTCAAAGTCACGGAGTAAATCATTGCCACGTGCCACTGCGTCGTCAGCTGCTTCCTGGCCCGATTTGCCACCGGTCATCACGGCTTCCATCTCTTCGGAGATAATGTCGCGGATCTGTACAAAGTTACCAAACCGCAGGCCTTTCGAGTTCTCGGTCGGTTCGTTTAGCGTCATCTGCTTCAGCGAAATATCGGCACCTGGGTTCTCATCGTAGTAGCCCTGCTCTTTGCTTAAGTCCCACGCCGCTTGAGTGATGGGCAGATAACCGGTTTGCTGGTGCCACTCGGCTTGTACCTCAGGCTGTGAGAGGTACTCAAAGAAGGCGGCAACGGCTTCATACTCGTCATCGGTGTGGCCTTGTAGTGCCCACAGGGTGGCACCGCCAATGATGGAGTTCTGTGGCGCACCATCTACGTCGTCATAGTAGGGCTGCATACCGAAACCGACTTCAAAGTCAGAGTTAGCAGCGACATCCGCACGGGAAGCAGAAGAACCGAAGAAAATCGCACAGTCCTGGGAGTAGAACATCGGCTCTGAGTCAGGGCCAGAACCGGGGCCGCCCCACTTAAAGACCCCCTCTTCCTGCCAGTTATGGAGGTTGTCCCAATGGCGGGCGACCAGCTCATTGTTGAAATTGAACTCTGTTTCCATGCCGCCAAAGCCGTTTTCCAGCGTACCAAGCGGCACATTATGCCAAGCGGAGAAGTTTTCCAGCATTACCCAGCTAGGCCAGGAGGTGGTAAAGCCACAGCTGGCCGCCCCAGAATCGACGATTTGGCGCGAAAAATCGGCCACTTCAGACCAGGTTTGCGGCGCCTGCTCAGGGTCTAGACCCGCTTCCTCAAACATGTCGCGGTTGTAGTACATAATCGGCGTAGAAGAGTTGAACGGGAACGACAGCATGTTGCCGTTGGTGTCGGTGTAGTAACCGACTACCGCTGGCAGGAAGGCTTCGCGATCAAACGCGCGGCCATGCTCTTCCATCAACTCGTACACGGGGTAGATGGCACCTTTGGCGTTCATCATAGTGCCAGTGCCGACTTCAAAAACCTGGAGAATATGCGGCTGCTCGCCCGCACGGAACGCCGCAATGGCGCCGGTCATCGTTTCGGTATAATTGCCGCGGTAGCTGGGTGTGACGTGGTAGTCGTCCTGAGAAGCGTTAAACTCCTCCGTCATTTCTTCAAGGATTTCACCAAGCTGGCCTCCCATAGCGTGCCACCAGGTCACTTCGGTCGCAGAATGGGCAGAAAGGCTAAACGTGGCAGTAGCCACCCCTAGGGCAAGCGCGTGCAATGTGAAACGAGACATAACGGCTCCTTGTGGGTCGTTCGCAGTACGTTTATTAAGTTTTTGGGTGCACTGAACAGTAGAAAGTGTAGATGACGTTTTCATGAATGCACGATGAACTCGACGTGACAGTCAACGTTTCGCTGTCCGTTGGCCTGCTTAGTAGGCAAAGGAGAAAGGCGGTGATAGGGTGATATGAAGAGCCTAACTGACGAGAGCAGTATGACTGACGCGACCACCTTACTGGCGAAGCTAGTATCGTTCGATACCACTTCCAGCGAATCTAATTTGGCCCTAATTGAATTCGTTGAGCACTATCTAGCTGATTATGGTGTGGCTTCAGAGCGGGTGATGAGCCCGTGTGGCACCAAAGCTAACCTGATTGCCCGCGTAGGCCCTGACGCCCCTGGCGGGGTGATGCTTTCTGGGCATACCGACGTAGTGCCGGTGGCCGGTCAGCCATGGTCGAGTGATCCGTTTACCCTTCGCGATGGCGGCGATGGGCGCCTGTACGGGCGTGGTACCTGTGATATGAAAGGCTTTATTGCCTGTGCGTTAGCCATGGTGCCTACCTGGGTCAATGCGCCGCTGAAGCAGCCTATCTATTTCGGATTTTCTTACGACGAAGAAATTGGCTGTGTGGGCGCGCCGAGTCTTATTAAACGCTTTTACGAGCACTACTCCACCACCGCCCACGTCATTGTTGGTGAACCTACCAGCATGCAGCCTGTGGTCGCGCAAAAAGGCGCAACGAATCTGCGCACTACCGTGATTGGCCAGGAGGCCCACAGTAGCCAAGTGAATCAAGGCACGTCTGCTATCCATGTTGCGGCAAGGCTCGTCACGTTCATTGAAGACACCATGGCGGCATTGGTGGAAGAGGGCCGCGTCGATGAGGCCTTTAATGTGCCTCATACCAGCCTGCACGTTGGCAAAATAAAAGGCGGTACGGCGATCAACATTATGGCGCGGGAGTGTCAGTTTGAGTGGGAAATTCGCCATCTGCCCACGGACACCTTCGACGAAATATACGCGCGCTTTGATGCCTATTGCGCCCAGCTAAGCGCTGAGCTGCAGGCTAAAGGCAAGCACGTTGAAATCACCACCGAGCCGTTAAACGTGACAGTACCGGGCTTGGCCGACCGCGAGAACGAACAAGTGCTTCGCTTAGCCAAAGACCATCTGCCACACGCCTGCTGTAATCATGCGGTCGCTTATGCCACCGAGGCAGGGCAGTTCCAAGGCCAGGGCTTGCAGACAATAATTCTTGGCCCTGGCAGCATCGCCCAGGCGCATCAACCCGATGAGTATATTGAGACGGCGCAGCTGCACGAGTGTACGGCGTTTATGCAGCGATTAGGGCAGGCGCTAGAAACACCCCATTTGGGATGATGGTCGTTACTTATAATGGCGGCTTCGTAAGCTAGTTGTACACGTCAATGGGCGAACATTTCCGCGATTGCCTCCACAACGACCCGGACCCGCGCCGTGCGTGCTAAATCCTGGTGCAAGACAAGCCATGTCTCATAAGGCTTGGCCCGGCGGCGCTCAGGCCATACGCGTATCAGCTTGGGGTCACGCTGGGCCAAGTAGTCCGGTAATTCTCCCAAGGCCAGGCCTGCACGTACAAAGGTTGCCAACATCAGGCTGGAGTCCAGCTCGGCGACTACACGCCCCAGTCGCCTTGATTCGCCAGCCAACGTGTCATCCTGCCGCCCGGTTACTCCTCTTTGGTAGAGCGCAATATCGTGACCTGCGAAGCCTTCACCGGGTTGTGGCTCGCCATGCTGTTCCAGATAACGCTGGGTCGCGTATAAACCGACCTCCCAGCGGCCAAGTTGTCGCACGATCAACTCGGGTTGTTCCGGGCGTAGCGTACGCACGGCGACATCGGCTTCACGCCGCGCCAAGTCGAATAATCGCGTCGTGGTGCTCAAGACCACACGCACCTCGGGATGGCTGGTACGCAGGCGTTCAATTGCTGGCACCACGAAGTCCACAGCGAGTGCGTCAGTCGTGGTCACGCGCACTTCACCAGCGACTCGTTCGTCAGCTCCCTCGCCGCGTCGCTTGAAGGAGACGGCTAGCCGCTCCATCTCCTCGGCCGTGGTTAGCACTTGTTGACCGCTATCGGTCAGTACCAACCCGCCCGTGGCACGCAGGAATAGCCGACTACCCAGTGCTCGCTCCAGGCTAGTCAAGCGCCGACCTACGGTGGTTTGGTCAATGGATAGCTGCTGCGCTGCCCCTCGTAGCGTACCTGCGCGATACACCGCTAGGAAAATTTGCACATCATCCCAGTTCATGAATTTCTCCATGCTGCAAATATGCAGCCACTCACTGCATATTCATGCATTTTCACATGCAAAGCTGCCTCGTACCATGGCGCTTATTCCTTCTGAATTTAGATTCTTCTTAACCCATATCGCGCGCAGCAGGTTGGCTACTGCTGCAGGGAGTGGCCATGCCTCGTGTATCTTTCATCCTGACCGTCGCCATGCTCAGTGCCTTTGGCCTGATTGCCTCTGACGTGTATCTACCCGCGATGCCGAGCATGACCATTGAGTTCGGCGTTGCCGACTGGCAAATGCCGCAAACGGTCTCTATTTATCTGCTGGCGCTGGCGAGTGCGCAGTTGGTCTATGGGCCACTGTCGGACCGTTATGGTCGCAAGCCGTTGCTGCTTGCTGGCATTACGCTGTACATGGCTGGTTCGCTGGGCTGTGCGGCCTCTGGTAGCTATGTCGGATTTCTGGCCTGGCGCATACTCGAAGCGGTTGGTGCGGCGTCGGGCCTAGTGATTGGTCGCGCTTTGATCGCCGACACTTGTGATAAGCGCACATCGGCCAAGGTTTACGCGATGGTCTACCCGCTAGTGTCGCTATCACCAGCGTTAGCGCCAGCCATCGGTGGGCACTTGGCCGCTACCTTCGGATGGCGAGCCGACTTCCTATGCGTGGCTGCTTTCGGTGCTATGGCGCTACTGATGGTGCTAACGCTGCTGCCAGAAACGCTCCCTGTCCAGGATCGTACTCGGACCTCGCCCTTTACCGGATTTGGCCACGTTTTGCGTGACCGGACCTTCTGCCGCTATACGCTGGTCGTCTGTGCGATCTACAGTGCTTGGTTTGTCTACCTAACCCAGTCGCCCTTTCTATTCGCGCGCCAAGGGTTGAGCGAGGAGCAGAGTGGCTGGCTGTACTTGCCTCTGACGGCTGGCATCATCGGTGCCAATCTACTGGCTAAACGACTGCTCGATCGCTGGCCCTATGATCGCATCATCACCGCAGGCATCGTGTTTTTCGTACTTGGCGGTGTGGCATTTTTGGCCGTGGGCGCGTTGCAACTACAGGGCACAGCCAGTGTGATACTCCCGATGTGTTTAGTCAGCCTTGCTAATGGTTCCTCGCTATCGCTAGCGGTATCCGGAGCGGTTGCCAGTGAACACGGGCATGTGGCGACGGCATCGGGGCTGGTGGGGTTCTGCCAGATTGGTAGTGCTGCATTGGTAGCGATGGGGGTGAGTGCTGTGTTCGGTACGGGAGTTGGTGTGCTTGGCGATGCGGTACTAGCGCTTGGGCTACTCGCGCTATTCACATGCTTGCCATGGTCTGGGTACCGGAAGAAAGTGGTGTAATAGCAGCCAAGGGGGAAATAAAAAACACCCGCCAATATTAAATAGGCGGGTGTTTTCTTGAGACGCTTACGGACTGGCTATTAGTGCTGATGCTGCTCTTCGTAAAGCTCTGCTTTCGCATGGCGCATCACATCTTCGCAGGCCTGTTGGCGGGCAAGTTGGGTCAGCAGCCGCTGAGTCACCTCAAACCCTTTTCCCAAACAGGTATCAACTTCGTCTCGGCTAACGTGCGGAGAGACGTTGTAGTCGATTTTTACCGTACGGCCACCGCCTTCTAGTCGATCGGCGATTTGTCTAAGCCGCCAGGCGATTCGCTCTTTCCAGGTTGCTGATTCTACCGCGCCTTCGTTTACGCTAAACGTGCACTGCCACTCGGGTTTGTAAACCTTCATAGGAGAACCTCCACTGGGTTTGGAAAGAATGCTTGGTCGTGTGTCGTACTCCGTCTGTCTGATGATGTAGCTCTGGTACTATATCTAACTCTGTGCCAATACCGAAACAAAACGTATACCAAATCTATAAACCAAAGAATACAGAGCTTTCAATATGACGCTTTCAACGCCAGTCTCAACGTCAGCCAACTGCCCGTGCGGCAGTGGTGCTGCATTTACGGCGTGTTGCCAGCCTTATCACCAAGGTGCAACGGCATCTACGCCAGAAGCGCTAATGCGCTCACGTTACACGGCATTTGCGTTGAATAGCCGTGATTACCTACTCGCCACTTGGCACGCATCAACGCGGCCAGCACAGCTAGCGCCCGACCCAGACACCCAATGGAAAGCGCTCACGATTGTGGCGGCACCGCCAGCAAACGAGAGGCAGGGCACAGTCCATTTTTTAGCCTATTTCCGTGAACAAAACCGCTGGCATGTGCTGGAAGAAAACTCACGGTTTGTGTTTGAAGACGGGCGCTGGTGGTATGTGGATGGCGTGCCGACCATTGAGCGCCTCAAACCGCGGCGAAACGAGCGCTGTCTATGTGGTAGCGGTCGAAAAATAAAGAGTTGTTGCGGTGAGTAGTATCAATACCGATACCCAATGGTTCCTCTACTTACTTGAGTGCAAACGCGGCACCTATGTGGGGATTACCAATAACCTAGCGAAACGTTACCAAGCGCACTGCGACGGCAAAGGCGCTCGCTATACCCGAGCGAATCCACCGATAGCGCTGCTCGGCGCGCAACCGTTCGCAGATCGCGCCGAAGCCAGCCGCGCTGAATATGCGCTGAAGCGCCAAACGCCAAGCCGAAAACGTCAATGGGCCACTCAGTGGCCGATTAGCGATTTTTCCGGCTCGGCGTTGGATAGGTAACTTTCGCAGATGATCGAATGGCCGGTCTACCGAACCACCGTCACGGTACACGCTGCCTGGCGTACAACATTGAGGGCGGTGGAGCCCATAAAGTGGTCGGGAAAGCCGGGGCGGTTCGAGGAAATAATGATGCAGTCGACGCCGTTGCGTTTGGCAAACTTGACCACCTGATGGGCAGCATTGCCTTCCACAACATGAATCTCGTAGTGCTCGCCGCCAATTTTCTGGCGAATACCGTCCTTGATGCGCTGAGCGGTGGTTTCGCGGTAATCACTCGGCAGTGATGGTGCGATATAAGGGGGAATACGCTCCATTACCGAAATGATCTGTATGGTGCTGTCTTTGTCTGCCAGCTTACGTGCCACTTCGATTTTTTGCAGGATATTGGAGTTATTGTCTGCCGCCGTTGTGATTAGAATATTCTTATACATGAGAGATGCCCTCAGGTTGATAGGCAGTGGTGCGAGGCGACAACTCGGTCGCCTCTAGCCACGTGTTGGTCTGGTAGGTAGCGATCTACTTCGCTAGCTCGGCTTGCGGCAGACTTTCGGTGTATGGCTGGTTATAGGTGTTGACGTCGTTACGCTCGCCTTCACGCCAAATGCAGATATTGAACAGGCCGTACACAATGGCAATCACGGGAGTGATAATGGCGAGGAAGGTCCAACCCATGTAATCCCACGCGGACACGCCGAGCACGCCCATGTAGTAAGCACCGCCTAGCCCCCAAGGAACCAGCGGTGAGGTCACCGTGGCTGAGTCTTCACAGGTGCGCGAACATACCGATGGCAGAATTTTGAGTTTGCGGTAGGCGGGTACGAACATGCGCCCCGGAATAATGATGGCAATATACTGGCTGGCCGAGAACAGGTTGGTGGCTAATGATGAGACAACGTGAGTAACGATTAGTCCGCGTGAATTACTGACCAGTTTGCCCATCTTTTCCAATAACACTTCGAGCATGCGGGTTTTCTCTAGTAGGCCACCCAGGCTAAGCCCGATAAAGCCCAGCGAGATCGTCCACATCATGCCTTGCAAACCACCACGACTTAATAGGCTATCAACGGCTTCAACACCGGTTTCCGATACATAGCCGTAGTTCATGTAATTCATCATGCTGCCCAGTCCGACGCCTTGAGTGGCGACAGCAAGTCCCGCCCCCAATAGGCTGCCAATGACCATGACTGCCAGGGCGTTGATGCGCCGATAGGCCAAAACGACCACTATTAATGGGGGCAGGAAGGCGAGCAGACCCACTGAGAAATTATCGCTAATGCCCGCTAGTAGTTCAGCGGTGCGGGAAATATCAGCCCCTTCGCCGTCAAACTGCATGCCGATAAAGAAGAACAGAATAATAGTAATGATCAGTGCAGGACCGGTGGTGTAGAACATCGAGCGGATGTGGTCGAACAGGTTGGCCTCGGCAACCCCAGCAGCGAGGTTGGTGGAGTCTGATACTGGTGAAATCTTGTCACCGAAGATAGCACCGGAAATAACTGCGCCCGCGGTCATCGCCGGAGAAATATCCAGACCGCTGCCGATGCCGATAAAGGCTACGCCGAAGGTGGCGGCGGTGGTCCATGAGCTGCCGGTGACCAGTGATGCAACGGCACACACGATGACGGCCGTGACCAGGAAATAGGAGGGGTTGATCAGTTGAAGGCCATAATAGATCAGCGAGGGAATCGTGCCGGAGGCAATCCAACTGGCGACTAACACACCGACCATCATTAAGATCAGCATCGGCAGCATGGCGATTTCGCAGCCGTACAATATGCCTTTCTGCACATCCTGCCAGCTGAAGCCGGAATACAGCGCGATGATGGCGCAGACCACAATGGCAAAGATCAGCGAGATATGGGTGACCCAGTCTTCACCAAGTAAAAAGATCTGCGCAAACATCATGAAGCATAAGAAGCCGATGCCTATGATGGCGCCCCAAAACGAGGGTCGTTTGTTTTCGTCGTTCGTTGTTGTTGACGTTGTCGTCGACATTATTATTCTCCTTATAAGGAGTTAGTGTTGTTTGCCGCTTGGTTAAACGGCATCTAGTGGCTTTAGCGTTCTAAAATGATGGCGATGCCTTGCCCACCGCCGATGCAGGCCGCCGCGCAGCCGTAGCGTTGCTGGCGGGAGTGAAGAAGTCGGCTAAGCGTGCCCGCGAGACGGATACCGGTCGCGCCTAACGGGTGCCCCAGCGCCATGGCACCCCCCCAGATATTGACGTTTTCAGGGTCAATCGAAAGCTCACCTATGGCATGCAGCGGCACTGCGGCGAAGGCTTCATTGATTTCCCATACGCCGATATCCTGTGGTGTCAGCTGGGCCTGTTTCAGCGCGCGACGAATGGCGGCGGCGGCACCGGCGCCCATCTCCTCTGGCTTGACGCCGCAGTCGGCGATGGCCACAACGCGTGCCAAGGGGCTAATGCCGTGTTGGCGCAGGGCAGATTCCGACATCAGTAGCGTGGCAGCAGCACCAGAGGTTAGCGGCGAGCTGTTGCCTGCAGTCACTACGCCGCCTTGCATAAATACCGGGTCCAGCCCCGCCAGGCGCTCAGCGCTGGTATCCGCTCGGATATTGCTGTCCGCGCTGACCGTTTCGCCTGCCGCGTTGTTCAGGGTCAAACGCTCAGCGTCGAAGTGACCTGCTGCGTTGGCCTTGGCGGCACGCTGGTGGGAACTGAGGGCGAGTGCGTCCATCGCCTCACGCGAAATACCGGCAGACTTGGCCAGTCGTTCGGCGGTCAGCCCCATATTGAGCACCACGTCGAGCGTCAGCCAGTCGGCTTTTTGCAGCGCTTGAGGGCTGGTCAGCACGCCTTCCTTAAACAGTGCCGGGCCCATGGGCACGCGGGTCATGTTTTCCACGCCTCCGGCCATGCCAACCTCGATAGCACCGGCCTGAATTTCCCGTGCGGTGTTGCGCAGCGCGGCAAGTCCCGAGCCGCATTGCTGATCAATTTGGCGGGTAGCACATGCCTCTCCCAGGGGGCCGAAACGCTTGGCCAGCCACAGCGGGTAACGCCCTCCAAAACTCCACTGCTCTTTTACTGGCAAGGCGCAGCCAATGCTCAGGTCTTCCACCGCCGCGCCGTCAACGCCGCTACGTGCTAATAAGCCATCGAGCACGCTGGCTAGCAGGGCATCGCTGCGGGTATCTGCCCAGGCATCGACCTCGGGTTTGCGGGGGTGCGCGCGGCTGAAGGCGCTACGTGCATAGTCGGCGAGATACACGTCTCTCATGAGTGGATCTCCTGGTTGTCTGCCATGCGCGCCCAACGATGGATGAACAGGGCATAGGTGGTGAGCACGTGGCGAATCGAGTCGATGTTGACGCACTCGTCTACACCGTGAATGCGCTGAGCAATCGGGCCGTAGCAGGTGCCGTTGATCTCGCCGGAAACGTGAAAGGCCCTCAGGTCAGTGGTGCAGGTGGAAAGATAGTGAGCAGGTGGTTCGCCCAATAAGGCTTCGTGGCACTCCGAGAGGAGCCGGATACCTGGGGTATCGAGATCGACCACATGCCCTTCGGAGCGAAAGCCATGGAAGCTGATCTTGGGTGGAGGTGTCGCGTCGTCAAGCTCGGCGTGGCGGGTCATCAGGGTGTCGCTGACCCGCTGCATGGCCTCCTCTGGTGACATGCCGGGCGGGAAGCCAACACGCCCTTCCAGAATGGCGTGGGCAGGTACGCTGGAGGCCCAGTTGCCCGCATCTACACGGCCAACGCTAAGGTTGAACGGATGAGGATGGTCAGCGTAAAGCGCAGGCCGGGGTAAATCATTTATTTCGGCTTCCAGCGCTTTCAGAGCAGGTAGATAGTCCTGTAGGGCTTCAATCGCATTGCGCCCGGCGCTGGGGTCGAGCACATGGGCAGGCACGCCATCCAGGCGCATTCGAAACCAAAGCACTCCCACTTGGCCAGCGTAGATCTGAGCGCCGAAAGGTTCCGGGATCAGTACGAAATCGCCGCTAAAACCTTGATGCAGGCAGGCCAGCGCGCCGTTGCCGGTGCACTCTTCTTCAATTACGGTTTGTAGGGTAAGCGGAAAGTTGATCTCTACCCCCGCCCGACGCACGGCCTCAACCGCCATCACCATGGCGGCAATCCCTGCCTTCATATCACCCGCGCCACGGCCATACAGCCAGCCATCTTTTTGCCACGGCTCCCAGGGGGGGCGGGTCCACATATCGACAGGCTCGGCAGGTACCACATCAAGATGGCCGTTGAACACTAAATGTGGTCCTGGCGCGCCAGGGTTAAGGTCTGAAATGACGTTATAGCGGCCAGTGCTGGGCCATTCGGTGGGAGCACGATGGGGGTGCTCCTCAAAGCCGGGGGCGTCCAAGGGTACACGGGTCACTGGCAGGCCCAGGCGCTCAAGGTGACGCTCCATGGTGTCCAGCGCACTCTGTTCCTGGCCGAGTACGCTATAGCCCCGCACCAAGTCACTGGTCAGTTCCAGGGTGTCGTCCATCAAGGCATTGCAGCAGGCAATGATGCGTTGTTCGGTGGCGTCGAGCATCAGAATCTCCCTAAACGTGATTCATCAATCAGCAGGGGGGCGTCGGTAGCTTCGCGCAGCGCTTCAACGCTCAGCCCTTCGGCGATTTCCACTACCTCAAGCCCTTCTGGCGTCACATCCATCACGGCTTTCTCGGTGATAATGCGGGAAATACAGCGGCTCGCGGTCAGCGGTAACTGGCAGCGGGTGAGGATCTTGGGGTTGCCGTGCTTATCGTTGTGGGAGCACAGCACTACCAGTCGAGCGACTTTCTGGGCCAGCTCCATGGCGCCGCCAATGCCAGGAGAGAATTTGCCAGGAATTTTCCAGTTGGCCAGGTTGCCTTCCTGATCCACCTCGAAGGCGCCCATAAAGGTAACGTCCACGCGACTGCGGCGGATCATTGCAAAGGACGTAGCGCTATCGAACACGCTAGCCCCCGGGCGGGTGGTGATATACGCGCCGCCGGAGTCAATCATGTCGATATCGAGCGCTTCGCCTTCTTGGCGGGGGCGGCAGCCCAGCACGCCGTTTTCGGAATGCACTAGGACATTCATATCATCGGGCAGGTAGTGGAACAGCCGTGTTGGCAGCCCGATCCCCAGGTTGACGATCTGGCCGTCGATGACTTCACGGGCGGCGCGGGTCAACATACGCTGCTGATCAGAGAGCATGGGGGCGAACTCCTTGCTGGCTGGAGGCTCGGGCAACCTGCACCACATGACTGACAAAGGCACAAGGCGTATGAATGGTGTCGATAGGCAGATCGCCGGGTTGGTCGATGCGGTAGGTTTGGGCAATCACCCGCTCGGCAGCCATGGCCATTAAGGGATTGAAATTGCTGGCCGTGGCGCGATAGATCAGGTTGCCGTAACGGTCGGCTCGCTCGGCATGAATGAGAGCAATATCAGCCTGTAAGGCAGGCTCAATCGCCCAGGTGCAACCTTCCACACTGATTTCCTGACGGCCTTCGGCAATTTCCGTACCGATGCCGATATCGGTCAGAAAGCCGCCATGGCCAACGCCTGCACAGCGGATTTTTTCAGCCAACAGCCCCTGAGGATGAAAAATGACCTCCATCTCGCCAGCATTCATGGCGTCAATGGCTGTTCGGTTAAGGCCTAAGTGAGAGGTGATCAAGCGCTTTACACGGCCTGCCTCAATTAGCTTGCCGATACCGATCCCAGGTTCATTGGCATCGTTTTTAATCAGCGTCAGGTTGCGTTGACCGCTGGCGAGCAGGGCGTCGAGCAATGCAAAGGGCGTGCCCGGCGAGCCAAAGCCGCCCACCATGATGGTCGCACCATCGGGAATCTCGGCGATAGCCGCGTCAATATCACAGCTTTTGTGGTTTAGCAGCGTCATGGTGTTAAGCGCTCCCGGGAAGGTTGTGGAGGCAAGTCAGCGGCGGTAAGCGCTTGATCAAAACGCGCCATGGCACGCGCTAAGCGTTCCAGCAGAGTGTCGACTTCCTCGGGCTGAATAGTCAGCGGCGGGCAGACCAGGAAATGATCACCGGCCACGCCATCCAGAGTGCGGCGAGGGTAGATCAATAGGCCTTCCTGTTTGGCCAATGCGGTGATTTGGGCGAAGCGGTTTTGCTCGGCAGGGAAAGGCTGGCGCGATTCGCCATCAGCGACCAGTTCGACGCCCCATAACAAGCCAGCACCGCGCACATGGCCGACCCAGTCGTAGCGCTCGGCAAGCTTGCGCAGCCCTGCTTCCAGCTGCGCGCCACGCTGGCGGGTATTTTCCAGCAAATCTTCGCGCACAATGGCCTCAAGCACGGCCAGGCCAGTAGCGCAGGCCAAAGGGTTGCCAGCATAGGTGTGGCCGTGTTGGAAGCCACCGCTGGCCATGACCGTTTCGACGATAGCGCTGCGGGCGAGCATCGCGCCAATGGGGTAGTAGCCCGCGCCCAGTCCCTTTGCGGTGACCAGGATGTCCGGCACCACATCGTAGTGCTGGCAGGCAAACCAAGTGCCAGTTCGGCCCACGCCGGTGAGTACTTCATCGGCAATCAGCAAGCAGCCGAATTCATCGCATAAGGCACGAATGCCTTGTAGGTAGCGCTTGCCTAACAGCCGTGCACCGGTGCTGGCACCGCCGATTGGCTCGATGACAAAACCAATCAGTGATTCAGGACCAGCGGCTTCCATGGCGGCGCGGGTCTCTGCCAGGATGCGGTCAACGTGAGTGTCATCATCACACTCCTGATGACGATAGAAATCCGGCCCCGGCACTTTGATGGACGCATGGGTCATGCTGGTGAAGGGCGCTTCCAGCGGCTGATAGCCTGTCATGCCCAGTGCCCCCATGGTGCTGCCATGATAAGACGGGCGCAGCGATACAAAGCGCTGGCGCTGAGGCTGACCAAGGGCGAAAAAGTATTGCCTTGCCAGCTTGAGGGCCGACTCCACTGCCTCGGAACCGCTGGAAATGAAAAACACCTTGCCGAGTTCACCCTCAAATAGCTCGACCAGCCGATGGCCAAGCGCAACGGCGGGAGCGCTTTCAAACTGAGTGCGATAGGTGAAGGCCACCTTATCCATCTGGGCGAGCATGGCGTCACGAATATCCTGTCGGCCATGACCTAGGTTGCAGGAAATAGCCCCAGAGCAGCCATCCAGATAATCCTTGCCCTGGGTATCCCAGAGCATAACGCCATCAGCGTGGCTGACTTCCGGCAGGGCAGGACCTGCCTGGTAGAACAGCGGAGAGTCGGTCATCACGTTTTCCGTTTTTTATGGTGTGGTGAAAAATCTCCCTTGCAGTCTAGGTAGGCTTGTTACTATATTTCAATATATGATCGTTTTTCGAATATCAATGAGTAAAAGTCATGCCTGAAGTCACCATTAACTCGTTGAAAGCATTAGCAACTTTCAAGACGCTGTATGAAGTAGGTAGCGCTTCAGGGACGGCACGCCTGCTTGGCATGACGCAATCGGGAGTGAGTCGTTCGCTGGCGCAGCTTGAAGAGAACCTGGGGATTCAGCTCTTTCTACGTGAAAAAAACCGCTTGCTAGCAACGCCTGAAGCACGCGAGCTGTACGATGAGATTCTCAGGCTGATGGGCAATATTGAAGAGCTACGCCATAGTGTGTTGGCGCTTAAGGAGTTCGGCACATCACGCTTGAGAATTGCCGCTATTCCCGGGCTATGTTTTGGCTTTGTGCCCCAGGTAGTCGCTGCGTTACTGGCTGAAAACAGCCGGATAAGTATTAGTCTGGATATGATGTCGAGCCACGATGTACAAACGGCGGTGGAATCAAGCCATGCGGATATCGGCTTTATCACATTGCCAGCGACGTCTCCTCAGCTCTTAACAGAAACACTGCTGGTGACAGAAGCCGTGGCGCTGGTGCCTGACAAGCTTGAGCTAGCCACGCATGATGTTGTTGAAGTCAGTGATTTGCGTGGTCAACATTTAGTGATCAGCAACCAGCCAAGTGTTAGCACGAATCCACTGCTGGAGCTTGTCGCCGAGCACGGTGTTAAAATTTCAGGTAAAACGGAAGCTAATATCGGCACGATTAGCGCGCTGGTAGCTAATGAGGTCGGTGTCACGGTAATGAACCCGATTACTGCGAAAGATCAGCTGTCGCGCCACGACCATGTCAAGGTGCTGCCTTTTATGCCTGCGTTGTCGTTTGGTTTTGGCATTGTTTATCGCCCTGAATGGCATGAGTCTAAAGTGTTGGCGTCGCTTAAACACAAAGCGAAAGAGACGCTAATGAATTACTAACGTTTACAAATCATTTCGTTCGATTAGCAGGTATAGTACAGACATAGGTCGTTATGTCTTGGCTTAGGCTATGTCTGGGTGTGGCCAGGAATAACCCGAAGATGACAGTTGCACCACAATCGGGCAATCTAACGCCCTTTTTCGCCAGTGCTAATGGGCGGAGCTCATTAAATTTCAATCATCATTCAGCATGGAGTGCAGTGTGGCAGTTTACGGCGGTATTCAGGCGCATGAATTGGAACGTTGGTTAAATGCATTAACCAACGCAGCCTATGATCGACGCTGCCCACTTTCCAAAGTGCACGGCGGCAACGCCCGTGCTCGCACTGCTCGCCAGGACTTGTTACATCTCGCCCAGGCTTTCCGAAGCGGCGAACGAATTCGCGATGATGTGGCCGCGGGCTTAAGCCGCTGGTGTCAGCACTACCTAACAGAAGCGGAATGGTATGTGCTGGTGGGCGGCCGCAAACCCGTTGCCCAATCAAAGGCGTCATCCTCTGCTGCTGATGACGATGCGTTGGACGTACTTTATCAGCACCGGGTGGGTTAACCTGCTTCATCAAGCACTGTTACAATGGATAGATGAACAGTGCTCCTGTCGCATCAGCGACCGCCTCCTTAGATGACCCCTTCTACTATCTGACGAACTTTCGTTACGTGTTGGCCTGGGTGGAAGCCCGCCACTACGACCTATTAAGTGCTGCTGAGCGCGACGCTATTAGTCATTTTGAGACGTTACCCCAAGCCTCCCAGGCGCTATTGGTGCGCATGGTGATGCGTAAAGGGGAATTATTTCGTCTGGATAAACTGAGCTATGCGGAAATCGGTGACGCCGAGCAGGCCTTGGCTCCGTTGGTGGTGCTTGGATGGGTAGACAATGCCCCGCAATTAAGCAGCCGCGAGCTATTTCGCCTGTTGCGACTGAGTGAACTGCGCCAGGCATTGGCAGGCGAGATCAACAATGCAGGTCTAGCCCGCAACAGCACGAAAGCTGCGCTTCAAGCAGCTTTGGAAGCATCGCTAGAAGTGTCCGCCCCCCTTCAGCAGTGGTGGCCAACGGCGACGACGCAGATTGTGCGGCTAACGGTGATGGCGCTGTGTGATCGACTTCGGCTGATGTTTTTCGGCAATCTGCGCCAGGACTGGGCAGAGTTCGTGCTAACGGAGTTGGGCCTGCAGCGCTTTGAGCAGGTACCGCTTACCGCGGAGTCGCGCGCGTTCCAAAGCCGCAATGAAGTGACTACTTACTTAACGCTTCACCGCTTGCGTGAACGCTTGGACGACGGCGAGTTGCCGCAAGCGCTTTCCATAGAGGTGCCACCAGCTTCCAGCAACCGTTGGTTAGCTTCTCGGCGGGCGCGGTTGCTGCTTGCCATTGGCCGCGAGGCCGAGCGCGGCGGCGACGCAGAGTTAGCGTTAACACTTTACGCTGACGCCAATAACAGCGATGCGCGTATTCGCAGACTGCGCGTGTTAGAGCGTTTAGGCCGTTATTCAGATGCTTATGAACTCACGATCAGCGCGCTTGGCGCGCAGCCAAATGAAGGCGAAAGCCAAGCCCTTATGCGGCTGCTGCCGCGTTTAGCACGCAAATTACCCCAACAGGTTGATCATTCTGCTTGGGCTGATCAACAAGCGGCCCAGGCGCCTACCTATGTGCTTCATTTACCTGGCCCTCAGCCAGTCGAGCGTGCCGTTGCTGACTACATGGCGACCCCTAACGCGCCGGTGTATTACGTTGAAAATAGCCTGCTGACGGGGCTATTTGGCTTACTGCTCTGGCCGGCCATTTTTAAACCGCTGCCAGGCGCGTTTTTTCACCCGTTTCACAGCGGGCCAGCGGATTTATACCGCGAGGATTTTGTCTCTCAGCGTCAAGTCGATATCACTGCCTGCCTGGCCCTGCTGGACGATGGCCGCTATCAGGACACGATACTGCGCACCTGGCACGCCAAACAGGGCATCGCCTCGCCCTTTGTTCACTGGGGAATCGTCAGTGAAGAGCTGTTAACGCTTGCGCTTAAGTGCTTGCCGCCTGCCCATTTGCGTGCCTGTTTTATGCGGCTATTAGATGACCTTAAACATAACCGTGCAGGCCTACCTGACCTGATTCAGTTGATGCCGGATGCACCGCCCGGCGAACCACGCTACAAAATGATAGAAGTGAAAGGGCCTGGGGATCGTCTACAAGATAACCAACGCCGCTGGATTAGCTTCTTTTGCCGCCACGGCATGCCTGTTGAAGTATGTCATGTGCGCTGGCAGCCAGCATCTGAAGCACAAGGGTCTCAACCAGAAAGGTTTGAACGAGAAGAGTCTGAACGAGAAGATGCCGAATGAGCCGTTACCGGGTAGCGGTGCGCACGCTATGCGACTTCACCGCACGGGAGGGCGACCTTGATCACCGCTTTACGCCAGCACCCAGCGCTCAGGAAGGTATCGAAGGGCATGGGTTAGTGGCTAGCCGCCGGGGCGAGGATTACCTAGCCGAATTGCCGCTTTCCGGTGAGTATCAGGGGCTTCGCGTGGCAGGCCGCGCTGACGGCTTTGACCCCAGCGCTAACCGTTTGGAAGAGGTCAAAACCTATCGTGGCAATCTAGATCGCATGGCGGCTAATCAGCGGGCGTTGCACTGGGCGCAGGTGAAGATATACGGCGCGCTGCTGTGTGCCGAGCGTGGCCTTGAGCGGGTCACGCTGGCGTTAGTGTATCTGGAGATTACCAGCGGCCAGGAAACGCTGCTTACCCACGAAGCTAGCGCCACCGAGCTGCAGGCGTTTTTTACCGATCACTGCCAACGCTTTTTGGCCTGGGCAGAGCAGGAGTCTGCCCATCGCCAACGCCGCGATGAGTGGCTGGCGACGCTGACGTTTCCCTATCCTGATTTTCGCCCTGGGCAGCGCCCGTTGGCGGAAGATGTCTATAAAGCCGCCAGCACCGGGCGCTGCCTAATGGCCCAAGCCCCTACCGGCATTGGCAAAACCCTTGGCACGCTGTTTCCAATGCTGACTGCAATGCCCCGTCAGCAGCTGGATAGGGTGGCCTTTCTGACCATGAAAACCCCAGGCCGCCGTGTGGCGCTGGATGCGCTGGCGCGTCTTGTTACCTCCAGTTCATCACCGCCTATTTCATCTTCCCTCTCATCGCCTGCACTCACATCGCCGCTGCGCGTGTTGGAACTGGTGGCCAGACAAAAAGCCTGCGAGTACCCAGGCACCGCTTGCCAAGGCGATGCTTGCCCGTTAGCAGCAGGTTTTTATGACCGCTTGCCTGCCGCTCGCCAAGCCGCGGTGGCACGTCGCTGGCTAGATCGTGCCGGACTGCGTGAGGTGGCGCTTGCCCACAGTGTGTGCCCGTATTATCTAGGCCAGGAACTAGCCCGCTGGGCCGACGTAGTCGTGGGCGATGTGAATCACTGGTTTGATAGCCATGCGCTGCTGCATGGTTTGGCCCAAGCCAACGACTGGCGGGTAGGCCTGCTGATAGATGAAGCGCACAACTTAGTTGAACGAGCGGGGGGCATGTACAGTGCCGAGCTTTCCCAGCAGCGCTTGAGCCGTCTGCGTCGCCGCTCACCTCCTGCGCTTGCTAAACCGCTAGCCCGTGTCGGTAGGCAGTGGCAGACGCTAACGAAGGCAGTGACCACCAATGCGGCGGCGTCACAGCGTTACCATTTACTTGATGCGCTGCCCAACAAGCTAGTGGCCGCGATGCAAACCTTGGCTGGCGCGATCACCGATTATTTGGTTGAACACCCCGACGCCGCAAGCGTTGAGCTTCAAGAGCTGCTGTTTGACACATTGGCCTTCTGTCGTTTGGCGGAGCGGTTTGGTGACCACTCTCTGTGCGACCTTGCCAGTGATGGCCGAGGCGACGCAGTGCTAGGGTTGCGCAATGTTATTCCTGCGGATTTTCTGGCGGCACGCTTCAAGGCTGCCAGCAGCGCAGTGTTGTTTTCGGCCACGCTGACCCCGTTTCATTACTACCGCGATTTACTAGGGTTACCGGAAAACAGTGTGTGGCGGGAAGTGGCCTCGCCGTTTGCCGCCCGCCAGTTGGAAGTGCGTATTCGCGCCGATATTTCCACTCGCTATCATCACCGTGAGGCCTCTGTGGCGCCTATTGTGGAAGTCCTGGCCGACCAGTATCAGCGTCAACCTGGCCACTATCTGGCGTTTTTTAGTAGCTTCGCTTATCTGGAGCAGGTGATAACGCAGTTTCAGCACGCACATCCCAGCGTACCGATGTTTGCCCAAACCCGTGGAATGCAGGAAGCCGAGCGCGACGCCTTTCTGGCGCGCTTTACCCCGTGTGGTAAGGGCATCGGCTTTGCAGTGCTAGGCGGTGCTTTCGCCGAAGGGGTCGACCTTCCTGGCGAGCGCCTAATCGGCGCATTTATTGCCACCTTAGGCCTGCCACCGTTTAACGACTTTAACGAAGCGCTGAAAGCGCGCATGAACACCCGTTTCGGCCAGGGCGACGACTACACCTACCGCATACCCGGTATGATCAAAGTGGTGCAGGCCGCCGGAAGGGTGATTCGCAGCCCCGAGGATGAAGGGGTTGTGATATTAATGGACGACCGTTTTGCCCAGACCAAGGTGCGCGCATTGCTGCCACGCTGGTGGGGGCTAGGCAACCACTCATCTTCTTAGAGGCCATGCACGCGCAATGACGGATTTGCTCTGGTACCAGTACCTTCTCATCGGGCTTATTTTTGCTTGGAGCGGCTTTGTTCGCACCAGCCTTGGTTTTGGTGGAGCCGTGCTGGCGCTGCCTTTTCTGCTGCTGGTGGTCAACGAACCGCTGGTCTTCCTACCAATTGTGGCCATTCATCTACTGATTTTTTCCAGTTGGATTGCCTGGAGCGGCCATCGTCAAGTGCAGAAAGCGGGCGTGGGAGGTACGTCGCCGGAAAGTAATATCGATTGGGGCTATTTAACCAAAGCCCTGAAAATCATGATCGTGCCTAAGTTGATCGGGGTGGTGGGGCTGTTAACGCTGCCCTCTCAGATCATGACCAACATTATTTTCGGCATTGTGATCATTTATGCCATTGGCTATGTGCTGAATAAGCCGTTTAGAAGTAACAACAAATACGTCGATATCGTGCTGCTTGCTCTCGGTGGCTATGTCAGTGGCACCTCGTTGATTGGCGCGCCGCTGATTGTCGCGGTATTCGCCACTCACGTCGCTAAAGAGCAGTTGCGCGATACCATGTTTGTGCTGTGGTTTATCCTGGTGATGATCAAGATGGCGTCGTTTATCATCGCCGGCGTCGACCTCCAGCTAATTCATCAACTATGGCTACTGCCCTGCGCATTTATCGGCCATTTGTTAGGCGAAAAAGCCCACCGCTACATGCTAAAAGCAGACACCGGGCTGTTCTTCCGCGTACTGGGAGCCGTGCTGATCTTGGTCAGTGTGGTGGGGCTGATCCACCCGCCAGGGTAGGGTGAGAAGCAAACAAAAACGGCCACTTAGCTCTTAGAGCAAGTGGCCGTTTTTACTGAATTCTTTGGTCGGAATAGCAGGATTCGAACCTACGACCTCTGCCTCCCGAAGGCAGCGCTCTACCAAGCTGAGCTATATTCCGAATATTGTTGCAACGATGCTATTAAAAGCGCGCTAAGCAGTGCTCAACAACGGAGCGAATCATACGCAGGCGAAGGGTTTTTTTCAAGTCCCTTTTTTCGCGCTGGGTTGCTTTGTTGCGCAGACTTTATGCTTTGCGATCAACCGCTAACCGAGCGATGTTAGCCATGCTATCGCGATAGGGGCTGGGTGGCAGGGCATCAAGTTCGGCCAGGGCTTTATCGGCCATCTCAACGGCCCGTGCGCGGGTATATTCCAGTGCGCCAGTGACATTTATGATCTCAAGCACCTCGTCGAGCTGTTCCAGCCCGCCCTTGCGAATCACTTGGCGGATTAGCTTGGCCTGTTCCGGAGTGCCGCGTTCCATGGCGTGAATCAGTGGCAGGGTCGGTTTACCTTCTGCTAAGTCGTCGCCAACATTTTTACCCATGGCCTCGGCGTCGCCTTGGTAATCCAGCAGGTCGTCGATGAGCTGGAAAGCGAGGCCTAAGTAGCGGCCGTAGTACTGCAGGGCGCGCTCTTGCTCAGGTGTGGCGTCGGCAAGCACGGCACCGCTGTGGGAGGCGGCTTCAAACAGCATCGCTGTTTTACCTTGAATGGTTTCAAAGTAATCCGCTTCAGAAATGCTGGGGTTACCGATATTGGTTAGCTGCAGTACTTCGCCTTCGGCAATCACGCAGGTCGCGCCGGACAGAATTGCCATAATGCGCATCGATCCTACGTCCACCATCATTTGAAACGAGCGCGAATAGAGGAAGTCTCCCACCAGGACTGACGGCGCGTTACCCCAGGCATCGTTGGCGGTTTTTTTGCCACGCCGCATGTGCGATTCATCGACCACATCGTCGTGCAGCAGCGTGGAGGTGTGCATAAATTCGATTAGCGTGGCCAGGGTGATGTGTTTGTCGCCTTCATAGCCCAGTGATCGGGCAGCCAGCAGCACGAGTAAAGGGCGCAGGCGCTTGCCGCCGCTTTCAATAATATATTGGCCGATGGTTTCTACCAGCGGCACTTTGGAATTCAATTGCGCGACAATGGTCCGGTTTACGGCGTCAAAGTCATCGGCCACCACGGCGTGCAGCGGTGAAGGCGTTGGGCTGGCAGGCGGGGTTTGAGAGACGTTGGCTGTCATGGGTTCCGTTCATCGCGGGGGTAGGATAGTTGGGGCCATGCTATGGGGCTGTCTGTGAGGCGTCAAGGTAGTGATAGACGTTCGTGGTGTGATGTGTGATTGACAATGCCCCGTAGTCTTGTGGTAAACCGCGATAGTCGCTATAATTCGCGACCCACTCATCATGCTCCCTGTCAGATGGCTGCCAAAAGGGGCGCCACTCGCAGCAGGTCGATAAGAGCGGAAGGCGATGAGCGTTGATTACGCGGGGCGTAATCGGCATTAACGACAAGTCCGGAGAGCGACATGTACGCAGTTATTAAAAGCGGTGGCAAACAGTACCGCGTTCAAGAAGGTCAAACCCTCAAGCTCGAAAAAATCGAAGTCGCTACCGGCGAAACGATTGAGTTTGATGAAGTGCTGTTGGTTGCAGACGGCGATGACGTCAACGTTGGCGCACCTTTAGTAAGCGGTGCCAAAGTTTCCGCTGAAATCGTTTCCCACGGCCGTGGCGATAAAGTAACGATCATCAAGTTCCGTCGCCGGAAGCACAGCATGAAGCGTCAGGGCCACCGTCAGTGGTTCACTGAAGTCAAAATTACCGGAATTTCTGCGTAAGCAGTCGATTCCCTTAAGGAGGATTTTGCAATGGCACATAAAAAGGCAGCCGGCTCCACGCGTAACGGTCGCGATTCCGAGTCCAAACGCTTAGGTGTGAAACTCTTCGGTGGCCAAGCAGCCAGCGCGGGTAGCATCATCGTTCGTCAGCGTGGCACTCGTTTCCACGCAGGCACTGGCGTTGGCCTGGGCCGTGATCACACGCTGTTCGCTTTGAACGACGGCTTCGTGAAGTTCGAGACCAAAGGTCCGAACAACCGTAAATTCGTTAGCATCGTTTCTGCCTAAGCAACAGCTGTTGCGCAGAGCGAAGATGACGAAATAAAAGCCCCGCCATGGCGGGGCTTTTTTGTCTTTTCGATCCCTTTTGCCTGTTATTAATGGGCGGGATATTGCAGTTAGGGCGGCGGAAGCGGCCGGGAGAATCCAATGCAGTTCGTCGATGAAGCCTCGATTATTGTTGAGGCAGGTAAAGGCGGCAATGGCTGTCTGAGCTTTCGCCGCGAAAAATATGTGCCCAAAGGTGGCCCTGATGGTGGCGATGGTGGCCATGGTGGCAGCGTCTACCTGATTGGTGACGATTCACTGAATACCTTGATTGATTTCAAGTTTCAGCGTTTTTACAAAGCTGAAAACGGCCAAGGCGGCATGGGCCGCCAAATGAGCGGTAAAGCTGGTGAAGACCTGCATGTGAAAGTGCCGGTGGGCACCACGGTGATCGATGAGGACACCCTTGAGGTGATCGCCGATGTCACCGATATCGGTCAGGTGGTACTGGTGGCCGAAGGTGGTCGCCGTGGGTTGGGCAATATTCACTTTAAATCTTCGACCAACCGTGCGCCTCGCCGCACCACGCCGGGCACTGAAGGCGACCGCCGCAACCTGCGTCTGGAAATGAAGGTAATGGCCGACGTCGGCCTGCTGGGCATGCCGAATGCGGGCAAGTCTACGCTGATCCGTTCGGTATCCGCGGCTAAACCCAAAGTGGCGAACTATCCGTTCACTACCCTGGTGCCCAACCTGGGTGTTGTGAAGCTGGGGATGCACGAGCACTTTGTGATGGCCGATGTGCCAGGTCTGATTGAGGGTGCCTCTGATGGCGCGGGCTTGGGGCTGCGTTTCTTGAAGCACCTGACCCGTACACGTTTGCTGTTCCACGTGGTGGATGTGGCGCCGTTTGACGAGTCTGACCCCGTGGAAGCGGCGCAGGCGATTATTCATGAGCTAGGCCAGTTCTCGCCGGCGCTTTCTGAGCGGCCGCGTTGGTTAGTGTTGAATAAGTTTGATCTGCTGCCGGAAGATGAGCGTGAAGCCCGCGCCCAGGCGATTATCCAAGCGCTGAACTGGGATGGCCCGGTATTCCGCATCTCGGCAATCAGCAGCGACGGCACTGACAAGCTTGTGCAGGCAGCGTATCGCTGGCTGACTGAGCAGCAGCGCCTAGAAAATGAAGATGAAGAAGCCCATGCCCGCGAGCAGGAAATGCGCCGCCGCATGGAAGAAGAATCAGTGGCCCGTACGGAAGCGCGTCTTGGCCGTCGCCGTAAGCGTGACGACGACGATGAAGATGACGACGACTTTGACGATGATGATTACGATGTCGAGGTAGAGTACGCCCCATAACCGATCCGTCGGCCGAATGGGTGGCGTCAGCAGGGTTAACGGAATCAAACGCGTGAGCGGAATGGCTTGGGAGAGTCGCGACGTGGAAAGCAATGAGCAGTTGCCCGGCCGTGAGGCGTTAAGCAGCGCCCGCCGGGTGGTGGTTAAAATTGGTAGCGCGCTGCTCACCAACGATGGCCGAGGCTTGGATGAGCCGGCCATTGGTGGCTGGGTCGACCAGATTGCCACGCTGCATCAGCAGGGCAAAGAAGTTGTGCTGGTATCCTCGGGTGCCGTAGCGGCGGGCATGGTGCGCCTGGGGTGGCAGGCTCGCCCCAGTGCCGTTCATGAGCTTCAGGCTGCTGCGGCGGTAGGCCAAAACGGTCTCACCCAGTGCTACGAGCAGCATTTTGCTCGCCACGGTATGTTAACGGCCCAGATTCTGCTCACCCACGATGACCTTTCCAACCGCAAGCGCTATCTCAACGCGTTGTCAGCGCTGCGTACCTTAGTTGAGATGCGTGTGGTGCCGGTAATCAACGAAAACGATACCGTGGTCACCGATGAGATTCGCTTTGGCGATAACGATACGCTTGGCGCGCTGGTAGCCAATCTGTTAGAAGCCGATGCACTGCTGCTGCTCACCGATCAGGAGGGGCTATTTGACGCCGACCCTCGCCACGACCCCAATGCCAAAATGATTGCTGAAGGCCGTGCCGACGACCCGCGCTTAGCCGCTGTTGCTGGTAGTGGAGGCGCCTTGGGCCGCGGCGGCATGAGCACCAAAATACGTGCTGCGCAATTGGCTGCCCGTTCCGGTGCGGTCACGGTGATTGCCAGTGGCCGCCAGCCGGACGTTATTTCCCGCATCATGGCTGGCGAGGCGCTGGGCACTCTGTTGCGCCCAGCTCAAGCGCCCATCGCTGCTCGCAAGCGCTGGCTGGCAGGTCAGTTGCAGGTGCGTGGCACCTTGGTGCTGGATGCTGGGGCTGTCAATGTACTGCGTGGCAAAGGCTCTAGCCTGTTGGCGGTGGGTGTACGTGAAGTGCAGGGCAGCTTTAAGCGTGGTGATATGGTGCTGTGCGTGGATGAGCAGGGCGCACGCGTGGCCAAAGGATTGGTGAACTACGGCGCTGATGAAGCCCGTCAGTTAGCGGGCCAGCCGAGCCACCAGATTGAAGCAATTCTGGGTTACGTGGAGGCTCACGAGCTGATCCATCGCGATAACTTGGTGGTTGTTTAACGAGCTGGTTGTTTAACGAGCTGGTTGTTTAATCGCGAGTACGGGGCGGTAGCGGTACTTGGCGTGGCCAGTCATCAGGCACGATGACTAGCCGCTCAAACGGCTTTTCCTCAGTTAATGCTTTTGCCTGAGGGTCGTATAGCACTACTTGCTGCGGCCCGTAGCGATGGATGAGGGGCGTCACGTCTGCCATATGTTTCTTGGCAGAGTAGAACCTAGCCAATGGTGGCGGTGCTAGCCAGTGAGGCTTCTCTAGCCATGCCATTTTCAGTGTCTCGCTTCGCTGGGCTGCGAATTGCGGCCAATCCCTTAAATAACACCACTTACCACGTCGATGATCGACCGTTGCACCGCTGGGCGGCGGTAACGTTGCGTGCCAGGGATAAAACAGTACGCCGGGCATCGCTAGGCGCTGCGTCAGTGGATGATGGAGTGGTGGGGTGGGGCCTATATCTCTGGGCGCTAGCCAATGGGCGATAATCGCTTGCGCGGTGGCAGTGCGCGAAATTGGCAACTGATGATGGCGAAGATGGCTACATTTCAGCGCCAGGCTATCCAGCCCGCCAGGGCCAATCCAGCGGCTTTGACAGGTGGCATCGCCAGGCCCTTCTGGTAGGCCAAGATAGAACTTTATCGCCACTTCCAAATGGATGGGGTTGGGGTTGTCCCGTGTTCGATAGAGCATATCCAGTTCGCCCAGGGTATTGCGCCGCTGGGTAATGCGCAGGTTCTTGGCGAGCAGTCGTGTGTTAGGCGCGTTATCTAACATCAGGTGCCACAGCCGCTCATGGTAGTGCCCCATGCGTGTCGCCAGTTGGCCATCTAGCGCACCCACTAGTGACGAAAGATTCGCCAACCAGTCATCAATTGAATCTACTAGGCCAAGCTCCTGGCGTGTTGGCCTGCCTGGATAGGTAATAGGTCCCGGTAGCTCAATCAAATCAGGCGTGGCGAGCAACCAGGCAAGATCACGCAATACCGCGTTTTCTAAGCGGTCGCTTACGCCTTCTGCGGTGGCGGGTAGCGTCAAAGGCATCTCCCAGAAGTACACAGTCAATGACTATTGATGATGCGTACCACATTACAGCGCGTTGCTGGCAATGTCCCACTGGCTAATTAAAAAAGTAACTTACGGCGCTTATTTGTCGTATCAAACATTATGAGCTGCCAACAAAAGCGGGCCTAAGTGGCCCGCATAATGGTTTGCGTTAGTTAATGCTGGATTGTGCTATCCAGTTAATCGCGGTCAATTTCGCTTACTTGAAAGGAGCCTTGGCGTAGGCTGATTTCTATTTCACGGCCATTTTCATCGCGACCTTCAACATCGATCATGCCGCTTTTATCAATGTCGATATCTTCAAATTCGACCATGCCCTCTTGGCTTGCTACCTCGAGCGCTTGGCGAATGTCATCTTCACTCATGCCCCAGGCACCGGTAATTAAACGCTCACGCTCTTCTTGCAGTGTTTCGCCACTATCGATGGAAAATTCAATGTCAGCGTACCATTCGTCATCAAGCCAGCCTTCAACCTCGGCACGGCCACGGCTCTTAATACTGATCTCTTCGTAATGGGTGAACCCATAGTCAATGGCATGGGTTAGCACACTATCAATCTGATCAACCGGCAATGTATCCGCTTGCACGCTACCTGCAGCCGCAGTGAACAGCAGTGCAGAGGTCGGGATCAGCAATATTTTTTTCATAGCGTTCATATCAAATTCCTTCTTGGTTTGTTGAATGACGTCGTCTGTTGAATGAGACAGCATTCGTCATAAGGCAAAACAGTTATAACACCGCGGTTCTTTCCGTAAGCTGACAAAGCCATTCATCTAACGTTCATGTTGCTTTTGGCATTCTAGTACGATGAAAAAGATGCCCCTCACGCTCACCCTTTCACGTTATTGGCAGCGCCTGCCACGCATGCGCTTGCGCAAAGCGCTGCCTGTGAACGTCGTTGTCACGGTGTTTGCCATTGCGCTGGCCGGTAGTGCCATTGGTGATCAACACTGGGAAGCGTTGCACAGTGAAGTGCAGCGAGGCGACGTCGTGCCCTTAGAGTCCATTCTGGACTGGCTTGAGGCTAATTATATCGGCGAGGTAATAGAAGTAGAGATCGAGCGTGAGGATGGCCATGTAGAGTATGAGATCAAACTGCTGGGCGCTCAGAATCAAGTGGTTGAGTTTGAGTTTGATGGCCATAGTGGACAGTTAATGAAAATAGAAGGTGTGCGTATTAACGAGATGCGCCGCCAATAAGGTAGCTATTCATGAAGTGTTTACTGGTAGAGGACGACCAGGCGCTCGCCCGTGAGCTTATTCAAGCGCTACGGGAGGGTGATTGGCTGGTAGAGCATGCGGAAAATGGCCAGGAAGCAGATTTTCTAGTGCGCACGGAAGCCTATGACACGGTCATCCTTGATGTGGGGCTACCCGATGGTGAAGGCACGCGCTGGCTCTCTGCGTGGCGTGAAGACGGCATTGATCTGCCAGTACTGATTTTGACGGCGCGCGAGCGCTGGGCTGATAAAGCGGCAGGTTTTACCGCAGGGGCCGATGACTATGTGACGAAACCCTTCGAACCTGCCGAGGTCATGTTTCGGCTGCGTGCCCTGGTGCGTCGTAGTCATGGCCATGCCCATCCCGTGCTAAAAGTGGGTGAGCTACGCCTGGATACCCATACCCAGCATGTCACGCTGGCGGGCAGGCCGGTTAGCATAACCGCCCAGGAAACGCGCCTACTCAGCTACTTAATGCATGCTGCCCCGCGCGTGGTTAGCCGCAGTGAGCTCTCTGAACATGTCTATGACCGTGATCATGAGCCCGACTCCAACGTGATTGATGTTCAAGTGAGCCGGTTGCGGCGTAAATTAGGCGCATGGCGGATTGCCACGCTGCGTGGTCAGGGGTATCGCTTACTCGCTGAAGAGCCTTCCGGCGCATGAAGCCAGCTATTACCCGTTGGGCTCAGCGTTGGTCGACCCGTTCGATTACGTTGCGTCTTCTACTGGCGGCACTGTTAATGGTGTTGCTAGCGTTGCCTATGGCGGGTTGGCTGCTCACTCACCATTATCGTACGTCAGCAATTCATGCCTTTGATGAACGCTTGGAGACAACGCTGAACGTGATCATTGCGGGGGTTACCTTTGACCCGATTGCCCAGCAGATAAGTTACGATCGATCACTGGGCGACCCGCGTTTTGAACAGGTTTATTCCGGCTGGTATTGGCAAATTACCGACCATGACCAGCTTTCGGCAACGTCGCGCTCGCTGTGGGATCAGCGCCTACCGGTTGTCGATAATACAAACCTATCGGCTCGCACATGGAACGGCCCGCGAGGCCAGCAGTTGCGAATTGTCGAGCGAGATATTTACCTTGCCCCGTTGGAAACCCCGCTGCATGTTAGCATTGCCGCCCGTGATGATGCGTTGCGAGAAGATATTCGACAATTTCAACAAGCTTTATGGCTGGGGCTGGTGGGCCTGGGTGCGCTGCTGTTAGGTGTACTAGCGCTGCAGGTACGCTGGGGGTTGGCACCACTGCGACGCATGAATGCTAATCTCCGGGACGTCGAGCAAGGGCAGGCTGAGCAGCTCGACACCCACCTGCCGGATGAGCTGGCGATGCTAGCGGAGTCAATGAATGCCGTACTTATTCGTGACCAGCGTTTGATTGAGCGAAGCCGCCATACCGCAGGTAACCTTGCCCATGCGTTAAAAACCCCGCTAAGCGTTATGCGATTGCTGGTTAAGCAATTGCCCAGTGAAAGCCGCGCTCATTGGGAGGTTGAGCTTTCGCGCATCGACAATGCGGTGCGTCACCACTTAGCGCGGGCATCGGCTGCTGGCGAGGGGGCGCGTTTCGCCCCAATTGCCGTTCAGGATACGTTGGCGGCGCTGATTACTGGGCTTACACGTCTTGCGCAGCGCCGTCATATTCGCCTGCAGCAACACATAGACAGCAGTGCGCGCGTCCATATGGATGGGCAGGATCTTCAGGAAATCGTCGGTAACCTGTTGGACAACGCACTTCGCTGGGCGGCAAGCGATGTGAGCATTCGTTTGCAAACCGATGGCCAACGGCTGTCGCTACGAGTGAGCGATGATGGCCCCGGTATGTCCGCACAGGAGTGCCAAGCCGCTGTGCAGCGCGGCAAACGTCTCGATGAGCAACGTTCTGGTAGTGGACTTGGGCTGGCCATCGTGACGGATCTTGTCGCGCTGTATCAAGGGCAAATGCATCTGCAACGTGCCCAGGCGGGTGGATTAGAGGTGGTTGTTGAATTACCTGTGGTTGCTCGGTAGCTACTATGCATGACCTAACCAAGAGACAATGACATGACGCAAATCGCCAAGACATTGCCGGACGTACTGGTGGGGCCACTGCTGCGTCGCCTTTCGCCTTCGCGGCTAGTGCTGTGGCTAGTCGCGACCCGGCCGCTAACCATGCAACTGGTGCTTTACCCTGAGCAAGTGGGTGTCCAGACGCACCCATTGGATAAGTCGCATCAATGCGTGGCGATTGGCCAGCACGCCTATATTCATTTTATTGACCTGAGCTTGCCGACCGCACTGCCCACCGATGAGCGAATTGCCTACGATCTGCAGGTACAGGGTACCCAAGGCGAATGGCAACGCCTGCCGGATTGGGCGCCCTGGTTATGTCATGAGGGCGAAGCGTATCCAGGCTTTGTGCTGGCCTCTCGGCATCACCGGTTGATGCACGGTTCGTGCCGTAAACCCCATCACAACAGCGCCGATGGTTTGGTACGGGCAGATACCTGGTTAGCCGAACGCCAATCAACCCCTAAAGAGTGGCCAGCTTGGCTGCTGATGACCGGTGACCAAGTCTATGTTGACGATGTTGCTGGCCCGATGCTGCGTGCGGTACACGCACTGATTGAGCGTTTGGGATTGGTAGATGAGCAGTTGGAAGGAGCCACGGTAGATGACAGTCAAGCGCTTTACGCCGCCCCCGAAAGCTATTATCACCGTGAAGCGCTGTTGCCGGATGTGACCAGTAACGCTGCGCTGCGTGAGCGTTTCTTTGGCGGCGTTAAAAAGCCTGTGTTTACCTCCGCAAATGCGCAAAACCACTTAGTGACACTGGCAGAAATGCTCGCCATGTACTGCCTGGTATGGTCTCCAACGCCCTGGCAACTCATTGCTGTTGGACCGCCAGCGTTGGGTGACAAAGAAACGGACGCCTATCAGCAAGAGCAGATGGTGATTGACGACTTTGTTGCCGGGCTGCCCCAGTGCGCACGGCTAATGGCCCACGTTCCCAGCCTGATGATCTTTGATGATCACGATGTCACCGATGACTGGAACTTGACCGCTGACTGGGAGCGCTGTGCCTACGGCCATCCGTTTTCCAAGCGTATTATCGGCAATGCGTTAGTGGCTTATTTATTGTGTCAGGGATGGGGCAATGCACCGGATAAGCTTAATCCGCTGTTGCTTCAAGCCTCGACACTATTTGAAGAGGATAGCTCGCTTAACGCGAGCGCCCAGGATAATTTCATCGAGCGGTTACTGCGCTTTCAGGGCTGGGAGTACCAGGTGCCTGGCACACCTGCCCTAATCGTGCTGGATACGCGCACCCGCCGTTGGCGTAGCGAGCGTAACCCTAACCGTCCTTCGGGTTTAATGGACTGGGAGGCGCTGATGGAAATGCAGCAAGCGTTACTGGGGACTAAAAGCGCCGTTATCGTTTCCCCAGCCCCGATGTTTGGGGTCAAGCTGATAGAGATCATTCAAAAGCTGTTTACCTTGGCGGGCAAGCCGTTGGTGGTGGACGCTGAAAACTGGATGGCGCATCGCGGGGCTGCCAATGTACTACTGCATATTTGGCGGCACTCAAAAACGCCGGGTAACTACGTGATTTTATCTGGTGACGTCCACTATTCATTTGCCTACGATATTGTTGTACGTCGTCAAAAGCAGGCACCGCATCTTTGGCAAATTACCTCCAGTGGGATCAAAAATACGTTTCCCCAACAGCTGTTGAACACGTTTGACCGATTGAACCGTTGGCTCTATGCGCCGTTATCGCCGCTCAACTGGTTCACCAAGCGCCGCAAGCTAAGTATTCACCCCCGCGACCCAGACCGGGCTAGCGCCGGAGAGCGGCTATGGAATGCCAGTGGGATTGGGTTGGTAAGCCTGGATGAACAGGGCCACCCAACGGATATTCGCCAGCTAGACGTCGATGGAGGTGATGTGGTGTTTCCACCGTCAGAACTCCCGCGCTCTTAGTCCGCTGCTGTTGGTCGTAGTGTCATACAAACGACATGGAAATGTCGCACGATTGCTGTCCGAATGCTTTCCTGATGGCTCTTTAAAATCAGCTGGAGCTATAACAATCAAAGGAACAGGCGACGTTTGATAGGGCAGCAGGTATATGACCGCACAAGAAGCACAGTGGTTGAACCAGATTATTGCAGCAGAAGAGCTGCATGTGTTGTTTCAGCCCATTGTGAATGCCAATCAACAGGCTATTTATGGCTATGAAGCCCTTATTCGTGGCCCGAAAACATCGCCGCTACACTCGCCGTTACGCCTGTTTGAGGTGGCGACTCAGGCAGGATTGTTAGTCGAACTGGATTTACTGTGTCGACGGTTAGCGATTCAGCGTTTTGCAGAACTTGAACTGCCTGGATTGCTGTTTCTGAACGTGATGCCGCTGACGATTGTTGAGCGTGACTTCCGTGAAGGCTTAACGCTGAGTTTCATCCAAGAGAGCGGCCTGCCCCCAGAGCGGGTAGTCATCGAGCTGACTGAGCATGTGCCTATTCATGATTACGAGCTGATGCGTCAAGCAGTAGCCCACTATCGCGACATGGGCTTTCAAGTAGCGTTGGATGACTTAGGGGCTGGCCATTCCAGTTTGCGCCATTGGTCTGAACTACGTCCTGATTTCGTCAAACTAGACCGCCACTTTATTTCTGGCATTGATCAAGAGCCTGCCAAGCGTGAGTTCTTACGCTCGATTCTCGATGTAGCGCGCAGCTTAGACTGCCAACTAATTGCTGAGGGAGTTGAGACTGCCGCTGAGCACCTTTGTCTATGGGAATTAGACCGAGGGTTGGCGTTGCTTCAGGGGTTTTACTTTGCACGACCCAGTCTTCAGCCGCCCTTGCAGCTGCACATGCTGCTGCCTGCCACGACGCAGCTAAAAGGCCCTGCGGGGCGCACCGCCCACTCTATTTTACGCGCGATAAGTGCTGTGTCGCCGGCGTGCTCCGTACCAGAGCTTGCCGAGCGATTTCGTGATGTTACAACCCTACGCTGTGTGGCGGTGGTAGAAGATGGCGTGCCAATAGCCGTGGTGCGTCGCAATGCGTTTTTAACGCTATTTACCAACCCCTATAGCCACGCGTTGTATGCAAAGCGTCAGGTGTTAGAGATTGCGGACCCTAAAATGCTAGTGGCCGACGCAGATTTGTCTCTTGAGGCGCTTAGCCAGCAGCTAACCGATAGCCGCGATATCGAGCAGGAAGATTTCGTTATTGTGGATAGTCGCGGTTGCTATCTGGGAATGGGGACTATTGTGGACCTATTGCGCGAAATTACCGCCATTCAGGTGCGTCAGGCCCGTCATGCCAATCCGCTTACCGGATTGCCGGGTAATATTCTGATAAACGAAACGTTGGTCACTTATCTCGATCAGCGCGAAGGGTTTGCGGCCGCCTACGTTGATTTAGATAATTTCAAAGCATTTAACGATGCTTATGGCTATGCCCGTGGCGATCACGTGATTATTTCCTTGTCACGTCTGCTTCAGGCGCAGGTAGAGAGCGCTGGCGGGTTTATCGGTCATATTGGTGGTGATGACTTTATGATGCTGCTTCCCTTAGAGCAGTGGGAGGGCGTTTGCCAGCAAATATTGCACTCTTTTGAAGTGATGGCGCCCGGGTTTTATGAAGAGGCAGACCGTCAGCAAGGGGGAATCCATATAGAAAACCGCCAGGGTGCGGTGATGTTTATTCCTTTTGTAAGTGTTTCTATTGCTGTTAAGCCGGTCACTGATACCACTAGCTGCAAGGCGCTAGACATTGCCGCGCAACTTTCCGAGTTAAAGCACCAAGCAAAAAAAATAGTGGGTAACAGTTTATTCGTAGAGCGCCGAGGATGCTGTGTGGTGCCAACGTGGAGTAGGTAGCACAGAGTTTTTACTCACTTAACTGTCACTGAGGGGTCATGACCTTGTCATTTTAATGTCCCTTCGCTGTCATGATTGGGCACCACCATAGCGGCATTGTTAAATAACCCGTTCAGGTGATGTATGCAACCTCTCTGTCTGTCTCAATCGTTTTCTCGTACGTTGATTAGCGCTGCTGTGGTTAGTGCGTTTTCGCTAGCAGCCGTTAGTGCCTCCGCTGACCTCTCTTCGCGCTATGTTGATAATGACGGTGACATGGTTGCTGACGTACCCAGCGATGAGTCTCAGTGGGTCGACCCGGATACTTTAGTCTTTGCCTACACGCCGGTCGAAGACCCCGCTGTATACGCTGATGTTTGGGCGGATTTTCTCGAACACTTAAGCGATGCCACCGGCAAGCGTGTGCAGTTCTTCCCGGTTCAGTCCAACGCGGCTCAGCAGGAAGCACTGCGCGCAGGTCGCCTGCACGTGGCTGGTTTTAATACGGGCGGTGTACCTGTTGCCGTTAACTGCGGCGGCTTCCGTCCCTTTGCCATGATGGCTGCTGAAGACGGTAGCTTTGGCTATGAGATGGAGATCATCACTTATCCCGGCAGCGGCATTGAGTCGGTTGAAGACTTGGCAGGCAGCCAGCTGGCATTTACCTCTGAAACGTCTAACTCTGGCTTCCGCGCGCCTTCTGCGCTGCTGCGTTCCGAGTACGGTCTAGAGGCTGGTGAGGATTTCGAAACTGCGTTCTCCGGCTCTCATGACAACTCCATTTTAGGGGTGGTAAACAAAGACTACGAAGCTGCTGCCATTGCTAACTCTGTTGGCGCGCGGATGATTTCTCGTGGCGTTGTCAACGAAGGTGATTACGAGATTATCTACACCTCCGAAACGTTCCCCACCACCGCCTATGGGCTGGCCAATAACTTGAACCCTGAGCTGGCCGAGAAAATTCAGGATGCTTTCTTCAGCTACGACTGGGAAGGCACGGCTCTTGAGACTGAGTTTGCCAATTCCGGTGAAGCGCAGTTTATCCCGATTACTTATCAGGAAAACTGGTCGGTCATTCGCACCATTGCCGATGCTAATGGCGTGACCTACGACTGCGATTAACACGTTAGTCGTTCTGAAACCCTATCGGCCAGGAAGGCAACTTTCTGGCCGAATTGCTATGTACCTGACTACTCGTAAATGGGGCACTCTCATGTTGACTCTTACCGGCGTTGGCAAACGTTACCCTACTGGGGATCGTGCGTTAACCGATATACAACTGACGCTACCTAAGGGCCAAGTGATGGCGCTGATCGGGCCATCCGGTGCAGGGAAAAGCACGCTGATTCGTTGTGTTAACCGTTTGGTAGAGCCCACTCAAGGCAGTATTCGCTTGGAAGATGTAGAGCTGACCAAACTATCAGGTAACCAGCTACGCCATGCACGCCGCTCCATGGGGATGATTTTTCAGGAGTATGCACTGGTTGACCGTTTAACCGTGATGGAGAACGTGCTGTCTGGCCAGCTAGGTTATGTAGGTTTCTGGCGTAGCTTCTTACGCCGCTACCCACAGGAAGCCGTGGCCGAAGCCTTTCGCTTGCTGGAACGGGTTGGCTTACCCCACGCTATTGATAAGCGCGCCGATGCGCTTTCCGGTGGCCAGCGCCAGCGGGTCGGTATTGCCCGCGCGCTGTTACAAAGCCCAAAGCTACTGCTGGTTGATGAACCCACCGCCAGTCTCGACCCGAAAACATCGCGCCAGATCATGCGCCTGATCCGTGAACTATGCGCCGAGCGAGAGTTGGCCGCGATTATCAACATTCACGACGTCGCGCTGGCTAAGCAGTTTGCTGACCGTATTGTCGGGTTGCGGGCTGGGGAAATCGTCTTTGACGGGCAGCCTAGCGAGCTTACCAGTGAGATTCTCACGACTATCTATGGTGAAGAGGATTGGGATACCACCCCAGAACACTCCGACGATGATGAAACTGAACAGAATACGAAAGAGAGCGAAGCACATCGGCTTCATACTGGTTGCGAGCTGTCCCGGTTAGAAAGACTAGCGAGTGGGGGCGCGCGATGAGCAGCACCAATTCACTGGCGCGCCAACAGGCTGCGCGTGAGGGGCACTGGCGGCGCTTACCACTGATTGATAACCCGCGTGTGCGTTGGGGGCTGGTGCTAGGCGCGATGGTTTATCTGGTACTCGCACTTGCCTCTGTGGAAGTTAACTGGGCACGTGTGGCGGAAGGGGCCGGACGCGCACTCAATTTTCTGGGTGCGTTTTTGCAGCCGGACTTCGTGAGCCGCCAGAGCGACATTATCGCTGGCCTGCTGGAAAGTCTGACCATGACGTTAACCTCTACAGTGATTGGCGTGTTATTGGCCATTCCCGTGGGGCTGGGGGCGGCGCGTAATATCTCGCCATTACCTATTTATGCCGTATGCCGCGCGATTATTGCCGTTTCGCGCACCTTTCAGGAAATTATTATCGCCATTCTGTTTGTGGTGATGTTCGGCTTCGGGCCGTTTGCGGGCATGTTGACCCTGGCGTTTGCCACGATTGGTTTTATGGCCAAGCTGCTGGCAGAGGATATTGAAGACCTCGACTGGCGACAGGTAGAGGCCGTACGCGCCACCGGGGCGAGCTGGTGGCAAACCATGAATCATGCCATTCAACCTCAGGTGATGCCGCGCTTAATTGGTCTCTCGATGTATCGATTGGATATCAACTTCCGCGAGTCGTCAGTGATTGGCATTGTCGGCGCTGGCGGTATCGGTGCCACCCTGAATACCTCGTTGAGCCGCTACGAGTACGGCACATCTGCTGCCATCCTGCTGATTATCATCGCTATTGTACTGATGAGTGAGTATGCCTCCAGCTATGTTCGCCGCTGGACACAGTAACGGCGCGCCACTTGTCATAAGAGGAAACGATATGCCTGTTTCAACATCTCCCCAAGGGGCACCGCTTTGGCAGCGGCGCACTACCCGTGCCCAGTGGCTGCAATTCGCTGCCTGGCTTCTAGGCATCAGCCTGTTTCTACTATGTTGGAAAGTGATTTCTGATAACACCATGTGGGTGTTTGTTGAAGATGCTGGCCGCCAGGGCAGCGACTTAATCAGCCGTATGATGCCGCCGCGTTGGGAGTATGCCAATGTGCTGTGGAAGCCCATGTGGGATACCTTGAACATTGCCACGTTAGGGACGGCGCTAGGCATTGTCATGGCCTTTCCCGTGGCGTTTTTAGCGGCACGCAATACCACGCCGCACCCACTGATACGCAGCTTGGCGCTCACTATTATTGTTTCGTCGCGCTCTATCAACTCGCTGATTTGGGCCATGCTGTTGGTCACCATTCTTGGCCCTGGCGTCTTGGCGGGTATTATCGCCATTGCGCTGCGCTCCATTGGCTTTGTGGGCAAGCTGCTTTATGAAGCCATTGAAGAGATCCATCCAACCCCCGTTGAAGCGATTAGTGCCACCGGCGCCAGCCGCCTACAGGTGATGAACTACGCTGTGTTGCCTCAGGTAATGCCTGCCTTTGCAGGTATTAGCGTGTATCGCTGGGATATTAATATTCGTGAGTCTACCGTGCTGGGTTTGGTGGGGGCTGGTGGTATTGGCTTGCAGCTCAATGCCTCAATTAACAGCCTTGCCTGGAACCAAGTTAGCGTCATCTTTGTGATGATTTTTGCCACGGTGCTGGTATCCGAGTGGGTCTCCGCCCGTGTGCGCCACGCGATCATTTAGTTAGCCTGTTGAGGAACAGAAACCATGCGTTTTCCTAATGCAGACATCACCACCATCGATATTATGCGCCATGGAGAGCCAGTCGGCGGGCGCATGCTACGTGGCAGCACCGACCACCCACTGAGTGAAACGGGCTGGAAGCAAGTGAGTGATGCCGTCATGCGCCACACGGTAGAGGGCAAGCCACCTTACGATGCGATTGTCAGTTCGCCATTGCTACGTTGCCGCGAATTTGCGCTGTGGCTAGGCGAGGAGTTTGATGTGCCTGTACAAGTTGATGACGACTTGGCGGAACTTCACCTGGGACGCTGGGAAGGCAAAACGCATGCCCAGGTATTTGCCGATGAGGGCAGCGAGCCGATGAGCGCATTTTGGTTTAATCCCTGCCAAGCCGCTCCCCCAGAAGGAGAAACGTTGGCAGCGCTGGATGCTCGGGTTAGTGAGTCCTGGCAGCGGCTGTTGGCTAATCCGCCCGGTAAGCACGTGTTGGTGGTTGCACATCTGTTTGTTTGCAATGCGCTGCTGCGCCAAGTGCTGGGGCAGCCGCTTGGTAACGGCTTAGTGATGGACTTACCCTATGCTGCGATGAGCCGCCTGCGCCATGAGCGCCATGCGTTAGGCGAAACCACCTTTGTAGAGTGGATAGGGCGTTAGTCATAGGGCGTTAGTCATAGTGCGTTAGTAATAGCCACCTACGAATCAGTAGCGGGTAAGCTGCGCATAGGCCATGATATAAGCATTGCTAACGTGCTGAGCCGGAGCGATGTATGCCATTTATCCGTCTGTCCCCACTGTTAACGCTATTCACGCTGCTGCTATTAGCTGGGTGTGCCAGCAAAGAGATAACTACCGTTCCCGCCTCAAGTGTTCAAGCGGGCATTTCAATGGAACGCGCGTTGATTCTCTCTCATGCCCAGCAAGCGATTGGCACACCGTATCGCTTTGGTGGCAATACTCCGGAGGGGCTGGATTGTTCGGGGCTTGTGGAAATGACTTATCGCGCTGCGGGCATCCGCGTGCCCCGCACTGCTGATGATCAGTTCCGCGCGCTGCCTTCGGTTGATGCGCCACGTCCAGGTGATTTACTGTTTTTTGGAGATGGCGCCAAAGCCACACACGTAGGCATTTATGGTGGGAACCGGCAAATGATCCACGCACCTGGTAGCGGTCGAGCCGTGGTCAGCGTGCCACTGGATGTCGATTACTGGAATCAGCGTTTTTTAGGGGCTGCTTCACCAGCACCCTAAGCGACATTAATAGGATGAGTAATTGCAATCTAATGTGGGAAAGCCAACGGCTCAGGCTGCCTGCTCATCAGGCATTGTTGTCACTTCTTCTGTAGTAGCTTCCCCAGCGCTGCGTGCAGCATTCATTTCGCTCTGCTCGCGAGCGGCTTCCAGTTTGGCTTCCAATAAATATTGTCTTGCCTGAGCCGCCACCTGTATATCTTTAGAAGAGGGTTCTGCCGGCGCCAACGCTGCCGCGATGACCGTTTGCATCTTTTCAATCGTCGCCGTGGGGTTGCCTGGCACGGGGCCGTAATCAATCGGTACTTCACCCGCAACTGCATAGCGTTTACCGTCTGGCCCAACTTCGTACTCATAGCTGGCACCGCCGGTATAGGGGCCGCCCACCGTCTGGTGGGCCATTTCATGCTGGCGGACTTCTCGATCAGTTTGCTTAAGCTGCTCTAAGTACTGAATCTCTTCAGGTGCTAGCGGCGTACCGTCAGGGCGCGTAGGACCGGTCGTTTCGCGACTGGCGGATGAGTCCGTCTCTTCACTTGCTTGTGCAGTCTCAGAGGCGTGAGCTTTCTGTTCCTCCGACGGCATCCGATTAGCCTGTGTACTGCTTACCTTAGGCTGCGGTAACGCATATGAAGAAACAAAGGGGGTTAGGGTAGAAAGATCCATAAGCAATTACCGAAGGATAAGCTGTTTGCGTTAGCATAGAGCATCTATGAAGGAATCGCAGCACGTAATCGTCGTGCCTAAAACGACCGCTTAGCTATTGTTTGGTTAATCATTCGCATGCCCATAATTGATGTTGTTATTCATCTGTCAAAAAGTGAGTGCCTAGCGCATTACGAAGGGCGCTACTCGAACGTGCGAACGCGCAGCGTCGATGGCCGCTGGGTCATTTTTCCTGCTGAAGCGCTGCGCCGAGTAGTTGGACAAGAGGGAGTTCATGGCGTTTATCGATTGGAATTTTCTGACCAGGGGCGTTTTATCAACATTCAACCTCTCTCAAAGAGTTGACTCGGCATATGCACCATAGCGATGCAAATCTAACGCTCCATGAGCTCATTTATGCCGTTATACCCAATCTAAATAGGGCCGAAAAATTAGTGCTCAATACGCTGGAGAGCCTAATCGAAGCGGCAGAAAATCCATTGGATGTCGTTAAGCGTAACGAACAAAGACATGCTTTCTCGCTAGAAGTGCATCGTGTGCGTATCAACATAGAACACCTTTTAGAACGCTATCGTGCTGATGTGGATAGGGTTTTGCGCTCAGGAGGCGAAGTGGAAGGGCCTATCGTGGTACCAGATGCCCTAGAGGCCGATGCAATTCGCAGCGCCATTGATATTTACTTGCACGTTAGGTCTTTTCAGCGGGGCGAACGTCGTCAGCCTCTACCAGGCCACTAGTTATCACCTTATCACCACTTCTTGTCACCACATGGCATCATCATTGCTTGTATAATGCGAGTGCCGCTTTTGGGGTTACCCACCTGAAGGCCAACAGCTTGCCTACCCGGCAATTCGCTGTGACTACATTAGGAGATATATCATGTCTGCCTCACCTGTTACGTTAATGGTAGCCCGTCGAGTGGCGAGCGGTCGTTATCACGATTTTAACCGTTGGTTAAACGAAGGCCGCGACTTGGCGGCTGACTTTCCTGGTTATTTGGGGTCCGGTGTTTTGGCACCCCCCAATAGCGATGACGAATATCAGATCATTTTCCGCTTTAGTAGCAGTGATACGTTAACAGCCTGGGAGCATTCGGCTTCACGGAATGCATGGCTACAGCGAGGTAAGGGGCTATATGATGCGCCTCATGAGCACCGTGCCACCGGTCTAGATGCTTGGTTTCAGTCTAGCTCGGGCACGACGCCTCCGCGCTGGAAGCAAGCCATCGCCGTATGGTTGGCTTTTTTCCCCATTTCACTGTTGTTTAACTGGGTATTTGGCAGTGCCTTGGCGGACTGGCCCATGGTGCCCCGTGTTCTGGTCAGTACGATGATGTTGACGCCTGTCATGGTGTTTTTATTTATTCCACTTTCAACGCGCCTACTTGCCCCTTGGCTGGAAGGGAAATGGTCGCCATTAGATATATTGTCACGTTGGCGTCATGAACATAGAACGTAGTACAGAATGGATGAGGGCATGTTAATATTATTAAAAATGATTTAAAACATAGGCTTAATTTTGATCTGGTAATGCCTTAAGCCATGCTCTTTGCGTTTCTTTAATAAGATAAATAAGTGCTAAGCTTCATGGGGTTCAACGCTGCAATAGTGCTAAGCTAAATACGCTTGCAGTAAAAGGATAACTGACTTTGGTGCAATGCTAGCGTACCAAGTCGCCCCATGGAGTAGTTATGATCCGCGTTCACCATCTCGAAAAATCCCGCTCGCACCGTATTTTATGGCTTCTGGAAACACTTGGCCTTGATTATGATATTGAGGTTTATCAGCGCGATCCTAAAACTCAGCTAGCCCCGGCATCACTTAAAAAAATCCATCCGCTGGGTAAGTCGCCAGTTATTACCGACGGTGAGCTGACCGTGGCAGAATCAGGGGCAATTATTGATTATCTCGTCAACTGCTATGGTAATGCCAAAGATCAGCTCCTTGAAGAAAACCGTAATGAGTGGGTGAATTATCGCTACTGGCTCCACTATGCAGAAGGTTCGTTAATGCCGCTGTTAGTGATGGGGCTGGTCTTTAGCCAATTGCCTAAGCAGTCTCCGTGGCTGATTAAGCCGTTAGCAAAAGGAATTAGCTCAACGGTGCAGCAGCGGTTTATCCAGCCCCAACTAAAACAACATCTAACCATTATTGAATCGCACCTAGACAAACGAAGTAATTTTGCGGGTGACTGGCCGAGTGGGGCCGATATACAAATGAGTTTTCCGCTACAGGCCGTTGCCGCGACACAATCGTTGGCAACGTATCCGGCTATCGCAGCATTTGTGGCGCGTATTGAAAGTGATCCTGCCTGGCAACGGGTTGTTGAGCGCGCAGGCCCCCTTACCATGCCCGGTGCGTAGGTTTATCTATGCTCCAGACGTTGAGCTGTTTCGGACTTCGCTCATCTTCTACTCAAAAGGGGGCGTTGTGCGCTCTAGCCCACTTTATGTCGGGAACATTACTGCTAGCTGGATGTTTGGCAACAACCCCCTTATCGGCTGAGACACTGACCGTTGGTGTGTACCACAATCCGCCAAAACTCTTCGCTGACGATGAAGGTCGCCCTCGAGGCGTGCTAGGCGACCTTTTGCAGGCGATTGCCAAAGAAGAGCAGTGGCAGCTTGAAAGTCTTCAATGTGACTTTCAACACTGTCTTACCTTGTTAGAGCAAGGAGACATTGACCTATTACCTGACGTTGCCTGGAGTGTAGAGCGTGCTCAGCGTATCTCGTTTCATGAAGAGCCGGTGATGCATAGCTGGTCACAGCTTTACCAGCGTGAAGGGGCTAAGATCGGCGCTATTTTTGATCTTGAGGGGCAGCGTGTAGCCGTGGTGTCAGGGTCCGTTCAGCAAAGCTATTTGGCGGCGGTAACCGAGCGTTTTGATATCAACGTCACTTGGCTGCCCGTGAGTAGTTTCGCCAGAGGGTTTCAGGCAGTTGCGGATGGTGAGGCAGACCTTGTGGCCGCTAATCACCTATTTGGCGACTGGCGGGCTCACGATTATGGGTTGCGTGATACGCCTGTTATTTTTCAGCCAGCAAGGCTTTTTTATGCCGCCTCACCTCAACTCTCTGATGAGATACTTAATCATATCGATGATGTTTTACGTCGCTGGAAGCAGGATAATGGCTCTGTTTATTATGAAACGTTAAGTGCATGGCGAGCTAAGTCAACCCCATCACAATTAACTCCTACATGGATGTGGTGGGGGGGTGGTTTACTTATTTTACTGCTTGTTTTAGCGCTGTTAGGCAACATACTGCTTAAGCGCCGAATGAAAATTAACCGAGATCAGTTAACTACTCATGAGGCGCTATTGGCGACTATTTTAGATAGTGTAGATGCCTTTATCTATATTAAATCTCCCTCGCTAAAGTATCGTTACGTCAATCGTCGAATAAGTGAGCTTTTTAATCAGTCCACAGAAAATATTATTGGAAAGCGTGATGCTGATTTTTTTGATGCCGAAAGCGCCGAAGCAACAAGAAAAATCGATCAAAATGTTTTAGATTCAGGCAAAAAAGTAACGGTTGAAGAGCATAGTATGCTGCAGGGTGAGGAGCATGTACGTACTTTTCTTTCTATTAAGATGCCGTTAACCATGGCACCAGGTGAAGCGCCTAGCTTATGCGGTATCTCTACAGAGCTTACTGAGTATCTGGAAATGCAATCTAAAACCCATCGCCTAGCGTTTTATGATGCATTAACAGGTCTCCCCAATCGTCGGCGTCTCATGGAATTATTAGCTGATGTCACGGATCAAAATAATTGCACAATAAACTTCAGCGCAATCTTTATCGTTGATCTAGATAATTTTAGATTGGTGAATGACATTCAAGGCCACGAGAGTGGTGATCAATTACTGATTAATGTTGCCGAAAGATTGCAAATACACCTGCCTCAGGAGGCAACCGTTGCCCGCTTTAGTAGCGATGAGTTTGTCGTACTGTTAAATGCATTAGGTGAGCAACAAGGTAAAGCAACACACAAGGCTGAACGCCTTGCAAGGCAGCTCTTAGAAGCGGTTGCTAAGCTGCGTAACGACCGGGCACTGCCGATTACCGCCAGTATTGGCATTTCACTGTTTAAGTGTTCAGGGTTAAGCGTAAACAATGTTTTACAACAAGCAGATATGGCGCTACAACAAGCTAAAGCGGCTGGCGGTAACTCGTTGCGCTTTTTTAATATGGATATGCAAACTAGTGTGCTAGAAAGGGCCAAGCTTGAGGGGGATCTGCATCAAGCCTTAGAGCGCAATGAGCTGTCGCTACATTACCAAGTTCAGGTCAATCATCAAGGCGTCACTACTGGCGTTGAGGCCTTATTACGCTGGTACCACCCTCAGCGTGGCTGGGTATCACCAGCCACCTTTATCCCTCTGGCGGAAGAAAACGGGTTGATTCTGCCTATTGGGCACTGGGTATTGAAATTAGCCTGTGAACAGTTAGCAAAATGGGCGCAGCAACCTGCATATGCAGCACTCACTATCTCCGTTAACGTGAGTTCGGTGCAGTTCCAGCAACCTGGGTTCATACGCGATGTAGAAAGCTTGTTAGCACAAACCCAGGCCCCACCAAGCCGTTTGGTGTTGGAGGTAACAGAAAGTCTGTTGATGAGTGAGCCCACGCGAGTCCGCAGCACCATGCTAAAGCTTCGTTCCCAAGGCATTCGCTTCGCGCTGGATGATTTTGGCACAGGCTATTCGTCGCTGAGCTACCTAAAGCGCTTACCGCTGGATGAGTTGAAGATTGATCAGTCGTTTATTCGTGAATTGCTAACAGACAAGACCGATGCGGCGATTGTAGATACCACTATCCTTTTAGCGGTCAGTCTTGGCTTGACTGTGGTGGCTGAAGGCGTCGAGAAAAAAGAGCAGTTTGATTGGCTTAAAGGCCATGGCTGCTACCGCTACCAGGGCTATTTATTTGGCCGCCCGACGCCAATTGAGTATTTATTTGAGACGTACTAAAAAGCCCGCGCAGCACTTGTTAGCGCTTGACGCGGACTTGAGCTGATTACAGCTGTTTGTTAACCAAAGACGGCAAAGCTGTCGGCGTTAAGCCACAGATGAACAAGGATACTGGCGACGTAGCCGAGAAAAATAACGGGTGCCCAGCGTAGGTGGCCCATAAAGGTATAAGCGCCACGCGCTTGACCCATCACCGCAACCCCCGCTGCCGAGCCGATTGAGAGTAAGCTTCCCCCCACACCGGCCGTCAACGTAATCAGTAGCCAATGCCCGTGGGACATGTCCGGTTCCATGGTCAGTACCGCGAACATTACCGGAATGTTATCGACTACCGCTGACACAACCCCCAAGACAATATTGGCCCAGGTGGCGTTCCAACCGGTGTAAAGCGCTTCGGAAAGCAGTCCAAGGTAGCCCATAAAGCCAAGGCCGCCTACGCACATAACAACCCCGTAGAAGAACAGCAGTGTGTCCCACTCGGCGCGGGCGACACGGTTGAAAACATCAAACGGCACTACACCACCTAACTGCTCGAGCTTTTTATTATCGCCTCGGCGGCTATAGCGTTCACGCTTGCGTTCCAGTGAGCGAGGCAGGCTGCGGCGTAGGTAATAGCCGAAAAACTGTAGGTAGCCAAGGCCAGTCATCATGCCGAGTACAGGTGGCAAGTGCAGCAGCGTATGACACATTACAGCAGTGGCGATAGTGATCAAAAACAGTGCAATGATTCGCCGTGCACCGCGTTTGAGCCAGACATCTTCATAAACGCTGCTGGGCTTCTGATCCTTAATAAACATGCTCATGATGACGGCAGGAATCAGGAAGTTTATCAAGGAGGGCAGGAATAGGATGAAAAACTCCTGGAACTGAATAATACCTGCTTGCCAGACCATCAGCGTGGTGATGTCGCCAAAGGGGCTAAAGGCACCGCCGGCATTGGCGGCTACCACAACGTTGATGCAGGCGAGATTAATGAAGCGTTTATCCCCTTCAGCAACTTTGGTGATAACGGCACACATTAGCAGCGCTGTGGTTAAGTTATCGGCAATTGGCGATAGCACAAAGGCAAGGCCGCCCGTTAACCAGAACAGCTGGCGGTAGCTAAAGCCTTTGCGCAGCATCCACGAGCGCAGGGCATCAAATACACGGCGCTCCTCCATGGCGTTGATATACGTCATGGCAACCAGTAGGAACAGCATTAGCTCGGTGAACTCCAAAAGTGTCACACGAAACGCATGCTCTGACGTATCAGACATGCCGTTTTGGACGTACACCCAGCCAATGAGTCCCCAAATAATACCGGCAGCAACCAGTACCGGTTTAGACTTACGCATGTGGATTTTTTCTTCTGCCATTACTAAGGCATAGGCAAGCACGAAGATTGCTACGGCAAAAAATCCGACGGTTGAGGAGGTTAAGTCGATATCTCCAGTCACTGCAAAAGCGGAAGGACTAATGGATAATAATAAGGCTGCTAACAAAAAAGGCCAGCAACGAGAAACTCGGAGCTGGCCTGGGTCATTATGTAACGTCGGCATGGCGTGTTTATCCTTATATTGGTTAAAAGGTAGGGGGAATAAGCGGCGTTAGTTTAACAAGTTATATTGCATTGCAATACGGAATTAAACCGAATGAAATGCTTTGATAAGCAAGTTATTACGTCTTTTTTTTGGAAATTATCCGTTTAGCTAATAGTAATATGGTCAAATAAATGTAAAGAGTTTAATCATAAGTCAGATAAACATAATAGATTTACGATATTTGTTGGTCTCCGTTGCTTTGTAGGTATATTTGCTGCTTGTGGGTCGATCTTCAGGCTGTAATAAAACTGAGCAACCTGCGCGATCATATTGATGGCTGTGTTGGTATGGTTGATCATTATGTCGCGTCTAAAGGCTTGGAATTTAGCTTTTGTCATCGCTTTTAGTCAATAAAAACGAGGCCACACAGCTGGCCGTTGGACACGTTAAGGAACTCATATGCATCATTCAATTCGCTCCCTTTATCGCACGTTAGGCATCTCGGCCGCCACGCTTGCCCTTGCCGCTGCTGCAATGACAGCACAAGCAGAAACACGGGTTACCTATAAATCAGCATCGGCGGGAACCGCCTATTACCAGATGGGTGTTGAGCTCTCTGAGGCAGTGCGCCAAGGCACTGACGATGCCATTATCCTGACACTAGAAGAGAGTCAGGGCTCGGTGCAGAACGTGATGGAGGTGATGGCCCGGCAAGGTAACTATGTATTCACTACGCCGCCAGCCTTAGTTGAACAGGCTATGGCTGGGGAAGGGGCTTTTGCCGAGCGTCAGCATCCTCGTTTCCAAGAGATCCGCGGCCTATTTCCTATTCCCTCTATCACTATGCATTTTGTGATTGCAGGCGATGGCGGTGTGGCCGATATGGCTGCGCTTGAAGATAAGCATATCTTAATCGGCCGAGGTACTTTTGGCGCTCGGGAAGCTACTCGGTATCTAGAGCTGTTTGGGCTGGAAGAGAAAGTGCGTATTGCTGATGCTTCTATTGGAAGTGGGCCAGATGCGTTAAAAAATGGTCAGATTGATGCCTTTGTGACGGCCAGCTCCTTCCCAACCCCGAATGTTATTGAAACGGCTGCCAGCATGCCAATCACCCTGGTTAGCTTTAGCGATGAGCAGATAGCGCAAACAGGTGCTGCTCGTCAGACGATTCCTGGTGGCACGTACCCAGGCGTGGATGAGGATGTTCAAACTACGTCGCTGCCGGTCATCGCCTATACAACTTCACAAATGGATGACGATACCGCGTATGCGCTGACAAAAACCTTCTGGGAGCGTCGCGATGCCATGGCTGAAGAAACGGCTTGGTGGAGCAGTATCTCGCCTGACATGCTGAGTAATATGACCGGCACGCTGCACCCCGGTGCACTGCGTTATTATGAAGAAGCGGGAGTCGATGTGCCTGACGCTCTTCGATAAAGGCTGCCTTCGCAGCGTTTTTTGGCACTGATAATACGCAACGGTCTGTAGGCCGTTGCGTTGTTTTATAGGGATAGGCAACTCGGCATGCATGCTCTTTTTTCGTCTCAGACGGTTGATAACGCCACACCTAATGCGGTGGCGCCCCCTGGTTGGATCGCGTTAGGTGTCATTAGCGTTGGGTTTCATTTAGGACTTATTTTTTACGGTTTAACGCCCGCCCTGGTGAGCAGGCCGTTGCATATGGCGCTACTGCTGCCTTGGGTGTTGATTTATATGGCTAAAACCCCCTTTCAGCGCATTAGTGGCTGGGGGCTGACGCTATTGGGGATAGCAGCTTGCGCCTACATCGCGCTTAACGAAGCCACGCTTGCGAATCAGTATGGCTTTATTGATACCCATCTGCAGATGGCGATTGGCCTTTTCTTAATTGTGCTGGCCCTGGAGGCCGCAAGACGTGCGATTGGTTGGCCGCTGCCGTTGGTTGCGCTAGTGGCACTGCTTTATGGGGCTTTCGGGCAGTATGTGCCGGGGGCGTTTGGTCACCCTGGTTTGCCGCTGCAAAGCATGGTGGGCTCATTGACGATTGCAGAAGGAGGGCTTTGGGGCTCGCTGACGGGAGTTAGCGTGGGTGTCGTGGCTATCTTTGTGATCTTTGGTGCGGTGCTTAATGCTGGCGAAGCTGGCCAAGGTTTCATGAATTTAGCGAGTGCCGTTGCTGGGCGCTTAACCGGTGGTGCGGCTAAAGTGTCGGTGATTTCGTCGGCGCTGATGGGTTCCATTTCAGGTTCAGCCTCAGCGAACGTTGCCTCTACTGGGGCGATTACGATTCCCTCTATGGTACGTTTGCGCTACCCGCGTTCGTTTGCGGGCGCGGTAGAAGCGGTGGCGTCTTCAGGCGGGCAAATAATGCCACCGCTGATGGGGGCGGGAGCCTTTGTCATGGTAGAGCTAACCGGCACGCCCTACACACAAATCATGGCAGCAGCAACGCTACCGGCCGTGCTCTATTTTCTGACGGTATGGATGGGAATTAATGCCTACGCAACGCGTCATGACTTGCAGCCGATTGATGCCAGCGAGCAGCCAGCCGCCAAAGAAGTGCTCATCACATCGCTCTTTTTTGCGGTGCCGTTTGTACTGCTGTTAGAGCGTATTTTTAACGGCGGGTACACGCCTCAATATGCCGCTAGTATTGCGATATTTGCCGGCGTAGCGCTGCTGCTGGTCGATGTTACGCTGCGTTTCTCAATCACTGGGTTTGCAAATCGCTTAGCGGATGCGGTGGTTACCGCAGGGCGGCAAATTGCCACCATTGGCGCGATTATTTTGTGTGCCTCACTGGTGATTGGTGTGCTCTCGTTAACAGGCCTTGGCGTAAAGATAACGTCGGGTATCTTATCGCTCTCAAATGACCTGCTATGGCCTGCGCTGTTGTTAACCGCACTGGCCTGCCTGATTTTGGGCATGGAGGTGCCGACAACAGCAGCCTATGTGATTTGTGTGTCGGTGGCGGGGCCAGCGCTTATATCACTCGGATTAGAGCCGTTGTTGGCGCACCTGTTTGTGTTTTGGTACGCACTGCTCTCGACGATTACGCCGCCTGTCTGTGGAGGAGTGTTTATCGCGGCGGGAATGGTAGGTGAAAACTGGCTCAAAGTAGCGCTTAAGGCTATGGCTCTGGGGATAGGGCTGTACATCATTCCCTTGGCGATGGTCGCGAACCCTGACGTTATTCAGCTTGCTTTTAATCCAGCGGGCGCTTTGCTCGATGGTTTAAAAATAGCCGCTGGTTTAACGGCTATTTCGTTTGGTGTCATTGCCCGTAAAGCCATTTGGCTTCGCGTAATACTAGTGGTGGCGGGCGCGGCTGTTATCTTTCTCGTTTAATGGCGCATGGTTTAAAAACAACGGCGACGTGGCCGGTAATTGGGTGGTGGCATACACCACCCAGGTATCTAGTGCAGGCCCCAGCGACTGCACCAGCTTAAGTTGCTCAGGCGCTTGTTTTACGACCTCTTCAGCGCAAATCCCGGCCTCAAAGGTACCCGCTAGCAAGCCTTCTGCCACGGCAACCGTCGTGGGTGCTTCGATAATATCGCCAAAGCTGCTTAAATCCGTGTAGTGGCGGGTAGCTGGCTGAATAGCTACATGATGAGGGGAGGCAATACTACGCTGGGCAACTAACGCTAAAGGCTTGCTGCCGGCAATAAAGACATCAACCGGATAGGCGCGGTGCATATAGCGGCCCACGCAATCGCTGTGGGAAAAGTGAGCGGTGCACTGGAGTAGGTGGCTTACTCGCCCCTCAACCAGCGCTTCAAACGCCTCTTCAAACTGTTCGAAAAGATGAAGATTCGTGGATGGCTGACCATGCTTCGCTAAATAGCGCAGAGCAATTAATTCATGATTGTTGCCGCTAGGGCCGAGGGTGGCAATTTGCACAGCGAGCTCCTTAGAAAATAGTTAAGTGGAACGCTAGGTAGTAGAGTAGCCACTAGCCACTCAGCAATGCATTATTAAAAACGTCATCTGACTTTCAAATATTAGTGAAGTAGCTGCGTCTGCAAGTCAATTAATCGAAGCGCTATCCACGCAAGGGAAACGTCGGGTAGGCGTTCAGTAGGGTGTCTAGTTCATTGCATACAAAGCGCGGTTCAATCCACTGTGTCAGGTGTTCGTGAACGTAGTGAAGAAAGCGCTGTGCTGACTGTGGAAGGCGCTGATCATTACGCACTATAAATTGCCAGTGACTTTCAATAGGTAACCCCTGAACGGGTAATACTACTAGGTCAGGATGCTCATTAGGCAAAACGTGTTCAGATAACACTGCAACGCCCATATTGGCTGCCACGCTTACTCGTATGGCCTCGTTACTGGCCATCTGTAATGTTTTTTGCATGGTCAGTCCGTGCTCTTGCAGCCAGCTGTCTAATAGCATGCGTGTGGCAGAGCCAGGCTCGCGTAGCAGTAAGCGCTCACTTAGTAGCTGCTCCATCGTCACGGCTTTCTGTTGAGCCAGAGAGTGGTCGGCGGCGGCAATGGCAACTAAGGGGTTGCGCATAAAGCGTGACGCGACCGCGTGAGCAAGCGCGGGCGGATGGCTAAAGACATAAAGATCGTCTTCCTGGCGCTCAAAGCGCGCCAATACCTGTCGACGATTACCGATATGAACGGTGACATCGACATCAGGGAACGCCTGACTAAAAGGCCCTAAGAGGCGTGGTAAGACGTACTGAGCAGTGTTCACGAGGGCAATGCTAAATCGCCCCTTACTGCCATACTGTAAATCACTGAGCTGGTCCGCAAAGTCGTCAAAGCGCCCCAAAACATCCCGACTTGCCTGATAAAGAGCTTGCCCTGTGGCGGTCATTGTCAGTCGCTGGGCATGCTGTTCTAACAACGGGCTGCCTACCGCTTCTCGGAGGCGTTTCAACTGCTGTGAGACGGTTGGCTGGGTAAGGTGAAGCTGCCTTGCGGCTTCGCTGATGGAACCACACCTAACGACGGTTACGTATACCTGGAGCAACCTAAAGGTCAGATGGCGAATGTTCATAGCGACCGAAACTCCTGGAGCGTCTCTTAATGCATCATTATTGGGTAGTGGTGTAGATCAGCTTTATCAACGAATACCTGGCAAGCCATCATCGAAAAGCTAGGCTATTCCTTGCCGTTAATGGACAGGTGAAGACAAAAGAGTTTAAACCACATTACACTAAGGTGGTGTACGTTGGGTTGCTCTCAATGCCAAGAACATGGCTTTGAATAGCTTTAAAGAAAAGCATGCTGTTATATTCTAAATATTTTTAAGCTAATAACTATAAGGAATTCCACCTATGTTGATCCCCTTTTTAACTTCGCGTCCGCTTAAAACGCTGACGGCCAGTTTATGTATCGGCGGGTTGTTAGTCTCTCCACAGGCATTCTCTCAGCAAGCGATCTTGGAAGGTGAGCGCTTTCATCCCCAAGAGAGCCGCCATGGCATGGTCGCTACCAGCCACTTTCTTGCCTCAGAGGTTGCCCGTGATGTTCTTGCTGAAGGAGGCAACGCCGTTGATGCAGCCGTAGTAGCTGGCTTTGCGCTAGCGGTGACCCAGCCACGTTCCGGCAATATCGGTGGTGGCGGTTTTATGCTGATCTCGGATGAAACAAGCGACGAAGTCATTGCCATCGACTATCGCGAGATGGCCCCTTCGGCTGCTTTTGAAGCTATGTTCCAAGATGAAAATGGCGATGCAGTGACCGAGCGTTCCCGCTTTACTCACTTGGCCACGGGTGTTCCTGGCACCGTTGCGGGGCTAGCTCTGGCCCTGGAAGAGTATGGCACGCTAAGTCTTGCTGAAGCGTTGGAGCCCGCCATTCGTCTTGCTGAAGATGGCTTCGCGGTGCCTCCACGCTTTGTTCAAGGGCTACAAGAGACCAGAGAACGCTTTGAGCCCTGGGATGCGAGCATGGCCAAGTTCTTCAAGGAGGACGGTAGCGCCTACGAGGTCGGCGATATTTTCAAGCAACCTGATCTAGCTGCGACACTCAGGCGCATTGCTGAACAAGGGGCTCGCGAGTTTTATGAAGGAGAAACGGCAGAGCTGATCGTTGCCGAGATGGAGCGTCACGATGGGCTGATCACCATGGAAGACATGGCTAGTTACACCCCCATCATCCGTGAGCCCAGCCATGGTACTTATCGCGGCTACGATATTTACGCCATGAGCCCTCCTTCTTCCGGTGGTGCTCATATTGTGCAAATGCTGAACATTCTCGAAGAATACCCCATCGGTGAACTCGGTTTTGGCTCTGCTGAAAGCATGCACCTAATGGCCGAAGCCATGAAACGTGCTTACGCTGACCGCTCGGAGTTCCTGGGCGATACTGACTTTGTCGATGTGCCTCTAGCCGGCATCACCTCAAAGGAGTATGCAGCCGAACTGCGTAGCCAGATTGGCGACCAAGCTACCCCTAGTGCAGACATTGCGCCTGGCAATCCGAACGACTACGAATCTAATGAAACCACTCACTTTTCCATTGTAGATGATGGTGGTCTGGCAGTTTCAAACACTTACACCATCAACTTCAGCTATGGTTCTGGAATCGTCGTGGATGGCGCGGGCTTCTTGCTCAACAACGAAATGGATGATTTCTCAGCCAAGCCCGGCGTGCCCAACGCCTATGGATTGATTGGCGGCGAAGCCAATAAAGTCGAGCCAGGCAAACGAATGCTTTCGTCTATGACGCCCACTATCGTCAAACAAGACGGCAAAAACTTTCTGGTTACTGGCAGTCCCGGCGGTTCACGTATTATCACCACAACGCTACAGGTGTTAATGAACGTTATTGATCATGATATGAATATACAATCAGCGGTTAGCGCACCGCGCATGCACCACCAGTGGGTGCCTGATGAGATTCGCGTTGAGGCAGGCTTTAGTCCAGATACACTTAACTTGCTTGAAGAGCGTGGCCACACGGTCAGTCAGCAGTCAGCCATGGGCGCTGCTCAGTCAATCATGATCAAAGATGGGATGTTCTTTGGTGGTGCCGATCCTCGCCGATCCACCTCATCTGCTATTGGCCTTTAACGTTACGTTAGGCTCTTACCATCCCGCCCTGATTGCTCAGGGCGGGGTCTTTCCGGCATCGCGTCTAGCTACTCTTTCAAGTCCTTAGTTTAACTATCATCACTGCCTATTAACTATCACCACTGCTTATTAATGAGTCGTGATAGGGTGATGATAGCTCCATAGATAATTATCTATGACTTTCTTTCAATATATTATTAGTTATCTAGTGTCATCGCTCGCAAAATGCAGTCTCTTTTGACCCTAGGGAGCAGTGGTGATGCCAGATATTGTGGTGATGTTTTTTTTATTGGGGCTAGTCGCCGGAGCGGTGAAGTCGGATCTTCAGGTACCTAAAGCTACTTACGACACCCTAAGCCTGTTATTAATGCTCACCATTGGCTTAAAGGGAGGAATGGCACTGCATGGCAATATTCATTGGGGGTTGGTGCCAGAACTTACCGGCGTAGCGCTGCTTTCAGCGTTTATACCGCTGATGCTGATGCCAGTGTTGCGCCGCTGGGTGCGCCTTTCCGCCGCCGACAGCGCTAGCATTGCTGCTCATTATGGCTCGGTCAGTGCGGGTACGTTTGCGGTCGCTCTGGCGTATGTAGAAGCACGTCAGTTAGCGGTGGGGAGTGAAGTAACGCTCTATTTGGTCGCTATGGAGCTACCCGCGATTATGGTGGCGATTGCCCTGTTTAGACGCTATCAAGGAGCCGCTGTTAAAGAGAGCACCAGCAAGTTATGGCATGAAACTTTAACCAATCGAGGCGTTATCCTGTTAGCGGGTGGGGTCGTGATCGGCACGCTATACGGGCCATTTCAAGGAGAGGAAGTCACCGCACTGTTTACTGGAGCTTTCAAAGGCGTGCTGGCGTTGTTCCTGCTAGAAATGGGGTTAACCGCCGCGCAAACACTGCGCCCAATGCCGTGGCATCATTGGCGCTTAGTGACCTTTGCACTGGTCACACCATTGCTGCTGTCATTGCTGGGGATTCTGGTAGGTACGCTAGTTGGTTTGCCAGTGGGCTCTGTGGTGATTCTTGCCGCATTGGCTGCTAGTGCCTCCTATATAGCGGCGCCGGCTGCAATGCGCGCAGCTATCCCTCAAGCGAACATTGGGCTTGCTATGCTAGCGTCACTCGGCATTACTTTTCCTCTCAACGTGATGCTTGGGATCCCTCTTTACCATAGGCTGCTGGAGTACTTGTTTAACTAACAAATGGGTCGCGCTATCGCTTCAATTTGATTCGCCTTTTGTTGGAGTTATTTGTTGTTTGATTGAAATTTAACGCCAGCTTCTTGCTTATAAAGCTGGCGTTTTTTAGTTTATTTTTCTGTTTTAGAAGATTTTATAGATAAATTTGAATAGTTTCTTAACGTACTTAGTTCAGCAGTATTATTTGCTGGATCATGCGTATTTCCCCTGGAAGCAGCACGAAAAGCCGAGGAATGGACACGTTAAGTCATCGTTACCCTCGTATTCTTTTGTAACAGTGATGTGATCGCAATGTCGTTGAAGTGTTGAAAGTGCGATGACGCATTGTGATTAATTAGCTGGTATAGATGAAAAGGCAGTATACCTCTAGAAAACATGTCTATTGCTAACGCCTTAGATGATAAATCTAAAAATTATCCTGCTGAACAAAAAACATCGTTGCTGATAAACCTGTTAAAAACTCAATAATAACGAGGTCTATAAGATGGAAGATAAACCAAAAAGGGTTCGTCAAAAACCCAGTCTCGGGCTTGCCCTTGTGCCCGTTGTGCTGACACTAATCGCCATCGGGGTACAAATTTTCTATTTTGGTGATTTCACACCGCATATCCCGCTGGCTATCGGCTTGGCAATAACCTCGCTAGTGGGAATCAAGCTTGGCTTCCGCTGGAAGCGGATTGAAGATGGGGCGTTTCACGTTATCAACGTGTCTTTGCCTTCGGTTTCGGTGTTGATCTTAGTGGGCATGATTATTGGCGTCTGGATTGCCAGCGGTACCGTGCCCAGTCTGATCTATTACGGCCTTCTTCTGTTGTCTCCGGCTTTCTTCCTTGCCGCGGCGATGCTGATCTGTGCGGTGGTGTCCGTTTCCTTGGGGACCTCCTGGGGAACCGTTGGTACGGTAGGTTTAGCGCTTGTTGGTATCGGCGCTGGGTTTGAAATTCCGATTTACTGGACCGCTGGTGCGGTTGTTTCCGGCGCCTTTTTTGGCGACAAAGTCTCACCGCTGTCCGACACCACCAACCTGGCGGCGGCGGTTACTGGCAACGATGTGTTCTCGCATATCAAAAACATGATGCCAACGACGCTTCCGGCCATGCTGATCGCGTTAGCCATCTATCTGGTGGTGGGCTTCACCATGATTGATGATCAAGCGGCATCTTTTGAGCGCATTAATGCCATCACTGCGTCACTAGACGAGCACTTTACTATTTCTATCTGGCTGCTGTTGCCAGCGGTGCTGGTTATTGGTCTAGCCGTCAAGAAAATGCCGCCGATTCCCTCCCTGTTTGCTGGTGTAATGGCGGGTGCAGTAACTGCCATGGCGGTTCAGGGGGTAGGTCTGCACGATATCGTTACTTACGCTAACTATGGTTACTCCATTGAAACGGGCGTGGAAGCCATGGACAGCCTGTTAAACCGTGGCGGTATTCAGTCGATGATGTGGACCATCTCGTTGATACTGATTGCCCTGGCCTTTGGTGGTGCGTTGGAGAAAACGGGCTGCCTGGAGACCATCATTAAGTCCATTATGTCCAAGGTGCGCTCGTTCAAAGGCGTTCAAACCTCGGCAATTGCTACCTCCTTTGCAACTAACCTAGTGGCAGGCGATCCCTACCTATCCGTTGCGCTACCGGGGCGTATGTACGCGCCTACCTACCGTGGACTGGGTTACTCAACCCTGAACCTATCGCGTGGTGTTGAGGAAGGTGGAACATTGATGTCGCCGCTCATTCCATGGAACGCAGGTGGTGCCTTTGTCATTAGCGTATTAGGACTTGGTATTGGCGAAGGTAACGTCGAGAACCTGTTGTATATACCACTGGCCTTTGCCTGCTGGTTATCGCCCTTAATCGGTATTCTTTACGCACAGATGGGCTTGTTCTCGCCCAAAGCGACCGATGAAGAGCGCGCACTGTGGGACAAGCAGGGGGAAGCGATTGCCTCTACCGAAGCATTGGGAGCTGCTGCTGACGCAGCCGTTACTAGCCCGAATCCGGCTCCTAGCTCGAGTTGATCGTCACTAGTCGTTACGTGTTTTACCGATAAGACAGCACCCCAGCTTGCGAAAGGCGGGGTGTTTGTCTTTTGAGCTAGGCGTTTTTTTGCCGACAACCGAATCGCTGCGACTTGGGTTTGCTTGCAAGCACGCCCGAATAAAACCAGGAGGATAATAATGACTACAACGCATCCAACCGTGGTCATTGGTGGTGGAATCGTTGGTATTTGCTGTGCGTTATATCTGCAAAAAGAGGGGCTCGACGTAACGCTCGTAGAGCCCGCTATGTCCGGCGATAGTACCGCTAAGTGGAGCTGCGGGCAGATTGCGGTTAGCGAAATTATTCCCCAGTCCAAGCCTGGTATTATCAAAAAAGTGCCTGGATGGCTGCTGGATCAAAAAGGGCCGCTGGCACTGCGGCCATCAGCATTACCAGGACTGCTGCCTTGGATGCTGCGTTTTATGACCCATGCGCGGCGTTCGCGTATCGACACTATTGCCCATGAGTTAGCGTCCTTAACGCGCTGCGCCTTTCAGGATTATGAACCCTTATTAGCGAAGTGCCGCCGTGACGATCTGATTGGCCACCACCCAACCCTTGAACTGTTTGACGATGCGGCTGGGCTGGCCCATGAGCAAACTTATGTAGAGCTACGCCGCGCGCTAGGGTTTGTTTCCGAAACGCTAAATGCCGAACAGATTGCCGCTATGGAGCCGGCGTTAGCGGGACGCTTTTCTCACGGCTTGTTGTTGTCAGATTGGCGCACGGTGTGCGATACCGAAACCTTCCTAACCGAGCTTGCTCACAGTTTTGTAGAGCAGGGCGGCAAGCTTGTGCAGGATAGTGTGTCGCGTGTTGAGACCCAGGGAGGGCGTGCCGTTGGTGTGACTCTGGCTAGCGGTGAGAGGCTGCCGGTCGAGCAGGCGGTGGTCGCTGCAGGCAACGGCAGTTCGGCGTTTTTTGAAGCGTTAGGCATTAAGGTGCCGTTGATTAAGGTCGGTGGCTATCAGGTATTGCTACCCAACCCTGGTGTCGATTTAACCCATGCCACTTTTTATGCTGATGGCGGCTTTGGCCTGATTCCAATGGAGCGAGGGCTACAGATCGGCGGCACGATTGAGTTTGCTGGCAACCGTGCTGAACCGAACTTCAAGCGTGCGGAGATCATTCTTGAAAAAGCCAAGACGATACTGCCATCGTTGAATACAGCTGGTATGGAGTTTGGCGCTGGCTGGCGCCCTTTCTTGCCAGACACCAAGCCTGTGATTGATAAATCGCCATTGCTTGAAAACGTGGCGATGGCTTTTGGTCATGGCCAATTAGGGCTAACGCTCGGTGCCACGACGGGGCGTCTGGTAGCTGACATGCTACAAGGGCGTGATAGCCAGTTGGATATTAGCCCTTTCAGTGCATCACGCTTTACATTGGCTGGTGGTTGATTGTCGGCTGCGCGGTGTGCAGGCTAAGGGTAGGGCCCGTCTCTTGAATATGAGACGGGCTTTTTATCTATGATTTAGCGCACTTAGTGGTTATGTCCTGCATGACTGCCAAACGCTGCGTTGAACTGCACCATTCCCACCCACTGCTCATCATGCCCTGCAAAGTCTTCGCGGGTCAGTTGGGTGCGCACGAACATGTTATCGCGTACATGCCAAGTGAGCTGCGCGCTGTGCCGCCAGGACGTGTCTTCTGAGACGATCGCGGTAGGGTGGGTTCCCATCACTTTGTTGGTTAACCCTAATGCTTCTGCCCGTAGGCCGACTTCCCAGCGAGGCGCAATACCGTAAATAGCGTCGATGTAAGCGCCATCTTGTTGCTCAGTGTAGTGGTCGTGTGCATGAAAGTGATCATGGTGTTGCACATGCTCTTGCAGGTCACGTTCGCTATAGAAGTATTCCGCACCTAATTGCCAGTTGCCCTGATAACCAGGTTGCTCCGCATCGTAGTTAAACCGCGCGTCTAAACCTGCGAACCAGTTGTCGCCTTCAGCGGTATGGGCATGGTGGCCATGGTCATCGACACGCACATACTGACGGTTCATGCCCGCAGACGTTCCCAGCGTTAGCTGCTTATTCGCACCGAGATCTGGGCGGTATTTAGCGAAAATTGTGCCCACGCGAGGGCCACTGGCGCGATCCTCATAGCCCCCTTCATCAAAGCGGCTGAAGCCTTCTCCCTCGCCTTGAAACAGCTCGCTACCCAGCGTCAAGGTGCTGTTTGGTGACCAGGTTAGCTGTAGACCTGTATCGAGCAGACCATGCTCTCCAAACAAATACTCATTGACCAGTGGGCGCTCAACAAAATCCCAAGCGTGAGGGTGTCGGCTGTTAATGTAGCCTATATCAGAAAGAAACTTACCGGCTTGTAAGCGCAGCCCGTTAGGCAGCGTACGTGTCGCAATAAAAGCCTCCTCCAGCGTGATATCGTCTTCCGTTAGCGAAACAACGGCCTTGCCCTCAAGGTGGGCGGTTTGCCCTTCGATAGCCACTTCAGAGTGTCCCAGGTTAAATCCATTGTCGAGATCATGGCTATGGCCGCTGTGGTCATGTCCTTCTTCATGATCGTGACCGCTTTCGTGCCCATGGCTAAAGCCGGCAGGCGAGTTCTCATCTCCTGAAAAGCGATTGTGGTAGATGCCTTCCACAACTAAGGAAACGTTGATGTTGTTTTCAGCATCGCTATGTTTATCGTTGCTATGTTCATAGGCGTCGTGCTCATGAGCATGACCAGAGTGATCATGGTCGCGCCCATGATGGTGATCATCTGCATAGGCAGAGGAGCTGATAAGCAGAGCAGTGGCAAGCGGTGTAAGCAGAAATAAAGAGCGTGGCACAGGTGTATTCCCTTAAACGTTAGAATTAAGCGCACAAAATGATATGTTATATTGTATCAATATTGCAATTGTGCTGAATTCTGTCGCTGCACGCGGCTAGCTTCGAGGGGGTGTGAGGTGTTTAAGAAAAACTGACCAAAATGTTGACCACACTATGCCTAAGCAGACCATTTTCAGACTACAGGCACAAAAAAAGCACCCGTAGGTGCTTGGTTTTTAGGGATATCTGGTGGAGGCAGCGTCCCGCACAGTCGGAAATATACTCAAGTTCAGAGCAGATCGGGTAGTTAATGGTAAGCGATTGCGCAAGAGGAATGGTCGTGGTGCTGCTTGGACCATAGAAAGTGTCTAGCCGTAATGCTTGAATGGTGGCTCTGGTTGCGCAGGTGAGTTTGTTTTACCCGTCATGAGGTTGGCATCCATCAGATACCTCTCCAATGACAATGGATAATTGAGCAACTAGAGCCACCAAGCTTACAAACCTGATAATAAAAAAATTATCGCCAATTTTGAACTGTAAATCGTCAGCTAATAGAAAAATTGGAAACTCCTAAAATTAGCTTAAGCTCCTGTAATAGGGGCTTTTGGTGTTATTACTCTGATCAGCTTTCCTAGAAATCCGGGACATACCCAGGGGGTGAAAAACGTTATGAAGAAGGGAAGATGTCGTATCAAAACGTCAATTCGGCGCCAGCAGGGCGAATCCATGACAATTGCAAAGGACTTGTGACTCTGCAAATTCGTAGGTGGTGTAGTAAGCTTATCCTAAGTCAATATGCCAAAAGCGTAATTTCAGTCGGAGCAAGACTTTAGCCAATGGCATTCTAAGAGGTGACAGAGGATAGAGGCTGACTAATCACAATTAATGCAAATAAATTGAAGCAGAAATGTTGACAGATAACTAAAAATTTTAGGAGCAATGTAATGCAAGTAAAGCTTCTCGGTGGGTCTGGCCTACATGCCAGTGAAGTTAAAGCAGTCCGAAAGATGGAAGAAGAGCTAAGAGGTAGTTGGTTTGCTTATGCAAGCTTTGAATCGCCCCGGATATTTTAGACACCCGTTAGGCTCTTAAAGTAACGCCTTTCATAATCAACCGGTGACAAGTTATCACTTGTGCCGTGTCGGCGCTTTGGGTTGTAAAACATTTCAATGTAATTGAACACGTCACGTCTAGCCGCTTCGCGTGTTGAATAAATCTGTCGCTTGATTCGCTCCCGCTTGAGAAGTTGAAAGAAGCTTTCAGCAACGGCGTTGTCATGACAGTTACCACGTCGGCTCATACTGCCTACCAAGCAATTCGCTTTCAGAAAGCTTTGCCAGTCTCCACTGCTAAACTGGCTCCCTTGATCCGAATGCACCATCACCGTTCCTTGTGGCTTGCGTCGCCAGACTGCTGATAACAAAGCATCCAGTGCCAACTCCGTAGTCATGCGAGACTTCATCGACCAGCCAATCACTTGACGGGAAAACAGGTCGATAACTACCGATAGGTAAAGCCAGCCTTCGTAAGTGCGGATGTACGTGATGTCCGTCACCCAAGCAATATTTGGCGCTGTTACTTCAAACTGACGGTCTAAATGGTTAGGGGATACGGCAGCCGGTTTCCCATCGCCATAGCCGCCAGGGCGTCGTCGATAGCCCGTCTGAGAGCGTAAACCTTCCCTATTCATAAGACGCGCCACACGGTGCTTCCCACAAGCTTCGCCAGCTTCACGCAAGTCCTGGTAGACCTTGCGATAGCCATATACACCGCCGCTTTCAAGCCAGGAGTGCTTGATCAATCCCAGCAAGCGCTCATCTTCCCGCGCTCGATTAGAGAGCGCTTTTTTACACCATGCGTAGTAACCGCTGGGGTGCACTGCCATCATCTGACACAAGCGACGTACCGAATATTGGCTCGAATAATTTTGAATAAACGCGTACCTCAGTCGGACTCCCTGGCGAAGTACGCGGTGGCCTTTTTTAATATGTCTCGCTCTTCTAATACGCGTTTGAGTTCGGCCTTCAAACGACGGTTTTCAGCTTGGAGATCATCATCCTCTTGCCGTTGTTCTACCGGCTTATCGTATCGCTTAATCCAGTTGTACAGGCTGTGACCTGACACGCCTAGCCGCTCAGCGACCTCGGCCACGCGATGGCCGCGCTCTACCACTTGTTTGACGGCTTCGATTTTGAATTCTTCAGTGTAGCGGGGATGGCTCATGGTTCCTCCTAGATACCTTTAGTATAGGGCCTGGAGGTGTCTATGAAACCTGGGGCGATTCATAAGAACCCTATACGGGATAGCCAAATTGGTTCTTCACTGTTAGAGGAGATGGTCAATGCTTGAATATGCTGATGATACTCAAGGGGAAGTAGTTGGCCATCGGCGTCACGTTAATACGATTTCACTATTGCTTCCTGCAAAGCAGTATAGCCTTAATTGTTCATGGACTACAGAGAGGCCTCTGCCGGCAATAGAGGAGTTTTCATGCAGACTAATACTTCTATTTGATGGCGTAGCTCCGTTTGAAGTTAGAGAATATTTTGGATTATCTGAAATTGAGTTAAACGGGCTGATAGACAGTTTATTGAAGAAGCGTCTCATTGAAATGGATCCTAATGGCTTAATTAAAGCGTCATCTATTCTCCGCCTAAAAAATAATAATGATCAGGAAGTGCCTACGCTTACAGCGTATGATACCCGTGAAGAAAGTGCCGTGTTTGACCTCTTAACATTGAGCATTATACCTCGTCGTAGCTATCAGGGAATAAAATATGGACTTCCAGAAATTCCTCCACCAGAAAAATTTGGCTCTGTTGGCCTTGAATCTATAGTGGAGCAGTTTGGAAGGCAATATAGGATTCACTTAGAGAATACTAGAAGTAGCGGAGCTGAAAAAACTCGACTATATAAAGTTTCCCATTGTAGGCCTGTGCGGACACTGCAAGTGCCAATTGATATGGAGATTAGTTTAGAAGTGGTTTCTGGAGAAGGCATTCGTGTATATCGAGATGCCGTAGAGCGAGTTGGTCCAGTTCGTAAGAATGCTTTGTCAAATGAGCTAGAGGCGCAAATTGCAGATTATTTGGCGAAGCTTGCTGTCCCTAGTCATGGCCATTCATTTCAAGATTTTTGCGAAGCTATTGGCGATGAAATTTTATCCAAGTACTCAACACCTGAAGGGTTCGATTTAGCATCATGGTTGCAAGATAGAGAAAATAAGAAAACTGGATATGGTTCTAGTACAACAAGAGGCATTCTTGGGCCTGTATACTTGGAAAGCAATGCTATAGCAATAAGCAAGACTCTCGGTAGCCTTGTGCGAGAAGAAGGAGCGGATGTACCTAATATGTACTGGTATCCCGCTAGTGTCCCTTTGTGGGGCGCGAATGGTACCGATTTAGAAAAATTCATTAGTAGATTAGAGAAAGAGTTAAATTCTAACTCTGAATCTGTTTCTAATATCATTACATTTTTCAATATTCAGGAAAATAAAGAAATTAGAGCTATAAAAAAATCTTTTAATGCGCGATTGCCCCATGGCGTGTCACTTCAAGGGGGTAGCCCACAAGATCGTGTTGAAATTATAGTTATTCCAGGATTTTTAGCAATTGCCCAATACCATGTTCAGCCAAATAGCGATAGTTGCGTAACTATTCCTGTTGGGCTGTTAACAACAGATCCTGTACGTATGAAAAAAATTGAAAATTTACTACAACTTAGAATGCAGGGTTCAACAGGTAGTGAAATTCTTTGGTCGAGGAGTAATGTGTCTAGTAAGGGATTGATTGATAAAGAATTTCTGAGATTAGAATCTAGGCCTCAAACTGATGATTTGAAAGAGTTTAGTGGTGACCAGAAGAAGCAGCCTTCTATTAAATGGAAGGCTAAGAAGAGATTCTGACTAAGATTCTATGCCTCATCTAAGTGTAAGAACTGGTCACCAGCCATTATGTGGTTGGTGACCAGTTCTATATCAGGAGAATTTTTTGTGCCCATAGATACTGTTCAGCGCCATTTTCGTCAAACTCTAGTTCTAGTATGGGTAAGCATGCAGAGAAATGAGGAGCACCAGCTCAGCAGAAGCGAGCCGAATTTTTGTAACAGCATAAGAAAATGAACACGATGTCACAGAAAAGCAGATGTAAGGTATGACTTTATTTTATGGCTAATAGGTTGGCTTATAAACAAAAAAAGCACCCGTAGGTGCTTGATTTGTATAGTCAGGTGGTGGAGGCGGCGGGAATTGAACCCGCGTCCGCCAGCACGCGCCTATTGGCTCTACATGCTTAGATTTCGTCATTTGCTTTAACGCAACTGACTCCGACGATCAGGATTCAGCCACGCGAGCCTTCTAAGTTTAACGATTGATGAGAAGACACCACCAACCGCGGTCCTATCAGCTTTAGCTCGTATCCCATCAGTGATGAATAGGCACATCACCTTTGGGCCAGACAAGAAGCTAACAGTGTTTAAGCTGCTAGCGCGCCTTGAGCGTAGTTTTCGTCATTTGCGACTATTTTTCGTGATGTGGGATTTACGAGATACATCACGCTCTCGGCATGCACCGCAAGGGTTGTCACCAGCGTCGAAACCATGTCGCCCCCTGATTACAGATGAGCATTCTAACGTGCTCACAGCGAATTGACCAGTTATGCCTTGTTATGTTCCCGCATTATCCGACCTTTCTGACGGCTCCAGTCGCGATCTTTCTCGGTGGCGCGCTTGTCATGCAGCTGTTTGCCGGTCACCAATGCCAGCTCACACTTCACCTTGTTGCGTTTCCAATAGAGCTTGAGCGGTACGCAAGTGTGGCCTTTGTCCTGAGTTACCGAGAAAATTTTGGCAATTTCCTTACGGTGCAGAAGCAACTTACGCGTGCGCGTCGGATCAGCAATTTCGTGGGTGCTTGCTGTATTAAGCGGCATGATATGGCTGCCTAGTAAAAAAGCCTCGCCGTTACGAACCAAAATATAGGTGTCGGTAAGCTGTGCTTTACCAGCGCGAAGGCTTTTAACTTCCCAGCCCGCGAGTACCAAACCTGCTTCTAAGGTTTCGTTGATATGGTACTCAAACCGAGCCTTCTTGTTTTGGGCAATAACGCTGCTGCTAGGGCCCTTACTGTTACCTTTCTTAGTGGCCATGGAACCTCATCGTTGATCTGTCAGTAGCACCCCCTTCGTTATGTGGGGAGGCGTGATACCATTCAAGGTCTACAAAAATGTTTCCCATGATACGCTTTGGGCACTGTGAAGTCAGCGGAGAGGTCAATGCCAACCGTTAATCGTACCGCCTTGGTGCGGCACACCCCCCAACAAATGTTCGATCTGGTTAATGACTTCGAACGCTATCCCGAGTTCCTGCCGGGGTGTCGCCGTGCGCGCCTGCTAGAGCATGACGAGGCGCATTTAATTGGCGAGATGACCCTTGGACGTGCGGGTGTGGAGCAAACAATCACTACTCGAAATGATTTATATGCCCCCGAGCGGATTGAGCTGTCGTTAGTAAAAGGGCCGTTCAAGCAGCTTAAAGGGCGTTGGTTATTTATCCCGATGGGGGAAAACGCCTGCAAAGTCAGCTTGGAAATGGAATTTGTATTTGCCAATCGCTTGCTTAGCATGGCGTTTGGAAAATTATTTCAGCAAATTGCGGGGCAGCTTGTCGATGCCTTCACGAAGCGTGCTGACGAGCGCTATGGCCGCTGATACGTTCTCGGTAGAGGTTGCCTTTGCCTTGCCGCACAAACAGCGTCTAGTGGCCTTAAAGGTGCGCCAAGGCACAACCGCACGCCAAGCGGTAGTGATGGCAGATCTACCCAGCCTGTTTCCCGAGATTCCCAGCGACACCTTTGAACAGGCACCGCTGGGAATTTTTGGCAAAGCGCTGCGCCAGCCTGAAAAAGAAGCGCTGCGCCCAGGAGATCGTGTTGAGGTCTATCGCCCATTGGAGATAGACCCCAAAGCTGCCCGCCTAGAGCGGGCAAAGCGTCAAGCCAGAGGCGAGTAACTTATTCGGAAGACATCACTGGCTATGGCGCTGTGGCATTTTCTGACGTAGGTACTCGTTGGCTAGGTGCGTTGATGCCGGTGATTGGATCTGCTGTTTCTGTTGCAGGGCCTGCGCCGGCATCTCTGCTGATCGGCAGATCACCAGAGAAATCACCTTGCTGTTCAACGTTCACCAGACGCCCCATGTTATCGAACGTGAGGGTTACACGCCGCTGCTCAACACCCGCGTACGCTTTATCAAGACGGTAAACGTAATCCCATTCTCGCGTGTCAAATGGGGCTTCCAGCAACGGGCGACCCATCACATAAGTGACTTGCTCTCGGGTCATTCCTGGCTGTAATTGGCTGACCATTTCTTCGGTCACCAAGTTGCCCTGAGGGATGTCGCGCTTGTAAACGCCAACGTAGCTGCAGCCGCTAACAACGGTTAGGGCAACGGAAAGAGTAATGATACGAGTCAATTTTTGCATTTGAGCCTATTCTTCACTATCGTGGTTTCGGTCGATCATACCCGACCTAACCTGTTACTGCGAAGAGCAACCATGGCCGATCAGAACCATGAACTGCGCAAAGCCGGGCTGAAAGTGACCCTGCCGCGCGTCAAGATCCTGCAGATTCTCGAAAATGCTTCGGGTCAACACCACCTTAGCGCAGAAGAAGTGTACAAAACACTGATTGATGCGGGCGAGGATGTTGGCTTGGCTACCGTGTACCGCGTGCTGACTCAGTTTGAATCAGCAGGCTTGGTGATCCGTCATAATTTTGATGGTGGCCACGCGGTGTTCGAGATGACTCAAGAAGACCACCACGACCATATGGTGTGTTTAGAAAGTGGTGAAATCATTGAGTTTGTCGATGAAATCATCGAGCGACGTCAGCAAGAGATCGCCGAAGAGCACGGCTATGAACTTGTGGACCATGCCCTGGTGCTTTACGTACGCCCCCGTGGGTCGGACGTAACCCGACAGGACAGCGGCCCCACAAATAAAAAATAGTCGCGCTAAATAAAATGCCTCTAGGGTGCGAGTGATGACTCATTCGCGCCCTAGGGGCGTTTTTTATAGTATGTGGCGTTTGCTAGCGCGTTATCGATTGAAAAAAAGCGTTTAGTGCGGTGGCCGTTGGCTAGCGTGCAGCATTTCGCGGGCGTGGGCGAGTGTTTGGTCAGATAGCGTTACACCGCCCAGCATGCGGGCGAGCTCGCTAATCCGACCACGCTCGTCTAGCAGGGCCATATGGGTCAGCGTGCTATCTCGTTTGGCACGTTTTTCAATATGCAGATGCTGATGCGCCTGAGCGGCGACCTGAGGCAGGTGGGTGACGGTCATTACTTGACCGTTTTCGCCGAGCTTGCGTAGCAGTTGACCGACAATTTCGGCCGTCGCTCCCGAGATACCCACGTCCACTTCATCGAAGACCAGGCTGGGAATAGTGGAGTGGGAGGCGGCCACCACTTGAATAGCAAGGCTGATGCGCGATAATTCACCGCCCGAAGCCACTTTGGTTAGCGGCCTAGCAGGCTGGCCTGGGTTCGCGCTAATCAGGAATTGGACGTGGTCCAGGCCTTCTGGCGTAGGCGTTTCACGCGGGGTAACGTCCACGTCAAAACGTGCTTTACCCATGGCCAAGAACCCTAGCTGTTGTTGTACTTCTTTGCCCAAGCGAACGGCGGCTTTTTGGCGCGCCTCGCTTAGTTGTTTGGCATCGCTGCGATAGCGCTCGCGGTATTCAGACACTTGGTTGCTTAACGACTCCAGGTCGTCGTCGCTGGCTTCTAGCAGTTCGACTTCCTGGCTGAGCCGGGCATGCAGCGCGCAAATCTCTTCCGGGGCAACGTGATGCTTGCGGGCAATACGGTGGACATCGCCAAGCCGTTCTTCTACCCAGGCTAGGCGTTCCGGGTCTAGTTCGGTAGTACTGGCAAGACGATTTAGCTCGCTTGAAGCCTCCTCTACTTGAATGCGCGCATCGCTAAGCATGGCCAAGGTATTGGCCAGTGTGCCTTTGTCACTGCCGGGTAGCGCGCTTAAATGGGCATAGGCTTGATTTAACAGCGACAGAGCGCCACCTTCATCGCTCGCGCAGCAATCGGCGGCAAACTGGGTTTCACGCAGCGTCTCTTCCGCATGGGCGAGAGTATGCTGCTCTTCTTCTAACGTTTGCAGCTCACCCTCTGCCAGTCCCAGTTGATCTAACTCTTCTACTTGGTAGCGCAGCAACTGCCGCTTTGCCTCAACTTCACTGCCTTCTTCGCTGAGTTTTTTTAATCGCCGCCGGGCGCTGCGCCACTCGCGGAAGGTTTCAGCCAACTGCTGGCTACGCTCACGTAGCCCGGCATAATCATCTAGCAGGGCGAGATGGGTTTCTTCACGCATGAGTGCCTGATGAGCATGCTGTCCATGGATTTGAATCAGCTGCTCGCCCAGCGATTTTAGGTCGGCGATGGTGGCAGGGTGGCCATTGATCCACGCTTTGGAGCGACCGCTGGCTGTAACCACACGGCGCAGCAAGCACTCTTCAGCAGGCAGCTCGCGAGCAGTCAACCACTCTGTGGCAGCGGGTAGATGTTGAATATCAAAACGAGCGGAAAGGTCGGTGCGCTCACGCCCATGGCGCACGCTGCCAGCGTCGGCACGCTCACCCAAACATAGGCCAAGTGCCCCGAGTAAAATCGATTTGCCTGCCCCAGTTTCCCCGGTAATCGCCGTCATACCACGGGTTAGGTCGAGTTCAAGGCGGTCAACAATAGCGTAATCTTGGATTGCTAGCTGCGTGAGCATAAGGCCTCCTGAGGCGGTGCGGCACAGAAGCTGGATACTTATCCAATAATTGTTGTTTTATACAGTAGTCTATAACTCACTTCAATGCCCCTCTTGAGATGGCTTTTATGGCCCCCATATAGCGTCCATACGTGGTTAATACTCGTTACTTAACCGAGGTGGCCGTTAATGCCACCGCTGCATACTTTTCAGGAGCTAGGCATGGCAAAAGAACCGCAAACCCCATTAGAAGATGAGCTGGCCCGCCAAGAGCAAGAAGCGGAAGTCACCGAGCAAGCGGCTGAAGAGCGCCTGGTCGAGGGTGAGCTGGAAGGCTTGATCGAGGAAGACGCTGCGTTAGAGGGCGGCGTGGGAAACCCAGAAGCCGATATGCTAGCCGCTCAGGTGGAAGAGCTTGAGCAGAGCTTGGCGGAAGCTAAAGACCAAGCGCTACGTGCCGCTGCTGAAGCTCAAAACGTGCGTCGCCGAGCTGAGCAAGAAGCTGAAAAAGCGCGCAAGTTTGCTTTAGAAAAATTTGTTAAGGAGCTATTGCCCGTTGTTGATAGTCTGGAAAAAGCCCTAGAGAGCATGGAAGACGGAGCCTCTGACGTACATCGTGAGGGCGTTTCCATGACCCTCAAAATGCAGTTAGGCGTATTGAATAAATTTGGCGTGGAAAGCGTTGAACCCCAGGGTGAGCCCTTCGACCCGCAGGTTCACGAAGCGATGGCGATGGTGCCGAATCCCGAGCTTGAACCCAATACCGTCATGGACGTGATGCAGAAGGGTTATTTGCTTAACGGCCGCCTAGTTCGCCCCGCGATGGTGGTAGTTAGCCAAAAAGCCAATTAAGCATTGGCTGACGCAAAGCAAAAAAAAGCCCCTTGAAATGCTGCAAGCGGCCCCCAAATAAAGGGCAACCCGCGGGAAAACCCGCAAACGCTTTAAATTTCAAAAAGCAGATTTTTTGACATCAGCTTTCAAACATCAGTTTTGTAACAACCGAATTCGAGGTTTTTGCTATGGGACGCATTATTGGTATCGATCTGGGCACCACCAACTCTTGTGTGGCAGTGCTCGATGGTGACAGCGCTAAAGTCATTGAAAATGCCGAAGGCGGCCGCACTACGCCTTCCATTATTGCTTACACCGACGATGGTGAGACGCTGGTAGGCCAGGCGGCAAAACGTCAGGCCGTCACCAACCCTGAGAACACCCTTTACGCGATCAAGCGCCTGATTGGCCGTCGCTTCAAAGATGATGTCGTACAAAAAGACATCAAAATGGTGCCTTACAAAATCGCCGAAGCCGACAACGGAGATGCCTGGGTTGAAGTAAAAGGCAAAAAAATGGCGCCGCCGCAGGTAAGTGCGGAAGTGCTGAAGAAAATGAAGAAAACCGCCGAAGACTACCTCGGTGAAGCGGTAACTGAAGCGGTCATCACCGTACCGGCGTACTTTAACGACAGCCAGCGCCAGGCCACGAAAGATGCGGGCCGTATCGCCGGTCTTGATGTTAAACGCATCATTAACGAGCCGACCGCTGCTGCATTGGCCTACGGTATGGACAAATCCCGTGGTGATAAAACCATCGCGGTATATGACCTGGGTGGCGGTACTTTCGATATCTCTATTATCGAAGTGGCCGACGTTGACGGCGAAACCCAGTTTGAAGTGTTGGCCACCAACGGCGATACCTTCCTGGGCGGCGAAGACTTCGACTTGGCGCTGATCAACTACTTAGTTGACCAGTTCAAAGCGGACAGCGGTATGGATCTGTCTGGCGACAACCTCGCTATGCAGCGTCTGAAAGAAGCGGCTGAGAAGGCTAAAATTGAGCTTTCCAGTGCCCAGCAGACAGACGTTAACCTGCCGTACATCACCGCTGACAACACGGGCCCGAAACACCTTAACGTGAAGGTGACGCGTGCCAAGCTGGAGTCGCTGGTTGAAGATCTGGTACAGCGCTCGCTCGACCCGTGCAAAATGGCGCTGAAAGATGCTGGTTTGTCTGCATCTGAAATCGACGAAGTGATTCTGGTCGGTGGCCAGACGCGTATGCCGATGGTGCAGAAGAAAGCCGCTGATTTCTTCGGTAAAGAAGCGCGTAAAGACGTCAACCCAGATGAAGCGGTTGCTGTTGGTGCGGCGATTCAGGGCGGTGTTCTTGGCGGCGACGTAAAAGACGTACTGCTGCTAGACGTGACGCCGTTGACCCTGGGTATTGAAACCCTGGGTGGCGTAATGACGCCGCTGATCGACAAAAACACCACCATCCCCACGAAGAAGACACAAACCTTCTCCACGGCGGATGACAACCAAACGGCAGTGACGATTCACGTCGTTCAGGGTGAGCGTAAGCAGGTCTCGCAGAATAAGTCGCTGGGTCGTTTTGATCTTGCCGACATTCCGCCAGCACCGCGTGGTGTGCCGCAGATTGAAGTGGCCTTCGATCTGGATGCCAACGGCATTCTAAACGTATCGGCCAAAGATAAGGCGACCAATAAAGAGCAGTCTATCGTCATTAAAGCGTCCAGCGGTCTCACGGATGAAGAGATCGAGCAAATGGTACGCGATGCGGAAGCTCACGCGGACGAAGACAAAAAGTTTGAAGCGCTAGTGCAGCTGCGTAACCAAGCAGATGGCATGATTCACGCCACTCGTAAAACTGTGCAGGAAGCCGGCGATAAAGCGACCGATGACGAGAAACAAGCCATCGAGACCGCGATCAGCGAGCTGGAAGAAGCAGTGAAGACTGACGATCAGGACAACATCCAGCAGAAGCTGGACGCGCTGACCGAAGTGTCTGGCCAATTGGCGCAGAAAATGTACGCCGAGCAGGCGGAAGCTGCTCAGCAGGCGGACGGTGAAAGTGCTGAAAATGCCAGCACCAAGCCAGAGGATGACGTGGTTGACGCTGAGTACGAAGAAGTCAACGACGACAAAAAGAAACAGTAAATCACCTCTATCTGCTAAGGAATGCGGTAGCGCGGGAGACAACTCCCGCGTTGCTGTTTCCGAAGTAGACGCCTAATTAAGTGCGTAGCTAACCAGGAGGCGTAGGACCCATGTCCAAACGCGATTATTACGAAGTCCTGGGTGTCGAAAAAGGGGCTGATCAGAAAGAGATCAAAAAGGCCTACCGCCGCTTGGCGCAAAAATTCCACCCTGATCGAAACCCGGACGATAACACCGCAGCGGAAAAATTCCGTGAGGTGTCAGAAGCGTACGAAGTCTTAAGCGATGGCGAGAAGCGCGCGGCGTATGACCAATTTGGTCACGCCGGTGTTGATGGCCAGGGCGGCGGCTTTGGCGGTGGCGGGTTCGGTGGTGGTGGCGCTGGCGACTTCAGCGACATCTTCGGCGATGTGTTTGGCGATATCTTTGGTGGCGGTGGTGGCCGTCGTCGTGGCCCTAACGCCCCAGCGCGTGGCAGTGATCTGCGCTACAACTTAGAGCTGGATCTGGAAAACGCAGTTTCCGGCACAACCGTTGATATCCGCGTGCCTCGCCATATCGAATGTGACCGCTGCGATGGTGAAGGTGCTGAACCTGGTTCTAGCAAAGAAACCTGCCCCACGTGCCATGGCCACGGCCAAGTGCGTATGCAGCAAGGTTTCTTCGCGGTTCAGCAAACTTGCCCGACCTGTCACGGCAGTGGCCAGCACATCAAAGTGCCGTGCCACAAATGTAACGGTGAAGGCCGCGTGCGGGAAACGCGCACGCTATCGGTGAAGATTCCGCCGGGAGTGGATACTGGTGATCGCATTCGTCTGAATGGCGAAGGTGAAAGTGGTATTAACGGTGGCCCGCCTGGTGACCTGTATGTTCAGGTGTCGATCAAGCCACACCACATCTTCCAGCGCGATGGCAAACACCTGCAGTGTGATGTGCCGATCAACTTTGTTGACGCTGCATTAGGTGGGGAGCTAGAAGTACCCACGCTAGACGGTCGTGTGAAGCTGAAGATTCCACCGGAAACTCAAACCGGTAAACTCTTCAGGCTGCGCGGTAAAGGTGTGAAGCCGGTACGTGGCGGCGCCCCTGGCGACTTGCTTTGCAAAGTGGTGCTGGAGACGCCGGTCAATCTCAATGACGAGCAGAAAGACCTGCTTCGTCAGTTGCAAGAGAGCTTTGACGGCAGCAATAGCCACAGCCACTCGCCGAAGAAAACTGGCTTCTTCGACAGTGTGAAGAAGTTCTTTGAAGAGATGAAGCCGTAACGGCGCCAATTTGATCGTAAAGCGACGAAAGCCCTAGCATTTTTGATGCTAGGGCTTTTGCGTTTTATGCAAATAGGTCTTAAACTCCAGTTTGATTCTTAGTTTATGTTAACAAAAAAGTAAATAATATCCAGTCTGCTTTGGAGCGGTAAATGAACGATAAAGAAAATATAAAGGCTTCAAATGGCTTTAGTACAATAAAACAGGAGTTAATTAGAAGAACCCAAAAGCCTCTCCAGCAGTTCACTTTCTGGGTATATATGATTACTGCTGTAGGGCTTTTAGGAGGAGCTGGGGTATGGTATGAGTTGGTCATGCTGGCTAATCAAGAAGGGCAAGACTATAGTGCTTTAAAAGTGGCTCTTCTAACTTTCTCACCCGCCGTTATTGGAGCATCCTCTCTGTCAATGGTTTTTGAAAATCAAAAAAGCAGGGAGCTTTTGGCATTTTCAGTACTTTGTCTAGTAGGAATGTTTTTTATATTTCTTTTGCTTTCGAATATTAATGGTTTTTTTGGTCTGGTTTTAAGTGTTATTTTTGCTTTATTGTCAGTTTGGGTATGGTGGATAGCGAATAGTGATAATCAAGGGTTATATGATGATATAAATCCAATAGATTCTGTCGGAGGGTCGCTTAGTGAGCCGCCGCAAGGGTCTACAGAAGGGTGGGATGTGTAAATGAACTCTTTGTCGTTTCCAATGAAAGTTCGAGCACTTGAAGTAAAGCAAGATCTTTCTACTTTTTACGCTGTTACATTAAATGCTGAGACTTTATTGAGGGTAAGTTACAGTGATGTTATGAAGGCCGAAGTTGATTTTGAAGGAGGTGGGTATTTTCTTCAAGGCACTCAAAGGCAACTGCAAGAGAAAAGGTTGAATGAAATAAGTAAGTATATAAATAGAGAAGATGCCGCTTTCCCTAATTCAATTATATTGGCAGCTAATATAAATGAAAGTGATGGTTTTTTTAGTTCAGGTGAAAATGGCGAAGATGATTCATGGAGAATTGAAAGAGATGCTGATGGATTGTGGTTGATTATACCTTCAGCAAAGAAAGTAGCTTCAATAATTGATGGCCAACATAGGTTGTTTGGCTTTGTTAATGCTAATCAAAGAAAAATGAAAATGGATCTACTTTGTTCAGTATACTTAGATCTTCCAAAACCATACCAAGCTCAGCTTTTTGCAACTATTAATTCTAACCAGAAAAAAGTTGATAAAAGCCTCACTTATGAACTTTTTGGTTATAATATATATGATGAGCCTGCTGAGAACTGGTCTCCCGATAAATTGGCTGTTTTTTTAACTCGAAAGTTAAATTTTGAAACCGAGTCTCCTTTTTATAAGAAAATAAAACTTTCTCCGCGGTATGATGTTGAATTGCTAGAGCCTAGAGATAAAGATTTTTTTGTTTCAACATCAACTGTAGTTGAAGGCATTATAAAGCTTATAAGCTCAAACCCTAAAGAAGATTCTAACATAATGTCAACTCCCATAGGGAATTCAAGAGATACTTTACAACAAAGAAAAGACAATAGTCCATTTAGGGAATTATATATTCAAGGAAGTGATATTCTTATATATTCAGCGATAAGTAACTTTTTTTCAGCATGCGAAGATGTTTTTTGGAATGAATCTGGTAGTACTTACATGACTAAAACAGTAGGTATACAAGCGCTGTTTGAGATCTTACATAAAATTTCTTATTTTTGTGTTCGAGAGAGAAAAGTTAGTAAAAGTTTTTTTCTTAACGTTCTTTCGCAAGCACGTGAAATTGATTTTTCAGAAGAAGTGTTCAAGCAGGCATCAGGGTCTGGGCGCATAAAAATAAGAAATGAGATTATAAAATCAATTAACAAAGATTATTTAGGCTAATTTGCTCAGGGTGTTATGATGAACTTGGATGGTAGCTCAAAAAAAGTAGGTGAAGTCTTCTCAGGCGGCTATAAGTATAAGGTGCCTGAAAACCAGCGCCGCTACGAGTGGTCTGTTAAAGATGAGGTGAGTGAGTTTTGGCAAGATATTAATAATAATTTTTCTGATGGTAAGAAAGAGTATTTTATTGGGCCGGTAGTTTTAACGCGACCAGATGATGCTCCAAGCAGCTCAGATAAATTGGTTATTGATGGCCAACAGCGGCTTACAACTATTATTATATTGTTTTGCGTTTTAAGGAATTTTGCAAAAAAATACAATGATGTAAAAAACACCGGGATTTTTTCTTCTTTCGTAGATAATCATGATTCGCACTACGCTGACGAATTGCTAAATGGTGCTGCTGACATAATTCGTGCTAGCGGATTTGGTAAGAATTATAGATTCGAATCAAATGAAATCGATCAATCAGTTTTACATAAAGATGTTTTGGAGTTTTATGATGTTAATCCATATAATAAAATTAAAAAACCAGACTCTAAGATTATTAAGACGAGAAAGTTTTTTGAAGAGCATGTTTATGAGAACTTTATAAGTGGTGTTTCTGGACTTGATAAGCTGCTTGCTTTTGCAAAATATATTGTTGAAGAACTGAAGTTTATTGTTATTGAGGCTGGGTCGGAAAGTGACGCATATATGCTTTTTGAAAGCCTTAATTCTAGAGGACTTGGACTAACAGCCGCAGATCTTTTGAAAAATCGATTCTTAATGGTTTCAAGCCAGTCTAGTTCTTCTGATAAAGATTATGTGAAGAACAAGTGGAATGACATTGTGTCTTTAATAGCGAATACACGTTTTTCAACAACTGCTTTTTTTAGATTTTACTATTGGAGTGAGAATGGTAAGGTAGGTCAACAACAGCTTTATAAAGCGTTCTCTGATGAAATAATACCAGGAAATGTTACTCAAAAAATTTCTGAAATAGAAAAAGCAGCGGAGTTTTTTGCTAAGCTAAGTGATAAGAGCTTAAAATACCCGCTGGAAAGTTATAGGTCATCACCACTAGTTAAGATTGGAGCAGAGCTAAATACACTCGGTTATAAAAGCCCTTATCCATTATTGATTGCTGTTAAGCTGCATCGTGAAAATATATTAACAGATGTTGCCGGAAAAACGCGGGATTTTCTTTTTCGTTATGTAACAATTATGGATAAGTCTCCATCAGATGCTGAGACTCGACTTGACGAAGTGAGACGAATGGTTATTGATAAGATTTTCTCAGATAAGGATGTTCTGGATAAACTTGACTCAATAAAACCAGATGATGAAGAATTCATGAATGTACTTGAATGTAATGCGTTTTCGAAAAGTACAACTGATATAGTAAGATATATTTTATGCAGGGTATATGAAGAGGATTACGGTTTTTCAACTTCTATTAATCCCGGTCGTATAAATGTTGAGCATGTTTTGCCACAAGAATATTCTAAGTGGAGCAGTTTTGATTTTCAGGGTGAAGTAGAAGAGGATGTTATTTGGTCTATAGGAAATATGATAATATTAGAAGAGCCACTTAATAAAAGTGTTAAAAATAATGATTTTGATAAAAAGATTGTTAACTTAGCACCTAAAGATCCCCAGACAAAAACCGGCACTGAAATTCAAGCAAATCATGACATCTACAAGCAGTACGCGGAAAAGGGTAGAGTTTGGTCGCTGGAGTGGATAAAAGAACGTGCGAAACACTTGGCTGAGAAAAGTGTTTCAATCTGGTGAGTTTTTTCTCCCTCTTGTACTTTTTCAAGAGGGAGTTTCAGCTAGATTATATTATCGTACTCTCGATGTGTAGAGCCCATAGCAATGCGGCGTCATCCTCATTAGCTGAGGGGTAGAGGTTTTTAAGTGAAACTTCTACTAAGGTCTGGCATTCGCCTAGCCAGGTAGATTTTTCTAGCTTAATATCCCCCATAGTGGGCTTTTCAGAGTTCCTTACATCAAATTTTGCATTAGTTTCTAAGGATAAGAAAAACTTCTCATTCGCCAACTGGTTAACACTTTGACCTGTTGACTGCTTGATTCGTTTAAGCCTTTCTTCTGCTTTTTTGGTTAAGGATATTTTTCTATCTGGAAGCATTGGTGAAATACCCTTTGGTTAATGTTGTAGCACTGATCTCAGGGTCATAGCGCATTTCGTACGTTTTAGAAATAGATCGACGGAATGTTTCTGGCCCATTTTCTAGCGATATTTCTGTATCTGTCGACAACAGCACTACCTGATGACTGGCAGTTGGAAAATAATTTTCAATTATTCTTCGTCTATGTTCAGAGTCTAGCCTTCCAAGTGGTGTGTCTATGATAATAGGTAGGCGTTTCCCTGAGCTTTTACCTAATGCTTCAAGCATAGCGGTGGCATAAATTTGCTTCTCACCTGCTGATAATTGATGACGATCGAGTGTTTTACCATTTGCGTGCTGCAGATTAACGGCAAATGTATGTGGGTCAATATGCGGCGTAATGTCTTGATAGCTTTTTCGCGAAAGACGTTTGAACGACTCGCTAAAATTATATTCTAACTCTCTGATTTTACTGATTTTTGCTTGTTTGGAGTAGCTTGATAACATATTTCTAGCAGAGGAAGCCATTTCAACTGCATGGGCGTTATCCGACTGCATTTGGTGTTCTGCTTCGAGCTTTCTCAGTTTACGGATACAGTCCATTGCTGCCCGTAGCTCTCTCTTGGCATTTTCTCGCTTCTCTTCAATCTGGCTAAAAAGCCGGCCTTGGTCGAGATGAAACTTATGAAGTTGTTCATAAAGAGGTTTTATACGCTGCTCGTCGGGTGCGCGCTCAAGGTTCGTAGCGCAATCACTAATATCGTGGCGAAGCCGCTCAATCTGATTTTCAAGCTCATCTACTTCTTGTTTCTGCTTCGGCGCCTCAACAGTAATTTGATGCCGCAACCTCTCAATTTCACTGTCAGAAAGGTCGTGAATCAGTTCAATTTTTTGAGGTGCATGTAAGCTTTCCCCAAACGCTTTTGCTATAGCTGTATCAAGCCGCTCTTCTTGATCTTTGAGTACTTCATTCAGCTCGCGCCGCAATGCACTAGCCTGACGTTTTGCCGCGTGGTGAGTAATCAGTTGCTTCCGATAGCCACTTTCAGCATCGAGTTGCGAAAGCAGTTTGCCAAGTGCTGTAGGGGCTAATGCAATAGGGTACAAAGAGCCTTTCAAGGTACGAATGCGGCCTTTAATTAACTGTTGTTCTGCAAGCAAACGTTCCAATCGTTCTTTTTCATCAGACTGCTTTTCGTACCAAGCGCCGCCGTGAGCTTCGATTTTTTGCTCATGTTGCGCAATCTGCGCTTTCAAATTATGCAGTTGATCTTCTAGTGCCTCTTTAGCATCGAGCTCAGCTTGATAGTTTGTATATAACCGCTGGTATTCAGCTTCCAGCGATTCTGCTTCTTGTCGAATTGCGTCTGGCAGGCGGCCTTTGGCATGATTACGAATATAAACACCCAAATCTGCCCGCAGTTTACTGACCAAATCAAGACCGAGTAGACGTTCAATTGCATTGGCAAGCGCTGCGTTACCATCTGATTCCGCTAGCTCAGCAATTTTCTCACCATCAAAGAAAAACAAGTCTGCGATCCCAATAGGAATGAGGTCGTTCAGAAAGCTTTGCGCCTGCTCATAGGTAAGCGAATTGAGCACTTCATCATCACGGGTAATTTGGAGCTTTTCAGTGATGACACCGCTGGTATCACGAAACCAATTGCGCAGTACGTCATACTCATTCTGCTTGCCACCTTTACTATCGCTGAACTTGAGGCGTACATAGGCAGTTTTGGGTGCAGGCTGGTCATCGCCTGGCTTATGAATACACGCATCTAAGTATTGGTGATAGGCATCGCTAGACACTTTGCTACCAAGAATTCTTCTACCGTAAAGCGCAAGCCTGACAGCGGTTAAGATGGATGTTTTACCTGCGCCATTTAACCCACCAAACAAAATGATTGGTTTTTGTCCGCTTGGCCCTTCCGGTAAAAGATCTATTTCATGATCACCACGATAGACCCTGAAATTTCCCATATGCAGGGTTTTTAGGATCATTGGTCAAGCTCCGCATATTGGATTTCAAGGCCCGTTAGCAGCTCGTCATAGACGCTCTTGGCGTTACGAGTTTTGCCTAGGTAAGTAGTGTTTTCTTGAAACATATCCTGCATTTCGCTCTTAGCGGCATGCATAGTGGGCAGTGTCATGCTTGCATCCTGCTTCTTGCTTCTTAGGCTGTTGAGGTCGCCCCAATCCTGATTAAGGAGAGTATCCATGCGCTTAAACACACCATGACGTTTACTGAGCCCATCCAAGGATTGTTCGAGTTGTAACAATTTAACGGCAAGTTCTACGGGAGTTTTATGATCTTGACAGGCATCCCTCAAGGCCGCTGAGTCTTGTTGTGAAAGCACACCAGCAGAATCTTGCATCCACTCAAGCTTGTAGCCATACACGCTTGCGTAAAGAGCTGGCAATGTGTCTAACGCGTCAGGCTCATTAGGATCATTGAGCCATTCGCGCCGAATATGCTTTAACTCGTCTTCATGAATGAGGCGTATAGGATTGCCATCATCGTTAAGGTTTTTCTGGATTTCTAAAATCTTTTTAAGCCATGCTTGGCGGTAGAACATCCAGTATGGGCCTGGAATAACCTTCTTCTCAGTAGTGCTATCATCATCAATCTGGCCACGCGCGTATTGTACTTTGCCAGTACGGCGCTTGTGGTTGCGGTACATAGCCTTGTTGTGGGGTTTAGTTGTACGGTAAAGCAGATCACGGAACGACTTTAGCCGTTTCATCCATAGCTCACCTGACTCGATTAAGCCTTCCATTGCGCGATCTTTCGTGACTACCGTGCATGTCCAGCAACCGAAGCGAGAATTGCCGCAAGAAGGTGTTTTGGTATCGATAACAATCGGGCATTCACCAGCACTGGAATCTTTATACAGTGAGAATAGTTGGTGATGGGTGCCTCCCCACGGCGTTGGAGCACCCAAGAGATACATCCAGACTTCGTCGAACGTCCAATCTTCAATTGGCATGTATGTATAAGCACCTGGCAGTGATGAGTGCTTTGATAGTAATGAACCATCTACTTTATGTTTTGCTATTACTTGTGCGCGTGAAGCGCTTTCCTGGCTTCGGGCACCGAGAACGACGATAACCTCACCATGCCGGGTTACTTTATCAAGAATGAAGCTGCTTACCGGGTCTATTTTCATCCGCTCAGTACACCATCGGAAATTCTGAGTGGGAGCGGGGTAACCTTTACCTAGCAAATTTACCCAAAAGGTTTCATTAGCCTTTGGCATCACTTTATGAGCAGAAAAGGGTAGCCCCTTTTCTTCTGCTTGAGCGTTGATTAAATCGAGCGTAGTAGTAATAAGGTCAACGACAACGGGCGTTTCCACAAGAGTGTCTGAGCAGATGACATAAACATGCTTATGACGCTCATGGGGCTGGAGCTTTTCAATGGCCGTATAGATCAAAGAAAGCACCGCTGTTGAGTCTTTTCCGCCGCTAAAGCCGATCACCCAAGGGCGTTCATCTTCTAAATACAAAGCTTGTAATTCGGCAATTAAATCGGGGAGAGGTCTGCCTGCAAAGCTTTGCTCGGCAAGCATCTCTTCTTGAGAGGCATAAAGCGTGGCTTCGCTCATGATGTTAGGGCTCCCTCGAGCTCGAGCTGCTTATCGCTAAGCGGGATGTCTAGGCGTCGCTTGAGGTAACAAGCAAGCAGCTCTACAGATGTATGAGATTTAGAAATACGACCACTTTGCAGACAACGCCTTTCCCACTCGGGATTAGAGCGTTGCCAATTTTCATTAACTAGAATTCTTAGCCTTTCTGCATACCAGTCAGGGGCATATTCGGGCGCTTCATGCTTTAACGATGAGCAGGAGACTGCTAGCGCCTGGAGAAAAACGCCATGAGCATGAATGCTCCCTTTGCGTAAATGCATAGGCAGGTTTGTGCGTAAATGAATAGGCAGGCTTTCGTTTCTCAAGGCTTCCTCCCAGTCTGGCATGATCTGGCAAACACCCGACCAGAATGCAATGCACTGGGAATGGTCGTGACCGGTAGCTATGTCGCGCTTTCGCTTTTCCAAGAATCGCCAACTGGCATTTTTGATTGCGCTAAGCGTGAATAATTTCCGGGATTTCAATGGTAGTGAGCTTTTCTCTACTTCAGTAAGATCTCGGAAGCAAGGCACTTCCTGCATTACGCACCTTGCTAGTGTGGACGCTGAATCGCGCTTATCAAAGAATGTATTCAGTGAAGTGCTAGGGCGAATAGCGTGCCTATTAAGATCAGCAAACATTTGCTGGCTTCGCTTCAAGCCTTCGTCGATGAATAGCAGCACAGGGATACTATCGTGTCCTAGTTCGCGTTTTTTAGTAATTGCTCGCTCAATAGCTGCTCGCCGATGCTGACCATCATTGATGAGTAAGCGAGCCTTGCGCGGGATTTTTAGCTTCCCGGCCAGAGGCACAATGTCGTCACCCATTGGCACGAACTCTGCTTCTTGGTCGAGCGAGGCAGTGATCGCTGGCAAAATATAGTTATCGGAATTTTGTGTTAGGTAATCGGTGATTTCAGGAATACGCCCTGGATTAATTGCACGCTGAGCTCGTGCTTCAGCAGGTAGTCCACTGTCATCGTAATGGAACAGCCTTGGAATCAGGCGCAGTGGGCACATAATTGTGTAGCATGCACGCCCCCCCTGCATCCCGCGCAGTGCTGGGAAGTCATGGGTATTGGTTTCTTCTGAACTGGACTGTTGCATGGTTACGTTTAATTTAGCGTAAATGTACGTTTATTTTAACGTACAAGCGCGTTTGTGTGAATGCGTTTAGATGTAAATGCAGTAATGCAGCGAAATGAAAATGATTTATTGCATGGTGTCTATTTATACAGTTTTTTCGTATGGCTTAAAATGTACATTTTTTGTTATTTGCATCCTCGGGATAACAGAATGTGCACCGGAAAATCGATGAGTGCTTCATTTTTAGGTGAAGCAGCTTGGCAAAAAGTGTCGCCATATTGAGCATTTAAGGACAAGGGAATGATAGCGGATGAAGAGTCTCGCTCTGGGTTGGGCATTGGGCTGCGGGTGCTTTCCGGCGTGCTGTTTACCGGTATGTTGGTGTGTATTAAAGCGGTGAGTGAGGAGGTGCCGGTAGGGCAGTCGGTGTTTTTCCGCTCGTTATTTGCGCTGTTGCCGATTGTTGTTTTTTTGATGCTTCGTCGTGAGTTTCCTCGGGGACTGGCTACGCGCCGTCCACTGGGGCATGCGTTGCGCTCGGGGCTTGGGGCGGCGGCAATGTTCGCGTCGTTCGCGGCGGTGGCCTTGTTACCTGTCGCGGAAACTACGTTGTTAGCCCAACTGACGCCCGTGTTTATGGCGTTGGGTGGTGTCTTGTTGCTGGGGGAGCGCTTTTCGCTTTATCGGGCGGTCGCTATTGCGTTGGCGCTAGCTGGGGTGGCGGTGCTGGTGCTGCCAGGGCTTGAGGCCAGTCGCGAGCAAGGGCAACTGGCTGGCTATGCGCTAGGCGCGCTGAGCGCGCTGTTAACTGCTGGAGCGCTGCTAACTGTACGGCGCATTTCACGTACCGAAACAGCCGGTTCCATTGCCTTCTACTTTATTCTGGTCTCTGCGCTAGCGGGGTTGGCAACGCTGCCCTTGGGCTGGGCACCGCTTAAGGGTGATGTGGTGTGGTTGTTAGTGCTTTCTGGCTTGTTTGGCGGTACGGCCCATATTGCGATGACGCTGGCGCTGCGTTACGCCGAAGCGTCACGCCTAGCACCTTTTGAATACATTGCGTTGGTGTGGCCCGTGTTAGCAGATTGGCTGCTGTTTGGCCTGCCGGTTTCTAGCGGCTTTTTGCTAGCACTGCCGTTGCTACTTAGCGGGGTCGGGCTGGCCACACTGGAAGGCCGCCGGATTAAACGGCTTCTTCGACAATAAGCGTTTCCCTGAACAGAAACATGCTGTTGCAAGGGATTCTCATTTCTTACTTTGCGATTTCTACTGTGAGGATTACGCTAGTAAGATCTAACTCACTATCTTTGTGGAGAAAATACGATGCCTTTATCCCGTGCCGAAATCGTAACGCCTTCTGGTGAGCGCTTGATAAACCGCTTATGCAAGCACTGGGCACATAAGCTTGAGATTGAGCAGAATGAGCAGGAAGCCAAAATCACATTTGCCAATGGCACCTGCCTGATGCATGTCGAGGCAGATCGCTTGATTGTGTCCCTCGAAACCTTGGAAGAGGAGCATCTGGATCAGTTGGAAGGGGTGGTGGAAAGTCATCTCATGCGCATGGCAAAAGACGAGCCGCTGGAAATTGTTTGGGAGAATTAATTCGTTCGAGGCAGCGTGCGCGCTGCCCTAAGCAAGCACCGCATCATTGGCAGGGGTCTGTTATAATTTCGGCCACTTTTTTATCCTTGTTTTTCTTATACCAAGCTGGGTGCCGAACGGCGCACGCGCAGGAGTTCTCATGACCCGAATTGCCATTGTAGGCGTCGCTGGCCGTATGGGCCGCACGTTAGTAAATGCGGTAGAACAGCAGGCAGATGCCTCACTTGCAGGCGGTATCGTTGAGCCAGGTAGTTCTTTAGCGGGTGCGGACATTGGTGAGCTGGCAGGCGTTGGCAAACGCGGTGTGGTGGCCGTCGATTCTCTCGATGCGATTGTGGACGACTTCGATGTTCTAATCGATTTCACTGCGCCGCAAGTAACCTTGGCAAATTTGGCATTCTGCGCCGAGCATGACAAACGCATTGTGATTGGCACCACCGGCATGAGCGATGACGAACTGGCCGAGCTGGATAGCTACCGCGATAAAGTGGCCATGGTGTTCGCGCCTAATATGAGTGTCGGCGTTAACTTGACTCTCAAGTTGCTTGAGACTGCTGCAAAAGCTCTCGGTGATGAAGGCTACGATATTGAAGTCATTGAAGCGCACCATCGTCATAAAGTGGATGCGCCTTCTGGCACGGCGATTAAGATGGGAGAAGTGGTCGCGGAGAGCATCGGCCGCACGTTAAAAGAGCACGGGGTCTATGAACGGGTAGGCCAGTGTGGTCCGCGCACCGACAAAGAGATCGGTTTTGCCACCGTGCGCGCTGGCGACATTGTTGGCGAGCACACAGTGATGTTTGCCACTGAAGGCGAGCGTATCGAAATTACCCATAAAGCCTCCAGTCGTATGACCTTTGCTAAAGGCGCGGTTCGCGCTGCTCGCTGGGTCGCTGATAAAGCGCATGGCCGTTACGATATGCAGGATGTATTAGGTTTAGAGTAGTGTTTTAGTACAACAGGGGGCGTTTCGATATGCACTCTGTTGGCTGCTGAACATGACTGTTTGGATGGCCTCCGAACCTGCTAGCAGGGTGAGGGGGCTTCGCTGTTTTTGGCCCCCTCCTGATTGATTTTCTGCTTAATTTTGACGTCGGTGCTGTAGCCGTCCTCCAGCCCAGGTTTCGAAGATAGCGCGGTCGTCGCCTAGCATCATTAGAGTGAATAACTCCTCTGCCAAACTTTCGCATCGTGCCATACGTCGTGCCATCAGCGGTGAGGCGGACAGGTCGATAACTACAAAATCGGCATCCATGCCTGGTGCGAAACGGCCGATACGGTCATCTAGCGATAGGGATACTGCATTGCCTCTGGTCAGGGCATGGAAGCCTGACCAGGCCGTCAGTGGCTGGCCGAGCAGTTGCCCTACTTGATAGCCCGCCTTGAGAGTCGCTAATCCGGAAAGATCGGTGCCAGCACCAATATCGCTGGCCAGGGTTAGATTTAACCCGCTTTCATGGGCGGCGTGGCGGTCGAATAAGCCGCTACCAAGAAAGAGGTTAGAGCTGGGGCAAAAAGCGATATTGGCACTGCGTTCAGCCAGCCGCTTGCGCATGCCATTGTCCAGATGAATGCCATGGGCAAAGGTGCTGCGTGGCCCAACCAGGCCGGACTGCTCGTAAACCTCAAGGTAGTCACGGCTTTCTGGAAACAGCTCGGCTACCCAGGCCAGTTCGCCGAGGTTTTCCGATAAGTGAGTTTGCAGCCATAGGCTTTCATCGTTGCGCAGCAGGCCGCCAGCGGCATCAAGCTGGGTGCGTGTGGATGTGGGAGCAAAGCGCGGCGTAACACTGTAGCCAAGGCGGTCGGTGCCATGCCAGTCGCTGATCAAGCGCTCGGTATCACGAATGCCGCCGAGGGTCTTGTCGGTAAGTGCTTCGGGGGCGTGGCGATCCATCAGTACCTTGCCAGCGAGCATACATAGGCCGCGGCGTTGGGCGGCGCTGAAGAAGGCATCTACCGAATTGGGATGGCTTGAGCAGAACACTTGGGCGGTGGTGGTCCCGACTCGCATCAACTCTTTGAGAAAAGCGTCGGCCATGTTGTCGGCATGTGCGCGCTGGGCGAAACGGCACTCTTCAGGAAAGGTGTAGTCATTCAACCAGTCCAGCAGTTGGCGGCCATAAGAGGCCATGATATCGAGCTGAACGTAGTGAACATGGCTGTCAATAAAGCCTGGCATGACCAGCTTGTCACGCTGGTCGATGACGCTGATATCGGCGGGCAGCTGAGGGGCCAGGGTGCGATAGTCGCCAACGCCCTGAATGCGGCCATCGGCCCACCACAGGGCACCGTCTTGGTGGGAGACAACGCTACCCTCTCGGGGCGTGTCACCATCGCCGGGGTCGGCATCGAAACTCAAGACCCGTGCACGTATTAACCAGGCTTGCCCCTGCTCTTGTTTCAGGCTTTGTCCTTGCTCTTCATTCATGATGTTGCTCCTGAAGATAGTTAGAGGGGGAAGGCTTAACGGACATTGCTGTGTCGTTTGTCAGCGGCAGGGTCAAGTTTGGCGCGTGCGGCTTCGGCGGCAGCCATGACTCGCTCCGGTGTGGCTGGCGTGTCCAGAGGTATCGCCTGGGTGTATCCATTTAGACTGGCCAAGCCGTCGCGCAGGGCCGCCCATACCGACATACCAAGCATAAAAGGGGGTTCACCCACTGCCTTGGAACGATAGATGCTGGCCATGGAGTTGGGGTGGCCTTCCATTAAGGAGGTATTGAAAGTGGCGGGTAGATCGCCGTAAGTGGGGATCTTGTAGGTCGCGGGGCCATTCGAGATCAGTTGGCCTTTGCCATTCCATTTCAGCTCTTCACTGGTTAACCAGCCCATCCCCTGAATGAAACCACCTTCGACTTGGCCGATATCGATAGCCGGATTCAGGGAGTCACCCACGTCGTGGAGGATGTCGACACGATCTACCAAGTATTCGCCGCTCAAGGTATCGATTGAAACTTCGGCCACCGCCGCACCAAAGGCATAGTAGTAGAAGGGGCGGCCATTGCCGGTGGCACGGTCATAATGGATCAATGGGGTAGCGTAGAAGCCTTTTTCCGATAGCGAGATGCGCGATAGATAGGCGGCTTGAACCAGCTCTCCCCAAGCGATGCGGCGTTCACTTTCGCCAAAGCCGGCTATTAGATAACCCTCTTTGATGTGGATGGTTTCTCGATCGAGATGGTAGTGCTCGGCAGCAAAGTCATAAAGCCGTGTTTTTAGTTTGAGTGCGGCATCGCGAGCCGCCTGGCCATTGAGGTCAGCGCCGCTGGAGGCGGCAGTGGGAGAGGTGTTGGGCACTTTGTCAGTACGCGTGGCGGTGATGCGCACGCTATCAAGATCCAGGCCCAGTTCACGCGCCACCACTTGGCAAATCTTCGTATGCAGCCCCTGACCCATCTCGGTGCCGCCGTGGTTGATCATTACGCTGCCGTCGGTATAGACGTGAAGGAGCGCGCCTGCTTGGTTGAGGTGCTGGGCGGTGAAGGAAATGCCGAATTTTACTGGGGTCAACGCTAAGCCTTTGCGAATGACGGGGCTCTTGGCGTTGAACTCCCGGATTTCTCGGCGCCGCTGCCAGTAGTCGCTAGAGGTTTCGAGTTGCTCAACCAGCTCATGCAGAAGAACGGTCTGATCCACCGTCTGGCCGTAATGCGTCGTGTTGCGCCCGTCGCGATAAAAGTTGCGCTTGCGTATCGTCAGCGGATCTTCACCTAGGCGGCGAGCGATATCCTCCATTGCCGCCTCGATAACCATCATGCCTTGGGGGCCGCCGAAGCCGCGGAAGGCGGTGTTAGAGGCTGTATGGGTGCGCGCTCGATATCCTGTAACGCGGACGTCACCCAGCGAATAGGCGTTATCCGAGTGAAACATAGCGCGATCAACAATGGCGTCGGAAAGGTCGGGTGAATAGCCACAGTCGCCGATTACATTGATATCGCCACCCAGAATCACGCCATGGGCATCGACGCCAAGGCGGTAGTCGTTATGAAAAGGGTGGCGCTTTCCGGTGACGCGCATGTCATCGACTCGCGGTAAGCGGAAGCGGCAACTGCGCCCGGTTCGCCGGGCGATTAAGGCGGCCAGGCAAGCCCAAGGCGAAGCCTGTGTTTCCTTGCCTCCGAATCCGCCCCCCATGCGGCGAGTCTCGACGGTAACGGCATGAAAGGGAATGCCGAGTACCTCGGCAACCAGTTTCTGCGTCTCGCTGGGATGCTGGTTGGAGGTGTGAATCATGACGCCTTCGTCTTCGCTGGGATGGGCGACGCAGGCCTGCCCTTCCAAGTAGAAGTGTTCCTGACCGCCGACAAACTGTTTGCCAGCAACGACAATGGCGGCGTCGGCAAAGGCTTTTTCCCAATCTCCACTGATCTGTTGATGAGTGGGGCGAACCAGATCACCCGCGTTGGCGGCAGCAACGGGGTCGAGGCTTGCTGGGCGCTCTTCGATCTCGATAATTGCCTTTTCGACTGCTTGACGAGCCGCACGATGGCTGTCGGCCGCCACGGCGAATAGCACCTGGCCCGCGTAGAGCACTTCGCCGTCAGCCATGATGGGATCCCCTGGGAAAACGGGGCCAATATCGGTATGGCCTGGCACGTCTGCCACGCTAATAACATCGACCACACCAGGAGCAGACCTTACCGCTTCCAGATCCATGCGGGTAATGCGCCCGTGGGCGACAGATGACAGGCCTGCGGCTAGGTGGAGGGCATTGGCCGGAAGGGCTAGGTCATCAATATAAGCCGCGCGCCCGGTGACATGCTTGATGGCACTCTCGTGATTGGCCGAGGTGCCAGAAAAAAAACGGCCGGTATGTTGTGCTGGATGAAATGCTTTCTGCTCAGGCTGTGGTGCTGGCAGATCAGTGAGCGTACGCATGGAGCATCACCTCCTGAGTGTGTGGTTGGGTGTGGGTAGACGATTCGATGACCAGACGTAGGCGTTCAAGTAGCGCACTCGCTGACCGCGTGCGGTAGTCGGCACTGCCACGAACATCGCTCATCGGTGAAAAGTCATTCGCGAGCGCTTGGCGTGCAGCCTCGAAGACGGTTGGTGAGGGCGGATTCCCTTCGAGAGCCGCTTCGGCCCCACGGGCTCGGGCAGGTATGCCGGCCATGCCACCGAAGGCCAGGCGTACATCGCGTAGGCATCCATCCTCCAGATGCCAGGCAAAAGCACTCAGCACGGCAGAAATATCATCTTCGCGCCGCTTCGAGAGTTTCCATACTTTTAGCTGGCGGCCTGCTTGCGGGGCCGGGATGAAAACCGCGCTTAATACTTCATTGTTAGCTAAGTCGGTCTTTTTGTAGTCGATGAAGAAGTTGTTGGCGGCAATCTCGCGGGAGCCGTTAGGGCCTGCGAGGCGAAGCTGTGCATCAAGGGCCAGCAGCACCGGCGGGGTGTCGCCGATGGGGGATGCATTGGCGACATTACCGCCTAAGGTGCCGCGGTTGCGTACCTGAGCCGAGCCGAGGCGGTGTAGAAGATGGGCAAAGGTTGGGTATTCACTCTCGAGTAAAGGCTCCAAGCGTGCATAGGTGACGGCTGCTCCGATCCACCAACCGGGGCGCCCGCTCGCATCCTGACCTTGTTCAATTTGCTGAAGCTCACTTACGCGCGTGGTATCGATAAGCCGTGGTAAGTCCTTCAGTTGTTGGGTGACTTCAAGCCAAAGGTCAGTGGCACCCGCAACCAAACGTGCTTCTGGATGGGCTGCGCGTAGGCGCACTAGGTCATTCAACTGGCGAGGCTGATGGAAGCGGCTGCTGGTTTCGTCCAGGTTGGCCACGTGCTGATTATCTTGCGCATCATTCAGTGTTGCATCTAACCATTCAGGGCGATGACCATCGATACTGTTCATTGCTAATGCCGCATCACGAATGGGGCGATAGCCAGTGCAGCGACACAGGTTGCCGCCAAGTGCGGCTTCAAGGCGCTCAGGGCTAAAGGGAGTGGCGAGCGGGTTAGTGTGCTGTTCTTCGTGCAGTGTGAACAATGACATCACAATGCCCGGCGTGCAGAAGCCGCATTGGCTACCATGGCATTCGACCATGGCTGCCTGGGCGGGATGCAGGTATTGCTGGTCGTCAGCGAGACCTTCAACAGTGACTAAGTGGCGGCCTTGGAGCTGATGAGCGGGCATGATGCAGGCGTTGGCGCTGTGGTAGCGTAGCTCGCCATTGGCATCGGGTGCCCCGATGGCTACTGTGCAAGCGCCGCAATCACCAGACGCGCAACCTTCCTTGGTGCCGGTCAGGTGTAGTTGTTCTCTTAGCAGCTCCAGAACGCTAAGGTGAACATCCGCTGTAACGCGATGCGGTTGCCCATTGAGGTGAAATGTAATCATAGTCCTACCCGTTATGTTGTTATTGGTTGCTTAAGTGCTGTCCGATCGGTCAGGTGGTGCGTGAGAAACGGGGTATTTTTTGATGACTCAGCATGAGAAGAGTCGTCTATTGTGCTGTCAGCAGCATAACCACCGCTAACAGGGCGGAGACCCACATTGCAGGCTTAATCTCGTCCAACTTGCCGGTGGCCAGCCGGATGAGCACAAAGCTGATAAAACCAAAGGCGATACCCAGGGTGATGGAGTACGTCAGCGGCATTAAAATGATGGCCAGAAATGCGGGAAAGGCTTCCTCGAGACGGCTCCAGTCAATCTTTCCAATCGGTGCCATCATGAACAGCCCCACCAGGACAAGAGCTGGGGCGGTCGCGATGCTGGGAACTAGGGACAGCAACGGTGAGAGAAACAAGAAAGGCAGGAACAATACGCCAATAACGACTGCCGTGAGTCCTGTGCGGCCGCCTTGGGCAACGCCAGCACCGGATTCGATAAAGGTTTGTGCCGCGCTGGTGCCGAGAGGGGCCGCGATCATTGATGCGAAAGCATCCACCGTCATGGAACGCTTAAGGTTGCGTGGATTACCGTTGGCATCTTTGAGATCCGCTGACTCGGATAGCGCCATAAAGCAAGACAGTGAGTCGAAGAAGTTAGTAAACAGCATCACGAAAATGAACGGCAGGTAAGCCACCTTGAGGGCGCCTAGAATATCGACCTTCATTACCGCCGAGAAATCCGGCCATGCGGCTAGGCCTTGCCAAGCCACCAATACGTCGTCACTCCACAGCCGCCCCATAGGGATTGCCAACAGAGTGGTTAGGGCGATGCCTAAGATCAGAGCGCCATTGAAGCCGCGAATGGCTAATATCGCGGTAGCCATTAGGCCAATAAAGAAGGTTATTAGGCTTGCGTTTAAATCACCCAGGCTAATCAGGGTCGCAGGGTTGGCTACGATGAACCCGGCATTCTTGAGCCCAATAAAGGTGATGAATAGGCCTATCCCACAGGTGATAGCATAGCGCAATGAGGCTGGAATGGCCTCGATGATGGCTTCGCGAACGTTAAACAGCGCCAAAACAGCGAACAGTACTCCTGACCAGAATACGCAGCCTAGAGCAACTTCCCACGACAACCCTGCGCCAAGCACCAGGGTGTAGGTGAAAAGCGCATTCATGCCCATTCCAGGAGCAACTAAAATTGGGTTGCGGGCATACAAGCCCATGGCCAAGCTACTAAAAAAGCTGATGACCACGGTGGCGGAGAGTGCTGCAGAAAAGGGAATGCCCGCATCAGATAAGATGGCTGGGTTGACCACGATGATATACATCCCGGCTAGAAACGTCGCGATGCCTGCAAGCACTTCGGTCTTCACCGAGGAGCCGCGGCGGCTGACATTGAAGTAATTATCCAGGGTGCTCGTTGCTTGTACGGGAGGAGAGCCGGAATACGGCGTAGGGCTTTGTGGCATGACGATATTCTCTTTGTATTTGTTGGGTGAGCTATCGAAAAAAACGCGGTTGACCATTTGGTCAACTCGGACAAGCGTAGACAAAAAAACATCAAGAAGGCAACCAAATATATTAATTACGTATACAAAAAAATTGGGGCGACTTCCATCCTCCTCATTTATCAATGACCTGAAGGTCGTGGCATATTGATTGCAGGGGTAAAATGGAGCATATAAAGTTGCTGGTAGTTTTAGGGCTAGCCTAAGGTCGATAAATCCTGTAACATTCCAAAAATTTTGGCCCAGTGGCTGCAAAAAGCAGCAAAATATCTGCAGCGAACGAATCTCTGTAGGGTAAGCACCGCGCTTGTTGCACTGGCCTTAGGTTAGAGAAAACAGTCAGCTAAATGCTGCGCCATGGCCATTCGCCACGGAAGAGAACAACAAGCGGGATGAAACCGATTTTTTTACTATCGGCTTCGTCCCGCTTTTTTACGACCCGACGTTTGCACGCAAACGCCGACAAACCGGATCGCCGAGCCTGCGCCCACAGGCTCCCACCAGCATGGGAGAACTTGTCTTGAATAACCCCGCATTGAGCAAACCCGCGATATTGGCCCTGGAAGATGGCAGTGTGTTTCATGGCATTGCCATTGGCGCGGATGGCGTCACAAGCGGTGAGGTGGTGTTCAATACAGCCATGACCGGCTACCAGGAAATCCTCACTGACCCTTCTTACACCCGCCAAATCGTCACGCTGACCTACCCTCATATCGGCAATACCGGCATTAATTCGGAAGATGTGGAATCTGCATCGATTGCCGCAGCGGGCCTGGTGATTCGTGATTTACCCCTGCTAGCCAGTAGTTTCCGTTCAGAGCAAAGCCTTTCTGACTATCTAAAAAGCCAAAATGTGCTGGGCATTGCGGATATCGATACTCGCCGTTTAACGCGCATTCTGCGTGATAAAGGCGCGCAAAACGGTGCGATTCTGGCGGGTGCAGAAGCAGAGGGCGATGATGCGGTAGAGCGGGCGCTGGCGGCAGCGAAGGCATTTCCCGGGTTGAAGGGCATGGATCTGGCCAAGGAAGTCTCATGCAAAGAGGCTTACGAATGGACCCAAGGCGAGTGGACGCTGGGCGAGGGCTACGCTGATACTACCCAAGGTGAGCGTCCTTACCACGTGGTGGCGTATGACTTCGGTGTGAAATTTAACATCCTGCGTATGCTGGCCGCGCGCGGCTGCCGGTTGACGGTTGTACCGGCACAAACACCTGCGGCTGACGTGTTGGCGATGAATCCGGATGGCATCTTTTTGGCTAACGGCCCCGGTGACCCCGAGCCTTGTGATTACGCCATCAAGGCGATTCAGGACGTATTGGAAACCAATACGCCGGTATTTGGCATTTGCCTTGGCCACCAGTTGCTGGCGCTGGCCTCGGGTGCCAAAACCATCAAGATGGGTCACGGCCATCACGGTGCTAACCATCCGGTGCAGGATTTAGACACCGGCACGGTAATGATTACCAGCCAAAACCATGGCTTTGCTGCCGATGAAGCGACCCTTCCAGCCAACGTGCGTGCCACGCACCGTTCGCTGTTCGATGGCACGCTGCAAGGGATCGAGCGCACTGACCGCCCGGCATTTAGCTTCCAAGGTCACCCGGAAGCTAGCCCTGGCCCGCGTGATGTGGCGCCGCTGTTTGATCGCTTTATTGCCATGATGCAGGCGCGTCGCTAACGCTGCCCTTGATTGCCGCCATGTAACGCCGTTTTTTTGTCGCTCATCGTCACCTATTTTGCGGGAACCGTTATGCCTAAGCGTACCGATATCAACAGCATTCTTATCATTGGCGCTGGCCCGATTGTCATCGGCCAGGCCTGCGAATTTGACTACTCTGGCGCCCAGGCGTGTAAAGCGCTGCGTGAAGAGGGGTTCCGGGTTATTTTGGTTAACTCCAACCCGGCCACCATCATGACCGACCCGGCCATGGCCGATGCCACCTACATCGAGCCGATTACCTGGCAAGCGGTTGAAAAAATTATTGAGGCCGAGCGCCCGGACGCGATTCTACCCACGATGGGTGGTCAGACAGCGCTCAACTGTGCGCTTGACCTGGAAAAGCATGGCGTACTGGAAAAGTACAGCGTCGAGATGATTGGTGCCAATGCCGATGCGATTAACATGGCTGAAGATCGCGATCTGTTCGATCAAGCCATGAAGCGTATTGGTTTGGAGTGTCCGAAAGCCAATGTGGCGCACACCATGGATGAGGCCTGGGAAATTCAGGCTGAATTAGGCTTCCCGACCATTATTCGTCCTTCTTACACCATGGGCGGCTCCGGCGGCGGTGTGGCGTATAACAAAGAAGAGTTCGAAGAGATCTGTACCCGCGGTTTCGAGCTTTCCAATAACCACGAGCTGCTGATCGATGAATCGCTGCTGGGGTGGAAAGAGTACGAGATGGAAGTGGTGCGGGATAAGAATGACAACTGCATCATTGTCTGTGCGATTGAAAACTTCGATCCTATGGGCGTTCACACCGGTGACTCGATTACCGTCGCGCCAGCGCAAACGCTGACCGACAAAGAGTACCAGATCATGCGTGACGCCAGCCTCGCGGTACTGCGCGAGATTGGTGTGGAAACCGGCGGCTCCAACGTACAGTTTGGTATGGACCCGAAAACCGGTCGCCTGGTGGTTATCGAGATGAACCCGCGGGTATCGCGTTCGTCGGCGCTGGCATCTAAGGCTACTGGTTTCCCGATTGCTAAAATCGCCGCGAAACTGGCGGTGGGTTACACCTTGGATGAGCTGCAAAACGATATTACCGGTGGCCGCACACCCGCGTCGTTTGAGCCATCAATCGACTATGTCGTCACTAAGATTCCGCGCTTTACCTTCGAAAAATTCCCTCAGGCAAACGACCGTCTGACCACTCAGATGAAGTCGGTGGGCGAAGTGATGGCGATTGGTCGTACGTTCCAAGAGTCGCTGCAGAAAGCGCTGCGCGGTCTGGAAACCGGTAACGATGGTCTTGATCCGATCATCACCGATTTCACGCCAGACAACATGGCGATCATTCAGGGCGAGCTGCAGGCCGCTGGTGCCGAGCGTATTTTCTATGTGGCTGACGCAATGCGCTCTGGAATGAGTGTCGATGAGGTATTTGCGCTCACCAATATCGATCCTTGGTTCCTGGTGCAGTTGGAAGATTTGGTGTTGACTGAAAATGCCGTCGCCAAGCGCGCCCTGGCCGATTTCTCTGCCCGTGAGCTTTACCAGCTTAAGCGCAAAGGCTTTGGTGACGCGCGTTTGGCCAAGCTACTGGGCGTGTCTGAAAAAGAGTTCCGCAAAACGCGCCAGGCAGCGGGCATTCGTCCGGTTTATAAACGTGTCGACACCTGTGCGGCGGAATTTGCCTCTGACACCGCTTACATGTACTCCACCTATGAAGAGGAGTGCGAAGCGGACGTCTCTGATCGTCAAAAAATTATGGTATTGGGTGGTGGCCCGAACCGTATCGGTCAAGGTATCGAGTTCGATTACTGCTGTGTTCATGCCGCCTTCGCCATGCGCGATGATGGCTATGAAACCATCATGGTCAACTGCAACCCGGAAACCGTTTCTACCGACTACGACACCTCTGATCGTCTCTACTTCGAGCCGGTGACGCTGGAAGATGTGTTGGAAATTGCCGACAAAGAGAAGCCGGTTGGCGTGATTGTGCAGTTCGGTGGTCAAACGCCGTTGAAGCTTGCTCGTGAACTAGAGGCAGCAGGCGTGCCGATTATTGGTACCACGCCAGACGCCATTGACCGCGCTGAAGACCGCGAGCGCTTCCAGGTAATGATCGACAAGCTAGGCTTGAAGCAGCCGCCCAACGCCACCGCCCGCAGCTTTGAAGAGGCGTTTTCCAAGGCAGAGGCTATTGGCTACCCGCTGGTGGTGCGCCCTAGCTATGTGCTGGGTGGTCGTGCGATGGAGATCGTTTATGACGCCTCCGAGCTTGAAAACTACATGACCAATGCGGTGAAGGTGTCTAACGACTCTCCCGTCCTGCTTGACCACTTCTTGAGTGCCGCGATCGAAATTGATATCGACGCTGTGTCGGACGGTCAGCAGGTGGTGATCGGCGGTATTATGCAGCACGTTGAGCAAGCTGGCGTTCACTCTGGTGATTCCGCCTGTGCGCTGCCGCCTTACTCGCTGCCTGCCGATGTGCAGGATGAAATGCGCGAGCAGGTCAAGAAAATGGCCGTTGAGCTGGGCGTTAAAGGTCTGATGAACGTGCAGCTGGCGTGGCAGGATGGCGAAATTTATGTCATCGAGGTTAATCCTCGTGCGTCGCGTACCGTGCCGTTTGTGTCTAAGTGCATAGGCACTTCGTTGGCACAGATCGCGGCGCGCTGCATGGCGGGTAAGACACTGGCCGAGCAGGGCTTTGAGCGCGAAATTATCCCGCACTTCTATAGCGTGAAAGAGGCGGTCTTCCCGTTCAACAAGTTCCAGGGTGTTGACCCGATTCTGTCGCCTGAGATGAAGTCGACAGGTGAAGTGATGGGCTCTGGCGAGACCTTTGCAGAAGCGTTCTTTAAAGCGCAGTTGGGCGCTGGCGAAGCCATTCCAGCATTGGATGGCGACCGTAAAGCGTTCCTTTCAGTACGCGAGCCTGACAAGCAAGGGATTATCGAAGTGGCGCGTTCTCTGCTAACATTGGGCTTCACACTATGTGCAACGCGCGGTACGGCAGCGGCACTTGAGGCTGCTGGACTGGAAGTGGAGCACGTCAATAAAGTCTACGAAGGCCGTCCCCATATCGTCGATCTGTTGAAGAACGACGAAATCGCCTACATCGTGAACACGACTGAAGGTCGTCAGGCTATTAACGACTCTTCAATTATTCGCCGTACTGCTCTCGCGCGCAAGGTGCCCTATGCGACCACCTTGGCGGGCGCTAATGCTGTTTGTATGGCGCTTGAGTACGGTAGGGAGATTACGGTGCGGCGCCTTCAGGATCTGCATGCAGGAGCAAGTCAATGAACAAGGTCCCGATGACGGTAGCGGGAGAAAAAAGTCTTCGCGAAGAGCTTAATCACTTGAAGGGCGAAGCCCGCCCTCAAGTTATTGCTGCTATTGCTGAAGCGCGTGAACATGGCGATCTCAAAGAGAACGCTGAGTACCACGCCGCTCGTGAGCAGCAAGGATTTATTGAAGGCCGTATCCAGGAAATTGAAAGCAAGCTTTCAGGTGCGCAGGTAATCGACGTTACTAAGCTGCCAAAAACCGGCAAGGTGATCTTTGGGGTTACCGTGTCGTTGCTGAACCTGGATAGCGACGCCAGCGTTACCTACCGCATTGTTGGTGAAGACGAGGCCAATATTAAAGAGGGGCGCATTTCTGTGACCTCACCTATCGCCCGAGCGATGATTGGCAAAGAAGAAGGCGATGTGGTGGTGGTAAAAACACCTGGTGGCGATGTTGAGTACGAAATTGAGAGTGTTGAACATCTCTGATTTACCGCGGTGACGCGGGGCAGGCGTCTTGAAGGCGCCTGCAATCCAGGCACACTAAAAGGCCCGTGACGGTGACGTCGCGGGCCTTTTAGTATCATGCGTTGGTTAACGAGCCACGTGTGGGTTAATGCCGTCCGTGGTGGTTTTCAAAACGCGTGATGTTGGAAAGCTTGGGGTTTACCTTTGGGTTACGGCGATAGAGCAGCGCCATTTTGCCAATGGTTTGTACTAGCTCGGCGTTACTGTCGGCGACTAGCTCATTGAGCATTGCGACGCGGTCGTCCCGCTCTGTAATAGCGAGCTTCACTTTGATGAGCTCGTGATCGTTGAGCGCGCGGCTGAGTTCTGCGAGCAAATTTTCGGAGACGCCGTTCTCAGAAACGGTGACCACTGGATTGAGGTGGTGGCCAATGCTACGAAATGCTTTCTTTTGTGCCTGTGACAAGCTCATGGTATCTTGCGGTATCCCGGTTAGCGCTTAACGCTCCATCTTACGGTGAAATGCCGTTAAGTGAAAGTAATCGCGTGAATGCGCCCATCTCTTATTCCAGTGTTAGATTCCCACATGCAGCAAAAGCCCCCAAGCCGTAAACATTCAGTGAGCAAGACCAGCAACAACTGGAAGAAAGAACATTTCGACGATCAGTATGTGAAACAACGCTGGCAAGATGGCTATCGCTCCCGTGCAAGCTATAAGCTGCTTGAGCTTGATGAAAAGGATAAACTGTTTCGCCCCGGCATGACGGTAATTGATCTAGGCGCTGCCCCAGGGGGGTGGAGTCAAATTGCCGCAGAAAAGGTGGGGCCTGAGGGTGTCGTGATAGCGTCAGACATATTAGAGATGGATGCCCTAGCCGGCGTTGACTTTATCCAGGGCGATTTTACTGAAGAGAGCGTGCTTAACGCGATTCTTGAACGTCTAGGAAATCGCCAGGTAGACCTTGTGATGTCCGATATGGCCCCCAATATGAGTGGTATGGCGGCTATTGATCAGCCACAGGCAATGTACCTTGTTGAACTCGCTTTGGAACTTGCGCGAGAAACGCTACCGCCTGGCGGGCGTTTTCTGGCTAAGGTATTTCAAGGCGAAGGATTTGATACCTATTTGAAAGAGCTCCGAAGTAGCTTTGATCGTGTTGTGACTCGCAAGCCGGATGCTTCGAGGGCGCGCTCGCGGGAAGTCTATTTTTTAGCGGAAGGATTTCGAGGCTAACGAGACGTGGCCCTGTACTCGTCAGTAAGTGCGAGCGTGTAGATACTGGCGGGTAATAGCAAAGATTTATCACCACGATTGCCAGACAGGCAGGCGTAAATTGTGTCACATTATGCACATTGGACGAGCGTGACACAGATGGCCCAAAGCAAAATGTGCTTTGGCAATGGTTGAACGTTAAGCTCTAGTGTAAGGTCTGAGTATTAACGGTTAACTGACGGATTCTTGTAATGAGGGTAGCCCCTTGAACGATATGGCGAAGAACCTGATTCTGTGGTTGGTCATCGCGGCCGTTCTACTGACAGTGTTCAACAATTTCAGTACGGAAAGCGCACCGCAAACCACCAACTACTCTCAGTTTGTGCAGCAGGTGCAAAATCAGCAGGTACGTAGCGTCACGATTGATGGCTATACCATCATTGGTGAACGTACGGATGGTTCTCAGTTCCAGACCATTCGTCCGTCGGCGGAAGATCCTAAGCTGATGGATGATCTGCTAAGCAACAACGTGACCGTTGTCGGTAAAGAGCCGGAACAACAAAGCATCTGGACGCGCTTGCTGATTGCGAGCTTCCCGATTCTGCTCATTCTGGCCATTTTTATGTTCTTTATGCGCCAAATGCAGGGTGGAGCCGGTGGCGGTAAAGGCGGTCCAATGAGTTTTGGTAAGTCGAAAGCCAAACTGCTTTCCCAAGATCAGATCAAGACAACATTTGCCGATGTTGCAGGCTGCGACGAGGCGAAAGAAGAAGTTGAAGAGCTTGTAGACTTCTTGCGTGATCCTACTAAATTCCAGCGTTTGGGTGGCACAATCCCGCGCGGTGTATTGATGGTAGGTCCGCCAGGAACGGGTAAAACGCTGCTGGCCAAGTCCATTGCGGGCGAAGCCAAAGTACCGTTTTTCTCTATCTCTGGTTCAGACTTTGTTGAAATGTTTGTGGGCGTTGGTGCTTCACGCGTTCGTGACATGTTTGAGCAAGCCAAGAAACAAGCGCCTTGCATCATCTTTATTGATGAAATCGATGCGGTTGGCCGCTCACGTGGTGCTGGCATGGGTGGCGGCAATGATGAGCGTGAGCAGACACTCAACCAGTTGCTGGTAGAGATGGATGGCTTCGAAGCTAATGAAGGTGTCATCGTCATTGCGGCCACTAACCGCCCTGACGTGCTTGATCCTGCGCTGCTACGTCCGGGTCGTTTCGACCGTCAAGTAACGGTTGGGCTGCCGGATATTCGTGGTCGTGAACATATTCTGGGCGTTCACCTGCGTAAAGTGCCGCTGGCGGATGATGTTAAGCCGCAGCTAATTGCGCGCGGTACGCCAGGCTTCTCTGGTGCGGACCTTGCGAACTTGGTCAACGAGGCAGCGCTGTTTGCCGCTCGTCGTAACAAGCGCTTGGTTGCCATGGAAGAGCTGGAGCTTGCTAAAGACAAGATCATGATGGGCGCTGAGCGCAAATCGATGGTTATGACCGATAAAGAGAAGCTCAACACGGCGTATCACGAATCAGGTCATGCCATTATTGGCTTGGTTGCGCCCGAGCATGATCCTGTTTACAAAGTGACGATCATCCCGCGTGGCCGTGCGCTAGGTGTTACGATGTTCTTGCCGGAAGAAGATCGTTACAGCCTGTCTCGCCAACAAATTCTCAGTCAGATTTGCTCGCTGTTTGGTGGACGTATTGCCGAAGAGATGACGTTGGGCGCTAACGGTGTTACAACGGGCGCTTCAAACGATATCAAGCGTGCTACCGAGCTCGCTCATAACATGGTCGCTAAGTGGGGGCTGTCGAATGAGATGGGCCCGATCATGTACGACGAGGATGAGTCCCACCAGTTCCTTGGTGGCCCCGGTCAGGGTGGCGGTAAGCTAAAATCTGGCGAAACAACGTCTCGTCTCGATAAAGAAGTGCGCAAGATTATCGACGAGTGTTACGAGCAGGCTCGTCAGATTTTGGAAGATAATCGCGACAAGCTAGACGCGATGGCCGAAGCACTGATGAAGTACGAAACCATCGATGCTGATCAGCTGAAAGATATTATGGAGGGGCGCGATCCGCGTCCGCCAGAAGGCTGGAACGACGGTGATTCATCTGGCGGCGGCACGCGTGTTAGCGACGATAAGCCTGAAGAGAAGGCTGGGGAAAAGGCTGACGATACGCCTTCTGATGCGTCTGGCGACGATGGCGAAGAAGATGATGACGAGCCACGCCGTCGTCCTTCTGACCCGTTAGGCGGTCCCGCAGGCCCTTAACGTGTGTGAGTGTTAGAGATGTTAGCAAAGGCGCCCCATAACGGGGCGCCTTTTTGTTATGCTGTGAAGCAATTGCAAACACGTTTTTTCTTTTAGTAGGCCGCAGCATGAAACCGATAGTTGACTCTTCATCGCCTTCACGGGCAGCGGATAGCGCATATCACCTGCGCTGTGGGCGCCATTCATTAGATCTTTCGTTTCCACGGGTAATGGGGATTCTGAATGTTACTCCGGACTCCTTCTCTGATGGCGGGCAACACGTTGGTCTAGATAGCGCGCTGCACCACGCTGAACAAATGTTGGCGGAAGGTGCTGCGATGATTGACGTGGGCGGGGAGTCGACAAGGCCAGGGGCTAGTCCTGTATCAGAGCAAGAAGAGTTAGATCGTGTGGCGCCTGTGGTTGAAGCGTTAGTGCACGAGCTAGATGCGCTGGTGTCAGTGGATACCAGTAGCCCTGTCGTTATGCGAGAAGTAAGCGCGCTTGGCGCTGGTATGATTAACGATGTGCGAGCGCTAGAGCGCGAGGGTGCGCTCGGCGCTGCAGCAAGCACCGGCCTGCCTGTGTGTTTAATGCATCGCCAAGGTGAGCCCCAGGATATGCAGCAGTCGCCCTATTATGGTCAGCCAGTTGAGCGAGTGGTTGCCGACTATCTTGCTGAGCGGGTAGCGGCATGTGAAGCCGTTGGAATTCGTCGTAGCCGTCTGTTGATAGATCCTGGTTTTGGTTTTGGCAAAACCATTGAACATAACCTGCGCTTGCTGAAGTATATGGATGAGCTTCAGGCGCTGGAGTTGCCGCTGTTAGTGGGGATGTCGCGGAAAAGCATGATTGGTAAAGTGTTGGGTCGCCCGGTGGAAGAGCGCTTGGCCGGAGGTCTTGCGCTAGCAGCCATGGCGGTTGAGCGGGGCGCCAATATTTTGCGCGTGCATGATGTAGGGCCCACGGTAGATGCCGCAAATATGGCATGGGCGGTGCTTCAGGAAGGCTGCGAGACGCCGCTAAATAAGGAGATGACGCCATGACGCGACGTTATTTTGGTACCGATGGGATTCGCGGTACGGTTGGGCAAGCGCCTATTACTGCCGATTTTATGCTCAAGCTGGGGTGGGCGGTGGGTCAGGTGCTGCGCCGTGAAAAAGGCCGCACGCGTGTGTTAATTGGTAAAGATACGCGCATCTCTGGCTATATGTTTGAGTCAGCCTTGGAGGCGGGGTTATCTGCCGCAGGCGTCGATGTTTCGTTGTTGGGGCCAATGCCTACACCGGGGATCGCCTATCTAACGCGTACCTTTCGCGCCGACGCTGGGATTGTGATTTCCGCGTCGCATAACCCCTTTGATGATAACGGCATTAAGTTTTTCTCTGCAGAGGGTAAAAAGCTACCCGACGAGATTGAAGATCGCATTGAGACGATGCTTGATGCGCCTCTGACAACGGCGAGTGCGGCTCAGTTGGGTAAAGCGACGCGTATTGACGATGCTGCCGGGCGCTATATCGAGTTCTGCAAATCGACGTTACCTGATCGTCTCAGCCTGCATGGTCTAAAAGTGGTATTGGATTGTGCTCATGGGGCTACCTACCACATTGCGCCAAACGTATTTCGTGAGCTCGGCGCTGATGTTAGCGTGATTGGTTCTTCCCCTGATGGGTTGAATATTAACCATCAAGTGGGGTCTACCCATCCCGCAGCGCTGCGTGCAGCGGTGATTCAGCAAGGAGCTGATTTAGGCATTGCCTTTGATGGTGATGGAGATCGAGTGCTGTTGGTAGATGCCGATGGCCGTGAGGTGGATGGCGACGATATTCTTTACCTGATTGCCCGAGATCGTCACGAACGGGGGCTGCTTGAAGGCGGCGTGGTAGGCACTCTGATGAGCAACTTCGGGCTTGCCATGGCGCTGGAGCGGCTGGGGATTCCCTTTCAGCGCGCGAAAGTGGGTGATCGCTTTGTCATGGAGATGATGGCTGCCAACGGTTGGGAGCTGGGAGGCGAGTCATCAGGTCATATTGTATGTGGTCATGCTCAAACGACGGGCGATGGGATTGTTTCAGCGTTGCAAGTGTTGGCGTTGATGGTGCGAGAGCAAAAGCCGCTACTGTCTCTCTTGACGGGCTTGGAAAAGGTGCCCCAGTCGCTGGTTAATGTCAGGCTGCCTGGGGGCACCAACGCAAAAGATGTCATGACGGCAAAGCCGCTACTCGAAGCGGTGGCTGCCCTTGAAGCTGAGCTGGGTGACCAGGGTAGAGTGTTGCTACGGCCGTCGGGCACTGAGCCGCTAATCCGAGTGATGGTGGAAGGGCGGGCTCACCTGGATGTTGACCGTCTAGCGCATAAACTTGCCGATCAGGTCCAGGCGTTGCTCAGCTAGCTTGGTAAATGTGTTTGATAGGCGAGTATGCTTGCCACGCCCCAACTAACTAACCTGTATAACAGCGGTTGTCTTGACAAGGCCGCTCCTATACCATTTCGCTCCACCTTGAGTGAGGATAATCGATGCGTACGCCATTAATTGCCGGTAACTGGAAAATGAACGGCTCCACGGCGTTGATTCAAGCGTTCGGAGACGCCTTCACCGCGTCCAAGCTGCCTAATGATATCGACGTTGTAGTTATTCCGCCGTTTCCTTATTTGGAAGCTGCACGAAGTGCTTTCCAAAATACGCCGTTACAGTTAGGGGCGCAGACGCTCAATCCTCAGCACTCAGGTGCGCATACGGGTGAGATCAGCGGGCGTATGCTTAAAGAGTTTGATGTGGCCTATGTGCTGGTTGGTCACTCTGAGCGTCGCCAGCTATACAAAGAAGGTGATGAGCAGGTGTTTGACCGCTTGGTCGCTGCGCTTGATGTCGGCATCACGCCGATTCTTTGTGTGGGTGAAACCCTAGAAGAGCGCGATGCCGGTAGCACGATGGATGTTGTATTGCGGCAAGTTGGCTATGCAATGGCGCGTTTAGAGCCGGCACAGCGGCTTAAGGTTGTTATTGCCTATGAGCCTGTATGGGCAATTGGGACAGGCCGTACCGCAACCCCAGAGCAGGCTCAGGAAGTAATGGCCGGTATTCGTACCTATCAGGCCGGGTTTGATAAAATGCTAGCCGAGCAGCTTAAGTTGCTTTACGGCGGCAGCATGAATGCAAATAATGCGGCTGAGTTGCTTGCTCAGCCGGATATCGACGGCGGTTTAGTGGGCGGTGCTTCACTTAAAACCGACGATTTCTACGCCATTTGTCAGTCAGCAGGATAATCCCATGCAAGTTGCAATTCTTATGGTTCACGTGGTGATTGCGATCGCCTTGGTTGTGCTAATCCTGCTTCAGCAGGGTAAAGGTGCCGAAGCGGGTGCCGCCTTTGGTGGAGGGGCATCGCAAACTGTGTTTGGTTCGCGGGGTAGTGGTAACTTTTTGTCTCGCGCAACGGGGCTTTTAGCCGCCGGCTTTTTTGTTACCTCAATGGCATTGGCTTATTTTGCGACCCAGGCAGGACAAGCGCCCGAAGCGGGTATTCCCGACTCTCGCCTGATTGAACAGCAGCGCAATATTCCAACGCTTGACGATGGCCCTGCAAGTATGGATAATACCGCGCCAGTGCTAGAGGAAAGCAGCGAGTAACATATTGATACTGCTTTTTTTAGCCTCCCCTGTTGCCGAAGTGGTGGAATTGGTAGACACGCTATCTTGAGGGGGTAGTGACCGTATGGTCGTGCGGGTTCAAGTCCCGCCTTCGGCACCATCTGTTTTGCTGGTTTACCAGCTTCCCAGAGTTGTTTTGTCAAATAAGCTTCATTAAAGGGCTATTGTCAAAAAGTAGGGATTGGCACCTAAGACGAAAAATGCACTTGAAAAGAAAGGTTGACGAAAGTGGTTCAAGTGTCTATTATCGTCGACCTAGATTGATGCGGGGTGGAGCAGTCTGGTAGCTCGTCGGGCTCATAACCCGAAGGTCATCGGTTCAAATCCGGTCCCCGCTACCATTTACTAGTAACATGTTAATCGCCTAAAAAGTCTTGATGTTAGTTAATCTTGATGTTGGTTGGGCAAGGGCGAAAGCCAAATCATGTTATTAGGTGGTATTACAGGTTTCTTTCGAAAAGCCCCTTCCTGTGAAGGGGCTTTTTGTTAGTAGCTTTTCGAGAGCCAAGAGTGTCTCCAGAGCGGAAGTCTTCCGAATTGCCAGAGACACATTTCCGGGTAACGCCAATCAGCCACCTAGCTTCTCATTCAACTCCTGGCCAGGTGCCTGATGCAACGGCTATAGGAGCTTTGTCTGTGGCCACAAAACACGCTGCGCTTCACGCGCTGATCGAACCTGTCGTAGCCGCCATGGGTTTTGAGCTATGGGGTATCGACCATCTTTCCCAGGGCAAGCATTCGCGGCTGGTAATTTATATCGAACGCGAAAGTGGCGTCAGCGTGGAAGACTGCGCTGATATTAGTCGCCAAGTCAGTGCCGTTATGGATGTGGAAGATCCCATTCCTGGCGAATACCGCTTGGAAGTCTCGTCGCCTGGTATGGCACGTCCCTTATATACCCTGGATCAATTTATTCGTTATCAAGGCCACCACGTTGCGCTCAAATTGCGCGTGGCTTTTGATGGACGGCGTAAATACCAAGGCCTTCTCGCTGGTGTCGAAGGCGATGAAGTACTGCTACAGCTGGATGGCGAAGAGTACTGTTTTCCAATCGAAAGCATCGATTCTGCGCACGTCGTCCCGCAATTCGACGAATAAACGGGTGGCGGCTTCCGGCAGGCTGCCGGGATGATGCACAAAAGGACAGGTTTTCTGGCGAGGCAAACGCATGAGTAAAGAAATTTTAATGGTCGTGGACGCGATCTCTAACGAAAAAGGCGTCCCCCGCGATGTTATTTTTGAGGCGGTTGAGGCCGCGCTAGCTAGCGCGTCACGCAAGCGTTTTGATCAAGAAGAAGCCAATGTGCGCGTTCATATCGACCGCCGCACGGGCGACTACGATACGTTCCGCTACTGGACCGTTGTCGAAGATGACGAATTTGAAACACCTGATTATGAAATTAAAGAAACCATCGCCGAGCAGCGTGATCCGCCGCTGAAACTAGGCGATGTGGTTGAGAAAAAGATTGAAAATGCCGTGTTTGGCCGTATCGCTGCACAAACTGCAAAGCAGGTTATCGTGCAAAAGGTACGTGAAGCCGAACGCGCTGAAGTGGTTCGTCAGTACGCTGACCGCGAAGGCGAGTTGGTGGCAGGTATCGTCAAGAAAACCACCCGTGACGGGTTGATTATCGACCTGGGTGAAAACGCTGAAGCGTTCTTGCCGCGTAACGAAATGATCCACGGTGAGCGCTATCGCATGAATGAGCGGGTACGCGCCTTGCTAGTAAAAGTTGATCCAGAGGCGCGTGGTGCGCAGCTACAGCTGTCACGTACCTGTCCTGAGTTCATCATTGAGCTGTTTAAAATTGAAGTGCCGGAAATTGCTGAACAGCTGATTGAAATCAAGGGTGCAGCGCGCGACCCTGGCTCGCGGGCCAAAATCGCCGTTAAAACTAACGACCGCCGCATCGATCCTGTTGGGGCGTGTGTTGGTATGCGCGGTTCCCGCGTACAGGCAGTGTCGTCAGAGCTGCAAAATGAGCGTGTCGATATTGTGCTGTGGGACGATAACCCAGCGCAGTTGGTGATAAATGCCATGGCACCTGCCGATGTGGCGTCTATCCTGGTTGACGAAGATGCTCACGCCATGGACGTTGCCGTTGCTCAAGACAATCTGGCGCAAGCCATTGGTCGTAGCGGCCAGAACGTGCGCTTAGCTTCTGAGCTAACCGGCTGGCGTATTAACGTGATGACCGAAGATGAAGCTGAGTCAAAACGTGAGCAGGAAATTGATAGCCTGGTGGACTCCTTTGTTCAGCATTTGGAAGTGGACGAAGACGTTGCCCGCCTATTAGTAGAAGAAGGGTTTACCACCCTGGAAGAAGTTGCCTACGTGCCGCTTGAAGAGATGCTCGAAATCGAAGAGTTCGATGAAGATTTGGTGGAAGAGCTGCGCGCACGAGCGAAAGACGAGCTGCTGACGATGGCCATTGCCTCGGAGGAAGCGCTAGACGGTGCCCAACCAGCAGACGATCTGCTGGACATGGACGGCATGGAGCGCCACCTGGCCTTCATTCTGGCTAGCCGAGGCATCGTCACCATGGAAGATCTCGCCGAGCAGTCTGTCGACGATCTGGTCGATATCGAGGAGTTGGACGAAGCGCGCGCAGCGGCACTGATCATGACTGCCCGTGCGCCCTGGTTTGAAGACGATGGCGTATCGGATTCGAACACACAGTAAAAGGTCACGGGCTGAGGAGGGTCACTATGTCGGATATGACAGTTAAAGATTTTGCAGTAAAGGTGGGCCGTGATGTGCCCCGCCTATTGGAACAGATGAAAGAAGCTGGTTTAAAACATGCGTCAGAAAGTGACGCCGTGTCTGAAGACGATAAGCAAACGCTGCTAAGCTTTTTGAAAAAAAGCCATGGCGGCGGTGACAGCGATGCTAGCAAAAACCGCATTACGTTGACGCGTAAAACCCGTAGCCGTATTAAAACGGGCGAACGTGGCAAAACGATCGAAGTGCAGGTGCGTAAGAAGAAAACGTACGTTAAGAGCGCCGAAGACGATAAGCCGAAAGCGCCTGAGCCTAAGCATTCTGGTCCGCGTCAGCTGGTAGGCGATATGGCAGAAGCGGAAGCCGAGCGTAAAGCTCGCGATATCCGCGAAGCTGAAGAGAAGGCGGCAGCGGCTAAAGCGAAAGCAGCGGAAGATGCTGCACGTAAAGCCGAGGAAGAGAAAGCCAAGGCAAAAGCGGCTGAAGTGCCCGATATCGCTGTGCCTGAGCTGCAAATCGACGATACCCCGGCACCTGATGATTTGCCGCCTGCGCCGCCGAAAGAAGGCCGCACGGATCGTCGTACAGCGCCGCCTAAAAAGGCAGCGGCTAAGAAAAAAGGCCGTAGTGACGATGAGGATCGTGGCGACCGCGAAGAACGTAAGCGCGGTGGTGGCGGTAAGAAAGTCAAACGTGCCGAGCGTCGCGGCGGTCGTCGTGGTGGTGCCAGCCAGAGTGGCAACGGCAAGCATGCTTTCCAAAAGCCGACTCAGCCGATCGTCCGTGAAGTCTCGATTCCTGAGTCCATCAGCGTTGCTGAGCTGGCCGACAAAATGTCGATCAAGGCCAATGAAGTGATCAAGGCCATGTTCAACATGGGCGCGGCCGTGACCATCAACCAAACGATTGACCAGGATACTGCGGCTATCGTTGTGGAAGAGATGGGCCACAAGGTCAAGCTAGTGAAGGACGATGCGCTGGAAACGGAAATGCTGGAAGGCATCTCCTACGAAGGCGAAGAGATTACTCGTTCACCGGTGGTCACTGTTATGGGCCACGTTGACCACGGTAAAACATCGCTGTTGGATTATATCCGTCGCGCGAAAGTCGCCACTGGCGAAGCGGGCGGTATTACCCAGCACATCGGTGCTTACCACGTGGAAGACAACCACGGCGGCGTTACCTTCCTGGATACCCCTGGCCACGCGGCGTTTACCGCAATGCGTGCCCGTGGTGCTAAAGCGACTGACGTCGTTATCCTGGTTGTTGCTGCTGACGACGGCGTAATGCCCCAGACGATTGAAGCGATCGAACACTCCAAAGCTGCTGAAGTACCCATGGTGGTGGCGGTGAACAAGATCGACAAGCAGGGCATCGATCTGGACCGCATTCGTAATGAGCTCTCGCAGCATGGCGTGATTTCAGAGGAATGGGGTGGTGACACCCAGTTTGTGCACGTTTCTGCGAAGACTGGCGATGGCATCGAAGAGCTGTTGGAAGCCATTCAGCTTGTGTCAGAAGTACTTGAATTGACGGCTGTACCTTCTGCACCTGGTAAAGGCGTTGTTGTTGAATCGCGCCTTGATAAAGGTCGCGGTCCGGTAGCCACTGTTCTGGTACAAAACGGCACGCTGAAGAAAGGCGATATCGTTCTTGCTGGTCTGCATTACGGCCGCGTTCGTGCGCTTACCAATGAGCTGGGCAAGCAAGTGGATACCGCTGGTCCTGCTATGCCGGTCGAAATCCAAGGTTTGGATGGCACGCCGGACGCAGGTGATGACTTCATGGTCGTTGCCGATGAGAAGAAAGCCCGTGAAGTGGCTAACTTCCGTCAAGGCAAATACCGCGAAGTGCGCCTGGCACGTCAGCAGAAGGCCAAGCTGGAGAACATGTTCAGCCAGATGGGTCAAGACGAAGTGGCCAAGGTCAACATCGTTCTGAAAGCTGACGTTCAAGGTTCGCTGGAAGCTATCAAAGGCGCCTTGGAAGAACTCTCCACCGGTGAAGTTGAAGTCGCCGTGGTCTCTTCGGGTGTTGGCGGTATCACCGGTACTGATGCCAACTTGGCGCTTGCTTCTGAGGCCATCGTCGTTGGCTTCAACGTCCGTGCTGATGCGGCTGCTCGTGAAATCATCGAACGTGAAGGTCTGGATCTGCGCTACTACAGCGTTATTTACCAGCTGATCGATGAGGTTAAGCAGGCGATGAGCGGTATGCTTGCTCCCGAGTGGAAAGAAGAGATCGTGGGCGTGGCCGAAGTACGCGATGTGTTCCGCGCACCGAAAATTGGTGCAGTGGCTGGCTGTATGGTTGTCGAAGGCACCGTATCGCGCAGCAAACGTATCCGTGTACTGCGTGACAACGTTGTGATTTACGAAGGCGAGCTCGAGTCGCTGCGCCGCTTCAAAGATGACGTTCAAGAAGTGCGTAACGGCATGGAATGCGGCATCGGCGTGAAGAACTACAACGATGTTCAGGTCAACGATAAGATCGAAGTCTTTGACCAAGTGAAGGTCGAGCGCAGCCTGTAAGGCCGCGAGGAGCAATCATGCGCGAATTTAAGCGTACCGACCGAGTTGCTGACCAGCTCCAAAAGGAGCTGGCAGTACTGATCCAGCGCGAAGTAAAAGACCCGCGTTTGGGCATGATAACGGTGAGCGGCGCGACCGTTAGCCGTGATCTTGGCTACGCCGATATCTATGTCACCTTATTGGGTGAGCAAGATCCCGCGCGTATCAAAGAAAACCTGCAGGTGCTAAAGCGCGCTGGAGGCTTTCTAAGGAGCCAAATTGCCAAGCGTATTAAGCTGCGTCACGTACCTGAACTGCGCTTTCATTACGATGAAAGCGTGGTACGTGGCCAGCACCTCTCGTCACTGATCGACGAAGCGGTTTCAACTGACCGCGCACGCCAGCAGGATGATGAAGAGGGAAGCGACAATGACAATGGTGAGGAGACGCGCTAATGGCACGTCGCCGTCGCGGATTGCCGGTTAATGGCGTATTGCTGCTGGATAAGCCTAAGGGTATTTCCAGCAACCATGCGCTGCAGCGTGTGCGTCGTCTGTTTGAGGCGCAAAAAGCCGGTCATACCGGCACGCTGGACCCTATGGCAACAGGCTTGTTACCTATTTGCCTTGGGGAAGCTACTAAGTTTTCCGCGCACCTGTTAGAAGCCGACAAGATGTATCGCACCCGTGTAGAACTGGGTGTGATTACAGACACCGGTGATGCCGAAGGCACGGTCATTGAACGGCGAGAGGTCCCCCGCTTAACGGCTGGGGATGTCGAGTCAGTCCTAGCTCGCTTTCACGGCGAGATTGACCAAGTGCCGCCGATGTATTCGGCATTGAAGCATCAAGGCAAAAAGCTGTATGAGCTTGCCCGTGAGGGTAAGCACGTTGAGCGTGCAGCGCGGCGAGTAAGCGTGTATGATGCGCGGCTGCTTGCTTTCGAGGGCACTGCCTTTGAGATTGAAGTCAGCTGCAGCAAAGGCACGTATATTCGCACCTTGGCTGAAGATATTGGTCATGCGCTGGGCTGTGGTGCCCACATTAGCCAGTTGAGAAGGCTCAAAACGGGGCCCTTTACCGGCGATGCAATGTGGACACTGGAGGGCCTTGAGGCGCTGGCAGATCAAGCCACCCGCGAGGCTGAACTAATGCCTGCGGATGTGCTGGTCGATCATTTGCCGTCGCTGACGGTGGATGAAACGGCTTACGGGCGTCTTGCACACGGCCAATCGGCTAGTTTAGCCATTGGTGTGCTTGAGCCTGATACGCTGGCAAGACTTTATTACGCTGAGACGTTTATCGGCCTTGGCGTTGTAAAAGGGGCGCAGGAAGTAGCTCCCAAGCGGCTGTTAAGTACCGTCGCTATCTCGTAAAGCGTTGCAAGGACGTAGCGATTTGCGCGAAAATTGTACGTGAAGATAGTTGCATGAGACTGCAAATATGCGTGGTCTCACCCATTCAATTTTAGGCATATTGCTTACTGGAGAGACAGATGGCATTAACCGCTGAGAAGAAGGCCGAGATCGTCAACGAATACGGCCGCGGCGATAACGATACCGGTTCCCCTGAAGTTCAGGTTGCACTGCTGAGCGCCAACATCAATGGCCTGCAGGACCACTTCAAAACCAACAAGCAGGATCACCACTCTCGTCGTGGTCTGATCCGCATGGTAAACCAGCGTCGTAAGCTGTTGGATTACCTGAAGCGTAAAGATTTTGAACGCTATCAGTCTCTGATTCAGCGTTTAGGTCTGCGTCGTTAAGCGTTAACGGCAACGATCAAAAACGGGCAGCCCCTTGTGGGCTGCCCGTTTTTTTGTTTCTGGTAGCCGTATGGCGCCACAGCGCCTAGAATGGTGGCGAGTCAAAACGACCCAAGCGAAAAGACAAGTAGATATTAATGTTAAAGGAAGTCGCCGTGAATCCGGTAAAAAAAACGTTTCAATACGGTCGTAGCACCGTCACCCTAGAAACTGGGCGTATTGCTCGCCAAGCCACTGGCGCCGTTATGGTGACCATGGATGAAACCGTCGTACTGTGTACGGTTGTGGCTAAAAAAGAAGCAAACCCCAATCAGCCTTTCTTCCCACTCTCGGTACACTACCAAGAGAAAACCTACGCAGTGGGCAAGATCCCCGGCGGCTTCTTTAAGCGCGAAGGGCGTCCTACTGAGAAAGAAACCCTTACCTCACGTCTGATTGATCGTCCGATCCGTCCGCTATTTCCTAAAGGGTTTATGAACGAAGTGCAGGTTATCTGTACTGTTCTGTCGACTGATCGTAATCATGACCCTGATATCGCAGCCCTACTGGGCACCTCGGCAGCGCTGGGTATTGCTGGTGTGCCGTTCAACGGCCCGATTGGCGCGGCACGCGTGGGCTTTAATGAAGAGCAGGGCTACTTCCTAAACCCAACCGTTGAAGAGCTGACTACCTCAGAGCTGGACATGGTTGTTGCTGGTACCGAAAACGCCGTATTGATGGTGGAGTCGGAAGCTCAGGAACTGCTTGAAGACGAAATGCTTGGTGCCGTGCTGTTTGGTCACCAAGAAATGCAGGTAGCCGTTAGCGCGATTAAAGAGCTGGTCGCTGAAGCTGGCAAACCGCGTTGGGATTGGCAGCCTGCTCAAGAAAATGTAGCACTGAAAACGGCCATGGCCGATGCCTTTGAAGCCAAGGTAGGTGATGCTTATCGCATTACTGACAAAATGGCTCGTCAAGATGCGCTGTCAGCGCTGAAAGATGAAGCGGTTGCACAGTTGGCCACTGCTGAAGGCGAAGAAGTAGAAGGTAAGTTCAGCAAAGATGACGTGAAAGGTGCGTTTGCTGGCCTTGAAAAGCGCGTTGTACGCTCTCGTGTCGTAAAAGGCGAGCCCCGTATCGATGGACGCGACAATGCCACTGTACGTCCTCTAGCGATTGAGGTGGGTGTACTGCCTAAGACACACGGTTCGGCAGTATTTACCCGTGGTGAAACTCAGGCCATCGCCATTGCTACCTTGGGCACCCTGCGCGATTCGCAGCTGATCGAGTCCCTGGAAGGTGAGCGTAAAGACCGCTTTATGCTGCACTACAACTTCCCTCCTTACTGTGTTGGTGAAGCCGGCTTTATGGGCGGCCCGAAGCGTCGCGAAATTGGCCATGGCCGTTTAGCACGCCGTGGCGTTCAAGCGATGCTGCCGTCAGAAGACGTTTTCCCCTATACCATCCGTGTGGTATCGGAAATCACCGAATCTAACGGTTCTAGCTCCATGGCGTCAGTGTGCGGCTCCTCGCTCGCGCTGATGGATGCTGGTGTACCATTAAAAGCACCGGTGGCAGGTATTGCCATGGGCTTGGTGAAAGATGAAGACGGCTATGCGGTATTGACCGATATCCTGGGTGACGAAGATCACCTGGGCGATATGGACTTCAAAGTTGCCGGTTCTGAAGAGGGCGTTACTGCTCTACAGATGGACATTAAGATTGAAGGCATCAATGAAGAGATCATGGAGAAAGCGCTGCAGCAGGCTCATGATGCTCGCCTCAGTATCCTTGCTCAGATGAACGACGTGATCAGTCAAAGTCGTACCGATGTGTCGGAGAATGCTCCGTCTATGGCGACAATCAAAATTGATCCGGACAAGATTCGTGATGTGATCGGTAAAGGCGGCGCGACGATTCGTAAAATTTGCGAAGATACCGGCGCTTCTATTGATCTAGATGATGATGGCACCGTGCGCATCTACGCCGAAGATAAAGCCGCAGCCAAAAAAGCGATCGATACCGTGCTGGCAATTACCGCAGAGGCGGAAATTGGTAAGCTTTATAACGGTAAAGTAGTTCGCATTGCGGACTTTGGCGCTTTCGTTAATATCATGCCGGGTACCGACGGCTTGGTTCACATATCGCAAATTGTTGCCGAGCGCGTTAACAACGTGCGCGACTTCTTAAATGAAGGCGATGATGTGATTGTGAAAGTATTGGATATCGACAACCGCAATCGTGTGAAACTCTCAATCAAAGAGATCACCGAGGAAGAGAAAGCAGCTTTTGCCGCTGCCGAGGCGGACGTCGCTAACTAAAGCGATGTAGACGTAACGGCCGCCCCCGCAGCTTTCAGTTGCGGGGGCGGTGCCGTTTTATAGGCAGTATAGGAAAAGAGAAGAGAACATGGAGAAGGAGCAAGCGCCGCGTTGGTGGGCGGTAGTGGCCGTGATGATCGGCATTTTTTTATTGGTGACAGCTGAGCAACTGCCTATAGGGTTATTGTCCCAGGTGGCGTCGTCAATGGGTGTCACGCCAGGTATGGCGGGCCTTATGGTGACCGTGCCGGGAGTTGTTGCCGCTTTCTCAGCGCCTCTGTTGCCGGTCGCGGTAGGCCGTCTAGATAGACGCATTATGCTCACGGTGATGATGATTGTGATGGTGATTGGCAGCGCGCTTTCAGCAGTGGCCAGCAATTTTGGGTTACTACTGGCAGCCCGTGTGTTGGTGGGCATTAGTATCGGTGGGTTTTGGGCCATTGCGGGCAGCATTGCCCCAAGGCTGGTGCCCAGCGATCAAGTTGCCAAGGCCATGACGATTATTTTCGGTGGTGTGGCCGCTGCGTCAGTATTGGGGGTGCCGTTAGGCACGCTGCTTGGGGACCTGAGCAATTGGCGGGTGGCGTTTGGTGCGCTAGGAGGGCTGAGTCTTTTAACCGCCATTGCACTATGGTGTTGGCTACCGCCACTGCCGCCAAGAGAGCCGGTACGGTTGCGTATGTTAGCGCAGCAGTTTAGCAATCGCGGCGTGCGTGTCGCGGTGTTAACCACTGGCTTTGTCGTAATTGGGCACTTTGCTGCTTATACCTTTATTAGCCCCATTCTGCAGGAGATTAGTGGCGTGGCTCAGCGTCATGTTGGCAGTTTGTTGTTGCTATATGGGGCGGCCGGGATTTTAGGTAATATCGCGGCAGGTATCTTTGCTGGGCGTCACCCTTATCGGGCGGTGCTGGCCATTCCTAGCTTGTTACTGTTAGTTGTGGCTATTTTCCCGCTACTGGGAGTTCAACCTACCAGCGGCGTACTGCTGCTAATGGTATGGGGGGCTGTTTTTGGCAGCGTATCAGTAAGTATTCAAACCTGGATTATACGTACGGCACCTAATACCGAGGCTGCTACCGCGCTGATGGCCTTTACCTTTAATATGTCAATTGGTTTAGGAGCCATGTTTGGTGGACGTATCGTTGATGGCACTAGCCTGCCGATTGCTATGTGGGCGGCATCAGTGCTGTTTTTGCTCGGGGCTTTACTGGTATGGCGAACGCCTTCGAGCATTGTAGGGGAGAAGCGTCGCTAGTCCTTAAAAAAGCCGTAAAAATAAGCTAACAAAAATGCCCCCGCTAAGTAGCGGGGGCATGACGTTTAACCGTATTGAAAAAGTGGTTAAGGGCGCTCAATCGCCAGTGCGACGCCTTGGCCGCCGCCGATACACAGGGTGGCTAGGCCTTTCTTAGCATCACGCGCAATCATTTCATGCAGTAAGCTAACCAAAATACGACAGCCAGAAGCACCGATCGGGTGGCCTAGTGCAATAGCACCGCCATTCACGTTCACTTTGCTGACATCCCAGCCCAACTCTTTGTTGACTGAAAGCGCTTGAGCAGCGAATGCTTCGTTAGCTTCTACTAGGTCAAGGTTGTCCAGGCTCCAGCCCGCTTTTTCGAGGCAGCGGCGGGTGGCCGGAGCTGGGCCAATGCCCATAATTGCTGGGTCAACGCCAGCGTTAGAGTAAGCGGCAATACGCGCCAGTGGCTCTAAGCCAAGTTCTTTGGCTTTTTCTGCTGAGCAAAGCATCACCACTGCAGCGCCATCGTTTAAGGAGGAGGCGTTACCGGCGGTAACGGTGCCGTCTTTCTTGAACGCGGGGCGCATACCACCTAGCTTCTCAGCGGTAACTTCCCGTGGGTTCTCATCCGTATCAAACACCACTGGATCGCCTTTGCGCTGCGGAATTTCCACAGGAACGATCTGGCCTTTGAATTTACCATCTCTGATAGCTTGCGCTGCTTTTTGCTGAGAGGCCGCCGCGAACTCGTCCATCGCTTCGCGAGTGATACTGTATTTTTCCGCTAGGTTTTCCGCGGTAATACCCATGTGATAGTTGTTGAATGCATCCCACAGGCCATCGTGAACCATGGAATCAATCGCTTTCCAGTCGCCCATGCGCTGACCGTTACGCGAGTTAGGCAGGATGTGGGGGGACGCAGACATGTTTTCCTGTCCACCTGCCAGAATAACGCTGGCGTCACCGCAACGGATGGCCTGGGTAGCCAAGTGCAGGGCCTTGAGGCCTGAGCCGCATACCTTGTTGATCGTCATGGCTGGAACGGCATCAGGCAGACCAGCTTTGATAGCCGCCTGGCGCGCAGGGTTTTGGCCTACGCCAGCTGTCAGCACTTGGCCTAGCAACACTTCATCAATTTGCTCTGGGGCAACGCCGGTAGAGGCGAGAATGTCTTTAATAACCAATGCACCTAAATCGCTAGCAGGAATGCCAGCGAGTGATCCACCAAAGCTTCCTACGGCGGTGCGGCGAGCGGCGACAATAACCACGTCTTGCATATGATGACTCCTTGGGTAAGTAACGCAACGTTCCGAGTGAGGACAGAGGCTTCAGGGGAAGCGGACTCTCCATTGTTGTTAGCATGTTGTGTCGAACTTATCTATCAGCATAGGGGAAGGTTGTGCATTGCGGCAATACGCTTTTTTAGGCAAATAAAAACGGGCCGTAAAACGGCCCGTTAAATAGCTGCTTACTCAACTGCTTGGCTTACGCTAATTGGACAGGAATCGCATTGCTGGTGTGGCTAACGTGATTGCCTTCTTGCAGATAGACAAGCGCAGGCTGATGCTTTTCAAGCTCTGCTTCGGAGTAGTGAGCGTAACTACAAATAATAATCCGATGCCCCGGTGAGGCTAAATGCGCGGCTGCACCATTGATGGAGATTAGCCGAGAGCCTTCTTCTCCACGAATCGCGTAGGTAGTGAAGCGCTCGCCGTTTTCCACGTTATAGATCTGGATTTGCTCGTTTTCGCGAATACCGGCCATATCCAGCAATTCCCCGTCGATAGCACAGGAACCTTCGTAATTGAGTACCGCGTGGGTAACGCGAGCCATATGCAGCTTGGCTTTAAGCATAATCGTGTGCATAGAAACTCCTAAATAGCGAAACTAGCTTACGCGCTAGTGTCAGTGGCAGCGTCTGGGAGCTGCACGCTGATGTTGTCAATAAGTCGAGCGGGGCCTAGCTTAGCCGCTGCTAGTAGCACGGCACTGCGTGTCGAGCTGCTCACAGGAGCAAGCGTTGCGTCACGTAGCTCAAGGTAGTCAGGCGTAAAGCCAGCATCATACAGTGCCGTTTTACCCTGTTGTAGTACCTCTTCGATGGAGGTGCCGCGCTCTAACGCATCGCGTAGCTCGCATAAGGTGCGATATAGCATGGGGGCTTTTGCGCGCTCAGACGCACTTAAATAACCATTACGAGAGGAGAGCGCTAGGCCGTCATCAGCGCGCACAATCGGTACGCCGATAATCTCGATAGGCATGTGTAGATCACTCACCAGCTTACGAATGACCGCAAGTTGCTGGTAATCTTTTTCACCGAAGCAAGCTACATCCGGCTGCACCAGATTAAATAGCATGCTGACCACGGTAGAAACGCCATCAAAGTGCCCAGGGCGCGAGCCTCCGCACAACCCTTCACCTACGTCGGGGACATGCACGAGAGTCTGGGCAGCCAGGCCATTGGGGTAAAGCGCGCTGACGGTGGGGGCGAAGAGAATATCGCAGCCAGCATCGGTCAACTGCGCTTGGTCTGCCTCGAGCGTCCGTGGGTAGGCGTCCAGGTCTTCCCCGGGACCGAACTGCATTGGGTTCACGAACAGGCTTGAAATGACGACGTCAGCGTGCTGACGAGCATTGGCCACAAGCGCCAAGTGGCCTTGATGCAGGTTGCCCATGGTGGGCACTAAGGCAATGCGTTGGCCACGCTGGCGGTATTCGCGGAGCGTGCTACGTAATTCGTTGATATCTCGTAAAGTGCGCATAAAGGGGCCGTGGTCGTTCCAGTTGGCGCTTAAAAACAGTGCTCAGCGGCTGGGAAAATACGGGTTTTAACCGCTTCATGGTAGTGTGCAAATGCGCTTTGAATGCTTTCAGCATCAGCCATGAAATTCTTGACGAAGCGCGGCGTGCGGCCATGAGTAACGCCTAGCACGTCGTGCATGACTAGAATTTGGCCATCGGTATCAGGGCCTGCGCCGATACCAATCACTGGGACGTCTAAGGCTTCAGTTACCGCTTTGCCAAGACTGGCTGGTACACACTCCAGCAAAATCACGGAAGCACCTGCCTCAACGAGCACTTTGGCATCATTGATAATTTGTTCGGCCTGGGCGGCTTCGCGGCCTTGCACTTTATAACCACCTAGCTGGTAGACCGTTTGCGGTGTTAACCCAAGGTGGGCGCATACCGGAACGCCGCGGCGGGTCATCTCACGGATACCGTCGGCCATCCATGCTTCGCCTTCGACTTTTACCAGTTCAGCGCCAGCACGCATCAATGCGGCAGAATCTTCTAGCATGCGCTCTGTAGTGGCGTTGCTCATAAACGGCAAGTCCACCATCAACAGGCTATGGCCTTTACCACGCGCCGTGCAGCGTGTGTGGTAGCAAATATCTTCCATAGTCACGGGAAGCGTACTAGTGTGCCCTTGTAAGACCATGCCTAGGGAATCGCCGACTAGCAGAACATCAACGCCTGCAGCGCTGGCGGCATGGGCAAAAGAGGCATCGTAAGCGGTCAGGCAACTGAACGTTTCGCCGGCGCGCTTATACGCCTGCAGAGTGCTCAGGGTGACGGTTTTCATGGCGTGCTCTCGTAGTTTCTAAGTGGGCCGATGCAACGTGGGCAGCCGACCATTATTAACGTTGCATCCTTGCAAGCGTGAAGTGGCGTAACTGGCAATTGTTACCTGAATGGGGGCTTGGTGTCGAGATTTGTGTCAGACGGTAGCAGTCACGGTAGCATTTGGATTGTCTAACCGTTGTATCCCACTTTGCTCAAGCTGCTTCAGCCACTCAGCAAGCGGCTGTTGATAAAGCACTATTGGCTCTAATTGAGTAGCAGACACCAGTTCTTCAAGAGGCGCTAATACAAAGGCGCGTTCATGCATATGGGGATGAGGAACCTGAAGCCTAGGGCGCGCGATCGTGTCTTGATCGTAAAGCAGCAGATCTAAATCCAGCGTGCGCGGCCCCCAGTGGCGCAATCGCCGACGGCGGTGGCGTTGCTCTAGCCCTTGAAGCTGGTCCAGTAGTGCCAGCGGAGAAAGCGTAGTTTCAAGGGCGGCCACGGCGTTAATGAAGTCAGGCTGGTCCTGTGGCCCTATTGGCCGTGTAGCGTATAGGGACGACTGGGCCACCAACTGGCAAAGAGGCAGTGTGTCCAGTTCTCGTAGGGCTTGGCGAATGTGGCTGACGGGGTCATCCAGATTGCTACCTAGACCAATATAAGCAAGTGACATTGTGTTCTTACTGCTCTGTTTTACGTGGTTTGCGTCGTTTTTTACGTCGACGGTCCCCCTGGCTTGCCGGATCACTTCCCACTTTTTGCAGCAGCCGAAGTTGCTCGTGCTCATCACCTTGCTGGAAGGCATTCCACCAATCGCCTAAGCCACGCGGTATTTCACCTGCTTGTTCACGCAACAGCAGCAAATCGTAGGCGGCTCGGAAGCGTGGGTGTTCGCGGGTTTGAAATGCCCGTTTGCCACGGCGCAGAGGAAGGCGTGCCTGTAGTTCCCAAATATCGCGCATCGGCATGCCAAAGCGTTTGGGAATCGAAATATGCTGTAACTGGCGAGTGACTACCTGCTGGGCGGCAGTTTGCAGCGCTGGAATTGCGGGCATGCCTTCGCGCTCAAGCTCGGCTTGACGGTGTGCCACTGGCGCCCACAAAAAGGCGGCTAGCAGAAAGGCTGGCGTAACTGGCCGGCCTTCCGCAATGCGCTTATCGGTGTTAGTGAGCGCTTGCTCAATCAGATCTTCGGCCCAAGCAGCATCCGCCATGGCTTCTTCCGCTTCGGGGAACAGCATGCCAAACAAGTTGTAATGGCTCAGTAAGCGGAAAGTAATTAAGCCGTGTCCCGACATGAATAGCTTGAGTACTTCATCAAACAAACGGGCGGGAGGAATTTGCAGTAACAGCGGCGCTAGATCATACATCGGCTCTTCAGTGGCTGGCTCGATGGTGAAATCGAGCTTGGCCGCAAAGCGCACCGCACGCAGCATACGTACTGGGTCTTCCCGATAGCGGGTAACGGGGTCGCCAATCAGTCGCAGCGTACGTGACTCAATATCACGCGCGCCGTTGGCAAAGTCATGAATCGTGAAGTCAGCGATATTGTAGTAAAGCGCATTCACGGTGAAGTCGCGGCGTAGAGCGTCTTCTTCGATGTTGCCCCACACATTGTCTCGCAATAGCAGGCCATCGTCAGACTGCTGGGCGATATGATCGCCGTGCTCGTCCTGAGGCTTGCCGCGGAAAGTGGTAACTTCAATGACTTCGCGACCAAAGCGCACATGCACAATGCGAAAACGCCGACCAATCAGCCGCGAATTGCGAAACAGATCGCGCACCTGTTCCGGCGTTGCATTCGTGGCAACGTCGAAATCTTTCGGCATTTTGCCCAGCAATGCATCACGAATGCAGCCGCCAACTAGGAAGGCATCAAATCCAGCGCCATTAAGGCGATACAGCACCTTTAACGCGGCCTCGCTGATTTGCTGACGAGAAACAGGGTGCTCGGAGCGCGGAATAATACGGGGACTGAGCGCATCAGCGGCGCTCTCTGGGGAATCGAGCAGGGATTTCAAGTGCTCTCCCGGGCTATGTAATAAACGGGTAAATCCTTTAAACATGCGGCGATATCGACTCGCAGGGTATCGAAAACAGTATTATCGAAAACAGTATCGAGAAACGTAGCGAAAAAATGACCGCAAGGTTAGCGGTAAGTTGCTGAGTGTAGCCGACCCCTTGAGGCTTGCAAAGCACTGGAGCAGGGTTTGTAAAAGACGACTGCTTTAAACGCGGAAAGGGGAGGCTACAAGAGCCTCCCCTATAAAGCAGACAATCAGCGTCCATGCTGTTGTTTTTCTTCATGATGGCACATCGCTCTGAATACGCACCGCAGTCGGTAGGCGTGAGAACCAGTCTGATTCCGACCGCCTCGTATTCAAAACAATAATCCAACCGCGAACTTTTTCTCCCGGCGTGTTGTTATTGGTTCCGGGGTGTACACACATGCTGCTGTTGTTTTTGTTTGGAAGCAGATTCTTTGTGTACGTCGCGTCCTTTTTTGGGCACTTGCTGACTGTTGTTATTGTTCGCTGCGCCTATTCTGCTTAGCGCTAGCAAGTCGTGAGACTCAAGCCTGTTGTTCTTGTTAGTACTATGATCTCTGCCTGGCCCTGTTGTTTTTGTTTTGGCTCAGGTTGGGGCGGTGTCATGTTGTTTTTGTTAGCGACGTCCGCGCTGCCCATTTTGTTCTTCTTGCCCAGTAGTATTGCACTTGCTGTGCCACCCATATTTTATTCTTTTATTTTCATGGGCTTGTAATTTATTGGCTATGCCAGGGAACTAATCGCAACGCATAGTGTTACCCGTTTTTAAGGGATTTTTGGGGCGTGTTGTGTGGGAAGGTAACAGTGGCTGATGGGAAAGTTTTGGATATTTCTTATGCAAATCAATCTATTGGACGTTAGTCGTAGAGGGCGAGGTGGTGAATGGCTAATCATAGGTATTGCCGCCACCTAATTGGGTCGGCGTGCGGTTTTTTTACGTGGAATGCCTAGGCGCTGGCGCCTCTCCCATAAATTTTTACGGCTAATTCCCAGTTTTTGGGCCAACTCGGTTTCACTCATTTGATCCTGATGTTCCAGCACAAAATGCTGAAAATAGTCCTCGAGCGAGAGGTCGTCGTCATCGCCACTCGGCGCTGACGATTCATTGGCTAGTGCGGAGCTGTTACCTGCAGAAGAGTGAGGTCGGTTGGTAACAGGGCCAAGGCCTAGGTCGTCAGGGTGAATCAAATGCCCCTCGGCTAGAATTACACCCCTCTCCAGTGCATTCTCAAGCTCGCGTACGTTACCAGGCCAAGGGTAGTCGCGTAGGTCCTGTCGGGAAGCCCGTGACAAACGAAGCCCTTGGCGATCATGACGTTTGCAGGCTTTATCTAACAGGATATCGGCTATCTTCAATACGTCTTCTTCACGGTCGCGCAGCGGTGGCAATTCAATCTGCATAACGTTGAGGCGATAGTAGAGATCTAGTCGGAATTCCCCGCTTTTTGACAGAGCGCGCAAGTCCCTATGGGTGGCGGCGATCAGGCGAACGTCCACATGGCGTGTTTCGACGGAGCCAATTTTGCGGATTTCACCTTCCTGGAGTACGCGTAACAGCCGTGCTTGGGCATCCAGTGGTAACTCGCCGATTTCATCTAAAAACAGGGTGCCACCGTCGGCGGCTTCCACTAACCCAGTTCGGGCAGCGCTAGCGCCGGTAAACGCTCCTTTCTCATGTCCAAAAAGCTCTGACTCAATCAGCGTCTCAGGTATTGCCGCGCAATTCACACAAATCAGCGGTGCTTTGGCGCGTTTGCTTTGCTGATGAATGGCCCGAGCTACGAGCTCTTTACCTGTGCCGGATTCTCCTTGAATCAGCACGGTAACGTCTGCCGGGGCTGTTTTGCGAATGCGCGTGTAAACCTGCTGCATAGCCGTGCAATTGCCGATCATCGTTTGACGCCCACCTCCTTCATCGGTGATATCCGGAGGCGTGCCTTGCTGCATCGACTGCTTATGCAGAATGCGTTCGACGGTTTCTAAAAGCTCGGTGTGATCAAATGGTTTAGCAACATAGTCCACAGCCCCTTGCTTAAGCGCGTCGACTGCCGAACGCATGCTGGCATAGCTGGTCATTATAAGTACCGGCGCGGGTGCTGCGGCCTCAATTAGGGCGGTGCCAGGATCACCTGGCAGTCGCAGGTCGCTAATGACTAGATCAAACTCGCTAGGCGTCAGCTCACGTGCTTCTTCTGCGCTGCCCGCTTCGCTGACGGTATAGCTGTGACGTTCGAGTAAACGCTTTAAAGCGCTGCGAATAATCGCTTCATCTTCAACAATCAGTATCCTGGGCATGAGGTAGGTGATCATCCTGTTGGTAAAGCGGTAGCCAAAGCGTGATGGCAGTGCCGCGAGGCTTTCCTGGAGGTGGTGACGCAACCTCTATTTTGCCTTGGTGCTCATTGATAATTTGGTAGGCCAACGAGAGCCCAAGCCCCGTTCCTTGACCCGCAGGCTTGGTCGTGGTGAACGGCTCGAAAAGGCGATGCTTCACGCTTGGGTCAATGCCGTGGCCATCATCAGTGACTCGCCACCAAGCATGGCTTGCCTGTTTGCCTGCTTCAATATGAACCGTGCCCTGAGCGTCGCAAGCGTCTTTGGCATTGCTCAGTAAGTTGACCATGACCTGGGTTAATCGCTGAGCATCGCCACGCACCACGATGTCATCCGGACAGTCATTGGTAAAGCTTACATCCTCCCCCGAGCGCGCTAAATGGATCAAGTGCAGCGCATCTTCGCTAACGGTAGAGAGCGAGGCGGGGGATGCCGGCAGTGGCAGGGTCTGACGGCCACCGTGGGCAAAACCGACCAGCGAGTTAACAATCTTGGTGACTCGTTGGGTTAACTGTTGAATTTGGTCAGCCGTTTCCAGCAGCGCTGGGTCATCGGTATCGTAGCGCAAGTTTTGGGCCAGTGACGAAATACCCGTGATAGGGTTGCCTATTTCATGTGCCACGCCTGCCGCAAGTTGCCCTATGGATGCCAAACGCGCTGCGTGGACAAGTTCCTCTTCTAGCCACTTCATTTCAGTATGGTCTTCTACCAAAATCACGCTGCCGCCACGGCTGTCGTGTCCGCTTAACACCGCTTTGTGAAGGGTGAGGAAGTAATCCTTGCCATGTAGTGACACTGCTTGTTTATACAACGGCGTATGGCTGGCGTTGAGTACGCTACCGAGCAAATTTGGCCAGGGCGGGGGCAGGCTATCTCGGCGTGAGCCAATCACACTATCGCCGCTAATCCCAGAGAGTGATGAAAGCGCCTCATTCCACATTAACAGCTCATCATCGTCGCCTAGCACGCACAAGCCTACGGGCAAGTAGGCTAGCGTTTGCCGGTGATGGCGGCGCAAGCCATCCAGTTCCCGAGCCAACCCAGTGAGCCTAGAGCGGTAAGCTTCAAGGCGGCTTTCAACAAAATGAATATCGTCAGTGACCGGTGCGTCGTCGTGGCGGTAGGGCAAGTAACGATCAACAATATCTCGCGCAACGGAAGGCCCCATTAAACCGGATAGATTCGCCTGGATTCGGTCGCGCAAGCGGCGCAATGCATAGGGGCGACGCTCCTGAGGTGTCAGGTTTAGCGCTGCTAGTGCGCGGTCAACTTCACGGCTGGCAGCTTCATCGCCCAACGCTTGGGCAAGATAAGTAGGGAAGTCTCCCGCCGTAGCTGCTTCCAGTGGTAGGCGTTTTGAACGAATGACCGCATCTACGGAGCATGCCTCAGCCGCAGAGCGTTCTCCTTCTGAGATGCGGGTAAATAACGACACAATGAGAAGCAGTAAAATATTCACTGCTAAAGAAACAAGCGTAACGTTATACCAAATGGGCGCATCCGCAGACATCAGGGGAGTGAGGGGCAGCGAGAGTGTGGGGAGATCAAGCAAAAGCGGCAACCATAAGCCCCACAGCCAAATGATGATGCCGCTCATTAGCCCGGCGATCATGCCCTTGCGGTTCGCACCGGGCCAGTATAACAACGCCAGCATGCCAGGCAGGCACTGTGCCATGCCTACAAATGCAGCGAGCCCCAAGTTTGTTAGCGAATGGTAGCGACCGACGCTTTCAGCAAATAGCCACCCGCCCGCAATTACAGCGACGACTAAACCGCGACGTAGCCAGAGCAGCCAGCCGTATAAATCGCTACGCGCCTCCGGGGGGCGAGCCACTAGCACCACGTGGTTTAGCACCATGCCTGAAAGAGCCAGCGCGATCATCATCATGGTGCCACTGGCGGCGGCAAGGCCGCCAATGAAGGCTAGCGCTCCCACCCACCAATGCTCTGACATCAAGAAGGCGGCGTAGGCTGCAACGGGAACCGTTTCGTTTATCGATTGTGCAGCCCACCAAATCAACGGTACTGGCAGTGCCATCAGTAGCAAAAATAGCGGTAATGTCCAACTGGCTTGGAGCAGGGTGTGACGAGAAAGGCTTTCTGCAAAGGTAATCTGAAACAGGTGCGGCATCATGAAAGCGGCCGCAAAGAACAGCAGTAGTAGCGTACGCCATTGGGGAGCCTCAAATTGCGGCGTTGCGGCTTGGGCTGCGGCTCCAGGCCCTTCTAACCACTGCTGTAATCCGTGAGGCCCATCAAATACCCACCACAGTGCAATGGCACCTAGCCCAAGCATCGCAAGTAGTTTAATGATCGATTCAAAAGCAATCACGCTGAGTAGCGTATCGTGACGATGTCGATGGCTGTGGCGTGCGCCAAACAACACTGCACAGCCTGCGATCACACCGCAAAACAGCAGGGTGGCCGCCGCGCTATAGCGGCTGCCGGTGAGCAAGTAGACCGCATCGCTTAAGGTTTGCACCTGGATGCCCAGCAGCGGCATCACGGCTAGCAGGCTGATCAGCGTTACCAGAGTGCCTGCCCAGCGGGATCGGTAGCGAAACGCAAATAGATCCGCGAGTGAAGAGAGCTGGTAGGTACGAGTAATGCGTTGTATGGGCACAAGCAGTACGGGCGCCAGCAGAAAAGCCCCGGCTGCACCGAGGTAATATGCCAGGTAGCCAAAGCCTGCTTTCGCCGCAAGCTCCACACTGCCATAGATTGCCCACGCGCTGGCGTATACGCCCAGCGCCAGGGTGTACACAATAGGGTGGCGCGTAATGCGCACGGGCACCCAGCCACGCTCAACGGCCATGCCGCAGGCAAACAGTAAGGCAAGATAGCCTAGGCCCAGCAGTACTACTCCTAAAAGCTCAACGCTCATCTAACTTCCTTTTTTGCTCAAGCCATAGCGTTAGCGCGATCAGACCGCCCCAAATAGCAAATGGGCGATACCAGGCAACGCTTGGATCTCCCCAGCCGTCCATCAGTAACGGCGAAAGCAAATAGCCGCCAAACACCAAGAACAGCAGTATGCGATAAACGTACATATTAAAACTCTGATTGATAGCGGCGGTGGGTGGTAGCGACAAGCTTTTCAACAGACCAGTGTGCTATTGCCCAGTTTAGTTGTGTTTCGGGTGGCTCTTGAACCAGCGTGTCAGGTGGGGCCTGATCGAGTAGTCGCAGTGCTTGAAACAGCTGTTGGCGAATGCCGTCGGCGTCTGCGGCTAATGCAGGGGCCAGGTTTTGCTTAGAAAGCTTTTGACCCTCTTGAGTAACCACGAGCGGTAAATGTAGGTAGCTGGGGGTTGATAAGCCAAGCGCTTGCTGCAACTGGCCTTGCCAAGGCGTGTTATCCAGCAGGTCATAACCGCGCACAATATCGGTAATGCCTTGATCAGCATCATCCACTACGACGGCAAGCTGATAGGCCCAAAGCTGATCTTTGCGTTTCAGCACAACATCGCCCAAAACGGCAGGGTCGAACTGTTGGAAACCAAAAAGCCGATCCTGCCAAGTAATAGGGCGCTTTGCCAGGTCGCTGCGCAGCCGCCAGGCAACCGGCTTTGTGGCATCACGAACGCTCTCGCGGCACCAGCCGGGATAGATTGAAAACGCTTGCCACTGCTTTCTCGAACAGCTACACGGGTAAGCCAAACCTTGGGCAGCCAGTTGATCGAGCGCCTGCTGATAAGCCTCATCACGGTGATGCTGCCAGCGGACTTCTTCATCCCAATGAAGCCCAAAGGCGTCAAGCTGACGCAGAATTGTATCAGCAGCGCCTTCGGGGCAGCGGGGCGGGTCGATATCCTCAATGCGTACCAGCCACTGCCCGCCAGCAGCGCGGGCGTCTAAATAGCTGCTTAGGGCGGCCACTAACGAGCCAAGATGCAGTGGCCCTGACGGTGTGGGAGCGAAACGTCCCCGGTAGTGCGTGGTATGGGTCATGACAGCCCGAATCAATTGTTCAAATAGCGCCAGCGATTAACTACGATGATAAGTACAGCTATAAATACAAGATGACAAACAAAAACGGGCACCTCAAGGGTGCCCGTTGGACGCTTTAGCTTGTAACAAACTAGCAGCTTGTAGCGTATTCGCGCCGTTGGTTAGCCACCGAGCTGTTTTTCTTTAAGCTCTGCCAGCGTTTTACAGTCCACGCATAGCGTTGCCGTGGGGCGGGCTTCAAGGCGGCGAATGCCGATTTCAACGCCGCAGGCTTCACAAAAGCCGTAGTCGTCTTCATCGATTTTTTCGATGGTTTCGTTAATCTTTTTCAGCAACTTGCGTTCGCGATCCCGAGTACGCAGCTCCAGACTGAAGCCCTCTTCTTGAGTGGCGCGGTCAGCGGGGTCAGCGTAGTTATTAGCGTCTTCCTGTAGGTGGCGTACGGTACGATCCACCTCTTCCATGAGATCTTGTTTCCAGTCTAGAAGGAGCTGGCGGAAGTGCGCGAGCTGCTTCTCGTTCATATACTCTTCGCCCGGTGCTGGCTCATACGGGGTGAAGGACTTGGACGCTTCCGGTTTCTTTTCCGCTACTGGCATGGGAGTGCCCCTTACGTATGTGACTGCTGATCGACCATGAGCGTGTGTCACGATCTCACGCCAAAGGGATGCTTGTTTAGCTGAAAAATGCGCGCTATGCAAGCATAATAGCGCATTTTCGACCATGGTCTTGCCTCTTCAACGACCTGCGTCATGATTTCTCTACCATTTAGTGAAGGAACCGATATGGCCTGGAATTCACGTGTAAATCACGTTGCACCTTTTCGCGTGATGCATTTATTGGAAATGGCCCAAGCTCGAGAGGCCGAAGGCCACGATGTGATTCACCTAGAGGTCGGCGAACCTGATTTCGCGACGCCGGCACCGATTGTAGCAGCAGGCCAGCAAGCGTTGGCAACAGGCAAAACGCGCTATACACCTGCGGCAGGCCTAGCGTCGCTGCGTGAGGCGATTTCAAGACATTACGCCGAGCATTTTAATGCCACCGTTGAGCCTTCACGTATTTTGGTAACTCCTGGGGCCTCTGGAGCGCTGCTGCTGGCTAGCCAATTACTGGTCGAAACAGGCAATCGTGTTTTGATGGCCGATCCCAACTATCCGTGTAATCGTCACTTTATGGCCCTAGCTGGCGCAGACATTGATGCCATTCCCGTGGGTCGCCAAAGCGGTTGGCAGTTAACGGCGCCGTTGATTGAACAGCACTGGCAAGCTAAAACGAGTTTAGCCATGCTGGCCTCCCCGTCTAACCCTACGGGACATACGTTATGCGCTGAGGCGCTAACTGCGGTCATCAACACGGTAGCTGCGAAAGGCGGTGACGTGATTGTCGATGAGATTTACCAAGGCTTGAATTATGACGATGCACCACTATCGGCGACATCGCTTTCCGACCAGGCCTTCGTGGTTAATAGCTTCTCTAAATATTTCGGCATGACAGGCTGGCGCTTGGGCTGGTTGGTGGCGCCTGAACATGCCGTCGAGCCGCTTACTAGGCTGGCGCAAAACGTCTTCCTTGCCGCGCCAACACCTTCCCAGCATGCGGCGTTGGCCGCCTTCACTCCAGAGTGTCGAGATATTTTGGAAGCGCGTAGATCGACGCTTAAGCAGCGACGCCAAGTGTTGTTGGATGGGTTAGCGCAGTTGGGGCTTGCCCCGGACCTGCCACCTCAAGGGGCTTTTTATCTGTGGTTGGATATTTCTCATTACAGCCGAGATAGCCAAGCATTCTGTGAGCGGTTGCTGGTTGAGGAGAACGTGGCAATCACCCCGGGCATTGATTTTGCGCTGGAGGGCGGCGAACACCATGTGCGCATTGCCTTTACTAACAGCGTTGAACGGTTGCAGGAGGCCGTAGAGCGCATTGGCCGTTTCGTGAGCCGACTATGACGACCTATCCTGAGTTGGTGCCTGGGGTGTTAATGCGTCGTTATAAGCGCTTTTTAGCCGATGTAAGGCTGGAGAGTGGCGAGGAAGTCGTTGCCCATTGCCCCAACACGGGCTCAATGAAGGCGGTGAATGTGCCCGGTTGTCGAGTGTGGCTGTCACGGAGTGATAATCCCAAGCGCAAGCTGGCCTGGACCTGGGAATGGATTGAGTTGCCACAGTCAGAGGGCGCCTTGGCGCTGGCTTCTGTCCACACTGGTCGCGCCAACCGCATCGTGGAGGAGGCCATTTTAGCCGGTGATATTGTGCCATTGGCAGGCTATCAAACGCTCAAGCGGGAAGTGAAGATCAGTGACGCAAGGCTCGATTTCCGGCTGAGTGATCCTGATAAGGGCGAGGTTTTTATTGAAGTTAAGCAGGTCACCCTTAAAGAAGCCGATGGACATGGTTATTTTCCTGATTCGGTCAGCGTGAGGGGCACCAAGCATTTGCATGCATTAACCGCGCTGGCCGAGCAGGGCGAAAGGGCCGTGCTGCTGTTTTGTGTCGCCCATGAAGGTATTCACGATGTAGCCCCAGCGGCCCACATCGATCCCATCTATGCGGCGGCGCTAGCCGCAGCGGTAGATGCTGGAGTTGAGGTGTTGGCTTACGGTATTACGCTAGATTGGCAGGCAGGAGCTCCGGTAGCGGTGCGATTAGCAAGACCTCTACCGGTGCGAATTTAACGCTCGATATAAAAACGTTGAATAAAGCTGACCCGCTCAGGGCTGGCATTACGGTCGTAGCGAACGTCAAGGTTAAAACGCGTGGGCTCGTCGTGGCGCAGGGCAAAGGTGGCCAAGTGATAAGTGGCATCACCATCGTGCACAGTACGAAAGCTTAGCGATTCTTGGACGTCGGTGAGGCCTGTCACGTGGCCTTGTACGCTAGCGTTAACGGCGCGGGTGCTGCCGTCCTCTTGGCGTTCGCGTACGCTTACATTAACCAATCCGTGACCTGCGCTGCGCTGAATGCCGTGCGCTTGGGCAACTTCTGGGGTGAGGAAGCTGGTGGCCACAGCACTGTAATGGATCTCATAGTCGCCTATCCGTACCAACTGCTCAGCTACCGCTTGTGTGGCGAGGAGCAGTGAGCAAAGCAGCGTAGTAAGCAGGGTTGTTCTGCGTAACGCTCGATAAACCATGGCAGGTCTCCTCTTATGGGTCGATATGGCTAGTCAACGTAAAATAAATTAGCGACGGCGCACTCTAAAAATAGCAATTTCACCGAACAAGTTGGGCCACCACTTGGATGTCCAGTGCCCTTTGTGATCGCCAACCCCTACCGCGCGATCAACAATCACCAATCCTTTTTCACGGCACAGATGCTCGAAGTCGTTAAAGGTAGAAAGGTGGATGTTGGGTGTGTCATACCAGGCATGGGGTAGAGATTTAGAGACCGGCATATAGCCACGTAGGCCAAGATGAATTCGGTGTCGCCAATAAGCAAAATTAGGAAAGGTGATAATGCCTTCCTCGGCGACGCGTAACATTTCATCAAGCATTTTATCTGGGCGGCGTAGCGCCTGAAGCGCTTGGGTCATAATGACTTGATCATAGCTGTTGTCGCAGAAACTACCCAAGCCATCATCCAGGTTATGCTCAATAACGTTCACGCCCCTGGCGACACACTGGGTAATACCGTCGGGGTCGATCTCTAAACCGTAGCCGGTAACATTTTTCTCCTGCGCTAAGCGCTCAAGCAGAGCACCATCACCGCAGGCTAAATCCAGCACGTGAGCCCCTTGGGGCACCCAGTCGTAAATCAGTTCAAGATCCGCACGCATTACAGGGTCTCCTCCCTGGCTGTTTCTTCGATATTCAGCTCTCGGGCTATGCGAGTCATAAATGCGCTGAACAGAGCGTGGTAACGTGGCTCGGGCAGTAAGAAGGCATCATGCCCGTGAGGAGAGTCGATATTGGCATAGCTAACCGATTTGCCAGCGCGGGTGAGCGCGTCGACGAGTTCTCGAGAGCGAGAAGGTGGGAAGCGCCAGTCAGTCGTAAAACTAACAACCAGAAAAGGGCACTTTGCTGGTGCTAGTGCGCTGGCTAGGTCGCCTGCTTGAGTGGCTGCGGGATCGAAGTAGTCAAGGGCCTTGGTCATTAACAGGTAGGTGTTAGCGTCAAAGGCGGTGGAGAATGTATCGCCCTGATAGCGCAAATAAGACTCAACCTGGAACTCGACATCAAACCCAAAGTTCAAATCGTTGCTGCGCAAGTCGCGGCCAAATTTACTGCCCATTGCATCTTCGGAGAGGTAGGTGATGTGGCCCACCATGCGTGCCAGTTTCAAACCACGCTTGGGGACCGTGTCGTGCTCTGCATACCAACCGCCGAAGAATTCAGGGTCAGAGCGAATCGCCTGACGAGCCACTTCGTTAAAGGCAATGTTCTGGGCGGAGAGCCGGGGGGTGGCGGCAATCACTACCGCATTGGCGACACGCTCAGGGTAAGTCATTGTCCACTGAAGCACCTGCATACCACCCAGGCTACCGCCCACTGCTGCGGCCCAACGCTCAATGCCCAGTTGATCGGCCAGACGCGCTTGGCTGGCTACCCAGTCACTGACAGTGACCATGGGGAAATCAGGCCCCCACTGGCGGCCGGTTTCAGGGTTGTGACTAACAGGGCCTGTGCTGCCATGGCAGCCGCCCAGATTGTTTAGCGATACCACAAAAAAACGGTTGGTATCGATAGATTTTCCGGGGCCGATATGAGCATCCCACCAGCCAGGTTTGCGGTCTTCGTCACCGTGATAGCCCGCTGCATGATGGTGTCCCGATAAAGCATGGCAGATCAACACGGCGTTACTACGCTCAGCGTTTAACGTGCCGTAGGTTTCGTAGATAAGCTCGTACTCAGGCAGCACCTTGCCACAAGCGAGCGGCAGCGGCGTATCAAATTTCGCTACATGGGGGGTGACGAGGCCAACGGAGTCCGCCGGCCGGTCAACGAAAGTGAGAGTGTCTGAATCAGGCATCGAAAGCGCTAGTCCTGCAAAAAATAAATCCTGCTAAAAAGAGGCCCTGGGGAATGTTGCGCAGTTACAGCCCAACCAGTGCGCCAGAGATACCCGCAGCGCGGATCAAGGACCCCACTACTAAGCCATCCACCAAATTAATCGCAATAAACACCACGATGGGTGATAAATCGATCATGCCCAGCGGCGGAATGACTTTCCGAACAGGAGCCATAATGGGCTCGACTAGCTGCATCACCAACAGCGCGCCTGGGTGGCTAGCATTTGGGGCGACCCAGCTCAGAATAATCATCACAATCATGGCAAAGAAATAGATCTTTAATATGGCGTTAGCCAGTGCCGCAATGCCCGCAATCAGTAGTCCTGGTATAGGTGGCATGCCAACGCCAATCACCATGAAAATGGCCAACATGCTAACCACTTTCAGCACAAAGCCCGCGGCCAGCGTGGCAAGGTCAAAGCGCCCAGCGACGGGACCTAAGAAACCCTGAAATAGCCCTACAACAGGCTGGGTAATTTTAACCACTGATTGGCTAAGCGGGTTGTAATAATCCGCCCGCGATGCCTGCAGCAAAAAGCGCAGCATCAGTAAGAATAAATAAATATTGATTAACGAGTTAACAAGCATTAACCCGGCACTGCCCACTTGACTACCCATTGCTGCCTCTCCATTGCAAAGTTGCGTATTTAGTTGGCGCTAAGTTCCTTGGACATTGCTTCTGCGCGCTGGGCACAGGCCTGCATGGCGTCGGCGATGGTGGCGCGTAGTTGCGCATCTTCCATGTGCTGAATAGCACGTTCTGTCGTGCCGCCTGGCGACATAACATTTTGTTTGAGTGTGGCCGGGTCTTTGTCACTGCGCTGGGCCATAGTGGCGGCGCCCAGTGCCGTTTGAATAGCCAAGCGTCGCGCTGTGGCGGCAGGCAAGCCAAGTTTGACAGCGGCTTCTTCCATCGCTTCAAACATCAGAAAGAAATAAGCTGGCGCACTGCCGGATACCGCGGTTACCGCATCAAGCAGGCTCTCTTCTGCAACCCACTCCACAATGCCAACCGCTTCCATAAGCTGTGTTGCTAGCGTGCGTTGCTCCTCACTCACCGCGCTATTGGCATATAAGCCGCTGGCGCCGATGCCGACCAATGAAGGAGTGTTGGGCATGCAACGAACCAGCGCATTATTACCGCCTAGCCATTGATCAATTGTGGCTGCATCGAGGCCTGCCGCGATAGAAATAATCAGCGGTGATTGCTGTTGTACGTTATCCCGCATCGCTTCACATACGCTGCGCATAATCTGGGGTTTTACCGCGAGTACGACCACGTCGGCGTCTTCGACGGCGGCGTCATTATCGGTGTTTGTGTTAATTCCTAAGCGTGCTGCTAAAGGCGTTAGCTCGCTTTCATTAGGTGCGGTGGCAGTGATGTCGCTAGGAGACACACCACTATCGATGAGGCCGCCGATAATGGCGCTGGCCATATTGCCTGCGCCAATGAAGGTAATCTTGCTCGCCATGTGGGTATCCTTATTGGGTAAAAAAGCTGCATCGGGCAGCATGGGCTGTCAGTCGTCTTTACGCTCTTCAATTAGCAGTGTTATTGAGTAGCGTGTTGAGTGGTGCGTGCGCCAAAAATCGCTGTTCCTAAACGTACCAGCGTTGCGCCCTCTAAAACAGCGGCTTCTAAATCGTCGCTCATCCCCATCGATAACGTATCCAGTGGGGCATCCGGTAGCGCTGCCTGAAGGGTTTCCAGTAGTTGTCGCAAGGCCGCAAGCGGCGCCCGCTGTTCTGCAAGGCTGTTAGCTGGGGCCGGAATCGCCATGAGTCCACGTAGACACAGCCGTGGCAGGGCGGCCACTTCTTTCGCAAGTGCCATTACCTCATCGGGCATGACGCCCGACTTAGAAGCCTCGTGGCTAATATTGACCTGCAAACAAATGTTGAGTGGTGGTAAGTGTTCCGGACGTTGTTCGCTAAGCCGTTTGGCTATTTTTAAGCGGTCAACGCTATGTACCCAAGCGAAGCTTTCTGCCACTGCGCGGGTTTTGTTGGACTGTAGTGGACCAATAAAATGCCACACAATATCGTCTAAGTCGGCCAGTTCGGCTTGTTTTTCCAGTGCTTCTTGCAGATAGTTTTCGCCGAATTCACGCTGCCCATGCTTCCAGGCTTGGCGAATCATGGAAGCGGGCTTTGTTTTACTAACGGCTAGCAGCGTTGCGCTATCGAGTGGGCGTTCAGCCTTTTTTAATGCGTTACTCAGGCGTTCGCGGGCCTGGGCGAGTGACTCGGGAAGCGCGATATCTGTCATACTCAAGCACCTTACCACTGCTGGGAAAAGAGAGGTGGATATTACCGAACTGCTGGTGTTCTCGGCAAAGCAGAATGCATCTGATCGGCACCTTTCTGCTGGGCTTCTACCTATGATACGTGCTGATGGTGTTAGCCGTTGACTTAATCTACCTACTATGGAGAGCGTTGGCGTAAATCAGCAGGCGTAAATGCCACCCAGAACTCTTGGGCCACTGGCACCAGTGACGGAAGGTAAGTTGCCGGGCAGATCGTGTAAACGTTGATGGGCAAGCCAAGCAAAAGCGCCTGCTTCAATCCAGTCTTCGGGCCAGCCTAAGTCGGCGGGAGACTTAAATGTTGCATGGGGCAAGTGTGACGCGAGTCTCGCCATTAAATAGGCGTTATGTGCTCCGCCGCCGCAGGCAATTAATGTCATGCTGTCGTGGGTCGCGGGCAATTGCTGAATACCCTGGGCAACGCTTATCGCGGTCAGTTCCGCTAACGTAGTTTGCACATCGCAAGCCGTTTCGTTACCCGTTAGCTTGTTTTCTAACCAGGCCAAGTGGAATAGTTCGCGCCCGGTGCTGCGCGGCGGCGGTTGATGAAAAAAAGGCTCGTTTAGCAAGCGTTTTAGTAGCGCTTGGTCGATCTGTCCGCGAGAGGCCCAAGTGCCATTTTGGTCAAAGCGCCCGTCGTGATGCTTTGAGAACCAAGCATCTAACAGCACATTGGCGGGTCCTGTATCAAAGCCAATGGCGGGAGTGCTGGTGTCGCTGGGTAGCCACGTCAGGTTCGCAAAGCCTCCTAGGTTTAAAACAAGCTGCTCGCTTGTCTGGCGACCAAAAAGGGCTTGATGAAACGCTGGTGCAAGCGGCGCTGCCTGACCACCAGCGGCTAAGTCTCGTCGGCGAAAATCAGCCACCACCGTGCAGCCGGTTAATTCGGCCAAGAGGCTGGGGTTATCAAGCTGTAGTGTATAGGCAGGGCCGCCTTGGTGGCCGCCGGGAGCATGCTCAATTGTCTGTCCATGGCTACCAATAGCGTTAATTTGCGCTGCGGAGACCTGTTGCTGATCCAGTAGTGTTTTCACGGCACTTGCTTGTAGCTGGCAAAATTCGTTTTCGGCCGCTGCCAGCTCTGCGAAGCTCACTTGCTCGGCATGACACAGGTTGAGCAGTAGGTTATGAAGCGACTGGGGCATTGGCGACGCATGCGTAGCAATGAGCTCAGGTGGCGAGTGCGGCGTTATAGCGACCAACGCCGCATCGATGCCGTCCAGGCTGGTGCCCGACATTAAGCCAATATAATACGACGGTAAGGTAGGGTGGGGCGTTTTCATAAAGCGGCTCATCCAAAACGTAGTGAAGGCTCAACCAAGGCGATAGGGCATGGTAACATCGCCGGTTATTCGATATCTGACGCCTATATGGCACATATTACATGGAGAGAGAGGCAATGAGTGAGGTGGATCAGGCGTTAGCGCTACTGTCGCGAGGCACGCATGAAATCCTGGTAGAGGATGAGCTGAAGAAAAAGCTGGCGTCTGGCCGTAAGCTGCGTATTAAAGCAGGGTTTGACCCGACAGCACCTGATTTGCACCTTGGGCATAGTGTGCTGCTGACGAAAATGCGCCAGTTCCAGGATCTCGGGCACACCGTTATTTTCCTGATCGGGGACTTCACAGGTCGTATCGGTGATCCCACTGGCAAAAACATTACTCGTAAACCGCTCACCGAGGCCGATGTAAAAGCCAATGCCGAAACCTATAAAGAGCAGGTATTTAAAATCCTCGATCCCGAAAAGACTGAGGTGCGCTTTAATGCCGAATGGTTTGGTGAGTTAAGCGCCGCTAAAATGATTGAGTTGGCAGCGCAAAGCACGGTCGCACGGATGCTTGAGCGTGATGATTTTGAAAAGCGTTATAAAGCTAACCAATCTATCGCGATCCACGAGTTTCTCTACCCGCTCGTCCAAGGCTACGACTCAGTAGCGCTCGAGGCAGATGTTGAGTTAGGAGGGACCGATCAGAAATTTAACCTGCTAATGGGCCGCGAAATTCAAAAGCACTTCGGCCAAGAGCCTCAGGTCGTGATCACCATGCCACTGCTCGAAGGTCTGGACGGCGTGCAGAAAATGTCCAAGTCGTTGGGCAACTATGTTGGTGTCGATGAAGCGCCGGGCTCCATGTTCAATAAGCTAGTGTCTATGCCCGATAGTTTAATGTGGCGTTACTTTGAGCTGCTCTCTTTGAAATCCAACGAAGAGATCGATGCGCTCAAGCAGAACGTTGAGGCGGGGGCTAATCCGCGTGACGTGAAAATGGAGCTAGCCCGTGAGCTTATTGCCCGTTACCACGGAGACGAAGCTGCCGCTAATGCACACAAGTCGGCGGGTAATCAGCTAGCGGAAGGTGAGTTGCCGGAAGACCTACCTGAAGTAGAAGTAGATTTCGAAGGTAATGAGCAGGCGCCTATCGCGGCAGTACTCAATCGCTCTGGTCTCACTAAGAACAGTGCGCAAGCCAAAGACATGTTGAAAAACGGTAGTGTGAAAGTCGATGGGGATGTTGTTGCCCAAGACACGATGTTGGCTACGGGTAGCGCCTACGTTATCCAGGCAGGTAAGAAACGTTATGCTCGTGTGACGCTTACCTAACTTTTTCGATAACTTTCTCAAAAAACCACTTGCCAAGACGGCAGCGAATCCGTAAAGTACGCATCCGCTGCCGGGGACGCACAGCGTTGCCAGCGGTAATTGAAGGTGAAAACCTTCGGTTTGTCAGAGAGTTAGAAGAACTCATCAGCAATATACTGCGATGTCTTCCAACGCTTTTTGAAACGAGCCGCGCCAGAAAGCAACGTTATCTCGCTTTCTTCGCTCACTCGCTTCACTCACTCAAAACAGTGATTGACAAACACTAGGAAATGCGTAGAATACGCCTTCCTCGCTGAGGCAAGCCAGTTCATCGGCTAGCCAGTTACTTCTTCGGAAGTTCAGCAGTGAAAACAGCTCTTTAACAATTTGATCAGGTAATTCATGTGGGCGCTTGCCGATGAGGGTGATAAATCACCAAATATCAAGGCAAGCGGTCATGAGAACGACAGTTTTTAAACGTAAGTTTTTAAACAATAGTTGAATGAATTCGTTTGAACCTTGAGCCAAGTTTGATGCGCTTTTGTTGTTCGTAAACATTACGTTTTCGAGTGACGAGGAAGCATCACAATGATTTTAAACTGAAGAGTTTGATCATGGCTCAGATTGAACGCTGGCGGCAGGCCTAACACATGCAAGTCGAGCGGTAACAGGGGTAGCTTGCTACCCGCTGACGAGCGGCGGACGGGTGAGTAATGCATAGGAATCTGCCCGATAGTGGGGGATAACCTGGGGAAACCCAGGCTAATACCGCATACGTCCTACGGGAGAAAGGGGGCTCCGGCTCCCGCTATTGGATGAGCCTATGTCGGATTAGCTAGTTGGTGAGGTAATGGCTCACCAAGGCAACGATCCGTAGCTGGTCTGAGAGGATGATCAGCCACATCGGGACTGAGACACGGCCCGAACTCCTACGGGAGGCAGCAGTGGGGAATATTGGACAATGGGCGAAAGCCTGATCCAGCCATGCCGCGTGTGTGAAGAAGGCCTTCGGGTTGTAAAGCACTTTCAGCGAGGAAGAACGCCTAGTGGTTAATACCCATTAGGAAAGACATCACTCGCAGAAGAAGCACCGGCTAACTCCGTGCCAGCAGCCGCGGTAATACGGAGGGTGCAAGCGTTAATCGGAATTACTGGGCGTAAAGCGCGCGTAGGTGGCTTGATAAGCCGGTTGTGAAAGCCCCGGGCTCAACCTGGGAACGGCATCCGGAACTGTCAAGCTAGAGTGCAGGAGAGGAAGGTAGAATTCCCGGTGTAGCGGTGAAATGCGTAGAGATCGGGAGGAATACCAGTGGCGAAGGCGGCCTTCTGGACTGACACTGACACTGAGGTGCGAAAGCGTGGGTAGCAAACAGGATTAGATACCCTGGTAGTCCACGCCGTAAACGATGTCGACCAGCCGTTGGGTGCCTAGCGCACTTTGTGGCGAAGTTAACGCGATAAGTCGACCGCCTGGGGAGTACGGCCGCAAGGTTAAAACTCAAATGAATTGACGGGGGCCCGCACAAGCGGTGGAGCATGTGGTTTAATTCGATGCAACGCGAAGAACCTTACCTACTCTTGACATCCTGCGAACTTGTGAGAGATCACTTGGTGCCTTCGGGAACGCAGAGACAGGTGCTGCATGGCTGTCGTCAGCTCGTGTTGTGAAATGTTGGGTTAAGTCCCGTAACGAGCGCAACCCTTGTCCTTATTTGCCAGCGGGTAATGCCGGGAACTCTAAGGAGACTGCCGGTGACAAACCGGAGGAAGGTGGGGACGACGTCAAGTCATCATGGCCCTTACGAGTAGGGCTACACACGTGCTACAATGGCCGGTACAAAGGGTTGCGAGCTCGCGAGAGTCAGCTAATCCCGAAAAGCCGGTCTCAGTCCGGATCGGAGTCTGCAACTCGACTCCGTGAAGTCGGAATCGCTAGTAATCGTGAATCAGAATGTCACGGTGAATACGTTCCCGGGCCTTGTACACACCGCCCGTCACACCATGGGAGTGGACTGCACCAGAAGTGGTTAGCTTAACCTTCGGGAAAGCGATCACCACGGTGTGGTTCATGACTGGGGTGAAGTCGTAACAAGGTAGCCGTAGGGGAACCTGCGGCTGGATCACCTCCTTAAACGATGCATCATCCTCGCGGTAAGCGCTCACAATGAATTACCTGATCAGATAATAGAGCAAACGGTTTAAGCACGATCCCCTCTTGGGTCTGTAGCTCAGTTGGTTAGAGCGCACCCCTGATAAGGGTGAGGTCGGCAGTTCAAGTCTGCCCAGACCCACCAAATTTCTGTGATACTGCGTTAAAATGCTCCTCGTATAGCAGGCTATACGTCGTTGCATTTTGCCTTGTCTCACAGAAATTAATGGCAAGAGGTTAGGTCGGCAAAAAAATGGGGCCATAGCTCAGCTGGGAGAGCGCCTGCCTTGCACGCAGGAGGTCAGCGGTTCGATCCCGCTTGGCTCCACCATTATGTTGTATTTTACCAACCGTTTGTTGATATTTTGTGACCATTGATAAGACAAGCGCCGAAATTGCGTTGCCTTATCACTGTTCATCGAACAGTCGCTCTTTAACAATGTATATCATGCTGACATAAACGTTTTTTAAAACGTTTATACGTAATTGTTTTGTGATACGTCTCAAGCGTATCCGGCAATCGTTATCATTGCGAGACACCAGACTCCTTCGGGTTATAGGGTCAAGCAATGAAGCGCACACGGTGGATGCCTAGGCAGCCAGAGGCGATGAAAGACGTGGAAGCCTGCGATAAGGCTCGGCGAGGTGGCAAACAACCTGTGACCCGGGCATCTCTGAATGGGGAAACCCACTCATCATAAGATGAGTATCTTGCGCTGAATATATAGGCGTAAGAGGCGAACCAGGGGAACTGAAACATCTAAGTACCCTGAGGAAAAGAAATCAACCGAGATTCCCCTAGTAGCGGCGAGCGAACGGGGACCAGCCCTTAAGCATGTGACTGATTAGGCGAATGCGCTGGGAAGCGCGGCCATAGTGGGTGATAGCCCCGTAGTCGAAAATCTGATCATGTGAAATCGAGTAGGTCGGGGCACGAGAAACCTTGACTGAAGACGGGGGGACCATCCTCCAAGGCTAAATACTCCTGGCTGACCGATAGTGAACCAGTACCGTGAGGGAAAGGCGAAAAGAACCCCGGAGAGGGGAGTGAAATAGATCCTGAAACCGTGTGCGTACAAGCAGTAGGAGCAGACTTGTTCTGTGACTGCGTACCTTTTGTATAATGGGTCAGCGACTTATATTCAGTGGCGAGGTTAACCGTTTAGGGGAGCCGTAGGGAAACCGAGTCTTAACTGGGCGACACAGTCGCTGGATATAGACCCGAAACCGAGCGATCTATCCATGAGCAGGGTGAAGGTTGAGTAACATCAACTGGAGGCCCGAACCAGGATCTGTTGAAAAAGATTTGGATGACTTGTGGATCGGAGTGAAAGGCTAATCAAGCTCGGAGATAGCTGGTTCTCCTCGAAAGCTATTTAGGTAGCGCCTCACGTATCACCGCCGGGGGTAGAGCACTGTTTCGGCTAGGGGGTCATCCCGACTTACCAACCCGAGGCAAACTCCGAATACCGGTGAGTGCAAGCGTGGGAGACACACGGCGGGTGCTAACGTCCGTCGTGAAAAGGGAAACAACCCAGACCGTCAGCTAAGGTCCCGAAATCCTGGTTAAGTGGGAAACGATGTGGGAAGGCTCAGACAGCTAGGAGGTTGGCTTAGAAGCAGCCATCCTTTAAAGAAAGCGTAATAGCTCACTAGTCGAGTCGGCCTGCGCGGAAGATGTAACGGGGCTAAACCAGGTACCGAAGCTACGGGTTCACACTATGTGTGAGCGGTAGAGGAGCGTCGTGTAAGCCGATGAAGGTGAATTGAGAAGTTCGCTGGAGGTATCACGAGTGCGAATGCTGACATGAGTAACGATAAAGGGAGTGAAAAACTCCCTCGCCGGAAGACCAAGGGTTTCTGTTCGACGCTAATCGGAGCAGAGTGAGTCGGCCCCTAAGGCGAGGCCGAAAGGCGTAGTCGATGGGAAACAGGTCAATATTCCTGTACCGGACATGATTGCGATGGGGGGACGGAGAAGGCTAGGTGAGCCAGGCGTTGGTTGTCCTGGTGAAAGTGAGTAGGCTGGTATCTTAGGTAAATCCGGGATGCCTTAAGGCCGAGACACGAAACGAACTGACTACGGTCAGGAAGTCATTGATGCCACGCTTCCAGGAAAAGCCTCTAAGCTTCAGATCATGTGCGACCGTACCCCAAACCGACACAGGTGGTCAGGGTGAGAATCCCAAGGCGCTTGAGAGAACTCGGGTGAAGGAACTAGGCAAAATGGTGCCGTAACTTCGGGAGAAGGCACGCCGGCGTAGGGTGACGAGACTTGCTCTCTAAGCCCGAACCGGTCGAAGATACCAGGTGGCTGCAACTGTTTAGTAAAAACACAGCACTCTGCTAACGCGCAAGCGGACGTATAGGGTGTGACGCCTGCCCGGTGCCGGAAGGTTAAATGATGGTGTTAGGATTCGTCCGAAGCTCTTGATTGAAGCCCCGGTAAACGGCGGCCGTAACTATAACGGTCCTAAGGTAGCGAAATTCCTTGTCGGGTAAGTTCCGACCTGCACGAATGGCGTAATGATGGCCACGCTGTCTCCACCCGAGACTCAGTGAAATTGAAATCGCCGTGAAGATGCGGTGTACCCGCGGCTAGACGGAAAGACCCCGTGAACCTTTACTATAGCTTCACACTGGACGCTGATGTTGCCTGTGTAGGATAGCTGGGAGGCTTTGAATCTCGGACGCCAGTTCGAGGGGAGCCAACCTTGAAATACCAGCCTGGCATCATTGGCGTTCTCACTCAGGTCCGTTATCCGGATCGAGGACAGTGTGTGGTGGGTAGTTTGACTGGGGCGGTCTCCTCCCAAAGAGTAACGGAGGAGCACGAAGGTACCCTCAGCACGGTCGGACATCGTGCAGTGAGTGCAAGAGCATAAGGGTGCTTGACTGCGAGACAGACACGTCGAGCAGGTGCGAAAGCAGGTTCTAGTGATCCGGTGGTTCTGTATGGAAGGGCCATCGCTCAACGGATAAAAGGTACTCCGGGGATAACAGGCTGATACCGCCCAAGAGTTCACATCGACGGCGGTGTTTGGCACCTCGATGTCGGCTCATCACATCCTGGGGCTGAAGTCGGTCCCAAGGGTATGGCTGTTCGCCATTTAAAGTGGTACGCGAGCTGGGTTTAGAACGTCGTGAGACAGTTCGGTCCCTATCTGCCGTGGGCGTTGGATGTTTGAGAAGGGCTGCTCCTAGTACGAGAGGACCGGAGTGGACGCACCTCTGGTGTTCCGGTTGTCACGCCAGTGGCATTGCCGGGTAGCTATGTGCGGACGGGATAACCGCTGAAAGCATCTAAGCGGGAAGCCCCCTTCAAGATGAGACATCCCTGAGGCCTAGAGCCTCCTGAAGGGCCCAGCGAGACCAGCTGGTTGATAGGCACGGTGTGGAAGCGCTGCAAGGCGTTGAGCTAACGTGTACTAATGGCCCGTGAGGCTTGACCCTATAACACCCAAGGGGTCTGGTCGCAGTGATAATGAAAACCGGATACGCGCTTCCTGTCAGTGACAGGAGATGAGAGACGCCACAAAACATCGATGACACGTTCAGCATGATATACATGACCAGTTACGCCTGACGACCATAGCACGCGTGAACCACCTGATCCCATGCCGAACTCAGAAGTGAAACCGCTTAGCGCCGATGGTAGTGTGGGGTCTCCCCATGCGAGAGTAGGTCATCGTCAGGCACTTATTGAGAAACCCCGGCCATTTGGTCGGGGTTTTGCTTTTTAGGGGTCTCCCCTGGAGAGTAGCGGAGCGCCGCCCGGATCATCGTCAGGCACTTATTCAACAAGAAACCCAGCCAACCGGCTGGGTTTTTTGTTTGCGCGGAAGAAAAAAGCACCCCCTGGCCCCTATCACAAAGCGGCCACCTGCTGAAGCGTGCACCGCACGTCATTCCCGAGTGGGGTTATCGGGAATCCACCTTGACCTTGGACTGCAGCAGCCCGAAACTTCAGCCAACATGGATTCCCGCTAAGGGCCTGCGGGAATGACGAAGGCTGCGCGGAGAAGTGCATAGAACTTCCTTAAAGCAACCGTTTTAATAAATTAAATAACAGGGAGTTACTGGTCCTTGGTGGCGGAAGTGCTGCCTAGCAACTAGTATGAGCGGATACCTATCATTCAAGCAGCATCTCAGGAGGAGAGGCGATATGAGTACCCCGTTGATGAAGAAGCTTGCGGTTGCGCTACTGATGGTCATGATGATGGGCGGTCTGGCTGCCTGTGATAATCAGGGCCCTGCTGAAGAAGCAGGTGAAAATATTGATGAGAGCATGGAAGATGCGGGCGAAAGCCTAGAAGAGATGGGCGAGAATATCGAAGAGTCTGCTGAGGAGTAAGCGAGCGCCTCTTCGCCGTGTATCGATACCCTACCGATACAAAAACAGCCGCTTCTTAGCGGCTGTTTTGCGTTTTAAGACAGTCATGCTGACTGATCAGGCGTACTGCGCTTGTTGTCTTAAATGGCTATGAGCCCGGATTTTGCTCAATACCCTGTAGGTACCAGGGCGCTTGATCGCGCAGACTGCGAGTCAGGTGCCATGTTTCGTTGAACTCGGTTTGCTCGCCGTTCTCTTCCAAAATACCGTGGAAAATAACGCTGGCTTCGGCATAGCCATCGTACTCATTGATATCGCCTAGTTCAGCAAACAGGCGTACCACCTCGGTACGATTATTGGCAGGCTGCTCGGCACGCTCTTTACGTAGCAAGTTGTAAAATTCTGGCGTTACATACTCTTGAATCTGGGGCAAATCATTATTGTCCCAGGCACGTTGCAGCGTCATAAAGTGCTCTTTGGCACCGCCCAAAAAGCGCTCTTTATCGAACCAAGCTGGCGTGCTCTGTAAGCTGCTCGCCAAACTGCCAGGTGCTGCGGTGAAGCTGCTCGGTGTGTGCTGAGTCTCCTGGCGTTCACGCTGATAGCCTGCCACCGTGGCCGATGCTGGGCGTCGTTGTCGCATAAAGGCACGGAAAGCGAAGATTGCTAAGGCAACAATTCCAGCCATTAGCAATATGTCCATAAGGCGCAGCTCATCAAAGGCGCCGCCAAAGAAAAGCGCTGCTAGTAAACCTCCGGCCAGCAGGCCTCCCACCATGCCGCCCATACCACCACGACGAGCGGCAGTAGCTTGGCCTTGTTGCTGAATGCTCTGAGCTTGTTGTTGTGCCGGAGTGCTGGTGGGCTTATCCGCCGAGCGAGAAACACTACCCATACTGCTACCACCGCCTAAGCGTCGTGCTTCGGCATAGTCAACAGCGGCACTTATGCCCATGGCGCTGACCAGGAACATGGCAAAAAACTGTCGTAACATTCTGATTCTCCATGAGAGATGCAGGAATTAAGGTTATCCACCTCGGGAGAGGCGTATAGGAAATAAGCAGTGACAAGTTTACCGTGTAAGTGGGGAAACGGGTTAAGGTGTTGTTGTGTATAACGACAAAAAGAGGGTGAAAACGTGCGCTTACATCAAGCTCAAAGTTTGTTACTAATTGTCGACTTTCAAGCGGGACTTTTGCCCGTGATTGATGGAGGCGAATCAGCGATTGAAGAAGCTACCTGGTTGGCTGGTGTTGCTAATGCAGTAAAAGTACCTGTTTGGCTAACTGAACAGTATCCAGAGAGGCTCGGTGGTACTGCCCCTGCGTTATTAAATGCACTAGGCGATCATCGCATTTGGCAAAAGCATCATTTCAGCGCAATGGAAGAGACAGCGTTTGCTGAAGCGCTTGCAGAACAGGGGCTCAAGCAAGTGATCATTTGCGGCACAGAAGCTCATATCTGCGTTTTGCAAAGTGCGCTTGGCTTGTTAGAAGCGGGGTATCAAGTGTTTTGGTTGAGCGAAGCGACGGCGAGCCGTCGCAGTGATGAGGCCCGCCTTGCTCGGGAGCGCGCTTGTGCTAACGGAGCGGTGGCGGTGACAGCAGACATGGTTGCCTATGAATGGCTATATCGCTGTGATACGGCACTGTTCAAAGATGTCCACCAACGCTTTCTAAAGCCGCGCTCGCCGCGCGCTGTGACTTTTTTCTAATGAGCGCGTTCATGGACGAGCACTTTCGTTACGGGTGAACACTAATGTGTCTCCTTGAGAGGCCGCAGGATCAAACCGATACCCAGCCACGTCAAAAGCAGTGAGTTGCTCGGGATCGTTGATTTGTTGTTGGATAATCCATGCGCTCATCAAGCCGCGGGCTTTTTTTGCATAAAAACTAATGATTTTGAACGAGCCGTTTTTCTCGTCTTTGAAAACGGGGGTGATGATCCGAGCGCCTAGCTTCTTCGTATCGATCGCCTTGAAGTATTCGTTAGATGCAAGGTTGACCAGCACGTTTGAGCCACTTTCTTCAATGGCGCTATTAAGTGCTTGCGTTAACGTTGGTTTCCAATAGGCGTAAAGGTCCTTGCCAGCGTCATTGGGTAGTTTGGTGCCCATCTCCAGCCGGTAGGCTTGGATCAGGTCCAGCGGACGCAGCAAGCCGTATAGCCCGGATAGAATACGCAGATGGTGCTGGGCAAACAGGTTGTCGTCATCGCTAAAGGTGTTGGCTTCCAACCCTGTATAGACATCTCCTTGAAAGGCCTGAACTGCTGGCTTGGCATTATCCAAGGTGAACGGCGGTTGCCAGTCAGCGAAGCGGGCAGCGTTAAGGCCCGCCAATTTATCGCTGATGCCCATTAGATCGCTGAGTTGTTGTGGTGAATAATCGCGCAGAATCTCAATTAACGGTTTGCTATGGTCGAGAAAGTCGGGCTGGGTGACTTTATCGGTTGTTGAGGGTGTTTCAAAGTCTAGCGTTTTGGCGGGGGAAATAACGCTCAGCATGGCGTGCTCCTTATGCCGTGACAGAAAAAGAGGAAGAAGTAACTGATGCGATTATACCAAGCCTCGACGATGGCCGAGGCTATCGGTTTGATAGTGAAAACGTGATTAGGGGCAGGGGTTAGGCATCCGACGATGGATGTCGTCGATCGTAGTGAGTAATTCTTCATCCAGCTTAAGGCTCTCGCTGTCGAGGTTGCTTTCAAGCTGATCCATCGTGGTGGCGCCAATAATATTGCTGGTCAGGAAACGACGAGAGTTCACAAATGCCAGTGCCATTTGGGCGGGATCCAAGTCATGCTCTCTGGCCAGTTGAACGTACGCCTGTGTTGCAGCTTCTGCTTCTGGCGAGGTATAGCGTTTAAACCGCTCATAGAGCGTCAAGCGCCCTTTCGGTGGCTGCGCACCATCAAGATACTTACCTGACAGCACACCAAAGCCCAGTGGCGAGTAAGCGAGCAAGCCCACATCTTCACGGTGGGCGATCTCGGCGAGACCGACTTCAAACGTACGGTTAAGCAAGTTATAGGGATTTTGAATAGACGCGACCCTAGGCAGCCCCAACTGCTCTGATAACTGCAGCATACGCATGACTCCCCACGGCGTTTCATTAGAAAGGCCTATGGCGCGTATTTTTCCGGCATCAACAAGTTCTTTTAGTGCTGAGAGTGTTTCTTCTAGCGGCGTTGCGTCTTCTTGCTCTTCATGGGCATAGCCCAGTTGGCCAAAAAAGTTGGTTTTGCGGTCTGGCCAGTGCAATTGATAGAGATCGATATAGTCAGTGTTGAGCCGTGCAAGGCTGGTTTCAACAGCCTGATGTAGATGGTCGCGAGTCATTCTTGGACCACCACGAATATGGTCTAAGCCAGGGCCTGCGGCTTTGGTGGCAATAATGACATCGTCTCTGGCACTACGGGCTTTTAGCCAACTGCCAATATAAGACTCTGTAAGCCCTTGCGTTTCAGCCTTTGGTGGAACCGGATACATTTCAGCGGTGTCAATAAAGTTGATGCCAAAAGCGACTGCGCGATCAAGCTGCTCGTGGGCTTCTGCTTCACTATTTTGTTCGCCGAAGGTCATGGTGCCTAAACAAAGTCGGCTGACCTCCATCCCGGTTCTACCCAGTGGGCGCGTTTGCATTATCGTCTCCTCAATGAAGCGAAATTGCCTCAGGATATTCGGTGATGAACGCCGCTAATAACGGCGCGTGAGAGGCATGTTAGCGAGGCGCTACAAAAGCAGCAAATCAATAGGGTTGAGTAAGCGCAAAGGCAGGCGTATGCTTGCCAGCCCATCGACCAGCCTAGCGCTGGTTAATCGTATGGTTAGCGGTCAAATCGCAGGAACGATGGCTAGCCGAAGATCTCAACAGATAGGCAGGGTGGTTTGCCATGCCGCAGGCATCAACTTTGTTTACCCGGTTAGAGTTTCGCCTAGCCGAACAGCTGTTTCATACTCGCTGGTTATTGCCGCGTTCGCCGCGCACCCAACGTTTGACGATGCGCTTGTTTAAACGCTGTGCAGAAGCGGGGCATCCGGACGCACAGTCGATCTACGGTCACATGCTGTTTCATCGCAGCCTGTCACCGCAGGATAAGGCGCGTGGCGCGCGTTATGTGTTAGAAGCGGCTCAGGCTGGCGATATAAGATCACAGTATCAAGCAGCGCAAATTCATGAGCATGGCTGTGTTCAGTATCCGCGGCGCGAGGATTACGCGGTGACGTGGTATGCCCGAGCTGCCCAATCAGGCCATTATTTGGCCGCAGAGCGACTAGCGCGCGCCTATCGGTTAGGTGAGCTAGGCTTGGCAGTAGACGGTGAGCAAGCGGCTTATTGGCAATGCTTGGCTGATCGTCAGTCAACGACGGAAATGGCGGCAGCCTAGAAGATAAGTCAGTGGTTTGGCCGCTGAGATCAGTGAATGAGGAAATCAGTGTCCGAGACGCTACCTACAGTGCTAGATATTGAAGCGTCAGGATTTGGGCGCGGCAGCTATCCTATTGAAGTTGGCATTGCTCGTGCTGACGGTAGCTGCTGCGCATTTCTCATTCAGCCGTTGGAAGAGTGGACGCATTGGGACTCCAAAGCTGAACTTTTGCACGGAATTTCCCGAGATCGCTTACAGCGAGAAGGCTACCCTGTGCGCCAAGTGGCACAGTGGTTAAACGACGAACTGCGTGAGATAGGCAAAGCCTATAGTGATAGTTGGGGATACGATAACACCTGGTTGTCGCTGCTGTTTCACCATGCGGGAATGCTGCCGCGCTTTCGTTTAGAAGCATTACGGATTTTGCTCAGCGAAGAGCAGCAAGCACTGTGGAGTAACACAAAGGAAGCTGTCATCGCTGAACGTGGTATACACCGTCATCGCGCGGGTGACGATGCTCGTCTGTTACAACTTACTTATCAGCGTACCTTTATGCTAACTGAAGGCACTAAGCGCTGATGCTGGGAGTGTTCTTAGACGGGTCTTAAGTATTGGTTTTAAACGCTGCCCTTAAGTTCTTGCCTTTACTATATCTCTTTAATACAGCCGGTTTACGCTGAATCAAGCTGTGTTTCTAATGCAGCCAGTAGTTGGTTGGGCGTGGGCGCATCCATCAACATATCGCGTGTTGTTTGGGCCAAAAAGCCGTGGCTGACGGTACTATCCAAAAAGGTAAGCAGTGGAGCATAAAAGCCATCGGTGTCGAGTAGACCCATGGGTTTTTCGTGAAGCCCTAAATATCCCCAGGTCCAGATTTCAAACAGCTCTTCAAAGGTGCCTATGCCGCCAGGTAGGGCAATAAAAGCGTCAGCATTGGCGGCCATGGTCGCTTTGCGTTCGTGCATGTTTGGCACGCGTATAAGCTCAGTCAAGCCAAAGTGTGCTTGCTCGCGCTCAACAAGGTGATCTGGCATCACGCCAATCACTTTGCCGCCTGCATCCAGCGTCGCATTGGCGAGTGCCCCCATTAAACCAATACGTGCACCGCCATAAACAAGCGTGTGCCCGCGGTCGGCAATGGCGGTGCCAAGCGTGTTGGCGGCTTGGCGAAAAGCGGGTGTGTTCCCTTCACGCGAGCCGAGATATACACAAATTCGTGCCATGGTAAGCGTCCTTATGACAGATCAGCTGCTTATAAATGAGCGGTGAGTTATCAAGCCATGAATGTGCTGTTAGCTTAGGCAGCTCTGAACGTTATAGTGTTCATCCATCCATTGCCCGATCACGTTATTGCCACATAAATGGTGGGCATACTGAGTGTGCAGGCAGCGTACCTGTTGCCAGTTGCTAATGCCGCCCACACCACGCTCGGTGAGAACATCGCTATAGCCAAGCTTAGCGACTTCATCGCGTTGGGCATCACTCATATACGCCCAGCGTGCTTTAACGTAATCGTGATGGCTTTGTTGGTAAGCATCTAGAAATTCAGGTTCTTCCTGAAGGCGTTGTTCCAGCGACTTAATGACACCCACGGCTTCAATCCGTGAGATCTCAATTTTGAGCAGATCGGAGCATAGCCAGTAAAGGGTGGGAAATGGTTTGCCATCGACAATCGGCGCCATACGTAGCACAAGCGGAGTGCCGTGGGCATCGGTAGCCGCAACGGCTTCAATACCGCGGGGAGCGCGCCCGAGCTGTTGGGTGATAATAGCTAGCTGGCGCTCATCGGGCGCTTGGTCGGTACGAATTACCATTACGTTGGTATCTCACTATCGGTCATCTTGAATAAACTTATTTGAGCGGCCAACAGCACGGAAGAAGCAGCGGTTCAGCTGTTCGGGAGACGCCACATAGCACCATGTCCGCTCGCAGTACTCTGCGGCCCGCGCCATTAACACATCGTAAAGCCGATTGAACGGGGCATCATAATCGTAAGGGTCTGCGCCGAACAAGCGGATATGCGGGTAGTCAGCAAAGCGCTCCATAAAATAGCGCTCAAGGTCGGCTTCAACGGCGCGATGCTGCGCCGTATTATCCGGATCGATCCAAAGATTATAACGGATTGCCATGGGGATCTCCCAGCGCCCCGCCAAACGGAGGGGAGTGAATTAAGCCGGCGTTGGCGCGCTGTGTAAGTGTGCGGATAGCGCATCACGCAAATCACCTTCAATAGGTACCGCACGTTTCTCTTGATGGTCGTATTGCACCAGTATGGTATGCCCCACATTGGTCAGCGTGCCATGTTGGCGCGCCTCCTGAGTCACTGTAAACGAGCTGGTACCTAAACGTGTCAAATAGGTACGTAATTCGATGTCGTGGCCGTAGAACAGTTCAGCACGGTAATCGACTTCCATCCGCGCCATAATCAAACGCCACTGTTTAGGGTTGAGGTCTGGCGTAAATAGTTTGAATAAGTCGTTACGTGCCAACTCAAACCAAGCTGGCAGACGGGTATTGTTAATATGGCCTAGCGCATCGGTGTCGTAGAAAGCTGGCTCAATCATACGGGTGAACATCAGGATATCCTTATTGTTTATTAGCAATTTAGGCTAACCAGAATTACCCCTAGCGAGCGCTTGGTCAAGTGGCGCGACGTTGATACCATGCGGAGAACTGCATCCAGCCAAGTAGCCACAGTGTGGCAGTTGCGAACCCCGCTAATGTTCCCCAGAAAAGGCCTAACGTGCTGTAAGTCAAAGAAACGCATAGCGTATAACTCAGCAACGAGCCAAGCCCCATGGGGTAGTGTTTGATCACGGTTGCCGCTGGCGCGAACCCATAGTTTAGATGCAGGATGAGCAGAAATGGCAGCATGGTGACTGGAAAAGCCGCTAGCGTGCCCGCCCAAGCGGGTGGCAGCCAATGAGCGAGCCAGGTAATCACAAAAACGATGGCGGTGGCTAAGCATGCTCGCGCGGCAAGTGCAGGAAGCGAAAAGGCACGACTGGCGGGACTTTTTACATCAGGAATACTGCGGAATAACAGGCTGAATACAGCGATAGCACAGAGTGTCAGTAGCGTGCCGCTAAGCCGCGTAAAATTGAATTGGGCAAGTACGGTGCTAACCGCGAACCACGCAATAAAGCCGCCTGCTAAGCCGCCAGCGATGCCTTTGAATCCTGGCTGGCGACCTGCCACTAAATAGCCTGCAACTAACGCCATCGTTGCGGTAAAGCCCGCCAGTGTATGTACCGCGCTTTGGGTTGCAAAAAGCGGGGAAATTTCTAAACCAATAAAAAACAGCGCTAACGCCGTTCCTAATGGGTAACCCGCCAGTAGCCCCGCCATACGCGGACTGGCACGCACCGCGATGGCACCAAGCCCGAGCACCATCCCAATTGAGAGACCTAGTTTTGCCAGTTGCCAAGTGAGAGGAACCTCTATCATGCGGTGTTTTCCTTGCTGTTATTAAGTCGTTACTAGTGTTGCACGGCTATTTTATTGAGCAGCTTTAGTGTTTAAATCGTCTCAAGTGTTGCCAGCGTACGAGGCTTTCTAAACCGTGACGCGTTCAATTGACTCAAGCACCCATGCGCTTTCCCCGCCCCCAAAGCCTGAAGGTTGCGAACTGTGCCAGCGGTCAGCTTCGTTGACAAAACATCACTTGATACCGCGCTCCTTGCATAATAAGCCGCGCTATCAAAAACGTTACAGCCGTGAAGAGCGCCTAACCGCGATTGTTTGGCTTTGTCATCCTTGCCATAAGCATATTCATCGGCTGTACAGCGAGCGCGAGTTAGCAGATCGTTTTGCCAGCCTAGAAGCACTAATGAGTGATGATGACATTCGCGCGTTTGTCGATTGGCTAGCCACCAAGCCCGCTGGCTTTAAGCCAAAGTCGCCAGTGCGCAAACGCCGTTAGTGACACACATCGCCAGTGGAGATTTTCGCTAGCTACACCAGACGTAGGCCTTGTTGGTCGCGCCAAGCAGCCTCTAAGGCATTTTCGAGCGGCACTTTTAAGTGGGGCGGCAATGCATCATGGGCGGCTTGCAGCGAATCAAATGCTCGGTTGCGCAGCCAGCAGTAAGCCCAGGCACAGGCCTCCGCATCACTTTGTGGGGTGGGGCGGGCAGGCATTTGGTTGAGCAAAAATACCGCGGTGCGAGGTGCCCAGAGCGGTATCTCGCCATGCTCTTCGCGGCTCCACTGCTCAAGTATGGCACCGCTTGGCGTCTCATCGGGGGTGCCTAGTTTGGCGACCCGTGCCGTTTCAGCCAAAATGAGTGCCAGTTGGTCAGTATCGGCTTGGCCAAGAGAACGCCATTGCCGCAACAACGCCGATAGTCCCGCGCGCATCTTGGTATAAAAGTCATCTTGCGGCATGCTCAATAGTTACTCCCAAGAACATAAGTGAGATTAATTATGGCGTTTGATTTTGCCACGCCCGTCGAGCGACGCTCTCCAAAAGGGGATTATGCTTCGCAAAAATGGCACCGTTATGATGCCAACGTACTGCCGTTGTGGGTGGCAGATATGGATTTTTGCTCACCGCCCGCCGTGATTGAGGCGCTACGTGCCCGAGTGGAGCACGGTGTCTATGGCTATGGTGAAGTGCCCGATACGTTAACCGAAACCCTCTGCCAGTGGAGCGCCCACCACTACGGTTGGTCTATTCAGCCCGATTGGCAACAGTGGTTGCCTGGCGTTGTGCCCGCGTTGCACTTTGCGGCGATGGCGCTAACCAAGCCCGGAGAAGGGGTTCTCACGATTGCCCCGATTTATCCACCTTTCCTGGCCGTTGCAGAACGTACAGGACGGCTGGCCCAGCAAGCGATGTTAGCTGAGCCGGCGTCCCCTGGCGAGCCTTGGCAGTTGGATATTGACGCGTTAGAAGCCGCTATAACACCGCAAACCCGTCTACTGCTGTGGTGCCACCCGCATAACCCAACAGGGCGTGTATGGAGTGACCAGGAGCTTACCCAGTTGGCCGCGGTCGTTGAGCGGCATGATTTATGGGTGGTCTCTGATGAGTTGCACTGCGATCTGCTGTTAAACGAGGGAGCCCAACATCGCCCCTTGGCTGCCATGCTCCCGGAACTGGCTAAACGAACGATCACGCTGTGGGCGCCGTCAAAAACGTTCAACCTTGCGGGGCTGACCAGTGCCTGTGCCGTTATTCCTGATGCTGCGCTGCGTAAGCGCTTTGCTGAGGCCACAAAAGGCTTTTTGCCGGATGGCAATGTACTGGGGCTGGTTGCTGCTGAAGCGGCTTATCGCGAAGGTGAACCTTGGCGTCAAGCGCTGTTAGCGGTACTGCGTGATCACCGCGCTACGCTGCAGGCACGGGTAGCGTTATGGCCGGGAGTGACCATGAGCGAGCCAGCGTCTACCTACTTGGCGTGGCTAGATATGCGCGGGGCAGGACTAGGCGCTTCGCCCGCCAAAGCATTACTGGAACGGGCGGGCGTGGCACTTTCTGATGGGGCTGCGTTTGGCTGCCCTGGGTTCGTGCGGCTTAATTTTGGTACTACCGCTTCGCAACTGGAAGCGGCATTAGCGAGAATGGATAAGCTGCTGAAAGCCTGATCAGTACTGAATCAGTACAGCAGAGCAAATAGCTTGCGCCGATAGGTAACGGTTAGCGGATGGTCGGCACCCAGGGCGTCGAATACTTGCAATAAGGTTTTACGGGCCGCGTCGTCGTTATAGGCGCGGTCATCCTTCATCAAACCAAGCAGTCCCTCAAGGCCTGTTTCGTATTGGCCATCGGCAACATGGCGCAGTGCACGCTGGTACCTCGCTTCACTGTCGTTGCGATCACCCAGCGCGGCGACTTCTTCAACAGAAAGAGCCTGCTCGCTAAATTCGATACTGGCTCGCACGCCGCGGGCAGGTGCCGCATCGCGCTCTTCGGGGGGTAAGTTGTCGAGCACGCTGCGGGCATCATCTCCGCGTTTTTCAGCCACGAGTGCCCTTGCAAGGCCGATCTGGTAGGCGTAATGCTCTGGATACTGGCTAATCAAGGTTTGATAGATTTCGCGCGCGCCTGCAGCATTGCCCGCTGCTAATGCCTCTTCGGCTTGATCTTCTGGGCTAGGCGGAGCATCACCTGGGGCTGGGAAGTAACGGTTTAGCCACTCGCGCACTTCCTTTTCAGGTAATACGCCTTGGAAGCTATCGACCAAGCCGCCTTGGCTAACGAGCTTAACATCGGGGGCCGAGCGCACGCCTAACTGGCTGGCGATTTCCGGATTGGCTTCAATATCCAGCTTGCCAAGCAGGAAAGCCCCCGCGTATTCGACAACTAACTTTTCCAACACCGCTAGCAGAGCGTTACCACTGGCGTTTGAAGGCGAATAACAGCCCAGTAGCACTGGCACTTGCATCGATGCTTCGAGCACTTGCTGAATATTGCCAGCGTTAAGCTCAATAATAACTTCTTCAGGTGTCACGGAAGGGCGAACTGTGCCCGCTTCTTCATTGCTGGTATTAGCGGGTTCCGTGGTCAACGGATTGCCGGTACGGGGGTCAATAATGGACATGGCTAAGCTCTGCATCGCTTGAAGTGGATTACGTCATGATATGCAGGCAATCAGGTAAGGATTCAAGGAAATAGTAGTAAATAAAGTACCCACCACAAAAAGTGCTCCCCATGAATCGAAATCTGGGTCACTTATCCGGCGTTTTAATAGCGACCTCTACTGTTGCGTTTACGACGTATCGCTTAGTTTGCAAGATGGTTTTGTCGCTATTCGGCGTATTCGTGCCAGAATGCGACTCAAGAGTAATGCCACCCCGGCACGAGTGAGTGTTCACTGCAGTAATGGGAAACTAAAGAAGCGCCAGCGCCACCTATACTAATAAAAAGAAAAACTGATGATCTAAAGGTGACGGAGGGTAAATCGATGACATCAGACAAAGCAAAAGACCTGACAGCAAATCTCCATCGTGCGGGCGAACCGCAAACCCTTGGTTTTCTCCTGTTAGATAATTTCACGCTAATTTCCCTGGCTTCAGCCATTGATCCTTTGCGGATGGCCAATCAATTGGCCGGCCGTGAACTATACCGCTGGTATACCCTGACCCAAGACGGCTTGCCGGTACGTGCCAGTGATGGGTTGCAAGTAACGCCTGACGCCTCTATGCACACCCCCTTGTCGCTAGAGTGGGTCGTTGTGTGCGGAGGAGTGGGGCCTCAGCATAGTGTTACTCGTGAGCATGTGCGTTGGCTTCAGTCGCAGTCGCGTCAACTAAGACGTTTAGGCTCGGTGTGTACCGGCAGCTGGGCGCTAGGCCAGGCGGGGCTGCTTGATCACTATGAAACCAGCATCCACTGGGAGTGTTTGGCTTCCATGCAGGAAGCTTTCCCGAATGTCATTCTGACGACCTTTCTGTTTTCGATTGACCGGGATCGCTTCACGGCGTCTGGCGGCACAGCGCCGCTCGATATGATGCTGAACCTGATTGCTCATGATCATGGACGCGAGCTGTCGGCAGGTATCTCCGAGATGTTTATCTATGAGCGTGTGCGTAACGAGCAGGATCAGCAGCGCGTTCCTCTTAAACACGTACTCGGCACTACCCAGCCTAAACTGTTGGAAATTGTCGCACTGATGGAATCCAACCTTGAGGAACCGATCGAACTCGATGAACTCGCTCGTTATGTTAATGTTTCGCGTCGTCAGTTAGAGCGTCTGTTCCAGCGCTACCTGCTCTGCTCGCCATCGCGTTATTATCTCAAACTGCGCTTAGTGCGCGCTAGACAGCTGCTCAAGCAGACGCCTTTATCGATCATCGAGATTGCTTCCGTTTGTGGTTTCGTTTCTACGCCCCATTTTTCTAAGTGTTACCGTGAATACTTTGGCGTACCGCCGAGAAATGAGCGCCTCGGGGTGCACGATCGGCAAGGAAATAATCACGCCAAGTCGCTACCGCTGATCAAGCGGTGGGGGAGCGAACCCAATACCAATGAGCCTTTCTCAAGCGCTCAGCAGGCACTGGCGTGTGCTCAGGGAGAGCCTACCTTTGCCAGCGTGACGCTGTTGAACTGATATCTCCTACGCAGCCGACAATGAGAACGTGCTACCCAGCGTCGGGTAGCACGTTTTTTTATATCGATGCCACGCTGCTGCAACTATCAAAAGATCTCAAGTAGCTGTCGTGTTCACGACACAATGACGTTTTTGGAATTTCCGTCGTCGTTTCCAAGAGCAGCCCGACCCAACGTCAGCGCTATGCTCGCTACATAAATCAATGTTGGAGCTTAGCTATGACACCCTCAGAACTGCACGATGACGCTATCGTCATCGATGGCTTGATTATCGCCAAATGGAATCGTGAGCTGCTTGAGGACATGCGTCGCGGTGGTTTGACAGCTGCTAACTGCACTGTTTCGGTGTGGGAAGGGTTTCAGGCCACGGTCGATAATATCGTCAAGTCGAACCAACTGATGGCTGAGTGTAGCGACCTGGTACGCCCGGTACGCACCACCGCTGATATCACGCGTGCGAAAGAAGAGGGCAAGACAGGGATCATCTTTGGTTTCCAGAATGCGCATGCGTTTGAGGATCAAATCGGCTACGTAGAGATCTTCAAGCAACTGGGCGTAGGCATCGTGCAGATGTGCTACAACACCCAGAATCTAGTGGGAACCGGCTGTTACGAGCGTGACGGCGGACTGTCTGGCTTTGGCCGTGAGATCGTCGCCGAAATGAACCGTGTTGGCATTATGTGCGATCTCTCTCATGTCGGTGCCAAGACCTCTGAAGAGGTGATTCTCGAATCCAAAAAGCCGGTCTGTTATTCCCACTGCCTGCCCTCCGGTCTCAAAGAGCACCCGCGCAACAAATCCGATCAAGAGCTTAAGTTCATTGCTGACCATGGCGGTTTCGTCGGTGTCACCATGTTCGCACCTTTTCTCAAAAAGGGCATCGACTCCACCATCGAAGACTACTGCGAAGCGATCGAGTACGTCATGAATATCGTCGGTGAAGATGCTATCGGCATTGGCACTGATTTCACCCAAGGGCACGGTCAAGAGTTCTTCGAGTGGCTGACTCACGACAAGGGCTACGCCCGTCGTTTGACAGACTTTGGCAAGATCATTAATCCCAAAGGCATTCGCACCATCGGAGAGTTCCCCAATCTCACCGAGGCGCTCCTTAAGCGCGGCTTTAGTGAAACTCAGGTAAGGAAGGTCATGGGTGAGAACTGGGTGCGCGTCCTCAAGGATGTCTGGGGCGCCTAAACGCTTGCTCCATAAGATTGATAGGAGCGATGGGATAAGCCTGCTCCTTAGCCAAGAATAATGATGTAGAGGATGATACCCGTGACCAAACTGGCCCCCGCACTGCCTATCGAAGTCGATAGTGAAACCGGCGTCTGGACGACTGATGCGCTGCCGATGCTCTATGTACCACGGCACTTTTTTATCAACAACCATGTGGCCGTCGAAGAGGCACTAGGTGCTGAAAAGTACGCTGAAATCCTCTATCACGCTGGCTACAAGAGCGCCTGGCACTGGTGTGAGAAAGAAGCCGAGTGCCATGGCCTCGAAGGTGAAGCCGTTTTTGAGCACTACATGCTGCGTCTCTCTCAGCGTGGCTGGGGCCACTTCATCACCGAACAGATTGATCTTGACGCTGGCACGGCTCAGGTGCGGCTAGAACATAGCGCCTTCGTTTACCAACTGGGTAAGGTTGGGCGCAAGGTCGAGTACATGTTCACTGGCTGGTTTGCTGGGGCCATGAATCAAATTCTCGCTGCACGGGGTAGTACGCTGCGCACCGTTGCTGAGCAGACGCAGAGCGCTGCCGAACCCGGCTGTGATGTCGGCGTCTTCGCTGTCAAACCGCTGCCCGATGCTGCCCACTAACCCTGGGTGTGAGGAGAGATAACCATGGCATTTGACGCAATCTTTGAGCCAATCGAGATCGGCAAGCTGACTATCCGTAACCGTGTGGTCAGTACCGCTCATGCCGAGGTGCATGCCACTGACGGTGGTATGACGACTGAGCGCTACGTCAGGTATTACGAAGAAAAATCCAAGGGTGGCTGTGGCCTATGTATCTGCGGTGGCTCATCAGTGGTGTCCATTGATAGCCCTCAGGGTTGGTGGAGCTCGGTGAACCTTTCCACTGACCGCATCATTCCACACTTTCAGAATCTGGCGGACGCCGTGCACAAGCATGGTGGCAAGATCATGATCCAGATTACCCACATGGGACGCCGCTCACGCTGGGACGGCTTCGATTGGTCGACCCTGGTATCCCCCTCTGGTATCCGCGAGCCGGTGCACCGCTCCACCTGCAAGACCATCGAGGAGGAGGAGATCTGGCGCATCATCGGCGACTTCGCCCAGGCCGCGCGCCGGGCCAAGGAAGGCGGCCTCGACGGCGTCGAGCTATCCGCCGTTCACCAGCACCTGATCGACCAGTTCTGGAGCCCGCGGGTCAACAAGCGCGAGGACCAGTGGGGCGGTAGTTTCGAAAATCGTATGCGCTTCGGCATGGAAGTACTCAAAGCGGTACGTGCCGAAGTGGGCGATGACTTCGTGGTGGGTATGCGCATTTGCGGTGACGAGTTCCACCCGGACGGTCTTTCTCACGACGATATGAAGCAGATCGCCGCCTACTACGATGCCACTAAAATGGTCGATTTCTTCGGCGTTATCGGTTCTGGCTGCGACACTCACAACACCCTCGCCAACGTCATTCCTAATATGTCCTACCCGCCGGAGCCTTTTCTACATCTGGCGGCGGGGATCAAGGAAGTGGTGAATGTGCCGGTGATCCACGCCCAGAATATTAAAGATCCCAATCAGGCCCAGCGTATTCTCGAAGGGGGCTACGTGGATTTGGTGGGCATGACCCGGGCGCATATTGCTGACCCTCATCTGATCGCCAAGATCAAGATGGGGCAGATAGATCAGATTAAACAGTGCGTGGGGGCTAACTACTGCATCGACCGCCAATACCAGGGCCTGGATGTACTGTGTATTCAAAACGCTGCCACCGCCCGGGAATACATGGGCCTGCCGCATATCATTGAAAAGACCGAGGGCGTTAAGCGTAAAGTTGTGGTGGTTGGCGGTGGCCCCGGCGGCATGGAGGCAGCTCGCGTTGCTGCTGAGCGCGGCCATGATGTCACTCTGTTTGAGGCGGCTGACGCCCTGGGCGGGCAGATCACTATCGCTGCTCAGGCGCCGCAGCGCGACCAAATCGCCGGTATCACTCGCTGGTACCAACTGGAGTTGGCGCGGCTGAAAGTTGACCTGCGCCTAGGGGCTCGCGCCGATGAGGCAACCTTGCTTGATCTACGCCCCGATATCGTGGTGCTAGCCACCGGTGGCCAACCCTTCCTTAGCCAGCACCCGGAGTGGGGCTATTCAGAGAATGCTGAGGAGAGCCTGGTGGTCAGCACCTGGGATATTCTCTCAGGTAAGGTGGCGCCAGGTAAAAACGTGCTGATTTATGACGCCATCTGCGAATTCTCCGGCGTCTCAGCGGCAGATTTTCTAGCTGATAAGGGCGCCAAGGTCGAGATCGTCACCGACGATATCAAGCCCGGCGCGGCGGTGGGCGGCACCACCTTCCCCACTTATTACCGCAGCCTATACGAGAAAGAAGTGATCATGTCCTCTGACTTGATGCTGCATAAGGTCTACCGCGAGGGCGACAGTCTCGTGGCAGTGCTCGAAAATGAGTACACCGGTGCCTTGGAAGAGCGCGTGGTTGATCAGGTGGTCGTCGAAAACGGCGTGCGTCCTGACGAGGCGCTTTATTACGCCCTCAAAGAGCAGTCTCGCAACAAAGGGCAGGTGGATCTGGAGGCGCTCTATGCCATCCAGCCTCAGCCTAGCCTGAGCGAAGAAGGGGACGACTTTTTACTCTTCCGCCTGGGCGACTGCACGGCTCCGCGTAATACCCATGCGGCCATCTACGATGCCCTGCGAATCTGCAAGGACTTTTGACCTGAGCGAGAGCCGGGGCGCCGGTGGTAGACCGTAGCGAGGGTCATTTGCCATGGCCGTAAAACAGTTCCATACGTTTACGGCATTTCCGCCATCCATGGCGGTCAGATGGCAAATGTAGCGCCCAGGGATGGGTTTACAGCGCCCTCGCAGAGGTCTGCCGCCGGAGCAGCCCCGCCGCGAAAGATAAGGTGAGTACCATGCTCGAAACGCTCTTGCCGATACTGATTTTTACTGCCCTGGCCCTGGCAGTAATCGGCGCTGTACGCCGTATACGCCTGTGGCGTCAGGGGCGCCCCTCGCGGGTGAACCTGCTCCAGGGGTTGATGGCCCTGCCGCGCCGCTATTTGGTGGATCTGCACCATGTCGTGGGGCGCGACAAAATGATCTCCAATACCCACGTAGCCACCGCCGGAGGCTTCGTGGCTGCCGCCGTGCTGATGATCCTGGTGCATGGTCTTGGTATCGCCAACCCATTGCTAGGCGGGTTGCTGTTACTGGCTAGCACCTCCATGTTCGTCGGTAGCCTCTTTGTAGCGCGTCGGCGGCTTAACCCTCCTGCACGGCTCTCCAAAGGCCCCTGGATGCGGCTGCCAAAGAGCCTGATGGCGTTTTCGATAGGCGTCTTCCTGATCACACTGCCCACAGTAGGTTTGTTGCCTGACGGGTTAGTAGAAGGCAGCGGTAGCTGGCTTCTGGCGCTGGTGTTGGCGGGCGTTGTGGTTTGGGGTCTGGGCGAAATGTTCTTTGGCATGACCTGGGGCGGCCCAATGAAGCACGCCTTCGCTGGCGCCTTACATCTCGCCTTTCACCGTCGTGCTGAGCGCTTTGGTGGTGGCCGGTCAACGGGGCTCAAAGCACTGAACCTGGAAGATGAAGCGGCGCCTCTGGGCGTGGAAAAGCCAACTGACTTTACCTGGAATCAACTGCTGGGCTTCGATGCCTGCGTGCAGTGCGGTCGCTGCGAGGCAGTGTGCCCTGCGTTTGCTGCTGGTCAACCGCTCAATCCTAAAAAGCTGATTCAAGACATGGTGGTGGGTTTTGCCGGTGGTAGCGATGCTGGCTATGCCGGTTCTCCTTATCCTGGTAAGCCAGTGGGAGAGCACCAAGGCGCTCCCCATGCGCCTATCGTGGCGCCTGTTGTTATGAAAGAGGGAAAGGCGTTGGTTGACGCCGAGACTCTCTGGTCGTGCACGACCTGCCGTGCCTGTGTCGAGGAGTGCCCAATGATGATTGAGCACGTGGATGCGATTGTCGATATGCGCCGCCACCTGACCTTGGAGCGGGGTAAGACACCCAATAAAGGTGCTGAGGTGCTCGACAACCTGATTGCTACCGACAACCCCGGCGGTTTCGACCCAGGCTCACGGCTCAACTGGGCGGCGGATCTTAACCTACCGTTAATGGCTGACCTAAAGCAGGTTGATGTGCTGTTGTGGTTGGGGGATGGCGCCTTTGATATGCGTAACCAGCGAACCCTACGTGCCCTGGTTAAAGTACTGCGTGCTGCCGAAGTAGACTTCGCCGTGTTAGGTGCTGAAGAGCGCGACAGCGGTGATGTGGCAAGACGATTGGGCGATGAAGCGACGTTCCAATCCCTGGCTAAGCGCAATATTGCCACCCTGGCCAAGTATCGCTTCCAGCAGATTGTCACCTGTGATCCGCATAGTTTTCATGTGCTGGGCAATGAGTACGGCGACTTTCTTCAAGAAGGGCAGGGTGGCAGCGATTTCAATGCCAGCTACGAGGTGCGTCACCACAGTACCTTTATTGCTGAATTGTATGATGCAGGACGGCTGACCTTTGCTCCCTGGAAAGGTGGCAGCGTTACTTATCACGACCCATGTTATTTGGGACGCTATAACGGTGAATACGAAGCCCCTCGGCGAGTGCTTAAAGCGCTGGGCATCCAGGTGGCCGAGATGGAGCGCTCTGGGTTCCGTTCGCGCTGCTGTGGCGGCGGCGGTGGGGCGCCAATCACGGATATCCCTGGTGAGCGCCGAATCCCCGATATGCGCATGAATGATGTTAAAGAGAGCGGCGCCGAGCTAGTGGCGGTGGGCTGTCCACAGTGCACTGCCATGCTGGAAGGTGTGGTGGATGCCAGTGCTGAAGTGCGCGATATCGCCGAACTGGTAGCTGATGCCCTGGTTGAGCGTCCTGCTGGCGATGTGTCTGGGGTATCCCGCCGAACCACTGCAGTGACGACTGCTGAAGAGGTGACCTTATGAGTGAGATTATTCGCCGCGATCCGCGTCGCGAGTGGATCGCCCGGAACCGTCTTCATCCAGACCACGCCAGTGTGCTCGCCGCTCTTGGTGTAAACAGTGAGGGCGGCGGAGCAGCCAGTGAGTGGCTGGGGCCCAACGGTGTGGTGCGTAAGAATCCTCGTGCCATTGGTTTTATCGGCCCGAATGGCGTCAAACGGATTGATCGTAGCGGCCTCCAGCAAGGTAGACAGGCCGCCGCGACCACCACGGCGGCCCGCGATAGTCGCCGTAGGGTGACTATTGATCAGCCCGCTTTTCTGGTAGCAGTAGTACCTGACCTGACCGGTGGCCGCCTTTCAAGCCATGATAAGGATCTGTTAGGACTAGCCAGACGCGTGGCGGATGCCGACGCCGAACAGCCTGGTGCCGTGGTGGCGATCCTGTTTGGTGAGCATAAGGGCGAGGGGGACGGCGAGCATAAGGAAGAAGCGCTTGGCGACGCCGGGATCGATCGCGTCGTGCATCTTGATGATGAACTTTACGCTGGGTTTGCTCCCGAGGCACGGCTGGCGGTGTTAAGTGCCGTCGAACGTGAGATGACGCCGCGCTTCTGGCTGTTGCCGGACTCCCCCCTAGGCGGAGCTGATCTGGGGCGGCGGCTTGCCTTACGCCTGGGTGAGCGCGCTGCCACGGGGGTGTGGCAGGTGGAAGTTGATAATGAGGCCTCCTTGGGTTGGCGCTGCACTACCCGTGGCGCCGCTGGAAGCCTGGATATCCAGCGCCCTCTGCCGCGGGTTGCCCTGGCACTGGCCGAGTGCGCTGAGCCGATGGATGAGACGCGGCATGCGGCCGAGTGCCAGACCTTGGCGGCGCCAATTCCCATCACTCTATCGCGCATTGAAGATCTGGGGCAGGTGGCGGTGGATCCCGCTGGCGTGGCGTTGGCCGAGGCTGAATTCATCCTCTCTGGTGGCAATGGTGTTAAACAGTGGGACGCCTTCCACCATGCTGCGAAAGTACTAGGCGCTACCGAAGGGGCCTCGCGTGTCGCGGTGGATGACGGCTTTATGGCTCGTGATCGGCAGGTAGGTGCAACCGGCACCTGGGTAACCGCCCGAGTCTATATGGCGGTGGGTATTTCAGGCGCGATCCAGCACCTACAGGGCATTCAGCGCTGCGACAAGGTGGTGGCAATCAATCTCGATCCGGGGTGCGACATGATCAAACGCGCAGACCTGGCGGTGATAGGCGACAGCACGCAAATTCTTGCTGCGTTAGTGGCGATGGTGGAACAGCAGCGAGGAGGGCAGCGCGATGCGGCCTGAACAACAGCAAAAACAACAAAAGCCGGGTATCAACGTGGCGGTGCTGGTCTCCATAGGCCGTCACCCCACAACCGGTCGTGCGAGGCGCGCCGAGCAGGATGCACGGGGTCTGGAACTTGCTCTAGCCATGGAAGCAGAACTGCCGGGTAGTCGGATTGACGTACTGCACGCTGGTTCTCAGGATGTCGACAGCGAGGCAGCTCTGCGCAGTTACTTGGGTATGGCCACAGGCGTTGGTATGGGGCTTGAGTCCATGACTTTGCTGGAGCAGCCTGAAGGCAGCGATGCTATTCTGCCGCTGGTGGAACATTTAGCCGCTACCTCGCCCCAACTAGTGATCACCGGTGCCCGGGCCGAGCGCGGAGAAGGTTCTGGGCTTTTGCCCTATGCGTTGGCGGAGCATCTCGGTTGGCCGTTAGTGAATAGCTTGGCGTCGATAGAGACAGTGGAGAATGGTGTGATAACGCTGCTTCAGGCGTTGCCACGGGGCCAGCGTCGCCGTCTCAAGGTGCGCTTGCCCGCCATCATCAGCGTGGATGAAGCAGCGCCGGCGGCGCGTCAGAGCGCCTTCGGCCCGGCTCGTCGAGCCACCTTCTTGGTGGCGCCCACTACCTCTGAAGCCGACAGTGAGTTGGCCCAGTGGCACTTGAGCCCCGCACGTAAACGGCCTAAGCGTCTGAAAATCATCAAAGCCGCCTCTGCAAGAGACCGCTTCAAGGCGGCGGCTTCCAAAGCCGAGGGCAAGGGCGGGCAAGTGCTTACCGACGTTACCCCTGAGCAGGGCGCCGAGGCGATCTACAAGCTGCTCAAGGAAGAGGGCGTGCTGCGCTGAAGCTTTTTGATCACGGCATGTTAGCAATCTTAAAGCCCGCCCTCTGTTGGCGGGCTTCTTGTTATCTATTGTTTAATCTCTGAGTCTTTATTTTCGAAGCCTTTACGTTTTAAGTCTTTACGTTCTCTGTCGTTATCTTCTTCTATGTTGTTATGACCTACTTGCCAGTAAAGCCTGGATAAAGCCGCAGGCGCTGTCTTTCCAGGTGTAAACCCATCCAGGCGTGTAGTACTAGTACCGTGATGACGATGGCCCCGCCCAGTAGCGTTGATGCCGTCGGCGTCTCGCCTAGTAGCCACCAAACCCATAGTGTGCCCAATGCGGTTTCCACCAGGTAAAACAGTGCCACCTCGGTAGACGGCAGGTAGCGGGTGGCGCTATTGATCAGCACCGTGGCCAGGGGCATCTGCACTAGCCCCATCAGTGCCAGCACGCCATAACGCTCGGCATCAAGCGCCAGCGGTGAGGCCATGGGCAGAGCAATTGCTGCTGAGAGCAGTCCGCCACCAGCAATCACCGTCATGGGGTCAATGGCTGGATAGCGGCGTAGCAAGGTCAGGTTACCGCCGATGGCCGCCGCAGCCGTTAAGGCATACAGGTTACCCGCCAGCATTCCCATGGCTCCTTCGCCCAAGAACACCAAACCCATACCCAGCATGCAGACGGCAATGGCTACCAACGTTCTTAGCGGCACCTTTTCATGTAGGAAAACTCGTGAAAACAGTGCGGCAAACAGTGGCGCTGTGCTCAGTATTACTACCACGTTGGCCACATTGGCGTTCATCACTGCGAGTACGAAGAGGCTCGACATTAGACCCAGCAGCAGCGCTGAGGCGAGTGACGAAAACGGATGGCTTCTCAGTGCCCCTAATCGATTACCCACACAGCACAGGACTCCCAGTACGCAGAACATCAAAAAACCGCGCCAGAATACGATAGTCCAGCCATCGGTATTGGCTAGGCGGATCAGCAGACCGTCGAAACTGAGGAACACCACGCCCAGTATCACCATGGCCAGACCGCGCTGGTAAGAATTTGACTGCATTGTCTTGGTTCCTGGTCGGTAAAAGAGAGCAACCGCCCGCTAGTTGAGCGGGCGGTTGCGGGGGAGGTTACTTGGCGGTTTTGGGTATCGCGTTAAGCTGTTGCCACTCCTTATTAAGGCCTACGTAAAGGCTGACGCACATCATTAATAGTACCAGTGTGAAGGGCAGCCCCGTGGCTACCGCGCCCGCCTGAAGCGCACTGAGTGCGGTGCTACCGCCGCCATACAACAGCACTCCTGCAATGACACCTTCAAGTGCGGCCCAGAAAACACGCTGGCCCTTAGGGGCATCGGTTTTGCCACCAGCGGTGATGTTATCGATTACCAACGAGCCGGAGTCTGATGAAGTGATGAAGAAAACCAGCACCAGGATAATGGCTAGTGTTGACGTTATGCTGGTGAGAGGCAACTGTTCCAGCATATGGAACATGGCAAGCGAGACATCACCGATGCCGTTGGCCAGTTCGCCTACGCCGTTAGTCGCCTGAAAAAGCGCTGTGCCGCCGAAGGCGCTCATCCAAACCAAGGTGACTAGCGTTGGTACCAGCAGTACGGCAATTAGAAACTCCCGAACGGTACGTCCACGCGATACGCGAGCGATAAACATGCCGACAAACGGAGACCAGGAAATCCACCACGCCCAGTAAAAGATGGTCCAGCCGTGGTACCAGGTGTCGTCCTCGCGTCCAATCCAGTTCGATAGCGGCAAAAGGTGGCTTACATAGTCTAGCGTTGTGGTGCCAATCCCTGTCAATATCATCAGGGTCGGGCCTGCTATCACAACGAATAGAAGCAGTATCGCTGCGATGATCATATTAATGTTTGAGAATAGCTTTACGCCCCCGTCGATACCCCGCCATACCGAGAATAGTGCAATCACCGTGACTACTAGGATAATCGCCAGCTGAGTACCAATAGTGTTGGGGGTGCCGAACAGATAGGCGAGCCCACCTGCCGCTTGGGTAGCGCCAAAGCCAAGCGAGGTGGCTAGGCCAAAAATGGTGGCGAGTACGGCAAGAATATCGATGATATGACCTGCCCAGCCGCGGGTATGCTCACCTAGAAGTGGATAAAATGCGGAGCGAAGGGTGAGTGGCAGGCCCTTATTATAGGCAAAGAAAGCCAGCGAGAGTGCGACGACTGCGTAGATTGCCCAGGGGTGCAGCCCCCAATGAAACATGGTCGCGCCCATGGCAGCACTAGCGCCTTCCGGCGTGCCTGCGGGGGCATTGAGGGGCGTACCGTACCAGTCGGTGTAGTAGGCCACTGGCTCAGCAACGCTCCAGAACATTAGGCCGATACCCATACCCGCCGCAAAAAGCATGGCGAACCAGGACGTGCGCGAGTACTCCGGCTTGGCATCGCTGCCGCCCAAACGAATTCGCCCGAGCGGCAAGCAAATCAGTACGAGGCAGAACACCACAAAGGTATTGCCTGCAATCATAAACAGACAGTCAAAGTGTTCAATTGACCAGTTCTTGGCAAGCCCTAGATGCGTGTTAGCAGCATCCGGGTAAACCAGTGCGTAAAGAATGAATAGCAGAATGGCGAGAGCAGAGAGTGGGAATACGGGGTTATGAAAATCTAACCCCATTATCTGAGTATTGTCCTGTCCGGGCGACAGGACAGGATCGTCATTGTTCTTCATTAGATGTCCTTGGTGGCTATTGTTAGATATCGGCTATGCGCCCGCATCGCCGACACAACGGATTGTTGGGCCTGTTTCAGGGTAAGAGTGTCGTGAAAGCGACCTCTAGCTATTCGTCTTGGCTAGGATGTCTTGAATAGATATGTGAGTGCCTTTGTGGGGTAAGTCCTTAGGCACGGAGGGGATAGGGTGGGAAAGCGCAATCCACCATCAAGCGCACAACAATAAACAACAGGAGCTAGCCATGAATGCAGCCAACCGCGGAGTGGTCTATAAAGGGCCGGGTGAAGTCGCCGTCGAATCTATTGCCTATCCTGAGCTCGCCATCGGTAATCGAAAGTGTGAGCACGGCGTCATTCTTAAAGTCGTCACCACCAATATCTGTGGCAGCGACCAGCATATGGTGCGCGGCCGCACCACTGCGCCATCCGGCTTGGTGCTGGGTCACGAAATCACCGGCTTGGTGGTGGAGTGTGGTCGCGACGTCGAGTTTATCCAGCCCGGCGATCTAGTCTCTGTGCCGTTTAATATTGCCTGCGGTCGCTGCCGTAACTGTAAAGAAGGTCGTACCGGCATCTGTCTGAATGTGAACCCCTCTCGTCCAGGGGCTGCTTATGGCTATGTCGATATGGGTGGCTGGGTGGGTGGCCAGACCGAGTATGTCATGGTTCCCTACGCGGACTTTAATTTGCTGAAGTTCCCGGACACCGATCAAGCGATGGAGAAAATCAAAGATTTAACCCTGCTTTCCGATATCTTCCCCACCGGCTTCCACGGTTGTGTTACTGCTGGTGTTGGCCCCGGCAGTACTGTCTATATTGCAGGTGCTGGCCCTGTGGGCCTGGCGGCGGCAGTTTCTGCGCAGTTGCTTGGCGCGGCTTGTGTGATTGTCGGCGATATGGTCGAAGACCGTTTAGCCCAAGCGCGAAGCTTTGGCTGCGAGACCATTGACCTGACCCAGGACGGCGACATGGCCGACAAGATTGAGGTGATTCTCGGCGAGCGCGAAGTCGATGCCTTTGTCGACTGTGTTGGTTTCGAGGCCCACGCCTGCGGCTGCAACCATGGTAAAGAAGCACCTGCGACCGTGCTTAACTCGGCGATGTCGCTAACTCGCGCGGGTGGCCAAATCGGTATTCCTGGCCTGTATGTGACCGAAGACCCAGGTGCCGCTGACGATGCCGCTAAGCAGGGTGCTTTGAGTATGCGCTTTGGCCTCGGCTGGGCCAAATCCCACAGTTTTCATACTGGACAGTGCCCAGTAATGAAGTACCACCGCCCGCTGATGCAGGCTATTCTATTCGGAAAAGTTAAGATCGCCGATGCGGTAAATGTACAGATGATCACCCTGGATCAGGCGCCCCAAGGATATGCCGACTTCGATGGTGGAGCCGCCAAGAAATTTGTCATTGATCCCCACGGCAGTGTGCCTGCATAAGGCGGAAGCACCTGCCCGCCCGCAGGGAGGGGATACGAGATAGATAGTTAGAAATAGATAGTTAGAAATAGATAGTTCGGTATAGATAGTTCAGGATAGATAGTAAGACCCTAGACGGCACCCCGCGGGGTGCCGTCTTCGTTCATTCGGTATACCGCCGATCAAGATAATAATGAGTGACCCATGACCGTCCAGACCGTGACCCCCAAGCGCCGCTTTCGCGGCAAGCCCCGCGGCCGTGAACTCGATCCCATCCGTCTTGAGGGATTGCGTGAGCTGCTGGGCGATGAACGCAACGATGCCACCTTGCGTCGACGCGATTTATTAATCGAACACCTGCATGCTCTTCAGGATGCCCGAGGGCATTTGTTGTTGGCAGACCTGCGTGCCCTGGCAACTTATATGAACCTGCCGATGGCAGCGATTTATGAGACAGCTACCTTTTATGCTCACTTCGACGTCATCCATGACGATCAGGACGTGCCCCCAGCGTTGACAATCCGCGTTTGTGACTCTCTGGCTTGCCAGTTAGCTGGCGCTGAGACGCTTAAAGCGCAGTTGGAAGCAAACGTCGATATCGAGCAGGTGCGGGTGTTGCGCGCGCCATGCATGGGGCGCTGCGACACAGCACCCGTAGTGGAGGTCGGCCATCACCACTTAGGTCGAGCCGATGCGGCTCAAGTTCAGGCAGCCATCGATGGCGATAACACTCACCCTGAGCCTATCGATTGGCAACGACTTGATAGCTATCGCAGCGAGGGTGGTTTTGCATTGCTCCAGGCCTGCCGCAACGGGGAAGTAACGGTCGAAGCATTGATGGAAGCGGTGCAGCAGGCCAACCTTCGCGGTTTAGGGGGCGCGGGTTTTCCTACTTTTAAGAAATGGCACTTTGTGCGTCAGGAGGCTGGCCCTCGCTACTGTGCCATTAATGCTGACGAAGGCGAACCCGGTACCTTTAAGGATCGTTATTATCTGGAACGCTCACCGCACCAGTTTCTTGAAGGTGCCTTGGTCAGTGCTTGGGCGGTAGACGCCGAGGCGCTGTATATTTACCTACGCGACGAGTATCCAGCGTTACATGTCGTGCTGCGCGAGGCGATTGGCGAGCTTGAGGCCGCTGGCCTAGTGGCGCTGGGATATATCGTGCTGCGCCGCGGCGCGGGTGCTTACATCTGCGGCGAAGAGTCGGCGATGATTGAGTCCCTGGAAGGCAAACCGGGCAAGCCCCGCCATCGTCCTCCGTTTGTGGCTCAGAAAGGGCTCTTTGACCGCCCAACGCTGGTCAATAACGTCGAGACCGTCTACTGGATCCCGATGATCTGGCAGCGCAGCGCTGAGGCTTTCTCCAGTCAGGGCCGCCATGGCCGCGTGGGGCTGCGCAGTTTCTCGGTTTCGGGGCGCGTTAAGCAGCCTGGCGTTTATCTGGCGCCTGCTGGCATTACGCTAAGCGAGTTAATTGACGAGTATTGTGGCGGCATGGCGGAAGGTCACCGCTTGGCGGCTTATCTGCCTGGTGGCGCCTCTGGCGGCATTCTGCCCGCCACTAAAGCCAATATTCCTCTCGACTTTGACACTCTCCAGGAGCACGGCTGTTTTATCGGTTCCGCTGCGGTGATCGTGCTTTCTGATCAGGACAATCTGCGCGGGGTTGCTGCCAACCTATTAGCTTTCTTTGCCGATGAGTCCTGTGGCCAGTGCACGCCGTGTCGGGTGGGAACCGAAAAAATGCTCACCCTGCTTGAGCGTAATGAATGGGATGCTGGACTTATGACGCAGCTTTCCCAAGTGATGATAGATGCCTCAATTTGCGGGCTGGGTCAGGCGGCACCGAACCCAGTATTGGGCTTGCTCAAGGATTTTCGCAGTGAACTGGCTGCCCAGAACGTTATCGTCAAGGGATAAGGGAGATCAGCATGAGTGAACCGATCTTAAACCAAAGCTTTACCCTGACCCTGGACGGCGTTGACGTCAGCGCTTACCCCGGTGAAACCCTCTGGCAAGTCGCCAAGCGCGCCGGCGAGACCATTCCGCATCTGTGTTTCAAGGATGCCAGCGGCTATCGCGCCGACGGCAACTGCCGTGCTTGTATGGTGGAGATCGAGGGCGAGCGCACCTTGGCCGCAAGCTGTCTGCGCGAAGCGGCACCCGGTATGGTGGTTAATAGTGCCAGCTCTGAACGCGCGCACACGGCCCGCAAGATGGTCATGGAAATGCTGCTAGTCGACCAGCCTGAGCGCGAAGAGAGCCCCGACAGCTCAAGCCATTTCTGGGCCATGGCTGACCAGCTGGCCATTGATGCCACGGCGGTGCGCCGCAAGCTGCCCAAGCGCGAAGAGCGTGAGACGGCTACCGTGCATCATGTGGCACCTAGGGCGGGTAGCCTGGAGCAAGACAGCAGTCACTCTGCCATGCGCGTTAACCTTGATGCCTGTATTGAGTGCAATCTGTGTGTGCGTGCCTGTCGCGAAGTGCAGGTTAACGATGTTATCGGTATGGCTCACCGTGGGGCGGCGTCTAAGATCGTATTTGATTTCGACGACCCCATGGGGGACAGCACCTGTGTTGCTTGCGGCGAGTGTGTTCAAGCCTGCCCCACTGGTGCTTTAATGCCTGCCACCCTAGTGGATGAGCAGGGGCACGGAGACTCTGCTGTGGCTGACCGTAAGGTCGACTCGGTGTGTCCCTATTGCGGGGTTGGCTGTCAGCTTACCTACCATATCAAAGACGATAAGATCCTTTATGTGGAGGGCCGCGATGGTCCTTCAAACGAGAACCGACTATGTGTTAAAGGTCGCTTCGGCTATGACTATCCGCGCCATCCATCTCGGCTTGTTACCCCGCTGATTCGGCGTGAGGGCGTCGCAAAGGGAATCGACCCAGACTTCGATCCCGCCAAGCCCCTGACGCATTTCCGCGAGGCGAGCTGGGACGAAGCCCTTGAAGTGGCCGCCAGCGGGCTTGTAAACCTTAAAGTGAATCATGGCCCTGATGCCTTGGCGGGGTTCGGCAGTGCCAAGTGCTCCAACGAAGAGGCGTGGCTGTTCCAGAAGCTGGTGCGTACCGGCTTTGGCTCCAACCATGTAGATCACTGTACCCGTTTGTGCCACGCCAGTTCGGTGGCAGCGCTCATGGAGTGTATCGGCTCAGGCTCAGTAACCGCTTCCTTTATGCAGGCCAGTCAGGCCGATGTAGTGATTCTTACCGGCTGTAACCCCGCAGTAAATCATCCGGTGGCGGCCACCTTCTTTAAACAGGCCGCCAAGCGCGGTACCAAGATAGTAATTCTTGACCCCCGTGGTCAGGCGTTGGATGCCTACGCCCATCGCAGCGTTCGCTTTTCACTGGGTACGGATGTGGCGCTGTTTAATGCCATGCTCAATGTGATCATCAGCGAAGAGCTCTATGACACGGCCTATATCGCCGAGCATACCGAGGGCTTTGAGGCACTGAAGACACATACGGTGGACATGACCCCCGAAGCGATGAGCGGCCTGTGCGGCGTTGAGCCAGAGACCATTCGCGAAGTGGCCAGGCTTTATGCCAACGCCGAGCGGGCAATGATTTTCTGGGGCATGGGCATTTCTCAGCATACCCATGGGACCGACAACGCCCGCTGTTTGATTTCGTTGGCGCTGGCTTGCGGTCAAACCGGTCGCCCTGGGACTGGCTTGCACCCTCTGCGGGGGCAGAACAACGTTCAAGGGGCTTCTGATGCCGGCCTGATTCCCATGGTGATGCCGGACTACCAGCCGGTCAGCGATGCTCAGGTACGCAGTGCTTTCGAAGAGCTGTGGAATACCAAACTGGATCCCACGCCGGGTCTCACCGTGGTGGAAATTATGGATGCTATCGCTGCGGGCACCATTCGCGGCATGTATATCCAGGGCGAAAACCCAGCGATGTCCGACCCGGATCTGGCCCATGCCCGGGCCGCGTTGGCCAAGCTGGAACATCTGGTAGTACAGGATCTTTTTGTAACTGAAACTGCTCAATTCGCCGATGTCATTCTGCCGGCCTCCGCTTGGCCCGAGAAGGACGGCACCGTCACCAACACCAATCGGCAAGTGCAGATGGGGCGTGCGGCCTTGCCACTGCCGGGCCAGGCCAAGCCGGACTGGTGGATTATCCAGGAAATGGCCAAACGCTTCGGCCTCGACTGGAATTACCAGCATCCGCAGGACGTTTTCGCCGAGATGAAGCAAGGTATGGCCTCTCTCGATCATATTTCCTGGGAGCGTTTGGAGCGCGAGCAGTCGGTGACCTACCCTTGCCCAGCGGAGGATGCACCGGGACAAGACGTGGTCTTCAGTGAGGTCTTCCCAACCGTCAGTGGCCGGGCGAAGTTTGCACCTACGCGTCCGCTGCCACCGGATGAGCCGGTAGATAACGACTATCCGACGGTGCTGACCACTGGCCGTCAGTTAGAACACTGGCATACCGGATCCATGACCCGCCGCGCCAAAGTGCTCGATGACCTGGAGCCGGAAGCCGTGGCGAGCTTGGCGCCCGCTGAGCTTATCCGGCTGGGCTTGGCGCCAGGCGATGATCTAACGATCACCACCCGGCGAGGAGCCATCACCCTCAAGGTCAGGACGGATCCGGGCATGCCCGAGGGGATGGTCTTCGTACCTTTCTGCTACGAGGAAGCCGCGGCGAATCTACTCACTAACTCGGCGCTGGATCCGTATGGGAAGATTCCAGAGTTCAAGTACGCCGCTTGCCGGTTGAGCCGCTCGAACGCGGCCTAATCGATAGCGCTGCTCACGCCCATGGAGGAATCCTCCATGGGCGTTGCTATGTCTCAATGCCCCTCCCGTAGTTGACGTTACTATGCCTATGACAGGTTGAGATTCAACGCTAATTGTCCCCGCGAAAATTGTAATGCGCTACACGCTCGCCTTATTGTCGTTAACAAGTATTAGGAAAAAAATATAAATCAATAGGGGCCCGGAGATGTGTGGAGGCATGTGTTGAATTGTGCACTTACCTTGGCGCAACGGGATTTTTAACGGGGAATGTGCATGAATGAGACCCTTGCAGACGCTGGGGGCACGACGAAGGCAACGGCAGAAGCGCCGTCGAGTTTTGCTCGCTTCGTCAATGTCCAAAAGAGCTATGACGGTGTTGAACTGGTCGTCAAGGACTTCAATCTTGATATCCGCAAGGGCGAATTCGTCACCCTGCTGGGCCCTTCGGGCTCTGGAAAGACCACCTGTCTGATGATGATGGCAGGCTTTGAAACCCCCACCCATGGTGAGATTCTGCTGAACGACGAGCCAATTAGTGGCTTGCCGCCGCACAAGCGTGGCATTGGCATGGTCTTCCAGAACTATGCGTTATTCCCGCACATGACGGTGGCCGAGAATCTAGCTTTCCCGCTTGAGGTGCGCCATCTCAGCAAAGCGGAGATCAAGGAGAAAGTGGCGAAAGCACTGGCCATGGTACGCCTGGAAGAGTTTGGTGATCGCCGCCCGGCGCAGCTCTCTGGCGGCCAGCAGCAACGGGTGGCATTGGCCCGCGCGCTGGTCTTTGAGCCTGATCTGGTGCTGATGGACGAACCACTGGGCGCGCTGGACAAGAATCTTCGCGAAGAGATGCAGTACGAGATTAAGCGCATTCACGCCCGTCTTGGGGTAACCATGATTTACGTCACCCACGACCAGACCGAAGCCCTGACCATGTCTGACCGCATTGCGGTCTTCAACGATGGCATTGTGCAGCAGTTGGCTTCTCCGGACGAACTCTACGAACGGCCGGAAAATGCCTTTGTGGCGTATTTCATCGGCGAGAACAACCGCTTGGTGGGTGACGTTATCGAGCACCTCGGTAGTGACTGCAAGGTGCGCCTGGATAGCGGCGACATAGTGATTGCCAAAACGGTGGTGGCGGGCGACGTGGGCTCGCGTACGACGCTATCACTGAGACCCGAGCGGGTCAGCATCCTGCCGGATGATACCGACGGCGCGCAGTTCGACAACCAGTTCACTGCCACGGTGCAGGAGGTTATCTACCTTGGCGACCATCTACGCACGCGAGTGTCGGTGTGCGGTAACGAGGACTTTATTTTGAAAACGCCCAATGCCCAAGGGTGTGGGGTGATGCGCCCCGGCCAGCAAATTCAGGTTGGTTGGTCGAGTGCCGATTGCCGCGCGTTGGATGCATGAGCCGGACGGCAGTCAAGTGCGCCGTTTCTCGGTATCCGATGGTGCCAGCGGCGATGACAACAGCAAACGGAGAATCTCTATGAAAATCAGCAATCGCGTTGTTAAGACAAGTATCGCTGCCGTGGGGATGTCGGCACTTGCCGTGGCGGTTAGTGCCCATGCTCAGCAGACGCTGAATATTGTTTCTTGGGGCGGTGCTTACAGCATGAGCCAGCACGAGGCTTACGATAAGCCGTGGATAGAGAAGACTGGTGACGAGATTGTCAATATCGACCGCAGTGGTAACGCTTTGGCCGGTCTGCGTGCTCAATCTCAGGCTGGCAACGTGACCTGGGATTTAGTCGACATGCTCCCCGCCGATGCCATGATCGCTTGTGACGAAGGGCTTATCGAGCCTCTCGACCATGATGAGCTGCTGGCCGACGCCCCGGATGGCACGCCGCCCAGTGAGGACTTCGTCGAAGGGGCCTTGGGGGACTGTTTTGTGGCGTCCATCGTTTATTCCAATATTGTCGCCTTCAATAGCGAGATGTTCCCAGAGGACGCTCAGCCCAGCACCATCGAGGATGTCTTCGACCTGGAAAACTACCCCGGCAAGCGGGCTCTGCTGCGCAAGCCGATTAACAATATGGAATGGGCCTTGATCGCCGATGGTGTCGAGCGTGATGAGGTCTACGCCATGCTTGAGACCGAAGAAGGCGTGCAGCGTGCTTTCGACAAGCTGGATACCATCAAGGATGAAGTCATCTGGTGGGAAGAGGGCGCCCAGCCGCCTCAGCTGTTGGCCGATCAGGAAGTCGCCTTTGCCTCTGCCTACAATGGTCGGATCTTCAATGCCATGGTCACTGAAGACCAACCCTTCGAGATCATTTGGGATGCGCAGGTGTTCGAGCTGGATGGCTGGGTTGTGCCCACCGGCAAGCTCGACAAGGTGAAGGATTATCTCCATTTCGCCACCGATACCCAGCGACTCGCCGATCAGGCTCAGTACATTTCCTATGGTCCGGCACGTCTTTCTTCCTCTGAGCTGGTGTCCACCCATGCCGAAACCGGTATCGATATGACGCCGCACATGCCAACCCACGAACCGAACTTCGCAACGGCACTGCAAAAAGATGACCTGTTTTGGGCTGACTACAACGATGAGCTGACCCAGCGCTTTAACGCCTGGCTATCCCAGTAAGGCGCTGCCGCCGTCCGTCGACAAGCGGGCGGCGGCATACCGATAGCCGATCGTTGTTGATCGCTTTTCTTGCCTGACGGAGAGATCTACGTGTCCGAACCGCCTGCAGCTCCTCTGACAACGGCCGATGGCGTGCCGCTTAAGGTTAGCCTGCGTCGCACCGTGCGACGCTCGAAAATCAAGGCGCTGTTGCTGGTTGCGCCGCTACTGGCATTTCTTTTTATCGCCTTTCTGATGCCCTTGTTCGAAATGCTGTGGCGTAGTGTCGATAACCCTGAAGTGTCTACCCATCTATCACGAACCGTTTCGGCGCTGGAAGGCTGGAATGGGGAGTCATTACCCGATGAATCTGCCTTTGCCGCCTTGGCTGAGGACCTTCGCGTTGGTCAGCAGGAACGCAACCTGGGGCTGTTGTCCAGCCGACTGAATTATGAAAAGTCGGGCATGCGTTCGACCATTAGCCGCACGGCGCGCCGCGTCGGTACCTTGGAGCCGCCGTATCGCGAGTCTCTGATCGAGGTCAACGATACCTGGGGAGAACTCGATACCTGGAAGCTGATCCAGCGTGAGGCGTCGCCCTACACCATTTCGTATTATCTGGCAGCGGTCGACCGTCAGTTGAACGCGGACGGCGAGATTGCCAAAGTGCCGGAACATATGCAGATCCACGCCACCCTGTTTTGGCGAACGCTATGGATGAGCGCTGTCATCACGGGCCTGACGCTAGCGCTCGGTTTTCCGGTGGCCTTTCTGCTGGCGAACCTGCCAACGCGTCACTCCAATCTGCTGATGATCCTGGTACTGCTACCGTTCTGGACCTCGCTGCTGGTGCGCACCACCACCTGGATTGCCATCCTGCAGTCACAGGGGGTGCTCAATGACGTGATGGTGGCCCTCGGCGTGATCGCCGATGAGGCGCGGTGGCAGATGATCCACAACAAGATGGGCACGATCATCGCCATGACGCATATTCTGCTGCCTTTCATGATTCTACCGCTTTACTCGGTGATGAAGACCATTCCACCCAGCTACATGCGCGCCGCGCGCTCTTTGGGCGGCAAGCCGTTTCTCAGTTTCCGCCGGGTCTATTTCCCGCTGACGATTCCAGGCATTGCCGCTGGTGGCATCTTGGTATTCATACTGTCGATTGGCTACTACATCACACCGGCGTTGGTGGGTGGGCAGTCGGGTCGCTTCATCACTAATTACATCGCCTACCATATGCAGACATCGCTCAACTGGGGGCTGGCGGCCGCGATTGCCTCCATCCTGCTGTTCGTGGTGATTATCTGTTATCTGGTATTCAATCGTCTGATCGGCGTCGACAAGGTCAAGCTGGGGTAAACGATGGCTATTCCTTCCTATGCCACCCGTGGCGAGCGCATTTGGCATTACATCTTTCTGGCTATCTGCGGCCTGGTGTTCCTGTTTCTGATCGGGCCGCTATTGGTGATCATACCGTTGTCATTCAATGCGCAGCCCTACTTCACCTTCAGTAAGGAAATGCTGACTTTCGACCCGGCCGGTTATTCGTTGCGCTGGTATCAGGATTTCTTTACATCGAGCGAGTGGCTCAATGCCATCAAGAACAGCTTCATCATCGGTATTGCGTCCACGCTGCTGGCCACGGTGCTAGGGACGGTGGCGGCGCTAGGGTTGTCTAGTCGGCATATGCCAGCGCGAGGCGCGATTATGGCGCTGTTGATCTCGCCAATGATCGTGCCGTTGATCATCTCTGCGGCGGCGATGTTCTTCTTCTTTTCCAAGGTCAATCTCGCCCAGACCTACTTAGGCGTGATCCTGGCCCACACGGCGCTCGGCATTCCCTTCGTGGTCATCACCGTAACCGCTACGCTATCGAGCTTCGATACCACGCTGATCCGTGCGGCGCATAGCCTTGGGGCCAATCCGACACGAACCTTCTTTAAGGTGGTGCTGCCACTGGTGACACCAGGGGTGGTATCAGGAGCGCTGTTTGCTTTCATTACGTCCTTCGACGAGGTGGTGGTGGTGCTGTTCATTGCCGGGCCCGAGCAACGTACCATGCCGATACAGATGTGGTCGGGCATTCGCGAGCAGATCAGCCCAACGATCCTCGCTGTGGCAACCCTGCTGGTGCTGCTCTCGATGCTGCTGCTTACCACGCTTGAGCTGCTACGTCGGCGCAGTGAGCGTCTGCGGGGGCTCTCTCCCGACTAAGCCCAAACAGCGTTTTTACCGCGCCGGTTTGATGTGAAAACTAAAGGTCTTTGACCAACCTAAGCGCGTCGTAGATGGCCGCGTGAGTATTACGGGACTCGACGGCATCACCGATACGGAACAGTTGGAAGCTGCCATCCGGATTGCGCGTTATGTTCTGGGGGGCGCCCACGATTAGGTCATCGTAATTCACCTCGCCGCGGTTGCTGGAGTGTGGCTTTAGCTCAAAATAGAGTTCGGCCATCGGTGTAATGCCGTAGTTGACCACCACTTGGTCGATGCGCCGTGCATGCTCCCTATCCTGCTGGCCGTGAGCAATATAATCGCTGGTGATTTCAGCGAGCAGTTGGTTGCCGTCGCGCTGCACAGAATTCAGTCGGTAAGTCGGCGTGAATATGACGTTAGCGCGCTGTAGGGAGCGCATGTAGGGCACCAGGTTCATGGCCATGATCTCTGCGGAGAAGGTGCGGTCCGGCGTCATAATCTCAAGCTCTGCTCCCGTGGCGGCGATGATCTCTGCCGCCTGCAGAGCGGAATGGTCGCCTGCATCGTCGAACAGTAATACCCGCTTGCCAGGCGGCACGTGCCCGGAAAGAATGTCCCAGGTGTTGATCACTAAGTCGTGGCCGACGGTGGGTTGGTCTTCCAGGGGATAGCCGCCGGTAGCCACGATCACCACATCAGGTTTTTCGGCGAGCACGTCCTCGGCCTCGGCCCAGACGTTGTAGCGGATCTCGACTCCGAGCGCCTGGCAGCGTGCTAAACGCCAATCGATGATGCCCAGCATCTCGCGACGTCGCTCACTCTGTGCCGTGAGACGTATCTGCCCTCCAGCATCGCTGGCGGCTTCTAATACCACCACCGAATGGCCACGCTCGCCAGCAACACGAGCGGCTTCTAATCCTGCTGGACCTGCGCCGATAATGACGACTCGCCGTTGCTGTGCTGCCTTAGGAATGGTGTGGGGCATGCTGATTTCACGCCCGGTGGCAGCGTTATGGATGCAGTAGGCGGCACCGCCTTGATAGATGCGGTCAAGGCAGTAGTTGGCGCCAACGCAGGGACGGATCTCTTCCTCTCGCCCCTCTACGATCTTGCGCACGATGTGCGGGTCGGCCATGTGGGCACGGGTCATGCCGATTATGTCGACCTTGCCGGAGGCGATGGCATAACGGGCAGTGGCGACATCCTGGATCTTGGCGCCATGAAAGGTAGGGAAATCGGTCTCGCGACGTATTTCTCCGGCAAAATCCAGGTGCGGGGCGCTAGGCATGCCTTGTATAGGAATCACGTCGGTGAGCCCGGCGTCGGTGTCGATGTGGCCGCGAACCACGTTGAGGAAGTCTATCAGTCCGCTACTCTTTAAGCGTCGTGAGATCTCCAGCCCATCACTGGATGTCAGTCCACCCGATAGCATTTCGTCGCCGGTATAGCGAACGCCGACGATGAACGCCTCGCCAACTCGCTGGCGAATGGCGCGTAGCACGTCAAAGGTGAAACGCAGTCGGTTATCGAGATCCCCACCATAAGGTTCCTCTAAGGTATTGGTCAGTGGCGACCAAAACTGATCCATCAGGTGGCCGTAGGCCTGCAGCTCGATGCCATCGAGACCGGCAGCGTGCATGCGTTCGGCAGCATCGGCGTAGTCACGGATCAAACGTTCGATATCCCAATTCTCTACCTGCTTGGGAAAGGCGCGGTGGGACGCCTCGCGGCGATGCGAAGGCGACACCGCTGGCAACCAGTCACCTTTGTCCCAACGGGTACGTCGGCCCAAATGAGTCAGTTGGATCATCACCGCGGTACCGTGCTCATGGCAGGCATCGGTCAGCTCACGCATCCAAGGTACGACTTCATCCTTATAGGCGAGAATATTGTTGAACACCGGCGGGCTGTCTTTTGCTACCGCCGCGGATCCAGCCGTCATGGTCAGGCCAAGACCTGCCTTGGCCCGCTCGACGTGGTAGGCACGGTAGAGTGCTTTGGGCATCCCATCCTCAGGATAAGCGGGCTCATGAGCTGTCATCATAAGCCTGTTTTTTAGGGTCAGGTGTTTGAGTTGGAAGGGCTGCAACAGCGGATCGTTAGCCATGGATAGCACTCTATTTTGTTGTGTATTTAACAAAGTTAGGTGCCGATGTTCATTCCTGTCAATTTAATGTTCATTGGTGTACGTTGATGGGGCGGTAACTGACATAAACCCGTCGCTTATCGCATCGGCCTACTACTCTTCTACATACCCATGGCGGGCATGGAAGCGTTGCAGTTCCCTTGCGTCAGGAGATTGGCCGGTGAATATTTCGACATAGGCGGGGATGCGCTGCATACGTACTTTGACCGGTTCCTGTGTCTTCATCGAGATATAGCCGATCTGGGTTAGGTAGATCGTGCGGCCACGAACGTTGGCCGCCAGTGAATCATAACCATAGCGCTGGAACATGCGTGTCAGGGCTTCGATACGTGTGGCATCGGCAGCCTCGATTTCACTCACCACCGGCGCCGACTGCAGTGCCCAGCTGCGCATGGCGAATTCTAGCGGGGAGTCGAATAAGTTAGGATCTAACCAGCAGTCGAAGACATTAAGCATCGCCTCGACGATATTCTCGGCATAAGCTTCGGTCTGATGCACCAGTCCCTGGGTGTTCTTTTCACGCCAGCGTTCGATCAGTGCTTCCAGCAGTGACTCACGGTCCTTAAAGAACCAGTAGAAACTGGTCCGAGAAAGCTTTAGGCGCTTGGCCAGGGGCAGAATGCGTACGCTATCGATGCCCGATTCCAGTAGCGTCTCAAACGCTGCATCAAGCCAGACGTCTTGGGAGCCCTTGGTGGCGGACGTATTGGGGGAGGGCATGGGGCTAACCTTTAGAAATGTTGCGATATAGTGTACACATGTGTCTTTTATGTGTACACGTGGTTGGCGCTCTCGGCTGAGTTCTGGTGAAGGTGACGATCAATGTCTCTATGCGCGCCGCTAAACAAGTCTGGCCCGCATAAGCGGGCCAGATAGATGGGGACATTACTCTGCAAAACGTCAGCCTTGCGCTAACTGTAACGCGGGAGCCTCGTGGCCTAGATTCTCAAGCATGCGGGCGGCGTACCAATTGACAAAGTCGATAACACCGAACTCATAGGTTTCAGAATAAGGCCCAGGCTGATAAGCCTTTGAGTTGATGCCGCGCTGGTTCTCTTCGGCGAGCTGGCGATCCTGGTCGTTGGTGGCATCCCATACTCGGCGAAGCTGTTCGGGGTCGTAGTCGACGCCTTCCACGGCATCCTTGTGAACCAGCCATTTGGTAGTTACCACGGTTTGCTGCGGACCGATTGGCAACACGCGAAATACCACTGCGTGATCGCCCATGAAATGGTTCCATGAGTTGGGCAGATGAAGGATGCGCAGTGAGCCCATGTCGGGGCTTGATAAACGCCCCATCAGTTTCTTGCTGCCGGGCTTACCATCCATTGTCATGGAGACAATGCCATCCAGCAGTGGCGTACGCGTCAGGCGGTTGCGTTTACCAAACCGTTTTAACTGGTAGGGCACCTGTTCGGCATCCCAGTCTGCTTGTTTACGTGCCACCAGCGCTTTATAAGCGGGTGTTGCGCGGGGATCGTCGGTATCATCAAACTCCTGCAACGAATTAAGCAGTTCAGGGTGCGCGCCGTTACAGTGGTAGCACTCGCGGTTGTTTTCGATGACCAGCTTCCAGTTGGCTTGCTCGACGATGCTGGATTCGGTGGCAACCTTGACGTTGTCCATCTGGTACGGCTCGAGATAATGCTCAAGCGTTGTCAGAAAATCGTCAATTGCAGGTGGTTCATCGCTCAGGTTGATAAAGATGAAGCCGCCAGCTGTTTGGACGTTGACCGGCTTGAGGCCAAACTGGTTGAGGTCGAAGTCAGTGCCCATGTCGCTACCGGCAAACAGCAATCGGCCATCAAGCTCGTAAGTCCACTGATGATACGGGCAGACGAGTTTTGCCACCTTGCCCTTATCTTTTACGCATAGACGCGAACCGCGATGGCGGCACACATTGTGAAACGCATGAATAACGCCTTCACTACCGCGCACAATAACGATGGGATTGTCACCAATATCCAAGGTGATGAAATTACCCTTGGAGGGGATCTCGCATGTCATGCCTGCGAATAACCACTCTTTTTCGAAGATCTCTTGCATATCAAGAGCAAACAGGCGGGCATCGTTATAAAACGGTTGCGGAAGAGAAAAGGTACGCGCCCTTTCCTGCAGCATATGGGCCGTTGACTCACGAGCCGCAGCGAGTGGGTCGTCCATCATATTAGAAACACTTTTTTCCATACCAGTATCCTCGTAAACCTCCGCTTTCCCCTCAAGGGCTGCGTGGCGGCCGTTAGTCAAGATTGTTTATCTTGTTGTTCTGTTGCGTAACCTGGCGTTTTATTCGAATGGGGCCTGATGTCAGTGTCTGATTGTGTTGCAGGCACATCCTTGCCAATTATCTGCCCGCGACATCAGGTGGCGTAGCGGCGACTAAAGAAGAGCTTTCTAAGCAATAAAGAGTGGCACGAGGTAAGTGCGCGTCGTTGTCAGGTAAGTCGGCTAAGAGGAGCGTCCCCAAAATGCACATCAACGGTGCTGGGCTGTATAGCGAATACAGTTCGGTAATGCATAGCGATGAAGGCTGGTCAGGCAGAGGCGATAATGACAACTAATTTCTTTAACCCGGTCACGACCCAAACCTGGACTAACGGCCGCCACCAGGTACGTTGCGTTAAGGTGATCCAAGAAACCCAAGATGTACGCACGTTCTGTTTTATGGCGGAGCAACCCGTACTGTTCTTCTTCAAGCCTGGCCAGTTTGTGACCCTTGAGCTTGAGATCGATAATCAGCCGATCATGCGCTCCTATACAATCTCAAGCTCACCCTCTATTCCTTACAGCTTTTCGATCACTGTTAAGCAGGTGCCGGGAGGCAAGGTTTCCAATTGGCTGCATGCCAATTTAAAAATAGGCGATGAGCTGGTGGTGCATGGGCCGGTCGGTAACTTTAACTCGATCGACTTTCCCGCCGAGAAAGTGTTGTTCCTCTCCGGCGGTGTTGGCATTACCCCTTTAATGTCCATGACACGTTGGCTTTTTGATACTAATGCCGCTGTGGATGTTGAATTTATACATAGTGCTCGAGCTCCCCGCGATGTCATTTATCACCGTGAATTGGTGCATATGTTTTCGCGTATCCCTGAGTTCAAACTGCATATTATCTGTGAGAGTAAAGAGGATATTGGAGAGGCGTGGGCTGGCTACCGGGGTTATCTCACCGAGCCGTTATTCGAATTAATGGTGCCGGACTTTATGGAGAGGGAGATCTTTTGTTGCGGCCCAACTCCCTATATGAACGCCATCAAGCGTATTTTGCAGCACCATAACTTTGATATGAGCCATTATCACGAAGAGTCGTTTGGCGCCACGCCTGTCGACGTTCGTGATGATGTGCGTGAGCTGGCCGAGCAAGCAGAAGTCGATGCTGAAAATGTTGATAGCAATGACTTGCACAGCATTGAGTTCGCATCGACCGGCAAAAGTGTGCGCATTCAGCCTAGCGAAACGGTGCATGCTGCAGCGGCGAAGTTGGGTCTGCATATCCCCAAAGCATGTGGTATGGGGATATGCGGTACTTGCCGCGTAGAGCTCAAGTCGGGGGAGGTGGATATGGAGCATAACGGGGGCATTACGGATGAGGATGTCGCAGAAGGATACATTCTATCTTGCTGCAGTCGTCCTAAAGGGGACCTCGTCGTCGATTTTTAACGCAGTCATTTTTTAATACTTCAGTAAAGCGCCCTTTATGGTTTTTGCCGTTTAGGGCGCTTTTTTATGGGTAATCAATGACGGTCTATCTGCGCAGCCTGGCTAATTGATGTCGATGTCGCAAATGCATCGAGTGGTGACGTCAACAAGTATCTTGGGCCAGGAAACCAACGATAGTATCGCGGTAAGAAAACGTTGATAGGAACCTTGGTTGATAGAAACCTTGGTTTGTCAGCGTTAAAGAGAACGTCCAGCACTTAATAAAAAAGTCACTCATCAGGAGGCGATAATGCTTCAAAGTAATTTTTCCCCAAAAGCACGTTTGGCCAGTTACGACAGTTTGCTTGCAGAAGCAATTGCTGAAGAAACGGTACGCCAAGAAGCGCATATTGAGCTGATCGCCTCCGAAAATTACACCAGTCAACTTGTCATGGAAGCGCAGGGTACCCAACTGACTAACAAGTATGCGGAAGGCTATCCAGGCCGTCGCTACTACGGCGGTTGTGAATTCGTTGACAAGGTTGAGGCCTTAGCCATTGAACGTGCCTGCAACTTATTTAGTGCCAATTATGCCAATGTGCAGCCGCATTCCGGTGCTCAGGCAAATGCCGCTGTGTTCATGGCACTCGTCAAACCTGGCGATACTATTCTAGGTATGAGCCTTGCCCACGGCGGCCATTTAACCCACGGCGCCGCCCCTAACTTCTCGGGCAAACACTACAACGCTGTTCAGTACGGCCTCAAGCCGGAAACCGGTGAGATCGATTACGAAGAAGTTGAGCGTTTGGCCCGTGAGCATCAGCCGAAAATGATCATTGCCGGTTTCTCTGCCTACTCTCGCGTGGTGGATTGGCGTCGTTTCCGCACTATCGCTGATGAAGTGGGTGCTTACTTAATGGTCGACATGGCCCACGTTGCAGGTTTAGTGGCAGCTAACCTTTATCCGAGCCCGCTGCCTCATGCCCACGTCGTCACCACGACTACCCACAAAACGCTGCGTGGCCCCCGTGGCGGCCTGATTCTGTCTGCGGATGGCGACGAGGCGCTCTATAAAAAGCTTAATGGTGCGGTCTTCCCAGGCCAGCAAGGTGGCCCATTGATGCATGTTATCGCGGCGAAAGCGGTGGCGTTCAAGGAAGCCATGAGCCAGGAGTTTGTGCGTTACCAGCAGCAGGTGATTGACAACGCCCAAGCCATGGCCAACGTATTCATGGAGCGCGGCTATGATGTTGTGTCGGGTGGTACCGAAGATCATCTGTTCTTAGTCTCGCTTATCCAGCAGGGCGTCACGGGTAAGGATGCGGATGCAGCATTGGGCCGCGCGCATATCACCGTTAATAAGAACACGGTGCCTAACGACCCGCAGAGCCCCTTCGTGACATCGGGTCTACGTATTGGTACCCCCGCGGTCACCACGCGTGGCTTCAATGCCCAAGAGTGTGGCGAACTAGCTGGCTGGATTTGCGACATCCTAGACGTATTAGCTGCTGGGAGTGATACCGCTGCCATCGAGGCCGAGGTGCTGGCTAAAGTGAGTGACGTGTGTGCCCGGCACCCTGTCTATGCTGAAGCTGTCGCTGAAGCCGTCGAATCTATTGCTTGAATCGGCTTGCCGGCAAGGCCCGGCGCGGCTGAACTAAGGAGACCATTATGCAACGCTATTCCGGCTTCGGCCTGGTCAAGCACGCGCTGAGCCACCATGAAAACTGGGAGCGCCAATGGCGCAATCCCACGCCTAAGAAGCAGTACGATGTGATCATCGTCGGTGGTGGTGGCCACGGTTTGGCCACGGCTTACTACTTGGCCAAAGAGTTCGGTGTCAAGAATGTCGCGGTGATCGAGAAGGGCTGGTTGGGCGGTGGTAATACCGCCCGTAATACGACCATCGTGCGTTCGAACTACTTATGGGACGAATCGGCAGCCCTTTACGAACATGCCATGAAGCTGTGGGAAGGGCTTTCTCAAGACCTTAACTACAACGTCATGTTTTCCCAGCGAGGGGTGCTCAACCTGGGGCATACCTTGCAGGATATGCGCGATATCCAGCGCCGGGTTAACGCGAATCGCCTAAACGGCATTGATGGCGAAGTGCTGGACACCAAAGGTGTGCAGGCGCTGGTGCCAATCATGGATTGTTCCAAGAATGCTCGCTACCCAGTGATGGGCGCTTCCTGGCAGCCGCGTGCTGGGGTAGCGCGGCATGATGCTGTGGCCTGGGGCTATGCGCGCGGTGCTGATGCTCACGGGGTAGACATTCTCCAGCAGACCGAAGTTACCGGCTTCAAAATCCGTGACGGTAGGATCTACGGTGTGCACACCAACCGTGGCGATATCGAAGCCAAGACAGTGGGCTGTGTGACCGCCGGTAATTCTGGCGTGTTGGCCAATATGGGCGGCTTTCAGTTGCCTTTGGAATCCCACCCGCTACAAGCCTTGGTCTCCGAGCCGATCAAACCGATTCTCGATACCGTGGTGATGTCTAATCACGTGCATGGCTATATCAGTCAGTCTGATAAAGGCGACCTAGTCATCGGCGCTGGCATTGACGGCTATAACGGCTATGGTCAGCGCGGTAGCTATCCTACCGTGGAACACACCCTTCAGGCGATCGTCGAGATGTTCCCGATCTTCTCTCGGGTGCGTATGAATCGTCAGTGGGGCGGTATTGTCGATACCTGTCCGGATGCCTGTCCGATTATCTCTAAAACACCGGTGAAGGGGTTGTTCTTCAACTGTGGTTGGGGCACGGGTGGCTTCAAAGCTACTCCAGGATCGGGTCACGTGTTCGCTGCCAGCTTGGCTAAGGGTGAAATGCACCCCATTGCTGAGCCGTTCTCCATGTTCCGCTTCCATAGCGGTGCACTGATTGATGAGCACGGCGCCGCCGGCGTGGCCCACTAGGGTAAATACGAGAGGAGTATCCGCCATGTTTTATATCTATTGCCCCTACTGCGGCGAGCACCGTGAGGAAGAGGAGTTTCACCCCAAGGGCCAGGCGCATATTGAGCGACCCAAAGAGCCCGAGGCGTGTAGCGATGAAGAGTGGGGGAACTACCTTTTCTTCCGCAACAATCCCAGAGGGGTGCATCACGAAATGTGGGTGCATGCGGTGGGTTGCCGCAAGTTCTTCAACGTGACGCGCCACACGGTGAGCTACGAGATTCTTGAGACCTACAAAATGGGCGAGCAGCCGACGATTACCGCCGACAGCCAAAAGCAGCCTCGCGAGGCGGCAGCGGTAAGCCATCAAGAAGGAGTGCGGGCATGAGTCAGTCTAAGCAACAAGTGTTCCGCCTAAAGACAGGTGGCCGAATCGATCGCTCTCGCACGTTGAGCTTTACCTTTAACGGTCAGCGTTACCAAGGGCACCCTGGAGATACCCTGGCCTCGGCGCTGTTGGCTAACGGCGTGGATATCGTTAACCGCAGTTTCAAGTACTCGCGCCCCCGAGGAATCGTCGCCGCAGGCGCCGAAGAACCCAATGCCATTGTTCAATTAGGCAGTACCGAAGCGGCACAGGTACCCAATGTTCGCGCTACCCAGCAAGCACTGTTTGATGGATTAGCCGCCTGTAGCACCAACGGTTGGCCTAATGTACAGCGCGACTTGATGGGCTTGATAGGCAAGTTAGGTGGGCAATTTATGCCGCCGGGCTTCTACTACAAGACGTTTATGGCACCGGCGTCGATGTGGCTGACCTACGAAAAGTACATTCGTAAGGCGGCAGGCCTGGGCCGCAGCCCTATGGAAGCCGATCCAGATAGCTATGACCACCTTCATCAACACTGCGATGTGCTGGTCGTTGGCGCTGGCGCTGCTGGCTTGTCTGCAGCATTGGCTGCTGCCCGTGGCGGTGCGCGGGTGATCGTTGCCGATGAGCAAGAAGAGATGGGCGGATCACTGTTGGGTAGCCGCGAAACTCTGGATGGCAAGTCGGCAGACCAGTGGGTTGCTCGAGTGCTTGAAGAGCTAGCCGGATGTGAGAACGTCACACTGCTGCCACGCACCACGGCTAACGGCTATCACGATCACAATTTTGTGACACTGCACGAGCGGCGTACTGAGCATCTGGGCGAAACGGCGCCTGTCGTCAATGGCCGCCGACCGGTACGTTCCCGTATGCATCGAGTTCGCGCTGGTCAGGTGATCCTAGCCACAGGCGCTCACGAGCGACCATTGGTGTATGCGGGAAATGACGTTCCAGGCAACCTATTGGCAAGCGCTGTTTCTACCTACATTCGACGCTATGGTGTCGTGCCAGGCCGCCAACTGGTGCTCTCCACCAGCAACGACGATGGCTATCGCGCCGCCTTAGACTGGAAGGAAGCAGGCTGCGAGGTGGTGGCGGTTGTTGATGCCCGCGAAGCGCCTGCAGGGGATTGGGTCGATGCCGCCCGTGCCCAAGGTATCAAGATCATCACCGGCAGTGCCGTTATCGAGGCGAAAGGCAGCAACCGAGTCACTGCCGCTCGGGTGGCCAAGATCGATATTGGCGCTTACCGAGTCAGTGGCCCAGTCCAGGAGTTGGCCTGCGACACTATTGCTAGCTCAGGTGGCTATAGTCCGGTCATCCACTTGGCTTCCCATACCGGCGCGCGGCCTACTTGGCGTGACGATATCCTCGGCTTTGTGCCAGGGCTAGTGAAGGGCGTTCATGCCTGCGGTGGCGCTAATGGCACCTATGCGCTGGGAGACGTACTTGCCGAGGGTGTTGAGGCTGGTGTTAAAGCAGCAGCAGCCACAGGCCACGCGGCTCAGCCGGTTAACCTGCCTAGCGTTGAACGCCTCCAGCAGGGGCCTGCGGTGGCACTTTTTCAGATTCCCCATGAGAAATCCACGCTGCGCGGGCCGAAGCAATTCGTCGACCTGCAGAACGACGTCACTGCGGCGGGCATCGAACTGGCTACCCGGGAAGGCTTTGAGTCTATCGAGCATATTAAGCGCTATACCGCGATGGGGTTCGGTACCGATCAAGGCAAGTTGGGCAATATTAACGGTATGGCCATTGCAGCTCGCTGCCTGAACCGCTCCATCCCCGAGGTGGGCACCACGGTATTTCGGCCTAATTATACGCCGGTGACCTTTGGCGCCATCGTGGGTCGTCACTGCCGTGATCTGTTCGATCCCGAGCGCTATACCGCTCTTCATCAGTGGCACGTTGAGCGCGGTGCCGAGTTTGAGGATGTCGGTCAGTGGAAGCGTCCCTGGTACTACCCACAGCAGGTGAATGGCAAGACCGAGACCATGCACGAAGCGGTAGCTCGCGAATGTTTAGCGGTGCGCGAGAAAGTGGGTATTCTCGATGCTTCGACGCTTGGCAAGATCGACATTCAAGGGCCGGATGCGCGTGAATTCCTGGCGCGTGTCTATACCAACAAGTGGGAGAAACTGGCGGTTGGTAAGTGCCGCTACGGCTTGATGTGTAAAGATGATGGCATGGTCACCGATGACGGTGTGACCAGCTGTCTTGCTGAAAATCACTTTTTGATGACTACCACCACCGGTGGTGCAGCAGCGATATTGGAATGGTTGGAGTTATGGCATCAGACCGAGTGGCCAGAACTGGATGTCTACTTCTCTTCAGTGACTGACCACTGGGCCACCATGACGATCACTGGCCCCGAAGCGCGCAAGCTGCTGGCTGAGATGACGGATATCGATCTCGACCGCGATAGCTTCAAGTTTATGGAGTGGCGTGCTGGAAAAGTGGCTGGGGTGACTGCGCGTGTCTATCGGATCTCCTTTACCGGTGAGTTGACCTTTGAGATTAACGTTCAAGCCAACTACGCCATGCACGTGTGGCAGACCCTGTTCAAGCATGGCGAAAAGTATGGCTTGACGCCCTACGGCACAGAGACCATGCACGTCCTGCGTGCTGAAAAAGGCTTTATTATCGTTGGCCAGGAAACCGACGGCTCGGTAACGCCGGAAGACCTGGGCATGCAGTGGTGCGTAGGTTACGACAAGCCTTTCTCATGGATTGGTAAGCGAGCCCTGACACGAACGGATACCAAGCGCGAAAACCGCAAGCAGTTGGTGGGTCTCAAACCGAAGGATCCAACGGTGGTGCTGGAAGAGGGCGCCCAGATTGTGTTTGATCCCAAGCATGCGATCCCGATGCCCATGGTGGGGCATGTGACCTCAAGCTACTACAGCCCAATTATGGACTCTGGATTTGCCTTAGCGGTGGTTAAGGGCGGCCTCAAGAAAATGGGCGAAACCGTCTATCTGCCCATGGCAGACGGCCAAGTTCACGAAGCCGAAATCGTCAGCACCATTTTTTATGATCCCAAGGGAGAGCGCCAAAATGTCTAATGCGGCCACTTTCGATACCCGTACTGATACCGCTATCCCGGTAGAGTCTCCGTTAGCCTTTAGCTACCGTCATAGCGGCGCTCCTCGTGCTGGTAGTTCAAGTCGGGTTCAGCTACGCGAGCGGGCAATGCTAGGGCATCTGATCTTACGAGGCGGTGCTATCGTTCTCGATGAGGCGGTGCGCGACGTGCTGGGGATTAGCTTACCTGGTAAGCCCCAGGCGCTGGTGCAGGATGCCAGCGGCGAGCGTTCTATTCAGTGGCTTTCCCCTGACGAGTGGCTGGTAATTGTGCCTGGCGGTGAGGAGTTCCCGCTAGAGACGCAGCTGCGGGAGCGTTTAGGGGATTCCCATTACGCCATCAGCGATGTCAGCGGTGGGCAGACGGTGTTAGAGATTACCGGAGAGGCGGCCCGCGAGCTGTTGATGAAAGCGGTGATCTACGACGTTCATCCCCGCCATTTTCCAGTGGGCAAAGGCGTTACTACCGTTTTCGCCAAGGCCACGACCATCCTTCGTCGGCCCAGTGAGGAGCGTTGGGAGTTAGTCGTGCGGCGCAGTTTTGCCGACTACTGCTACCGCTGGCTACTGGATGCAGCAGCAGAGTATGGCGTGAACGTAGAACAATAAGCAGGCAGGCCGAAACGCTGTTTCGGCCGCTACTTTCTGCCGCTAACAGAGATACATGCACTATGAGCCGAATGAGTGATACCTGGATACTTGCCGCCCAATGCCCAAGCCGTTTGGGAACGGTGGACGTCGTCACGCGCTTTTTAAAAGAGCAGCAGTGCTATATCACTGAACTTAACTCTTTCGATGACCGGCTTGGTGGACGCTTTTTCATTCGCGCCGAGTTTCGACCAGAGCGAGACGACTTCCATGAAGAGCGCTTCCACGCCGATTTTGCAGCGCGGGCAGGCGAATTCGATATGCAGTTTGAACTGACGGCGCCGGGCAAACGCACAGGCACCGTGATTATGGTCTCCAAGGCCGATCACTGCTTGAATGATCTGCTCTACCGTTATCGGACGGGCCAGCTTCCGCTGGATATCAAAGCGGTGATTTCCAACCATCCTGATCTGGAGCCGTTGGCAGCATGGCACGATTTGCCCTATCACTACCTGCCGATCACGCCCGAGACGAAATTGCAGCAGGAAGCGCAGATACGCGAAATCATCGCGGATACTGACGCTGAGCTGGTGGTGCTGGCAAGGTATATGCAGGTACTCTCCCCCTCAATGTGTGAACTATTAGCCGGACGAGCCATCAATATTCATCACTCTCTACTGCCCGGTTTTAAAGGCGCTAAGCCTTATCATCAGGCGTATGAGAAAGGGGTTAAGCTAGTGGGTGCAACGGCGCATTATATTAATAATGACCTTGATGAAGGGCCAATTATTGCTCAAGGGGTCGAACCCGTCGACCATACCCATTATCCCGAGGATCTGGTGGCCAAGGGGCGGGATATTGAGTGTCTCACCCTGGCCAGAGCGATTAGCTATCATTTAGAACGTCGTGTGTTCTTTTACTCGGGGCGCACGGTGGTTTTTGGTAACTAATGCTTTTTATCTAATTCTACTGTTAGTAAACGCAAACAGTTCGAACACGCTTTTATAGTTGGGTTGCTGTCGCTGCTAAGCTTTTGCCAGAGCGATATGCAACCCCTTGTTATATGTGAGAAGTTATGTGTGATAAGTCGTGCTTAAACGTATTGTTTTATAAATATAAAAATATCTTCAATAAAAGATAGATTGGTTTTATTTTTTATCACATAAATAACTTATTGAAATTTTCAGGCATCGCCTGATTTTTCCCTGTTTATACGTCAAGAGGTGCTCCAATGCCTATCAGTGTTTTCGACCTTTTTAAGATTGGAGTAGGCCCCTCCAGTTCCCATACCGTCGGGCCCATGCAGGCCGCTTTTAAGTATGTTACATCACTACGCGACGCCGACCTTCTTGATGAAGTGGCCCATCTAGACGTTCATCTTTATGGCTCACTGTCAGCGACGGGCGTAGGGCACGCAACGGATCACGCGATTATTATGGGGCTGATGGGTGAGCGCCCCGACACGATTGACCCTTTGATTATTAGGCCATCTATTGCGTCGCTTAAAGAGAGTCAGTTATTAGAACTTGGACGCCAAAAAACAATCGCTTTTGATTGGGATCGCGATATTTATTTTCATGAAGAGAGTTTGCCTCATCATCCTAATGCCATGCGGCTTGCTGCCTTCACACATCAAGGTGAATTGCTGCATGAAAATATCTACTACTCGGTGGGGGGCGGTTTTGTTGTTGAACAAGCCCAGGTAGATATGCCGTTAGAGGATTTTGATGGGGCAACTATTCCCTACAACTTCGATACAGCTGAAGAGCTGCTAGCATTATGTAAAAAAGAGCAGCTGAGTATTAGCCGCTTAATGCTAGAGAATGAGAAAGTATGGCGGACGGAAGACGAGGTCAGAAATGAGTTGTGGCGAATCTGGCAAGTCATGTGTGAATGCATCGACAATGGATTAACTCATGAAGGGATATTGCCGGGTGGGTTAAACGTAAAACGTAGAGCTAAGCTGCTGCATCAGCGGCTTTTAGCGGCTGAACAGAATGATTGTCTAATCGCATCGACGTTTTCAGCGATGGAGTGGGTGAATATTTTTGCCCTCGCGGTTAATGAAGAGAATGCCGCAGGAGGGCGCATGGTAACGGCGCCCACCAACGGCGCTGCAGGCATTATTCCTGCCGTTCTGCACTACTATATGAAATTTCAGCCCAACGCTTGCGAGAAAAACGTCGTGGATTTCCTGCTAGCGGCAGGTGCGATTGGCATTCTCTGTAAGAAGAACGCGTCTATATCGGGGGCGGAAGTGGGCTGCCAGGGGGAAGTTGGCTCGGCGTGCGCCATGGCGGCAGCTGGCTTAGCGGATGTGATGGGAGGAACGCCCGAGCAAGTAGAGCATGCGGCCGAAATCGGCCTGGAACATAATTTAGGGTTAACCTGCGACCCGGTGGGAGGGCTGGTTCAGGTGCCGTGTATCGAGCGCAACGCTATTGCCACCATAAAAGCCATTAATGCAGCGCAAATGGCGTTGCATGGTGATGGTACTCACTTTATATCGTTGGATAAGGTCATTCGCACTATGCGTGATACGGGGAGAGACATGCTTGATAAATATAAGGAAACTTCCAAAGGTGGACTGGCCGTCAATGCTATTGAATGTTAATCGCTAATGTATCCGGCAGGGTAGTTAAACCATTAGTCGTTTGGGGGCGTTGTTTTAACGCCACTGAATGCTTAAAAGCGAACTGCTTCGTTTAGGCACAACGAAGGCTGTTAGCGATGGTGTCTTGCATTGTTACGTCAAGGCTAGCTAACAGTCTCCTACTTCTGGCTAGTGACAAAACGCCGCAGGTAGTTCTGCACCTTTCCAGCTATATTAAGTCCATAGAGTTATTTCTTTAGAGGATTTTGTTATGTCTGGAGTTGCAAGCTATTTTGCTGAGCTTCCGTACCGTAATTCTGCCCTTGCCGCCTTGATGGCACTGAGCATGAGTGTCATCACCGTCGCTCAGGCTGAAGATACGCCCTCTTATCGAGAAACGCAGTTGGGCTTGTATGTGACCGCTCGCGAAGCCTATGACCTGCTACAGCAAGAAGACGATGCATTGTTGATTGATGTGCGTGATCCCGTCGAAATTAAATTCACCGGTTTTGCAGAACCCACTGATATTCATGTGCCATGGGTACTAACGGACACGACTCAGTTCGATGCTGATAGCAAAACATGGCCAACGGTTCGTAACGCCAATTTTGCCGAACAAATCCGTGCCGCGCTCGAGGCGCATCAAGCAAATGACGATACTCCGATCATCGTAATGTGCCGCTCTGGAGCAACCCGCAGCGCACCCGCTGCAGATCTGATCGCAGAGATGGGATTTTCGCAGGTGTATTCGGTTAGCGATGGCTTTGAAGGGGGTACGCTTGCTGAAGGTGACTCAAAAGGTGTGAGGGCGCGTGATGGGTGGCGTAATTCGGGATTGCCCTGGAGTTATGACGTTAATCCTGACACCGCTTGGTATGAGTCGAAGTAGCGCAGAAAAGCATTTAAAGCAACAAATCGCACAGATTGATAAGGAGATAACGATGCATAAAACATTAGTAATGGCCGGTGTGTTGGCTTTAGTACCGATGGTGGCTAGCGCAGATAACCACGATGCCGAAAGCGATAAAGCGTTAATGATTCTGACCAGCGACGCAGTACAGACGCAATCAATGGCAATGATATTAGGCAATGCGATGCGTCAGCAGGGCACGGATCTACATATCTTGCTGTGTGATGCTGCGGGTGATCTTGCGGTAGATGGCTATGAAAGTGAAGCAGCGGTCAATACCCCGCCCAGTAACCCTGCAGGGCAGGTTAAACCTGAAGGTATGTTGAAAATGTTGATGGGTGAAGGCGTCAGTGTCGATGTATGTGCCATCTACTTACCTAACACCGATTACACCCAAGAAGATCTACTTGAAGGCGTTGGTGTTGCGGCGCCAGGACCAATGGCAGAAATGATGCGCGATCCCGCCATTCCTGTATTCAGCTTCTAAAACGTTAGTGCCATGCTGGCAAGTATGAAGCCGCTACTTTTTAGTAGCGGCTTTTCTGTGTGTTGGAGTGTTGCACTATGAGCTTTTCCAACAATACTTGAGAAATTATTGATACTTATACCACTAGTAGGGTGTACTTACGGTTACCCACTTTTTGAGTGGTTGCTCCATGGAAACGTGACTGGTTCTAACGCTGGCAGCGCTGTTCTGCACGGCATGACCATGTTCCATGGAGGTTTGCTTGTCTCAAGATTGCCAACCACTCGGTATGCCATAAAGCTATGAAATACACAGATTCCTCTATTACACGTAAGTTGAAATTTCATCAGCTAATGGTTTTTGAGCAGGTGGTTTTAAGCGGCTCAATGCTACGAGCTTCCCAGATGCTCAATTTGACACAGCCAGCCGTTAGCAAAGTGATACATGATTTAGAAGTGTATTTTGACAGCCCGCTTCTCGTTAGGGGAAACCGAGGTGTAGTTCCCACTGAGCTAGGTGAGCTTGTTTTGAAACGTGCAAAACTGCTGATGGCAGAGCTGCGTAGTCTGACAGACGAAGTGAATGCTTTTCAGGAGGGAACCAGTGGTCATGTCGTTGTCGGCACGTTGATTTCGGCTTCAGTTTCTTTACTTCCAAAAGCAATCCGATTGCTTAAGCAAAGAGCACCCAACGTCATGGTGTCTTTGCGTGTCGGTCAGATGGATCAACTGTTTCCTGCAGTGGAAGTGGGCGACGTTGACTTGGTGGTTGGGCGTGTTCCTGATGACTGGCGTTGGCGAGATGAGGCTAATAGCCTTACGGTGGACACCCTCTACAGTGAAGAGTTATGCATTGTCGCTGGTGCGAAACATCCCCTACACGAAAGCCAATTGTTAACCCTTGAGAAGTTACATCCCTTTCCATGGGTCCTGCCTACTCGAGAGTCATTACTAAGACGTACTGCCGATAAGCTTTTTGCCGAAGAGGGTTTGACCGTTCCCTCCAATGTTGTCGAGTCTTTATCCATTCTGACGAATTTAACCTTGATGCAAGATCAAGAAACCGTTGCTTTGATGCCTTACGAGGCGGCTTCGCCTTTCGCAGAGGCGGGGCTACTCAAGGTTTTTAAGCTCGGAAAGTCGCTGGCTTTTGGCGATATCGGTTGCTTTTCCGCTTCTGGTCGAGAGCTAGGCCCTGCCGCAAAACTGTTTCGTGAATGCCTCAAGGAGGCGTGACTTCAGTGCATTTTTGCGCTCAGAGTTCTACGGCTATGAGTTTACAACGCTTATATAACCAGGTGCCCTTTTTGGATTGGCGGCTTGATGGGGAGGGGCCGGGCGCTGACAGGGTCAGGTATTCTTTTTTTAAATACCTGATAGGTTTTTATTGATTATGCAATGATACCTGCCCTGCCTACACTCTTCCGAAATGAATTAAAACAACGTTTCGGAGACAACCGTGTCGACCATAGCCCCCCAGCTTCTCAATTATGTCGGCGGTGAATTTCTTGCCACCGAACAGACTTTCCCCAATATCTCACCCATCGATGGCCGTTTGCTGAGTCAGGTCTGCGAAGCCGACGAAGCTTTGGTGGGGCGCGCCGTTAGTGCCGCCAAAGCCGCCCAATCTGGCCCTTGGGCCCGCACCAGTGCCAGTGAACGAGCCGATGTGCTGATGCGTATCGCCGCGGGTATCGAGCGCCGTTTTGAAGAATTTGTGGCCGCAGAGGTGGCCGACACCGGTCGCCCGGTGGAACAGGCTCGCCGTCTGGATATCGCGCGTGGTGTGCACAACTTCCGCACTTTTGCCGAGCTTATCCGCCAGTCTGGCGGCGATTACTTCGAGATGCGTGCTCCCGATGGCAGTGATGTGTTCAGCTACTCGGTGCGTAAACCCCATGGTGTGGTTGCGATTATCTCCCCCTGGAACCTACCGATGCTGTTGCTTACCTGGAAGGTGGCACCCGCCTTGGCTTGCGGTAACTCGGTAGTGGTTAAGCCCTCTGAAGAATCTCCCTCCACAGCTACTCTGTTGGCCGAAGTGATTCATGACGCAGGGCTGCCCGAAGGCGTATTCAACCTGATCCATGGCTTTGGCCCAGGCTCCGCCGGTGAGTTTTTGACCAAACACCCCGACGTAGACGCTATCACCTTTACCGGTGAGTCTCGCACCGGCAGTGAAATCATGAAGGTGGCCGCCGAGGGTGTTCGTGACGTTTCCTTCGAATTGGGCGGCAAGAATGCCGCCGTGGTCTTTGCTGACTGTGATTTTGAGGCGGCGGTGGCTGGCGTGGCCCGCTCCAGTTTCACCAATGCCGGTCAGGTGTGCCTCTGCTCCGAACGAGTCTATGTAGAGCGTCCTATTTTTGAGCGTTTCGTGGCCGCTCTCAAAGAGAAAGCCGAAGGGCTCAAAATCGGCTATCCGGATGAGCCCGGTGTTGATATGGGGTCAATGATCTCTCGCCAGCATCGCGAGAAGGTACTCAGCTACTTTGAATTAGCTCGGGAAGAGGGCGCCACTGTGGTGACTGGCGGCGAAGTGCCAACGTTTGGCGATGCTCGCGATCAGGGGGCTTATGTACGGCCAACTATCTGGACCGGCCTGGCCGACGATGCTCGCTGTGTCCAGGAGGAGGTCTTTGGGCCTGTCTGCCATATCGCCCCCTTCGACCGTGAGGATGAGGTGATCGAGCGGGTTAACAATACCGTTTATGGCCTGGCAACAGCGCTTTGGACCCAGGATCTGGGCCGTGCCCACCGAGTTTCTCGTCAGTTCCATGTGGGCATGGTATGGGTCAATACCTGGTTCCTGCGCGACTTGCGCACGCCCTTCGGAGGAGCGCGGCTTTCTGGCCTTGGACGCGAGGGCGGCCGCCACTCCCTCGATTTTTATTCCGAACTGACCACCATCTGCGTTAACCCGTGAGCGAGGAGATTGCTATGCATACTGCCCTGATCGAGGCCGCAGAGCGCCTCAGCCAAGCCCAGGCGACAGGACAGCCCTGTAAGCCGGTGCGTGAGCTGATTGCCCGTGCCCAGGTGGAGGAGAACGCCGCTGACCCGGTGGCCTTAGCCTACGCCGTCCAACAGCACAACACTCGCCTAGCCCGGGAGCAGGGGCGCCGCCAAGTGGGCTTTAAGGTAGGGCTTACTTCTCGCTCCGTACAGCAGCAGTTAGGGGTTAATCAGCCTGATTTCGGAGTGCTTTTCGCCGATATGGCGGTGGGTGACGGTCAGCCTATCGCAGTGGATGCCGTGCTTCAGCCCAAAGTGGAAGCGGAGATCGCTCTGGTGCTGGCGCATGACCTGGATCACGAGCGCCATACCTTAGCGGATCTGATTCGGGCTACCGCCTTCGCTTTACCTGCCATTGAGGTGGTGGGGAGTCGCATCGCTAAATGGGATATCCGCCTTGAGGACACCATCGCCGACAACGCCTCATCGGGCTGCTTTGTACTCGGCAGCCGTCCAGTGAAGCTGGAGGTTCTCGACTTAGTGCGTTGCGGTATGAAGATGACCTTGCGCGGTGAGCCAGTGTCAGTGGGTGCGGGTGCTGCCTGTCTCGACAATCCCTTGAATGCCGCCGTATGGCTGGCCGATACCATGGCCAGCTTCGGGGAGCCGTTGCGCGCTGGTGACATTCTGCTCACCGGTGCTCTTGGCCCCATGGTGCCCGCAGCAGCAGGCGATATCTTTCACGCCGAAATACAAGGCCTGGGTGGTGTGACCGCTGCTTTCGCCAAGCCACAATGAGAGAAAAGATCATGAGCAAAAAAGTCAAAGTGGCCATCATTGGCTCCGGCAATATCGGCACCGATCTGATGATTAAAATTCTGCAGCACGGCCAGTACCTTGAAATGGGAGCCATGGTGGGAATTGATCCGGCCTCAGACGGTTTGGCGCGCGCCCAGCGCTTCGGCGTCCCTACGACTGCCGAGGGAATTGATGGTCTGCTGGCCATGGAGAATGTTGACGACATCAAAATCGTCTTTGACGCCACTTCTGCTGGCGCCCATAAGCGTCACAACGAGATGCTACAAGATCGCGGTATCAACGTCATCGACCTGACCCCAGCAGCCATTGGTCCCTATGTGATTCCGTCGATCAATATGGATGAGCATCTGGATGCTCCGAATATCAATATGGTTACGTGTGGCGGCCAGGCCACCATCCCTATGGTAGCGGCAGTTGCCCAGGTTGCCAGAGTGCACTACGGCGAGATTGTCGCCTCTATTTCCAGCAAGTCTGCTGGCCCGGGTACCCGCGCCAATATTGATGAATTTACCGAGACCACCTCCCAGGCCATCGAATCCTGTGGCGGTGCTGCCAAGGGTAAGGCAATCATCGTTCTCAATCCTGCCGAGCCTCCATTGATCATGCGCGATAGCGTTTTCGTACTCTCTGAGGAGGCAGACCGAAACGCCATTGAAGCCTCTATCAATGCAATGGTGGCTGCGGTGCAAGCCTATGTGCCGGGCTATCGCCTTAAACAGCAGGTGCAGTTCGAGTCAGTGCCCGTGGAGTGTCCGGTTAACTTACCCGGCCTAGGCCTAACTCACGGTCTCAAGACCTCGATCTTCCTGGAGGTTGAAGGGGCTGCTCACTATTTACCCGCCTATGCCGGCAATCTAGACATTATGACCTCTGCTGCGAAAAGCTGTGCTGAGCGCCTCGCTGAAACCCGCTTGCTGGCCGCCATTGCCTGAGGAGCTTCATGATGAACAAGAAACTTTATATCTCTGATGTGACCTTGCGTGATGGCAGTCATGCAGTGCGTCATCAGTACAGCATTGAGGATGTCCAGCGAATTGCCCGCGCGCTCGACGCAGCTAAAGTGGACTCTATTGAAGTCGCCCATGGTGACGGTTTGCAAGGATCCAGCTTCAACTACGGCTTTGGAGCCCACAGTGACCTGGAGTGGATTGCCGCAGTGGCCGAGGTGGTCGAGCATGCCATGATCACCACCCTGTTGTTGCCTGGAATTGGCACCGTACATGACCTGGACGCAGCCTATGCTGCTGGTGCCCGGGGGGCTCGGATTGCTACCCACTGCACCGAAGCGGATGTCTCTCGTCAGCATATCGAGCATGCTCGCAAGCTGGGTATGGATACCGTGGGCTTTTTAATGATGAGCCACATGCAGACGCCCGAGGGGCTGGCCGAGCAGGGGAGGCTGATGGAGTCCTTCGGTGCCCAGACCATTTACGTGGTGGATTCTGGCGGCGCCCTGACTATGGATGGTGTGCGCGATCGCGTAAGCGCCATGAAAGCAGTGCTTAATCCAGCGACTCAACTAGGAATCCATGCCCATCATAACCTGAGTCTCGGCGTGGCTAACTCTATGGCTGCAGTGGAAACAGGCTGTGACCGGGTCGACGCCAGCCTTGCAGGCATGGGGGCCGGCGCTGGCAATGCTCCCTTGGAAGTCTTCATTGCCGCTGCCGAACGCATGGGCTGGAATCACGGCACTGACCTCTACACCTTGATAGACGCCGCCGACGATATAGTGCGACCGCTGCAGGACCGTCCAGTGCGGGTAGATCGCGAGACCCTGGCGTTAGGTTATGCGGGCGTTTATTCCAGTTTTCTGCGCCACGCAGAGGCTGCCGCCGAGCGTTATGGTTTGAAAACGATTGATATTTTAGTGGAGCTGGGCCGCCGCAAGATGGTGGGTGGCCAGGAAGATATGATCGTCGACGTGGCGCTGGATCTTCTGGCTACACAGGGAGAGCCCGCATGAGCATCAATATTTCCACCATCGCCACGGCACTGGATCAGGCTGCTCGACATGCCGAACCACTGGCTCAGTTCAGCACCCATACGCCTTTTTCTTTGGCGCAGGCCTATGAGATCCAGCGCGTCTCCATGCAGCGCCGCTACGCAGACGGCGAGCGCAGCATTGGTATCAAGTTGGGCTTCACTAGCCGCGCCAAAATGCAGCAAATGGGTGTGGACAGCCTGATCTGGGGCTGGCTTACCGATGCCATGCTGGAAGAGGACGGTGGCGAAGTGGCGCTGTCGCGTTATATCCACCCTCGTGCCGAGCCGGAAGTGTGCTTCCTGGTTGGTCGCGCTATCGACCGCCCACTGACCCTATTGGAGGCTGCCGAGCATATTGAGGCATTCGCGCCGGCCATCGAGATTATCGACTCCCGCTATGAGGCGTTCAAATTTAGTCTTGAAGACGTGGTGGCAGACAACTGCTCCTCCTCTGGCTTGGTGGTGGGGCCCTGGTCCCGGAACCTCTCGGGCCTGGACAACGCCGGAGTGCTGATGCGCCTGGATGGTCAACTGGCGCAGGTCGGCTCCACCGCCGCGATTCTCGGTAATCCGCTGCGCAGCGTGGCTGAGGCCTCCAAGTTGGTTAGCGAGGCGGGGCTCAGCCTGCCCGCTGGCAGCCTGATCATGGCCGGAGCCGCCACCGCTGCTGAAGCGTTGCGCCCAGGCGTCCACGTCAGTGTAGAAGTTGCCGGTTTCGGTGAATCCGCGTTCACCTGCCGCTAATCCAATAGCAAGGAGCATGTCATGCATACCAGCCGTGCCACCCTGGTTCAGGGCAAGGCCAAACCCCGGGGCGCTTTTCCTCATATCAAACGCGCCGGAGACTTTTTGTTTGTCTCTGGTACCAGCTCGCGTCGCCCAGATAACAGTTTCGAAGGCGTTGACGTCGATGAGATGGGGACCACTCAGCTTGATATTCGCTCTCAGACGCGGGCAGTGATTGAGAATATTCGCGACATCCTTGCTAGCGAAGGAGCGAGCCTGGCTAACGTGGTGGAGATCAGCACCTTCCTGGTCGATATGAACGATTTTGGCAGCTACAACGCCGTTTATGCCGAATATTTTGACGAGCAGGGCCCGACCCGGACGACGGTGGCAGTGCATCAGCTCCCCCACCCCCACCTGCGTATCGAGATCAAAGCGATCGCTTACGCACCAACTCAGTGAGGTGACTTCCATGGATAAGCATCACTACAGCGCACCGCTCAATTTCAATCGCTGGATTGAGGAACATGCCCATCTGCTCAAACCGCCTGTAGGCAACCAGCAGGTCTGGAAAGACAGCGATTACATGATCACCGTGGTGGGCGGCCCCAACCAGCGAACCGACTTCCACGATGACCCGGTGGAAGAGTTCTTCTACCAGTTCAAGGGCAATGCCTACCTGAACATTTGGAACGATGGTCGCTATGAGCGAATTGATCTCAAGGAAGGAGATATCTATCTGATGGCCCCTCATGTGATTCATTCCCCTCAGCGTCCAGAGCCCGGCAGTCTCTGCATGGTTATCGAAAAGACTCGGCCCCAGGGGCTGCATGACGCGCTGCAATGGTCCTGCGCGCGCTGTGGCAACCTCATCAAGCGCTACGAAATGCAGCTGGAGAGCATCGTCACGGACTTGCCGCCGGTTTACGAGCGCTTCTATGCCACGAGTGAGGAGGAGCGTCGTTGCAGCAACTGTGGCGAAATTCATCCCGGACGTGACTGGGAAACCTGGCATCGCATGCTCAGCGAGGTGCACGGTCAATGAAAATTGATATTCACTCTCATTTCATGCCGCGGATCAGTCAGGCCGAAGCGGCACAGCTTGATCCCGAGCGAGCGCCTTGGCTGAAAACCGAGGGGCGTAGTGGCCAGATCATGGTCGGTGATAAGCCTTTCCGGCCGGTCAACGATCTCCTCTGGGATGCTGAGCAGCGTCTGGGTTATCTGGACGAACAGGGCCTCGACGTGCAGATCATGTGTGCCACGCCGGTGATGTTCGGCTACGACCAACCGGTGAGTCGAGCGATGCCCTGGGCTCGGTTAATGAATGATAAAGCCCTTGAGATGACAGCCACGGCACCTGATCGCCTAAAGGTTCTCGCCCAGGTTCCGTTGCAGGACATTGATGCTGCCTGCCGGGAAGCGAGCCGCGCCAAGGAGGATGGCCACTTAGGTGTGCAGATTGGCAACCATGTCGGCCCTAAAGATCTGGACGAGGAGGGCTTGGTTACCTTTCTGCAGCACTGTGCCGCGGAGGGCATACCGCTGCTTGTGCACCCTTGGGACATGATGACCGATGGGCGCATGAAAAAGTGGATGCTGCCCTGGCTGGTGGCAATGCCAGCGGAGACCCAGCTGGGGATTCTGTCACTGATCCTGTCCGGCGCCTTTGAGCGTATCCCTACGTCGCTAAAACTCTGCTTTGCCCATGGGGGTGGTGGCTTTGCTTATTTGCTGGGGCGGGCCGACAACGCTTGGCGCCATCGCGACATCGTGCGCGAAGACTGTCCCAGCCTGCCCTCCAGCTATGTAAAACGCTTCTATGTGGACTCGGCGGTTTTCGATGATGGCGCGCTGAGTTTGCTAGTCGACGTGATGGGCAGTGATCGGGTGATGCTCGGTTCGGATGCTCCTTTCCCCCTGGGAGAGCAGTCTATTGGCGCAGGCGTTAGTGAACACCCAACACTGGCGGCAGAGGATAAGTCGCGAATCCTGGCCGGTAATGCCCGCGACTTTTTTGGAATTTAGCGCCCGTACAGAAAGCGCATACGCCTCAGGTATTCCATAAATCAATATCTGAGGAGGAATGGTTGATTTATAAATAATAGCTGCCCTGGCTAGACTTCTTAAGCATCCACCTGCCGCGTTTGGGATAGATCCAGGCGTGATTCTAACAACATAAAAAAGCTGAGATATCCTCATGAATAACGTCAACAAACTGGTATCTGCTACCTTTGCCATTGGCCTGACCATGGTTTCCTGGAGCGCTCAGGCGCGGGATTTTCGCTTGGGCATGATTACGCCGCCTTCCCATCTTTGGACGCAAGCAGCCGAAGCCTTTGGCGATGATCTGGCCGCTGCTAGTGGCGGCGAGCATAGCGTTAGCGTCTTTCCTTCTCAGCAGTTGGGAAACGAGGCACAAATGGTGCAGCAGCTGCAAGCGGGATCGCTGGATATGGCCTTTCTAACCATTGCCGAAATGTCTAACCGAGCGCCTGACTTTGGCGCTCTCTATGCACCCTACCTGGTAGAGGATGTGGCACATGCCGCGCGCCTGCTTCGCTCCGATACCGCAACCGACCTGCTTGAACTACTGCCAGCCCAAACGGGATTAGTCGGCATTGGCTATGGCATGTCCGGCATGCGTCAAATCCTCAGCCGTAATAGCATCGACTCGCCTGAGAATCTCGAGGGACTGCGGCTGCGCATCACCCCCTTCGAGCCGATTCGTGACTTCTACTTAGCGGCTGGAACAGCGCCAACACCGCTGCCCTTACCGGATGTTTACGACGCTCTGGCAAACGGTCAAGTAGATGCCATCGATATGGATTTCGAGGCTATCGAGGCACTTAAATTCTATGATCAGGCAGAGCATCTGCTGATCTCCAACCACATGATGTTTCCGATGGTAGGGGTAGTGTCTGGGCGCGTCTGGCGTGAGCTTGAAGAAACCGATCGGGAACTGATCAGAACCACTATGCAAGAGCACCTGAGCGGCGTCATTGACAGCGTGTTAGAGCGTGAGCCAGCACAGGAAGCCTCGCTACGCGAGCAAGACATCCGCGTGGTCGAGGTTGACCAAAGCTTCTTCCAGGAGGCTGTTGAGCGCTGGGAGGGTATCTGGGCTGATAAGGCTCCGGTCCTATTGGAGCTGCGTGAAACGGCTGCTCAGCTGAAGGCTGAGTAATTCTTCTTGACGTGTTAATAAGTGCCCCAGGGTAGCCTGGGGTTGGAGCCATCTATGCTCAAGCAAATTTCCCATGGACTGGCTCGGCTCGAGGTCGCTGTCGCGGCGCTGCTGGCGGCAGCTGTCACCGGGCTGATTCTGCTCAATATCGTGACCCGGACGCTAGGCAGCCCGCTCTATTGGGTCGAAGAACTGGCCATTCATGCCATGGTATGGATGACTTTTTTGACTACCTCGGTAGTGCTCAAGCGCCGCGAAGGCATCGCGGTGACACTACTCACTGATTCGCTTCCACTCCGGTTTCAGGTGCTTTCCCGACTCACAGTAGATGCCATTGTGCTGTTGTTTGCCGCACTGATGCTGTGGCTGTGCTGGCGCTGGTATGACCCGCTAACGTTATGGAGGGTGGGCTTCGATACCAGTGCCTTCCAGGCGGAAAGCTTTAATTTCATTTACTCCGAGCGAACTAGAACCCTAGGGCTGCCCAAATACTTGTCTTGGCTCTGTATACCGGTCTTCTCGATCTCGCTGGGACTGCACGGGCTGGTTAACTTGATCGATAGCCTGAAGGGGCTGTTGTCTGGAAAAAGGAGTCTGGCATGACGCTCGCTGTATTTACCTTATTGCTACTGGGAGCGGTACCGATTGCTCTGGTGCTGGCGTTAACCGCTGCTTGGTATATCGTCGCTTCCGGCAACACCCTGCTGTTCGTTTCTTATCCCCAACAGTTATTCGGTGCCATCGAGCACTATGGTTTGCTAGCGATTCCACTCTTTATGCTGGCAGGTGAGCTGATGAATGAAGGAGGTTTAACTCGGCGGCTAATAGATCTGGCGCGAATCCTTGTCGGTGGCTTTCGCGGGGGGCTGGTGTATATCAACCTGGTGGCCAATATGATGATGGCGGCCATTGTTGGCTCGGCGGCTTCGCAGATCGCCATCATGTCACGGGCCATGGTGCCTGCCATGGAGCAGGAGGGTTACGACAAACCTTTTAGCGCCGCGATTACCGCTGCAGGTGGGCTGATGTCACCGATTATCCCTCCATCAATGCTCTTCGTGCTATATGGAGTGATCGCCCAGGTGCCCATCGCCGATATGTTCGTCGCTGGCATTTTGCCTGGTTTGTTGATGGGGCTACTGTTCTTTATTGCCATCACTGTCATCGGCTTAGTGGAACAGTATCCCAAAGGTGACTGGCCAAGCCGTGACCAAGCGCGCGCCTACCTGCTGATGGGAGTGCCGGCGATGTCGATTCCGCTGATCATCATCGGTGGCATCCTAAGCGGTTTGGCCACACCTACCGAGTCGGCAGCCCTCGCTTCCCTGGCGGCCCTTCTGATCGGCCGCTATGTCTACCGCGACCTAACTTTCGCGCGCTTACCCGATATTCTGCGGCGTACGGCCTTTAATGCTGGCCTGGTGATTATGTTGATCGCTGCTGCCGGTGTCTTCGGCTGGGTGATCATCTATGAGCAACTGCCGCAGATGGCTGCCGCTTGGATCGCCTCACTGACCACGGATCCCTTTATTTTTCTGCTGCTAGTAATCGGTGTGCTATTGCTAGTGGGAATGATCATCGACGGTATCGCTGCGCTCATCCTGGTAGTGCCGATTCTGTTACCTATCGCCACCCAGCAGTTTGATATCACCCCCTACCAGTTCGGCGTGGTGGTTTCCTTGACCCTGGTGCTGGGGCTTCTGACGCCGCCGGTAGGGGCGGGGCTGTTTATTAGTTCCTCCATGACCGGCGTGCCACCGATGCAGATCTTTCGTGCGCTATTACCGTTCTTGGCGATGAGCTTAATCGCGCTGGTACTCCTGGCCTGGCAGCCCTGGCTGACCCTGGCGCTGCTCTAGTCTTTCCCGCCTTGCTCTCGAAACGACAACGCGCTTTGCTTTATTGTGCGTTGTTCGCTAACGATTCTCCTGTCTACACTCCTTAGAGCCGTATTGGCTTTACCTAATGATGGCGGCTATCGGTGTGCTACTGGGGCCTTACTCTTGGCCAATGCCTCCCACAGAGTGAGTGTACTCTGGGAATATCGTGCTCGATTCACTTCTAGATATGACTGCAAAGATGCAAAGTCGGCATGAGTATTACCTCATGCCGCTCGTTATTGGAATTTAATAAGATGTTTTATACCCGAGGCAGGAGACTTAGAACTTCAGGCGAAATCCAAGTTGAACTCCTTGTGGATTCTCGTCCGCTAGAGGAGAGTCAAGGTTCCAGCTGATCGGGTATCTGATATCTGTATTGCTCTGGTGATGGATGTAACCATATACACCATATAGGTCAATATTCTGTCTGTAATTGTAAATGTAGCCAAGGTTTATTCCGGCAGCATCACTAAGTACATCATTGTTGTCATCGTTTTTGTAAATCAGGCTCGCGGCTATATTGTGCTTGTTTCCAAAATTGTGCCTTATGCCCAACTGAAGGTCATTACCACTTGATTCGAAGTCTACCCAAGGTGCATAGGCATAATACCCAGAGTAACGATGAAGAATGGCCGTGAAATCGGTGTTTTCTATAGAGTATACCGACGTCAGGTAGATATCTGTGGACTGCTCTATAGTGTCCCGATCCCATAGGTTTCTCTGATACTTTCTATCCATAGCAATAGAGAAATACCAGGGGCTATCATTCCAGTAATCCAGAGATATGCTATAGACACGACCGTTTCGGCTCCCGTCTCGCTCTCCCTGGGTTGCCATCCCTCTAAACTGAAACCCTTCAATGCGAGGGCTGATATACATCAAGGAGCGGTCTTCACGCCATGGGGCATAGAAGACAGCGACATTATTGACCAAGCTATATTCGTTACCGAACATGGGGTCTGCATAGCCATAAGCATTGGCTGAAGGAGTATCTTGACGACCGATGCTCAGTGTTCCAAAACGTTGGGAAATTATCTGAGCGAATGCCTCGCGCTGACCTATGTCATCGTCTGAGTGCGGTCGGTACATGGCCTCGTAAATGCCCAAAATGGAAATATCATCGCTCAGATTTTTCTGAATTTTTAATTGAACTCTATTGGCGCTTAGCCCTGCGCCGGTGAATCGCTCAACGGTTTTCCCTCCCGATGTTGCTACCTCGTAGGCGATATCCAGTATTCCGGAAACTTTAATGTCGGCGCAGGCATATCCGCTCACGAAGGGAAGCGCGAGTAGGAGTTTTCGCATGATTTTCTCCGATAGGAAGAGGTACGCGGCAGCGGAGTGGTATTCGCTGCCGCGATCCATTCTCAATATTTTTGTGATTATTTAATTTTTGTTAATCGCGAGAAGGCCAGGAGGTCTCGGGAGGGGAAAAGCTTGGCTCCCCAAGAAGTGGGGTGGAAAGGGCATAGAACCCATGGTTGGTAAAGAGCCAGATAAGATTTCTGTCGTATTCGACATATACGCCATGCGCCAAGTTGCCCATGGCGTAATCGACGACACTGTCAGGGGCGAAAGGGGGTACAAAATAGGCTTCGATAGATGGCTCATCGGGGTTGCTAACATCGAAAACCTGAACGCCGGCATTGTAAAAGGCATAGGGAAGGATGCCTTCACGAGATGAACCCGGTTGGGTGTAATAGCCAGTTCTCTTCGGGCCAAAGCTACCTTTCCGCTGACAGAAATCGGTAAATTCGGCTTCGGCTGGTGGTGTCGGGCGAGGAAGTAGATGTCGAATATGTGGGTTGGTAGGGTCGCTGACATCTACCGCATAGATATCCTTGTAGGCTTCATAGCAATCCTCTGCCAATGGATAGCCGCTGTAATAGATTAATCCTGTCGCCTCTACCTGTGAGACATCAATGTTGTCTCCCTCGGTACCCGCTAAGCTGACTGGGAAATCAAGGTGGCCAACGACACGCATATTCTCCGAGTCGGTAATGTCCACAACATATAGCCCCATTCCCCCCATGGCGGCATAGCCATATTGGCCGCCTTCCTCGACGGGGGTGGGAACAAATAGTGACATGCGCGCTCCCATCCATGAACTACGGTTGCCGGCTCTGGGGTTGGCCAGAAAAGCCGCTTCGTGCTCCGGATCACCAACGATCTGCCCAGGTACGGTGAGTACATCGAGTAGCCTTGGGTTGCTGGGGTCAGACATATCCCAGGACTGGTAGCCGGCATTGTAAAGATCGTTGGGGTATTCGGTGAGTGCATGGCTATCACTTGGCGCGGCAGCGACATACATCACATCACCACCGAAGTAGGTGGGAATATCACGTACCCCGGATCCTTCCTGTTGACCATTAGGAGCATCGGGGTTGTTGATATCTGTCGTGCGAGTGGCGATCAGCTCCCAGTTTTCGGGAAGTGGGCCATTCATCTCGTATACCTTGAAACCTTTGAGGTGATCAGAGTTTCTTATCTCCTCGACTTCCTCCGGTTGTCGGTATTTGTCTTCGAGAACTCCGAAGCGCCTGACTTCGAAGGCCTGGACCATGATGTACTTACCGAGGCTGCTGCTCCACTGAATAGAAGCGGCACCGAACATGTCATTTTCGGGGTAGGGGTTGATCTCTTCACTTGGACCATTTTCATCCCAGGTTGCCCCCTTGGTATAGATAAGTTGAACGTCTCTTGGGTTAGTGATATCAAATATCTTTAGATCACGCCTAACATACTGATAAAGAAAGCGCTTTCCGTCGAAGTCGACTATGTTCTGCCAAGTGTGAAAGGGCTCCACCGTAATCGGATAGTAAGCCTCAATTGCCATGTTATGAATATAGCTACGGGTATCCCACTCATCTAGTTGTCCCTCGAAAGGATGGTTATCGTGTGAGAAGGGAGTAGCCACTGGGTGGGTAAAGCGACCTGTTTGTGGGTCTATGCCATAGCTGTCTGAAGTGGGATGGGGAGTTTCCTTCCCTAGAGCCAGCGATGCTTGGCTCTTTACATGAGGGTCAATAATATTGACCGGGCCATGGTCGGCTGCCTGGAGCACCGGGCTCGATAGGAGTGCGATCATTATGGCTAGCTTATATCGATATGCGCTGTTGGAAATAATTGAATCAACTCTAGAAGGTTTATTGTTCATTGTTAGCCTTTTTTATTGTGAGTGTTGTGACGAAGTAGGCGCCCTAACTTTTAGATGTATTGTTTTTTACTGGAGATAAAAGTGTTTTTAATACTCCTCTGGTGGGTGGTCTGATTTTTCTAAAGCGATGCTAGCCTCAATTCGTCATGACTATTGAATAAAAAAATATGGCTCTGGTATTCCTTCAGGTAATACTGGGCGGCTGACTAGCGTGACAAGGGGGATTGGCTCAGGGCTTATTTAAAGGAATTCGAATGATGTGTTAGCGAGGGGGTTGAAAAAGTGGAAAGAGGAGCCTGGAGACACTCCTACTGCTCCAGGCGTCTGGCTGCCGGCTAGATCATAATCTTGAGTGGGCCACCCACCTTGAGGGTATTCATGGCCACCTGAGTGGCAATGTCACGTATCCCGGGCAGGCTGGTTACTGCGGTGGAAAGAAAGCGCGATAGCTCGCTCAAATCTTCCACCATGACTTTGAGAATAAAGTCGTGGTTGCCGGTAATTGCGTGGCAGTCGATAACTTCATCCCTTGTTAATAACTCTGCCACAGCGTCGCTGGGTGAAGCCATGCGGGCTTTATCCATCGAGAGAAAAATAAAGGCGGTGACTTTAAGCCCTAACGCTTCCGGGTCGAGGCGCAGGGCGTGCCCCTGGGTAACTCCATTTTCCTCCAGTCGGACGATACGTCGTGAGCACTGGCTGGGAGAGAGATTTACCGTCTCGGCCAGAGCGGTCAGGGTCAGGCGCGCATCACGCTGTAGAGCGTGAAGAATTCGTCGATCAAAGCGATCTAAGTTTTCCAATGTATTTATCCTTTGTTTAGTGCAAAAATATTGCACATATTGGCCCTTTATCGCTGAATTACGCAAACCTTTCCCCACGTATTCCTTTTAGAATTTTGCACAGGTATCCAACTCAATTACCTGGAGCACACGATGACACCAACCCTTGATAACGTGCATGAAATGGATCGCCGTGACCCTTTGGCCGGTTTTAAGGCTCGCTTTGCCCTTCCGGAGGGCATGATCTACCTGGACGGTAATTCTCTAGGTGCCCAGCCAGCAGTTGCCAGAGATGCGTTGGCAGCCACCTTGGACCAGTGGCGTGATGAGCTGATTAAAGGCTGGAACCAAGGTTGGTTTGATGCGCCTGAACGCTTAGGGGATCTACTGGCACCGCTGATCGGTGCTCAGGCAGGAGAGGTCATTATCAATGACAACATTTCGATTAATATATTTAAGTTATTAGGCTACATCGCTGATTCTCAAGAACGTTCACGCCCAGTGATTTTAAGCGAGGGTGGCAACTTCCCGACCGATGGCTATATCGCACAGGGGTTATGCCGCCTTGCCGGTTTCGAGCATCGGGTTCTTCCCGAGGGGGCAGCGCTGTCGGACTATGTGGATGAGCAAGTAGCCGCCGTGGTGCTGAGCCAAGTCAATTATCGCACCGGGCGCCAGCGCGATATGGCTGCTATTACCGCTGAAGTGCATAAGCAGGGCGCCGAAGTCATCTGGGATTTGGCTCACTCCGCTGGAGCGATACCGGTTGATCTGAACGGTTGTGGCGTCCGCTACGCAGTTGGTTGCACCTACAAATACCTCAATGGAGGGCCTGGAGCGCCTGCCTTTATCTATGTGCACCAAGATCATCAGGATGGCGGCTGGCAGCCACTCTCCGGCTGGCACGGCCACGCTGCTCCGTTTGCCTTCGATGGTGACTATGTGCCGGCTCAGGGCATCACTCGATTTCGCAGTGGCACCCACTCGGCACTTATTTACTCTCCCCTAGAAGCCTCACTTCGGCTTTGGCAGGAGGTCGATATGAATGCCCTGCGGCAAAAAAGCTTAGCCATGGGGGATTTGTTCCGCGACTGCCTAGCCGATCTCATTAAAGCCGAGGGTATTGAAGACATCACCCCGCCTCATGCTGAACGCGGTAGTCAGGTGGCATTAATTCACCCTGAGCATGGTTATGCCATCGTCCAGGCGTTAATTGCTCGGGGTGTAATCGGTGACTACCGGGAGCCTGGGTTAATGCGCTTTGGCTTTACTCCTCTCTATCTTAGCTATGAAGACGTTTGGCAGGCCGCACGCCATTTCCGTGAGGTGGTGGAGCACCGTGAATATCTAGAGCCTCGTTTCCAAGTGCGCTCAGAGGTCACCTAAGGTGAGTTTCTGCGAGGAACGTGACGCCCGAGGACGGGCCTATTCGCCGAGCCTTTGGGCACGGGACTTCGAAGCGACTCTGGATCGCCAAGCTGAACGAGGGGCTTGTTTACGGGCGCGTCATCAGCCGAGGCGTTTGGTCTACGGAGCCCACGCATTGGAGGGACTCAATCTCTTTCTTCCCGAAAACCAGGGTCCCTGGCCGTTGATGGTTTTTTTGCATGGTGGCTATTGGCAGCAGCTGGACGCGATGGCGACTGATTTCATGGCTGAGTCATGGCTGTCGCGAGGATGGGCTTTTGCCTCACTGGACTATCCACTGGCCCCAGAGGTCAATATCGAGACCATGGTGGCGGCTTGCCAGCAGGGCGTGAGGTATTTGCAACGTGAAGCCAGCACCCTTGGGCTAAATGGTCGTATCTACCTGGGAGGCCATAGTGCCGGTGCTCAACTGGCTATCATGAGCTGCCTGGGGAATGGACGTCTGGAGGGGATTGAAGCTCTATGGTTGATCAGCGGTATTTATGATCTGCGCCCACTGGCAGGAACCTATATCGATGAACCTCTTCAGTTGGATGGCGCACAGGCTGAACGGCTTAGTCCTTTATGCCATGACTTGCAGGGCCTGCCGCCACTGATGCTTGTGCATGGTGAATTTGATCCACCGAGCTTTCGTAGCCAGGGAGAGGCGCTATATGAGCGCGCTTTAGCAGCGGGTGTGGCGGCAGAGCTATGTCCGCTGCCCAATTGTGATCATTTCGACATTCTCGAACGGCTCGAGGCACTACCTTTTTGAGCTGATTTCTTAACGTGATGAGATAATTCCAATGACAAAATCTCAAACTGAAAATGCAGATAATAAAGCTGCTCCTAGTGGTCGTGCCCAGTTCAAAAGCCGTTTCGGCTTTTTAATGGCTGCTGCGGGCGCGGCGGTGGGCCTTGGCAATGTATGGAGCTTTCCCTCAATGGCCGCCAATAACGGTGGTGGCGCTTTTCTGTTGATCTATGTCGGGATGGCCTTTGTCCTCGCTTACCCCGCATTGATGGCGGAGTTGACTTTAGGACGTTATGCCCAAAGTGGCGTTATAAATGCCATGGGGCAGCTGGGAGGAAAGGGAGTGCCGCGACGAGCGGGGCAACTGATTGGCCTGGGAGCCATCTGTGTGGCTACGTTAGGCTTGACCTTCTATGCCATTGTTACAGGATGGCTAATTAGCCAAGCATTAGGGCCTGTAGCACATGTGCTTGGAATGAGCACGGTGGAGAGCTGGTTGGCGGAGAGTAGCATCGGACGCGATTGGTGGTTGGCATTGGTGGCTATGGCCATGACGATTTGCGTGGTGCTACTGGGGGTTAATCGCGGCATTGAGCGCTGGACCAAACGTCTGATGCCTCTATTGATCGTTACCATGCTGGTATTGATTTTAACTATTCTCACCTTCGACGGGGCGATAGAAGGGTTAACTGTTTATCTATTGCCTGACTTTTCACAAATTAATGCCGAGCTGATGCTAGATGCCATGGGGCAGGCTTTCTTCTCACTGTCCATCGGCATTGGTGCCATGGTGGTCTATGGTTCTTATCTGAGTCGCAATGCGAACTTACCCCGAGTGGGGGCCCAGGTGATGTTTATTGATATGGGTGTGGCGTTTATCGCGGGCCTTTTGATTATTCCGTCGCTCTATGTGGCCAAGGCTGTTGGAGTTGAGGTTTTGAATGAGCAGGGGGAGCTGACCAGCTCTGCGACGTTGCTGTTCGATGTGATGCCGGCGATGTTTGCTCGGTTGGGTGTCATAGGTGGCGTGATGGAAGTGCTGTTTTTTGGGTTATTAGCGGTTGCGGCACTGACATCAATGTTTCCTGCGCTGGAGGTGCCAGTATCGACCCTGGAGGAAACAGGCAGTTTGTCACGTCGTTTTTCAACATTTCTGATTGGCGGCATTGCGTTTGCAGGATCGACGCTCATCCTGCTTAATTTTGATCTGTTGTTTGGTTTAGTGATCGGCCTCACCATTAATAGCATGCCGGTGATTGGCGCTTTAGTTTGCCTCTATGTAGGCTGGCTAATGTCTCGAAATGCTAAGCTTAAAGAGTTGTGTCAAGGCGCTCCGGAGATCGAGAACACTCTATTTTGGCGGCTGTGGCCATGGTATATCCGTGTGGTCTGCCCATTAATGATTTTAGTGGTTATGGTGCGAAGTCTCTCCTAATAATCCTTCTTTGTAGCTTTGTACTACTAACAGTTCGAACGCTTCATTGTAAAAAACACCCCAATCGTTGGATGAGTGTCCAACTTTTGGGGTGCAGTTCATTTCGGTAACGGCTTTTTCTATGTTTGGTAGCAGGGATCGCCGACGTTAAAACAAAAGCGAACCGATGACCTGCTTGGAATGATGGAGGGCTAAGTCGATGTCTTTGCGCGTTTTCTTCACAAAATTCAGACGCAAAAAAGCCGCTACCTTTCGGTAACGGCTTTTTCTATGTTTGGTAGCGGGGACCGCCGACGTTAAAACAAAAGCGAACCGATGACCTGCGTGGAATGATGAAGGGCTAAGTTGATGTCTTTGCGCGTTTTCTTCACAAAATTCAGACACAAAAAAGCCGCCACCTTTCGGTAACGGCTTTTTCTATGTTTGGTAGCGGGGACCGGATTTGAACCGATGACCTTCGGGTTATGAGCCCGACGAGCTACCAGACTGCTCCACCCCGCATCAACGTGTGGCGTATTCTACGCATTTTTAGCGCGAAGTCAACCCCCTGCATAAAACGCTTATATTGTTAGGCACGACCTTCATCGTGCTGCAACATTGGAAGAGTAAAGCTATGCTTCCAATAGGGATAACAAAAAGCTTACTGTCAGTATGTCGTCCAACTAACAATACGACGTGCTGTGAATACTGAAGCGCTACGGCGCTTATTAAGAATGGCTTGCGACATCACCATAATGCTTAGCGTCCAAGCCGTTTGTCATATCAGGGAGGTAGTCAATGACCAATCAAGCCCCCGTCGCCTGGGTAACAGGTGGAACTGGTGGAATCGGAACGTCAATTTGCCATTCATTGGCGGATGCGGGTTATTTGGTAGTCGCGGGATATCACAATCCTGAGAAAGCCAAAACCTGGCTGGAAACCCAGCAAGCCGCTGGTTACAACAACATCGCATTATCGGGTGTTGATCTTTCCGACCACAATGCCTGCCTAGAAGGTGCTCGCGAAATCCAAGAAAAATATGGGCCTATCAGCGTGTTAGTTAACTGCGCTGGCATTACTCGCGATGGCACCATGAAGAAGATGTCCTATGAGCAGTGGTATCAAGTGATCGATACCAACCTTAATAGCGTCTTCAACACGTGCCGCAGCGTTATTGAAATGATGCTGGAGCAGGGCTACGGTCGCATCATCAATATTTCTTCTATCAATGGCCGTAAAGGTCAATTCGGGCAAGTGAACTATGCGGCTGCCAAAGCAGGTATGCATGGGTTGACCATGTCGCTGGCACAAGAAACGGCAACCAAAGGCATTACGGTGAATACCGTGTCGCCTGGCTACATTGCCACCGATATGATCATGAAAATTCCCGAGCAGGTGCGTGAAGCCATTCGTGAAACCATTCCAGTGAAGCGTTACGGTACACCGGAGGAGATCGGTCGCTTGGTAACGTTCTTAGCAGATAAAGAGTCAGGCTTTATTACTGGCGCCAATATTGATATTAACGGCGGTCAGTTTATGGGCTAATCGCCCAACGCGATAAGCAGATTTATTCAATCACGGAAAAGCGTAAACGGGAGGCTATTCGCCTCCCGTTGCTAGTGTTGGGGGGGGGGGGAGAAGTACTTGTGTAACGTACTTATATAAAGGGCTTAAGGGTGAGGCACTCGCGCTAGGCGACTAAAAAGATTGTCAAACTCTTCTGCTTCCTTGCGCCACAATTGGTTAGGCATGGGGCCAAGCGCCATAAGTGCTGCTAATATGCCGATAATCTCATCTGGTCGGCTACGTTCGTTATTGATCCCTTCATTTAGCCGTTCTACTTGAATCGCCAGGCGGAGAGGTTCATCACGCTGCTTGACGCTACCTAACGCTAGCAAAGACAAATGCACTCTCAGGCGAGCCAGTCCATCTTCTAGCTCAGCAAGTTTTTCGGCTGAGAGGGGAGTGGAAGTGGTGAGCCGCGCATGATTGCGCTGCTGGTGAGCCTTCATAAAAATAGCAGGCAGCCCGTCACTCAATACCTCTTTCGCATCAACTGCTTGTGGCTCTTCGCCGGCTAGTGCTTGTTGGTCTGCGGCGATATGCGCATTTACCAGCGGTAAGGCGCTGTGCCATTGCTGCACTGTATGAGCAATTTCCAGGCGGCTTAAGCGCTCACGTTTAGCCCTTACAATGCCGCTAAGGCGTTTCTGCATGCCGTCACTTCGTCGATTACGTGGCAACGGCTCAAGCTGGCTAATGCTTTCTAGATAAGACGCAAGGGTGGCAGATTCTTCGGCTTGCGTCGGCTGCCAGCTATCCATTTCGTCAATTAATGTTTGCAACTGATCGAGCTTCTGTTGTTGGCGAGCTGCCTGTTCATGCTTGTGGGCGTCACGCTGAGCAAAGAGCTGATCGCAGGTATGACGAAAGGCTTTCCATAGGGCTTGCTCTTCGCCTTTTGGAGCACGACCCAGCGCGCGCCACTGCTGCTGTAGCTGCTTTGTGCTCGCTATGCGGGCGGCTAAGGGTGATTCGTGGTCATCCTGTAAGCTTTTCGCTTGTTCGATAAGCATGCGCTTTTGACTAGCGATCTGCTCTGCTCGCTGGTCAATAAGCGCCTGGAGGCGATGACGGATAGCTCCAAAACGACGGCCAACGGTTTCTGATTGGTCTCGAGGAACCGGAGAGTAGTGACGCCACTGGTGGCGGGCTTTGTCACGGATCTCGCGCAATACATCGGGGTCGGCATCCTCTGCTGGCTGATCAAGCAACGTTTCAAGTTGTTCGCAGAGTGCTTCACGGCCTTTTAGGTTGGCATCACGCTCTTGATTAAGCTGTTCTCGCCAGGGAGTCAAACGCTCGTGAATGCGATCAGAGGCCGCGCGAAAGCGTGCCGACTGTTCGCGATTAGCAGCGGCATCGCCGAGCGATTTCCACTCTTTTACCAACTGGCGATGATGGCGATCAAGAGCAACGTCTGCCATGTGTTGATCGTCAGCCAGCGCTTCGATGCTAGCGCAGAGTTGCTCGCGTTTAGGGCCGGCCACAAAACCGCGCCAATCACGTAGTTCTGCTAACCGTGCGCCTAGCTGTTTCACGCGTGCTTTTAGCGGCTTGGCGTCTTCCCCTGTCAGTTCGTCGATGGAGGGCTTGAGGCGTTGATAGAGGCGGCTGGCACTTTTAAAGGCACCACGCTCTAACAAGTGTTCAAAGTTATCCACGTCGGCACTAAGCGCGTTAAGTGACGCGGTAGGAGTGGGTTTGGTAGAAACGTCAGCATCTTTTAACGCTTGTGCATGCTTGAGTAGCTCTGGAGGCGTTATGTGTTTAGGCCAAGCACACTGCTTAACGTACTTGGCAATGGTCACGTTATCTTGGTTGGCAATGGCCGTTTCTATATCTGCGCTGATGGCTTGCCAGCGCTGCCATGCTTCCATGCATACTTCATAGCGTTTCAGTGCTTGGCTATAGCGTTGTTGAACGCTCTCGCCAGGCGGGTGTTGATCTGACAGGGATTGCCAACGCTGGCCGAGTAGTTGGCGTTGAGCCCGTAGGCTATCGATATCCTGAACTGTTAGCTGCTCTGCATGTGCCAGGCCCTCTAACGTTTCTTCAATGCCTTCAAGCAGTTGATCGCGAGTTCGTTCAATCTCTTTGCGATGAGCAATGCTCTGCTGACGCGCTTGTTCTTGCGTTTCATGATGATGCAGTGTTTTTCGGCAGCTAAGCGCTGCCTGATGAAAACGCTGCTCTTGCGTCACGCTGGGCGGGTGGGAAAGGCTTTGCCACTCACGCTCCAAATGACGGAAGCGACCACCATACAGCGGCTCCCAGGGAGCCCTGGCGTGCTGTTCTAACTGTTTAAGCAGATGCTCACGCTGGGCTTGTTGATCCGCTAGCCACTCAGCATCATTGCGCAGTTGGGTGAGCTTTTCTCGCGCCAGACGAATGACCTGGCGGTCACGACGCGCTTCTTTTAATAGCTTTTTGAGGCTCTCTTCACTTTCAATTCGTTGAGCCGCTTGATGGCGCACCGCTGCCACGCCGTTATGGCAGGCTTGGTGGACGAAGTCGCTTTCAACGGTTAATTGCTCTAACGCAGCGAGCCGCAGATTAAGGTTGTCTCCCTGAAGTGCAATGGCGTTGAGCAACCGAGGCTCCGATAGCTCTGCCACAATAGCCTGCCGTTTTTGCAGGTCGGTGTGGCCCTGTGAGCCACATAAGCGCTGGCAAGCCGCGTTAAACCAAGCTTCGTCTTGACGATGCTCTGGAAGCGCATTGACAAGCTCCGCTAAGTCATCAAGGGCCAGTAGAGCAGCAAGCTGGATGTTACTCTCTTTATCCTGTGCTAATTGCTTTAGCGCTTGTTGCTGTTCTGGTTGTTGAGGGTCAAGCTGGTCGAGTGCCTTGAGACGCACCTCGGGATCAGGGTGCTGCCACCGAGGAGCGAACAGGCGTCTTAACAGTCCGTGCATGGATCATCCTGCAGAGAGGTGCGTAGCGTGAAAAAAAATCAACTACCGATGACAGATAGTTGCAGTCATCGGCGCTGTCGCTTAGCTTTGCTGTAGGCGCTGTGATGATTAATACTTCTTCACAACACCCTGCGCGAGATTGCGCTACCTTTATCTTACCTGAACATGACATGGAGTTCGGCCATGAGCCTCAACGCCAATAGTGCCGACATTGCCTTCACCTTTAAAGGTGGCATGCTGCCAATGACCGTCATGGAATTGAGCAGTGCTGACCCGGAACATATACGAAGTCAGCTAGCTGGCAAGTTGTCGCAATCCCCCGCGTTCTTTCAGCATACACCGGTTGTGCTGAGCGTGGAAAAACTCGATGAACCTCACTTGGCGCTTGAGCGCATTTGCGCGGTATGTCGCGATCATAAATTACTGCCGGTCGCCGTACGTGGCGGAGCTGAGCCAGTACGTCAATCTGCCTGGGCATTAGGGCTAGGCTGGTTTGCCCCTGTTGAAGAAGGGCGGTCTAGGCTATTAGAGAGCGTTGATACTACTGCTACCCCTGATGACGCCATAGATGAGGTGGAAGCTGCCGACCAGGAAGTGGTTGCGGTAGCAACACGCTTATTTCGCGGTACGGTGCGCTCTGGCCAGCAGGTAAGCGCATCAGAAGGCGATCTAGTGGTGATTGGGGCAGTAAATGCGGGCGCTGAAGTCCTGGCGGCTGGTAGTATCCACGTCTACGGAGCGCTTCGCGGACGTGCCTTGGCGGGTATTCATGGCAATACCCAGGCGGGTATTTACTGTCGAGAATTGGAAGCAGAGCTTCTTTCTGTGGCAGGCAATTACAAACGGTTAGAAGATATTGATTCACAGTTGCTTGGCCGTGCTGCAGAGGTGCATTTCGCTAAAGAGCAGCTGGAAATTAAGCCGCTGGGTTAATTCAAACGCATGAGCGTGTGTTGGTGCTTAATGCCTAGCGACGTCGCAAGCGCTATACGTTACAGTATGTCATGTTGTTGACATTGATGTTCCCGTTATGCGCAGTGCGATCCTTTAAACGCGCTCGCGATGAACGACTTCAAGAAGGAAGTAACTCTTGGCCAAAATTATTGTAGTGACCTCCGGTAAAGGGGGGGTTGGTAAGACCACCAGCGCTGCCGCTATTTCAACAGGACTTGCCCTGCGCGGTAAAAAAACAGTCGTCATTGATTTCGATGTTGGTCTACGTAACCTCGACCTAATCATGGGCTGTGAGCGCCGCGTTGTTTATGACTTGGTAAACGTTATCCAAGGGGAAGCAGGGCTTAACCAAGCGCTGATTCGCGATAAACGCGTTGAAAACTTGTTTATTCTTCCAGCCTCTCAAACGCGTGATAAAGATGCACTGACGCAGGAAGGCGTAGAGCGAATCCTTGAGCAGCTCAAACAAGATTTTGATTTTATCTTGTGTGACTCCCCCGCAGGTATTGAGAGGGGGGCTCAACTCGCTATGTACTTCGCTGACGAGGCGATTGTTGTCACGAATCCTGAAGTTTCCTCAGTGCGTGACTCTGATCGCATTTTGGGATTGCTTGGTTCCAAGACGCGGCGCGCTGAACAAAGCTTAGACCCTGTTAAAGAGCATCTGCTGATTACGCGCTATAACCCTTCTCGCGTAACGTCTGGGGACATGCTGACCCTTGATGATATTCGTGAAATCTTGTCTATCGATCTGCTTGGCTTAATCCCTGAATCCGAAGCGGTATTACGTGCATCGAACCAGGGTGTTCCCGTTACTCACGATGCGGCGAGCGATGCAGGTCAGGCGTATTCAGATACTGTATCGCGCCTATTAGGTGAAGATATGCCTCTGCGCTTTCATGAAGTACAGCGTAAGGGATTGTTGAACCGTATGTTCGGGGGTGGTCGGCGATGAAATTGCTGGAGTTCTTGAAGCGTGAGCGCAAGAAATCCGCCTCGGTGGCTAAGGAGCGTTTGCAAATTATCGTGGCGCATCAGCGCGGCCAGCGCGGTCAGCCAGATTATATGCCGCTGCTCGAGCGCGAGCTGTTGGAAGTCATTCGTCGTTATGTACAGGTCGATGATGATGCCATTCAAATTTCACTTGATAGCGAAGACAATTGCTCAGTGTTGGAGCTCAACGTTACGCTACCGAAAGGTTGACGTTTGCATATGGAAGCAGCATAGCCAGTCGTTAAGCATGGCTATTCGCTAAGAGGGGCGGCGAGAGGCGTTGCGGTTATGCTAGGCTTGGGCTTTTGTACCCGCTTCGGCAAGTGGTTCGTTGGCTTGTAGGCGGGAAGCTATGCTCAAGGAGATTTCATCAATGGCGCCACCTAATGCTGCCCCTGCCAGTTTTCTCTGGCATGACTATGAGACATTTGGTGCTGATCCGCGTCGCGATCGGCCCGCTCAGTTTGCCGCATTACGCACTGACGCCGAGCTTAATGAAATCGGTGAGCCGATAGAGCTCTACTGCAAACCTGCTGATGACTACCTGCCTCACCCTGCTGCTTGCCTCATTACCGGTATTACACCGCAAAAAGCGCAGCGGAAAGGCTTGCCTGAGGGGGAGTTTGCCCGCCAGGTCCAAGGCTTTATGAGTGAGCCAGGCACTTGCGTGGTGGGCTATAACAGCCTTCGCTTTGATGATGAAATCTCCCGCCACTTGTTTTATCGCAACCTGCTTGACCCTTATTCCCGCGAATGGCAAAACGGCAATTCCCGTTGGGACTTGATTGATGTGGTGCGCGCGTTTTACGCCTTGCGCCCCGACGGCATTGAGTGGCCGCAGCGGGAAGATGGTGCGCCTAGCTTCAAACTTGAGCACTTAACGGCGGCCAATGGCATTGCCCATGTAGGTGCTCATGATGCGGTGGCTGATGTACGTGCCACCATTGCGCTGGCGCGTCTGCTAAAAGCCCGAAACCCAAAATTATTCGACTATTTACTGGGCATGCGTGGCAAGCGTGCAGTGGCCAAGCAGTTAGACTTGCCTAGCGCTAAACCGCTTTTGCATATTTCCCGTCGTTACCCTGCCAGCCGTGGCTGTAGTGCATTAGTCATGCCACTGGCCGAGCATCCGACGAATCCTAATGGCGTTATTGTTTACGATTTAAGCGTTGATCCTAGTGATTTGCTGACCATGAGTGCCGAGCAAATCAGAGAACGTGTGTTCGTAAGCCAGCAGGACCTTTCCGAGGGGGAAGTGCGTATACCGCTGAAAGTGATCCACATTAATCGCTGCCCAGTCATCTTTCCAGCGACGGTGTTAAAAGATGTGGATGGCCCCCATAAAGGTGAATACGGCACGATCATTGAACGGTTAACGATTGATATTGATGCCTGTCGCGGCCATTGGAAAACGTTGCGAGAGGCTAGCGGTGTGGCGCAAAAAGTAGCTGAGGTATTTAACGCAGCCTACGAAGATGTGCCTCAAGACCCTGACTTAATGCTCTATTCCGGCAGCTTTTTCTCTGCGGCTGATCGCCAGCAAATGGAGCGAGCATTGGCAATGGATCCCTGGGATTTAGTCGGCCAGCGCTTTGCCTTTCAAGATCCTCGCCTGGAGGAAATGTTGTTTCGCTACCGTGCGCGTAGTTATCCAGACACGCTGGAGGGCGAAGAGCGCGAGCAGTGGGATGCGTTTCGCTGGACGCGTATCAATGATCCGGCCTTGTCGGGTTTTACGCTGAAAGCCTTTGCGCGAGAGATAGAGCGTTATAACCAGCAGATCCTATCGGATCGCGAGCGCCAAGTGCTGGAAGAGTTGGTGATGTACGTTGAGTCGATGATGCCAGCTCAGGCGTTTGATGCCTGAGCTGGTGAGTCTAGCTAATTCGTTTCGCAAATTAGCACTTAGCGTGCGTCGGTAAACGGCACGCGTGCTTCTCGGTAGGGGGCGATATCACTTGGTGAGTCGCCAGGGTTGTAGCGAATGTCTAACTGGTGTGATTGAAGCGTCGGCCACAGTGCCTGCAGTTCTTGTACGCTAACATCCAACGCTAGTGTGGCGAGTTGTTCACGGCGATCAAAGTGCACGTCCTCCAGTGCTGTGGCTTGCCAGTAGCGGTTTGCCATGCCCTGTAGGCTCGTGTCTCGCTGGGTCAAGCGAGAATGAACGGCTTGACGATGCGGCGCTAGCTCCTCCTCGGTTAACGTATTCAGGCGCTCGCCCGCTGCCGCCATAAAGGCGTCCATGCGCTCGGCGATCATGCTGCTCTCAACATCCGGCGACTGAACCACCAAGGCAATCCCCGGCGCTTCTAGCAGCGGGGAGTAACCTGCATTAACGATGTAGCCAAGCTGCTCCTCGGTACGTAGTTGCTGATAAAAGGGCGTATCCAACCATTGCGCCAATACGCTGAGGCGCGCCTGCTCTTCAGTGGATTTGTCGCGACCCTGTAAATAACGCAACACAAGCGACTCTTCGCGGGTACTGTGCGGGTGAAGCACCTCAGGCTGATTGCTCACCTGTAGCGCTTCAAGCTCGGGGATATCCTCACGAGTGAGACGCGGTGATAACGCTCCGCGTATTACACTGGCCTGCTCACGAGCCAGCTCTTTATCCAAATTGCCAACGGCCATTGCATCGATGTAAAGCGCGTCTAAAAACCGTTTGCGGAAGTTTTCTAAGTGGTGACGCTCTAACCGCTGGCTGGCGTCAAATAACTCAGCCGTTGACCATTGGGGTGTCAGAAGCGCTTCGCCCAGTGCACGGCTTGCCTGGCCATAAAGCGATGCTTGGGGGGCGTTGCGCCACTCGCGCTGGAGTTGATAGCGCACACGTTCAAAGGCGCTGGGGGAAATGTCGGCGCGCTTAAGCTGTTCAATCGCCTGCTCTATCAGAGGCGTTTGTCCATCGCGCCAGCCTGAAAACGACAGCGTCATACCACGTCCGTGAGCGTAAGCGCTGAACGACTGACCAGCCAGCCAGGCTGGATATAACGACTCGTTTAGGCTGTCATTTAGCCAACTCGCTAAGAGGCGTGTGAGTACCGCTTCTTCCGGCGAATAGCTGGCGCTGGGGTGCTGGAGGCTTACCCGCCACTCAACGCTTGGCGTGTTAAAGCGGCTGTCTTGCATGTGCCATGCGGTAAATGAAGGCGCATCAATTAACACCTCTGGGCGCTCATCTTGCCCCGCTTTGAGAGTAAGGTCGCTGGCGATAAAGGGGTTGGGCTCAGGTAGCGCTAGGCCGCCTAGTGCTTGACCTGGCTGAGCGGGTGGTTGCTCTTTCCACTGGGTGTTGAACCAGGGTGAGACGGTGTCGCTTTCTACGTCCGGTGCAGAGTAGAAGCGCAGCATGTTATCTGGGGTTAGTGCGTCGAGATACAGCTGCTGCCGCTCACTATCCATGCCATCCATCCGGTAAGGCGCATACTGCACATCATCTACCGGATAACGAGAAAGGCTCATGGCTAAGCGGGTAGCTTCCTGCTGCGGTGCGCCATGTTGCTGAAAACGGAACGCCTGTTCATTCAGGTTTTTTTGTTCCTCGTAGCGCCACTCAGCTAACCCTTCCTCGCGCATCTGCTCAATGGCAGCAAATAGAGTGGCCTCAATATCGTCCAGCCGCTCTGCTCCGGCTGGCGTTAAGCTAATCGAGATGGTAAACAGCGCCTCATTGCCGTCTCCTCGGCCTACGCCGGCTGAAAGTGCATCCGCAAGACCCGCTTTGCGTAGCGCTGCCAGCAAGCTGCCGTCGCCTTCATCGCCAATTAGGTGAGAGATCAGTTGGGTCGGCTTCGTACGGTATTCATCGGTGGGATCGGGAATCGGAAAGTAGAAACGTAGTTGACGGCGATCCTGTAATGACTGGCGCTCAATGTAGCGGGGCAGCGTGTCTGGATCGATCAGTGGCGCGCCTATGGTCGGAACGCTTAGGCCATTATCTGGAAGGGGGGCAAAGCGTTCTACTACCAGTGCTTCAAGGGTATCAAGCGGCTGGGGGGCAACAATGGCCAAGTTCATGACGTTGGCATCATAGTAGCGATGATAAAAATCAATCACCCGCTCGCGAAGAGTAGCTTCAGCCTCGGGTGGGTTAGCGAGGGTGTCACGGCTACCTACTGCAAAGCCCGTCGTGGGGTTGCCTGGATTTAGTAGCTGATTCAATACATCGTTTTCACGGCGGGATTCATCACGAATGCGTGCCATGTACTCAGAGTGAACAATATTCCGTTCGCTTTCTAAGTGGTCGGCGTTAAATAGCGGTGAAAGGAAGAATTCGCTAAAGCGATCCAGCGCGCCTGGCAAAGCCGAAGGCTCAACATCAAAAAAATAGTTGGTGTCTTGTTGGGCAGTAAACGCGTTGTGGGAGCCCGCATTATCAGAAATATAGCGCTGATAGGCATCGGACTGAGGGTACGGCTCGGTGCCTAAAAACAGCATATGCTCTAAAAAGTGGGCTAGCCCCTGCAGGTCGTCAGGGTCTTGAGCACTGCCTACACGAACATTCATTGAGGCGGCGGCTTTATCGGCTTCTGGGTCGCTAACAAGCAGCGCTTGAAGACCGTTTTCCAGCGTCAGTACGCGGTAATCGCGCTCGTCAAATGGGCTGACGATAGGCGTGATGGCGTCCTTTACAGGGGTGTCTTGAGCGAAGGCGAAAAAAGGAGTGCACCAAGCGACGCCAATCACGACGCCGATGACGGCCTGCCGTGCAGCGTAACGGTTAGGCAGAGGTTCATTAGATCGTAACATTACGGTTCCTATGGCACAGCCCAGCGCAGCATCGGCCCCACCGGGTGGGCGCAGGACGATGACTGATAGGCAGGATTGTTAACATGTTTTGATACCGGAAAAGCGCCCAACAGTTCCAATGGCGCAGGTATTAATAGCGCATTGAGTGCTTCAAGGTCGGTCGTCGGGTCCAGCCAGCGCGTTAACGCTTCTGGAGGGATGACAACAGGTAATCGGTCAGTCAGTGAAGAAAGGCAGGCGTTGGCAGGTACGCTGATCAGCGCCGTCGAGTCAGTAAATGCGGTGAGCGTTGTGTGGTAACGGCACCATAAAGCACCCAGTAACAGTGGCCCTCGGTTAACGTGGGTAACGAGATAGGGTTGCTTGCTGTGTGCTTGTATCTTCCAGATGTAAAACCCACTGACTGGAATGACACAGCGGCGAGCACTAAACGCCTCGTTAAACATGGCGCGCTGATTAAGCGTTTCTGCTCTAGCGCAATGGGGCGCGTGATCGAGTACCTTCAGCCAAGGAGGCGTTAGTCCCCAAAATAATGGCTGAAGCCGCAAGCGTCCCTGTTCAAGGCGTATTGCCGATACAGGCTGTCTGGGCGCTAAGTTAGGCGATTCGATAAGTGGTTCAGAATCAGTCAGCGAGGGCACAAGGCGTGATAGCGTGAGGCGCTGCACGTGAAGGCGTCCCGTCATGCCTGTCTCCTTATGCGAAATGGGGGGTAGTGAGCGTGCAAAATGGCGGGGTAGCGCAACAATAGGTTAAATGTCGTGTTTTAGTGTCGAAAACAGTGTTCGATGTAAGGTATCCTAGCGTATCCCTTGCTCACGCTAAAGCGCGATGAGGCATTCTTCCTGTTTGCCGTTGACCTTAAGAGATCGCCATGGCCCGTCCTAGACAGCATGCGCCCGATGCCCTCCACGCGCAGGTCATGCACGCTTGTGATGAGTGGTTGGCTAAGCAGCCAGTCCATGGTTTGTCACTGCGTGCCCTGGCCAGAGAAGTGGGCTGCGCGCCAAGTACGCTGCTTAAATTATATGGCAGCTTTAATAACTTATTGCAGCACGTCAACGTTGAAACGTTGGCACGCTTACAGCATACCATTACTAGCCTGGCAGAAGATGATCCTGAGCCATGGCTGCGCTCGCTAGCGCTCGCTTATTGGCGCTTCGCTGAGCAAGGCTGCTACCGCTGGCAGCTGCTATTTGATTATCCACTGGCCCAAGAAGGCGAGCTGGATCAGCGCCAGAGTGACCTTATTGAAGCGCTGTTCACTCAGGTGGAAACGTCGTTGAAACGGTATCAGCCAGCATTGGATGATCTTGAAGCGCGACGCCTTGGGCGCACTCTCTGGGGGAGCGTACACGGCTTGGTGCAGCTTGGATTAAACGAGCGCTTAGGCTATTGGCAAGGTCAGCAGTTGAAGGTGGATGAGCTGCTGGATCAGCTAATGAGCACGGTGCTGGCTGGCCTGCGCCACCGGGAGGCGGCGACGTGACGTGGTGGTTGAAAATGGTGCGTTGCGCGTTGCGTCGCGTCATTTATGTCGTTATGCGAGTGTGTTATCGGTTCTCTGTGCATGGCCAAGAGAACGTACCTAAGCGCGGCGCTGCCCTGGTAGTCTGTAACCACGTCAGCTTTATGGATGCGTTGGTGTTAGGCGGCGGTAGCCCCAGGCCGCTGCGGTTTGTGATGGATCAGCCCATCTTTGAATCTCGCTGGCTAAAGTGGTGGTTCCAGCTTGTGGGCGCGATTCCGATTGAATCAGAGCGGCATAGCCCTGGTGCATTGCGTCGAACGCTGGATGAGGTGAGCCACGCGCTTCGCGAAGGTGATGTCGTAATGGTGTTTCCTGAAGGGCGTATCACCCCAGATGGCGATATCCACGCCTTTAGGCGCGGGCTCGAAACCATTCTTGCCCGCGATAATGTGCCCGTCATTCCGGCTGGCTTGGCAGGGCTGTGGGGGTCTTGGACATCACACTACGGTGGCAAGGCACTTAAAAAATGGCCGTCACGTTTTCGTGCGCCGGTCAGTTTACACTTCGGGCCGCCGGTATTGGTTCATGAGGTAGAGGATATTGCCTTGCGTCGCTATTTGGAGGCCCGCGTGAGGGCGCTGAAGGCGGCGGGTGATAGCGAAATCACCCGCCGTTAGGTTGGTTAGACGGTCAGTCGCTACGTTCGGCGTGCAAGGCGCAACTTTTGCCAGCAGCGTGCTGAAGTGATCAGGTTGTCACGGATTTCTAAAATTTCCATCCGCGTATTACCAATCTGCAAGCAGGCAGGCCCTTCCGGAAACGCCTCAAGGTGCTCAAGGATTAAGCCATTCAGGGTTTTAGGGCCGTCAGTGGGCAATTGCCAGCCAAGCATTTTGTTAATTTCACGAATATTGGCAGTGCCCTCAATGACATGGCTGCCATCATCTTGCTGATGAATTTCATCATCTTCTGAGACGTCGGTGGTGAATTCCCCGACAATCTCCTCAAGAATATCTTCTAAGGTTACCAAGCCTTCCACATCGCCGTACTCATCCACCACAATACCAATACGCCGCTTCTGCTTTTGGAAGTTCAGCAGTTGTGTATGTAACGGTGTGGATTCGGGAATGAAATACGGCTCCCGTGCTTCTTGAACAATCGCTGCTTTGGTGACTTCGCTACGCGATAAAAAGCGCGCTGCATTGCGTAGATGCAGCATACCAATAATATTGTTGATATCGCCTTTATAGACCGGTAGACGGGTATGTTGGCTGGTGCGGATCTGGGTCAGAATATCTTCCAGCGTGTCGTCAAGGTCGATGCCAAGAACTTCGTGTCGCGGCACCATGATGTCGTTAACCGTGACATTCTCAAGATCAAGAATCGACAGCAGCATAGCGCGGTGTCGGTAGGGAATTAGCGTGCCTGCTTCGTGAACTACAGTGCGCAGTTCATCGCGGGTTAAACTGTCGCCGCCGTTCTCAACACTTTTAACGCCCATTAGGCGTAATAGGCCATTTGAGATGACGTTGACTAGCCATACCAGTGGGTAAAGTAGTTTGAGCAGTGGCTCCAGGCCCAGGGAAGTAGGGTAAGCGATCCGCTCAGGCTTGATGGCTGCGTAGGTTTTCGGTGTTACTTCGGCAAAAATAAGGATTGTAATCGTCAGTAGCGCCGTTGAAATAGCTGGGCCAGAGACGTCACCAAAGAAGTGAATGGCAATGATGGTAGCAATCGAGGCGGCTAAGTTATTGACGAAGTTATTGCCAATTAAAATAACGCCAATCAGTCGATCGGGGCGCGTTAATAAACGCATGACACGCTTTGCGCGGCGATCACCGCTGTTAGCTTGATGGCTTAGTCGATAGCGGTTTATCGACATCATGCCTGTTTCAGAGCTGGAGAAAAAGGCAGACAGCAATATCAAAATGGCTAGCAGGCCGAACAGTAACCCCAGGGGGAAGTCGTCGCTCAAGTCGAAAGTTCCTTTATGGCGTATTAGGCTCGATTTTTAGAAGTATGGAAGTGGCCTGTCAAGGCCACTGTTATCAACGCCAAATTAAATCAGTGCTGATAATGCGGTGAGTATAGGTTTAGCGATTGAGCAAGATTTCCAGGACAAACTTGCTGCCAAAGTAAGCCAGCAGTAGCAGTATGCACCCGCCAAGCGTCCAGCGCACAGCGCGCATGCCACGCCAGCCAAAACGATATCGACCCACTAAAAGTGTGGTGAAAATAATCCACGCCCCCAGCGAAAGTACCGTTTTATGCACCAAATGCTGCGCGAACATATTGTCGAGAAAGATCAGCCCGCTGATGATCGAAAGTGTCAGCAATATAATGCCCGACCATACCAGTTCAAACAGCACTCTTTCCATGGTGGTGAGTGGTGGTAGTGATTGCACAATGCCACGAATATGGTGATGGCGCAGTGCTTGGTTCTGCAGGCCGACCAGCACCGCTTGAATCGCGGCAATTGCCAAGACGGCAAACGCCAGCGCAGAGCTGACGGCATGCAGTAAAATGCCGAGCGTTAAGCCGCTTTGGCTCCCCTGGCTCGGTAACCAAGTGGCAAAAATAAGCGCGATACCCGCGAGAGGGAATAGCACGATGCCAGCGTTGAGCACCGGCTTAAACAGGCTGGCGACGAGCACAACGTTGACGGCCACGGCCATCAGAAGCGTTGCGCTGGTTGTGAACCCGGGCAGTAGACCTGGGGCTGAGCTAACAAGCTCCACGACCACTGGGATATGCAGTAAAAGCCCAAGCGCACCAAGTAGACGCACCATGCCCTGGCGTGGTGGCACGCGACGAAATAAAGTCATGCCCTGCCAGATGGCAGCGGCGACATAAAGTATAAAAGCGATCGTGGCGAAAGGGAGCGCCTGCATGATGCTATCCGTGCGCCTTGCAGCGCGTTGTTGAATCCAGTGTCATTTAATCAACGCTGTGAAAGTCAGCGGTGCTAAATCGTTCAAGCTAGAACAGTCTGCCTACTATAACCAATCATAGCGGCGTCGCACAGCCATCGATAACCAATGTTGACGACCATGGAGACTCGCGCGGCGAGCGCGTATAATCGATCCTACATTCGTCCGGTGTGACCGCCCGGCGACAACGACGGAGGCAGAGGCCCCATGTTTCAGAATCTGAGTGAGCGTCTTTCCCAGACGTTGAAGTCGATCAAAGGCCAAGCGCGGCTAACTGACGACAATATCAAAGACACCCTGCGCGAAGTGCGTAAAGCACTGTTAGAGGCAGATGTCGCCTTGCCGGTGGTGAAGGCATTTATTGAGCGTGTTCGTGAACGTGCTGTTGGCCAGGAAGTCTCAAAGAGCCTCTCGCCAGGCCAGCAATTCGTTAAAATCGTCCAGCAAGAGCTGGAAGCGATCATGGGCGAAGCCAATGAAGGTTTATCCCTAAAAGGCTCACCTGCAGTCGTGTTGATGGCAGGCCTGCAAGGGGCGGGTAAAACCACCTCTGTTGCTAAACTGGCGCGTTATCTGCGTGAACGCGAAAAGAAAAAAGTGCTGGTGGTCTCCGCCGACGTTTATCGTCCAGCGGCGATTGATCAGCTAGAGACGCTGGCAAAAGAAGTTCAGGTGGATTTCTTTCCGTCTCGTTCCGATCAGAAGCCAGTGGATATTGCCACAGCGGCAATCAAACACGCCAAAATTCAGTTCCATGATGTCGTATTAGTCGATACCGCCGGGCGGCTGGCCATCGATGAAGCGATGATGGCCGAAATCCAGGCGCTGCATAAAGCAATTTCACCGGAAGAAACGCTGTTTGTGGTCGATGCCATGACCGGCCAGGATGCGGTGAATACGGCGAAAGCATTTCACGATGCACTGCCGCTTACCGGGGTGATTCTCACCAAGGCTGACGGTGATGCCCGTGGTGGTGCAGCTCTTTCGGTACGCCATATCACTGGTAAGCCCATTAAGTTTATGGGGGTTGGTGAGAAAGTAGATGCCCTAGAGCCTTTCCATCCGGACCGTGTGGCATCACGGATTCTGGGTATGGGCGATATGCTGTCGCTGATCGAAGAAGCCGAGCGCACGGTGGATAAAGACAAAGCCGCTAAGCTGGCCAGTAAGGTCAAGAAGGGCGATGGCTTTGATCTGGAAGATTTTCGTGATCAGTTACAGCAGCTCAAGAAAATGGGCGGCATGGGTGGCCTGCTTGGCAAACTGCCCGGCATGGGGCAAATGGCTGAAATGGCACAAGGCCCTGGTCCGGAAAAAGAGCTTGGCAAGCTGGAAGCGTTGATTAACTCAATGACCCCCAAAGAGCGCCGCAAGCCCGATATCATCAATGGTTCGCGCAAACGCCGTATTGCAGCGGGTGCTGGCCTGCAAGTACCTGACCTGAATCGCCTGCTAAAACAGCATAAGCAGATGCAGAAAATGATGAAAAAAGCAGGCAAAAAAGGCGGGATGCAGAAAATGATGCGCGGCATGTCTGGCATGATGGGCGGCGGCGGGCCGGGTGGTCCTGGCGGCGCGGGTGGCATGGGCGGTATGGGTGGCCCCGGCGGTCTTCCCTGGCGTTAAGCCATTGTTAGCAACGTTGTAACGTGCTTGGCAAGGTTGACGGCTTAAGAGTTTTCTGGCTGTCAGGCTTTCCAAGCAGAGCGCATTTGCGTAGAATGCGGCCTCTTCATGCGTGGGTGTTGGCAAAAATGCGCGAGCATCGCCTAACCATCTGCCAGTGAAGAACCTGATGGTACGCAGCAAATCACTGATTTTAGTCTGCAGTGCCGAGAAAATAGTATGACGAGTGTTCTGTTAGCGATCTGCGCTATTGCACACTCTCGTAACCTCAACCGAAGGATAGTTATCGTATGGTTACCATTCGTTTGGCACGTGGTGGCGCCAAAAAGCGTCCCTTTTATCACCTGACTGTTACTGATTCACGCAACGCCCGTGATGGCCGTTTCATCGAGCGTATCGGCTTCTTCAACCCGGTTGCCCGTGGTCAAGAAGAGCGTCTGCGCGTTGATCTTGAGCGTGTTACTCACTGGCAGAGCCAAGGCGCCCAGTTGTCTGGTCGTGTTGCTGAGCTGGTTAAAGAAGCGCGTAAACAGGCTTAAGCCGGTTAATGCGTGACTGTCAGTAAGTGATAGTAGGTGATGTTGTCGTTGTAATTTGTTGGAGCGGTCGTCGATGACGCGTTTTGAAACTAGCCATACAGACGACGCACATGTGGTGCTTGGTAAGCTAACTAGCCCTCACGGGATTAAAGGTTGGCTTAAGGTCTACTCCTATACCAATCCCATAGACAGCATCATGGAATACCCAGAATGGTGGGTGCGCCAAGGGGAATCCCTCACGCGCATGACCGTGATTCAGGGACGTCGGCAAGGCAAGGGTCTTGTGGTGCAGCTAAAAGGTGTTGATGACCGAACGGCAGCCGAAGCGCTGGCGCAAACGGACATTCTGATGCCGAAAGAGGCACTGCCTACGCTTTCCGATGATGAGTATTACTGGCATGAGCTTGAAGGCTTAACTGTCTTCACTCAGTCAGGCGAGCGGTTAGGGCAGGTCAGTTACCTGTTTGAAACCGGCGCAAACGATGTCATGGTGGTGCGCGGTGATAACGACGCAATTGATAAGCGTGAGCGGCTGCTACCTTTCTTACCCGATGATGTAATTGTTGAAATCAGCCTCGAAGATGGCCGTATGGTCGTGAATTGGGATCCTGAGTTTTGAAAACAGGTTTGAGTAAGCAGTTGTCGAGCGAGCTCACAGTAACTGATTCAACTGTTACTGCAGCAAACGGTGAAGAAAGCAGCTTAATGGATGCTCCCGCGATGTGGATTGGCGTGGTATCGCTGTTTCCAGAAATGTTCGATGCGATTACCCAACAAGGTGTGGTTGGTCGAGCGGTAGAGAAACAGCGTATTGCCCTGGAGTTTTGGAATCCGCGCGATTACGCCACCGACCGCCACCGCAGCGTGGACGATCGCCCTTACGGCGGCGGCCCCGGTATGCTGATGAAGGTAGACACCCTGCGTGCTGCTATCTTTGATGCTCGGCAACGAGCAGAGCAAGCGACGGGACAATCGCCGACCGTGATCTATCTCTCGCCCCAAGGGCGTAAGTTGGATCAGCAGGGTGTTCAAGCGCTCGCCTCAGCAGGCCCTCTCGTAGTGGTCGCTGGGCGCTATGAAGGCATTGATGAGCGCGTGGTGGAAAGTGACATTGATGAAGAATGGTCAATTGGTGACTATGTGCTGAGCGGTGGTGAGTTGCCAGCAATGGTGCTAATTGACGCGGCGGCACGGCTGGTACCCGGTGTGTTGGGTCACCAGGATTCCGCTATCGAAGACTCGTTCAATGATGGCTTGTTAGACTGTCCGCACTATACCCGTCCTGAGACGATTGACGGGCGACAAGTGCCTGATGTGCTGTTAAGCGGTAATCATGCGGCCATCAAGCGCTGGCGGTTAAAACAGTCGTTAGGCCGTACATGGCAGCGCCGTCCTGATTTATTAGCAGGGCGTACGCTTGATGCCGAGCAACAGCGGCTTCTAGACGAGTTTATCGAGGAACACGCTCTGTCAACTAAGTGATTGTTCTTCAATTGCATAGAACCGAGCGGCGGTGCAGGGCAAATTAGGCAGATAGTCTGTGAGACAGTTAGTCTACGAGACTTAGCCTACGCACCTGCGTCACCCATAACGACTCCCGCGTAGCTCGCTTCGAGCGCCGGGATCACGGTTTGCCCCTTCCACAACTGCGTGGCAAGCCATTACGTTATTTAGGAGTATGAAAATGAGCAGCAAGAACAAGGTGATCCAGGCGATCGAATCCGAGCAAATGGGCAAAGAGATTCCGGCCTTTGCACCGGGCGACACCATCGTCGTTCAGGTTAAAGTAAAGGAAGGTACTCGTGAGCGCCTGCAGGCGTTTGAAGGTGTGGTCATCGGTAAGCGTAACCGTGGCCTGAACTCCGCTTTCACCGTACGTAAAATTTCTCACGGTGTTGGTGTTGAGCGTACTTTCCAGACCTACAGCCCGTTGGTTGACTCTATTGAAGTCAAGCGTCGCGGTGACGTTCGTCAAGCCAAGCTGTACTACCTGCGCGAGCGCAGCGGCAAGTCGGCGCGTATCAAGGAAAAGCTGGCTTAACTGCCACTTTTTCACGGGCGCACGCTGTTTTTGACATGCGTCGCGCTCGGATACCAAGACCCCGTCACCGCTTTGCGGGGCGGGGTTTTTGTTTGTGGTACCACCGTCAAGAGACCGTTAGCCTATGAGCGTGATAGATGCCTATCTAGATGCCTTATGGTTAGAGCAAGGGGCAAGCGACCATACGTTAGCGGCTTATCGGCATGACTTAACTGCTTGGCAACAGCAGCTCGAAAGTGCGGGAGAAACACTGTTAACTCCTTCATCAGAGCGTTTTAGCGAGTGGTTGGAATTACGTCGAGAACAGGGCTATCAACTACGCAGTAATGCACGGCTACTCTCGTCGCTGCGCAGTTTTTACCGTTGGGCACGGCTTTATGGGCATATCGCTAGCGACCCATTGGCCAATGTGGCGCTGCCGCGGGTACGCCCTAGCTTGCCGAATACCCTGGAAGAGGAAGAGGTTGAGCGCCTGTTGCTCGCCCCTGATATCAGCACCTCGCTTGGAGTTCGCGACCGCACCATGCTTGAGCTGTTGTATGCCTGCGGGCTACGCGTGTCGGAGCTGGTTGGATTGACTGGCGATGCGGTCAATCTTCGCCAAGGGGTTATTCGCGTAAGAGGCAAGGGCGATAAAGATCGGCTGGTGCCAATGGGTGAAGAGGCTGCCGAGTGGATAGGGCATTATGTGAAGACGGCTCGGCCTGCGCTGATGCAAGATCCTACACGGCCCGCGCTGTTTCCTGGGCGAGCAGATAAAGCCATGACGCGGCAAACGTTTTGGCACCGCATTAAAGCCCACGCTATCACTGCGGGTATTACTCGGCCCTTGTCGCCTCACACGTTACGCCACGCATTTGCGACTCATTTATTGAATCATGGTGCTAATTTGCGGGTCGTACAGCTGTTGTTAGGTCATAGCGACCTATCTACAACGCAAATTTATACGCATGTTGCCCAGGCGCGCCTGGAGCAATTGCATGCCGAACACCATCCGCGAGGTTGAAGATACAATGCATCAACGTATGTCTTTAGTTGCTAAATCCTGTGTTCCCTGGCTGGCGCTTGCGGGGTGTTTACTGCCTGCTGTTGCCAGTGCTGACTCCGTTTCCGAGTATCTGACGGAGAACTTGCAAGTTAACGGCCAGTCAATGCCGGTGGAGCAGGTAAACGCAACGCCAATGGACGGGGTGTACCACGTTGTTCTGGAAAGTGGTGAATCTTTTTACTCCAATGCCGATGGTAGCCACTTTTTGGTAGGGGACCTCTATCAAAACGCGGATAATGGTTTGGTTAACTTAACCGAGCAGGCGCGTAACCAAGAAAGGGCTACAGTGCTTGCTGCCATTCCAGCGAGCGAGCGAGTCGTTTTTCAAGGTGTGGGTGAGCCGAAAGCTACGGTAATTGTGTTTACGGATCCTACCTGCCCATACTGCGAGCGGCTACATGAAACGGTGCCTGAGCTTAACGAGCGCGGCATTGCAGTGCACTATATGGCCTTTCCACGCGCAGGCATGGGCAGTGGTGCTGCGACGACGCTTGAGCAAGTGTGGTGTTCGAATAACCGTAGCGAGGCCATGACTCAAGCTAAACAAGGCCAAACGCTTGCGGCATCGGCAAACTGCGATAACCCCGTTGCCGATCAGTACGAATTAGGTAAGGCTGTGGGCGTGCAGGGTACTCCTGCGATTGTGTTGCCCGACGGGAAAATGGTGCCAGGGTTTGTACCCCCCGACCGGCTCGTTAGCATGTTAGGCTTGGAAGACGAATAACGTCACGTGCAGTGACGAACGATAGCGCTGAGACACTGATTTAAGAGGCGGCACTTATGGGTGCCCATCACGAAAGGGGAAGTATTTTGAAACCGGTAAGAGTAGGCATTTGTGGGTTAGGTACGGTCGGTGGCGGTACATTTAACGTCTTAACACGTAACGCTGATGACATTAGCCGTCGTGCTGGCCGCCCGATTGTGATTGAACAGGTTGCCCACCGCAGTATTCACCCTGACTGCGATATTACCGGCATTAATGCGACCTCTGACGTGTTTGAGGTGGCTAATAACCCTAACGTGGATGTGCTGGTAGAGCTGATTGGTGGCTATGATATCGCCCGCGAGTTGGTGCTAACGGCGATTGAAAACGGCAAGCACGTTGTGACTGCCAACAAGGCATTGATTGCTGTTCACGGTAATGAAATTTTCCGCGCCGCGCATAAGAAAGGCGTCATTGTTGCCTTTGAGGCGGCTGTGGCGGGCGGTATTCCGGTCATCAAATCGCTACGCGAAGGCCTTGGTGCTAACCGTATCGAGTGGGTAGCGGGCATCATAAACGGCACCGGTAACTACATTCTCACCCATATGCGTGATGAAGGTCGCGCGTTTGAAGACGTGTTGGCCGAAGCCCAAGCGCTAGGTTACGCGGAGTCTGACCCCACTTTCGACGTGGAAGGTATCGACGCTGCCCATAAATTGACCATCCTGGCGTCAATTGCCTATGGCGTGCCGCTGCAGTTTGATAAAGCCTTCACCGAAGGTATTTCTCGCATTACTGCAGAAGACGTCGAGCAGGCCGATAACCTGGGTTACGTGATTAAGCATCTGGGCATCTCTAAACGGACTGATCAAGGGCTAGAGCTCCGAGTTCACCCGACGTTGATTCCTAAAGAGCGCCTGCTGGCGAATGTGCACGGCGTTAAAAATGCGATTGCTGTGATGGGTGATGCGGTTGGTCCAACACTTTACTACGGCGCTGGCGCCGGTGCTGAGCCGACAGCGTCTGCCGTCGTAGCCGACCTGCTGGATGTTGCCCGTGATATCGCCACGGATCACCACTACCGGGTGCCTTACCTAGCGTTTAGCGGCATCGACGATGATGCCAGTCAACTGCCTATTATGCCGATGGAAGATATTACCACAGCGTATTATCTGCGTCTGTTGGCGGTGGATCGCCCGGGTGTGTTGGCGCGTGTTGCCACCATTCTGGCCGAGCAGGGCATCTCTATTGAAGCGCTGATCCAGAAAGAGGCTACTGAAGGTGAGTTGGTGCCGATCATTTTGCTGACGCATCGCACAAAAGAGAAACAGATGAACGATGCTATCCGTGAAATCGAGTCCATGGCGGATATTGCTGGGCCGGTTACCCGTATTCGCGTTGAAAGTCTGAGCGAAGGGGAGTAACTCATGCGTTATATCAGCACGCGTGGCCAAGCGCCCGCGCTCTCCTTTGAAGAGGTTGTGTTAACTGGAATGGCCAGCGACGGCGGACTTTATGTGCCGGAAACGCTGCCCGAGTTTTCTAAGGAAGAGCTGGCCAGCATGGCTGGCCTTTCCTACGCCGAGATTGCTTTTCGGGTCATGAAGCCGTTTGTAAATGGTGAAATTGACGACGAGACCTTCCGTCGCTTGGTGACAGAAGCTTACGCCACGTTCAATCATGACGCTGTTGTGCCGTTAAAGCAGTTGGATGCCAATCACTTTCTGCTAGAGCAGTTCCACGGCCCAACGCTGGCGTTTAAAGATGTCGCACTGCAACTGTTAGGGCGGCTGCTGGATCATTTCCTGAAAAAGCGTGGTGAACGTGCCGTCATTATGGGTGCGACCTCTGGGGATACCGGTTCCGCGGCTATTGAAGGCTGTCGCCACTGCGATAACCTCGATATTTTTATTCTCCACCCGCATAACCGCGTGTCTGAAGTGCAGCGCCGCCAGATGACGTCGGTGCTCGCCAACAACGTCTTCAATATTGCTATCGAAGGCAATTTTGATGATGCCCAGGCAATGGTTAAGGCGAGCTTTGCTAATCAGGATTTCCTGAATGGCACGCGCTTAGTGGCGGTGAACTCGATCAACTGGGCGCGCATCATGGCGCAGATCGTGTACTACATCGCCGCTGGTGTTGCATTGGGCGCGCCTCAGCGAGAAGTGAGCTTCTGCGTTCCGTCGGCTAACTTCGGTAACGTCTTCGCAGGCTACATGGCGTTTAAGATGGGGCTGCCGGTGAAGCAGTTCATTATTGCCACTAATGCCAACGACATTCTGCATCGCACGCTTGCCGCCAATGATTTCTCCAAGAAAGAGTTGGCAGCGACCCTCGCGCCGTCAATGGACATCGTTGTTTCGTCAAACTTTGAGCGTTTGCTGTTTGATGCATACGACCGCGATGGTGCCGCTGTGGCAGCGCTACTAGAACGCTTCCAGCAAGAGCCTACGGCGCTTGCCGATGCACCGCTGGCCAAGCTGCGCGAAAAATTCGCCAGCCATAGCGTTGATGATGCGACCATTCTGGAAGTCATTCGTGAAGCCCATCACCGTACTGGGGAGATCCTTGACCCCCATACGGCCACTGGCTATCGCGCTGCAGAGCGCGCACGAGTGGATACCACGACGCCGGTGATTACGCTTGCTACCGCGCATCCGGCGAAATTCGCTGAAGCCGTGGTCAAGGCAGGTTTCCAGGGTGTGCCGTTGCCCACTCATATGGATGATTTGCTTGAGCGCGAAGAGCGCTACACGGTGCTGTCCGCTGAACTGAGCGCCGTGCAGCAGTTTGTCGCTGACAATCGGCGCTGAGGCGTCATGGCCGACGAACCCGCACTCACGCAGCAGAACGCCAATCAGCCACGCTTAGAGCCTCGTCCACTGGACGAGGCTATCTATGTGCGTGCCCAAGCGGAAGGCTTAAGCGAGCTACAAGCACGGCTATTGGCCTCACGATTGCCGGGCTATAAGGGCGAGCTCGCACCCCTGGTGGCGCCGAGCTTGCGCTACTTGGCGCATCCAGAAAAGCTAGCCGATGGCCGCCGTGCCGCTGAACGTATTGCCCAGGCAGTGGCAGAAGGGGAGTCCATCGGCATTCTCACCGACTACGATGTGGACGGCATCACCTCCCATGTGGTGATTCGGCGTACGTTGGTGGAGCTGTTTGGCGTATCTGAACACAAGTTACATAGTTTGATTGGCCACCGTATCCACGATGGCTATGGCATTAGCCTGCCGCTGGTGGAGCGCACACTTGGTTTAAAACCGCTGCCCTCGCTGGTGATTACCGCTGACTGCGGTAGCTCAGATGAGCCGCGAATTGCACGCTTGAAAGCCGCTGGTATTGATGTGGTGGTCAGCGACCACCACGCGCTGCCGTTGGAAGGCCCACCGCCTTCTGCCTATGCCTGCGTTAACCCGACACGCAGTGATTGTGACTATCCCGATAAAACGATCGCTGGGTGTATGGTGGCATGGCTTTTGATGTCGCTTGCCCGCGGCGTATTGATTGAATGGGGGGCAATGCCTGATGCGACACCTAAGCTATCACCGTGGCTTTCTTACGTTGCACTGGGCACCGTAGCGGACTGTGTTTCGCTGGGCGGTAGTCCGGCTAACCGCGCAGTGGTCAACTACGGATTAACGCTGATCAACCGTATGGACGCTGCCTGTTGGCGCGCCATGGCGGCGCGGCTTGGGGCAGATAGTGTGCCATTTAACGCTGAAACGCTGGCGTTCCAAATGGGGCCACGAATTAACGCTCGCTCACGGCTGGATGACCCCTATGCGGCGTTACATTTTATGCTCGCGGAAAGTGATAGTGTCGCCAATCGTCAGCTAGAGGTGCTTGATCAAGACAACCAGTCTCGCAAGGCGATTGAAGCGGACATGGCGGAAGAAGCGCGTGCACTTGCCGTTTCGTCGCTGGAGGCTAATGAGCCTGCTGTGGTGGTACTGCTGGAAGATGGCCACCCTGGCGTGCAAGGTATTGTCGCTTCGCGGTTAGTGCAGGCCTATGGCCGCCCCGCGTTGGTGCTGACCCGCGCGGCGGCGCCCAATATGTTGACTGGTTCTGGTCGCTCGATTGATGGCCTGCACCTACGGGATGCGCTGCAACGCACCTTTGAGCTAGCCCCTGAGTCGCTACCGCGCTTTGGCGGCCATAGTGGGGCGGCGGGTGTCGGCGTACCAAGAGAACAGTTAGCGGCCTTTAAAGCTGCTTTTTTACAGGCCGTTGGTGAGCAACTAGGCGATACACCGCTTTATCCGCGGCTATGGACAGATGGCGAGCTCTCTACGTCGCAGCTATCTCTGTTAACGCTAAGCGAAGTTGAAGCGCTTGGCCCTTACGGGCGTGAGTTTGACCCGCCACTATTTGAAGGGCGCTTTATTGTTGAAGCACTACGCCCAGTAGGTGCTGAAGGTTCTCACCTGATGATGGAACTTTCCATGGGCGCGGTGACTAGCAAAGCGATTTGGTTCCGGGCGTTAACGCCGGGGGAGCTCCCCTCATTTAGCGTGGGCGACACGCTGCACTGCGCCTATAAGCTCAATCGCAACCGCTGGCGAGGACGAGAGTCCTTGCAGTTGATGGTAGAGCACGCCAGCCCTGTCTAATTCTCTTTGCTATTCGCGGATTTTAGTCAGTGGACAACATCGTTTGATGGTTGAATAAGACAGGAAACCTGGTATGTCAGACTCGCTTAGTGGTAGCAATGTGGCTGCCAGACCGTCACGTATCCTGTTTTTCCCTCTGGGGTGGGTGCTTGCGCATACAGTGCGTTGTATCGAGATAGCCAACGTACTGCGCCAACGTGGGCACGAAGTGATTTTCGCGGGTGATGATCCTAACCATCCCAGCTCTCGCTTGAGCCTTGTTCAGGAAGCAGGGTTCCCTCTTATCTATGCTCGAGAGCCGAATCTTCCCGATATATGGATACGCTTCCAACGTCTTGGCTGGAAAGCCTCCTTTTGGGATATGGTGCACCTACGCTATTGGGCGCCTCTAACCAAGATTATTGAGTCCCAGTTGCAGGCTATCGAACAGGCCAAACCTGATTTAGTGGTGGGTGATGCCACGGTAAGTGCCAGTACTGCCGCGTACATTGCCGGCGTCCCGTGTGCTGGCATCATGAATGGCTATGCCGCAAGACTGTTAACGCCGCCAACACCTACTTACTACGCTGCTAAAGGCTTAGACCGCTATTTACTGTCTGGTATCCGACGGCGACTTTATCAGAAGTATCAGCGGCCAGACCGAAATGCCTTTGACATGCTCTATCACATGCCAATGATTTCGCCTGATTTACCAGGGCTCTACAGCTTGCCTAAACGGTTTCGCGATTATCATATGGTGGGGCCAATCTCCCCAGATCTAACGGCCCCGTTACCTGAATGGTTTGATGAACTCCAAGATGGCACGCCCAATATTTATATCACCATGGGGTCAACAGGGTTGCTAGAGCACTTCCTGCGCAGCACGTATCCCACGCTGGGAGTGCTGCCTTACCGTTTTATGGTGACCACCGGTGGTCAGGTAAGCGAAGAGGTGATGGATGCTGCCCCGAGTAATTTCCGTTTTACGCGCTATGCGCCTGGCTCGCAGCTCTTGGCTCATGCACGAGCAATGCTATATCACGGTGGCAATGGCAGTATGTATCAGTCATTAGCGGCGGGTGTGCCAATGCTGGCGCTGCCTGCCCACTATGAGCAGCGTCTCAATGCTCAAATTGGCGTGCGCCAAAAATTCGGCTTGCAGATGTCAGTGCGTAGAATTAATCCCAATAAATTGGTGCGACAGCTAGAGCGACTAATGCATGAGCCCGTATTTCGTCAATCTGCCCAGCGTTTTTCAAGCGCCGTGCAGAAAGCAAATGGGGCAGCCAATGCCGCCAATATACTAGAGAGTGCGCTGGGGCGCTGATGAAATAAGAGCCATTGAGCGTCGGAAATACGTTCTCCCTTCCCGGTGATTCTCTGTAAAGACACTGACGTTGCAGAGTCTCGTGGAAGAAGTGCTCGAATAATTCTACAAAAGGACATCCTCATGCGGGACGATCTGCCTAAAGATCCGCATAAATACTATGAAGATATGATGGCCATGGTACTTGGCACGCTGTTTGTTGCTTTAGGTGTGGCATTTTATACCCATTCGGTATTGATCACTGGCAGCACCGCTGGGCTGGCATTACTGCTGAATTACGTGACTGGGTGGGGATTTGGCTTCTGGTTTTTTGCCATCAATGTACCATTTTACTATTTGGCCATTAAGCGCATGGGGTGGAGTTTTACGCTGCGCACGTTTGCCGCTATCGGTCTCGTGTCGTTGTTTTCTGAACTTACCCAAGGTTGGGTACAGTTCGCCAATGTTCCGTCGCTGTACGCTGCGTTGATGGGAGGCGCTTTAATGGGCATAGGCATGTTGATGTTGTTCCGGCATCGAACCAGCCTTGGGGGAATTAATATTCTCGCGCTCTATCTGCAAGAAAAGCATGGCCTGCGGGCAGGCTATGTGCAGCTGGGGATCGACGGGCTAATTTTGCTGGTGGCACTGACCCAGCTACCGCTAGACCGCGTGGGTTACTCCGTGTTGGGGGCACTGACGCTGAATTTGATTATTGCCTTGAATCACAAACCAGGGCGGTATATCGGTGTTAGTTAAATAGAACTAACGAGACAGGTCGCTAGAGATTTCTTATCAAGCAGGGTAATTAACCGTCGATGCGCCAAGCCGGCTGTTCCTGTTAAGGTAGACGTCGTTAAATTTAGTTAAAAAGTATGTCCCGTGAATAAGAGTCGGCTTCCAAACATATAAATAGTAGGGCAGGGGACAATGCACCAAGATAGTGTTTTATGCAAAGCAGTAACAACAAAAAGTGCGAATGACCATCAGGGGCTTTCTGCGGCATTGAACCGGGCTAAGGGCTTGGAACCTCCGGTCAAGGTAACGCCTGTTTCAGCCAGTAAAGGCATCGTGCATCGCTTGCGTCTAGCGCAGCACAATCTGCTTTCTGTCTGGCGGGAGGAAGACTACTCAATACGTACCTCGCGCATGGCGCTGATGAAGCAAGACTATGTTCTGTGTAATAGCCCCGATACGGTTCGTCGCGTTTTCCTTGAGCAGCACGACAACTATGATCGTAAAAGTCCGCAAATGCGCCGTGCTCTGGAACCGCTTCTTGATGATGGGTTGTTTGTCAGCGATGGCGATTTGTGGCGTCAGCGCCGCCGCCAGTGCGCGCCATCGCTAACCAACGCTCTGTTACCCGGTTTCTGTACCACCATGACCGCCTCGGCGGAGGAAACTGCCAAGCGATGGGCCCAGCATCCATCAGATACGCCCATTGATATGCTGACTGAGATGGCTCATTTAACAGCGCGTATCATTGGCCGAACGATTTTTGGGGATGATACCACCGACGAAGAAGCTGAGCAGGTGGTGGCTGGTTTTACCGAATATCAGCGTCATTCTGAGCATTTAGATATGGCCAATATGCTGGGATTGCCATTTTTAAGTTTGCTAGGTAATCCACTGCGAAGAGCACGTACGCGCTATTCAGCAAAACAAGTGCATGAAATTATTGACCGTATTATTGATCGTCATACGCACAGATCAGGGCAAGGACAGCATAGCCTGATTGAGAGCTTTATGACGTCTATGAAAGATGGCGGAGATAATAGCTGCCCGATGGGCCGAAAAGCAGTGCGTAATGAAGCGATTGTCATGTTTATGGCAGGCCATGAAACGACTGCTAACGCATTGGCGTGGTGCTGGTACCTGCTTGATTATGACCCTCAGGCTATGGCGCGTCTGCAGCATGAACTTGATGACGTGCTCGGTGGTAGAACGCCGTGCTATGAAGATGTCGCTAAGCTGCCTTATACAATGGCGGTATTTGAGGAAGCCATGCGGCTATATCCGCCGGTACCCATGCTGAGCCGGCAAGCGCGAGGAGGTGATAAGGTGCGCAATCGCGATGTGCGTGAAGGGACCGTTTTGCTCGTATCCCCTTGGCTGCTGCACCGGCATCGTAAATTGTGGGAGGCGCCCGATCATTTTGTTCCAGAGCGTTTTCTTCCAGATGCTCCACGTCCAGACAAATTTGCTTATCTACCCTTTAGCGTGGGGCCACGTGTTTGTCTCGGAAAACGCTTTGGGCTTTACGAAGGTGTTCTCTGCTTGGCAACATTGGCACAACATTTCACGCCTAAACTAGTGAAAGGCCACCAAGTAAGCATTGAATGTCGACTGACATTACGCCCACAAGGCGGCCTACCCATGATGCTACAGCCGCGATGAAATGACTTATCAGGCGCTAAGCCAAAACCACCATACGATAGCGGCGATAAGACCGATTCCTGCCAGGTTGATCAATAGGCTCATGAGGCCTCCTGTTGGGCGGTTTTCCAAAGCCGTAAGCGGTTGGCGTTGCTCACCACGGTGATTGACGATAGCGACATGGCCGCACCGGCAATGATGGGTGACAGCAGCATGCCGGTGAAGGGGTAAAGCACGCCGGCAGCAATCGGGATGCACAGTACGTTATAGCCAAAGGCACCGACTAGGTTCTGCTTGATGTTGGTAAGCGTCGCCCGGCTTAGCTCGATAGCAGTAGCCACACCATGTAGCGAACCGCGCATCAAGGTAATCCCAGCGCTCTCCATAGCGATGTCGGTGCCCTGGCCGATGGCAAAGCCAACGTTGGCACGAGCCAGTGCTGGGGCATCATTAATGCCGTCTCCCACCATGCCTACAACCTCTCCTGCCTGCTGACGACGCTCAATTTCCGCATGTTTATCATCTGGCGTCATGCCTGCTCTAAACTCGCTAATGCCCACTTCTCGTGCCACGGCGGCCGCAGTGTGTTCATTATCTCCAGTAAGCATGACGACGGTTAAGCCATCTTCTTGTAAGCGTTTCACTGCGGCAGCCGCGTCAGCACGCAGCGGGTCACTGATGCCGAATAGAGCAGCTAGCTTGCCATTGGCTGCCAGGTACACCAATGAACGTGCTTTCGCTTCTAGCTGGCGTACGCTCTCTTCTGCGGGGGTTAGGTCCACGCCAGCCTCTTCGAGTAGGCGGGCATTGCCCAGCAGCAGTGAGTCGCCTGCTTGGGTGCTACCTTTCACGCCGCCACCGGTGACGCTATCAAACGTATCCAGTGTTTCAGCGGTGGCATTATGCGCTTCTGAATAAGCCGTTAATGCATTGGCTAACGGATGTTCCGAACGACTTTCCAGTGCGGCTACCCAGGAGAGCACTTGCGAAGAGTCATTATGTAGCACCGTCGCATCGGTCACTTGAGGCTTGCCCTCAGTCAAAGTACCGGTTTTGTCCACCACTAAGGTGGTGATTTGGCTGGCGGTTTGTAACGCTTCACCGCTTCTTACCAGCACGCCGTGCTCGGCGGCTTTACCCACCCCAATCATGGTGGAAATGGGTGTTGCCAGCCCTAATGCGCAGGGACAGGCGATAATCAGTACCGTGGTGGCGGTCACCAGCATATGGATCACCACGGGAGCGGGGCCGACGTTAAACCAGATCAGTGCGGTTAGTACGGCGATGATCATCACGCTGGGAACAAAAATTCCCGATACCTTATCGGCCAGTTCACCAATTGGCGGACGAGAGTTTTGAGCGCTGGCGACCTGTTCGGTTATGCGTCCCAGGCGAGTGTCGCTGCCCACACGAGTGGCGCGATAGACCAAGCTGCCATTGCCGTTAACAGTACCAGCGCTGACATCGTCATCCGCGTTTTTATGAACGGGCAGCGGTTCACCGGTCAGCATGGATTCATCAATATAGCTTTGGCCATCGAGTACGATGCCATCCACTGGCAGTCGTTCGCCGGGGCGTACGCGGATATGATCGTCTATCGCTACGTCGTCAACAGGCAACTCCTGCTCTTGGCCATTACGGATCACGCGTGCAGTTTTCTCCTGCAGGTCTAGCAAGCGTTTTAATGCACTGCTGGTGCGTCCACGGGCACGTAACTCCATGGCATTGCCGAGCAGGATGAGCCCCACCACCATGGCCGATGCTTCAAAGTAGATGCCTTGAGCGACCTCTGGTAGCCAAGGAGCAAACGCCACGACCATCATCGAATAGAGCCAGGCGGTACCCGTACCCATGGCCACGAGCGTGTCCATATTGGCCTGATGGAGCTTGAACTGTTTCCAAGCGTTGGTAAAAAAGTGCCGCCCTGGAAATGCCAAAATAGCCAGGGTAAGCAGGCCAATGACCAGCCAATAAAGACGGCCCATTCCCATGGGGTGCGGGTGATAAACGAACATGCTCAGCATGAGCGGAATAGCCAGCGCTAATGACAGCATGCTGCCGCGCAGGCGCTGGCGATAGGTTGCGGCCTCTTGGGACTCACGAATGCGTTCGGCCTCGCGCATGTCGACAATAGGCTCGGCGCGGTAGCCTGCTGCCGCCACAGCGTTAATCAGAGCCGCGCGCTCAACCCTGCCGGTTACTTGGGCGGTGTGGGTGCCAAAGTTCACCGAGGCGTCGGTAACGCCCGGGGTGTTGACCAACGCTTTTTCGACGCTATTCACACAGCCTGCGCAGGTCATGCCACTAATCAATAGCCTCTGTTGAGGCGCGCTGGTGGGCGTCTCATTTTCAGCCGTCAGTTTGTCGTTACCGTTATCGACCGTTGGCGCAGTATCACTTTCCGTCGGTGGTTGAGTCTCGCTGTTGGAGTCACCCGGTGGATAGCCCGCTTCACTTAATGTGCTGTCCAGTGAATCGTTTTCTAACGTACTGGTAACTTCCAAGCGTTTTTCTGCGGGAAAGCCTTCAACGAGGGCGTTGGGGTCTGCGGCTTGAATCGCCTCGCGCATACGCTTTACGCAGCCCTGGCAATTCATGCCCGGCACGGTGCGACTCAGTGTTTGTGGCTGCATGGTGCGTGATTGCATGGTGTCTCCTCGGGAAAACTCTCAATTAAACGGCATAGGCTATGACCATCGGGCATGCCATTTGGCATGTGCTGCCAGCTCTCTAATGCCTGTTCCATGCGTTGGGCGAGCGCTTCAAGCTCGGCAATGCGTGCCCGTATTTGTGGTAGTCGGTGGGTAAGTAGATCGCGCACCAATGGACATGGGGAGTCGCCTTGATCGGCGTGAGCCAGGATGTCGCGAATCTCAGCCACACTAAAGCCGAGCTTGCGTGCTCGTTGAATAAAGTGCAGTCGCTCTAAGTCAGTAGTTGAAAATAACTGGTAACCGTTCTCAGGGTGGCGTGTTGGTGCCAGCAACCCTTCACGGGTGTAATGGCGAACCGTTTCTGCGGTAACGCTACCGCGTTTGGCAAGTTCGCCGACCTTCATCTCTCCAGGCTGCATAACGTCCTCTGCGTGGAAGTTTTGATGTTTTTAAGTGTAAAACCTATGGGTAACACATAGGTCAAGCGATATTGTGACCTTCAGTCGAAATGACTAAAACACTGATTTAAAACACTCGTTCGACTAATGTATAAGTCAAAACCGAAATAAAACGCTCGTTTGCCCTTGATCCCAAGCGGTCATTAGGCGAAAACTGAGGTGTTAGAACAAAGAGGGTGGATGGAAGTATCCATCGGATCATTGGGAAGAGAGGCCCACTATGCATAATAAATTTAAAAAGCTCACCTTGGCGGCCGCAGTAGCATCAGTTGCTTTTGTTAGTCAGGCGCAAGCAGGCGGTTATCAAATCAATGAGCAGAGCGTCAGCGGACAGGGATATGGTCATGCCGGGCGCAGCTCAAATGTGCATGATGCAACCATTGTGTACGGTAACCCGGCAGGTATGTCGTTTCTTGATCGTGCCCAAATTACGGTAGGTGGCACGTTCCTCAACGTAAATAGCGACATTTCTAATGTACGTGCCTCACAGAGTAGCCCTGCTTTCCTACAAGCGACAGGGGGGGCGACAGATACGTTGCCAGTGGCGGGCACCAACGATGGTGACATGGTGCCAGGTACGCTAATTCCCTTTGCCTTCTATGCGCACCCTGTTAATGAAAAGCTGGCATTCGGTTTTGGGGTCTACGCGCCATTCGGTTCTAAAACCGAATACGAAAATGGTTTTCAGGGGCGTAACCAGGGCAACTACACCGAAGTAAAAGTGATGACGGCTCAGCCAACGGTCTCGTATCGTTTTAACGAGCAGTGGTCTGTCGGCGCAGGCCTCACCTATAACCGAGTAGAGGGTGAACTGCGTCGTCAGGTGCCTGTGGCAACTCCGCTAGGCCTTTCTGAAGTGGATTCGCGTGTGGAAGGCGATGATGAGGCCTGGGGCTATAACTTGGGTGTCATTTATCAGCCAGCACCTGAAACTACGTTCGGCTTAACGTACCGCTCAAAAGTAGATTTTAATCTGGAAGGTAGCTTTGCGGCTAACTCACCTGTGTTGGATCAGCTAGGGATCGGCACAGTAACAGATACGGCAGCGCTGGATTTAACAACGCCTGAAACAGTCAACTTCTCGTTGACTCAGGAAATGAGCGACAAGCTGAAGCTGATGTTCGGTGTTTCCTGGGCACGCTGGAGTCGCTTTGACCAGATTTTGGTCACCGGCACCGAGCGTGGTGAAATTACCAACGAACAGCAGAATTACTCCAATGCGTGGGCATTCTCTACCGGTGGCGAGTACCAGTTAACACCAACAGTGGCACTACGCGCTGGGGTAGCGCTGGACTTTACGCCCACCCAGGATGAAACTCGCAGCGTGCGTATTCCCTCTGACGACCGTCGGATTTTCTCGATTGGTGCAGGCTGGAGCCCCACGCCTGATTTAACCTTGGACGTTGCCTACTCGTACCTTACCGAGCGTAGCACCCAGGTTGATCAGAGCAAAACCGACAGCTTTACTGTTGCCGGTCAGCAAACACCGCCGATTACCTCTAACTACTCCGCAGACTATAAAAACGAAGCCCATGGTTTCGGTGCTCAGCTTACCTATCGTTTCTGATGATAAGCTGTCTGCTTTAATCGTTTTACCTATAAACCCGGCTTACGCCGGGTTTTTTCGTTCAATGCCCACAGGGTTGCAACTACTAGCTACCAGTTAGTAGGTGAGCAGCTATGCACTGCTTTCCAGGAAGGCGGCGCGCATCAGTTCGCGGGTATAGGTTTGACGAGGAGCGTTGAATAGCGAGGCGGTATCACGTTGCTCGACGATTTCACCTTGCCGCATCACAATCACTTCATCAGCGAGCGCACGCACGACGGCGAGGTCATGGCTAATGAACAGGTAAGTCAGCCCGTGACGTTGTTGCAAGTCACGTAGTAGCTGAATGACGGTCATTTGAACCGAGCGGTCTAGAGCAGAGGTGGGTTCGTCAAGCAGCAGGAACTCGGGTTTGACGACCAGGGCTCGGGCGATTGCAATCCTTTGGCGCTGTCCACCCGAGAACTCATGTGGGTAACGGTGTCGGTGGGCAGGGTCTAGAGCGACTTCCTCTAAGGCTTGGATAACGAGGGTATCGCGTTCGGCTCGGCGTAACAGCGGTTGGTGAACACGTAATCCTTCGCCAATAACGTCACCTATGGTCATACGGGGTGAAAGCGAGCCAAAGGGGTCTTGGAAAACCACCTGCATACGCGACCTTAGCGGCCGCATTCCAGCGCGGTCAAGGCGAGCTACGTCGATGTCATCGAAGCAGATATCGCCGCTACTTTTCACCAGCCGAAGAAGCGCACGGCCTAACGTAGTTTTTCCTGAACCCGATTCGCCAACAATGCCTAGGGTTTGCCCTCGCCGCAGTGTTAGGTCGATATTTTTCACTGCTTCGAAATAGCGGTTGGGGCCAAAAAGGCGCTTTTTGATAGGAAAGCGAACATGAATGTTTTGCGCTTTCAGAAGCACGGGGGCTGAGTTTGGGACAGCTTCTTTTCGTCCGCTTGGATTGGCGGCGATAAGCATTTGGGTGTAAGAGTGCTGGGGCGATTGAAATAGCGTGTCAGTTTTTCCCGCTTCTACTATTTTGCCTTGCTGCATCACGCAAACGCTATCTGCTAAATGTCTGACAACACCAAGGTCGTGGGTGATGAACAGAATAGCCATGCCGTAGCGAGCTTGAAGGTCTTTAAGGAGCGCAAGAATCTGTGCTTGCACAGTGACATCAAGGGCGGTGGTCGGTTCGTCGGCAATCAGCAGTTTGGGCTCGCAGGCCAGTGCCATGGCAATCATCACCCGCTGGCGCTGGCCTCCTGACAGCTCATGGGGATAGCTCTCGATGCGGCGTTCCGGCTCCGGAATGCCCACCTGTGCGAGGAGTTCAAGTACCCGCTGGTGAGAGCTTCTTCCCCGCAAGGCTGTGTGTTTATGCAGCACTTCACGGATTTGCCTCCCAATGCGGTGCATTGGGTTGAGCGATGTCATGGGCTCTTGGAAGATCATCGAGATCTCATTGCCACGGATGGCCCGCAGGCGCTGGCGGCTGACCGCTAGCAAGTCTTCATCGCCAGCGCCGCCATGCCAGCGAATACAGCCTGAGGCGCGCGCCAATTCGGGCAGCAGCCCCATGGCGGCGGTTGATGTGATCGACTTGCCGGAGCCAGATTCACCGACTAAAGCAAGTGTCTCGCCCTGATAAATGGTAAAGCTAACGTCGTTGACGGCGGTAACGGTACCATCGGGGAGGTCGAAGTCGACTCGTAAACGGTCAAACTCCAGTAGTGGTTGGGACATGAAGCCTCCGTGCATTTTCCTAGCGCGTCTTAGGGTCCAGGGCGTCACGCAGACCGTCCCCTAGAAAGTTTAAGCACAACAGTGTGATAGCGAGAAACGCAGAGGGTACAATAAGCATCCACGGGGCCGTTTCCATCATGTCTTTGCCTTCGCTAATCAGCACACCCCAGCTGGTCAACGGTTCTTGAACGCCTAGCCCCAGAAAAGAGAGAAAGCTTTCCAGCAAAATGACCTTGGGCACCGTTAGGGTGACATAGATGATCACCGGTCCGATGGCATTGGGAATCAGATGGCGCGTGACGATTTTGAAGCTACTTACGCCTAATGCATGGGCAGCTTCAACAAACTCACGGCGCTTTAAGGCGAGCACTTGTCCGCGCACGATGCGCGACATGTCGAGCCACTCAACGGCACCAATAGCCGCGTAGATCAGCAGAATGTTGCGCCCAAACACCACCATCAGCAGGATTACCATAAACATAAATGGCAGTGAGTACATGATGTCGACAAACCGCATCATTAGGTTGTCGATGCGACCGCCGAAGTAGCCCGCAATCGCTCCGTAAAGCACACCGATCACCAGGGATACAAGGGTGGCAACCAAAGCGACGGAGAGTGAAATTTGCCCCCCATAGAAAACGCGAGTCAGGAGGTCACGACCATTAGAGTCAGTGCCTGCGTAGTGGCCGCTTTCTATGCTGGGTGGCGCCAAAAAAGCGTTCCAATCGACTTCGTCCAATGCCCAAGGCGTTAGCCAGGGGCCCACGAAGCAGACTAAGGAAATGACGGCGAGGAGCACGAGGCTGACTGTCGCTGCACCGTTTTGGCGAAGCCGTCGCCAAGCGTCACGCGCTAGACTGTTGCCGACGGCGGGAGCTGTCAGCGTTGTGTTATTCATTATCATAGCGAATCTGCGGATCCAGGGCCGAGTAGAGTAAGTCGACGATTAGGTTAAAAAGCACAATCAGGCCGCCATAAAAAACCACGGTGCCCATCACCAAGGTGTAGTCACGATTGAGCGCAGCTTGGACAAAGTAGCGTCCAATGCCAGGAATGCCGAAGATCTGCTCAATCACCACCGAACCGGTAATGATGCCGGCAATGGCGGGCCCTAAATAGGAGATCACGGGGAGCATTGCCGGACGCAGGGCGTGACGAAAGATCACCTCGCTCTCACTGAGCCCCTTGGCACGGGCTGTGCGGATGAAATGGCTGCCCAGCACTTCGATCATGCTGGCGCGCATCATCCGTGCGATGTAAGCAATCTGCTGAATTGAGAGCGCCACAATGGGAAGAACCAGGTTTTTCCAGTGACCATCATTCCAGCCGCCGACCGGTAACCAGGCTAGAAATACACCGAACACCAGCGCCAGCATGGGGGCAATGACAAAGTTGGGGATGGCGACACCAGCCAGCGCTGTGCCCATCACCATGTAGTCAACGGATGAGTTGCGCTTTAGCGCCGCGATAACACCCAAAGGAATGCCTATTAGGAGCGCCAGGCTAATTGCCCATAGGCCTAGCTCAAGGCTAACAGGAAACCCTTGGGCAACTAGCTCGGTGACCGAGAAGTCTTTGTATTTAAATGAAGGGCCAAGGTCTCCTTGCAGTAGGTTTCCCATGTAGGTGAAATACTGCTCCCAGACGGGTTTGTCCAGGCCATATGAGGCCATCAGGTTGGCTTCTATTTCCGGGGGAAGCTGGCGCTCGCCGTCGAAAGGGCCACCTGGAGCCAGATGCATTAAAAAGAAAGAGAGGGTGATCACGACCCACAGGGTAGGGATCGCCTGAAGTATGCGTTTTAGGGTATAGCTGAGCATGATTGGGCCTCGCTCCTCGGGCACGCAGCCCGAGGAAGTAACGGCATTAAGTCGTGGTTAATAAAGCGCCGATTAGAAGGGAATTAATGGTCGAAGCGAATCCAGCGTGAGCGATGGATATCTTCAATCGTGCTTTCCCAGCCGACTAGGTCGGGGCTGACTAGGTTGCGCGATACGTAGTAGTAGATGGGCAGCGTTGCACTGTCCTCTAAAACAATAGCCTCCGCTTCGGCCATCAGCTCAGCGCGAGCATCCATGTCCTGGGTATTGGCGGCTTCATTCATCAAAGTATCAAATTCGGGCGAGCTGTAAGCGCCGTAGTTATTCGATACATCGCTTTCCAATAAGCTCAAAAAGTTTTGGGCGTCGTTATAGTCGCCGATCCAGCCTGCCCGAGCGACGTCAAAGTCTCCCTGACGGATGTCAGAGTAATGAACCGCAACCTCTGCGTTGTAGAGATCCACCTCTACGCCGAGTGGCTTCCACATGGCAGCAATGGCGATGGCCACTTTGCGGTGATCTTCGCTAGTGTTATAGCGCAGCATGAGTTCTAACGGGTTATCGGGACCGTAGCCTGCCTCTTGAAGCAGTTCATGTGCTCGCTGTAGACGCTCCTCCTGGGAAAGCTCGGTAAAGCTGGCAGTCGGTGCTGAATAGTGGTTAACGCTTGGTGGAACGAAGCTGTAAGCAGGTTGCTCGCCGGTGCCCAGAATTTGATCGGTAATGACGTCGCGACGAACCGCTAGACTGAGGGCTTCTCGGACACGTGGGTCAGCCGTTGCATGCCCATCACGGGCATTAAACGCGTAGTAATAGATGCCGAGATAGGGAGCGACCTGAACAGCCTCTGGGAGGTTATCCATCAGCCAGCCATACTGATGAGTAGGGAAGTCCCGGGCAATATGGATCTCACCCGCTCGAAAGCGGTTTAATGCCGTGTTGCGTTCTTCGATTGGAAGATAGACAACTTCGTCCAGCGCTACGTTATCAGCGTCGTGGAAGTAGGGGTTGCGCGTTGCTGTGATGCGCGTTTGCGACTGCCACTCTTGTAGCTGGAAAGCACCGTTGGACACCATGTTACTAGGGCGAGACCACTCGTTTCCGTATGCCTCGACTACATGACTAGGGACTGGGTAGGCGGTGTAGTGAGAAAGCTGGTCTAAGAAGTAAGGCGTTGAGCGCTCAAGCGTAATCTGCAAGGTCGAGGGGGTTAGGGCTTCCACACCCAAGCTGCTGGGATCAGCTTCGCCAGTATAGACGGCTTCGGCATTTTTAATCGGATAAAGCAGGTAAGCGTAATCCGCGGCAGTGGCTGGCGTTAAAATACGCTGAAAGGCAAACGTAAAGTCATCGGCGGTGACAGGTTCGCCATCAGACCATTTTGCATCGTCTCTCAATGTGAAAGTGTACACCGTGCCGTCATCGGATATTTCCCACGACTCTGCAGCGCCGGGGATGCGTGTGCCGTCGGCTGCTTCAGTCACAAGTCCTTCAAAAAGATCGCCGACAACGTCATTTTCCCAAGTGCCACTAATTTTATGTGGATCAAGAGAGGCTGGCTCGCCCATGATGGCGATGCGGAGTGTATCCGCCTGAAGTGGGGCAGTAATGCCAATGGTAAACGCCAGTGCCATCGGGATGGCGAGAGTGCGGGAACGTTGCATGTAAATGACTCCATTATTATTTTCATGCTGCTATTTGCGACTCACAACTATTACTTAGGTGAAAGCCTCCTAATTAAGTACTAGCATTGAGAGAAAGAGAGCGTCCATCAGAAATTACGCATGCAGCTATACGGGGTTTCGATAGCGTCGTTGTTGATGGCTGTTAGCGGCCAATTTCGCTACACTGTGCGACTTTTCCACCGCAAAGTTAGCCGAGACGTCCATGTTGGAAACAAATCCGATACATAACCAGATCAAGGACCTGTCTGAGCGGACAGACGTTCTTAGGGGGTATCTTTGACTATGCCGAACGCAAAGATCGGCTAGAAGAAGTCTCCCGCGAACTTGAAGACCCTAATGTCTGGAACGATCCAGACTATGCTCAAAAGCTGGGTAAAGAGCGGGCATCGCTTGAAGCCATCGTGGCCACCATCGATGAGCTCGACCAAGGCTTGGCTGATAGCCGCGACTTGCTTGAGCTTGCGGAAATGGAAGATGACGAAGGCACCGTCGATGAAGTGCGCAAAGAGCTCGATGGTCTGCAAGCGGCACTGGAAAAGCTTGAGTTTCGCCGCATGTTTTCCGGTGAAATGGACGAGAATAATGCCTATCTGGATATTCAGTCTGGGTCGGGCGGTACCGAAGCTCAAGACTGGGCGAATATCCTGCTGCGTATGTACTTACGCTGGGCGGAGAGCCACGGTTTCAAAGCAGAGATTATCGAAATTTCTGCTGGTGAAGTAGCAGGCATTAAATCGGCGTCGCTGCATATTCAAGGTGACTATGCTTTTGGCTGGTTGCGCACTGAAACTGGTGTGCACCGTCTAGTGCGTAAAAGCCCGTTTGATTCCGGCGGCCGCCGTCATACGTCGTTTGCATCGGTATTTTTGTCGCCGGAAATTGACGACAGCTTTGAGGTTGAAATTAATCCCTCTGACCTGCGGGTAGACACCTATCGCTCTAGCGGTGCGGGTGGCCAGCACGTTAACACCACCGACTCAGCAGTACGGATCACCCACGAGCCGACCGGCATTGTGGTGGCGTGTCAGAATCAACGCAGCCAGCATGCCAACCGCGACTTCGCCATGAAGCAGTTGAAGGCCAAGTTGTGGGAACACGAAATGCAAAAGCGCAATGCGGCCAAGCAGGAAGCGGAAGACTCTAAAGCCGATATCGGCTGGGGCAGCCAAATTCGCTCGTATGTACTGGACGATCAACGCATCAAAGACCTGCGCACCGGCGTTCAGTCTAGCAACTGCGACAAAGTGCTCGACGGCGATTTAGATCAGTTTATCGTCGCCAGCCTGAAGCAGGGTTTGTAAGAAGCCTCTGATTAATGTGATGAGCGCAGACCAGACAAGGCAAAAATCAACGAAAAAGCGCAGTTTACGGGTTGTAAATGAGCATTTTGAGGCGATTTTTAACGCAGTATGGCCAAGCGCAATAGTTAATCAGGGGGTTCGTCATCTTTTTAGCGTTTGAACATTGAACAGGGTGCCCGATGGCTAACCAAGACGCGTCTTCTCTCGATAACGAAAACCACCTAATCGCCGAGCGCCGTGCCAAGCTTGCGGCTCGCCGTGAGCGCGCCGCTGAGCAAGGTAAGAGTGCTTTCCCGAACGATTTTCGCCGTGACAGCCTCACGGTTGAGCTACACAACCTGCTGGGCGAAAAGGATAAAGCGGAGCTTGAAACGCTTGATCATCAAGCATCGGTGGCTGGTCGCGTCATGCGTAAGCGTGGCCCGTTTATCGTGATCCAAGATGTGGCCGGCCAAATCCAGCTCTACGTAGATAAAAAGGGCTTGCCTGCTGACGTGCTTGAGGACATCAAAGGGTGGGATATCGGTGATATCGTCGCTGCCCGTGGCCCAGTACACAAGTCGGGTAAGGGCGACCTGTACGTGATGATGGTAGAAGCGCAGCTGTTGACCAAGAGCCTGCGTCCACTGCCGGATAAGTTCCACGGCCTGACCGATCAGGAAGCGCGTTATCGCCAGCGCTACGTAGACCTGATCATGAACCCGCAGTCGCGTAAGGTATTTGAAACTCGCGCGGCGGTAATCAGCTCCATGCGCCGCTTCTTTGAAGCTCGCGGCTTTATGGAAGTTGAAACGCCGATGCTGCAGCCGATCCCCGGCGGTGCGGCAGCGCGGCCATTTATTACTCACCATAATGCGCTGGATATTGATATGTATCTGCGTATTGCACCAGAGCTTTACCTCAAGCGTCTGGTGGTGGGTGGTTTCGAGAAGGTGTTTGAAATCAACCGTAATTTCCGTAACGAAGGGTTATCTACGCGACATAACCCTGAGTTCACCATGGTCGAATTCTATTGGGCCTACGCGGATTATCGTGATCTGCTCGATATGACCGAAGCCATGCTGCGCACGGCGGCCCAAGAAGTGCTGGGCACCACGACGATCGAGTACCAAGGCGCTAGCTATGACTTCGGGAAGCCGTTCCAACGCCTAACACTACGCCAAGCGATTCTTGATCATGGCGACGGCATCACCGATGCGGATTTGGATACGCTGGAAGCCGCACAAGCGGTTGCAGAAAAGCTGGGCATTAAAGTGAAGGAGAGCTGGGGGCTGGGTAAAGTTCAGACCGAGATCTTCGAAGAAGTGGCCGAGCACAAGCTGGACCAGCCGACGTTCATTACTGAATACCCCGCAGAAGTTAGCCCGCTGGCGCGTCGTAACGATGCTAACCCGTTTGTTACCGACCGTTTTGAGTTCTTTGTCGGTGGCCGAGAAATTGCCAACGGCTTCTCGGAGCTTAATGACGCCGAAGATCAGGCTGAACGTTTCCGCGAACAGGCCGCCGAAAAAGATGCCGGTGATCTGGAAGCGATGTATTTTGACGCCGACTACGTGCGCGCGTTGGAGTATGGCTTACCGCCAACGGCGGGTGAAGGAATTGGTATTGACCGTTTAGTAATGCTGTTTACCGACAGCCCCTCTATTCGGGACGTACTGCTGTTCCCAGCGATGCGCCCCGAAGCCAGCGAGTAACGCTGACAAGCTCTAGACAATTGCGTGCGGTACGAAGCAACTGGAGTCTTTGGTGATTTTGCCAACGTCTTCACGAATACCAATGCCGCACGCCTTGTCACCGACTACCCAACTGCCGATCAGGGCATGCCGCTCGCCAAAGCGCGGCAGCGGGTGGTAGGCCTGCAAAATACGCGGGTTGTCGGTATAGGGGCCATCAACGGCTTCGTACTGGCCACTCGTGGTTATCAGCTCAATATTGCTACCTTCCCGAGAGAAAAATGGTTTGCGCACCCAGCCGGGTGTCAGCGACGTGCCATCACTGGTGTCAAAATACGCCGGTAACAGGTTGGGATGGCCTTCATGCCACTGCCATAGCAACGGCAGGATGCCCTTATTGCTGAGGATGGCTTTCCACGGAGGCTCGAACCAGTGGGTTTGCATCATGGGCAGCAGCTCACCGAAAGCGTCATCGCTCATTTCTTCCCAGGGGTAGAGCTTAAACAGTGCGCGGATGGGCCGGTTTTCCAGGTCAACAAAACAGCCGTGGTCGGTGTTGGGTTGATAGCCGATGTCTTCGATATGGATAAAGGGGGCATTCAGTCCCGCCTGTAGGGCACAGTCCTGCAGGTAAGCAACAGTGGCGCGATCTTCCTCATGGGCTTTGATGGAGGCGAAGTGCAGTGCCGGAGAGGCTGGTGGATCGCGTTCAAGGCGCTGCCCGATGTGGACGAGAGCAGCAATCATGCGTTCTTGAATCGAATTGAATTGATCGGCGTGGGCAGGCAGCAGGCGCTGTTCGATCACCTGTTCAAGCCACAGCCACTGAAAGAAGCCCGCCTCGTAAATACTGGTGGGCGTATCGTAGTTAAGCTCTAGCAGTTTGGCAGGCCCATTACCGCTATAGGCAAAATCCATCCGCCCATAGAGGTGGGGCTGGCCATTACGCCAGGAGGCACGAATAACACCCCACATCTGTTCAGGGATATTTAACTGGTGAAGCAGGGCATCAGACTGGCAGACCCGGTCAACGGCATCCATACACATCTCGTGTAGCGCCTCGGTGGGATCTTCAATGTCTTGTTCGATCTGGGCCAGCGTAAACTGGTAATAGGCATCCTCGGTCCAGTAGGGCTCCCCTTCTATGGTATGGAAGTGAAACCCTAGCTGGTGCGCCAGTTCGCGCCATTGAGGGCGTTCAGTAATGGCAACGCGCAACATAAAACGGCTCCTTGCTGGCGCAGGTGAGTGCGTCGAAAGATAGTAAGCGAACGGAGGTTAGCTTAGGAGCCAAATCCACCCCGTGCGCTGGAGCGCGAACCGAACCCAGAGCGTTGAGTTGCCCGTTGGTTGGACTGCATAACCGATGAGCGGAAGGCCTGGTTACGTTGGTCCACCCGTGTAGAAGCAGAGGACGACGCAGCATTCCAGTCGCCGCGATTCTGGCGGGTACGGTAGACCGGTTCCTGATACAGGCTTTGTACCCGTGCGCCATTGCGGTTGGCCATCATGTTGCCAACCATATAGCCCATCAGCGCGGGACCAAACCAACTGCCACCTTGCCCCTGTTGAGCTGATTGGGGAGGGGGCTCACAGGCACCTTCGCCATGTACCTGTTCGCAAGCTTCTAAGGAGTCAAAGCGCGGAACCGCTTCAACGGCTGCCGTAAACGCCGCTTCACAGGCGGTACGCGTGTAAAGCTCGTCTGCTACGCACTCGTCTATGTTCTGGTAGGCCTTAGGTTCGGAGAAGTTGACGTCCGATAGAGTGTCCTGCGGCGGAGATGACTGCCCACAGCCGGCTAACGCGGCTGTACCGGCCGCGCCCATCAAGGCCAGGGTTAGCCGAGAACTGCGCTTGCGGCGCGGTGGCTGGTTAGATGATTGCATGAAAGTCTCCCCTTACCAGATCATGGACGCTGCGTTGAGCAGGCCAACCGCGATAGCGATAGTTGCCGCGAAAATACCGTATGCGACGTGGCCATCGGTAATATGTCCGGAAAGGCTCTGCCCTTTGCTTTTCAACACCAGCTTGATGGCAAAGAAGGTAACGATCTGCACGATAAAGGCGATGATGCCCCAGGCGATAAAATCAATGAAACTCACGCTGTTCGCCATAGCGCTATAGAGCGGTATGGTAAAGCCTAAGGTAGCGCCGCCAAAAGCGGTTGCCGCTGCGGCGTTGCCTTCCTGGATCAGTTTCCATTCATGATGCGGGGTAATCTTGCTGTACGCGACCATGAACGCTACCAGTAGGATGGCGGCGGTGATCAGGTAGGCGAAAAACGCTGGCAGGCCTGCCAAGTACATACCGATATTGCCCATTATCGTTTCCTTTTTTAGTCGTTAATCGTGAGTGGTAAATCGTACGTGGTGAGCAGAAGCTGGGAATAGTGATCAGTGAGTCTTTCAGGTGACCATCAATGCGCTTCGATAATCACTGCGCTGATATCGATTCCCAGGCTGGTGACTAATTGATAACTGCCTTCCAGCTCATCGGCTTCAGCACTGAGTAGGATATATTCAAAGCGCTCTGAGGCCTGATCTTGGCGCTCATAGAGCATGCAGTGGTGCGTGACTTGGGAAATTCCGCTGCCATTAGCGCGAGTCACCGTTTCCTCAAGCACTACCGGGGCTGACCATGCGCTGCTTTCAGCGCCCCATACGCGTTGATAGCGTTTAAGGTCGTCTGGAATGTCGTCGTCTGCTTCCAGCGTAAAGCTGCTCTGGCCGAGTGGATGAGCGGGTGCCTGGCTATCCGGCTGATTGATCAGACCATCAAATTCAAGATTAGAAACATGTTGTGACGACAGGAAATCGAACAGTTTGTATTCAAACACCTTGCCGTTAGCAATGGAGGCTTGAATCCAGGTGTCGTTTTCCAGATAAAAGCGCGCGAGCTGTTCGCCCTGGCCAAGTTCGACGACGCCAATCGCGGCTATTTCCTGCGCTGCGCCACTCCAACTGGCATCAAAATTCAGGCTGTCGAACGCCTTCAGCGATAGCATATTGAGTGACACCATACCGCCAAGTCGAAGACCGTTGAAGTCGTCTGGGGTCATTCCGACGGGTAGGCCGCTAGAGCGTTGGGCGGTTTCGCTGGCATGCTTTTGCTGCACGCCTTTACTGTTGGCACGAAACAGTGATTTAAGTGAACCAAGCATGGTGATGAACCTCCATGAAACGGTAGGATGTCATGCCAGCAGCGATGAAAAATGTGCCGGCGTCAGACGATCATAGGCCATGTAATACAGCACATCGCCGTCGCTTAGCTCACGGGTGGAGGGCGGGTTGAGCATATTCGCCTCGCCACTAACGGAAGTGACGCCGAGCAAGGTGGCATTATGCGCTTCCTTGGCTAGGGCGAATAATTGGCCAAATGTGCTGCCTTTAGGAATATCTTGCAGCCGCGTTTGATATTGAGTGGCACCATGATTTACGGCGAGCAGCTCATTCACGACGCGACTAATGCCTGCATCGGTGGCTGAACGCACTAGCATTTCCAGTGCCAGGGCCTCGGTGCATTCGATGCCCGGCAATGTTCGGCGCAACATCGCTGCGGTATTAGGGTTTTCGCAGTGGGCAACGATATGGCAGCCAGGAGACTTTAGGCTATAAGCGGAAAGCGCCACAGTCGCCACGCGTTCATCGCTGCCGTCATAGATAATAATACGGCTGGCGTTTTCAACGCCGGCGCGCTTGAGAAGCTCCATGTTGGCGAAGCTATCACCCTTGACGAATTTTAAGTCGCCCGGACGTGGGTTGTTGATGTCTTTGGTGACACACAGCACGATTTCATCAGGGAGCTGCCGGTCAGCTTTGAGAATATCAATGATCTTTTCAGTGGTTTCTCCATGCCAGCCTAGCACCACCGTGTGGCCAGTAAGGTCGCTGTAATCGCCTTTTCCTTGCATTTGCTGCCTCCAAAAGTTGCCCACCGTGACGGTTGCCTTGCCAATCAGGGCAGCAAATAGCGAAATACCGCCTGGGATCAGGTAAAACACAGCGATCAGTTGCCCAGCAGTTGAACTCGGCGAGAAGTCCCCATAGCCCACGGTGGAAGCCGTAACAACGTAAAAATACAGCCACAACGGCAGTGAGTTGGCAACCTCTTCGCCAGAGAGCCCCATGAGTAGCCAAGAGGTTGCCATATGTGCCAGTGCCAGCAGTAACAGAAACGTCCAACTGACGTTAATCGTAGAGGCTTTTAAAACTTTTAGTAGCCGTTGTAGCACTGGCATGGCGTCAGTCTTCCTTGCGTTCAGGCGGTAGTAATAACGCTAGCACTCAATTGCCAGCATTTTGCTTGGCTTTTAGGCGAGCCAGAACATCGCTTCCTGACGTCTGCTGTTTGCCGATACCTGCCTGGGAAAGGCGCGCTTCCAAGTCAGCGCCGGAGTCTTGCGCTTGCATTGATTCACCAATCTTAAGCTTTTCAGCCTGTAGGGCCTGGCGCTCTTTAATGCGTTCAAGGGAGGCAACGGCGCTGTTCATGCTGGCATTTTGGCCAGCATGTTGAGATGCCACGGCAGCCTGTGCTTTTTGCGCGGCTTCAGTGGCCTTGACGTGGGACATCTGCTGCTCAACGCGGCGAATTTCACTTTTCGATTTAGCGATGGTCGATTTCAGTGCTTCGATAGTGCCATCGTATTGGGTGACATTGGCCTGAGCGATTTCGCGCTCGCTTTCCAGGCGGGCAATTTCCCCAGCGACTTCTTCAGCTAAGCTCTGTTCGCCTTTTTCAAGCGCGGCCATGGCGCTTTTTTCATACTCTGCCATTTTATCCGACAGCGTATCCACTTCCTTGGCGGCAAGGTTGCGCCTGGCCATTATGGTTGTGAGTTCTTCATTGGCCCAGTTCATTGCTGTTTTAGCGTCACGCAGTTCCTGCTCCATGATACGAATCCCCTGACTATCGACAATCGCTTCGCCGGTTTCAGTGGCTTTGCCGCGCAGGGCGGTAAACATTTTGCGTAGTAACATCGGGTAACTCCTTAAATCGAACCAATCCGACGCTTGCGCGTGGGGCTTACAACAGGGTGATACTTAACAACAGGCGATATCTGGCTGGTGCCTGGATCACGTTAACTCGTGAGTATTTGAATCAACCGATTAAATCGGCAATTTCCAATGCAGCCTGAGCGCAAGCTTCGACTTCAGCACTGATGGCCTCAAGTTTGCAATCTGCAAACAGTTGGCCATAGACCACATAGTAATCTTCGTCACCCAGGGTGTGGATGCCAACGCTGACTAGCGGTAGGGTCATGCCTAAGCGCAACAAAGCATCGTTGAAGGTATGGATATTCTCAACCGCGCTGGTGGGAGCCACTTCGGTCATCACCAACCACTCTTGCTCGCAATGCGTCAGGGTAACAGGTAAGTCGCCGTAGTCCTTTAGCGTAAACACCAGCGAATCGTTGTCTTGGTCGAGAGTGATGTCAGCGTTAGGCCAGTTTAGCTCGTTCTGTTCTACGCTGTGTTTAATCGCTTCAAGTCGTGTCTGTGTATTCATTGAGCGTATCCTAATGGTCTATCCTGCATAGGGCTGTACATAGGACTGTAACAGCCGTGCCGGTGAGTAACGGAGTTGCTAGCTAAAAATTCTTCAGCATTTTACCGAATCAATCGATATTGCGTCTGCACCGATGGCAAACTAATCCGTTAGCACCCATAATGGTCAACGTTTCGACGGCGAGGAGAATCCCATGAAACTGCTAAATCGCTCTGCCCTGAGCGTCAGGCCGACCCAGACCTTCGTGGACTGGATCAATGCGCTCGAACCCACCATGGGAGACGACGACCTGACCCTGGACGACGTCGAACGTGAAAGTACGGTGTACCTTATCCCAGAGATGGATACCCCTGAAGCGCTTGAGACGTTTGTTCGTGAGCGCTATGCAGAAATCCTAGAGACTGAGCTGCGTGCTTGGGAAGAGGATGAGCGCCAATGGCCAGAAAAGCTTGATTGGTCACTGTTCCAAGACTTTTTACGCATTGAACATAGCTACCTTGCGATTGATCTTGACGACGAAACCGCACTTGAAATTTCTGAGGTTGATGACGCACTCCTGCTCGATAATGAGCAAGACTAGCGCATTGTCGTCTTGATGTATGCGTATTGTGGAACCGGCCCAGGCCGGTTTTATTGTTTTTAATGGTGCAGTTTAGGAACGAACCACCATGCGATTGTTTGAAACTCGGGCAGGTGACGATGGTTTGCCAGGGCCCGCGCGTGCGCTAGCCGTACTGGCACTCGTCACCGGCACGCTAATGGCGGTAGTCGACACCACCATGATTAATTTGGCCCTCCCGACGATTGCCGCAGATCTTAATGTGCCTGCCTCCAGAGCGGTATGGATCACCAATTTATTCCAAGTGGTCTGCGCGGCGTTCTTATTAGTGTTCGCAGGCATAAGTGAGCTGATCACCCGCAGGCGGCTCTATTTATTTGGTTTGGCCACCTTCGTTTTCGCGGCGTTAGGGGCGGCGCTTTCGCGTAATCTAGAAACGCTACTGATATTTCGCGCCTTGCAGGGGTTGGGGGCAGCGGCCACGCTGTCCATCGGTCCGTCGCTGTATCGGGCAATTTTTCCGTCACGTCTATTGGGTAGCGCTTTAGGCCTTAGCGCGTTAGTGGTGGCCGGTGGCTATGCAGCTGGCCCAACGTTGAGCGGCGTCATCCTCTCGTTTGCCGACTGGCCCTGGTTGTTTGCGCTTAATGTTCCGCTTGGTGTGTGTTCGCTATGGTTGGCTAGTCGTGCGTTGCCCCGAGATAAACCACGCCGGGGCAGCTTTGATGTGCTGGGTGCACTGCTGTCTATGTTGATGCTAGCCAGTTTCTTTCTCGCAATGGATGCAGTCGGCCATGCCGCACCGCTATGGCAAAGCGGTGGCTGGTCGGTGATAGCGGTGCTGGCTTGCGCGCTGTTTATTAGACGCCAGCGTCACGCGCCTTATCCGCTGCTGCCGCTGAGTATATTTGCTGAAAAACGCTTTACGCTGGCTGTTTCAGCGTCAGGGTTGGCCTTTATCGGTCAGGGGTTAACGTTTGTTGCGCTGTCGTTTTTTTATCAGGAGCAGATGGGATTCTCGCCACTGGAGACAGCTTGGCTGTTCACCCCTTGGCCGTTAGCGATTATGGTGGTTGGCCCCCTAGCGGGTCGTTTAGCTGACAGAATCAACCCGAGTCTTCTTTCAAGCGCAGGCTTAATACTGCTGATTATGGGATTAGTAGCGCTAGCACTCGTTGATGAATCTACCGGCGTGGCAGGCAGTCTGTGGCGCACCGCCTTGTGTGGCATCGGCTTTGGTCTGTTTCAGCCACCTAACAACCGCGAAATGATGGGCAGTCTTCCGCCTGAGCGAAGCGCTAATGTATCCGGCGTGATGAGCACTACCCGTACTGTTGGACAATCAGTTGGGGTGGCATTGGTAGGGGCGGCCTTGGCGTTGGGTTCACCTGTACAGATAACCCTATGGCTGGGGGCTGGCACCACGCTGCTAGCGCTGGTGGCTAGTCTTTCCCGGGTGGCGTTAGCCCAGCGTGCTCTCATTGAGCGGCGGGCATCGTCTGTTAGCAAGTAAGGGCGTACAATAAATTGGTTGCTGATTGAAGGAGAAAGTACTCATGGCGATGCAGACACAGATTGAGCAGAAGTTAGCGGCGTTAACGCCCGACGTGCTGCACGTAGAAAATGAAAGCCACATGCACAACGTGCCGGCTAACGCTGAGACGCACTTTAAAGTCACCCTGGTAAGCGATAGCTTCGATGGCATCATGCCGGTGAAGCGCCATCAGCAGATTTATGCGCTGCTCGCCGATGAGCTGTCTGGGCCCGTGCATGCATTGGCGTTGCATCTGTACACCCCAAAAGAGTGGCAGACACGTGGCGGCGAGCGCCCGAATTCGCCTAACTGTCGGGGCGGCGGCCAGTGACGCCAGACGTTATTCGCCGGCAGTATTTGGATGCAATGGGCATAACAGCCTGGGCAGCCAAATATCAACTGCCTAACGCACGACCTACGGAGGCGTGCGAATGGGAAGATGCGCCTGCTGTTACTCCGCCGCGAGAGCGCCTTCACGCGCTATTGGACGATGCACCTGCACCTCGCCCGCGTAATCAGTCACCGAAAGGTGATAGTGCTCCCGTTGCCACTCACACGGCATCGGCATCCTCTTCGGCCCCGGCGGCAGTGCGCGCGTTGCTGGGCCAACCTCCTGTTCCTGCCAGTAAGCCAGCCGACGCCCCCGTTGCTTCTACACTGGAAAATTCTACGCAGGAAAAAAAGCCGGTTAGCAAAGTTGAGCCGCTTACGTTCAGTCTTTCCTGTATGTGTGTTGGTGGGCGCTGGTTAAGCCTTCATGAGGGAGAAATAACGCCTATTGAACAGCAACTGCTGGCTAATATGCTGCGGGCAGCAGGCGTGTTGAGCGGTGAAATGCCCGCGGTGACGTATTTTAAATGGCCGCCAATGGCCAATACGTTCACGCCGGAGGAGCCGCTGGAAGAAGCGCAAGACGGAGTGGCTGCCTTTATTGCTGGCGCGGCGGGTAGGCAGGGCTGGCAGTTGGAACGCCTGTTGTGGTGGGGAACTGATGAACTAGCCGATGATTCCCCCTTAGCGCGGGTCATGGATGTTAGCCAGCAACGCAGCCAAACGTTGTCGCTGCCCGTGTGGCAGGGCCCTGCATTGAGGACACTTGCCGAGCACGGGAGTGCCAAGCGTAAGCTTTGGCCCGCGCTGGTGTCGCTTGGTCAGCAGTGGCGTGCTGAGGTTGCCACCCGGTGATAAGCCCATTAAGCGTTGCTGACAGTGCTGCGTTACAGGCGTTAGAAGCGCAAGCTAACAGTGGCATAAGTTCGCAGCATCTCCATGACGCGCTAAACGACCCTAATTCACAGGTGATTGGTTACTGGCAACCATCAGCTTCGGTTGGCCATGTGTCCGTTGGCGGTGTGCTGCTTGGTTATGCCATCGTGGTGCGTTTGCCATTTGAGGCAGAGCTTCAAGCGATTGGAGTGCTTCCACAGCAGCAAGGCCAGGGAATCGGTGGCAAGCTACTTGGCGCAGTGGTCGCCTGTGCTAGGCAGTGGCAAAGCGAACGCTTACTGCTTGAAGTGCGGGCAAGTAACCGACGTGCGATAACGCTTTATCAGCACTACGAGTTTAATGAAGATGGTCGGCGCCGAGGTTACTACCCGGCTGCACAGGGTGCCGCCGGGCGAGAAGATGCGTTACTGATGTCGCGCTTACTTTAAGACACGCTATCGCTTTCGATGTCTTCAAATTTGCTGAGTACACCCTGTAAACGGCGCTCCCACTCCTCACGTTCTTGCTTTAGCAGCGCGTTTTCGCCACGCAGCTCTTCGTTTTCAAGCTTCATCAATTCCAACGCCTCAACGGTGTCGGTAATTTTTTGTTCCAGCTGGTTAAATAACTCAAGGCTCATGCCTACCTCCAATAACGTCGACAGGCACACTACCTGTCATAACGGGGACAAAAACGTAATTCAGTTGGGCGAGCGTAACGCCGCTGCAGGATTGCGGCAAGCGCAGTTTACACGGGTTTACGAAGATAGAGGCGAGCCGCACTTTCGCCCGCCTGGGTTTCCCGATAAAGCTGCCAGTTAGTGGGCACGCTTGGAGATAGGGACTTTTCAGTTTCCAGGTAGATCATGGCATCGTCTGCAAGCCAGCCGCCGGTTTCTAATGCGGAACAGCAGGAAGCGGCTAAGCCTTGATGAAACGGTGGATCAAGAAAGACGACATCCGCAGGCTGTTGGCAGGGTTGGTTGAGAAAAGCGAGTGCATCGGTAGATACCACTCGGCCATTACTGGTGCTAAGGGTGATAATATTTTCACTAATTAGCGCGGCTACCCGGGAATCGCGCTCGACAAACGTAACGTTGCTGGCGCCGCGGGAAAGGGCTTCAAAGCCTAGTGCTCCTGTGCCTGCAAAGAGGTCCAGCACTTGTTTGCCAAACAGGTGTTGGCCTAGCCAGTTGAATAGGGTCTCACGCACGCGATCAGGGGTGGGCCGTAGCCCTGGGTGGTCGAGTACAGGCAACTGACGGCGGCGAAAGTCGCCGCCGATGATGCGTAGCTTACCCGGCGGTTTGGCAGGCCCGCGCCGCGCTGTCGATGAGCGAGAAGTAGAAGGGCGAGAAGAGCGTTGTCGTTTCATAACGCGGATTGTAGCGGGCTACTTATCCAAAGTCTTGGTCTGCGATGGTAGGATAATCGCAATGTTCACCTATTTAGTCGGATGACACCTATGTTCGGTTTTTTCAAACGTAAGAAAAAGCACGACTCCCAACAGGAGCAGCAAGATCAGCAGGCGCTGTCTCAGGAGGAGCATGGCGAAGTAGAGGCTACCAAAGAGCCAGCGCTAGAGCATAAAACAGAGCAGGCCTTGCCAACGGCGGAAGCTGTTGTGCAAGAAACGTCAGTGCCTGAAACCGAGCCAGCGGAACACAGTACATCCGTTGAAGAAACCGCTGAAAAGTCACAAACAAGTGAATCAGAACTAGCGCCTGAGCTAGCCTCTTCACCAGAACCAGAACCAGAACCAGAACCAGAACCAGAACCAGAACCAGAACCAGAACCAGAACCAGAACCAGAACCAGAACCAGAACCAGAACCAGAACCAGAACCAGAACCAGAACCAGAACCAGAACCAGAACCGGCCACAATATCTGCCCCTAAACCGGCCCTTCAAGAGAAGCCCGTGGCCGAAAAAGGCGAAAAGAGAGGCTGGTTCGCTCGTATTAAGTCAGGGTTAGGCAAAACCCGCGCCAATCTAACTGACGGTATTGCCGATCTGTTTCTGGGCAAAAAGCAGATTGATGATGAGCTGTTGGAAGATCTTGAGACCCAGCTGCTGATGGCGGATGTAGGCATTGAAGCCACTAGCGAGATTATTGAGCGCCTTGAGGCGCGCGTTTCGCGCAAAGAACTGAATAACCCAGAAGCGCTTTATCGCGGGTTGCAAGAAGAGTTGGCGTTGATGCTGGCGCCGGTAGCGACGCCGCTAAGTTTTGAAAAAGAGAGTGAAGGGCCTTTTGTCATTCTTGTGGTAGGGGTTAACGGCGTAGGTAAAACAACGACTATCGGCAAGCTGACCCAGCGTTTTCAACGTGAGGGTAAAAGCGTCATGCTCGCTGCAGGCGACACCTTCCGCGCAGCGGCGGTTGAACAGCTTAAGGTGTGGGGTGAGCGTAACAACGCGCCGGTGATTGCGCAGCACACGGGTGCTGATAGCGCTTCTGTGATTTACGACGCGGTGGCGGCTGCTAAATCACGTGGCGTGGATGTGCTGATTGCCGACACAGCAGGACGGCTGCACAACAAGAGCCATCTGATGGAAGAACTGAAAAAAGTCCATCGGGTCATGCAGAAGCTGGATGGTACTGCTCCTCATGAAGTGATGTTGGTGCTGGATGCGGGGACAGGGCAGAACGCCATTTCCCAGGCCAGCACATTTAACGACGCCGTGCCGATCAGTGGCATTACGCTGACTAAGCTGGACGGTACCGCCAAGGGCGGGATTATTTTCGCATTGGCGAAGCAGCTCAAAACACCGATTCGCTTTATTGGTGTAGGCGAAGGGCTGGATGATCTCCGCCCCTTTGAGGCAGATGACTTTGTTAACGCGCTGTTTGACCGGCAAGGGGATGATGGCCGCGCATGATCGCTTTTGAACATGTGGGTAAGCGCTATGGAGGGCGCTTTGATGCGCTGGCACACCTCAACTTTCGCGTTGCAAGAGGCGAAATGGTGTTCCTGACGGGGCATTCTGGTGCTGGTAAAAGTTCGTTGCTGCGACTGATTATGCGCCTCGAAAAGCCTAGCCGTGGCCGGGTAGTGGTGGCTGGGCACGACATTGCCGAGCTCCACGCCAGCCAAGTGCCGTTTTATCGTCGGCAAATTGGCGTGGTGTTTCAAGATCACCAATTGCTGTTTGATCGCAGTGTGTTCCGCAATGTATCTCTGCCGCTAGAAATCCAGGGGGTAGAGCCGCGTGAAACGGCGCGGCGCGTTCGTGCAGCACTGGATAAGGTCGGGCTTTTACACCGCGAAAAAGCGCTGCCAGTAGAGCTTTCCGGTGGCGAGCAGCAGCGAGTGGGCATTGCGCGCGCAGTGGTTAATAAGCCAGCTCTGCTGCTTGCTGATGAACCTACCGGTAACTTAGACCCACAGCTTTCTGCCGATATTATGGCGCTGTTTGAAGACTTCAATCGTATTGGCACCACCGTGATGATTGCCAGTCACGACTTAGCGCTGATTGCGCGACTACGTCACCGCATTTTGCGTTTGCAAGATGGTCGTCTGGTGGCAGATGAGGGGGCCGTATGAAACGTGCCGCGACACCCCGTCCTATAGGCGCAGCGCCCAAAGGTAAGCGACAATCGGCCAGAGCTCCCAGTGAGCCACACGCCGAGCGGCGTGGCGCACGTTCACAGCAAACACGTTTTAGCAGCCGCTTACGCGCCTGGGGACGCCATCATCGTGCAATGGCACTGGATAGCCTTTATCGCTTGGTACGCCATCCTGTGGGTAATTTGCTAACCATGCTGGCCATCGCCATTGCGTTAGTCTTGCCTGCGGCGCTTTGGTTAACCTTGGATAGCGCTAAGCTGTTAGACGCAGAACTGGATGAGAGTGCAACCCTCACCGTTTATTTGGAAACGACCGTAGACGCTGCACAGTCCGTTCGCATTGAGGAGGCTGTCATCGCGGACGAAGGTGTCGAAACGACCCGCATTATCAGTGCCGAGCAAGGTATGGTTGAGTTTCAGCAGTCCCTTGGTATTGAAGATACCCTGGCAGGGCTGGAAGATAATCCACTGCCGGCCAGTATTGTGATTTATCCACAGAGCGTTGAACCTGCAGCTATGGCACAACTGGCACAGCGCTTGGAGGAGTTCTCTGGGGTAGACGAGGTGCGCGTGGATTTGGCGTGGGTAGAGCGTTTACGTCATTTGGCGGATCTTGGGCGACGGGTGGCGCTCGCGCTTGGGGTGTTGTTCGGCTGTGGTGTGCTGCTAGTGGTGGGCAACACTATCCGTCTTTCGGTTGAGAGCCGACGACGAGAAGTCGAAGTAGTGATGCTCATTGGCGCGACCCATGCCTTTGTCCGTCGACCCTTCCTCTATAGTGGGGCTTGGTACGGCGTGGGGGGCGGTCTGCTGGCGCTGGGATTGCTGGCATTTGGCAACCACTGGCTGTCGATGCCTGTTGCCGCCTTGGCGGCAAGCTACGGAGCGAACTTTGTGTTGCCGCAGTTAGATGTGACAGGCTCTACAATTCTGCTATCTTGCAGTACACTACTGGGCTGGCTGGGAGCTTGGTTGGCTGTTACACGCCATCTCTCTAGCATACGCCCGCGTTGATTATGTTTGTTATGCGGTCAGTAGCGGGAATTTCCACCCCGTTTTGTGTCTTATGCAGTGAATGCATCGGTCATTTGAACCTTATGCTTAGGCTAAGGTCTTAGAGTTAACGGAACACCAACCACGATAGGTTTTAAGGGAGACCACCTGCACATGAGCACTAGTCTTCTACCGGTGGGTCAGCTTTCTCCAGGTCACGATCTGGGCGGCTATATTCAAGCGGTTAACGGCATCCCCGTACTAAGCGTTGATGAAGAGCGTGAGCTTGCATTCCGCCTCCACGATGAAGGTGACTTGGAAGCAGCACGCCGTTTGGTGCTATCGCACCTGCGTTTTGTTGTGCATATTGCTCGTAGTTACTCGGGTTATGGTCTGCCACAGGCTGACCTGATTCAAGAAGGTAACGTCGGTCTGATGAAAGCCGTTAAGCGTTTCGACCCTAATCAGGGCGTTCGCTTGGTATCATTTGCCGTGCATTGGATCAAAGCGGAAATTCACGAGTTTGTGCTGCGCAATTGGCGTATTGTCAAAATTGCAACCACCAAAGCTCAGCGCAAGCTGTTTTTTAACCTGCGTAGCGCCAAAAAACGCTTAGCTTGGCTAAACAACGATGAAGTTAACGCGATTGCGGAAGACCTCAACGTAAAGCCAGAAGTAGTGCGCGATATGGAAGGACGTCTGTCGGCTTACGATGCGGGTTTTGATGCGTCTCCTAGCGACGACGAAGAGAGCACCTATCAAGCGCCGGCGTATTTTTTAGATGACGCTTCCGCTGATCCGGCAACGCTGCTGGAAGACAGCAACTTTGAGGAAGATTCAACGCGTCGCTTACAGCTAGCCTTGAAAGGCCTTGATGAGCGTTCGCGGGATATCTTGCAGCGTCGCTGGCTCACTGACAACAAAGCGACACTGCACGATCTGGCCGATGTTTATGGCGTCAGCGCTGAGCGCATTCGCCAGCTCGAAAAGAATGCGATGAAAAAACTGCGCCAAAAAATGGGCGAAGCTATCGCTGCTTAATCACGTACACATATTGGTTAAGCATAAGATAAACGCCCCGAAGGCTCTGCCTTCGGGGCGTTTTTATTGGGCGTGCATGTTGTGTCACCGCTACCTAAGCTGGTTGTACGGCTGCTCGTAACAGCTGGCTAGACAGCAGCGCCCATTGGTCTTCCCAGTACTCGGTCGGCAAGCGCTTGAAATCACTGCGCACATACTGAGAAATACGCCCTTCAGCCTGAGCGATCAGCAGGTTGGCTGCTGCTGAAGCGGATATGCTGGTGCGTAGCCCTTCGCGCAGCTCAGCTTCCCGCAGTATCTGTTTTAACTGGGTTTCCAAGCGCTCAAACAGTTGGTGAACGCGCTGGCGCAGCCGGGCCGTTTCGCCAGTAAGTACATCGCCTCCCAGTACCCTGGCAAGCCCTGGGTTCTTTTCGGCAAAGCCGAGAAGCAAAGCCAGAATAGTGCCGCATCGAGACGCCGCATTGGGGATATCTTCTAGGATGCGGGTAATGCGCGCAAAGATGCTTTCTTCAATGAAGTCGATCAGCCCCTCAAACATGCGCGCTTTGCTGGGGAAATGCCGGTACAGCGCTGCTTCTGAGACGCCAACCTGGCGGGCAAGCGCAGCGGTTGTAATGCGCTTGCCGCTATCCTCTTCCAGCATAACGGCTAACGCTTGCAGGATTTGCTCGCGGCGGCGAGGTTTTTGTTCGTCACTCATGACGTTAGCCCTCCGTCGCGGTTAACCTGCGTCAGTAATCAGGGTGCCTACCCCAGCATTGGTAAAGATTTCCAGCAAGACCGCATGGGGAACGCGGCCGTCGATAATGTGGGCGCTGTTAACGCCGCCTTTTACTGCATCTAGTGCACAACGTATTTTTGGCAACATGCCACCATAAATCGTGCCGTCGGCGATTAAGGCGTCAACTTGAGCAGTGCTTAGTCCAGTTAATACCTCTCCCTCACTGTTCATCAGGCCCGCGACGTTGGTCAATAGCATCAGTTTTTCAGCGTTGAGTGCCTCGGCCAGTTTGCCTGCCACCAAGTCGGCGTTGATGTTATAGCTGTGGCCTTCACCGTCAACGCCGATAGGTGCTATTACCGGAATGAAGTCTCTGGCGGCGAGCATCTCAATGAGGTCGGTGGAGATAGACTCCACTTCACCTACGTGGCCAATGTCGATAATTTCCGGTGCGGTCATCTCAGGACTTTGGTGCTCTACTTTTAGTTGGCGGGCACGAATTTGCGCGCCATCTTTGCCGGTTAAACCAATGGCTTTGCCGCCGCTTTGATTGATTAGATTAACAATGCTTTTATTGACTAAGCCCCCTAGAACCATCTCCACGACGTCCATGGTTTGAGAGTCGGTCACTCGCATGCCGTTCACAAAGCGAGATTCGATATTCAGTTTTTCTAGCAGGCTGCCAATTTGTGGCCCGCCCCCATGGACGACAACCGGGTTAATACCGACCTCTTTCATTAGCACGATGTTACGCGCGAATGAATCGATCAAGGTGTCTTCAGTCATGGCGTTGCCGCCATATTTAACGACGACCGTTTTGCCCGAAAACTGCTGGATGTAGGGGAGGGCTTCTGACAATACCTCCACAACGACCTGAGGGTCGCGGCTAGTTGAACTCATGACGTTGTCCCTTTTGATTTTTTCCGTCGCTACTTTTTTATCGCGACCGTTATTACAGCGCGAGCATTGGCTTTTCCATGCGGCGTGTTGTCTAGCATTCTTATTGTGTCGCGCATTCGATTGGCACAATCACTTTTCTTCTGTTCACCCTGTCGTATCTATCCACGTTATTGAGGTTCAGGAATCATCAGCGTTGGTGAAATTTTCTCCAGCGCATTGGCAAAGCGCTGTTTTATTCGGCTAAGTGCCGCGGCATCGCTACCCTCAAAGCGCAGTACTAGCGCAGGAGTGGTGTTAGAGGCTCGGCACAGTCCCCAGCCATCGGCATAGTCCACGCGAATGCCATCAATCGTGGTTTTGATACCTTCGCCGAAGTCGCCCTCTCTAGCAAGCTTCTTGATAAGCGGAAATTTTTCTTCATCAGCGACCGCGATATTAATTTCAGGCGTGCTGATATCTTGTGGAAATTGATCAAACAGTTCATCGGCACTGCCGGGGTGGCGGGCTAGAATTTCAAGCAAGCGGGCCGCGGCGTAGAGGCCGTCGTCAAAGCCATACCAGCGCTCCTTGAAGAAAATATGCCCGCTCATTTCACCGCCCAGTTCAGCGCCGGTTTCCCGCATGCGTGCCTTGATTAGTGAATGCCCGGTGCGCCACATTTCAGGCTCGCCGCCAGCGTCGCTAATAACTCGCGCCAGGTTACCCGTGCATTTGATGTCGAAGATCACCTTGGCACCGGGGGTGCGTGACAGCATATCAGCTGCAAATACCATCAGTAGGTGGTCAGGGTAGATCATACGGCCACTTGGCGTGACAACGCCTAAACGGTCGCCGTCGCCGTCAAAAGCCAAGCCAATATCGGCACCTGTTTCCTTAACGCTGTGGATCAAGTCGCGTAGGTTTTCAGGTTTGCCTGGGTCGGGGTGGTGGTTCGGGAAGTGCCCATCAATGTCGGCGAATAATGGGGTGGTTTTTACCCCCAGGCGCTCAATAAGCTGCGGGCCCAACTCTCCGGCGACCCCGTTGCCACAATCCACAACTGCGCTCAGTGGGCGCTCGATATGGATGTCGTTAATAATTCTTTCAAGATACGCCGTGCGTAGGTCATGCTGGCGAACGCTGCCTTGGCCGCTGGTTAGGTCGTTTGCTTGGATGCGCTCATAGAGGGCGGTGATAGCATCACCGGAGAGCGTTTCACCCGCTAAGACGATTTTGAAGCCGTTGTAGTCAGGTGGATTGTGACTGCCGGTTAGCATTACCCCAGAGCAGCTTTCAGGCAGTGTGTGGGTGGCGAAATAAAGCACGGGGGTAGGTGCCATGCCGATGTCTATAACGTCTCGTCCTGAGGCTGTTAGGCCGCGAATCAGCGCTGCTTGCAGGTGGGGCCCGGAAAGTCGTCCATCACGGGCAACAATGACCGTTTGCTCGCCTCGAGCGGCGGCTTCAGAACCAATAGCTCGGCCAATGAGTTCGGTGGTGGCCTCGCTCAGCGTATCGCCCACAATGCCGCGAATGTCGTAAGCACGAAATATCGACGCAGGTACGTTCATTGTCGCTCCTAGATATGCGCTAAAACAGCGCTTGGCTTATTGGCTGCCTGTGCTGCCAAAACCACCGCTGCCGCGAGTGGAGTCTTCAAAGGCATCAACAATGGTAAGTTCTGCTTGCACGACAGGAACAACGACATATTGAGCGAGACGCTCAAAGGGCGATAACGTAAAACTGCTTTGACCACGGTTCCAAACCGATACCATCAGTTCGCCCTGGTAATCAGAGTCGATGAGCCCGACGAGGTTGCCCAGCACGATACCGTGCTTATGACCTAGCCCGGAGCGAGGCAAAATCATACCCGCCAAGCTAGGGTCTTCTATGTAAATGGCAAGGCCTGTTCGCACTAACTGGCAGTCACCAGGTGCAAGCACTAGTGGTTCATCTAGCAGTGCTCGCAAATCCATCCCCGCTGAGCCTGTTGTTGCATAAGAGGGGAGGTAGTCGTGCAGGCGTTCATCCAATACTTTGCACTGCAGGCGTGGGCGAGAACCGCTCATGATAATTCTCCGGAGGATTGAGAGGGTAATTGAGAAGGTGGTTGAGATGGCCGTTGAGAAGGCAGTAGTGATAGTGCGTGACGAATAATTAGCGCGGCTAGCTGGGTTTTAGGCTGAGGTGGGGCTTCCCGTTGATTGGTTCCCGTCGCAGAGCGCCACAGCAGCAGAGCGGCATTGTTATCGCTGCCAAAACCGAGCCCCTGCTGGGAAACGTCGTTGGCTACGATCATATCTAGCCCTTTGCGGGTCAATTTATCTTCTGCATAGCGAGCGACATCCTGAGTCTCGGCGGCGAAGCCCACCACAAAAGGGCGTTGGTTAGTAGGCAGTGCGGAAACATCGGCAATAATGTCAGGATTCTTGACCAGCGTAAGCGTTAGCGTATCGCTGTCGTCGGTTTTTTTGATTTTGTGCTCGGCAGCGCTGGCAGCGCGGTAGTCAGCGACCGCAGCGCAGCCAATAAATAGGCCAGCATGGGGGGCGAGTATTAACGCTTCGTGATGCATTTGTGCAGCGGTTTCCACATCGATGCGTTCAACGCCGAGAGGAGTGGGGAGATTAACTGGGCCGCTTATCAGCGTCACCCGTGCTCCTTGGGCGGCAGCTTCAGCGGCCAGTGCATAACCCATTTTCCCTGAGCTGTGATTGGATAGATAGCGCACGGGATCTAGCGCCTCGCGGGTGGGACCTGCAGTAATCACTACGTGCGGCGCAGAGGCTGATGCTGGTGATTTGGCAGCAGAAGCAAAATGCTGTGCTAAGAAATCAACAATAACCTCTGGTTCGCTCATTCGCCCAGGACCGATGTCGCCACACGCTTGGTCACCAGCCGCTGGCCCGATCAACTGCCAGCCATCGCTGTCTAGCTGAGAGACGTTGCGTTGGGTTGCAGGGTGTCGCCACATGGCCTGATTCATGGCCGGTGCAATCAACTTGGGTGCTTCACAGGCTAGGCACAGAGTGGTTAGCAAGTCGTCAGCCATGCCATGCACTAATCGGGCGATCAAGTCAGCCGTTGCTGGGGCAATCAATACGGCATCTGCCCAGCGGGCCAGCTCAATATGCCCCATGCCAGCCTCTGCTTCAGGATCAAGCAACGAGGTGCGTACCGGCTCCCCTGAAAGCGCCTGAAGTGTTAACGGCGTAATAAACGCTTGAGCACCCTCGGTCATTACCACGCGAACCTCACAGCCGGCTTGCTTGAGTAACCGAACAATCAGCGCGCTTTTATAAGCCGCAATGCCGGCGCTAATGCCAAGCAGCAGGCGCTTGCCAGCAAGCGACGTTAACGGGGATGGCGATAATAAGGCCATGATGGGGAGTCCCATGTAGCGTTTGTTAAAGGTGAGTACCATACCATTTGACGGGTTATTTTGGCATGCTCAAGCAGCAGTTGGAAAAGCCAGTTTGGGTGGGCGCAGTAGCAAACGCGGACGGTGCTATCAGAGTTGGGCAAGGAGGCGGCGATGGGGATTAATCACTGGCCGGAAGGTGAGCGGCCACGCGAGAAGTTATTGAACATGGGGGTGCAGGCGCTTTCAGACGCTGAGCTACTTGCCATTTTTTTGCGAGTAGGCGTGCAGGGGCGCTCTGCGGTGGATCTGGCACGGGATCTGTTGGCCAGTTTTGGTGGTTTGAGGCAGCTTTTGGAGGCGGATCAGGATCAGTTTTGTGCGGCTCGAGGGCTTGGTAGTGCGAAATTTGCCCAGCTTCAGGCGACCCTGGAGCTTTCTAGGCGTCATTTGGCGAGCCAGCTTGCCCGTGGCAATGCGCTTACATCGCCGGCGCTTGTGCGTCATTACTTAAGCTCTCAGCTTCGTCATCTGGGGCATGAAGAGTTTGCCGTACTTTTTTTAGATACACAGCATCGAATTATTCGCTATGAATCCCTGTTTCGCGGTACCCTAGATAGCGCATCCGTTTACCCCCGCGAAGTAGCCAAGCGTGCACTTGAATTACACGCTGGTGCTGTCATCCTAGCTCACAACCACCCATCGGGTGTTGCTGAACCAAGCGATGCTGATCGACGTATTACTGAACGTCTAAAAGATGCCCTTGCACTCTTCGATGTGCGAGTGCTTGATCATTTCGTGGTGGGGGACGGTAACGTGGTTTCGTTTGCCGAGCGCGGTTGGCTATAGCAATTAATCAAAATGGTGCGACGACAAAATCTCGTCGTTTACCTAAGTAAATTGTCCAAAAAATGCCTTTTTTGGTATTTTGGGGCGTTTTTGCTTGCTGGTAGCCGGGTGCTCTGGTATAAAGTGCCACCTTTAAACTTGGGTTGAATAACGGATTTGGGTACAGCTAGGCGGTTAACTGCGTCGACTCCCTCCCTGCTCCGGTTTGCCCGACAGTTTTGAACAACTCGCCAAGCGGTTGGAGGCTCTCATGTCCAAAGTATGTCAGGTTACCGGCAAGCGTCCGGTAACTGGTAATAACGTTTCTCACTCCCAGCGTAAGACACGTCGTCGTTTCTTGCCGAACCTGCACACCCATCGTTTTTGGGTTGAATCTGAAAACCGCTTCGTCAAGCTGCGCGTTTCCTCTAAAGGAATGCGTATCATCGACAAGAAAGGTATCGAAACGGTTCTGGCTGATATCCGCAAACGCGGCGACGCCATCTAAGCTAGCATTTTGGGAGAGTTAAACCATGCGCGATAAGATCAAGCTGGTGTCTAGTGCCGGTACAGGCCACTTCTACACCACTGATAAGAACAAGCGGAATACACCGGATAAGTTCGAATTCAAGAAATACGACCCGGTCGTCCGTAAGCACGTTATCTACAAGGAAGCTAAGATCAAGTAATCGCGATTACAATGATCGGCTTTCACCGCAGGCGAGCGCCTGTTGAAAAACCCGGCCCTAAGCCGGGTTTTTGCATGCCCGGTATTTAGCCGCTTACTTTGTAGGTTGGCGGTATCTGTCCCTACGCTTCGGCACCGCTTAGGCGACAGAATGGTTGTCACGGTGCTGTCATCATAGACTTTCATCATGCCCGAATTGCCTGAAGTTGAAACGACGCGACGCGGCATTGCCCCCTATTTAGAAGGGCAAGAGATTACCGAGGTGCTGGTGCGCCAGACTCGGTTACGCGTGCCGGTGCCCGAAGATCTAGCCGAGCGGCTAGTAGGAACTCGGGTTGGCGTATTAAAGCGCCGCGCTAAGTACCTACAAATTCCCGTGGCGACACTTGAAGGTGAGGCTACGCTGTTGTGGCATCTGGGCATGTCGGGCAGCCTAAGGATTGCAAACGTCGGCGATTTGCCTAAAAAGCATGATCATGTTGACGTGGTGACGGCCAAGGGGCATGTGCTGCGCTACCATGACCCGCGTCGCTTTGGTTTTGTTGACTGGCAGCAGGGCGATGGCAGCTTGGATAAGCGCCTTGCGCACCTTGGTCCTGAGCCGTTGGATGACGCGTTTAACGGTCGCTGGCTCTATAACGCATCGCGTAATAAACGCGTTGCGGTAAAGCCTTTTTTAATGGATAACCGCGTGGTGGTCGGTGCGGGTAATATTTACGCTGCCGAAGCGCTATTTATGGCGGGCATTGATCCCCGACGTGCCGCTGGGAAAATTTCCCTGGCCCGTTACCAGCAGCTAGCCGCGGCGGTTAAAGAGGTGCTGGCGGCAGCGATTACCCAAGGTGGCACCACGCTGCGGGATTTTGTCAGTGGGCAGGGCGAGCCAGGTTACTTTGCCCAGCAACTGAATGTATATGGGCGCCATGGGCAGCCTTGCCTGCGCTGTGGCGTTGAGCTGCGTCGTATCACTCTAGGCCAGCGAGCCAGCGTGTTTTGCCCTGGTTGTCAGCGTTAGCGGCCGCTCTTTGATATTAACTGTTTTGCCTATGCTTTCAGAGTCTATGTGCTTTGTAAGATTGCTCTTTTGGAGATTGTTGTGACTCAACGCCTGCGCCTGAATAAAAATGCCGATCGCCGCCTGAAAGCGGGCCATCTATGGATCTACTCCAACGAGGTAGATATCAAAGAGACGCCACTAAAAAACTTTGTGGCTGGTGAGCCTGCGTTAGTTGAAGCTTCCAATGGCAAAACCCTTGGCGTCGCTTACATTAATCCGCACTCGCTGATTTGTGGTCGGGTGATGTCGCGTGACCCAGAAATGCGCCTAGATCGCTCGTTATTCGTACACCGCTTCAACCAAGCGTTGGCGCTGCGTGAGCGTCTGTTCGATAAACCTTTTTACCGTTTGATCCACGGTGAAGGTGACCTGTTGCCGGGCTTGGTGATTGACCGTTTCGGTGATGTGCTGGTGGTGCAGTTGAATACCGCAGGTATGCAAGCGTTGGCGGAAGATATTGTCGATGCGCTGGAAAAAGTTGTTAAGCCTAATGCCATCGTGTTCCGTAATGATACGGGCGGCCGTCGCCAGGAAGGCCTAGAAGCCCACGTTGAAGTGGTCAAAGGCACACTTCCTGACGAGGTTCTACTGGAAGAGAATGGGGTTACCTTTGCAGTGCCTGTTCTGAATGGCCAAAAGACAGGATGGTTCTACGACCATCGCGTCAACCGCGCATGGCTGAACAGCCAAGTGGCGGGCAAGCGCGTGCTGGATGTGTTCAGTTACGTGGGCGGCTGGGGTGTTCAGGCGGCTGCGAGCGGTGCCTCGGAAGTGTTGTGTGTCGATGCTTCTGCCTCAGCGCTAGATCAGGTGGCACGCAATGCTGAGTTAAATGGTGTGCAGGAGCAGGTCGCAGTAGCCGAAGGCGATGCCTTTGAAGCGTTAGCGGCACTGAAAGCCGACGGCGAACAATTTGATGTGGTCATTCTTGATCCGCCTGCGTTTATCAAAAAGCGCAAGGATATCCCTAATGGTGAGCGTGCTTACGCACGACTAAACCGTGAAGCGATGCGGCTATTGGGCCGCGATGGCTTGCTGTTGTCAGCCTCGTGTTCCATGCACCTCGCTCCTGAGCGTTTGGTGGATGTGGTTCGTGGTGCCGTTCGCCACCAAGACCGTCATGGCCAGGTGATTTTTCAGGGGCATCAGGGCCCCGATCACCCCGTTCATCCGGCTATCCCGGAAACCTCGTATCTGAAGGCGCTGGGCGTGCGGGTATTCCGCGACTAGGCCAAAGACGCTGCTTGGCAAACATTTGCAAGGCAAGAAGTAGCATCAAGGAGTCACCGCAAGGAGTAGCGTTATGGAGTGGGCACTGCCAAACCCTTTTGTGATCGATCTTCAGGTGACGCCGGAGGCCATTGACGCTTACCGGCATGTCAATAACAGCGAGTATTTACGCTGGGTTGAGCAGATCAGTTGGGCCCACTCCGAAGCCTTGGGGCTATCCCTTGAGCGCTATCAGTCCCTAGACCGTGCCATGGTCGTCCATCGTCATGAGTTGGACTATCTGGCACCCGCCTTTGTCGACGATAAGTTGCAACTGGCGACGTGGATTGTTGCCTGCGATGGCCGTTTTAGTTTGACCCGCCGGTTCCAGCTTAAGCGCGTGGGGAGTGGCAAGACGTTGCTAAATGCTCGCACCAGGTTTGCCTGTGTGGCGCTTAGCAGCGGGCGGCCCACGCGGCTGCCTGATGAGTACCAGCGCATTTACGGTGGTGCGGTGGTGGCGGAGTAGCTAATGCTAAAATGCCGTCGATTTTTTCGCTGATTTTCGTTAAACGCTAGATTCTTCTCCCAAAAAACGCCCTAGCCGGCGTTTTTTTTGTTTTTCTTGCTTGAGGTGGTGGTTAGTGCCAGCTGTGCTGTAATTTGCTTAATAGCGCTTATTGATGGCCTGGCTCTAACGGCTAGGTGGTAAAGATAGGTAGTAAAGATGAGGCTCTGACTATCTAGCAGTTGAGACTTAGCAGTTGAGACTTAGCAGTTGAGATTTAGCAGTTGAGATTTAGCACTAACAATCAATAGAGAAGGAAACCGCTAATGAAAATCGCCGTCCCAAAAGAGATCAAAAATCACGAGTATCGGGTGGCACTCACTCCGACAGGTGCTCGGGAGCTAGTAGGGCGTGGCCACTCGGTAAGCGTGCAGGCAGCTGCAGGAGAAGGAGCCGGATTTAGCGACAGCGACTATGAAGCCGCAGGCGCCCAGGTGGAAGCTAATGTAGATGCGTTGTGGCAAAGCGCCGAGCTGATTCTCAAGGTAAAAGAGCCTCAGGCCGAAGAAGTGGCGCGTCTAACCGCCAACCAAACGCTGTTTACCTATCTGCACTTGGCCGCTGAGGAAAAATTAACCCAAGGGCTGATGGCCAGCGGTGCTACCTGCATTGCCTATGAAACCATCACCGATGCAAAAGGTGGGCTACCGCTGCTCGCGCCGATGAGCACGGTTGCTGGGCGCATGGCCGTCCAGGCAGGTGCGCATAGCCTGGAAAAAGCCCAAGGTGGCTCCGGCGTGCTATTGCCTGGTGTGCCAGGCGTTGCGCCGGGTAAAGTTACCGTGATTGGCGGTGGTGTGGTTGGTGAAAACGCCGCCCGTATGGCGTTAGGGTTGGGGGCCGAGGTGACCATTCTGGACAAGTCGATTGCTCGCTTAGAGGTGCTGGACGATCGTTACCAGGGGCGCATCAAAACTGTCTACTCAACGGCGGACGCCCTTGATCAGGCAGCTAAAGAGTCCGATATGATCATTGGCGCCGTACTTATCCCCGGAGCCGCTGCTCCCAAGTTGATTACCCGTGCCATGCTGGCCGATATGAAGCCGGGCAGTGTATTGGTAGACGTAGCCATCGATCAGGGCGGCTGTTTTGAAACCAGCAAGCCTACGACGCATGCCGAGCCGACCTATATTGTGGATGGCATCGTTCATTACTGTGTGGCCAATATGCCTGGCGCGGTGGCGCGGACATCTACTTTGGGTCTTACCAATGCCACCTTGCCGTTTGTACTGGCGCTGGCTGATAAAGGCTGGCAGCAGGCGCTTAAAGACGACCCACACTTCCTGCCCGGGCTCAACGTCCATAATGGTCAAGTGACTTATCAGGCTGTTGCCGATGCTTTTGGACTCAAGAGCATCGACCCAGCGAGTGCAGTGGCATGATAATCGGTACGTCAATTAGTAGTAGGTGATACTACTGTTACCCGGGTGGTGCTGCTAGTGGTGGTGCTAATAGTGAGGGGGCACTTCGTCTTCTGGGCGGGTATCTCCCTGTGAGTCACCCGCCTGGAGTGCCTGATACTGCTCGCGCAAGCGGTCACGCATCAGCGTGCTCAGTTGCTCCAGCTTTTCTAGCCGACGCTCTTGCTGAGCAACCGCTTGGTCAAGGGTGTCTAGCCAATGCTCTTGGTAAGCCAGTCGACTCTCTAAAGATTCAAGAAGTTGAGTTAGCTCTGCAGGCGATAATTCGTTTGTCATGATAACATCGTGACCTTGTGTAGTATGCTCGGTACTGTTAGGAATGGGCCTAGTTGGCCGAGTATTGTCCTTCGTCTGTTACCCATACAACAAGAGAGCTTTTATCATCTATGAATCCAAAAGTTGTTTTTCGCTGTTTCTTCATCAGTGTTTTACTTGCCGCCCCCACGCCACTTCTTTTGGCGGGGATTGTTCATTTAACGAATGCACCGCTTGCTGAGCAGTGGCTGGCTGAGCTTGCCATCAGCGGGGTAAGTGGTGTGTATATTGCCGCTGCTCTGGGATGTTTTATTGCGTTATTTATAGGTACTTTAGCCGCTGCTGCTCTGGCGCCGCCTATGGTAGTGAAAGCTGATGTTTCTCGAACTAAATCTGCGCCGCGTCAGCCTCAAGCGGTACCTGAAGTGGAAGATGATGAAGAGGAAGATATCATCGACCCCAATGATGGTCGCGAAGAGGGCGAAGTAAAGTGGTTTAACACCAATAAAGGTTACGGCTTTATTACCCGGGATAATGGCGAGGATGTGTTTGTTCACTTTCGTGCTATTCGTGGCCGTGGCCCGCGTATGCTTGCTGAAGGGCAGATTGTTCGCTATCACGTGATTAAGAATGACCGTGGCCTTCAGGCAGACGACGTTAGTATTATTGAGTAGCTTTGATTGAATCGCTTTGATTGAATCGCGCTAGCATCGTCAACTGCTGAAAAACAAGACCCCGCTAAGCGGGGTCTTGTGCGTTTAACGGCCTGAATCAGGCCATTCAATGGCTCTTTCCTGGCCCCCTGGCAATACTTGCCAGAAGCGGTCAGGGTCATCGCCGGGGTGCCAGCCACCTAACGAGCAGCGAACCTCGGTCTGTAAAGCTTCGGCGGCGTGCTGAGCGCACTCTTGGTCGGTGTGCCACGGGGTGTGGTGGCTATCAAACCACAAGCTGGCAAAACCATCGGCTGCTTTGTCCACCAATAGTACGGGCACAGCTTCACCTTGATGGTGGCCGCGAGTCTTCCATTTACCCTTGCCGGCTGGGCTAAGGGGCGGTGCATCGAGAGCTTCGCTTAGCCACGCATTGAGCTTATCTATCGCTACGCTGGCAAGGTATACCTCGATATCCGGAAACCGCTCCATCATACGCTCACCTCGTCGTCCGTTAACAAGGCTTGAAGCGTTGCCTCATAAATGCGGCTTAGTTCATCCAAGTCACTGGCGCGCACGCGCTCATTCACTTTATGAATAGTGTCATTAAGCGGGCCAAGCTCGACCACTTGGGCGCCAAGTGTCGCGATGAAGCGACCATCCGAGGTGCCGCCGCTGGTCGAAAGTGCAGGGCGCTCGCCGGTAACGGCTTCTACACCGCGAATGGCAGCATCGACTAATTCGCCTTCTGCGGTCAGGAATGGTTCGCCGTTGAGCGTCCAATCAATATGGTACTCGAGGCCATGCTGATCCAAAATCGACTCGGTGCGGCTTCTTAGCATCTCATGGGTAACTTCCGTGGAATAGCGGAAGTTAAACACGACTTCTACTTCACCTGGAATGACGTTAGTGGCCCCGGTGCCCGCGCGAAAATTAGATATCTGGAAGCTGGTGGCTGGAAAAAAGTCATTGCCTGCGTCCCAGTGCTCGTTAACCAACGCATCCAGTGCGGGCATCGCTTGGTGAATAGGGTTGCGCGCAAGGTGTGGGTAGGCCACATGACCCTGAATCCCTTTGAGATGTAGAACGCCGCCCAATGACCCGCGGCGTCCGTTTTTAATCATATCGCCCAGTCGTGAGGTCGACGAGGGTTCACCGACAATACAGTAGTCCAAGCGCTCGTTGCGTTCGCGTAAATGCTCAACCACTGCGCTGGTGCCATCGATGGCAGGGCCTTCCTCATCGGATGTGATTAAAAACGCAATGCGGCCATCGTGCTCTGGATGGGTGGCCACAAAGCGCTCAACGGCAGTGAGCATCGCCGCTAGGCTGCCCTTCATGTCTGCTGCGCCTCGCCCACAGAGCATGCCGTGCTCATCAATACACGGCTCAAACGGTGGGAATTCCCAGTTCGTGTGGGGGCCGCTGGGCACAACGTCAGTGTGGCCAGCAAAGGCTAATACGGGGCCATGATGGCCTCTTATTGCCCAGAAATTTTTGACATCGCCAAACGGCAGTTGCTCGATATGAAAACCGAGCGCTGTTAAGCGCTCGATCATGAGTTCCTGGCAGCCTTCGTCATCCGGCGTTACTGACGCCCGGCTAAGTAGCTCAAACGCGAGCTGCAACGTGGGCGACAGCGTTTCAGGCTCAGTTATGGGCATGCAGTGCCTCGTTCAGCGCAATGGCGCTTTTATTCGTCAGGCACTCAATACGGCCATTTTGTGAATTGCGACGCAGCAATAAGTCATCTTGGCCTGCTAACTCGCGTGCTGCCACGGTGTTAACTTCTTGTTTCTGATCGTCGAGCAGAGTAACTTTCGAGCCCGCGGTAATATATAAGCCCGCTTCTACGGTGCAGCGGTCACCTAGCGGAATACCGATGCCTGCATTAGCGCCAATCAGGCAGCCTTCGCCAACCTTGATAATGATATTACCGCCGCCAGAGAGCGTTCCCATGGTGGAGCAGCCGCCACCCAGGTCGGAGCCTTTGCCGACCATGACGCCAGCAGAAATGCGCCCTTCAATCATGCCGGGGCCTTCAGTACCTGCGTTGAAGTTGACGAAGCCTTCATGCATTACCGTGGTGCCTTCACCCAGGTAAGCGCCCAGGCGCACGCGAGCAGTGTCGCCAATGCGGATGCCGGTGGGTACCACGTAATCGGTCATTTTGGGGAATTTATCGACGCAGTCGACTGACAGCGCGCGACCCGCTAAACGCGCTTTAAGACGGCGGGCGGGCAGCTCTTCAATATCAATCGCGCCTTCGTTGGTCCAGGCGATGTTGCGCAGCAGGCCAAACATTCCCGTCAGATCCAAGCCGTGAGGCTTCACTAAGCGGTGAGAGAGCAAGTGCAGCTTTAAGTAAACTTCAGGAACGGTCTGCGGTGCCTGATCGCTTTCTAAAAACATCGCGACCAGGGGGCGATGGCTGGCGGCGAATGATTCGGCGAGTGCTGCCTGCTCAGAGTGACCAGCAGCTTCCAATGCTTTGGCCAAGCGCGTGCAATCTTCGGGCAGGAAACTGATTGCCGTATTGCCAGCGGGGGCGTCTAACGCCTCTTTGGCTGCGGCTACCAAGCTGTCTGCAGGATTAAACAGTGGTGCTGGGTAGTAGATTTCTAACCAGTCGCCCTGTGTGTTTTGGGTGCCGATTCCAAGCGCGAAGCTCAGCATAACGCGTCTTCCTTTAAAGTTTTGAATAACAATCAGTTGTTAGGGTTCAGTGGTATGTTAGCCGCTGAGAGAGTCGTAATCGCCGTCGCGGTAGCCCACTAAAATAGTGTCGTCATCAACTTCTAGCAGTGGTCTTTTGAGCAGCGTGGGCTGTTCAAGCACTAGCCTGCGGGCAGAGGTAGCATCCAGGCTGTCTTTTTCTTCCTGGGGTAAATCACGCCATGTTTTGCTGCGCTTATTAAGCGCTTCTAATAGCGGTACGCGCTCAAGAATGTGCTCAAGTAAGCCGGCTGAAAGACCATCTTTACGCAGGTCATGGGTCTTGAAAGGGATACCTTTCTCTTCAAGTACGTTGCGTGCTTTGCGGCAGGTGTCGCATGTGTTGATGATATAGAGTGTCAGCATATAACCTCCTTAAACAAGTCTACGGTGTCTAGCCGCGCTCAAGCAGTTGACGAAGTCGCTCAGCTGCTTCGAGGGTGGGCGCAAGCTCCGCCACTAATGCTAAACGTAGTCGACCCGACCCGGGGTTATGGCCATTTTTCCCTGGGCGGCCCATGAGGCTGCCAGGTAACACGCTGACGTGTTGCTCACTAAATAGCCGCTGAGTAAAGGCGATGTCATCGCCGTCGGGCACTGCTGGCCACAGGTAAAAGCTAGCTTCCGGCGTAGGGAAGTCCATTACGGGTGCCAGCACGTTGGTGACAGCGCTAAATTTTTCGCGGTAAGCGTCCCGGTTGGCACGTACGTGAGTTTCATCCTGCCAGGCGGCGATAGAGGCGTGCTGAAGTGGCAACGACATTGCACAGCCATGATAGGTGCGGTAGCGCTTAAACGGCGCGAGAAGGTTCGCGTCACCCGCTATAAAGCCGGAGCGTAGCCCTGGTAGGTTAGAGCGCTTAGATAGCGAATGAAACACTACGCAGCGTTGATAGTCGTCGCGTCCAAGCTCTGCGCAGGCTTGTAGCAGGCCGGGAGGGGGCGTGCTTTCATCCAGATATAGCTCTGAGTAGCACTCATCGGAGGCGATGATAAAGTCGTGCTCATCAGCCAGTGCGATGAGCTCCTTGAATTCAGAAAGTGGCGTGACGGCCCCTGTGGGGTTGCCAGGTGAGCAAATGAATACCATTTGTACATCGCGCCAGGTTGCCGCGCTCACGGCCGAAAAATCAGGGCGAAAACCGTTGTCAGCCGTGCAATCCAAATAGAGCGGCTCGCCACCTGCCAGTAGTGTGGCCCCTTCATAAATTTGGTAGAAGGGATTAGGGACAGCCACCTTAGCGGGGCGCTGGCGATCCAAGGCGGCTTGCACAAAGGCAAAAATTGCTTCGCGGGTGCCGTTAATGGGGAGTACTTGCTGTTCGGCATCTAGCCCGGCAAGCGAAAAGCGTTGGATTGCCCAGTGGGCAATGGTTTCGCGTAGGGCGGGTAGGCCGTTGGTTGCCGGGTAGCGAGCCATCTCTAATTGATGGGCAACCAGCGCCTCTAACGCCCCTGCGTAAGGGGCGTGTTGAGGCTCCCCAATAGTGAGGGGAATATGTTCAAGCCCCACCGGTGGCACAAGCGCTGCCTTTAGGGCGGCTAGCTTTTCAAACGGATAGGGGGGCAGAAGGTTTAGATCAGGATTCATGGCATGTCCGTTGATAGCCTAAAGGCGGTGCTGGATGTCTGTAAAAACGGCCAACTAAACCGCCGATTATAGGCAACCCCTGGTGCCACCTCAAACTTAACCACCAAGGCGTCGCTCATTTAAGCGCTTACACGCCTAATACTTCGATAAGCCGTTCGCGAAGCTGCTGTTGCCGTTCTGGATCGGTGAGCGGCTCGCCCGCTTTCGTGGTGATAAAGAAAACGTCTTCAACCCGTTCCCCCAACGTGGCAATTTTCGCAGCCGATAAGGCAATATCCTGTTCCATAAAAATACGCCCGACACGAGCCAGCAGGCCGGGGCGGTCTGGGGCAGTTAGCTCTAGCAGCGTACGTTCGTTGGCTGGGTCCTGCTCAATGACCACCTCGGTGGGTACCTTGAAGTGCTTAAGCTGGCGCGGTGTGTGGCGCGTGACGATCTCTGGATAGTCATCCGGATCGTCCAGCTCTTCGACGAGATGCCGACGCATCTCCTCAATATGCTCAGGATCACGGATAGGTTGGCCGTAATGATCTAGCACAATAAACGTATTTAGCGTCCAGTCGTTGTGCGAGGTGGCGATGCGGGCATCATGGATAGATAGACCTAGCTGCTCCATGGCGGCGGCGGTCGCGGCAAATAGGTCGTCTACCGAGCGGGTATGGATAAAAACCTTGGTGCCGCCTTCGGCCATATCGGCGGTGGGTGCGCTAATTAAGACCAGCGGCAAAGCAGACGGCTGGTGGGCAAGAATGCCTTGGGTCTGCCAGACAATTTCGCTGGGTGCGTACTGAAGGAAATAGTCTTCGCCGAGGGATTCCCACAGTTGATCAATCTGAGCGCTGTCTACGCCGACTGTTTGCAGTAACGAACGGGCTTCGGTACGAGTTTCGCGCACCCAGTCATCTCGGTCAGGCGGGTTTTTTAGCCCTCGTCTCAGTGCTCGCTTGGTTTCAGCATGAAGCTGCCGCAACAGCGACGCACGCCAGCCGTTCCACAGGGTGGGGTTGGTTGCATTGATATCGGCAACGGTGAGCACGTAGAGATAGTCTAAGCGGGTCTCGTCGCGCACCGTTAGAGCGAAGTCGCGAATTACGTCGGGATCACTAATGTCGCGCTTCTGGGCGGTCATAGACATCAATAGGTGATGCTCCACCAGCCAGCGCAGTAAGTTGGTGTCGTGTTGAGAGACATGGTGACGATGACAGAATTGCTCAACATCACGCGCACCAATCTCAGAATGATCGCCGCCGCGGCCCTTGCCAACATCGTGAAACAGCCCGGCAATCCACAGCAGATCCATTTTAGGCAGTTGATGAATCAGTGTGGCTGCGACGGGGAAGTCGTCTTTGGCATCCGGTTTGCGAAAACCGTGTAAAAACTTCAGTAAGCGAAGGGTGTGGGCGTCTACCGTGTAAATGTGGAACAAGTCGTGCTGCATCAACCCGACCGCGCGACCAAATTCTGGCAGATACTTGCCCAAGATGCCGTAACGGTTCATGCGCCTTAATTGGCGAGGGACATTGCCGGGAGCCCGCAAAATGGACATGAATAGTCGCTGATGGCGAGGGTCTTCGCGGTAGTGGTCATCAATTTGATGGCGATGATCGCGGATCAGGCGAATGGTGTCGGCGCGTACCCCTTCTATTTCCGGGTGCTTTGCCATCAGCAGAAACAGTTCCAGCATGGCCGCCGGTCGCTCACGAAACAGATTGCGTGAGCGCGCTTGGATGTAGCCGCCTTTGGTTTCGAAGCGCTCGTTCAGCTTAACGGTTTCCAAGGCTTCTTTGCCGCGTAGGATAACCTCATCAAAGTGCTGTAACAGCATGTCGTTAAGCCCGGCCAAGGCGGTCACATGCCGATAGTAGCGCTTCATGAACTGTTCAACTGCTAAGCGCTCAGGGGTATCCCTAAAGCCAAACATTTCGGCAATGGTACGTTGGTGATCAAAAAGTAATCGATCTTCGGCGCGGTCTGTTAGCATGTGCAGGGCATAACGCACCTGCCATAAAAAGGCTTGGCCCTGGCTTAGAATGCGCAGTTCGGCATCATTCATAAAGCCATTCGCGACGATGTCAGCATAGTGCTCAGTGTCGAAATGGCGTTTAGCTACCCAGCCAATCATTTGAATATCACGTAGGCCGCCTGGGGAGCTTTTCAGGTTTGGCTCTAGGTGGTATTCCGAGTTGTTGTAGCGATAGTGGCGGGCAATTTGTTCTTGCCACTTTGCTTCAAAAAAGCGGTCAGCAGGCCAAATATGCTCGGCGCTAAGGCGTTCACGCATCTTTTGGCGAAGATGTTCGGGGCCAGCAATGAGTCGCGATTCCAACAGGTTGGTCATCACGGTGACATCAGCTTCAGCTTCCCGCTCACAGTCATTAAGCGAGCGCACGCTATGGCCGATCTCGAGACCGATATCCCATAAGAAGGTAATGAAAGCGCTTAGCGACTCGCGATAAGGGGTGTCATCATCATGCTCCAGTAGCAGTAGGAGGTCGATGTCTGAGTGCGGGTGTAGCTCGCCTCGGCCGTAACCACCCACTGCCACCAGGGCAACGCCATCGTCAGGCCAGTCGTGCTGGGCCCAGGCAATGGCTAGCAGCTGATCCAGATACCACGCTCGCCCGCGGACTAGGTCGCGTATATCAGCCCCAGAGCGAAACTGCTCATCCAGCTTGGCTTGTAGCTCCCGAAGCGCCGCCTTAAACGGCGCAATGGGGGAGCGTGATCCGGCGAGTTCGGTGCGAAACATAGCGAGATCGTACAGCGTGGTGTCCGGCTCGAACCGGTAGTGATGAAGAAGCATCAGCGATTTAGAAAACTGAAGTCTTCGTCGCTGCGTGCAGTCAGCACGTCAACACCGGTTTCTGTGACCAGCAGCGTGTGCTCCCACTGGGCAGATAAGCTTCGATCCTTAGTGACCGCTGTCCAACCATCGCGTAGCACCTTGGTTTTATAGCCGCCTACGTTAATCATTGGTTCGATAGTAAAACACATGCCAGCTTCCAGCGAGATGTCGGCATCGGGTGCATAGCCATCATAGTGAAGAAACTGCGGATCTTCGTGGAAATCGGCGCCGATGCCGTGACCGCAGAAGTCGCGCACCACGGAGTAGCCGTGTGCTTCAGCATGTTGCTGAATGACGCGGGCAAGTTCCGAAAGGTGTATGCCTGGCTTTACTAGCTCAATGCTTTTGTACAGGCACTCTTGGGTGATACGACATAAGCGCTCGCCCTGGATCGTATCGCCGATGACGAACATCACGCTGGAATCACCGTGGTAGCCGTCGGTTGTTTTGACGGTGATATCCAAATTCATGATATCGCCGTTCTTCAATTTTTTGGCATCATCAGGAATGCCATGACAGACCACGTGATTGATTGATGTACAGGTTGCTTTCGGAAAACCGTGGTAGTTCAGCGGGGCAGGTGTAGAGCCCAAATTGTTAACAATAAAATCGTGGCACAGGCGATCAATTTCACCCGTAGAGATCCCCGCCTTGATGTGGGGGGTGATCATTTCAATGACGCTGGCGGCTTGGCGCCCGGCTTCACGCATTTTCTCGATTTCAGAAGGCGTCTTGATAGGAACGTTCATGAATTCTCGATGTGGGTTCTAAAGTAAGTGGTGAACGGCAATGGTGAGCGGTAAATTAAGACCGTTACATGCGCTGTGACTTCATCTTGGTAATGATCTATGGTATAAAGCCGCGCGCTTTCCTGCAATCGCCATCCGATGCTTCTTTTTCAGTTGGTCATCTGCAGAAAGGCTATTTAAACGTAATGCAGAAATCTGTGTTACTAAACAGCAAGCCTTGAAAACACACATGCACCGGCACATGGTCCCGGGTGCCGCTGGCAGCGTTTGACGATGCCACTGGTCGGATCCATGGGGTGCGTGGAGGCCTAACCCGAGTTTCAGGAGTTTTATCATGTCTCACGTTAATATGCGTGACCTGCTGAAAGCAGGCGCTCACTTCGGTCACCAAACCAAGTACTGGAATCCGAAGATGGGCAAGTTCATCTTCGGCGCGCGCAACAAGATTCATATCATCAACCTCGAGCACACTTTGCCGGCGCTGAACGAAGCGATCGACGTGGTTGAGAAGATGGCGGCATCCAACAACAAAATTTTGTTTGTTGGCACCAAGCGCAGCGCTAGCAAGATCATCAAAGAAGAAGCAAACCGCGTTAACCAGCCGTTCGTCAACCATCGCTGGTTGGGTGGTATGCTGACTAACTTCAAGACCATTCGTCAGTCCATCAAGCGTCTGCGTGATCTTGAAACCATGCGCGAAGACGGCACGTTCGAGAAGCTGACCAAGAAAGAAGTCTTGATGGCAACTCGCGAGCAAGAGAAGCTTGAGCGTTCTATCGGCGGTATCAAGAACATGGGCGGCCTTCCTGACGCGCTGTTCGTTATCGATGTTGACCACGAGCGCATCGCGATCAACGAAGCCAACAAACTGGGTATCCCGGTTATTGGTGTGGTAGATACCAACTCAAACCCAGATGGCGTTGATTACGTTATCCCGGGTAACGACGACTCCATCCGCGCTATTCAGATCTACGTGAAAGCAATTGCTGACGCGTGTGGTCGTGCAAAAGAAGGTCGTCCGGAAGAGTTTGTTGAAGTGACTGAAGAAGCCGCTTCTGCCGACACTGACGCTGCTGCCGAGTAACGGTTGCAGTGGTGCGGCGGCCAGATAAGCCGCATCATGTTTAAGAGGGGGCCTTATGCCCCCTTTTTCCCGCTTTGAGTTCGCTCAAGTGGGCCGATTATGCCGGACGCTTAATGCCGGCGAATGCTCTACAAAGTGATACGCAACGGTCATCTACCGAGCCTATACTCTGTAGCGCGTTTAACTTTCAGCTAGAACCATTTCCGAGGTGAAAACTCATGGCTGCTATCAGCGCCTCTCAGGTTAAGGAACTGCGCGAACGTACCGGTCTTGGCATGATGGAGTGTAAAAAAGCACTTACTGAAGCCGACGGTGATATCGAAGTTGCAATTGAGAACCTGCGTAAAAGCTCTGGCCTTAAAGCCGCGAAAAAAGCGGGTCGTACCGCTGCAGAAGGTGCCGTTGTTACTCGCGTAGCAGAAGACGGCAGCTACGGCGTAATGGTCGAGATCAACTCCGAAACTGATTTCGTTGCCCGTGACGACAACTTCATCGCTTTCACCAACAAGATCGCGGATGCGTTCTTTGCGGCGAAAAATGAAGACGTTGCAGCGGTAATGGCTGGCGACCTCGAGTCTACTCGTGAGCAGCTGGTGCAGAAAATCGGCGAGAATATCGGTGTGCGTCGTGCCGTTGTTGTGAACGCCGTTGAAGGTGGCCTTGTAGGCGAATACGTTCACGGCGGCCGTATCGGCGTCTTGACCGTTCTGAAAGGTGGTAACACGGAAGCTGCTAAAGACGTTGCTATGCACGTAGCAGCGATCAATCCGTCGGTTGCGCACCCAGAAGATATGCCGCAGGAAGAGCTGGATAAAGAAAAAGCGATTATTCTGGCCCAGCCGGACATGGCCGGTAAGCCTGAGCAGATCGCTGAGAAAATGGTTCAAGGCCGTCTGAAAAAGTACCTGGCCGAGAACAGCCTGACCGAACAGCCGTTCGTTAAAGACCCGAACCAATCCGTTGCCGAGTTCGTGAAAGCGGCGGGTGGCGAAGTGGTTAGCTTCACTCGCTTTGAAGTGGGCGAAGGCATCGAGAAAGAAGAAGTCGACTTTGCTAAAGAAGTTATGGAACAGGCTGGCCGTCGCTAAGGTCAGAGGTTTCAGAAAGAAGATGGCGTGCGCGCGAGCGCACGCTTTTGTGTATCCGGCCCCTGTGAAAAACTGGGGTCGTCTCGCCCGCCTGTGTTCAGGTCTGCCTCAGGAGAGATGCCATGTCACGTGAAGTTCAAGAGTCCGCCCCCGCAGTTGCTGCCAGCAAGGCTGAAAAGTCGAAATCAAAATACAAACGTATTTTGCTGAAGTTGTCTGGCGAAGCGCTAATGGGTGAGCACGATTTTGGTATTGATCCGAAAGTGCTGGATCGTATGGCGCTAGAGATTGGCCAATTGGTTGGTATTGGCGTTCAGGTGGGTATCGTGATTGGTGGTGGAAACCTATTTCGTGGCGCGGCGCTTAATGAAGCCGGCATGGATCGGGTGACGGGTGACCACATGGGAATGCTGGCAACAGTGATGAATGCACTAGCAATGCGGGATGCACTTGAGCGCTCCAATATTCGCTCGCGGGTAATGTCAGCGATTCCCATGAGTGGTGTGGTGGAGCATTACGACCGCCGCACCGCCATCCGCTACTTAACGTCCGGAGACGTGGTGCTGTTTTCAGCTGGTACGGGTAACCCTTTCTTTACGACCGACTCTGCAGCCTGCTTACGTGGTATTGAAGTAGATGTTGACGTGGTGATCAAAGCCACCAAAGTGGACGGCGTGTACAATAAAGATCCGGTTAAGCATCCCGATGCCGTGAAGTACGACCAGCTCTCCTACGACGATGCCCTAGACCAAAAATTGGGCGTTATGGATTTGACCGCAATCTGCCTGGTACGTGACCATAATATGCCGGTGCGGGTATTTGATATGAATAAGCCTGGTGCCCTGCTGAATTTGGTAGTAGGGGGCAAGGAAGGCACGCTGATAGACAGAGGGTAATATCGTGATCAATGACATCAAGAAAGATGCAGAATCTCGCATGAAGAAAAGCGTTGAAGCGCTGCACAGTAACTTCAACAAGATCCGTACGGGGCGTGCTCATCCCAGTATTCTCGACGCTGTTACCGTTGATTATTACGGTGGCCAGGTGCCGCTAAATCAAGTGGCTTCTGTTAACGTGGAAGATGCTCGTACACTGACAGTGACGCCTTGGGAGCAGGGCATGGTGCCTAAGATTGAAAAGGCAATTATGACCTCTGATCTGGGGCTCAATCCTGCCAGCGCCGGTAATGTCATTCGTGTGCCGATGCCGATGCTGACCGAAGAAACGCGCAAAGGTTACATCAAGCAGGCGCGTAGCGAAGCTGAACATGCGCGCGTGGCGGTGCGTAACGTACGTCGTGATGCCAACGGTGATTTTAAGTCTTTGCTGAAGGATAAAGAAATTACTGAAGACGATCAGCGCCAGGGCGAAGACGAAATCCAGAAGTTGACGGATAAGTATATTGCTGAGGTTGATAAAGCGCTTGCCGCAAAAGAACAAGATCTCATGCAGGTATAGTTATTAGTGTAAAAATAGCTACCTGCTTTCAATCAACCACGGGGAGCTTGGCTGCCCGTGGGCCATCGCTTGGCTTTACTATGACTGATCTTTGGTGCGAGAACCCATGACGTCTCCGCAGCTTCCCCAAGCGCAGCAGGATGGCACACCGCCTTCTCGATCCGAGGAGGCACCGCCATCCCATGTTGCTATTATTATGGATGGTAATAACCGCTGGGCGCGTGCACGTGGGCTTTCCGGAGTACGCGGTCACCGAGCCGGTGTTGAAGCCGTGCGGGCGGTTATTGAACGCGCTGCGCAGCGAGGCGTTCAGACACTGAGTCTTTTTGCTTTTTCTAGTGAAAATTGGAAGCGTCCAGCAGCTGAGGTGAATGCCTTGATGGAGCTTTTTTTGATGGCGCTTAAGCGTGAAGTCAAAAAGCTCAATGAGCGTAATATTCGCCTGTCAATTATTGGCGAACAGCGTGGTTTCTCCTATGCGATCCAAAAGCATATTCAGCGTGCCGAGTCGTTAACCGCAGAGAATACTGGCATGCATCTGGTGATTGCGGCCAACTACGGTGGCCAATGGGACCTTGCGCGAGCGGCTAGGCAGTTGGCGGAGCAAGTAGCCGCAGGTGAGTTAGTGGCTTCCGATATTGATGAGGCGCGTCTCGATGCGGCAATGAATACACACAATGTACCGCCGGTAGATTTATGCATCCGCACCAGCGGGGAGCAGCGGCTATCTAACTTTATGTTATGGCAGTTGGCTTATGCAGAACTGCATTTTTCGCCACTGCTCTGGCCAGATTTCAACGGGGCGGCGCTTGATGAAGCGCTGGACGACTTTTGCCTACGTCGCCGTCGTTTTGGTATGACCGACGCACAAATAGAGGCGCAAGGTGCTTAAACAGCGGATGATTACAGCAGCTTGGTTAGCGCCCCTGACGCTGATCGGCTTGTTCGGACTACAAGGTGGAGCCTTTGCACTGTTTACAGCACTAATTGTGCTGCTAGGTGCTTGGGAGTGGACCAACTTAGCCGGTGTAGCCCGCCAGGGAGCGCGATTTTTCCTGGTGGCTGTTATGGGAGTATTAATGCTGGCGATGTGGCTGGCAGAGGCAGCGCTAGCCGCTTGGCCGCTTTGGCTGGCAGCTGTGGGGTGGGTGATTAATCTTTATTGGGTGACTCACTACCCTGATACTGCCAACCAATGGCAAGCCACTTCTCGTCGGTTGCTCATGGGGGTGTGGGTGCTGCTGCCGTGCTGGGTAGGATTCAATGTGCTCCGCGATAGTGGTGCTGTATGGCTGCTGTTTGTGCTATTGCTGGTCTGGACCGCTGATATTGGCGCCTACTTTGCTGGCAGGCGTTGGGGGAAAAATAAGCTTGCTCCAAAAGTGAGCCCAGGTAAGTCCTGGGAAGGTGTTTATGGCGGCCTTGCGGCCACACTATTGCTAGCGATTGTGTTCGCTGTGTGGCAGCCCATTAATCTTATGGGCGGTGTTGCACTGGTAGTGATTACCGGATTGGTTACGCTAGTTTCAGTGCTTGGTGATCTTCTCGAAAGTATGCTTAAGCGCTATCGGGATATTAAAGATTCAAGCCAGCTCTTGCCAGGCCACGGTGGCGTATTGGATCGTATTGATAGCTTGACGGCAGCAGTGCCTATTTTTGCGCTGTTCTATCTGCAGGTGATCCATCTCCAGGTGAGCGTCCTATGAGCCCACCAGCTGTTCAACGTATTACAGTGCTTGGTTCAACAGGCTCAATTGGTAAAAGTACTCTTGATGTCATTGCTCAATATCCAGATCGTTATAGCGTTTATGCCTTAACGGCTCATACCTCAAAAGAAGCGCTCTTAGCGCAATGTCGTGTTCATCGTCCAGTTGTTGCTGTGTTAGATGATCCTGAGGATGCGGCCTGGTTGCAGCAAGCAATTTTAACATCAGGCCTCACTACCAATGTTCTTTCAGGGGCTATGGCGCTTTGCCAGGTGGCACGAGACAGGCAGGTGGATACCGTTATGGCCGCTATTGTTGGCGCAGCGGGCCTGCTACCTGCGCTAGCAGCTGCCGAGTCAGGTAAGCGCGTACTGTTGGCCAATAAAGAAGCTTTAGTGATGAGTGGCGCCCTGTTTATGGACGCTGTTGCTCGCTCAGGTGCAACTTTATTGCCGATTGATTCCGAACATAATGCTATTTACCAATGTCTACCTACCGAGCATAGAGGTGGATTGCGTCAGCACGGTGTTCGCCAGCTGCTGCTCACCGCCTCTGGCGGCCCTTTTCGTGGCTGGCAGGCAGAAGATATCGCTAATGTGACCCCCGAGCAGGCTTGTCATCATCCTAACTGGTCAATGGGGCGCAAAATCTCCGTCGACAGCGCGACGTTGATGAATAAAGGCTTAGAGCTTATCGAAGCGTGCTGGCTATTTGATGCAACGCCTGATCAGATACAGGTTGTAGTTCATCCGCAAAGCGTTATTCACTCTATGGTTGCCTATGATGATGGTTCGGTAATTGCGCAGCTGGGTAATCCTGATATGCGTACGCCTATTGCTTATGGATTGGCATGGCCGGAACGGATTGATGCGGGTGTTGAGACGTTGGATCTTTTTCAGGTGGCGCGTCTGGATTTCGAAGCCCCTGATGAAACGCTTTTCCCCTGCTTGTCGCTCGCCCGCGATGCTATGCACAAGGGCGGCGCTGCACCGGCGATTTTGAATGCGGCGAATGAGGTCGCCGTGGAAGCTTTTCTGGAAGGACAGCTTGGCTTCAGCGCGATTGCTGATGTAGTGGCAAAAGTGATGGCTCTACCGTTTGAAGGACGTGCGGACACGCTTGAGCAGATATTATCTGCAGATCAGTGGGCACGGGAGCAGGCGGCGCTAATAGTATGCTAGTAATTCGCTTGGCATCAGCCATCGTTGATCAGCGAGTTATGTAAAGGAGCGAAGAGTGGGCCTGATTCAGAACATATTAGCGGTGATCGTGGTACTGGGGTTGTTGGTAACCTTTCACGAGTTTGGCCATTTTTGGGTGGCGCGGCGCTGCGGTGTAAAGGTGCTGCGCTTCTCGGTTGGCTTTGGTAAGCCGCTGTGGTCGACCGTTGATCGTCACGGCACAGAGTTTGCGGTGGCGGCCATACCGCTAGGCGGCTATGTGAAAATGCTTGACGAGCGTGAAGCGCCTGTACCTGAAGAGCAATTAGATCAAGCATTTAATCGTAAAAATGTGTGGCAGCGTATCGCTATTGTTGCTGCTGGCCCGATTGCAAATTTTTTACTCGCGATTGTGGCCTATTGGGCACTGTTTGTTGCTGGCACCACAACCGTTGCCCCAGTAGTGGGCGATGTTGCTCCTAACTCTCCTGCGGCAGAGGCAGGGCTTTCTCACGGTGCAGAGATTACCTCTATCCAGGGGGATGCTATGCGCTCCTGGGAAGAGATTAACTTAAAGCTTGTCTCTATGATCGGGTTTAATGGTGACTTGATGCTTGAGGCGCAGCCTGAAGGGGCGAATGCCTCACGGGTTTATCAGCTTCCTGTTGTTGACTACATGGTTCGCCAGGACCCGCCCCAGCCAATGCAGAGTTTGGGTATTACTCCTTGGCGCCCCAACGTACCCGCGGTGCTAGGCCAAGTGATTGATGGCCAGGCGGCTTCACAGTCTGGCCTGCGAGCAGGTGATCGTATTTTGTCACTGGATGGCGAGCCAATTGATGATTGGATGCAGTTTGTCTCGGTTATTCGTGAGAGTGCAGGCCAAACCCTAGTGGTGAGTTACCAGCGTGGTGATGAGCAGGGCAGCCTCTCTTTAACGCCTGGTCGTAATACGCTGGAGAGTGGCGGTGAGGTTGGGTACATTGGTGCCGGAGCGCAGCAGGTAACATGGCCTGAAGAGTTTCAACGTGAAATTCGTTACGGGCCTGTAGCAGCGGTAGGTCAGGCGTTATCACGTACAGGTGAGATGACGCTACTGACGGTAGATGCTATCCGTAAGATGCTGGTGGGGCTTATTTCACCGTCGAACCTTTCGGGGCCGATTACCATCGCGCAGATATCAGGTGACTCTGCTCGTGCGGGGATGGAAGCGTTCGTAGGCTTTCTAGCGTATCTTTCCATCAGCCTTGGCGTGCTTAATCTACTGCCAATACCTGTGCTCGATGGTGGGCATTTACTTTATTATTTTATAGAGGTCGTGCGTGGGCGGCCGGTCTCTGAGCAAACGCAAGCAGTAGGGTTGCGTATTGGGCTTGCCATGGTAGGCACCCTAATGTTAATGGCTCTCTATTTTGATCTGATGCGCCTGTGGTAATGACGCGTGTAGGGCGCTGGATGCCTTGTCATCTGCCTGCACAAATGTATATGGTGCCTATCTGGAATGATGGGCAGACCAACGCGAGCGAACTGACTGCATGAAAATCAAGACCCTTGGAATGGCGGCATTGTTGCTGGTAGGTACCAGCAGTGCCCAAGCACAATCCTTTGATGTTTCCGACATTCGTGTGGAAGGACTGCAGCGGGTATCTGCCGCCTCGGTCTTTAATGCGTTTCCCGTCAATGCCAATGATCGCGTTAGCGAACAGCAGCTTGCTGCTGCTGCGCGAGATTTGTTTGCCACAGGCTTGTTTGAAGATGTTTCCCTCGCGCGCGAGGGGGATGTGTTGGTTATCCAGGTGGTTGAGCGGCCGACCATCGCGCGCTTGAACATCGAAGGGAATCAGCAGATTTCTGATGAGGATCTGCGCAATGGCCTACGCGAATCAGGCCTTTCCGAAGGGCAGGTGCTTCAGCTTTCCACATTGGAAGAGATTCAACGTGAGCTTGAAGGGGTTTATCAAGCTCAGGGACGCTACAGCGCAGGCATCGATGTTGAAGTTGATGAAATTGATGAGGGCCGCGTCCAGGTTAATATCAATGTTAATGAAGGCGAAGTCGCTAAAATCCGACAGATCAATATTGTTGGTAATGAGGCATTCGACGACGAGACGCTGCGCGACGTATTCGAGCTAAATGATCGGCCAGGGCGTGTTTTTGGTTGGTTCTCTAAGGATGATTACTCTCGTGAAGCGCTTGCAGGTGACATTGAGCGACTACGCTCTTTTTACCTGGATCGTGGTTACGTTAATTTTGATGTCACCTCAACGCAGGTATCGATTGGTCCCGAAAAGTCAGAAATTTTCATCACATTAAATATTGATGAAGGCAATCAGTTCCAAGTTGGTGACATTCGTTTTGCAGGTGATCTGCAAATCAGCGAAAACGAAGCGAACGAACTACTGACCATTAGCCGTGGTGATACGTTCTCTCGTGGCGATCTTAATGCGTCTACTGAAGCGCTTCGCCAGCGACTTGGTGCGGAAGGCTTTGCGTTTGCTGAAGTTCAAGGTATCCCTGAAATGGCCGGTGATGGTGAAACGGTTGATTTAGTGATCGCGGTCAACCCTGGTCAGCGAACTTATGTACGTCGCATTGAGTTTTTCGGCAATACCACAACGCAAGACGAAGTATTGCGTCGCGAAATGATCCAGTTAGAAGGTGCACCTGCCTCGACTGAGTCGATTACTCAGTCGCGTCAACGCTTAGAGCGTCTTGGCTTCTTTAGCCAAGTAGAGGTTGATACGCAACCGGTCCCGGGACAGCCTGACTTACTAGACGTAACGTATAACGTTGAAGAGCAGCCGTCTGGCTCAGTTTCTGCCAGTGTCGGCTTTTCACAAAGCGCAGGTGTGATTTACGGCGTTGGTCTGGCGCAAAATAACTTCCTGGGCACCGGGAACCGCGTCAACGTAGGTGCACAACGTAGTGATACGTTTACCAGTGTTAACTTTGCTTTCACGGATCCCTATTGGACACTGGATGGTATTTCGCGCGGTTATAATCTCTTTTATCGGGAAACTGATTACGGCGACTCCGATATTTCGACGTTCTCCACCGATGCTTACGGCGCTGGTATTAACTTCGGTTATCCCATCAGCGAGCTTTCCCGTCTGAACTTCGGCGCCAGTCTTGAAGAAATCACGGTTAAAACCTACAACGACTCTGCCTCAGAAATTATTCGTTACGTCGAAGATCAAGGCGATAATGCACAAAGCCTGAAGCTGACTGCGAGCTGGACACGTAATAACTTGAACCGTGGCATTATGCCAACAGCGGGTAACTATCAGCGTGTATCGCTAGAAACAGGTGTCCCTGGTAGTGATGCGGAGTACTACAAGCTGCGTGCTCGTGCCCAGCAGCTATTCCCGATCAATGATGACCAGACCTGGGCGTTGAAGTTTACCGGTAATCTAGGCTATGCCGACACGCTGGGTAGCAATGATCCTTATCCGTTCTATGAGAACTTCTATGCGGGTGGCTTAGGTTCAGTACGTGGTTTTACTTCAAACACCCTGGGACAGCGTACAACGCCGACTCGAGATGGTGGTCGTGACCGTACGTTGGGTGGCAATATATTGGTAGAAGGGTCGGCAGAAGTGCTCTTCCCAATGCCCTTTGTGGAAGATCAGCGTGCGATTCAACCGTCGCTCTTCCTCGACGCGGGTAATACCTTCTTGAGTTCTTGCTATGATGTGCAGGAAGCAGATGTTGGGCGCCAGCAATGCAGTTCTGGAGTCGACTTGGGTGACTTGCGTTACAGCGTTGGTATCGGCCTTTCGTGGCTAACGCCGGTAGGCCCGTTGACCTTCAGCGTGGCAGAGCCGTTAAGCGATAAAAGCGGTGACGATACTCAGTTCTTCCAGTTCTCGCTGGGCCAAACGTTCTAACATGGTGGGATACGTTGGTACCTACCTAATAAAAAGGAGTTAACACGATGCGTAAACTGACAGCAGCTGTGTGCCTACTTGGTGCAATGACGCTACCCGCCTACGCCGTTGCCGCTGAAGTGGCAGTGCTTGATTGGCGCGCCGCGTTGATGAATACACAGTCGGCTCAGTCATCGTTGAGCCAACTGGAAGGCCAAATCGGTAACCAGCAGCGTGAGGCTCAAGCGTTGGGCGAAGAGCTTCAACGCCTACAAGAGCGTTTACAGCGTGAAGGTGAGACGATGTCTCAGTCTCAGCGAGATCCGCTCATTGCTGAACTTCAGCAAAAGGGTAGCCGCTTTGAGCAGCTGCGCCGTGAAGTGATCCAAGCGCAGCAAGCATCTGAGCAGCGGTTTCTTGAAGGCGCTGAGCCCAAGCTGGAACAAGCGGTAGAGCAGGTGCTAGAGCGCCACAACATTGATGTTCTGGTAGAACCTCAAGGGGTGTTGCACTCATCAACTGACCTGCCTAATGTGACTAATGAAGTCACACAGATTTTTGATTCGCTAAACTAATTTTAGGACTGTTGGTGCGGGCTAGCCCGCACCCATGTTTCTCTGGGCTTCTATGACGCACGCTCCTCATCACCTTACCCTTGCGGATATTGCACGTCACTTGGACGTCGATTTTGAAGGCGACGCCGAACAGCCGATTCGGGGTCTTGCAACGCTTAAAGAGGCAGCGCCTGATCAAGTCGCATTTCTCGCTAATCGTGCGTATTTAAAAGATCTAGCAACCACAAAAGCAGCGGCGGTGCTGCTTCATCCTGAGCATGGCAAGAATTGCCCTGTTCCGCGCTTAGAGATGGCTAATCCTTACTTAGGTTACGCAAAGCTTTCCCAGCTATTTGATCCGTTACCTGCTCGGGATGTTACAGGTATTCACCCTACAGCTGTTGTAGCGGATGACGCTATGTTGGGCAAAGGTGTTTCTGTTCAAGCACATGCAGTGATTGAGGCAGGCGTTGTGTTAGGTGAGCGTGTAGTTGTTGGTGCTGGCAGTGTGATTGGTGCCGATAGTGTGATTGGCGATGATACTCGGCTACACGCCAACGTTACTGTTTGCCACGGTGTTGTTGTGGGCAAGCGAGTGATTTTGCAAAGCGGCTGTGTGATCGGTGGTGATGGTTTCGGCTTTGCCCATGACGGGGCAGGATGGCACAAAATCGCTCAATTAGGCGGGGTTGTGCTAGGCGATGATGTTGAAGTCGGCAGCTGCTCAAGCATTGACCGTGGCGCGTTGGGAGACACCGTCATTGGCAACGATGTAAAAATCGATAGCCAGGTACAGATTGCGCATAACGTAATCATTGGTGATCACAGTGCACTAGCGGGATGTGTTGGCATTGCTGGCTCCACGACAGTGGGTAAACACTGCATGCTCGGAGGGGGCGTTGGACTGTCCGGACACCTTACTATTTGTGACGGTGTGCAGGTAACGGGGATGAGTCTAGTGACCAATTCGATTCATGAGCCAGGTGTCTACTCTTCGGGTACTGGTGCCATGAGTAATACCCAATGGCGCAAGAATGCGGTGCGATTTAAACAGCTAGATGAAATAGCCAAGCGTTTATCTCGTTTAGAGAAAAGCCATCGCAGTAAGTAGAATTATGCCAGCAATATAGATACAGCTAGCTTGAGGCTGCATAGCAGCAGGTTATAATTCACTGTTTTTTAACCAGCAACTTTGCTGGCGCGTGCCTGATATGATTCAGGCCTTTTGTCATTTTAGAGGTCGTTACGATGGTTATGGATATTAACGAAATTCGCGAATACTTGCCTCATCGCTACCCGTTTTTGCTGGTGGATCGAGTAACGCAATTAACCGTGGGTGAATCCATCGTTGCGTACAAAAATGTCAGTATTAATGAGCCGTTTTTTAATGGCCATTTCCCGCACCATCCCATTATGCCAGGTGTTTTAGTCTTAGAGGCGCTGGCTCAGGTGTGCGGTATTTTAGGGTTTAAAACAGTCAATAAGCTGCCCGCTGACGGCTATGTGTACTATTTAGTAGGAAGCGATAATGTGCGCTTCAAACGCCCTGTTATGCCGGGAGACCAGTTAGTCCTGGAAGCCAATGTCATCCGTGGGAAACGTGGTATTTGGAAGTTCGCCTGCCGTGCCTCGGTTAATGGTGAATTAGCCTGTGAGGCGGAAATTATTTGTGCTGAGAGGAAGGTCGCTTGATACACCCTACTGCACTGGTTGATCCCAAAGCGCAGCTTGCTGACGACGTTGAGGTTGGCCCGTTTAGTGTTATTGGGCCAGGCGTCACGATTGGCGCTGGCTCTGTGATAGGCCCCCACGTGGTTATTAAAGGGCCTACCGTTCTAGGTGAACGTACGCGAATTTTTCAGTTTGCTTCGGTAGGAGAAGACTGCCAAGACAAGAAATACGCGGGCGAGCCAACACGGTTGGTAATGGGGGATGATAACGTTGTCCGTGAAGGCGTTACCCTCCATCGTGGTACCGTGCAGGATCGCGGCGAAACCACTATTGGCTCGCGTAACCTATTTATGGCGTATGTTCATGTCGGTCATGACTGTGTGATTGGCAACGACTGTATCCTAGCTAACCAAGTTACTTTGGCAGGTCATGTGGTTCTCGGCGATCACGCCATTTTGGGTGGCCTAGCGGCTGTTCACCAGTTTTGTCACTTTGGTGAACATGCGATGGCCGGAGGCGGGTCGATTATTACCAAAGACACGCCCGCCTATGTGATGATCAATGGCAACCCTGCTGAAGCGCGAGGCCTTAATCTTGTTGGTTTGAAGCGCCGTGGCTTTAGTCGAGACGCGATTAATGCATTAAGCAGTGCCTACAAGCTGGTATACCGCCAGGGCTTAACTGTCGAACAGGCGGTTAGCGAAATGCGCAGCCGATTCGATCTGCCCGAAGTCACCACGTTTGCCGACTCTATTGAACGGTCAACGCGCGGTATCGTCCGCTAACGATATTGATGTCTAGCTGACATCAACGATGGATTCAAATGCCACTACTTCTCCCGTCATCATGACACTTCAGCGCGTCTATATTGTTGCAGGTGAACTCTCCGGCGATATCCTCGGGGCAGGATTGATGCACGAGCTGAAGCTGCGTCACCCCAACATTGAGTTTCGTGGGCTGGGTGGGCCTCGCATGGAAGCGCATGGTCTGACGAGCCGCTTTCCCCTTGAAACATTATCGGTGATGGGTCTTGTTGAAGTCATCAAGCACTTGCCAGAGCTCATTCGCGTGCGCCGCACTCTGCGTGAAGAAGCGCTCGCCTGGCAGCCGGATATTATGATTGGCATTGACGCGCCTGACTTTAATATCGGCCTTGAAAAACAGCTGCGTGCCGCCGGATTAAAGACAGCTCACTATGTCAGCCCTTCGGTATGGGCATGGCGGCAAGGGCGGGTGAAAAAGATCGCCAAGGCGGTTGATGGCATGTTGACGCTACTGCCGTTTGAGGCTGACTTTTACCATCAGCACCAGGTACCGGTCGCCTTTGTTGGTCATCCATTAGCGGATGAATTACCGCTTGAGAATGACCGCCAAGCGGCTCGCCAAACACTCGCATTGCCTGCTCAAGCCCCTGTTCTGGCAATATTGCCTGGTTCCCGGGGTAATGAAATACGCTTTCTTGGTGATACGTTTTTACGCGCTGCTGAGCTGCTCTGTCAGCGTAATGAAGCGCTACATGTGGTCATTCCCGCAGCGACCCACCAGCGTTATCAAGAAATCACCCAGCTCCTGGCAAGCTACCCCACGTTAAGCGAGCGTGTCATGCTCTTGGAAGGGCAGGCTCGCGAGGCGATGGTAGCCAGCGATGCTGTGTTGCTGGCTTCGGGCACCGCCGCGCTAGAAGCCATGCTATGTCATCGGTCAATGCTAGTGGCTTATAAAATGGCACCGACGACCCACTGGCTGGCAAAGCGGTTGGTGAAAACCGAGTGGATTTCACTACCCAATTTGATTGCTCAAGAGGGCGTTGTGCCCGAGCTGATTCAGGACGCTGCCTCACCAGAAACGATCGCTGATCGGCTCGGCGAAATGCTTAATAATGCCCAAGAACGTAACGCCCTGGAGGCACGCTTTGCCGATATGCATCGTGCATTACAGCGCAATGCCAGCCAACGGGCGGCACAAGCAATTTCCGCGATGGTGGCGGGCCAGCCATTGGATAGCAACGAAATAGCTTCCCAAGAAGGGAATCATCATGGCCGTTAAGCCGACTGACTATCCCCCCTTAGTGATCGACTATCGTGGTGACTTCTTAGCGGGCGTTGACGAAGTTGGGCGTGGGCCTCTGATTGGCAGTGTTGTGGCATCGGCGGTGATTCTTGATCCTAGTCGCCCTATTGAGGGGCTGACGGATTCAAAAAAGCTCACCGCTAAGAAGCGCGAAGCGCTGGATGTGCAGATTCGCGAACGTGCGCTAGCGTTTGCTGTGGCCGAGGCCAGTGCTGCTGAGGTTGATCAGCTAAATATCTACCATGCCACTCATCTTGCTATGCGGCGTGCCATTGATGCTTTAATACCCGCGGCTGAATATTTATTGGTAGATGGTAATCGGTTGCCCGGCCACGAGCTTCCTGGGCAAGCGGTGGTAAAAGGTGATGCCCGCCATCCTGCGATCGCCGCTGCGTCAATTTTGGCCAAGGTGGCCAGAGATGCTCAGATGGCTGAGCTTGATCTGCGCTATCCTGATTATGGCTTTGCCCGCCATAAAGGTTATCCAACGAAAGAACATTTAGCGGCATTGTCTGCACACGGGCCGCTTGCCGAACACCGCCGGAGCTTTGCGCCGGTTCAGCGTCAGTTAGCGCTGCTGTAAGCATTTTCTATTTATCTAGCTTTGTTGCTGAGAGTCCCATGACGGTTCCGTTTGTTCATCTACGTTTGCACAGTGAATACTCCCTGGTTGATGGCTTGGTAAAACTCAAGTCACTGGTCAGTACCACCGCTGAGCGCGGGATGCCGGCTCTGGCCTTAACCGATGAAGCTAACTTGTTTGGTTTGGTTAAGTTCTACAAAGCGGCGCAGGGCGCTGGTCTCAAGCCCATCATCGGTAGCGACTTATGGCTGTACAACCCCCATGATGAGGCCCATCCGTATCGCATTACGCTGCTGGCGATGAACGATGTTGGTTACCGCAATCTCACCGAATTGATTTCTAAGGGGTGGACCGATGGCCAGCGCCAAGGGCGAGCCATTCTGGACAAACAGTGGGTGCTAGCGCAAAGCGAAGGACTAATTGCGCTATCAGGCGGACGTGAAGGCGAGATAGGTCGTCACTTGCTGTCTGATCATGAACGCGAAGCTCGGGAGCTGTTGGAAGAGTGGCAGCGCGCCTTTCCAGACCGTTTTTATTTGGAGTTAATCCGTACCGGGCGGCCGCTTGAAGAAGATTGCGTTCACGCGAGTGTGAAGCTGGCGATTGAGTCGAATACCCCAGTGGTAGCGACCAATGACGTGCGCTTTTTAGAGCGGGAGGACTTTTGGGCACACGAAACCCGCGTTGCCATCGGCGAAGGCAAGGCCTTGGATGACCCGCGCCGTGAAAGACGCTACACCGAAGAGCAGTACCTAAAAAGCCCTGAGGAGATGGCAGCACTGTTTGCTGATATTCCTGAGGCGCTTGAGAACAGCGTTATGATCGCCGAGCGGTGTAGCGTTGATGTACGGTTGGGCGAAATTTTCCTACCTGAGTTCGAAATTCCCGAAGGGATGACTCAGGATGAGTTTTTCCGCAAAGTCTCCCATGACGGCCTCACTGAACGGTTAGATTTTCTGTTCCCTGTTGAACAGTACCCCCGCGATAGCGACGCATATCGCGAGATTGATCAACGTTACCGTGACAGGCTTGAGTTTGAGCTGAACGTTATTATCCAAATGGGCTTTCCTGGTTACTTCCTGATCGTGATGGACTTTATCCAGTGGGCCAAGGATAACAACGTGCCAGTCGGCCCAGGGCGTGGTTCCGGTGCGGGCTCATTAGTGGCTTACGCGCAAAAAATTACCGATCTTGACCCCATTGGCTACGATCTGCTGTTCGAACGCTTTCTTAATCCTGAGCGTGTCTCCATGCCCGACTTTGACGTCGATTTTTGCATGGAAAAACGCGACAAAGTGATTGAGTATGTAGCTAACCGCTATGGCCGCAATGCGGTATCTCAGATTGTCACCTTTGGCACCATGGCTGCAAAAGCGGTGGTGCGCGATGTGGCGCGCGCTCAGGGGCGGCCTTACTCCTTAGGCGATAAGCTTTCTAAGCTGATCCCCTTTGAAGTGGGTATGACGCTTGCCAAAGCGATAGAGCAAGAACCGGCACTGAAAGAGTTTATCGGCAATGACGACGAAGCCGAAGAGATCTGGGAAATGGCCCTCAAGCTAGAGGGCACCACCCGGGGTACCGGTAAGCACGCGGGGGGCGTCGTCATTGCGCCCACCAAACTGACCGATTTCTCGCCGCTGCTGTGCGATGAAGATGGCTCTGGCCTGGTGGTGCAGTTCGATAAAAACGACATCGAAGACGCTGGGCTAGTAAAGTTCGACTTTTTGGGCTTGCGGACGCTGACGATTATCGACTGGGCACTGGAAATGGTCGATAAAGTGCGGGGGGTAAACGGTCAAGCGCCACTTAACATCGACGCTATCCCGCTGGACGACAGCAAAACGTTTGAGATGCTTAAACGCGCGGAAACCACCGCCGTTTTCCAGTTGGAATCTCGTGGTATGAAGGAGCTGATTAAGCGCCTGCTGCCAGACTCCCTCGACGATATGATCGCCCTGGTGGCGCTATTCCGCCCAGGCCCGCTGCAGTCCGGCATGGTTGATGACTTTATCAATCGTAAGCACGGCCGTGCCGAAGTCTCTTATCCCCACCCAGATTATCAGCATGACCTGTTAAAGCCGGTACTTAGCCCGACATACGGCATTATTTTGTACCAAGAGCAGGTTATGCAGATTGCTCAGGTAATGGCCGGCTATTCTTTGGGGCAGGCGGACATGCTGCGCCGCGCCATGGGTAAGAAAAAGCCCGAAGAGATGGCCAAGCAGCGTTCAGGCTTTATGGAAGGCTGTGCCGCCAACGGTATCGATAAAGACCTTGCTGGCAATATCTTTGATCTTGTTGAGAAATTCGCCGGTTATGGTTTTAACAAATCGCACTCTGCCGCTTACGCCTTGGTGTCTTATCAAACCGCCTGGTTGAAAGCGCACTATCCTGGCCCGTTTATGGCCGCCGTTATGTCAACGGAAATGGATAACCTGGACAAGGTGGTGCCGCTAATTGAGGAGTGCCGCCACCTCAAGCTTACCGTCACACCGCCGGATGTTAATGTCGGTGGCTACAAGTTCACCGTTGATACGGAAGGGCGCGTGGTTTACGGCCTGGGTGCCATTCGTGGTGTGGGTGAAGGTCCGATTGGTGCGATTGTTGAAGCCCGTAGCACCGATGGTCCATTTAAAGATCTTTTCGATTTTTGTCGCCGCCTTGATCCAAAACGGATGAACAAGCGAACGCTAGAAGCGCTGATTCGCTCTGGCGCACTGGATAATCTTGGCCCTAACCGGGCGGTGCTTTCCGCCGCGATGGAAGACGCCTTGAAAGCGGCTGCTCAAAACCATGCCAACCAAAATCTGGGTATGCTGGATATGTTTGGCGATGCGTTTACAGCGGAAGAGGAAGAAACGGATCCTTATGCTGAGTATCAGAGCGCCCGTGAATGGACAGATCGTGAGCGTCTTTCTGGTGAAAAAGATACGCTGGGTCTCTATCTGACCGGCCATCCCATTGATGAATATGAGCGTGAGCTAAAGCGCTTTGTCTCTACTCGCATTAGTGATTTGAAGGCCTCTCGTGAGCCGCAGCGGGTGGCTGGCTTAGTGGTAGCCATGCGCACCATGAAGTCCAAACGTGGCGATACCATGGCGTTTATCACGCTGGATGATCGCACCGGGCGTATCGAGGCCTCTCTATTTGGCGAACTATTTGAGCAACTGCGAGGCCAAATCGAATCTGACCAAGTGATTATCGTTGAAGGTGAAGTATCCAACGATGACTTCTCCGGCGGTTTGCGCTTGCGGGGTAAAGACGTTACGCCGATGGTGACCGCGCGGATTCGCTATGGCGAAGCAGTGGAATTAGCATTAGATGCTGAACAGATCAACGGGCGTTTAGTCGATAGCCTGCGTGAGAGTCTTGCGCCATACCGCGATACCGGCGGGTTGCCGGTACGGCTACAGTATCGCCACTCAGCAGCGGTTGGCTGGCTGGCGCTGGCTGATGAATGGAAAGTAGCTCCCAGCGACGACCTGCTGTTGGCCCTTCGTGATGTGCAGGGGCAGGTTGGCGTTCAGCTACGTTACCGCTAACAAACGCTACAAACGTGCGCGTGCTACCGTCAAATTGAGTGCTAAATGGCGGTGCGGCACGCTAATTGAAAGGGTACTGCCTTGCGTGGCAGGTTCAGGGTGCGATAATGCCCCTCATACATGCCCGTTTCGACAAGGCTTCTTTTTTTATAGGCAGCTTACAGGCAGAGCCGATGAATCCTAACTATCTCGATTTTGAACAGCCCATTGCCGAGCTTCAGGCAAAAATTGAGGAGCTGCGTTTGGTCAGCTCCGATAGCCAGGTTAATCTCTCCGATGAGATATCTCGGCTGGAAGAGAAAAGCCGTAAGTTAACCGAATCGATCTTCAAGGATTTAACGCCCTGGCAGGTTTCCCAGATATCTCGCCATCCGCAGCGCCCTTATACGCTGGATTATCTTGAGCATATTTTTACTGACTTTGATGAGCTTCACGGCGACCGCAACTTTGCCGATGATGCAGCCCTTGTCGGAGGCGTCGCGCGTCTGAATGATCAGCCGGTGATGGTTATTGGGCATCAAAAAGGACGCGATGTTAAAGAGAAAGTACGTCGCAACTTTGGCATGCCGCGTCCAGAAGGCTACCGTAAAGCCTGTCGCCTAATGGAAATGGCTGAACGCTTTAAAATGCCCATCCTAACGTTTATCGATACGCCTGGGGCTTACCCAGGGATCGATGCAGAAGAGCGCGGTCAGTCGGAAGCCATTGCGTATAATTTGGCGGTGATGTCACGCCTGAAAACACCGATTATCTCCACCGTAGTGGGGGAAGGTGGTTCTGGTGGCGCGCTGGCGATTGGTGTGTGCGACGAGCTGCATATGCTGCAGTACTCCACCTATTCGGTTATTTCTCCGGAAGGCTGTGCGTCTATTCTTTGGAAGAGCGCTGAAAAAGCATCTGACGCCGCTCAAGCCATGGGTATTACTGCTGAGCGCCTCAAAGAGCTTGGCTTTGTTGATGAGCTGATTAAAGAGCCGCTAGGTGGTGCTCATCGCCATCCACTAACGACGGCTGAGCGCGTTAAAGAGGCTTTGGCTAATAGTCTGGAGCGTCTGCAAAGCTTTGATAGCGATGCGTTACTGGAGCGCCGCTATAAGCGGTTAATGAGCTATGGCGCCCCAGCCGCCTAAGCCGCTGTTACGTTTACTGAATGACGCCCTGGCGGAGACCCCGCCGGGGCGTACTATTTGGATAGCGCTTTCCGGTGGGCTAGACTCTTCGCTGCTGCTGACGCTGTCCGCTCAGGTTTGCCGGGATGCACGTCGTCCGCTGCGGGCGATTCATATTAACCATGGTCTACAGGCGGCAGCCAGCGCCTTTGAAGCGCATTGTCAAACGCTGTGCGATACGCTTGGTGTATCACTAGTGACGGCAAACGTTGCTGTGGACGCTCAGGGCGAAGGTGTAGAGGGGGCGGCGCGGCGAGCGCGTTACCAGGCGTTCATGGCGCATATTCCCGCTGGCGATACGCTATGGCTAGCCCAGCACCAAGATGACCAAGCCGAGACGCTACTGCTGGCCGCGTTGCGCGGCAGTGGTGTGCGTGGCTTGGCGGGCATGCCTTTTCGCCGCGAGTGGCAGGGGCTCACTCTGCTGCGGCCCTGGTTGAGTGTCAGCCGACAGACGTTGGCTGATGCCGCGCATGGATTATCAATCAGTTGGTGCGAAGACCCGACAAACCGAGACATCGCGTTTGATCGTAATCGCTTACGCCATCAAGTGATGCCAGCATTACAGCTACGTTGGCCTGGCGCTGCACGGGCCCTTGCCAACAGTGCCCGGCATGCCGGTGAGGCAGACCAGCTGTTGGCGGCCTATGCCGCGGAAGAGCTGGCAACGCTGATGCGCGGAGAGTACTGCATGGATGCTACGCTGCTTAGTCAACGCTCCTTACCTCGCCAGCGGCTGCTGGTGCGTACGCTTTGTAAGCAGCTAGCGCTCCCAACACCCCCTCAAAAACGCCTCGAAAGCCTGCTAGCGCAGTTAGGCGCAGTGAACGACGCCCAGGTGAAGGTTGAATGGCCAGGAGTAGACGCGCGGATTTGGCAACGCCATCTCTATCTCATGAGGCCGCTTAAGCCGCTGCCTAAGTGGGAAGCCGAATGGGAGGGCGCGCCAGGGCAGCTAACCCCTTTGGGCCGGTTGGAAGTATCGCTGGCGCCGCCGCGCCGCGTAACCTTGCGTTGGCGACGTGGTGGTGAAGTGGTTGCATTAAAAGAGCGCGGACGGCGCGACGTTAAACGCTTACTCCAAGAGCGGGGAGTGCCGCCTTGGGAGCGTGAGCGTTTGATTGTAGTAATGGAAGGTAAGTCATGCTTGGGCGTTATCCAACCGCCTGCCAACGTATTGTGGCAGGCTGAAGGCGTTGTTCTTGCCTCTACAGCTACACCACCGAAAACGTAAACCCAGCCGCTGTCATATAGGCCTGTTCCTGCTCCATATCGGTACTTAACAGCGTCGGTTCGTCGCTAGGTGGTAGCGTCATCAGCAGTGCTTCACCCTCTGCGTTAATCTCTGGTAGCGGCGGGGGATTTTCAGACCGGGAGTGATTAATAAGCACGGCAAGGCGCAGCAGGCGAGCAAGTTTGGCACAACCTTCCTGGTGTGAGGCAGGCAGTGCCTGCCACTCTTTAGTTGGAAACTTGCGTCGATGGGCGCGCACTAAAAACGCCAGTAGGCGCTGCTCAGGGCGTGAAAAGCCAGCCAAGTCGGAATGTTCTAGCAAATAGGCGCCGTGGCGATGGAATTGACTATGAGAAATAGCCAAGCCAATTTCATGTACATGACTTGCCCAGACAAGATAATGGCCTTGCTCTTTTGTTAATCCCCAGGATTTTTTTACTTTATTGAATAGGCGAAGGGCAGTGTCGGCGACATTCTCTGCCTGCCGAGAATCAACATCATAAATCCGCTTCAATGCATCTAGGCTTTTAGAACGGGTATCTTCCGCGCTATTCCGTCCCGCCATGTCATAAAGCACTCCTTCGCGTAGGGCGCCGTCTGCAAAACGCATTTGGGAAAGGTTAAAGGCTTCAAAAATAGCGTTTAAAATGGCGATACCTGCAGGAAAGACTTTTGCTCGGTCAGGTTTTAGACCATCTAGCTCAACTTTCTCCAGCTGTTTGCATTTTAGTAGGCGTTCACGCAGCTTTTTCAATCCACTACGGGTGATAACACCTTCTTGGGGCGAATCGCCGTAAGCATATAACACGCTCGCGGCAGCCTTTATCGTTCCGCTGGAGCCCACCGGGTCATCCCAGCCAAGGCGTAGGTAGGGACGCTGAATGTTGGCCAGTTCTGACAGGGCAGACAGCTCAGCACGACGCATACGCTTTTCACTAAGTTCGCCATCAGGAAAAAAGCGGCTGCTGAAGGTGACGCAGCCCATGCGTAAGCTCTCAAGTGCTTTGGGCTCGAAGGCTTCGCCAATGATAAATTCCGTCGATCCGCCGCCGATATCAACAATTAAGCGGCGACCAGTTTCGGCTAGCGCGTGGGCGGCACCTAAATAAATAAGCCGGGCCTCTTCGCGGCCAGCAATAATTTCGATGGCGTGGCCAAGCTGCGCTTCGGCACGCTCGATAAACGCTTGGCTGTTATAGGCATCGCGCAACGCATTCGTACCGACAATGCGCAGATTGGCATCCTCAATGTCGTTGAGAAAGGGTGCAAAACGGCCTAGACAGTCCAACGCGCGCTGCATGGCTGCCTCGTTTAAATAGCCGTTCTCGTCTAGCCCAGCGGCTAACTGAACCTTTTCACCCATCCTGGCAACGACTTGAAGGCGCTCGTTTTGATAGTTAGCGACCAGCAGGTGGAAGCTGTTAGAACCCAGGTCGATGGCGGCTAAGCGCTGCGGTTCAGTGTGATCCAGTTCAGCCGACGGCGCGGTGAGAGGGAGTGAAATTTCCTTGGGCATGGGCGTTCCTTCCTAGTGGCTATGCCAAGGTTGCGGTGCCTTATTAGTATTGTCAATTGTCAAACACTTGCGTTTATCGCGGGCCTTGACTACCATCGAACTACTGGCTTGATCCGAGTTAACTTGTTTGCCTATTAAACAGGCGTATTACTCGGGTATTCCGAGCAGTACGTATCCAATGGCATCAGCCAGATGTCCAAGTCGTCAGATAACCCGCTGAAACAGCATTTTCTGTGCCGATCAGATTAACTAGTTTATTAGCACCCTCACGCTAAGCAGTCATTGATGCCGCTACTCCTTTATTGGCATTTGCTTCAAGACTGCCCAGCTTTCAGTATCTGAGTGTGTGCCTAGATGGGGTTCTGAACGCATCACTCGGCGCTTAGCCCTACTATTTAGGCCACGCCTCCTGTCTTATTCCCGGCGCTTGTCGCCCAGCTTTCATGAGCAACTTTCTAACACACCGATGAATCTCACTGAACTCAAGCAAAAAACCGTTCCCGAGCTGCTCGATATCGCCCGCGAGATGGGTATCGACAACTTAGCCCGTTCGCGCAAGCAGGACATCATTTTCGCCATCCTCAAAAAGCATGCTAAAAGTGGAGAGGATATTTATGGCGATGGTGTGCTGGAAATCCTTCAGGATGGCTTCGGCTTCCTGCGTAGCGCTGACAGCTCGTACCTCGCTGGACCGGATGATATCTACGTATCGCCGTCTCAGATCCGTCGTTTCAATCTGCGTAAAGGCGACTCCATTTCCGGCAAAATCCGCCCGCCTAAAGAAGGTGAGCGCTACTTTGCCCTGCTCAAAGTTAGCCAGATCAACTTTGATCGTCCGGAAAATGCCAAGCATAAGATTCTCTTTGAGAACTTAACGCCGCTGTTCCCAGACGACCGGCTGCGCATGGAGATTGGTAATGGCTCTACCGAAGATCTTACCGCGCGCATCATTGACCTGACTGCGCCGATTGGTAAAGGTCAGCGCGGTCTGTTGGTGTCACCGCCTAAAGCGGGTAAGACACTGATGCTACAGAACATCGCGACGTCCATTACGCGCAACAATCCTGAGTGCCATCTGATTGTATTGCTGATCGATGAGCGTCCTGAGGAAGTGACCGAAATGTCACGCACCGTGCGTGGCGAAGTGGTTGCCTCTACCTTCGATGAACCACCCGCCCGCCACGTGCAGGTTGCAGAAATGGTTATCGAAAAAGCCAAGCGTCTAGTAGAGCACAAGAAGGACGTGGTGATTCTGCTTGACTCCATCACTCGTCTAGCACGTGCCTACAACACCGTAGTGCCCAGCTCCGGCAAAGTGCTAACCGGTGGTGTGGACGCTCACGCTCTTGAGAAGCCAAAACGTTTCTTCGGTGCCGCGCGTAATATCGAAGAGGGCGGTAGCCTGACGATTATTGCCACTGCGCTGGTCGATACTGGTTCGAAAATGGACGAAGTTATTTTCGAAGAGTTCAAGGGCACCGGCAACATGGAAGCGCACCTTGACCGCAAGCTGGCTGAGAAACGCGTGTTCCCCGCGATCAATATCCGTCGCAGCGGTACTCGGCGTGAAGACCTATTGGCGTCTGAAGATGAAATGCAGCGCATGTGGATTCTTCGCAAGCTGCTCAACCCGATGGAAGACACGGCTGCTACAGAGTTCCTGATTGATCGTCTGAAGGATACCAAGACGAATCTGGAGTTCTTTGAAGCAATGAAGCGCCGCTAGGCGCTGCATTACGGCCAAGCACTAGCGATAAACGTCTGACAGCCGGAGAAGTGCCTTGAGGAGAGTGCCTTGAAGTACCACGACTTGCGCGATTTTATTGCGGCACTTGAAGCGCAGGGTGAACTTAAGCGAATTAAAGCAGAAGTTGATCCTTATCTGGAAATTACCGAAATTTGCGACCGAACATTGCGTGCTGGCGGCCCCGCGCTGTTGTTCGAGAATGTGAAGGGTCATGACATGCCGCTGCTGGGCAACCTTTTTGGTACGCCTAAACGGGTTGCGCTGGGCATGGGGCAGGATTCGGTAGAGGCGCTGCGCGAAGTGGGTAAACTACTGGCGTTTCTAAAAGAGCCCGATCCGCCCAAAGGGCTAAAAGACGCCTGGGACAAGCTGCCGATTTTCAAGCAAGTGCTAAGTATGGGGCCAAAAATCGTTAAGCGGGCCCCGGTACAAGAGCTATCGTTTGAAGGCGATGAGGTTGACTTAGATCGTTTGCCGATCCAGCACTGCTGGCCTGGCGATGCGGCGCCGCTAGTGACTTGGCCATTAGTGATTACCAAAGGCCCGCATAAAAAGCGTCAAAACCTCGGTATTTACCGCCAACAGAAAATTGCTAAAAACCGCCTGATTATGCGTTGGCTCTCCCATCGAGGCGGTGCGCTGGATTTCCTTGAGTTTCAAAAAGCGCATCCCGGTGAGCCATTTCCTGTGGCGGTGGCGCTGGGGGCAGACCCTGCAACGATTTTAGGCGCCGTCACACCGGTACCCGACTCTCTCTCCGAGTATGCATTCGCTGGGCTTCTTCGCGGTTCACGCACAGAGCTTGTTAGGTGCGGCCATGCTGATCTGGAAGTGCCTGCATCTGCAGAAATCATGCTTGAAGGGTTTATTTATCCCGACGATATGGCAGCGGAAGGGCCATTTGGCGATCACACCGGTTATTACAACGAAGTCGATCACTTCCCCGTTTTTACCGTCACGCGGATGACGATGCGGCGGGACGCGATATACCACTCCACGTATACCGGCCGCCCCCCCGATGAGCCAGCTATTCTAGGCGTCGCGCTTAACGAGGTATTTGTCCCGATCCTGTGTAAGCAGTTCCCGGAGATTGTTGACTTCTACCTGCCGCCGGAAGGGTGCTCCTATCGGATGGCCGTCGTGACCATGAAGAAGCAGTACCCAGGTCACGCCAAGCGCGTCATGATGGGGGTTTGGAGCTTTCTGCGTCAGTTTATGTACACCAAGTTTGTCATTGTACTGGATGACGACGTCGACGCGCGTAACTGGGAAGACGTGATGTGGGCAATTACCACGCGTATGGACCCAGCACGGGATACCGTGATGGTGGAAAATACTCCCATTGATTACCTCGACTTTGCGTCTCCGGTGTCCGGGTTGGGGTCTAAAATGGGGCTCGACGCCACCAATAAATGGCCAGGAGAAACGGATCGAGAGTGGGGGATACCCATCGTGATGGACGATTCGATAAAGACCCGCGTTGACGAGCGTTGGGACGAGCTGGGCATTGATATCCCGTTACCCACACCTCGCCACGGCTAACCCAGTGGCGCAGGTCGGACGATTCTTCATAAAGAGGCTTTCATGAGCGCAAGCACGTCAACTTGCAAGACGTTAACCTGCCAGGTAACCGCCGTTGAGGATTTAAATCCCGACGTCTTTGGGGTGACTCTGGAAGGGCGGCCAGAAGCCATGCAGCATGCGCCTGGTCAGTATTTAGAGCTGAAACTAGACGATAACACCTGGGTGCCGTTTTCAATTGCCAGCGCTGAACGTGGCGATGGCATTATCGAATTGCATATTCAACACTGGCCTGAACGGGACAACTCAGCTCGTCTGAGAGAGTTGTTGCAGGTGGCCAACCAGTTGACCGTACGATTACCCAGTGGTGACTGTGTGCTGGACGCCGAAAGCGAGCGCCCGCTACTGCTGATCGCGGCAGGCACCGGTTTTGCACAGATGAAAGCCATTGTAGAAGCAGCGTTACGGCAGCAGCCCGCTAGGCCTATTTCGCTATGGTGGGCAAACCGCGAGCACCGCGATCTGTATGCCGAAGACTTGGCCTGCGAATGGGCACAACAGTATGCCAATGTTGCTTTTCAAGCCGTAACAGAGTTTCCGCTTACCGAGCCGCTGGCGGTTGGTGAACGCATATCACACCATCAAGGACGCGTTGACCTAGTGCTGGAAAGTGCCCTTGAGAGCGAACTTGCAAGGGCTCAGTTGACGCCCAGCGATTGTGATATCTTCCTATCAGGCTCACCGGGGATGGTTTACGCCTGTGTTGATGTGTTCGAGCGAAAAAACATCAGTAGTGAGAGAATGTTCTCGGATGTATTTGCCTACGCTCCTCGCCCTCACTAAAATGATCGGCCGATAACTGACGCACGGCATGTGCCGATAACCGATACCGATAAAAAAGGAGGCTTTCATGGCCCACCATGACGACAACTTCAAAGATGAATCAGGTTTACTTTCTATTGTGCTCGGCGTTGTGGTTCTGGTTGGCATGAGTGCACTGCCCGCAACGATTGGTTGGATACAAGCGTTTGGCGGCTGAAGGTTGCCATTTTGCTCCTATGCAGGCAGGATTAAACACTTAGATGTCATCGTTTGCGATGCGCAACGTGAATTAGACTTATAAATTAGGATGTAGCCATGCACACAGCACAATGCACTTGCCACACACAAGCAAGGCCGATATCGGCGGCGAGTGCTTGGGCGTGTGTTGCTGCGTTCTTTTATGCTGCCTATTGGTTTAGCCACGGTGTGCCCCTGGCCGACCAGTAGCGTCGCGTCATCAGGCACACCGACTAGGTTGCCTGCCGCATGCAAAGAAGCCTCGGTTGGTAGCCCAACCGAGGCTTCTTTCGTTTTAACGGTTTATTTGGTTTAACTATTCGGGTTTCACAGACATTTCATCAAGGAGCTGCATCATGATGTACCGCGCAAACTCTCTCGCTAATCTGCTCGCCAATATTGCCAACTATATCGGTTATGGCTATGGCTGGCGATTTAGCGACGCGCGGTCGGTGCAAGCTGCCACCTCCGACCGTGCAAGCCAGGGTGGCAAGTTGTTGTTATCACGATGTCACACGCTTCCGGAGAGTTAAGTTATGAATGCCCATGTCAGCCCTGCTTGCACAACCTTGTCAAACCTAGCGTCATTAACGAACGGCTCCTCAAGCTCATCGCAGCCATTGCCTTTGCCAGCAGAGCTACGCCGCAGTGTCGCTATCAATAGCCAACTGGGTGAGCAAATTGCCCATCAGCGCCAAGCGGTTCAGCGCATCCTGAATGGTCAAGATAAGCGCTTATTAGTGGTTGTCGGCCCCTGTTCCGTCCACGATCCAGAGGCAGCGTTAGAGTATGCCGATCGGTTGGCTGCGCTAAGCGAAGAAGTTAGCGAGCAACTATTACCGGTAATGCGTGTTTACGTAGAAAAGCCGCGTACCACCGTGGGTTGGAAAGGTTTGGCATACGACCCTGGGCTAGATGGCAGTGGTGATATGTCAAAAGGCATCACCCTCTCTCGTGAGCTTATGCACGCGGTTGCCTCGCGCGGCTTACCGGTGGCCACAGAGCTTTTACAGCCAATGCTAGCCCCCTACTTAGATGATCTGCTGAGCTGGGTCGCCATTGGTGCTCGTACCACTGAGTCGCAGTTACACCGAGAGCTGGCAAGTGATCTTGCGGCAGCAGTGGGGTTCAAAAATGCGACGAGCGGCGACGTTCAGGTTGCCATTGATGCTATGCAGGCAGCGGCTCATTCCCACCAGCGTTTCGCCATGGATAATGAAGGGCGCCCGATCATGCAGGAAACGGCTGGTAACCCCAATACGCATGTGGTGTTACGAGGTGGTCATGGCGAGCCAAACTACCAGGCGCATCATGTGCGAGCGGCGGTGAATATCTTACGAGATGCTGGGCAGAACCCTCGCTTAATGGTGGACTGCAGTCACGCCAATGCGCGCAAAGATCACCGACGCCAAAGCGAAGTGCTGCTCGACGTGTTGGCACAGCGCAAGGCAGGCGATGTCAACTTGGTGGCGCTAATGCTCGAAAGTCACTTGTTTGAAGGTAAGCAAGCGCTGTCGCCTAACGCGATGCGCTACGGCGTATCGGTGACCGATGCCTGTGTGAGTTGGGAAACCACGGAACGATTGCTAAAAACCGCTGCTGAGCGAATGAGTTAACCCAGCCATCTTCCAGCAGTTGGATAATCTCTTGTTTGCCCTGGCCAGCCCCGTATCATAAGAGACTACTTTTTATGATGAGGTTGGCCATGGTTTTCACCCTTGAGCAGCATAATCCCAGTAGTTACCAGCGCAAGGCACGAATGATCAGTATTGCCATGGCAGGGCAATTAATTGTCTTCGGGTTACTGTTCTCAATGCTTTTAACTTCCGCTTTTGGCAGCACCTTATGGCTCAATGGGCTGGGGGTCTTCCTTGGTTTGTTGGCCACCAGCGTATTGTTTGCGGTGCTCAAAGATCGCCCATGGATGGCTGAAATGCGCTACGTATGGCAGCTCAAACACCACCTTTCTCAGATTAGTGGCTACCTGCAACCACTGCGCCGCGGCGTGGAGGAAGATAATCGTATAGCGTTGGATATTGTGACGTTTTACCATCAAGGCATGACGCAGCTCGCGGAACTTAACGGTCGTACTACCGATGATGATTCTGAACGCCTAGCTGAAAAAATGCAGATAAAGTTAAAGCGTGAAGAGCTGGGGCTGCCAGCCCAGGTTGACAGTTTTGACCCGCAGGACTTAAAAGCATTTAAGCGTCGCTAACTGAAGTGAAATTTATTAATTAAAAAGAACGACGCCGAACGTTAACTAGACGCCATTGACAGTGCCTATGATGATCAAAGGCATAACATCGATAGCGGTAATGATAGCGGTAACGGTAACAACAGTGATGACAACAGGGAGCAGAATGCATGACTTACTCACCTAATCGGTTAACCGGTTTGATTGCGTTAACGGCCACGTTTGCATTGACGGGCTGTGCAAGTACTGGGACAACGCCTGCTAATTCTGCTGCTGGAGTGTCCAAAACAACCGTACACAGCAGTGCACCGCTACTGCCTGCTACGCTATTTCCAGGCAGCGCGGCCCATTTTGACGCTTGGGAGTGCCAGCCCGCAAACCAGAACTTGGTCACCGCGGTGAACGACGATAACCTGCGCCTTTGGTCACTACATGGTGTCTGGCGTTTACCGGAAGCGATTGTGGCAAGCGGTGCGCGCTATCAAGATGGTGAGATCAGCTTCTGGAATCGTGGCGATCAAGCGCAGGTTGAAACACCGCGTGGTCAGTTGCAATGCCAACAGGGGCAGCGTCGAGTCGCAGCAACCCGCGCGGATCATCCTGGCGTGATGTTTCTAGGGCGTGGCAATGAGCCGGGCTGGTCGATTGAGCTTGCTCATGACGCGCCGGTGATGACCTGGACAACGAACTACGGCAGCGAGACGCAAACGATGCCCTATATGGTAAGCGTCATGGACAATGAGGCGGGCAGAGTGGTGATTGAAAATGCCTACGCAGAGGAGTTTTTCCGCGTACGCATTGAGTCGGGAGCCTGTTTTGATGACATGAAAGGCCAGCCGTATCCCGCTCGAGTCACATTGACCATCGGCGGGGAACAGTACAAAGGCTGTGGTCAGGGCATCGCTCCCTAGTTGGCACGGTCTTTTGAATCCATTGGTGTGTCAGCAACGGTAAAGGAAAGGCTCGGCACGCCATTGTGCTTCAATAAAGTCGCTGGCACACAGTGCGGTGTTATCACCGATAGCCCTGGCAGCGAGCCTTGAAAGTATTTCCAGTCTGGGCTCTTGGGAGGTTTCTAGTTGCTCGCTTATGTCGGCAGGGTGCCAAGAACCATCTCTCCACGTTGCCAGGGTGAAACTGAACGGATGAAAGCCTGGAAAGCCAAGGCGAATATCGGTGGCGATTAGCGTTTCCTGACCATCGATCAACAGCGTGTCATAGCGTAGAAAGGGGCCAGTAAACCATGTCAGCCGTTGGCCAAGTGGGCTGGCTAGCACGCTCTCCTCAAGTACGACGTTGCGCTTTATAGCTTCAAGCGTTGGTGCGTCCTGACTATCAAATACGCTGATCAAACTCTCAAAATAGCGATCTCCGTCAATAACCGTTGCGCGCCACAGTGCAATATTAAACGGCGTTGGTTGAATTAATATCGGCGCTGCCTGTAAGCCAGCGTCCGCTAGTGCTGGGGTTAAGCGTTGTTCAACGCTCCATTTCGCGCCTGCCGCCAGCAACAAATATACACTGGAGACCACTAAGCCAACTGTACAAGCTCTGCGCACTTTTTTGGCGGCAATGGCGATGGTTAACGCAACCAGCAGCGGTAGGGTGTAAAAAGGATCGATAATAAACACGATAGGCCACGCTACGGGTGGCATATCCAGTGGCCAGAACAGCTGAGTGCCATAGGTGGTCAATGAATCCAGCAGCGGGTGGGTTGTCAGACAGAGAACGAAAAAACACCACCATCTCCCTAGGCTGATATCACGAGCAGGTATGAAACGCTGGCACAGCAGTGCCAATATCGTAGCTAAGCCAGTCAGCACAAATAGGGAGTGGCTAAAACCGCGGTGCTCAGTCACATTAGCCACTGCATCGCCATAATCAAGCATCACGTCTAGATCGGGCAGCGTGCCGAGCAGTGCACCCATCAATATGGCTTTGCGACCCAGTCGTTTACCTAATATTGCACCACCTATGGCGGCCCCAAGGGCTGCTTGTGTGACTGAATCCACGTAGGTCTCCTTGGGGTGGCCCCGTATTCCAAGTAAGCTAGGTATTATTGTACATGTCGGTGAAGAGGGTTTTTAAATGTCACGAAATCGTCTAGTTAAAGGTCTGGTGGGCAGCCTTCTTGCTGCCTATTCGCTAAGCGCTTTGGCAGCGCCTACGATTGATGTGCATAGCGATCCTAACTGTGGCTGCTGTAGTACATGGGTAAGCCATCTTGAGGAAGCCGGGTTTGCTGTAAACCATCATCGTGACGGCGACCTTCGGTCAGTCAAAGTAGCCAATAACGTTCCCTCAGAACTAGCATCTTGCCACACAGCCATCGTTGATGGTTACGTGATAGAAGGTCATGTACCCGCTGCAGATATTAAGCGACTGCTAGAAGAACAGCCAAACGTTATCGGGTTAACTGTGCCAGGTATGCCGCATGGTTCTCCGGGCATGGAAACCGGCCGAGTTGATGATTACGCTGTTCTCAGCTGGACCCGCAACGACAGCACCCCCGCTATCTTTAGCGAATATACCCAGTAATGATGGAGGGAGAATGACATGCAGTTTTTGCACACTATGGTAAGGGTAAGCGACTTAGGTGCATCGCTGAATTTTTACTGCGATCTTTTAGGGTTGAAAGAAGTGCGTCGCAAAGAAAATGAAAAGGGCCGTTTTACGCTGGTCTTTCTCGCCGCGCCGGAAGATGAAGCGCGCTCAGAACGCTTAACGGCACCAGAGCTTGAGCTAACCTATAACTGGGATCCAGAAGAGCTCACCGGCGGGCGCAACTTTGGGCATTTGGCCTATCGCGTTGACGATATTTACGCGCTATGCAAAAAGCTTCAAGATAACGGCGTTACCATTAACCGCCCGCCGCGGGATGGGCATATGGCGTTCGTGAAGTCGCCTGACGGTATTTCTGTCGAGCTACTGCAAAAAGGCGATGCGTTGCCCCCTCAGGAGCCATGGGCGTCAATGGATAACAGCGGAAGCTGGTAATTTGTCAATAAGGAGCATGAGACAGTGACGGTCAAATTTGGAGCAATGCTAGCCGGTGTGGCTACCGCACTATTAATCAGTGCCTGTAGCAGTACACCAGAGCAAGAGAGCACGGCAGCGCCGGAAAGCGCGTCGCTGTCAGGCGCGATAGTCGATCAGCGTTGGAATTTATTATTAGTAGGTACCGATGAGCGGGTATCTTTACCCGATACGCCATTCTTTCAAATTGGACGCGACGGCAGCGTGAGCGGCTCGGATGGTTGTAACCGATTTACCGGCAGTGTGGAACTGGGTGAGAACCAACGTATCGAGTTTAGCCAGCTCGCCTCGACACGCATGGCTTGCCCCAATATGGAAGACGCCAAGCGGGTAACCGATATGCTCGATACGGCCTACCGCTACCTCATCGATCATGATCGACTGGTGTTTTTTGGACCAGATAGCCGCGTACTAGGCGGCTGGCGTGAAGCTAACTAAGCCTTCAGTTAGCATCTGATCGCAGTTATCTAGTGCTTAAAAGGCGGGTTGAAGCGGGCAATAAAGCGCGCATCAATCCGCTTTTTCCATTCCCATACCCAGCGGCCTGAGAAACCGATGGCGCCTCTGCTGGCAATCGCATGGCTGTCGCCAGTACCAATTAGGGCCAGGACACGTTTTGGTGGCTTCCAGTTGACCAGCGATTCATTGTGGCAGGCGGCGCGCAGGTTCTCCGCCAGCACTGGCCCCTGGCGCACGGCGTAAACTCCGGCCTTGGGTAGTGGAGAAGAGAGCAGTGGAGAAGAGGACAGTGGAGAAGAGTGCCGTGGTTGATTGAACGCTGCACAGTCACCCGCGGCAAAAAGCCCCGGCTGGCCCACTACCTCAAGTGTCTTATTCACCTGGATGAATCCCCGCTGATTCAGCGGCAGAGCGGTGTCTTGCAGCCAAGGCTGGCCTATGGCGCCGGTAGCCCACAGTACGATATCCGCGTCAATCAGTTCGCCTTTAGAGGTTTGGACGCCACCTGCTATTAGCGCCTGGCCGCGGACACCGTGCAACACCGTAACGCCTGCTCGACGCAGAGCGCGTTGGGTTAGCCAGCGGGGCAGCCAACCTACGTCGGGTAGCAGTGTTGTTGATGCGCTGACAAGCGCGCCTTGCCAAGTAATATCTGAACGTTGTTGACGAAGCTGCGCCAGCACACTCATTAAGGTTTCACAGCCTGCCGCGCCTCCGCCTACGCTTACCACCCGCTGTGTAGACCCCCGGGGAAGCTGGTCGACTTTCTCTCTTAGCGCTTGCCAGCGGTAATGCAGTGAACTAAGCGGGCGCATCGCCAACAAGTAGGGGCTTTGTTCGTCATGCTTGTCGAGAAACGGCTGTTCAGGCAGCCTTAACGTAGAGCCCACGTTAAATGAGGCCACATCAAAATGGATTGCCTCGCCGTTTGCTAGCGTTAGCAGGCGCTTAGTGGGGTCGATAGCCATCGCAGGCGAGGTGATTAAGTGAGCGCCTGCCCGTTGAGATAGCGCCGCTACATCAATCTGTGTTTCGCGTAGCGTGCATTCCCCTGCCAGCCACGCTGGCACGCTGCCAGAATAGGCTGACAGGGCACTGTCGCTAACCACGGTGATAGCGATTGACGGATCTGGGTGCTGAGCAAAGGCTTCCAGCACGAAGGCATGGGCATGGCCCGCGCCAATCAGCACGAGATTTTTCATGGGGACATCATTTTTCCGCACCACGCCGCCAGCGGAAATAATGCTCCAATAGGGTGAGAATACGCTCGGGCTTGTGGGCATTTTTCCACACGCCAGCGGTGGCCTTGGCAGCTTCACCAAGGGTGGGATAGGGATGAATGGTACCCAATAGCTTGTTAAGCCCCAGGCCATGCTTCATGGCGATGGTGAACTCTCCTAGCCATTCTCCGGCGTTTTCAGCCACGATGGTCGCGCCAAGGATTTTGTCTTTACCGGGCACGGTAAGCACCTTGATAAATCCTTCGGTCGCGCCTTCTGCAATAGCGCGGTCGCTTTCACTCATGGCATAGCGGGTGACTTCAAACGCCACGCCTTTAGCGATGGCCTCTTTTTCGTTGAGCCCGACCCGTGCTACTTCCGGCTGAATATAGGTGACAGCAGGCATAAAACGATAATCTACAGCGAAGCTTTTTAATTCACCAAACAGTGCATTGACGGCTGCGTGCCACGCCTGATGGGCAGCGGCATGTGTGAGCTGGTAGGGGCCTGCTAGGTCGCCGCAGGCCCAAATGTTGGGCAGTCGAGTTTGGAGACGCTCGTTGAGTTCCAGCGTGCCAGTGTTGGTGGTGGTGATTCCCTGGGCTTCCAAACCCAGCCCTTCAAGATTGGCTTGGCGGCCAACGCTGACGAGCAAATAATCAAATTCGATGGTGGTACGCTGGCCATTGTGCTCTACCACCAGTTGATGGCCGGAGCCATCTTGGCTTACTTCCAAGGCGTTGGCGCCGGTCATTACGTTAACGCCTTCCTGGGTGAGCGTGCGCTCCACGTGTTCGCCTACGTCTTGGTCTTCTCGGCCTAGCAACTGCGGAATACCCTCCACCAACGTGACCTGACTGCCCAGGCGGGCAAAACTCTGGCTGAGCTCGCAGCCAATTGCTCCGCCGCCCAGTACGATCAAGCGTTTAGGCAACTCCGTGAGTGACCACAGGTTTTCTGAGGTGAGCAGTGGTGCATGCTCGATGCCGGGAAGCGGTGGTATTCGGGGGCGCGCGCCAGTGGCTAGCACAATATGGCGGGCGGTCAGGGTTTTATCACCGATGTTGATTTCCCAAGGAGACGTCAGGGTGGCGTGTTCCTGATACACCTCAACGCCCAGTTTAGTGTAACGCTCGACACTATCGTGGGGTTCAATATCAGTAATGGCTTGGTGTACGTGCCCCATCACCTTGGCAAAATCAATCTCCGGCTCGCCAGCGTTAACGCCAAAGCGATCTGCTGTACGCACGTCGTGAGCAGCACGGGCGGCGCGGATTAGCGCCTTTGAAGGTACGCAACCGGTATTCAGGCAGTCGCCGCCCATTTTGTGTTTTTCCACCAACGCCACTTTTGCTTTTACCGCGCTGCCGATATAGCTAGTGACGAGACCCGCCGAGCCGCCGCCGATGACCACAATGTCGTAATCAAACCGGGATGGGCGCTTAAAACCACGATAGGCATTGCGCTTTTGTACTAGTAGCGCAATACGGCGAGCTATCCAAGGAAACACTGCCAGCAGCGCAAACGAGGCCAAAAGCCCAGGAGAAATAATACCGCCCAGGCTTTCAAGTTCACCCAATTGACCGCCCGCATTCACGTAAACCACGGTGCCGGGCAGCATGCCTAGCTGGCTTACCCAATAAAAGGTGACTGTTTTAAGCCGCGTTAGGCCCATCACCAGATTGATCATAAAGAAGGGAAATATCGGTACTAAGCGAAGGGTGAAAAGATAAAAAGCGCCGTCTTTATCAACGCCACGATTGACCGTATCGAACTGGCGAGGAAAACGCTTTTCAATCGGCTGTCGAAACAGGAATCGAGAAAGTAAAAAGGCCAGCGTTGCGCCGATGGTGCTGGCAAAGGAGATAATTAACAGCCCCCAACCGAGGCCAAACAGTGCGCCACCTAGCAGTGTGAGGAGTGTCGCGCCGGGTAGCGATAGTGTCGTCATAACCACATATACCGCAAAGAAAATGCCCGCAACCTGCCAAGGGGATTGCTGGAATGCAGCCTGGAAATCGCTGCGATAGGTTTGCAGGGTTTCCAAGGTGAAGAACGTATGGGCACCGCTTACGTAAAAGCCAAGCACGGCCAGTAGCAGCAGGGTGATAATCAGCAGGCGCTGACGGTTCATGGCAGGCTCCGTTGGGGCAAGGTGGTGGTAGAAACAGAACATTCGTTCAGTAACAGTGACGTAAAGAGCGGAATCCTTACAGGCTGTTTGCGTGCTTCAGTGTTTGTTGCCAGCGCTGCCAGTCTTCTGGGCGGTCAATATCCCACATGGTGTCGGGAAAGATGGCTTCCAAGGACAGCGCTTCAAGCCGCTGTCGAGTGACTTGGAGCACTTGCTCGGTTCCCCAAGGAATGTTCTTAAAGAGGCTAGGATGATCGTCATGAGTGCCGATCAACCCATAGCCGCCGTCTTCGGCAGGTAAAATCACCACTGGCACGTCTTTAAGCGCTGAACTGCACTGCCTAAGCATGGCAACGGTGATACTAGGGCAATCAGTGCCCATCACCATCGACGGACCTTGAGTGCTATTCAGTGCATGACGTACGCGCATTCCCACATCGCCCTGAAGTTGAGCGGCGAGCGAAATGCCGTAGTGGGACTGCAGCTCCACAAACAAAGGATGCTGATGCTCTAAGGAAGTCCATAGTGTGACGTTTTGCGATCCCAGTGCTTGGCAGGCGGTGGCAACGCAGTGGCGAACCATGGTGGCATGGGCTTGCGCCGCACCTTCTGGCCCTAGGCAAGGAATTAAGCGCGTTTTCGCCTGCCCAGGCAGTGGCGCTTTGGCCAGTAGATGTAAATGGGGCAGCACCGGTGACTTAACGGGCATTGCGATACTCCTTGGCCAGTTGGGTGGCGCTGACACCGCGCCAGTAGCGATAACGCAGCCGCCACATCAGGCAAATAGTTTTCCAGGCGCCGAACTGATCCCAGCGCCTGCCTGAGCTTATCACTTTGGTGCGTAGGCAGGCGGGGGGAGAAAGTGCCTTCAGCCGCTTGCTTAACTCAATATCTTCCATTAACGGTTGTTCGGGAAAGCCGCCGACCGCTTCAAAAGACGCTCGGCGTAAGAACATGCCCTGATCGCCAGTGGCGATACCGCTTAGCCGTGAGCGTAGGTTCATAAGAATGCTAACGAGCGGCAGCCAGCGGCTTTTTCCCTCAAGGTGAATATCAAACCGCCCCCAGCAATTTGTGCTCAGCGATTGGGAGATCAGCTTGCAGGCCCCTTCGGGAAGCCGGGTATCAGCATGTAAAAATAGCAGCGCCGCTGAGCGCGCGCGTTCTGCGCCGAGGTTCATCTGCCGTGCTCGGCAAGGGGCACTCGTCAGTAGTGTATCCGCTAGCGGGGTGGCTAGCGCCACGCTTTCATCGGTACTACCTCCATCGACTACAATGATTTCCACGCCACTCTCCCGCAGTGGCTGCAGCGCAGATAGCGCCGTCTCAATCCCTGCGGCCTCATTCAGCATGGGGATCACAACGCTAAGCTTAGGCAATTCAGCATCTGGGCTAGCCAAGGGCAATGATCGGCCCTCCTGCGGCATTGGCATCGGCTTCATCATGGGTGACCAGCAGGGTGGGTAAGCCCGCTTCGCGAAGCTGGCCGAACACTAGCGTACGCATCTCCTGGCGCAGTGCGGTGTCCAGTTTGGAAAACGGCTCATCCAGCAGCACGGCACGGGGCTGTGAAAGCAGCAGGCGCATCAGCGCCACCCTAGCTTGCTGGCCGCCGGAAAGAGTCGCCGGATCGCGGTTTTCAAAGCCCGCCAGCCCCACTTGATTCAACGCTTGGGCAACTTGCTGGCGTTTGTCGTTGGCACGGTGTGGCAGGCCAAAGCGACAATTCCCCGCCACACTTAAATGGGGAAATAGCATCGGGTCCTGAAACAGCAGGCCAATGCCACGCTGTTCGGCGGGCAGCGTATCTAGACGTTTATCACCCAGATAGAGTTCACCTTGAGCCTGAAAGGCAGGCGACAAAAAGCCCGCTAGATAGGCCAGTAGCGTTGACTTTCCCGAGCCGGAAGGGCCCATGACAGTTAATACTTCGCCTGGCGCTATGTCACAGTGCATTGCCAGCAGTGCTTCGCCTGCCAGCGTGATCGTCATCTGTTTGATGTGCAACGATTGAAGGTTTGGGATCATGCAGCTCCTCGCATTTGGCGGCGTTTTGCCCATACAAGGCGGGGAATCATGAGTGCCAGACTAAAGCCAATAAACGGCAGCAGCGCCTGCAACAGCGCTAATACCGCCACTAGCCTGCGATTGCCGCCAGACGCCATGGCAACGGCTTCGGTAGTGATGGTGGGTACGCGACCACCACCCAGCAGCAGTGTTGGCAAATACTGGCCAATACTGACGGCTAAGCTAACTGCGCAGGCGGTGAGTAGCGGGGCCAATAACAGTGGCAGACGCACTTGCCAGAAAGCTCGCCAGGGGGGAACACCCAGTGACAGTGCCACCTGTACCCAGCGTGGGTCCAGCCGCCGGTAGGACTCTGACAGCGATAAATAGAGATACGGCACCACAAACAACAAATGAACGGCCACTACCAAGGCGTGCTGAGGGCGGATGGCAATGCTTTCAACGGCGACCACTAAGCCAAACAGAAAGGCCACTTGAGGCACAATTAGCGGTAGGTAAAGCAGCCATTGGGCACGCAGTGCAGGTAAGTGATGGCGCGCTGCATGCTCCAATGTTGCCACTACTAGTACCGCGGCGATAAGCGTCGCGGTTAGCCCTACACTCAGCGTATTGATCAGCGGTGTTGCCACGCTGGGCAGAATGCGCTGCCAATGATCCAGTGTGAATGTACCCGGTAGCGCATCCGGAAAGCGCCAAAAGCCCGCTACTGAAAACAGTGCCAACCCGGCCAGCGCACTGATCGCTAACAAAGTGACAGCTAGCAGCAAAGCACGGCCGCCAAACGCAATCGCCGTTGCCCCTGATGCCCGCGAGCCGTTGGCCAACCAGCGTTGGCAGAGACGTTTGATTCCTTGTTCGCCAAGCCACCAAGTCAGTAGTGCCGCCAGGGTAACGCCGAACTGCAGCACAGCACCGGCAGAGGCCATAAAGCGGCGGCTTAAGTCGGGGTCGTTAAACCAGGTGAGAATCGAAACACTCAGCGTTGGCGGTAGAGTGGGGCCAAGAATCAACGCCATATCCACCACTGAGGTGGCGTAGGCAATGACGGCATAAACCGGCAAGCGAATCAGTGGGTAAAGCGCTGGGAAAACGCACTTCAGCCAAGCAATGCCGGGCGCGTAGCCCAGCGAGCGGGCCAGGGTGACACGTTGTTCAGGACGTAACTGAGGTAGCGCAGCTAAACTCATCAACAGCAAAAAGGGCACTTCTTTGAGTATCAGGCCCGCCATTAGTGCCAGCCCTAGCGGGTCGTTGACGATCAGCAGATCAGGTGGGCGCTCCCACCCAGTGAGCCCAGGAGACGCCCAGCGCACCAGCAACCCAGAGGGCGCAATCAGAAAGGCTAAGCCAAAGGCCACGGCTGCATGGGGAATGGCCAGTAGCGGTGAGACCATTCGCCGAATGGCACGGTCAATCCAGGTGCCTTGGCTAGCCGCCAGAAACAGCACCACGATAAACAGTGCCACCAAGGCGGTGATCAGACCGCTAAAATAGCTCAGCAGTACGGAGCGGTGGAGACCAGCGTGCGCCCATAGGGCTTGCCATGCTTCCAGATGGAACGTGTCCCCTCCGAGCACCGGTAAATAGCCAAAGGCAGGCAACAACACCATGCCAAGCCCCGCACTTACTGGAATAACCAAAAGTGCAATAAGCAGTATAGAGGCTAGCCGCAGGATCAATTAATTAACGCCATAACGCTTAAGCCACGCATCCTGTAGCGCCGTCATCCAACTGGGGTGAGGTTCGGCCAGGGTATTGGAAAGTGCATCGGCAGGCAGCGCAGATGGATGGCTTTCACCTTGTTCGAAGAGCGCCTTGTCGTTTTCATCTAACCGACTGACTGCCAATACGGTGCGATCGCCCCACATACTAAGCGACTGCTTTTGGGCTTGGGCTTCAGGTGAGAGCAGAAAGTTGGCTAGTGCCATTGCGCCTGCTTTATGGGGAGAATTATAGGGAATAGCGACAAAGTGAACGTTTCCTAGAGTGCCGCCTTCCAGCACATAGCTGCGCACACTCTCGGGAAGTTCATACTCCATCACCGCGACGGCGGCATCTGTCGGGTAGAAGGAGAAGGCTAAACTGAGCTCGCCATCGCTCATCAATGCGCGCAGGTTAGGGCCCGATTCCGGGAAACTGCGGCCGCTGCGCCACAGGTAAGGGTGTAACTCATCCAGATAATCCCACAATGGCGCGGTGATCTCCGCAAACTCCGCTTCAACCACTGGCGCATAAAGGGCGTCATCTTGATTAGATAATTCAATTAACGCCTGTTTTAAAAAGGTGCTACCGGTGAAATCGGGAATACGTGGATAGCTGAATTGGCCAGGATTGTCTTTGGCCCACTCCAGTAAATCCGCAATATTTTGCGGCGGCGTTTCAGTTTGAGCGCTGTCGTAGTAGAAAGTGATTTGTGCTTTTCCCCATGGAGACTCATAGCCTTCAGTAGGCAACGTAAAGTCGGTAACCACTTCTGGGTTTTCATCTGAGTGAGTCAAGGCGAAGTTAGGCAGAGATTCGGCAAAGGGGCCAAATAAGAGGTGCTGTTCGCGCATGGCGGCGAAGTTTTCGCCGTTAATCCAGATCAGGTCGATGCGGCCATCATCAATGTTACCAGCCTGCTTTTCACCCAGTACTCGAGCAACGGCACTACCTGTGTCGTCTAACTTCACATGCTCTACATCGACGCCATACGTGGACTGCATTTGCTCGGACACCCAAGCGATATATCGGTTGGTGCGACTGTCACCGCCCCAGGCGTTCCAGTAAACGGTTTGACCCTCGGCGGCTTGCAGTACGGCATCCCAATCATTGGGATCTGGAGCCGCTATGGCGGGCAACGCCAGTGACAACATGGCAGTGGCGACAGCGGTCGTTAGGGTGGTGCGTGGTTTCATCGTACACCTTTTAAAATCAGTTGGTTATAGAGATTCTTTTAGGTGGAGAAGTTCATTATGAACATGCTCAATTATCGGCAGTGACAAATAGTGCTCGACCCGGTCACGGACATGGGCAATGACGTCAGCATCGGTGAGTTCTGCTGACCAGTCCTGGCCACGGTGCTCGGCATCTTTACTTTGCAAATGCTGGGCATGCCACTTGGCGCACCATGTTAATGACCACAGCCAAGTGGCACGTCGGCAGGCAACCAGGGTTTCCGCGCTGGGTGATTTACCCGCATGCGCTTGCCAACGCTGATAAAAAGCGACGACCTCTTCCAGAGTAAGCACTGCCTGGCTGTTAACGTCCCAGGTGGTCGAGGTGTAAAGCGTGGTGTGGGCTAAATCGATCCCTGGCAGACCGTAGCGGCACTTCTCTAAGTCCACCAGCATCGCGCTACCTTCTGCAGTGATCAGGAAATTTCCAGGGTGGGTATCAAAGCTGATCAAGCAGCGCTCGGCATCGGGCAGCGTGGTGGGCAGTGCCTCTAGCTCATCGCGAACACGGGCAATGACATTGGGCGCCAAGTCGGCTTTTTCCAGCCACTCAGCCTGGCGGCTAACTTCCTCACACATGGCCTGCCATGAGTCGGCAGGCGCTAGTAGTGGTTCGGGATGCTCAGGTAGCGGTAAGCGATGTAGGCTTGCTAGGGTCTCTGCGATACGTGGTAAATCGTCCGGCAGCTGCGCCAAACGTCCCTCAATGGCATCGACCAGCAGCCCGCCACGGGGCAAGGCGTCGCTCACAGGTAAGATGCCATGCAAACGGGGCACGTGGCCACTCTCGCTGGCGCGTTCGTAGCACGCAGCTTCATATGCCAAGTTATCGGCCGGGGCCAAGTTCATTTGGCTCTGCTTGGGCAGCCGTGCGACCCAATCATCGCCATCGCGATGCACCCACACATGATCGTGGGCAAGCCCAGTGTCCGCCATCGGTGAAAGCGATTGGTAAGCGATCTCCGCCTGTTGCAGAGTGTTGTCTAATGCCTGCAGTCGAGCCTCAGAGAGTGTGGGCATAGAGCATTCCGTAGTGTGAGAAACGGGGGCTGAGCGTTCAGTGTTGGTACTCAGTGGCAGAATCATGACCAACCTTACACGGTTCGTCATAAAAAACGATGACGATGGGGGCCGCGGCGGTCAGTAGAGAGGTGTATGAACGACAACGGCACCCAATAGGTGCCGTTGAGATACTGCCGTCAGCGCTGACTTACATCGCCGCGATCTTCACTTGTTGCTCTTCCAGCAGCTTTTTGGCAGCTTGGAATTCAGCGAGTTTGCCACGCTCTTTTTCCACCACGGCTTCGGGGGCTTTGGCGATAAAGCCTTCGTTGCCGAGTTTCTTCTCGATACCGCCGATCAACTTATCCTGCTTGTCAATTTCTTTGGCCAGGCGTTTGAGTTCGGCGTCTTTGTCGATTAGATCCGCCATCGGTACCAGCACTTCCATATCGCCCACTAGCTGTGTTGCGCAGAGCGGTGCGTCGTCTGGGTTGGATAGCCAGGTGGCGCTTTCCAACTTGGCCAGCTTGGCGAGGAAGTGGCGATTGCTTTCCAGACGCTGGGCATCTTCCGGCTTGCCTTTGGTGAGCAGTACGTCCAGCGGTTTGCCAGGGGCGATGTTCATCTCGGCGCGGATGTTACGCACCGCGATAATCACGCCTTTTAGCCATTCGATATCGCGAGTGGCCTGTTCGTCGATTTTGCTTTCGTCGGCTTCCGGCCAAGCTTGGAGCATGATCGACGCGCCATCACCGACGAAGGTGCCTGCCAGCGGCGCAACGCGCTGCCAGATCTCTTCTGAGATGTAGGGCATCATCGGGTGGGCGAGGCGCAGAATCACTTCCAGTACGCGCACCAGGGTTCGCCGCGTACCACGTTTGGCTTCCGTACTGGCGCTTTCGTCCCATAAAACAGGCTTTGAAAGCTCCAGGTACCAGTCACAGTACTCGTTCCAGACAAACTCATACAGCGCTTGGGAGGCGTGGTCGAAGCGGTACTCGTCCATCGCTTTGGTGACCTGGGCTTCGGTTTTCTGCAGCTGGGAAATAATCCAGCGGTCGGCCAGTGAAAGCTCAACGTCGCCACCCTCTGTGCCGCAGTCTTCACCTTCGGCATTCATTAGCACGTAGCGTGAAGCGTTCCACAGCTTGTTGCAGAAGTTGCGGTAGCCATCCAGACGGTTCATATCAAACTTGATATCGCGCCCAGTGGTTGCCTGGGAAAGGAACGTAAAGCGCAGGGCATCGGTGCCGTGGGCTTCAATGCCGTCTTTAAACTCGTCCTTGGTCGCTTTGGCAATGGCTTTGGCCTGTTTCGGCTGCATCATATTGCCGGTGCGCTTTTCCAGCAGCGCATCCAGGCTGATGCCGTCAATCAGGTCGATGGGATCCAGCACATTGCCCTTGGATTTGGACATTTTCTGACCCTGACCGTCGCGTACCAAACCGTGTACATAAACGGTTTTGAACGGTACTTCGCCAGTGAACTTGAGGGTCATCATGATCATCCGAGCGACCCAGAAGAAGATAATGTCAAAACCGGTCACCAGCACGCTGGAGGGGTGGAAGGTTTCCAGTTCTGGGGTTTTTTCCGGCCAGCCTAGCGTGCCGAACGTCCATAGGCCCGAGCTGAACCAGGTGTCGAGGACGTCTTCGTCCTGGGTCAGGGTGACGTCTGCTGCAAGGCCGTGCTTTTCGCGGGCTTCCTCTTCGCTGCGGGCAACGTACACATTGCCTTCGGCGTCGTACCAAGCGGGAATGCGGTGGCCCCACCACAGCTGGCGAGAAATACACCAGTCTTGCAGGTCGCGCATCCAGGCGAAGTACATATTTTCGTAGTTCTTCGGCACGAACTGGATATCGCCGTTTTCTACCGCTTCAATGGCGGGTTTGGCTAGCGTTTCTACCGCAACGAACCATTGATCAGTGAGCAACGGTTCGATCACATCGCCAGAACGGTCGCCATAGGGCAGGGTGTTGTTGACTGCTTCCACTTGTTCCAAAAGGCCCAGGGCGTCCATATCGGCAACAATCTGCTTACGCGCTTCAAAACGGTCCAACCCTGCGTACTTGGCGGGTAGGCTGGCGTCTTCGTCGGGCTGGGGAGTGCCTTTTAGGTCGAAGATTTCAGCGCGCTCAAGGATGGTGGCATCCTTGGTGAACACATTGATCAACAAGTGGTTCTGGCGCTTGCCGACTTCGTAGTCATTGAAGTCGTGGGCCGGGGTGATCTTCACGCAGCCGGAGCCTTTTTCCATATCGGCGTGTTCATCGGCAACGATAGGAATGCGGCGGCCGACTAGCGGCAATTCGATAAATTTGCCGACCAACGAGGCATAGCGAGCATCGTCTGGGTTAACCGCGACACCCGTATCGCCTAGTAAGGTTTCGGGGCGAGTGGTTGCCACGACCAGATAATCTTTACCATCGGTGGTTTTGACGCCATCGGCTAGTGGGTAGCGGAAGTGCCAGAAGCTGCCCTGCTGATCTTTGTTTTCCACTTCTAGGTCGGAAATGGCGGTGTGCAGGGTAGGGTCCCAGTTCACCAGGCGTTTGCCACGGTAGATCAACTTTTCTTCGTGCAAGCGCACGAACACTTCTTGCACGGCTTTATAGAAGCCGTCATCCATGGTGAAGCGCTCGCGGGACCAATCAACGCTGGCGCCCATGCGGCGCAACTGGCGGGTAATGTGGCCGCCGGACTCCTCTTTCCACTCCCATACCTTGTCGATAAACGCATCGCGGCCCAGGTCGTGGCGGGTTTTGCCTTCTTCCGCGGCAATTTTACGCTCAACCAGCATTTGCGTGGCGATTCCGGCGTGGTCGGTGCCTACCTGCCACAGGGTGTTGTTGCCCTGCATCCGCTTCCAGCGCGTCAGGGTATCCATAATGGTGTCCTGGAACGCGTGGCCCATGTGCAGGCTGCCGGTCACGTTAGGCGGTGGAATCATGATCGAAAACGGTTTACCGCGGCCTGTTGGGGCGAAGCGGTTGTCGGCTTCCCAGCGTTCGTACCAGCGGGTTTCGATCTGTTCGGGTTGGTAGGTCTTTTCCATGGGGAGTCGGCTCACGGCTTGCAAAAAAATGGTGGCAAGTATACCGCGAACGACCCCCTGGCGTCAGGGGCGTTGATGAAACCGCACAGCGGTTAATCGCGTAGGGCGCGGTCGCGTACTTTCACCACGGGCTCCATGAGATAGTCCAATACGCTGCGCTTACCGCTGAGAATATCGATTTCCGCCACCATACCAGGAATTATGGTCAGCGGTTCATTGTCAGCGTCGAAGAGATAGCCGTCGGTGCGCACCTCAACGGGGTACATCAACTCACCGCTTTCGGGCATCTGAACAGCGTCGGCGGCAATAGTGACCAGCTCGCCATCCAGGCCGCCGTAACGGGCAAAGTCGTAGGCCGTTAGTTTTACCTTTACTGGCTGGCCGGGGTAGAGGAAGGCGATATCCGAGGGGCGAATATGCGCCTCTACGACCAAGGCGTCATCGGCAGGAACGACTTCTACCAGCGGCTCACCGGAGCCTGCTACGCCACCTACGGTGCTAATATGCACTTGATTCACGACCCCCGCGACTGGCGAGCGGATGGTGGTGCGTGCCACCTGGTCTGCTCGGCCGGGAAGCGTCTTTTGTAGCTCTGCGACCTGTGAGGTCGCTTCGGCCAACTGAGTGAGTGCATCGGCTTCAAAGGCATTGCGAGCGGCTGCTTTGCGGTCTTCAATTTCAGCGATGGAAGATTCAGCGCGGGCAACGGCACTTTGTTGACGGGCTACCTCGCCGCGCAGCTCGTTGAGTGATTGACGCACTCGCAGCAGCGAGGTTTCTGGTTCAATACCGCGCTGAGCCAGTGGCTGAATGATGGCCAGCTCTCGTTCGGCCAGCTGTACGCCGGAACGGGCGGTGCTTAACGCGGCTTCGAGCTCAGCTTTCTCCTGACTGCGCTGATAGCCCTGCTGTTCTAATACTTGAAGTTCGGCGCTTAGCTCTAACTGCCGCCCATGAAACAGACGGGTTTCGCTCGCAGCCACACTAGGTGCGCCTTGGCTGAGTGCATCATCGAGTGCCAGCGGCGTTTGGTTGATTTCGGCTTCCAGGCGTTGCAAGCGCAGTTGTAACGAACGCAGGCGCTGTAAACTCTCTTCGTAGTCACCTTCCAGCGTGCCGCCACTAAGCACCATCAGCGTGTCGCCTTGTTCGACCGTATCCCCACGGCGTACGTTAATCTCGGTCACCACGCCGCCTTCCAGGCTTTCTACTACTTGCAGGCTGCGCGAGGGCACGACTTTGCCTTGCCCTCGGGTCACTTCGTCCACCTCCGTGAGATAAGCCCACAAGAAGCCAATCAGTAAAAAGCCAATAATGGTGAGCAGGAGTAAGCTGCTGCCAATCGGGCGCTTGGCGCGGCCGTGGCGAACAAAGTGTTCAAAATCAAGCTGGGACGTCGGGCTGCTCACAATGCTGCTCCTTCACGCGCGCGGTGAGGTGCTGCTTCAACGGGGCGCATCACCTGGGTCTTGGGGCCATCGGCAATAATCTTCCCTTGATCAACAATAATCACCCGATCAACCAGTGCTAGTAGGCTGGTACGGTGCGTTACGACGACCAGAGTTTGCGACTGGCTAGCGGCTTTGAGCCGTGAGATCACCTCTTTTTCGGTTTGAATATCCATTGCGCTGGTCGGCTCATCCATCAGTAGCATCGGCGGGGCACCCAGCAGCGCGCGGGCAAGGCAGATAAGTTGTCGCTGGCCACCGGAAAGCCCTTCGCCGCGCTCACCAATAGGCATGTCGTAGCCCTGGGGGTGGCGGGCGATAAAGTCGTGGGCACCGGCCAGTTTGGCGGCCTGGAGAATTTGTTCATCGGTAGGGTGGTGGGCACCAATCGCAATATTCTGGCGAACGGTGCCAGAAAACAGCCACGCTTCCTGCAACACGCTACCAATATTGTGACGTAAATCCGCAGGGTCAATTTGGCGAATATCGGTGTCGTCTACCAGTACCGCGCCTTTTTCGGGCGGGTAAATGCCGAGCAGTAGCCGCGCTAGGGTGCTTTTCCCAGAGCCCACACGGCCCAACAGCGCAACTTTTTCTCCAGGCTCGATGGTCAGGTTGATATTGGCCAGTGCCGCAGTGGTTTGCTCTGGGTAGCGGAAGCTCACATCTTGCAGGCTGATTTTGCCTTCCAGAGAAGAGCGGCTTAAGTAGTGACGGCCAGCGGGGCGCTCGGAAGGCATATTCATTAGTTGGTCGAGCGCACGGTAAGAGGTGCGGGCTTGGTTAATGCGGGTCATGGTTTGAGCCAGCTGCGCCAGCGGCGCGAGTGCTCGTCCGGTGAGAATCACACAGGCAATCATTGCGCCCATGGAAATCACTCCGTCGCCGACTAAAAACACCCCATACACCACAATACTCACCTGAGCGGCCTGCTGGGCGAACGCGGTGGCATTAAGAGCAAACTGTTGAATAGCACGGCCTTTACGACCCACGTTAGATTGCTGCTGAACGCTCTCTTCCCAGCGCTGACGAATCATTGGCGCAGCGCCACTGGCTTTAATGGTTTCCAGCCCGGCTACCGCTTCAATCAGCACGCCCTGCTTGGAACGGCTCTCTTCAAAGGCTTGGCCGGAAAGGCGTTTAAGAAATGGCTGCACCGCCAGGCCAATCAGCAGTACCAACGGCACGGCAATCAGCGGCACCATAAAGAGTGGGCCCCCAATCAGATAAATCACGCCGATAAACAGGAAAATAAACGGCAAATCGACGAGGGCTACCAGCGATGCTGAGGCGAAGAAATCGCGCAGCGACTCAAATTCTCGCAGGGTATTGGCAAACCCACCGGTAGAGCCCCGCTTGGCACTCATTTGTAGGTTGAGCACATGGTCAAAAATGCGCCTGCCCATGCGCAGGTCAGCTTCTTGTCCCGCCCGTTCAATAAACAGTTGGCGCAACGTTTTTACCGCAAAATCAAACAGCAATGCGATGCTCACACCCACGGTTAGCGCGACGAGCGATTCAATGGCCTCGTTGGGCAATACGCGGTCGTAAACCACCATAATAAACAGTGAGGTGGCTAGCCCAAGGAAGTTGGTTAGCGCAGCGGCAATCACCACTTGGGTGTACACCCAACGATTAGACGAGAGTGCGCTCCAAAACCAGTGGCCGCCTTGTATGGCTGGCTCGCTATTCAGCGTTACCGGCCGGTAGCGGGCACGCACTGCAATCAGATGGCCGATGTACTCTGCTTGAAGGGCACTTAACGCGGTTTCGACCGGCTGTTTGCCTAATGCCGGATCGAACAGCGCAAAACGCTTATCATCAATGCGCTCAATGATCACCACGGCGCGCCCGTTTTTTAGCAGCGCGACCGCTGGCAGCAGCGAGTTACCTAGCGTTGCCAGCGCATGTTCACCCAGCGCCGCGACCATGCCGTGACGCTCGGCAGCATCAATAAAGCCGTCGGGGGTGAGCGGGGTGTTTGCGCCTACCCGTTGGGCGCGTATAGCAGCTTCTGAGACCGGCAGCTCAAGCCGAGCCGCCACAAAGGTCAGGCATTGCTCAAGGGCATCCGTGTGGGGATTAGCGGCGTTCAAGGTAAATCTCCATCACATCGAGTAGCTGCCCGGTTACCGCGAGCTGTTGAAAGCTAGCTTGCTCCCAGCGCACACGGCGATTAATCAGCTCTAGCGCGGTTTGGAGCAGATCCCGCTGGGCGTCCAACAAATCGTTAATGCTGCTTCTTCCTACGGCGAACTGATCGCGGTAGGCCAGTAGCGCTTCTTCTTCAGCGGCAAGCGTGGCGGTTTGCGCTTCAAGCTCCGCTAGGCGGGTGCGCGTGTCGGTATAGGCAGAGCGCACTTCCCGCTCCAGCTCGCGATGCAAGGCTTGGCGTTCAAATTGGCTCTGCTGCTGACGTTCAACCGCTTGGGCAATGCGCGATGAGGTCGCGCCGCCGCTATAGGGCGTGTAATCAAGATTAAATAGCAGCGCCACGTCATTATCCGATTCGTTGAACTCATTCACATCGAATTGACGACCTTCCACGGCTACGCTCAGGCTAGGCAAGCGGGCGTTACGGGTAGCTTGAGCGTCGGCTTCGCTGGCCTCGCTGGCCAGGGTTTGGCTACGCAGCGAGGCGTTACGTGCAAGGGCGTTATCCAGCAGTTGGTCGGCGCTGGTCTCGCTTAGTAGCGCCCCGCCTTGGGGCAAGGCCAGCTCGTCGGGCTGGGTAAAGAACGCTTCTTGGTAGACGTTAATCGCCCTGGCTAACTCACCTTCTAAAGAGATTAGCCGCGAGTTGGCGTCGCTTAAGCGGCTCTGGGCACGCAGTACATCGGCTCGCGAACCGGCGCCTGCCTCGCGGCGAAGTTGAACGTCTTCAAAAATGCGCTGATGCTGCTGCAGATTGTGCTCAGCTAGCTGGCGCTGAGCGCTAACACGGGCAACATCCAAGTAGGCATTCAAGGCGTAGAGGACTTCTTCTTCGACACTGGCGTGGGACTGCCAGTAAGCCGCTTCAGCGCTAAGGTCGGCCGCGCGGATGCGTTCGCCGCTGGCGCCAAAATCTACCAACAGCTGGCTGAGCGTAATGACCGCGTCAACACGTGAGCCGCGGTCGGGCAGTGATTCAGTGCGCTGCAAGTCGTTACGGTACTCAAGCCCAGCGTTTACCTGAGGGCGGCGTACGGCGCGCACTTCGTCAATTTGCAGCACCGACTCACGCTCACGCGAGCGTTGTGCCAGAATTCGAGGCTGTTGCTCTAGCGCCTGTTGGATTTTTTGGCGTAGCGCACCTAGCGCAGGGGTGGCTTCCATTGGCTGACCCGTTTGCCAGCGAAAGCGCGTTAATAGTTGCGTTAGTTCCGGCGAAAATGCCGGGCCTTCCAGCGATGAGGCGGGCAGTGGCGCAGCCTCAGGAAGCGGTTCATCAAGCGCCGTTTGAGCGGCCAGTAATGGACTTGCCAGCAAAAACGCAGCGGCCACGCTGCTTAGTAATAGCCGTTTGCGTGGCCGCGTATCAACATTAAAAGACATTCACGTTCCTGAATAACGTCGGTGCTTGGCACCCAATTAAGAGGGATCCGGCCATTGATAGCGTTCTTCGCTGCTAAACGCTTCTTGCCACTCGGAAAGGGGGCGGGAAGCGTTTGCTTCTGGCGGCGATGTTGTCGGCCGCTGAAGGAGGCTGCGAAGTACGCCAAGCTGCCGTTGGGATATGAGCTGAGCGTACACTAAAGGAACGGCACCCAATTGCCAGAAAAGCCCCATTTGTTCAGCGGATAGCGCCTTCCAAGCGGGCTCATCAATTTGATATAGCGGCGCGCTGCCTTGATAGCTTTCTGGCTGCCAAGGCGTGAGCAGCTTGGCATTGGCCAATGCATCAAGCTGCTGTGCAACTCGCTGGCAACCTGCTTCCCGCTGCTGGAGAAAAGCCAGTACTTGTTGGGGGAAGCTGGCTAGCTCGCCGTGTTGGTTAAAGAAAGGCTCGGCATCCAGGCGCGCCACCACAAAGGGTGAATGTTGGTCGATGCATAGCTTTTCAGGATATTCAGCATGCAGCCCGAAGGGGTGGCTTCGCAGGGCGGCGGGCACATACGCCGCGCGCCAGCGCCCTTGGCTATCGACGATGAGATTTTGCTCATCGCGCAGCCCCAGTAGTGCGACGGCCTGCCAGCCTGATGCTGTTTGGGTAAACCCAATAGGAAAGCTGGCGGCCGCATGACGTAATTCACCCTCTGCTAGGCTTGCCTGGGTAATGTGCTGAGCAAAGTGGTAGGCAGTAAAACGTTGCCACATCAAACCGCCGTGGTGCTTAACGTTAAGCGGCACCCAGTGGGCAGTGTGGGCCATAGGAAAACCTTTGTGGTGTCGGTGTTAGGGCGGCCACCTTACCAAGAACACGCGTTAATCATTTACTTGAAGAGAGCCCACGCATGGCGATTAATCCAAGCACTGGGCCAGGCAGGAGCCACCAGATCACCCAGGGACCTTGGCTGGCCCATAGGGCAGTGACTAGAGCGATAGAAGGAATCGTTAGGCCAAAGCCAATAGCATTCATCATGGCAAGTGCTGCACCGAGGCGCTCAGGTGGGGCGGCGGCTGACGCCAGCGCGGAAAACTGCGCGGAATCGGCAATTACGCTAATACCCCAAATCCCTAACAGGGTTAGCAGTAGCCAGGGTGAAGTGCCACCTAAGAGTGGATAGAGCAAACAAAGCGTGCCGGAGGTCGCTAGCGCCACAACGGCCACTCGCGCACTGCCCACTCGGCGGCTCCAGCGGCCAGCCCAAACGCAGCCAGGTAAGCCCAACGCAATCACCGCAAAGCTGAGCCATGGCTGAAGGCCCGGCGCTGCGCTTAGGCGTTCCAGCTCTCTAGCAACTAAAAAAGGCACCAGCGCCCATAGGGCGTATAGCTCCCAGCAGTGACCAAAGTAGCCCAGCGCCGCGGCGCGAAAGTTCTTTTGCCTGAAGGCAGCCAGTCCTGCCCAGGGGCGTCCGCCGCTGGCTGTGGCAGGCAGGTGTGAACCCACGCCTAGTTTAAAAATCATCAGTGCGGCGAGCAGTGCCAGGGCAGAGGACAGCAACAGTGGCCATTGCCATGGCAAGTGCAGCGTTAGCCCGCGCAATAAGTGGGGCGAGGCAATGCCCAGTGTCAGCATGCCGACCAACCAGCCCAGCGCCGAGCCTGCGTTGTTGGGTGTCCAGCTCACCACCAATTTCATACCGAGCGGATAAATACCGGCAAGACACAGCCCGACCAAAAAGCGTGCTGCTACCGCTAAGCTGATGCTCTCGGCGACACCAATAAACGCGGCGTTAATCAGCGCGCCTGCTACCGCAGAGATAGCGAACAAGTGGCTGGCGCGTACGCGGTCGGCAAGGCCGGTGGTGGCAATTAACAGCGTGCCGATAATAAAACCTGCTTGCACTGCAATGGTGAGCAGCCCCAGGTCGCTTTCACTCAAGCCAACAGCCTGTTGAAGCGCCAGCCCAACGCCGTTAACACTGAACCAGAGCGATGTTCCAAACAGCTGGGCAATGACAATCACCGCCAACGGGGCGCGCGCTAAAAAAGCATGGGAAGATTGGGTGGATGCAAGCCGAGTGGGAAAGCGCATTGGGTGACTCTTCCGCTGAGTTGTTGTTATGTATGGCGCTAGTGTAAGTGGCTATGCATCAGTGGCCAGATGGTAGAAAGATTACCCCAACTTATGCGGCACCACTTCATGACCCATTTCTTTATAGCGTTGCCAGCAGGCACGTTTGGCGACCAGTACTTGTTGGTGCTGATTGATGATTTCGGCAATGCGGGCGTAGCGCTCCACGCCGTCGGGAATGTCGGGGTGCAAGTTCAGTAGAGCGGTTTCTTGCGTTGGCACCGGGAGTTGCTGCCAGCCTAGCGTTATCGGCACGCTGGCGGCCATATCGCTGTCTTCCAATGCGTGGGGGAGGTAGGCATCTTCACGGAACTGCCAAAGGGCCTCGTCGGCCTGTTCGGCCAGGGCTTTATCTTCGCAGTGCAGGTGCAACCGATAGCCTTTGCGGTAGATGGTTTCTGCTAGCTTGCAAGCAAACTGTAGGCGCGCTTCCAGGGTAGTGTCAGGAAGAATATAAAAATCGATACGTGCCATCAAAGGCTCCAGCGGTTCCCGCTTTTTTCAAAACCCGTCCCTACCACCGCGGCTAGTGGCGGTAGGGTGCCGGTTTATATCCGTTGATTTATACCAACTGATTTATACCAATCGGGTAAGCCAACCGTATTTGTCTTCACTGCGGCCATATTGCAGATCAAGCAGCGATTTACGGATGCGTTTGGCAATTTCATTGTTGCCATCGCCTTGTAAACGAATACGCTCGTTTTCGGTGACCAGTTCGCCGACCGGGGTAATTACCGCTGCTGTGCCGCAGGCGAACACTTCGGTAATCTCGCCAGACGCAGCGCCTTCGCGCCATTCATCGATGCTGATGGCGCGCTCTTCCGGTGTTAGGCCCGCATCTTTTGCCAGGGTAAGCACTGAGTTGCGGGTAACGCCTTCAAGGATGGTGTCGGTGAGGCGGGGCGTCACTAAACGACCATCTTTATAAACGAAGAACAGGTTCATACCACCTAGTTCTTCAATCCACTTGTTTTCAGCGGCGTCTAAGAACGCTACCTGGCTACAGCCGTTTGCGGCGGCTTCTTTCTGGGCTGCCAGAGAGGCTGCGTAGTTACCGCCGCACTTGGCAAAGCCGGTGCCGCCAGGGGCTGCGCGCTTGTAGTGGGAAGAGAGCCAGATAGACACCGGCTCAATGCCGCCTTTGAAGTAAGCCGCCGCCGGTGAGGCGATCACGTAGTAATCCACTTCATGGGCAGGACGTACGCCTAGGAAGGCTTCGGAAGCGATCATGAATGGACGCAGGTAGAGGCTGCATTCGTCGGCATCGCTGGAAGGTGTAGGTACCCAGGTGTGGTCTTGGGACAGCAGCGCTTTCAGTGAACCGATGAAATCTTCATCGGAAAGCTCCGGCAACGCTAATCGGCGGGCGCTGCGGCGAAAACGCTCGGCGTTTTTCTCTGGGCGGAACGTCCAGATAGAGCCATCGGCATGGCGATACGCTTTAATGCCTTCGAAAATCTCCTGACCGTAGTGCAGCACCGAGGCCGCTGGATCGAGGGTTAACGGACCATAGGGACGCACTTGATGGCCGTGCCAGTCAGCGTCGACTGTCCAGCGGACGTGGGCCATATGGTCAGTGAAATGCTTGCCAAAACCTGGATTCTGCAGAATGTTGTCACGAATCTCATCGGCCATCGGTTGGTTGGACGGCAGTATTTCAAAATGTGACCCATGTTGGGTATCTGAAGCTGTGGGCACGGCGTATTCTCTCCGCTATAGCCTGGCCCCGAAGGGCAAGTGTTGGTGTTTATATGGTGTAGCGTGCGCCCTGAAAGCAGCACGCACGCTAATGCCCTTAGATGTAACGTTTACGTCAACGAAAGGCAACCGTTGATCGTCTGATTGTGATGTTAACCATCGCTATTTTCTACTTGTGCATCGGCCTCACGATCAAGCAAGTACTGGGTTAGCAGCCCAACCGGGCGGCCGGTAGCGCCTTTTTGTTTGCCGGAGTGCCAGGCGGTACCTGCAATATCCAGGTGCGCCCAGGGGAAGTGATCGGCAAAGCGCGATAGGAAACAGGCTGCCGTAATGGTGCCTGCCGGGCGGCCACCGATATTGGCCAAGTCGGCAAAATTGGAATCTAGCTGTTCCTGATATTCATCCCATAGCGGCAGATGCCAAGCACGATCCCAAGCCGCTTCGCCAGCGTCCAGCAGGTCAAGTGCCAGGTCATCATCGTTGGAAAGCAGGCCCGTTGCGTGGTGGCCAAGGCCAATAATGACAGCACCGGTCAGGGTGGCAATATCAACCACGCTGGCCGGGGTGAAACGCTCTGCGTAGGTAAGCGCATCGCACAGCACCAAGCGGCCTTCGGCATCGGTGTTGAGCACTTCAACCGTCAATCCTTTCAGAGTTTTGATAATGTCGCCGGGTTTGGTGGCCGCACCGTCAGGCATGTTTTCAGCAGCGGCAACAATAAACACCACATTTAGCTTGGGCTTAATGGCGAGCACTGCTTTTACGGTGCCGAATACGCTCGCCGCACCGCCCATGTCGAACTTCATTTCATCCATGCCTTCGCCGGGCTTCAACGAAATACCGCCGGTATCGAAGGTAATGCCTTTGCCCACTAGCACATGGGGCGCTTCTTCAGAATTTTCCGCCCCCTGGTATTTCATCACGATCAGGCGTGTTGGTTCTTGACTACCGCGCCCAACAGAAAGCAGTGAACTAGCACCCAGCGCTTCCAGCGCCTCTTCATCTAAAATTTCAACCTCGAGGGCGCCTTGGGAATCGCGGCCCAACTGCTCGGCTTGTTCGGCTAAATAGCGCGGTGTACAGACGTTGCCCGGCAAGTTACTCAAGGTGCGGGTGAGGTTGATACCCTGGCCAATGGCAGTGCCCAGTGTTGCCCCTTGTTTGGCCATTGGTGCTTCGTCGGCATCGCTGACAATCAGGTTCAGCTTGGCCAGGCTGGGGGCTTTTGCGGGAGATGATTTGAACTGGTCAAAGCGATAAATAGCGCGTTGAGCTGCTTCGAGTGTTTTACGAGCTTTCCAAGCAGTGTCGCGATCTTCTAGAGGAACGTCTGTAAACGTAGCACTAGCTTCATCAATGGGCAGTTTGGTCAACGCTGCCATGGCGGCGTCTAAGGCTTTAATAAACGCCGCTTCCTGGCATTTGGCACGTTCGCCCAGGCCAACGAGCAATAAACGTTCGGCGCCTAAGCCCGGCGCAAAGGGGACAAGCTGCACATTGCCCAGCGAGGCATCAAAGTCGCCACGGTCAAGCAACTGGCCAATTAGCCTCTCGCTCGCGTCATCTAATTTGGCGACGGCGGGCAATAAGTCGCTACCTTTAAAGACAGGCAAAACGAGGCAAGCCGTTTCGGCTTTGGCTGGGTTCGCGGTCTGAACGGAAAATTCCATGACGTCTCCAACAAGACAAGCATCGAGTGATTCGGGATAATGCCCCGTTACTTAGGTTTTGATAATCGGTTTTTGATAACAAATTTTTGATAGCAGTTTGATTAGTGTACCCAAGCCATGGGCGCATTGCATTGCAACCTGCGCTACTAGCCGGAGAGTGCGTTGATTTTATTTCGGTACTTAACTCGCGAAGTATTACTGACGATGTCAGCGGTGGCTGGAATTTTGCTGCTGGTCATCATGGGCAGCCGTTTTATTCGCTATTTCTCTGATGCGGCAGAGGGCGACATTCCGGTCACTATTTTAGGCAGCCTGATGGTTTTTCACCTGCCTGGATTTATGGAACTGATTCTACCGCTATCTTTTTTCCTGGGGATATTGCTGGCCTATGGTCAGCTTTATATGAACAGTGAAATTACCGTGATGGTGGCTTGTGGTATGAGCCCTATGCGGCTATTGCGAGTAACGCTGTTGCCTGCTTCGGTTGTGGCGGTGCTGGTGGGGCTTTGTAGTTTGTGGCTAACACCTGCGGGCGCGTTACAAACTGAGGCTGCGCTTGAAGAGCAGCGCAGTCGACTGGATGTGTCAGTACTGGCACCTGGGCGTTTCCAAGATTTCGGTGGAGGACGTACCGCTTACATCAGCGATTTCAGCAGCGATGGCACTGAAATGCAGGAGGTGCTGGTTCATGAGCAGCCCGTAGCTGGGGCGGAAAAGACTCATAGCTACGTGACCCGGGCAGGTTCTGGTTATCAAGAAACCAGTATGGAAACCGGCAGCCGTTTTCTAGTACTGGAGGATGGCGAGCGCTATGGTGTAACGCCAGGTAAACAAGCTGCTGAACGGTTAACGTTTGAGCGCTACACATTGCGCCTGGGCTTGAGCCAGAATCGACAAGAGCTGGATTCATTAGAGTACGCGACCACGACTGAGCTTTGGAACGACCCCAGTCCTCGTGCCCAAGCGCAATTTCAGTGGCGAGCGGGGTTGCCGCTAATGGTGTTTGTCTTGGCATTACTAGCCCAGCCGCTTTCCAGAGTAAACCCTCGTCAGGGGCGGTTTGCCAAACTACTGCCTGCCGTTTTTCTTTACGTCGCTTATTTAAGCCTGCTATTGGCCGCGGTGGATGCGGTCGGTAAGGGCGTGCTGGAAGTTGCGCTGGGGGTTTGGCCGGTACACGGGCTGTTCTTGGCGCTTGGCTGCCTGCTGCTATGGCACTCGCAACGTAAAGGAATGCGCTAATGAAGGGGCTAATTCATGCTTGCTGATCGTCTTGATCGTTATATTGCCCGCAATGTGTTGGCGGCCATCATTGTCGTCCAGTTCGTCCTGCTTGGCTTGGACATCACCATCGCCTATATCGGTGATTTAGGCGACACCCAAGGTAACTATACCGCGTTAGATGTGTTGATTTATCTGGGCATGCGTCTGCCTTGGCGATTTTATCAATACGCTCCGGTGGCGGTGTTGATTGGCGCTCTGATTGGCATGGGGAGCATGGCATCCAGCAACGAGTTAACCGTCATGCGTGCCGCTGGCCGATCGCTTGCGCGGATTGTCTGGGGTGTCATGAAGCCGGTGCTATTAGTGGTCGTGGTGGTACTGCTGGTCGCCGAATTTGTATCTCCCCGTACGGAGCAATTTGCCGAGGCATGGCGTTTAGAGCAGCGCCAGGGGGAAGGGGCACTGCTAACTAGCCGAAGTGGTTGGCAGTTTGAAGGAGAAAGCGTGTATCGCTTTGGCGCTATTCGTGCGGATAACGTGGTGCTGGATTTAACACGCTATCGTTTTGATGAGCGTCGGCTAATTGAGGCTACCCATGCGAATCGTGCGCATTGGGAAGAGGGGGCATGGCAGCTGGAAGATGTTACCACTACGCGTATTTTTGATGACCATACAGAGTCGGAGTATCAGCAACACGCGGGTTGGGATACAGCGTTAACGCCCACCCAATTGGAACGTTTGCTGCGTGATATCGAGAGCCAAGCGCCTAGTGAGCTGTGGGCGTACGCCAACTTTTTGCAAAGCCAAAACCTCCAAGCTGACCAACCGCTGCTCTATTTCTGGCAAAAGGTGCTGATGCCGCTAACGATGGGGTCACTGGTATTAATCGCCGCTTCCTTTGTGTTTGGCCCATTGCGCACGGTGGCCGCAGGTACGCGAGTGTTTTATGGTGTGGTGACCGGCCTTGTATTTAAGTATGTACAAGACCTGCTGGCACCTGCATCAACCATTTTTGGTTTTTCGCCTGTGTGGGCGGTGTTGGTGCCAACTCTTGCCTGTGCGGCGGTAGGTATTTATTTCTTACACCGCAACGGCTAGTTGCGGCGGCGACACGTGAATGAGGATGAGCAAGGTGACGAGCAAGGTGACGAGCAAGGTGACGAGCCCCCGGCGCTTTACCCAATTAGATAGCGTCTGGCCTGCTGGGTTAAGCCGCCGTTTAGGCGCGATGCTGTACGACGGATTTTTGGTCACAGCCATTTGGATCATGGTGACAGTAGCTCATCTGGCTTTTTTTCGCTTTGTGTTGGGGCAGCAGGCTGACGAGATAGGCTCAACTCCGTTTGATATCTGGAGCCTTAGGCTGATGTTGCTGTTCTTTGTCACGCTATTCTTTATCTACTCGTGGCGGCGTGGTGGCATGACGTTAGGGATGCAGGCGTGGCGGCTGCGGGTGCAAACCACCGATGGTCATGCGATTACTCTTAAGCAAAGCCTAATTCGCTGTGTGACTGCCTGGCTGTCCCTGGCCGCGTTTGGCATTGGTTACTGGTGGGTTTTGTTTGATCGGCAGCGCAGAAGTTGGCCAGATATCGCCTCGAATACGCAAACCGTGGTGCTACCGAAAAAATAATTTTACCGCCTGTTTTGCTAAAAATATTGCTATGACAAGGCGTTATCATATGGCTCATTTTTATTAAGACGAATGGACACCAAAAAGCATCCATTTCTACTTGAAAAGATGTATGCGAATCATTTACATTCATCTCATGATCTTTATGAGGTGTTGCCATGTACGTTTGCGTGTGCAAGGGAGTAACCGACCATCAGATTCGCCAGCACGTTAGCGATGGAGCGCGCAGCTGGCGAGAAGTACGCGAGGCCACAGGTTGCGGAACCCAGTGCGGAAAATGCGCTTGTTTTGCTAAATCGCTAACCCGCGAAGCGGTTCAGGAGGCTCGTTGCGAAGCGGATATGAGTCTCGCTTACGCTGTGTGACGCGAATCACTATTGTTAAATTTATCGTTAGCAAATATATGATTTTTTTGAGTTTTTAGTCATTTTCTATATACTCCCAGCATCGTTGGGAGTAAGCCTATTTATGGCCTATACTCTCTAGTTAGCGTAATCGCACACTAAGAAAGGTGACGTCATGAAAGGTGATCCCAAGGTTATTCAGCATCTCAATATCGCCCTCGGCAATGAACTGGTAGCCATCAACCAGTATTTTTTGCATGCCAAAATGTACAAAGACTGGGGCTTTAAAGAGCTTGCCAAGTGGGAATACGATGAGTCCATTGAGGAGATGCAGCACGCCGATAAGCTAATTGAGCGTATTTTGTTCCTTGAAGGCATTCCTAATCTTCAAGATCTAGGTAAGCTGCATATCGGCGAAAATGTAAAAGAAATGCTCGAAAGTGATTTGAAAATCGAGCATGACGGCCGCAACGACTACATCGAAGCGATTACCTATTGTGAAAGCGTTAAAGATTACGTGACTCGTGATCTACTGCGCGACCTGCTTGCCGATGAAGAAAGCCATATCGACCATATCGAAACGCAGCTTGGTCTGATCGATAAAGTGGGTATCCAGAACTACCTGCAAAAACATATGCAGTTGGCGACTGACGAAGAGTAACACCGCTTAACTGGATTAAAGCAAAACGGGCAGCCAAATGGCTGCCCGTTTTGTTTGGGGCTGTTTACGTCTTCTATTTTTGCGCTTGATGATCTTAGCGAGGTAGCTTGCGCAAGCCCACAATACTTGAAAGTGACACCGCCAGTACCGATAGCAAAATCAGTGCTAGCGCCGGAATCAGCACTGCCCAGGGGGCTCGCTCAATATAGGGCATGCCTTCGGCAAGGATCAGCCCCCATTCCGGCGAAGGCGGGCGGGGGCCCAGGCCGAGAAAGCCAAGTGCCGCCAAGGCCAGCGCCACGCCGGGTAGGCGCAGCATGGCGTGGCGAAACACGGGGCCAAGCACCGCCGGCAAGATGTAGCGGCTCATTAAGCGGAAATGCCCCACGCCTAGCATCGGCGTAATGCGAACGTGGGGCTGGGCTTTCACTTCCGCCACCAGTGCCGCTGTGTGCGCTGCAAGCGGAGCCCAAGCTACGGCTGTTACCGCAATGATCGCGCCGCTAGCACTTGGCCCTATTAGCCCCGCGACAATCAACCCCGCAATGGTGGGTGGCGTTGCCTTGGTGATTTCAATAGGGCCAGTGGCTAGCTTGGGAGCTAGTCCAATCAGTAGCCCTATGACTAGCGAAAAGAATACGACGACCGTTGCCATGCCCATGGTGGACAGCGCACCGTGAGCCACCCGTGCCAAAATATCGCGCCCAGTGCCGTCGGCACCTAGTGGTAGCGCAAGGCTTGGTGACTCTAGACGCATAAACGCAGAGCTAAACGGGTCGCGACCAATCCCTGCAGCGATTAGCACAAATAGCAGCAACATCGCGATGACGGGTACGATCCATGCCCTGCGTTGAATACGCTGTTCGCTATGCGCTACGGGTAGAGCCCCGAGCTGAAAGGCACGGCCTAGTAACAGTACGCGACCAATATTGGCCAAGCTGCCTAATATAATGGCGATAATCAGCAGAATCAGAATGCCAGTTTGCAGGGCCGGTAGGTCCTGGGCAGATGCTGCACCAAGCGTTGCTCGGCCCAGACCTGGAATGGAGAACACCTGTTCGACGGCAATGGCTCCTCCCGTCAGGCCCACCATCACCATGCCGACCTGAGGCATAAGGCTCGGTAAGGTGCGTCGCAGTGCGGCTATGATAATGCGGCTGCTTGAGAAGCCCGCTACGTTCCAGGTAGCGACCCAGCGCTCGCTGAAGGTGGCCGCAAGGCCATCGCTAAACAAGCGCCCCAATAATCCGCCCGCCGGAAGGCCCAGCGCAAAGGCGGGCAATATGGCATAGCTAAAACCTCGCCAGCCGTAAGGCGGCAGCCAATTAAGCCATGCCGCAAACACGACTAGCAGTATTGAGGCGAGTAGGAACTCAGGCAGGGCCGTCAATGCTGCGCCAATCGCGCCGGAAGAGCGGCTGACCTGACCTCTCAAACCACGCCGTACTACGGGTAGGCAGATAAGCGTAGCGGTAATTATCGCTACCAGCATGCCAAAGGTCATTAGTGTAAGTGATACCTGGGCGCTTTTTAACATACCTGGTAGCACGGGTGCGCCGGAGATCCAGGAATTGCCTGCATCGCCATGCAGCAGGCCCATCAGCCAGCTCTGTAGCTTTTCGAAGGGGCCAAGATCAAGGCCTAACTGAGCACGAATGGCTGCTAAGGCTTCGGGCGTGGCTTCCTGCTCAGCAGAGCGCGCTCGCAAAATGCTCAGCGCTGGATCTCTGCCGGATAACCATGGCAGTAGCCCTACCAGCACCACCACACCGGCTAACGTTAGCAAACGTGAGAGCAGCGGAATAAAGGCCGTGATGCGCAAGCTGCGCCATAGGCGCAGCGGTATTGCGGTTGTCATGCGTGGCGTACCCTTAGGAGTCACTGTCGGCGACAATGGTGGTCTCTTCAGTAATTAGCATGCGCTCGCGGGGGTCGCGCTCGGCGTTAGAGACCCGCGCCGACTCGCCCTGAATAACGCGTTCGTGGAGCATCGGAATAGCCGCATCGGTGCGTAAAATAGCTGCTTCCGCCTCGCTAATTGCCTGACGACGCTCGTCTCCTGTGGGCAGCATGGCGGCATTGGCTAACGCTTCATCGACGGCGGGGTCACATAGCTGGGCGATGTTGAAAGAGCCCGCACAAGCGAAGTCGCTGAACATATAGGCCACCGGGTCGCCTGAATCGAGGACGGTGGCACGCGAAAGAATAAAGGCGTCAAACTCACCGGCTAAGGCGTCTGCTTCTATATGCGCGTACTCACGTACTTCTTGGTTCACGTTAAAGCCCGCACGGGTCAGCTGCTGTTCAAGCAGTACAGCCACTTCGGGCAACTCGGCGCGGTCAGTAAAAGTCGCCAGGGTGATGTCAGTGCCGTTTGGCTCGGTGGGTGCAGTGCGATCTTCAAGCGGGGTGCGGTAGTCGCTTGCCCACGCTAGTGCCGGGCCGAGTAACCCTTCAGCGATATCCGCGCGCCCTTCGTAAACGGTATTTACAATAGCGGAGCGGTTTATTGCTTCACGAACGGCTGCGCGCAGCCCGGGGTCGGTCATTGGGCCTGATTCGGTATTCAGGTAAAGCGTATTGGTGCGTGGCATGGGCACTTCGTGGACTAACTCAGGGTCAAGCAGCGCCACCTGAGACACCGGAATCGCTTCAACCACATCGGCCACACCGGTTCTTAAGGCTGCCGCCCGAGCGGTGCCGTCGGGGACATAATCAGCATCAATACCGGCCACTTTGGCGGGCTCGCCCCAGTAGTCAGCAAAGCGGTCTAGATGTGCGCTGCTAGTACTGTTGATCTCTGTTAATACGAACGGGCCGGTACCTGCTTTGATGGGGTTAACCCGGCCATCCTCGCCATAGGCGCTGGCGGCTAAAATCGCTAGCTGGGGGCTTGAAAGGCGATTGGGAATCAGCGGGTCATTGGTTTCTGTGCGCACAATCACCGCATTATCACCATCGGCTTCGATGGTCATGTTCACGCCATCTAAAATGCGTGGTTTCGGGGCGGCCTGGGTGGCCGCAGTGAGAGCGTTCACTACGTCGCTAACTGTCAGTGTCGTGCCATCATGAAAGCTGACTCCATCGCGAATCACAAACCGCCATGTATGGCCATCGAGTTGCTCCCACTCGGTGGCTAGAAAGGGCAGTGGGTCGCTGCTGGCATCCAACCGAATGAGCGTTTCCGCCGTGCTCCAGCGCGACAGTTTGAAAGCATCATCGGAAAGTGGCGTTAATCCCGAGCGAGGTGGCTGCAGCATCGCTAGGCTGATTCGTTCACCAGCCTCTGAAGGTGTGGTGTCACGCTGTTCATCAAAACAACCGGCAAGCAGTAACGGGGCGGCAAGGGCAATGGGCAGGGAAAGGCGCAGCGGACGGGGTAACATCGTAACAACTCCGGTTGAAGTGACGGGCAGGAAAAATGCGTAGAAAAAATAAAAAGTCACAGATACGTTATTAGAGTGCTTCTAACTCAGCTGCATTGCAGTTTGGATGCGCACAAGTAGGTAGTTGCGCAACGGCATTGATTAGCGAGCGCGTAGTCGGGTGATGGGGTGTGCGCCAAAGCGCTGCCGTTGAACGGTCTTCAACTATTTTGCCGTCATCCATGACCAGCGTGCGTTGGCACAACTGGGTGACCACCGATAAATCATGGGACACCATCAGCAGTCCGGTGCCACTTTCATCACAAAGCTGCTTGAGCACGCTAATCACCTGCGCGCGAACCGGTAGATCCAGGCCGCTAAGTGGCTCATCGGCCAATAAAAAGCGCGGGCGTGTGGCTATCGCGCGAGCAATGGCGACCCGTTGGGCTTGGCCGCCGGAGAGTTCATGAGGCAGGCGCTCCAAAAACTGGGTATCCAAGCCGACTTGCTCCAGTGCTTCTCGGGCGCGCTCTCCAGGGGCGCAATCAACGTTCAGCCTTATTAATGGCTCGGCCACTAGCGCTCGAACACTCATGCGAGGATCAAGGGAGGCGCCGGGGTCTTGGGGAATATACTGAACAGCCCGACGGTACCATCTAAGCTTGGCCGTGGAGGCGGGACGTACCATTTTATGCAGACAAGTAATCGAACCAGTATCGGGCGCTTCAATCGCTAACAGCGAGCGCAGTAATGTCGTTTTCCCCGACCCTGACAAGCCGACTAGTCCGACACGTTCACCCGGATAAAGCCTCAGGTTGATGTTATTCATGACTTGTTTGCGTTCACCCGCCCGCCAAAAAACAGTGCGGGGTAACGAGACGCTTTTATAGAGCCCGTTTGCTGAGAGGAAGGCTTCCTGGCACTTGAAAAGTGGATGGCTCTGCATTTAGGCACTCTTCAAATAGTCAGTTGGGACTACTTCAGGCGGTTGCACATTATGCGCCGCCGCTACGAGCGCTTGAGTGAATGGGTGCTGCGGGGAGGTGATTAGGGTGTCTAACTCACCGCTTTCGATCATCATGCCTCGTTCAATAATGACTGCCCGCTGGCATAGCTGTGCTGCCGCGTGTAGATCATGAGTAATGAATAGCAGCGCAGATGCTGAGCTGTCGGTATGTTGATGCAAGGCGCGCAGTACCTGGGCTTGAGTGACGACGTCCAACGCAGTCGTAGGTTCATCGGCAACCATTAGCGACGTTTTACAAGCCATTGCTAACGCAATGCATACCCGCTGACGCTGTCCACCAGAAAGCTCTGCTGGGGTACGCTTGATTAACAGTTGAGGGTCTGGAAGGTCCAGTGACGCGAGTAGTGCCACTGTGGCGTCATTCGCGGCAGAGCGCGATAGGCCATGGTGGCGCAAAAAGGGTTCTCGCAGCTGGGAACCGATAGAAACTAAGGGATTAAGTGCCGAGAGCGAATCCTGAAACACCATCGACACCCGTGAGTTTTTCGGCCGCTGTGTGGCAGGTGTTGCAATCGCCTCTTGGCCTTGAATACGTATGCTTCCCTGAGTTCTAGCATTGGGTGGCAGCAAGCCGAGCACTGCTTTAGCTGTGAACGATTTGCCTGAGCCAGAAGCGCCCAAGAGGCAAACACGCTCGCCGGGCATGACATCAAACGAGAGTCCATCAACAACCTGTAGCTGGCCGATTTTGATGCGCAGATCACGCACGGATAACACTGGGTCGCTGCACATTGACACCATCGTTTGCTATGCCGCTCAATAAAATATTTTAGTTATGATATAACATTGGCTGGATGGGCATCAATCTATGCGTTAAGTCTGCGTCTAAAAAGCGTGTTTCAGTGGTTAAAACAACTAGTCAAAACAGCTAGTCTAAAAGTGGTCGAAATTAAGTTAAGAGACGCCCATAAAAAAGCGCTGAGCTAATCAGCGCTTTTTCTCTTAATGGGCAGTAAAACAGTAACTTACTTGGTAGCAGTAGATAGTGTTTGGGTCTGTCCCTCTTGGCCTGCATCAAAGGCATCAGCATGCTCATCAACAGCAAAGGTCGCGCGGCTTAAGCGGCGTACACGCTTCATAAACAGTGCGATACATACCAGCGTTCCCAGCGCCGCGACGATACAGCTTGTTTGGAGTGGCAAACCAAAACCAATCGGTGCGTAGGCTAAATAGGTAAAGGTGGCCATGGTCATAAAGACAGCTGGGATCGAGGTAATCAGATAAGGCTTACGTGATAGCACTAGGTACATGGTGCCGACCCACAGTGCGATAACCGCGGTGGTTTGGTTGGCCCAGGAGAAGTAGCGCCATAGCAGGGTAAAGTCCATGTGGGTAAGCGCGTAAGAAGCAACAAACAGCGGCAGGGCGATCAAAATACGCTTAATAATTGGCTTCTGCTCAACCTTGAGATAGTCAGCAATAATCATTCGTGCACTGCGGAAGGCGGTATCGCCCGAGGTAATCGGCAGCACAATAACCCCCAGCACTGCCAGCGTGCCGCCAACAGCGCCAAGCATACTAATAGATACTTCGCTGACCACTGCTGCGGGGCCACCGGCGGCCAACACAGCGGACAGCGACTGTTCACCCTGGAATAAACTCATGGCGGCGGCGGCCCAGATCATCGCAATCACGCCTTCGGCAATCATCATGCCGTAAAAGATTTTACGGCCATTGGTTTCGTTTTGCGTCGTACGCGAAATGATGGGGGTTTGTGTGGCATGGAAGCCTGAAAGAGCACCGCAGGAGATTGTTAAGAACAGCAGTGGGAAAATGGGCGCTCCTTCCGGATGCATATTCTGGAAAGAGAGTTCTGGAATCGGTGCGCCGGTAACAACCAAACCAATACCGATGCCTGCGGCACTGAATAGCAGCAAAGCGCCGAAGTAGGGGTAGATACGCCCAATGACTTTATCAATCGGTAGCAGAGTAGCAACCAGATAGTAGGCAAAAATCGCCAGAATAATGAGCGTTAAAGAGAGTGATGTCATATTAGAAAGCAGCGCTGCGGGCGAGGTTACAAAGACCGTGCCCACCAGTAATAACAGCAAAATAGCAAAGCCGTTAACCACATGCTTCATGGTTTTACCGAGAAATTTACCCGCCAACTGAGGCAAATGAGCCCCGTGATTGCGAATCGAGATCATACCGGTGAGGTAGTCGTGTACGGCACCTGCAAAGATGCAGCCAACCACAATCCATATAAAAGCCACAGGACCGTAAAGCGCCCCTAAAATGGGGCCGAAAATCGGGCCGACACCGGCAATGTTAAGCAATTGAATAAGCGAGTTGCGCGTGGTGTTCATCGGCACATAGTCAATATTGTCACGCATACTAAACGCCGGTGTTTGACGCTTGCGGTCAGTAACAAACACGCGCTCAACGAACTTGCCGTAGGTGAAGTAGCCCACGACTAGAAGCAGTATCGATACAATGAAGGTGATCATTTAGGCACTCAGTCTCAGGGGAATTAAGATGGTCGTGCATGCTAGTGAATTACTTGTTAGCACGCTTATTTGGCCGGGCTGAATGTACCGACTCATCAGGATAATCGCTTTAAGACTTTAGTGGCCTATGGTGCTAGCGAGAGCAACCAACAACATAAGGCTTCATTAACACAAGAAATCATCATCACAAAAAAGGGCAGCGCTGTGCTGCCCGGTATGTCGTTATAGTGATGGGGTTTTAACCGTTACGATTCAACGACGCCGCAGGCCATGCGCGCACCGCCGCCGCCTAAGTGGGGATCATCTGAATACGTATCGCCGCCGGCATGGATCATCAGGCTGCGCCCCGGCATATCTTCCATACTCAAGCGCGGTGCCAGCACGGGAAGGTTAGCTTCGCCATCTTCATTCACCGTGAGAACCGGTAGGTCACCCAGATGGCCATCGCCGTAGGGACCTTGGTGGGTGCCAGCCTCTTCAGGATCGTAATGACCACCTGCAGACAGCGCTGCTGTCATTTCGCCGCTATCGTTTTCAGCAGGCTCGCAGCTGGCATTTTGGTGGACATGAAAACCGTATACGCCGGGCTCTAGGTCAGTTAACGACGGCGTAAGCAACACGCCGTGCTCAGTATGCTCAATAGCGACAGTCCCAATAGACTGTTCAATTCCTTCAGCGCTGACCTTGTGCATTTCAACGTCGAGCGTCTCATTGGCCTGAGCGGTGGTTGCCAGCAATAGCCCCGCGGCAATACCTGTTAGCGGTAGTGAATAACGCATAGTGCAATTCTCCTTTCCTTATCCATGGAAGCTCGTAAGACGAGTTGCCATTTCAAGGTAGCTTCCTCGAAGCAACTCTGCCAATGGATTGGGCGTTGGGGATATTTGCTTTCCTGATGCTGCTAGTAGCAGATGACATTGAGCCGTCAAGCCGCGACAATAGCGCGCTGCTTCAAATCACCGCGATTTGTTATCTCAATTGCCGTTACCGGGGAGTACCATGTTGCCATTGAACATCCTTTATCAGGATGAGCATCTTGTTGCAGTGCATAAGCCGTCTGGGTTATTAGTGCACCGCTCGGCGCTGGCGCGTGGAGAAACAGAGTTTTTACTTCAACGCCTGCGTGACCAAATTGGCAAACGAGTGTATCCGGTGCATCGGTTAGATAGACCCACCTCTGGCGTGATGGTGTTTGGTTTATCATCTGAAGCGGCAGCCGTGTTGAGTGAAGGCTTTAGCGAGCGGCAGGTAGAAAAGCGCTATCTGGCGGTAGTGAGGGGAAAAGCGCCGGAGCAAGAGCGCCTTGATTACCCTCTACGGGAAGAAGATGGCACGCGCCCCAAAGCCGAGATGCCTGCTATGCCCGCGATGACCGATATTCGTCGCCTGGATAGCGTTGAACTGCCTGTGCAGGTAGACCGCTATCCAGTGGCGCGCTATTCGCTAGTGGAAGCGCGGCCTATGACCGGGCGTCGACATCAGATCCGTCGCCATCTTTCTCGACGTGGTTATCCAATTATTGGAGATGCCAAGCACGGCAAAAGTGTCCACAACCGCTTTTTTGCGGATCAGCTGAATGCTCCCCGTTTGCTGTTGGCTGCCACCTATTTAGCGTTTGATCACCCCTTAACCGATAAGCGTATCCAACTAAGCTGCGCACTCGATGCGACCATGAGAAGCCTATTTGAGCAATTCGGCTGGGCTGGGCATCTGCCGCTAGATAGCATGCGCACCCCAGCCATTTCAACGCCTGCAGCACTTCAACGGTAGTCGTGACGAATCGCCCCGTGCTGTCAAATAGCATGTTGTAAAATAGAGAGCCAACCATGTCTTCGGATTATGACTTTCGCTTTGGCGGCATTCGCCGCTTGTATGGCCAACGTGCTGCCACAGCGTTTCGCCATGCTCATGTTGTGGTAGTGGGTGTAGGTGGCGTGGGGAGCTGGACGGTAGAAGCGTTGGCGCGTTCTGGCATTGGCAAGCTGACGCTGATTGATTTGGATGACGTATGCGTGTCCAACGTCAATCGTCAGCTCCATGCGTTAGACGGCACTATTGGCCAGCCAAAGGTGGACGTGTTGGCCGAGCGTTGTCGCTTGATTGCCCCTGAGATAAACGTCGTAGCTGACAGTGCTTTTGTGACACCCACTAACCTTGCCGAGCGTATCCCCGAGGATGCCGATCATGTGGTGGACGCCATTGATAGTGTGATCGCCAAGGCAGCGCTAATCGCTTGGTGCAAACGACGTAAACTGCCGATTACCGTGACGGGAGCTGCAGGCGGTCAGACGGATCCTACCCGCATTCAGGTGGCAGATTTAACACGTACTGAGCACGACCCGCTACTTTCCAAGGTGCGCTCGCGGCTGCGCCGTGATTACGGTTTTTCGCGTAATCCCAAGCGGCGCTTTTCCGTCGAGTGTGTCTATTCTGATGAGCAGCTGGTGTACCCTGGCGCTGATGGCGAAGTCTGTCTGCAAAAGCCCGGCAACGGTGATGCTACCCGCCTAGACTGCGCCTCAGGCTTTGGCGCCGCCACCTTTGTCACTGGTACGTTTGGTTTTGTCGCTGCCTCAAAAGTGCTCGAACGGCTGGCTAAAAAAGCCGCTAAGCCCATGCCATCAACGACCCAACAAGAGGAAAGTGAATGACTACGCCTGTTCCCGGTATATATCGCCACTATAAAGGCAGCCTTTACGAAGTGCTGGGCACCGCTCAGCACAGTGAAAATGAAGAGGTGCTAGTAGTCTACCGTGCGCTTTACGGCGACTACGGCCTGTGGGTGCGTCCGCTTACAATGTTCACTGAGAGCGTTAACAAAGACGGCCAACAACAGCCGCGCTTTGCGTTAGAGAAAGTGTTTAATTAATCCGGCGTTCCCTAACAGCAACAACACCCAATAGCGTAACGTTCCCCCCTTCGATATTTATGCGCCACCCGGATCTTTTCTCAAAAAAAGTCCCGGGTGTTTTTGTAGTGCGCTATTGCTTATATTCCAAAATAAGCTATGCTTATAACATTGTTGTAATGGTATGTTATGCCTTGCGCTGCTGCTTAAAGCGGCAGTGAGAAACGCTAGGAGAGATGCATGCAAACACAACCGTTAGAGAAGGGCGTTGCTATTACTTCACAGCTCACGGTCGAGGAGCTTGAGCACGTAAAAGCTCAGGGCTTTAAAACGGTGATCTGTAACTGCAAGCCGGGTGAAAGCGCTGAATTTTCTGGAGAGGATGCTTACCGCTTTAAAGCAGAAGAACTTGGGCTTCATTGGGTGCACATTCCTGTGACCCCCGGCGAGTATAGCCAAGCGGATGTCGCCGCTTTTGCTAAGGCGCTGCAGCAGCTACCTCGGCCTATTTTGGCGTTTTGTCGGTCAGGTAAGCGTGCTACCCATCTTTGGGCTTACGCAAAGCGCCATACCGAAAAATGCGATCTAGCGGAACTATTTTCCGCTGCCAAAGCAGCCGGTTTTGATTTGGAAGAACACCGCCAAGGGCTTGAAAATCAGACAGCGTAGGCGTGTGGTGTGATTTGCCTTAGTCAGTGCTATTACCTGAGCGAGTACTCCTCATGAACATAGAGCGTTGGGTGCCTGTGGTTGGCTGGCTGCGGCGCTATAACCGGGCTTTGTTATTTAAAGATTCGCTGGCAGCCGTTATCGTCACGCTAATGCTGGTGCCCCAGGCGTTGGCCTATGCCTTACTGGCTGGGTTGCCGCCAGAGATGGGCCTGTATGCCAGTATGCTACCGCTGGTGCTTTACGCCATCTTTGGTACCAGTGCCAGCTTGGCGGTAGGGCCGGTAGCCGTGGCAGCGTTAATGACGGCGTCGGCTTTAAGCAGCTTTGCTACTCCAGGCAGTCCTGAATATATTGGCGCTGCACTGGTGTTGGCGGCGCTTTCAGGATTGATGTTGATTGCCATGGGCGTGCTGCGGCTGGGCTTTTTGGTCAACTTCTTAAGCCATCCGGTTATTTCTGGGTTTATCACTGCGTCGGGTATTTTGATCGCCATTAGTCAGCTCAAGCATATTCTAGGTGTTGAGGCTGCGGGGCATAATGTCATTGAGCTGCTGGGCGCACTGTTCAGCCAGTGGCAACAGATCAATCTCATCACGCTACTGATTGGTTTAGGGGTGTGGGGCTATCTGCTGGTTTGCCGCAAGCGCTTGAATACCTGGCTGATGGCTATAGGTATCTCGGCTAGCGCTTCTGGCTTGATGGTCAAAGCCGCACCGATTTCAGCGGTGATGGTGACTACGCTACTGGCCTGGCACTTTAACTTGGGGCAGTACGGTGTGGATCTAGTGGGCTTTGTGCCTAGCGGCTTGCCTGCCATTACGCTGCCTAGCCTCGATCAGTCGCTATGGCTTGGCCTGTTGCCTGCCGCTTTATTGATCAGTTTAGTGGGCTTTGTAGAATCGGTATCCGTGGCGCAAACCCTGGCGGCTAAGCGCCGCCAGCGTATCGATCCTAATCAAGAACTCATCGCTCTTGGGATGGCCAATTTGGGCGCTGGCGTCAGCGGTGGTTCGCCGGTTTCAGGTGGGTTTTCACGCTCGGTAGTGAACTTTGAAGCGGGCGCGGCAACACCGTTGGCCGGGGCATTTACCGCCTTAGGTATTGTGCTTTCTACGCTGTTGCTCACGGGGCTGCTGGCATTTCTGCCGACGGCGACATTGGCCGCTACCATTATCGTCGCCGTGGGCACATTGATTGATCTGCCAGCAGTAAAGCGCACTTGGCAATACTCCCGCAGCGACGGCGTGGCAATGGTGGCGACCTTGCTTCTGACCCTGTTGCACAGTGTCGAGGTCGGCATTATCAGCGGTGTGGTGCTGTCACTAGGGCTGCACCTGTACCGCACCAGCCAGCCCCATAGTGCCGTGGTAGGGCGGGTGCCGGGCACCGAGCATTTTCGCAATGTGAAGCGCCATGAGGTCGAAACCGATCAACATGTGGCCATGCTGCGCATTGACGAAAGCCTTTACTTTGCTAACGCTCGCTACTTAGAAGATACCGTGATGGCGCTGGCTGCTCGTTCCCCTACGTTAAAACATATTGTATTGACCTGCCAGGCGGTGAATGTGATTGATGCGTCCGCGCTTGAAAGCTTAGAAGCGATTAACGGACGGTTAAAAGATGCTGGCGCAACGCTGCACTTGGCGGAAGTGAAAGGCCCAGTGATGGATCGCTTAACAAACACAGCGCTTTACCGCGAGCTAACAGGGCAAGTGTTTTTTACCACCTATGAGGCTTGGCAGACACTGGCTCTTCCCACACAGAATGAAGAGCCGCAACCCTTACTTATTAATGGTCACCGTTGATTGGAGAAAACGACGTGAACGCGTTAGCTTAGCCCTAACGTATTGACGACACTCCAGGGAACGGCCATGACCTCGCTATCACCGCAGCAGACGCTGAAGGCAGTATTCGGATTTGATGATTTTCGTGGTGGCCAGCAGGCGGTGGTGTCCAGAGTGTTGGATGGACACTCTACCGCAGCGATTTTTGCCACCGGGGCGGGGAAGTCACTCTGTTATCAGTTGCCTGCGCTTCATCTTCCGCATCTGACCCTTGTGGTATCGCCGCTGCTGGCACTGATGCAGGATCAGCTCGCTTTCTTAGCGCGCCATGGTGTTGCAGCTGCCAGTATTGATTCTACCCAAGATCGCGATACGACCCGTGATGTGATGGAGCGCGCCAAAAACGGTGAGCTGAAAATCCTCATGGTGTCGGTGGAGCGGCTTAAGAACGAGCGTTTTCGGCACTTTCTACGCCAGGTTCAAATATCGCTGCTAGTGGTTGATGAAGCACACTGTCTCTCTGAGTGGGGACATAACTTCCGCCCCGATTACCTTAAACTGCCCGATTATCAGCGTGATTTTGCTATTCCCCAGGTGTTGCTACTGACTGCCACGGCCACGCCAGCGGTTATCGCTGATATGCGTGAGAAGTTTTCAATCGTACCGGAAAATGTCATTACCACGGGCTTTTATCGCACTAACTTAGAGCTTCTGGTGGTGCCCACCATGGAAAATCGTCAGCAACAGCTGATTGATTGGCTTATGCCGAAAATGCCGCCTGGCAACGAAGAGCCCACGATTATTTACGTCACCTTGCAGCAAACTGCCGAGCAGGTGGCAAGTGCGCTGACCGTTCAGGGGATTGCTGCCCAGGCGTACCATGCGGGGCTGGATTCAGCCCGCCGCGATGAGATTCAGCGCCAGTTTATGAGCGGCGAATCGCCCTGTATTGTCGCTACCATTGCCTTTGGCATGGGCATTGATAAAGGCAATATCCGCAACGTTATGCACTTTGATCTACCTAAATCGATTGAGAATTACAGCCAGGAAATTGGTCGGGCAGGGCGCGATGGACTGCCTTCCACCTGTTTAACCATTGCCGGACGCGATGGTCTACGGGTGCTGGAGAACTTCGTTTACGGCGACACGCCTGAGTACGCGGGTATTTTGCGCTTACTGGAAGAAATTTCATCAGCCGGTCAAGCGCCAGATCGTCAGTGGGAAGTACTGCTCAATACGCTTTCCCGAGATACCAATATTCGCCTGCTGCCACTTAAAACGCTACTGGTACGGCTGGAAATGCACGGCATTATTGCGCCGCGCTTTGCGTTCTTAGCCGAGTATCGGTTGCGCTACCACATTGAGCCTACTGCCTTGGAGGGGCGTTTTGCAGGAGAGCGGGCGGCCTTTGTACGTTTGTTAATCGACAATATTGCTATCGCTCGTACTTGGGGGACGGTGGATTTTGAGCGACTGCATCAGGCTGGGCAGGCACAGCAAATCGATGCTTCCCGTGCCCGCGTCATTACCGCGCTTGAATACTTCCAGGATAAAGGCTGGCTGACCCTGGAAGGTAAGCGTATGACCGATGTGTATGAAATTTGTCAGCCGGAATTTTCGGTCGAGGCGATGGCAAGCCAGTTATTTAATGAGTGTCTAGATCGGGAGCGAATCGAAATTGAACGGTTGCACTCCATGCTGGCACTGTTTGAGTCGGAAAGCTGCCTGACTCGGCGGTTAGCTGAGCATTTTGGGGACACCACCTTCGATGGGCCACTTGGTACCGAGCAGGGCCGCTGTGGCCACTGTTCGGTATGCTACGGCAACCCGGTTCGGCTGCCGGATGCGACGCCATTACCCGCGCTGTCTGAGAATGATTTTATCCGCTATGCCTCACCGCTGATTGAACGCCACACCGAGCAGTTCGGCCAGCCGCCCAATGTCCAGCGGCTGGCGCACTTCTTATGTGGTTTAACCATGCCGATTTTCACCCCACTCAAAGCCCGCGGCCTTAACGGCTTCGCGGTCTTTGAGCAGCGTGCCTACCCTGAAGTGCGGCAGTGGGCAGAGCGCTGTTTAGCTAGCTCCTGCAGTTAAAGCATTACTCCCAAGCGGGGAACGGATCGGGTAGCTGCTTCCACGCTTCCATACCTTGTAATAGCTCAGCTTCGCTTAGCAGGCAGGTGTCTAGTGCGTCACGCATCTTGGCTTGGTCCAAGTTCTGGCCGATAAACACCAGCTCTTGGCGCATATCACCAAACGGCTCCTGCCACTTTTCCATAATGAATTGGCGAGTTTCAGGATCTTCCGGCCAGTTAGCTTCGGGGATAGCTTTCCAGAACACGCCCGCTGGGCCGTGATGAGCAATACCACCTGCTTGGCTCCATTGGCCTGCGAAGCGTGGCCGAGTAGCAAGCCAGAAAAAGCCTTTCGAGCGTAGCAGTCCTTTACCAAACCACTCTTCATTGAGTAAAGCGTGGAATTTCTGCGGGTGGAAAGGGCGGCGAGCGTGGTAGGCAAAGCTGCCAATACCGTACTCTTCGGTTTCTGGCACATGCTCGCCACGCATCTCTTTTAGCCAACCAGGCGCTTGCTGGGCGCGCTCAAAATTGAACTTGCCAGTATCAAGCACCTTCTCTAGCGGCACGCCACCTTGAGTGATGGGCACCAGCTCTGCATCAGGGTTGAGTGAGCGCAGAATCGCCGTTAGTGCATCAAGCTCTTTTTTATTGATCAGATCCGTTTTACTGATCAGTAATACATCACAAAACTCGATCTGGTCGACCAGCAGGTCCGCGACGTTGCGCTCGTCATCGTCACCCAAGCTTTCGCCCGCTTCAGCGAGGCTCTGCGCTTCGCGGTACTGCTCAAGAAAGTTGGCACCATCGACGACAGTGACCAGCGTATCAAGGCGTGCAACGTGGGAAAGGCTCTGGCCGCTTTCATCTTCAAAGGTGAAGGTTTCCGCCACTGGTAGCGGTTCGGAAATCCCAGTGGACTCAATCACCAAGTAATCAAATTTACCTTCTCTGGCCAGTTGGCTAACTTCTTCTAGCAAATCTTCACGCAGCGTGCAGCAAATGCAGCCGTTGCTCATTTCTACCAAACGCTCTTCAGAACGGTTCAGCGCTACCTCGCCATCTAACGTGGACTCGCCAGGGCCGCCACGCACTAATGCACCGTCGATATTGACCTCGCTCATATCGTTGACAATCACCGCGACGCGACGACCTTCGCGGTTAGCCAAAATATGATTGAGTACGGTGGTTTTACCTGCACCTAGAAATCCTGAAAGCACGGTGACGGGCAGGGGAGAAAACACGGTCATTGTGAATGCACCTCTAAGCGGGTTTTTATAAACGGCGTTGTGTTATGTGATAATATAACACTTATTCGGCGATTAAAAAGGCCTACTAGAAAATGGCATCCTCTGATTTTTCGTTGCAAATGGTGATTAGCGCTTATATTGCGTTGGGCAGTAGCCCCGTAAAATATCCGGCGATCGCAAAGCCGTATGCTTCGTCGCGCGACCAGTAACACGCTTGCGCCACAGTCGAAACGAGGCCGGCTTAAGCTGGTGGCGCATTACTTCTATGACGTCCGGCTCGCCTAGGCCAAACAGAGTGTCGATCGCTTCAAACGGAGTGCGATCTTCCCAAGCCATTTCAATCACGCGGGACTGCTCTTCTTCGGGTAAACGACGGAAGCGTTTCACAGCTGCTTTAGGCATTGGTCACCTTACATATTGATGAAGCTTGCAAGTAACGGGTTGCTATTAATTGTACCAGTATTGGACGTTGTTGTTTCAGATGTACTGGTATTTTTAGGGGATGTGCAGTTGTGAGGACAGTTTACTTTATTGCTAGAAGTGCGCGAAAAAGGCCATTCATCAATACGGGTTCGTCGCGGCGGATGTTGAAGCCTGCTTGTTGAAGCAGTGGTGTCGCCTGGCGGGTGATGTCGGTCGCGATCAATGAAGTAATGACGTTCAGTGCTCGCCGACTTGGACCAGCAATGTGGGTGTCGGGTTGAAATTTATCCATAACACAGAGCTGCCCGTCGTTTTTCAGTACCCGGTGCGCTTCGGCTAGTCCCTGTTCAGGATTGGGCATCACCGCCAAAATAAGATGCATCACAACGACGTCAAAATGCTCATCTGGGTAGTCCAGTGCAGCGGCATCCATTACACGACATACCACGTCACGTTGCGCATGTTCCGCTCGCTCACGGGCTCGCGTCACCATCGCGGGGGTTAGGTCGGTTAAATGGATTTCTAATTCACGCGGTAAATAAGGCAGGTCTAAGCCGGTGCCTGCACCCACCAGCAGCACTCGCATGCCGGGTTCCCAGTCAACTTGGTTAAGTGCATTCCTTCGGGGTTTACGAAACGCTTTAGTTGCCACCAGATCATAGATTGGTGCGTAAATGCTATAGCGCAAGCGATTCCAGGCGGTGGTATTTACCATAGGGTCTCTACCTCGATATAGGATCGTTGCCTCGACATAAGATCTTTACCTCGAAAGGGATGCCGCGCACGCTCAGTGAATCGCGTTTAACGTCTGCGAAGGGCTTTCGCCAAACTGTTGCTTATAGTCATGAGCAAATTGCCCCAAATGCCAAAAGCCCCAGTAGGTGGCAATTTCAGTCACTGTTTGGTGGGGCTCTGCGCTGCGCAGAGCACGACGCACTCTATTCAGCCGCGTTAAACGTAAAAATTGCAGCGGACTAATACCAAGGATAGACGTAAAACTGTATTGCAGCGTACGCCTACTGACATGAGTTAGCTCGCATAACGTTTCCATGGTGACTGGACCTTCCAGGTGCTCATCAACATAGCGCTTCACCCGGTCAACCACTGCTTTTCGATGAGGATAGCTGGGAGGCAATTCATGGCTTGTTTGGTTGGCTTTTAATACTTCCATTAGGCCTGTTAGCAAAATATCTTGATGAACGTTTTCAGCGATGGGGCCTTGTTGATTTGAGAGTAAGCGTTCAAGTAAAAAAGACACCGCATGCAGAGTTTCAGGCGCTACCCGGCGGCGGGGTGAATCTTGCCACTCATGATCAAGTATCACCCCCTGTCGCTGGGCGGCAGCCTGTAATAACGGCATACGTATCACTAGTCCATAGATATCAAACGCCTCGGGGGTTACCAGCTCAAAATCACGACCGCCGGGGTGACACATCACCTCATGTTCTTCCAGCGCCTGCCCATTAATTCGTGACCCTGGTGCCTGAGTGGGGATGCCCAGCCAGAGAGAGTCAGCCCACACTCGGCAGTCTTGTCGCAGCGCTTGCCCGGTATGTTCTTTAAACACCTGCATGGCGGGTAACTCAATTTCATCTAGTCGCCCATAAAAGCGGCCAGGACTTAGTTGGTCGTATTGCTGCTGCCAGCGGGTCAGATTTTGGGCATGTTCGTCGGCATCAAACGCCTCTTGAATGCATTTTTTTGGTGCAATGTCTTGGCTTGTCAGCGTCATGAAAAACTCCTGTGAACGTGATTAAAGTGCCATCACGTTGCATGCTTGCCTCTAATTTATTGTATTTAATAATGTTTTTATAAGTATGACAGGTTTGCCAAAACTCGATACTCCCCATTAAGTGATAGCGCTATTGTGGAAACAAGTAAATTCTGTTCCTCAACGCGCATTCGGCGCCATTGTTTTAGAAACCGTAGTTTTAGAAACCGTAGTTTTAGAAACCTTAGTTATAGAAACCTTAGCTATAGAAATCGTCGCTTTTAAATATAAAAAAGGAAGGTCCCATGGCGCAGACCTATCACACAACTGTTGGAAGCCGCCGCTATCGCTTTAATGGCTTGGCGGAATTAATGGCCAAGGCCACGCCGCCACGCTCTGGCGACCGCTTGGCAGGTGTCATTGCAGAATCAGCAGAAGAGCGGGTAGTGGCGCAAATGGTGCTGGCAGAGCTCCCGCTTACCACGTTTTTGAATGATGTGCTGGTCCCCTATGAGCAAGACGAAATTACTCGTTTAATCATCGATGAGCACGATGCTGCTGCGTTTGCGTCGCTGAAGCATTTAACCGTGGGTGACTTTCGTAACTGGCTGCTGTCTGACTATGCCACCAGCGATGTGTTAGCCGCGGCTCGCCCTGGCATTACCCCTGAAATGGCCGCCGCTGTTAGCAAGTTGATGCGCAATCAAGACTTGATGCTGGTCGCCAAGAAGTGCCATGTGACGACTGCATTTCGTAATACGATTGGTTTGCCGGGGCGGTTATCCACGCGTTTGCAGCCCAACCATCCTACTGATGACGTGACAGGGATTGCCGCCAGTATTCTGGATGGCTTGCTGTATGGCAGTGGCGACGCGGTCATTGGAATCAATCCTGCTACTGATAATGTCGCCCAAAGCATCAAGCTAATGCGCCTGATGGACGATGTCATTCAGAAATACGAAATACCCACCCAATCCTGCGTGCTCACTCATGTGACCAACACGCTCGAAGCGATCGAGCAGGGCGCGCCTGTAGATCTGGTTTTTCAATCCATTGGCGGTACCGAAGCCACCAACCGCAGCTTTGGCTTTGATTTAAGTACGTTGGCAGAGGCTGAGGCGGCTGCTCAAACGCTGAATCGCGGTACGGTTGGGCGCAACGTGATGTATTTCGAAACTGGGCAAGGCAGCTCGCTTTCCGCTGATGCTCATCATGGTTTGGACCAGCAAACCTGTGAAGCCCGCGCCTATGCGGTGGCGCGCAAGTTTAATCCGCTGCTGGTGAATACGGTGGTGGGATTTATCGGCCCTGAGTATTTGTACGATGGCAAAGAGATCACCCGAGCGGGGCTGGAAGACCACTTTTGCGGCAAGTTGCTAGGCGTGCCCATGGGCTGTGATGTTTGCTACACCAATCACGCTGAAGCCGATCAAAATGATATGGACAACCTGCTGACGCTATTAGGCGTGGCGGGCTGTAGCTTTGTGATGGGCATCCCAGGCTCTGACGACATCATGCTCAACTATCAAACCACGTCCTTTCACGATGCCCTTTACGCACGGCGCGTACTTGGGTTGAAGGCCGCCCCGGAGTTCGAGCAGTGGCTGGCGAAGATGCAAATCTTCCAAGATGTTTCCTCCTATCGGTTAAATGATCAACTACCTGCCGCTTTCGCTAATAGCCTGCGCCACCTGCCAACGGAGGCTGCTCGCGATGTCTGATAATGAATCGAAAAAAGCCCCACCGATTGTGATCGCTAACCCATGGGAGCGGCTGAGGGCATTTACCGATGCTCGCATTGGGCTGGGACGAGCGGGCATTAGTCTGCCCACGCATCAGCTATTGGCGTTTCAACTGGCTCATGCCCAAGCCCAGGATGCCGTTCACTGCCCTCTTGAGTGTCACGCGCTGGCCGATGAGTTAACGACAGCGCTGAGCTTGCACCAGACACCTATTCATGTGCATAGCCACGCAGTAGACCGCGCCATGTACCTGCAGCGTCCGGATTATGGCCGTCGTCTTGACGACGCTTCGCGAGAGCAACTGCAACAAGCGGCGCAAAGTGGCCAGCGCTTCGATTTAGCGGTGGTGATTGTCGATGGGCTTTCCGCACTGGCAGTACAGCAGAACAGTGCGCCGTTTCTTACTGCGCTGTATCGCGCCTTAGAGAGTGATCAGCGGGAGTGGCAGCTCGCGCCATTAACCATCGTAGAGCAGGGCCGCGTGGCGATTGGTGATGAGGTTGGCGCGCTGCTTAATGCCGATGCCGTGCTGGTGATGATTGGTGAGCGCCCAGGCTTAAGCTCTCCAGATAGCCTCGGGCTGTATATGACCTGGGAACCAGAAGTAGGTCTAAAGGATGACCGCCGCAACTGCATTTCAAACGTGCGCCCAGCAGGGCTCAAACCGGAAGAGGCCGCACGGCGGTTGTTGTTGCTATTAACCGAAGCCCGTCAGCGGAAACTGTCTGGCGTGCAACTGAAAGATCGTAGCGAGGACAGCGTATTAGACGGTGCAACAGGGGGGACAACTCAAAACTTCCTGGTGGCCGATTAATAAGCGGCACAGGAAGCGAAGCGTTATGTATAAGCAGCGCCATATAGATAACAGAGTAATTAAAATAGTAATTAAAAAGAGTAATAACAATACATAAATAACAAACACTTATAGAAACGCTCCTAACAACACTCCTAACAACAATATGGAACCAACACCCCGACTCAGCACGCCGCTGACAACGATTGCGTTCCACACTGAAAAGGGCATGACAATGACACAACCTTCTGTCGATCAAGCGTATTTGGCCAAGCGCCAGCTGCGCAAAGGTACCGCGGGCTGGCTATTACTAGCAGGGCTTGGGGTGTCTTATGTTATTTCCGGTGATTTTGCCGGCTGGAACTTCGGTATTGCTGAAGCGGGTTGGGGTGGTTTTGCCATTGCCGCCTGCTTAATGGCGATGATGTACCTGGCACTCGTATTAGCATTGGCGGAAATGTCCGCAGCGATTCCAGCCGCGGGGGGAGGCTATAGCTTTGCCCGCCAAGCGATGGGGCCAGCCGGTGGCTATTTAACCGGGCTTGCGGTGTTGATTGAGTACGCGCTTGCGCCTGCTGCGATCGTGATTTTCATTGGCTCGGCAGTCGAATCGCTGCTGGGCATTAATGGGCCGTTGGTTTACCTGCTGTTTTACGCAGTGTTTATCGGCATTCACTTAGCCGGCGTAGGTGAAGCGCTAAAAGTGATGATGGTGATTAGCGGCCTAGCGGTGTTTGCGATTTTGGCAACGGCAGTGGCGCTGATTGGCAATTTCGATTCAGCGAATCTGTTTGATATTGCGCCCACCGATGCAGCCGGTGCGAGCACCTTTATGCCCTATGGTTGGTACGGTATTTGGGCAGCGCTGCCGTTTGGGATGTGGCTGTTTTTGGCGGTTGAAGGCGTGCCGCTAGCGGCAGAGGAAGCCAAAGATCCCGCGCGGGATATGCCTAAAGGGATTATTGCTGCGATGCTGTTCCTGCTATTTACCGCCTTATTAGTCGTGGTGTTACTGGCAGGCGCAGCGGGTGCTGAAATGATTGGTCAAAGTGGTGTGCCGCTGGTCGATGCGCTTAACGTTGCGGGCAACCCAACGCTTGCCACGCTGGTTAATGTGTTGGGCCTTGCGGGGTTGGTGGCGTCATTTTTCTCGATTATCTATGGCTACAGCCGTTTGGTGTTTGCGCTTTCTCGTGCGGGCTACTTACCAAAACCGCTGTCACTGACCAGCGAGCGTAAAGTGCCTTATCTGGCGCTGATTGTGCCTGGTGTATTTGGCTTTTTGGTCTCGCTTAGCGGCGAGGGTGATCTGATTCTAGGGATGGCCGTTGTCGGCGCGACGCTCTCTTATGCATTGATGGCGCTCAGCCACATTCTATTACGAGTGAAACAGCCTGACTTGCCGCGCCCTTATAAAACACCCGGTGGTGTGGTGACCTCTGGCGTTGCGTTAGTTTTGTCCCTCGTCGCGCTTACCGGTGTCTATGCTTTTGACCCCCGCGCGTTTAATTACACCATTGTTCTATTCATTGCTGGTGCGGCGTACTACTTCCTTTACAGCAAGAATAAGCTGGTGGCGAAAACCGCTGAAGAGGAGTTTGCGCTAGTGACTGCTGCCCCAGAAGAGCTAGACATTGACGAGCCGGTGCCAGCCGCTGCCAAGCTGTAATGTTTGATCCTAATCGCCTAGGCTGACTAGGCAGTTTAAGCCTCTGTGCCCAATGGCCCAGAGGCTTTTTATGATGAGTGCTAAAACAGACTGTTGCTTTCTTAAACATGCGGATTACCCACCAAGGTCTTCTCGCATGTAGTGCTCCGTTACGCGAAGCTGGGGGAAATAGTCAGGAGCACCGCCATGAAGCACTCTCCCGCGTATCGTTTAGCGGCCACTATTCTGCATGGATTTGATGGCTACCGAGCACGCTTCAAGCAGATTACCTTTGACGCCAGTCGGCGTTTTCGTGATGCGGCGTGGCGTGATGCCCAGCAAGCCTCAGCGGCGCGGATTAACCTTTATGAAGAGAGAGTGGGCGATACGCTGACACGTTTGCAGCGTACCTTTGATCATGAGGCGCTTACGTACTGTGAGACCTGGCGGGAGGCGCGTGAGCACTATGCGCAGCTGATTAGCCAGCGGTTGGATTACGAGTTGGCCGAGACGTTTTTTAACTCACTATTCTGCTCGATTTTCCACCACCGCCATATTCGCAATGACTGGATGTTTGTGTACAGCTCCCGAGAAGATGCTGCGCACCATTCTGGAATTGAGCTTTGTCGACAGTATTCCGTCAATGGTGATTGGTCTCAAGCGCTTGCCTGGGCGCTTGAAGAGGCACCGTTTGATAACGCCTTTGCTGATCTGGAGCGCGATATTGAACTAGCTGCAGGCCTATTAGAAACCCTGCTTCCCGCCGCTATTTTGCAGTCAGAAGACGCGCAATTAGAGCTGTTGAAAAGTGTCTTTTACCGTAATAAAGGGGCCTACTTAGTCGGCCGCATTTTGGGTGGCGGTGAGCAGGTGCCACTAGTGTTACCTATTCTACATGGTGAAGGGTTTGGCGAGCAGCAGGGCGGCGACCCCTGCCTGCACTTGGATACCGTGCTAACCGAGACCGATGAAGTCTCGATTATTTTCTCGTTTACCCGTGCCTACTTCCAAGTCGATGTGCCGGTGCCTGGGGAGTTTGTCCACTACTTAAAACAGCTCATGCCCCATAAGCCTGAAGGCGAACTGTATGCCGCGATTGGCTTTTTTAAGCATGGCAAAACCGAATTTTTCCGTGCCCTAAACCTGCAAGTGGCCAAGCGTGAGGATCAGTTTGTCATTGCACCTGGTGTGCGCGGCATGGTGATGGCGGTGTTCGTGCTGCCTAGTTTTCGCACCGTGTTTAAGATCATTAAAGATAAATTCGACCCGGCAAAAGAGGTCACCCACGCAATAGTGCGCGAGAAATACCGCCTGGTGAAACGCCATGACCGTGTTGGGCGTATGGCTGATACCCAGGAGTTCTCGAATTTTATCGTGCGTCAGGATCACTTTGCGCCAGAGTGTCTAGAGCACTTGCTAGAAGTAGCACCGTCTACTGTGTCATTGAAAGATGACAAGGTAATAATCAAGCACTGCTATACCGAGCGCATGATGACACCGCTGAATATCTATCTGGAGCAGTGCAGTGCGGACGAGCGCGTAATGGTGCTCAAAGACTATGGTAACGCCATTAAACAGATGGCAGCGGCGAACATCTTCCCGGGCGATATGCTGTTAAAAAACTTTGGTGTTACCCGCCATGGCCGAGTGATTTTTTACGATTATGACGAGGTATGTTATCTCACGGAGTGTCGCTTTCGGCACATGCCTAAATCGTATGGCAATGACTTTCAAGGAGGTGGTGGGGAGAGTTTTTACGTTGGCCCCAATGATATCTTCCCCGAGGAGTTCGGCCCCTTTATGTTTGCCAACCCGGAGCTGCGCGCGATTTTTATGCAACAGCATCCGGAGTTATTTGATCCCGATTACTGGTTGGAGCTACAGCAGGCCATTGTCGATGGTCGGGTGATTGATGTTTACCCATATCGTAATAAGCAGCGCTTCGCGGGGACCATAGGGCAGCTGGTATATTAGGAAACAGTAAGCAGTTATTTAGTCGAGGAAAACATGACAGCACCACCGCACTTAGTGGTTTTTACCGGTTCAGGGATTAGCGCCGAAAGCGGTATTAAAACGTTCCGTGCCAGTGATGGTCTCTGGGAAGACCACCCAGTCGAGGAGGTGGCCACGCCCGCGGGCTGGCGCCGAGACCCACAGCGCGTACTGGAGTTTTATAACCTGCGCCGAGAGCAAATTCGTAAGGCCAAGCCCAATGCTGCCCATAAAGCCCTGGCGGCGCTTGAAAAAGATGGCTTTCGAGTCAGTGTTGTCACGCAAAATATTGATGATTTGCATGAGCGTGCAGGGTCGCGAGATGTGCTGCATCTTCATGGCGAGATTTTGAAGGCGCGCTCTACAGTGGATGTGCGGCTGCGCTATCCGCTGCCGAAAGGTGGCATTGCGCTGGGCGATATTTGTGACAAAGGCAGCCAGCTGCGCCCGGACGTGGTGTGGTTCGGTGAGTCGGTGCCGCTATTTGAAGACGCCTGTGAACTTGTTAGCCAGGCGGATTTCTTGCTGGTGGTAGGCACGTCCCTAGCGGTAATGCCCGCGGCGTCGCTGCTGTCGTATATTGACTTGGATACCCCGTGTGCGCTGGTCGACCCCGACGCGGATGCCTTAACACCGCCTGGCGTTCTAGCGATTAATACCACCGCAGGAGAGGGCGTTCCAGCGTTGGTAAACCAGTGGCGCAAACAGGGCAATTTGATGCTGCCTTGAACTGTCTATCGCTTCAAAAACCATGCTTTCATTACGTCGGTAATCTGAGTGATGTCGGCGTCGGTAGCGATATAAGCGGGCATGGTGTAAAGCCAGCGGCCGATTGGGCGCAGCCACACACCTCGCTCGCGGGCGAACTGCCCGACACCTTTCAGCGTCTCGGCGGAGTGCGCTTCAATCACTGCGGTGGCACCCAGCACTCGCACATCGGCCACGTCTGGGTGGGCGTTCAGCGCGGAGTCGTCAATTAACGCTCGGCTAAGCTGTTGGCTGAGTGCCGCAATCTTGTCCAGGTAGTGCTCCTCTTCAAACACGCGCAGGCTTTCCAGCGCGACACGGCAGGCCAGCGGGTTGCCCATAAATGTCGGGCCGTGCATAAAGGCATGGTGGGCGCTGTCGCCAACAAACGCATCGTGAACACGGTCGCTGGCCAGGGTCGCTGCATGGCCTAGATAGCCGCCGGTTAATCCTTTTGAGAGCACCATAATATCCGGTGTTACGTCAGCGTGATTGGTGGCAAACAGCTTGCCAGTGCGGCCAAAGCCGGTGGCTACTTCATCAAAAATTAGCAGCACGCCAAACTCATCGCATAGCGCCCGTGCGCCGCGCAGGTAGTCAGGCGAGGTCATATTCAGCCCGCCTGCTGCCTGTAACAACGGCTCCATCAGCAGGGCAGCAATCTCATGGTGATGGCTCGCCAATACGTCGCGCAGCTCCGCTAAATCGTCGGCTACCTGCTCCGGTGTGGCGTTAAATGGTGCGGTGGGCGCGGGGGCGAAGTGGTGTTGGGGCAGCAGGCTGGCGAACAGGCTATGCATGCCTTCTTCAGGGTCGCATACCGCCATACAGCCGGTGGTGTCGCCATGGTAGGCCTTCATTAACGAAAGCATCTTGCACTTTTCGGGGTGGCCGATGAGCACCTGGTACTGCAGGGCCATTTTCATCGCCACTTCCATCCCGACTGAACCGCTGTCGGAGTAAAACACGTGATTAAGGCCGTCAGGGGTGATGCGCACGAGCTCCCGAGCAAGCTGGTCGGCGGGATCATGGGTGAGGCCACCTAGCATTACATGGCATAGCTCGCCTGCCTGTTCACGAATGGCCGCGACTAAACGTGGATGGCCATAGCCATGAATCATGCACCACCAGGAGCAGGTCGCGTCGAGCAGTTGCTCGCCGCTTTCCAGGGTGAAATGGCTACCGCTGCCGCCGACCACTTTAGGGGCGGGTGCTTGTGTTTTGAGGTGGGCGTAAGGGTGCCAAACGGGAGAACTCATAAAGCGGCTTCCTGATTCAAAACTGAAGTGTTGAGCAGTGCAGATAGTGAAAGCGCGTGGCGCGCATGGGTGGCATCGGCGGTGGCTAAATGAGGAATAATGCCTAGACATGGCACGTTAAGGGCGTTTTTAAGAAGCGCGATATTGGACTCAAAGCGCGCTGTATCAGCGGCGAACTCAGGGTCCACCACACTGCCGACCCAACCCGCAAGGGTTAGGCCATCGGCAGCGATGACCTCCGCGGTAAGCCGCGCATGATTAAGACAGCCAAGCTTTAGTCCCACGACCAGAATAACGGGCAGCTGCATCATCCGCGGTATATCGGAAAAGTCGTTGTGCTCATTGAGTGGCACACGCCAGCCGCCAGCGCCTTCGATGAGCGTTAAATCGCGCGGCATGTCGTTTAGGGTGGCGGTAAGCGAGGCCACTACACTATTGACGTTAAGAGCGCACCCCGCCTCGCTGGCGGCCAGGTGCGGCGCAATAGCGGGCGCAAACGCCCACGGGTTAACGGTGGTGTAATCGACGGGGGGAGCGCTCTGTTGTTGTAGCGCCAAGGCGTCGCTATTGCGCAGCCCATCCGCCGTGATGTGGCTGCCAGAGGCAATCGGCTTAAGCCCCAGCGTGCTGAGCTGCTGCTGTTTGGCAGCGCATAGCAGTGCGCTGGTGGCCAGGGTCTTACCTGCATCGGTATCGGTGCCGGTCACGAAATAGACGGTCATGGTGATTTTTCCAGGTGCAGGGTGATGCAGTGGTAGCTAACGGGGAGCCCTTGGGGTTCACGTAGCGTTTCAAAACGCTGGCGGGCGGCGACCAGGTCTCGGCGAGTAAGACGTGCCTTGGGCCGCGCCACCTGGGCGCCTACTCCCTTAATTGAGTCCATGACGGCAGTGAGATCGGGGTAGTAAAACCGCCGCCACTCGGTAATGCGATCAACCAGCGTTAAGCCGCTTAAGGCAACGGCGCGTTCAAGCGCTTGGGCATTCGGCGTTTGCAGTAATGCCTCCGGGCGCTGCCAAGCAGAGGCGACTTCTGCCAACGTGCCGGGTAAGAGTGTCGTGAGATGCACTTGGCCGCCAGGGGACAGCACTCGTTGAAGCTCGCGCATAACCGCATCGATATCGCGGCACCACTGGATGGCAAGGTTGGAAAATATCAGATCAAAAGTTCCGCGCTCAAAAGGCAGTGCAGCGGCATCGCCTTGCTGCCAACGAATATGATGGCCATAGCGCGCCTGGGCATGGGCGAGCATGCCTGGGGCAATATCCAGCCCAGTGACGTTGGCATGGGGAAATTGAGTGGCTAGTCGCTGTGTCCAGACGCCGGTACCACAGCCAAGGTCGAGTATGTTGTCGGCACTAGGCGGAAGCGATGACCAGAGCGTTTCCCCTATCTGTCGCTGAGCGCTGGCCAGCGCATCGTAGCGGGGTGCCGCGCGAGAAAAAGCGTGGGCGACTTTTGCCTGCCAGTTTGGCGTTGCCGTTAGGTACATACGTGCTCCTTGGCGACCAGTGCGGCCTGGGAAGCGATGGTCGCGACTAGTTGAGCAGGTTGGGAAAGCATCGGACAGTGCCCCGCGTGGGCAAGGTTGATTGCCTGAGCGCGGGTGCTTGAAGCTACTAACGGATCGTGCTCGCCAACGAGTTGAATGACCGGACAGGGCGCCTCTTGCAAACGCTGGGTGTTATCCAGAGTGGCAAGCCAGTGGAGCCCTTGGGACAGCGTGCTTGCCGTGGCGCTGGGGGTGTCACCCAACATGGCACGTAGCTGCTGGTGGGCGTGGCGAGCGTTAGGTTCGCCTTGGGTTTGCCAGCGTAAGAAATGCCGCCAGGTGGCGTCGGGGTCGCGGCTAAAGGCGCGCTGAAAGCTGGCAAGCTCGGCTTTGCTCACGCCGTCATCGCTACAAAATTGCCCGCCTGTGCCAATCAGTACCATGCCGCGTGGCGCAGGCAGCTTATCGAGCAGTGCGCTGGCTAACAGCCCGCCCAGTGACCAGCCAACCCACACAGCGTTACTGGGGAGTTTGTCGGCCATGGCGCTGGCAAGGGTATCAAGGGTGGCCGGTTCAGCCAGGGCAGGGGTATCGCCATAGCCCGGCCAGTCCACCGTGTGTACCTCAGTATGGGCAGGCCAGTAGGTGTCCAGCGGCTGCCAGATGCGCTGATCGATCCCCCAGCCCGACAGCAGCACCAGACGTTGAGGGGCGTCTAGGCGGGACATGCTGCTTCCTCTCGCTGACAGGCACTCAGCCCTTCAATAAGCCGATCAATATCCTCTGGTTTGTGGCGGGCACTCAGCGTAATGCGCAGTCGTGCAGCACCATTGGGTACCGTGGGTGGACGAATCGCCCCGACGTGAATGCCCCGTTGGGCGAGCTTAGCCGCCCAAGCCATGGTGCGTGGCTCGTTGCCGAGTAGCAGCGGTTGAATAGGCGTATGAGAGTCGGCAAGGGGCAGCCCTAGCGCCTGGGCCTGCTGGCGGAAGTAGCTGATATGGCGCTGGAGCCGCTGGCGATGTTCGGGTTCGCGCTGCACGATAGCCAGCGCTTCCAGGGTCGCTGCGGCAATGCTGGGGGGCTGGGCCGTGGTATAGATATAGCTGCGAGCAAACTGGGTGAGGTGCTCAATCAGCGCCGCGTCACCGGCCACAAACGCGCCAGCGGTGCCCAGTGCTTTGCCCAGTGTACCCACCAAAATAGGCACCGCTTGGCTATCAAAACCTTCCACACAGCCGCTGCCGTTAGCGCCTAAAACGCCCAGACCGTGAGCGTCGTCAACCATTAGCCAGGCATTGTGTTGCTGGCTGACGTGGGCAAGGGTGGCAATATCGGCAACGTCGCCATCCATGCTGAACACGCCGTCGCTGACCACCAGCTTATGGGGGGCGGAACTGCGCGCCAACAGACGTTCAAGATCAGCGCTATCGCGGTGATGAAATCGTCGCGAGCGAGCGCCGCTTAACACTGCGCCATCTAACAGCGAGGCATGATTTAAACGGTCTTGAAAAATAGCGGTATTTGAGTCGGCGAGCGCCTGCAACACGCCAAGGTTAGCCATATAGCCGGTGGAAAACAGCAGTGCACGCTGCCGTCCGGTCCACTCGGCCAAGGCATCTTCCAGTGCGTCGTGGACTTCCAAGTGGCCGCTGACCAAGTGCGGCGCGCCCGAGCCTGCGCCAAAGCGGCGCGCACCCTCTGCCTGGGCAGCTTGTACACGTGGATTATGAGCCAACCCGAGATAGTCATTGCCGGCAAAGTCCAGCGTGCCAAGGGTATTCACCTGGCGGTGTCGCCAGCGCTGGTGATCGACACGCTGCTGACGGGCACTGGCTAGGCGCTGCAGCCACGCTTCAGACACTGGCATCTACCGCCAGTGCTGCTGCCCGCTCTGCCTGGGCGCGCTGCTGAGCTTGTTGGGTGAGTCGCTCGGTGTGAGTGGCTTCATCTTCGCAGGTATTACGGCGTTCAGGGTGCAGGCCTAATTTTGCAAATAGCGCGCGGTCGCGGTCTGCCTGAGGATTGCCGGTGGTGAGCAGTTTGTCGCCGTAGAAGATCGAGTTGGCCCCCGCCAGAAATGCCAGTGCTTGAGTCGACTCACTCATCTGCTCGCGGCCAGCGGAAAGCCGCACATGGCTTTGCGGCATCATAATCCGCGCCACCGCTACGGCGCGGATAAACTCAAGTGGGTCCAAGTCTTCGACGTTCTCCAGCGGAGTGCCCGGTACCTTAACCAGCATATTGATAGGCACGGATTCTGGGTGCGGTGACAGCTTCGCCAACTGCTGTAACAGCGCGCTGCGGTCTTGCGCGCCTTCGCCCATGCCTAAAATGCCGCCGGAGCATACTTTCATGCCCGCTTCACGCACGGTGGCCAGGGTGTCTAGGCGGTCGCTGAAGGTACGGGTAGTGATGATTTCAGCGTAAAAGTCGGGGGAGGTATCCAGGTTATGGTTGTAGTAATCCAACCCCGCAGCTGCCAAGCGGTTGGCTTGATCACCGTCGACCATACCTAGCGTCATGCAGGTTTCCAGTCCCAGCGCTTTTACTTGGCGAACCATCTCTTCGACCAGCAGTAAATCTTTGTCCCGCGGGCTGCGCCATGCCGCGCCCATACAGAAACGGCTAGCGCCGGCCTCCTTGGCGGCCTTGGCCTGGGCAACGACTTTTTCGATTTCCAGCAGCTTCTCTTTTTCGAGCTGGGTATTGTAGTGACCGGACTGCGGGCAATATTTGCAGTCTTCTGGGCAAGCCCCCGTTTTAATCGACAGAAGGGTCGAGACCTGCACCGCGTTAGCATCAAAGTGGGCGCGATGCACTTGCTGAGCTTTAAATAACAGGTCGTTGAAGGGCAGCGCGAACAGCGCATTAATTTCGTCCAGCGTCCAGTCGTGGCGCGGGGCGGCGGCATTGAAAGCGGTGGCGGTCACGGGTAAACCTTTTTTCTTTTGAAAGTTGACGAGACTCTAGCGGCGTTACGCTTTTGGTGTCAACTGTTCAGAGTGTTCTGGTTTACTACGAGCGGTTTTAGAGAGCAGGGGTTCGTCATGGTGGCCGGGCTGCTTTATACTCGGCGCCCTTTGTTAACCGTCTTTTGTTAATCGCCCTTTATTAATCGCCCTTTATAAATTGGAGCGCGGATGTCTGACGCTACGTCACAGCCCCCTGAGTCTTCTTCATTGACTGACTTCGACCCTGCTACGGGGCATCCGCGCCCACCTCGGCGTGAATTTAAAGCACGGGGCAGTTTTGTCACTCGCTGCGAAGGGTGCAATCTTCCTGAGCTCAACTGTCTGTGCCCTTATCAGGTGAAAGCAGATAGCACCGCCCAGGTATGGCTGTTGACCCACTCTATAGAACACTACAAGCCGACCAATACCGGGCGGTTAATTGGTGATGTGCTGACGCAAACCAAAGTGTTTACCTGGTATCGCACCGCGCCGGACGAAGAGTTAGCCGCGCTGCTTGAAGATCCGCGCTACGCGCCTTTTGTGATCTTCCCAGATGACCAGCCCGACTACGCAGACCGTGTGGTGGATATTAATGCCGTGCACGCTATGAAGCAGCAGGCGCGTATTCCGGTATTTGTGATTTTAGATGGCACTTGGCGCCAAGCGCGACGAATGTTCCGCAAGAGCCCTTATCTGGATACGCTGCCGGTACTGCCGCTGCGCACTGAGCGGGAAACACGCTACCGGCTACGCAAACCCGCCTCAAAAGCGCACCTGTGTACGGCAGAGGTTGCCATTGAACTGCTGCGCCAAAGTGGTGATGAAAATGCCGCTGATGTGCTAGACGATTACTTTGATGTATTTAACGATAGCTATGCCGAGAGCCGTTACTATCGCAAAATTGCTGAACCAACCGCTGCCATGCAGCGGCTGTTAGATCGACAAACTGAGGCAAATGCTTAACTAACTAGTGCCACTACCAAACAGTGCACCGGCAATTCTAAAGCCTGCTACCCAGGTACCCACCGCAGACCCTAATGTTGCCAAAATAAACACCAGCAACGTACGGGAGACACGGTTTTTCCACCAACCTTTGAGCTCGGTGACATCATGGCGCAGTGTCGAAAAGTCGCGCACCTTCGGTTTGCGCATATAGAGTTCGACCCCCGCGGCGACAAAGCCTGCACCAATGGTGGGGTTAAGCGAGGTCAGTGGGGCGGCAAAGAAAGTGGCAATCACCGTCACTGGGTGTGCAAGGGCCGCTATTGTCGCGCCGCCGGATAAAATTCCATTGATTAAAAACCACTCAATGACCAACTGCCAGCCAAGCTCAGTATTGCGCGAAAAGCCGATCACAAAGCCGGTGATAACCAGCGCGGTAATCAGCCAAGGGGCAGCTTTCCAGAGTTTAGACGGTGGCGGCGTTGCCTCCAGCGATTCACGCTCCGTGGTAGGGTTTTCAGGAAGCGGTGCTTCCAGGTGTTCACCGGTGCCTTTTAAATGCCCGGCACCCAGTACCACTAACACGTTTTGGTAGCGCCCAGGTGGTGCTTCTTCAGCTAAGCGCAGTGCCATATAGCGGTCGCGTTCGCGAATAAGCGGGGTATAGAGTGCTTCTGATTCGGCAGCAAATTCGCTGAAAGTGGCTTCCAGCATATCGCCTTCTTTGAGCTTTTCGATATCCTCTTTGGAAACATCTTGGCGCGACATTACGCTGCCAATTAGCCCCGAAAATAGCGAGAAGCGTTGCCACCAGGGAACATTGCGGTAAATGCGTTTTAGCGTAATACCAACATCACGATCGACCAACATTAAGGGCAGCTTGCGGGTACGGCACTCTTCTACTGCTGCACGCATTTCAGCGCCTGGCTGAATGCCTGACTGCTCAGCAATCCGTTGCTGAAACGCACCAAGCGCCAGGCTTGCCGCTACCATGCCCGCTTTGCCCTGTTTAAATACCTGAAAAAGATCCTGTTCCCCCATGGCATCGGGGTTGTCCATGCTGTGATGACGTGCGTCGCATAGCTCAATGGCAACGGCGTCGAAAGTGCCACTGTTGATTAATTGGCGAACGTCATCGGCACTTTCGGCAGAGACGTGAGCGGTGCCGAGCAGGGTGTAACGGGTGCCGCCAACGGTGACGGTTTTTAACGGGCCGCTGGTCTTAGGCTGCGCGTTGGGTTCTTGCGCCAGCGGTGTTGCATCGTCATGGATCATTAATGTGTCTCAATTTGAATAGAAAGCATTGATACGTGTTTAACGACGCCAGAAGGCGGGTGTAAATAGCACGAGTACCGTGAAAATTTCCAAGCGGCCCAGCAGCATCGCTAGCACCAAAATCCACTTGGCTAGGCTGGGCAAGTCGCCGTAATGGCTGCTAGCTTCGCCCAATGCTGGGCCTAAATTGTTCAGTGCAGAACCAACCGTGGACCAGGCGGTAACTTGGTCAACACCTGTTGCCATAACGCCTACTAGCATCAAGAAAAATAGCATGACGTAGGCTGAGAAAAAGCCCCATACCGCCTGGGCGATGCTGTCGGGAACACTAACTTTGCCCACTTTAACGGCAATGACTGCGTTGGGGTGAATAAGGCGCATGACTTCACGCATGCCCTGCTTCAAGATCAGAATGATGCGGATTACTTTCATGCCGCCCGCCGTCGATCCGGAACAACCACCTACAAACGCGGCGACAAATAACAGAAACGGTAACGCACCCGGCCAGCCTGAAAAGTCGGCAACTGCAAAGCCCGCAGTGGTGGCGACAGAGACGACTTCAAACAGCGCGTGTCTCAGACCTTCAACATCGTCGTAGGTGTCCGTGAGCCACAAAGTAATCACGGTGATCGTGGTTAACCCAGCAAGAAAGATCATTAAAAAGCGCGCTTCGGGGTCCTGAAAGTAGTGCAGCAAGCGCTTTTCACGCCAAGCAATAAAATGCAGGCTAAAGCTGAATGCTGAGATCAGCATAAAGCCAACGCAAATCAGCTCAATGGCGGCACTGTCAAAGTAGCCGATGCTGGCGTCATAGGTCGAAAATCCGCCAATAGCGACGGTCGAAAAGCTGTGTCCCAAGGCATCGAACCAGCTCATCCCCGCCAACATGTAAGCGACCATACAGGCCAGCGTTAGCGTTGCGTAGATGTACCAAAGCGCTTTGGCGGTTTCGGTAATTCGCGGTGTTAGCTTTGAATCCTTGAGTGGGCCAGGAATTTCTGTGCGGTACAGGGCCATTCCCCCAACACCCAAGGTGGGCAAAATGGCCACCGCTAACACTACAATCCCCATGCCGCCTAACCACTGCAACTGCTGGCGATAGTAAAGGATGGATTCTGGCAGAAAATCGATGCCAGTAATGACGGTTGCACCGGTCGTGGTTAGCCCGGAAAACGATTCAAATACCGCATCTGTGATACCGAGCGAGCCTTCACCAAACAGCATCAGTGGTAGCGAGCCGAAGAGGGCCAGTACGGTCCAAAACATCGCCGCAATAATGAAACCGTCGCGAATTCGTAGCTCTTTGTGGGCGCGGCGATTGGGTAGGAAAAGCAGTAAGCCCGTTATCACTGAAATGGCGATGCCGCTCATGAAAGCGTGCCAAACACCGTCGCGAAACCAAAGTGATATCAGCATGGGTGGCAACATGGTGAGGCTAAATAGCATCAACAGTAGCCCTAAAATGCGTAGTATGACCCGCAAACTCATAGCAGTGGTTGCCTCATAGCGGTGGCCTGTTTTCTTGAAGAGCGTTGCCTAGAAGGCCATTGCCTAGAAGAACGTTAATCCCACTTGGAATAGCCGCTCCACGTCACGAATGCGTCGCTTATCAATCACGAATAGAATGACGTGGTCGCCGCTCTCTACCATCACATCCCCATGGCCAATGATGACCTCTTTGCCTCGCACAATGGCACCAATGGTGGTGCCTTCAGGTAGATTGATCTCAGCAATGGTACGGCCCACTACTTTGGACGACTGCTTGTCACCGTGGGCGATCGCCTCGATGGCTTCCGCAGCGCCACGGCGCAGTGAGTGCACGTTGACAATATCGCCGCGGCGGACGTGGGTAAGCAGGCTGCCGATGGTCGCTTGCTGGGGGGAAATGGCGATATCGATTTCGCCCCCCTGAACCAAGTCTACGTAGGCAGCGTTGTTAATCAGCGTCAGTACTTTCTTGGCGCCCAAACGTTTGGCCAGCAGCGACGACATAATATTGACCTCGTCGTCGTTGGTCAGGGCACAAAAGATATCGCAGTCTTCGATGTTCTCTTCTTCCAACAGCCGCTTGCTGGTGGCGCTGCCGTGGAGCACCACCGTTCGGTCAAGCCGCTCGGAAAGCGCAGTACAGCGCTCTAAACTGTGCTCGATAATCTTAACTTGGTGGCTGTGCTCCAGGTGTTCGGCTAAGCGTTCACCTATATTGCCCCCACCGGCAATCACCACCCGCCGGAAACCCCGTTCAACGCGGCGTAGTTCGCTCATTACCGCGCGAATATCACGCCGTGCAGCCAGGAAAAACACTTCGTCGTCGGCTTCAATCACCGTATCACCACGGGGAATAATCGGCCGATTGCGGCGGTAAATGGCCGCGACGCGTGTTTCCACATTGGGCATGTGCTTGGCTAAAAAGGCTAAATCCTGTCCCACCAACGGGCCACCGTAGAACGCCTTGACCGCCACCAGCTGCACTAAACCACCGGCAAACTCCAACACCTGCAACGCACCGGGATGCTCAATCAGGCGGCGAACATGATCCGTGACCACTTGTTCAGGGCTGATCAGTACATCAATAGGAATCGCTTCGTGGGCGAACAACCCCTTACGGGTGAGGTAGGCGGTTGAGCGTACGCGGGCAATTTTGGTAGGCGTGCGAAACAGCGTATGGGCGACTTGGCAGGCGATCATGTTGATTTCATCGGTGTTGGTCACCGCAATCAACATATCGGCGTCTTCACAGCCCGCCTGACGCAGCACAATAGGATACGAAGCCGCGCCCGTCACGGTGCGAATATCCAGTTTGGTGTGCAGTTCGCGCAGTTTCGCGGCGTCGGTATCGACGACGGTAATATCGTTTTCTTCGCGGGCAAGGTGCTCCGCTAGGGTGCCGCCGACCTGGCCGGCGCCGAGAATGATGATTTTCATTGCTAAGCATCGGTTCCGTTGTAAGCGCCAGCGCGTTCTCGGCAAGAGATATGTGCGCTGCAATAAAGACGGCGGCCAGTGTAAACCAGCCGCCGTCGAAAAGCAGGTCGGGATTACTCGAGTGTGAAGCCAACTTTTATCGTGACCTGCCAGTGAGCGACACGGCCGTCCTCGATATGGCCACGAGTGTCGGTGACTTCGAACCAGCGCAAGTTATGAATGGTTTCTGATGCTTTGGCGAGGGCACTTTGCACAGCTTCTTCAATTCCCTTTTCAGAAGAACCGGTTAGCTCGATATGCTTATAAGTGTGGGTACTCATAGTGTCTCCATCCTTGTCATCGGTTTACCGCCCCGGTAGGGGCGGTATGTTAAGCAGTACGCTTCTCTAGTCTGGCATAAAAAAAGCCATCATGACTGCTTTGCGCGGGAAACAGTTGGCGTCCTTGGCCACTCGGTTCGCCCCAGGCTACGTCATTTGGCGTGGTGACTTCTGCATCGGGCGTGCGGTCAAGAAATGCCTTGATTTGCTCAGCGTTTTCCTCGGGCAGCACTGAACAGGTGGCGTATAGCAAGGTGCCGCCTGGGCGGAGTAGTGGCCAAAGGTTATCCAGCAGTTGGCGCTGTAGCTTAGCGAGCTGGCGAATATCCTCTTTACGGCGCAGTTTTTTAATGTCGGGGTGACGACGAATAACGCCCGTGCCAGAACAGGGCGCATCAAGCAAAATCGCGTCGAAAGGCGCGCCGTCCCACCAGTCTTGCTGGGTAGCATCAGCGTGCTGCAGTTCTGCCGTTAAGCCTAGGCGGTTCAGTGTATCGTCTACACGGCCTAGGCGCTGGTTGTCGCTATCAATGGCCGTCAGAGCAATATCAAACTGCTCTAATAGGTGGGCAGTTTTACCGCCAGGCGCACAGCAAGCATCGAGAACGTGGGCGCCTGGGCGGGGGGCTAATGCAGGCCCTAACAGCGCGGCAGAAAGCTGAGCCGCTTCGTCTTGGACGCTGACATGACCTTCTTCAAAGCCGGGAAGTATGGAGACATCACAGGGTGCATCCAAGGTAATGCCATCCGGCGCATGTAGGCATAGGTGCCCACTTAGTCCCTGCTCAGTCAGCTGTTGTAAATAGGCTTCACGGTCGTTGTGGTGCTGATTGACTCTCAGCGTCATGGGGCCTGGTTCATTGTTCGCTGCGGCAATGGCGCGCCACTGTTCAGGCCAAGCGCTGCGCAACGCATTAAGCAGCCAGGGCGGGTGCTCCAGGGCAACGCTCTCATCTAGGTCAACGGCGGCTTGAAGCGCTTCGGATTCACGCTGTAGGCGGCGCAGGCAGCCGTTAAGCACTCGGGTAGCCCACTCTTTGCCTAGCAGGCGAGCGGCGCCAGCGGTTTCGCCAACCGCTGCGTGTGCTGGAATACGCATATAAAGCAGCTGGTAGATTCCCACCAGTAACAAGGCGTGAACATCACTATCGCGCTTTTTAAAAGGCTGCTTGAGCAGTGCGCCAGCCAACGCTTCCAGGCGCGGCAAGCGTCGGCAAGTACCGTAACACAGCTCTTTTAACAGGCTGCGGTCGCGGGCAATCACACTGTGCTCATCTAGCCCGGCTAGTGAGCCTTGGTCAGTCAAAACAGGTACTAGCGCGCGGGCGGCCGCGGCGCGAACTTCCTGGCCGCTGCCGCCTTTGGGTGGGCGATTCTGGCTCATTCACTAACTCCTTGATGAGCGGCGGCGTGCCCAAGGCGTGCGCCGACGATAAGAGGGGTTTGTCGGGCGTTAAGCAGGTCGCGCACGGCCATCGCTTTCCCACCAGGTAACTGGGCATGGCTAATGCACAGTACTTCTTGGCCTTGCTCGCCACAGGCAATGCGTAGGTGATCCTCGCCATGTTCGAGTAGTGTGCCGGGCGTAGTGGAAGGCTGTTCACCTGGTTCAACACTGGCCATCAACAAACGTAAGCGATCATTGCCTAACGTGCACCAAGCCACTGGCCACGGGTTGAACGCACGTATTTTGCGCGCTAGCGGCTCGGCAGGTTGATGGAAGTCCAGCTCGGCTTCCGCTTTGCTGAGCTTGGCGGCGTAGGTGACGCCCTCGTCAGGCTGCGGTGTTGCTTTTAAATTGTTGCTGTCCAGCGCATCCAGCACGTTAATCAGTGCATTCGCCCCTTGAATGGCCAGCCGATCATGCAAGTCCCCGCCCGTGGTGCGCGAGGTGATCGGCGTACGCACTTCATACAGCATCTCACCGGTATCCAGACCCGCATCCATTTGCATAATGGTTACGCCTGATGCGCTATCACCGGCTTCAATAGCGCGTTGGATGGGGGCGGCACCTCGCCAGCGTGGTAGCAGCGATGCGTGCACGTTGATGCAGCCTAAGCGGGGAATATCGAGCACGGCCTGTGGCAGTAGTAGCCCATAAGCAACGACAACCATTACGTCGGCGTTCAATGCAGCCAGTTCCGCTTGGGCATCAGTGCTTTTTAAGCTGACGGGCTGGTAGACAGGTAGCCCATGCTCAACAGCAAGCTGCTTGACGGGGCTTGGGGTGAGCTTGCGCCCGCGGCCAGCTGGGCGGTCAGGTTGAGTATATACCGCTACCACCTGATGCTGACTTTCGAGCACGGCAGCAAGGCTTGAAGCGGCGAAATCCGGCGTGCCAGCAAAAACAACGCGCAACTGTGACATGGTGATGACTACCTAGCATTGAAGGGGGAAAGTAATCGTGTGCCGTGGGGGAAACAAATAAAGGCCGAGAAGCAACGCTACAACGCACCAGGAATAACATTCTGTGCGTTTGCAGCGTGTCAGCTCGGCCAGCAATAACACGGCGTAGGTCGGTTTATGCGTCGTGTAATAGCTTGTGGCGTTTCTGCATCTTTTTCATCACTCGGTCACGCTTTAGGGGTGATAAGTAGTCAACAAAAAGCACGCCTTCCAAATGGTCATACTCATGCTGAATGCAGTGGGCTAATAAGCCATCGGCTTCTAACTCGTAGGGCTCACCACTACGATCTAGCGCGTTCAGCTTTACTTTTAAATAGCGCGGGACTTCAGCGTAGTATTCCGGAATCGATAGACAGCCTTCAGAAAGCGGCTCTTTTTCGTCACCAATCGGCTCGTAGCGCGGATTAATAAGTACTAGCGGCTGTGAGTTATCGTCGCTGACATCCATTACTACGACACGCCGATGAACATCGATTTGCGTCGCTGCAAGGCCGATGCCGCGCGCGTCGTACATGGTCTCCAACATATCGTCGACGAGCTGGCGGACCTCATCGTCAACGGTTTCCACCGGTGCAGCCTTGGTGCGCAGGCGCTCGTCGGGGAATTCGAGAATAGGAAGTTTGGCCATGGCGTTACAATCACCGTTATGCTGAGTCTTTAATATGAGCAGGCCTTGCCACCTGTGTTGGCAGGCCTAAGTGCTTTACTATCGGCCACTATATCATGCTGTAAGCGTTCCTGGGCACGTACAACGCCATGCAGCTCCCCTCAACGGCTTCACCCATAACTGACAAGAGAGAACAGGATGGTGGTGAAAAGGGCAGTGGCGAAAAGGTTTCTTTATTATAGCGTGTCGTTGGTATGTTTGACGCTTATGACGACCGCCGCATTGGCGTGGGAATCTCCGCAGCGGGTGGTAAAGCTTTCTCCCCAAATGCGCGCCGTTCCTCAGCAACAGGCAATGGCGCCGCTTCCGATGGAAACGATCCGGGCGTTTTTGCGAGCGCACCGAGTTGCAGAGCCGGACGCGCCTACCCGGGAACTGGCCTACGTTGTCGGCGGTGAGAATCAACGCTTGATGAGTGGCGCAGGCGATACGTTGTATGCGCGCGGCGTACTGCCGCCCAGAGTGCGTTTAGGTATTTATCGTCCGGGCGAGCGTTATGTTTCCGCTGAGGGTATCCCGTTGGGTACGGAGTTAATCAATATTGGCGAAGCGCGCCAGCTCAGCAGAGAGGGAGATATTGCCCGCTTAGAAGTCCTCAGTGCTTACCAGGAAGTGCGTAATAACGATATTTTGCTGCCGCTTGACGCCCCGTTGTTTGAATCTCAGTCGTCAGAAAATAGCTTTCAGCCTCGTTTACCGTTGAACGATGTCGCTGGCCAGATTATTGCGGTACCTGGCGGAGTGCGCTTTATTGGACGCTTACAAATAGTGGCACTGGATATTGGTACTCAGGATGGCTTGCAGCCCGGTCATGTATTACATGTTGGCCAGCAGGGCGAACTTGTTAATGACCCGCGTAGCCAGGAGCTTCTGCAACTACCCGCCACTGAGGCGGGAAGAGTCATGGTGGTAAAGCCGTATAGCCTGATGAGCTATGCGTTGGTGATGCAGGCATCGAACGTTTTAGCGGTTGGAGACCGGGTACACACGCCGATACGCTAAACACCACACAACTAACAGGGGATAGGTATGGATGCCAAGGAGTGGCTAGTGGTGAATGAGCTACCGAGCATGGGGGCGCTTCGCACCGCAGCGCTGGCCGCCAAACAGCCGCAATGGCCCCATGGCTGGCTTGCTGGGCTACCCAGTAATGCCGCGAGTGCGCTGCGACTTTGGCTAGCGCAGCCAGAGCGAAGCCCGTTGCAGCAGGCAGTCGACCATACCTTCGCATGGCTAGAGGCCGCGCCTAATCGCCATTTGCTCCATCGCAATCATCCCGCATGGCCTGAGTTGCTCGATCAATTGCCGGACCCACCTGTGGTGCTGTGGGCACAAGGTGATCTTAGCGCACTAGATGGCCCAAAACTGGCCATGGTGGGCACTCGGCGTCCCACTTCTGAGGGAAGCGGTAATGCTCAGGCGTTTGCCAGAGAGCTTGCTAATCACGGCTGGTGCATTGTCAGCGGCATGGCTCTCGGGGTTGATGGGATTGCACAGCGCGCAGCGTTAGCGGCAGGAGGGCAGTCGATTGCGGTGCTTGGCTGTGGCGTTGATGTTATTTATCCGCCCCGTCACCGTGATTTACATGAACAGCTAAGTAGCGTGCCAGGAGGCTTGTTATTATCCGAGCATCCGCCGGGAACCGTTGCTCGGCCAGCCTTCTTTCCTCGACGGAACCGAATTGTGACCGGTCTTTCATTAGGCACGTTAGTGGTCGAAGCGACTGAGAAGAGCGGCTCATTGGTAAGCGCACGATTAGCCCTTGAGCAAGACCGTGAGCTGTTTGCACTGCCCGGGTCGCTACATAACGTGCAGGCTCGTGGTTGCCTGCAGTTATTACGTAGCGGTGCGACGCTGGTGCGTCATGTGGACGATATTTTAGAAGAGTTGCAGCACTGGGCTGAACGCTATATGCCAACCGGTCCACGTGCTATCACTGACAATGCAAGCCTTGATTTGCCAATCGAGGACGATGAGCCCAAGGACAATGTACTAAGCGCGCTGGGCGCAACGCCAACGCCAATTGATATATTGGTTCAGAGCGCGGGCCTTACGGTCAGTGAATGCCAACAACGGTTATTGATGCTGGAACTTGATGGCAAAGTAGCGCAGCAAGCGGGCGGCTGGGTGCGTTTGACGCGGCCATGGTAGGATGTAAGTAACCGTTTTTCATCTACTGAAGATGTATCAATCTCAGGTGATGAGGGGCCGCGTTTGTAACGAGGAGCATCTATGAAATCGGCTGTTGAGGTTAAAGAAGCGGTACGAGCATTAAAAGAGGGGGGCGTTATCGCCTGCCCCACCGAAGCAGTCTGGGGGCTGAGCTGTGACCCAGATAACGATGAAGCGCTGGCGCATTTGATGCGTATGAAAGAGCGTGATCCCGCCAAAGGGGTGATTCTTGTTGCTGCGAATATTCAGCAATTTCAGCCTTGGCTAAACCAACTGCCAGTTGCACTGCATGCGCCCTTAGCGGCCAGCTGGCCTGGCCCTAATACTTGGCTAGTGCCTGACAATGGCCGTAGTCATGGTTTAGTGCGTGGTGCCCATCAGAGTGTGGCTCTGCGGGTAACCGACCATCCGCTGATGAAGGCGCTCTGTGAGGCCTTTGGTGGCCCGCTAGTCTCTACCTCCGCTAATCGCGCGGGCGACCCACCCGCCATGAACGCTGACGAAGTCGCGTCCATTTTCGGTGAGGAGGTCGCCGCGATTGTAGCAGGTGAGCTTGGGGGTAACGCAAAACCCAGCACCATCAAAGACTTGGTGACGGGCAAAGTAATGCGTTCATAGCGAGGCGCCTTGAGCTGTCTCTGTCATTGACTACTTACCAATCACACTTATCCTCGACCTCTTTGGAGTTACTGTGGCTCACGAGCACCTAGACGACGTTAAACATTACCTTCTGGATCTGCAGGAGCGGTTGTGTGCAGGGCTTGCCGCTGCTGATGGAAAAGCGACATTTAAAGAAGATAGCTGGCAGCGTGAAGAAGGCGGCGGCGGACGTTCAAGGGTCATCGAAGAAGGCGCTGTTTTCGAGAAAGGTGGTGTTAATTTCTCGCATGTTTACGGGGCTCAGTTGCCCCCCTCGGCGACGGCGGCACGACCAGAGCTAGCCGGACGCAGCTTTCATGCGGTGGGTGTTTCCTGGGTGCTCCATCCTGAAAACCCTAATGTGCCGACAAGCCACGGAAATGTCCGTTTCTTTATTGCTGAAAAAACGGGTGAAGCGCCGGTATGGTGGTTTGGTGGCGGCTTTGATCTAACGCCTTACTACCCGGTGTTTGAAGATGTTGTGCACTGGCATCGGGTTGCCCAGGCTGCCTGCGTGCCATTTGGCGAAGAGGTGTATCCGCGCTACAAAGCGTGGTGCGATGAGTACTTCTATCTTAAGCATCGCGACGAGACGCGTGGTGTTGGTGGACTGTTTTTCGATGATTTAAATGAAGGCAGTTTCGACGACTGTTTTGCTTTTCAGCGTGCGGTGGGCGATAGCTTTCTGGACGCCTATGTACCGATTGTAGAGCGCCGTAAGGGTGATGCTTGGGGTGAAAAAGAGCGTGATTTTCAGCTTTATCGCCGCGGCCGCTATGTAGAATTTAACTTAGTGTGGGATAGGGGCACTCTGTTTGGCTTGCAAAGCGGTGGGCGCACCGAATCCATCTTGATGTCGATGCCGCCGCTGGCCCGTTGGGAGTACGCATTTACACCGCCCGAGGGCAGTCGAGAGGCTAGATTGTACGAGTACTTGGTGCCACGCGATTGGCTAGCCGAAGCCACCCAGTTGGGTAAAGTGTAAGGAGCCTGTATGACCGACCGTTACTGTGTCTTTGGAAACCCGATTAAGCACTCTAAGTCGCCATTAATTCACGAAGAGTTTGCTAACCAAACTCAGCAACCTATGACCTATACCGCCGAACTTGCACCGGTGGAAAGTTTTGTCAGTGCCTGGCGAGAGTTTGTGGCAGCGGGTGGTCGAGGGGCGAACGTGACTGTACCGTTCAAAGGCGATGCCTTTGCGCTGTGCGATACCCTGAGCTACCGTGCCAAGCGTGCTCAGGCGGTGAATACGCTGATTGTTGGCGGCAATGGCCGCACTTACGGTGACACCACGGATGGCATTGGGCTGGTGCGTGACCTTGGATACCATCACGTACCCATTAAGGATAAACGCGTGCTGGTGATCGGTGCCGGTGGTGCAGTGCGTGGCGTGCTTGAACCGCTGCTTGCAGAGCAACCTCGTGACGTTGTTATCGTCAATCGAACGGCGGCAAAAGCCGCCCAATTAGCAGATGCCTTTGCCGACTTAGGCACCCTTCATGGCGGTGGGTTTGAGACGTTAGAAGGCCAGTTTGATTTGGTGATCAATGGTACCAGTGCCAGTCTTTCTGGGGATTTGCCGCCGTTGCCGGATAACCTATTTAACCAGGGTGCTTGGGCCTACGACATGATGTATGGCTCAGAACCCACGGTGTTTTTGCAGTGGGCAGGGCCACGCGGTGCCAAGTTGCTCGATGGCTTGGGTATGCTGGTCGAGCAAGCCGCTGAATCTTTCTTTTTATGGCGTAACCTGCGGCCCGCAACAGCCCCGGTGCGTACACTATTAAGGCAATCGTTGAACGTCGCCAGTGACTAGCTAGCTTTCGAGTGCTCAACAAAGAAAAGGCGGCCATTACGGCTGTCTTTGCTAAGAGTAATTGTAGCTGTGTGCCCAGTGTGCCGAATTTTGATGTGAGTCATAGAGAAAGGGCCAGCTATTGCTTCCGCCAATGAAGACGGTGACCCTTAGCCAAGGTGACGGAGAAGGTTTTACTGGCAAGGTAAAACCGCCACTGGAGTGCGAAGCGCCTTATCATCTTAACAAGCCGATCTTATCGATAGTGGCGAAAGTTACCGAGGCCATACACAAAGGCAAAGCCTTGAGTATCACCTATGTGTGGCTATCGCGCAGTGAAAAAACGCGTGAAATGGTGCCGCATACGCTAGTGGACAATGACATAGCGAGTGGCGTGATGAAGGTTGAGATCAGGGCTGCAACCGCCAGGTATTTGCTGAGACTATGGAATGTCGATTGCTCCAAAGCTGCTGTGTTAAAAACACCCGAATTCTATTTATGGTTAAAAAATTATCAAACTTTATGCGGTGTCGGTAACCTAGCAATTGCGTCTGGTTTCGACATGGTCACAGAATAGGAAATAGCATGAACAAGCAACAACTGGCCGCAAAAATCTGGGAATCAGCCAACCAGATGCGTTCAAAAATCGAAGCCAACGAATACAAAGATTACATCTTAGGTTTCATTTTTTATAAGTACCTGAGCGACCAATTAGTTCAGTTTGTCACCAAAGAGGGCATGACACCTGAAGACATTAAAGCCCTAACCGAAGCAGACGCCGACACAGTGAAATACATTCAAGACAATCTAGGCTATTTCATCGCTTATGATAACCTATTTTCAACCTGGATTGATCCAGCGCATGACTTTGACGAGTCTAACGTGCGCGATGCGCTTTCAGCGTTTAGCCGCTTGATTTCTCCCACCTACAAAAAATTGTTTGAAGGTATTTTCACTACCCTAGAAACGGGACTGAGCAAACTCGGTGAAAGCGCGGGTAAGCGCACTACAGCCATTAGTGACTTACTGCATTTGATCAAAAGTATCCCAATGAACGGTAAGCAAGGCTATGACGTACTGGGTTATATCTACGAATACCTGATTGAAAAATTTGCCGCTAATGCCGGGAAAAAAGCCGGTGAGTTTTACACGCCCCATGAAGTCTCGGTACTGATGTCGCACATCATTGCCCATGAGTTAAAACACAAAGACACCATCGAGATTTACGACCCAACGTCGGGCTCGGGTTCGTTACTGATCAATATTGGTGAAGCGGTTGAAAAATACGCCAAAAACAAAGACAGCATTACCTATTATGCCCAAGAACTAAAAGCCAATACCTACAACTTAACCCGTATGAACCTTATCATGCGCGGGATAAAAGCCAGCAATATCAAAACCCGTAACGGTGATACCTTAGAAGACGATTGGCCATACTTTGATGAGAACGATCCACAAGGTACTTATCAAGCATTGTATGTGGATGCAGTCGTCTCTAACCCGCCTTACTCGCAAGCGTGGGACCCAAGTTTTAAAGACAGTGACCCACGTTATTCGCGTTTTGGCTTAGCGCCCAAAACCAAAGCCGATTTTGCCTTTTTGCTGCATGACCTTTACCATCTAAAACCCGATGGTATTATGACTATTGTATTGCCCCATGGGGTATTGTTCCGTGGCGGTGAAGAAGGTGAAATTCGCAAGCAACTGATTGAGCAGAATCATATAGATGCCATAATAGGTTTACCTAAAAATATATTCTTTGGCACCAGTATTGAAACTGTCATTTTAGTACTGAAGCAAAAACGCGGCTCTGTTGATAAACCTGAGAGCGATGTGTTAATTATTGATGCCTCTAAGCACTTTATTAAAGAAGGAAAAAATAACAAACTGCAAGCCAGTGATATCAAACGTATTGTGGATGCGGTCATTAACCGCGAAAGTATCGATAAATTCTCGCAATTAGTCAGCAAGAAAACCTTGCGCGACAATGGATATAACTTAAATATTTCGCGTTATGTGGACTCTTCACCGGCAGCCGAAAGCTGGGATTTACACGCCACTATGCTAGGCGGTATACCCAATAGCGAAATTACTGAATTACACCAATATTGGCAAGCCTTGCCGCAATTACACAATGCACTATTTTCGCCAAAATCCACGGCTTATAGTGAGTTAGCTATCGCTAAAGATGCGGTAAACGCCACCATTACCCAGCACCAACAAGTGGTTGAGTTTATCAGTACTTACAACCAAGCCTTTGCAGGTTTTGATGACTATTTAAACGCTACGCTTATTCAAGGCTGGCAAGCCATTAACCGCAATCAGCAAGAGCCTGAATTAAGCGCCGAGCTATTTAGCCGCTTAGCCCCCATTGCCCTTATCGACAAATACCAAGCCTATCAATATTTAAACAGCCAATGGCAAGTGATCAGTGCTGACTTAGAAATGATGCAAACAGAAGGTTTTGCTGCCACGAAACAAGTTGAACCCAATATTGTTATCAGGAAAAAAGATGGCAAAGATATTGAGCTACAAGACGGCTGGAAAGGTCGCATCATGCCATTTGAGCTTGTTCAGAAAACGTATTTAAGAGAAGAGCTAAACGAATTAAAAAGCCAAGAGTTAATACTGGCAGGAGTTGCCTCTAAAATAGAAGAGATCATTGAGTCATTTACCGAAGAAGAAAAAGATTCGCCAATGCTGAATGATAAGAACGATGCCTTTGTTAAGGGTGAGTTGGCTAAAAAAGTAATGGATATATACGCTGATGTTGATTCCCCAGAAATTCGAGCACTCAATAAATATCTTGCTTTACTCGATAATAAAGCAAAAAAACCAGAAAAGCTGGTATTTATTCAGGAGCACCCTAGTGTAGGTTGGCTCCATATTGAAGCGAATAAAGATGGTACTTACGGTAAAGGGAAAGTAAACATCTATCTACAAACCTTAAGGGCACAGTTCGAATTTGATCAAGATTCTTTCGAAGGGAAAGTGATCTTGGCAGATAAGTTATTAACCAAACAAACGAAGCTTAAGGCTGATATAAAAGATAAAACTCAGGCTCTACACTTAAAAACTAAAACAACTATCGAAGGTTTAACCGACGAGCAAGTCAATGAGTTACTGCACCTAAAATGGGTCACACCGTTAAGCACGGAACTTGCCGCCATGCCAAGTGCCGTGATCACACAGCTGACCAGCCAAGTTCAAGCTCTTGCCGATAAATACGCCATCACTTATTCACAAGTCGCCAGTGAGATTAAAAGCACCGAGCAAGAATTGGCACAAATGATGGGTGAGCTGACAGGTAATGAGTTTGATCAGCAAGGCTTGAATGAGCTCGCCAACTTATTGAAGGGCGCATAAGATGAGTGTGGAAAAGAAGGTGCCTGAGATTAGGTTTAAAGGGTTTGTTGGGGATTGGGAAGATGCGGTCTTATTAGATGTGATAGATGTGCGAAGCGGAAAAGACTATAAGCATTTAGGTAAAGGTGACATTCCTGTTTATGGAACAGGTGGCTACATGCTTAGCGTGGATAGTGCATTGTCAAATAATGAAGATGCAATAGGAATTGGACGAAAAGGAACTATTGATAAACCGTATTTATTACGAGCACCTTTTTGGACAGTGGATACTCTTTTTTATGCAGTTCCTCGAAAAAAAATTAAGTTGGATTATTTGTATTGTCTTTTCCAAAAAATAGATTGGAAAAAACATGACGAATCTACCGGTGTACCTAGTTTATCTAAGGTTGCGATTAATAATATTCTAGTTCGAGTAACTAGCGAAACAGAACAAACCCGAATCGGTAACACCTTCCAAAAACTCGACAACCTAATCAAGCAATACCAGCAAAAGCATGACAAGCTCTGTAACATCAAAAAAGCCATGCTGGAAAAAATGTTCCCCAAACAAGGCGAAAATATCCCAGAAATCCGCTTTAAAGGGTTTAGTGGGGAGTGGGAGCATTTCACTATTGAATACTGCTCTAGTTTGATAACTAAGGGTACTACTCCAATGACCATAGGCCGGAGTTTCGTTGGTAGTGGCATTTCCTTTGTAAAAGTAGAATCTGTAGATGAAATAGGCAATATAAGTCAATCAAAGTTTGCATATATCGATGCTGAGACAGACCAAATTTTGGCAAGATCAAGAATTAAAGAAAATGATTTGCTGATATCGATTGCGGGCGCATTAGGGCGAGCTGCAATAGTAAAAAAAGAAATACTGCCAGCAAATACCAATCAGGCACTAGCTATTGTTAGATTAAAAAATGATTCCCCTGTTAAAGTTGAATTTATATATCACTTTACTAAAACTAAAGATTTTAAAGATTTTGTAGATGCATCAGCTTCACAAGGTGCACAGCCGAACTTATCGCTTGGCGATATTTCTAATGTAAGAATTCTTGCTCCTAAAAAAGAGGAACAAGAAAAAATCGGAAATTACTTCCAAAAAATCGATGCGCTGATCAACCAACACCAACAACAAATCACCAAACTTAATAACATCAAGCAGGCCTGCTTGAGAAAAATGTTTGTTTAGCAGGGAGCAGAACCATGACGACGTTTAAAACCGAAGCACAATTTGAGCAGGCCTTTATCGAGGTGCTTACCCACAAGGGCTGGGAGCCTGAGATACTCAAAAACAAAACCGAAGCGGATTTGCTGCAAAACTGGGCGAATATTTTATTTGAGAACAATCGCCAGCAAGATCGCTTAAACGATGTGCCGCTGATAGCAACGGAAATGCAGCAGATTATTGAACAGATAAAAGAGCTAAAAACACCGCTTAAGCTCAATGGTTTGATCAACGGTAAAACTGTAGCCATTAAGCGTGATAATCCCGCCGATAAGTTGCATCTTGGCAAGGAAGTCAGTCTAAAAATCTATGACCGCCAAGAAATCGCGGCAGGCCAAAGCCGCTATCAAATTGTCCAGCAACCCAAATTTGAACGCGGTAGCACGCTGCGTAATGACCGACGTGGTGATGTGCTGCTATTGATTAACGGTATGCCGGTCATTCATGTGGAGCTTAAACGCAGTGGTGTGCCAGTAAGCCAAGCGGTTAACCAAATCGAAAAGTATTCCAAAGAAGGCATTTTTAGCGGCTTATTCTCACTGATCCAAGTCTTTGTCGCCATGGAGCCTAATGAGGCCAAATACTTTGCTAATCCCGGTATGGACGGTAAGTTTAACCCCGACTATCAATTCCATTGGGGTAATTACAATAATGAACCTGTGAACCACTGGAAAGATATCGCCGCCGATCTATTGTCCATCCCTATGGCGCATCAATTGATTGGCTTTTATACCGTCGCTGACGAGAGCGATGGCGTGTTGAAAGTGATGCGTAGTTATCAGTATTACGCCGCCAATGCGATATCGGATAAGGTAGCCAAAACCAACTGGCAACAGCTGGGCAGTGAAAATAATAAAGACAGACTGGGTGGTTATGTTTGGCATACCACAGGTTCAGGCAAAACCATGACCAGCTTTAAGTCAGCGCAGCTCATTGCCCAATCTAAAGATGCCGATAAAGTCATTTTTTTGATGGATCGCATCGAGCTAGGCACCCAGTCTCTGGCCGAATACCGTAATTTTGCGAGCGATGCTGAAAATGTACAAGCCACCGAAAATACCCATGTATTGGTAACCAAGCTAAAAAGCACCTCCCCAGCCGATACGCTAATTGTTAGCTCCATTCAAAAAATGAGTAATATTTTTGAAGAAGTGGATGATGAAGGCACAGCAACTAACTCGGCAGATATTGAAAAAATCCGCGCTAAACGCTTGGTATTTATTATTGATGAGGCACACCGCTCGACAATGAGTGGCGGCAAAGAAAACAAAGAAGGCATGTTGGTAAGGGTGAAAAAAACCTTCCCTAAAGCCCTTTTCTTTGGTTTTACCGGTACGCCGATTCATGAAGAAAATCAGGTCAATAACAATACTACTACTGATGTGTTTGGCAACGAGCTGCACCGTTATAGCATCGCCGATGGCATTCGCGATGGAAACGTGTTGGGATTTGACCCTTATAAAGTTCCCACCTTTCGAGACAGTGATGTAAGACAAGCTGTAGCGCTAGAGCAAGCTAAGGCTGAGTCGGTGGCTGATGCAATGTCAGATCCAGTCAAGAAGAAAAAATTTAATCACTTTATGAATGATGTGCCGATGGCGGGCTACAAAGATGCCACAGGGAAATATCATAAAGGCAACGAAGACTACGTACCTAAAAGCCAATATTTAACGGATACTCACCAAGAAAAAGTCGTCAGTGACATCTTAGATAAATGGGATGTGCTCAGCCAAGGTCATAAATTCCACGCCATTTTAGCCACCAATAGCATCGCAGAGGCCATTGACTATTACCGCCGTCTAAAGGTCTCCAAGCCGGAACTTAAAATCTCTGCCTTGTTTGACCCAAATATTGATAACGATGGCGGCAGTGGTGATCGAGGCCCAACCTTTAAAGGTGATGGTTTAGAAGAAATAATGGCGGACTATAACGCTCGGTACGGTCAAGATTTTGATTTCGCTCGCCACGCGGCCTTTAAAAAAGATTTGGCCGCACGCCTTGCTCACAAAAAACCTTATGAGCGGATTCATACCGAACCCGCCAAACAGTTGGATTTATTGATTGTCGTCGACCAAATGCTTACGGGGTTTGATTCCAAGTGGCTCAATACCCTGTATTTAGATAAAGTCATTAAATACCAAAACATTATTCAAGCTTTCTCGCGCACGAATCGCTTGTTTGGTCCCGACAAGCCTCACGGTATCATCCGCTATTATCGTTATCCGCACACGATGGAGCAGCATATCAACGATGCGGTAAAGCTATATTCTGGCGACAGACCCATAGGGTTGTTTGTAGATAGACTAGAAAGCAACTTAGAAGCAATGAATGAACTATTCGGTGATATTACCGAATTGTTCATCAGTGCCGGTGTGGAAAATTTTGAAAAACTGCCAGAAGAAGTTGAGGCGTGCGCAAAATTCGCTGAACTATTTAACGTATTTAACCAGCATCTAGAAGCCGCGAAGGTACAAGGTTTCCGTTGGGAGCAGTCAGTTTATACATTTTCTAAGGACGTTTCAGTAGACGAAAGTGGCACTGAGCATGTGGTTACTCTGGCCATTGATGAGAAAACTTACCTTAGCCTTGCGCTGCGTTATAAAGAGCTTGCATCAAAAGATAATGGTGGCGGTGCGGGTGGTGGCGATGTGCCTTTTGATATTAGTGGCTATTTGACGGAAATTGACACTGGAAAGATTGATGCCGACTATATGAATAGTCGCTTTGATAAATATTTAAAAGAGCTAAATCAGCATAATGATCAAGCCAGCATTGAAATTACGCTAAACGAACTGCATAAGTCGTTCTCTTCACTGACGCAAGCTGAACAAAAATACGCCAAGCTTTTCTTGCATGATTTACAGCGTGGTGATGCAAAATTAATAGAAGGCCATACTTTCAGAGATTACATCAACACCTACAAAGACAATGCTGAAAATGCCCAGATTAATGCCATTGTTAATGCGTTAGGTTTAGATAAAAGCATGCTTGTAAGCTTATTAAAAGATAGTGTTAATGAGAAAAATCTTAACAATTTCGGTCGCTTTGATGCGCTTAAAGACACCGTTGATAAGGAAAAAGCAAAATTTTATTTTGAAAAAATAGATGGCCTAAGTATTCCACCTTTTAAGCTCAATATTCGCATCGATAAATTTCTAAAGCAGTTTATTTTTGCTCAGGCAGATGATCACTTAAATGATGTAGTGGATATATTTAGTGGAGTTCTAGAAGAGTCATGAGTAGTCAATCTAGTTCGTTTTGGTTTGTCAGTTTTTCTTATGGTGGAAGCTATGAGAAAACAGATCGCTTCTAAGTGAAGGGCTATGGCAGAATGGCTGAGGAAGTAGCGATCGTCATAATAATTGTGCTTCGATATCAAAAGGCAGCCACTGCGGCTGCCTTTTTCGGTTAATGCTGGTTGTGTTCTCTCGTGTTTAGCGAGATTTGGTGTAAAAGCCAATCATGCACATAACGAGACCAACCACAGAGACCAGCATGCCACCGTTGACTAACAGCGGTGAGCGCTCAAGCCACGATACAAAGGGCTGCGGCGTGTCACGGCACGCATTTGTCAGGTAGTCCCAATGCCCCCCGTCGAGCTGGCAAGCGCGTACGTCACCAAGTTCCCAGAAATAGACGCCGAGCAACACTAAAATCGGCAAGACAAGCAGCAATAAACCAAGTCGAATCATTCAAACCTCAATATTAAGGTGCCTAGGGGCGTGGGCAGTTGGGAGTGCGGCCGCTATTACGCGCCTGTTCGTAGCTTGCCATGGCGTTATTCATGCTGGCTTGAAGCCCTTCGATACGCTGGCCTTCACTTGGGTGCGTCGACATCCAGGCGGGTGGGGCGCCACCGCCGGAGGCCGCCTGCATATTTTCCCAAACGGTAACGCTTTCCCGTGGGTCAAAACCTGCCTGGGCCATCAACTGGAGGCCGATAACGTCGGCTTCACTTTCATGACTACGGGAGAACGGCAACGCAATACCGTATTCCGCTCCCATCCCCAGCACCCCCATCAATTGTTGGCCTCCAGGGGTTTGCATGCCTGAGGTGCTGGCAAGCACCGATAAACCAAGTGACGTTGCGCTTTTTGTTGAGGCGCGTTCGTTGGCATGATTCGCAATGACGTGACCAATTTCGTGGCCGACAACCGAGGCTAGCTGGTTTTGATTGGTGGCGATATCGAGCATTCCCGTGTTCACGCCCATGTAGCCACCGGGCAGGGCAAAGGCGTTGGGCTGTTCAGATTCAAAGACACGGATTTGCCAATCGAGATTACGCTGCTCGGCTGGCAATACCTCTACAATGGCATCCGTAATGCACTGTACATAGCGATGGCTTGCCTGACCTGCGGTTGGAATATCTTGTTGATACTGCGCAAAGGCTTGCTGGCCCATTTGATTGAGCTGATCATCTGAAAGCAGCAGCAACTGAGAGCGGCCGGTAGGTGACGTGGAGCATGCTGCAACAGAAGCACACAGTGCAGTAACAGCCAGGGGGCGAAGCCAGCGCATAAGCGGTTTCCTTATAGACGAGTAGGGATCTTTGCACACAAGATAACCACTGTCAGTGGTAAATCAACTCATATCATAACGCACTCTGAGGACAATCATGGATGCTGAATTGAGCCAACGCTTAACGCGGTTGCTGGACCACGTAGAACATTGGTTGCCGCCTGCACCGATCCAGGTGGATTGGGACAAGCATGTGGCGGCTATTTGGCAGCGCCACCCGTTAGGTGGTCGCTTAGTTCCCGTGCCACCGCGCGACACGATGACACTGGATGACCTGTTAGGTATCGAGCGTCAAAAATTAGCCTTAGTTGATAACACCCGTGCATTTTTGCAGGGGCTACCCGCCAACCATGGTTTGCTATGGGGATCACGTGGCAGCGGGAAGTCATCGGTGATTCGTGCGCTGCTTAACTCGTTGGCGAATGATGGGCTGCGATTGATCCAAGTGGATCGCCACGATTTGGGTAGTCTGCCGATATTGGTAGAACAGCTGCGCGATACGCCGCATCGTTTCGTGGTGTATTGCGACGATCTTTCATTTGAAGGTAATGATGATGCTTACAAGGCACTCAAAAGCGTCTTAGACGGCGCATTAACAGGGCCGCCGGAAAACGTCTTGTTGTATGCCACTTCTAACCGCCGCCATTTATTGCCGGAATCCATGGACGACAATAGCGGTACGCGTCTTGTGGGTGAAGAGCTACATCACGGTGACGCTGTTGAGGAAAAGATCTCATTGTCAGATCGCTTCGGCTTATGGTTAGGTTTTCATCCTTTCAGCCAAGCGACTTACTTAGAGGTCTGTGAGCATTGGGTAGCTCGTATTGGTGATAAGCAGGATTGGAGTGATGCCGCACGGGCAGAAGCGGTTCGCTTTGCAACGCTAAGAGGAGGGCGCAGTGGCCGAACGGCTTGGCAGTTTGCAGCCCAGTGGGTGGGCCGCAAACGGCTTCATGAAGGAAGTCGTCAGGCTTAACGCACAGGCGTTAACTGGCCGTCGGCGCCTACGTTCAGGCGAATGGTCGGCGTTAAAAGCCCTGCAGGTAATGTCATACCCAGTCCACGCAGGTCTCCTGGCGTGATAGCAAGCTCACTGCCAGGCGGTAGTGAGCCCTGGGTGGCTAACTGACTGGCGAGTTCTAGCATTGGCATCATACGCTGAGTGTCGGTAGTCAGGATGTCAAACGCTACCGGTAGACGTAACGTTGAGTCTTCCCCTGATGTTAGCGTTACATCCTCTTGATATTGGCCTTGCACTGGATCGACCCCCGGCATATCGAGCATCCAACGGAAACCTGACATCTCAACAGCGGGCATACCGGTAGGTAAACCAAGGCCCATCGCTAAGGTGGCCTGAACGGGCAAGCTGCCAGCGCCAAGACTAGACGCAAGCAAGCTTGTCAGGTCGCTAGTATCAAGCCCTGCTTGCACGTTATAAGGGCCAATACGCACCTCTTCAATGCCCAGCGATGTTACCGCCAAGCGAAAGGCAAATAAGCCTGTTTGGGGCAGGGCAAGGCAACCTGCTAGCAAGCTTGTCATCAGCAGCAAGAGCAAACCGCGCCCGCGTTTAATTGCGTAGTGCATTAATATCCCTCCTAAGAAGGGCAAAGGTTCAGAGGTGCAAAATGTCAGAGTGGCGATTGCCGAAAAACGCGGCTATTTGAGGGCTCGTGCGGGTAGCTGTCAAGCAGATTTACTCGATAATGGGGGCCATCAACCAAAACGCCTGCTGATGAGGGTCAGCAGGCGTTTGGTAGATTAATGAGCTAGCATTAGCGGCGGCTTTTACGTGCTTCTTTAGTACGGTTGAGCTCGCGTTTTTTGGCTTTCTCTTTATCGCTTGCCCCTGCCATGTGGTCAAACGGATTGCTACCCGAACGGAACTCAAAGCGCATTGGCGTACCGCGAACCTTCAACACTTTGCGGAAGGTGTTGGTTAGATAGCGGCGATAGGCTTCCGGCAGTGATTCAGTCTGATTGCCATGCACTACGATGATAGGTGGGTTGCTACCACCTTGGTGTGCCATGCGCAGTTTGATACGCCGGCCGTTAACCATGGGCGGCGGGTGCTGGCTGACCGCATCTTGAAGCAGCGTGGTCAATCGGTTGGTCGACCAGTGAGCGTTCGCGGCATTGAAAGCTCGTTCGATCGAAGGATAAAGATCACCCACAGCGGTGCCGTGTAGGGCGGAGATAAAATGCATCTCGGCATACTCAGCAAAGCCCAGGCGGCGCTTAATTTCTGCGCGCATTTTCTCTTTCGCTTCGCTTTCCAGTCCGTCCCACTTATTGATGGCCAGTACTAACGCGCGGCCAGTGGTTAGCACGTAATCTAGCAGGTGGAGATCTTGCTCAACTAAACCGCTGCGTGCATCGAGTACCATCACGGCGACGTGACACTCTTTGATAGCATCCAGGGTTTTGATAATAGAAAACTTTTCAGCAATCTCGCGAACGTTCTTACGCCGCCGAATACCCGCAGTATCAACCAATACGTAGGGCTTACCACGACGCTCGAACGGAATTTCAATCGCATCGCGGGTAGTGCCCGCCTCATCGAATACAACAACGCGCTCTTCGCCCAACAGCCGATTAACCAATGTGGATTTGCCCACGTTGGGACGGCCAATAACACCGATACGAATGCCTTTGGTGCCGGTATCCCCAGGAATGCTGGGATCGCGCTCGGGAAACGGCTCCAGCACTGTGTCAATGAGCAGTGAGACATTGCGGCCATGGGCGGCAGCAATCGGCCATGGGTCGCCAAGACCTAAGGTCCAGAAGTCGGCCATGGCCGAATGCTCTTCCAAACCATCGGTTTTGTTGACCACTAGCCAGGTTTTTTTCTGATTAACGCGCAGATGGTTCGCAATGGCTTCATCAGCCACGTTAAGCCCTGCGCGCGCGTCTACTAGAAACAGTACAATATCGGCTTCATCAATGGCTGCCAGGGACTGCTCGGCCATTGCCGCATCAATCCCTTCTTCGTCACCGCTGATGCCGCCGGTATCAATCACCGTATACGCTTTGCCGCCTAGCATTCCGTTCCCGTATTTACGGTCTCGGGTAAGGCCAGGAAAGTCCGCTACGAGCGCATCGCGTGAGCGGGTTAGGCGGTTAAACAACGTCGATTTGCCCACATTGGGCCGACCGACTAAAGCAATGACGGGTGTCATGGAGTTACTTCCAGGGTTTCCAGGCGACCATTATTGGCCTGGACATGAATGGTGCTGCCTTCAGTGGCAGGACGCACGCTGATGCCAGATTTGTGCACGCGCGTACGGCCTACTAACGTGCCTTCGCGGGCATCAAGTAGATGAACGTAGCCTTCGAAGTCACCGACGACCACGCGGCCATCTGCAAACGCAGGTGCTGTTAACCGGCGGTCTTCCAAGTCATCGTTACGCCACAATTCCTGTCCGTTGTCGGCATTCAGGCCAACGACGTGGCTATCATCAGTGACCACTAGCAGAATGTTACCTACCAAAATAGGGGTATGGCGGCTAGATAAGTTGCTTTCCCATAGAACGCCACCGCGGGTTGCTTCCAACGCTACGACGCTACCGTTATAGCTAGTAACGAAAAGTCGGCCATCAGGCGTTACTACCGGCTGACCGGCAAGATCAACCAACCTGTCGACGTCGCTACGTCCGCGGGGAGTAGCAATTTGTAACTCCCACAGTGGTTGACCATTGCGGTTGTCTAATGTTGCTAGTCGTCCGTTAGCAAAGCCAACAAAGCTTACAGGATCAATGACCATTGGCGTGCCGGTACCACGAAGGGTGAGCGAAGGTTGTGAACTGGCATATACCCAACGCTCCTCGCCAGTGACGCGGTCGAGTGCGGTGATTTGGCCGTCAACGCTCTGCACAAGTAGTAGCTGTTGATTCGCTTGAGGTGCTGCCAGCACTTCACTGGAAACCCGTGAGCGCCAATTGACACTACCGTCGCGCTGATCCAGGGAAATAACTTCTCCGTTACGAGTGCCTAAATAAACCTGACCTGCAATAGCGTTAAGCGCGCTTGAAATAGGCGTATCCAGCTCGATTTCCCACTCGCGATTGCCGTTATTGGCGTTAAAGGCGGCGACCAATCCATTGGCATCCGCAGCAAATACGGTGTCACCTTCGCGAGCCGGGGCAATGGGGTAGCGGGCACGACCAAGGCCGTCGCCTACGTTCCTGCTCCATACGCCATCAAGCGTAGAGGTTTCTGTAAAACTACGCAGCTCTTTAGGCGTATAAGCCGGTTCGCCTTTACTAGCACAGCCTGCTAGCAAGGCGAGTGCCACGGCTCCGACGGTAATGCGCACAGACGGCTTTGAAAATAGCGATTTGGGAAGACTGGTCATGATCATTGTGTCACCTCTTCGACGCCGAGATCGTCAAGCTTGAACTGTACGCCGTAAAGCGGCTGATTCTGGGTTTGAGCCAGTTCTAGCGCAGTTTGCCAAGCGTCTCTCGCTTGTTCTGTTTGGTCTAGCGCAGCGTAAGCGTCGCCGCGCACGTTGGCCTGTTGAGCTGCCAGAGCATCGGTAATTGACTCATCTAACAAACTCAGGGCTGCTTGTGGATTGTCGTTTGCAATCTCAATGCGCGCTAATCTCAGCCATGCAAGACTTTGCACATAGCGGCGAGAGGAGTTGCTAGCCACGTTCTCAAGCGCACTTTTTGCTGCATCAAGGTCACCCTGTTGAACGGCTAAACGTGCTTCCAGCAACTGTGCTAACTCTGCGTAGAGGGTCTTGCCATGGTCACTGGTGATTTCATCAATGAGCTCACGGGCATTGGCTAACTGATCATCTGCCAAGGTGTTACCAGCGGTCATGTTGACGAGTTGCTGATAGCGCACGGAGGCGGCTTCTGCTTGGCCTTCTTGATAGTTTTGCCATGCATTCCAGCCAAGCACACCCGCTGCAGCAAGAACAGCCCCTGCTATGAGAGAGGTTCCGTTCTCTTTCCACCAGCGTTTAATTACCTCTAGCTGTTCTTCTTCGCTTCTCAGCTCCGCCACGGGCGGCCTCCTGTTCTTTAGCTCAGCCGCAAGGGCGGCTGGCGAGTGTTCGTCTGCCAATAGAGTAGGCAGTAAGGTTAGTGGGGCACTAGGTTTTGCAGTGTCGCGGTGAGCTCAGCCTGAGACACACGCAACTGCTCGCGATCATCACGCAGGAACTTAAGCGTTACGGCTTGCTCTGCTAGCTCATCTTCGCCCAATAAGACTGCAACAGGTGCGTTGCTTTTGTCCGCTTTTTTCATACGGCTTTTAAAACTACCGCCACCACAGTGCAACTGCAGCCTAAGGGTTGGCAGCTCACTACGTAGTTTTTCAGCCAGGGTGAGGGCGACAATAGTAGCGTTGTCATCCATGGGGAGCAGATACACATCGCAGCCACCTAGCGCTTCTTCTGGAATCAGGTCTAATGTTTCCAGCAGCAATATTAAGCGCTCGATACCCATGGCAAAACCAACGGCTGGCGTGGGCTTTCCGCCTAGTTGTTCGACCAGGCCATCGTAGCGACCGCCTGCACATACCGTGCCTTGGCTGCCTAGGGCCGTGGTCGTCCACTCAAATACCGTACGGCAGTAGTAATCAAGACCGCGTACCAAGCGCGGGTTAACAACGTAGTCGATGCCTGCTGCATCCAGCATTGCTTTGAGTTGTTCAAAATGTGTCCGCGACTCATCGTCCAAATGATCCATCAACTGCGGCGCACCGTTGAGCATTTCCGCCATCGCTGGATTCTTGGAATCCAAAATGCGCAGAGGGTTGCTGGTGAGGCGACGCTTAGAGTCATCATCAAGGATGTCGTGATGCTGATCAAAATAAGCGACGAGTTTATCGCGATAGGCCGCGCGCGCCTCTGTGGAGCCTAGAGAGTTAAGCTCTAGCGTCACATGCTCCAGTAAGCCTAGCTCTTGCCATAGACGCGCTGAAAGCAGAATGACTTCCGCATCGATATCCGGTCCATCAAAGCCGTACGTTTCTACGCCTACCTGATGAAATTGACGATAGCGGCCTTTTTGCGGACGCTCGTGGCGGAACATCGGGCCCTGATACCACAACCGTTGCGTTTGGTTATGCAGCAAGCCATGTTCCATCGCTGCCCGTACACAGCTAGCTGTACCTTCGGGCCGCAGCGTCAGGCTGTCGCCGTTGCGGTCGTCGAACGTGTACATCTCTTTTTCGACAATATCGGTGACTTCACCAATAGAGCGAGCAAATAGCGCCGTTTGTTCAACAATGGGCGTACGGATTTCATCAAAGCCATAGCGATGCATCAACTGACGCACCTTGGCTTCAAAAAATTGCCAGCGGGGGCTTTCGCTGGGCAATAAATCATTCATACCACGGATAGCTTGAATTTTTTTTGCGGCGGACTTGCTCAATGAAAACTCCTTGTATGGGAGACAACGCTGGGGACGGGGAAAAGGTTATGCCCGCCTCCAGGTTGGGTATCACTTGCTCGGCTTTTTTAAACGCTGCGCGCAATCATGTCGTCTTCTTGCTGCTGTTTTTGGCGTACTTTCTCACGGATCAGCTTTTCAAGGTCATCTACCAAGTGGTCATTACGCAGCTTGCTAGCAGGTTTGCCATCGATGTACACCAAGTTGGCAGGAGAGCCGCCGGTTAGGCCAATATCGGTTTCTTTCGCTTCACCTGGGCCATTAACGACGCAACCAATCACCGATACGTCCAGCGGGGTCATGACGTCTTCAAGCCGCTCTTCTAGCTGGTTCATGGTGCTGATAACATCAAAATTCTGCCGTGAGCAGCTGGGGCAGGCAATAAAATTAATGCCTTTGGCCCGCAGTCGCAGGCTTTTAAGCATGTCAAAGCCGACTTTAATTTCTTCTACCGGGTCGGCGGCGAGCGATACGCGAATCGTGTCGCCAATGCCATCCATTAGCAGCATGCCAAGGCCAATCGATGACTTCACCGTACCAGAGCGCAGGCCGCCGGCTTCGGTAATGCCTAGATGGAGTGGCTGCTCGATACGGGTAGCCAGGTCGCGGTACGCTGCTACCGCCATAAACACATCTGAGGCTTTGACGCTGACTTTAAATTCCTGGAAATCAAGACGATCCAGGTAATCAATATGGCGCATGGCCGACTCCACTAACGCTGCGGGAGTAGGCTCGCCATACTTTTTCTGTAGGTCTTTTTCCAGCGACCCGGCATTGACGCCAATACGAATCGGTATGCCGTTATCGCGGGCAGCATTAACAACCGCGCGTACGCGATCTTCGCGGCCAATGTTACCTGGGTTAATACGCAAGCAGTCGACACCTAGTTCGGCGACACGCAGGGCAATTTTGTAGTCAAAATGAATGTCTGCCACCAGTGGGACATCGACACGCTGCTTAATTTTGCCAAAACTTTCAGCGGCGTCCATATCGGGTACTGAAACGCGGACAATATCGGCTCCCGCTTTTTCCAACTGCTGAATTTGTGCCACGGTGGCATCGACATCCAGCGTATTTGTGTTGGTCATGCTCTGAACAGCAATAGGTGCATCACCACCTACGGCCACATTGCCAACGTGAATTTGACGCGAGAAGCGGCGTTTAATCGGAGAAGGTGCGTGCATAAGACGGGTCACTCTCCCAGGGTAAAGCGGGCAACATTATTGGCACCGGCGCGTTGGACAAGGTTAACGGCCTCGCCTTCATAGCGCAGCTCTACGCCGGTGGCATTGCCGATAGTTAAACGAAAAGGCGGTTCGCCCTCAACACTTGCTGTGGTGCCAGGCGTTTGCAGACCAACGAACACCCGTTGGTTATTGGCATCAAAAATTTCAGTCCACGACTGCTCGTTAAACGTAAGTTCAAGCAGGTTCGGGTTTGTTGCGGGCGCTGTTTCAGCTGTGTTGTCTTCACTGTCAGTGGCGGCGTCCGCTTGTTCAGCTGTATCTGCAGAGGTGAGCTCAGCAGCTTCTGCCCCTTCGGAAGACGTAGACGGCTCAGATGCCGACTCAATGGCAGCCGTTGCGGCGTTAGCCGCTCCCTCATCGACTCCCTCGGCTGTGCCGGTTTGTTGTGCCGTTGCGGTGCTAGGAAGCTGAGGTGTGGCAACCAGCGTTTGTTCAGTCGGTGTTGCATTGTCGGCTGGCGTACCCATGGAACCACCCTCATCTTCTACAGAAGGGTTACTTCCCATGCTGGGGGGTTCGCTGCCGCCACGGCTTTGCCACCACATGACCGTGACGGCAATCAAGGCAACAATCACTAGCAGGGTGACTAGCTTAAATAACCAAGCGCCAATACGGGATGGTGGCCGGGTGACTGACACTGGAGCCACCCGACGATCTGTCTCTGTACCCCCATGGTTAGCTTGGTAGGCCTCAAGTACTAGACGATCATCCATGCCCAGGTATTTTGCATAAGCACGTAAATAGCCTCGGCGATAAGCGGCAACAGGGATTTCTTCGTAGTTATCTTGTTCTAAACCATCAACGACCGCTGGGCGTAAATTAAGCGCCCGTGCGGCATCGGTAAGCGGTACGCCGAGTGCTTCGCGTTGGCGTGAGAGAAGCTCGCCAGGTGTTGCAGTTGGGCTAGAGGTCGTAACATTATCGTGTGATTGTGTATCGCTCATAGCTGAGCATCCTTCAATAATTAGGTGGTCAGGGCACCGTTAGTCAATATTCAATAAGCGCTGGTAGTTCGCAGCCGCAGCGTGATCACCACGGGCGTGGGCGATATCGATCGCCATTTCCAACGCGACTGGATTTTGCCCGGCCAGCTGCAAGTAGCGCTGCAGCGGCTCCCAGGCTTGACCATAATTGCCCTGTGAAACTTCAAGTTCGGCTAATAATAAATATCCACGCAGGCTACGTGGATCAATGCTCACTGCGCGCAATAAGCGTTTGCGCGCTTCATCAATGTCATCGGCTGCCAAATAGCACTGCCCTAGGTTAGTAAATAGCTGGGCACGATTGGCATATTGGGCATCGTGAGATGCTATTTCTAACTGTTCGCAAGCGGCGTTGAACTGCCCCTGCTGATATAAAAACGCCGCGTAATTATTACGCGCACGTGTCAAAGAAGGTGCTGTGTTAATCGCTTGCTGAAAATAGTGATTTGCAAGCTCATTTTCACTCTGCTGTTGATAGACCAGCGCAAGCGCCTGAAGTGCCTCGGCATTGCGTGGATTAATTTCAAGCGCACGATCAAGCGCGCTGAGCGCACGGGTTAGGTTGTCGCGTTCTAGGTAAGCAACTCCTAGTTGGGTGTAAGCGTCTGCAGCGTCATCGTCAGCCTGAGAAGACGTGCTGCCTGACGTGGCACAGCCAGCTAACAACATGCTGCTTACTAGCACGCACAGCATGTGAACCCGGGGTGGGTAAAAGCGCCAGCGGTGACTGATCATGTACACCCTCTTATAACAACCATTTTGCAGTGATTTGACGCGTTGTTATGTGACAACATTTGCGTGTGTGGCGGTTTGAAAATGTGTCCATCAAAGCGCCGCGCTCGATGGAAGTCAAGATAACAACGGTTTAGTCTGCGTCAAGCTGTACGGACTGAATATAGCGTGCACTTCGCTTAGTGCGGTCTTTCACCTTTCCTACCAGTTGGCCACAAGCAGCGTCGATATCATCGCCCCGCGTGATGCGTACGGTGGCGTTATAACCCAGGTCGTATAGCCATTGCTGAAAGCGCATCACTTGGTTACGTGAGGGCTTTTCGTAGCCTGAATTAGGGAACGGGTTGAACGGTATCAGGTTGATTTTACAGGGTAGCTCTTTTAACAGCGCCGCCAGTTGCTCAGCATGCTCCTGCTGATCATTCACATCTCTAATGAGCGTATATTCGATAGTCACCTGACGGTTATCCGGGCATTTGGATAGATAACGGTGGCAGGCATCCAGAAGCGCGCGGATATTATATTTACGGTTAATCGGTACCAGCTCGTTGCGTAGCTCATCAGTAGAAGCGTGCAACGAAATGGCTAAGCTTACGTCGATCTCATCGCCAAGCTTATCTATCATCGGCACAACGCCGGATGTGGAAAGCGTGACGCGGCGTTTGGAAAGTCCATAGCCATTGTCGTCGAGCATCAGCTTCATTGCTGGCACGACGTTATCAAAGTTGAGCAGCGGCTCACCCATGCCCATCATGACTACGTTAGTCACCGGACGATTAGCGGTATCGCGGCGCGGGCCTACGCTACGCTGGGCGACCCAAACCTGGCCGATGATTTCGGCAGCGGTCAGGTTGCGCTGGAAGCCTTGTTTGCCCGTTGAGCAAAAACTGCAGTCTAACGAGCAGCCTACCTGTGAAGAGACGCATAGCGTTCGGCGTTTGCCGTTTTCCGCAGGAATCAGCACCGTTTCTACATAGCTGCCATCTTCTACTTCCAGGACCCACTTGCGTGTGCCGTCGCTGGAAGTGCCTTCATAGACGACGCCAGGGCCACGAATCTCAGCCAGCCGAGCCAGTTTTTCTCGCAGCGGTTTGGATAGATTCGTCATGGCAGCAAAATCATCGCTACCTTCCTGGTGAATCCACTTCATTAGCTGGGCAGCGCGAAACTTCTTTTCGCCAATCGACAAAAAGAAGTCCTCCATCTGCTCGCGAGACATGCCCAGCAGGTTCTGGCGCTCTGGCGCGTTAGTGGCGGCAGGTTCGCTTTCGGTCGAGGAGATAGAGGTAGGCGTATGTTGAGCTACGGTAGTGGTCATGGCGGTCAGCGTTCAGAGAAAAGGCGGGGGCATAGCCCCCGCGAAAATGGCCGGCAACGGATGTTGAATCGGCGGCACGCTTGGTTTAGCGCGGGCAAATTTCGTCGTTACCGAAGAAGTAGCTAATTTCGCGCTCAGCGCTTTCCGGAGAATCAGAACCATGGACAGCGTTTGCGTCGATTGTTTCCGCAAAGTCAGCGCGGATAGTGCCGGGTGCCGCTTCTTTCGGGTTAGTAGCACCCATCAGGTCACGGTTTTTAGCGATAGCGCCTTCGCCTTCCAGTACCTGCACAACAACCGGACCAGAGGTCATGAAGCCAACCAGGTCTTTAAAGAAAGGACGCTCTTTATGTTCGGCGTAGAAACCGCCTGCTTTTTCTTCAGAAAGATGAACCATCTTCGCAGCAACAACTTTCAAGCCTGCTTTTTCAAAGCGAGAAATGATGTCGCCAATCGCGTTTTTAGCAACGGCATCAGGCTTGATAATAGAAAGAGTACGTTCAATTGCCATGGTGGAATCTCCTTAAGAGGCATAAAGCAGAAGTGCCGCCCCGGAAAGCCGAGGCGGCGCAGGAAAAAAGAGTCGGCAGGGCTGCTGTGCATTACCGATTGCCGAGTGGCCGCGATTATAGCGCCTCAAGGGGGTGATGAATACCGGTGATGCAGCGCTAAACGTTTAGACCGTGAAGCTTTCGCCACAGCCACACTCATCTTTAACGTTGGGATTGTTGAAGCGGAAAAAGCGATTCAGCCCTTCGCTTACATAGTCCACTTCACTGCCGTTGAGTATTTCTAGCGCGTCTGGCGCGATATACACGCTGGCGCCGTGCTCTTCAAAGCGAATTTCGTCATCGCTTACGTCATCGGCAAAGTCGAGTACGTAACTATAGCCTGAGCAGCCGCTAGGTTTTACAGAAACGCGCAGCCCAAGCCCCTGGCCACGCTCATCGAGAACGTGACGGATTTGCTGAGCAGCAGCGGGGGTAATGTTGAGAGTTGCCATCGGGCGTCCTCCTTCAAGAAGTCGGTAGGCTGATTGCCAACAGTGGCATCAGCCGTTTAACGCGTTGAGCGTAGTCCGCTCAACGCGTGGCGCAGTAGTGTCAGCGCATGATCAATGTCGGCGTCAGTGGTGAAACGCCCAAAACTAAAACGTAGCGATGAGAGTGCAAGGGCGCGCGGTGTGCCGATTCCCAATAAAACGTAGGAAGGATCAACGCTAGCAGAGTTACAAGCAGACCCAGTTGACACAGCAACATCGCGCAGCGCCATCAATAGAGATTCACCGTCTACCCCTTTAAATGCTAGGTTTAAAATATTGGGAACGGCATTTTCCAGCGGAGAGTTGGCGAAGACGTCATCAACATCTTCTAGCCCTTTTAGGAAGCGCGCGTGTAGCTGGGCGATATGGGCTTGATCTTCCTGGTGATGGTGTTGCATTAGCGCAAACGCTTCACCCATGCCGGCAATTTGATGGGTCGGAAGTGTGCCAGAGCGCATGCCCCGCTCGTGGCCGCCACCATGGATAAGTGCTTCTATGCGTATATCTGGATGGCGTTTGACGTAAAGCGCACCAACGCCTTTGGGGCCATAAACTTTATGCCCAGACAGCGACATTAGATCAATTTGTTGCGCCACCACATCTAACGGAATGCGTCCTACAGCTTGGGCTGCATCGGTGTGAAAAACAGCCCCGAATTCATGGGCAATCTCTGCCAGCGCGGCAATATCATTAATGCTACCCAATTCGTTATTGACCGCCATTAATGACACGAGTGCCGTGTCGTCTCGCATGGCAGCGCGCAGCTGTTCTGGCGTGGTACGCCCGTCTCGCCCAGGCGTGAGCCACGTCACTTCAAAACCTTCGCTTTCCAGGGCGTTGGCAGTATCCACTATCGCTTTGTGCTCAATGGTGGACGTTACCAGATGCATGCCGCGCTCACGATTGGCGCGCATGTAGCCGATCAGCGCTAGATTGTTGGCCTCAGTGGCACCGCTGGTCCAAACCACCTCACGTGGGTCTGCGTTAATCGTATCGGCGACTTGACGGCGAGCCTGCTCTACCACCTGTTCCGCCTGCCAGCCTAACATGTGGCTGCGCGAGGCTGGGTTGGCGAACAGCTGATCAACGGTTAAATAGCGCTGCATGACGTCGGCCACACGGGTGTCTACCGGCGTGGTCGCGGCATAGTCCAAATAAATCGGCAGCGAAGGGGAGGAGGTCATCGTCATAGAGTCCAACGTGCAGTGAAAGCCGTTAAGGGGATGAGGCGAGAATGCCAGCTTCTACGCGCTGCTTTTGCCGAGAGGCAATGCGTATAACATCGGGGCGCTGCATCAGTTGTGCAAGGCTAGTGTCATCAAGGAAATTGCGAATCTGCCCTGATAGATCACACCACAGGTGATGGGTTAGGCAGGTGTCGCCTTGTTGGCAGTCTGAAAGCCCTTGGCAGCGTGTTGCATCCACGGTCTCATTAACAGCATCAATCACTTGGGAAACGCTGATGTCTTCGGCTGGTTTAGCCAGCAAATAGCCGCCACCAGGACCACGCACGCTGCTAACTAGACCCGCTCGGCGCAGGCGTGCAAATAGCTGCTCGAGATAAGAGAGCGAAATTTCCTGACGCTGAGAAATATCCCCCAAGCTGGTCGGGCCTTGGGGAGTATTTATCGCCAAATCGAGCATGGCGGTAACGGCGTAACGGCCTTTAGTGGTCAAGCGCATGACAGGCACCTCGACGCTGAACCTCAGCGCACTTACGGCAAATGTAACGCCATTATGGAAATCCTGAGTGCTTTGGTCAACTATTGCGCGATGTCGTTGAGTCAGAGGTTGAATCAGCCGCTGCATCAGATGGCGAGTTAGCCGTTGAATCAGGAGCGGTTTGCTGCGTACTGGCGGCTGCTGTCTCGGTCGCCTCGGCGTTGGCTTTTGGCTCGGAACTGTGTTTGCCAACACCTGGGCAGCCTGTGTCATTTTCATCAAGAATGTCGGCGAAATCTTCATCGCGCAGAGCCGGGAGTTGGCCGTCGCGATAGCTGGCATCCAATTGACGCAGTGTCGAGCACATACGCTCAATGCGCTCATCCACGGCGTGCATGTGATCAAGCATCGCCTGCATCGAACGTGCCACAGGGTCGGGCATGTCCTGGCTAACACCGTAAGCATCGAAGCCAAATTTTTGGCAAATCGCTTCGCGACGAGCCGGGTCGACATCTAACGCTTCCTCGACATCGGGGTCGGCGCGTTTAACGATTTTGCCAGGAATGCCCACCACCGTAGCGCCGGATGGCACTTCTTTGGTTACCACGGCATTAGAGCCAATTTTAGCCCCCGCACCAACCGTGAACGGGCCAAGAATCTTAGCGCCAGCGCCAACAATAACGCCATCTTCTAACGTAGGGTGACGCTTACCCTTATTCCAACTGGTGCCGCCTAAGGTAACGCCTTGATAAAGGGTCACGTTATCGCCGACTAGCGCTGTTTCACCAATCACCACGCCCATGCCGTGATCAATAAAGAAACGGCGGCCAATAGTGGCGCCTGGGTGAATCTCAATGCCGGTCAGCCAGCGGGAAAACGTCGATAGCGTTCGCGCTAGCCACTTGAGGTTTTTCTTCCATAGCCAGTGTCCGCAGCGATGCAGCAGCAGGGCGTGCAGGCCAGGGTAGTTGGTCAGCACCTCAAGAAAGTTACGTGCCGCAGGGTCGCGGTCGAATACGCTATTAATGTCTTCACGCAGGCGTTGAAACATGGGTGATCCTTGGGCGTTAAAGGGCGGCAGTCATGGATGCTCTGGGTATCGAATGCTATGGAATATCGTTAGTGCGAAGCGGTTGTTAAGAAGGCGATGTTGGGGCGCATGAGCGTGACTTCAAGTTTAGGCCATTGCCGCTCAACCGGCATGCCAAGCTATGGCTGCCGTTGGTCCGCTGCTTTTTCCGTTGCCGAAAGAATGCCACGCAGAATATTCATCTCCATTTTTTCAGGACGAGCACGTAGGTACAGGCGACGCAATCTCGCCATCAGTTGGCGCGGCTGTGCGGGGTCATGAAACTCAATGGCTATCAGCGTGCGCTCCAAGTGCTCAAAGTAGCGCTCTAGTTCGGCATGGGTAGCCAGCGCATCATCCGTCTCTTCAGCGGTGGCGCTATCCTGTTGGGTTAGCCATGCCATACGGCACTCATAGGCAATCACCTGAACGGCAGCGGCCAGATTTAGCGAGCTGAAATCTGCATTGGTGGGAATATGCACGTGGGCATGGCAACGCTGCAGCTCGGCATTGGTTAAGCCGCTGTCCTCGCGGCCAAACACCAGCGCGACACGTGCATTGTCGGGCTGGCATTCGCTGGGCAAGCGCTCTGCTAGCTCGCGTGGGGAAATCATTGGCCAGGGCAGCGTGCGCGAACGAGCGCTAGCGCCCACGGCAAGCGTGCAGTCAGCAACGGCGTCTTCAAGAGAGGCGTGGACTTTTGCCTGATGAAGCAGGTGGTCGGCTCCCGAGGCGCGGGAAATGCTGTCTTGGGTAATCACTTCACAGCGCGGCGCCACCAGGGCTAAATCTGCTAAGCCCATGTTGTGCATGGCGCGGGCGACGCCGCCAATATTACCAGGATGGCTAGTGCCAATAAGAACAATACGGATGCGCTCAAGCATAATGGGCTCGGTAATCAAGTACGGAAAACGCGCAGTTTAGCATGAGTCGATAGCATGCCCGAGGGGGCTCTGTTAGAATTGCACGCCAAAGCAGTCCTGCCACTGCCTCCGTTCTTTAACATCACTGTGACAAGGCCCGATCATGAATCCTATGGTCCAATTTACGCTGCGCGCTGCGCGTGGCGCTGTTGAACACTTTTTACGTGTTCGTGAACGCATTGAAAATGCTCACGATGAATTTAACCTCGACCGCTTGCTAGAAGACACCGCTCGCAAAGCAGAGGCCACCATTGTTCAGCAGCTGCAGCGTGGGTATCCCCTGCACGGCTTCAGTGGCCGCTATACGCCTCATAAAGCGGGTGAAGGCGAAGGCGCTGATATCGTCTGGAAAATTGAACCAATGCACGGCTATTCCAATTTAGCGGTGGCAGGTAAGGGCTTTGCTCTCTCAGTGGTGTGTCTCGTCAAAGATCGCCCCGAACACGCGGTAATTATCTGTCCGTTTTCTGACGATGAGTATATCGCCAGCCGCGGCCGCGGTGCTCAGCACAACGATAAGCGCATGCGTGTAAGCAAACCTACCGCCATTAGCGGTACGCGGATAGCGATGAGCCTGCCAGAAACCTGGTTGCGCCCAAGTCATTTGCCCGCTTACCTGACCATTACTCAGCAATTAGCCCCCCAAGTGGAAGCCATGTTGGCATCTGGCAGCGGCCTGCTGGATATTTGCGAGCTTGCCTGTGGGCGTGTGGACAGTGTTTTTGTACTGGGCCTTGAAGAGCAGGATATGCAGGTGGGAACGCTATTGCTGAAAGAGGCCGGTGCGTTGATGGGCACGCCTGACGGCAAGCCGACAGTGAACGCTGAAGGTCAACTGATGGCCGCTGGCCCGCGTCTGTACAAAGCCTTGATTAAACAATTGGCACCGCATTTTTAAGTTCGTAAAAGTGGTAAGTGGCAAAAGCGATTGATACAGTCTGCTCGATGACCACGCATTAAAAAGGCTCTGTCGATTTTATCGGCAGAGCCTTTTTGTTGCGGATTACTTTTGCTGGTTTACGGTAGCTCTTCTTCCTCTTCATCCGTCTCTTTCTTGGTGGGGATAAGGTCTTCCCGTGAAAGCTTGAGCGGAATCAGTAACGCACCTGAGATATAAATTGATGAGAACGTACCCACCACGATGCCAATTAACAGCGCAATAGCGAAGTTCTCGATCATGTCGCCGCCTAATAGCAGCAGCGCCAGCAATACCAGCACCGTAGTACCAGAGGTGGCGAGCGTGCGGGACAGGGTGGCATTGATCGCTTCGTTGAAGATTTGCGGCATATCATCAATACGCGATGTTCGAATAGTCTCGCGGATACGGTCATAGACAACAATCGTATCGTTTAGCGAGTAGCCGATAACGGCCAAAATCGCTGCCAGAACCGTTAGATCGAACTCCAACTTGAACAGCGCGAAGACGCCAACAACAATGATGACATCGTGCAGCAAGGCTAGCAGGGCACCAAGAGCAAACTTGTATTGAAAGCGGAAGGCAACGTAAAGCATCACCACGCCCAATGCCACTAGAAGGCCTAAGCCGCTTTGGTCGCGAAGTTGGTCGCCTACCTGTGCACCGACAAACTCGGCCCGCACAAGATTAACGCTATCGCCATTGGCACGTAGCAGACTGACAACGTCGTTACCGACATCCGCATCGAACGCCTGTTGAATGCGGATAAGTATTTCTGTTGATGCGCCAAACGTTTGCACCGACACGTCTTGGAAACCACTGTCTTCGAGCAATTGGCGAATCGCGTCTAAGGAAGGGACTGCGCCGTAGCGCACTTCCACCAGGGTGCCGCCGGTGAAGTCCAGTCCGAGATTTAGCTGCTGAAAAATAATCGCGCCAATCGAGATGATTAGCATCAAGGCAGAGACGATAAACGCAAGGTTGCGCCGCCCCATAAAGTCGATTCGCAGTTGTGATAGGGGTTTCATTACCACCTCTTAAATTCTGGGCTAAGCACGTGGTTCAGATCCATGCTTTTCAAATCTATGCCATTTAGATCCATGTGTTTAAATCCACAGCTTTTTGACGGGCTTGCTGCCATAGGTCAGGTTGACCATGGCGCGCGTTACCAGTAGTGCCGTGAACATGGATGTCAAAATGCCAATGGAGAGCGTAACGGCAAATCCTTTCACTGGGCCGGTACCGATCGAGAACAGAATCACCGCTACCAGCAGCGTGGTGATGTTGGCATCCACGATAGAAGTGAAAGCGCGCTCGTAGCCCGCATGGATTGCTTGCTGAATCGACAAACCGTTGCGTAATTCTTCGCGTATGCGCTCGAATATCAGCACGTTGGCATCAACTGCCATGCCCAGCGTCAGCACAATCCCGGCAATGCCTGGTAGTGTTAACGTAGCGCCCAGCATCGACATAACCGCGACGAGCAGCGTTAGGTTTAGCGCTAGGGCGATGTTGGCAAATACCCCAAACACTTTGTAGCGCACCAGCATAAACAGCACGACCAGTAACAAGCCGATTTGTACCGATAGCAGGCCACGCTCAATGTTTTCGGCACCCAGGCTTGGTCCAATAGTACGTTCCTGGACAAAGTAGATAGGGGCGGCCAGTGAACCAGAGCGGAGCAGAAGGGCAAGCTCAGCAGCTTCAGTCGGTGAGTCTAAGCCGGTAATGCGGAAGCTATTGCCCAGTGCGCTTTGGATGGTGGCAAGGCTGATCAAGCCGCGTTCGACGTAGGGCTCGCGAATAATCGTTTCTTCGCCCGTTTCGGGGTCGATTTCTACGCGATCTTCGCTTTTATGTTCAATGAACAATACCGCCATATTGCGACCGATGTTGGTTCGCGTGGCGCGGTTCATTAACGTGCCGCCGGTGCCGTCCAAGTTAATATTGACCTGTGGGCGACCATTTTCATCAAAGCTATTGCTGGCACTGGATACGCTATCACCGGTAATAATGACATCGCGCATCAGCTCTGCCGAGCGTGCTGGGTCGTTACGGAATTCTAGACGTTCGGTTTCTGTTTCAGGCGTGTCGTTGCGAGCTTCCAGGCGAAACTCTAGGTTTGCCGTTGCACCCACAATGCGCTTTGCAGCCACGGTATCTTGAACGCCGGGCAGTTCAACCACGATTTGACTAGGTCCTTGGCGTTGAACCATCGGCTCAGCGACGCCCAGCTCGTTTACGCGGTTGCGTAGCGTGGTTAAGTTTTGATTGATCGCATAGTCCTGAATCTCGTTGACCGTTTGGTCGCTGAGCGTCATGACTAGGTTGGAAGCACGACCATCGCCTTCATTGCTGTATTCAAAATTAGGGAAGTCGCGGCTAATCAAGCGCCGGGCAGTATCGCGGTCTTCTGCACTGCCAAAGCCGATTGAAAGTGAACGCTCGTCGATGGTGGTATTGCGATAGCGAATGCGCTCCCCACGTAGCAGTTCACGCATGGCGCTGGCATTCACTTCCAAGCGCTGGGTAAGGGCGGCATCCATATCTACTTCGAGTAAGAAGTGCACGCCTCCACGTAAATCGAGGCCCAGTGTCATGGGAGATGCGGAAAAGGCTTGCAGCCAACCAGGGGTGGCGTCAGCGAGGTTGAGTGCGACAGTCGCGTCACTACCCAATACATCTGCGGCAATATCGCGGGCGTCTAGCTGATCATCATCACTCTGAAGGCGAATCAGCCATTGGCCATTCGTTTCTTCAATGGCTTTAATGCCGATATCGCTATCAATGAGCGCTTCTTCAACGCGGGATATTTGCCGTTCATCCAGCGAATCGCCCTGGGCATCGCTAACCTGGATGGCGGGATCTGCGGGGAATAAATTGGGAAGCGAATAGATAAGGCCAACCACCAGGACGACCAGTATCAGCAGATACTTCCACAGGGGGTAACGGTTGAGCATGCAAGCCCTGCCTTCAATTACAAACGGAATTGCTGTGCACGGACAGACCGCGCACAGCAAAGTTCACCATCGTGGCTACCATGTCACCCCTGCCGGGGTGGCTGGCACTGGATCGGCAGGGGGGAGATGCAGGCGTTAGATGGACTTAATAGTGCCTTTAGGAAGTACGGCAGCAACGGCATTTTTCTGCACGTTAACTTCGGTGCCTTCAGAAACTTCCAGCGTTAGGAACTCATCACTAACTTTGGTAACACGACCAACAAGACCGCCACCGATGACGACTTCATCGCCTTTGGCCAAGCCAGTAACCAGCTGTTTGTGCTGCTTAGCGCGCTTTGCCTGGGGGCGCCACAGCAGGAAGTAAAAAATCAGCACAAAACCAACCAGCATGACAATTTGCGCGATGCCACCGCCGGCAGCGGCTTCTTGGGCATGGGCTGGTGAGATGAAGAAATCCAGCATTGCAGAGAACTCCTGGGTTAGAAAACTCAATGGGTGAACCGATTAAACCACCCGCCAATGGCGGATGGCGATTAATTCGCTAGGGGAGGCACTGGCAGGCCGCGCTGGGCATAAAAGCCTTCCACAAAGGTCGTCAATGTACCCGCTTCGATTGCCGCGCGCAAATCAGCCATTACCCGCTGGTAGTAGCGTAAGTTATGGATGGTATTGAGCATGGAACCCAGCATTTCGTTACAACGATCCAGGTGGTGCAAGTAGCCCCGTGAGAAATTCTTACAGGTATAGCAGTCACACTCGGCATCAAGCGGTTGGGTATCGAAGCGGTGCTTGGCGTTACGGATCTTGACCGTACCCTCTGAGGTAAACAGGTGGCCGTTGCGCGCATTACGGGTAGGCATCACGCAATCGAACATGTCGACACCGCGACGTACGCCCTCTACCAAGTCTTCTGGTTTGCCAACGCCCATCAGGTAGCGAGGGGTGTCGTCCGGCATCCACGTCGGTAGATAATCAAGCACCTTGATCATCTCTTCTTTGGGTTCGCCTACCGACAGACCGCCAATGGCCAAGCCATCAAAGCCAATCTCGAGCAGCCCTTTTAGTGAGCGTTCGCGAAGTTCAGGGTGCATGCCGCCTTGAATAATGCCGAACAGCGCTGAAGGTGAGTTACCATGAGCATCGCGTGAGCGTTTCGCCCAACGTAGCGAAAGCTCCATGGATTTTTCGGCTTCTTCAAAGGTGGCTGGGTACGGTGTGCACTCGTCGAAGATCATCACCACGTCAGAGCCCAGTGAGCGCTGCACGGCCATGGATTCTTCCGGCCCCATGAACACCTTGCTGCCATCAACCGGTGAACGGAAGTGAACGCCTTGCTCGGTAATTTTGCGCATTTCGCCTAAGGAAAAAACCTGAAAACCGCCGGAATCGGTCAGGATAGGTTTGTCCCATTGGGCAAAATCATGCAAGTCGCCATGGGCTTCAATTACGTCGGTGCCTGGGCGCAGCCATAGGTGAAAGGTGTTGCCGAGAATGATTTCTGCGCCAATCTCTTTCACGGAGTCTGGTGTCATGCCCTTCACCGTGCCGTAGGTACCCACCGGCATAAAGGCCGGGGTTTCGACAGTGCCGCGGGGGAAGTGCAGGCGCCCCCGGCGCGCACGGCCATCGTCGGCTAGGCGCTCAAAGCGCATAAAACATTCGTTTCGCATCTAAATAACTCGTCAATAATCGGTTAAGGCGCTGGACGTATCGTGTTTAGCGGGTCAGCAGCATGGCATCGCCATAACTAAAGAACGCGTAGCGCTCGTCAACTGCCGTGCGGTATGCCCGCATCATGTGGTCATAGCCGGCAAATGCAGAGACCAGCATCAACAGGGTCGACTCGGGCAGGTGGAAATTAGTTATCAGAGCATCCACACAGCGCCATTCGTAGCCAGGGTAGATAAAGATATCGGTGTCGCCGCTGTAGGGGGCGATCTGGCCGTCGCTACTTTTCAGGCAAGCGCTTTCTAAGCAGCGCACGCTGGTAGTGCCGACGGCAATGACCCGTTTCCCCGCAGCCTGAGTGTCACGCACTTGTTGACAGGCGGTCTCAGACACCTCAATCCACTCGCTATGCATATGGTGTTCAAGGATGTTGTCGACGCGTACTGGCTGAAAGGTGCCAGCGCCGACGTGCAAGGTCACAAAGGCACTGTTAACGCCTTTCTCGGCCAGGGCATCCAGCAACGGTTGGTCAAAGTGAAGCCCCGCGGTAGGCGCTGCTACTGCACCGTCGCGGCGGGCATACACGGTTTGATAGCGTTCCCGATCACTCAGCTCATCGTCACGGGTGATATAGGGCGGCAGTGGCATATGGCCGTGCTTTTCAAGCAGCGCAATCATTGGTGTGTCGCCTAAAAAGCGCAGCTCAAACAGTGCATCGCGGCGGCCTTCAACCACCGCATGAATGTCGCCTTCAAAGATCAGCTCGGTGCCTGGCTTGGGCGATTTGCTCGAACGAATATGCGCCAAACCACGGTGGCTATCCAACGGGCGCTCCAGCAGCATTTCTACTTTACCGCCGCTAGCTTTGTGGCCGTGCAGGCGTGCTGGAATGACGCGCGTGTCATTGAATACCAGCAAGTCGCCGGGTTCGAGTAGTTCAAGTAAATCAGGAAACCGGCGATGCTCAAGCGCGCCGCTCTGGCCATCCACGCATAGCAAACGGCAGTCGCTGCGCTGCTCAGAAGGGTAGCGAGCAATTAGCTCGTCGGGTAGCTCGAAATGAAAATCCGCGCGCTGCATGGAAATGGCTCTTATCAGTGGTCAAACAGGCGGCATAGGATAGCGCTTTAGATAGATAAAGTCAGTCAATGTGATTGACCTGTGAGATTATCTACGTATAATGCGCAGCCATTGCCGGTGTGGCGGAATTGGTAGACGCAGCGGATTCAAAATCCGCCGCCTTTACGGGTGTGCCAGTTCGAGTCTGGCCACCGGCACCAAATTCAAGGGCTTAGCGATTTATCGCTAAGCTCTTTTTTGTGTCTGTTTACCGTTGTGGTTAGGGCATGATCGCAATTATTTAGCAGTGACCGCATTGCCCAGCGCCGTCCAATCGTTTGTCGTGCATGGGCAAATAATGGCTATAGATCAGACGTCTGCGCGATAATTGACGGGCACCCAGTCAAACATCGTGCTGTCTTCGACCACGTATCCGATGCCTGGGAATGCGATATGGCAACCAGCTACCATGTACCTCTCCGCTACCGCTTCGGCAAAGGCCGCTTCGCGAGTGATGACAGCCTGGTCCGGGTCAACATCAAAGGCAATCGCCACGCCTGGTTCGTCGAATTGAATGACATCGCCATGCGTGATATCGCCCCAATAGACGAATTTTTCGCCTTTGCTTTCAAACCATAAGGCACTGTGACCAGGGGTATGGCCTGGACGATGGGTTGAAGTAATCACGCCTGGAATGGCTGGCATATCCGTGTCGTAGGTTCTAAGCGTGTCGCTGTCGATATAGGGCTTGGTTGACGAGACCGCCTGATCAAAGAACTGCTTGGCGTCGTCTGGGGCCTTGTCACGATTTTCGGCACTAAGCCAATACTCCGCATCCAGTTTTGGTACATGGACCATCGCGTTGGCAAACACTTTGTTGCCATTCAGGACAAGTCCACCGACATGGTCGGGGTGAATGTGGGTAATCACCACATCATCGATCTGATCGGGATGATAGCCCGATGCGATGATATTGTTTGTCAGTTTGCCCAAGGCTGGGCCCATCAGATCACCGGTCCCTGCATCCAGAAGAATCAGCCGATCACCGAAATTCAGCAGATAGGCATTAACTGACAGATGGGTTGGCGTGCCTTGAAACGCATTGGCAAGTGCTGTGCGAGCCTGTTCGGGGGGGATATTCAGGTAAAGGTCGGCGATCGGAAACAGGCCCGTACCATCCGAGAGTGCGGTGACTTCGACATCACCCACCATTAAGCGGTAATAGCCTGGCGCCTGCGTGCCAACTAGCGGTGCACTGGCTGCAGCGTGTAATGGGATGAAAACGGTGCTGGCGGCTGCACCAACGGCCATAGCAGCAAGCGAACCTTTAAGCATATCTCTGCGTGACAGCATAAAAACACCCTCTCTCAATCAATCAACAGGCCAGAATTCAACCGGCGGTTTGTAACGCCATGAGGAAAAGGTATATTCCCATTGGTCAGCAATCAAATCGATGCCAATCATGGGTAATATTGATCATTTCAATTTACGCTCCTTCGACCTCAATCTTATGGTCGCGTTTGACGCAATGATGCAAGAGCTGAGTGTCACCAAATCTGCCGAGAAACTCCGTATTGGTCAGTCGGCAATGAGCCATAATTTATCGACACTGCGGATGTTATTGCAGGACGATCTTTTCGTTCGTGTCGGGCAGAAAATGCAGCCAACGGCCAAAGCTCGAGCGCTGGCTGGGCCGGTGCGAGTAGCTTTGACGCAGGCGCAAAATGCGCTTCAGTCATCGGATAGTTTTGAGCCGCAAACAGCAGACCGGATTTTTCGGGTGGGCATTGCCGGTGAAATGGAGATGGTTCTGCTGCCTGCCTTGATGGATCGGTTGCAATCAACGGCACCGGGAGTTCGACTGCTAAGTCGCGCGATTACGGTCGAAACAGTGGATATGATGATGGATTCGGGCGAAATTGATTTGGCTATTGGCTGTAAACAGTCTCGTCATCTAGGAGAGGTCCTGTTCGAATCCAACGTAGCATGCTGCTTTAATGCCGATCTCTGTCGATTGGTTCCGCCATTATCGCGTGACGATTATCTTGGCGCACGGCATGCTGTTCTGTCCCAGACGGCAAATGTCGCGGGCTGTGTTGGTGATGCTTTGGAGGCATTGGGAATGGAGCTCAATGTCATTTTAGCGGCGCCTGATTTTATGCCGCTGCTTGCTGCAGCACGCAATGCACCTGTCGTGGCAACAGTGCCTAGAAGGATTGCCGTGCAGTATGCACCGTTATTCGGGCTGGCATTTTGTGAAATGCCGATTTCGCTTAATTTCCCACCGGTAACTATGAATTGGGCGATATGGACGGATAAGGATGTCGGACTGAGTTGGTTGCGAGATCAAATCAGGTTAGTGATTGATGATATCTCGCGGGGGTAATTGGCCAGTGGTGCATAGTAATTCCTGAATACAGCTCCCATTGAAAAGCCGACATTAGCTTCCCCAAAAGCATATCGCAGCGGGCTGAGTGCTAATGAGGGGGGCAAGTCTGCTTTTTACGATCTTTTTTCATCTGGCCGTTCTTTTCGGCTGATTCCATTGCGTGCTACCGCGTTTCAGTGGTGGCGATGCGTCTAATGCTCTGTTACCGCTATATAACCAGCCTTTTTCAGGGTTTGGCTAACACTTCTTTGTGGAATACTTAGGCCTATTTTTCTAATGCGCCTGATGCACACGGTGTGTGCATCAGGCGCGTGGGCGATGAACGCCAACTGGATATAAAAACGATTAGGCGCCAAGCGCCTGCGAACTTTTAGTGGAGAAGTGCTCAATGGCGATATCATCAGTCGATATTCTTAAGTCGACCCAGCCTGGTGTGATGAACGGCCACTTGCTCAATGGCGTCAGGGTGAGTTCAGTGGGCTCCCAGGGCGACTGGCAAGCGTTCGCTGACACCCAAGAGGGTGTGGCGCGCATAGAAATACCGACTGATCCGCAGGCACGCCTTGCTTTCGTTCGCCGTTGGATGGCGAAAAACCAAAAAGTGTTGAAGCGTGGTGGAATGGCGGCAACGCTAGTACTGCCGCTGATGGCTCAGCAGGCGATGGCTGATGACATGGTCGCTGTTAATGACCTGCAAGGGGTTGATGAGGTTATTCGCCAGCCTAATGGCAGCCTGACATTGGTAATGGATAACGGCCAACGTATTTATCTAGCGGCTGCGGATGTTGAGCTTGAAGGTGGCCGTGTGGTGGTCGACATCACAGCGCTTATGGAAAAGTTAGATGCCGACAGCGGTCTGCTTGTGCCATTAAGCCAGTTGCCCAATGTGCAGACCTGGGAGCTGTTGCCCGATGGTAATGTAATGATTACCCGCGCAGATGGCTCGCTGTTACTCGTGGAGCGTGGCGCCGTGGTTCAACAGGGTGATCTTTTGTTAATCAGCCCGAGCAGTGCGTTGCAGCAAGGTGTGGCAGAAAGCACTGACTTTGGCACGCTGCTCTTTGTGCCTAGTGCGTCTTTTTCACCTAGCGTTAGCGGCAGCGAAACCACGCCAAGTAATGCAAATGCCACAAGCGGTAGCAGCACCCCAGTTAGCTCTTTTGGTGATATTCCACCCTGGCTTTACCTCGGTGGTGGGGCGTTGGCGTTAGGTGCGGCCGCAGCAGGTGGCGGCGGCGGCGGGGGAGGTGGTGATTCCTCAACACCGCCTGCACCAGAACCAACTACGACCAGCGGCTATGTGATTGATGGCTATATTGCTGGTGCCACCGTTACTCGTGCCGTTAACGCTAATCAAGTGGAAACCGACAATAGCGGTTTCTTCAGTGGCCTGCAGGGCAGCGGTATCTTGACGGCCACAGGTGGCGTTGATATTGCCACTGGGCTGCCGTTCAACGGGGTGTTGCGAGCGCCAGAAGATGCCACGGTGATCACGCCGTTGACCACCATGATGGTTCAGTTATCGGCGCAGTTCGATATTAACGACGCCACATCACAAAGTGTCATTAAAACTGCATTGGGATTAGATGAACGCATTGATTTGCTGACTACCGATCCACTGGGCGATCAATCCGCTAGCGTTGAGTTGCTTGTCGCGGGTGTTAAGGTTGCTGGCTTGCTAGCGATGGCCGACAGTGCGGGCATTAGCAGTAGCGACGCGCTTTCACTACTTGCCAACGCACTCAATCAAGCCAATGAAGCGGGGCGTGAGCTGACCAATCAGCAAATGGCTGATGCATTAGGGCTGCCTTCTATTGCCGGTCAGGTAAAACAAGCGCTAGACGCTATTGATAACGCCGGGGCAGACGTTAATCTTGATGCTTATCGGGACGGCGACAGCAATCCACTTCGCGATGCTCAACAAGCGGTTCAAAACCCCAACAGCGATCTTTCTAATACGATTGATGTTCGCGCTGATCTTCCTTATCTCACGCTTCAAACCGCGGTTAATCTTGCGCAAAAAGGAGACTTGCCCTCTCAGTACTTGATCAACCCTGATCAGGGGTTCTCTGCGGGTACGTTGGGATTGACCGTTGCCGCCGACCGCTTGGCGCTGGTGGAGAAGATCTTAGCAGGTGATTACGATGTTGGAACGGCGCCTATCGAGCTTTCCGACATTTACACTTGGTCAATTCGCGCTAGCGTCGAAGATGTGTTGGTGACTGGCGGTTTGGAGCGCCCCGCCGTTTTAGGTGCTGAGCGCGTTACGCTAACGGATGAAACGATCCGGCCGGACCAGTTTGCAGATTTGAATACGCTGGATAACTTTGTACTTGGCAGCACGGTGGTGCCTTACACGCTTGAAGAGGCGCTGAAAACGGCAGAAATGCCCGCAAACTACACGTTAGATCCAGAAACGCCGTTTGTTAATAATGAATTAAGCCTGCGTGAAGCGGCAGAGCTTATTGATGAAACACGGCTGTTAACGGATCGCGCGCTGAACACTGGGGATGATGGTTTAACACGTGAGATGTTGTTGAACTGGACCATCCTCGATAGTTTTGACAACGTGATAAACGCTTCCAGTGCTGACCCGCAGCTTAATGAGGCCCGCCGTGTCAGTGTCACAGAAGCCGTCATTACGCCAGAGCAATTTAAGCAGCTCGATGCGCTGAGCAATTTCGAGCTAGGTGCCACAGAAGTAGGCTATACGCTTGCACAAGCTCTTGATGCAGCACCGCTGGCCAGCAACTACATCATTGATCTCGATGCTCCTCTTAATGTCGGTACCGTGACCGTCGCACAAGCCGCTTCAGCCTTTGCCGATGTTTCGCGTGTTTTGGAAGGTGCCAACAATCAACCGCCACTGACGCTATTTCAATGGGCCGTCAGTGATAGTGCTAGTGCCATTATTGCGGATATCAACGATGGCCACGTCGCTGGCGCTAACCCCGTCACGATTAGTGATCGTGCGATAACCGTTGATGAGTTTGACCAGCTTAATACGCTGGATAACTTCCAGCTAGGCGACACCGTTGTAGGCTACACCCTGGCACAAGCAATCGCTGCTGACGTGCTTGCCGATAACTACGAAATCGCCCAACAGCCGCCCTTTAATGCGGGCAGTGTTAGTGTGTTGGAAGCAGAAGATACGCTCGCGACCGTAGAAAACATTCTGGCGAATGCGCTGAACCCAGAAACGCCCAATGTCGATCAACTCTTCAACTGGACAGTGCTTGATACGGTTGACGCTATTTTGGAGGCAGGTGATGTTGCCCATTTACTGCGTGCCAATGCCGTCAACGTTAGCGATGGTGCGATTACCCTGGCGCAGTATGAGGCTCTAACAGGGCTTCAGAGCAATTACGTACGCAGCGGAGAAACCGTTGAGTACACCCTTTCAAGCGCCATTGCTGCTGACGATAGTGATTCGCTGCTCAATAATTATGCGATCAATCTAGAGGCGATTCGTGAGGCTGGCGAAGTCACCGTGGAAGACGCACGTGACGCGTATGCCCAGGTCGTCGAGTTGGCGGAAAATGCTGAAAATAGTGCTGAACTGAGCGAAAATCTGCCGTTTAGCTGGGAAGTGGTCGATAACGCCAATACTATCATTGGTGATATTGCTGAAGATCACGTGATGTTGGCGGATCAGGTGCGTGTCGCCAATGTAGGAATTAATCAATCCCAGTACGAACGCTTGGCCATGTTAGAAAACTTTGAACTGGCCGCCACGGTTGTTCGCTATACCTTAGAAGGGGCTATCAGTACCGACATTGAACTGGCGGACAACTATCAAATTGCACCAGATGTTTACAGCCCAGGAGAGCTCAGCGTTGCTGGTGCTAGTTCTGAGCTTGCTCGTGTTGAAGACATAATAAGCGGCGCCAATAACGCCGATGGGCTAGACGCTGACGAGCTATTCAACTGGGTGATTAATGATACTGCTGAGGCGATTTTAGCCGTTGAGCAAGGTGCATTGCATATCGCCCTTGCTGACGAACTTCGTGTCACCGACCCAACGATTAGCATCGGCGAATACAATGCGCTGTTAGCGATTGAAAGCGATAACGCTGGGTATCAGCGCGGCGACGAGCAGGTGGAGTACACGCTAGCACAGGCGTTTAGCGTCGATATCGACGATGTCGTGGCTAATTACATCATCAGTACTGGCGCGTTATTTGCCCCGCAGCCATTGACTGCACAGTCTGCTATTAATGATCTGGCCGCTGTGCGCCAACTGCTAGATAACGCCGAAAACGCGCCGAACCTCGGCAGCGTTTATACCTGGAGCGTGCTTGATAGCTACACTAATATTCAGGCGCAGTTAAGGGCTAATCTCCCTGAAGGGTTGCAGCTTGCGGATACCATTCAAGTCACTAACCCCACCTTAACCGCAGCACAATATGAGCGTTTGGATACGACGCTGAACAACTTTAGCTTAGGTGATACGACCGCAGTAACCTATGCCGATATTAGCGATGCGCTGCGTGCCGAAGAGGCCGATCTGCTCGCACCAGCAGGGCGTTTTAGTCTGCTAGATGACACGACAGCCAGGGTGGAAACCTTAACTGTCGTAGACTCCGCCGACACCTTGGCAAATATCCGCACGGTATTGGAAGCGGCTAACGGTCTTGAAAATAACAATGAAACCGTTCAAACCCTGTTTGACTGGACGGTAAGCGACACAGCTGACAACGTTATTCGTGCGATCAATCAGGGCCACGTAACGTTGGCTGGCAATGTCACGATTACGGATGATCAAATCACCTACGCGCAATATCAGTCGTTGACGACCCTAGGTAACTATCAGTATGCCGATGACCCCATTGAAGTGCTGTATACCCTAGAAGAAGCATTAGAGATCATTGACGAAGAGGGTGTTGAAAGTCTCAATAAAGATCCAAGCGATAACAGTGTGGGTTATCGCATTGCTGATGAAGAGCTGTCCGTGGGTACCTTCACCGCTGCTGACGTTAAACCGTTGGTGGATAAAGCGCTATCTGCACTGGCAAATGCCAATGGGCCCACGCCAGCAGTAAATGCACTACTGAAATGGACGGTTGTTGATACGGCAGCTGCCTTGCTAGAGGCTCAGGCTGGCACTGAATTCCCGTTGCATATCACTGGCGCAGAGCAGGTATCAGTTAATAACGACATTCTAGCGATTGCTGATTTACAGCGTTTACAACGGTTAGATAATTTTGAGCTTGGCGATACGCCCGTGCGATTTATCTTAACCAGTAACTTAACGCTGAATCAGATTGAAAGCATTGCCAATAGCTATGAAATCTCCCCAAACAGTGGTGAGCTACCCAATTTCTCACTTGCTACGGTTGCTGATGCACAAGCCCGATATCAGTCGGTTCAGGCAATTGTCGATGGTGCGCTAAACAGCCGTGATGTCAGTGTGGAAGTGCTGCAAACGTGGAGTATTACCAGGGCTCAGGCGGATGATTTATTAGCGGCGAGTGATGAAGCGTGGGTAACGGGCGCTACTACTATCAGCTTGGAGTTGGGAACTGATGAGCTCCTGAGCGCCGAGCAGTACGAGGCGTTTGTCGCGCTAGGCAATGTGACGCTCGATAGCGTGGAAGTGGGTTACTCCTTACAAGAAGCGGTTGCCGTAATAAATGCCGGAGAGGTATTGCCTGCCAGCACCGATGAGCGCCCGGGTAGCTACCAAGTGCTGGCTGACCAGCTTTTTGATGCCTCCTCGTTAACCGTCGCGGAAGGTGAGCAACTGCTAGCCACCGTCGCCTCCATTATGGCAGGTGCCAACAATGCCGCTGAGCTGGACCGCGAAACGTTGCTGAACTGGGTGGTGGAAGATAGTGTCCAGCAGCTCATGGACGCTATCGATAGTGACGTACTATTAGCGGCGAGCAGTGTACGCGTCAATACTGATGAGATCGGTTATCAAGATTTTGAAGTGCTCAGCGAGCTAAAGAACTTTGACCAAACAGGGCTAACGGTGTCTTACCCCCTAGCGGATCTGGTACAGCGCTCTATCAGCGGGGGAAGCATCCCTGAAAATTACGCGTTAGAGACCGATCAAAGCGCATTTTTTGATGCTGGATTGTTGGATGTTCGCGCGGCGAAGGAGCTATTTGATACCGCCAGTACACTGCTGGACGGCGCGGTAAATAACGACGTGCCTCTCTCCTCGCTAACCTCATGGGTAGTGCAGGATACCTACAGCAATATCTACACCCTTAATGTCGCAGGCAATGGTGGGGTTCCTGCTGATTTTCTAGTCGATGATGCCGCAAGCATTGTCGTCATTGATGACCCGCTTAACAGTGACGATGAGCAGGATCTGAATATTGCCTTTACGGTCAATGGCTACGAGCATCAGCCGGGTGCTGAAGTCGGAGGAAGCATTGATCAACTTGCCCAAACCTTTACGGTGGATGGTCAGCCTGGTGGCGAGGTGATGAGCATCACCGACTTCCGCGTCGGTGATGTGCCAGGTGCTGACGAGTTACGCGTTGACCTGACCGCCGATGAGTTCGCAGCACTGCGCGGCGAGGGGACTGGGCTTGTGATCAGCGAAGAGGTGCAAGCGCTAGACGTTAATGACGCCTTCGCCGTGTTCACGACCGCTGAATTTGAAAGCGGTGTTGATTGGCTTGATCAACTTGGCCTGGAAACCGGTGACGTGGTGTATCTCTTAGCCGGAGATGGCAATACGCCAGACATCGCCGATGATGCGCTGCTGCAGCGTGTGGAAGCACTCTCAAACAGTGCGTTTGATACAGACACGCTAGCGTCGTTCGAGGCTATTAATCTTGGCGACTTTGACAACGTTAACTGGAATACCAATTACAACACGATGACCTAATGACATTGCCAAAGCGGTACTGGACTAGCTTAGCAGCTACCGCTTTTTACAGATCAGCGTAGTTATCTGTAACTAGCCATTAGTTAAATTGCTTTACGCAAAAAGAGAGCGTTAGCCAAGCGTTAGCGTTCTCTCGCTTTTCTATGGTCAGCCGTTTTATAGTGCAATCGTCAACGTAGAACCAAACGGTACGTCCATGGTCCAGTTTGAGCTGCATAACCGTAATTTAGCCCCCGAACAGGTATCCCACTCACACGATTTTCACCAGTTAATTCTGGCAACGTGTGGCGTGACTGAGCTTGCTATGGAAGGGCAGAGCGAGCGTGTCACGGCACGCCGTGGCTGCTTGATCCCGTCTTCTCGACACCATGAGTACCAAGGCGATGGCAGTAACCGCACGCTGGTGTTGGACATTCCTGTTAAGCACTTGGCGGTGTTGGAAAAAGGCAGTGAAATCGAGCGGCTATTCGACAAACCACGTTTTTTTACCGTACCTCCGGCGCTTAATCAGCTGACCCATGCCTTAACGAACCAGTTGGAGCAGTGCCCCGCGCTGCAAAATGAAATTGCCGTGCTGCTGCTTCGAGCGCTGTATATGTACCTTCAAGATGAGCCGAAGCAAGTTGCTGACCAGATCGGTGTTCGCTGTATCAGCGAACGGCTTGACCTGGAAAGGCTGGATGCGTGGCTGGATCAGCACTTGGCGGACGATATTCGGGTTGAGCAATTAGCCGCATTATGTGCGCTAAGCCCTGGGCATTTTCATGCCTGTTTTCGTGACCTAACCGGTGTGACGCCATTAGCATATGTTCAGCGCAGACGGCTTGAACACGCTCGTACGCTGGTTCGGCACAGCGCACTAAGCCTTGGCCATATTGCCATGCTGGTTGGCTTCCGCGACCAAGGAAGCTTTTCTCGCGCCTATCGGCGTTACTTTGAGATTGCCCCCTCCTCAGACCGTTAGCTTGGCAAACAGAAATCATTGCTCGATGAGTTACAACACTTACGGGCAAATTTGCCAGAGTTTCGGGCAAGCACGCCGCTCATCATCATCGTAGTCTCAAGAGGAACCTCATTTTCCTTGGAGAGACACCATGAGCGTTACCTATCAAGACAGCAATGCCCGCATGAGCCAAGTCGCGATTCACAACGGCACCGTTTATCTCGCTGGCCAAGTGCCCAGCGATGCAACGGCTGATATGCGTGGCCAGACCGAGCAAGTGCTCGCGCGCATTGACCAACTGTTAGCCCAGGCAGGCACCTCGAAAGAGCAGCTTATCTCGGCGCAAATTTGGGTCACCAGCATGGCCGAGTTTGACCAAATGAATGCTGCTTGGGATGCCTGGGTAGTGCCTGGACGCCCGCCTGTACGTGCAGCGATTGAAGCCAAGCTTGCCAAGCCGGAGTGGAAAGTAGAAATCATGGTTGTTGCTGCGCTGCCGGAGGCTTGATATGCGGGTTGTGTCTGCGGCGGAAGTGGAACGCTATCTAACCTGGGAAGGTTTGATTAAGCGGCTACATACCACCTTTGTGAACGGCGTTGAATCTCCGCCACGCCATCATCACGCGATGCATCGCCCCGACGGTGAAGCCACCATGCTGCTGATGCCTGCCTGGGAGCCAGCAGGCTATATCGGCGTCAAAATGGTCAACGTCTTTCCTCAGAACGCCCAGCACAATATTCCTGCTATTTCAGGGCTGTATTTGCTTAGTGAAGGTAAACACGGCCAACCACTAGCGTGCATTGATGGTAGCGAACTAACGCGCCGCCGCACAGCTGCTGCCTCTGCCTTGGCGGCACAAGCACTAGCCAACGAGGCGGCGGAAACGCTATTGGTGGTGGGAACTGGCAAGTTGGCCCCTATGGTCATTGAAGCCCATGCCAGCATTCGACCAATCAAACGTGTGTTGGTGTGGGGCAGGAACCCTGAAAAGGCTTCTGCTATCGCCGAGGCCTATGCCGACCGATTTGACACCCAGGTCGTTAGTGATCTGCAAGACGCGGTTGTACAGGCTGATATTGTCAGCTGCGTCACGCTCTCCACAGAGCCGCTAATTAAAGGTGAGTGGTTAACACCGGGCACGCATGTTGACCTTATCGGCGCCTTCCGCCCCCAAATGCGCGAAACCGATGCTGAGTGCCTGCGTCGATCTGTCGTATTTGTGGACACCTATGCAGGGGCTAAGGGCGAAGCCGGCGATATTCTTCAGGCAATCGATGAAGGCGCGTTCCGTTTCGAGGATATCAAGGCAGAGCTTGCTGAGGTGCTTGCGGGAACTAAGCCAGGTCGGCGCTCTGCAGAGGCCATCACGCTGTTTAAGTCAGTTGGCGCATCGCTTGAAGACTTAGCCGCGGCCATTGAAGTGTGGGAGGCCATTAACCAGTAGCTAACAGCCAGTAACTAACAGAGAGCCGAGTAGCTAACAGGGAGCCGAGTAGCTAACAGGGAGCCGTCACGTTCGCCTTCTACGGCTTTAACAATAACGATAATAAAACGATCGCTTACGAGTGGAAACGCCAGTCATAACGCAAACCAGCTAATAACCAAAACGAGGTAAGTTATGAAACCTACACAGTCTTTTTTATTCGCTGCCATGGCGGCTCTGCCACTGGCTATTGCCAGTGCCACCGCCCAGGCGCAGTCCTATGAAATGGTCATCGCCACACAGCTTCCAGAGGATATGAAGAATAACGAAATCTATCCTGCCCTGGTGCATTTCAAAAACCTTGTGGAAGCGCGCACCGATGGAGACCTTGAGGTCTCTATTTTTGGTGGTGGTCAGTTAGGTTCTGAAGTAGAAAACGGCTCAGAAGTGCAGGGTGGTCGTACCCTGCAATCGACCATTATGTCAGCGGGTGCAATGTCGTCGTTTTATGGCGACTACCAAGCGGTAACGGCACCCTTCTTGTTTACCAGCTGGCGCCAAGCGTGGAGCTTCTTTGACAGCGAATGGTTTGCTGACTTCATGTCCGGCACCGTTGAAGATGCCAATATGCGCTACTTAGGTACGTTCGATGATGGCGGTGGTTTTGTGGCCTTCACTAACAACGTGCGCTTGATTGAGACCATGGAGGATCTCGAAGGGCTCAATATCCGTACCGAAGAGAACCCCGCTCACGTGGCTATCATGCGCTCACTTGGTGCTTCTGCCACGCCCCTCCCTTGGGGTGAGCTGATTACTGCCCTTGAAACGGGGCTAGCGGATGGCCAGTTCAACGCTCCTGTGCTGAATACCACGTTCAACTTTGATGCGGTAACGGACTACACCACCCTGACAGGGCATGTGTACAACAGTGCCCCTTGGGTCGTCAGTGAATCCTGGTATCAGTCGCTACCGGAAACGCATCAACAGGCGTTAATCAGCTCTGCCCGCGAAGCGATTCAACTGAGCCACGGTATGTCTGGTGCGCTTGCCACCGCCAGTTGGGTAGAGTCCTGCGAACGTTTCGAAGCTTGCTACCTGATGCCTGATGCCGAGCGGGAACGCATGGCAGAGGTTGCCCGACCCGCTTGGAAAGAGTGGATTGTCGATGACTTCGGTATGGATGAAGCCCGTGTGCAGGGGCTACTTGACGAAGTCGAGCGGGTTGGTCAGCAGCTTGCAGATGACGATCTGCGCATTTACGGCCAGTAAGACTTAGCGACGGACAAACGCTGGGGTAGAAAGGCTGCCTCAGCGTGAGGAATCACCATGAGCGTTTTACCCCCGTTACGCCGCCTAAGCGATCACATCAATCAGGCGGCGATTGTGTTGTGCGTTGGCTGTATTTTATCGATGCTGGGTATTTCTTTTACCGCCTTTCTCTACAAGCTGTTTACCGGCAGCACGCTGAGCTGGACGTATTCACTGGCTCGGCTTTTTTTGCCATGGATAGGCTTTCTCTCCATGACCATTTCACTGCGCTATGGCGAGCATGTAGCGATGACGCTGCTAGTGCGTAGCCTGCCCAAAATCATGGTGAAAATAGCGGCGGTGATGTGTCTGGCAGTCCTCGGCTTATTTGCACTCATGCTTACTTGGTATGGCTGGGGCTACTTCACCAACGCGACTCAGGTCTACATGGTGTCGGATCAAATCCGCATTCCTAGCAAAGTGACGGCCATTGTTGTTCCTATCAGTGGCCTGATTATGTTGCTGCATCTCGTTCATGGCTTTGCACTGCTTGAGCACTTTACAAGCGAGCATGAGGTGATCGATGAGCTTCTTGAGAGTTCTGAAGGGGAGACCCGACCATGACGCCTACGATTATTGTATTTGTGCTGTTGCTGTTTATTGGGGCTCCCGTGGCGGTCGTCATGGCCATGTCCGGGCTGGCTGGTGGTTTCTCCCTGGGTGGAGAACGCATGCTCGGCATCATTGCTGACCGAATGTTTTCAGGGGTCTCTGGGTTTCTGTTAATTGCGGTGCCTTATTTTATTTTTACCGCCGAACTAATGAATCAGGGCGGACTAACCCATAAGCTGATTGCGTTTAATAATTCGTTATTTGGCCGTGTTCGTGGTGCACTTTCCCACGTCAATATTTCGGTATCGGTGTTTTTTGCCGGGTTAACCGGTGCCGCTGTTACTGACACCGTGGCAATCGGCAAAATCATGATTCCCGAAATGAAAAAGCAGGGCTACGACGCCGAGTACGCGGCCGCCGTTACGGCGTGTTCATCGATTATTGGGCCGATTATTCCACCCAGTGTGGTGATGGTGGTGTATGCAACGTTGCTGCGTGATATTTCGGTGATCGACCTTTTCGCGGGTGGCATTGTACCTGGGCTGTTGATGGCTTTAGCGCTGCTCGGCGTGAGCTTTTTCCTAGCCTGGAAACGGGGTTATCCCAAACAGGCGCCCACGCCGTTTAAAGTAGCGCTGATGTCGTTTGTGGTTGCGCTGCCTGCCATGGTGGTGCCGCTGATTATTCTGGGTGGCATTCTGTCGGGCTTAACCACCATCACTGAAGCCTCTGGGTTTGCGGCGGTGTATGCCATCGTGATTGGCGTCGTATTTTATCGGAATCTCACTTGGCGAAAAATTTGGGATGCGCTGGTCGTGACCGTACGCTTCTCTGGGGTGGTGTTTTTCTTGCTTGCCACCTCGGCGGTACTGGGCTGGTTTGTAACACGCTCAGGGATTGCCAGAGACGCTGCCGGGCTTATTACCACCTTCAGTGATGCCGCCTTCCTACAGTTAATGCTGGTGTGCTTACTACTGTTGGTGATTGGTACGGTAATGGACGTGTTACCTGCGCTCGTAGTGGTTGCGCCCGTACTTGTGCCAGCCATGATTCAGCTGGGTTTTGACCCGCTGCATTTCGCCATATTGATGATTGTGGTGCTTAACGTTTCCAATGTGACTCCCCCAGTGGGGATGACGCTGATGACGGCGGCCCGAATAGCCGAAGTGCCTTATGAGCGGGCCATTGTGGCATCACTACCATTTTATGTGGCTTTTATTGGCATTATTGTGCTGTTAGCGGCATTTCCAGCGCTTTCAACCTGGATTCCCTCACTACTTTAAAAGGCGGATGTGCAACACATGAAGTGCTTCTACCACCCTGACCAGGACTACCATGCGCCGCCGACCTTTCTGCTGCGTGGACAGCCAGCACCATCACCGGAAGGGCCGGTGCGCGCTGAGCTGCTAAGCAAAGGGTTGGCCGCGGCTGGTTTGAGCCTGACGGCACCTAGTGAAACTGACTCGCCGATGCTGCGTAAACGTCTTGAGCAGATTCATACGCCGCGCTATTTACGCTTTTTGGAAACGATTTATGAGCGTTGGCAAGCACTGCCTAATGCAGCGGCGCTGGTGGCACCGAACGTTCACCCCTGCGGTGGTGCGAGCCACTACCCGAGCCACCCAGTTGGCCAGGCGGGCTGGCATTTGCACGATATGGCCTGCCCATTAAGCGAAACAAGCTTCCAAGGGGCATTAGCCTCGGCTGCGACAGCCGTGGCTGCAGCGGAGGAAGTGATGAGTGGTGCATCGCTCGCCTATCCCCCTCGCGCTTATGCCTTATGCCGCCCACCGGGTCATCACGCGGGGCCGGATAACGCGGGGGGCTTCTGTTTGTTGAATAACGCTGCTCTGGCTGCCAGCGTGCTGCGTGAGAAATTTGCCAAAGTAGCGATCATTGACGTGGATTTGCATCACGGTAACGGTACTCAGGATATTTTCTACTCCCGCGGGGATGTCTGGACTGGCTCTGTACACGTCGACCCAAGCGTTTTTTATCCCTTCTTCTGGGGGGGCGTGGACGAGATAGGGTGCGAAGAGGGTGAAGGTGCCAACGTCAACTTGCCTTTGCCATTGGGCAGTGATGGCGAGACCTATCTTAACGCGGTGGCCACGCTGATTGAGCAACTCAACCGTTACCAGCCAGAGGCGGTCGTGGTGTCTTTGGGGCTGGATGTCCACAAGGATGATCCGCTTGCCGGGTTAAGCGTGGAAACCGAAGCCTTTGTGGCATTGGGTGAGCTGTTGAGCGGTTTGTCGCAGCCCACCGTGGTGATTCAAGAGGGCGGCTATCCGACTGAGCAGCTAAGCGCTAACCTTGCCGCCTTTATGCGCGGTTATCAGAGAAGTTGAGAGACGCTCAATGAGTAAGACAGGGTTTTACTGGCACGAACGCTGCTTTTGGCACGACCAGGGGGCAATTGGTGTTTTTTCTGCTCCCGGTGAATTTCTGCAGCCGCAGCCTGCTTCGGAAAGCCCCGAAAGCAAGCGGCGACTGAAGAATATTCTTGAAGTCAGCGGTCTGATAGATGAACTGAGGGTGGTCAAACCACCCGTTGTCGCGCAGGAAGACCTGCTGCGCTTTCACACCCCACGTTATCTGCAAATGCTTGCGGAAGCCGATGCGAGTGGCGGTGGCAATGGCGGTGACTGCGCGCCCTTTACACCTGGTAGCTGGGCCGCCGCAAGGCACTCCGCGGGGCTTGCCGTCGCAGCGGTAGAGGACGTGGCGCTTGGGCATGTTAATAACGCTTATGCACTTTGCCGCCCTCCGGGGCATCACGCCGAGGCAGATCAGGGGCGTGGTTTCTGTTTGCTGGGTAATATCCCGGTAGCGGTGATGCGTGCCCGAGCCTTGGGGCAAGTGAAGCGGGTAGCGATTCTTGATTGGGACGTGCACCACGGTAATAGCCAGCAGTCGGCGTTTTACGCCGAGCCTGAGGTGTTCACCGTTTCCGTTCACCAAGCCGCGAACTATCCCCTTGATACAGGCAGTTTTGAAGAGCAGGGAGAAGGCGAAGGGCTAGGGGCGAATCTTAACCTACCGCTGCCGCCGGGCTGTGGTTTGGGCGCTTATCGCTATGCGATGGAGTCGCTGGTGTTGCCAGCACTGGAAGCGTTTAACCCAGACTTAATCGTAGTGGCCTGTGGCTATGATGCCTGTGCCAAAGACCCGCTAGGCAAGATGCTGCTCAACAGTGCCGCGTTTGCCGAAATGACCGCACAGCTAAAAGCACTTGCTGCCCGTTGCTGTCAGGGGAAGCTGGTCTTCGTCCATGAAGGTGGTTACTCAGAAGGTTATGTACCGCTATGTGGACATAGCGTTATTCAAACCTTGGCAGGTAGCACCATTAGTGTCCCCGACCCGCAAAACGATGAAATTGCTGCCTGGGGATATCAAGCCTTACAACCGCACCAGCAAGCGCTAATCGACGGCTGGCGCCAACAGTGGGAGCAATTTACGCAATGACACCGCTTTATGATCGCGATGGTTGGATTTGGCAGGATGGTGAATGGCTGGCTTGGCGAGAGGCTAAGGTTCATGTGTTTACCCATACGCTGCACTATGGAATGGGCTGCTTTGAGGGCGTGCGCGCCTATGAAGGGGGGCAAGGAGCGGCACTGTTTCGGGTTGCCGAGCATACCCGCCGCTTAGCAGAAAGCGCCCACTCCTTAGATATTCCGATCGCTTTTAGCGAAGAGGCGCTGATTGAGGCTCAGCAGGAGTGCTTGCGTAAAAATCAGCTGACTAACGCTTATCTTAAGCCAACGGTGTTTCTTGGCGCGGAAGGCCTTGGCCTACGGGCTAAAGGGTTAAGCACCCATGTGATGATTGCTGCCTGGGACCTTGGGCCGTATCTGTCGCCGCAGGCAACCCGCTGTGGGTTACGTGCGCTGACGTCTTCCTGGGCGCGCCACCACGTCAATATCAGCCTGTGCCGTGCCAAGACCAGCGGTCATTATGTGAATTCGATGCTGGCGCTGAATACCGCCGTGAAAGCAGGGTTTGATGAAACCATCATGCTCGACCCGGAAGGCTATGTAGCCGAAGCGTCCGCCGCTAATGTTTTCTTATTGCGCGATGGCGTGCTACACACGCCTGAAGTGACGTCCTGCTTGCAGGGCATCACCCGCGACAGCGTGATCCAGTTAGCCCGCGAGGCGCTGGGCATTGAAGTGCGCGAACGGCGCATCACTCGCGATGAGCTGTATACCGCTGATGAAGCGTTCTTAACCGGTACCGCTGCGGAAATTCTTCCTCTGCGTGAACTGGATGGCCGCCGCATCGGGGTAAGGGCGGGTGCGCCGGCAGTCGACGCGCCGATACCGGACGACAGTGTGACCGCGCGCTTGCAGCGCCTGTATCGCCAAGCGGTGCGTGGCGAGCTGGCCGCGTTCAAGCACTGGTTAACGCCCGCTTAGGTTCATTGCCCGCTATTCGCTAGCGTTTGAAGAATGCCTGACAGTCGTCAGGCATTCTCTTTAATGGCCTGCTCAAGAATCGCCAGCTGCCCTGGTTCCAAAGCATCCGCGACGGCGGTAATGCGTAAGACATGACCAAGCGCTGGGTGAGCGGGGCGGGCGATTAAACGGCCTGCTTCCAGTAGCTCACGGTTTACCCGATCAGCCAGTTCGGCAGTTGGTAAGCGAATGCCGATAAAGTTGGTGGCGCTAGGCAGTACGTCGGCACCCAGTGCTTGGAAATGAGCCGCTAACTGTTCCCTGCGTGCTTTTACTTCCGCAATATGTTGGTGGACTTCAGCTGGGTGATCGAGCACGATTTCTGCGGCTGCCTGGGTAAAGGTGGATACCGCGTAGTGAATGCGCACCTTCATCATCAAGGCGAGCACGTCAGGGTCAGCAATCGCATAGCCAATGCGTAAGCCTGCTAAACCGTGGGCTTTTGACAGCGTGCGTAGGCGAATGACTCCCGGAAGTGCCTTGGCAGCGAAGTCACTGTTGGCGTCATCACGAAAATCGCCATACGCCTCATCCAGCAGCAGCCAGCAGGTGTCCGGCAGTGCGTCGCGCAGCTTGAGAATGGCACTGTCGCTATGCAGATGGCCGCTAGGGTTATCGGGGTTGGCTAAATAAACCAGCTGGGCATTTTCCTGGTGTGCTGCCGCCGCTAACGCTTCCAAATCAGGGGCCAGTAGGCCAGGGGCTTCAACATAGCTAGGTTCTACTAAGTGGCAACCCTGGCCTTTCGCAAAGTAACCAAAGGTTGGGTAAGTGCCCGCCGTACTAACCACGGTGTCGCCCGGTGTGCAAGTGGTGCGTAGCGCTAACGCGATTAGGCTATCGGCGCCGGCATCCACCAGCAAGTGATCGAGTGGTATACCCTGCTGGGCGCTTAGTCGCTGACGAACGCCGAGAGCTTCCGCATCGCCGTAACAATACACATGCTCGGCGACAGCATCGCCAAAATGTTCACGTAGCGCACGATGGGGCATGTCCAAGCCTTCATTAGAGCCCAATCGATGAGGGATTTCGCGGCCAATGCGGCGCTCCAGAACTTTAATCCCAGGAAACGGATTAAGGGGACCTTCACCAGTAAGATGATGGGGGTAGGAGGGCATATCGATATCCTAATAGTGAAAATTTTCAGCTCAAAATTTTACCGCGATTAAGCAACTGGTGTGGGTCAAACGCCTGCTTCAATGTGTGCATTAATTCGATTTCCGCCTGAGAGCGGCAGGTGCTAAGCCAGGGGCGTTTTTCCAAACCAATGCCATGCTCTGCTGAAACAGAGCCTCCCAGCGCTTTAAGTGGCTCGTAAACCAGTGTTTCTACCGCGTGGCGCTCTTCTGGCGCATCGCTGCCAACGCTAACAGAAATATGCAGGTTGCCGTCGCCAAGATGGCCAAACACCACCAGGCGGCCATCTGGCCAGCGTTGTACCAGTTGCTTCTCTAATGCATCGGTATAGCGCTGCATATCGGCAATAGGGAGGCTGACATCAAAGGTCAATACGGGTGCCAGCCCCTTGATGAGCCCTTCAATATCTTCTCGTATCGCCCAGAGACCATCGCGTTGAGTGCTTGATTGAGCAATCACAGCATCGACGATTAAGTCGTGTTCAAATGCCTGTTCAAGCGTTTCGCGGAACTGCTCTGCATGGTGAGTTTCATCGTTGCCGAGCGACTCGATAATCACATAAAAGGGGTGCTCTGGTGGAATCGGGGGCGTGTGCCTCGCCAACGTTTCAGTGAGCAGGCGATAGTGGTTTTGCCACATTACCTCAAACGCACCCAGGCCACCCCCAAGCGCTTTGCCCATATGGCTTAATAGCCCGGTTAGCGCGTCAAACGAGTGGCACGCCACCAGTGCCGTTTGCTCGCTAGGGGTAGGCGGCTGAAGCCGCAGCACGGCGCGGGTAATAATCCCCAGGGTGCCTTCACTGCCAATAAACAGCTGCTTTAAATCAAACCCTGCATTATTTTTCAGCATGCGATTCATGGAGCTGACAACACGCCCGTCGGCCATTACTGCTTCAAGCCCTAGTACTTGCTGGCGCATCATGCCGTAGCGAATCACCCTGACACCGCCAGCATTAGTCGCGATATTGCCGCCAATCGTACAGCTTCCGCGTGCGCCTAAATCCAGCGGGAACTGCAGACCAACCTCGTTAGCGGCTTCTTGTACCCGCTGAAGGGGGGCGCCTGCTTGTACCGTTATCGTGCCGCCGACCTGGTCAATCTCTTCGATAGCGGTCATGCGCTCCAGGGAAATTACCAACTCTTCCGAGCCCGCCTCCGCGCCATGCACTAAACCGGTTAAGCCGCCGTGGGTCACTACTGGCTGTTTAAGCGCGTGGCAGGCCTGCATGACAGCCGCTAACTGTTCGGTGTCTGCCGGGCGCACGATAGCGCCTGCTTGGCAGGGCGCGCCGGTCATCCAGTCAACGCGGCGACTAGTGACATCATCACCCGTGAGCACATGGGCTGAACCAACAAGTGCGCTCAGCGCCTCCAGGGTTATCTGCATGGGTGTTCCTTGGTAAAGAGGTTAACGATTCAATGATTAGGCGGTAGCCGCCACCGGCGCTTGACGACCAGGAATCGCATCAAGCAGCGATTGGGTATAGGCTTCTTTTGGCTGAAGGAATATTTGTTCAGCGCTGCCTTGTTCAACAATACGGCCATGCTGCATCACCACGATGCGGTCGCAAATTTGCGCGGCTACCCGTAAATCGTGGGTAATAAACAGCAGTGAAAGCGAAAGCCGTTGCTTCAACTCTTCAAGCAGTTCCAGTACCTGGGCTTGAATAGACACATCCAACGCTGAAACAGCTTCATCAGCGACAATCAGTTCAGGGTTTAGCGCCAACGCACGAGCAATGCCAATGCGCTGGCGCTGTCCGCCGGAAAACTCATGGGGGAAGCGCTCCACGGCGCTTGCGCCAAGGCCCACAAGGTCAAGCAGATCACCTGCCTGTTTGAGCGCCACGTTTTTGGGTGTGCCATTGGCCATAGGCCCTTGAGCAATCGCCATGCCGACCCGAGTGCGTGGGTTAAGCGAGGCGTAGGGGTCCTGAAAAATCATCTGCACGCGGTGGCGTTCACGACGCAACGCGTCACCTTTTAGCTGTGAAAGATTAACGCCATCCAGCAACAGTTCACCGCTGTCTGGGTGTTCAAGGCGCACCACACAGCGGCCAAGGGTGGATTTCCCCGATCCCGATTCACCAACAATACCCATGGTCTCGCCACGGGCCAGAGTTAGCGAGATATCATCCAGTGCGCGGACTTCTCGGGCTGGCTTAAACCAGCCCCCGCGTGAACGAAAGACTTTATTAAGCTGTTTGATCTCGAGTAGCGGAGCCACCTGGCTTGTTTCACGGTGGGGCGGCACTGCATTGCTGGGAATGGCGGCAATCAGTGCTTTTGTGTAAGCGTTCTGCGGATTTTCCAGCACCTCTTTGGCTTCTCCGATTTCGACAATTTTACCATGGCGCATGACACAGACGCGGTTGGCGATTTCAGCCACGACCCCAAAATCATGAGTGATAAACATCACCGCCATACCACGGCGGCGCTGTAAATCACGAATAAGCTCAAGGATCTGCGCCTGGGTAGTCACATCCAGCGCGGTGGTGGGCTCGTCGGCGATCAACAGCACGGGCTCAAGGGCTAATGCCATGGCGATCATGACGCGTTGCCGCTGACCGCCGGATAGCTCAAAAGGGTAGGCGCTGATAGCTTTTTCTGGCTGTGGGATACCCACTTCAATCAACAGCTCCAAGGCACGTTCCTGGCGCTGTTTTGGGGTCAGTTGACCGTGCGCTTCGAACACCTCAGCAATTTGGGCACCGACCCGCATTAACGGATTAAGCGCGGTCATGGGTTCCTGAAAAATCATGCCGATTTTAAGGCCGCGCAGGGCGCGATGCTGTTTCTCGGTTAGGGTGATGACGTCTTGGCCGAGAAAGTTGACCTCACCTTGAACGGGGCGTACGCCTTTAGGGAGTAGGCCCATCACGGTGTTAGCGGCCATTGATTTACCCGAGCCGGATTCCCCGACTACGCACATGATTTCGCCGCGATTAACGTCGTAGCTAACGTTTTCCACCGCCAAGGCACGGTCGGCGCCTTTGGGTAGTGCCACGCTTAAGTCACGAATGCTAAGCACTGTTTCAACTGATGGATTCTCTTTTTTAGAATCAATAGTGACCGTCATGAAGGGCTCCTAGCGCTCGCGGGAAAGTTTGGGGTTAAGCGCATCGTCTAGCCCTTCACCGACTAAGTTCAACGCCAGAACGGTGAGTAGAATCGCCACACCAGGGAAAAAGCTTAGCCACCAGGCTTGGCGAATAACCGTACGTGCCGCGCCAATCATGTAGCCCCAAGACATCACGTTAGGATCGCCCAAGCCTAAAAACGACAGCGCCGATTCCAGCAAAATAGCGGTGGCGACCATTAATGAGGCCAGCACAATAATCGGCGACAGCGTGTTAGGCAGAATCTGACGCAAGATAATGGTGCTATTGGTTTGGCCAACCAAGCGAGCCGCTTCAACGTATTCACGGTGCCGTAACGACATAAACTCTGCCCTTACCAAACGGGCAACGGGGGGCCAACTGACCAGCGCAATCGCCAGCACAATGGAGGTGATGCTGGGTTGCATAATCGCCACCAACACAATCGCCAGGGCAAAGTTGGGAATGGTTTGAAAGAACTCGGTAAAGCGCATGAGTACGTCGTCAATCAGTCCCCCGTAGTAGCCCGCAATCGCTCCCAGCGGCACGCCAATCAGCAGGGCGACGCTGGTGGATACCAAGCCAATCAGCAACGACACCCAGGCACCATGCATTAACCCAGCAGCGACGTTGCGTCCCATGGTATCGGTGCCCAGCAGGAAACCTTCCTGGGATAGCGGCGGCAAAAAGGGCCGTTGAACCATGCGCCAGGGCGACTCAGGAAATAGCAAAGGCGCCAGAATCGCCATGACGATAATTAGCAGCAGAATAATCAGCCCTATCAGGGCACCACGGTTTTGCGCAAAGCGTGCGAAAAAGCTCATGAGGCCCCCTTGATGCGCGGATCAGCCAAGCGGTAAACCAAGTCGGTAAGAATATTGAAGACAATCACTAAAGCCGCCGAGAAGAAGAAAATACCCAGCAGCAGGTTGTAGTCACGCTGTTGTAGAGCTTCAAACATCAGTCGCCCGATACCCGGCCAAGCAAACACGGTTTCCGTCAAAATAGCGCCGCCAACCATCTGCCCAGCCTGTAAGCCTGCCAGGGTGATGATCGGCAGTAGGGCATTGCGAAGAATGTGTCGGCGCTGAATGACGCTAGGCTTTAACCCTTTCGCGCGAGCGGTTTTAACGAAGTCCTGCTGGGCTGCATCGAGCATAGAGGTGCGCGTCATGCGGGTATAAATCGCCATAAAAAATAGCGCCAGCGTAGTGGCAGGCAGTATTAAATGCGTGGCGACATCCAGCACAAGCGCAAAGCCAGTGTGCCCCGCACCAACGGTGTAAAGACCGTAAGCGGGCAGCCAGCCGAGGTAAACGGAAAACACCACTACCGACATCAGCGCTACCCAAAACAGAGGCGTGGCATAAAACACCAGGGCTAGCGCCATAATCAGTGAACCAGAGGGCTTTTTAACCCGCGCCGCGGCCATGGAACCTGCCACAATGCCGAGCACCAGCGAGAGCACAAACGCCGTGCCGGTTAGTAACAGTGTGGCGGGCAGTCGAGACATGATGAGATCAAAAACAGGCACACCAAGCCGATAGGAGTAACCAAAATCGAGCATGGCAATGCCTGATACGTAACGCCACAGTTGCACATACATCGGCTGATCAAGGCCGAAGCGTTCACGCAATTGGTTGAGAAACTCCTGGTCAGCAGCGCCCGCCTCACCGGCTAAAATCGCCGCGGGGTCACCGGGAGCCATCTGAATAAGGAAGAAGTTAAAAATAACGATTAGAAACAATACGATAACGGCCTTCAATAACCGCATCACTATCAAACGAGCGTAAACCATAGACACCTTCCTGACCGATACCTTCATGACATGGCTGAAGCACCCAGGCAGCTTGCGCGGCCTGGGTGTCGCTTTGGATTAGCGGTCTAACCAAGCATCTTTGAAGCCATCGTTGACGCCCACACCGGAAGTCACGAGGTCTTTTACGTCACAGCGGTAAAGGGTAGGAAAGCCCAGCTCCATCAGCCAGCCAACGGGCACATCTTCATGCAGAATTTCCTGCACTTCACGGTATAACGCTTCTCGCTCTTCATCAGGGAAGGCCGTGGCCGCGGCATTAAATAGCTCGTCAACACGCTCGTTTTCGTAGCCTTCCACGTTATTCCAGGGTGAACCCTTGGCAATATTGTCGGAAAGGTAGGTGCGTGAAATACCCAGCGCCGGGTCGCCGTACTGGAACAAGTAGGTAAAGGCGAGATCGTAATCCCAGTCGCCAAGGCGCTGGTTCCAGCCGCCCACGTCGGTGGCTTGGGTTCTTACGTTAATACCCACTTCACGCAGATTCTGTTGTACGGCTTCAGCCCAACGGGTCCACGTTTCGCCGTAAGGAAGAGGCAGGATAGTAATCTCTTCGCCGTCGTAATCCATTTCTGCTAACAGCTCACGAGCACGGTCTGGATTGTGATCGTAGGGCTCTAAATCGTCATGTTGGAAACGGGCGTTGGAACCAAAGGCCGAGAGCGGCACATTGCCTAAGCCATTCCACAGCACGTCTTTGGCAAACTCACGATCCATGGCATACATCACCGCTTGGCGGAATCGTTTGTCGGCGGTGGGGCCTTCACGGTTGTTCATCCACAGCATGGCGAAGGGGCTGAAATATTCGTGGCCTTCTTCTGTCATACAGACGTTATCCATCGCGGATAAACGCGGGATATCGAAGTTCTCAACGGTACCGCTTGGTAGTACATCGATGGTGCCATTCTCAAAGGCAACTGCACGGGAGCCACCGTCTGGGATGATGTGCCAGTTGACGCCATCCAGATAGGGGAGCCCGTCTTCGTAGTAGTCATCGTTTTTAACCAGCTCGATAACGGTGCCGCGTTCCCAGTTAGCAAACTTGAAAGGGCCTGTGCCAATCGGGTGATCATTGTGTTCGTTGTTGCGGAAGTCGGTGTCCGCGTACAGGTGTTCAGGCACCATGGTGAAGGTGCCTGCCTCAAAGGAGATCAGGAACGGGCCGAAGGGGTCGGTTAAGGTAAATACAACGGTGTAGTCATCCGTTGCTTCGATGCTTTCCACATGTTGTAAAACGGCCCGCGCACTGGGGTTCAGTTCGCGGTGGAAAACATCGGCAGAAAATACCACGTCGTCAGCAGTGAAGGGTTCGCCGTCGTGCCAGGTAACATCTTCTCGTAAGTGGAAGGTGTAGGTGCGGCCGTCGTCACTGACTTCCCATGACTCAGCGAGCTGCGGCATGGGTTCCAGATCTGTGGTGTAGCGCAGCAGCCCTTCATAGATATTGCCTGCCACGGTGCGCGTAGGCGCGTTTTGCACCATCCCCAGCACTAAGCCTGGCGGTTCTGGTTGGATAATGGTGTTAACAGTGCCGCCCTGTTTCGGGTCGTCTGCCAGGGCGGCCGACGAAAAAGCGAGTGCTGCAGCGGAAATTGCCAAAGCCAGTGGTGTCTTCATGTTTCCTGCTCCTTGGTTATTAGCACGTAATAGATTTACGTTGTCGTTAGGCGAGCGAGGCGTGATACAAAACAGCCCAGTTGTTGTTATGAATTGTGGTTATAGATCGTTATATGAGGCCTTTTTGAACATAGCATTGGTTTGTAAAACTGTCGACAGTCGTCAATCGGCCGTCGACAGAATGTTTTTTTGCGTCATACTAAAAGTACGTAATACCTAATAAGAGTAAACTCTATGGCCTCTTCCCCAGTGGCTCCTGGCGGCTTTATTCAACAGCAAAACCTTGTTGAACAGGTGGCCGACTATTTGACGCAAGCGATTATCCAGCAACACTTTTTGCCCGGTGAGCGGCTTTCAGAAGTGCAGCTTTCCCGAGATTTAGGCGTCAGCCGCGCGCCGGTTCGCGAAGCTGCTCGCTTACTGGAAAGTCGTGGGCTTTTAATCTCAAAACCAAGACGCGGCTTTTTTGTTAGGGCGTTGAATGCCGTTGAATTAGAGGATGTCTTCGATTTGCGACTATGTCTTGAACGCCATGCTATCCAGCGCTTATCGGAGCGCTACAGCAGCGACGCTGAGCGCGCGCTAAAACAGCAGGTAGAGGTTTTATGCGAAGCGACCGCCAGCAATGATGGAACACGCCGCATTGAAGAAGACCTGCAATTTCACCGCTTGATGATTCATTACGCGGGCAATGAGCGGTTGCTGCGGGCATTTGATGGCTTAACTCACGAACTTCGTCTGTGCATTACGCTGATTACCAAAACCCACGAAGCCCCCGATACCATTGCCACCAGCCACTTTAAGCTGCTAGATGCATTGGGTAGCAGCAGTTCCGAGGCTTGCCGTGAGGCCATTGATTACCATATAGGCGTTGCTAGGGATTTTGTGGTGAGCAGCGTGGGAGAGTGACTAAGAGAGCGCATGAAGGAGTGAGAGGTAGGAATACAAATGGTGTTAGCAGTCGATCACAATGTGCATTGTCATTAGATAAATCAATAGTTCACACCTGAACAGATGTCGCCTTGCTCTAGGTCTGGCAAGATAGCGTTTTCGGACGTTTGACGATCAAGGACACGGCATGGCGCATTTGCTACGCATCGTTATGATTCACGGCCACTTGTCAGGGGTGGTTGAACTCAATGTGGATGGCCACACCAATATTTGCGGCACCAACGCGTCAGGCAAAACCACGCTTCAGCGGTTAGTGCCGGTGTTTTACGGCGAGCTGCCCAATAAGGTGGTGCCGAAAACCCGCATGAAGTTTGATGCCTTCTATTTGCCCACTCGTCAAAGCTATCTCGTTTACGAATATCGCCGCGAAGCAGGCAATGTTTGCCAAGTAGTGCTGACGCGCAAGCAAGAAGGCGGCGTGGAGTACCGTTTTGTCGGTGCCCCTTATCGGCCAGAAGACTATCTGATCGAAACTGAAAAAGGCCCCTTGGCACTGGAGTACCCACAGTGGTCTAGCGGATTGCGCCGCAGCGGGATTCCTGTCTCTTCTAAGTTGGGAGCTACCTCCGAGTTCCGCTCGGTGATCCAAAACGACTTTACCCAGCTGCACGGTAATAGTCGCGATGGCCTAAAGCTGCGCCAAATCGCGGCGCAGTTTAGCCTGGTTAACCCTGAACGGCGTATCCGTCATATCGAAAAACTGGTCTCTGCTGTGCATGCGAAAGAGGGCAAGATGGATACCCTCAAAACCATGCTGGCGGCAATTTTCGAAGAGGATGGCGTCGAGCTGCCGGTCACCCGTATTCGCAGTGCCAAAGCGCGGGAGTGGATTGCCCAGATGCGCCAGTCCATGCGCCTGGAGCCGCTGCAAGCCTCGCTGACTAAGCTTGGTGGCATCGATCGCGAATTGGCCCAGTTAGAGACCACGCTTTGGCAGTTGAAACCCCAGCTAAGCGCCGATCATCAACAGGCAGAACAGCGCATTGCGGACCTAGATGGTGAGTTAAACCGCCACCAGCGCGAGTTCCAACAGCGTGAAAATGCCTACACCCAGCAGCGCGATGAGCTGAACGACCGCCACAGTGAAGTCGCAAGCGACTTGCAGCACACGCAGCGCCGCCTAAATGATCTGCAAACCCAGTTTGAGCACTACGCCGATGCCGACATGACTGGCCTGGAGCGAGACATCAACGCCTTGCCCCAGTGGCGTGAACAGCGTGATCAGCTTCAGCAGCATCTGCAGGTCATGCAAGACGCGGTAAAAGAGAGCCAGGCGCGCTTAGATGGCCGGTTACGCGAGCTTTCCGAAGCACTTGCCCGCCAAACCCAAGAAAACCAGGAATTGATAGATGCCCTGGTCGAGGAAAAAGCGCAGCGCCGAGAGCAGCAGTGGCAAGCCGAACAGCAGCATAACGAGCGCTATCAGCAAGAGCGCCAACGGCTAGAGGGGGAGTATCAAGCGCAGTTAGAGCTGGGTGTTGAGCAGCTTGCCGAATTAAAAGCGCAGCTGGCAATGCCCACCCAAACTGCTGAAGAAGCCCAGGAAGCCGAGCTTGCCCAAGCGCGTTTAGACCAAACACAGCAGGAACGCAGCGCTGCCGCCGCCACGTTGGAAGCACTGCGCCGCGAGCTTGAAAGCCACAAACGTGAACGCGATGCCGCCGAGCAGCAGTTGGTGCAGTGTCGTCAGCAGCGTGAGCGAGCCGAACAGCACTGCTATGCGCTCTATCAACAGCGCGACCCCGAACAAGGCAGCCTGCGCCACTTCTTGCGCTACCACCGCCCTGGCTGGGAGCAGCAACTCGGCAAGGTTATTGCCCCAGAACTGCTTGAACGCCGAGACCTCGCCCCGCAGCTTGCTGAAGGAGCCAGCGACGACCTGTTCGGGTTAGCGCTGGACCTAAGTGCCATTGCACTGCCGGATTACGCCCAGGACGAAGCCAGTTTGCTGGCGGCGATTGAAGAGGCGGATGGCGCTAAACAGCGCGCCCAGGCTGAGTGTGTCGCTGCCGAAAAAGCCCTAAAGCAGAACAACGAACGGGTGCAACAGGCCGACGAGGCCCAAGATCAGGCGCGTATGGGGTATCAGCGGGCCGAACAGGAAGTGGAGTATGCCCTTGAGGCTCGCCGCCAGCAGCAAGAGCGCCATACCAAGCGCCAGCAGGTACGCCGAGCGGAGCACCAAGCGGCGTTGGCTCGTCAGGAGCAGGCCCAGGCCGAACTGCGCGAAGAGAAACGCCAGGCGCTTGCCGAGCTTGCCGAAACCCATCAGGGCCAGTTGTTGGAGTTAAAAGCCGACGCGCAAAGCCAGCTGGATAGCCTAGATGCGCAGTTACGCCAGTACAAACAGCAGCTCAACGACGCCAACAAGGAACATCAGCGCCAGCGTAGTGAGCTGGAAGCCGCCTTCAGTCAGGAGCTTGCCGAGCAGGGCGTGGACCCCGCGCAGCTTCAGGAAACGAAAAAACGCTTGGAACAGCAGAGTGAACGCATTCGTAAAATCGCCGCTCGCCAGGAAGAACTCACCGAGTATCAACGCTTTATGCGCGTGGAGTGGAGCCAGCACAAGCCCCAGCTAGTGGCTCAGGAAGCCGAACTGGTTCAGCTTGATCAACAGTTGAAGCGCGAAAAAGCGCGCCTCAAAAATGACTTCCATTGCGCACGTGAAGCGCATCAATCAGCGGTTAATGAGCTAAAAATTCAGCGCGCAAATGCCCACGGCAGCGTAGAAGCCCTTAAGCCGCTGCTGACCCAGTTAGAAAGTTTGGACATCGTTTCAGAGGGGGCCCCCTTAGCGGATGCCGTAGGTGACATGGAGGAGCGCATTGAGCGTGCTCGCCAAGCGTTAACCAGCCGCCATCAGCAGCTTGAGCAGCTGCGCCGGGGCTGCCTGGAGGTAGAAAGCCAACTGATTAAAGATGCCAGTAGCGGCTTTGCCGATGCACTGCAAAGTGAACGCGAGAAGCTACCAAACGACAGCCCACGATTGGTGTTGCCGCTGCTGCGCGACATGCTAAAACTATTGGAAGATCAACAGCAGCAGTTGATTCAGGAAGGGCGCAATTTAAGCGATGACCTGGATAAATTCTTTATTGTCTTCCGCGACTTAAATCGCCGTATCAGTGCGCAAAGCCGTCGGCTTTCCGACGAAGTGGCGGATGACCTGCGTTTAGAAGGCATCAGCAAAGCGGAAGTACGCATTCAATCGACGATCGATGAGCTGGGTTTCTGGGAGCCTTTAAAGCTGTTTGCCCAGCGCTACAAAGCGTGGCGGGAATCTGGCCAGATGCTGCCCAGCGACGATTACCTTAATGCGCTGGCCGATGTGGTCGATTTGCTGCGCAGTGACCAGCAGTACAGCTTTGAAAGCCTGCTGCGCCTTGAACTGCACCTAAACGAAGGCGGCACTGACCTGGTGATCAAAAACGACCGCCAGTTGTTGGAGTCTTCCAGCCATGGCATGGCCTACCTGATTTTGTGTAAGTTTCTGCTGGCGTTTACGCGGCTGCTACGGGGGGATGCGCAAATTGCTATCCATTGGCCGATTGATGAAATTGGCACGCTGGCCTATCACAATGTCGAAAAGTTGTTCGACGCTTGTGACAGCAACCGTATCCACATTGTCGGTGCCTTCCCCAACCCGGAATCGGATGTGCTGCTGCTGTTTGCTAATCGCTACCTGATTGAGCGGGACCCTAACCAGCCCAACCAGCGCCTGCTAAAACGTATTGAGCCGCGCCTTAGCCCGCTTGCACAGCGGATTAAGGAGCGTCAGCAAGAGGTGACCGCATGATCGAACACGGCCCGCTACTGGAACGCTTGCTTGCTGGCGAGTTTGTCTGCGCCGTCAGTGATGACAATGCCTTCCGCCACCTGACAAATGACGAGACCCGCGACGCGATTGATGACTACCTGCGCCCGCTCAACCGCAGGCTGGCGAGCAATGATGAAGGCAGTGTCTACTTTTTAGCTTGGCGACAGCTTAATGAAGCTGCTCGGGAGCAGCTATCGCGCCAGCTGAGTGACACGATCAACAGTCTGTTACCACTGCTGGAATGGCTGCAGCTGGTTCAAGAGGCGCTAGGCCGCGACACCTTGGCGGCCCCAGGCGATGTGCTCAAGCCCGCTGAGTTCAGCGCTAAGTGCGAAGACAACCAAAGCCTTCGTGAGCGTTTGGAACGGCTAGCCACAGACAGCTTCTTTGGTTCCCAGAGCGACCAGTTGGATGCCCAAGTAAAGCAGTTATTTAAACGCTTGAAAGAGCATGGTTACTTGCTTCAGCCCCACACTGAGCGTCAGGTGTTTGTGGTCACCGGTAAAATTGATTACCTAATCGAGGTGGTGCGCTTTATCCGCGATGAGGAAAACTTGCCCATCGATGCGGAGCGGGAAGAGGGTGCCCAGGAGGCGCTGCTGTGAGCGAACTGGAAAGTCGCCTGCTCAAAACCGGCGCTGAACGGCTGGCGCTGTTGGGCAAGCATGCCGAACGGCTGATGCAGGGCTACACTCGTGATGACGTGCCGCTAGACGGACTCAACGACAGTGCGCTGCGCAAGCTGTTGGCCGCTCGGGTGTTATGGCGGCCAGATGAACAGAGCGGCGTAAAGCTCTCTCCTAAAGTGCGCGAACTGATCGCTGAAATGCTGGCCGATGAAACCCGCCGCCATGTAAATGCCGATGTTGCGGAAACCCTTGAGCTGGTGCGTTCGTTGGTGCACAGCTACCGTGAAGCCCGCAGCCGAGGTGAGCATTGGCGACAGGAGCAGCAACTGCTGCGCCTGCGTCAGGAAGTTGACGATCTAAACGGCCGCTTTGCCGATGCTATTGATAGCCTTTGGCAACGGCTCAATAGCGATTTCGGCTTTGTGAGCCAGTTGAGCGATAAGATCCGCGAGAACGACCGCGCCCAGAAGCAGATTGTTAGGTTGTTGGATGGCCTGGCACTGATCGACTTCGACGAGCTAATTGCGTTAGTAGGCAGCGATGGCAGCCTGCGCAAGCTACTCATCAGCCAGCTGCAGCAGCGCTTAAGCCACCATTACACCAGTCTGCGGGAAGTGCAGCGGCGGTTAATTGAGCTAATGGCACGCTTTCGCAAACAGCAGGCACGCAGCCGCCTGATCAGCGGCATGGTCGCGTTTATGCGCGAACACCCAGGCTTTGTGCCGAGTAATTACGCCAAACGCAGCGATGTACCAGCGTTGTTCAACCATGCTGCGCCGTTAAATGCCGCCGCTGCGCCAGCGTTAGATCGCGCGCTGGAAAGCCGCGTGCTGGCAGAACTGTTGCATGAATTGCCAACCCCACGCCATGCCACGCAAACCGTTGAGTCGGCAGTGCCTGCGCTCACGCCGGAAGATAACCTTGCCGCTGCACGCCAGCAGGCGCTTAAACAAGATGTGGAACGCTTTTATCTTGCGGTGTTAGATCAGCCCCCCGCCGAGCCGATTAGCGCGCTTGCTTATCTGTATGACAGCCAGCTCGATTGGCCCGATGAAATTTGGCTGTTTCAGGTTATCTCCGAATACCAGGGCTTGCCGCGTAGCGAGCAGCAGGCGTTTCGCCTACACCAAGACGAATCACCGGCCAGCCCATTTAACGATCTGCGCCTGATTCATGACGTTGCACTGGCGGTGGCAGTATGACGTTATCAGGCCGCGCCCGTGCCGGGCTTAACAGTGTTGTTCGAGAGCTTAACCGCCAGCCCGTGGTAGAAAAATCCCGTGGCAAGTGGGTCGAAGATGTAGTGGCATGGTGCCATCAGCAAGATATTGATCTAACCATGCGGATTTCCAACCAAGCGCTGCGCTTTGACGCCACTCTCATGGCGCAAATCAACAGCATGTTGGAGAGTGACCGTTTGGCACCGCTAGGACGCTCGTTAAGTGGCTTAAGCAGTGCCGCCCAAGCAGCTGAAGGCGTTGAGGAGGATAAAAGCCGCCGCGAAGGCCCACGTGCAAAACGCGTGCTGATCAACTTGCCGCCGCAGCCCTCTGCATGGCTTGCGCCAGAGCCGCGCAGCATACGCGATGTTGATGTAAGCGGCTTGAAGCTGGCGGTGTTTGGCGCGCTCGTTCAGGTGGAAAACCTGGATAGCTTCTACGCGTTTTCGCCAGAGATAGCAGCGCTTAGCGGCTACGCTAACCCGCTGGTGGTCTATCGTGGCGACAGCCACTACGGCGGCGGCTTTGCCGAACTGACAAAAGCATGGCGCAAAACCAATCGGCCACACCTCTACGCCGGTGACTTCGACGCCAAAGGCGTGACCCTAGCCCTAGACAGCGGCGCCACGCACCTGCTACTACCTGACATCGAATGGCTCACCCAGCACGTCACGCCCCTGCACCAACCCGCTGAACAGCTGCCATTCCAACGCCGCCTACGCCAACGGAACGTTACGCTGCCCAGCCACCACCCCCTACGCCCGTACTTAGCCCTGCTGGAAAAGCAGCGCGGGCTAAAACAGCAATGGTTCGGAGGGGAGCTGGTGTGTATATCACTCAGTTAAAAACTGCCTTAGGGCTGCCACTCAACCCCGCTATTTTACGCTTTCCCTTACTTGGCCGTTAACGAGTTCGCAAATACGCGACGTTTGGATAGTTTGCCAACATTGGCTTTTCCCTAAAGGGAATTAATGGGGTAGATTCAGGTGAGGGCGACAACAACCATTTTTAAGCAAAGCGTATCGCGTAGGCGAGCTTTTTTATAAATTTCAATGTATGGCAGGTAGATGGTTTGGCTGCTGGTTGTTAGGAAAATACGCATGCGCATTAATAAACTGTTAGACGAGTAGGTATATGTCACTCATCATTTCCGCTTTTGCACTCCTAATATCGTTGGGAAGCTTCTGGGTCAGCTTTGACTCAGCCCGACTGGCCAGGAGAACTGCTGCTGCAGAGAAAAGGACGCATGTCAGGACTATTCTTTCCGGCGTTCTTTTTGAGGTGCGTGAGCTTCACCAAGTTGTAGCAATGGCCATCAATTACGAAGGTGAAGAGTACCGATTCCCTGATGGTTTAGACAAAATAGAGCAGGAGTTGGCGCGGTATGCGGCAGTTATCCCTGGCAGGCTAAAGTGGCTGAGCGATGATAGCCCCGATGACCCGGTAAAGCTTGAGGAGTATCGGTCTCATGCCCTAGAGCTAGAATCTCGAATGACGAAGGTCCGGCCTATGATTCAGGAATTAAAAGTTGAAGTCATACCGGGCAAGTCGTCTAACAAATCGCTCAATTCGTCGCCGCAAAACGGCGCGAATTAGCGCAGCGTTAAGTTTTTTGCTCCATCCTCGCAGACTATGATGTAATACGTTGTAGTCGCCAAATTTGAGGGTATCGTCATGAGCGTCACCACAGTCCGCCTTCAAGCAGACGTTGAACAACACCTGGAAGCAATCGCTAGCAGGTTACACCGGAGCAAAGGCTGGGTGATCAACCAGGCATTGTCGGAATACATAGCAAAGCAGCAGCTTGAGCAAGAGCGGTGGAAACAAACGTTAGAGGCAATGGAGTCTGCTGCCCAAGGCAAGGTTGTTGATGCCAGCGAGGTTCACAGCTGGCTTAATAGCTGGGGAACCGAAAACGAGCAGGATGCGCCAGGGTCAGGTAAGTGAAACTGGTTTACACGGCCGAAGCCATTGACGATTTGAAACGCCTCCGAGAGTTCATTGCGGATCACAACCCGTCTGCGGCGGCCAGGATTGCCGCCGAGCTTGTTGGCAAAATCGAATTACTTCCAGGCTTCCCCAATATGGGCGCACCGGTTGAAATGGCACCGGTGCCTGACTCTGTTCGAGATATGGTTTTCGGAAAATACGTCGTTCGATATTCAGTCCATGCCACTGCCATCATTGTTCTCCGGGTATGGCATGGTCTTGAAGGTGAACGGTAGTCATTAAACCAGGCGTGGCACTCGGATGCCTTTGTATCTGCTTTGCTGCGTAAAAACTATCGGCGCTCTGCGCTCATCGGCGAATGCTGAGCATTTGAATCGCTCAATTGAACAATTCAAAGCAGGTAAGGTAACCCGCAGAGACTTGATGGATGAGTCGCCGATTACTGTCATGGACTGACGAATCCTGGAGCGATTCCCTTCACTGGCAAACCAGCGCCGTTAAAGGAAAACTTAGCTGGTTTTTGGTCGCGACGTATAGATGATACGAATCGATTCGTCTACGCAGTTGATGATAATGCGATTACGATTATTTTGTGTCGTTATCACTATTAGATTCGGGCCTTCCACAGACTATCTCAGAGACCATTCAGAATAAGCGATGAACCTATTCTTCCTCGGTACCTCCGCCGGTGTACCCACCAAAACAAGAAATGTCACCGGGATCGCTTTGCGTGAAAGCAAAGGGAAGGGCTGGTATCTGGTTGATTGTGGTGAGGGCACTCAGCATCAGGTCTTGCATACCAAGCTATCGTTCCATTCATTGAAAGCCATCTTGATCACCCATGTGCACGGTGACCACTGCTACGGGCTGCCGGGCATTCTGGCGAGTGCGGCTATGGGTGGCAGGAAAGCGCCGCTGACCATTGTTGCGCCCGCAGGTATCAAAACTTGGTTGGCGGCAACCTGTGAGGTGACGCAACTATGCTTACCTTTTGCCTTGGAGTTTATCGCCTCAGACGACCTGCCAAGCGTTGAGTTTGAGAACATCGCAGTTGAGACATTCAGCCTTTCACATCGGGTGGCGTCTTATGCCTATGCGTTTACGGAGCGAAAGGTTGATGCTGCCCTGGACGTGGATAAGCTAGCGCAAAAGGGGATTCCAAGAGGGCCGCTGTGGGGGCAGTTGAAGCAAGGGATTGATATTGAGTTTGCAGGTGAGCCGTTAAGAAGCCAGGACTACCTAATCTTCAAGAACACGCCTAGGAAAGTAGTGATCGCTGGGGATAATGATCAGCCTGACTTATTGAGCGAGGCGTGTGCAGAGGCGCAGGTGCTGGTACATGAGGCCACCTATACCGAAGAGATGGCTGAGAAGGCTGGCGATGTGGGGCATAGCTACGCCAAGCTTGTTGCTGCTTTTGCCGAATCGATAAAGCTACCTAATTTGGTGCTGACGCACTTCAGCCCTCGTTATCAGTTTAGCCCCAATGCGTCGCCGTCCATTGAGGATATCCGCAAAGAAGCTGAGGGTGCCTATTCAGGCTCGCTTTTCTTGGCGCGGGATTTTGGCGAATACACCTTGGAAAAAACGGGTTACTTTTCTGAGGTGGTGGGCGAGTAGTTTTTCCGCGCGTGTATCAGTAGTGATACTGAAGCTGGGCGATCAGCAACGCATCGTCAGTCACCTTGTAAATCATTCGGTGCTCTTCGTTGATGCGTCGAGACCAGTAACCGGCCAAGCCGTGTTTAAGAGGCTCTGGTTTACCAACGCCGCCAAAGGGTTCTCGTTGGGTTTCTTTGATTAGCTTATTGATACGGCTGAGCACTTTTTTGTCCGTTTTCTGCCAGTATAAGTAATCTTCCCAGGCATGCTCAGCGAAGATGAGTTTCATTCCAAGAGTTCCCGCTCTTGGCCGCCACCTTGCTCTAGCTCGGCAATCGACTCAAGCAAGCGTTGAGCATTCTTGGGGACGCGCAGCAGATAGGCGGTCTCTTGCAACGCCTCATAATCCTCTAAAGAGATCATGACCACAGACTGTGCCTTGTTACGGGTAATAATCATGGGCGCGTGATCTTCGCAGACCTGTTGCATTGTTTTCGCTAGATTGGTTCTAGCCGCGGTGTAGCTAATGGCATCCATAGGTAATTTCTGCTCATGATGTTGTTCATGTACAGGATAGTGTACGCCTTTGGTTTTGACAATCGGCTGCGTTTTGAAGATGCCACTTGTTTGACGTTGAAGCCGCTTAGTAGCACTGGCTTCCAGGGAAGCCAGTGCTTACTTCGTTATTTTAAAAACGCTCGCAGCGTTTCGCTGGCTTGGTCGATAGCGACAACACCATCTAAATGGCCGCGGTTGCCTTCCAGGGTTTCAAGCGTCACCTCGGTACCGTCCGCTTCAATCAGCTCGGCAGTGCGGCGCACGCCTTCGGGGGCAAAGACGAGGTCGTTTTCGCTATACAGCATCAGCGTTGGGGCGTCGATGGCGGCCAATCCTTCTTCTAACGAGTCACCGTGGCCCGCCATAAAGAGTTGATTGGCACGAACCAAATACAACAGGTGGTTGGCATCGGAAAGCTCGGCGCGGGCGGCGGCGATGTCATCCAGCGTTTGCTCAATGGCGTAGCGGGCGTTGATATCTTGAGCGGGGTCGCGCTCGTCATCGGCCCAGTCGCGGTTGAATGTTTCGTTGGCCCACTGCCAGTGATTGGCATTGAGGGTGACGAGCTTGAGCGCTTCTTTTAGGCCATCGGTGGGTGGCTCGCCATCGTAGTAGTTGCCTTCATTCCAGTTGGCGTCTAAGCGAATGGGCGCTGCCCAGGCGCTAAGCGTTGCCAGTAACCAGGGGTCGGCAACGCCGCCGCCAATAACAGGAATCAACCTATCCACTTTTTCAGGGTAAGCACTGGCCCATTCAAACGCTTGAAGCGCCCCCATCGAGGCACCCATGACCGCGTGTAGCGATTCAATGCCCTGGCTCTCTAACAACGCCCGCTGTACCTCGACAAAGTCACGAATCGTTACCACAGGAAAATCCATTCCCCACGGTTCGCCGGTGTCTGGATTGATAGAGGCGGGGCCAGTGGTGGTGACATTGGGGTCGTGGGCGTTGAGGTTCACCAGCGTATCGGACGCAATAATGTAGTACTCGTCGGTATCCAGTGGTTTGCCGGGCCCAATGATGGCATCCCAGTAGCCGGTTGGCTCGCCATCTGGATCATAACGGCCTGCTGCGTTGCTGGTACCAGAGAAGAAATGGGTGATTAAGATGGCATTGTCACGGGCGTCGTTTAATTCACCGTAGGCTTCCCAACCCACCGCAAGTTCGGGAATTGTTTCGCCGCCTTGGGTAGTGAAGTCTTGCATCTCGAAGGTTTGTTTTTCGACGACACCATCCCAGGCCAGTAGCGGTGATGCTGCAAGTAATCCGAGGCTGGTAACTGTCACCACGGTCAATAAAGAGTGTCGTTGCTTGAGAACCATATGCCTTCCTTAAATGAGGGATTGTTATGATTATTGTGGGCAACGGCTGCGTTGCCACCCTCATAGCGTAGTCGGCTTTAGCGCATTTTAAATGGGTTTAGCCCGTTAGCTTGTTGCATCATCATGCGCTTGGCGAGCGGTACGCGTTCGGCAAGATGCAGGCTGAGATCACCCAACTGGCGTAGCGGTTTTGCACCGGTAAACAAGTGATGGAAGCTATCGGTGGCGGCAATCATGGCTTGGTTGGCCAAGCGGCGCTGGCATTCGAAGCGGTGCAGGCTGATAGAGTCACCTGGGTCGCGGCCTTTGATGATCAGCTCTGCCAGGGTATCGGCATCGTGCAGGCCAATATTCAGCCCTTGTCCTGCCAGCGGGTGCACCACGTGGGCGGCATCGCCAATCAGGGCTAAGCGCTTGCCGATATAGCGTTTGGCGTGCTGGCGTCTAATTGGAAAGCTCGCCTTTGCTACCACACGGGTTAGCTTGCCTAGCCGCTTGGGAAAGGCTGTTTCAATGGCCGTTTTTAGGGCGTCGTTGGAGAGCTGTTCACGGGCTTTGGTGGCTTCGTCGCTGTCATACCACACCAGCGATGCACGATGGCCTGGTAAGGGAAGCATGGCAATCGGGCCAGTGGGGGTGAAGCACTGCCAGCTAATATCCTGTTGGGGGAGCTCGGTTTCCACGTTAATAATCATCGCCCGCTGATGGTAGTCGTAGCTACTAACGGTAATGCCAGCAAGTTCTCGTAGCGTCGAATGCGCGCCATCTGCGCCAACAATCAAACGGGCGCTTAAGGTTTTGCCATTATCTAGCTCCAGCATGCGGCCGGTGCTGGCCGCCATGGTACTGAGCGGTGCGCACTGGGTATAGCAGGTCACGCTGGGAAGATTCTCTAAGCGCTGCCACAACGCATATTGCAGGGTGCGGTTTTCGATAAAAATGCCGAAGTCGTCCATGCCGCTGTCCTGGGCAGAAAACAGCGAATGGCCGGAGCCATCCTGGTTGGCGACATCAATATGGCGAAACGGGCAGCAGCGCTCTTCGGGCAGCACGGTGCCGCTCGCTTTTACAAACGCCAGCGAACGGGCATTAAGTGAGGAGATACGCAGGTCATAATCGCCGCTAAGCGGGGTGGGGGCGCTGCCGCGTTCTACCAGCCCAACCGACATGCCGGTATGGCCTAAACGGGCCGCTAGCGCGGCACCCACCATGCCACCGCCGACAATGATAATCTCGTGATCCCACTGCATGAGACACTCCTTACGTTGAATAACGAGGGCATATTGCATGACCCTTTATTGTCATACAGTATCGGTTACTTGTCGCAGTGTTGCATAGGGTGATCCATTGACGCAGGCCGTGGAAATGACAAATAGCATCGCACAGGCGGGGGAAGCGCTGGCGGAGTTTATTGAGCGCCACCCTAAACTGTGGGTGATTACTGGCGCGGGAGTAAGCACCGACAGCGGCATTCCTGATTACCGCGATGCCGACGGGCAGTGGAAGCGACCGCCGCCGGTACAGCATGGCGATTTTATGGCCTCACTTGCCGTGCGCCAGCGCTATTGGGCGCGGGCGTTGATCGGCTTCAAAGCTATGCGTGAAGCTCAAGTGAGCGGTGCGCATCGGGCGTTAGCGGCGCTTGAAAACATGGGCCGCGTGGAGCTGCTGGTGACACAGAACGTAGACCGTCTGCATCAGCGGGCGGGTTCCAGCAAGGTCATTGATCTGCATGGACGAGCAGACGTGGTGGCGTGCATGACATGCGGTTATCAACTCATGCGTCACGCCATGCACAGCGAAATGGCCAGGATGAACCCGCGCTTTGCAGCGTTAGATGCCCACCATGCGCCCGACGGCGATGCGGATTTAGAAACCGATTTTTCGACGTTTAAGGTGCTGGATTGCCCGCGCTGCCAAGGCATCTTAAAGCCCCAGGTTGTCTATTACGGCGATGTGGTGCCGCCAGCGCGGCGCTTGGCTGCCCAAGCAGGGCTGCAAAACGCCGATGCCGTGTTGGCTGTGGGTACCTCGTTGATGGTGTATTCCGGCTACCGGTTCTGCCGTGATGCCCACGCCATGGGTTTGCCGGTGGCCTCGCTGTCGTTGGGCGTCACCCGCGCCGATGCGCTATTAACCCATCAGTGGCGTGCGCCGTTAACACCGGTGCTAGAGCACGCTGTTGGCTGTTTGCAGCAGCGTTTACTTGACTAAAGTGCTAGGGTATTAGGCAACGATTGTTACCAACAGCGGAGTCGCCCGTGCTGTCATTTGAACACCAGTTTGCAACGCTTCCCGAGCCACTGTGGATGGCCTGTCAGCCCACGCCAGTGAGCCAGCCCGCGCTGATTGTATTTAATGAGCGCCTGGCAGAAACGCTGGGGTTTAAGACAGGGCTGAAGAGTAAGTCTGATGATGCCACCCTTGCCCAATGGTTTAGTGGCAACCAGTTGCCACCCGGCGCAGAGCCACGGGCGCTGGGCTACGCTGGGCATCAGTTTGGTAACTTTGTACCGCAGTTGGGCGATGGCCGCGCATTGTTACTGGGGGAGGTCGTCGACCAGAACGGGATACGGCGCGATGTTCAGCTCAAGGGCAGCGGCCGCACGCCATTTTCCCGTGGTGGTGATGGTCGGTCGCCGCTGGGTCCGGTGCTACGGGAGTATCTGGTCAGTGAGTTTATGGCCGCAATGGGCGTACCTACCACCCGTGCGTTAGCCGCCGTTTCTACCGGCGAGCGAGTCGTGCGCCAATTACCTGAGCCCGGCGCAGTATTTACTCGCGTGGCAAGCAGTCATATTCGTGTGGGCACCTTTCAATTTGCTGCGGTACGCAGAGATGAAGCTGCTCTGAAAGCGCTGGCCGACCATGTGATTGAGCGCCACTATCCCGAAGCCGCTAGTGCAGATGATCCTTATTTAGCCTTGTTAGAGGCGGTGGTTGCTCGCCAAGCGGCGCTAGTGGCGCGGTGGATGAGCCTTGGGTTTATTCATGGCGTGATGAATACCGACAACTGCAGCATTGCCGGAGAAACCATTGATTACGGCCCCTGTGCCTTTATGGAGCAGTTTGACCCGCAAAAAGTCTACAGCTCGATTGATCAAGGCAAGCGCTATGCCTTTGATAACCAGCCCGCCATTGCTCAATGGAACCTAGCCCGCTTTGCCGAAACGCTGCTGCCGCTGATGCGCGAAGAGGGCGATACCGTCGTCGAGCAGGCCACCGATATCATCCGCCGTTTTGGGCCACTGTTTGATGCCGAGCAGCGCCGCTTGCATGCGGATAAGCTCGGCCTTGCAGCAGACAGCGACCAAGCGGTACCGTTAATGGAGATGCTGGAAAGTCAGATGCACCAGGGGCGGATGGATATGACCGCTACCTTTGATGCGCTGACACATTACGCCAGCACTTCAAGTGAAACGCATAAAGAAGCACTGCTGGCGCTGACGACCCAACCCAATGAGTTGGCGGCATGGTTAGATAAGTGGCAAGCAGCACAGGTTGCCAGCCAAGACAGCGAGCGCTTAGCTGCCATGCGGCGTGCTAATCCAGTTGTTATTCCCCGCAACCACCGAATTCAGGAAGTTATCGATGCGGCTTACGAGGGCGACTTTGCGCCGTTTCACAGCTTACTTGCTGTGGTCACCCAGCCCTTTGATGAATCCGCAGAAGCACGCCGCCTTGCAGCCCCCGCGACGGAAAACGAGCAGGTACTAAGAACGTTTTGCGGTACGTAACCTCGGCTTTTCCTGTGGTAAACTGTGATTATTTACAGGTAAGGGCGGAGGCAAGGGCAACCTGTGCGCAAAATTATTCATTGCGACTGTGACTGCTTCTACGCAGCGGTTGAAATGCGCGACAACCCAGCGCTTAACGATGTGCCTATTGCGATAGGCGGCAGCGTTGAGCAGCGCGGGGTTGTCGCTACCTGTAACTACCCCGCCCGCGAATTTGGCATCCACTCGGCCATGCCCATGGCGCAGGCACTCAAACGCTGCCCACATTTGACCGTGATCCGTGGTGATATGGCCAAATACAAAGCGGTGGCGCGTCAAGTATTTGCGATTTATCGCGATGTGACTGAACTGATTGAACCGCTCTCGCTAGATGAAGCCTTTTTAGACGTTACTGATATTTCCCTGTGCAGCGGCAGCGCCACCCGCATGGCCGAAGCGATTCGCCAACGAGTTAAGCAGGAAGTAGGCATTACCGTCTCGGCAGGTGTCGCACCCAATAAGTTTCTTGCCAAAATTGCCAGTGACTGGCGTAAGCCCGATGGTCTGTTTGTGATCACGCCGAACGATATCGATGGCTTTGTGCAGCAACTGCCGGTCAAGAAAATCCACGGCGTAGGGCCGCGCACGGCTGAAAAACTGGCGGGGTTGGGTATTCAAACCTGTGCGGATTTGCGGGCTCGTCCGCTCACTGAGCTGGTCGAACAGTTTGGCCGCTTCGGTCATCGACTGTTTGAGCTTAGCTTTGGGCGCGACGAGAGGCCAGTGAAAACCCACCGTGAGCGGAAATCGATCAGCACTGAGCAAACCTACTCCCAGGACTTACCCACCCTGGAAGCCTGTCGCCAACAATTACCGGATCTACTCAACGACTTAGAGCAGCGCTATGCCAGACTAGACCCCGCGCCCGCCGTGCGCGGGCTGATGGTGAAAGTAAAATTCAACGACTTTACTCAAACCACGGTTGAACACGCTGACCCTGCGCCTAACCTGGATCAATTCGAATCCCTGTTAACTATTGGTTGGGCGCGAGGGGAGAGGCCCGTTCGGCTATTAGGCGTGGGCTACCGCTTGGCAGAAGAAGCTACCGCTCAGCAGCTCTCGCTGTTTTAATTAGCCTGTTAATACTTATGTCGATTGACGCTCATACAAAGGCGCGTTAAAACAGACGTATGATAGTTTGTCTACTTGCTAGCTAGCGTGGGTGCTGCTGCCACGCTGCTTTCCTGTCTTCTTACCCTGCGAGCTAACCATGTCTGCCCATGCCACCCAACGCCCTCGTTTAGTGTTTGCCCATGCGAATGGCTTTCCTGGCTTAAGCTATCGCACGCTGCTGGAACCACTGGCAGAGTCGTTTGACCTCCATCCGCTTGATCGATTGGGGCATCACCCGGATTACCCGGTGAACCATAACTGGGGCAATTTAGTCGATGAACTGTTGAGCTACTTGCCGGTTACAGACGCACCGTTACTGGGCGTTGGTCACTCGCTAGGCGGTACGCTGATGGCTATGGCGGCGGATAAACAGCCAGAACGCTTCTGCGGCGTCATTATGCTTGACCCGCCGTTGATGCTGGGGCCGGATGCCTGGGTGATGAAAGCGGCGAAGCGATTTGGTTTTATGGATCGCATCACCCCTGCTGGTAAAACCCAGGGGCGGCGCAGTGTGTGGCCTAGCCGAGAAGCCATGGCTGACTCGCTGCGCCGCCGTGGGTTATTTCGACGCTTTACCCCAGAGGCATTGAACGACTACATTGAAGCAGGCACGCGCTTGCTGGATGACGGTAGCGCTGAGCTAACCTTCGACCCAGGTATTGAGGTAGAGATATTTCGCCACCTGCCGGATCATCTGTCGGGATTGCCACGTCGAGTCGGTGTGCCGATCCACTTGGTGGCAGGGAAGGAGTCGCATTTACTCACTCCCACACGGGTCAAGCGGCTTCAGCGTCGTGGGTTAGCTATCAGCGAGGTTCCCGGTACTCACATGTTCCCTATGGAGCATCCTGATGAAACGCGGGCGGCCATATTGGCGGCATGGCAGCGCTTTTCACAGGGAGCCAGTAAGCGCGCATAAAGCGCATAAGGAGGCAGGATGTATCTTTCCGTACAGCTAAGTTATTACCCGCTGGCCGATGATTTTAAGCCAGTAGTAAAAGACGTAGTAAAACGTTTGGAAGCCACAGGGTTAGAAGTTCACCCTAATCGAATGAGTACCCAGGTGTTCGGGGAATTCGATGCGGTGATGGCCGCTTTAAGCGATGTGATGAAGTGGTCGTTTGAGACTCATGGAAAAGCGGTTTTTACAGCTAATTTCCTCGAAGGCGATCGACGCCCTCGGTAAGTAGAGAGCTGGCATGGCCGAAACAGCCCTAGGCGGGGGCGCTGTAACCCCATCCCTGGGCGCTACTTTTGCCATCTGACCACCAAGGATGGTGGGAATGCCGGAAAAGTCGGGAACTGTTTTCCGGCCATGGCAAAAGACCCCCGCTACGAGCTGTTATAGGCCTTTTGAATCAGAGCCCCTTAAACCAGCGATTCCAGGCAGGATTCAATAATATCCAGCCCTTCGTTGAGGACGCTGTCTTCAATCGTGACGGGCATCAAGAAGCGAATCGTATTGCCGTACATGCCGCAGGAGAGCAGGATCAACCCTTCCTCACGGGCTTTCTTACACAGCGCTGCGGCAAGTTCTGGATTGGGCGTGCGATCCGTTTTATTCGAGACCAGTTCAAATGCCGCCATAGCGCCCATGTTGCGCACATTATCAATGCAGTCGAACTTGGTTTGCCACTCGCCAAAACGAGCCGCTAGCTTTTCACCCAGCGTTCGGCTTTTCTCAAGAATGTTTTCCTCTTCGAATACTTCCATCACGGCCAGTGCTGCGGCGCAGGCGGTGGGGCTGCCGGTATAGGTGCCGCCCAAAGAGTTGGGGCCAGAGGCATCCATAACCTTGTCGGTGCCGACAACCGCAGAGATCGGCATACCGTCAGCCATGCTTTTCGCCATGGTCATGATGTCCGGCTCAACGCCGCTGTGCTCAATGGCGAACATTTTGCCGGTTCGGCCAAAGCCAGACTGCACTTCGTCGATGATCATCAGCATGCCATGCTCATCGCAAATTTCGCGGATTTTCTCCAGGAAGCTTTTCGATGCAGGATAGAAACCGCCTTCGCCAAGCACCGGCTCCAAGACAATCGCGGCAGTGTCTTTTGGGTTGGCGTCGGTTTTCAGGGTCATTTTCAGACCACGAAGGGCTTCGTCTTCGCTGACACCGTGGTAGGGCACCGGATAAGGCGCGCGGAATACCGTGCCAGGCATCGGGCCAAAATCGGTTTGATACGGGGCTACTTTGCCGTTCATGGCCATGGTGTAGAACGTTCGGCCGTGATAACCGCCGTCAAAACAAATGACGTTAGAGCGGCCGGTGGCAGCGCGGGCAATTTTAACGGCATTTTCCAACGCTTCTGCACCGGAGTTAGCCAGCATTACTTTGGCGTGGCCGCGAACCGGTACGAGGTGGCTAAGTTTTTCAGCAACTTTTACATAGCCTTCATAAGGCATCACTGTTTGGCAGGTGTGCATGACCTTATCCAACTGGGCTTTCACCGCAGCAACCACTTTAGGATGACGGTGGCCTACGTTCAAAACGCCAATACCGCCTGCGAAGTCGATAAAGCGGTTGCCGTCGGCGTCCCAGATCTCAGCATTCTCAGCGCGATCCGCAAAAGCAGTGGCGGGGCTAGCGGCGCCCGCTGCGACATACTTCTGCTTCAGTTCGTTTAGCTCGGCGTTGCTCATGGCTCAACTCCTTTGGATGTTGGATGTTGCCTGTGAGAAATGTGCAGTGTCACTGCTTATGTGACAGGTTCGGTCGTCATTGTTTCAAATTCGTTATATAGACGATAAAACGGGGGTAATGGACAGTAGGCGACAGACAGTAGTTAAAAGACGGTGGTTAAAAGATAGTAGTTAATGGAGAGTAGTTAAAAGACAATCGGCAATAGGCAGCAGGTAATAGGTTTGCATCAGTAGCTTAATGCTTCTAAGCCTACATATACCTCTTCTCTTAAGTCTAATAATCGAGAGGTTAGGTCTGGGCCTAGGGAATTAATAGCTGGCTTGGCGTAGAAAAAGCCCTGTTGGCGAGCAATGCCCGCCCGCGCTAGCCATAATGCTTCTTTGCGTGTTTCTACCCCTTCAGCAATGAGCGTCATGTTCAACTCTTTAGCTAGCAAAATGATGGAGCTGAGCAGCGCTTGGCGACGCGTATCATGGTCACAGTTCATCACCAGCTCGCGGTCGATTTTGAGCTTATCCGGTGTTAGACCAGTCAACAGATCCAGGTTGGCATAGCCATTGCCAAAGTCATCAATGGCCGTTTTAAAGCCCATCTCGCGATAGGCTTCGATGATATTGCGCAGGTGCTGGCGGTCTCGTACGCGTTCGGTTTCAGTGATTTCAAAAATTAGCCGCTCCATTGGCCATCCAACGCGTCGAGAAATATCAAGCGTTGCTTGAATGCACGCTTCCGGTTCGTAGACAGCATTGGGTAAAAAATTGATTGATAATGCCGTTGGCATATTCAGAGCGCTTGCCATCTCAATCGCTTTAACACGACAAGCTTGATCAAACCGATACAGTAGGTCGTCAGTCACCTGAGAAATAACACTCCAGGCAGATTCGCCATTAATCCCTCGGACAAGCGCCTCATGTGTCACCACGCGAGCAAGTGACACGTCCACAATAGGTTGAAAGGCCATCGTGAAATCAAAAGGAAGGTCCCCCTCGCATCGTTTACAGCTACCGTCTACCCGTGCGCAGTGACCCATGAAATCCCCCTATAGCAGTGCGCCAAGTTACCCGCTGGCCGATTTACGTTAGCCATTGCCGGTTAATTTAAATTTTTTTTAACTATCTAATCATAGACGAAAACAGTTTAGTCGCTTGTTAACTTTTCGTATAGGTTTTGTATAGAAATTATTGGGTGCGCTGAGCCGACAAAAAAAGCGCCCAACTGGGCGCTAAGATGAATCGTTAGTAGAGATATGAAAAGAGGGAGGATAACGAGCGTTAAATAATGCCTGCTTGTTGCAGAGCGTGGCGCTGTTCGCTGGTAATGCCAAGCTCATCAAGCACCTGTTGCGTGTGCTCACCCAATGAGGGAGGGGGAGTCTGGGCGCTGATTGACTCGCCGTTGATACGGATAGGGTTCGCGACTAAGTCGACGTGACCGGCTTGGCTGTGGGGAAGCGTTTGCTTCAAGCCACGTGCTTTGACATGGGGGTCGTCGAAGACGCGATCCAAGGTGTTGATGGGTCCACTAGGCACACCGGCGGCTTCAAAGGCAGCCAGCCATCCATCAGTTTTCTGCGTTAGTAATACGGCTTCCAGTAGAGGAGCCAATACAGTGCGGTGCTGCACCCGTGCGCCGTTGGTGGCGAACCTTGGGTCCAGCGGCAACGTTGGCTGGTCGATCACTTGGCAGAAACGCTTAAACTGCTCGTCATTACCGACGGCAACAATCATATGGCCATCAGCAGTGGCAAACGCTTGGTATGGAACGATATTGGGATGTGCATTCCCCAGCCGCTGAGGTACTTGACCGGAGGTTAAGTAGTTGAGCGCCTGGTTCGCCAGTACGCCCACCTGAACGTCCATCAATGCCATATCAATATGACATCCAACGTTGCTATCGCGGCGCTGGTAAAGCGCTGCCAGCACGGCATTGGCGGCATACAGGCCGGTGAAAATATCGGTAAAGGCAACGCCGATTTTGACGGGGCCACCGCCGGGCTCATGATCAGGCTTGCCGGTTAGGCTCATAATGCCGCCCATTGCCTGAATCATGAAGTCGTAACCGGCGCGGTGTGCGTAAGGGCTTTCTTGGCCAAAGCCGGTGATTGAACAGTAGATAAGCCGAGGATTCAGTGTCTTCAGGCTCTCATAGTCCAGACCGTACTTTTTCAAACCGCCCACTTTGAAGTTTTCAAGTAATACATCGGAGGTGGCGACGAGCTGCTTAATCAATGCCTGGCCTTCAGGCTTGGCCATATCGACGGTGACCGAGCGCTTGCCTCGGTTGGCGCATAGGTAGTAGGCCGACTCTGAACTGCCAGAGAGCCATGGAGGGCCCCAGTGGCGAGTATCATCGCCGCTGACGGGGCGCTCTACCTTGATCACATCAGCCCCCATGTCTGCGAGCATTTGCCCGCACCACGGGCCAGCCAGTACACGTGAAATATCGAGTACTTTGATGCCTGCTAGTGGCTTGGCTGCTGTGCTCATTAGGTGCCTCACTTGTCGCTATTTAGAAAAATGCCTGAATACCGGTCTGGGCACGACCCAAGATTAAGGCGTGTACATCGTGAGTGCCTTCGTAGGTGTTTACCGATTCCAAGTTCACCATATGGCGAATAACACCGTACTCATCGGAAACACCGTTGCCGCCGTGCATGTCGCGAGACTGGCGAGCGATATCCAGCGCTTTACCGCAGTTATTGCGTTTGATTAGTGAGACCATTTCCGGTGCCCAATTGCCGCTATCCATTAGGCGACCTACCTGTAGCGCTGCCTGTAAGCCCAGGGTGATCTCGGTTTGCATATCTGCGAGTTTCTTCTGGATCAACTGATTTGCAGCCAGTGGGCGGCCAAACTGTTTGCGGTCTAAGGTGTATTGGCGTGCGGCATGCCAACAGAACTCAGCGGTGCCCATAACGCCCCAGGCAATGCCATAACGAGCTTTATTCAAGCAACCGAAGGGACCTTTTAAACCGCTAACGTTAGGCAATAGGTTTTCTTCAGGGACAAAGGCATTGTCCAGTACGATTTCACCGGTGATGGAAGCGCGAAGCGACACCTTGCCTTCAATTTTGGGTGTGCTGAAGCCTTCGGTACCGCGCTCAACAATAAAGCCTTTGATTTGATTGTCGTGGGCAGCAGACTTTGCCCAAACCACCGCAATATCGGCAATCGGGCTGTTGGTAATCCACATTTTGGCACCGGTTAAGCGGTAGCCACCGTCAACTTTTTCTGCCCGAGTGATCATTGAGCCAGGGTCTGAGCCATGGTCAGGTTCGGTTAAACCAAAACAGCCGACCATTTCTCCGCTGGCGAGCTTAGGTAAATATTTATGCTTCTGCTCTTCAGAGCCATAGGCTTCAATCGGATACATCACCAGTGATGACTGCACGCTCATGGCTGAGCGGTAGCCTGAATCAACGCGCTCTACTTCGCGGGCAATGAGTCCGTAGGCCACATGGTTCACGCCTGAGCCGCCATATTCAGGGGCGACAGTTGCACCCAGCAGGCCAAGCTCACCCATCTCGTTCATGATCTCACGATCGAAGCGCTCTTCACGAAAAGCACTCAACACACGTGGCTGCAGGTTTTCCTGGCAGTAGTCGCGAGCGGCATCACGAATTTGGCGCTCTTCATCGGTGAGTTGGTGTTCGAGCAGCAGCGGGTCGTCCCAGTTGAAACGGGTCATGGCGTGAACTCCTACATAGTCATTTTGATACGATTCAATGTATCGTCGTTTTATTAAAATATCTACATTTTAAAATAAAGAATTTAATTGATCCCACGTTCCTTGAGAACACGGGTAATAATCGGGACAGGGGTCATTAAGTGATCACGCATGAGGTTGGCCGCTTGCTCTGTATCACGAGCCAGGATGACGTCTACCAAGGCGGCATGCTCTTGTCTTTTGATTTCAAGTGCCTGGGGGGACATCACCGTTTCCTGCAGCCACAGGTGGCGGTAGCGTTCTACCTGATCAAACAGCGTGTCGCGCATCTGCAACAGGTGTGGCGAGTTGCAGCCGCTAGCAATGGCGGTATGAAATGCCTTATGGCGCAAATCCCAGCCATCAAGCAGCTCATCGGGGGAGCTTACCTCGGTCACTTTAGCTAGCCGATGAGCGGTGGCGAGTACGTTGGCTTCCCAGTCGTCGTCGCCGCGCTCAATGGCCAGGCGCAAAATCAGGCCCTCTAACTGAGCGCGTGCGTCGTAAATATCGTTCAGCTCGGCCAGCGACATGGGGGCAACGCGATAGCCACGTTGGCTAATCGCAATCACCAAGCGGTCGGCAACTAATTGGGAAAGCGCTTCGCGTAGAGGACCGGTACTGGCGCCGTAATACTCCTTGAGGCGGCTCATTAAAAGCTTCTCTTCAGGCGCATAACGGCCGCGAATGATGTCGTGCTTCAGGGCGCGATAGGCACTGATGGCTAGGTTCGGGCGCGGCGCATCGTGCTCCATGATATCTCCTTAGGCCAACGTTGGACGTGGCGATCTGCATTAACTAATCGCTATTATCAATAAATTCTAGACATTTAGCACAGGTAACGACATTTATACGGGGGTTATCGGCGAATAGCGTTGCATTACCATCTCACGCTAAAGCCGTGCTAACGTCATTGCACCGCGTTTGCTTGCCGTTTACGGTAACCAGAGGCTGGGACTTCACACCTCCTTATCGTCAACCATACTTATAAGTCCAAACAGGACGGAGGAACCGCTTATGCGAACTCTAAAATATACAGTGGCAGCATCCATGTTGGCTGTTGCACTTCCAGCCAGTGCGCAACAGCTTTCAATCGCGACCGGCGGTACCGGCGGGGTTTATTATCCGATCGGCGGTGGCTTCGCTGAAATGATTAATAACCATATTGAAGGCGCTCAGGCGACTGCTGAGGTTACTGGTGCCTCAGTCGAAAATATGGGGCTGATTATGCGTGGCGACGCCGATTTGGCGTTAGCGCTGGCCGACACGGTTTATCAGGCTTATAACGGCAGCGGCGACTTTGACGGTCGTCAGATTGAAAATACCCGTGCTCTGGCCTCTGTTTACCCGAATGCGGTGCAGTTGGTAACGCTGGCTGAGTCGGATATCGAGACCATCGCTGACCTGGCTGGGAAGCGTGTTTCCGTGGGTGCACCAGGCAGTGGCACCGAGCTAAATGCACGCGCCGTTTTGGAAGCCAACGGCATTAGTTATGAAGATTTTACCCCCCAGCGACTCAATTTTAACGAAACCGCAGATGCCATTCGTGATGGTGATATCGACGCCGGTTTCTGGAGCGTTGGGCCCCCCACCAGTTCTATTCTTAACCTTGCCGCTACCCGTGATATCCGCTTAATTGGCCTCTCCGATGAAGAAGTTGCCAATGCACAGGAAGCGGAGGCAGTGTTTGCGCCCTACGAGCTGGCAGCGGGTATGTATGACGGTATGGACGAGTCCGTTCAGACTATCGGTGTTCCTAACGTCTTGGTGGTGAATTCTGATATGGACGAAGAGCTCGCTTACCAGCTGACTCAGCTACTGTTTGAAAACACCGATGAGTTAATTGCTGTTCACCCTGCCGCCAACGACACCACCATTGAGTTCACCATGAACTCTACGCCTGTGCCGTTGCACCCGGGGGCGATTCGCTACTTTGAAGAAGTAGGAGCGGATATTCCTGATCGTCTGCGCCCTTAACGGTTAAAGGGTCTTGCCATAGACATTGCCATAAGGATATTGCCATGCAGTGGCAACAACGACTGATGGCGCTACTTTTTGCATGTCTACCGCTCACCGAAGTGGGGGCTTCCCCCGCTTCGGTGAATGCGTCTATGCGTTTAGCTGTGGTGACTGAACAAGGCGATGTTTTAGTGGATGCGCTGGTGCCTTCAGAAGGGCGCTGGTGTATCCAGTGGCAACACTCTGTTGAGCACTTTACGGTACTGGATTGTTATCGCAATGCGGCAGGCGTTATGCAACTTGAGCGTAGTCATCAACCAGACTTTGCCGCAGGGCTTGGTCATATCTTTGGCCGTGGGGAACAAGTCTCAGATGGTGAGGGCGGTTATTGGATTAATGCTATTGATGAGCCCGTAGCAAATAACCGTTATGCATTAAGGGTCGGTTCTTCTGCCGTCAATCACCAAGTGGTGTGGCCGAATGGTGAGCATTCACCGGTGAGTTTAAGTGAGTACGCAGCCGGGCAACGTGTGATTATCCAATTATTATCACCTAGCACCGCTCCGCGTGAATAAAAACGATAGTAGTTAACGCTTCCGAGGACGTTCATGAACGAATCCACTCCACCGCCGGTTGTGATGCCCGGCGCGAATGCGATGCAGCCCCGCATGGTTCTGTGGTGTATCACCGTGGTTGCGGTGGGGCTTTCACTCTTCCAGCTCTATTCTGCTGGTATCCAGCCCCTTGGGCTTTTCTATCAGCGTAGTATTCACTTAGCGTTGATTATGTTGCTGGCATTTTTGATGTTTCCTGTGTTTGGGCCAACGCGCAAACGTGGAGTGCTGGGATGGGGCATTGATCTAATTTTCTTTGCTGGGGCTCTGACTACCGGTGGCTATCTGGTGCTCTTTTTAGATGAGATTATCAATCGAGCCGGCTTCTGGAGTGACACCGATATTTTAGTGGCCTGTATTGCGACGGTTACCGTGTTGGAAGCAAGTCGTCGAGCCGTTGGGTTTGGCATGACGGTGATCGGCCTGCTTGCCATTATCTACGCATTTGCAGGGCCTCGGGGTGAACTGCCATGGCTAGGCGAATGGATGCCAGGCATTTTAGAGCATCGTGGCTATACCTTGGAACGCGTCGCAGGGCAGCTCTATTTAGGACAAGAAGGCATCTTTGGTTTGCCTTTGGGTGTTGCGGCGACCTACATCTTTATATTTGTACTCTTTGGTGCCTTTTTGGAAAGCACTGGCGCTGGCAAGTTCTTTATTGATATGGCCTATGCGGCCACTGGCCGCCAGCGTGGCGGCCCTGCGAAAGCTGCCGTGCTGGCTTCAGCCGGTATGGGCTCTATTTCGGGTAGTGCGATTGCCAACGTGGTGACCACCGGGGCATTTACCATTCCGCTGATGAAAAAGCTGGGCTATCAGCCAAAGCAGGCGGGAGGAATAGAAGCAGCCGCCTCTACCGGTGGGCAAATTATGCCGCCTTTAATGGGGGCGGGGGCATTTTTAATTGCGGAATATACCAATACGCCCTATTTGGAAATCGTTAAAATCAGCATTCTGCCGGCGATTATGTACTTTGCAACGGTGTATCTATTTGTCCATATCATTGCATTGAAGCAGGGAATGCAGGGGTTGGCGAAAAGCGAGTTGCCGCAAATGCGCCAAGTCATGAAAGATGGCTGGCACTTCCTGCTTCCTCTAGCGGTGCTAGTGTGGCTGCTAGCGATGAGTATGTCGCCAATGCGCGTGGGGTATTACGCCGTGGTCACCATCATCGCTGTGGCGGTTCTTCGCTATGCGCTTTGGTACTTCTTTATTGCTCCTAAGCAAGGTCAGCCGGTAACCATGAGCCGCACCAAAGGTGTGGTGTGGGCGGGGCTCGTTAAGTTGGTTCAGGGGTTGGAGCTGGGTGCGCGGAATGCCGTTGCAGTTTCTATGGCTTGTGCCGTGGCTGGGATTATTGTCGGCGTTGTGGGCCTGACAGGGCTAGGATTGAAGTTTTCCTCAATGATGCTGGCTTTTTCTGGCGGCAACCTAGTGTTGGCGTTGGTGATGGTGCTGCTGGCAAGCTTGATTTTGGGGATGGGGCTGCCGGTTACCGCGAGCTATATTGTCTTGATTGTACTTGTGGGACCAGCGTTGACCGCTGAATTTGGAGTGCCGCTACTGATTGCTCACTTAGTGGTGTTCTGGTATTCCCAGGATTCCAATGTGACACCGCCTATCGCCCTGGCCGGTTTTGCGGGGGCAGCAATTGCAGGCAGTAAACCCATGGAGACTGGCTTCCAAGCTTGGAAATTTGCCAAAGGTCTCTATTTAATTCCGCTATTTATGGTGTTTAATCCAGAAATCATTGTCGGTGGCCCTGTGCCCGTGGTGGTTTGGAATGCGCTGATTGCTATTTTGGCGCTGTGTGCATTTGCTGCCGCGCTTGAAGGTTATCTGTTTACCAAGATGTCTTGGTTACCGCGCTTGGCGATTGGCGCTGCCATTTTCGGGGTTTTCTACCCAAATCTACTAACGGAAATGGCTGGCGTGGTGGTGATGATTGCCGCGATTGGTGCTAACTGGTTTGCCAGCAAGCGAGAACGTCTGCCTATGGGCGGCTAATCGTAGGGCGTTAATGTGCGCCATAAAAAAAGCCCGGAGACCATTAGGTCTCCGGGCTTTTGCTTTGTGCAGGTACGGCTTAGAAAATGGACTCTGCGGTACCAGACCCTTGCGAGCCACTAGCTTCTTCCAGTTCACGACTAATGCGACGTTGCTGGTAGCCGGGAAGATGGTCACGGTGGAAGAGCTCAGAAATACCCCCTGACTGACCATCCGCCAAGCGGTATCCGGTGGTGGGGTCTACCCGTGCGCTAACAACAGTATCCGGGCGTTCGGGGAGTGCTGAGGGGGTGCCTTCTAGTGCATCGCCCATAAAGTCAACCCAGATAGGTAGTGCTGCGTTAGAGCCATATTCAGCGATGGAGTCGTTGCTATCTTTGCCTACCCATACTGTGGTCACTAAGTCGCTGTTAAAGCCTGCAAACCAGGCATCACGCTGGCTATTGGTGGTACCCGTTTTGCCGACGATATCGTCGCGGTTCAGGCTAAGAGCACCACGGCCGGTGCCAGACGTGATGACGTCGCGAAGCATGTCGCGCAGAATATAGACTGCAGCTGGGTCAGCTACCCGAGTAGCCACTGGGTACTCTTTGCCGTCGATTTCAACTGTTTCCTGCCCTTCAGCGCAGCTAGGGCAAGCAACCTGAGGCGTTGCCTCATCCACAAGCTCCTCATCATCGTTACGCGTGACGCGTTCGATAAACCATGGTGCGACCTGAAAGCCACCGTTGGCAAGAACGGAATACGCGTTGGTCATTTCCATGGGCGTTAAACTGGCGCTGCCCAAGGCGAGAGATAGCCCGCGTGGTAGGCGATCGGGAGAGAAGCCAAATCCTTCTAGATAGCGAATAGTATGGTCTAACCCCGTGGTTTGAAGTACACGAATGGTGACCAAGTTACGCGAACGAGCAAGCGCTGGGCGCAAGCGCATCGGGCCTAGGAAGTCACGGCTTGAATTGACTGGGCGCCATAATGAATTACTACCGTCATCTAGTACGACGGGGGAATCATTGACCACGCTTGCTGCGTTCATGCCGCCGTCTTCTAGGGCTGCAAGATAGATGAACGGTTTAAAGATGGAGCCGGATTGACGCTGAGCCTGGATGGCACGGTTGAACTTACTGGCATTAAAATCAAACCCGCCTTGTAAGGCCAAAATAGCGCCAGTGCGTGGATCTTGGGCAACCAAAGAGCCTTCGGCATCGGGGCGCTGCGACAAGCGTAGAGTTCCGTCTTCGTTTTCAATCACGCGGACTAAGTCGCCGCGAACAGCAATTTGATCCGCGCTACTTGGTTCGGCACCACGACTGCGTGGGCTCAAATAGGGGCGTGCCCAGTTTAGGCCGCTCCAGGCAATTGTTTGCAGTTCGCCACCGCGAGTAAGTACCTGCATTTCACGGCCGCTGCTCTTAACCACAATCGCTGGCTGAAGCAGGCCATAGTTGGGCGTGCGCTCTAATACCTGCAACCAGTTGCTGACGTCACCATCGACACCCTCAACTTGTGTTTGGCTACGCTCAGCTGCTTGGCGGGCGGTTTGACGAATTTCCGGTGATTCTGAAAGTTCCTCTTCAAGCCCTTGAGTAGCGGTTTGCTCTTGTGCCTCTACTAAGCTGGCTGCGATATCTTGCTGTTCTGAACCGCGCCAGCCATGGCGAAGGTCGTAAGCCAGCAGGCCATTTGCTAATGCTTGGTGGGCATAGGGCTGCATTTCGCTATCAATCGTGGTGTAAATTCGGTAGCCACCGGTATACGCCTTATCTCCAAATCGTTCGATGGCATATTGGCGAGCCATTTCTGAAACATAAGCCGCGTCTACTTCGGTTTGGGTGTAGTGCCGGCGGGCTGTCACCGGCTCCTGCACAGCCGCTAGATAAGCATCATTATCAATATGTCCTAGCTCGCGCATGCGGAACAGAATCCAGTTGCGACGAATAAGCGAGCGTTCTGAATTAGCCAGTGGGTTAAAGGCTGAGGGTGCTTTAGGCAGTCCCGCAATCATTGCTGTTTGAGCCAGCGTTAATTCAGCCAATGGCTTGTCATAATAAGTTTCTGATGCGGCTGCGATGCCATAGGCGCGATGGCCGAGAAATATCTTGTTGACGTAGAGCTCGAAGATTTCATCTTTATCAAGAATCTGCTCCATTTGCAGGGCAAGCAGAATCTCGCGAATTTTCCGCGTGAATGTCTGGTCGAGCGTCAACATATAGTTACGCGCAACCTGCATGGTAATGGTCGAGCCGCCAGACTGAATGGAGCCGCCACTCTGGACCAGTTCAACCGCCGCCCTGGCGATACCACGAGGATCAACGCCTGCATGATCAAAGTAACTGGCATCTTCCGCTGCGATCAGCGCGTTGATCATGTCCTCTGGAATATCAGCGAAGTCGACGGGCATACGGCGCTCTTCGCCAAATTCACCAATGAGTTTGCCATCATTGGTGAAGATGCGAAGTGGTGTATGTAGCTCGAAATCTTGCAACTGGCGTACATCAGGCAGGCCAGGTGAAAAATAGATAGCGGCGCCCACCACTGCCAACACGGTGGCGCCAATGAGCGCAACGATTAGCGAAAAAAGTGACAGGATGAGGGTTCGAAAAAACGTCATGAACAGAGTGCACCCGTGAAAAGGAGAATAGACACGGTAACTAAACGACCGTATCACGCAATTGGCTGCCATTATAGGAAGGCGAGGCAGCAGTCACCAGTGTTGATATGCCGTAATGCCATTCGCGTGTGACTTAACTAAAAATCATGTAACCTCAAAATTCGCACGATAGGCAGGCGGAGCCGAACCCAGGATGCGTTTACTCAAGCCCGGTAAAGGGTTGATTGGTGTCGATATTACATCGGCGACCGTCAAGCTGTTAGAGCTCAAACAGTCTAACGATAGCTACCAAGTAGACAGCTACGCTGTTCAACCGCTGCGCGAAGGTGCAGTTGTTGAGCGCCGCATCCGCGACATTAATGAAGTGGCGAGTGTGCTTCGGCGTACTGTCGAGCATGCAAAGCCCTTTACTCGTAAAGCGGCAGTGGCCGTCCCAGCGAGCGCTGCCATTACTAAAACGCTTACTTTTCCTGCTTCGTTAAGCGAAGAGGAGATCGAAGAGCGAATAACCGCCGAATCTGACCGCTATATTCCCTTTCCGTTCAGTGAGGTGGCGTTTGATTTTCAGTGCCTAGGTCCTGCTCCTTTCGATGAGAGCCAGCAAGAAGTTGTTTTAGTAGCGTGTCGTCAGCAAGACGTGACTCTGCTTACCGAAACGCTAGAGCGTGCGGGGCTGGAACCTGCCGCTGTCGATGTAGAGACGTTCGCTTTAGAGCGCGTATTGGCCGAGCTACGTAGGCAATCCAGCATGGCAAACGACTCAACTGCTTGTGTGGGGCTATTCGACATCGGGACCAATATGAGCGCCTTCCATGTCGTGCGGGGTGGGCATATTGTTTATAGCCGTGATACGGCGTTTGGCGGACGCCAGCTAACAGATGCCATCCGCCAGTATTACCACATGAGCATAGAAGAGGCTGACGTTGCTAAAAAGCGTGGTGGTCTACCTAGCGACTACCAAGAGAAAGTGCTCACGCCTTTTCTAGAAACGGTGGTACAGCAGGGGAGACGCTCGCTGCAGCTTTATTACACCGCGGGTCGTCAGCATGAGGTGCAACATACTGTACTCGCGGGTGGTTCTAGTGTCATTCCAGGCCTCGCTGAGCGTATTGCTGATGATAGTGGTATGTCGGTGAGTATCGCCAACCCATTGCAACGTTTGCGCATTAACAAACGGCTAAGTGAAGAAGCGTTAAGAAACGCTGCCCCAGCGATGCTAACGGCGGGTGGGTTGGCGATGCGAGTTAGCCAATGAGCATTAATATTAATCTTTTACCCTGGCGTGAGGCGTGGCGAGAGAGACGGACGCGGCAATTTTACGGTGTTATGTTGTTTATGTTGCTTCTGGGCGTGGCGTGTGGCGTTGTGGTATTGCACGTATATCAACAGCAGTTAGCTGCCCAGCAGCAGCGCAATGCCCATATCTCTACTCGTATTGAGCAGTTAGACAATGAAATCGCTGATGTACAACGCTATCAGGGCGACATCGGGCGGCTGGAAGAGCAATTGGCGCTGTTCCACACGCTTAATAACGAACGCATGAGTACAGTGAGGCTGTTTAACGATATTGCCGCTAGCGTCGCAGATGGGGTTGTCTATCAGCGTCTGTCACGTAGCGGACAGCAAATCAGTCTTTCAGCGGTTGCCAGTAATGAACGTCAGGTCTCTGAGCAACTTCGCCAAATTGCAGATATACCAGGGTTAGGCGTACCGCTGTTTTCCGAGGTTGCTAGTGGCCAAGATGACAGTCGGCGTGTTTTCCAGTTTGAAGTAAGGCAACTGTCTCCTGAAGAAGCCGTTTCCATGGAGGTGGCACCATGACGCCTATCCGTGAACGCGTTAAAAGTGACTGGCAGCGCCTGCGAAACGTTGAATGGCAATCGTTGGATATCAAAGAGGCAGGTGAATGGCCCTGGCTGCTTAAAGCCGTGATAGCGGTACTTGTTTTTTTAGTTGCTCTATTAGGTATCAACGGGTGGCTGGTGGGGGAGGCTCGCGATTCGCTTGCAGCAGAGCAGCGTCAAGAGGAGCGTCTGCTGGTCGAGTATCGACGCAAGGCGTCTGAAGCCGCTTTTCTGCCGGATATTCGCAGTCAGTTGACTGCTCTTGAAGATCAAATGGTGCAGATGCAGGCGATGCTGCCTACCAGTGCAGAAATTCCTTCTTTATTAGATAGCATCAATGATGCCGCTATCGAAAATCGACTGACCATTGAAACTATCCGTTTGCGACCTACGGTGAGTAACACGCACTATATAGAGCACCCCTTAGATATACAGGTGCGCGGTGATTACCATGCATTGGCACAGTTTGTTTCGGATATTAGCGATTTGGCGCGAATTATTACTCAGCACGATTTAACACTAGCGCCTGTTGATCAGAATGGCGACACGCTACGCATGTCGCTGCTTGCACGCACTTACAGCGAAAAGGCTGAACCATGAAGCGTTTGGTAGGCCTGCTGTGTATTGCTGGCTTAGCTGGCTGCAGTGACCCTCAGCTGGGGCAGCTAGATCAAACCCTTGCAGAAATACGCCGTACTGCTGATGGGAAAGCGCCCGAGGTAGTGGAAGAATTGTCAACGTATCAGTCGCTTGATTATCGCTTTAGCGATGCGCGCAGTCCCTTCTTAGCACCGGAGGATGTGCGCGAAAACGTATTGCAAGTGGAGCAGGCAGTGAGCGAGTTTGCCCCCGAACAGCAGCGCGCTCAAGAGCCTTTAGAGCGTTTTCAACTCCAGACGTTGCGCTTGGTTGGTACGCTACGTATGGGGGAGCAGCAAGTTGCATTGATTGAGCCTCCCGAGGGGGAGGTTGTTAGCGTTCGAGAAGGTGATTATTTAGGCACCAATCATGGCCTTATTAACCAGATTGAATCACAAGGAATCACTATTATTGAACGTGTTTTTAGCCCTCAGCAAGGGTGGCAACAACGCCAGGTAACGCTCACCCTTGAGGAATAGCTTCTTCACTCGCTATCAGATATGGATATCGCTTATGGCTGCTAAATGTTATCGAACGTTGCTGTTATTAATCGCGGTAGTGCCATCGGTCTGCATGGCATCAGTGCTTACTAATGTCGATGTGCGCCAAACTCATAGTGGTGACGTTGAGCTAGTGTTGCAGTTCAGTGGCGGCGTTGCCCAGCTAAGTGGCTATCGATTAGATGCACCTCCTCGTCTAGCGCTGGATTTGGCAGATACACAAAGTGCGCTTGCTCAACGCCGTATTGGTGTCAGTAGTAGTGTTGTTGAACAAGTGACGGTGTTAGAGGGCAGTGGACGGACGCGTCTCGTGGTTGATTCGAATGAATCCCTTGATTATACCGCTCGAGTCGTCGGTGAGCAGTTAAGAGTCACCTTAGCATCAGGTGGTTCTGTGTCTATGCCGGCACCTCAAGCTGCTAAAGCTATCCAGACTTCCCCGTCCATCCCGGGGCCGCGTGTTGAAAATATTGATTTCCGGCGTGAAGGTGATGGTGCAGGGCGTGTCGTGGTGACATTTGATCGTGCTGGTGTGGTCGCTAATGTGCGTGAAGGTAGCGAGGGCAGCATTATAGCGGAGTTGCGTAATGTGGCACTGCCTGATGCGCTTAATCAGGTTTACGATGTTACTGATTTTGCGACGCCGGTTACCCGTATTATCCCTCATCTTGGACAGCGTGATATGCGGCTGGAGCTACAAACGAACGGCCCCATCGCGATGGCTTCATCGCAACGCGGGCGTACGCTGACGATTGAAGTGCAGCCGGTGAGTCAAGCTACACAACAGCAGCGAGAACAGCAGGGAATATCTTTTACCGGAGAGCGGTTAAGCCTGAACTTTCAAGATATTGAAGTGCGTGCAGTGCTGGCTATTCTGGCAGAGTTTACTGGCCTAAACCTAGTGGCCAGTGATAGCGTTGCTGGACGCATTACACTTAACTTGAACGATGTTCCCTGGGATCAAGCGCTAGCGCTGATCTTACAAAGCCAGGGGCTGGCAAGTCGGGAGCAGGGGAATGTGATCGTAGTGGCGCCTGCCAGCGAGCTAGCGGCTCTTGAACGGCAAGAGATAGAAACACGCAATCAACGCCAAACGCTTGCGCCATTAGTCACTGAGTTCATTGAGATAAAGTACGCCCGCGCCGAAGACCTTGCCCAGCTGTTACGTGGTGGCGATGGCTTTGGGCTGTTAACTGACCGAGGGCGAGTCAGTATTGATCAGCGTACTAATATGTTACTGGTACAAGATACTGCAGAGCAGGTGCGCGCTATTATCGGCACTTTAGATCGCTTGGATGTCGCCGTCCGTCAGGTGCAAATTGAGGCAAGAATTGTCATTGCCCGAGATACTGCATCTCGGGAGTTAGGGATTAACTGGGGCGCGTCGAGTACTCGCGGCTTTTTAGAAAACGATGATGGCACGTTTTCTCGGCGTAATATTAATCCCAACAACATTAACCGTGCTCAGGGTGGCCTCGCAGTAGATCTAGGTTCAGTGGCTGCTGCCAACACAGGGTTTAGTTTTGGTTATCTATCAGGGGACGTGCTGCTAGATCTTGAGCTGCGAGCGCTGGAAAGTGAGGGCAAAAGCCAGACGATTTCTCAGCCCCGAGTGATCACAGCTAACCAACGAACAGCTATTATTCGCCAAGGCGAAGAGCGGGCTTTTCAGAGCGTAGATACAGAAGGGAATCCAGATACAGAGTTCAAGGAGGCTGAACTCTCCTTGGAGGTAACGCCACAAATTACTCCGGATAACCGCATCATTATGGATTTGGTGATTAAAAACGATAGCTTCCGGGAAAGTGAGTTTGGTGGTGAGCCGCCGATTGATACCAACCAGATAGAGACTCAAGTGTTGGTCGATAATGGGCAAACGGTAGTGTTAGGCGGTATTTTGACAACAGAGCAGTTGAGCCAAATAGCGAAAACACCGCTGCTAGGAGATATTCCTTGGCTTGGGCGGCTATTCCGCTATACCGAAGAGAGCAATGAAAAGGTAGAGTTATTGGTCTTTATTACTCCACGACTACTTGATGATGGTTTGGCGGTTCGCTGATGCAAGAGTTACCCAATATTTTTTTAATTGGCCCCATGGGGGCTGGCAAGAGCACGATAGGCCGCTTACTCGCGGCTGAGTTGTCGCGCTCGTTCTTTGACAGCGATCACGCCATACAAGACCGCTGTGGTGCGGATATCCCCTGGATTTTTGACGTTGAAGGTGAACCCGGCTTTCGTCAGCGCGAAAGCCAGATGATTGACGAGCTCACTCAGTTATCTGGTGTGGTAGTGGCTACCGGCGGTGGCGCAGTGCTGCGCGAAGAGAATCGACGTGCTCTGCGTGAGCGAGGCGCCGTGGTTTATTTGCTGACCACCGTTGACCAGCAACTGAAGCGCACTGCCAAAGATCGAAATCGACCGCTATTACAGTGTGATAATCGCGAACAGGTGCTGAACGACATGTTCGCCACACGAGATCCGCTGTATCGAGCAACATCTGATATTACGGTGCGCACGGATCGGCGCAGCCCACGTGCGGTGGTCAACGAAATTCTGCGTCGTGTCCATCGCATGGTGGACCCTTTAGAAATTGCGCGGGCTCAAAGTAAAAAGGTATCACAATGACTGAAATGACAAGTGCCCAGCGTACGCTAACTGTCGCATTGGGTGAGCGTAGCTACCCGATCCATATTGGTGTTGGGCTGCTAAAGCGCGCCAATGTGCTGGAGCCGTATCTCGCGGGTCAGCAGGTGATGGTAGTCACCAATGAGACTATCGCACCGCTTTATTTAGAAACGCTTTGCGGCGGTCTGCCTGGTCATTTAGACATTCGCACGGTAGTGCTGCCTGACGGGGAGCAGTATAAAACCATCGAGCAGGTAAGCCGGATTTGGGACGCGCTGTTAGAGGCCGGCTTCAATCGTCGCTGTACGCTGATTGCCTTAGGGGGAGGTGTGATTGGCGATATGGTCGGTTATGCGGCGGCAGCTTATCAACGTGGCGTTGCCTTTATTCAGGTGCCTACTACGTTATTATCCCAGGTAGACTCTTCGGTGGGTGGGAAGACCGGTGTTAACCACCCGCTGGGTAAAAATATGATTGGTGCTTTTTGGCAACCAAAAGCCGTCATCGTGGATATCGATACTTTGACCACTCTGCCTAGCCGGGAGCTTTCCGCAGGCTTGGCAGAAGTGATCAAGTACGGGTTAATCCGTGATGAGCGCTTCCTAAGCTGGTTAGAAGAGCATATGCAGGCGCTACGTAGTGTTGAGCCTGCAGTGATTGCTGAAGCGATTGCTCAAAGTTGTCAAATTAAAGCCGACATTGTGGCGGATGACGAAACTGAGCAGGGCGTTCGCGCGTTGCTGAACCTGGGGCACACGTTCGGTCATGCTATTGAAGCTCATCAAGGTTATGGCAACTGGTTGCACGGTGAGGCCGTGGGTGCAGGCATGGCGATGGCAGCAACGCTCTCGCATCAGCTTGGCTGGATAGATAGCAATGCACTCGCGCGTGCTAAGGCGGTTGTTGAAAGCGCTGGACTACCGCTAGCCGCACCTGCCGGAATGTCTGTAGATGACTTTTTAGCCCGCATGAAGCTAGATAAGAAGAATATTGATACTCGTCTACGTTTGGTGCTGCTCAATGCCCTGGGTGACGCCTGCGTAAGTGACGCCACGCCGCCTGATATGCTGCGTGAGCTACTTCATCACTATCCGCGCGACTAAATGCCTAGGCGTATTGGCTATAAACAATCAAAAGCCAGTATGGGGAATCAGTACTGATAAGCGGTACTGATAAACAGTGCTTATAATAAATAGTACTGATAGACCGTATTGCTAAACAGTTTTACAAACAAAGCTGCACAGAAAACCCACCATCGCGTGGGTTTTTTGTTGTCTGGTCGTTAAGTGATGATCGTTCTGTATGTAATCCGTATGCCTTATGCGCTATCGGCATGGGTTTTTTGAGCCAATTGATACTAAAGTCTAGTTATGTATTTCAATCGTTTAAATATCGTTTAGCTGCTTTGCAAGTGGTTGAAGTTAATATATTTTTTTATTAATCGTTAATGCAAATGCAAGATTTGACAAGGTTTTTTAGGGATTGGCGAGTTCTGGGTGATTGCGCTACACGCAGGCAAATCGCTATGCTGAGCCACCTTTTCTTGAAGCGGTGGAAGCGGGAAATGCCCTGTTTTTAATGGGTAGTAAGAGGTCAAAAATAAGAAAAACCCAATAAGATAACATGAAAACACTGCTAAATAAATACGCTGACTAGAGGCGCGCCCATGAATAGAGGTCTTCACCAGCCTGGCGAGTTTCGCGATAACTGTGGCTTTGGCCTTATTGCCCATATGGAAGGGCAGGCCAGCCACGACTTGCTGAAAACTGCTATTGAATCACTTACCTGCATGACCCATCGCGGCGGTATTGCGGCAGACGGCAAAACCGGTGACGGTTGCGGCTTACTGCTGAAAATGCCGGTGCAATTCATGCGCGCTGCCGCGAAGCAAGCGCTTGATGCGGAGCTGGGCGAGCGCTTTGCTGTAGGCGTCATCTTTTTGCCAGATGACGATGCGCGTGCCGCTCATGCTAAAGAAACCCTTGAGCGCGAACTAAGCAGCCGTGGTTTAGATGTATTGGGCTGGCGCGAAGTGCCCACCGACTCTAGTGTATGTGGCCCAATGGCGCTGGACTGTCTGCCGCGCATTGAGCAGCTGTTTGTTCAGCCAGCTAGCAGTGGAAATTCAGGCAGTGATCGCTTCGATGTTGATCTGTTTATGGCGCGCCGTTATGCAGAGCAAGCGCTACGTAGCGATGAAGACTTTTATGTTGCTTCACTCTCATCAGAAGTTGTTTCCTATAAAGGCTTAGTCATGCCGGAAGATTTGCCGGCATTCTACAAAGACCTGAATGATCCAAGTCTGGAAACCGCCATTTGCGTGTTCCACCAGCGTTTCTCTACTAACACTGCACCGCGCTGGCCGCTAGCCCAGCCATTCCGCCTGCTGGCTCATAATGGCGAGATCAATACGATTGAAGCCAACCGCGGCTGGGCGAACTCTCGTAAAGCCAATTTTGTTAACGAGCGCTTGCCTGATATTGCTGAGCTTGACGAAATCGTCAATACCACTGGGTCAGACTCCTCAAGCATGGATAACATGCTGGAAGTGCTGCTGACTGGCGGTATGGAGCTACATCGTGCGGTGCGCATGATGGTGCCGCCTGCTTGGCAAAACGTTGAGACCATGGACGCCGAGTTACGCGCGTTCTATGAATACAACTCCATGCACATGGAGCCTTGGGATGGCCCGGCCGGTGTGGTAATGACCGACGGTCGTCAAGCTGTTTGTATGCTGGATCGCAACGGCCTTCGCCCCGCGCGCTGGGTGATTACCAAGAATGGCTACATCACGCTAGCGTCTGAAATTGGCACTTATGGTTATCGCCCTGAGGATGTCGTCGCTAAGGGGCGCGTTGGCCCAGGCCAGATGCTGGCGGTAGACACTCAGACTGGCGAAGTACTGCACACCCAGGATATCGATAACCGCCTGAAGTCAGCTTATCCCTATAAGCGCTGGCTCAAGCAGGAAGCCCATTACCTAGAGTCAGCGCTGACTGAGCTTGCGCGTTTCCAGACAATGGACACTGACGCGCTTAATGTTCAACAGAAAATGTTTCAGGTGAGCTTTGAAGAGCGTGATCAGGTGCTGCGCCCGTTGGCAGAAAGTGGCCAGGAGGCGGTTGGCTCGATGGGTGATGATACCCCCATGGCGGTGTTGTCTAGCCGTCCGCGTCTGCTAACTGATTTCTTCCGTCAAAAGTTTGCCCAGGTGACCAATCCGCCGATTGACCCCCTGCGTGAAGCGATTGTTATGTCGTTGGAGACTTGCTGTGGTGCGGAGCTGAACGTCTTTAAGGCAACGCCTGAGCATGCTCACCGCTTGATTTTGACAACGCCGGTGCTGTCACCACGTAAATTTACTGCGCTGGTCAGCCAGGATGATCCTGCCTTTGCTAGCCACACGCTGTCACTCGGGTACGACCCGGAGCACACCAGTTTGCAGCGGGCAGTCACCTTACTTTGCCAAGAAGCTGAAGCGCAGGTAAAAGCGGGCAAAGTGATTCTGGTGTTGACCGATGCTGACCTTCCCAAAGGACAGTTGCCCATCCAGGCGGCTTTAGCAGTGGGAGCCGTTCACTCTCATCTTGGTCGTTTGGCGCTGCGGCCGAACGCCAACATTGTGGTGGAAACCGGCTATGCAAGGGATGCCCACCAAATGGCAGTGCTGTTTGGCGTGGGCGCAACGGCTGTGTACCCATGGCTTGCTTACCAAGTGATGGCGGATATGCATCGCACCGGTGAGCTAACAGGCAACCCTGCTGATGCTCGTGAGAATTACCGCAAAGGTCTGCAGAAAGGGTTGTTCAAAATTCTTTCGAAGATGGGTATTTCAACGTTAGCTTCATACCGCGGCTCTATGCTGTTCGAAGCGGTGGGGCTATCCGATGAGATCATGGATACCTGCTTTGTCGGCATGGCATCACGCATTCAGGGCACTGGCTTTGCTGAGCTGCAAATGCAGCAAGAGCTGCTGGCGAAGGATGCCTGGATTGCCCGCAAAGGCATCTCCCAAGGCGGTATGCTGAAGTATGTTCATGGCTACGAATATCACGCCTACAACCCCGATGTCGTGAAGTCGCTCCAGGCGGCGGTGCAAGAAGGCAGCTACGCAAAGTGGAAAAAGTTTGCTCAGTTGGTCAACGAGCGTCCGGTTGCCACTATTCGTGACTTGCTTAAGCTCAAACCTGCTGCAACGCCCATTCCGTTAGAGGATGTTGAACCGATTGAGGCACTGATTCCGCGCTTTGATAGCGCCGGTATGTCGCTAGGTGCGCTTTCTCCGGAAGCCCATGAGGCGTTGGCCCAAGCAATGAATGAGTCGGGCGGGCGCTCCAACTCCGGCGAGGGTGGGGAAGACCCTGCTCGCTACGGCACCATCCGTAGTTCGAAAATCAAGCAGATTGCTTCTGGCCGCTTTGGCGTTACCCCGGCCTATTTGGTCAATGCGGAAGTACTGCAGATCAAAGTTGCCCAGGGTGCCAAACCCGGTGAAGGTGGTCAGCTGCCGGGCGGCAAAGTGAACCAGTTGATTGCCCGGTTGCGCTACGCGGTGCCTGGTGTGACGCTGATTTCACCGCCGCCACACCACGATATCTACTCGATTGAAGACTTGGCGCAGCTGATTTTCGACCTTAAGCAAGTCAATCCAGATGCCCAGGTTTCCGTAAAATTGGTCTCTGAGCCAGGTATTGGCACTATTGCCACTGGTGTGGCGAAGGCCTATGCGGATCTGATTACCGTTTCTGGTTACGACGGTGGTACTGCGGCAAGTCCATTGACCTCTATTAAGCACGCGGGCTCTCCTTGGGAGCTTGGGTTACCTGAGGTGCACCAAGCACTGCGTATTAACGGCCTGCGCGACAAGATTCGCCTGCAGACCGATGGTGGTCTCAAAACGGGTCTTGATGTCGTTAAGGCGGCGATTCTGGGGGCTGAAAGCTTTGGCTTTGGTACGGCGCCGATGGTGGCGCTGGGCTGCAAGTACCTGCGTATTTGCCACCTGAATAACTGCGCCACCGGCGTAGCGACGCAAGATGATTTCCTGCGTGGCGAGCACTTCCGCGGCACTGTCGATATGGTGAAAAACTACTTCCGCTTTATTGCTGAAGAAGTGCGTGAACTGATGGCGATGCTAGGGGTGTGCCAGTTGACGGACCTGATTGGCCGCACCGATCTGCTTGAAGTGTTGGAAGGCAATACGGCCGCTCAGCGTAAATTGGATCTAACCCCGCTGCTTTCGAATGATTTTGTGACTGCAGATGCACCGCAGTTCTGTAAGGTGAGTCGTAATGTGCCCCACGACCCAGGCGCTAAGAACCAGGAAGTGCTGGCAGCACTAAAAGAGGCCATTGAAAGCCAGTCTGGCGGAGAGTTTGACTTCACCATCACTAACTGCGACCGCAGCGTAGGTGCATTGAGCTCTGGCGCGATTGCCAAGCGCTACGGTGAAGATGGCTTGGAATCAGCCCCGGTCACTGCGCGCTTTACCGGGGTGGCTGGTCAAAGCTTCGGGGTGTGGAATGCCCGTGGCTTAAACCTCTATCTCGAAGGCGATGCCAACGACTACGTGGGCAAAGGCATGAACGGTGGCAGCATTGTGATTGTGCCGCCCAAGGTTAGTCAGTTTGAAAGCCACAAAACCGCCATTATTGGTAACACCTGTCTGTATGGTGCGACGGGCGGCACGCTGTTTGCCGCAGGTACTGCGGGGGAGCGTTTTGCCGTGCGTAACTCTGGAGCTACTGCTGTTATTGAAGGCGCAGGTGACCACTGTTGTGAATACATGACCGGGGGCTTGGTCTGCGTATTGGGTGAAACGGGCGTTAACTTTGGCGCGGGTATGACCGGTGGTTTTGCTTACGTCTTAGATGAAGACCGTACCTTTGTGGACAAGTACAACCACGAGCTGGTCGAGATTCACCGGGTCAATACCGAAGCGATGGAAGCGTATCGTCGTCATTTGCGTGAAATGATCGAAGCCTACGTTGCAGCGACAGGCTCCGCTCGGGGCGCGGCGATTCTGGAAGACTTCGGCGACTACGCGCGCCACTTCTGGCTAGTGAAGCCAAAAGCGGCGAGCTTGGGTAGTTTGCTGAATCAATCTCGGCGTCAGCCGGAATAACCCGCCAGAGCCTACGCTTCGAGGAGAGAGATCATGGCTAACCGTTTAAATAACGATTTCCAGTTTGTAGATGTGGGTCGTCAAGACCCACAGAAAAAAGCCGCACACACACGGTCAAAAGAGTTCGCTGAAATTTACGAGCCCTTTAAGCCCACCGATGCGGCGAGTCAGGCGCACCGTTGCCTGCACTGCGGCAATCCGTACTGCGAGTGGAAGTGCCCGGTACATAACTACATTCCCAACTGGCTTCAGCTAGTGGTGGAAGGCAATATTATTGAAGCAGCCGAGCTTTCACACAAAACCAACTCGCTGCCGGAAGTGTGTGGCCGCGTGTGCCCGCAAGATCGTTTGTGTGAAGGCGACTGTACGCTGAACGATGGCTTTGGTGCGGTTACCATTGGGTCGATAGAGAAGTACATTACCGACACCGCGTTTGCGATGGGTTGGCGTCCGGATATGTCTAAGGTGGAGTGGACCGATAAGAAGGTCGCCATCGTAGGTGCCGGGCCTGCGGGTCTTGGTTGCGCTGATATCCTGGCACGTAATGGCGTCAAACCCGTCGTATTTGATAAGTATCCCGAGATTGGCGGTCTGCTTACCTTCGGTATTCCAGAATTTAAACTGGAAAAGAACGTGATGGAGCGTCGCCGCGCCGTCTTTGAAGAGATGGGCGTCGAGTTTCGTCTGAATACCGAAATTGGTACCGACATCGAATTCGATACGCTGCTGCAGGAGTACGATGCTGTTTTCCTGGGTATGGGGACTTACAAGTACATGGAAGGTGGCTTCCCCGGCGAAGATTTACCTGGCGTGTATAAAGCGCTCGATTTCCTGATCGCCAACGTTAATCGTCGCTTAGGCTTTGAAAAAGATCCTAACGACTTTATCTCGATGGAAGGTAAACGTGTGGTGGTGCTTGGCGGTGGTGATACGGCGATGGATTGTAATCGGACCTCGATTCGCCAGCACGCCGACAGCGTGATCTGCGCTTATCGCCGTGATGAAGAAAACATGCCCGGTTCCCGCCGTGAAGTTGCTAATGCGCGAGAAGAGGGCGTTGAGTTTCTGTTCAACCGCCAGCCGGTTGCGGTGGTAGGTGAAGAGCAGGTCGAAGGGGTTAAGGTCGTGCGTACCCGTTTGGGTGAGCCCGATGAAAACGGCCGTCGACGTCCTGAGGTGGTGCCTGGGTCTGAAGAGATTATTGCCGCCGACGCAGTCGTAGTAGCGTTTGGTTTCCAGGCAAGCCCTGCGCCGTGGTTCGATAGCGCCAATATCCAGGTCGATGAGCGTGATCGCGTAAAAGCGCCAGAGCATGGCCAGTACGCCTACCAAACCAGCAATGCGAAAATTTTTGCCGGTGGCGATATGGTGCGCGGCTCTGACCTGGTGGTCACCGCGATTTACGAAGGCCGCCAAGCTGCTGAGGGGATTTTGGATTACCTAGGCGTTTAGTTTTGATAGTGAGGGGCGTCTTCGCCCCTCTGCCACCTGCAGTTCAAATTGAGCCTTTAGGCGTACTCTGCTATTCTGTCATCCCATCCTGGTGTGGCTTTCTGTTACGCCTTTTGATCACGTTTCGACAGGTTTTCCATGACACGATATATCTTCGTGACCGGCGGCGTTGTGTCCTCTCTTGGCAAGGGCATCGCGTCGGCCTCGCTGGCGGCGATTCTAGAGGCCCGCGGCCTTAAGGTCACCATGCTCAAGCTCGACCCCTACATCAACGTGGACCCGGGCACCATGAGTCCTTTCCAGCACGGCGAGGTGTTCGTCACCGAAGATGGCGCCGAGACGGACTTGGACTTAGGGCACTATGAGCGTTTTATTCGCACCAAAATGACCCAAGGGAATAACTTCACGACGGGGCGCGTGTACGAAAATGTACTGCGCAAAGAGCGCCGTGGTGATTACTTGGGGGGTACTGTTCAGGTCATCCCTCATATTACCGATGAAATCAAACAGCGCGTCTATGCTGGCGGTGAAGGCTTTGATGTGGCGCTGGTAGAAATCGGTGGCACGGTGGGTGATATCGAATCACTGCCGTTCTTAGAGTCTATTCGTCAGATTCGTAGTGAGCTTGGCGCTAGTCGGGCGATTTACATGCACCTTACGCTGGTGCCGTATATCAAGACGGCAGGCGAAACCAAGACCAAACCGACTCAGCACAGCGTCAAAGAGCTACGCTCGATTGGTATCCAGCCGGATATTTTGATTTGCCGTAGCGAAGTAGAGCTTGAAGAGAGCGAGCGCCGTAAAATCGCCCTGTTCACTAACGTGGAAGAGCGTGCCGTTGTACCGTTACAGGATGCCGATACTATTTATCGGATTCCGTTGATGCTTCATGAGCACGGCCTGGACGACATTGTTTGCGATAAGCTGCGCCTGGAAGCAGAGCCTGCTGACCTTTCCGAATGGGTCAAGGTGCTGGATTCCAAGTTGAATCCGCTGAAGTCGGTAAGCATTGCCATGGTCGGTAAATACATGGAGCTGCTGGATGCCTATAAGTCGCTCAACGAAGCGCTTATTCACGCAGGCATTCAAGGGCGTATTAAGGTCAATGTTGACTATATCGACTCCGAAGATATCGAGCATCACGGCACCGAGCGGCTAGCTGGCAAAGATGCCATCTTAGTACCTGGTGGCTTTGGCGAGCGCGGTGTGGAAGGCAAAATTCTTACCGCTCAGTTCGCGCGTGAAAACAACATTCCCTACCTGGGTATTTGTTTGGGCATGCAGGTCGCGGTCATCGAATTTGCCCGCAATGTGGCTGGCTGGGAAGATGCTAACTCTACCGAGTTTACCCACGACACCAAGCACCCCGTAGTGGGCCTGATTACCGAGTGGATTAACGCTGAAGGTAAGATCGAGCTGCGTGACGCCGCGTCTGATTTAGGTGGCACCATGCGTCTAGGCGGTCAGGTCTGTCACTTGAAATCCGGTAGCAAAGCTCGCGAAGCCTACGGTGCTGATGAGATTGTCGAGCGTCATCGCCACCGCTTTGAAGTCAATAACCAGTTTATTGATGAGTTAGAGCAGGCAGGTCTGGTCATTTCTGGCAAGAGCGTCGATCAGTCCTTGGTAGAAGTCGTCGAGCTGGCTGACCACCCTTGGTACGTGGCGTGTCAGTTCCATCCGGAGTTTACATCGACACCACGTGACGGACACCCGCTGTTCTCTGGGTTTGTTAATGCTGCCTTAGAGCACAAAACGGCACGTACGCGCGCTCATACAACGACTCAGGAATAAGAGGGAGAGCGAATAACATGTCTTCGACTTCTCAATCATCCTTTCCAGAGCGTCATATTAACGTTGCCGGCCTAACCGCCGGCAATTCTTTGCCGCTAATGTTATTGGGCGGCATGAATGTGCTGGAGTCAGCGACGCTTGCTGATGAAGTGGCGCAGGCCTACGTTAATGTGACGCAAAAGCTCGGAATGCCTTATGTCTTTAAGGCAAGCTTTGATAAAGCGAACCGTAGTTCTATCCACTCTTATCGTGGACCTGGGCTAGAAAAAGGTTTGCAGATTCTAGCGGATATTAAAGCGCGCTATGGCGTGCCCATCATTACCGACGTTCATGAGCCTTGGCAGGCAGAGCCTGCGGCTGAAGTCGCTGACATAATTCAGCTGCCAGCGTTTCTTGCCCGCCAGACCGATCTAGTGGTGGCGATGGCTAACACCGGTGCGGCGATTAATATCAAAAAACCGCAGTTTCTAGCACCTCACGAAATGCGCCATATCCTCACTAAGTTTCAGGAAGCCGGTAACGACCGTCTGATGCTATGCGAGCGTGGTACTAGCTTCGGCTACAACAACCTGGTGGTGGATATGCTAGGCGTTGGCGATATGAAACAGACCGGTTACCCGGTGTTTTTCGATGTCACCCATGCCTTACAGCGCCCGGGTGGCCGTGCGGACAGTGCCGATGGCCGTCGTGCCCAAGTGGCAGAGTTGGCCCGTGCGGGTGTGGCCGTTGGTTTGGCGGGTATCTTCCTAGAAGCTCACCCTGACCCAGATAATGCTAAGTGCGATGGACCCTGCGCACTGCCATTAGATCAATTAGAGCCATTTTTGACTCAGCTTTCGCAGCTAGATGCCTTGGTGAAGGGGTTTACGCCTTTGACCATCCGTTAACCGCGACGGCAAATATGGTATACATTGGACCCACAATCATCCATTAGACTGACAACCAAAGGACACTGTTATGACCAAAATTGTTGAAATCAGCGCACTAGAAGTGCTCGATTCCCGCGGCAACCCTACCGTTCAGGCCATGGTTCGCCTGGAGAGTGGCGCCGTAGGTGAAGCATGTGCGCCAAGCGGCGCTTCTACAGGCTCCCGCGAAGCGCTCGAGCTGCGCGATGGCGACAAGACACGCTACCTTGGCAAAGGCGTTTTAAAAGCCGTTGAGGCCGTGAATGGCAAAATCAGTGCTGCGTTGTTAGGAATGGATGCGCGTGATCAGCGTGGGCTGGACGACGCAATGTTAGCCCTGGATGGCACTGAAAATAAGGCGAATCTGGGTGCGAATGCCATTCTGGCGGTGTCGCTGGCTGCGGCTAAAGCCGCTGCCAATGCTAAAGGTGTGCCGTTATATGCGCACATTGCCGAGCTTTATGGCCAGCCGGGGCAGTACAGCATGCCGGTACCGATGATGAACATTCTTAACGGTGGTGAGCACGCCGATAATAACGTTGATATCCAGGAATTCATGGTACAGCCAGTAGGCGCGGCAAACTTCCGTGAAGGCCTACGCATGGGTGCGGAAATTTTCCACGCGCTAAAAAAAGTACTGTCTGCTAAAGGCCTTTCTACGTCCGTGGGTGACGAAGGCGGCTTTGCCCCTAACTTGGCATCTAACGCAGATGCCCTGGCGGTCATTAAGCAAGCTGTTGCTGATGCCGGTTACGCACTGGGTAAAGACGTTACCTTGGCGCTAGACTGTGCCTCTTCCGAGTTCTACAAAGATGGCCAGTACAATCTTTCCGGTGAAGGTAAAAGCTACGATGCCGAAGGGTTTGCCGATTACCTGGCAGGCCTTTGTGCGGACTATCCGATCGTTTCCATCGAAGATGGTATGGATGAATCAGACTGGGCGGGCTGGAAAGCACTGACTGACAAGCTGGGCGACAAAGTACAGCTGGTTGGCGACGATTTGTTTGTTACCAATACCAAGATTCTTAAGCGTGGTATAGACGAGCAAATTGGTAATTCAATTCTGATCAAATTCAACCAGATTGGCTCGCTGTCAGAAACGCTGGATGCGATCAAAATGGCCCAGGACGCTGGTTTTACAGCGGTTATTTCACACCGTAGTGGTGAAACTGAAGATACGACGATTGCCGATTTGGCCGTGGGCACCTGTGCAGGCCAAATTAAAACGGGCTCTCTGTGTCGTTCTGACCGCGTCGCGAAATATAACCGCCTGCTCGTCATCGAAGCGGAATTGGGTGATGTGGCTTACCCTGGCTTGAAAGCCATCAAAGGGCAGTAAGCGAAAATGAGCGTCGGCGTGTAAGAGATGTCTCAAGATTTTGTAAGAGATATCTTACAAATGCCGGCGCTAATCGCTCAAATGCTTTTTTATTTTATCTTATATTTTTGATTTTTATGGGTTTTTTATAACGGGCGAGCCGCAGTGGCTCGCCCGTTGCCGTTTTGGTCGCTTGAGTTGTGATGGCTTTGTGCCACAATGCATTCAGGACAGGGGAGGCAAGGATGCTTCAGGCAGGATGCAACGGGATGCAGGTCAGATACGCTAGGTGACACAGTGATGTGGGCTCTGGCAAGGATGGTATCTGAGGAGTTTGACACAGGGAGTGGTCAGAGGAAGTGCTTGGAGCGGGCGGCCTACGGGCCGCCTTTTTTTGTGTGCACAGCCCGTGGCACACAAAAAAAACCAGCGCGAACGCTGGTCTGAAAATGCGTAGCTTCTAAGATTAGCGTTCGAGCTTTTCCAGCTTACCTGTTTTGCCGTCCCACTCTTCTGCATCGGGCAGCGGATCTTTTTTCTCGGCAATATTCGGCCATACATCGGCTAATTCAGCATTAATTTCTATAAACTGCTCTTGGCCATCAGGTAGCTCATCTTCTGAGAAGATAGCTTCTGCGGGGCACTCCGGTTCACACAGGGCGCAGTCAATACACTCGTCTGGGTGAATGACCAGGAAGTTGGGGCCTTCGTAGAAGCAGTCGACCGGGCAGACTTCAACACAGTCGGTGTATTTACACTGGATGCAGTTCTCGGTAACGACAAACGTCATCTTGCTATCCCTCTTGCGGGACCGGGAGCTTCCCGGTCGTGGTCAATAGTTAATGGTTATAAATCGGCCGTTTCTTATAAGATAAAACAGTATGGGCGACATTCTAGTGGTGCCCTTACGCGGCGGCAAGCGCTCATGGCTTTCCTTTCATACCATTACAGTAGCTCTCGCCACTGATATAGCAGCGCTAGCGCTTCGCGGGGTGTTAAATCGTCTACATCGGCTTTGCCTAACGCTTCCACCACGGGGTGCGGTGCGCTGGCGAACAAGTCGTTTTGTTGCGGTGCTGTAGAAATGCCGCTTGGGCGCTGCAACTCATCCACATCGCGCTGCTCGAGGGCCATCAGCTTTTCACGGGCTCTGCGTATCACATGGTTGGGAACACCTGCCAACTGGGCTACCTGTAAGCCATAGCTCTGGCTCGCAGGACCAGCTTCGATGCGGTGCATAAACACGATGCTGTCGCCGTGCTCAGTGGCGGTTAGGTGAATGTTTGCCACACCCTCTGCTTGTTCCGGCAGCGCGGTCATTTCAAAATAGTGCGTGGCAAATAGGGTGAGTGCCTTTGCTTCGGCTAGGTACTCAGCACTTGCCCAGGCCAGTGAAAGGCCGTCAAAAGTACTGGTACCACGACCAATCTCGTCCATTAATACCAAGCTATGCTCAGTAGCATTGTGCAAAATATTAGCGGTTTCGGTCATTTCCACCATAAATGTAGAGCGACCACCCGCTAGATCATCTGACGAGCCTATGCGGGTAAAGATACGATCTACAGGGCCTATTTCAGCGCTATCAGCAGGTACGAAGCTGCCACTATGAGCCAACAGTGCGATGAGCGCGGTTTGGCGCATATAGGTTGATTTACCGCCCATGTTGGGGCCGGTGATAATCAACATGTGCTGATCAGGTGTTAGCGTGACATCGTTGGGTACAAAGGGTGTGTCGCTGACATGTTCGACAACAGGGTGCCGTCCAGCGGTAATTCTAAGGCCAGTGGCATCTCGTAGCTGAGGCCTTACCCAATTGAGTGCCTCTGCACGATCGGCAAAGGCGCAGAGCACGTCAAGTTCAGCCAATGCCCGCGAGGTGTTTTGCAGTGCGTGAAGCGCCGCGTTGAGCTCGCCCATCAGGCGCTCGTAGAGCCATTTCTCACGCGTGAGGGCCCTGGACTTGGCCGAGAGTGCTTTGTCTTCGAACTCTTTAAGTTCTGGAATAATAAAGCGTTCAGCATTTTTTAGCGTTTGACGACGGATGTAGTCGGCGGGTGCCTGCTGAGCCTGAGAGCGAGGCAGTTCAATAAAGTAGCCATGAACCCGGTTATAGCCGACTTTCAAATTGGCCAGGCCAGTGCGTTCGCGCTCGCGCAGCTCCAACTGCACTAAGTACTCACCGGCGTTTTCAGCCATGCCACGGTGTTCATCTAGCTCGGCGTCAAAGCCGTTCGCAATCACGCCGCCATCGCGAATCACCACGGGCGGATTCTCAACCAATGCGCGAGTTAAGGTATCGGCTATTTCTGGGTAGGGGCGAATGTGAGGTTTAAGACTATCGATAGCGCTACCGCTATCAATTTCGCTTAGCAATTGCTCAAGCGCGGGTAGCGTTACCAGCGCGTCGCGCAGGCGCGCCAAATCCCGGGGACGTGCGCTATACAGTGCGACGCGAGCCAGGATGCGCTCGACGTCGCCTACATCACTCAACGTATCGCGTAGCGGCAGGTAGGCTGCTTCAATAGAGAGCAACGCCACGCCCGCGTGACGATCTTCCACGACGTTACGCTGGCGCAGCGGGCGGTTAAGCCAGCGCTTTAGTAATCGCGAACCCATCGCGGTGGTGCAGGTGTCTAACACGCTGGCCAGGGTGTTATCGCTGTTGCCGCCGAGATTAATATCAATTTCCAGATTACGCCGACTGGCCGCGTCAATCACTACGGCATCATCACGGTTTTCGACGCTAATGGCCGTTACGTGGGGCAGTCGTGAACGTTGGGTGTCTCGGGCGTAATCGATTAGTACACCCGCCGCGATGAGTGCGGTGGTTAAGTGCGCGCAACCAAAGCCGCGTAAATCCTGGACTTCAAATTGATCGCATAGGCTGCGCGTGGCGCTGTCTAAGTCAAACAGCCACTCCCCTTGGCGCCGCAGGCTGCGCTTTTGTGACCATGCGTCGGGCAGTGTTAAGCTTTCGGGCACTAACAGTTCGGCGGGCGACAGGCGGGTTAGCTCTGCCTGCATCTCGGCTTCACTTTCTACTTCCAAAACATTGAAGCGCCCACTGGAAAGCTCCAGCCATGCAAGGCCCCAGCCGTCTTTGCCGGGTGCAACGGCGACCAGCACGTTATCTCGGCGAGCATCCAGTAAGGCTTCATCGTGAAGCGTGCCAGGGGTGACAATGCGTACTACTTGTCGATCAACGGGGCCTTTACTGGTGGCAGGGTCGCCGATTTGCTCGCAGATAGCGACGGATTCACCGGCTGACACCAAGCGGGCTAAATAGCCTTCAGCGCTATGGTAGGGCACGCCTGCCATAGGAATAGGTTTGCCACCTGACTGGCCGCGCTGGGTAAGGGTGATATCCAGCAGCATTGCGGCGCGCTTGGCGTCATCGAAAAATAGCTCGTAAAAATCCCCCATCCGGTAAAACAGAAGTACCTCGGGGTGATCGCGTTTGATCTTAAGATATTGCGCCATCATTGGCGTATGAGCGGGGCTGGCCTGTGACATGGGCGTCCTGGTTGAGCGTTGCGCAAGCAGTCTCAGCTTGCGGCATGTTCTTTGGCAGTTACTTTAAACGACTTCTTTGGGCAATTTCTTTGAGCAATTTCTTTGAGAAAGTTAAACACGGTATTCTACGCTGAACTGAGGTCTCACATGAAGGAGTCACCATGGCACCTAGCGTTTCAAGCCTGAAGAATCTTGACCTATCACTGCTCGCTCAACGCTTGGGAAGGCTGTGTCAGCAGCTTGGGGTTGAAGTTTCCACAGCAGAGTCCTGTACAGGCGGTGGTATCGCCAGCGCAATTACTTCTGTGGCAGGTAGCTCTGCGTATTTTACAGCAGGCTATGTGACCTACTCCAATGCTGCTAAAGCGCGTATGTTGGATGTGCCCGAGGCGCTTATCGAAGCCCATGGCGCGGTCAGCGAGCAAGTAGTTAATGCAATGGTTAAAGGTGCTTGCTTAGCAAGTGGTGCTGATTTAGCGGTTGCCGTCAGTGGAGTGGCTGGTCCTGATGGTGGCAGTCAAGAGAAGCCTGTTGGTACCGTATGGCTTTCCTGGGGCAGTGCAGAAAGCCAACAGGCAGCGTGTTTCCACTTTCACGGCGACCGACAGGCGGTACGCGAACAAGCCGTACGTGAAGCATTGGCAGGCCTAGTTGCGCGCTTGATGGCCCAGGCCCAAGGCAGTGAAAAGAAATAAACATTAAATATGGTGCTGAGGATTTGTTTAGCCGCTAATCTTTGGCATACTACTGGCTAATTATACAGTTTGTAATGAGGAATTTCTGCATGGCTCAGGATGACAACCGCACCAAAGCGCTAAATGCTGCACTTAGCCAGATTGATCGCCAGTTTGGTAAAGGGACTGTTATGCGCCTTGGCGATGCACCGCGCGTGATAATGCCGTCTGTCTCCACCGGTTCACTGGGGCTTGATATCGCGCTTGGTATCGGCGGGTTGCCGTTTGGGCGCGTATGTGAAATTTATGGCCCAGAGTCATCGGGTAAAACGACTCTGACTCTGTCAGTCATTGCGCAGGCGCAAAAACAGGGCAAAGTATGTGCGTTCGTCGATGCAGAGCACGCTCTGGACCCAAGCTATGCAGAAAAACTAGGGGTTAATCTAGACGACTTGCTGGTTTCCCAGCCTGATACCGGTGAGCAAGCGCTGGAAATTACCGACATGTTGGTACGGTCTGGCGGGGTAGATGTGATCGTGATCGACTCCGTGGCTGCATTAACGCCGCGTGCTGAAATCGAAGGCGAAATGGGCGACTCCCACGTTGGTCTTCAAGCACGCTTAATGTCTCAGGCATTGCGTAAAATTACCGGTAATATCAAAAACGCCAATTGTTTAGTGGTGTTTATCAACCAGATCCGCATGAAGATCGGCGTAATGTTCGGTTCGCCCGAAACCACGACCGGCGGTAACGCGCTTAAATTCTACGCCAGCGTGCGCCTGGATATCCGGCGTACAGGCTCAGTAAAATCGGGTGATGAAGTTACTGGTAACGAAACCCGTGTGAAGGTAGTTAAAAACAAAGTGGCGCCGCCATTCCGTCAGGCAGAGTTCCAAATTCTCTACGGTAAGGGTATCTACCATGCGGGCGAGGTGATCGACCTGGGCGTGCAGTGCAGCTTGGTAGACAAGGCGGGCGCGTGGTACAGCTACAAAGGCAAAAAGATTGGTCAGGGCAAAGCCAATGCAGCTCAGTATTTAGAAGAGCATCCTGAGACCATGGAAGAGATTGAAGCGCAAATCCGAGCTCAGCTGCTTGCTCCGCCGGATGCAAAAAAAGAAGAAGCCCCAGAGGCAGATGTTGCAGCTGAGAGCGATGATGATTTGCTGTAAGCCTCTTTATGATGCTGTTTTTTTAAGCTGTTGAGTTAACGCCGTGTGAAGTGGCGATTCAAATACTGTCTCGGCGCGAGTACTCTCGCGCTGAGCTAGTGTGCAAGTTACACCAAAAAAAACATTTCAGCCTGATGAGCTTGCTGCCTGCAGTAGCAAGCTAAATTTGGCGAAAGCCTAGCCTGTGTTTTTAGCATGAAAAAAGGGGTACCTAAAAAGGTGCCCCTTTTGCTTTTCTGCATGAGAAAAATGGTACTGCAAACTAGATTTTTGATCTGGCCATGCGCTTGACAGAAAAAAACATGTCGCTTATTTTTAAATGTAACTTTTAATGTCGTTAGGTTTCAGATTGTAACTTTTGCCGTTGCTACTACGTTTCTATGACGGAGCGTTCGGTGATTGTAGGTTAGGGGCTGCTTATATAATTATAAAAGAATGAAATATAACTTTTCATATGATGGAGAGCCTGGTGGTTAAGTTTAAAGGCTAACCTTTATCGCGAAAAGAAAAAGCTCATCTTTGGGGAAGTGTGCTATGCATAAAGTATTCGCGGTAATCCTTACTTATAATCGAAAGGAACTACTGAAGCGATGTCTCGATGCAGTGTATTCCCAGTGCCGCTCTTGCGATCGTGTCATCGTCATTGATAATGCAAGCAGTGATGGTACCCAAAAGATGTTGTCCGAAAGCAGTTACCCTGGTCTTATGGTACATGTGCTTAAGGATAATATTGGCGCCTCTGGGGGATTTAATGCAGGTATGCATCTCGCCTATCAAGAGGGTGCCGATTTTATTTGGACAATGGACGATGATGTCATACCTGATTCAGACGCACTTCACTTCTTGTTATTAGCCGATGAAGCGCTTAAAGATAAAGGAAAAAAACCAGCTTTTCTTCTTTCTCAGGCCTTCACTGAAAATGGGCTGGTTACTAATACTCCTATTATTAGTCCTTTGAAAAATGCCATTGGTTATCGAGACTGGCACGAGTTGCTTGAACTGGGTGTAGTGGCTGTGCATCGCGCTACTTTCGTTTCAATACTGCTGCCGCGGACTACCTTGGCGCAACATGGCCTGCCAATAACCGCGATGTTCATCTGGGGGGAAGATAGTGAATTTACCTTAAGAGTCACTCAAGACAGCCCCGGTTATGTTGTTGGTATGAGTAAAGTACAACATTTACGCCAAGAAAATGGTCCTATCAGTATTCTTAATGAAACTAATCCAGCGCGTTTTAGGTTATACCGGTACTTTATTCGAAATAAAATTTATATCGCTCGTAAGTATCGCCATTTCCCTAATTATCGCTACCTTATGATTTCAGAGGTTTATCGAGTTTCTCGGTTGTTTTTTATACTTTTATTTAGAGGTGAAATCCGTAAGGCCAAGATAGTTCTGCATGGAATGTTAGAAAGTTTGTGGTTTTATCCTGAGCCTGAAGCTGCAGATACACCTATCGAAAAAATGCAAACTTCCACGTGGAGGTTAGACCAGCTATGCCAAGAGCAAGCTGACGTGAAGAAAAAAACCAGGATAAAAAATAAAAGCAGCTTTAAGACAGGGTCATAAAAACACTTGGTTTAATGACGCTCAGGCGCTAAATGATGGGGTGATATTTTGAAAATCTTGATCGTGGGCAATATGGGGTACGTCGGCTCCGTACTGGTAAGAGAGTTAGCCGCACGCTATCCATCTGCCACTCTTCATGGTTACGACAATGCCTATTTCGCGCACTGCCTCACGGGAGCAGATTTCCTTCCTGAGCGTTATCTCGCCCAACAGTTTTTGGGCGACGTTAGGGATATTCCTGCTGGTTTTTTTGAAGGCTACACGGCCGTGGTGCAACTGGCTGCTATCTCCAATGATCCTATGGGAGACCGTTTCGCTGCCGTAACGGCTGAAGTCAATCAATACGCTACGGTGGCCATGGCCAAAGCAGCGGCTCAAGCGGGAGTAGAAAACTTCGTGTTTGCTTCGAGTTGCAGTATTTATGGCATTGCTCTCGGTGCGCCGCGTTGTGAAGCAGATGCTGTGGCTCCGGTTACCGCCTACGCCTGTTCGAAAATTGCCGCAGAAGAAGCCTTGGCGGGCATCGAGGGGGACATGGTGATTACTAGTTTACGCTTTGCGACTGCTTGTGGAATGTCGGAACGTCTACGCCTGGATTTAGTGCTCAATGATTTTGTTGCCTGCGCGCTTAGCCAGCAGCATATTACCGTGCTTAGCGATGGGTCACCCTGGCGACCCTTGATCGATGTCTCCGACATGGCAAGGGCCATTAGTTGGGCGATACAGCGTAAGCCCGAAAATGGGGGGCGCATCCTCAATATCAATACCGGCTCTAACGAACGCAACCATCAGGTGCGGGATCTAGCGACGGCGGTTGCCCAGGCAATTCCTGGTACCACTCTGAGTATCAATACCCAAGCACCGGCGGACAGCCGTTCCTACCAAGTAGATTTCAGCCTATTCGCTAAGTTAGCACCTGAACATCAGCCAAAAATGACACTTTTGGATTCGATAATGGGGGTGGTTAATGGGCTAAAAGGCATGAAGTTTACTGATGCCCAATTCCGAACCTCACGCTATGTGCGTCTGCATGCGCTACAAGCGCATATCGACGAGGGGCGCCTGTCCGAGAACCTGAGTTGGCAAATTCGTAATGGAGTGACTCCCACTGCTTCGCTGGGCTCTTCCTCGGTTACTTCGATGCCTGAAATGGAGGCTAAGCCATGAAAGTTGCAATTTTTGCGGGAGGGTTTGGCACGCGTTTGAGTGAAGAAACGGCGATTCGTCCAAAGCCTATGGTGGAAGTAGGAGGGCGACCGATTCTTTGGCATATCATGAAAATGTATGCCCATCACGGCTTGAAGGAATTCGTCGTGCTGGGTGGCTATAAGGTTGAGTATATTCGCGACTACTTTCTCAATTATCGCGGTAATCGAACCGACTACACCATTGATCTGAAAACAGGCAAAGTCGCCTGGCTTCAAAGCGTGAACGATGACTGGAAAGTCACCGTGCTGGATACCGGCGCCGATGCCATGACAGGTGGACGGCTTAAGAAGGCCATGCATTTACTGGCGGATGAGCCTTTCTGCTTGACCTATGGCGATGGGCTGAGCGACCTGAATATTACAGCATTGATCGATTCTCATCTGGCCTCAAAAAATTGGTGCACCCTGACGGCAGTAACGCAGCCGGGCCGCTATGGTGCGCTGCGCTTGCAAGAAGGCAATAATCAGGTGGAAGGCTTTCGCGAAAAGGGAGAAATAGATGGTGGCCTGATCAACGGCGGCTTTTTCGTCTGTGAACCGGAAGTATTCGAGACGATTAACGATAGCCAGACCGTATGGGAAAATGAGCCCATGCAGCGAATGATTGAAATGGGCAGGTTGGGATACTTCCATCACAACGGATACTGGCAAAGCATGGATACTCTGCGGGACAAGATGGTGCTTGAGGCCGCTTGGGCGGAAAGCGCTCCCTGGAAGCTTTGGAAGGAATGAATCTCCGATGATTATCGTTGATACAGCACTTGCCAAGCGAGAAGCTCAAGGCAATCCCATTCGAGTAGGAATGATAGGCGCCGGGTTCCAAGCGAGGGGGATCGGCCTACAGATTATGACGGCAACAGCGGGAATGCGTCTTTGCGCTATTGCCAATCGTCACCTGGATGCTGCGGTCAAGGTCTATCAACAAGCCGATATTGAACCAATCGCCTGTGACACTCAGCAGGAGCTTGAAATGGCGATTGCAGCGGGGCGAGCGGCAGTTACTGAGAATGCTGTGGCTCTGGCTCGCGCGGAAGGATTGGATGCGATCATCGAGGTAACCGGTTCGTTGGAGTTCGCCGCACATGTCGTGCTGGCGGCACTTGAAAGTGGTAAAGACGTCATTCAAATGAATGCGGAACTCGACGGCACGATCGGCCCTATTTTAAAAGTGAAGGCTGATGCTGCAGGCGTTATCTATAGTTTTGCCGATGGTGACCAACCAGGCGTACAGATGAATCTCTATCGCTTTGTCGCCGGGCTGGGTGTCAAGCCTGTGCTGTGTGGCAACATCAAGGGACTGCATGACCCTTATCGCAATCCGGCTACCCAGGAAAGTTTTGCTAAACGCTGGGGACAGAAGGCGGCGATGGTGGCGTCTTTTGCCGATGGCACCAAGATTTCGTTTGAACAGGCGATTGTCGCCAATGGTACCGGCATGCGAGTCGCTCAACGCGGCATGCTTGGTCCTGATTTTTCCGGTGGTGTGCCTGGTGGACCCTTAGTACCTATCGAGGAGACGATGTCAGCGTTTGAGCCCTATCTTGATCCGGCAGGGCCGGGGCTGGTGGATTACGTTGTGGGAGCACGGCCTGGGCCGGGTGTGTTCGTGCTGGGTACCATCGATAATCCCCGTCAGCGGCATTATCTCGAGCTCTATAAAATGGGAGAAGGGCCGTATTACTGCTTTTCAACGCCTTATCACCTTTGTCATTTTGAAGTGCCTACGTCCGTTGCGCGAGCAGTGTTGTTCCGTGATCCGGTTTTATCTCCTTTAGGCGGCTCAAGGGTGGGTGTGATCGCTATGGCCAAGAAGACCTTGCATGAGGGCGATAAAATCGAAGAGCTCGGCGGATTCGAGGTCTACGGCATGGCTGAAAATATAGAGGTGATAAGGCGTGAACGGCTACTACCTATCGGTCTAGCACTAGGGTGTCAGGTGGCTGGTCGTGTGGAAAAGGACAAGGCACTGACCTTCGATGATGTGGTTATTCCACCATTGCGCTTGATCGATCGTCTGTATGCTGAACAAGAAGCCATGTTTGCCTTGGAACCCCTATCTGGCACCGCCGCTACTTTTGTGGAGTAAGCCATGCTATTTCATCAAACGAAACTCAAGGATGCCAAGCTGATAGAGCTTGAGGCTCATGGTGATGAGCGGGGTTTTTTTGCTCGGACTATGTGCCGTGCGGAGTTTGAGCGCCATGGTTTGCTGGGCGATTTTGTACAGCAGAATACTTCGTTCTCAGCCAAGAGAGGCACTCTGAGGGGGCTGCATTACCAGCGAGAGCCGCACGCTGAAGCCAAGCTGGTGCGCTGCCTCCGGGGGAGCATTGTTGACGTCATTGTGGATATTCGTGAAGACTCAGAAACCTACCTGCACTATCAGCTGTTCGAGCTGACCGAGGCCAATCGGTATCAGCTTTATGTGCCGCCAGGCTTTGCGCACTCCTTTCAGACGCTGACCGATGATGTTGAAGTTAGCTATCTGGTGTCGGCTGCCTATCATCCCGAGGCTGAAAGCGGTTTGCGCTATAATGATGAGCGTCTCGCGATCGAATGGCCTATCCCGCCCACAGTCGTGTCCGAAAAGGACGCCAATTGGCCATTGATCAGTGAGCGAATTGACGCACTCTTCTAACCGTTGAGAGAACAGTATGTTCCCCCCCAGTAGTGAGTTAACGCCGCGTGAAGTGGCGATTCAAATGCTGTCTCGGCGCGAGTACTCTCGCGCTGAGCTAGCGCGCAAGTTGCAGCAAAAATCATTTCAGCCTGATGAGATTGATGTCTGTCTGAATAGCTTAGAAGAGCAGAATTTACAGTCCGATGAACGTTTTGCTGAAAGCTTTATACGTTCGCGGATTCTTCGTGGGCAAGGGGTTATTCGCATTAAGGGTGAACTGCGCCAGCGGGGCGTAGATCAAGAAACGTCAACGATGGCTTTTGCCGCAGTAGAAGAGCGCGAAGCCGTAGATTGGTTTGAGCTAGCCCGTGATACCTTGGCTCGGCGCTTTTCCTCGCCAGGTGATACTCCCAAAGAGCGTGCTAAACGCGAACGTTTTCTCGCCACACGCGGCTTTAATTTTGAGCAAATCCGCTACGCGTTGTCTTGCTTGTAGCTCCCCTTATATAAGCCTTCTCCGGGTGTTTTTTCACCCACTGTTTTAGTTCTGCCACTAACTGCGGCTTTAGTCGTTTGACAACTGCGTTATAATGTCCCTTTTGCGACCCCAGCGGGTGGCGGCGATAGCGCCCTGGGGCATCATGCTTTCTTGTCACGGATACCCTATGAAAAGCGCAGAGATCAGACAGGCCTTTTTATCTTTTTTTGAAAAGCAGGGGCATACTATTGTGCCCACCAGCTCTCTAGTGCCGGGCAATGACCCGACGCTGCTCTTCACCAATGCAGGCATGGTGCCCTTCAAAGACGTTTTTCTTGGCCGTGACCCGCGACCCTATGTACGCGCCACGTCAGCCCAGCGCTGCGTGCGTGCTGGCGGTAAGCACAACGATCTAGATAACGTTGGCTACACGGCGCGTCACCACACGTTTTTTGAAATGTTGGGTAACTTCAGCTTTGGTGACTACTTTAAGCGTGATGCCATTCGCTTTGCCTGGACATTTCTGACGGAAACGCTGGGCCTGCCCAAAGAGAAGCTCTGGGTAACGGTGCATATCAGTGACGACGAAGCAGAGCGTATCTGGAAAGATGATATCGGCATTGACCCTGAGCGTTTCTCAAAGCTTGATGAAGATAATTTCTGGCAAATGGGCGACACCGGTCCTTGTGGCCCCAGCTCTGAAATCTTTTTTGATCATGGTCCGGAAGTATGGGGCGGCCCGCCTGGCAGCCCTGAAGAAGATGGCGATCGCTACATCGAAATCTGGAACCTAGTGTTCATGCAGTTCGATCGTGATGCCGCTGGAACATTGAATCCGCTGCCTAAGCCTTCCATCGATACGGGAATGGGCTTGGAGCGGGTGGCTGCTGTAATGCAGGGCGTTCACTCCAACTACGAGATCGACCTGTTCCAAAACCTGCTGAAAGCTGCTGCTGAAGCGACAGGCCATGGTGACACCACGACGCCTTCGTTACGCGTGATTGCCGACCATATTCGCTCTTGTGCCTTCTTGATTACAGACGGCGTTCTGCCTTCCAACGAAGGGCGCGGCTATGTGCTACGTCGGATTATTCGCCGGGCGATTCGCCATGGGCATAAACTGGGTGCTTCCGAGCCGTTTTTCCACAAGCTGGTAACCGCACTAGATGCTGAGATGGGCGACGCCTATCCTGAATTGCGTGAAGCGAGTGAACAAATTACCCGCGTGCTGCTTAAAGAAGAAGAGCAGTTTGCTCGCACGCTGGACCACGGCATGGGGCTATTGAATGCGGCGCTTGAAGAGCTACAGGGTGACGTGCTACCTGGCGAAACCGTCTTCAAGCTTTACGATACTTACGGTTTCCCCTTCGACCTGACGGCGGATGTATGCCGTGAGCGTGAAGTCACACTGGATGAAGCCGGTTTTCAGCGCGAGTTAGAAGCGCAACGTGAACGTGCGCGGGCGGCCAGCCAGTTTGGCGCTGACTACAGCGCTGCTATTGACCTGGAGGGGGAAACCCAGTTTACCGGTTACGAACACCTGGCCGACCAAGCGACAGTTACTGCCATCGTGGATAGCGAAGGTAATGCGTTAGCGGCTCTGGAAGCTGGCCAGAAAGGCACCGTTGTACTGGACCGTACGCCATTCTATGGTGAATCGGGCGGCCAGGTGGGCGACACCGGTTACTTATATGTTGATGGCGGTCGCTTCCAGGTAACCGACACGCAGAAACAGAGTGGCCACCACCTTCACCAGGGGATTATGGTCGATGGCGCGCTGAGCGTCGGCGCTAACGTGCGAGGCGAGGTGGATGCCAGCTTGCGTAGCGCGACCATCCGTAATCACTCGGCGACTCACTTGCTGCATAAAGCACTGCGTATGGTGCTGGGTGACCATGTTCAGCAAAAAGGCTCACTGGTAAACGCAGAGCGCCTGCGCTTTGACTTTAGCCACTTCGAGCCGATGACCGTAGAGCAATTAGCGGAAGTTGAGCGTCTGGTAAATGAGCAGATCTTAGCGAATGCACCGACCAAGACAGAGCAGATGAGCCTCGCAGAAGCAAAAGCCAAAGGGGCTGCCGCGCTGTTTGAAGCAAAGTATGCTGATAACGTGCGGGTATTGACCATTGGTGCTGACGACTTCTCTATCGAGCTGTGCGGTGGTACTCACGTGAACCGAAGCGGCGATATTGGTTGTTGCCATGTGGTGAGCGAAGTAGGTATCGCTTCTGGCGTGCGTCGTATTGAGGCGATTACCGGTGAAAATGCGCTGGCTTATTTCCGTGAGCAGGAGGCGCGTGTTCAGCGGTTAGGTGAGCGACTGAAAACCAAACCCGAGCAAGTGGAAGCTCGGGTTGAATCACTGGTTGAGCGTAACCGTGCGCTGGAAAAAGAACTTGAGCAACTGAAAGCGAAGCTGGCAAGCGCTGCGGGCAGTGACATGCTTAGCCAGGTGCAAGAAATTAACGGTATTAATTTACTAGTCACCCAACTTGAGGGTGTTTCCGGTAAAGAGTTGCGTGGCGTACTTGATCAGCTGAAAAACAAGCTTGGCTCTGGCGTCATCTTGCTTGGGGTTGCGGATACTGCGGCAGGTAAAGTGAGCTTGATTGCCGGGGTTACCCAAGACTTAGTGGGTCGCGTTAAGGCAGGTGAGCTAGTTAATCATGTCGCTTCGCAAGTAGGCGGTAAAGGTGGTGGCCGCCCAGATATGGCTCAAGCGGGTGGAAGTTTACCTGATGCCTTGCCTGCGGCATTAAGCAGCGTACCGGCTTGGTTGGAAAATACGCTTAGCTAATTACAAAGGCCGGTGGCACTATTTGCTACCGGCTTTTTGTTAAATAGTAATAACAATACTCACTCTCCATTCCCGAACCTATAGGAAAAAACGGCATATGGCATTATACGTACAGAAGTTCGGCGGCACCTCGGTGGGCTCTGTCGACCGTATCAAGGCCGTGGCGGAAAAGGTTAAAGGCTTTCGCGACCAAGGCCACCAAGTTGTAGTGGTGGTGTCCGCGATGAGCGGAGAGACCAATCGCCTGACCGATATGGCAAACGCAATCAATGAAGACCCAGCACCACGCGAAATGGATATGCTGCTCTCTACCGGTGAGCAGGTAACTATTTCGCTGTTGGCAATGGCGCTTCAGCAAATTGGAGTTTCTGCCACTTCCCATACGGGTGCCCAAGTCGGCATTCATACCGATAGCGCCTACACCAAAGCGCGTATTCAGCGCATTGAAACTGATGACCTGAAATCTGATCTTGATGACGGGAAAGTAGTTGTGGTGGCTGGTTTCCAAGGTGTTGATGAAGACGGCAACATTACGACGCTTGGACGTGGTGGTTCAGATACCACGGGTGTTGCGCTTGCTGCAGCGCTTGGTGCTGATGAGTGCCAGATATACACCGATGTTGATGGTGTTTACACCACTGACCCTCGCGTGTGTTCCAAGGCTCAGCGCCTTGAGAGCATTACCGTCGAAGAAATGCTTGAGCTCGCAAGCCTAGGCTCCAAAGTTCTACAGATTCGCGCCGTCGAATTTGCTGGTAAGTACAACGTACCACTTCGCGTGCTGTCGAGCTTTGAAGATGGCCCCGGCACTCTAATTGTTGCAGACGCAGACCAAGACGAGGACTCTATGGAAGAACCGCTAATCTCCGGTATCGCTTTTACTAAAAATGAAGCTAAATTAACCCTGTTGAATACGCCTGATGTGCCAGGTGTAGCGTCGCGTATTCTTGGTCCTATCGCCGATGCCAATATCGAAGTCGATATGATTGTGCAAAACGTAGCACCTGCTGGTGATTACACTGACTTCACCTTTACGGTAGCCAAAGGCGATTACAAAGCAACGAAGAAATTGCTTGAAGAGACAGTAATTCCTGACTTGGGCGGCGGCGAACTACGTGGCGATGACAACATTGCAAAAGTATCGCTTGTAGGGGTTGGTATGCGCTCTCATGCCGGTGTTGCTTCTAAAATGTTTCGTGTTTTGGCAGATGAAAACGTCAATATCCGTATGGTTTCAACCTCGGAAATTAAAATTTCCGTTGTCATTGATGAAAAGCATATGGAGCTTGCGGTTAACGCCTTGCACAAAGCATTCGGTTTAGATAAGTCTGATATCGAATCTGAATAACAATTATGCGCTAAACCTTCTACGCTGAAGAGGACTTGCTGCCGTGTGGTGGTGAGCTTCCTTTCAACGGGAGGTTAAGGTGTCATAGGGGCTTGAGCCATTGGTGGTGGCGGCACCATGCCGCATAATAGCGTGGTGCCGCTTTGAGCGGACACATCCCGTTGTATAAAACGTCTGAGAAGGAGATCAGCCATGCTCATCCTAACCCGCCGTGTCGGCGAAACACTGATGATAGGTGATGAAATCACCGTTACAGTGCTAGGTGTGAAAGGTAATCAAGTGCGCATTGGTGTTAACGCACCAAAAGACGTGGCGGTTCACCGCGAAGAGATTTACCAGCGCATTCAGCGTGAACGCAACAGCGAAAGCGAATCTGAGTAAATGGCCGTTTGTGCTGCGCTCATTACAGGGCGCTTAAGCGGTAACTGCGGGGCGGTGCGAAAAAAAATCGGCATAAGACTGGACAGCAGTCATCAAAATCGGTAATATTCGCGCCGTGCCGTTGAGGAGAGGTGGCCGAGTGGCTGAAGGCGCTCCCCTGCTAAGGGAGTATAGGGTTTATAGCCCTATCGAGGGTTCGAATCCCTCTCTCTCCGCCAACTGCATAAAGCAACATCAATTTGGATAAGCGCCCGTAGCTCAGCTGGATAGAGTACCTGACTACGAATCAGGGGGTCGGAGGTTCGAATCCTCCCGGGCGCGCCAGCTTGAATTTAGAAGTTATTGATGTTACTATGTTTTTGCTCACGTAAGTGATGTTAAAAACTGTTAAGCGCCCGTAGCTCAGCTGGATAGAGTACCTGACTACGAATCAGGGGGTCGGAGGTTCGAATCCTCCCGGGCGCGCCAAATTCGAAAAACCCGCTTTCAACAGAAAGCGGGTTTTCTTATTTCTAGCCTGACCATAGTAGCTCGTGCTTTGGTCTTGAGATCGTTTAAAGCGTCCCCGCACAGCGGCCGGGCGCTTTTTTTTTGTGCTACTAACCTAATGCCGAAAACGACTTATGCGGGCTCGCAGCAAAGTGATGTGCTGGGAATCAGGTTGTTAAGCAGCGTGTCGAGATCCGTAAGGCGTTTCAGGCGATGAAAGTGTTGGTTCGCTTCGCTATTGCCTTGGCGCATTTGTGCTAGCCACTGCTTGACGAGTGACACGACTACTCGATCTGGCAGTTGTCGCCGCTGTAAGTCGGCGTATCGCTTTAGAACGTTGGCGCGCATTGTCCAGGTAGTGTCAGGGAGGCGCTCTCCTGTGCGCTGCCAGTGGCGTATGCGAGCTGCAAGCCATGGGTCCGAGAGGGCGCTACGGCCAAGCATAACATCCTCGCAACCTGATAGAGTGCGAGCCTTCCAGTAGTCCTCTAATGTCCAAATATCGCCGTTCGCAACGACAGGGATCGATACTTGATGGCGAACTTTGCCAATCCACTCCCAGTGCGCAGGCGGGCGATAGCCTTCATCTCGTGTGCGGCCGTGGACAACAAGCTGTGCAGCGCCGCCAGCTTCTGTGGCCTGGGCACAAGCGACTGCTAAGCGACGATCAGAAAAGCCAAGGCGGATTTTAGCCGTCACTGGAATTTCGCCGTCTAATGCTTCAGCGACCGCTTTTACGGCGCGATAAACGCGATCTGGCTGGCGAAGTAGTGATGCACCACCATCATGACGATTGACCAGTTTGGCGGGGCAGCCAAAGTTAAGGTCAATGCTGATAGCGCCCAGCGAGAGTGCCTGTTGCGCATTGCTGGCTAGTGCCACAGGGTCTGATCCCAAAAGCTGTAAATGCACAGGAACGCCGCTAGGGGTGGCGACGCTGCCTGCTGACAGTTCGGGGCAATGTTTATAGAACACGCGAGGTGGGAGTCGTGCGTCGACCACCCTGACAAACTCAGTCACTGCCCAGTCAAAACCTGCCTGCTGAGTCAGTAAATCACGCGTTAAGGCGTCGATGACACCTTCCATAGGCGCTAGGCCTATCCTGCCTTTATGTAGTAAATTAACAACCATGACTTCCACTATGGCGCGATTGCAATCTATCCTGGATGTGGCAGGTTAGTGTATTAGCCTCACTGCGCCAAGCGCCTTTAGAGGCTATTGGTGTGCCGAAAAGCATTTGAAAGAGGGGGAATGCGGTATGCAAGAGTCAGAGTTGCTCCAGGAAGGGCTTGCCCTTATGGGGTTGGGTATGGGTTTTGTATTTGTTTTTCTTACGGTTTTGGTAATTAGCGTTACGCTAATGTCGAAGTTGATTAGCCGTTTTCAGCCTGCTCCTATAGCAGCGCCAAGCGGCCGAAATAATGCAAAACCATCTGCACCGAAAGGCCAGGATGATGAAGTCAGGGCAGTGATTAGTGCTGCAGTGCACCGTTATCGTTCTTCGCGCCGTAAGTAAGGCCCTAGTTTTGTAGCTATCCTACCGCTCAATTACTATTTATTTTGTTAAATTTACTACAAATCCATAACGTGAAAATTGTGAGCCACGACCATGAATGAAACAAAACGTCCTCTGGGGATCACTGATGTTGTTCTTCGCGATGCCCATCAATCGCTGTTTGCCACCCGTTTGCGTCTTGATGACATGCTGCCGATTGCCGAAAAACTCGACAATGTTGGCTATTGGTCATTAGAGACTTGGGGTGGAGCAACGTTTGATTCATGCATTCGCTATTTGGGTGAAGACCCTTGGGAGCGTATTCGGGCACTGAAAGAGGCGATGCCGAATACACCTCAAGCGATGTTGTTGCGTGGCCAAAACTTATTAGGCTATCGCCACTACGCCGATGACGTGGTTGATAAGTTTGTCGAGCGCGCCAAGACCAACGGGGTTGATGTGTTCCGCGTATTTGACGCGATGAATGACCCGCGCAATCTTGAGCGTGCCATCAAAGCGGTTCGCCAAGTAGGTGGACATGCGCAAGGCACTATCTCTTATACGGTTAGCCCGGTACATACCCTGGATAGCTGGGTAGAGCTTGCTAAAACCATTGCCGCAATGGGTGCTGACTCGCTGGCTATCAAGGATATGGCGGGGCTTCTGACGCCTTATATTGCCTATGACCTTGTCACGCGGTTGAAAAAAGAGCTGTCTATTCCCGTTCACTTGCATTGTCATGCTACTACTGGGTTGTCGACCTCGACAATTTTGAAAGCCGTCGAGGCGGGGATCGATAATGTCGATACTGCGATCTCTTCCATGTCCATGACGTATGGCCATAGTCCGACTGAATCTGTCGTGGCCATGCTCAAAGATACCGATCGCGATACCGGTCTTGACCTGGAGTTGTTGGAAGATATCGCCAGCTATTTCCGTGAAGTGCGCAAAAAGTATGCGGCGTTTGAAGGTTCGTTGCGCGGTATTGACTCACGCATTTTGATTGCCCAGGTGCCTGGCGGCATGCTCACCAACATGGAAGGCCAGCTTAAAGAGCAGGGCGCCGGCGATAAGCTTGACGATGTGTTGAATGAAATCCCCCGCGTACGCGAAGACCTTGGCTTTATTCCGCTGGTGACGCCAACTTCCCAGATTGTGGGTACCCAAGCAGTGATGAACGTGATGATGGGTGAGCGTTACAAGTCCATCTCCAAAGAAGTTCAGGCGCTGCTAAAAGGTGAGTACGGCTCCGCGCCCGCGCCGTTTAATGCAGAGCTGCAAAAACGCGTGCTCGAAGGTGGTGAACCGATCACCTGTCGCCCGGCAGATAACCTGTCACCAGAAATGGACCGACTAGCGACCGAGCTTAAAGAGAAGGCGAGCGCAGACAGCATTCGTATTGCCAGCGGCGAGCAGACAGTAGACGACGTGCTGACCTACGCACTGTTCCCGCAAATTGGTCTGAAATTCCTTAAAAACCGTGACAACCCGGATGCCTTCGAACCTGCCCCCCAAGTGGCTGAAGCGAAAAGCACTAACGTACCAGCAAAAGCCGAAAGCAAAGCGCCAGTGGTCTCGAGTGGCCCGGAAACGTACACCGTTAAGCTCAATGGCAAAGCGTTTGTAGTGGAAGTGTCTGAAGGTGGCGAGATAGGCGCGGTGCAGGAACAGGCGGCAGTGAGTACTAACGCACCCAAAGAGGAAACGTCTGCACCTAGTGGAGAAAGCATTGATGCACCGCTTGCTGGCAATATCTTCAAGGTCAATGTACGCCCTGGTGACCAAGTAGCGGATGGCGATGTGGTGATTATTTTGGAAGCCATGAAAATGGAAACCGAAGTGCGCGCCAGTAGTGCCGGTACCGTATCGAAAGTTAACGTCAGCGAGGGTGACAGCGTCGCCGTTGGCGATTCGCTGATCGAGCTTTAAGGGCATTTGGCAATGGAAAAACTAATTACCTTATGGGAGGGCTCGGGGCTTTATAACCTTGAGCTTGGTCAGGCGGCCATGATTTTGGTAGGGCTTGGGCTGCTCTATCTTGCCATTCACAAGAAGTTTGAGCCGTTGCTGCTGGTGCCAATTGGGTTTGGCGGCATTCTTGCCAATATCCCTGAGGCGGGCTTGGCAATCTCAGCGCTCGACCAAGCGATTGAGGTGGCAAAACCTGCTGTGCTGCAGCAGATAGCTTCCGTACTGGGCGCTACCCTTGATCCATTAAGTGGTGTGGAAGCTTGGCGAGAGTCGCTTAAAGCGATTGCCCACGACGCAGCGGCTCCCGATCAATTACGTGCGGCAAAGGATATTGCGGTTGGCGTAGGTTATAGCGATGGGATGCTCTATAACTTCTACAAAGTAGCGATTGCCTCTGGTATTGCGCCACTGATTATCTTTATGGGCGTGGGGGCCATGACCGACTTCGGCCCGTTGTTGGCTAACCCGCGGACGCTCTTTTTAGGAGCGGCTGCTCAGTTTGGCATTTTTGCCACACTGTTTGGTGCTGTGATGCTGACCTCGCTGGGGGTGATGGACTTTTCGCTTAATCAAGCGGCTGCCATTGGTATTATCGGCGGTGCTGATGGTCCAACGTCTATTTATGTATCAAGCGTATTGGCTCCTGAGTTGCTGGGTGCTATCGCAGTGGCGGCGTACGCCTACATGGCGTTGGTGCCGCTGATTCAACCCCCGATTATGCGTCTGCTGACCACCCAGAAAGAGCGTCAAATTAAGATGACGCAACTGCGTCCGGTATCCAAGCTGGAAAAGATCGTTTTCCCGCTGATGTTATTGATTGCCGTCGCGCTTTTCCTGCCTGATGCAGCGCCGCTATTAGGGATGTTCTGCTTTGGTAATTTGATGCGAGAGTGCGGTGTGGTTGAGCGCTTATCGGATACAGCGCAAAACGCTCTGATCAATATCGTGACGATTATCTTAGGACTATCGGTTGGTTCCAAGCTGATGGCAGATAGCTTTCTGGCATTCGAAACGCTGGGTATCTTGGGCTTGGGTATTGTGGCGTTTGGTATTGGCACGGCCGCAGGCGTGTTGATGGCGAAGTTGATGAACCTGGTCAGCAAAATGCCGATTAATCCGCTGATTGGTGCCGCAGGTGTTTCGGCAGTGCCGATGGCCGCGCGAGTGGCTAATAAGGTTGGCTTGGAGTCGAACCCGCATAACTTCCTGCTGATGCATGCCATGGGCCCTAATGTGGCAGGTGTTATCGGTTCTGCCGTTGCGGCGGGTGTGATGATTAAATATTTAGGTTAGAACCCGCTAGCAGTGCCATTGCGCAGTTATTGTTACGTGATGGTTAGCGACTAAAACGCGGCTTACCGAGCAATTGCTCGCGTAAGTCGCGTTTTTTTGTCAGAGATACCAATGATCTTATTGTGGCGGCACTTTTTGAATATCGAGTGCTGTCTTTAGGCGATTTTCAAGCGTAGCGAAATTTAAGGCCTCATCTCTTGGCCAGCCAATCGTGAGGCATACGCCGCTGCCATCGTACTCTGCCTGTTGGATGGGGATTTTCTGCTCGTCACACCAAGCGCGCGCGACTGCTTCATGGGCAAAGTTGACACGCAGTTGGTAGTTATCCCGTTCGACGACTTCGCGTGTAGGTAATGTTTCAATCCCAGCGTTAACCGACTGTGCGTAAGCCCGGGCAAGACCACCAGTGCCCAACTTAGTGCCGCCAAAGTAACGAATCACCACGCAGCCTATTTCACCCATCTGGCTACCGAGCAAGGCTTGATACATGGGTCTGCCTGCTGTGCCGCCGGGTTCACCATCATCAGAGAACCCTATGTGCGTTTGCTCTCCTGGCGGGCCCGCAATAAAGGCCGTGCAGTGATGACTTGCGTTGGGGTGAGCGGTTTTTGCTGCCTGCAGCATTGCATAATAGTCAGCTGTGCTGGGTGCATGGCATATCCACGTGAGGAAACGACTTTTTTCAACCTCAATTTCAGCGGTATGCCATGTGGCGGGTGCTAGGTCTGGAACTCGGTAACGCAATCGATGCTCCCTAAAGCGGGTGGCGAATTAGTGGTGCCGAGTGTTGTTAGCGCCATGCTCGACGCCCATCACCATTCCCAGCACTTGAATATCACAATTATGCAGGAAGACGGCAGGCATGGCTGCATCTTCGGGCCATAAGTGAACGCCAAGTCGACTAATTGAAAGTTGCTTTAGGGCAACTTCTCGCTGGTTAATCGTCGCGATAGCGGTTTCTTGATGGCTACCGTGCTGATAACGGCGAATAATGATGACATCGCCGTCGAATAGATTGCATTCACGCATTCTGTTGCCACGCACGCGAAGCGCATACGTGTTGCGCCGCGTTACACGAGGTGCCGAATAAATAGGGCGACCTGTATTCGACGCTGTTTGAGATAGCGCATGTTGAGTTATGTTCAAGGGTGTTGGCATTGTCATCGTCATGCAGTTTTCTCCAATGCAGCGCCCGCTCCCTAGGCGTGTAATTGAGCAGATTGCTGTGTTTATAATCGGTAGTGTTTTTTCATACAGTGTTTGTAGTATAGACCTGTTTTTGCATACAGTGCTAGTGCTCTGCATTGTCTATTGTTCTTAAGCGAAGATTGGTTGAAATGTGATGCGACCCCAGACCGCAGAGAGCGACTGGCGAGAAAGGGGCTTTCCGTGTAGAGTTCGACGCAAAATCTACGTGCCTGGAGATATCCTTGAGCCTCTGCCTACAAGCCCGACAGCTAGCCTGTGAACGCGATGATCGTTGGCTGTTTGAGGGGCTAGATCTTGATATTCAACGTGGCGAAATAGTACGCATCGAAGGCCCTAACGGGAGCGGAAAAACGACACTGTTGAAAATTCTCTCAGGCCAGTTGAGCGACTACCATGGCGACATTTATTGGAATGGCGACTCAATGCGCAAGGTGCGTGAACATTTTCTCGCCAATCTACTCTATTTAGGACATGCCCCTGGCATAAAAGCGGGTCTTTCTCCGCTGGAAAACTTAGCGTGGTACCAAGCGCTTAGCGGCGAAAAAGGCGACGATTGTCAGCGTGAAAAAGCGCTGGAACAGGTTGGGCTGAGTGGCTTTGAGGATGTACCCGCAGGGCAGCTTTCTGCTGGACAGCAGCGGCGAATTGCCCTTGCGAGACTGACGCTTACTAAGCGGGCATTGTGGGTCCTGGATGAACCTTTTACAGCAATTGATCGCCACGGAGTGGCAGCACTAGAAGCGCAGCTTGTTGCGCATGCCAACGCGGGAGGCTGTGTGTTAGTGACGACACATCATGAGTTAACCGCATCATCCGTGCTTAGGCGCGTTCAACTGGGGTAGAAGGAGACAGTGTTGCCAAGCTCACACGCCACGACAGGCATCCCAGAAATGTCGATGCATGCGCCTTCCGGTGGGCTCATGGTTGCCATTAGTGCCACCTTTAAGCGAGATCTAACGCTGTTGCTACGTCGTCGTGGTGAAGTGCTTAACCCATTGGTGTTCTTTGCCTTAGTGATTACGCTCTTTCCGATCGGCATTTCACCTGATCCCCAGTTACTGGCAGAAATAGCGCCTGGGTTGCTGTGGGTGGCGGCATTGCTAGCGGCATTGCTTTCTCTGGATAGTCTGTTCCGGAGCGACTACGACGACGGCAGTTTGGAGCAGCTACTGTTAGCCCCTCAGCCGCTGGCGGCGCTTAGCCTTGCCAAAGTTGCTGTTCACTGGCTGCTGACAGGACTGCCTTTGGCACTTATGGCGCCGATTTTAGGTATCATGTTGGCACTTCCTGCCGGTAGTTACATGGTTTTAGCGCTATCGCTGGCATTAGGAACCGCAAGCCTCAGCTTGATTGGTGCGATTGGCGCCGCGCTGACCGTCGGATTAGCTCGCGGCGGTGTATTGCTGTCACTGCTGGTGCTGCCGCTCTATATTCCAGTGCTTATTTTTGGTGCTGGCGCCGTGCAGGCCGCTATTTTAGGCGATGGTATCGCGGCGCATCTGGCTATTTTGGGCGCACTTTTAGCGATTTCGTTAATGCTAGCACCTTGGGCTATTGCCGCCTCGCTACGCATCAGCATCAACGGTTAAAGGACGAAAACACCATGTGGGCCTTTATAAATAAACTGAGATCACCCAAGTGGTTCTACGCGATTAGCGCCAAGCTTCAGCCCTGGTTCTGGGCAGCGGCGGTGCTCCTGTTACTGCTGGGAAGCGTTTGGGGGCTGGTATTTGCTCCCGCGGATTATCAGCAGGGCAATAGCTTTCGGATTATCTATGTCCACGTTCCTGCCGCTTTCCTAGCACAATCCATTTTTGTCTCAATGGCAATTTCAGGCTTGGTATTTATGGTCTGGAAAATCAAAGTAGCCGATATGGCTGCCACCGTGATGGCGCCATTAGGTGCGGCGATGACCTTTGTAGCACTTTTTTCAGGCGCAGTATGGGGCGTGCCTACCTGGGGAACCTGGTGGATGTGGGACGCGCGTTTAACGTCCATGCTGATTTTGCTGTTTTTGTATTTAGGTGTCATTGCACTGCGCGGCGCTTTCAGTAGTCGCGATAGCGGATCTCGTGCAGCCTCAGTGCTGGCGATGGTGGGCGTGATTAATATTCCGATCATCAAATATTCGGTGGACTGGTGGTACACCCTGCACCAGCCTGCCTCGTTTACGATTACCGGACGTTCGGCAATGCCCATGGAAATGTGGGCACCGCTGCTCATTATGGTTCTCGGTTTCTACTGCTTTTTTATAGCGTTAACCCTGATGCGTACGCGCAGTGAAATACTGCGCCGTGAAACCAATAAGCGCTGGGTGCAAGAGCTAGTAGAGGAGGTGAGATAATGGCTTTTTCCTCACTTAATGAATTTTTTGCCATGGGTGGCCACGGGCTTTATGTGTGGGCTGCTTGGGGCATTACTGCGTTGTTGATGCTGGTGATAGTTTGGCATGCGCGCCTCGAGCGCAGCCAACTGCTGAAAGGCGTGAAGCGCCGTGTGCGCCGCCAAAATGCCCATCCCCAGGCCGCGCAAGCACCGGTTAACTCTGCTCAAAGGGACGTTCGTAATGACGCCTAAACGTAAACAGAAGCTGTTCGTTATTTTAGGGTTGGTTTCATTAACCGCGATAGCGGTGGGGCTGACACTTTATGCGCTGCGCTCCAACATCAATTTATTTTTTAGCCCGGTGCAAATTGCTCAGGGCGACGCACCCATGGAACGCCAGATTCGCGCGGGCGGAATGGTTAAAGAGGGGTCAGTGTCGCGTGATCCTGAAAGCCTTGATGTTGAGTTTACCGTGACGGATTACGTCGATGATTTGGAGGTCTACTACAGCGGGATTCTGCCGGATCTTTTCCGTGAAGGGCAGGGGGTGGTCGTGGTAGGAGAACTTCAGACAGATGGGCGCTTATATGCCGATAAAGTCCTAGCCCGCCACGATGAAAATTATATGCCGCCCGAAGTGGCGCAAGCATTAGAAGAGGCAGGTTACTCCCCGGCAGATTATCAGGCAAAAGCGGCTGAGGTGGGTAAGCGTTTGGAGCAGGAAGGCACCCCCCAAGCAAGCGATTATTAATGTCTTATCGTGTCAAGCAGGCGGTTATGCCCACTGCTAATTCGGAGCGCGCATGTTCATCAAAATGATTCCTGAAATCGGCCACTTTGCTCTGGTCATTGCCCTTTTAATGGCCGTGATACAAGCTGTGATGCCGCTGGCGGGGGCAGCTACTCGGCGTCCACTATGGATGGCTTATGGCAAGCCCATGGCAACAGGGCAGTTCTTCTTTATTGCCATTGCCTATTTGTGCCTAACGGCCAGTTACCTGCTGGATGACTTCAGCGTTGCTAACGTCGCCAACAATTCTAACTCGCTACTGCCCTGGTACTACAAGTTTAGTGCCGTGTGGGGAAATCATGAAGGCTCGGTCTTATTGTGGAGCTTAATGCTGGCTGGTTGGGGGTATGCCGCTTCGGTATTTTCCGGTGATTTGCCTCGCGATATGGTAGCGCGAGTGCAAGGCGTCATGGGGATGGTCTGCGTTGGCTTCCTACTATTTATCTTGATGACCTCCAATCCATTTGAGCGGCTACTGCCGAATATGCCTCAAGACGGGGCTGATCTTAATCCACTGCTGCAGGACTTCGGGTTGGTTGTGCATCCCCCGATGCTGTATATGGGGTATGTCGGTTTCTCGGTGGTATTTGCATTTGCCATTGCTGCGTTGCTAGGTGGGCGTTTAGACGCTGCCTGGACCCGTTGGGCACGTCCCTGGACTAATGTGGCCTGGGCATTTCTAACCGTAGGCATCGCGCTAGGTAGTTGGTGGGCTTATTACGAGCTGGGCTGGGGCGGCTGGTGGTTCTGGGATCCGGTTGAAAACGCCTCACTGCTGCCCTGGCTAACAGGAACGGCGCTGGTGCACTCGTTGGCGGTCACTGAAAAGCGCGGTTCGTTTAAAAGCTGGACAGTACTGCTGGCTATTTCAACCTTCTCGCTGTCATTAATGGGCACGTTTCTGGTGCGCTCAGGCGTCCTGACCTCAGTGCACGCGTTTGCTAACGACCCTTCCCGCGGCTTCTTTATCTTAATGCTGTTGGCGATTACCGTAACGCTTTCGCTGCTGGTATTTGCGCTGCGCGCGCCCCGTGTGAGCCACAAAGTCGGCTTTAATTGGTTATCCCGTGATTCGTTGTTGCTGGTCAATAATATTCTACTGGTCATTATGACGGTCACCGTACTGTTAGGGACGGTCTACCCGCTAATTTTGGACTCCCTTGGGTTAGGTAAAATCAGCGTAGGGCCTCCGTACTTTAATGCACTTTTTGTACCGCTAACGGTGGTGATGTGCATGTTTATGGGACTTGGTCCGATCGCTCGCTGGAAAAGCATGAATGCCAGTGAACTGTGGCGTAAGCTTTGGCTGTCAGGCGCTGCTGCGCTGGTCCTGGGAAGTGCTATGCCGTTGCTATATGGCGGCGAATGGAATCTGTGGGTCTCTTTAGGCATTATTTCGGCGCTCTGGATCGTACTGCCTATCGTGCGTGACGTGCTCGATAAAGTCCGCCATGCCAGCTCCTTTTTGGCTGGGCTGCGCAAGCTGTCGTTAGCGTATTGGGGCATGGTGCTTGGTCATGTGGGCATTGCGGTTACCATTGTTGGCGTGGCGGTTGTTTCCAATTACAACATCGAACGCAACGTGCGGATGTCACCGGGCACGACTGTTGAAGTGGCGGGGTATCAATTCACCATGACGGAACTGACCAATCGCCGCGGCCCGAACTTCCTGGCGGACACGTCCATCATTCAAGTGCAGCGCGGCGACTCCGGACGCAGTTTTGTGATGCGCCCAGAAAAGCGCCTCTATCTCGCTACCAGAATGCCCATGACCCAGGTGGCGCTTCGTCCCGGGCTTTTCCGCGACCTCTATGTCGCCATGGGGGAAGACCTTGGCGATGGTAGCTACGCGATGCGTGTTCAATACAAACCGTTTGTACGCTGGTTATGGCTCGGTGGGTTGTTGATGGCTTTCGGTGGCATTCTGGCGATAGTTGATAAGCGGTACCGTCGTGTCGTATCGCGCAAAGCGCCTGCTAGCCCGGCTTCTGCAACGTCTGAGTCTGCAACGTCGAAGGAAGCTATGGTATGACACGTCGTCTATTGCTTTTACTACTACCGATTGGCTTTCTGGGGATTGCCTTATTCCTTTATCAAGGGCTAGGGCGCGACCCTTCGCACCGCGACTCGGCGCTAATGGCCAGGCAGTTTCCTACGTTTGAAGCCACGACACTGCGCGATGAAAATCGCCAAGTTGATCAAACCCTGTTAACTGGCGATGTCACCCTGGTAAATGTATGGGGCGAATGGTGCCCCGCTTGTAAGCAGGAAATGCCGCAGTTGCTGGAGTTGGCTGATCAGGGCATTCGCATGGTCGGCATTAACTATCGAGATACTCGCGAAAAAGGGCTGGAGTTCTTGAGCGAGTTTGGTGATCCCTTCGAAGTTAATGTGTTTGATCCAGACGGTAGCCTTGGCTTTGATCTGGGGGTTTACGGTGCACCGGAAACCTTCTTGGTTGATGCTGACGGTGTCATTCGCTACCACCACAAAGGTTACGTGTCGCCGGAAGACGTTCGTGAACGCATTCTGCCGGAGGTGGAAAAATGGCGCTAATACGCTTAATGCTTACCGTCGCGCTGCTGACACTGACTAGCGGCGCGTTGGCCGGCGGTATTGAGATACGTGAGTTCGACGATCCTGTTATGGAGCAGCGTTACCATGATCTCACTGCCTCGATGCGCTGCCCTTTATGTGAGAACCAAGCAATCGATGATTCTGATGCGCCAATTTCCGCTGATATGCGTGAGCGTGTCTATCAATTGCTCCAGGATGGTCAATCGGATATCGAGATTGTTAACCATATGGTGCAGCGGTTTGGAGAGTACATTCTCTATAACCCGCGTTTAGAAAACCGTACTTACCTGTTGTGGGGATTACCGATAGGGTTAGTGCTGCTCGGTGTAGTGGTCGTCGTGATGATGGTTCGCGCTCGTCGTAATGCCTCAGCGAAAGCGCTTAGCGCCGAAGAACGTGCCCGCCTGGATGCCCTGATTAACCGCGAGAGGTCTTCATGACACCGCTGTGGATTGCGATTGCTTTACTATTACTCCCCGCGCTTTGGTTATTGATAGCGCCGATGCGCGATGCCCGCACGCTACGCGACAAGCTAGATCACTTCGAAGCTAACGATACCGCTGATGAGCAAAACGTGGCGATTTTTAAGCGTCGTTTGGCCTCGTTGGAAGCTGCTCACGAACGTGGCGATATGGATGAGGAGCGGTTTAAAGAAGACCGTCTGGAGCTAGAGCGTAGCCTGTTGGAAGACACTGCCAGCCGTACTAAGCGTCCCTTAAAAACGGCGACGGCGGGCAGGCTTGCTATTCCCTTGGTTATGGTGGCCGTGGTGGGGGCGAGTACGTTTTGGTATCAGCAAAACGGCGCGGAAGGCGATTTAACGCTTTACGCAATTCAGCAAGAAGTGCAAAACGATCCCGATGGCTCACTGGCCATGTATTTAGAACGCATGGAAGCAGAAGCCGAGCGTCAGCCGAATAACCCCAATGTGTGGAGTTCACTGTTTCCGCTTTACCGTGAAACTGGTCAGTCCGACAAGGCTGTCGATGCGTTAGAGCGGTTGATTGCTATTGAAGGGCGGATTCCTCCGCTGTTAGCGCAACTTGCTCAACTGCGCTTTTTTATGGCGGAACGCGAACTGACTCCCGAAGTACAGTCGCTAGTGGATGAGACGCTAGCGCAAGACCCACGCCAGCCCACAGTGCTCGGTTTGCTTGGTATCCATGCGTTTGATAATGGGGACTATGAAACAGCGATTGACCGCTGGCGTCGTGCTGTCGCAAACATAGAAGATCCCGAAACGGCATCTTCCTTGCGCGAAGGTATTCGCGTTGCTCAAGAGCGTTTAGGGGTAGAGCCTGAAACAGCGGCGGTTGAGGCCGCCCAAAGCCAGGGCGTGCGTGTGACTGTCTCATTAGACGAAGCACTGATGGATAACGTAAGTGACGATGCTAGCGTGTTTATCACTGCTCGAGACATGCAAGGCGAGCTGCCGCCGTTGGCTGTTATTCGTGCCCAAGTGTCAGAGCTTCCCATGACTGTTGTGCTTGATGACAACGCGGCTATGTCGCCCCAAGCGCAAATATCCCAGGTGCGTGAAGCACGCTTAGTTGTTCGCGTTTCGCAATCTGGTCAGGCAACCCCTCAGCCTGGTGATCTGTTTGGCGATCTAGAGAGCGTAAGCGTTGGACCTATTAGTGAGGATGATGCGGCAAATGTTGTTATTGACCGCGTTTTTGAATAACGTCCACGCAAACAACCGCAGCTAAGGGTCGTAATGCGCTTAACCTCTATTCGTCTTGTTGGGTTCAAGTCTTTTGTCGATCCAGTAACGGTGCCCTTCGATGGCAATATGACCGCCATCGTTGGGCCAAACGGTTGTGGCAAATCTAATATCATCGATGCGGTGCGCTGGGTAATGGGGGAATCCTCAGCTAAAACCCTGCGCGGTGAATCGATGGCCGATGTTATCTTCAACGGCTCCACCGGTCGTAAGCCGATCAGCCAAGCCTCTATCGAGCTCAAGTTCGATAACCGCGATGGAGGCATGGGGGGCGTTTACGCGCAGTACTCAGAAATTGCGGTAAAGCGCTTAGTCACCCGCGACGGCCAATCCAATTACTTCTTTAATGGTCAAAAGTGCCGTCGGCGAGATATCGCTGATCTGTTTATGGGCACTGGTTTAGGCCCGCGTTCTTACGCCATTATCGGCCAGGGGATGATTTCACGGCTAATCGAAGCACGCCCCGATGACCTGCGTGCCACGCTGGAAGAGGCCGCGGGTATTTCAAAATATAAAGAGCGCCGCCGAGAAACCGAAAACCGTATGCGCCGCACCCAGGAGAATTTGGAACGCCTGGATGATATCCGTGAAGAGTTGGACAAACAGCTCGAACGCCTTAAGCGTCAGGCAGAAGCAGCCAAGCGCTACCAAGAGTTAAAGCAGCAGGAGTACCGGCTAAAAGGTGAGCTGGCGTTAGTACGCGGACGCGCATTGCGTGCTGAGCAATCTCACCAAGAAAGCCGAGTGCGCGAGCTGGAAATTGCGGTTGAGAAAGACGTATTTGGCGTACGTCAGTGTGAAACGCGCCTGGAACAAGCGCGTGAACAGCACGATGAACTTGCCGATGTGCTAGAACGCCACCAGCAACAGTTCTTTGAAACCACCACCCGTATTGCCCGCCTGGAGCAGGATCAAGCGCACCGCCGCAGTCGTGAAGCTCAATTGGCGAGCGATATAGCAACGGCGCGCCGCGACCTTGATGAGCAGCGCCGAGTCAGCGAAGGCGATCAAGAGCGACTTGTCGCGATAGAGACTCGTTTAGAGGACTTGCTTCCAGAGCATGAAGCCCTTGAAGAGCAGCTAGAGACGCTTGAGCAAACCTTAGCGGATGCGACCCCCGCTCTTGAAGCTGCCGAACAGCAGTGGGCCGATGCAGAAAATCACTGGCGCGATGCTAGTCGGGAAGCGGACCGTAGCCAAGACCAATTACGCGATTTAGAGCAGCGTATTGCGCGCATGCAGGCGGAGAACCAGCGCCGCCGTCAGCAGCGTGGCGAACTTGCCGATGTCACTGAACTGCGCAATGAACACGCCGAATGCCAAGCCCAGCGGGAAGAGGCTGAGCAGCGTGCTGAAGCCTTTCAAACCGAACGTGACCTTTGGCAGCAGCGCTATAGCGATGCCAAAGCCGCTTATCAGCAGGCCACCCAGGCGCGTGATCAGCAGCGTGCTGAACTAAGTCAACATCAAGGCGAACTCGCGTCATTGAAGGCGTTAATTGATGCCGCCTTGGCTGATCACGACCCAGATCTGAGCGATGCATTAGCGGCTCACGGCTTAGCCGATGCGCTACGTCTTGGTGAAGCGATTAGTGTTGCATCTGGCTGGGAGCGAGTGATTTCCTGGCTGCTTGCGCCGTGGTTAAACGCCCGTTTAGTGTCAGCGAACCAGCTAAACGCGCTACCTAATGCCCTAGCCACTGATTGGTGCTTAATTGACCAAGCTGAGCGGCCAGCGACATCCGCGCAGCGCTTGGATTCGCTGGTGTCTGGGGCAGGTGCGTTAGGCGAATGGTTAGCAAGTATTCACTTCGCAGAAACGAACGAAGATGCTGAGACGCTACTAGGTAATTTGGCGCCTGGAGAGAGTGTTGTCAGCCGGGAAGGCGTATGGCGTGGACGCGGCTGGCTGCACCAACAGGCCAATGGTGAAGGTGTTGATGCACTGTTGGTGACACGCCGTCGGTTTGACGAATTAGACGCCCGTCTTACCCAGGATGAAGACGCGTTAGCGTTGCTGAATGAGCAGTGCGAAGCCGCTAGCGAAGCCATTGAAGTGCTAGAGCAAACCCGTGAGCAGCAGGCCGAGCAAGAGCGTGCCCACGCTGCTTCGCTCCAACAGCTTGCGGTGAAAGAGCAGCGACTAGCTCAACGCCTGGAACATTTAGAGAGCCGCGCCACCGAGTTGGATGATGAGCTCGCCCAACTACAACAGGATGAGGCGGAGTTAACGCTCACTTTAGAAGAGCAGCGTGCTCGATGGCATGCTGCTATGGAACAGCTAGAAGCTGCTGCCGAAGCCCGTGAAACCAGCGCTGAACATCGCAGTCGCCAACGTGAGCAGCGTGACCAGTTAAATCAACAGCATGCTCCCATGAAGGCGCGTCAGCAGGCGTTGGCGCTAGAGCGAGAGCGATTGAATGCTGAGCGGAATAGCCTGCAAGCCCAACAAAGCCGTAGTAGCGATAGTGAAGAGCGCCTTTCGCTACGTATTGCTGAGTTAGAAGAGTCCAGGGAAATGCTGGTAGAGCCAGACGAACTGGCTGCTGAAGAATTAGAGGAGTTGCTACACCAGCGCGAGCAGCAGGAGCGGCGCCTGAATGATACCCGTCAGCAGGCTCAGGCATTGGCAGAGCAGCTGCGCAACGACGAGCTGGCTCGCCAGCAGCACGAGCGCAACTTGGAGCAAAGCCGTGAACAGTTACAACAGCGCCGTATGGATGTACAAGCACTGGCGCTGAAAGCGGCAACCCAAGATGAGCAATTAGCAGAACTAGGCCATGATCCCGATGCTTTAGCAGAGCACTTGCCTAGCGACGCCAGTGAAGCTGCTTGGCAGGAGCGGTTGGAAAACACCACAGATAAGATTCGCCGTTTAGGCGCCATTAACCTTGCCGCGATCGAAGAGTACGATCAGCAAGCCGAACGGCGTAACTACTTGGAAGCTCAGCATGCAGAGCTTACGGAAGCATTGGAAACGTTAGAGCGTGCGATTAAACGTATCGATCAGGAAACGCGCGTTCGCTTTCGAGAAACATTTGACCAGGTTAATACGGGTCTACAAACGCTATTTCCACGGGTTTTCGGTGGGGGAGCTGCTTGGCTAACCCTTACCGGGGATGATTTGCTGGAAACTGGTGTGGCAATTATGGCGCGGCCGCCAGGTAAGAAAAACAGTACTATTCACCTACTCTCAGGGGGAGAAAAGGCGTTAACTGCACTGTCGTTGGTTTTCGCAATTTTCCAGTTGAACCCTGCGCCTTTCTGTATGTTGGACGAAGTCGATGCCCCGCTGGATGATGCCAACGTAGGCCGCTACGCCAAACTTGTTAAAGAAATGTCGGAAAGCGTTCAGTTTATCTATATCACCCATAACAAAATTGCTATGGAGGCTGCTGAGCGCTTGATGGGTGTCACCATGCAGGAGCCTGGTGTGTCTAGGCTTGTTTCGGTAGGTATTGATGAGGCTGCAGCACTGGTCGATTAAGTGCTTTATCGGCAAATGCGGTGCCTTCAATGGTGGCAAACTAAACGAGTTTTCACCCATTAAAAGCCTTATGAAATATGCAAAAATTGCGGTAGAGCAAGCCTGTGACGGGTTGTGTGCTGAACCGATAGTGAGTGCTTCTGCTTTTGCTTAGCTATCCCAGATTAGGTTCATTAGTGGCTATTGATAGCGTTTATTTCTTCATTTTTTTATTATAAAATTCCTTTTTTATCAATGATTTATATTTATTCTAGGTTTCTGATTAACTGCTTTGATCATGGGCGCTGAGGGCTGCTCCTGCCAAAGCGTATCGTGCAGTTAAGCATGTTCATCTATCTAAAATTGACAAATCTGAAATGTGAACTTTCATTACCTTTGTATAGCGTTAGTTAAGGGTTTAAAACATATATGCTATGATTTCATTAGCTATTAAATACTATTCGTTACGACGGAATTTTTGGTGACGTAGGTTTGTAATAGATAGGTTTGTAACAGATAGGTTTGTAACAGAATAGCTTTTGATCGAACAGCAGTTGGCTGGGCAATTTGGCAGAAGAGCAGTGGCGTTTCGTTACGTAAGTTTGAATGTGGGCTTGTCATGTTACGGTGTGAGAAGGCGAGCCAAGGGAGCGAAATTTCTCCCTATAGAAAGCAGACGATGATGTGACGATGTGTCCTGTCGGGATAAATTAGCGCTAAAATGGCACTTTTCTTGGTTGATATAGTCAAAGATTTGGCCTAAAACCACCTTGTAGGAGTGTTAAAGCTTGAAAATCTGCAAAAAGTGGCCCTTTTCGTAGCAACCGCGCTATGCTTGATGATAATTAGCTAATTTCGGATATGTTACGTCATTAGGCATTGCGCCTTTGCAACCGGTATATTGACCCATGGAATGCTCGACATGGAATTAAGAGAGTGGTTAATCATTCTAGGACTGGCACTGGTTTCGCTCATCGTAGTTGACGGTGTGCGAAGGCTTCAGCGCCAACGCCGTGTGCCCCGTCTGGATCAAGCAGTTAAAGACTTGCCAGCCGCTAAATTCGAAGAATTTAATGATGAAGTCAAAGAAGCGGAAATAAACTGGGAACTGCCTAACGGTGGTGCCCGGGTCGTCAAGCCTGCTGACTACAGCAACCTTGGTCAAAAACCTAAGTTGGAACGCCAAGAGCACCCAGGGCCTTCCAAAGTACTGTCTGATTTTCGCCGTTCTTTTTCCAACTCTGCCAGTTCGGCCAAGTCAAAAGCCAATGCACATTTTTCGTGGTCTCGTAAAAATGAGCCTCGAAAACATGAACAGTCTTCTGCTGTCGGGCATCCCACGTCGACGAGCTATACATCCGTTCAGCCAGATACTGCTTCAGCCGAGCACACGTTAGGCATGTCTGCAATTCCTGAACCCGAGCGCCGGGAGCCTAGCATATTTATGGCTGATGAGAATCCCAGCAATACAGTTAGCAATGAAACTCAGCACACAGACGCTACTCACCAAATGACGAGTAGCAAGCCTGCCTCTACAACTGAAGCCCGTCGCCCTGGCAGCCACGATTCACAGTCAGTACCTGAACCCACCGAGCATTACGAGTCAGGCGTTAGCGGTCAGCAAGTTGATGTTGAGAAAGAACAGCCAACGGCTCAACACGAAGAAGCTGCTAATCTTGAAGCTAACAGCCGCCTAGAGGCGGTATCAGTTGGAACTGATGAACAAATTGCATCAACCGTAAAGGCTTCAATCGAAAAAGCGTCAGAAGAACCCAGTGCTGCAGCTGAGCCGACTGCAGAAGCAGAGCCGACGCTAAGAGTTGAACCTGAAGATGCAGTACAACATGCAGCTGACACGCCCAGGCGGCGTCAATTGCGTTCTGATACCGCCGGTGGAGACAGAGAGCTAGATGACGATGAGGTTGATGAATACCGCTTGGTCGACTTCGAAGGCATTGGGCGTTCCTTTAAACGTCGCTTGATTGAGCGTCGTAAAGAGAAAGAGCGTAAGAAAGCAGAGAAGGCGAAACGTGCGGAAGCACTAGCCAAGCAAAAAGCAGAACGTAAAGCACTTGAAGCCGAGCGTAAAGCGCTTGAGGCGCAGCAGCGCCGTGAAGCAAAAGAGGCAGCCGACGCTGAAAAAGCGCGTATTGCTCAAGAGCAAGCCGAAGCGCGTGAGGCCGCTGCAATGACCGCTGCCGCGGAGCGAGAGGCTGCGCAATATAATGAGCCGACGATTTCTGCGCACGATGAGAGTTATCACGATGTTGATGACTACGATGATTATGTGCCTGAAACGGGACATAGGGATAACGTTGTACGTACACACCCCACGTTAGAAAAAGCGTTACGCCACGATGTTAATAGTGAGCGGGCTAGAGATGCGCTCACCGACGCTTCTGAAATGGTCGTGATCAGTGTGCTTTCGCGGGAGCCTGAAGGTTTTGATGGCGGTAAATTGCTTGAGCTAATCATGGCCTGCGGTCTTCGATATAGCCGTGAAATGGGTGTCTTTCACCGTTTTGAAACAGAAAGCTTCGATAGCGAACTGCAATTTTCAATGGTGAATGTACTTAAGCCTGGTACGTTCCCCATTGAAGAAATGGATGAGTTTGTGACCCCTGGTATTACGTTCCTGATGCCGCTGCCCGGCGCTGAAGATAGTTCAGCAGCGTTTGAAGCGATGGTCGAAACGGCGATGGTTGTCGTACGCCATATGGGCGGTGAGCTTAAAGATGAAAACCGTAGCGTAATGACGGCGCAAACCATTGAGTTTGCAAGGCAGCGCGTTCATGACTTTGAACGTCGCCATCGCTTGCATCGCCAACTGCAAGCGCGTTAAGCGTCGCGTTTCGTTAACACCCGCCTTCCCAAAGAAGGCGGGTGTTTTTGTTACTAAACACCTGTTTTTTTGTATGCCGGAACATCTGAATGAGTCAGCCTGAGAAAAAACTTCTGGAAGAGATTAGCCAACTGCGCGCCGATCTTGATGATGCAAACTACCGCTACTATATATTAGATGAGCCTAAGCTGACCGACGCAGATTACGACCGCAAACTGCAGCGGTTGAAGCAATTGGAGTCCGAATACCCCGATTTAGTCTCACCGGATTCCCCTACCCAGCGGGTAGGGGCCGCGCCAGCGGAAGGGTTCCCTGAAGTTGCTCATGCGATTCCCATGCTCTCCTTGGATAACGCATTTAGCCGTGATGATATTACCGCCTTTGCTGAGCGTGTCGCTGAACGTTTGGAGTGTCAGGCGAGTAGCGTTGAGTTTAGCTGTGAGCCAAAGCTCGACGGTGCTGCAGTCTCTTTAGTGTACGAGCAGGGCGTATTGGTTAGTGGCGCAACCCGTGGCGATGGCCGTACCGGAGAAGGCATTACATCGAATTTGCGCACCTTGCGGTCTGTTCCGTTAAAGCTAATGGGCGACAACATTCCTTCATTATTAGAAGTACGCGGCGAAGTTATTATGCGCCATGCGGGCTTTGAAGCGCTGAATGATCGAGCCAGAGAAGAAAGCAGCAAGGTATTTGCTAACCCGCGTAATGCGGCGGCTGGCAGCCTGCGACAGCTCGATCCGCGGATTACCGCAACGCGCCCATTAGAGTTTCATGCTTATCAAGTTGCTCGGCTCGATATGACGAACCTTGGCGATGGTGAGCTGAGCAGTAGCCCAATGACAACTCATAGTCAGCAAATGGCAAGGCTAAAGGCATGGGGCTTTCGCTCCAGCACGGAGCTCCGCACTGTCAATGGTCCTGAGCTGGTGGCTGATTACTGCGAGCAACTGGGAGAAAAGCGAGACCAATTGGGTTATGACATCGATGGCGTCGTGATTAAAGTAAACGATCTGCGCCACCAGCGAGAGCTTGGCTTTGTGGCACGGGCGCCACGCTGGGCGGTAGCATTTAAATTTCCTGCTCAGGAAGAAGTCACGACCCTTAACGATGTGGAGTTTCAGGTAGGCCGTACTGGCGCGATTACCCCGGTTGCTAGGCTAGAGCCTGTCACCGTTGCTGGTGTGACGGTATCAAATGCTACGCTGCATAACGCAGATGAGATCACCCGCTTAGGTGTCATGATTGGTGATACGGTGGCCATTCGTCGGGCAGGCGACGTGATTCCCCAAGTGGTACGAGTCGATATCGACAAGCGTCCTGCCCAGGCGCGCGTGATTACCTTTCCCGAGCACTGCCCGGTGTGTGGTTCGGATATTGAACGGCTGGAAGGCGAGGCGGTCGCTCGTTGCTCAGGCGGGCTTTATTGTGCCGCGCAGCGTAAAGAGGCGCTGAAGCATTTCGCCAGCCGTAAAGCGCTAGATGTCGATGGGCTGGGTGAGAAGCTGATTGAGCAGTTGGTGGACCTGGACTGGGTGAAAACGCCAGCAGACTTATTTCATCTCACAGCTGAGCAGCTTCAGACGCTGCCACGCATGGGGGAAAAGTCCTCGACCAACTTGGTAAATGCCCTGGATAAGGCTAAGCACACCACGTTGGCTCGTTTTATTTACGCCTTGGGTATTCGCGAAGTAGGCGAAGCCACAGCGGCAAATTTAGCCAGCTACTTCGGTACACTTCAGGCCTTGCAAGAAGCTGATCAAGCGGCGCTGGAAGCGGTGAATGATGTTGGTCCGATTGTCGCCGCCCATGTTCACACTTTTTTCCGTCAACCCCATAATCTGGCAACGCTGAAAGCACTGCTTGATGCTGGCATCACGTGGCAAGAGAGTGAAGTGACGCAAGGCCCGACGCCCTTAGAGGGACAGACCTGGGTGCTTACCGGCACGATGGACACCATGACCCGCGATGAAGGTAAGGCGCGGCTGCAAGCGCTAGGCGCTAAAGTGGCGGGTAGTGTTTCCAAGAAAACCACCTGCTTGGTAGCGGGCGAGGCCGCAGGCAGTAAATTAACCAAAGCAGAGCAACTGGGCGTTGAAGTGATCGATGAAGCCACCTTTATTGAGCGTCTAGCTGCCTGGGAGCAGAGTGAATGAGCCGTTTTATTGAAGTGCCAGCACGCATGCTGCCGCCGGAAACGCTGGATGCTTTGCTTGAAGCATTTGTGACACGCCAAGGATACGATACAACCGATACCGGCGCAGGTATGAGCGGCTGGGTAGTCGAGCTTAAACAGCAGCTTGAGCGTCACGAGCTGATTATTGCCCACGATCTTGAGTTAGAAATGACCGAGGTGATGACGCTCGCCCAATGGCGTTCCTTTGGGCGAGATCTTGCCGATGATGAGGAAGAGGGCGATTACTGAGCGCGTACTAGCGCACTAATAATCCGTCGCCCAGGGTGTAAATGATCCACTAACGATAGCTCTAGCGGCATCGGCTCATCACACATTCGCGAGGCAATGATTTCGGCGCAGAGCGGAGCGCTGGAAAGGCCCCTAGAGCCGTGCGCGCTAGATATCCACAGCCCTGCATGGTGCTCTCCTAGGGTATCTGGCACGTTCGAAGCATCTTTTTGCAGCACCGCGTAATCCTGCTGCCATGCGTCGGCATTGGGCACAGGCCCCGCGTAGGGGCTTTTGTCAGGGCTGGCTGCCCTTACCGCAGCACGACCTGCTAGCGTGTCGGGGCTTAGCGTTACGCCCGCCGTTTCAAGGGTGGCGACCCATTCAGGCAGTGTTTGGCGTAGTTCATCAATATTGCGCTGATGGTCTGCTGTCGTAACGTCGTTCGTGGCGTTATTAGGCACAAAGCTGGCTCCAAACGTCAGTACGCCCTCCACTGGCGGCGACACATAGCCACCAGCGCATACCACACGTTGCGGGCCTTGAACTCCCTCGGGCAGCTTCACTTCACTCACCTGGCCGCGAACCTGCTGTAGCGGTAGCGCTGCAGTTTGTTCAAAGCGGTTAGCCAGAGACGCATTGGCTACCACAGCGTGATCAGCGGTCAGCGTTTCTCCGTTGGCCAACACGATCTGCCAAGCTTTACCGTCGGGCTGAAGGGTTGTTACTTCCCCCTGGTGCAAGGTGATATTCGCGTGCTGTAGTAGCTGTTCGCAGAGTAATTTGGGGCGCACCCAGCCTGCCTGGGGATAAAACAGTCCGTGACTCGCTGTGATCGGAACACCCACCAGCTCGCCAAGCGTCTCGGTTTGAGCGGACACCACCGCTTCTGGCAGCGGGTGGCGTGCCATAAAGCGCTGTTGGCGAACGGCCTCCTTGTCGCTTAACGCCAGTTGTACCACGCCACATGGTTGCCACAGCGGCGCTTCCCGTGGTGTTGCTGAAGCCCGCTGGCTAAGCCAGCGCTGGCTGTAGAGAAGGCCTGATAAATAGAACCGGCTCTGGTTGTTCGTTTCCGCAGCTAATTTTACATACAGCGCTCCCTGACGATTACCGGAGCCACCGGCACCAGGGGTATCGCGTTCAATGACCGTTACCTGAACCCCACGCTTGGCTAACGCTGCGGCCACGCTGCAACCGGCCATGCCTGCTCCAATGACGGCCACATGGTTAGCTGGCCTTGCCGCAGGCGGCGTGAACCATGGTGTTGACTGGCGGCGATTGTCTTTGGGCGGTGCGTCGATATAGCCCGCTAACATTTCCCGCTTGCGCCCAAACCCAGGCACCTTCTGCCAGTTAAACCCTGCTGCTTTTAACCCTCGTTTAACGACGCCGGCACAGGTAAACGTGGCAAATGTTGCCCCAGGGCGAGAGCGTGCTGCCATGGCTTCGAACAGCTCAGGCTGCCACATTTCGGGGTTTTTAGCAGGAGCAAAGCCATCTAGGAACCATGCATCGACTTGACCGTCGAGTAGGTTCAGTCGTTCGGTGGTGTCGCCAAAGTGCAGATCGAGAGTCACTCGCTCGTTGAGATGAAGGCGGTGAATGCCGCTGACGGCTTCAGGCCATTGGGCGCATAGCACTTGTGCATAGTGTGCTAATGAAGGCCAGGCGCTTAGCGCGCGCTCAAGAGATACTCGGTCAAGCGGAAATTTCTCGGTGGATAACAGATGAAGACGTGCAGTACTCGGTGCGTGTTGTTCAAAACAGTCCCACGCGCACAGCATATTAAGCCCGGTGCCAAAGCCTGTTTCGCCAATCACAAAAGCGCGGCTGTGTCTCCAGTCCGCAAAGCGCTTAGGAAGGTGATTCGCCCCCAGGAAAACGTGCTCGGTTTCAGCCCGGCCATCTTCCCTGGAAAAATACACATCGTCGAAGGCCTCTGAATGGGGGGATGCCTCGTTCCAAGTGAGTAAAGGAGCCGTTAACGCCGCGAGCGGGGGCAGGGCAGTAGAGCGTTGAGTCACGCGGGTATCCCCGTACTGATGAAGTTTGTGTTAAAGATAGGTTAAAAATTGATCAACTTGTTGATAAGGGCATCAGCTCTAGCTTTGGGGAAAGCGTCCGCCGAGTTTTCACAGAGTTTTCCACAGGCTCTGTGAAAAAGAAGGCGGACTCTTCACACTCGCCTCTATCGGTCAAGGCATTACTTTTTTAAATGGCTTAACAATTACCTTGGCATAGACCCCAGCAATGATGTATGGGTCGGCGTCAGCCCAGGCTTGCGCGTCCTCAAGGCTGTCAAATTCGGCAACGACTAAGCTGCCGCTAAAGCCTGCATCGCCTGGGTTATCGGTATCAATAGCGGGGTGGGGGCCAGCCAGAACCAAACGGCCTTCATCACGCAGCTTTTCCAGGCGACCAAGGTGATCCGGGCGTGCCGCTAGACGGCGCTCCAAGCTGTTGGATACATCTTCACTGATAATAGCGTAAAGCATGGGGATAACTCCTTGAATGCTAGGGCGGTTGTTCCGTACTGAATTGACCGCGCCCCTGTAAGCGCGCACCATGGTGAGCGCCTGTATACCGTTAAGGGAAAACAGGGTGCCTGTTTTATTCACACCACCCTATTCTGACAAACTCGCCACACGGCGTCATGCTTATGCCCCTACTTCCTGCGAACTATCTTCCTGCAAATCATCTGCCCAGCGTGTTTGATGCCGACCAGCGTTATACGGTGGATTTACACATGCACTCTACCGCGTCAGATGGCGCGCTGACCCCTACCGAGTTGGTAAAACTGTGCGCTGCACGTGGTCTTACCCACATGTCGCTGACAGACCACGACACCATGGAAGGTATTGAAGAAGCGGGCATCGCGGCTCAGCAAGCTGGGCTTTGCCTGGTGCCTGGCTGTGAGTTATCCACGCGCTGGCAAGGAATCAATATTCACGTAGTGGCGCTTATGCCCGGCGGTTTGCAAGGGCCTCTGGTAGAAGGGCTTGCACTGCAGCGTGAAGCACGGATCAAGCGCGCTGAAGTGATCGCCGAGCGGTTGGAAAAAATGGGCTTACCTGACGCGCTCGAAAAGGCACGCGCCCAGGCAGGCAGCGACCGCCCCTTAGGCAGGCCTGACTTTGCCCGCGCGCTGGTCGCTGAAGGAGTAGTTGATGACTGGGCAGGCGCGTTTAAGCGCTATTTAGGCAGTGGTAAAAAAGGCGATGTAAAAGCTCATTGGCCGGAAATCAGTGATGCAGTGGCCTGGGTAGTAGCCTCAGGCGGTGTGGCAGTGCTGGCGCACCCGCTGCGCTATGGGCTTACCCGGCGCAAGCGAGGTTTGCTGATGGATACCTTTCAAGCCGCCGGTGGGCAGAGCGTTGAGCTGGTGAGTGGTCAGCAGAATCCAGACAGCACTCGCGATCTCGCTCGGCAATTAGTGGAGCGTGACTTATACGCCTCCATGGGCAGCGATTTTCATTTTCCTGGCAGCCACGCCGCCCCCGGCAGTATGAGCTTAATACCGCGCACTGCTGCGCCGCCGATTTGGCAGCATCCGCGCTTAGTTCATTTGCGCGATGCGCCCAGTGGTATGTTAGGTCCTGGGTCTTAAACCGCATATCGGCTAACCTAGAAACTAAATGGACAACGATATGCCCAAGGGCAGGAGCAAGCGATGAGTCAATATTTTCAGATTCACCCCGAAAACCCGCAGAAACGCTTGATTGATCAAGCGATAGATATTATCCGCAAAGGTGGTGTGGTCGCGTATCCGACGGACTCGGGCTATGCACTGGGTTGTCACTTAGGTGAAAAGAAAGCCATTGAGAAGATCAAATGGCTGCGCTCGTTAGACGATAAACACAATTTCACGCTGATGTGTTCGGATCTTTCCGAGATTGGCACTTACGCGAAAGTGGATAACGCAGTGTTTCGGCTGCTGAAGGCTCATACCCCTGGCCCATACACCTTTATTTTGGATGCTACCACAGAGGTGCCGCGCCTGTTGCTGCATCCGAAGCGCCGCTCCATTGGCGTGCGTGTGCCTGATCACCACATTACCCACGCGCTGCTTGATGCGTTAGGTGAGCCGTTGATGAGCGTCACGTTAATTCCGGTAGGAGAGACCCTGCCAATGAGCGATCCTGAGGAGATTCGCGACCGCTTCGGGGCACACCTTGATGCCATTATCGACGGCGGTGCCTGCCATCTTGACCCCACGAGTGTGATTGACCTACGCGAGCTGCCGCCCAAAATTGTGCGGGAAGGCCGCGGCGATATTACGCCGTTTACGAGTTAACACCATTCTCTAGTTGGTATTGGTAACCCCCTTGGTGAAAAGTCTCGAGGGGGTTGCTGTCGTCCCGCCTGTCTCTCCATCACCCAAAATCCACAAAAATCATTAAACATGATATGCGTATCAACTTATTCATTTAGCGCGCTATCTTTCTTATTTGAATGATCAATAAAAATAAATTATGATGATTATGCTTACTATTGATAATTAATAATGATGGATGGTGTGGGATTCCCCTCTTAACCTAATAACCATCACTGACAGGAGATTGCTTAATGATGATATCTCGATACCGCAACGCTGCTACTGCAACCGCATTTGCAAGCTTGGCGCTACTTCCTTTATCAGGGAACGCAGTAGCCGACGACGCTAGCGCTTGTGATCAAGTTGAGTACGCCATGGGGCTTCGTTACCAACAGCAATCCGCAGAAATAACTGCTTTACAGCGCCAAGGCTTTGAACTGGCGACCTATCGCTTGGAAAAACAGATTGAGGCGCATGGTGAGGGTGCCGATTTGGCCATCATTACCGATGTGGATGAGACGCTCATCGATAACAGCGCTTTGCTAGTGCGCGATATGCAGGCCTGCCACGACTTCACTACTTGGGATACTTGGTTGCATTGGGAACGCGAAGGCGAGCCACGTTTGATCCCAGGGGCGAAAGACTTTCTCGAATTTGCCGATGAGCAAGGTGTGTCGATCTACTATGTGTCGGATCGCTACCAAGAAAATAAAGCGGACACGCTGGCCACTATGGAAGCATTAGAGCTTCCCCAGGTATCTGACGAACGCGTCATGCTACTTGGCCCACCCAAGACCGAGCGTCGTGCTATCGTCGAAGACAATCATACGTTAGTGATGCAGTTGGGCGATACGCTGCATGACTTCTCGGGTGATTTTGTCGGCGCAAGCCTTGAAGAGCAGCGCGACTTGGTTAACGACCACGCTGAGCGTTTTGGTCAAGACTGGATTGTTTTCCCCAATGCCAGTTACGGAAGCTGGAGCGACGCGGAGCTTAACGCGTGGGAAGCTCCGTTTGAAAGCGAATAAAATGTAACCACTTCCATCGTGCCGTTACTATAAAGGAGACGCCCTGGTTAATAGCCAGGGCGTTTTCCTTATTAGCCCCGCAAGTTGTCCCCGTGCCGCTAGTCACTAACATGTCATTCACCTGTCATTGGTTGTCACTAAATTATCTTGGTGGCCGTGAACATAGCGATATGCCATAACAAATCGAACCTTGTCGGTGTGAGCGCGTTTCATTAAGACAACCGTGACGGCTCCACCCCCATTGGATATTCCTGCCACTAGACTTTTCTTAACTTGCCCTGGGTCACGGTGGAAATTGTGCCTATTGAGGCGGCTGAGACGCCAGCGGGCGTCAACCTGTATTCAATAAGGAAATCAACCAATGAACCGTCATAAGCTTTTTATGGCATCCTTACTGACGTCCTCTCTGCTGGTGGGCTGCGGTGATAACGCTAACGCTGATGATACCAATGCCTCCGTGTTCGACAGCTTCCCCGCCGCTGGTGTGTTTCTTCCCCACAGCGTATTACGGGATGATCTACTAGATGGCAAATCTCAGCAGGCTTTTGAGATCCGTAATGGCGGCTTTGGGTCGGCAATGACGGCTCATCCCACGGATTCAACGCGCTTCTATGCATTGACTGACCGCGGCCCCAATGCCAATTTTGTTGGTGACTATGGCAAGGGGAAAGTATTTCCGACACCGGACTATACGCCCCGTATCGGCTTGTTTGAGCTTCAAGCGAACGGTGTGATCGAACAGGTTACTACCATTCTGCTCAAGCGCCCCGATGGAACCGAGATCAGTGGCCTGCCTAACAGTTTGGCACTCGGCGGAACGGGTGAAACTCCTTACCATGCCAATGGTCAACCGATCTTGGTGGACGATAGCCAGCCCTATAATGAAGTTACTAATCCGATCCGCTTGGATGATTATGGTCTGGATGGCGAGGGGCTAGTGGCACTCTCGGACGGCACCTTCTGGGTTAGCGATGAGTATGGCCCGCACATGGTCCACTTCGATGCTGAAGGTCGTGAAATCGGCCGTATCAACCCCTTTGCCGACGACGACCGGGTCGAGATGAACCTGCCGGCAGAGTTTGCCAACCGGCGTGCCAACCGAGGTATGGAAGGGCTGGCTATCACGCCGGATGAGGAAACGCTGGTAGGTATTATGCAGTCCACTCTGTACAACCCGGGCAGCACGGTGAAAGACCTGGATATCACCCGCATCGTCACAGTGGACCTGGACTCGGGCGAGACTGGACAGTATCTCTACCGCCAAGAGCAAAACCAGAATTCCAACTCAGAGCTTGTTGCCCTGAGCGCCACTGAGTTTTTGGTGCTTGAACGAGATGGCCGTTTTATGAACGGTGGTCCTGATGGCACTGAGGCAGCGACACCCGATGCTCAGAAGCAGGTTTATCGCATTGACCTTACCTCGGGCACCAATCTTGAAACGGTCTCAACCAACGGTGACCTGAAACAGGATGCCGAACTGGGTCTAACTTTGGCAGGCAAAACCTTGGAAGAAGTGGTTCTAGAGCAGGGATGGGGTGCTCTGGCCAGCGCTGGAATTGAGCCAGTGAGCAAGTCTCTGGTGGTGGATATGGTGGCGGAAGTCAACTATCCCCATGATAAAATGGAAGGTCTATGGGTGATTGATGACCAACGCTTGGGGGTGCTGAACGACGATGACTTCGCCACCTGGTCCACTGAGGGTCAACTCGAGCAGAAAATGCTGGACGCCAACACTGTGGATGGCGGCCGCCTGTTTATTATCGAGGCCGACCTGAGCACCGATTGATCAACGTAGCGGCCTAGCTAACCACGCAACTCCCTTCTAAATGAACGCTGCGCGCCCTAGGTTTGGCTATTTTGTTTAGCTGTCCTGGGGCGTGTTTGTGTCTTCGTCTCCCTCGTGACTATCTTTTTTGTTTGCTTCTTTCTTACGTGGGTCTTCGCTGTCTTCATCCAGCCAGGTGCCACAGCGCAGGCAGTAACGAGCGCGCTTTTCGTGGCGGTCATGGCCACAGCCGGGGCAGGCTTCTTCTGAATAACGGTCTTCACGAATAGAGCGGATAACCTGGGCGGAAAATACCCCGGTAGGCACAGCGATAATCGAATACCCCAACAGCATCAGGATCATCGTGATCGCTTTGCCTAACGACGTGGCTGGGACAATATCGCCGTAGCCCACCGTGGTCATACTGACGATCGCCCAATACATCGACATAGGAATACTGGTAAAGCCGGCTTCTGGCGACTCGATGGTGTACATCAGCGCAGCAAACAGTATGACGACCATCATGATGCTGCTAAAAAACAGCAGGATTTGACGAAGGCTGCGTTTAAGCGCATCGAGCAGTAAACGCCCCTCGCCGATAAACTCCATCAACCTCAGAATCCGGAAGATGCGTAGCACTCGCAGTATCCTTACGATGACGAGTCCGTGCGCACCAGGCATCAACAGTACTAACCAAGCTGGGATAATCGCGATCACATCGACAATGCCGTAGAAGCTTTTGAGGTAAATCGTTGGGCGCTCTAAACAGTAAATCCGCACCGCCAGTTCAATGCTGAAAAGTAGCGTAAATAGCCATTCTGCATAGTAGAAAATGTGCCCGTAGCGTTCGGAATAACTATCTACGCTGTCCAGCAAAATGACCGCCACGCTGATTAGAATGGCGATAATCAGCGCAATATCAAACCCTTTGGCTCCCGGCGTATCAGACTCGAAGATAATATGGAAAAGCCGTGTGCGCAGTCCTTCCGCACCGGGAGTTAATTGAAAACTCATCGCGACATCCTGAAGTGGGCTGAATGTTTCTAGCGTAGCGTGGTTTGATAGGCGAAGCGATGCGCCAGGGTTAACGCAGCAGCGCCATAAGCGGACGTTGGATGGCCATTTTTATTCAGTGCTGTGGTCAGTGTTTGAGCATCGCGGCGGGAGCTTTCATCTAACTGGGGATGGGTCGCCAGTGTGGCTAACGCTTGCTGTGCGATAGTTAAGTGTTCCGCAAGACCACTATCGTGGTAGGCGTCCAGCGCCACTGTGGCTCTGTGTAGCCACTCAGCCGGTGCGTCAGCTTCAGGTAGTGCCCACTGCTGCACGCCTAATGCATTGCCGCGAGCGGCTTTGCTGGTATCAGAAGGGCGCAGCGGTACGCTTTCCGCGAGCGTTAATGCTAGCGCCCAAAGCGCCTCTGGTTCACCCGCTTTGAGTTCCAGCTCGACCTCGCAAATTGCCGCTTGAGCACCACCGCTGACAATCTCTCCTTCGTCCAACACTAGCTCTATACGGCTTCCCTGCCAGTTGATTTGCCAGCTGCGCCGGGTAAAGTCGGTGCGCAGCGCAGGGCGTAGCGCGGAAATGACGGTGCCTAGTGAACCTTTGAATGGCGGTAGGGTAGCTAAGCCATGCTGGTCAAGCTGTGGGCTAGGAACTTGCCACTCCCACTCTTGTCGGGTAGAGAGGCCGCCACCACCATGACCGGCAGTTTTCACCGTTTGTAGCACGCGATCATCAACTTGGCGTAAGCGCACGGCAATCCGTGCATTCGCCATATCGCCCGCAGGGGTATCGAAATAGTTGTTCGACAAATGTTGCCGTTGGGGTGTTTCGGCTAGTGCCGCGTGGCACAGCAGCGTGTTTAGTTGAGCTGGCGCAAGGGCGAGTTTAAGCTCTATTTCGGTAGGCGCTGAAACAGAATCAGCAGTAGATGTTGAATTTTTCATGACATTAGCCACCTTTGTATTGTGACATTTCAATTAATTTTACATGACATTGTGAACTTTTCATGACGGCGGCGAGCGCACTCTTTATACTGGCGCCGCCATTTCCAGGCTCCCCGAAAACAGGCTAAAGGCTATATGGTTACCTCCAACCCTTTTTCCGCGATGTTTGGCCGCTCGCCATTCCAGCCGCTGCTGGCCCACATCGTCAAGGCCAATGAATGTGCCGACCAACTGTTGCCGTTCTTCGAGGCATCGCTTGCCGGTGATTGGGATACCGCAGCTGTACTGCGTGAAAACGTTACCCGCTTAGAGCATGACGCCGACACGTTGAAAACAGAGCTTCGGCTTAACCTGCCCAATACGATGTTTCTTCCCGTCTCGCGGTCCGACTTGCTCGACCTTATCAGCGTGCAGGATAAGATCGCCAACAAGGTGCGCGACATTACCGGCATTATGCTGGGGCGTAAAATGCGTGTACCCGATGAGCTGGCCGATCCCATGCGCGATTATATGCGTACCAGCGTGGCGTGTGTGGCCCAGGCTCGCCAAGCGCTTGAAGAGCTGAAAGAGCTGCTTGAGTCCGGTTTTGGACGCAATGTTTCCGATGTTATGCAGAATATGATCCGTGAGCTGCACACACTTGAGCACCAAGCTGACAGCCAGCAGATCGCGATACGTCGCCAGCTGTTTGAGCTTGAAAGCCAACTTCCTCCTGTTGATGTGATTTTCCTTTACAAAATCATTGAGTGGGTCGGTGAAGTTTCTGATCGCGCTGAACGCGTGGGCAGCCGCCTACAGATTTTGACCGCACGCTAAGGGATACCTATGCAGATTATTGCCCAGCACGGTGAAATTTTTATCATTCTGGCCTGTTTGTTTGGCTTTTTTATGGCTTGGGGCGTTGGTGCGAATGATGTTGCCAATGCGATGGGAACCTCGGTGGGGTCAAAAGCGATCACCATCAAACAAGCCATTATAATTGCGGTTGTCTTTGAGTTTTTAGGTGCTTGGCTGGCGGGTGGTGAAGTGACCAACACCATTCGTAAAGGCATTATCGACCCAGAGTTGCTCCAGGAAGACCCGCAGTTACTGGTGTACGGTATGCTGGCAGCGTTGCTGGCAGCGGGTACTTGGCTACTGGCAGCATCGATGAAAGGTTGGCCGGTTTCCACGACGCATTCCATTGTAGGTGCCATTGTGGGCTTTGCCGTAGCGGGATTGGGTGCTTCTACGGTGGATTGGGGCGCTGTTGGCACCATTGCGGCAAGCTGGGTCGTTTCTCCTCTGTTGGCAGGTACTATCGGTTTTGTGCTGTTTAAATCAGTGCATCACCTGATTTTTGAAAATGATAATCCATTTGCTGCTGCCAAACGCTATGTACCGGGCTACGTATTTTTGGTTGGTTTTATTGTGGCGATGGTCACGCTAACCAAAGGCCTATCTCACGTTGGGCTGGACCTGACCTTTAGTCAAAGCCTGCTGCTATCGATTTTGTTAGGGCTTGTGATCATGGGTATTGGCCTGTTGATGCAGCGTCGTATCAAGTTCGAGAAAAATGCCAACGACCACTTTGGATACGCCAACGTTGAGCGCGTCTTCGGCGTATTAATGATCTTTACTGCATGTGCCATGGCGTTTGCTCACGGCTCTAACGACGTTGCGAACGCGGTTGGTCCGCTTGCGGCGGTCATTAGCGTGGTACAAACTGGCGGCCAAATTGAAGGCTCTGCGCTAGTGCCCTGGTGGGTATTGGTGCTGGGCGGTGGTGGCATCGTGGTGGGCTTAGTAACTTACGGCCACAAAGTCATTGCCACTGTGGGAACCGGTATTACTGAACTCACTCCCAGTCGTGGTTTTGCCGCCACGCTGGCAGCAGCGACCACGGTGGTATTAGCTTCCGGTACGGGTCTGCCGATTTCAACCACCCATACACTGGTAGGGGCGGTATTAGGTGTAGGGCTTGCTCGGGGTATGGCGGCACTTAACCTGCGTGTCATTGGCACCATCGCCATGTCATGGCTGATTACGCTACCTGCCGGGGCTGGTTTGGCTATTCTGTTCTTCTTTATGTTCAAAGGCATGTTTGGTTAACAGCAAGGGGTAACCCCGCCCAATACGTTACTGATTGGCCAAACGCACAGCGGCATCTTCTTTTTCACAAGAAGGTGCCGCTGTTTTTTATGCTCTGTTAAAGTAAACGCTGATACTTTCATTCACCTGCTGCCGGAGAGCGGCCCTTGGACACACGCTTCCCTTTTGTTGATTGGTTTCGTAATGCTTCCCCTTACATTAACGCGCACCGGGGACGAACCTTTGTCATCTTAATTGAGGGCGAAGCCATGGCGTCTGGCCGAGGAGAGCAGCTGATTCAAGATTTAGCGCTGCTACACACTCTGGGGGTGCGGCTAGTTGTGGTGTTTGGTATTCGCCCACAAGTGCATGACGCATTGACGGCTGCCGGTGTCGAGCCAACACGGGTGGATGGCCGTTGGGTAGCTGACCGAGCGGTGATGACCCACGTGGAACAGGTGGCCGCGCACCAGCGCTTATGGCTAGAAGCTCGTCTTTCCTTGGGGCTGCCTAGCACGCCACTACACGGTGTAGAGCTTAGCGTGATTTCCGGCAACTTGGTGACCGCTAAGCCATTAGGAGTGCGCGAAGGCGTCGATTTTGATCACAGTGGTGAAGTACGCCGAGTGCGCTCGAGCGCCATTGAAGGGCTGTTGGAAAAAGGCTCGCTAGTGCTGCTGCCGCCGCTGGGTTTCTCCAGCACAGGTGAAGTGTTTGATTTAGATGCCTCGGAAGTCGCACAACATGCTGCCGTCGCGCTGAAAGCGGATAAGCTGATTCTATTAGGCGAATCGGAAGGGCTTGAAGACGAGCAGGGCGCGCTATTGCGCCAGCTTTCCCCGGCAGAGGCCGAGCCGCGCCTGCAACAGGCGTTACCGGGCAGTGAGTTGGCACGCCACTTGAACGCCGCCTGCACCGCCGCCAGGGAAGGGGTGGCGCGCACCCACCTGCTTTCCTGGCGTAACCACGATGCGTTACTAGGGGAGTTATTCACCCGTGACGGCGTTGGCACGATGATCACCCAACACCGCTACGAGCAACTGCGCCCAGCCACGTTGAACGACGTTGCTGGCCTGTTAGAGCTGCTGGAACCGCTTGAGCGACGTGGCATGTTGGTAGCTCGTTCGCGGGAACGACTAGAGCACGAAATCGACGACTACATGGTCATCGAACGTGACGGCATGGTGATTGGCTGTGCAGCATTGCATGTTTTTCCAGACACCACGGTGGGGGAAATGGCCTGTGTCGCGGTGCACGGTAACTATCGCGGCGGTGAGCGCGGCGAGCGCTTAGTGGAAGCATTAGAACGCCGCGCCCGGCAGCGTGGGCTTTCCGAAATGTTTGTGTTAACTACCCACACGGCCCATTGGTTTGTCGAACACGGCTTCCGTCCCGCTAGCCTAGATGACCTGCCGCCGTTAAAACGCGAAGCCTACAACCACGCCCGAAAATCCAAGGTGTTGGTGAAAAATCTAGCCTAAAAACGCTTACTTAAAGAGAAATATCTAGATGAGCCGGGTGTCTTTGCGACACCCGGTTTCGCATGCGTGTAAAAAAATAAATGCAAATATTTGGTCATTTTATTAATTTGTGCAATTATATTTGCAGATGCGCTTGTAGATAAACTCGGCAAAGCCAATCCAAGCCCATCTAAACCAAACCAATAACAACACCGTTATCTACACGCTACGTCACTCACACATAACCAATAACATCGACGTCACGAGGATTTCTCCATGAAAACACTAACCACGTTAATGGCTGCTACTGCATTTTCTCTCACTGCAGCGACTGCCGCCGCAGACAAGCTAGTGGTTGCCACTGATACTGCCTTTGTGCCCTTTGAGTTTGCTCAAGACGGTGAATATGTCGGTTTTGATATCGATATGTGGACAATGATTGCCGAAGAGCTTGAGCTGGATTTCGAACTAAGGCCAATGGATTTCAATGGCATTATTCCCGGCCTGCAGACTGGCCAGTTAGATGTTGCCCTGGCGGGGATTACTATCCGTGAAGACCGTGCTGAGGTGATTGATTTTTCGGATGGCTACTACGAAAGCGGCTTCCGCATCATGGTGCCAATTGATAGTGATATCGAAAGTGCAGAAGACTTAGCAGGTAAAATGCTGGCCGTTCGCACCGGCACCTCTGCTGCTGACTATGCACGGGAAAACTTCACCGACACCGAGCTACGCCAGTTCCCCAATATCGACAATGCCTACCTGGAGTTACGCACCGGCCGCGTTGATGCCGCGATGCATGATACGCCCAATGTTCTCTACTACATTGCCACCGCTGGTGACGGCCAGGTAAAAGCCGTGGGTGAACAGATGATGGCGCACGAGTATGGCATTGCGTTTCCCAAGGGGAGCGAGCTAGTCGAGCCAGTTAACCAGGCATTGGCTGCTATGCGGGAAGATGGCCGCTACGACGAAATTTACGCGAAGTGGTTCGGCGAAGCGCCCAGCGAATAATCTCCTGAAATTTTATTTACTAGCGGAGGGCTTCCTCCGCTGACGTTGCATTGTCAGGAGAGTCTAGATGAATATCGATTGGTCGATTGTTATAGGATTTTTGCCCGCGTTACTCAATGGCGCAAAAATCACGCTGTATATCACCGTAACGGGGTTGATCGGTGGTATTGCACTGGGGGCTGTTATTGGCCTGATGCGCGCCTACGGTGGATATATTCTCAATACACTGGCGTTTATCTACGTCGAAATCATTCGAGGCACGCCGATTGTTGTACAGGTGATGTTTCTGTACTTCGCCTTGCCGGTGCTGGTGGATATCCGCATTGACCCGATGACGACAGCAATCCTTGCGATTGTCATTAATGCTGGGGCGTACGTTGCTGAGATTGTACGTGGCGCAGTGCTATCAATTTCAAAAGGATTAACCGAGGCAGGACGCGCCATTGGTTTGCCACGCTGGAAAGTGGTGGTCTATATCGTTGGTCCACTCGCCTTTCGCCGCTTAATTCCGCCGCTGGGTAACCAGTGCATTGTCAGCCTGAAAGATACCTCCTTGTTTATTGTGATCGGTGTTGGCGAACTGACGCGCACCGGCCAGGAAATCATGGCGGCTAACTTCCGCGCGGTCGAAATATGGACGGCAGTTGCCGTGTTCTACCTGATTATGACCGGCACGTTGTCGCTGCTGCTGCGTATCATTGAGAAGCGGATGAGGATCTTATGAGCGCCATCATAGAGTTCAAGAATGTGTCCAAGCACTTTGGCCAGCTTAAGGTACTTGATAAGGTTGACCTGGATATCAATCGTGGCGAAGTGGTCGTGCTAATAGGACCGTCCGGTTCTGGAAAATCCACCTTGCTGCGCTGTATTAACGGGCTGGAAATGATCACTTCGGGTGACCTTCTCGTTGACGGCATGAGCGTTAAGGGTGGCAACAAAACGCTACGCGAAATTCGCCAGGAAGCGGGCATGGTCTTCCAGCAGTTCAACCTATTTCCACAAATGACAGCGCTGGAAAATGTGGCCTTTGGCCAACGCCATGTGCGCAAAATGGGACGTAAGGCGGCTGATAATAGTGCCCAGGAACTATTGGAAAAAGTCGGCCTGGGGGATAAATCGAAACACTATCCTCATGAGCTTTCTGGTGGGCAGCAGCAGCGGGTCGCTATTGCTCGGGCGTTGGCGATCAAACCCAAAGTAATGCTGTTTGATGAGCCTACCTCAGCGCTTGATCCTGAACTCAAGCAGGAAGTACTGAATGTTATGCAGAAACTGGCAGAAGAGCAGATGACCATGGTGGTGGTGACCCATGAGATGTCCTTCGCCAAGCAGGTTGGCACGCGCTTGATTTTTATGGAGCACGGCAAAATTGCGGTTGATGCCAACCCTGTTGATGTCATTGATAACCCGCCTAATGACCGGATGAAGGATTTTCTGCGCCATGTCTAAACAAACGAGCTCTATTGGCTGGCAGATTATCAATGGGCAGCCACGCGACATCGGCGTTGCCCTTGGGCGCGCAGGCCGCGATGCGGTGCATCGCTTTTTGCTGCCAAGCGCTATCTGGGCTGAAATTAACGACCCAATTCACCAGAACGCTGTTGCTACCATGGCCGCCAATACGCAGCGTGATTTCCCTCAAGTGTGGGAAGAGCTAGAGGGACTTGCGGAAGGACTTAACCTGCCCATTGAAGCGGTATTTGCCTGGAACTGCCGGGGTGACCTGTTGGCCCATGCACCGGACGGCTGCACGACCTTGGTTCTCCCCGGAGAAACACCGCTGGTGGCGCATAATGAGGATGGCCTGCCATTCTTCCGTGGCCACTGTTTTATGGCTGAAGTGACATCAGCAATGGGAGAGGGGTTTACCGCTTTCTGCTACCCCGGCTCGATACCGGGCCACACGCTGGCGTTTACCCGCCAGGGCTGGGTGCAGGCGGTCAATAATTTGCGTTTGCTTAATGTTACGCCCAGGGTGCCAAGAATGGTGTTAGGACGGGCGGCATTAAGCCAACCCAATGTGGCCGGCGTCGTGGCACTGTTGCAGCGTTACAATGAGTGCGGCGGCTTTCATTTTTCGCTGGCCGAATGCGGGCAGCGAGAGGTGATGAGTATTGAGTTTGGTGGTGGGGAAGCTGCCCAGCTAGTACTCAATGCCCCCAGCGTGCATGCTAATCATGCGCTGTATCACCCCAGTGGTCTGGCATCTCAATGGATTACTGACTCCTCACGAGACCGACAGCAGCGTGGAGATCAGCTGCTAGCGGAAGGAGAGACTGCGCCGTTGGCCATCTTGCATGATCAACAAGCCAGCGGTCTGCCCATTCTGCGACTGAGCGCTGACGACCCTGATCACGAGAATACTCTGGTCACGGCGGTCATGCGTCTTGAAGTGGATGGTGTAGCATGGCAACTTTATGATCGCCCTGGAGCGCCACCGGCTTATGACGGAAAACTCTTCTTCGCAAGTTGACTCTTCGCCCTCTAAACACTCGATAGCTGAGTGCCAGCCCCCGGAAACCGTTGATGGCCTACGTGAACTGGCGCTTAGCATTGCCCGGGGCGAGAGCGAGCTACGTCTTGGCCCCAAGTCGCGGGAAGTGCTGGCACGCCTGATCGACCTTCAGGGGGATCAGGTGCTGCTGTCTATTTCTTCGGCAGCTCGTCGGCTAGAGGTCAACCCATCGAGTATTTCTCGTTTGGCACGCTCTCTCGGTTATGCCCGTTTCAGCGATCTACAAAGAGTTCTGTTGAGCGCGAACTTTACCTCTTCTGCCTCTTTTTACCGCGACCATGCTGCCAGCGCGTTGGCAGCAGACAAGCACAGTTTGCATGTCCAGGCGGAGCAGTTATGCGCTGAAAATAAGCACAATATCGACCGCTTTCTGCAAGGGGTGAAGCATGATGATATTGAAACTTTCGCCCAAACAGTGATCAGTGCGCCCAGGGTTCGGTTGTACGGAGTACGTCAGTTTCATGCGCTATGCAGTTTCTCAGCCTACGGGTTAGGCATGCTGCGCCCTGATGTAGCGCTGCTTAGCGACGCCACCAATGGGGTTGCGGAAGGGCTGGCGTCGTTATCGGAAGGTGACGTGCTGATTGCCGCCAGTTGCCAGCCCTATACGCGCCAAGTGGTGGATGTGTGCCGGATGGCGCAGGCTCATGGCATTCAAACCTTGGCCGTAACCGACTACGCCAGCTCCGCATTGGTCGAGTATGCCCAGGTATCTATCCTGGTGCCCCATGAAAGCAGCTTTATTTCCAACAGCATGGTGGCTTATTTTGCCGCCATGGAGTGCCTGATTAATGCCTGTGCCACGCTGTCAGGAGATGAAGCAGGCAAGGCAATTTCGCGACGGGACCGCTTTATCACCGAGCTAGATATTGAAATGCGTTAAGAGCTAAAGCCTCCAAGTGATTGTTTTGTTTTTTATCTGCATCAAAGTGGTGAGATAGCGCTGGTGTTAGCAGTTTTACACCATGGTAAGTCATCGGCTAGCGACTATAGTGAGTGAGGCCTGTTCACGTTAGCAGCTGACGTGATTCCTACGGCGACCACCAAGGATTAGGAGGCACTATGCAGCAGCCCGATAAAGACGACGCAAAGAAAGAGCAGAAGAAAGATCAACGCGACGACGACCAAGACGACGCCAATCCGATGCCCGACACGCATCACGTCAACCCCGATAGCGACGGCGACTCGTCTTCCAAAAGCTCGCCTTCTAAGAAAGAGTAACCGCCCTTCAACAATACATTATTCCTGCGGCGCTACTGTTTGTAGCGCCGTTTTACTTCCACGTTTAGCCTGCCTTCACCCAGCCGTAGCGAGAGCTTCTGGCCTGGCGCGGTGTCCTCTGCCCGGCGAATGACATGGCCCTTTTCATCCTGGGCAATGGCATAGCCGCGCCCCAACACCGCAAGCGGGCTGATGGCATTTAGTTCACGGGCGGCGCTACTCAAGCGTGCCTGACGCACTTCCAGCGCCCGCTGCATAGCGCTGGCTAAACGGCGCTGGAGCTGACTAACACGCTCTTGCTCTACGCGGTGCAGGCGCACCATGTCTTGGCTGGCTAAGCGTTTGCTTAACTGGGTGACCCGCACTTGCTGCTGCTGAACGGTTTGCTGCATGGCGCGCTGCAGCCGTTGGCAAAGGGCGGTAACGTGCTGGCGTTGATGCTCAAGCTGCTCGCCTGGGTGGCGAAGGCGGGCGCGCAAAGTATCCAACCGTTGGCTATCCCGCTCTAAGCGTGCCTGCATGGCACGCTGTAAACGGTTTTCTGCCTGGGTTAATTGCTGTTTAAGCGCATGCTGGTCAGGCACTAAACGCTCGGCCGCTGCTGATGGGGTAGGGGCGCGCATATCGGCGGCGAAATCCGCCAGGGTGACATCCACTTCGTGACCCACCGCCGACATCACTGGCAAGCGGGAGTGAAAAATCGCCCGTGCCAGATGCTCGTTATTAAACGCCCACAGGTCTTCTAAGCTACCACCGCCGCGGGTGATCAGCACCACATCCTGGTCAGGGTCTAAGCGCGCCTGTCGGTTCAGTAACCCCAGCGCCGAAATCATTGCAGGGGCGGCCTCGGTGCCTTGTACAGGCACCGGAATCAGCGTGACATCTGCCAGTGGCCAGCGCGCCGCCAGTACCGCCAACACATCGCGAATGGCTGCGCCGCTGGCGGAGCTTAAAATCAGAATTTTGCGGGGAGGAAAGGGCAGGGGGCGCGTATTGGCAAACACGCCTTCTCCTTCCAGCTGCGCTTTTAGGCGCTCAAACGCTGCCAGCAGTTCCCCCAGGCCCGCCGCCTGTACGGCGTCGGCAATCAACTGATAGTCGCCGCGCGGTTCGAACAGCGAGACCCTACCGCGCAGTTTTACCTGATCGCCATCACGCATTGGTGCCGCCACAAAACGCGCCCGCTGGCGAAACAGCGCACAGCGAATCTGCGCGCGGTCATCCTTCAAGGTGAAGTAAATATGCCCAGACGCCGGGCGGGAAACATTGGAAAGCTCGCCTTCTACCCACACTTCGCCCACATCGCGCTCAAGGGTCTGTTTGGCGCGCTGATTCAACTGACTAACAGAAAGCGCTTGTGGTGTATCGGGCATAGAGCAACCTTACAAAGAGAGTGAGCGAGCGGGTAGCTTTCGCAAGAATCCTAGCTTATTAGCCATTGGTCTGGATTGAAAACCTTCTTCACATTGCTGGAAAGGCCCTCAAAACGCTATAATAGGGGATTAACTTTCCACGCCCCACTTCCTCTTCTATCAGGGTGTTGCCGCTATGCTACGTATGGCCCAAGAAGCACTTACGTTCGATGACGTACTCCTCGTTCCCGGCTTCTCCGATATTCTGCCCAAGGATGTCAGCCTCAAAACCCGCCTGACCCGCAATATTTCACTCAATATCCCGCTGCTTTCCGCTGCAATGGACACCGTTACCGAAGCGCGTCTAGCAATTGCGATGGCTCAGGAAGGCGGCATTGGCATTATCCATAAGAGCATGACCATGAGTCAGCAAGCCGCTGAAGTGCGTAAGGTTAAAAAGCACGAAAGCGTGATTGTAAAAGATCCAGTCACCGTTAGCCCTAAGGCGAAGCTGGATGACCTGCTGGCGATGGCGCGTGAGAACGGATTTTCTGGCTTCCCCGTCGTAGAAGGCGAAACCCTGGTGGGTATTGTGACTGAGCGTGACATGCGCTTCCAGCCCAACCACGGCGACAGCGTAGCGGACATTATGACCCCCCGCGAGCGGTTGGTTACCGTCAAGGAAGGCACCGACCTTGAAACCAGCAAAGCCAAAATGCGCGAACACCGCATCGAGAAAATGCTGATCGTCGATGACGAGTTTCATCTGCGCGGTTTGGTAACTTTCCAAGACATCGAAAAAGCCCGCACGTATCCGATGGCTGCCAAAGATAGCGATGGCCGCTTGTTGGTAGGTGCTGCCGTGGGCACTGGCCCGGAAACGCCGGATCGCGTTGCTGCCCTGGCCGAAGCCGGTGTCGATGTGATCATTGTTGATACTGCCCACGGTCACTCTAAAGGCGTTATCGACCGCGTGCGCTGGATTAAAGAGAACTTCCCCAACATTCAAGTGATTGGCGGCAACATCGCCACCGGCGCTGCCGCCAAAGCGTTGGCTGAAGCGGGCGCAGACGCCGTTAAAGTCGGCATTGGCCCCGGTTCTATCTGCACCACACGTATTGTGGCAGGCGTTGGCGTTCCGCAAATCACCGCGGTGTCTAACGTGGCGGAAGCGCTGAAAGAGTTTGATATTCCGCTGATCGCCGACGGCGGCATTCGCTTCTCGGGTGACTTAGCCAAAGCCATCGCCGCTGGCGCAAGCGCCGTGATGGTCGGTGGCCTGCTGGCCGGTACCGAAGAAGCGCCGGGTGAAGTTGAGCTTTACCAAGGCCGGACCTACAAAGCCTACCGCGGCATGGGCTCCATGGGTGCCATGTCTCAGAGCCAGGGCAGCGCCGACCGCTACTTCCAAGACAAGAGCGAAGGTGCCGAGAAGCTGGTGCCGGAAGGCATTGAAGGCCGCGTACCCTATAAAGGCATGATGGGCGCTATCGTTCACCAGATGATGGGTGGCCTGCGCGCCTCCATGGGTTACACCGGCTGCCGCAGTATTGAAGAAATGCGCACCAAGCCGGAATTTGTACAAATTACCAGCGCTGGCTTTAACGAATCCCACGTTCACAACGTGCAGATCACCAAAGAAGCTCCCAACTACCGGGTGAGCTAACCAGCACGTTTAGTTAAATGGCGCGGCGGGCATTGCCCCGCCGCTTGCTTTTTGGCCTTAACAGCGGCACCCACACCGCTTAACCGAGACCCCGCCATGAGTGACATTCACGCCCATAAGATCCTGATTCTCGACTTCGGCTCCCAGTACACCCAACTGATCGCCCGCCGTGTACGTGAGATCGGTGTGTTCTCCGAAATCCGCGCCTTCGACATCACCGAAGAAGAAATTCGCGAATACAACCCTAATGGCATCATCCTGGCTGGTGGCCCGGAATCCGTGACCGAGTTGGATTCCCCGCGAGCACCGGCGTGCGTGTTCGAAATGGGCCTGCCGGTGTTTGGTATCTGCTACGGCATGCAGACCATGGCCGAGCAGCTTGGCGGCAAAGTGGAAGGCTCTAACCAGCGCGAATTTGGCTACGCCCAGATTCAAATCGACGGCGACACCCCGCTGTTCAAAGACATCAAAGACCACATCGATACCGACAGCGGCAAAGGCCTGCTAGACGTATGGATGAGCCACGGTGACAAGGTCTCCCAGGTGCCTGACACCTTCACCGTGACCGCTTCCACGCCGAGCTGCCCGATTGCCGCCATGGCCTGGGAAGAGAAGCAGTTCTACGGCGTACAGTTCCACCCGGAAGTGACCCACACCCTGCAAGGCCAGCGCATTCTTGAGCACTTCGTACTGGATATTTGCGGTGCCGAAAAACTCTGGACGCCTGCACAAATCATCGAAGACCAAGTACAGCGCGTACGCGAGCAAGTGGGCGACCGCCATGTACTGCTTGGTCTTTCCGGTGGTGTCGACTCCTCGGTTGTGGCGGCGCTGCTGCACAAAGCCATTGGCGATCAACTGACCTGCGTATTCGTCGATAACGGCCTGCTGCGCAAAAACGAAGGCGACCAAGTCATGGAAACCTTCGCCAAGCACATGGGCGTGAAGGTGATCCGTGTCGACGCCGAAGAGCTGTTCCTCGGCAAGCTGAAGGGAGAAAACGACCCGGAAGCCAAGCGCAAGATTATCGGCAACACCTTTATCGACGTGTTCGATGAAGAAGCCAGCAAAATTGAAGGCGTCGACTTCCTGGCCCAGGGCACTATTTACCCGGACGTGATCGAATCCGCCGCCTCTAAAACCGGCAAAGCCCACGTGATCAAATCCCACCACAACGTTGGTGGCCTGCCGGAAACCATGAAGCTCAAGCTGGTTGAGCCGCTGCGCGAACTGTTTAAAGACGAAGTGCGCAAACTCGGCCTCGAACTCGGCTTGCCCTACGATATGGTCTACCGCCATCCGTTCCCTGGCCCCGGCCTGGGCGTGCGCATCCTCGGTGAAGTGAAGAAAGAGTACGCCGACATCCTGCGTGATGCCGACGCCATCTACATCGAAGAACTGCGCGCCGCCGGTTGGTACGAAAAAACCAGCCAAGCCTTCGCCGTGTTCCTGCCGGTGAAATCGGTAGGTGTAGTAGGCGACGGCCGCCGCTACGAATGGGTCATCGCGCTACGCGCGGTCGAAACCATCGACTTCATGACCGCCCGCTGGGCGCACCTGCCCTACGAGCTGCTGGAGAAGGTTTCCAACCGGATTATCAATGAGTTGGAAGGCGTTTCTCGGGTGACTTATGATGTGAGCAGTAAGCCGCCTGCTACGATTGAGTGGGAATGATATATAGTTTTAATTATTGGTAGCAATTGATAGGAACACACCTAAAGCCCGCGTTACTGCGGGCTTTTCGTTGCTCCGTCGAGAATTTTTTAGATAAATTTTAGCTTTTACTAAATACTCATTTGAGTAGTATAAATTAGGGTTGTGACGTATAGCCCCTCGTAGCAAGTGCAGCAAGTGAATAATCCGCTAAATGATAGGTGGTTTGGGTTAGATCGGATTGGTACCATATGTTTTCTTGGTGTAGACTCATATTACTCTTTAGCTTTAGACGGATACGTCTAGTCGGGTGCTTAGCCAGACTCTAAGTTATTGAACGACATCGTGGTTGCGATAGGCTCGCAACCTGATTTCGTTCCTCAATCAGGTTGCGAGCCTATCGCTTCCTTCGGTAAAGAGCTCAGCCCAAGAGCAATGCTCTTGGGCTTTTTTATGGACGCTACAATGAGTGTGATCGAGCGGCTCTCAACTGAACTAGAAAAGCCTGAGAATGAAGTCATTCTTTTTTTAAGTGATGCTCCTAAGAAATATAAAGTATTTACGATACCTAAGCGAACCTCAGGTCATAGAGTTATCGCCCAGCCCTCAAAAGAGTTAAAGAGGTATCAGCGTATATTTCTTGAATTTCAAGATTTGCCTATACACAAAGCAGCAATGGCTTATCGAAAAGGTTTTAGTATTAAAGATAATGCAATTCTTCATAAGAAAAACCGCTATTTTCTTAATTTAGATTTGGAGAGTTTTTTTAACTCAATCACAAGTGATTTGTTTTGGAATGTTTGGTCATCAATAATTGAATTACCCTCGAAGAATGACAGGGTAGCTCTAGAAAAATTACTTTTTTGGTGTCCGAGTAAAAGGAGTGGGGGCCGTTTAGTGCTAAGTGTTGGTGCGCCTAGTTCCCCTCTTGTTTCTAATTTTTTTATGTATAAATTTGATTGTGTAATTCATGAATGGTGCCTTAGTAATAAAATTGTATATACTCGATATGCTGACGATTTAACGTTTTCGACTAACCAAAAAAAAATTCTTTTCTCCGTCCCTGACTTTATAAAAAATAATTTATCCTCTATGTTTGGTGATGCGATCAGAATTAATAATAAAAAAACACGGTTTTCATCTATGGCTCATAATAGACATGTTACAGGTGTTACTATTAATAATGTAGGGGAGATTTCGCTTGGTAGGGAAAGAAAGAGATATATAAAGCACTTGATTCATCAGTATGATTTAGTAAAGCTTGATGATGATACTTTAGGGCACCTTAGAGGCTTGCTTTCCTTTGCTCAACATATTGAACCTCTATTTGTAAAGTCGTTGGCTGAAAAGTATTCTCAAGATTTGTTAGTTAGAATAATTGAGGGTTAATATAATGAGTGGTTATAGAAATGAAAATGCTAAGGGTATTAAAAATCTTATTAATAATGCTGAGAAAGGAGGTTTGGAGGCCCAGTTTCAGCTCTATGAATACTTTAATTTAGGTAAATATGTGGATAAAGATGAAGAGCTAGCTGATAAATATTTTAATATGTATATTGAATCTTTGGTTGATAAAAAAATATGCTTGGAGTCTTTAAGTATTTGGATGTTTCGTCGCTTTCATTCCCTTGAAATTACTTTTGATAAAAAAATGACTGTTATTATAGGCGATAATGGGGCTGGGAAGACTAGTTTTGCTGAGGCAATATCAAAAACATTTTCTTGGTTTAATAATAATGTAGAAAAAGAAGATGTGAACGGGCGTTTGATAGTCGAAGATGATATTAATAATAGTTCTGATAACTATTCAGAGGTAACTGGTTTTTTTAGTCTTGGGAAAGATGATAAGTTTGAAATCTCTCTTGCACGCCCAGTGAGTGGCTTCAGTGGAAGTAAATCAAATGACGTAAGTGTCATTAAAAAAATCGGTTCAATGTATCGAAAGGCAGCAGTTGATAAAAGAATAACTATTCCACTTTTAGCCTTCTATTCAGTGGAGCGATCTTATCTTTCGCTTAAAAAAAATGCGCATGAAAAAGCAGCCGACGACACAAAAAGGAATAGGTTTTACGCTTTAAAAGATGCTTTAGATGGTAGTGGTAAGCTAGATCATTTTTCTGAGCTATATATTGAGTTGGTTAATTTGGCTTCAGGAGAGGAAACAAAAGAAATAAAAGAGTTAAAAGGGCAGATATCGGTGCTTGAACAATCAATCTGTGGGGTTTACGAAGATAAAACTCCTCCTGGTGATGATCCTTTTGTCGCGAAGTTGAAAGATAAAAAAGAACAGTTGTCGAGATTTCTTAACTCGTCATCTTCAAATAAATACCGTAGGCATTTGAGCTTTGTAAATGAGGCGATTGAAAGTTTAGTTCCTTCTGTGAAGAATATTAGGGTTGATAGAAGTATAGGTCGACCTAGAATATTGGTTGATAACCTAGGAGTTAGCGTTAATATTACTCAGCTTTCTCAGGGGCAAAAATTATTGGTCGCTTTGACAGGTGATCTGGCTCGCCGTTTGGTAATTCTAAACCCTGAAGCAGATAAGCCTTTGAATACTCATGGGATAGTGGTTATTGATGAAGTTGAGTTACACTTACACCCTAAGTGGCAGCAAGAAATATTAATCGGTCTTCAGGATACGTTTCCTAATATTCAATTTATAGTTACTACCCACAGTCCGCAAGTGCTCTCTACTATTGATAATAAGTGCATTCGTCAAATAACCACCGATGAGAACGGTCATCCTATAATAGTTACTCCGGAGTTTCAAACAAAAGGAGTCACAAGTGCAGATATATTAGGAAATATAATGGGTACGAATTCAGTGCCTGAAAAACTACCTGAGGCTGTGCTAGTTAATGATTTCTATAAAGCACTATCTTCAAATGAAAGAGAAGTTGCAGAAGATTATTTGTATAAAATCGTATCGCATTTTGGTGAGCAGCACCCGGTGGTGCTCAATTGTAGAAGCCATATTCGTATAAAAGAGGCCAGAGAGAGGTTTTATAAAAATTAAAATATGGTGGTTTCTGTGAAATATAGTATTAAGGTTTTTTTCTTTTTTTATTTATTAATAATTTTTTGCGAGTTTGGTAGATGAAAAAGCTTTACAGGCCTGAAATTGGACCAGCTTGCTTAAATACTTTTGATCATAATATTCATGTCTGGTCTTCAATGAAAAATAAGAAACAAGTTTGGGAAAAATTGGAAGAAATGCAAGATGGTTTTTGCTGCTACTGTGAATCATTTGCGTATAAAGGTAATGGTCATATTGAACATTTTTTTCATAAAGGGGAAGATCGGAATGGTTATTCACCATATAAGCATTTAACTTTTAACTGGGAAAACTTGTTTGGCAGCTGTGGACTTGATGGAGGTGATAGATGTGGGCATTATAAAGATAAAAAAGGTCAGTCTGGTCCAGGAGATTATAATCCGTGCGATATTATAAAACCTGATTTAGATAATCCTGAGGATTTTTTTGAATATTTACCTACAGGAATCATAAGTGTAAAAGAATCTTTGAGTTGTAATGATAAAAAGAGGGCAAATGAAACATTGAGGGTTTTGAATTTAAATTCTCTTAACGACCCGAGGAGGAATAAGATAGATATTTTTAAGAGAGAGTTAGAATATCTTTTGTCTTTAGGTGCTGATGATGATTTTCTTAGATGTGAAGTCAATGTTCTCAAGGAGAATATTGTAAAGTCAGAATACCGCACAGCGATTATGTTTGTTCTTTTTGGGGGAGTGTGAAGTTTTATATTTTATTATTCTTTTTTATAGCTTCATGAATTAAATTTTATTCAAGTGTTTTAATATTGTTATGATAAATAAAAATTAAATTTAATGGCGGTTGTGCACTCTTCTTTACTGAAGAAACGATCTCAATTAATAACACCATGCGCGAATTGCTCTAGCTTCTTCAATATGAAATTAGCTTTCACACAGATTTCCATTTTTCCTTCCCCTCAACAACGGCAGGCGTATTAGTAGACGGCAGTGCCAGCTAGTTAAGACGCGTGTGGCTACTAAACCTGAGGCTATTCAGGCAATTGAACAGAAGACTGAAAAACACAGCTCTTGATCCAAAAGAGGCAACCCGCCCAACCCGCTGTATGCTTTACTATCTGCACCTGTTATTCACGGAGGAAGCACCCATGGCCATAGGCGGCTTGATAGGATTACTGGATGACATTGCCGCATTGGCGAAGTTGTCCGCAGCATCACTGGACGATGTGAGTGCCGCCGCTGGGCGTGCGACGGCGAAGGCGGCCGGGGTAGTGGTCGATGATACGGCGGTGACGCCGCAATATTTGCAGGGAGTGACAGCGGAGCGGGAACTGGCGATTGTGAAGCAGATCGCGCTGGGGTCGATCCGCAATAAGCTGATTTTTATCCTGCCGGTGGCGCTGCTGCTGAATCACTTTTTGCCCGCGCTACTGCCGATCATCCTGATGGTGGGCGGCACCTATCTGGCCTTTGAGGGTGCGGAGAAGATCTGGCATAAGCTATCCGGTCAGCATGACGACGAAAAGCCAGCGGTAGAGAAGGGGCCGGAAGCCGAGAAAAAGATCGTGAGTGGTGCCGTTCGCACCGACCTGATTCTGTCTGCTGAAATCATGGTGATCGCGCTGGCCACGGTCTCCCATCAGGGATTCTGGTCACAGATGGCGAGCCTAGTAGTGGTTGCGTTTGTCATCACACTTCTGGTGTATGGCGTGGTGGCGCTGTTGGTCAAGATGGATGATATCGGCCTGAAGCTCGCCCAGCGGAATAATCCGGGAATTCAGGCTCTGGGCCGCAGTCTGGTGACTGCCATGCCCAAGGTGCTAGCGACCATCTCGGTAGTGGGCACCGTCGCCATGCTCTGGGTGGGTGGGCATATTTTGATGGCCAATCTGAGTGCCGATGGAACGGGTTGGTTCAACGCGCCCTATGCGTGGGTACACCATGTCGAGCACGGCATTGCCGAGGCAACCGGTGCCTTGGGCGGTTTGCTGGGCTGGAGTTTCAATACGCTGTGTTCTGCGGTGATTGGCTTGCTGGTGGGCTCGGTGGTGGTGGGGGCGTTGCACCTACTTCCCGGTAAGAAGGTGCAAAATGCCTGAAATCCTTAAGGATTAGATATTTTGTTAACTCAAAGTACACCCTATTTAAATTTTTCAAAGAGCGCAGGGCTGACTCTTTAGTAAAGTGCTAATTTTTAAACTATGAGTGCACATAAAAAGCTCTACTCAAGAGAGTGCTTGTCGCCAAGAAGGGCGTCTTCGCGTTCAAAGGCAGCACGGCGTAAATCATATCCCCTTCCAAAATGATCCTTGAGCCGAATAAAAAGCCTATTCGGCTCAATTTGTGATCCGAATATATCATTTTAAGGCACCGTCCTCTTTTAACGCCTCCCGAACGAAAGCGCTGGGCGATTGGCCGAGCACCTTGCGAAACATGCTGGAGAAAGCGGCTGGGCTGTCGTAGCCGAGCTCCAGCGCTGTTTGGGTAACGGAACTGCCGGACAGTAGCTTGGGAATAGCCGCCATCAGGCAGGCCTGTTGTCGCCATACGCCAAAGGAGAGCCCGGTCTGCTGACGGAACAGGCGGTTGAAGGTGCGCTGACTGCAATGCAACTGTCGGGCCCATTCATCAGGCAGCGTGTGAATGTTTGGCTGGCTGAGAAACGCTCTGCACAGGTTGGCGAGTGGAGGATCGTGGGGCAGGGGCGCAAACAGCGGCAGGGCCTGAGCCTGTTCCAGTTCGTATAGGAGTAGTTGCGCCAGGGCGCCGTCGCGGCCGTTTTCGTCATAGCGCGCGGGGATGTGGGCGGAAGCCAGCAGTAGGTGGTGCAGGAGAGGCGTCACGACCAGCACCTCGCAGTTGGGCGAAGCGCGTGGCGCAACGAGGGGCTCGATATACAGGCTTCGGGTGCTCACTCCGTTCATGCGCACCTGATGGCGCTTGCCCGCAGGCAGCCAGACGCCGCTATAAGGCGGCACCATCCAGGTGCCGTCATCCGTATTGACTTCCATCACGCCGCTCATGCCATAGAGAAACTGGGCACGCCGATGGGTATGAAAATCGAGGAGCGTGCCGGGGCGGTAGTCAGTGCCGATGGCCACGATGGGCCGTGCCACATGATCCACATCTGAAAGAGGCGTATTGAGCATTAGCGTGAACCTGGCTGAAACGCGTTGATGGTTGTCCGAATGACGAATGTCGGCCAATCCTCGCCAGCATATAGTGCCTGCTGTTTCGTTTCATCAGGAGAGTGCCGGTGTATAGCGTATTGCTTCTTTGTGGCGGGTTGGCTGGAGTAACCACCGTGTTGTTCGGTTTCGGCGGTGGGTTTGTGGTGGTTCCTTTGCTGTATACCCTGCTGATGGCCGTCCATGGGCTGAATAGTGGCATCGGTCAGGCGGCCATGCATATCGCGGTGGCTACCTCGACGGCGTTGATGGTATTTGCTGCTTCGCTGTCCACATGGCGTCACCATCAACGGCAGACCGTGCAGTGGCAGCTGGTGCGTCCGCTGGTGGGCTATATCGCCATGGGGGCTGTGCTGGGCGCGGCGGCAGCCGTGTCGTTAAGTGGCGAATGGGTGCGCTGGGCATTTATCGGCTATTTGGGTCTCACGATTGCGGATGCCGTTCTGCGGCCCGGTTTTCTGCATCAGGCGGAGAGTGATGTGCGTCCTATGGGTCGTGGGGTAACGGCGATGACGGGGACACTGATTGGTGCGGTGGCCGCCTTGCTGGGCGTTGGTGGCAGTGTGATGACCGTTCCGTTTATGCGCCGGAGAGGCGCGAGCATGACGGCAGCCACCGCCATGGCCAATCCGCTATCGTTGCCCATGGCGGTAAGTGGCACCGCGACGTATGTGTTGCTGTCGTCAAATCACCCAGCGCTGGGGGACTGGTATGCCGGTTATGTGGATCTGCGCGCCTTGCTGGTACTCGCAGTGGGCTCATGGCTCGGCATCCGCTTGGCGTCGACCTGGATCGGGAGTATCCCTGACCGTATTCATGCCAGGGTATACCTGCTACTGCTAACCATGGTGCTGGTGGTGATGGTTTTTGTGCGTTGAAGCGTCTAATTTTGCTTGGCAGAATCATGGCGATATTTTACTGTATAAATGAACAGTTTTTGTGATAGGGTTTACTTAATCTCTGATTGCGGGCGCGCTTGAATCTCTCTTTTAGTATGGAAAGGTGACTACTGCCGTATTGAGTGCTGCTTGCTTGGGAGGTGTTTGTTTTAAAGACATAAAGCGTTTGATGTAAACCAGGGAGGCAGCACTCATGAATGATCAGCAAATACAGATATTCACCAGCGAAGATGGGCAATCACACCTCGAGGTAACGCTGGAACAAGATACCGTTTGGTTAAGCCAGGCGCAGATGGCTGAACTGTTTAACACCAAGCGCCCTGCAATCACCAAACATTTAAGTAATATTTATAAGAGTGGAGAGCTGAGTGAAGACAGCACATGTTCCATTTTGGAACATGTGGCTGAGCATGGGCAGCGATACCGCACCAAACACTACAACCTTGATGCCATTATTTCTGTTGGTTATCGGGTTAGTTCGAAGCGTGCCACTCATTTCCGAAAGTGGGCAACTCAAGTATTAAAAGAACATTTGGTACAAGGCTATACCTTAAACCAACGCCGCCTAACCGAGCGTGGCATAGAGTTTGAGCAGGCGGTGAGTTTGCTCAGCCGAACCCTGACCAATCAAGGCTTGGTTTCAACCGAAGGCGAAGCGGTTGCCCGTGTGATTAGCGATTACGCCCGCTCCTGGAGTTTGCTACAGGGCTACGATGAGCAGCAGTTGGCGGAAGTGGGCATCAAACAGCCAGGTATGCAGCCTTTAGGGGTGGAAGAGGCACTTCAGGCCATCGGTGAGTTGAAACAGACCCTGATTGGCAAGGGGGAGGCCACCGAGCTATTCGGTCAGTTGCGGGGTGACGGTCTGACGTCCGCCCTGGCCACCATTGAGCAAGGCTTTGGGGATGAGCTTTTTTACCCTAACGTCGCCACTCGCGCCGCGCACCTGCTTTACTTTGTGATCAAGAATCACCCTCTGGCCGATGGCAACAAACGCTGCGGCTCGTTTCTATTCTTGTGGTACCTGCGCCGCAACGCCGCGTTGCTGGCAAAGCCAGTAGAGCAACTGATTAATGACAATACCCTAGTGGCCCTGGCTCTATTGGTGGCGGAAAGCCTACCGGATCAGAAAACGTTGATGATTCGGCTGATCGAACATTTCATCTTGTTGCGATAGCTGTACCCCTCGCTGGCGACCGCAGGGGCTTTGCCCATTAAGCCTCTTCTATTCCATCCACTAGAAAAACGCGATAGTCAGCACCCTGGAAACGGTGTTTGCGGGCTTCCTGATAGGCGGGGCTTTCGTACCAGGCGCGGGCGGCGGTCATGTCGGGGAAGCGTAGAATCACCGCACCTTCCATGGCGCTTCCTTCTAGTACCTCAAAATCACCATAAAAGGCCAGCGGCTGTGGGTCGTGGCCTTCGCGGGCAGCTTTGGCCTTTTCGCTGTAGCGCTTCATTTCTTCGTTGTCGTGAGTGTGTTCACGGGTTAGTACGATGTAGGCGGGCATTCGGCTCTCCTCGTTGGTATTAAATGCGCTATGCAATCATACCTGTTGTTGGTTGGGCGCTGTCCACTTACTCTCAAACCCCTGCTCTCATAACCTTACTCTCGAACCCCAGCTCCTAAAGCCCCATTAGCAAGCCACCAACCTATTCGATTGCCTTGATAGCAACTGTCGGTATCATATTGTGGGTGTTGTCCATCATTACGCCCCTTTACCGCGAGCTTCTATGACCCAATCTAAAACGCCGTTCATTGTGGTGCTGAGCTTGGCATTGACCATGATGCTGGGCCCGTTTTCCATGGATACGTACCTGCCAGCTTTTCCGGTTATTGGCGAATCGCTGGGAGTTTCTCAGCAGGCGGTGTCGCTGAGCGTTTCAGTGTATGTCTTCGCGATGGCGTTTGGTCAGTTAATCGGCGGTGCGCTTTCAGACCGCTTCGGGCGCCAGCGGGTGTTGATGAGCGGCCTGGCGATTTTTGCGCTTTCAAGCATTGTCATTGGTATGGCGGATTCTCTGAACACGCTGCTCGTCGGGCGGGCAGTTCAGGCTCTTGGCGCCGGTTTTACTCTGGTATCTGTGCCGGCGCTGGTGCGCGACCGGGTGGCGGGCCGCGACGCCGCGAAACTGTTTTCGATGATGGGCTTTATCATGGTGCTGGCGCCTGGCATTGCGCCGAGCGTGGGTAGCGCGATTCTGGCGCTGGGTTCCTGGCACTATATCTTTTTCGCTTTGGCGGTATACGCGGTGCTTCTAGTGCCGTTGTTGGCGCGGGTGCTTTTTACCGGTACGGGCAAGGTGTCTCGAGCGAAAAGCCCTAAGATGAGCCTGATGGCGCGTTACAAAATGGTACTGTCGACAAAGCCGGCCCTTCCGTTCATCGTTTGGCAGGCTGCCTCATTTTCTACTCTGATGATGTTTATCACCTATGCATCATTTATCTATCAGGGGCATTTCGGTAAATCTCCATCAGCCTTTTCAATGCTGTTTGCGGCGAATATCGTCGCGATGCTTATCTTCAATATTCTCAATCGAGTGTTGCTTTCCAGGCTATCGTCACTGCGTATCCTGCAGCTGGCAACGGGCTGTCAGGGTGTTGGAATACTGTTATTGGTGGTGGCTGCCTTTATGGAGTGGCCGCTGTACGCCTTCCTGCCCGCCATGATGCTGACCATCGGTGCGGTAGGGGCGATCTCGCCGAATATTCAGGCCTGCTTTTTGGAGTACTTTCCCACCAGTGGCGGAACGGCCGCAGCGCTTTTGGGCGCCGCTCAGTTCGGTGTTGCCGGGCTGCTGAGCGCACTGTCTGCCATGTTGCCGCATACGCTTGAAGCGGTCATCCTGGCCATGGCCGCCTGTGGCTCGGTGGCATACCTGATGCTTGCCCGTTCTATCATCAAAGGGCGGGCCGCTGTTGAGACGAACTGAGCCAGACGGTACGCACTTGCCAAAAGCCACGTGTTATCCAAAACATAATGATCCATGACGTTAGAAAAGGCTGGCTGTAATGAATATTGATCTTTACCAGGTAGATGCGTTTGCCTCTAAACCGTTTGAAGGTAACCCTGCGGCGGTTTGCCCGCTGGAAACATGGTTGGATGATGCGTTGTTGCAGGCGATAGCCACGGAGAACAACCTCTCTGAAACCGCCTTTTTTGTGCCGACTGAGTCTGGCTATCACCTGCGCTGGTTTACCCCTTCAGTGGAAGTGGATTTGTGTGGTCATGCCACGCTGGCGGCGGCGTGGGTGATTTTTAATGTGCTGGGCGATAGCGCTGAAACACTGCAGTTCGAGACCCGCAGTGGGCAGCTTTTAGTACAGCGTGACGGTAACGAGCTGGCGATGGATTTTCCCGCAAAGGTAGTCGAACCCTTGGCGATGGAAGCTGAGGTAAAGGCAGGGTTAGGGATTAATGAGATCGAAGCGCTGCTGATATCGGACGATATCGTGGTGGTAGTTAACGATGTGCAGTTGATTGAATCTCTAGCACCGGACATGCAGCAATTGAAGCGCCTTCCTGGGCGCGGCATTGTCGTTACTGCGAAAGGCAGCGATGTAGACTTTGTCTCCCGTTGGTTCGGCCCCAAAGTCGGTGTGGAAGAAGATCCCGTTACTGGCTCGGCGCATACCTCGCTTGCGCCTTACTGGGCGAAAAAACTGGGTAAACAGCAGCTTACTGCACGCCAGGGTGGTGCCCGCAAAGGTGCGCTGAGCTGCGAGATAGAAGGCGACCGCGTGATTATCAAAGGCCGCGTTGCGCCTTACTTGAAAGGGGTAATTACGCTGCCATCGCAGTGACGTTGCAAGGCTGTCGGTAACCAATAAAGTCATCTGTGTACTGATTCTATTGGCAGCGCTGACAGCAATTCTGGAGACGGAACCAACGCTGCGGATGTTTCTATTTTAGCGGCGGCGTTTAGCAGCGCCGTAGACATGAATCGTTAATACTTTAAGTCCGCTCCTTTTCGCCACCTCGCCCACACTTAATGCTCTTTCCCTAGAGTCTATGCGCTGATCCACTATTTCTCTTGACCTCAAGTTAACCTGAGGTTTTACAGTAAGCGCCGATTCTTATTTAGCAATGGCCGATAAAGGGTGGGCAGTGGGTATGCACAATAGCAATTCGAGATCAATACCGTTGGTAAGAACGATCCTGCTGATCATTCTGATTGGGCTCAACCTGCGGCCATCCATGGCGGCTATTGGGCCGCTGGTTGAGGCAATCCGTCACGATGTAAGCCTTTCATTTACACAGTTGTCGCTTTTAACCACGTTGCCGGTACTAGCGATGGGGCTGGGGTGTTTTGCTAGCGCATTGCTCGCAAAGCGGATCGGCTTTAACAGCGTGATTACTCTGGCGCTTGTGTCGATTGCTTTATCGGACGCGTTGCATTGGTTTGGCTTCGGGTATACAGGCTTATGGGTAGCCGCGCTGGGTGCCGGCATTGGCATAGCGTTTATCCAGGCCGCACTTCCTGCGGTGATAAAACAGGCGGCAGGCGAGAAAACCCCAATGGTGATGGGGTTCTACATTGCCTCCATTATGGGGGGCGCGGCTCTCGCCTCTGCCATTACCCCTGTAGTGAGTGATTATATTGGCTGGCAGAACGCCTTGGCGTTATGGGGGCTTTTAGCACTTGCAGGGCTCGTTGGCTGGGTGATGCGCAGGCAAGTACTGCCAGCCCCTAGTCAAAACAACAGCGTTAGCATCGCTTTTTCAGCGATGGCGCGGCAGCCTCGGTTTTGGTCGTTGGCGATTTTCTTTGGTTTAGGCACGGCGGGTTACACCTGCCTTCTTGCTTGGATTCCGCCCACCTTTATCCATTTAGGTTGGTCTGAAACGCAAGCGGGGCTGGCGCTTAGTTGGCTAACGGCCATCGAAGTGATGGCTGGCCTAACGTTTCCGATACTGGCTCAACAAATGAAAGACCGTCGCCCGGTGTTATTGCTGGTACTTCTGTTGTCGGTGGCGGGCTTTTTGCTTCTTGGGCTAATGCCTAAAACAATGGCTTGGTTAGCAACCGCACTTCTGGGGTTAGGAATCGGTGGCCTTTTTCCCTTAAGCTTGATCATCACTATGGATCACTCAGACGATCCCGTGCTGGCTGGTCAGCTTACTGCTTGGGTACAGGGCATCGGCTATCTGATTGCCTCTTTAGCACCTATCGCGGCGGGGTTGATAAAAGACTTGCTGGGAGGGTTTGAGCAGGCATGGCTGATGTTTGGGGTGATTTTTATTGGACTGATAGTGATGAGCCTACGTTTTGATCAATCTAAAGCGCCCCAGCAGCTACGCTTTAGTTAGCGAAAAGGGCTTCTAGGCAATCTAGGTTGAAAAGACAAAACGCTAGTGCACACGGTTCGTTAGCGTTCTATTTAATCCATCCAATGCCAGGGCGGTTCGTCCAACCATCCCTGGCCGAGGATAACAGTCTCGCCAAACTCTTTATTCAGAGCAATCGCGTTACAGGCAGCCTCTTTTTCCAAAGTGGCCACCAAGCGTGGCGCGTGGGAAACCACCCACACTTGGGTTGCCTGCGATGCGCGGATGATCAGACGCCCTAGGGCAGGCAGCAGATCCGGATGCAAGCTGGTTTCCGGCTCGTTTAACACTAATAGGGAGGGCGGACGAGGGGTGAGCAGCGCCGCCACCAGCAGTAGATAGCGAAGCGTTCCGTCGGATAATTCCGACTGGTTTAACGGGCGTAGCAGCCCTTCCTGAAGGAATTGTAATAGGAAGCGGTTACCGGCGTCGGCTGCAAAATTGATGGTTGCACCGGGAAAGGCATCTTCAATCGCCTCGTACAGCGCTTCTCTGTCGCCAGTCTCGTGGATGGTTCGTAATGCGGCCACTAGGCTGTGGCCATCGTGATCCAGCACCGGGGTGTGAGTACCAATCTGTGGTGTGCGGATAATAGATTGCGAATCGGTTCGGAACTGATCATAGAAGCGCCAACTACGAATGGCTTGCCGGACCGCATGAACCTCAGGCACGGCGATCGGGTCACTGATTTCGTTCAAAATACTTTCGTAGCTATTGAGATGGGCGTCGTAAACCTGCCATTTGCTGCCAACACGCACTTTAACCACTGATCCGACTCGGTCGATCAGGCAACTGCTGGGGCGGCAGACGTCGCCAGCCCAGATACACTCGCGCTTTATCTCGGGGTCGAACTGGAACATGGAAGGGTCCCCGTAGCCAGCAAACCCCTGCGGCGCGGGCATTCCCAGTGAAATGGCGTAACCAAAGTCTTCACCCACAAAACCCAGCCTAAGGCGGGGATTGTTTCTCTTGGCGGAGCCTTCAATGGGCGCAGTGCCATCTTTCATGCTTTTGGTGAGTTTTTCCGGGCCAGCCCAGAAGGTGTAATCAAGCCCGCCTTCCTGGGCAATCGATGAGATCAGATTGCCTTTAGCCGTCTCTGCCAGTAGCCGCAGCGATTTATACAGGTTGGATTTTCCACACCCATTGGGCCCGGTAACCACATTAAGGCCTGTTAGGGGGGAGACAACGTTTTTCAGACTGCGATAGTTGGATACGGCAAAGGCGTTAATCATAGGCTCTGAGATCCGCGATAAAAAAGTTTATCTGGCTGTCTTTTCCGGAGGGGGCAGCATACGCACACAAGCATCTGCCACTTGGTGTGCAAAGCGTGCACGGTCGTTAGCCTTGGCTGCAATGATATCGTCTGTGGCGCCATGCACCCCTGAATAAATAAGCAGGGCCACTACCCTTGGTTGCTCCACTCGCCAGGTGCCCGCCAATTGTCCACCTTCAATGATGTCTAGCAGTTGATCAAGAAGGGCGTTCCTGGCTTGGTTGGAACGATCATGATGGTGATGATTGGTGTAGACGATGTCGTGCGTTCGGTATGTTTGTGCATACACTTCGACGCTGACTTCAATCCATGTTCTCAATCGCTGCAGCCAATCGTGGTCTGGGCAGGCATCCAGGGCTTTCTGGAGGCGCGCTAGAAAGTCAGCCGTGTACCGTTCACCCAACGCAACCAGCATGTCGTTCTTGGATGAGAAGTAGTGATAGAACGTGCCTTTGGCAACTTGGGCTTCCTTAACAATTTCGTTGATTGTTGTGGCTTCAACGCCTTTGGCCAGGAAGAGCTTTTCGGCGGCAGTCATCAACTCATTTAGGCGAATTTCAGCCGGTTTGGTTCTTGGCACTTTAGCGGCCTGCGGCGTTGGCTTCGTTGTCTTATGATCCATTATGTCGATTTTTAACTCTTGGTTGGCTTCAACATCCCTCAGAAAATACGACCTAGTTTAGGCGAGCTAAGGCTCAGAGCATAGGCGATCGATACAGTATAATATATTGACCGACGGTCGGTCGATTTGTATGCTTAAGCAAAGAGCACGCAATTTTCTATCTCACCGTAAGGAACTGTCATGCAGCCTTCTCGCCGCTACGGCGCATTGTGCGCTGTTTGTCTTGGAAGCTTTATTGCCACACTTGATATCAGCATCGTCAACGTGGCACTCCCTACCATGCAGACGGCATTACGCACCGATATCGTAGGGCTGCAGTGGGTAGTCAACGCGTATGCGATCTGCCTATCTGGGTTCATGCTGTCTGCGGGTCCAATAGCGGATAGGTATGGTCAAAAGCGCGCTTGGCTCAGTGGTGTCATCCTGTTCACGCTGGGCTCGGTACTGTGCGGCTGGGCGCCGTCATTGCCCGTGTTGCTGGTGGGTAGGGCCATCCAGGGAACTGCAGGCGCTTTCCTGATCTGTGGTGCTATGCCTATTCTTACCTCTGCCTTTCCCAATCCAAAGGAGCGTTCGCACGTAATCGGTGCTTGGTCAGCCTCCAACGCCTTGGCGCTAATCCTGGGGCCGTTATGCGGGGGGCTATTGCTGCATCATTTTGGCTGGCAGAGCATTTTTTTGATTAATCTTCCTCTGGGTATATTGGTCGTGGTGCTAGGCATGTACGGCATTACCGAGCGTAAGTATCCCGAACACGCTGCACGTGATCCGTTGGGCCAAGTTCTCAGTGTGGTAGCCCTGGGCGCATTGGCTTTTGGCATGATTGAGGCAGGCGAAAATATCAAAATGGGGGGCATTGCATTGATGGTCGCCGCGATCAGCTTTGTACTGTTCTCGGTGGTAGAAAGTCGAGTAGAGCGGCCTTTACTGCCGATAGCACTACTGCAGGGGCGCGCTTTTTTAGTGGCGAATTTTGCCTCGTTCATATTGGGATTCTCTTACTACAGCAGCCTGTTCTTTTTCTCGATTTTTCTCCAGCAGATTCAGCATTGGTCGCCTGTTGAGGCTGGCTGGCGCATGATGCCGCAATTTGTCATGACGCTGTGTGTTTCTCTGCTATTCGGAAGATTAAATAAGCTGATTCCTCTACGGCGGTTAACGGCAGTAGGATACGGCTTCGCTGGGCTTGCTTTGCTATTAATGGCAACGGCCACGGCACAAACACCTTACTGGATTGTAGGTGTATGGTTTGCGTTACTCGGTATCGGGGTGGGGCTGGCAGTTCCTGCCACGAGCATTGCCGTGATGAGCCTGGCATCGGCCGAACTATCGGGAGCCGCCTCTGCAACAATGAATGCACTCCGCCAAGCTGGTATGACAATTGGTATTGCGCTGCTTGGTACATTAATGAGTGAGCGGGCGATTGATGTTTTTGCCTCTGCCGTAGCTGAGAGAGGAGTTGAGCAAGGAGTGGGTAGTGTGGAGCAGATTGCGCGTGAGGCTATTACTCAGCACGTATTCCCCAACACCTCAATCGCTCTTCAAGACCTTTTTACCCGCGCGATGGAAAGTGGCTTTCATTTGGCAATGTTGTTGGCAGGGCTCGCCTGTTTTGGCGTACTAAGCTTGCTGCTCATGGGTAATATTCATGCAGGCCAACGATATAGCCCTAGTTCCAGTCCATAGATGACATTGTAACTTCTTCTAGGCGTGTTAATCGCTGTCTCAAGGTGAAAACTACTCTGTCAGGCCGTATTGCTACCCGCTAATGGGAATTAGCAGGATTGTCGGTAGGGATAAAGGTCGCAGGCTCTGCCACTGGAGGTAGCTGCTTGTTTTCCAGAGTTGCCAAGGCAATCTTGTAGCAATCCTCAATATGGCTGTTGCCCATGTACTTCATGGCGGTAAAGCTAATAGTGCCTGCCACGGCGCTGCCAATAAAGGGAACAAACTTAGTAACCCCTTTGGCGGCGACTTTAACGCCCATCTTATTCAGCAGCATTATGATTAACTTCTTGGTGATGTATTTTCCGGCTAACTTGCTTCCCGTATTGGAAATGGCGGTCATCACAAAGAGTTTGGTTTCGGTATCTAGGCTTTCGATTTGTTCAGGCGACAACCCAAACTGAGCGTTAATTTTGGGAATTATGCGCATCAAGATAGCAACGTCAGAGCCGATATCCAGCCCAGGTATGGGAATGATAGCGGTGCCCGCCGAAATCCCTGCGCTTTTGGTCACCATCGAATAGCATGACTTTTTAATGGCATCGAGTTGTTCCCTTGTCTCAATCATGCGGTGTTCCTTTTTTACGATACTGAACTGCGATATTGCAGGGGGCAGTCTTTACGCCGTCACTTCTCCGCATCCCCGCTCGGTGCAGGTGGGTTGGTGGTCATACAGCGTTTGAATGATCTGACAGTTAGCCGCCTTGCCGCCTCGGCATTGGTGAACCACTTGGCGCAGTTCGCCTGCCAGTGCTTGTAAGGCAGCGATGCGTTCTTCCAGGTGTTGTAGATGGCGGCTGGCGATGTCATCGGCGGCGGTGCAGTCGGTGTCGGGGTTGTCGGAAAGTGCTAACAACTCCTGGATACTGTGCAGATCTAACCCCAGGCTACGGCCATGGCGAATAAAGCCAATGCGTTCTAATGCCGCTTGATCATAAGACCGGTAGCCTTGCTCTCCCCGCTGTGGCGGTGCCAGTAATCCCAGCTTTTCATAATGGCGAATGCTTTCCGGCGAGCATCCGGTTCGGCTGGCAACTTCCCCGATACGATAGTAGCGTTTCATTGGCTTGACCCTGTAACGATTACAGGGTTTAGGCTAGTCGTTATTCTCTTGACTAACAAGCAGGTAACCGACGATGAGTTTGATCAATGAGCTGTTGAGTATTGCGTTAAGCGCCGCACCTTGGCTGCTGCTGGGGTTGGTGATTGCGGGATTAATTAAGGCTTTAATGCCGGAACACTTATTACAGCGTTGGATGGGTGGCCGCGGGCTGGGTAGCATTACCCGGGCGGCGGTGATTGGTATGCCGTTGCCGCTGTGTTCGTGTGGGGCGATTCCCACCGCGCTGGCGTTGCATCGGGGTGGGGCGGGCCGTGGGCCAACCACGTCTTTCCTGATTAGCACACCTGGCGTTGGGGTGGATTCAATGCTCATCACCAGTGTGCTGTTAGGCCCCTTAATGGCGCTGGCGCGAGTGTTGGGAGCCTTGGTAACTGCGATAGTGACGGGCATTTTAGTGGGCTTTACCGGCCAAGCAGCGCTGCCGAAAAGCACCCCTGTTAGCAGTTGCTGTGCATCAAAAGGCTGTGACGCTGACAGCGCTAACGCACATGCCACTGAGTTGACGGGGGTAATTGCAGGATTGAAGTATGCCTTCAGTGATTTATTGGATGACATCAGTAGCTGGATGTTTGCCGGTTTATTGTTGGCGGGGGTGCTGGTTACCTTTGTGCCGCCAGAAACTCTGGTAGGTTTTTCGGGTGGTTTGTTGGCGCTAATCCTTATGGCGGTCATCGGCATTCCCTTGTATATCTGTGCTACTGCAGCCACCCCCGTTGCTGCTGGTTTACTATTGGCGGGCATTTCACCGGGAATGGCGTTAGTCTTTCTGCTTGCTGGTCCTGTAACGAGCCTAGCCACCCTGGCTATTCTGCGGCGTGAGTTTGGAAACCAAGCGTTAGCGGTTTATCTCGTCAGCATTCTGCTGGTGACGGTGTTGATCGGCTGGGTGTTTGATAAAGGGCTAGCAATGACGGGATGGGATCCGGTTCAGCAGGCCAGCCAAGTTCAGGAGCTGCTACCTGCATCTGTCGAGTGGTTGGCTTTAGGCGCATTAGTCCTGTTCTCTATTCGTCCTATACGTAAGCGGTTGTTGGGGTTTTAGATCGCTGCATTCACTAATAAGTTTTTTGAAGAAATGATCATAAATAGAGCTGAGCTTTACCGGCAGTTAGCCTTAGAAACGCACCTGCGGCAGGGGTTGTCGACCATTAATAGAGTCATCTGCGTGCTGATTTTGCTGGCATCGCTGGTGGCTATTTTGGAAACGGAGCCAATGCTGCGGGCGCTTTCACCACGCCTTTTTCCTACCTTAGAAACTGTGTTTGTGGTGATCTTTATCGGTGAGTATTTATTGCGTCTGTATGTTGTCGGTGAAGATCCTCGTTACCGCGGGATAAAAGGCCGGTTGCGCTATGTGTTTTCGTTTTGGGCCATGGTGGATTTACTGGCGATTTTGCCTTACTTCCTGGGGTTTATGGTTCAAAACAACGGCTTCTTACTACGCATGTTGCGTTTGGGGTTAATGCTGCGGCTAACCCGTTTAGGTAGATTCAGCCAGGCTTGGGCTGCACTGGCAGAGGCGCTGAAGTCTCGTTCTCATGAGCTGTGGCTGAGTGCGGGTTTGGCGATGCTATTGCTGCTACTTTCCTCTTTCTGTCTTTATTTGGCGGAAGCCTCAGCCCAACCGGGTGCTTTTGGCAGCGTGCCCCGTGTGCTGTGGTGGAGTGTTACTACGCTGACGACGGTAGGGTATGGCGATATGGTTCCTATCACTGGGTTAGGTAAGTTTTTTGCGGGATTGACGGCGGTGGCGGGCATCGGGATTATCGCGATGCCCACGGGGATTTTAGCGGCGGCATTAAGTGATGCGTTTCAGAAAAATCGCTAGTCTCAGGTGGGAAGTCAACCGCTGAGGCCTGTTGGGTGTTATTCCCACGACTAGAGGGGCGTTATGTCGTGGGAGACGTGTTACTAAAACATCCAGGTCGCGCCTAGTAATGGGCCACTCATCGACACATCAACGCGGGTGCCGTTTTCATCGCGGTCTACTGCCAAGTGCCGAAAGCCTGCTGAAAGGTGAAAAGCATCATTTACCTGGTAATTCGCGGTGGCGACCGCTTGCCATGTGCTACTGGCACCTATGCCGAAGCCGCCCCCATCAACATGTACTAACGTTGACCACTTAGGTGTCCACGTTGAACGCAGTCGGGCAGCTAAAAGCGGATCGACCCAGCGTTCAGTGTGACTGGCACTAACGCCTAAGGCGGGCACGCTCACGTCAGCTTCTATTCGCCAAGCCCGTGCACCCGCTAATAGATCTAGGTATTGGGTCGGGGTGTTGAGCACTTGATAGCCTGCTGCTGCAGTTATCGAACGCTGACGTAGGTTGCCTTCTATCGCAACGCCGGGTAGCAGCGTGCTCTCATGGCTCAGTGATGCCCAGGTAACATCTCCAAACAATACCCAGCGGTCTTTACGGGCGCTGCCGGCCATAAAAAAAGCACCTTCTAGGTCACTCAATACATCACTAAAAGAGCGTGAGGTGCTGATAGTCGGGGCGTTGGAGAGTGGCCGCACGTCGCCAGCCAGCCCTACCATCCACACATAGGGGGTTAGCTGGAAACGCCAAGAGTCATCTTGTGCGTGGGTATTGGCAGCGAAGCCAGCAGCCAAAAAGCCAACTGAGGCAATAAGTAAGCGGGCGTTGGGCATCATCATTGTCCTTATGAGAGTGTCCTAATGAGGGTGTCTTTATGTTAGCCGTGCCGTTTAACTTTTACCGACATATGTTCACCGACTCAAGCGGTAGCGCAACTTTGGCAGTGTGCGAGCGACGGGCGGCAAACGGGTTGCCATGACTAACGTGGCAATGGCGGCATACATGGCCCACTCTTGCATGTCGGCGCGCACCACCCAAAAGAAGTGCAGCAGTACTAGCCCTAAAATAACGTAGGCAAATTTGTGTAACGGCTTCCAGCGTTTGCCTAAACGGCGCATTGACCAGCGGTTAGAGGTAGCACCCAATACGGCAAGGCCGATCAGTGCGATCATGCCGACAATGATGTAGGGCCGTTTGACCAGCTCGCTACCCAACAGTGCCCAGTTAAGCCCTAGAATAAACAGCGCGTAGCTGAGCATGTGCAGGGTGGCGTAGGCGAGTGTCCATAGACCAAGCTGACGACGGATCAATGCAAAGCCTTTCCAGCGGGTGAGCTTGGTGAGCGGCGTAAGGCTTAGCGTGAGGAGTAGCATCCATAGCCCGCCAATGCCGATGTTCAGCAGCAGGTAATTGCCTGGTTCGGGGCCTGCGGCGTTAATCGCTACCTGCCAGCCCCAGAACACCAGCGGCGCGAGCGCCGCCAGGAAAACGCCTATCCGCCACAGTAACCATACCCGTGGCGCAGCCATTAGTAGTGCTTCCTTAAATCCATACCAGCATATAGCTCGGCAACCTCGTCGGCATAGCCGTTGAACATCTGGGTATCAATGGTATTAGCGTTGAACAGGCTGTTGGGAAGCCGCCGCTCGGTGGCTTGGCTCCAGCGTGGGTGGTCAACTTGTGGGTTAACGTTGGCGTAGAAACCATACTCATCGGCGGCGATTCGTTGCCAGGAGTTGACCGGCTGCTCTTCCACCAGTGAGATACGCACAATCGATTTAATGCTTTTGAAGCCATACTTCCAGGGCACCACCAGCCGCAAGGGTGCGCCGTTTTGGTTGGGCAGTTCACGGCCATACATGCCCATGGCGAGCAGTGTTAGCGGGTTCATAGCCTCGTCTAGGCGTAAACCTTCCACGTAAGGCCAGTCGATTATTGAGAACGAAGAGCGCTGGCCACGCATTTGTTCTGGGTCCACCAGGGTTTCAAAGCGCACGTACTTGGCTTTGCTAGTGGGGTCGGCACGTCGAATCACCTCCGCAAGGGGGATGCCAAGCCAGGGAATGACCATCGACCACGCCTCTACGCAGCGCAGTCGGTAAATGCGCTCTTCAAACTGCGAGGGCTTGGCGAAGTCTTCTAGGGCAAAGCGCCCGCCGTTATTTACTTCACCATCGACCACCACGCTCCAGGGCTGGGTTTCCAGGCTGCCTGCATGGCGGGCGGGGTCGCGTTTATCGGTGCCAAACTCAAAAAAGTTGTTGTAGCCGCTGGCATCGTCAAAGGGGGCGATTTTATCTTTATCAGGGTCGCTGGGGGTGATGGCTCGCCATTGGGTGTCGCTGATTTTTTCCTTCAGCCAGGCTGGGGCATCGCCTTCCGGCACATCAGAATAATCTTCGTTGGCGCGGACGTGGCCGGAGAGGGCAAGCCCCGCGCCTAGGCCCGCCATGCCGCCCATAAAGCGCCGTCGGGAGAGGTAAATAGATTCCGGTGTTACATCGGATTCGTGTAAATCACTCGGTTTGGCAATCTTTATAAGCATGTGGTGTCTCCACTCGCTACGGGGAAAGGGTGATAAATACTGTGACCAGTTTGCATGAGAGTTATCACAACCAACTCCCTAGGTTATTACGTATTTATAACGTTGGAGGGCGAGGGGGCGGTGGGTAACCGTATGCAGAACGATGCTCCGCCACTGGTTAGGTTTTCGACACCGATATCACCGCCCTGAAGCGTCATGATTCTGCGCGCAATAGCCAGCCCTAGCCCAGCATGGCCAGCGCCACTAGAGGTTTCGCCACGATAAAACGGGTCAAATATATGCGGCAGGTCCTGTTCCGCAATACCTGGGCCGCTGTCTTGTATGCAAACCTGTGGTTCTCCATTCGTTTGACTAAGCACAACGTTGATGTGGCCGCCAGCGGGACTGTAGGCAATGGCGTTGCTGATTAGGTTGTCCAGCACGCGTTCGGTCATCGCTAGGTCGGCATACGCGGTTGGTAATGCTGGGTTGCCACTTAACGTTAGCGCCAAGTGGCTGTCGCGTGCAGCTTGGTCGTGTTTCTGCACCACGTCATGGACCAGCTCCGCTAGCGGGAAGGGTTCTGGCACGGGCTGTTTCTCTCTTGCCTCAAGTGCAGCAAGCTCGAAGAGCTCATCCACTAAGCGGCTTAACCGACGGCCCTCTTTGAGTGCAATGTCGAGAAAGCGATCCTGTTCTTGGGGGCTGAGACGATCACGCCTTAATTTCAGGCTTTCGATATAGCCTTGCATGGAGGCTAGTGGAGTACGCAGATCGTGGGATACCTGGGCGATCAAACGACGGCGCTGGGCATCTTTTTCTGTCAGTTGTTCGATCTGGGTGGCAATTCGATGGGCCATGTCGTCAAAGGTAGCGTCCAGATAATCGATCTCATCGCGCACCACAGACTGTTTGTCGTGCCATCTGTTGTCGAGTTGGGGCTGGCTCATGTCGCTGTTCTCGAACGCTTCTACTCGGCGTGTTAATGATCTCAGGCGGCGGGTAAGCAGGCGAAAAATGGTTAGCCCTGCGAGCATCGCCACGGTTAGGCTGACCAGCAACGCCCAGGCGCTCATTTCCAGTAGTTTGCCACCACGGGCCATGGTTTCCGCTGCGTCGTACTCTTCACCCCGCAATACCACATAAAGGTACCCTTCGGGGTTGTCTGCTGTTGGCACCGGGGTAACGGAAAAGACTTTCTGCCGATCGTGACTGCGGGGGTCATCGCCAAGTATCGGATAAAGGCTCATGTCATCCATCAGCCTGCGTATAGGAGCCATCGAGACTTGCTTGCGTTTAATCTTCGCTGGGTCTGCTGAATAAGACAGAATGGTGCCATCCAGTCCTAGCAGGTAGATCTCGATGCTGGGATTAATGGCCATGTAGAGTGCGAACAGTTCTTCTAGAGCGCTACTATCCAGTTGTCCGTTGCTGACCAGATTTCTGTCTGATACTAGATTTTTGGCCAGATTCTGGTGTAACGCCTGATTGACCGAAGCGTTGTATTCACGCAGCGAATAGAGGCTGATGAAGGTATATAGCAGGCCGACGGCGAGCAATAACAGAAACAAGCCAAAGGCTAGCCGAGTATAGAGTGTTTTCAGCATAACTTATTCGCGGAAGCGATAGCCCACCCCCCAAACGGTTTGGATAAAGGCCGGGTCAGCGGGATCTGCTTCGATCTTGCCCCGTAAGCGGTTGATATGGGTATTGACGGTATGCTCATAACCTTCGTGGCTGTAGCCCCACACGGTATCAAGCAGTTGGGCACGGCTAAATACTCGCCCGGGATGCGTGGCAAAATGCCAAAGCAGGTCAAATTCCCTAGCGGTGAGTTCGACAGGCTGATCTTTTATAAATACGCGCCGACGTAGCGGGTCGATGCGCAGCCCGTCCGTGATTAATTCTTGCTGGCTGGGTTGCGTGACGGTGGCAGATGCCATGGCATCTACGCGTCGGAATAAGGCTTTCACCCTTGCCGATAGTTCAGCCACACTGAAGGGCTTAGTGAGGTAATCATCCGCCCCCATTTCCAGGCCCAGCACTCGATCCAGCTCAGTGCTTTTAGCGGTAAGCATCAGTACCGGAACGTAACCTGGGCCGGAGCGGATTTCGCGGCAAATTGACAGCCCGTCTAAGCCGGGCAGCATCAGGTCGAGAACTACAAGGTCGATGCCCCCTTCACGAAAACGTTCAAGCCCGGTATCACCCCGCTCACAAAGAATAGGGTTCATGCCAAGCTCGGCCACATGCATGCGGACGAGCTCACCGATACCCGGGTTATCCTCAATAATCAGTACGTTTCGTGTCATAGGTCGTCGCATTATCTTCTTTTGTGCTTTTGCCTTATGGCTCTAGGCGCTTGGATGCTCGTGATATTTTCCTACTCATTGGTCGGAAGATTCGAGACTATCTTCGATGTACACCATTACGGGGGTGTCACGGGGTGATATAGAGTGTATCGCGCAAAGTTCACAAATGTGTCACGGGGACTCTAACGATAGGGCGATGTCTGCATTAACGCCTCCCCTTATTTCAATAAGTGTGTTTCAGCAAGGAGAGCGCCCATGGCTACTACACGCCGTAAACTCATGTCGTTAATCGAGCAGGGAGTGATACCTCCTGAACAAGTGCCGTTAGCGTTTAAAGTGGCGGGACTACACCCGTCGCCCCACGCCTGGGCGCTGTTGATTGACCGGCTGCTGCTGTGGCTGGGTGGCCTGGCACTGGCCTGCGCGGTGCTGTTCTTCGTGGCTTTCAATTGGTCGGACATGGGCCGCCTGCCGCGCTTTGCGTTAGTGCAGGCCGCGCTGGTGTTGTCGGCAGGCATTGCGGTATGGGGTAGCGCGAGCGTGATGCTTTTTCGCGTAGCGTTAACTGCGGCGTTTCTGTTGATAGGCGTACTACTGGCGCTGGTGGGACAGGTTTACCAAACTGGCGCAGACCCATGGCAGCTGTTTTTCCTCTGGTCTCTGCTCACTTTGCCGTTGGTATGGGTAGCACGCTTTGATGCACTTTGGGTAGCGTGGATAGGGCTTTTGAACCTATCCGTGTGGCTGTATAGCAGCACCTGGGGCGGTATTTTAGGCAGCGTGTTCTTTACTGATAACGCCGGTTTATGGTGGCTGGTGCTTATCAACTTAGCGGCTCAAGTCGTCTGGGAGTGGGGCGCGCAGCGCCGAGGTTGGCCGGGGCGTTGGGCAATTTGTTTGTTGGCGCTGGGTAGCGGCGTGCCGCTAACACTACTAATGATGGCGTGGGTGAGTGGGGAAACGCATGCGTTGACACCGATTGTGGCGGTTTACCCCGTGTGGTTGGCAGTGCTGTATGGCGTTTATCGTCAGTGGCGGCTTGAGCTATTTATGTTGGCAGGGGGCTGCGTCTCGATGATTGCGGTGGTCACATTGCTGCTTGCACGCTATGTACTATGGGAAGGTCAGTGGAATGAAGGCAGCTTGCTGTTGCTGGCAGGCGCTGTCTTTGCCATGGGGGCGGCAGCGGTGACGTGGTTGAAACGCTTAAACGCTGAGGGCGCACCATGAACCAGCCGATGAATACGTTAAAGCAGCGATTAACTCAGGCGGGCATTGCGCTAAATGAGCCTTCATCAACAGCGCCGCTGGAATCACCTTGGTTCGTGCGGGTTCTGCAGGCGTTTTCCGGCTGGTTAGCTGCGCTGTTTTTGTTGGGCTTTATTGCCACGGCAGTGGTATTTGTACTGGAAAGCTCAGTGGCTTCTCTTGTTGTAGGCAGCCTGTTGATTGGCGGGGCATTTGCACTACTACGCGCAGCGCGAAGCGATGTGTTGGAGCACATGGCGCTGGCGTTTAGTTTAGCTGGGCAATTATTAGTGGCCTGGCCAGCGGTCGAAATGTGGGGTATTTCCGCAAGCCTATGGTGGGTACTGCTGGCGCTACAGTGCGCGCTGGCGCTGATCATGCCGAGCCAGGTTCACCGTAGTATGTCGGCGTTTTTAGCAAGCCTAGCGTTAACGATGGCGCTGGCAGTCAATGGACTGGCACCGGTGGCGATTGGTTTGGTGGTGCTGGTGCTTACACTGCTCTGGTTGAATGAATGTCGTTGGCCAGGGCGCATAGGGGCGGTTCAGGCATGGGGAGCTGGCCTGTTAGTAGGGTTATTGGTGCTTCAAGGGCAGGCATACTCTAACCAGCTTGCTTGGCTTTACGATTCAGGGGCTCAGTGGTTTGGCCCATGGCTCGCCAGTTGGCTGAGCACTGCTTTGGTGGCGTTGGCCTTAGTGTGCGTTATCCTTCAGGCATTTCGTCAGCATTCTCAGCCTGCCATTGCGCAACGCTTGGCGATTTACGGCGCAGTCGCGCTAGTGGCGGTGGTATCAGTTTATATGCCGGGGCTTGGCGCCGGGGTTACCTTACTACTGCTCGGATTTACGATTGGCCATCGGGTGCTGATGGGAAGCGGTATTTTGTTACTACTGATGGCGGCTAGCAGTTACTACTACTGGCTGGACGTGACGCTGTTGATGAAATCACTCATGTTGCTGGCAATGGGGGCGTTACTGTTATCCATTCGCTGGTTATTGAAGCGTTGGTGGCTAAACCAGTGGCTAACAGTGCATAAGCCCGCGCCGCTAGGAGATGCCAATGAGCAGTAACGTGAAGCGACACCGCTGGATAGTGATTGCCGCCACTGTCGTTGTGCTAGCGGTGGTTAACTGGACTATTTGGCAGAAAGAGCATCATCTGGCCGAAGGTGAGATTGTTTATTTGGAGCTTGCCCCGGTTGATCCGCGCTCGTTAATGCAGGGCGACTACATGGCGCTAAACTTTGCGTTGGCTAACCGTATTCGCATGCAGCGCGCAATGGATCGCCACGAAGAGGCGGGTGGAAATGCCATGCAAACGGCAGCCAATGACAGCGTGGTGGTTCGTTTGGATGACGCATCAATCGCACACTTCCAGCGCTTGGATGATGGCACGCCGCTAGGTGACGACGAAAGGCGTTTACGTTATCGGCTGCGCAATGGGGACGTGCGCTTTGCTACGGATGCGTTTTTCTTTCAGGAAGGACACGCCGAGCGTTTTGAGCCCGCCCGCTACGGCCAGTTCCGAGTCAACGAGCACGGCGAGCTACTGCTAGTGGCGCTATACGATGAATCGCTAAACCGCTTGGGAGAGATGGAAAGGTGATGCGTTGCATCAGTGTTCAATACCCATTGCCGCATAGCGCTCGGCTAAGAAATCAAGCAGCGCCCTTACTGAGGGAAGTAAACCGCGGCGAGAGGGGTAAACAGCGTGGATGACTTCCCGTCGAGGCTCCCACTCGGGCAATACCGATATAAGTGCCTTTGATGTTAGTGAATCCTCCAGCATTAGTCTTGGTAATTGAACGATGCCAACACCCGCCAATGCGGCTCTATAAAGTGCGGTCATATCAGTGGTAATAAACCGTGGAGAATGTTCAATTCGGCGCTCTTCACCGTCGCGCTGAAGGTGCCAAACGTGAGCTTCCTCCGGCCTTGTCCTGCTTAAACTGGGCAGTTTGCAAAGGTCGTCAGGTGTTGATGGCATGCCGTGCTGTTCAATCAGTGTTGGGCTTGCTACCAAGCATTGCCCGCGATCCGATAGTACCTTCAGAATAAGCTCGCTATCTTCCAATGGAAGAGGGCGGGCTCGGAGCGCAATATCAAAGCCTTCAACAAAAGGGTCTATACGGCGGTTAGTTCCTTCCAGGTGTACCTGGACCTCTGGATAGAGCACCATGAAATCCGCCAATATTGCACTCACGTGAAAGCTCAATAGCCCCGTAGGGCAACTGATACGGATAGTACCGCAGGGCACTTGTTGGGTTTCTTCGATGAACTGCTGGGCCGCTTCAGCTTCCACTAACATGGCTTTGCAGTGCTGGTAGTAGCGTTGGCCAATATCAGTGAGAGTTAAGTGGCGGGTCGAACGGTGCATCAAGCGCACGTTAAGCTGATTTTCTAATTCTCCCACCCGTCTGCTTAATTTTGATTTAGCAATACCCAAGGCACGGCCCGCCGGAGAAAAACCTCCATGGTCGACTACCTTCACAAAATAATAAAGATCATTCAGATTAGGGGGCGTCATGTGTTCTCCCTCTGTTCTCCCTATGCAACGCTGTGTCTTAATTTCCCATCTAATCATCAAGTAAGCGAACTACTAAACTCTTTATGGCATGCGCAACAGCTGTTGGATCTTTGTTTTCCAAAAGCCCACTCAAGCTAATAGATAAAGGAGTATGTCATGGCTAACCCCTATGTTCGTCTCGATAAAGATAACGCCGCCGTTCTTTTAGTAGATCATCAAACTGGGCTGTTGTCCTTAGTTCGTGATATTGACCCTGATCGGTTCAAAAATAACGTACTGGCGCTTGCGGACTTGGCGAAATACTTTGGTCTGCCAACGATTCTTACCACAAGCTTCGAAGATGGGCCTAATGGGCCGCTGGTGCCTGAATTAAAAGAGATGTTTCCAGAGGCGCCTTACATAGCACGCCCTGGACAAATTAATGCCTGGGATAACGAAGATTTTGTAAAGGCGGTTAAGGCGACTGGTAAGAAACAGCTGATTATTGCAGGCGTGGTGACAGAAGTGTGTGTGGCTTTCCCGGCACTTTCCGCACTTGAAGAAGAGTTTGATGTGTTCGTGATCACCGATGCATCGGGTACCTTTAACGAACTTACCCGCGATGCTGCTTGGGACCGTATGTCCGGCGCTGGTGCCCAGTTAATGACCTGGTTTGGTGCTGTCTGCGAACTTCATCGTGATTGGAGAAATGATATTGAAGGCCTAGGGGCGCTCTTCTCTAATCATATCCCCGACTATCGCAACTTAATGAATAGCTACAGTACTTTGACAAAGGGCTCTGACTAAGGACTCTGACAAAGAACTCTGACAAAGAACTCTGACAAGAAGTAAACCGTGTTTTGACCGGAAGTGAGTGAGCTTCCGGTTTTTTTAATACTTTTGAGCTATTTATTAAAGGTAAGTGATTGGCTAGACGGTAGCTTTGTAAAAATAAATAGCTTTGTGAAATAGAAACTATCGATGATGCCATTGCTCCGTTGTCCATTGTATATGGAGGAAATTCCTATGAGCTGGATGCCCGATATTGAGCCTAAATGTCCTTCCGCAGGCAACCTACACGATATTGAAACACTGATCGTACCTCGTGCACACGACCTAGGTGGCTTTGAGGTACGACGTGCGCTTCCCGCGCCTAAGCGCCAGATGGTTGGCCCGTTTATTTTTTTCGATCAGATGGGGCCCGCTGAATTTCTTAGAGAGGATGGTATCGATGTTCGTCCTCATCCCCATATTGGACTTGCAACGGTCACTTACTTGTACCAGGGAGAGTTCCAGCATCGTGACAGTCTGGGGACTAATCAGATGATTCATCCTGGGGCGGTTAATTGGATGGTTGCTGGTAATGGCGTGACCCATTCCGAGCGTACTAGCCCCGCTACACGTCAGAATAAGCACTCCCTGTTTGGTATTCAGACGTGGGTGGCACTGCCTGAAGCATACGAAGATAAACCCGCCAGCTTTGCGCATCATGGGCAGGAGACATTGCCGCTGCTTAAAGGTGAGGGTAAAGAGATTCGCTTGATTCTTGGTACGGCATGGGGTGAACAGGCGCCTGTACAGACCTTTTCGGAGATGTTCTATGCGGATGCGGTACTCCAACCCGGCGCTAAGCTTCCTTTGCCCGATGGTCACGAAGATCGTGGCCTCTATGTAACGTCGGGTAGCGTTAGTATTGCAGGGGATACATTCGATGCGGGACAAATGATGGTTTTCCGTCCGGGTGATCCCATCACCGTAACCGCGGGCGAAAGCGGAGCTCGGCTAATGCTGCTCGGCGGCGAAACGCTCAATGGGCCACGCTATATCTCTTGGAACTTCGTGGCATCTTCCCGGGAAAAATTAGCGGCTGCTAAGCAGGCGTGGATGGAAGGTGACTTCGAGCATGGGCGATTTAAATTGCCGCCGGGGGACGATGAAGAATTCATTCCCTTTCCAGGCCAGCAGCGTAATTAATTCGTAGTGGAAGGGCTGGCTATTAAGCCAGCCCTATTGTTACTTCAACAGTAGTTGCTTGAAAAGTTGTTACTTAAATAGCGATGTCATTAGCTTGGCATGTGGCCAAAGCGGCCGTTGTTAAAGTCTTCTATCGCTTCAATGATGTCACGTTCGCTATTCATCACAAACGGCCCATGACCTACCACTGGCTCATTGAGCGGCTCGCCACTTAGCAGCAACAGGGTTGCGTCATTATTGGCTTCAAGCGTCAGTGCGTCACCTGCTCTAGAAAGCTCGGCTACTTGCGCGTCACGCAGTACCTCTTCGCCATTGACTTGAACCGTACCTTTTAGCACGACCAGCAGGGTTGTCCATCCATCCGGCTGCGTCAGCGTGGTTGTCTTACCACCGTTTAGCCGCACATCCCATACGTTCATCGGTGAGAACGTCTGTGCTGGGCCCGAGTGAGCCTTACGGTTGTCATCTATATAGCTGCCGGCGATCACGCGGACGCTCCCAGCTTGATCAGGTAGTGCTGTCACAGGAATCTGGGCATTAAAAATTGCCTGATAGCCTGGTGTGGCCATTTTGTCTTTGGCGGGTAAGTTTACCCACAGCTGCACCATCTCAAGTGTGCCGCCTTGCTCTGTAAATGCGGGCGAATGAAACTCATCGTGCAGGATACCCGCACCCGCCGTCATCCACTGCACGTCGCCTGGGCCAATTACGCCGCCTTTGCCCGTTGAGTCGCGGTGCGCCACTTCTCCTTGGTAGACAATCGTGACGGTTTCAAACCCTCGGTGCGGGTGTTGCCCGACACCGCGTGGCCGCGTGGTGGGAGTAAAGTCGGCGGGCCCAGCATAGTCCAGTAACAAAAAGGGACTCAACTGCTCGGAGCGTGGGCCATAGGAGAACAGCGAACGCGCCGGAAAGCCGTCACCCACCCAGTGAGGGCGTGGAGCGCTGGTAACACCTACTAACTTTTTCATCGTTTCTCCTTAAAGAGTACGTTGCTGGTTAAGAAGGGTACGTGTTAGGTGAGGCAAGTAATAGATAGTGCAGCTGAGACTCAGTGTTGCAGTGCTGGAACGCTAGGTGCTTGCTTGATTGAAGAACGTAGACTGTACTTTGGTCAATCACTGACATGGAAGCTCAGTGTTCAGCGCTGGGCTGGCGGCTTTTTTCGCCAGTTGGTGACTGGTTGTTTGGCTCACTTACTTTAAATGACAAGGTTGGTATGAAAAAGAACAGCTCGTGGCTTGTGCGGGTTGCGCTGGTTGTCACTCTGGTGTTTTCCAGCGCATGCATAGCGCAAACTCAAGGAGATGAGAGCGAAAATGAGCGGTGGTTCGCTATTGACTCGCTTAACACAGGGCTAGGCGATGTGCCCGAAGAGGTTGGGCGGATGTCGCCACGGGAAATGGTTCGCAGTTTTTTAGCGTTCACCGAAAGCGAAGATTACGCCACAGCGGCGCATATGCTGAACCTCAACGATATTGACCCAGGCGAGCAGCAGTCTCAGGGCGCCGAGCTCGCTAGGCAGTTAGCGGAGGTACTAAAACGTGGTGAATGGTTGAATGCGTCTAATATGTCTGGCCGTCAAGATGCTGTGATAGAAGATCCTTCCGGACAGAACCCCCTGGCAGGAGAGCCACAGCGCAATATTGAGCTGGCTGCCCTAAAGGTAGAGGGCCAAGCCTACGATGTTCGACTGGGGCGCTACCGCGTAGGTGAAGAAGACCCTGTGTGGTTAGTGATGCCAGAAAGCGTGTCGTTTATTCCGGCTCTCTACGAAGAGTACGGGCCTTCAATGCTGGAACGCTATATCCCTGAGCGGTTAAAGGCGTCGTTTGGCATGCTAAAAATCTGGGAATGGTTAGCGATTCCGATTTTTTTAATCGCCATTGGCACGGTGGGGGTGGTTACTTACTACGTTGTTGGGCTAGTGGCACGCATCCTGCCCTCTGGCGTGTCTACTATTTTTGCCGATCAAATTGGCGTGCCCATGGCGATGATTGTTATGTCGCTGGTAACACAGATGTTACTGGACTACGTTGTATCGTTTTCCGCTATTGCGACGACGACGTTCCGCGTGCTGTTGATCTCTATCATGGCCTGGGGCGCAGGTACTATTGCGCTGCGTTTTGTTGACACGATTATGCTGCGTTTAACGCGACGCTTGGTAGGGGAAATTGATGACACCAAGCCTAAAGATCAGCGACGGCTGCTAACCTCGCTATACGCATTGCGCCGGGCCATTATTCTGATCACCGTGACCGGTGTATCTATCTACATCCTAGGTCAAGTTCAGCTTTTCGAAACCCTTGGCTTGTCTATTTTGGCGTCTGCCAGCGTATTGGCAGTATTAGTGGGTGTGGCGGGGCAAACGGTTCTTGGCAATATTCTCTCCTCGTTTCAGTTATCGCTGGCCAAGCCTATCCGTATCGGCGACTTGGTGATCTTTGAAGGGGAGTGGTGTTATGTCGAAGGGATCTTTTATACCTATATTCGACTGAGATCATGGGACGAACGACGCTTGATAGTGCCCGTCACCTACTTCACCTCCAAGCCTTTCGATAATTTGTCGGTGAAGAGTACCAAGATGTACCGATCCTTGGTGCTGACGCTTCACCTCAGTGCCGATATAGGGCTGCTAAGAGATAAATTCCTCGAATTTGCCAAAGAGGAGGAGAACGTTGTCGAACACCATAAGCTGCTCTGTTACGTGACGGCACAAACGGGAACGGCCCAAACTATCACCTGCTATCTAATGACATCTGACCCCATGGCTGGCTGGACCGCCGAGATGAACTTGCGCGAGAAGCTGCTGGCCTTTATCCGCGATAACCATCCAGAGTGGTGGCCAAGGGAAATCATGGTTATTAGCCATGAGGATATTGCACGCGGAGAAGGGCAAGGCAAGCGTTCGCAGGACGCGGATAGTTCTGCGGGTAAACCGTCTGAATAGAAGGCAACTAAGCAGCGGCAAGCGCCGCTGCTTTTATCAGTTCTATCGCTCAGTGTTTATTTACAAAGTGTCAAAAAGCCATCTTCATCGATAAACCCTTTATCGCCGGTGACAAACCAGTGTTGGCCATCGAGTTCTTTAATGGCGGCGGCTGTACGTTTCGGGTCGTTTAGGTAGCCCTGCATCACCTGAGGACCGCTGATTAAAATCATGCCTGCTTCTCCGCTAGGCTGTTCCGCAAAGCTTTCCGGCTCAACGATTTTAAAGCTGGTGCCGGGGAGCGGCATGCCGACGGTACCCGCTTTACTGCCTTGCTGTATTGTTTGGTAATGAGCGCCCAACGAATCCGGTAGATTGACCGATGCCACAGGAGCGGTTTCGGTTGCCCCGTAACCTTTATAAATAGGCTTATGGAATTTTAGGACGAAGTCGCTGCATACCTGCTCATCCAATGTTTCGGCACTGACAACGACTGCCCGTAGGCTTTCTAGCATGAGTGGGTGCACTTTGGGGCTGTGGTTTAGGTGCTGTAGAAAGTCTGATGTGCCGAACATCAGGGTGGCTTTGTGCTTGGCGACAGAGCTGGCAATACCAGCAGTGTCGTTGGGGTCCGCGTGGCAGACCAACGGCAGGCCTTCGATAAGTGGCAGCAGTTGGGTAACGGTGAGACCAAAGGCATGAAACAGAGGCAGCGAGCCGATCACCACATCGTCATATTGGGTATTAAGCACATCGGAGGTCTGCTTAATATTGGCCATCAGGTTGCGGTGGCTAAGCATGACGCCTTTAGGCTGTCCTTCGCTTGTGCTTGGAAACACAATGGCGGCGGTGGCATTGGCATCTCTACTGCGGCAGTAAAGGCGTTGAAGCAGCCACGTAGGCAGCAGGCGAACGGCAAGCCAAGTGCTGACGCGTTCATGACGGCGGATGCTGGCTTGCAGATCTTCCAGGTAAATCGTCCGAGTATTTGCTAGCCGCTGGCTGATGTTTAACCCTTGTTGCTGGAGTTTTTCGACGAAGTGGCGCGAGGTAAACACCGTGTCGATGTTGGCTTGGGCGAGTGCCGCAGAAAACGTGTCTTCTTTCGCGGTGCCATTGGGACTGTCGTCAAAATGATAGTTGAGGTTAACCAGTGTTTTTCCAGCCAGAAGTGTTGCCATATTGGCTAGTGCACCCACGCTGCTATTAGGCAGCAGTAGGCCCACGTTTTGCCCAGGGGTTAGCGTGTGGATGCGCTTTGCAATAAGCAGACTGGCGGTAAGTGCTTGGCCTGCCGACAGCGGGTGGCTAAGGGTATCAGTGAGTGCTTGTGCGCCAAGGTTACGCTTCACGCTACGAATCCAGGCGTCCGGCAGCGAGGGCAGTTCATCGATAGCATGTTGCCACGAGTTAGTTGCTTGTTCGAAGATGCGCCGTTTGAGCACGTCGGCAGGGGTGTCTTTGGGCAGCGGCTTGCCAAACGCAACGACGATTGAGCGATGGAGAGGCGCGTTACGCAGCTCTTTGAGTTTGCTGGATGAGCGAGAAAACTGGCTACCCCACAGGCCGCGCAAGTAAAACGGCACAATACGTACCTCTGGGTTGGCCAGCTTGCAGGCGCGTTCATAGCCTCGGCGCAGCTCGCCTAGCTGGCCGTTGCGGCTGATCGCGCCTTCGGGGAACAGGCATACCACTTCACCGTTATTCAGCTGTTCGGCAACGGCGGCTAGGGCGTTATCGGCTCCTGCGCCCCGTTCGATAGGAATACAGCCCAGCGCCTTAAAAAACCAGCGCAAATACCAACGCTGATAAATATCCTTCAACATGACAAAACGCACGGGGCGAGGGCAGGCGATTTGCACCATTGCCCAGTCTACCCAGCTAATATGGTTGCCAAGCAGCAGCACGCCGCCTTGGGCAGGCAGGTGCTCTAATCCATGAACATCAACACGATAACGGCGAGTGAGCAGAAAACTGAGTAGAAAGCGCACCAAGCTTTGGGGCAATTTGAAGATAGTGTAGCCACCGCCCACCATGGCAACGGTCGCCACGAGCAACAACAGGTAGTGGCTATCTACACCTGCCAGGGCAAACAGTGCGGTAAGCGCCAGAAAGCCCAGCATAGACAGGTTCTGAATCCAGTTGTTGGCAGCCAGCACAGTGCCTAGTTCATGGTCTGCCGCATGAAATTGAATCAGTGCATTGAGCGGTACAATGAATAACCCGCCCATCATGCCAATAAATACAAAGTTCAGCGCTTGGCTAATGGGGGTGGTGAGCAGTGGCAAGCACCACAGACCCACCGCAACGCCGACAGCGCCTAATGGAATCAAGCCGGTTTCAATACGGTTACGCGACAGTTTGCTGGCAAGCAAGGACCCTAATGCAATCCCAATACCGCTAGCGGCAAGAATTCCTTGCAGCACTAAGGTGTTATCAATGCTGAGTGCATCTTTGGCATAGGCGGGAAAAGCGGCGAGCAGCACCTGGCCCACCGACCAGAAAGTCGCAAGACCGATAATTGACAGCCGCAGCACCGGTTGACGGCCCAGAATGCTCAGGTTGTCTTTAAGGGCGCTGCCTTTGATATAGCGCTGCCAGGTGAGCGGGGTCGTCGAGGGCTGTGCGTTATCCGGTTTCAAGCGATACAGTGCCATCACTTGTATAACGCTGTTCAACACCAGCAGCCAACCCAGCGGCGCAATGCTGCGCAATAGCTCGTCGGGTGTTTGGGCGCTGGGTAAAATCCAGCTTTCAAACAGCGCGGTAAAGGCCACGGTGCCTGCCAAAATGGCACCAATGGTGACGGCCTGGATAAGTCCGTTAGCTTCTGCCAAGCGGGGTTTGCCAAATAGCCCTTTCACCAAGCCATACTTTGCGGGGGAGTAAAAGGCTGACTGAATTGCCAGCACTAGCGTCATGGCAAACGCCAGCCAAAACCAGCCTTGGTAATAAGCGGCGGTGATGCCCAGTGAAACAGCGACAGCGGCCCAGGCGGAACCCCGGAGAATGCGAACTTTGGGGTAGCTATCTGCCACATGACCTGCGGGGCTAAACAGCAAAATAAACGGCAAAAGGATAAGCCCATTGACCAACGCCGTCAGTACCACCTGGGTTTCGCCGTCGTAGCTTTTAAAAATCGTGTTTTGAATGACGATTTTATGTCCTAAATCCACAAAGGCATTCAAGAAAATGGCAATCAGATAGGGCCAAACACCCGTGATGCGTAGTAAAGGTTGCATGAAATGACGCCTTATAAACCAGAAGTTAGGGCACTTTCGGTAAATGGGGTTAATGTTGCAACTCTGGTGGTTCAAGTTGTGTTATTTGGGCTTTACGGTATCGTTATACGCTACTTTATATGTCTGGAGGTTGTGTGTCTCAGACAAGAGCGCTTATTGATACCTTAAAACGCCAGCTGCGCTCCCAGGGGAAAACCTACGCTGATGTGGCGTTATGGCTTGGGTTGAGCGAGGCCTCGGTCAAGCGATTGTTCGCTGAGCAGCACATCACCCTAGAGCGGCTAGAGCGTATTTGCGATCAGCTTAACCTGGAATTTGCTGAGTTGGTGCAATCCATGCAAGAGGAAGAGCACCGTTTGCAGGAGCTGACCCAGGCGCAGGAGCAGAGCATTGTCGATGATCGTGAGCTGTTTTTGGTCGCTGTGTGTGTGATTAACGGCTATCGATTTGATGAAATTCATCACCAGTACCAGCTCAGCGAGGCGCAGTGCACTCGGCAACTGCTGGCGCTAGAACGGCTAAAGCTGATTGACCTATTGCCGGGTAATCGAATCCGGCGGCGTGTGGCCGCGAATTTTCGTTGGCGGCCTGGCGGCCCCATTCAGCGTTTTTTCCAGCAATATATTGCCACAGAGTTTTTTCAGTCCCGTTTCGATAGCGACAGCGAAAAGCTGATGGTACTGAATGGCCTGCTTTCTCATGCAGGTAATGCTGAATGGCAACAAACGATGCAGCGGCTGGCAAAAGAGTTTCACGCCCTGTGTGAACGAGAAAGTGGGCTGCCCATTCATCAGCGCTTTGGCACCACCTCGGTACTGGCTGTGCGTCAGTGGCAGTCAACGCTGTTTAAAGATGTCGCCCGCGGGTCGTATAGGCAAAAGAAAATTTTATAAACCAACGTTTTATGGGCATATATTTTATGAGTTCACATTGTTATGAATAGCACTCCTTTTCAATTACTAGCCTGTCCGTTAGATGGCGAGCCGCTTAATCTTGCAGGCAGTACTTGGCGCTGCTCTGCTGGGCATAGCTTCGATGTTGCTAAGCAAGGTTACGTCAACTTGCTTCCGGTACAGCAAAAGCGTTCCGCTGACCCTGGTGACAGTAAACTGATGGTGGCGGCGCGGCAGCGTTTTCTTGAGGCTGGTTACTATCAGCCCATTGCCCAGGCGGTAAGCAAACATCTGATAAGCCATGCTGAGGCTCAACCTGCTAGTTCGCTATTTAGCTGCCTGGATGCTGGCTGCGGTGAAGGCTATTACTTGCGTGAGCTATCTCGTGCTGTATCGAATTCGCGGCCACTTTCACTGCTGGGATTAGATATTTCCAAATGGGCAGTGCTGTCGGCGGCCAGGCAAGATGATAAAAAATCTCCGCTTTGTCGTTGGGTCGTCGGGAGCAATGCGCACTTGCCAGTTCAAACGAAGACGCTCGACAGCGTGCTGTGTATGTTTGGCTTTCCGGTGCATCACGAATTTGCGCGGGTATTAAAACCGGGTGGCCTGTTGGTGCAGGTTGAGGCAGGAGTGGGGCACTTGCGTGAGCTGAGGGAGGTGATTTATCCCACGCTTAAGCCAGACACGACAAGTGAACGGGAAGTGCCTGAGGGCTTTACCCAGTTGCACACCGAGTCACTTAACTATCAAATAACGCTGGAAGGGCAGGCATTAATTGGTGATCTATTAACGATGACGCCCCATCTTTACCGTGCCAGTCAGGAGGGGCGGGCACGTGCAGCGGCACTTGATGAGCTTACCCTGACGGTGGATGCCAAACTAATGGTGTATGAGCGTAAATAGGGGGTAAAAATCCGACCATACTCTCTTTCTTCATCTTTATTACAACTGCCTTTCACTTTGTCTTTCATTTTCAACATGCAAACGCAACAAGGCCCGCATAAGCGGGCCTTGTTATCCGAACCCGTTAAGGTTCGAGCAAACTCTTAAACCGTTAAGGCTTAGGACATTTGCTTGATGTTAGAAGCCTGAAGGCCTTTCTTACCCTGGGTAACGTCAAAAGAAACGTTAGCACCTTCTTGAAGGGTTTTGAAACCGTCAGACTGAATTTCAGAGAAATGAGCAAAAAGGTCGTCGCCGCCGTCAGAAGGAGCGATGAAACCAAAACCTTTAGTGTCGTTAAACCATTTAACTGTGCCAGTTGCCATGATGTAGATCCTTTCGCGCTAATGCGCCGTAATAAAGTTCCTGGTATTACCCAGATGAATAGTAGCGGGTGAAACAAGGAATACAATATCAGGCTGCCGAAATAGATCGTACACTTCTGAAACCATGCTGCTTGCTAACCAACTGACGCTACAGTGACATGATTTTTTCTTCGGGTCAAAGCTTTTTTATGAATATTTTCTGGGGGTGGTGTCAGGGCCGCGGTTACTTCCACCCCACTTTTCAGGTGCTTGGGGCTTTACGGTGAGTCAGACCTTCAATGTTAAAAATGGTATCTTTGGCACAGCACTTTTGAAACGACAACCCGGTCGGTAAGGCACGTTATCAAAACGAGGAGAGTCCAATGATTGCCGAACATGAATTGGCATATCTAAAGCGCGCTGTGGCTTTAGCAGAGGAGGCTTTAAATGCAGGGGATGAGCCATTTGGTAGTGTGCTGGTAAATGCTGAAGGTAAGGTATTAGCCGAGGATCGAAATCGCATTGCCGGTGGGGATTCTACTCAGCATCCAGAGTTTTCGCTGGCCCGCTGGGCAGCGAATCATATGACGCCTGAAGAGCGCTCGAAAGCGACCGTCTATACCTCTGGAGAGCACTGCCCAATGTGTGCAGCGGCTCATGGGTGGGTAGGGCTAGGTCGTATCGTTTACGTCAGTTCTTCTGAGCAGTTAGGAGCATGGTTGGCTGCACTTGGCGTAGCGCCACCGCCTGTCGCTCCGCTATCGATTAATGAGGTGGTGCCTGGTTTGACTGTTGATGGCCCAGTGCCTGGGCTGGACGAGCAAGTCCATGCCTTGCATCGCCGCTTGCATGCATAACGTCAGGGCCGGGTTTTGAAGGGCTGGGTATTAATTGTCTGGCAAGGCTCGGTAAGCAATGCATGGCCCATAAAGACAAACGCCGCCTTGTGCTCGACAAGGTGGCGTTTGTTAAATCGATGCAAAAAAGAGCATCAGTGCTTCACTATGCCTAGTGTTTCAATATGACATAGAAGGCGTGAATGATGCCTGGGATAAAGCCAAACAGCGTGAGAATGATATTCAGCCAGAAATGTCCTTTGAAACCGACCTCAAAAAACACCCCTAACGGTGGCAGAATAACGGCAAAGATCATCTTGATTGGGTCAGTTGCGGTAAACGCCATGAAGCCTCCTTTGCTTACATAGTCTGTGTTCTGATTGCTGCTTTGATAACAATGCGTTGCTGGTACTACTGCGAGTGTAGTCACAACAGTTACGCTTAGCGAACCAATACGACTTAGGTATGATGCTGTTTCTTCTTTATCGTTCACATGCCTAAGTAAATGTGTCTACAAAATCCCGCCGAATACTGAATAGGAAAGGATGCCATGACTCACACCTTGCCGCCATCACTGCTACTTGCGAGTGTCGTTTTAGCCAGCTCTGCGTGGGCGCAGGCACCCAGCAGTGAGGACGCGGTACTGCCTACAGTAGAGGTGAGCGCTCCGCGCTTAGCCCGCGAGCTGTATGCCACGCCAGCGGCCGTTTCTACCTTGGAGCGTGAAGAAATTGCCCAAGGTCAGCAGCGGGTGAGGTTGGATGAAGCGCTTAACCGAGTGCCGGGGGTGTTTTTACAAAACCGCGATAACTTCGCCCAAGGGCAACGAATCGCTATTCGCGGCTTTGGCGCACGTGCTCCATTTGGTGTGCGTGGGATTACCGTTGTGGTAGATGGCATTCCTTACACACTTCCGGATGGTCAAGCGCAGTTGGATGTCATTGATTTAGACAGCGCCGAGCGCATTGAGGTGATCCGCGGGCCGTCTTCAGTGCTTTACGGTAATGCGGCTGGCGGGGTGATTGATGTGACCACTGCCGATGGACGTGATAATCCTGGTACTCGGCTGCGGTTGGGCGCAGGTAGTGATGGCTATCAAAAAGTTGCACTGCAAAATGGCGGTGTTCAGGGCAATTGGTCTCACCATATCAGTCTGACGGCGCTTAACGTTGATGGTTATCGTGAACAAAGCTCAACCGAGAAGTATTTGCTGAATGCAAAGTTGCGTCGAGAACTCGGTAGTGGGCAGGCGGTTACCGCGATTATTAATCTGTTGGATAACCCCCGTTCGGAAGATCCCGGTGCACTTAATGCCCGTGAAGTTGCCGCTGGGCGCGATCAGGCCGCGCCCAATTCGCTAGCGCTAGATGCTGGGCAAAACGTCGATCAGCAGCTGTTGGGTTTGCAGTACGAGGACTTAGCGGCGGGTGATGGCGAGCTGTATCTCAAGGGCTTTATTGCTCAGCGTGATTTTGAACAGCAACTGCCTTTTGTAGGTAGTAGTCGTTTGGGCTATCAGCGTGACTATATGGGCGCAAACGCTGAATATCATCACGAGGTGGCGTTAGGGAGCCTGCCGCTGAGTTATATCGTTGGGGTGGATGTGGCGCGCCAAGAGGATGAGCGTTTTCGTAACGATGTCGATGCCCAAGGGGCTGTCGGCGAGCAGTTAGCGGATGAAACCCAAACGGCGACTGCCGCTGGCGTATTTGCCCAAGGGGATTTAGCGCTCTCGGAACAGGTCACGCTCTCGTTGGGCGCGCGATTTGACCGGGTGGCGCTAGACGTCGACGATACGTTTCTTGATGATGGAGATCAAAGCGGGAAGCGTACCTTTAACGAGTGGAGTGGCTCGGCGGGGCTAAGTTATCGCTATCGTCCGCAGCACCAAGCGTATATTAATACCGGCACCGCGTTTGAGACGCCTACGTTTTCTGAGTTTGCCAACCCGACCGGCGGTGGTTTCAACCCCGCTGTTGAGCCGCAAAAAGCATGGGATCGCGAAATCGGGTTGCGTGGCTACATTGAGCCGTTGGCGATGGATTACGATCTCGCACTATTTTCGGTCCGCGTTCGCGATGAGCTGGTGCCGTATGATGAGGGTGGCCGTACCTTCTATCAGAATGCAGGCGACACAAATCGCGATGGCCTAGAACTGGCGCTGGGCTGGCAGCTTGCCGACCAGTGGCGTCTGGATAGCGCTTTAACCCTCGCGCGTTATGAATTCGATAAGTTTGCAACACCTAGTGAACGCTTTGATGGCAACCGGATTCCTGGGTTGCCAGAGCAGACGTGGGTCAATCAATTAACCTGGGAAAACCTTGATCAGCGTTTCGCCACGTTGGAAACCGAATACATCGGTGATTTAGTAGCGGATAACGCTAATGCGACGGAGGTAGATAGCTATTGGCTGCTCAACCTCCGAGTGGGTGATGGTTGGCAGTTAAGTGAAGGTACGCGACTAAGCGCTTATCTTGGTCTGCGCAACCTGCTTGATGAAGAGCACTATGCCAATGTGCGCTTAAACGGCACCTTTGGCCGCTTTTATGAGCCAGCCCCAGGGCGAAGTGTTTATGGCGGCGTGGAGCTGAGTTTTTAATCAGAGGCTCCTTAGCAAAAAACGGGCGACCCATCGGGGCGCCCGTTCTCATTTATTACTACGCTGAGTGATGGCTATTCCGGTAACGCGTAACCAATCACGTAGTCACCCATTTTGGTGCCGAAGGTGCCGTGACCACCGGCGGTAACGACTACATACTGACGGCCATCTGCACCGGTGTAGGTCATCGGCGTTGCTTGGCCACCTGCAGGCAAGCGAGCTTTATACAGCTCTTCGCCAGTGGTGATGCCGTAGCCGCGCAGGTATTGATCCAGAGTGCCGCTTAGGAATGAAACGCCACCCGCAGTCGTTAGCGGGCCACCTAGCGCAGGAACGCCGACGTTCAGACCAATCGGCAGATCAAAGGGCATGCTGTCGCGGGTGGTGCCATTGCGGTGCTTCCACACAATCTCGTTACTTTGTAGGTCGATTCCTGCCACATCCCCCCAAGAGGGTGCTTGGCAGGGAAGGCCGAGTACTGATAGCAGCGGGCCGAGTTTGACTGCGTAAGGGGCACCTGTGTTGGGCTGCAAACCTTGCTCGCTAGCGGATCCTTGGCCATCCTCAACTTCATCACGTGGAATCAGCTTGGAAACAAACGCTAAGTACTTCGCGCCGGTAAACAGTGCTTGGCGTTCGGGGTCTACCGCAACACCCCCCCAGTTCATCACTCCAACGTTGCCGGGGTAGATAATGCTGCCTTCCAGCGAAGGCGGTGTGTACTGGCCTTCATAACGCAGCGAGCGGAACTGGATGCGGCACATCATCTGATCAAAGGGTGATGCGCCCCACATGTCGCGCTCAGTCAGCGGCGGTGGCAGCAAATTCAGCGCTGAGCGAGGTTGAGTTTCTGCCGTCCAGTCGCCTTCAATAGCACCTTGAGGAGCGGGCACTTCTTCAATGGGCACAATCGGCTCGCCAGTCTCACGGTTTAATACATACAAGCTGCCTTGTTTAGTGGGCTGAATGACAGCTGGCTGGCTGCCATCTGTCGTCGCCAAGTCAATTAATACGGGTTGTGCGGGTGTGTCCATGTCCCATAAGTCGTGGTGCACAAACTGGTACACCCAGGCCACTTGGCCGTCGTCCAAATTAAGCGCTACTAGCCCTGCACTATAGGTCTCATCATTTTCAGAGCGGTTAGCGCCGTACTGGTCCGGCGTAGCGTTACCCATGGGCAGGTAAACGAGGCCAAGCTCTTCATCGACGCTAATCGGCGCCCACACATTGGGTGAGTTACGTGTGTAAGTCTCGCCCTCTTCTAATGGTGTGGTGTCTTCGGGATTACCGCTGTCCCAGTTCCACACCAGCTCGCCAGTGTGCACATCAAAAGCGCGTATTACGCCAGAAGGTTCGTCGGTTGAGCTGTTGTCGGTAACGTGGCCACCCAAAATCACCAAGTCTTCAGTAACAGTAGCGGGCGATGTTGAGTAATAGCCCCCTGGTCTGAACTCGCCAATATTGTTCGTCAGATCGATCTCACCGTTTTCACCGAAACTTTCACAGCGCTCTCCGGTATCGGCGTTGAGTGCAATCAGGCGGGCATCGGCGGTGGGTAGGTAAAGTCTGCGTGGGCACATGACATCGGTGGCGCTTAACAACTCAGAAGTGGAGTCTTCTTCAGAGGTGAGCGAGAAGGATAGGTCGAGTTCAAACTGGCTGCCATCGGCATACAGTGTTGGTTTATCGATGGTGGAATCTTCAGAACTGCTGAAATAGTTAGCTGCATCGTAATACGCCAAGCCACGGCAGGTCATATGCGCCCAGCCGGAAAAGTCCTCTGCGCCCATGGTGCTAATGTTGGGATCAAACGCCCACAGAGTCTCGCCGGTTTCGGGCGACAGTGCCATCGCACGGCTGTGCGATGTGCAAATATAAAGGCTATCGTTGACCTTTAACGGCGTGTTTTGGTTGGTGATTTCAGGCGGTGCATTGGGGCCGGGTTCATCACCGGTTTGAATACGCCACACCTCTTCCAGTTCGCCTATATTTTCAGGAGTAATCTGACTAAGCGAGGAGTAGTGCGTCCCTGCATTAGTGCCGCCGTAGGCAGGCCAGTCATCGCCTGCAGCCTGGGCTGGGTTAACCTCTTTATTATTGGCAGACTCCATCGTGCCTGCCACAGTACCTGGATAGGTGAATTGACTAGCAATTGCCACAATAATCGCTGCGACAATGCTTGCCACTAGCGCTAGGCTGCCGCCGCGTGAGTGTAGCGGTTTTCGCCACCAGGGAAGCAGTAAAATGATGCCAATTAAACAGACAATGGCAACCCTGGGGACCAGCTGCCACCAGTCTAAGCCAACTTCCCAGAGTGCCCATAGCAGCGTTGCAAAAAGTACCGCTGCATAAAGCCATAAGGCTATGCCTTTGCGCATTGCCAGCAGTACACCGACAACAAAAATACTGACCCCAGCGATTAAGTAGTAGGCGCTACCACCTAAACTAAGCAGCTTAGCGCCGCCAATGGTCAGTGCAACACCAGCTACCGCGAGTAGCAGGCCAAGCAGTAGCGCTGGCCATTTGCCGTGGGCACGCGTGTGTCCATCCATGAGAAAACCCCTATTAACAACGAATTGAAGCCGCTTGGTAAAATTAGAAAAGCGACAGATCTGCAACGTGCCCTAACCCATTGGCAGTGATGATGGGTTAAAACACACATTGATTATGGGTAATTTTAATAATCAATTCACTTTTGGTCTAATCATTTGCTTGCTAAGTAGTGCTATAAACCAAAAAGCCGCGCCTGTTACCGTAGCGCGGCTTGTTATTGGGGTAGGAAATAGTGAGGTAGGCAATGTGGGGTTAACTTGACGTAAGCATGGCTTAGTCAGTGAGCTTCACCAGCATTTTGCCGGTGTTGCCCCCTTCAAAAAGCGCTAAAAAGGCATCCGGTGTGCTTTCAAGACCCTCTTTGACGGTTTCTTTATAGGCTATATTGCCTTTCGCTACCTGAGGAGAGACTTCGTTGAGGAAGTAGCGATAGCTAGACCAGTGATCGGCGACAATAAATCCCTGCATCTTAGCTTTGCGTACCACCAGCTGGGAAAGGTTGCTCGGCCCTGGTGTTGGTGCTTCGACGTTATAGCTGTTAATCATGCCACATACGGCAATGCGTGCACCGTCATTGAGTTGACTTAGCGCTGCTTCTAAGCAGGTACCACCAACGTTCTCAAAATACACGTCAATGCCATTAGGACTAGCAAGCTTAATAGCGTCGCTGAGCTCCTGTGCACTACGGCCTTGGTAGCTAACCGGCTCAACGCCCAATGACTCAAGCCACGCAAGCTTGTGGGCAGCCCCAGCAATGCCAACCACGTGGCAACCTTTGGCTTTCGCCAGCTGTACAGCAAGCGAACCAACAGCACCACTGGCAGCGCTTACCAGTACATTGTCGCTAGGCTTACACTCAGCAATAAGGTTCAAGCCTGTCCATGCCGTCATGCCTGGCATGCCCAATACACCTAGATAAGCTTGTTCTGGTATGTCGCTGTCTGGTAGTGCAGTAACACTGTCGCCTGGCACTTGAGCGATATCTCGCCAACCGCCCATGTGGCTGACTTTATCGCCTTCCTTAATGGTAGGGTGGTTAGACGCAATGACCTCGCCAATTGCGCCACCTTCCATCGGCTTGCCCAGCTCAAAAGGGGCGACATAGGTGCGCACTCCTGTCATTCGTCCACGCATATATGGGTCAACGGACAGCCAATGGTTGCGAACCCTGACTTCACCTTCGTCAAGGTCGGGGAGTTCCTGGCTTTCCAGTGAAAATAATTCGCGCTTTGGTAAGCCTGTGGGGTAATTAGTTAAGGTAAAAAAGCGAGATTGCATGGGTGCCTCCTGCATGTGTGATTTAAACAAATCTCCTTGCAGCATAGAGACCATTAGCGTGCTTTCAAGTTCGTCAAAGAATTAATTTGTAGTGCAATAAAAAAGCGGCCCTGGTGAGCCGCTTTCAATTAAGCTGAATCTTCTTCAACGCTGTTTTTTTAAGGGGTATCACACGCTTGCGGGTGTGCTATCCGTTAATCGACCAGGGTGATCATGACGGGTGCGACGCCACGTCGAATCATGCCGAGTTGGCGAGCTGCCCGTTTTGATAGATCAATAATACGTCCCTTAACAAAGGGACCGCGATCATTGATCAGTACTTCAACCTCCTGTCCGGTATCTGGGCGGGTAACTAGCACCTTGGTACCAAAAGGAAGCGTTGGATGAGCTGCCGTCAGTGCTTGTTGGTCAAATGGTTCACCACTGGCAGTGGGTGATCCTTGAAAACGGTCGCTGTAGAAGGATGCAACCCCTTCACGAATTTCAATATCGATGGCAAACGCATGACTAGCTGTAAAAAAAATGAGTAATGCCGCTGCACAACTCGTTCGGATAAAACGTTTAGATGCTCCCATTGGAGTGCCTCAGTTTGCATAGTGCTGATTCTATACGTATCGGTATGTTACCGACATATCTGCCGATAGTAACGTGGCTATTTTGATACGGCAAGCTTTAAGAAGATCGATGCAATTGGCTTCTAAATTAAGATTTTTTGCAACTTTCTTCAGTGCCTTTGTAATTCAGCAAGTTAAAGAAGTGTGGTCGATGTAACTAAGCAATGTATCGTGTCTATTATAAATTTTAGATAAAGGCTCACTTTAATCAGGTAAGCATCATATAATTAACGCTCGCTAGGTTTTAAATGTTTGCCAATAAACAAGGATGCACCTATGGCTAAGTCTTCTTCTCTAACGCTGATTTTGGTTGCTGTCGGCGGGGTTGCTGTTGGTTTTTTAGCTGCTCAGGCCGTGCCGAGCTTTACGACACCGGCCCCCGTTGAAGAGTCTGCCAGCTCAGAACAGGGGCAGGCTTCCTCGGCATTAGCAGGGCTTGATAGCGTCACGCTTGGCGAGCGTGCTAGAGGTGAAATTACCTCGGCAGGTGAGTTAAACGGTAATGACGGTAGTCGCTATTTGCGTTATGCGATCAGCCTTGAAGAAGGTTCGTTAGTAGAACTTTCTCTTAGCGGCGCCTTGCAGGGGTTGGTAGCGCTCTATGACGATCAGCTACAGCTGTTAGAGAGTGCTGAGACAGTTCGTCACCATGTCGAAGAAACTGGAGACTATCTGGTGATTGTCAGTGGGGCGGATGCAAGTGGCTATGGCCCATTCACCCTTAATAGCCGCACGGTTGAGCTGAGCGACTCTGACACGCTGGCCATTGGCGAGCCGATGGATAGCTGGTTAGATGGAACCTCTCGGGAGGTATCGTTAACCGTCGAAGAAGCAGGCATGTATCAAATCGAGATGCGCGCTGATGAGTTTGATGCGTATCTAGAGCTATCTGGCCCGAACGGCTACTACCGTGAAGATGATGATGGTGCGGGCAACTTAAATGCACGTATTTCAGATTTCCTTGCTCCTGGTGATTATACCGTCACCGCACGGTCTGCCTTCGGCGAAGGGAGTGGCCTTTTCACGTTGAGTGCTGAACCGCGTGAGTTGCCGGGCGATGGTGAGCTACGCAACGATGGTAGCGTTATGCCTAGTGATACGCTTAGTGGTTGGTTGAGTGGTCAGGAGCTGAGTTATCAGCTAGAGATCGAAGAAGCGGGTATGTATCAAATCGATATGCGTTCAAGCGATATCGATTCATATCTTGTGCTGGAGGGGCCTAATGGATATTTCCGCGAAGATGACGACAGTGCTGGCAATCTGGACGCCAGTATTGCCGATTTCTTGGCGCCGGGTAGTTATCAGTTAACAGCACGCACGGCGTATGGCTCCGACAGTGGTTTGTTTACGCTGTCAGTAGAGCCGCGTGAATTACCGGATGGTGTAGAGCTGCGTAATGAAGGTGAGTTAACACCCAATGAAACGCTCAATGGCTGGTATAGCGGTGAGCCGTTGACCTATGAACTCACCTTAGAAGAAAGCTCTTTGGTCAGGCTTAATATGCGTTCAAGTGACTTTGATACGTATTTAGAGATTCATGGAGAAAGCGACTCTTACAGTGATGATGACGGCGGTAGTGGCACTAACTCGCGTTTAGAGCAGGCGCTTTTGCCGGGCACCTACACCGTTATTGCACGTGGTTTCGCTGTTAGCGGCAGTGGTATGTTTGAGCTGCAAGTCAATGCAGAGCCAACAGAAATGCAGCCTGACGCGTAATTTAGCGCACGTTGTATGATTAACTACGCCCTTGCTGGTGACAGCAGGGGCGTTTGCTTTTGTATTACTATTTACGTGGCTTGAAGGTGGCTACGTTATTCACAAGGAGGTTTTATGCTGCGCTATTCATTCGGCTTAACGGTGATTGGTTTATTGTTATTAAGTGGTTGTCAGTCGTCGGATAATGCTTCTGAAGAGTCACTTGCGCTTGTTTCAAAAACGGTTGAAAAAGAGTACATAGCACCTGAGTGTCAAGCTGAACAGTGCTCTACCGTTACCGTGTCTGCGCTTGCGTTTCCGCAGTCTGCAGAGCTAACGGAGCAGCTACGAAAGCGGCTGTTAACGCTTGCAATGGGCATTACTGAGGAGGATGCATTGCCAGCTGATAGCTGGGATGCCTTTGCACAAAACTTTTTTGAGCTAGCTGAGGAAGATAATCGCACCTCACCTGGAGCAATGACTAGCGAGGCGATGTTAGAAGCTAAGGTTTATGGGCAGCACAACGACTTATTGATACTTGAACTAAGTAGCTACGTTTATCACGCGGGGCAAGCGCATGGTTTGCCAATGACTGAGTTTATGGTGATAGACGAGCGTCAGCAGCGTGTGGTTGATCCAGACGATATGCTGTTGGAAGACCAGCAGGGCGCTTTTCAAGCACTGCTCGATCAGGCCCACCAGCGCTGGATAGAGGAGATGGGCCATGATGAGCAGTTTGCCCTAAGTTGGCCGCTCAGCGAGAGCCGCAACATAGCCCCGTTAGCAACTGCCTGGGAAGTTAAATATAACGTCTATGAAATTGCCCCTTATGCAGCCGGCCAACCTGTCTTGACGTTATCCCTTGATGCGCTGGAAGGTATCGCAAAGCCTCGCTATTTAGGTAAGTAGTGCTTCAGCGGCTCGCTTTTAAGCAGCCTATAACGACCAACAAGGCGGCCGTTGGTAGCCGCCAGTCGAACACGCTGACGCCTGCCAGTACCAGTAGCAGTGCCGCTAGGATCGGTACACCATAGGCAAGGCTGCCGACTAGGCTGGCTTGGCCAAATCGTAGTGCTTTATCCCAGGCCACCATGGCGATGCCGTACGGCCCAAGCCCCAGCGCGATGCCCGCCAACAGAGCTTCGCCCTGCGGCATGATGAAGGTTCCTTCCACTATCAAGCTGGCGCAGGTTGTAACAGCGCAGGCGACCATTAATAACCGCGGGAGCAATGGCGTCAGCGATACAGGAGCTACTTGCCCGAGCCAGGAGTAGAGCGCCCAGCAACAAGCCGCCAGTAGCGCTAACCCATATCCTGAAGCAGCCCCACCAAAGCCGCCACTTAAGGCTTGCGGCAGTAACAAAATAGTGGCACCCGAAAAAGCAATTAGCGCGCCTGTTACGCTTGCGATATGCAGACGACCAAACCGGCTCCATTGGCTTAATAGCACAAACAGCACTGGCCAGGTGTAAGTGATCAACGCGGCTTCTGCGGCAGGTGCTAGACGCATGCCAATGTAGTAACTGCTAACAGCACCGACGATCAACAGTGGTAGACCAAGCCATACGCTAATTTGCCAGCGCAGACGGCAAGCCGCGACGTTAACGCGACGGCTGAGTGGCAGTGTCGCTAGTGCACCTGCCAGCAGCGTAAGTGCGGTGAGCTGAAGCGGAGAGGTATCCCGCGCCAACTCTGCTAATAGTGGCGCTATGCTCCATAACATCACCGCCACAAGTGCTGCGCATACACTGTACCTGGGTGATATGACAACCGGGGAATGAACGGGATGCATGGCATCTCTCCTTGCGTTAAACCTGAGACGCGCAGCATACTCAGTAAACACTCATCACAATATCGATCTTTTATGATCATTATTATCAATAATGGTGATGTATGCGCGCGCCGACGTTTGACTTAACTCTGTTGCGTACGCTGGTCGCGATTGCCGATACCGGGAGCGTCACGGCAGCGGCAAAGCGGCTAGCGTATACCCAGTCAACAGTGAGCATGCAGTTACAGCGTTTAGAGACGCAGCTTGATGTGAGTTTGCATGAGCGAGCTGGGCGACGGCTGCGTTTCACCCCAGAAGGAGATCGCTTACTGGCTCACGCGCGCCGCCTATTGGCACTTAATGACGACGCGTGGAGCGATATGCAGGCGCGCCAGATAACGGGCGATTTAACGTTGGGTATTCCTGAAGACTATGCGTCGCTATTGCCGTCAGTATTTGCGTACTTTCACCAGCTGTATCCTGCGGTGGGGCTAACCGTAAAGTGTGGCACCAGTGCTCACTTGGTCGAACAGGTCAAAGCAGCGGAGTTGGACTTAGCGCTGGTGACTCGCCAACGAAACTCGCCAGGAGGCGATGTGATTCGTCGTGAGCCGCTGATATGGGCGGTAGGGGTAAATCAGCAGCCTTCGCTAAGTGACCCTATTCCGCTAGCGCTTTATTCACCCGGCGCTGATGTTTTTCGCGAGGTTGCCGAGCAGGCGTTACAAGGGGCTGGGCGTGATTGGCGCGTTGCGTATACCAGCCAGTCAATGGCGGGTCTTGCTCCTATCGTAACAGCGGGGTTAGCCGTTGTTGTGGTAACGCGTAGTATGTTAACCCCATCGCTGCGCCCGCTGGATGACAGCAGTGGTCTTCCGGCCTTGCCAATGATTGAGCTAGCGCTCCATCGTGCTCCACACCGTCCTTCTGAACCTGCGCGGCGTTTAGGGGAATTGATTCGCGAACAGCTAGCGGCACCTAGTGAAGCGTTATAAGGTGTTGCTTTAACGTGTTCTTTGATAGGAAGTTAAGATGCCTATAGTCACTATCCAGCAATTCCCCCGTGATCTTGCGCAATAGCGAGAATTGGCAAAGCGTATTACTGACGCGTTCTGCGATGTGTATGGTACCGACCCGGTGAGCGTGCAGGTGTTTTTTCAAGAAGTAACGCGGGAAAATTGGTCCAAAGGCGGCCAAATGGGGGTTGATCGTGATACTGCTCAGTGAGGAACTCGATAATTAGTTTTTCTAACGTAACCTGACTGAACTAAGCTAATTACCATGACGCGAATGAGCCAGGAGTTCTGAATGCACGAGCTAGATCACTATATTTATCCTCACCGAGTGTTGCATTGGCTAGTGGCAGTCGCCGTGTTGCTGTCATTGTTAAGTGGCCTGACGCTTGGCTTCCTGGGGTATGAACGCGCCGTTGCTTTGCTGGGGAATGCGCTTACCAACGTGCTCTACACTAGCCATAAAACCTTAGGCGTGACGATACTGTTGCTAATGACGCTGAGGATTATTACGCGGCTAGCTTTTGTTGTGCCCGACCACGAGCCGCCGCTCAATGCCTTCGAGCGAATTATCAGTACTAGCGTGCATCACTTGCTTTATGCGGGACTAGTGGTTATGCCACTGATTGGTTGGACAGCCACTGCTACCGGCGGCTTTCCTGTTGAGTTTTTTCAATGGCATTTGCCGGGGTTGTTGGGCAAAAACGAAGCGCTTTCGCAAACGCTGTTTGTTTGGCATGAGCGTTTAGGGTGGGCGTTAGTTGTGCTTATTACGCTGCATATTGCGGGTGCTCTATTTCACTGGCGAATCAAGCGCGATAACGTTATGAAACGTATGAGCTTGTTTGACTGATATAGTTTTCTATCCATCATGATCACGCTGAACCATAGCCATAGTAACGGGTGGTTTGGCGTGACTTGACGGCATACATCTGGCTATCCGCTTCACGAAGCAGGCTGGCTAACGTATCGTTACCGTCATGGCTAATACAAATACCGATGCTGACGCCTACGCTAACTAACGTGCCATCAGGTAGCTTGATAGGTGAGCGAACGGTCTGTTCGATACGGTTACGCATCTCCTCTAACGCAGTCTGATCAGTTATCCCCTCTAGTAAGAGAATAAACTCGTCGCCGCCAAAGCGCGCGCAATGATCACTCCCACGTGCGACGTGCACGAGACGTTTGGCAACTTGCTGAAGCACGAAGTCGCCTATCTCATGGCCATACTGGTCGTTAATTGGTTTGAAGCAGTCAAGGTCACACATGACTAGCGCTAAAGATGTATGCGTTTGTTTGCAATGTTCAAGAGCCGCTTCTGCACAGCGCGTCAGCCCATTGCGGTTAAGCAAGCCGGTGAGCATATCGTGGTTGGCTAGTTTCTCTAGTGCCTGAGTACGAGCAGCTACTTTTGCTTCTAGAACAGCTTCCTGCTTTTTGAGCATTGCGACGGTTTCTGCCTGGGCGCGCTCCTTCTGCCATTTTAATTTATTAAAACGTGCGGCCAGTGCGAAAGATAGCAGCAACATCTCAATGGCTGAGCCGATTTGTATCCCATGAAGGGTTAGGAAGTTGGCGGGTAGAATACTAAGATTTCGAAGTGCGAATACGCTAGCCCCTAGTAGAAATATTGACCAGGCGAGCACAAAAATACGGGCGCTAGGCACGCGGCGCAAACTGCAATAAATACCGCACACGAGCATTAATAGTGAGGCAGCAAACCCTGTTATATCCATTAAGCGTAGGGCGGGTTGAATTGGCAAAAATATCATTGCTACCAGCGCTATATAGCAGTAGCCGCGAAATAGCGTAATGATTTGATGCCAGCGTGGGCAGTAGATGGCTGTATTAAGAAAACTTTGAGTGAATAGGGCTCCCATCGCAGAAGCAAACGTAAAGCCAATCGCTACTAGGCGCGCGGTGTTATCGCCTAGGAAGCTCCAAAACATCAGCGTGCCAAGACCATTGAACGTCAAACTTGCCAGTGTAAACCCAAAGGCAAATAGAGCGTAGTAGAGAAATACGTGCTCTTTAAGCACAAAAAATAGCAGCAGGTTGTAAACGCTTAATGTTAGCAGCATGCCGAAGTAAGTCGCCAGCCAGAAATTATGCTGGTCATTCTGAGTATAAAAAGCCTCTGGCGTCATTAAGCTATAGCTCAGAAATTTACTGCCCGTGGCTTTTACCTGGGTATAAAGCGTCACGGTTTCCCCGCCGAGCAGCATCACCGGAAAAACAGCCTGTCGGTGGGCGATTGATCGCTCGTCAATTGGCACGGCGATCCCGCTGTGCTGAACGTCACTAGCGTGTTCTCTCAGCGTATACAGAGTGACATGGTCTAAAAATGGGTATTCGAATTTAACCATCCAGGTAGCCGGGAGGGGCGATGCATTATGAATTTGCGTTTTTAGCCAGACATCGCTTTGTGTATAGCCGAAATGCAAATCAGAGGCGTGACGGACCGGGTGAAATGAGGGGGATAACGCTACAATATCACGCAGGTTTAGCGATTTTGACGTATGCCAGTAACCGCTTACTTCATTTAAATCGTAACGCGCCTGCTCGGAAGAGACGACGATGGTAGCCGCTGCACTTGTTTGGGAATGCCAGCTAATAATAAGCACTAACAAGCCAGCCGGAAGGCGCTTTAACCAACAGTAAGCATCCATAAATATCGCTATTTTGGTTATTTTTGCGTTGGGCTTTATCGCTTCTAGGTCTTAGTGCCTAGGATCCCTTGCCTGCCTTGGGCGGGTTTTGCTCCTAGGCGAAGTGTAGACCTCTTTCAAAGCGAGTGGCCGACATTGGGTCTAAAGCATGATGTAGATCAGACTTTTAGTTAGGCGCTGGACTAGTTGTCCACTGTGGCGCCAAAAATGCCAATAAAGTGGCACTGTCAGCGAGTGACCGGGGGCGATGCTGACAAGGTGGCCTTTTTGCAGTTGGTCTAGTGCCTGTAGTTGTGGAACCATTCCGTAGCCAATGCCTGCGGTGGCGAGACGCACAAATCCTTCTGATGAAGGGCACAGGTGGTAGGGGAAATGGCCGTGATAACCGCACTGAGCAAGAAACTGATGCTGAAGCTGGTCATGAGGGCCGAACACAATTACCGGGGCTTGCTGAAAAGCTTCTGGAGAAAGGCCTTCAGGAAAGTAGCGTTGCACGTAGGCAGGTGATGCTAGCGGGAGATAACGCATCTCGCCTACTTTAATACAGCGAGCGCCCGCGATGGGTGTTGGCGTAGAACAAAGACAGGCTGCGACATCGCCATCTCGCAGACGGTTAAGCCCAACGTCCTGATCCTCAATAACTAAATCGAGCAATACGCCCTCGGTTTGACAGATATCTGCCACTGCGTTTGCCCACCACGTCACCACGCTGTCAGCGTTGATGGCGATTCTTAGTCGGGTCGTTGCGTTATCTAGCGTAGGTAGCGTCTGCTGTAGGTCGTGTTCTAACAGCTGTACTTGCTGGTAATGGGTGAGTAGCCGCTGACCAGCAGGTGTGGGTGAAAGCTTAGGGTGGCGCATTAGCACTGGCTGGCCTAGGCGTACTTCCAGTGCTTTTATACGTTGGGAAATGGCTGATTGAGAAAGCCCTAATATATCGCCTGCTCGTTCAAAACCGCCGCTCTCCACCACTGTGGCCAGGGCATGGAGAAGTTTGTAATCCAACATGGCCGTCTTCCCAGGATAAGAAAGTAATGACGTTATGCAAAAGACGCGTATTTAACAAATAAAAGCGCCATATCTTTATGTAAGTGAGATTGAATGTCATAAGTAAATGACTTACATTAATCTGCAGGGAAACGACACTAAACTCTCAATGCCATCGCTTAAAGGACACTGTAATGCCTGTCATCATGCTCCGTCGCCCTCTTGCAGGTATCGTTGCGCTTAGCGCGCTGATGCCTTTAGCCGTTTCCGCTGACGATGCTGTTAGCGCCGACGCTGTGGTCCATCACTATGCCGACTTGGCACATGCTAATTACGCCGATGCGCTCAATGCCGCCGAGGTGTTGAACGAGCGTATCGACGAATTGCTGGCCAACCCCACAGCAGAGGCTCTTAACGCAGCGAAGCAAGCCTGGCTGCAAGCACGGGTATCGTATCAGCAAAGCGAAGTATTTCGTTTTGGCAATGTTGTGGTGGATGACTGGGAAGGGCAGCTGAACGCCTGGCCTCTGGATGAGGGCATGATTGATTATGTCGAAAGCGATGGCTATCAACATGAGCTGGGTAATGAAGGGGCCACTGCTAATATCATTGCCAACGAACGTATCACGATAGGGGGAGAAGTCCTGGATGTCAGTGATATTACGTCAGAGCTCTTAGCTGACCTTAACGAAGTGGGGGGCTCAGAAGCCAACGTCGCCAGCGGCTACCACGCCATCGAATTTCTGCTCTGGGGGCAGGATCTTAATGGCTTCGAAGCAGGCAGTGGTGAGCGTCCGGTGAGTGACTTCCAAACTGGCGATGACTGCACCCATGGTAACTGCGATCGTCGCCGGACGTACTTGGATGCAGTGTCGGACCTGCTGGTCAGTGATCTTGAGTGGATGGTTGCCCAGTGGTCGCCGGAAGTTGAAGGCAACTATCGTCAGGAACTGCTAGCTGAAAGTGATCAGGAAGGCCTGCGCCGTATGCTATTTGGTATGGGGTCGCTATCGTTGGGTGAGCTAGCGGGGGAGCGCTTAAAAGTCGCGCTTGAAGCTAACTCTTTTGAAGATGAGCATGACTGCTTCAGCGATAATACCCACAACTCTCACTACTACAACGGCCAGGGGATTCAGAATATTTACACGGGCACCTATCAGCGATTGGATGGCAGTATCCTAGAAGGCCCATCATTGGAAAACTTGCTGTCGCAGCAAAATGAAGCACTTGCTGATAGCCTGAGTGACCAACTTGAAGCAACCATGGCCAAGCTCGATGCTATCAAGCAAGCGGCTGAAGCGGAAAGCTCGCCGATGGCGTTTGATATGATGATTGCACCCGGCAACGAGCAAGGGAGTAAGTTGATCAACGACGCCATTTTCGCCCTGGTGGCGCAAACGGCATCCCTTGAAGAAGCAGCCGGTGAGCTGGGAGTTACCTCTTTACAGCCGGATGATGCAGGCCATCGCTTCTAAATCATTCATGTGATTTTATGAGCCGTCCGGCAGCTTGGCTGTCGGACGGCTTTTGTCGTTTGTCTCAAGGTATATTTATGTGCCACCTATCTCGCTTTTTTGCCTTCAGGCGACTCGCTCAATGCTGCCTTTTCTTAGCACTGTTGGCGGCCTCTGTGTTTGTGGTCTCTTTACAGGCGGCTGAATCTCCCGCCATTCAATCGTCGCCGATGAGCGGTGGCGATGGGGCAGTGGAGCAATTTGATCACAACGCTTATTCATTACCGCTACGTAATATGTCGATGACCAAGCGGCTTGATTTCAGCGTCGGCAATAGCTTTTTCCGCAACCCCTGGGTGGTCGCACCTGCCAGCACTGAGGCCCGTGATGGCCTGGGCCCGTTGTTTAATACCAATAGCTGTCAAGGCTGCCATCTCAAGGATGGGCGTGGCCATCCGCCGATGGGAGATGAAACCCCCATCGCGTTGTTCCTGCGTCTTTCGCTGCCTTCCGATCAGGCGGAGCCGGAAACTCTAGAGCAACGGGGCGCGCTGCCGGTACCCAACTACGGCTTGCAGCTACAAACCTCTGCGATTCCTGGCGTGCAGCCGGAGGGCAAACTAATCATTGAGTACCGTCCGCGGGAAGTAGGCTTTGCCGACGGCCATAGCGTTACCTTGCAGGAGCCGCTTTACTCAATTGCCGAACCTGCCTACGGTGAGTTACCAAATACGCTGCTGACGTCGCCGCGGTTGGCGCCACCAATGATTGGTCTGGGCCTACTGGAGGCGATTCCTGAAGCAGACCTGATGGCTGCAGCCGACCCCAACGATGCCGATGGCGATGGTATTTCCGGGCGTTATAACCAAGTCTGGGATGTACGCAGTGGCACCACGGTGATGGGGCGCTTTGGTTGGAAAGCGGGTGAACCCAGCATTGAGCAGCAGAGCATGCACGCCTTCGCCGGCGATATGGGGCTAACTTCTCGCTTAGTGCCACAAACTGATTGTATGGATAGTCAGGGGTGCGATGCCTTTCCTGAGGGTGGAACGCCTGAAGTCAGCGATGAAATTGCAGACTTCATCACCTTCTATGCCTCTAGCCTAGCAGTACCGATGCGCCGCAACATGGATGATCCTGAGGTAATACAGGGTGCCGAGACATTTAACGCACTGGGCTGCGCAAGCTGCCATACCCCTCGACATCGTACCGCCTCGGATGCCCCCCGAGCGGCGTTGGCGAATCAAGAAATATGGCCTTATAGCGATCTACTGCTCCACGATATGGGCGAAGCCTTGGCCGATCATCGTAGTGAATTCCAAGCGGATGGGCGCGAATGGCGCACCCCACCGTTGTGGGGTATTGGCCTGACACAAACGGTGAATCCTCGAGCTGGCTTTCTCCACGATGGCCGTGCCCGCACGCTCGAAGAGGCGATTCTCTGGCATGGTGGCGAAGCAGAGGCGGCCACCAAAGCCTATCGACATCTACCGACTGACCAGCGCGCGGAACTTATTCGCTTTCTTGAGTCTCTGTGAGCTTTGCGACGCCTCTGTTACTGCTATCGACTATTGGTAAGGAGTTTATGTGATTGCTTCTCTTCGTCGTTTGGGGGTGGCGGTTGCGTTTTTAGCGGCCCCCCTTTCTGCATTGGTTTCTGCTGATGCGGACACCAATACACCGCGTGATATCTGGCATAGCGCGATAGCGCAGCAGTATGCCGAACTCAGTAATGCCTCTGAGCGCCTGGAGGCTAGCGCAACGCGTTTTTGCCAAGCTCCCGATGAATCGCTTAAACAGCGGCTTGAAAGCGACTGGCTGGGTGCTTATCAAGCTTGGCAGGCGGTGCGCTTTGTCCAGTTTGGACCCATTGAGCAGAACAGCCGTGGCTGGCAACTTCAGTTTTGGCCAGACCGCAAGAACCTAGTAGGTAGCAAGGTAGAAGGGTGGTTGCAAGCTGGCACCACGCCAACGGTTGAAGACATCGCTAGCGATAGCGTCGCGATTCAGGGATTTCCGGCTATTGAGTACTTGCTTTATGACGACGCCATGAGTGACCGGCCACTTGGTGAGCCGGCGATGTGTGGTTTGTTGCAGGCTATCTCTACCCATCTCGCAGACACTAGTAACGCGCTGGAACGCGACTGGCAGGCCTTTGGCGTGCACTATCGTGATACCCCGCGTTACACCGAAACCACGTTGGCTAACGCTATTCAAGCGCTCGAAACCCTCGAACAGAAACGTCTTGGTGAGCCAATGGGCCTGCAAGGATCGCCCGCTAACCGCTATTTAGCGGAAGCCTGGCGTAGCGGTAACTCCATTCGTTTGGTGGAAAGTACGCTTGAAGGGCTGCGGACGGGGTTTCTTCCAGGGCTCTCGGCGTTGCTGCGTGAAGCCGATGCACTGCCACTCGCCGAGGCATTTCGTGATCAACTGGATAAGACGTTAGCCAAGACGGGTGATCTGCCACCGGGGCTGACAACGTCACTTGACGACGAGGCATTTCGTGGCCAGCAATCGCTTTACCTCAATATTGGTCAGTTGAACTATCTGCTGGGGACCGAAATTGCGGCCGAGCTTGGCCTGGTGCGTGGCTTTAATTCTAGCGATGGAGATTGAGCTATGCAGCGACGGCAGGTGCTGAAAGCTGGCCTGGGAAGTGTCGTAATGGCACTAACACCGCTGAGCTGGGCGATGCCAGGGCGCGAAAATGCTGACTGGCTGTTTAGCGCGGTTGATGGTCTTGATGGGAAGCATTACATCGCTGGGGTAGCACTGGATGGTAAAAACCGCTTTATGATCGAAGTGCCCGAGCGCTGTCACGGCGGCTGTTTACGGCCTGATTCCCGCCAGGCAGTATTGTTCGCTCGCCGTCCCGGTACACGGATGCATGTGATCGATGGGGACAGCCGCCAATTAGCCCACACCATTGCGGCCGGGGAGGGCTATCACTTCTACGGGCATGGCGTTTTCGACTTGAACGGGCGCTACCTGTATGTCACCGCTAATCGTTTGGAGGACAGCGCCGGGCTAGTGCGCGTTTACGATGCTGCCAACGACTACACCCATGTCCGTGATATGCCGCTGGGTGGTATCGGGCCCCATGAGCTTCGGCTGATGCCGGATGGCGACACTCTAGTTATTGGTTTGGGCGGCATCCAGACTCATCCAGACTACGGCCGGGTAAAGCTCAATCTGGACACCATGGCCCCAGCACTGATGCTTATGAACCGCCACAGCGGCGAAGTAGTAGCCCGCCACGCTCCTTCGCACCACCAGCTTAGCTGCCGCCATCTGGACGTGGCAGCGGACGGCACGGTGATCGCCGGATACCAATTTGAAGGCCCTGAGTGGGAATCCTATCCGCTGATTTGTCGTCTGGATGCTGCCGGAGACTTCTCTGAGCTGGCGCTGCCCGATGAGGTCACCGCCAGCCTGCGGCACTACACCGCTAGTGTCGCGTTTAGCCGTGTTTCGGCAACTGTTCTGGTGACCGCACCTCGCGGCAATCGGGTGCTGCTGCTGGATGCTGAACAAGGCCGCTTGAACGCTAACTTGGAGTTACCCGACGCTGCGGGGGCCCGTTGTGATGGTAACGGCGGCTTTCTGGTCTCCTCCGGCCAGGGCGGGCTCTACCGTGTAACGCCTGACACGGCAGTGCCCGAGTTGCTCGTCACCCAGGAATTCCGCTGGGATAACCATCTGACCTGATAGGTACTTAACGTTGACTTAAATAGCGAAAAGCATTTATCCCTAGAGTCGAAAGCGCGAAAAAGCCAGCGGCCAAGGTAACAATCGTCGGCCCCGTGGGGGTATCAAAATAGTAAGCGGCCCTGAGTCCCAACGTGACCGCCAATGTCGCAATACACATAGCTACTAGTGCCATAATTTCAGGCGTTCTGGAGAAAGGCCTTGCCGTTGCAGCAGGAATAATCAGTAAGGCTGCAATTAGCAATGCACCGACCACCTTGAGTGCTACAGCCACGACCAGGGCAAGAGAAAGAGTTAAGACCAATTGCTCGCGGCGGGGCTGAATGCCATTGGCGTAGGCAAGTTCATCGCTCAGTGTGGCAGTCAGAAGTGCCGACCAACGCCAGAAGAGTAACGCCAATATCAGTAATGCGCCGCCACCGATGATCCACAGGTCATCCTGGCCAACGGCCAGGATATCGCCGAATAAATATGCCGTCAGGTCAATCCGGACTCCCGAAATAAATGAAACAGCGACCAGGCCGATCGCCAAGGCCGAGTGAGCCATAACGCCGAGTAGCGTATCCATGGCATAACCGCGCCCGCTGAGTAGCGTTACGCAAGCGGCCATAGTGAGGGCAACGGTTAATACGCCTGCAAAAATAGAGAGATTGAACATTAAAGCCAGCGCAACGCCAAGGATAGCGGCGTGAGATGTCGCATCACCAAAGTAAGCCATGCGTCGCCAAACCACAAAGCAGCCAAGCGGTGCCGCAGCAAGGGCAACGAATATCCCAGCAATAGTCGCGCGCCACATGAAGTCATCCAGCATGGGCTGCCTCCTGATGGTGATGACGATAAAAAGCAAGCATCTGTGCTGTCTGTTCACCGAATAACGCTTGATAGTCTGGGGAGGACGCAACACGTTCTGGTTTGCCCTCGCAACAGATGTGGCCGTTTAAGCACAGCACATGGTCGGCGGTACGCATGACGACATGAAGGTCATGGCTGACCATCAATACGGCACAGCGGTAGTGCTGGCGAACCTCTTCAATTTTTTTATAAAAATCCGCAATGCCTCGATAGTCCAACCCTTGTGTTGCCTCGTCGAGAATTAAGATGTCTGGCTTTGTGATAAGCGCCCGGGCCAGCAGTACCCGTTGGAGTTGGCCGCCTGACAGGTGGCTCATGGCGGAATTTTCCAATGCCTCGACCCCCGCGTTTGCTAATGTTTGCTGCACATCGCGGCGGGCATGGCGGTGAGGAAGGTTAATAAAGCGTGAGACCGTCATCGGTAGCGTTGAGTCTAAATGGAGTCGCTGGGGCACATAACCGATAGACAACTTCTCATCAATGGCGACATAGCCTGATGTTGGCTTAATGGCCCCAACTAATGTTTTAACTAACGTTGATTTTCCTGAGCCATTTGGGCCAATCAGCGTGACAATCTCTTCACGGTGCAATGTCAGATTAATATCTCTCAAAATATGCTGGCCACTGATCAGAACATTGATTTGTTTGGCGCGCAGGAGAGGGGCATTACCGGGTGTGAATTGAGACATCAGCTTGCAGCCTCTCGGTTAATTGCTATTCTGATTCAATTTGTTATGTTATATCATATATTAAAAATAAGGACTAATGCTTCTGTGGCTATCAACGCTTTCTAACTAGGTCGTATGGCTTCCTAAATAGAACTTATGAAAGAGGGGGCATTATGGTTTTGATAATTTGGAGAACATCATGAAGTACAGACTTTTACGTTACACCCTGCCGGTATTAGCGAGCTTTCCATTGTCAGCCTTGGCAGCCGTTCCTAGTGTGGCGGTAGACATTCCGCCGGTCCATTCGCTAGTGGCCAAAGTTATGGGGGATCTCGGGACTCCCGACCTTTTCATTCAGCCTGGTGCATCACCCCACGGCTACTCACTGAGGCCTTCGGAAGCCAAAGTGTTAAATGATGCTGATGTGGTCATATGGGTAAGTAATGATCTAACGCCTTGGTTATCGGCTCCGATCGCCAATTTGGCAAACGACGCCGAGCATCTGGAACTAATGGGCGTACCCGGCATTAATACGTTTGCATATCGTGAAGGCGCGACGTTTGATCTGGGTGACCACGACCACGACCACGACCACGACCACGACCACGACCACGACCACGACCACGACCACGACCACGACCACGACCACGACCACGACCACGACCACGACCACGACCACGACCACGACCACGACCACGACCACGACCACGACCACGACCACGACCACGACCACGACCACGACCACGACCATCATCACGATGGGCAAGATCCACATGGTTGGCTGGATCCTGGTAATGCGCGGCGCTGGCTCGATGCCATTGCCCAGCAACTTAGCGAAATCGATCCTGACAATGCCGCCCACTATCGTGCTAATGCGGCACAAGGCCAGCAAGAACTTGAAGCACTTGAGCAAGATTTAAAGGAACGCTTAGCCAATAGCGAGCAGACTCGCTTTATCGTATTTCACGATGCCTATCAGTACTTTGAAAAAGCGTTGGGTGTCACTGCGGCTGGTGCTATTTCTATCGGCGACGCATCCTCGCCCAGCCCGAGACGTATTGAAACTATCCAGCAGTTAGTTGATGCAGAAGGCGTTACGTGTGTATTCAGCGAACCGCAATTTAATCCGCAAATCGTTGATACTGTCTTTGGCGATACGGATGTTTATATTGGTGTAATGGATCCTCTAGGCGTTGGCTTAACACTAGGTGCAGGGCTTTACGACGCACTACTTAACCAAATGGCTGATGAAATACAACACTGTACCGACACGATGTGAGTCAGTCTGGAAAGCCGGTATCAAGAAGGAGTAATTAAATAGGCGCGCTAATGTGGACAGTGATCTCGTCTGGCATTAGCGCGTCGGTATGTCTTCACTCATTGGGCTACAGCAATATTGTGCTCCCCATTGGGGTGTTTCATCACCTGCATGGGTAGGCCATAAATCGCTTCTAAGGTGCTGCAACTCATCAAATCATCCGGGCTGCCATGGGCCAGCAAGCGACCGCTATGCAGTGCCATCAGTTCATCACAGTAGCGTGATGCCATATTGATATCGTGCAATACAATAATGACGCCAAGGTTCAGCTCATCGCATAGCTTGCGAACCAGCGCTAGCACTTCAATTTGGTGAGCAATATCCAGTGCTGCTAGTGGCTCATCGAGCAGCAAGAAACGACTTCCCTGGGCGAGTAGCATAGCCAACCATACTCGCTGACGCTCGCCGCCGGAGAGTGTATCGACTAAGCGGTCGGCAAAGGCCTCTGTGTGGGTAAGGGCGATGGCGCGATCAATGGCGTCTTTGTCTTTCTGGTTATGGCGACCGAGCAGGCCGTGCCAAGGGTAGCGACCAAAAGCCACCAGCTCGCGCCCAGTCAGGCTTTCAGCACTGGGTAAATGCTGGGGCAGATAAGCTACCTGACGAGCGAACTCGCGATTTCCCCAGTCACGCAGTGGACGCTGGTCAAAGTGAATCTCGCCTTGGCTGGTGGGTTGCTGCTGGGCCATCAGCTTAATCAGCGTCGACTTTCCCGAGCCATTGTGGCCAATCAAGCCGTAAACCTTGCCCTCATGAAAGCTGTGGTCAATGGGATTTAGAATCTGCTTACCATTGATTTCAAAGGTAGCGCCTTTGACCTCGAACATGAATGACTCCTGGCGATAGGGTTAATAATAATGGCTCTATTCTAGTGCTAATGGTTCTCATTTTTAACAAAAAAATTAAAAGATTTCTGTTGTTGGGCTTAGATAAGCCCTACGAGGGCTTGAGTATTGGCGGCTAACGCAGTGCTACGGGGCAAGCGTTGAGTTGTGAGTTAACGGGGATAGGCCTGCAAGATAATCTTTACATGTTAATGAGAATCATGTGTAATTGTTATGTTATCTTGTATCTTTTGGGTTGAAGGAGTTGAGTATGAAAAAGGGCATACATCCCGCTTATGGCTACGTAGTGTTCCGCGATACCAGCTGTGGTGCCACGTTTCGGATCCGTTCTACCTGTACCTCAACGCAGACAATTGTCTGGGATGATGGCAATACCTACCCATTGATTGACCTGGATGTCTCTAGCGCTTCTCACCCTTTCTATACCGGCGAGCAGCGCAGAGTTTCTGCTGAAGGTCGGGTGGCGCGTTTTCAGCAGCGCTTCGGTTTGGTTTCGCGCCGCTCTTCTGGCGCTAAGTAGAGGATATATAGAGTGCAAGTGCTTAGCTCGCTCAAGTCCGCCAAAAACCGCCATCCTGATTGCCAAGTGGTCAAACGTCGCGGACGGCTGTATGTCATTTGTAAAACGAATCCGCGCTTCAAAGCGCGCCAGGGAGGAAAGCACAAAAAATAAGCAGGGAATCTCCTGGGTCCAGCGGCTTATTTTTTATCAACGCACAATACGGTGTTTGAACTCTGAAGGGCGGATCTTTTGTTAGCAAGAGCTTAAACATGTTAGCAGTTGGCTATGCTGTTCGGGGTGCGCAGCAATTAGGCTGTTCCATTGAACAGGATTTGCCTCACCAGAGATATCCGTGACGGTGTATCCCGCTTCCCGAGCTATCACAATACCGGCAGCGATATCCCAGAAGTCGAGCGCGGCGCCTTGCGACCAAAAAGCATCGAACCGGCTTAGGCTGAGATAAGCGATCTCAAGTGCTGCTGAACCAGGGCTGCGGATACCCGCCACTTGAGGCATTAATGTCGCGAGTTGATTTAGCGCTGTCGTGCAGTCGCCTTTGGCATGGTAAGGCAGGCAAGTGCTCACCAGCATCTCGGTCAGCGGGCGAGGGACTGGTGTTGTTAACGGGCGGTCATTGAGAAAGGCACCCGCGCCTTGGCCTGCCCAAAGCATCTCATCAAGGAGTGGTTGATAGACAACACCGATAATTAGCGCATCACCTTTGGTGACCGCAATAGACACCGAGAAGTGAGGCACGCCATGCAGAAAATTGCTGGTGCCATCAAGAGGGTCGATGATCACGGTATAGTCGCTATCGGTGGGCGTCAGGCCGCTCTCTTCACCGAGGAAAGCGATATCGGGAAAGGCGCTGCTGATGCAGTCGATAATGATACTCTCGGCGGCCTTATCGTAGTAGCTCACAAAGTCTGACGCCCCCTTTTGTTCGAAGGCAATCCGCCCCTTTTGCGAATACCCCTCGCGCAACAGCACGCCCGCCTCATAGGCTGCTTGTTTAACTGTTTCCAGTAAGCTGTTTTCGCTCTCAAGCATGTCGTTTCTCCTTGGGGCTTATATGGCTGTTATCAAATCAGTTGATAAAGGTAACGAACCATCCATGACGTGGCGATGACAGTGGGCAGTCTTGGTTTGGTGGCTTGCTCTTGGTGTATGAGTGTCGTCCCTATCAAACTGGGGCAGTCACGAGAGCTGGCTTGCTTATGGAGTCACTGTTTAACACCTTGTTATTTGCCGTTCCTTTAACCATTGGCCTTGCCCAGTCGCCAGTAGCCCATGCTGGTAACGTACTGCTTGGGTAACCCGCACTCGTTGACTAAGTAGCGGCGCAGCTTCATAGCGACTTTGGTTTCAGCGGCAATCCAAGCGTAGAAGGGCGCGCTGTCATCCAGAGTGGCGGGTTCCCAGAGCGGGGCGTCTTCATCGTCGCTTTCATCGTTGGTCGTGGCACTGGTAGTGACGTTAGTAGGCGTGCCGCCTAGCGCTTGAATTTCCTTATGTAAATCAATATCGCGCAGGGCTCTCATCATCAGCTCACCATGCTGACAGCCGGGCTCAGCGTCACGTGCCAGCCAGCGCAGCTTTGCGGACTGGGGTAGCGGTTGAACATCGTCGCGGCGAGGCACTTCGAGTAGTGCTTCGACCTTGGGTTTGAGAGGCAGGTCATCAAGGGTTTCTAGAATACCGGCCGCAGCGGGGAGAGCGGTTTCATCGGCGATAATCAGAATACGGCGCACGCCTTGGGGCGGCTTCCATTCGTAGCCCTGCTTGGGGCCTTCCGCTTTAGCGTCGGGGGCTGTCATGGCTAGCCGATCACCTGGGCGGGCGCGCATTGCCCAGCGTGAGGCAGGGCCATTGTCTCCGTGGAGCACAAACTCTACATCCACCTCAGCCTGCTCTGGGCGCAGGTCACGAATGGTGTAGGTGCGCCCAGAGGGACGCTGGGCATCTGGCAGTGCGCGATAGGCGCTGTACCAATCGTGTTCTGCCAGCTTGGCAATCTCAAACAGTGGATCGAGGCTACCACCGCCTTCAGGGAAGAACAGTTTGACGCGCTGATCCGGAGCGTAGGTCGCCATTTGGCTGACGGCAGGGCCAGTAAAGGTGAACCTGACTAATGAGGCGCTGACTTGGGTCCGCCGAGCGAGAGTGATATCGAAAAGCTGGTAGGTCTGTTTAGCCGCCATCGTAGCTGTCTCCATTAATAAATGGTGTTAATTGTAGTGCTAATTATTATCATTTAGAATCGTTACGGATAATTCAACCACCAACTCCAGAAAAGAGTAAGGCTAAGAAATGACTCTGCTGCCTATCAGGCCCTGTGTAGCGATCTGCCCGGCTATGACAAGAGGTTGTTCGCTATGCTAAGCGCTGCGCAATTGACCCAGCGAATGGGGGGGATGTCGCCTGCAAAAGCTTGCCTGCTGCTTAGCTTGCCGATGGTGGTGCTGTTTTGGGTAGGTCTGCAGGGACAGGGCGGTTTTATGCTGGGGGTGCAGGCGTTAGTGGCGCCCTCCTTTGAGAACGTCGACGAGTTGTTGCTTCACTATGCGTGGTGGCCGCGTCTCTCGATCGCGCTGCTAGCTGGGGGCGGCTTGGGGTTGGCGGGTGTACTGATGCAGCAAGTGCTGCGCAACCCGTTGGCCTCGCCCACCACCCTAGGGGTGGCATCGGGCGCTAACCTGGCGTTGATGACCGCCACTCTTATGGCCCCAGGGCTATTGGTAGTGGGCCGTGAATGGGTTGCCTTAGCGGGTGGAGCGCTGGCGGTTGGGTTAGTTTTCCTGCTCTCGTGGCGGCGCGGGCTGGCGCCGATCGTGGTGGTGCTGGCGGGCTTGGTGGTTAATCTGTACTTAGGGGCGCTTTCTACAGCGCTGCTGCTGTTTAACCACGAGGCGCTTTCAGGACTGCTGATTTGGGGTGCGGGTTCGCTGGCGCAAAACGGTTGGGATGGCGTGGCGGTTCTCTGGCCACGGCTGGCGATTAGCTGCGTGGCAGCCTGGTTTCTACTACGCCCTTTGGCAGTGCTGGAACTGGACGATGCCAGCGCCAAAAGTCTGGGGGTCTCGCTGACCTATCTGCGTTTTGCGGGGATGGGGCTGGCGGTATTTATTACCGGTAGCATTGTCAGCGTGGTGGGGATCATCGGTTTTATCGGTTTGGCAGCGCCCAATATTGTGCGTATGGCCGGTGCGCGGCGCTTAGGGCCACGGCTGCTTTGGTCGACGTTACTAGGGGCTGTGTTGTTGGCCACCACAGACCTGCTGCTACAGCATTTCGGTGGCATGGTGGCAGCCTTTATTCCTACTGGGGCGATTACCGGTGCCCTGGGGGCACCGCTGTTAATGTGGCTGATTCCGCGCCTGAAACTACAGGGCGATCAGCCGCCGAAAGGGGCGGGTGTTTTTGCTCATCGCCATCCTTCGCCTGCCCGTTTGGCGACTGGTTTACTCCTCGCACTACTGGGCGCCACATTGCTTGGCTTGCTGGTGGGGCAGGGTGTCGATGGCTGGTACTTACTGTCGCCGGATAACTGGAACGTGATGCAGTGGCGCATACCGCGGGTAATGGCGGCAGCGGCGAGTGGGCTAATGCTGGCAATTGCCGGGACGATTCTTCAGCGCCTTTCCGCCAACCCTATGGCTAGCCCCGAGGTATTGGGTATCAGCGGTGGCTGTGCCATTGCGCTAATTTTGGGGATCTTCTTACTGCCCGCGCCCACCAATATGATGCTGATTGGTGTGGGGACCCTGGGGGCTTTTGCAACGCTGCTTGTGCTGGTGGGCATCAACCGCAAGAGCGGCTATCTCCCCGAGCGCTTGCTGCTTACCGGGGTAGCCGTCAGCGCCCTGTTTGATGCGGTGCGTAGCGTTATGCTGGCGGGTGGCGATCCTCGGGGCCAGCAGGTGATCGCTTGGCTGGCGGGCTCTACCTATTACGTGGATGTCACCAATGCCATTGTTGTCGGCGGCATTGCCGCGGTATTGGCACTGGTCACGCTGCCCTTTACTCGCTGGCTGGATATCTTGCCCTTAGGCGCACCGACAGCTAAGGCCCTTGGGGTAACCCTCAACCGTGCCCGTTTGGCATTGCTGTTACTGGTGGCACTGCTAACCGCCTGCGCCACCCTGGTGGTGGGGCCGCTGTCGTTTATTGGTCTGCTGGCGCCACATATGGCGCGCTTGGTCGGCTTCTCTCGGGCAGGACAGCACCTGCTGGGTGCTGCGTTGATCGGCATGCTATTAATGGTGTTGGCGGATTGGGTAGGTCGTCAGATTATCTTCCCCTATGAGATGCCCGCGGGCTTGGTCGCCTCTTTGATTGGCGGTGCCTACTTTATGTGGGGGCTGCGGCGGTTATGAGCGAAGCGGCGAGCGTGCTACCGGTGGCGACGAATCCAGCAGATGCTTTGTTGGCGCTCTACCGCCAGCCGCCGTTGGATAACTTAAAGGCACCTGCGTTTGGTCAGCCTAATATACCGACGCTGGCAGCTTCTGAACTGCTGGATCATAAGGTGCTAGGCGCTCAGCTTTCGCGTTACCGCCGATACCACGGTGACGACGCCGACTTTCTGGCGGTCGCTTCAATCTGGTCGAAATTTCACTTCAGCAGTGTCGCGATTCCGACGCTGGTGGCCAACCTGCTGTTGGGCTATGAGCTGCCGGTCGGCGGGGGTGAGCTGCGACTGGCGTTAGGTGATCACGGTCAGACGGCGCGCATCTGGCTGCCGCATGGTGGCGCGCCGTTGGCCTCTAAAGCGCTCCAGGCACGCTTTAGCAGCCTATTCGATGACCACTGTGCGCCGCTTATCGAAGCGCTGGTCGAGGTCTCCGGGCTTTCTGCCAAAGTGTTCTGGAGCAACCTTGGTCACTACGTGGAGTTCGTGGGCAAGACCTGCTCGAAGCACCCGGAATTTGCTGGCGCGGGCGCCCCTCTGCTGGATTATCTCGCCACCAAGACGCTCCCCGATGGGCGTCGTAACCCGCTTTATCAACCGGTGCGTTATCTGGAGCTGGGCGGTGAAACGCCTGCTCGAGTGCGGCGGTTATGCTGTATCAAATATCGGCTACCCGGCGAGCCGCTGTGTGGCGGTTGCCCGCTGAAACCCGAGAATAAGCCGGCCAAACGTCAACGCTAGCTTTCAAATATCGGCTAACTTTTCGAACTGCCAGGAGGCCCTGTTCATGGAGCTACTGAGGATTGTATGGCGTGATTATCGCTGGCCATTTGTGGCCGTGGTACTACTTAGTTTGGCCAGTGCAGGTTTGGGTATCGGTGTTATCGCCTTTATCAATCAGCGGCTATTGGGCACCTTTACCGATCCCTGGCGCATTCTGCCCGAATTCCTTGGGCTGATCGCGTTGCTATTAGCAATAACATTGGCCTCGCAATTGGCGCTGACCACACTGGGGCACTATTTCGTCTATCGGCTGCGGGGGCAATTGATTAAGCGGATTCTGGATACCAATATCGAGCGGGTCGAGCAGATTGGTAGTGCGCGACTGCTTGCGAGTCTCTCAACCGATGTGAGTTCAGTGACCGTTGCTTTTATACGCTTGCCGGAACTGGTGCAGGGTGGGGTGCTGACGATAGGTGCCACGCTTTACTTGGCGTGGCTTTCGCCTGCCATGCTGGGTGTCACCGCGCTCTGGGTGATCGTGACGGTTTTGATTGGCATGCGTTTGGTAGCCCGGGTCTATGGGCATATGGCCAAACTGCGCGAAATACAGGATCGTCTTTACGCGGATTACCAGTCGGTGATCGAGGGGCGCAAAGAGCTGGCGCTCAACCGTGACCGTGCCGAATGGCTGTATCGCGATATCTATACGCCTAACGCACAGGATTGTCGGCGTCATTTTATTCTTGGTGATACCTACCATCTCAGCGCGGTGAACTGGTTCAACATTATGATGCTGGGCGCCATTGGTCTGGCGTTCTTTTTGGCTAACGGCCTGGGTTGGGCATCGGTGCAGGTAGCCACTACTTTTTCACTCACGCTGCTGTTTTTACGTGCGCCGCTTATGCAGGCCATTGGCGCCTTTCCGACCTTGATTAACGCCCGAGTGGCGTTTGAAAAAATCAGCAGTTTAGACCTGGCCGAGCACCGCGAGGCGTTCGGCCACTCTGCGCTGCGCCACGACTGGCAAGAGCTAACCCTGGAGCAGGTCAGCTATCGCTACCCGGATGAGGAAGCCCGGCCGGGCTTTGCCATCGGCCCTATCGACCTAACCTTGAAACGTGGTGAGGTGGTGTTTCTGATCGGCGGTAACGGCAGCGGGAAATCGACCTTGGCGAGGCTGCTGACTGGGCTTTACCAACCCCAAGGCGGCTGTGTTCGGGTCGATGGCAGGCCGCTGCAGGAGGGGGACTGGACGACCTATCGCCAGCACTTCTCAGCTATTTACACCGACCTGCATCTATTTGACCGCTTGATGGGGCCTGAAGGGGAGTCACCCGATACGATGTTGGTGGAGCAGTGGCTGTTAGCCCTCGGCATGCATAACAAGCTCGACTTCGATGGCGATCGGGTAACCAACATCAACCTCTCCCAGGGGCAGCGCAAACGTCTGGCGATGCTGTTGGCGGTCGCTGAACAGCGCGACCTATTGCTGCTGGACGAGTGGGCCGCCGATCAAGACCCGCAGTTCCGGCGGGTGTTTTACCGCGAGCTACTGCCCCAGCTACGAGCGCTGGGTAAGACGCTGGTGGTGATTAGCCATGATGATCACTACTTCGACCAAGCCGACCGGCTGCTGGAAATGCGCCAAGGGCGGTTGGTCGAACTCACCGGCGAACAGCGCGAAGCGGCCAGCCGTGACGCAGTGGCAAGGGTGAGTTGACAATGCCGTGGCGGGATAAAATTGAAGTGGCATCGTTGTTCTCAGGTTTTGCGACGCTTGATGGCTTTAGGGGCATAACCGAAGAAGCGCGTGAAAGCTGAGCTGAAGTTGCTTGGGTGCCGATAGCCCGCGGCATAGGCAGCCTGAGCGACTTGCTGGCCACTCTCCAGCAGCGCATGGGCGTGGGAGGATTCCTATTACGCTGGATATCGGTACCTCCAGAGGCTGGCAGGCAACGGTATGTCTCGGCAGCGGAAGCGGTTCAACCTGTGAGCCATAAGGGGACAATGGGCTTTATCCGTCAGCCAGCCTCTGGCCTTTGGGTAGTCCTGCTGATGCTACTCTTTCCCTTCGTTGGCGCCGGTTGGGTCTATCTAAAACCGCTATTGCTCGACCTGGGGATGCCGGTGGAGCAAGTCGCCTGGTGGGTGGGGGTTGGCGGTGGTATAGCGGGCGCCCTGGCGAGTCTAGCGGGGCAACGCCTGGCACGGAGTGTTGGGCTTGGCCGAGCCTTGCCGCTGTTAGCCGCTTTGGCAACGCTAGCCCTGGCGACTCTAGGGGGAGTGGGTTTTATGGCCGCGGGGCATGGTCTGTGGCTGGTGGGCGCATGACTGTTGGCCTGTGTCATGGGCGCGCTTTCGGGCGTAATGTTCGGCCTGATGATGCACTTTGCCCGGTCAGGGTATCAGGCGTTGGATTACGGCCTACAGGCGAGCCTGTTTACTCTGTCGCGTTTGGCGGTGCCCATGCTAGCCGGTACTGTGCTCGACCGGTTGGGCTACCCGGCTATGTTCACTGCGCTGGCGCTAGGCATGGCGGCGGTGCTGGCGCTGGCGCAGTTGGGGGGGGGGGGGTAGTATTTTGCGACGTCACCCTCTAATGCTGCTGGCTAATCGCACTACTAAATCATCATGTATTTAATTCATTCAATGAACCAGCGGCGGGCGTTGTGGTAACAGATATCCGCAATGATCTCATCAAGCAGCTTGTGATCATTCGGTGCAAGTCCATCAGTAACCCAGCGCCCGACGATGCGGCAAAGCAGCCTTCTGAAATACTCATGCCGGGGAAAGGATAAAAAGGAGCGACTGTCCGTTAGCATGCCGGTGAAGGTGGACAACAGCCCCATTTGCGCTAGATGGTTCATCTGGTTTTCCATGCCGTCAAGTTGGTCATTGAACCACCATGCAGTCCCCGCCTGTACCTTGCCTGCTATGCCACCGCTTTGAAAGTTACCCGCCGTGGTAACGATGATGGGGTTTTTACTGGGATCCAGCGCATAAAGAATGGTTCGCGGCAGCTCATTGGTGCTATCCATGCGATCCAGCAATTTGTTCAACGGCTCGGCAATGGGCTTATCTTGAATGGAATCAGCACCTGAATCGCTGCCCGCCGCCGTGAATATTTGCGTACTGTTATTACGCAGTGGCCCTATGTGAAGTTGCATCACCAGGTCAGCTCGCGCGTACCCACGGCCAAGCTCTACTAATACGGCCATACGGAAGCTCTCTGCTTCTTTTGGCGCTAAGGTTTTGCCCTGGCGGCCTTTTTCCAGAATGGTATCAAGCTGACTTGCGCTTAGCTCATCGGCCTGTTCTAGCTGGCCAATACCGTGGTCGGCGGCACGACAGCCGTTGGCAATGAAGTACTCCAGGCGATCCATAAGTGCGCTTACCAGATGCTCGAAGGTATTGATGGCTTGTCCGGTCAGGGTCTCCAGTTTTTCAATGTAGGCACTGAATCCCGAACCTTCGATGGCCAGCGCGCGATCCGGGCGAAAAGTAGGCACCATGGTAAGCCCGCCTTTCTGTGGCGAGGCAGCAAACGCTTGGTGGTGCTCAAGGCTATCGAGCGGGTCATCGGTGGTGCCAATGAGTTCGACCTTCAGTTTCTTTAGCAAGCCCTGGGCGCGGAACTCAGGCTGGCTCAGCATTGATTGTGTGCTTTGCCAAATCTCCTCTGCGCTGTCGCCGTTGATCAATTTGCCCTCATCACCAAAGTAGCGCCACAGTTCGAGATGGCTCCAGTGGTGCAGAGGGTTGCCAATTGCCTTAGGCAGAATCTGGGCAAACGCTAGAAACTTCTCTTTGTCTGTTGCGCTACCGGTAATGTGAGATTCTGGGACGCCCGCCCAGCGCATGACACGCCACTTGTAGTGGTCATGGCTCAGCCATAGGTCGCCCAGGTTGTCCCAGCTGCGGTTGTGAGCCACTTCTTCGGGCGGAAGATGGTTGTGGTAGTCAATAATCGGCAAGTCCGCGGCCAAATCATGGTAGAGGCGACGTGCTGTTTCTGTATCCAGCAAGAAATCAGTGTGTAGGTAGTTATTCATAGAAAAGCCTTCTGGTTTAACGTTTCAGCGATAGCGGCTCGTGCGCCCAGTGAGCGGATAGTGGCGTAGGCACCTTTGACCTGTTCTCGAAAGGCGGCATTTTGTGCCAGAGACACTGGAAAGACAGGGGCTAAATTCAGCAGGTTGTCGATGAATTCAGCCTCGTTCGAGTTCGCCACCAGCGCCGTCAACTCACTTTCGAGAGGATCCGATAGCGGCAGTGCTTCGTGGTTGTCATCCTGCCCCAGCAGCCAAACGCCCCAAGCGCCAATAGCCAGCGCGGACAATGCCCAGTCCCGGTCATCATGCATATTGACCGCTATGGATTCCAGTAAGCGTTGAGGAAGCTTCTGGCTGGTATCCGTGGCAATTTGTTCAGTGCGATGTTTGAGTTCGGCGTTGCGGAACCGCTCTACCAAGCGCTGAGCATAGGCAGGTAAATCTGCCCCCGGCAACGCGGGCAGGGTTGGCGCGGATTCAAGCAGCATAAGACGAGAAACAGCATCTGAAAACACAGCGTCGGCCATACACGCATCAATCGTTTTATGGCCAGCGATTCTCCCGAGTAGAGCCAGGAAGGTGTGGCTGCCGTTGAGCATTCTTAGCTTCATCGCTTCCCATGGGCGTATGTCGTCAACCCACTGCACACCGGCTAAATCCAGCGGGGGCTTTGAGCCTAGAAAATCGTCCTCAATAACCCATTGGAAGAACGGCTCACAGATCACGCCATGCGGGTCGCTTTTTCCGAGCAAAGCGTCCAGCTTGGCGTGGCTCTCGCGGGTCATCGCGGGGACGATCCGGTCAACCATGGAGGAGGGGAATCGGCACTCTCGATCTATCCAGGTAGCGAGACTAGCGTCAGTTTGGGCGGCAACGGTTAATAACGACTGCCGAGTTAAAGCGCCGTTTTCCGATAGATTGTCACAGGATAGGATGGTTAAGCCGTTGTTACCTGATTGTTTTCGCTGCGCCAACCCATCGCACAATGCCGTCATTGCATGGCCATCCCGGTACCCTTTCTCGGTGATCGTCAACGTAATCAGCGAAAGGGTCGGGGAGGCGATTAAGCTATGCAGTGCGTCAGCGCCATCGCGCAGAGGGTGGCAGGTACCGATGACCGCTTCCACTGTCTGGACAGTAGCACCAGCGTCATCCACTTCGGCCACGTGGTATTCATACCCGGACTGAGCCAGTGCATCCAGTTCCTCCGCACCGGAATTAAGGCGCGCCACCACGACTCCCCAGTCTGAGAGGCCTTCCTTTTGGCTTCGATCAAGTGCGGCGATGGTATGGGCACGTGCAAAAGCGCCAAAACCAATATGCAACCACCGGGGCCGAAGCGGGGTATTATCAATGCTCATGACGCTTCTCCCACGGTGATTAGCCCGCCATGCTCTATGATGCGGCCACCGTAGTTCAAGGGGCGATTTTCACCTGCTGGTAGCACGATATTGAGTTGTGAAAAAGGAAAAGGCATATCCCCAGCATGGCTGATTTGCAGTCCCAAACTATGCTCATCGCCGGTAAGCAGCAGAGTGGTGATGCAGTGCGGGCCATCTTTGGACTCGCCGTCATCATCGTAAATCAGTGAGGTGCAGGAAAACGATCCAGGCTGGGGAAACAGTGCCAACGTTCGGCCAACTTGCGCCTCCGGCGTTGCTTTCACGGCTTCATTAGCAAGCGGCAGTATTGATCCAGCCTTAACAAACAGTGGCATATCCGCCAATGAAACCGGCTTCTCGAACCACGTTCCAGGGGCATGCAGTTGGCCTGTCCAGTAGTCCCACCACCCTGCATGGTTGTCGGGCAGATAGATGCGCCGCTTATCTGCACCTTGTTCAACCACAGAGGCCACGAGTAGATCCCGCCCCAGAAGGAAATCGTCGGTGTCTGCATAGGTTTGCGCGTCATTCTCATGGTCGAGAAAGGTGGGCCTTAGCATGGGTTCGTGGTTGTTTACTGCCTGCCAAAGGCAGGTATAAAAATAAGGCAGCAAGCGGTAGCGGAATCGGATAGCGGCTCGGATGCCTTCGGCAGCGCTGGGGTGCGTCCAAGGCTCGGTCACAGAGCCATCGTTGTTCCAACTGTGAATGGAGAACCGGGGATGAAAGATGCCGTTCTGAACCCAACGGAGTAAAAGCTCGGGGCCAGGCTGGGGGCCAGCAAACCCACCGACATCATGCCCAATGTTGTAGATACCCGAAAGCGACAGGCCCAGCCCCATGCGGATATTCCAACGCAGGCTCTCCCAACTGGTTTTGTTGTCTCCCGTCCAGGTTTGGGCAAACTGCTGAAGGCCCGCACAGCCTGACCGGGTCACCACGTAGGGGCGATGTTGAGGCACATGTTGTGACTGCGCCTCCCATGAAGCATGAACCATCAACAGCGAGTGCAAGGGCCGTATCAACCCCACTTCGATCTCTTCACCAAAACCAACGCAGCGAGCGCCATGATCCCACACTTCAAATTCGTTGTTATCATTCCAGGTGGAAGTGATGCCGAGGTTCAGCAGTTGTTGAGTGACGTTCTCTTTCCACCAACTGAGCGTATCAGGATTGGTGAAGTCGAGATGAGAGCCTTCATCGTCCCAGAAGCTTGAAAGCTCCGGTGTATCAGATTCACTGTCTTGGATAAATAATTTATTGTTTGCCACTTCTGCGTAGCGCGGGTGGTTCCTTAACAAGCAGGGTTTGATGTTGGCGATCAATCGCACCCCGGCGTCATTAAAGGCTTTCGTCAACGTGGTTGGATTGGGCACCTTGTCGTTATTCCACGTAAACACATAACGCTTATCTTCAATGGAGGTGTAACCCGAAGAAAGATGAAAGCTATCGCAGGGGATAGCCTCATTCTCCAGCTTTCGCAAAAAGCCAGTGAGCTGATCCTGAGCGTCGGGTGCATCGGTATAGGCCATGGTTGACCCGGAATAGCCCAGTGACCAGCGCGGCGGAAATGCCATCCCCCCGGTTAATTCCAACTGGCTCTTCACCAGGTCTAGAAGCTGTGGAGACCAGCGGAAATAGTAATCCAGGTCGCCATCATCGGCCGTAAAGGAGCGATAAGGGGCGTGGTAGTTATCAAGCTCCTGCCCTATGTCCAACACACAGGTGTTCAAGGTGTCGTAGAAGATACTAAAACTACCGGTGGACGCGGTTTGGGTAAGGGTGAACGGCAGGTGTTTATACAGTGGGTCGGTGCGCTCTGCGTCATACCCCATGGCGTCTAAACTGCGCATTTCGAAACGCCGCCCCGTCCGCTCCAACAGCCCGGCTTTTTCGCCCAAGCCATAAACCCGCTCATTGGGGTGTCGGCGTAAATAGTGGGCGTGGGCATGGTTCTTAACGCCCAGCATATAAGCGCCGGTGGGTCTGTCTTCAGTTAAATACTTCCAGCCCTCACCCACGAAGGCTTCCCACCTAAAATGCAGTGGCTGAGAGACGATGAGCCGTAAGGCATCGGTCTCGATCTGCAACTGCCCATCCGACCACCCAAGCTTGTACTGGGGACAACTAAACCCCGTCACCGAATCACGAGAGCGGCCCTTTGGTAAGGTGTGGCCATCCGGGTTTACCGTCCATGAGCGGTTAAGGCGCCATGCGCCATCTTTTAGCAGCCGCACTCGGAACAATTGGTTGTCGAGAATGTTGATGCAGATTAAATGTCTATCGTGCACTCTCAGTTGCACTGTCGTGTCGTCGTGGTGCTCCAAGCGCCAGTTTTTTAAGGTTTTCATTGTTTATCCTTTGATCCCTGAATTCAGGATTTAACGGTGGTCATCACCTGGAACCAACTCGTTAATAACCTAAAATAAGCTGGGGCAAAAATAAGCTGATTTGTGGAACGAAGGTCACCAGTAGAACAATGGCTATCAAGACTAAATAGAATGGCAGGATGGGTTTCATCACTTGACCAATACTCACGCCACTGATGGAGCAGCCGACAAACAGTGCTGAGCCCACTGGCGGGGTACAGATACCGACGCAGAGATTGATCGTCATGATGATGCCGAAGTGAACCGGGTCTATACCGATATCCTGCATCACTGGCATAAGGATAGGGGTGAAGATAAGCAGTGCCGGTGTCATATCCATAAAAGTACCAATCACCAGCAGGACGGCGGTAATGCATAGTAGAATGATGATCGGATTATCAGATATACCGATCATAAAAGAAGAGATCGTTAAAGGTATGTCGCCGAATGCCATAGCGCGGGACATGGCAATGGAACAGCCGATTAAAAATAATACGATAGACGTTGTGATGACCGAGTCGATAAAGATCTTGGGGAGATCTGTTACCCCTATTTCTCTGTACCAACATAAAGACAGGAACAGTGAATAAGCAACTGCGATCGCTGAGGCTTCGGTCGCCGTAAATACGCCACTAATAATCCCGCCAATCACCACAACAATAAGGCCTAAAGGTAGTATCGCCCGGCGTACTGCTGATTTAACTTCAGCAAGGGAGGGTTTCTCCTCGACGGGGTAGCCCTTTCTTTTAGATATGATCCCTGCCACCACCATCAGGGATAAGCCCATGATGATGCCGGGGAGATAACCCGCCAAAAAAAGCGCGGCTATCGACGTGCCGCCAGTAATCAGCGAGTAAACAATGAGTGTTGTGCTGGGAGGAATCAACAGACCCGTAGGACAAGAGGTGACGTTAACGGCTGTCGAAAAAGCAGGATCATAACCCTCCCGCTTCTGGATAGGAGCCATCACGCCCCCAACGGCCGCCGCCGACGCAACGGCTGAGCCGGATAAAGCACCGAACAGCATATTGGAAATGATATTAACGTGGGCAAGCGAGCCAGGGAGCCTTCCGGCAAGCACTTTCGCTAAATCGATAAGGCGAAGTGCGATGCCGCCTCGATTCATGATGTTGCCAGCCAAAATGAAGAAGGGGATGGCGATTAACGTAAAGCTATCAAGCCCCGACGCTATTTGCTGGGCAACAATGCTGAGGGATTGGTCGACGCTCATGAACAACAGGAAGGTGAGTGTCGCAGATACGCCAATCGCGAACGCAATGGGGATGCCTAAGACCATTAAAAGAGCGAACGACCCAAAAAGCACCAGGACAGTTATATTCATATTAATCTCTCTCTTGTGGCGCAGGTGCTTGTTGCGGATCGATAGTGAAGCCGCCCTCCGACTTAGGGTTAAGCCAGACCCGTCCTAAAAAGATCAAACAGTAAAAAATGATGATTATTCCGGAGACCGGAATGGGGCCATATACATAGCCCATGGGGAGCCTCAACGTGGGGGTTATTTGGCCCGATGCCAGCGTCCGGGAAACCATTTGCCAACCGCCCCAAACCATTACAAAGAAGGCAAAGCCAGCCACGATTAACAATATGAGTGTATTAAGTAGCTGACGTGAGCGGCCGTTTAAGGCAAGGGGCAATATATCGATGGCGAGATGTCGAGCTTGGCCAAAGGTGTAAGCACCTCCAAGTAGCGCTAACCACATGAACAACAAACGTGCGATTTCACTTGTCGCTGTGCTTGGGGTGCCTAGTACGTACCGGGATAATACTTGCCACGTCACACTGACGACGATGATCAACAGTATTAAAAACACAGACGTGCCAAGCACATAGTCCATTGTGCGTTTCATACGTAAGACCTCTGGTTTTATTTTTGTGTATTGGTGACTAGCTTCTTACTCCCTAGTCATTATGCAGAGAGTCGCTTCTACTCTAAAAGATGTCAACCAATTTGTTTTATTGGTTGACATGATATGGTCGGTAGGCCATCTTGCATCTGTAACCTAGAAAGTGAGTGCCTCGATGACAGTCGGCTTTCACGACAACAATCACAACAACAAGCATAACAAGCAGGAGAAACAGCTGATGACAACAAAAGCCTTGCGACATACGGCTCTAATCAGTGCGGCGCTGTTCGTGTCAGCGGCCTCAGCTCAAGCCCAAACACTGCGGCTGAACCACAATAATCCTGAAGACCATCCTACTCATGTCAGCATGCAGTACATGAGTGAACGTCTTTCAGAACTCACCGATGGTGAACTGGATATCCGCATTTATGCTAACGGACAGCTTGGCTCGCAGCGTGAATCCATGGAGTTAGTACAAAACTGTACATTGGATATGGCGCGCAGCAATACGGCCGAACTGGAGGCGTTCGAGCCAATGTACAGCGCCATGAATTTACCTTTCATTTTTGAAAGCGAAGAGCATTTTGAACGGGTTATCAACGGAGATATTGGTCAAAGAATATTAGCGGCCTCGAATGGAAAAGGGTTCTTAGGTGTAGCCTTCCTGACGGAAGGGGCACGTTCGTTCTATGGTGACCGTGCGGTATACACACCGGAAGATCTGAGCGGAATCAATGTACGAGTGCAACCTAGCCCTTCAGCAATACGAATGGTAGAACTGCTGGGCGGTAGACCGACCCCCATTGACTGGGGTGAGCTCTACAGTGCTCTTCAGCAGGGCGTAGTCGAAATGGCAGAAAACAACCCGACAGCCCTGACCAATGCTCGGCATGGTGAAGTGGTTGGTCATTTTTCTCTTAACGAGCACACCATCATTCCCTCTGTGGTCGTTATCTCCGAGTGTGCCTGGAATGAAATGACAGAAGATCAACAGCAGGCATTACAGCAAGCAGCATCTGAAACTCAGGCGTTCCATTCCGATTCCTGGAATAAAGCGGCAATGGCGGCATTGGAAACCGCTGAGACTGAGATGGGGGTTGAGATTAATGAAGTAGATAAAGCGCCCTTTATTGAAGCGGTCATGCCTATGCACGATGAAGTGGCCAACCAATCTGCTGAGTTGGCCGACCTGATCAGCCGAATCAAGGCAGAGGCTAACTAAAACCGCTGCAGGGGAGGTGGGAGATGCTAGAGCGATCATCCTTGGCTGAGAATGCCCTAACGTCTTTACATGACGAAAAATATGACGTGCCGTTCAATCTGCAAAATCTGAACCACTCCACCATGGTGTTCACGAAAGGTCGCACGTCGACGTCGCTTAACGGCAGTTGGAATTTTTGCGTGGATTTGCTTGATACAGGTCTGCGTCAAAAATGGTATGCAATGCAGCCGGCCGACCCTGTCGATCGAGTTGAACCCTGGGACTACGACCCATTTATGGGTGAGTCCATTCCGGTGCCCTCAAACTGGGCCATGTTAAAGGAAAAATGGTACTTCTTTGAGGGCAGTGCTTGGTACACCAAAAAGCTGGCTAACAAACGGGATAGTGTCACTGAATCAGGCCAACGCTACATCCTTAGGGTCGGTGCGGCCCAGTACGACTGTAAAGTATTTCTTAACGGAAAATTCCTAGGCAATCACTATGGCGGCTCGACTCCCTTCTACGTTGAGTTGACGGATGACCTTGCCGAAGAAACCAATTGGCTGATGCTCTGTGTCAATAATACCCGCACGCTGGATCGCGTCCCGATGCGCAATACAGACTGGTTTAATTACGGTGGTGTTTACCGCGAGGTAGAGCTATTTAGCTTACCCAGAGAGTTCATTCGCGATATGTTCATTCGCCTTTCTCAGGATGGAATGGCGATAGAGGTGGATGTAGTTGTTGATAGCGCTGTTGATGGCCCCAGCATTCACCATGCTCACCTTGAGATACCTGAATTAGGCATTGCTCAAGAGATTAGCATTGAACATGGCAAAGGCACTTGCCGAATAGCAGCAGAGCCAGAGCGATGGTCGCCTGAAAACCCACGCCTATATAAAGTGGTGCTGACTGCTGGTGAAGACCGTATCACTGACAATGTCGGATTCCGATCCATCGTTCGCCAAGGGGTCGATATCCTCCTAAACGGAGAGCCTATCTGGCTACGCGGCATTTCTGTCCATGAAGACGATGACATTCTCGGGAAAGTGACGTCCGATGAAGACATTCGTAGGCGGCTAGCACATGCGAAAGAGCTTGGGTGTAATTTTCTTCGCCTCGCGCACTACCCCCATCATGAACGCGCAGCTGAACTAGCCGATGAGATGGGCTTTTTACTGTGGCAAGAAATTCCCGTTTACTGGGCCATTGACTTTGATAATCACAACACGCTTAAAGATGCTAAAAACCAACTCATTGAGTTAATAAAGCGTGATCGCAATAGAGCTAGCGTCATTATTTGGTCGATTGGCAACGAGAATCCAGATACGGATAGTCGTCTCTCTTTTATGCGTGACCTGGCTGAAACTGCACGCCTATATGACCCCACGCGCTTAGTCGCCGCAGCGTGCCTGATTAATCATGCAAAATTGAAAATTGAGGATCGGTTAGTCGACCATTTAGACGTTATAGGCATTAATGAGTATTACGGTTGGTACGATGAAAATTTCGACGACCTGTACGCCATCGGAAAAAATTCCGACCCTGATCGCCCCGTCGTCATTTCTGAAACGGGGGCGGATGGCGATAACTCATCTCAAGGCCCGTCTGAAGGCCTGTTCAGCGAAAAGTATATGGCGGATGTTTACCGGCGGCAGATCAATACGTTGCAAAAATTAGCGTATATCAAAGGCATGTCGCCTTGGCTTTTATACGATTTTAGAGTTGAGCGAAGACAAAATATATTCCAGAGAGGATTCAACCGAAAAGGGTTGATTGCTGCTGATAAATTTACAAAAAAAGAAGCATTTAATGTTCTAGCTTCTTTTTACCACTCTATAAAAGATTAAAAATGGAAATGAAATCTAATGCATAAAGGTTTACGGCGTTACCAAGAGCTGGCTCGCGACTTAAAGATTTTGATTCAGCAGAAAGGGTATAAAGTCGGCGATCGTATTATGACTGAGCGTCAGATTTCAGAGGCTTTGAACGTGGGCAGATCCGCAGCGCGCGAAGCCATACTCATGCTTGAAATTGAAGAGCTGGTTGAAGTGAGAAAAGGGTCTGGCATCTATTTGCTTTCCGACAGTCGCTCAGTAGCACGGCCTGTTGAGGATGATATAGGACCGTTTGAACTGTTACAGGCAAGGCAGCTTTTGGAAAGCAGCATCGCCGGCTTTGCCGCGGTGTCAGTTACCAAAAACGATATTGTACGCATGCGGGAAGCGCTTGATATGGAGCGTAAAGGCATAGAAGAAAAGAATAACGACTACTCAAGTGATGAGCTATTCCATCGCTTGATAGCGGAGGCGACGCAAAATAGTGTGCTGGTAGATATGGTCTCTGAACTCTGGGCCAAAAGAGCTCAGAGCTTGATGTGGGCCAGGCTACATGAGCGGATATTTGATACCAACTACCGAGAAAAATGGCTAAAGGATCATCATGATATTCTCTCTGCACTACAGCTAAAAGATGCCGAAGGGGCGCGTAAGGCGATGTGGGTTCATTTAGATAACGTCCGAGACACCCTAATGGAGCTTTCCGACGTGGAAGACCCGAATTTTGACGGTTATCTGTTTAACAAGAGCACGATTTAATAAGAGCATTATTTAACACTAATAATACGGGGGAGAAGGTTGATGAAACATACATGGCGCTGGTTTGGGCCGGACGATCCAATCAGCTTGTCGGATGTACGACAAGCTGGCTCGACTGGTGTTGTGACGGCTCTGCATCACTTACCGAACGGTTGTGTGTGGCCCTTGGATGAAATCATGGAGCGTAAAGCTATTATCGAAGCTGCTGGACTTGAGTGGACAGTGGTAGAAAGCATTCCAATACATGAAGATATAAAGACTCACGCCCATGGTTGGGAAACACTGGCTGATACCTGGGCAGAAAGTGCCATTAATCTTGCCGAGGCTGGCATAAAAACCATCTGTTACAACTTTATGCCCGTCCTTGATTGGACCAGGACGTCCTTGCGCCATGAGTTACCTGATGGGGCCTTATGCTTAAGGTATGACGCGCTTAGCGTCGTCGTTTTTGATTTGTTTATACTGCAGCGCCCCGGCGCAGCGTCAGATTATGACGAGAAAACGCAGGAATCAGCCCGAGCTCGCCTATCTGAAATGAACGCAGATCAGGTTGAGGAGCTAACGAATACTATTATTGCTGGCCTACCAGGCGCTGAAGAAAGCTACAGTCTCGATAGCTTCAGCGAGCGGCTCGCAGCCTACAAAGATATCACTGCCGAGGTTTTGAGAGAAAATCTCGCTTCGTTTCTCTCAAGAATCATTCCAAAGATAGCGCATACAGGCGTTCGATTAGCGATTCATCCAGACGATCCACCGTATTCTCTGTTCGGGTTGCCGAGAGTGGTCTCAACCGCTCAGGACTTAAGAGATATTGCGAATATGGTTGTGTCCCCGGTAAATGGTTTCACGCTCTGTAGCGGATCACTGGGCGTACGCAGCGATAATGATGTACCTGCCATATTGCAAGAACAGGCGGATAGAGTGCACTTCTTACACTTACGAAATACTACCTTGGAAGCAGATGGGGCCAGTTTCCACGAAGATGCCCATTTAGAGGGTGATACCGATATGGTTCGCCTAGTCGATATCATTCTGGACATTGAAGCAAAAAGGGGGGAACAACTTCCCTTCCGCCCAGACCATGGTCATGCGATGTTGAGTGATTTGCGCAGTGACTTTAAGCCTGGCTACCCGGCCATCGGGCGTTTACGCGGCATGGCGGAAATTCGTGGTGTTGAGCGTGCACTTCAGTTCAAACGCACCAATAAATCATAGCCATAGAATTAAAATAGATAGGCTGCGTGTAGGGAATTTTATATAAGCAAAAATAATGCCCCATTAGCAGGATGATTTTTAGTTATTAAGGTTGCCCGCTATCTTAGTGCCACGATTCTTTAAAGCGATGCTAATTCTGGTACTGGGGGCAGGGCAATGTGGGAAAGTTACTTAACGGGCTTGGTAGTATCTGGCGGTATCATCATGGCTATCGGGGCGCAAAATGCCTATGTGCTGGGGTTGGCGGTGCGTCGTGAACATCACTGGTGGTCGGCGGGGCTGTGTATGAGCGCGGATATTATCTTGCTAACCGCTGGTATGTTTGGTGCTAGCGCGTTTTTACTGACAATGCCTAACGCGATGGAAGCCATGCGCTGGGTAGGCGTAGCGTTTTTAAGCTGGTTGGCTGCTCAGGCATTACTGCGGGCTGTTAGTGGGCGCGCAGGATTGGAGGCCGGTAGCGTAAAAGCGCGCAGCTTGCGTGGAGTACTGTTGGCGACCTTGGCCGTTACGGTATTGAACCCTCAAGTGTATCTGGACACTCTATTGTTAATTCCTGCCATTGGTGCTCAGCAGGAGAGTGCTGGTGTGTTCGTTGCAGGTGCATCGACTGCCTCTGTTCTTTGGTTCAGCCTGCTGGCGTGGGGCGGTGCCGCGCTTTCGCCTTGGCTTTCCCGCCCGGTAGCGTGGCGTACCATTGATGGGCTAATTGGCCTGATGATGGCGGTCATCGCCATACACTTAGCGCTGGGGTCTACGTTGCTCTGACAGGTCTCAAGGCTGACTAGAGACGGCTGAAGTAGCTCTGCATAACGGCGATTACTTTATCTATATCGGCATCATCAATATCACGGTGGACAACAAAACGCGTGGCATAAAGTAGCTCAATCAAAATGTCATGCTCTTTCAGCCAAGCAGAGAGCGGCTTTACGTGTTCGTCGGGAAAGTGCGCGAACACCATATTGGTTGCCTGAGCGGTAATCTCAACGCCAGGCAGTTTCGCTAAGCCTTCCGCCAAGCGTGCTGCACGACGGTGGTCGTCGGCTAAGTCAGCGACATGATGCTCCAGAGCATACTGGCAGGCGGCGGCGATAATGCCTGATTGGCGCATGCCACCACCAACCATTTTACGCCAGCGCCGTGCGCGATCGATCAAGGCTTGCGAGCCTACTAAGGCAGAGCCAATGGGAGCGCCCAGGCCTTTCGAAAAGCACAGCGACACGCTATCAAACGGCAAGCAGAGTTGCTTCAGTGAGGTGTCCGTAGCTACCGCGGCATTAAACAGCCGCGCACCGTCTAAGTGCGTTGCCAATCCCCGTTCGCGGGCCAGGTTGGTGGCTTTGATTACGTAGTCTGCGCTTAGCACTTTGCCGCCAATAGTGTTTTCTAGCGCTAGCAGCTTAGTGCGCGCAAAGTGGAAGTCGTCGGCTTTGATAGCTGCGCTTATTTTCTCTAACGGCAGGCTGCCATCGGCGGCATTTTCAATTGGCTGCGGTTGAATGCTGCCTAACACCGCTGCGCCACCGCCTTCATAGCGATAAGTATGGGCTGACTGCCCCACAATGTATTCATCGCCGCGTTCGCAGTGGGCCATTAGTGCCACTAGGTTGCTTTGTGTGCCGCTTGGAAATAGCAGCGCCGCTTCCTTGCCTGCCTGCTCAGCTAGCTTTTCCTGAAACGTATTGACCGTTGGGTCATCACCCCATACATCATCGCCCACTGGAGCAGCCATCATGGCCTCTTTCATGGCGGGGGAAGGCCGAGTCACCGTGTCACTGCGTAGGTCAATCATGCGGAACTCCTTTTTTGGGTTAGCCACGTTGAGACGCTTTACCGAGCAAGTTGTCAGGAACCATCTATGGTTAACAGCATACTTCTATCATCCATAGAATACTCTAGGGCAACCTAGCATAGGCAAGCAGATGGATCTGAAAAGCGGTTATCCCTTTTGGGCAGTCAAAAATGGCCTATTGAAAACTTTCCCGCAGCTTACCCGCGACCACCAATGCGAGATTGCTATAATCGGTGGTGGCATTACTGGCGCACTAATCGCCGATGAGCTTAGCCGCAATGGCCATTATGTGGTGGTGCTTGAACGTCGTGACGTGGGGTGGGGGAGTTCGGCTGCTAGCACGGCGTTACTGCAGTACGAAATTGATACCCATATGAACGAGTTAGCCAAGCGCTATGGGGAAGCCGATGCGTTGCTTGCTTATCGTGCCTGTGCCGAGGCCATTGGTGAGCTTGAAACCTTGGCAGCTGGGTTGGGGGATGTAGATTTTGAGCGCCAGAAAAGCCTTTATTACGCCAGTAATGAAGAAGACGTAGCACTATTAAAAGAAGAGTTAACGTTGCGTCAAAAGCACGGCTTTGACGCTGACTGGCTTGAAAGCAAGGCAGTGTTGGCCGAGTATGGCTTTGTGGCACCTGGGGCTATTCTTACCCAGTTAGCTGCCGCTATTGACCCATACCGCATGGCGTACCAGCTGTTTTCCAGGGTTGTTGAGCGCGGTGGAGAAGTATACGACCGCACACAAATGAAGACGATGACACCTGATGAACAGGGCGTCACGCTGACGCTAGTTAATGGTGCCAAGCTGCGTTGCCAGTACGTGGTGATGGCTGCAGGGTATGAATCGCAAGCTTGGTTGCCCGAACCGGTGGCCGTCAACCGCAGCAGCTATGCACTTATCACCGACCCTCTACCGCCTGAGGCGTTAGGTAAGTTACGCCACACCATGGTGTGGGAATCTGCACGACCTTACCTCTACATGCGTACTACCCGGGACGGACGGCTTCTTGTGGGCGGCGATGATGACGATGAAGATATTCCCAAGCGTCGTGACGCACGGGTAGAGAAGAAAGCCGAAGGGTTGGCACGCAAGATAGAGGCGCTATGGCCTAAGCTTGATATTAACCCGACGTTCTCCTGGGGCGGCACCTTTGCTGAAACCGACGACGGCCTGCCGTTTTTTGGTCCCCATGAGGCACACGGTCCAAGGGTGCATTTTGCAATGGCTTATGGTGGCAATGGAATCAGCTATAGCATGGTTGGGGCCAAACTGCTGCTGTCGCTTATTGAAGGCAAACAGCATCCCTTAGCCGCGCTTTTTTCGTTCCAGCGACTGACGAGATAGACCTTAAAATGCGATAGACCGTGAAATGTGATGACACCTCAATGATTAACGATTAATTTGAATGACGACGCATAAGAGTAGCAAGTGATGGAGAATCAACTTTATTTACGTGCGTTAGAGCGGAATGATTTGCGCTTTGTCCACGAGTTAAATAACAACCAGAGCATTATGTCGTATTGGTTTGAAGAGCCTTACGAATCATTTGACGAGCTGGAGGAGCTTTATAACAAGCATATTCATGACAACGCCGAACGGCGCTTCGTAGCGGAGGATAGCGACGGGCATGCCATTGGTTTAGTCGAGCTGATTGAAATCGACTACATTCATCGCAGCGGTGAATTTCAGATTATTATCACGCCAGATCACCAGGGTAAAGGATTTGCCCGGTCATTAATCCGTCAAGCACTGCATTACTCGTTCACGATTTTAAACCTACACAAAATATACCTGATTGTGGCGGTGGAAAACGTCAAAGCGATTCATCTCTACGAGGAGAGCGGCTTCATAGAGGAGGGGCATTTGGTTGAAGAGTTTTTCATCAACGGCAAATACCGCGATGTGAAGCGAATGTATATCTTGCAGGACACTTATTTAGCGCAGTTGGCTTAATAAATAAGCCGTGAATGGTCGCCAAATCCAATGCTGCATAAAGGTGTTGTGATGAAATATTGATCAGAACGACAACGCCTCAGGCTGAAAACTATCCAAGGGCTGAGGCGTTGTTACTTACTGCTGGCTCATATAAGCAGCGATGGCGTCAAAGGCTGCGCGTTGCTGTTGGGCACGGTTAGCCCAAACCTGCATCACATCCACTTCTACTGTCTGACCTTGAGCAGCGAAAGATGACATGGCGAGTACTCCTAATTCAGAGGTTGAGGGACGGTTCAGCCATCCTGGGCTCTAGTGACCCTAGTTTAGTTATACATAGTTTGCTTTGTGCGACGCAGCAAGTTAGCTGCGGGTTAAAGTCTATGCGCATTTCAGCCCTTAAAGCTAGTCCTAAAGATGTAGGAAAATTGCCATGACGTGTAAGAAATGGCTTACAAAATCAATAGCTGATCACCTACATCCTTGAATGGAAAAGATTTTCATAATATAAAAAAGCCGACTAAAAAAGTCGGCTTGTGTCGTTATCTTTTCGTCTATAGGGGAGAGATGGCGATAAAAAATACTTCTTTTAGCCGAAATAGGCCGCTAATGCTTCATTAGCAGCATGCTGCCAATGGGCTTGACGGTGCCAAAAAGTAAGTACCTCGTCATCTTGTGTCGATAATCCGAATGTAGAGATCATAAGGTGGTCCTCCTATTGGGACACACCTAGAGTATAGGTTATTTTTGTTGCGGTGCAGCATTTTAACCATTGTTAACAAAATAAGCGGTGCACAATCTTATGTACCTAGAATGGTATGCTGATGACATACCTATAACTAATCAATAAAACAACGAGTTATATCATGGCGCCAACAACTCCCGATTCTGACACCCTCAATCCTGAACCTATCTTCCAAGACCGCTGGGTAGCAACTCCACGTGGTCGCCTGTTTACTCGTGCTTGGGAAACGTCTCATTTTTGCTCGGACGTGCCTATTGTCCTGCTCCATGACTCGTTAGGTTGTGTGGATTTATGGCGTAGCTTTCCCGCAGCGCTATGTGCGGCGACCCAACGACGAGTGATTGCTTATGACCGTCTCGGGTTTGGGCGCTCCGATGCGTGCCTGGCGCCGCCACTGCTGAGCTTTATCGACGATGAACCCTCTACTAGCTTTGCGGCACTTCAGAACGCGTTTCAGTTGACGCATTTTATTGTGCTGGGACATAGCGTCGGCGGTTGTATGGCGGTGCACTGTGCAGGGCAGTATGTAGAGCAGTGCCAAGGAGTGATTACCATTGCAGCGCAGGCGTTAAATGAGCCGCGTACGCGACAAGGTATTGAAGAGGCACGGGCCGCCTTTCAAATGCCGGAACAATTTGCCAAATTAGAAAAGTATCACGGTGATAAAGCTCGTTGGGTACTGAATGGCTGGATAGACACGTGGTTACATCCAGCATTTGAACACTGGTCGCTTATTCCCGCCCTTAACCGCGTTCACTGTCCCGCGCTAGTGCTTCATGGTGAAAACGATGAATATGGTTCGCACCGCCAACCTGAATGCATCGCTCGCTATACCCGAGGTTCTGCACACAGTGAAATACTGCCGGGCGTTGGGCATGTGCCACACCGTGAAGTGGAAGCCGTGGTTGTTCACTATGTTAGAGAATTTATTGAGCGGCTTACGCCATAAAACGACCGTTACACAGGGAAAAGTGAGGAATACTATGCGCTTGCGAATTTTATCCGACCTTCATTTAGAGTTTTTTGATGGAGACCGCGAATTGCCAGAGGTAGAGGCCGATCTCATCATTTTGGCGGGCGATATTCATCAGAAAACGGAAGGCCTTGCCTGGGCCAGACAGCGGTTTCCAGAAATGCCTATTTTATATGTGCCGGGAAACCATGAGTTTTACGGTACCTGCATGCCGCTACTTCGTGAAGAGCTCGCCATCGAAGCCAAGCGCTACAATATTGAGTTGCTGGATAATCGAGCGGTGACTATCGGGGGAGTGCGTTTTTATGGCACCACGTTATGGACTGATTTTAACCTCTATGCTGATGACCCAACGCACAACCCAGCAGAGACCGGCGCTAAAGCACTGCGCTATATGCCCGATTTTAGCATAGTGACAACAGCTCCAGGTCAGGTCTTTACCCCTCAAGCTAGCCAAGCATTACACGTTGAAGCACTTGCTTGGCTTAGTAACGAGCTTGAGCAACCCTTTGACGGGCCACGCGTTGTTATTAGCCATCACGCACCTTTACACAGCTGCATTCCTGAACAGTATCTTGGCGATGCATTGTCCCCAGCCTTTGCCTCCCACCTACCTCAATTGATGGGCAAGATGGACCTATGGGTGCATGGCCATGTCCATGAGCCTGTCGATACTTCATATAACGGCACGCGTGTCATCGCTAATCCAGGTGGTTATCCCTATGAGTTCACTCCAGCGTTATTTGAGCCGAGCTTGGTGGTTGAAGTTGATTGATAGGTCATTGAATCAATAAACCCTTTCGCTCTTGGATCCTGCATATAAGCAACGTTGAGTCGCCGCCAGGGAGTTGGCTGATGATCGGCAAAGAATAAATGTCCAGGCGACAGGGTAACTTTCCAGTCATCAGCCAGTTCACTCAATCTTTCAGATGTTATCGCTGCCGGTGGCTTTGCCCACACAAACATCCCGCCGGTAGGCTCGGTATAAACATCCCAATTGGCATGTTTGAGCATCGCAAGCGCCAGAGACATGTGGTTGGAAAGCCTAGCACTTAACCGCTCCGTCAGCTTTCGGTAGCTACCGTTTTGAAGCATGGTGGTAATGACTTGCTCTGCAAAGCGTGAAGAAGAAATGCTGGTTAGCATTTTGATATCGACAATGCGTTGCACCATTGACGAAGGCGCCGCGATATAACCAACGCGCAGCGAAGAGGATAGGCTTTTTGAAAAACTGCCCAAGTAAATAACCCGGCTAAGGCCATCTAACGCAGCTAAGCGAGCACTTGGCGTATGTTGAAAGTCTGCGTATATATCATCTTCTATCAGTTTGAAGTCGTACTGCTCGGCTAATTGTAATAAGCGATGCGCAATGGTGGGCGTTAGCGTTCCCCCTGTGGGGTTTTGAAAAACGCTGTTGGTATAAAAAAGTGTCGGCCGATGCTCTGCAAGTAATTCTTCTAAGCGTTCAAGGTCAGGACCGTCGGCTAAGCGAGGCACGCCGATAACACGAACACGTTGCAGATGTAGCAGGCCAAATAAGTTGTAATAGCCTGGTGATTCCACGAAGACAACGTCTCCGGGTTCGAGAAGCAAGCGCACCAATAAATCTAGCGAATGACTGCTGCCGCTGGTGGTGACAATTTGCTGATGATTTGTCGAGATCGCTAAAAGCCGAAGTCGCTCTTGTATTAAGTGCCGTAACGCCGTGGGGCCTTGGGGGGTACTGTATTCAAAAATGTCCGCGCGATTCATGCGCGCAACTTGGCGGATCGCATAGGTTAAATCATCGCTCTCCCGCCAATGACTGGGTAACCAACCACATCCAAGGGGCAGGGCCGTCTCATCAGCACTAAAAAGCCCCCAAAGCCCGTTGGTCACTTCCTGCAGTGGGCTGGAAACTGTTTGGTGCTCACTTGGTGGACTATCGGCAACAAAAAATCCTGCCCCCGGTTTTGAGCGGACCAACCCTGCCGCGATTAAACGCTCATAAGCCTCAATGGCCGCATTGCGGCTAACGTGGTGTGTCGCAGCTAAATAGCGAATTGAGGGGAGGCGGCTGCCATTACCAGGTTTGTTTTGTTTAATCCAAGTGCTGATCGCCTCTTCAAGTTGCTGTGCAATAGGCGTATTGGCATGCCGATCAACTTTTAACTTCATATATAGTCCTGCTGAATCAACTGTTCATTAAAAAATCGGAACAGTGCCTCAAAAATAGCGGCCCAGTGTATCTTACCCCGCTTGAATAAGCGTGCGAGCTTTATGGTTCTTTTAGCAATCTCAAGTGAGTTAATGCATGAACCAGTTCAGCGCAGCCCGCCTTGCTTTCGGGCTATGTATGATCACCACGGCCGTTAATTTGCAGGCACCGCTATATGGTGCGTTGGCAGCGCAAGGCGGGGTTGGTGTTGGTGCCACGACAATTGCTTTTGCCTGTTACGTAGCAGGGGTGATGCCTGTATTGCTGGGGCTTAATGGCTTGGCCGAGCGGGTAGGTTATAAAGCCATCATTGTCACTGCGTTACTGCTTAATATGCTGGCCACTTGCCTTATGCTAATAGCGCCTGGCATCGTAATGCTTGGCGTGGCGCGTTTTCTACTTGGGGTGGGGACCGCGCTGGCATCTGCGGTAGCGCCAGCCTATATGCAACAATTATGGCAAGGCGATGATAAGCAAGCTTCTACTAGTTACGTCACGATTAGCAGCGCACTTGGGTTCGGTTTAGGGGCAGCGGTGACCAGCGTTTTTATTGTTACTACGCCAAGCTTAACGCCCCCCAGTTTGGGGTTATATCTATGTATTAGCTCTTTCGCATTAATAGGCGTGTTGACGCTGCGAAAAGGTATGCCTAGTGGGCCGAAAGGCAGCATGTTACGTTTGCCTAGCTTCCCAAAAGGGGCTATTCGATTTGGCTTTGCAATTCTAATTGCCTGGGCCACGGTGGGGTTGGTAATTGCCATATTGCCTTCCGCATTAGAGCAGCATGGTTTAAGCGTTTGGAGTGGTTTCGCTGTTTTCGGTATTTGCAGCTGTGGCGTGTTATTTCAACCCTGGGCCAGAAAGTTGTCGTCATATCGGTCTACGTTATTGGGGCTTGCGATTCTGCCACCGGCTTATGGACTGATTGCTTGGGGAGCTATCGCGGGCCACTTACCCATATTACTACTAGGCACGATCATGGCTAGCAGCGCCTGTTACGGCTTTATTTATCTGGGTGGATTAAGTGGCGTGTTATCCGTGGCTGGCCCATCTTCTACCCAAGCGAGCGCTGGATATTTTCTAATGGCCTACATTGGTTTCAGTATTCCTGTGGTCACAACGGGAGTGCTTATAGATTCCCTAGGGCATAGCGCGGCATTAACGCTGTTTGGAGTTGCCTTACTTGGGGGAGTTGTCACAACACTCTGGTTAGTTATTCAGAATCAACGAGAGTATCGACCCACGCTGATTGATTAGGGTGGTTGTGTGTCTGACTGCCGTGCTGGCCGCGCTATATCTATGTCCACCCAGAGATCAACGTTCCCACTCAGATAAGGCACTGGGCTATGGATCGCTTTTTAGCATGGCGCGATTAAGCGTGTTTCTTCACTAACTGCCCGCAGGAAGGCGCTGCCCAACGATCATCTTCGGTGAAGACCACATCGCAGACGACCGTCGAGTAAATACGGCGCACTTCTTCATCAATTTGCTGGCGTAGGACATCTTGATGGGCAAGCGTAGACGCATGAAATGCTTTGGGTAGCACCACATGGACCATGATATACAGCAGGCGGCCAGGGCGTACCATGCGCACCCGCACTTCCTGGGTATCGATATCTGCAAGACCACGAGCAACCGCCTGGCGAACTGGCTCGGCGATTGTTTCATCGGGCGTTTTATTGAGCAGTTCTCGCAATGCCTGGGAGGCCATACGCACCGGTACGCCAAGGCATAGCAGCACCACGGCCATCACTAGAAGTGAATCGACATAAGGTACGATTCCCCGCCAGTCTAAGCGCTCAAACAGCATCACCAAGCAGAACGCCGCTAACACAGCAGCCGAAATAATGCTGTTCACCAGCCAGTTAAGCTTGTCTGCAGCCACCAGCGGGCTACTAACATGGCGCTGACTGCGGTGCATTACCCAAGCGGTGAGTGAGCAAGCGGCGGTGGCAAACAGTGCGTAGATAACCGCAAGCCCCGCTGAGATCTCCCGTCCACCTGTCAGTAACGCAGCGATGGCGTCCACCAATGCAAAGATGGAAACGCCTAATATCAATAAACCTTTGCATAGATTTACTAACGACTCGAAGTAGCTGTAGCCAAATGGGTAGGACTCGCTATCGGGTCGGCTGGCTAGCTTACTGACCTTGATGGTGACCAGCGCTACGCTAAAGTAGATAAGGTTAAATAACCCATCCAGCAAAATAGCCTGGGAGTTAGATGCCAGTGTCGCAGTGATACCTGCACACCCAATCAGCAGCGCCATAAAGGCAGAAAACGCTAAGGTGCTGGATTCTGTTTTCACGAACGTTTGCTCCAATATTACCTACCCAAGAGGCTGGCAAGCATAGCAATATCAGTGGTCGCAATGTCAGTGATTTGTTTATTCTAAGGCTATGGAGATAGTCTTTGATGCACTGATTTAGCACCCAAGGAGAGATGTGCTTATGCGCCATGCTGATGCTTTTTCCTTTAGACAAATTGCTCTGGAAGATGCCGCTGAACTATTGTTGTTCGAAGCCACTGAACGTGACTGGTTTGAGCAGCATATAGAGGCCAGAGCGGAGCACTTCTACACGCCTGAAGGTATTAGCCAGCATATTCATGAGTACTTGGCGTTAAATGCCCAAGGACGCATGAGGCCGCTTATTATCCAACATCGAGGTGCGATAGTTGGGCGCGCCAACCTACGTGAGATAGAGAATGGTTACGCAAAGGTGGGGTATCGGATAGCCCAACATGCTTGTGGTAATGGGTTGGCGCAAAAGGCGCTGAACCATCTTATTAGCGAAGCTCGTTGCGTTTACCAAATTAATACGCTCACGGCGACTGTTTCTTTAGACAATCACGCTTCACAGCGGGTACTGAAAAAAGCAGGGTTCGAAGTAATGGAAAAGCTACCTGAGTATTCGGTAGTAGCGGGGCGGAAGCTTGACTGTGTGGTGATGCAAAAAACAGATGTGTAGTGTTTAGAAACAAATGTATTGTTGTGAGATAGGACTTTAGCTTTGGTTCGACACTTCGACGATGATTCAACTGATTTACCTAGTTATAGCAAGGGCGGCTACGCCGCCATCGCCCGCTAAAAGCGGCCTCCTACATTAGATGATGAGCCTTAAGTGCCTGAATAAAATTAAGCGGGCACTGATCATGGGCAGTCACTGATTTAATGAGACCTGAATCCTCGCAAACGTATGCATAAGTACTTAATGGTCTGCCCTGGAATAGGTTGAAGCCTGCACCAGGGACAGGCATGTCTACGAAGTTAATGAAAATAGCGTTGGCATTTTTTGCGCTTCTTGTTGAATGTTGTCGTCGACCGGCGTGTCGTAAGTCTTGAGCAGATAGCCCAATACCGAATAAAACCCCACCATAGCAATTAGATCGATAACGGCCTTGCGTCCGATAGCATCTGCAAGTTCTGCTTCTTGCTCGGGGGACAGCATTCGCTGGTCAAACAATGCATCCACAGCGTCGACGATAAGACCATCAACGCCTTCGGGGCGAGTTCTAATGGCGTCTATTCGTGCAGTGGAGAATCCTAGAGCGAGTGCCCGGCTAACGTGATGAGCCCACTCGTAACGTGACCCCATGCGTAGGCCCGCGCGTAGAATCACCACCTCGGTTAATTCTGGCCCTAAGGCATTTTCCTTAACAACATGCTGGCGCAATGGTGCCCAGGCGTTAAGCAAGGCCGGGTGGTGGGCCATGGTGCGATAGACATTAAGCGCGCCAGCAAAGTCTTCGCGCAATTCAGCGATTTCGTTTGGCCAGTCGGCATCAGCAATAGGCGGGCAGGGAGAGGGCGTCATGGGTGAGCTCCATTCAGATAGGGTACGTGACATCACTCGGCGATGGCGGCGTTGATGGCGTCGGCAATGCGCTCAATGATTAGGTCGACATCATCGGCTTCAATAATATAGGGCGGTGCCAGCAGGATATGATCACCGTGAATACCATCAATCGTGCCGCCCATAGGGTAGCTGATAAGCCCACGAGCCATGGCTTGTCGCTTAATCTTGGCGTGAATTTTTCGGCTCGGGTCGAAAGGTGTTTTCGTGTCCCGGTCCGCCACCAGTTCGATACCGCGAAACAGCCCTCTTCCCCGGATGTCGCCGACATAAGGGGATGCACCGAGAACGGCTTCCAAACCGCTTTGTAATCTCGCGCCCATGGCGTTTACATTGGCAAGTGTCTCGGGGCGCGCAATGATTTCAACCACTTTGTTAGCGGTTGCCGCGGCAACAGGGTGGCCGATGTAAGTATGCCCGTGCTGGAACAGGCCAGAACCGTTGGCGAAGCTGTCGTAAATTTTGCCGGACAGCATCACTGCGCCGATCGGCTGATACCCCCCGCCCAAGCCTTTGGCTATGGTGACGATATCCGGTATGACGTCGTCTTGCTCGCAGGCGAAGACCGTGCCGGTCCGCCCCATGCCGCACATCACTTCGTCGAGGATCAGTAGCACGCCATATTTGTCGCAAATCGCACGAACACGTTTAAAATAATCCGCGACAGAGGCGACAGCTCCAAGGGTGGCGCCTACGACGGGTTCGGCAACGAACGCCATCACTTCTTCAGGGCCAAGTTCCAAAATTTTTGCTTCGAGTTCGTCGGCAAGCCGAATAGCGTAAGCCTCAGGCGACTCATCGGCGCCTTTCTCGCGATAGGCATAGCAGGGGGAGACATGATGAGTTTCAGGCAGGATGGGCTGAAACTGCTTACGCCGCATCGCATTGCCACCGGTTGCCAACGCACCAATTGTGTTGCCGTGGTAACTCTGACGCCTAGCAATGATGTGTCTACGCTGGGGGGCGCCAATTTCCACGAAGTATTGCCGTGCCATCTTCAGCGCCGCTTCAACGGCCTCTGATCCACCTGACACGAGATAGACGTAATTCAATCCTTCAGGTGCCAAATTGACGAGTTTTTCAGCAAGCGCTTCAGCAGCGTCGGTGGTGAAAAACGAGGTGTGTGCGTAGCAGAGGTTATCAATTTGAGCGCGCATCGCCGCCAGTACTTCTGGATGGGCGTGTCCCACACTGGTGACCGCAGCGCCTCCTGAGGCATCTAAGTATTGGCGCCCAGTGGTGTCTGTAATGTAGACGCCTTGAGCCGACGCGGCATGAGGGAGTGTTGGGCCGATACTGCGATGAAGAATACGAGTCATGGAAGCTGTTCCTTATGGTCACCAAGCGATGTGAGCACGCCATGATGAGGAGATTGGCACAATCTCATTAACAAATGCAACAATTGAATCATTATGTTTGATGTTAAAACATGTAGATCATTGTTTTTTTACAACAGTAACGTTTAAATCGGCTGCCGTTTTAACAAGCCGTATAAGAGGCAACACGTATGCCGCAGCGCGACCCTTTAAGGGAACAGGTTATCGCCCAGTATGATGCTATGTCGCCGCAGCTTCAGCAGGCTGCCCGCTACGTGCTGGAACACCCGGATGAGGTGGCACTGGTTTCTATGCGCGAGCTGGCGCGCCATGCGGGGGTGCAGCCTGCCACCATGACACGGCTTGCAAAGTTCCTGGGCAAGCAAGGATATGATGATATCCGCGAGCACTATGTGGCAGCGCTGCGGCGGGGAAGTGATGGCTTTGCCGCCAAGGCTCGCCAGCGAAACGAGGGTGCTAGAGCCTCGGCCAACGGCAATATCGCCGCGCATATGCTGCATGGGCTGAGTGCTCAGATTTCCCGGCTCTGTGAGCCTGACTCGCTGCAACGGTTGGAAGCCATCGCTAATACGCTGAAATCAGCGAGAAAAGTGTATGTGCTAGGCTTGCGTTCATGCCATTCCGTGGCGTGGCATTTCCATTACGTTATGTCACTGTTGGGGGACCGCTCGATTCACCTGGATGGACCGGCAGGGACCGGCGGTGATGCGCTAATTCGCGCCACGCCCGAAGATGCCTTGCTGGTTGTTTCCGTCAAACCTTACGCAGTAGCGACACTGGAACTGACGCAGTTGGCAAAAGACAAGGGGCTGACGATTCTGTCGATCACCGATAGTGAAGTATCGCCACTGGTAGGGCTGTCAGATCAGACGACTTTTTGCCCCACGGAAAGCGACAGCTTCTTCCACACGTTAACGCCCGCCTTAGCCATCTCCGAAGTACTGTGCACCTTATTGGCAGAAGATGATCGGCCACAGGCACTCGATGCGTTGCAGCGGGCAGATGAGCATTTTTTGAGTCTGAATACCTATGCGAGCGCTATTCCTCGACGGGAGTAACGCCATCGTAAAGCAGCTGTCAGTTACCCCTGTACCCATACCTCCTCGCCCCTAAACGCGACTTTCCAGGTACGCAGCTTGATGTTCTCATCCTCTAAGCATTGGCCATCTTCAAGGCGAAAATGCTGCTTATAGAGTGGCGAGGCAACCACCGAGCTGCCTTTTATATCACCGATAATGCCGCGGGCAATGACATTAGCGTTAGAAAACGGATCAAAGTGGTCAATGGCGTAGAGTTCTTTCTCCTGTCCTTGGGAGCGCTGCCTCGGTAAGTAGAAAATGGCGACTTGGGCTGGGCCTTCTGACGTGTTCAACCAAGCAGCGACGCCGGAAAATGCCACTAAGTCAGCTTTAGCGCAGAGCGGCTGCCAGGTGTCGGTGCTCACGGTGTGTTTGAGGGCGGTCGCGGTCATCAGTTACCTCATTAACGTTGTCTGGTTTGCGATTATGTAGTGTTTAAGCAGGGCATTAGTGTTTAAGCGGGACGTAGCTGGCCACGCTCGGAGGTCATAATGATTGATGGATCAGGGCGGTCGTCGTTGACGAAGCTGCGGAAGCGTTTGAGCTTCTCCGGGTCGCTGATGGCGTCGGCCCACTCGCACTGGTAGGTATCCACCACACTTTGCATCTGGCGCTCTAGCTCGCTATTAATGCCTAAGCTGTCTTCCAGAATCACCTCTTTTAGATACTCCAGGCCGCCGTCGAGGTTTTCGCGCCACACCGAGGTGCGCTGCAAACGGTCGGCAGTGCGCACGTAAAACATCAAGAAGCGGTCAATGGTGCGGTAGAGCTGTTCGTCGTCTAGGTCGGTAGCAAACAATTCGGCGTGGCGGGGGCGCATGCCGCCGTTACCGCATACGTAGAGGTTCCAGCCGTTTTCGGTGGCAATAATGCCAATGTCTTTACTCTGGGCTTCGGCGCACTCGCGGGTGCAGCCGGAAACGCCGAACTTGATCTTGTGGGGCGAACGCAGGCCCTTGTAGCGATTCTCCAGTTGAATCGCCATGCCGACGCTATCCTGCACGCCGTAGCGGCACCAGGTGCTGCCGACGCAGGATTTCACCGTGCGCAGCGATTTGCCGTAGGCGTGCCCCGTCTCGAAACCTGCAGCAATCAACTCGCCCCAGATATCTGGCAGGTCTTCCAGACGGGCGCCGAACAGGTCGATGCGCTGGCCGCCAGTAACCTTCGAGTAGAGGCTGTATTTTTTGGCCACTTCGCCCAGCACGATGAGTTTGTCTGGGGTGATCTCGCCACCGGCCACACGCGGCACCACCGAGTAAGTGCCATTTTTCTGCATGTTGGCCATAAAGGTGTCGTTGGTGTCCTGCAGAGGAATATGCGCCGCGTCGGTGATCGGCTCATTGAAGCAGGAGGCCAGAATAGACGCCACAGCGGGCTTGCAGATATCGCAGCCCAGGCAGTGGGTGTCTTGATTGCCGTGTTTTTCGATCAATTCGCTGAAGGTTTTGATGCCTTCCACGCGCACAATATCGTAAAGCTCCTGGCGGGTATGGGCGAAGTGCTCGCAAATCGATTTATCAACTTCTACGCCGCGGGCTTCTAGCTCGTGGTCGACCACGCTTTTGAGCAATGCGGTGCAACCACCACAGCCTGTGCTGGCTTTGGTCGCCCCTTTGACGTTGGCAAGGTCAGTGGCACCGCCATCAATGGCGGTGCAGATATTACCTTTAGTGACGTTATGGCATGAACAAATCATCGCGGTTTCCGGCAGCGCGTCTGGGCCTAGCGCTGGGGCGGCTCCGCTCTGCTGGGGAAGAATCAACGAGGCTGGCTCTTTGGGCAGCTCAATGCCGTTGGCGTAGTACTGTAAGAGGGTGTCGTACGCGCCGTTGTCGCCGACTAACATTGCGCCCAGCAGCTTTTTACCATCACTGGTTACCACCATCTTGCGATACACCTGGGTGATCGGGTCGAGATAGCGAAACATTCGCGCACCGGGGTTTTGGGTGCCATGGGCATCGCCGATAGAGCCCACATCTACGCCCAGTAACTTCAGCTTGGTGCTCATGTCGGCACCGCTAAAGTGTGTATCGCCGCCAGTGAGGGTGGAGAGCGCCGCTTTGGCCATTTGGTAGCCAGGGGCGACTAAACCAAAAATACTCTGGTTCCACAGCGCGACTTCGCCAATGGCGAGAATGGCGGGGTCGCTGGTGCAGCATTGGTCATCAATAACCACGCCGCCGCGCTCGCCAATGTCTAAACCGCATTCGCGTGCCAAGGTATCTTGTGGACGAATGCCTGCTGAAAACACAATCAGGTCGGTTTCCAGCACTTTGTCATCCTGGAACACCATGCGCAGGCGGCTGGTCTCGCCAGGTTCGATACGCTGGGTAGCTCGCTCGGTAAGCACCTGGACGCCCAGGGCTGCAATTTTTTCCCGCAGTAGCTCACCGCCTTCGTTATCTACCTGCATAGGCATTAGGCGTGAGGCGAACTCCACCACGGCCGTATCCAGGTTCAGGCCGCGCAGAGCGTTAGCCGCTTCCAAGCCCAGCAAACCGCCGCCAACCACAACACCGGTGGTGGCGTTTTCGGCCGCCGCCTGAATGGCGTCTAGGTCGTCCAAGGTGCGGTACACCAAACAACCATCGCGGTCGTTACCGGGAATCGGCGGCACAAAGGGGAAAGAGCCGGTAGCCAGCACCAGGCGGTCGTAAGGGTAACGGCCTTGTTCGGTGACCACCTCTTGTGAGTTGCGGTCGATCTCAATGACGGCTTCGCTTGTGCGCAGCTCCACGCCGCTGGTGGCGTAGTAATCCGCTTCGCAAAGCGCGAGCGAATCGGCATCGCGGCCGCTGAAGTATTCAGACAGGTGTACACGGTCGTAGGCGCGGTGGCGCTCTTCGCCAAACACGGTGACCTGATAGCGCTCAAGGGCAGCGTTATCGACGAGCTGTTCGACTAGGTGGTGGCCGACCATGCCGTTACCAATAATAATAAGCTGTTCGGGAGTTGCCAGTTTTTGGGTAGACATTATGCCACCTCTGAGGTCGGTAGATGAGAAGAGGATGGAGAAGCCGATGATGAGGAAGCAGGACTGTTCGCGTTATCAGCGTGCTCGGTTTGCAGTACCTCGGCATCGGAAGGGCCAAACAGTAGTGTTTGGCGGCAAGCCGTAAGGTCAGCACTTGCCAATGCCTGTTCGAAATACCAAGGACCGTGGCGGGTATCGCCGTAGAGCACCGCCCCTTCAAGTTGGCCATCGCGCAGCAGCAGGCGACGGTAGTCGCCGCTTTCTGGGTCGCGGTAGCGCAATACGTCGTGTTCGTGGCCTGCTTCGGTAGGGCCAAATGCGAAGAGCGCTACGCCGCTGACTTTCAATTTGGTAGCAGTGGTGACTTCTTGATAACCATCGGTTGTTTCGCCGCACAGCACGGCTGCCAACACGTCAACCTGACGCCAAATCGGCTCCACTAGCCCATAGGTGTGCTGATCAAATTGGCAGCATTCGCCCAGGGCTGCGATATGCGGGTCAGACGTGGTCAGGTGCGCGTCAACCACAATGGCACGTTCGCAGCGAAGCCCCGCCTGCTGCCCCAGCTCCACATTGGGCGTAATGCCCGCCGCGACAATCACACTATCGGCGGGTAAACGGCGGCCATCGCTCAGCATGACCGCCTGGACGTGTCCGTGGCCGTTATCTTCCAGCACAGCAAGCGAAGCGTTTGTTGCGATATGGATGCCGCGCTGGCGCAGGGTGTTTTCGAGCAGGCAGGCGGCGGTTTCATCCAACTGGCGGTTCATCAGCCGCTCGCTGCGCTGGAGCACGCTCACCTTGATGTCACTGCCGCGTTTACGCAGTCCTTCAGCCGCTTCAAGACCCAGCAGGCCGCCGCCGATAACAACCGCATTGCCGCCACGTTGGGCGATGGCTTCTAGGGCGGTGGCGTCTTTCAAGTCGCGAAAGCTATGGACGCCGGCTAGCTCAATGCCGGAAACGTTGGGTATCGTTGGTCGTGAACCCGTCGCGATCACTAAGTGATCGTAATCCAGGCAGCGGTCGCTCTCCGTAGTAATACGGCAGTTGTCGCGATCAATCGTTACTACTTTTTCGTCGAGAAGCAGGGTAATGCCCTGTTCGGCGTACCATGCTTGGTCACGGAAAGTAAGCGCATCGGTGGCGAGCTCACCCGCCAATAAGGGGGAAAGCAGTATTCGGTTATAGGCAGGTACAGGCTCTTCACCAATAACGGTGATACACGTTGGGCGCCGTGGATGGCGCACCAGCGCTTCAATTAGGCGATGGCTGGCCATGCCATTGCCAATGATAATTAGGTGGTCGATAGATGCGCACCGGGAAGCGGTTTCCATAGGTGGCTCCTTGAATTCAGCATGTGTGTCGAGCAATAAAAAAACGCCCCTGACACTGCCCTTCGTTAAGAAAGGTGTGTCAGGGGCGTCGTTGCCCGTTAGCGTCGTTAAGTCACGTCGATGAGCACGCTGTGCAACCGCCGTTGGCTGCCGAGTTGTCTCATATGTTTAATACGCAGCAAAAAATTAGCCAGCTACTCCCTTGATATGAATTAATTCTTTCTAATCAGTTGCTTGGTTTTTTGATGTGCCCACAAGCTCTCGCCTGAGTAAATAAGTAAGCGCACACTATTGGTGCGTTTGGCGAGTGCTGCGCACGGTCATAGAACGCTAGTGGGCAAACAGCGGGGGTTGAATGTGCTATCAAATGATTTGGTTATTTTTATAAGATTTTGTTTTTGAATGTTATTTTGTTTTTTGTAGGGAGTTGGGCTTATTGATTGCAGTAATGTTGATAACAAGTAATAACGGCTCATTGCAGTGTATTAGCCAAATAAAACACAATGACAAATAGCAACGAACAACACTAACTGCAGCAAACCACTGATGAGTATGGCACCAAAGTGGGTGCCCCTGTGACAACGGCGTCCAGGCAGGCTTCTTTTGAGAAGCTCGCTTGGGCGCTTTTTGCTTTTTAACGCCGGAGGAAAACGCAATGCCAAAGCCTAATCGGCTCGCTGAAGGCGATATCCGCACCACGTGTCCCTACTGCGGCGTTGGCTGCGGAGTGAAAGCAACGATAGACAGTGGCAACGTCATCGCTGTGGAAGGAGATCGTGAACATCCTGCTAACTACGGGCGCTTGTGTGTTAAAGGCACGGCGCTGCATGAAACACTGGGCGCGAATGACCGCTTGCAACACCCTAGGGTGGATGGAAAAGACGTTTCCTGGGAGCAGGCGTTAGCCGAAACGGCACGGCGTTTACAGGCGCAGCGTAACGCGCATGGCAATCATACGGTTGCCGCGTATCTTTCGGGACAGCTGTTAACGGAAGATTACTATGTGGCAAATAAGCTGTTTAAGGGCTTTTTAGGCACGCCGCATCTGGATACCAATTCGCGGCTGTGTATGGCGTCAGCGGTGGCGGGCTACAAGCGCGCTTTTGGCGCCGACGCGGTGCCCTGTAGCTATGAAGATTTGGAAGAAGCGGAATTGGTAGTGTTGGTCGGCTCTAATCTGGCCTGGAATCATCCGGTGCTTTATCAGCGCCTGAAAGTTGCCAAAGAGCGCAACCCATTGATGCGTGTGGTGGTCATCGACCCTAGGGTGACCGATAGCTGTGAAATTGCCGATCTTTATCTTGGTATTCGACCGGGCAGCGATGCTTATCTGTTCAACGGGCTGCTGGCGTGGATGTCAGCACACCGTCGACTAGACAGCCTCTACCTTGAACGGCATACCGAAGGGTTTAGCGAGGCATTAAACGCTGCTCAGCAGAGTGCCAGCAGCGTGAATGATGTCGCAATAGCCTGTGACGTCGACCCCGAGCGCTTAGAAACCTTTTACTACTGGTTTGCCAGCCAGCTGCATGTTGTCACGCTCTATTCTCAAGGGGTTAATCAATCCACCAGCGGCACCGATAAGTGCAATGCCATCATTAATTGCCACTTGGCAGGCGGTAAACTTGGCCTGCCGGGTGCTGGGCCATTTTCAATCACTGGCCAGCCTAATGCGATGGGCGGGCGAGAAGTGGGTGGGCTTGCCAATCAACTGGCGGCGCATATGGACTACCATACCCCCGGTGCGCTTGATCTGGTCAGCCGCTTTTGGGCCACTGAACATTTAATTCCTACGCTGCCAGATGCTCCCGGCCATAAAGCGATTGAACTGTTTGATGCCATTGACCGTGGGGAGATTACGGCGCTGTGGGTAATGGCAACCAACCCCGCCGTTAGCCTGCCGGATGGCGCAAAGGTACGCCGCGCGTTAGCAGCGTGTCCGCTGGTAATTGTCTCGGAATGCGTTGCTAACACTGATCTGCTGCCCTATGCCGATATTGTGCTACCCGCGTCAGGTTGGTCGGAAAAGGATGGGACGGTCACCAATTCTGAACGACGAATCTCCCGCCAGCGCGGCATGCTGACACCGCCTGGTGAAGCCCAGCACGATTGGTGGATTATCTGCGAAGTTGCTAAACGCTTGGGGTTTGCTGAAGCGTTTAGTTACTCCCATCCATGGGAAATTTTCGACGAGCACGCACGGCTCTCCGGTTTTGAAAACTGTGGCACGAGCAAGCGGTTGTTTGATATTTCGGGACTGGCAGGCAAAGGGCAGGCCGCTTATGATGCGCTCTCGCCGATTCAGTGGCCGGTTAATCAATCTGCGCCGCGGGGCACGTCAAGGCTGTTTGAAGAGGGTGTGTTTGCCACGGCCAATGGCCGAGCCAAACTATTGCCGATTACGCCGCGGCTGCCAGAACAGGCGCTCAGTTCGACCTATCCGCTGCGACTGAATACTGGGCGCGTGCGCGATCAATGGCACACCATGACCCGCACCGCCAGAGCGCCGCGGTTAATGAATCATCGGGCAGAGCCGTTTATTGAACTGCACCCTGTGGATGCGGCCAACGCGGGCGTAGCTGACCAAGGGCTTGCGATGCTGACGGCAGCTGAAGGTGAGTACCGTGGGCGAGTACGTATTTCAAACGCCCAGCGGCAAGGGGAAGTGTTTGTGCCTATGCACTGGACCGACTGCTTTACAAAGCAGGGCCGAAGCGGCGCACTGATCACTGGCTATACCGACCCTGTGTCTGGCCAGCCAGAAACCAAGCAAGGGGCGGTAGCATTAACGAATTTGCCCATTGATTGGCAAGCAACGCTACTGGTGGCCAACGACCAAACCAGTACGGATCCCCCCAGTTGGTGTGAAAACACTTATTGGTCGCGTATTCCTATGGGTAACTGCGAGCGCTGGCAGCTCGCTGATAGGGCACCGGTCAGCGATTGGTTGGCAACGGTGGAGGCTTGGCTCGATGTACCCGCGTCGCTGTGGTGCGAAGATAGTGGTAGCGGCAGACTGCGCGCAGCAGGAATAGTGAATGGCCAGTTACGCTGGTGGCTAATGGTAGGGCCACCGCAAGAATTACCGGGGTTTGCTTGGCTTGAGGCGCGCTTTAACGACGCGACGCTAGACCTTCACCATCGCCAACGGCTACTGGCAGGTTGCGATGATGGTGCGGTAGATGCGGGCCCCGTTGTGTGTAGCTGTCATCAAGTAGGACAAACCACTATCATTAAGGCAATTCGTGGGGGCGATATCAGTGTTGAAGCCCTCGGCGCCCGACTGGCTTGCGGCACTCAGTGCGGCAGCTGTATTCCAGAATTAAAATCATTACTTGAAGAGGAGCGTCCAAATGCGTGCGCTAAGCAAACAACTCACCCAGAAATGGCTTGAGGTCTTTATGCGCCTCAGCCAGCGGGTGTTAGCGCCCTTTGGCCGCGAATCAGCCACGCGCTTAAGCCTTCCGCTTAGCGGCGAATGCCGTTCTGGGACAGTGTATTTAGTCGGTGCAGGCAGTGGAGATATGGAACTGCTCACCTTGAAAGCAGCGCGTCTGTTAATGCAGGCCGATGCGGTAGTCTATGACCGCTTAGTGGGTGACGATGTGCTGGGGCTGATACCGTCAGGCACCGAACGCTATTACGTGGGAAAAGCAAGCGGGCATCATAGCGTGCCTCAAGATGAGATAGGCGCGCTGATCGTCTCGCTTGCCCAGGCGGGTAAGTCGGTTGTGCGTTTGAAAGGTGGCGACCCAGGCGTATTTGGGCGTATGGGTGAAGAACTGGGGGCGCTAGCGAATGCCTCAATATCTGCTGAAATAGTGCCAGGCATTACCGCTGCCTCGGCGGCCGCTGCGGGGATGGGGATTCCACTAACAGATCGTGGCCATGCCCAGCAGCTGCGCTTTATTACGGCGCAACTGTGCCGGGAAGGTGGCACGCCGGACTGGACAACCCTTGCCCGTCAGGATGAAACCCTAGTGTTCTATATGGGGCTTTCCAAAGTAGACGCCATCTGCCACGGCCTACGCCAAGCGGGTCTGCCCGATACGTGGCCCATTATGTTGGTGGCCAATGCTAGCCAGCCCGAACAGCAATCGTTGGTGGGCACGTTGGCGGATATGCCCGCGCGACTCGCTGCTCAACCGTTACCCTCACCGTGTTTGATTATGGTGGGCAGCGTGGTGAGCATGGTGGCGGAAAGCCCTGCCGCGAGCACGTTAGCCACTTATGGTGATCAAGCGTCATCGTAAGGCATTGGGAACTTGATCAATCTCATTGGGTCATAGAAGCGGCGAAACCAATAGGAATGGCGGCAACAGTAGGGGCAGGACAAACTACTGCGCTGCCAGACAAGCGTTTGTTAATGTCTGTTTTTTCAAAGACTGTTTTTTTCAAAGACTGAGGAGTACACCGTGAAAAAAGGCAAGATACGCGATAACGCACTGAAAGCGCAGCTGCGAACGCCCATGTTCAAAATGCAGCAGCAAACACCGAAAAAAGGTAAGGGTAGTTACTCCCGTAAAGGTAAGAGTGACGGGCGAGGGTATCGCCAAGCCGCTTGAGCAGGCGTTTTGGCGATGCCTTCCCCAGGCATCTTATTGCTCGGCCTTTTTACCGAGCAACTCTCATCAGCTTCGCCGACCTATTGGGTCGGCTTTTTTAATGGAATTTGATGGGCGCGTATTAAAACGCCCCGGCCACTTCCTGTGACCGGGGCGTTAGCTATGTCAGGCTGCTCCCGCAGTGTGGACACGTTTCATAGGCATCGCGGGTTTCGGCCTGGTGGCGTTGGTTGCGCTGACTTGGTTCCTCTACCCCGTGAATAGATACTAGTTGGCCCTGCTCCCAGCGTAAGCCAATATCTTTTAACAGGTGCGAGTTGTGGAGACGTGGGTCTTCGTAAAGACGCCGCTGGGTACGATAGTGCTTAACAGCGTTGAGTAGTTTGCGGGTAATTGTTGCTACTGCCATGGGGTCGGTCTCCTGGGTTAGGAGGCCGGGCAACATCGCGATCAGGGAGTATCAAAGGTAACGATAAAATACATGGCCGCGACACCTGCCGCGGCCAATTTTCTCACTACATTTCTGGCGCGCGACAACAATAAGCCGATACCGAATTATTAATAACTCGGTGCAGCTTATTCATTCGGGTCGCGGGGATTTGCCAGCGCATGAGAAGGTCTCTGAGAAAGTCTCTTTAATAAAAATAAAGCTACTTTTTAAAAGCAGCCTTTATCTTTTAACCGATGCTTATAGGAGCGTCAACAGTTAAGAAACCTCTGATTAACTATTACGCTTGGCCATACTGCGTTAAAAATCGCCTCGTGCGCGAGTCCGATCAAAATGCTCATTTACAACTCGTAAACTCGAACGCGAGCCCGGTCCTTTTTTCGTTAATTTTTGCCTTGTCTGGCCTGCGCTCATCACATTAATCAGAGGCTCCTTTAGTTAACGATAACCCTTGGCTTGAAGCCGAAACAGTTTTGCATACCGGCCATTATAAGTAAGTAGTTCTTCATGGGTGCCGCGTTCAATAATGCTCCCTTGGTCAATCACAATTATCTGGTCGGCGCTGCGCACTGTCGAAAAGCGGTGGGAGATTAAAATCGTCATTTTATCGTGGCTATGTTCGCGAAAGCGGGCGAATACTTCGGCTTCTGCTGCGGCATCCATCGCTGCGGTAGGCTCATCCAATACTAAAATATCGGCATTGTGACGCATATAAGCGCGTGAAAGCGCTACTTTCTGCCACTGACCGCCCGATAGCTCCTGGCCATTTTTAAACCAACGCCCTAGCTGGGTTTGGTAGCCATGTGGCATGCGGTCGATAAAGCTATCCGCCATGCCATCGTGAGCGGCTTGCTGCCAGCGTTCTTGGTCATCAAAGGCTTGAGTGTCGCCAACCCCAAGGTTTTCGCCAACAGAGAGTTGGTAACGCACAAAATCCTGGAAAATAACCCCAACCCGCATCCGTAATGCCTGGGTATCCCAGTGCTTGAGGTCACTACCGTCCAGCAAAATGCGTCCTTTGGTCGGGTGGTAGAGCCGCGTTAATAGCTTAATCAGCGTGGTTTTGCCCGAGCCGTTTTCCCCGACTAATGCAATACTTTTGCCCGGCGCTAAATGTAGCGAAATATTGTGCAGTACGTCGCTGCCACCGGGGTAGGCAAAGCTGACGTGTTCGAAGCGTAACCCATCACCTGGTGCTATACCCTTGGTGAGGTGGCCTTCTTCACCTTCGGTGGGTTGCTCGAGGTATTCGTAAAGATTGGAAAGATAGAGGTTGTCTTCGTACATACCGCTAATAGCAGTCAAACTTGCTGAAAGGGCGCTTTGGCCTTGTTTAAATACCATCAAATACATGGTCATTTGGCCAAGGGTAAGCGCGCCCGCGACAGTTTCAATCACTACCCAGGCGTAGGCAGCGTAAAATGTCAGCGTGCCCAGTAAGCCAAGAATAAATCCCCAGCCTTCCCGACGTAACGTTAGGCGGCGGTCTTCGGCAAATAGTTTGGTAAAGATATCCCGGTAACGCTGGAGAAACAGACCTTCTAAGCCGAAGAGCTTTACCTCTTTGATACTGTCCTCCCGAGCAAGCACCGTTTCTAGGTATATTTGCATACGGGTTTGCGGTGAGCGCCAGCGAAATAGCCGAAAGGCATCGCCGGAAAACTTCGCTTCTGAGAGAAACACGGGCAATGCCCCCACCACTAAAATGAGTAACGCCCAGGGGGAGAATTGCACCAGTAGAAACCCAAAGCTAGCCAGTGAAATAGCATTTTGTAGCAAGCCAAAGGTTTTATTCACCAGCGCGAGCGGGCGCGTAGACGCTTCCCGCCGTGCCCGAGTGAGCTGGTCGTACAATTCTGAATCTTCAAACTGGCTGAGTGACAGCGTGCCCGCTTTCTCTAGAATCATCACATTAACTTTCTGGCCCAGCAGCGCACGCAGTAGCGATTGCTGGGCCGAAAGGCCGCGTTGTGCTAGGGCAATAAACGCAATAATCAGCCCTTCCAAGGCGACTAAGCCTAATACAGGCGTTAGTGTTTCCCAGAGGTTGGGCGAACTCGCCGCCTGATAGCTTTCCATCGCCGCCACGACGCCATCCACAATCAGTTGGCCGACCCAAGCGGCCACGGCAGGTAGAACCCCAGCGACTAAGGTGCATAACGCTAAGCCCAGCATCATCCAGCGCGAGGTTTCCCACACTAGTGCAAGTGCACGTCGGCTATAGCGGAACACGCTAAAAAATCCGCTGAAAGGGGAGTGAGCGGGTACAGAAGGGGGTGGCGTCATTGATTAGCAACATAACCGATAAAAGTGGTTGCCATGATGCGATGCTTTGGCGTTGATAGCTAGCCTACTGCTGTGCAGTGCGTAAACTGCACAGCAGTAGGTGGAGATCAAACCATATTGCAAAGCGGATATTGAAAGGTCGTGGTTAACGTTGGGTGAACTAAAATTTAAAGAGGCAGTACCGCGCCATCGGTGCGCGGCTCGGTACCGCCTTGGAGCACACCGCTGTCAGGGTCGCGTAGAATGATTTGACCCCGGCCAAAAGTAATGGAGTCGGCCACTTTAACGATGTGATGCCCGCGGCGGGCTAGGGCAAGTGCTAAGTGGTTGGGGAAATCGGCTTCGACTTCAATTGTTGTGCCGTTGGTCCACTTCCAGCGCGGCATATCCAGTGCTGCCTGTGGGTTTAAGTGATCTTCTAGCATCGCTGTTACTACCTGCACATGACCTTGGGGCTGCATGTAGCCACCCATCACACCGAAGGGCCCAACGGCTTGGTTATCTTTGGTGATAAAGCCGGGGATAATAGTGTGGTAAGTGCGTTTGCCGGGGGCTAACGCGTTGGGATGTTGTGGATCAAGGGAGAATGACCAACCACGGTTTTGCAGGCTGATACCGGTGCCAGGCACGACCATTCCAGAGCCAAAGCCTTCAAAATTGCTTTGAATAAATGACACCATATTACCGTCATCATCTGCTGTTGCTAGATAGACGGTGCCGCCTTTTAGCGGGTTGCCATGGACCGGGTTAATGGCGTCTTGGCCAATAAGACCTGCGCGTTGCGAGAGGTAATCACTCGATAGCATTTGCTCAACGCTGGGTTGCATTGCGCAGCGTTCAGTGATGTAGCGTAAGCCATCTACATAACCCAGTTTTGTTGCTTCGATACGGCGGTGAAGGGTTTCCACCGGATCTGTCGATTGGTCATCTAGTGACTCAAGAATCCCCAGCGCTTGAAGCACAATTAACCCACTGCCGTTGGGGGGGATTTCCCAAATATCATGGCCCCGATACCGGACGCTGATGGGTTTGACCCATTCTGGCTTGAACGCTTGTAAATCTTCTTTGCGTAAGAAGCCGCCATGCTGACGTGAAAAGGCATCCATCGCATCTGCTAGACTTCCTTGATAAAACGCATCCGCATGGCTGTTGGCAATTTCACGCAGCGTTTTTGCCATATCTGGAGAACGCCAAACATCACCTGCTTTGGGAGCCTGGCCATTGGAAGTAAAGTGCGTAAACCAGGGGATAAACTCTGCTGCTTTGTATTGACCATAGCGCTCTACGGCGCTTTCCCATAGTTGACTCGCTACTGGAGATACAGCAAAACCTTCTTCGGCTAATTCTATTGCTGGTGCTAACAACTGCTCAAACGGCAGTTTACCAAAACGCTCTGAAAGAGCAGCCCAAGCGCCAAGCGCACCAGGCACGGTGACCGGCACTAACCCATGGGCAGGCATTTTCTCATGGCCCAGGGCCTTGACGGCATCACATGAAATACCCTTGGGAGCAGGGCCGCTAGCATTGAGGCCATGTAGCTCACCTTTTACCCATACCAAAGCAAAGGCATCGCTACCAATGCCGTTCGAGGTCGGCTCAACAACGGTTAAAGCAGCTGCTGTCGCAATGGCAGCATCAATGGCATTGCCGCCTTTGCGTAAAATATCAATACCTACCTGCGCAGCAAGCGATTGAGATGTCGCGACCATCCCGCGTTTGCCAAAGGTAACCATGCGACGTGAAGCGGAAGGGTAATAGTGTGGATCAGTGTGCATGCCAGTCCTCGCATTTTTTGTTAGCTAATAAAAAGAGCGCCGTAAATTACTGCACTGATAACCACAAAGGCGGGGTGCATGTTGAAGCGCAACAAGGCGATAGCAGCCGCTATGCCGATAATCAGCGTATGGATAGCCCCGCTGGTGTTAAGGCTTTCGAGTAGAAAGCCTAAGGTTAACCACGCCATCATGATGGCGATTACCGGGCGTACCCACTGGCTCATACGCTTGACACGGGGAGAGTCACGATGACGATAAAGTAGCCCCAGTGCCCCCAGCATCAGCAGTAAAGAAGGAATAACCGTCGCGGAAACAGCTACAAATGCGCCGCCAATGCCGGCGATGTCATAGCCAATGTAGCCCGCCATTTTAGTCGCGATAGGGCTGGGGAGGGCGTTGCCCAAGGCGAGGGTCTCGGCAAACTCCTGAGAGGTCATCCAGCCATAACGGCTAACCACTTCGGCCTCGATGAGAGGAATAATGGCGGGACCGCCGCCATAGCCAATAATGTTAGGAATGAAAAACGCTAAGAAAAGCTCCCAGTAGATCATGCCGAGCCCTCCACGCGTTTTTTACCCGTTGGGCGCAGCATGGCTGTTAGCAAGATGGCACCAATGACCCAGCCAGGATGCACCCCCAGCCAATAAATTAATCCACCTGCAATAACGGCCATTAGCGCGCTTGCTAGCCAACCAAGAGCAGCTTGAGATTTGTCGAAAAAATCCCAAGTTAATTGCCCCATCATGATCATAACGACAGGAATAACTGCCTGCCCCATGCCACGTATCCAGGCAACGTCACGATAGCGACTAAAAATGCCTAACATGACAATCATCGCCGCAATCATGGGCACAATGACGGCAACAACAGCCGCAATGCAGCCACTGACGCCGCCCACCCGGTAGCCGATGTAGCCGGGCATCTTGGTCGCGATAGGACCGGGCAGCGTGTTGCCGATGGCAAGTACATCGGCAAACTCCTCATCGGTTAGCCACTTGTGCCGCGTCACAACTTCAGCACGTACTAGCGGTATCATGGCAGGCCCCCCGCCGAAGCCGAGGATGCCAACACGCAAGAAAGCCCAAAAGAGTGCCGACTGTTTCATATGCCCAGTGCCATTAGCAGCGGCATCTCAATTAAAAGCATCAATTTTGCCTCTTCATCGTTTATTTTATTTAAAATCGATTTTTCTGAATAAAATAGAATATAGGTTAGGCTATTGTGAGACGTCAACACCTAGCTCTAGAATCTCCGTTAACAGACGCGTTCGCGAAGATGCGCAAAAGGATCATGGAATGAACAAGCACATCCCACCTCCTGCTGATACTGCCTCTAGTCCTATTTATGATGCGTTGCGCAGAGATTTAGTCGGTGGCCGCTTTGCGGCTGGAGAAAAATTAGCCATTAATGCGCTGAAAGAGCATTACCAAGTAGGGCTAAGCCCGCTGCGTGAAGCATTAAATAAACTGGCGGCGTACGGCTTATTAATCCAAGAAAATCAACGTGGCTTCAGGGTTCCGAAGCTGTCGAGGGAGGAGCTGGATGACATTGCGCGCTTGCGCACTGAACTAGAAGGCATGGCGCTTGAGCGTGCCATTGCCCACGGCGATGCGGTATGGGAAGCCGATCTTTTAGCGGCGGCTCATCGTTTAAAACGTGCGGATGTATCACTCGATAAAGGGGAGGAGTGGGAACGTCTACATACTCAGTTCCATCGCACTCTGGTGGCGCCTTGTGGGTCGGTGTGGTTGCTTCGATTTATAGAGCAGCTGCACGATCAGTTTGATCGCTATCGCCGCTTGGGGCCCAAAATGCCCTCTATTCGCCAAGAGTTGGACGAGCAACACCATCAATTGGTGGAACTGGCGTTAAACAGAGATGGAAAAGCGGCTCGGGCCCTAATGGATGATCATATTCATAAGTCTTATGAAGTAGCGTTGGCACGGTACCAGGCGCACACCTGAAGCATTTGCTTGTTCTTGCAGGTACACTATTTCTTACCGGTACACGGGCAGGTCCTAGCCGTGGTAGTAGCCACTCTAATGTAAGGTAGTAGGCGTGATGCAAGAGGCGGATAATCAGATAGCAGAGCAGACGTTAGCGTGGGTGCGCACTTTTATTGTGGAACACAATATATGCCCGTTTGCTAAGCGCGAGCTTGACGGCGGTAACGTTCGGGTCGAGGTGGTGCGCTCGAAAAAAATCGACGTGGCATTGGAGGAACTAATAGCCGAAGTAGAATGGTTGAACGAGCATCCGGAAACGGAAACCACGTTGCTGATATTTCCTACGCTGTTTAAAAGCTTTGATCATTACCTGGATTATGTCGAACTGGCCGAAAGTCTGTTGGCAGAGTTGGGGTATGAAGGTGTTTATCAGCTAGCAACCTTCCATCCTGATTACTGTTTTGCCGATGCTGAGCCTGAAGACGCAGCGAATTACACTAACCGCTCGCCCTACGCGATGGTTCATCTATTGCGCGAGGCCAGCGTCGAAAAAGCGATTGCTTTTTACGGTGATACGGAACAAATCCCAGAGCGAAATATAGCCCACTTAACCGAGTTAGGCAGCGACGCCGCTGAAGAGCTTCTACAACGCTGCCTTAAGTAACCCGGTGACCTATGACGCCCTACCAATAAAGCGTGCCATTTTATCAAGTGGCCACTAAAGCGCTTTATACATTACGTAGCTATCGACTAACCCCTGGGATGCGTGCCGGTAGGCGTTAGGAATCGTGCCGACAATTGCGAACCCCAGCCGTTGCCACAGGGCGACGGCCACTTGGTTTGTGGCCACCACGGCATTAAATTGCATCGCTTCAAAGCCATGCTGACGCGCTACATGCTGCGAGTGTTCGCACATCTGGCGGGCGACACCTTTCCCCCTAGCAGCAGGCGTTACCATATAGCCGCAGTTACAAATGTGTTGGCCAGGGCCTGCTGCATTGGCTTTTAGATAGTAAGTGCCCAGTAACTCGCCTTGGCTATCTTTTACCGCAAATGACGCTTTGGGCTGCTGACACCACAATGCATAAGCTGCTGCAAAGGTAATATCAGGATCGATAGCGTACGTTTCTTGAGCGCTAACGATGGACTGAAAAGTAGGCCAGAAGACCGTGAAGTCCTCTTGCGTCATGGGTGTAAAGCTAAGTGTGGTCATGGTTTTAGCGTTTAGTTAATGGGTTATCGAGCGACATCTGCCACAATTTCATAGCTACGCAAGCGGTCGGCATGATCATAAAAGTCGCTATTGATCATTAACTCGTCAGCGCCAGTACGCGCCTGAAAGGCCTCTAGCTCAGCTTTGACCGTATCGGGCCCACCAATGATGGCGGCACCTAGGAACTGGCTTACTTGGGAGCGCTCCATCGGGGTCCAGTCCATCTGTTCAACTGGGGGCAGCGACTGGGTCGGCTTGCCTCGAATAAGGCTAAGAAATTTCTGTTGAGAGGTCGTTGCCAAGTAATGGGCCATGGCATCGCTTTCTGCGGCGATAACGGGTAGCCCTACCATGGCATGGGGTTTGTCTAAGTGCTCCGACGGCCGGAAGTTATCACGATAAAGCCGCAATGCTTCAAATAAGTAACCCGGCGCAAACTGGGCCGCAAATGCAAAGGGTAGCCCGAGTTTTGCGGCTAATTGCGCACTATAGCCGCTAGAGCCGAGTAGCCAGATAGGTACGTGGGTGCCTTGTCCAGGGACGGCTTTCACACGCTGCTGTGGATCCGCATCCGCTAAGTAGCTTTGTAACTCATTTAGCAGCTGTGGAAAGTCATCGACGCCCGCCTGAGCATTGCGGCGCATCGCCTGCATGGTGGCGCCATCTGAGCCGGGCGCACGGCCCAGTCCTAAATCAATCCGGCCTGGGTAAAGTGTTTCTAAGGTGCCGAACTGCTCGGCAATCACCAGGGGCGGATGGTTAGGTAGCATGATGCCACCGCTGCCCACGCGTATAGTGGAGGTTTGCCCAGCAACATGACCAATTAATACGGCAGTTGCTGCGCTGGCGATGCCTGCAATGTTGTGATGTTCAGCCAGCCAATAACGCGTATAGCCGAGCTGTTCTGTCCGTTGCGCTAGGGACACGCTGTTGCGAAATGTTTCTTCAGCGCTACCACCTTGACGAATCGGTGCTAGATCGAGCACGGAAAGGGCGGTATTGGCGAGTTGGCTCATGGGGCACCTGCATTAAAAAGCGTATGGGCGGCTAAATTTACGGCGTGATTTATTAGCACGCTAGGTATTCCAGTGTTATGTGGGCAGGTAAGAAGAAATGCAAGGTGCCATTGTTGTCCGTTCGCAGCGTCGATTAATCAGTGGGTGGCGTTGGCCGAATTAAAATCTCGTTCACATCGACATGTGATGGTTGAGAAAGTGCATAAATCACGGCGTTGGCAATATCGCGATCTTCAAGCGCATGCTCTGGTGGCTTATCAAAGAAAGGGGTATCCACCATGCCCGGTTCAATCAAGGTAACGCGCATGCCCGTTCCGCGTAGCTCTTCACGCAAGTTATAGCCTATACCGGTCACTGCCCATTTTGTGGCGCTATACATCGAGCCTGGAATCGTCGTTCGTCCAGCAGCTGAGCCGGTTAATAGTACATGCCCTTTGCTCCGCTTTAGCGCGGGAAGGCATGCCTGAAGCGTTAGCCCCACACCGTAAATATTGGTCAGGATCATCTCACGCCAAGCGTCGTGATCTGCACCGCTAAAACCGCCGGGAGAACCACCGCGCCCAGCATTTGCAAAGACTGCATCAATACGCCCAAATGTTTCAATCGCTTGATCGACCATTGCTTGCTGTTGCGCCATGTCGGTGACATCCAACGCACATGTCAGCACGTTTTCTGGGCCAAGCTCCTGGGATAGTGCAGTAAGTTTGTCGGTAGAGCGGGCGGCAAGTATCAGCTTATAACCTTCACGTGAGGCTGCTCGCGCGGTGGCGGCACCAATTCCGCTTGAGGCGCCTGTAATCATTAGGACACGGTGCTGCATAGCGTGTGCTCCTAGCTCATTCAGAAAGGGGAGATATAAGAATGGCTAATTGCCCACCGTGTTGCAAATGAGCTGTTTCAGCTTGTGTGCGTGTTTTCGTCTTTGCGTTTGAGCATAGATGAAAGGTCGAGTATCGATTGCGCCATATCGGCCATGCTTTTACTGTGATCCATCGAGGTTTTACGTAAAAAACGATAAGCCTCTTCTTCGGTCATCTCCTGGTGGGCCATGATAAGGCCTTTGGCGCGTTCGATGAGCTTACGTTCACGCAGGGCTTTACGGGTATTTTCCAGCTCATCGCTAAGACCTTGAAGGTGGCTCGACTGTGCATGGGCAAGCTCAATCAGTGAACGTCCTAATGGAGAGGTTAAAGCGCTAGCTGTCAGCTCTCCTAATGGTTGTGTATCGCTCAAGGCAAGAAGCTGCTCACAGGGAGCAAGAGTTGGCTGGTTAGGAGGTGTTTTAGCCTGCTCTAACGTCGAATGCACCTGAGCGATTTTTTGATGACATAGCGCCGTTAATTGGCGGTTTAGGATGTCCTCAACGGCTTTGATGCTATCAATGCGTAATGTGGTTAGGTCGTACCATGTTTCGCTAAGCGTTTTGTCTACGCGGCCTTCTTGATGAGAGTGTTGACAAACATGTTGGTAAGCAATGTTACGAAGCTGCTGAATCCCCGCGAGTGTTCGCGGCGAGAGAGTCTGCTGCCAAACAAGATCAGCCTCGGATGAGGCAAACTCTTCAAAGGTGTCGAAGCAGCGTTGCTGATCGCGTACTAATTGGTGAATCAATTCGCGATGGGCATCGTCGAAATGCCCATGGGTAAAGCCAAAGGCACCACAGGCACGTTCTTGCCCAGCGAGTTCTTTGCCTTGCATAAGGTGAAAAATAGCCACTAGTGCGCGAGTGATATCCGGGTCTACCGAGGTATCTGCTGCTTCAAATACAATGGCGAGGAGCCCACTAATTAAGTGGTTAAAGGCTTGGGTTGCCACATCAGGAGAGATCGCAAACGAAAGAATGGCTTGCCGCAACGTGTTTAGGTCATCCAGGGCAAGCCACACCGCTGCGATCCGCCTGAGTAAGCGTGCCGCTGCCTGCGGCCGTGCTTCTTCGGTAAGCGCTTCTAGCCGCTGGCGCATAACGGTCTCGGCTTCATGGCTATGCTGTAAAAATTCCTTTCGCCGAGTAGCAAACCGTTTACCTTTCGAGACAAGGTAAATCGTCGAGGCACCTCGTTCACGTTGGAGCGCATGGATAAAACCGCTAATGTCGCCAACGATCTCTGAGGTAGTGGCTAAGTGGTGCAGGCTATCGATATCGCATCGAAGGGCGGTTAAGAGTAGCTGTTGGGCTGAAGACATAGTGATTTCCTTTTACTCCCCGCCTGAGATGAAATCCCCTCTGTTGCGATAAGTGTCGCGAAAACGTGTCGTAAAAAATCGTCGCGGATAAAGCGTACAGAGGGGTAAGTGAATACTAACGCAGCGAGAGTGCGCCTGCGCTCGTGTCGCCGCCAACCGCATCACGGTAGGCGGTGGCTTCTTCGGCTTCTGTGGCATCGCTGAAGCGTACTACCAGTACACAGGAAGCGAGCACTAATACGGTAATGCCAAGGTAAAAAAGCCCTTGTTGATAACCAAGACTTTCACTACGGAACAGAAAGGCGGCGGATACGGCACCGACGTTTCCACCCGCCCCCACAATACCGGCAACAGCCCCCAGTGCTTTTTTATTGATAAAGGGCACCACGCCAAATGTTGCTCCTTCGGCCATTTGAACAAACAGGCTAAAGACCAGCATGATGCCAATTGCGAGGCTTAAGACATGCATTTGTGAGAAGGCAATGAGTGCTATTCCTTCACATACCAAGGCGATAAACAGCCAGCGAACTCGCCCTTTTAAACCGCCTTGTTTTGCGAACAGGTCTGAAAAAACGCCGCCAAGGGTACGGGCAAAAATATTCATTAGGCCAAATAAGCCAGCGATTAAACCAGCGGTCGCCAGAGTCAGGTCAAACTTGTCGAAGAAGTAGATAGCGGCAATATTATTGATGGTTAGTTCGACGCCAAAGCAGAGCCCGTAAACAATAAACAGCGCCCATACGCGAATATCTTTTGCTGCGGTCAGAAAGCTTTGTACTGCGCTATTTTCACCTGTGGCTTCAGGTAGCTCACCGCGGGCGCGCAGGTCGCTAAAGTTGCCATCGGGAGCGTCTTGGGTAAACAGCCAATAGCCAATCCCAGTAAAAAACAGTACGACGCCAGGCACCACCATTGCTAAACGCCACCCTAGCGTTTCACTAACGCCAAGCATTAGTAGACCTGAGAAAATCAACGGCATCAGGATTTGCGTCGTACCGCCGCCCAAGTTCCCCCAGCCAGCACTGGTCGCATTGGCGGTGCCAACGACATTCGGCGCAAACATCATCGTGGTGTGATATTGGGTGATCACAAAGGATGCACCGATGGCTCCGATGGCCAGCCGAGCGAGTAAGAAGGTCTCAAAGCTATTGGCAAAACCTATGCACATAACGGGCACAGCGCCCAGCATCAACAAACCGGTATAGGTTTTACGAGGCCCAATTTTATCGCACAGCACGCCAATGAGCAGGCGGACAATAACGGTAATAGCAACGGAGGCAATAATGGTATTGCCGATCTGCGTTTGGGTGAGTGATAGATCTTCACGGACCACTGCCATCAGTGGAGCGATGCCAAACCAACCAAAAAAACAGATATGGAACGCGAACCAGGAGAAGTGGAACGCACGCATTTGAGGGGTAGAGAAGTTTAATAGCCGAATGCGGTTAGCTTTATTGCGAATGTCCATGGATGGCCTCACAGAGCACGATACGAGTGGGTCAAAACATGGCGCTTGGAAAGGCGCTATGTTGTTAACGAGAACATGCCTTCGCCATTGAAGGGCAGGTTCGACGCACTCGTACCCGTTGGGCCTGGTCCACGCCTACCATCATTCAGTAAGAGTGAAGCAATTAGTTCGCCATAAGATTATTTTAATTTTAAAATCAGTTTCTTATGTGTGTTTGTTTAATAGGTGGAGAGTTTCAGTAGGCTGGTAATGCACCAAGGTGGCGCATCTGCGGTGAAGACGTGCGACACCTGAGTGCTGGTTATTCGTGCAAATAAACAGCGTCAATATCCAGTGTTGAACGTTCACCTATCGCTTCAAAGTGAGTTTCTAGCCAGCGTTCGGCGGCATCGCGCCCTTGCTCAAACAGATGGCATAGAAACGCCCATTCTGAGTTCATTTTGCTGGATACCGAGAGATCCTCTAGCGCCTGTTCGCCACTGATACGGTGGAAGAGCGCTTGCTGATAGCAGTTTTCGATTCCCTGTTCATCCAGTGTGCGCTTAAGCAGCGCAATCATGCGTATTTCTTTAATCAGGGCTGAATTAAAGGTAATTTCATTTAGTCGATTCATTATGGCTGAGGCAGACGTGGGGACTTCTTCTCTGATGATGGGGTTAATCTGCACCAACAGAATGTCGCGTGCGCTGCACTCCTCCATTAAAGGGAACAGCGCTGGGTTACCCATATAACCGCCATCCCAGTACGCTTCGCCCTCTATCTCAACCGCTTGAAATACAAATGGCAGGCAAGCAGAGGCCATGACTGCATCTACACTCATCTCTTCGCGGCGAAAGACGCGCTGTTTTCCAGTGCGAACGTTAGTGGCCGTCACAAATAGCTTAAGCTGCTCACAACGTCTTACACGTTCGAAATCAATATGTTCGGCGACAATGTCACGCAATGGATTAATATTCAGAGGGTTCAGTTGGTAGGGGGATACCAAGCGGCTTAAAAGGTCCATAGCCATATAACCCGGTGAGTGATCGAGGGACCAGTTTCCGGTAAGTACATCTAGTGGTGAGCGGCGAATTGGGCTCGCCATACCCGCTCGACTAACCGCTTTCCAAAACTGGTGTAACGCTTGGCGAGCCGTATCTTTGTTACCGCGGGTGAGGGCGTCTGCCATGACCACACCATTCATTGCGCCAGCGCTTGTGCCACTGATGCCCTCTATTTCGATACGGTCATCTTCAAGTAAGCGGTCGATGACACCCCATGTATAAGCACCGTGGGCTCCACCGCCCTGTAAAGCGAGATCTAGCTTTTTGATCTGCGACATTGCTTTCCCTGCTGAGTGAGTGATTAAAAGCGCGGTAACGCACCCAGCATGGCATAAAAGAGTGTGATATGTGTACGTCTGCTAGGCAGGCGTACAGCACGTCATCAAGGTGAATCTGCTAATGGTGAAGGGCGCCCATTTGAAAGGGGAACCTCATAAACAGCATGCTCCATCAGTTTATCAAGCTGGAGCGCTAGCTGGCTGCTGGCTTCTTCCATCATAGCCAGTGCCGCAAGCTGGCCATTATGATCACCTTGGCGGGCAAACTTAAGTGCTTCTAAACCGCTTTCATGAAAACGCTTATGCGGTGCCGCCAGCGCTTTGTAAGCCTCCGTATGCTTATAGCGATGACCGTCCCCCATAAAGTACCAATGCCCAAGCGTGCAGTGCTGGTGATCTTCTAAATTCTCTTCCAGATGAGCAGAGAGTAGTTGCCTATAAAGGCGGCTTTTCCATACCGCATGCTCGAGTTTGGCGGCGTGCAAATAAGCCGTGGTTGTACTGTGGTGTATGACCTTATACATATGGCGTGACTGGTCTATCAACTGCTCAATGACATGTTCTGCTGCTTGGGCGGCGCTGGTTAAGGCCTTTATTTCCTGCTGCTGATAATCACGGATCTTTGCATCTTCATTTACTTGCAATGCGGTGCGCTCGATCCACTGCGCTAGCTGATGCGCTAATTGCCGAGAGTGTTTTGATAACTCTTGCAGGTCCTGGACAATTGCTGGCATGCCTGCCGGTTGTTCATGAAAGTGAGCGACTTCCAAGGCCGCAGTAATGGCTAACGCTTGTGTATGGCCTGCGCTGTGCCCTAATTCGACACTCAACTGACGTATATCGTGGAAGGCTTGCTCAGTCACTAAAGGGGACGATAAATAAGCGTCTGTTTGCTGGCAGCGTTGGCGGTGTTGCTGCAACGTTTGTGCGCTTTGCTCGGCTTTATGGAGTCGGCTGAAGGTGTCAGTAAGTGTCGATTGCTCGGCAGCAAGGTGCTGAGCGTGCACTTCTACGCCTTTGCTCAATGAGCAAAGCATGTCCGCGCCCCTGGCCTGAAGCATGCTGAGCGACTCAACTGGCGTCATCAAGCTGATCGCGCGACAGCGGTGGCGCTTTTTTTCAGCCTCTAATTGGGCATTCAACGCTGCCACTTCTTGCTCTAGGCGATGGATAGTTTGATACGGATGCATAAAAGCAAACATGGCCAGTACCTGCAAAATAGTAAATAGCTTTGTGATGTTTTGTCACAAAGTATTGCAGGTGGTTGCCGTGCGTGCCGGAGTTACCTGGTATTAATGATGAAAACCAGTCTATTGCGTTTTTGAGGACTATGTTTCTTAATGTATCCGGGTCAGTCTCAAAGATTAGTCTCAAAGGCGAATTTTAAAGACCAGCCTTAAGGCTGGTCTCACAAAGTGGGCAGCTTCGCCGCTCACCAATTTTGATGGGAAAATTATCAGCGTTGGGCTAAGTGGGGAGCATTGTCGTTTGGGCAGCGCAGAAACTGCGACGTTGCTAACCACTCTTCATCGGGGTAGTAGGCGAAGATATACTGGTTCTCTTTCAAACTGTCGATAAGAGGATACGTGATGTCTTCGCGTACGGCAGGACAGCCGTGGCTACGTCCGAGCCTGCCGGTCTGGGTAATAAAGTCGTCGCTAACATAGTCAGCGCCATGGATCACAATCGCTCGCTCAAACGCGAGGTCATTAACCTCTGGTTCTAAGCCATCCAGGCGCAATGAATAGCCATTACGACCATAATAACTATTCATTGTGCGAAAGAGCCCGATGCTGGACTGGTGGCTCTCGGGGGTATTGGAGAAGACCTCTGCCAACGCATCGCCAGAACCTTGCCCATGAGAAACCAGCTCTTCAAATAGCAGCTTATGTCGATGTAGGTCGAAGACCCAAAGCCGTGGCTCGGTAGACGGAAGCGAGTAATCAATGACGGCTAAGCGTTCAGCGGTTGGGTCAGCACAGCTAAGTGATTGAGCGGCGAGTCGCAGCGCCTCTGGCGTTGCTGATGGGGCTAGTTGGAGCAGTTGATGATGCAAGGGCGAAACGCCGGGAGGCGCTGTAGAAGAGACCTGTGAGAAAAAGCTAGCGGCTTGTAAGGGAAGGCTCAATAACAACAGTGGAAGCGAAAAAATGGCGGTAAAAGCACGTAGGTAAAAAGGCATAGAGTGCAATCCTGCAATAGATATCGATGAAGGAGACATGTAAACGGCTATGATAAATAGATGTAGCGTAATAATGATGAATCGCAATGATAAATAGCGACGATGAATAGTAACGCAAGGAGGAGCGATGAACGAGACAACGTTAATTAGACGATGGGCGATAGGGGTGGCTCTATGTCTGACGCTGATCCAAGCGCCTCAGTTAGTTACCAGCGCGCAAGCTGATACAGGTGCTCTTGAGCAGTCGTTAGCTCAGCGTTTGGATACTCAATCCAGTGCGTTACTGCCTGTTGAGGACTTTTACCAGCAGCTAAACCAACGGCCCGTCTGGCAAGATATCAACCGGGTTGAAGCACTGGTGCAGGCGTTAAATAGTCTTGAAGATGATGGTTTGGCTCCTAGTGATTACGACGCGGGCAGCCTGCTAAACGCATTCCAAGTTAGCCAGCAAGCAGGGGCGTTGGCGCAAGCTGACTTTGATATTCAGGCCACGACAGCACTTTTACTCGCACTTGAGCACCTTTCGCGGGGCAAGGTGAATCCAAACGAGGTCGAGCCGAAATGGGATATCCCTAGGCCTGAGCGCCGCTACTCTTTGCTGCGCATTGCCCATGCGGTGGAAAATGACGATATTCAGGGCGCGCTTGACTATGTGAGGCCCTCATCAACGGAGTACGCTCAGCTACGTGATGCGCTACGTCAATACCGTACGCTGGCTGAAAAAGGCAATGTTCCCTACCTGGCCGGTCGAGATGAGGCATTACGCCCAGGTGATACTAATGAGGATGTGCTGGTATTGCGACAGCGCTTGGCCTATTGGGGAGAAACCAACTTGCTGGCGGCGGATAGCAATGCCTACCCAATGATTGAGGTTCAATCTGCGGTTAGCAACCAGAGCACCTATGATGCTGAGTTAGAAAGGGCAGTTAAGCAATTTCAACGTCGTCATCAGTTACAAGAAGATGGTGTTGTGGGGCAGCGCACGCGGCTTGCATTGAATACACCGGTCACTTCGCGTATCGATCAACTGCGTGTCAACTTAGAGCGGGCGCGTTGGATCAAGCCCACTCAAACCAATGAACCGCGAGTGTGGGTTGACATTGCGGGATATCGATTGCACTACACTCGGCCCAATGGTGAGCACTGGGATGCCAGAGTGGTAGTCGGCACACCGCGGCGCGAAACGCCTATTATTCATTCGGCGATTAGCCACTTAACCATCAACCCGTCATGGACGATTCCACCGACCATTATGCGCGAGGACGTTTTACCTCAGGTCAGACGAGACCCTGGCTATTTAGCCCGGCGAAATATCCAAGTGTTAAGTCCCTCCGGCGAGCGGTTAAACGCTGATGCTATTGACTGGCAACGGCCAGGTGCAGTGATGTTGCGCCAAGTATCAGGTGGCGGTAATCCGCTAGGCCGCGTGGTGGTACGTTTTCCCAATAGCGAAATGATCTATCTTCACGATACACCCGCCAGAGGGTTGTTTCAGCGCGATCAGCGAGCGCTCAGCTCTGGTTGTGTGCGCGTTGAAGGCGTAACGGAATTTGCGCAGTTACTGCTTCAAGATAGTGGCAGTCGTCACCAACTATCTTCGTTGCTTAACAGTAGCGGAAGTGATCGTAATGTTAATCTGCCACAGCGTATTCCCGTCGCGCTGCACTATTTGACGGCCTGGCCAAATGCTCAAGGGGAAGTAGAATTTCGTGATGATATTTACCGTCGTGACGCTGACCTGTTGGCTGCATTGTCACGAGCGGTATAACGTGAAGGGCGGATTGATTGCTAGGTTTTCTATAAGAATGGTTTATAAGCAAGGTTTGTAAACGTAGACTTGCTTCAAAGCAATAACGCCGCCCTGAATGGCGGCGTTATTGTTCAATGTAAAGAGAGTAAGAAAGTTACTGCTCCTCTTGGCGCTCGTAGTTTGCAACGCTGATAGTACCTGTCTCTCCGCTATCCAATGCTGCCATCATGGGCTCAGCTTGGCGCTGGAAAGCAATCAACGTGTCGCCGCTTAGGCTGGTATTTTCAGGCAGCTCTACGTTCATTGCGTTGACAGGCGTGTTGTTGACGATGACTTCATAGTGCAGATGAGGCCCCGTACTCCGCCCTGTATTGCCTGAAAGCGCAATGCGCTCACCCATTTCAATACGCGCACCTTCGGTGACCAGCGGACGAGAAAGGTGAAGATAACGGGTTTGATAGCCATTATCATGACGAACGACAATGTAACGCCCTGCGGCATGATGGTTGCCCACTTTTTCCACGCGACCATTGGCTGGAGCAACGACAGGTGTGCCAATAGGCATCGCAAAATCGGTTCCATTATGCGGGCTTATCCGGCCAGTCACTGGGTGTTTGCGGCGCGGATTAAAATTGGAACTTAGACGGTAATTGCCTTCAAACGGATAGCGCGAGAAAGCAGGGTCTAAGCTACTCCCTTCGGGCGTATAGAAATTGCTATCAGTAGCATTGCGAAGAAGCGTTAAATCCATGCGTTCGCCATCGTACTTAACAGCAAGTACGCGAGAGTCAAACGCTTCTCCATCAATCATGTCTGACTCAACTAGCACTTGAAAGCGATCTCCACGACGGCTGTCGCGTCGAAAATCGAGTTTTTGCTCAAGTAGGTGAGTGAGTTCAGTAACGGCGCTGCTACTTAGCCCCGTTGCCTGGGCTGAGCGTGCAAAACTACCGCTTACGCTACCCGCGTAAAGACGCTGTACCGCTTCACCCTGGCGCTCAATAACGGTTGCGGCATAGTGCTCTTCATCACGCTCTAGCAAGATACCGTCGCGGGTGTTTTTCATCATACGCAACGACAGTAAACGACCATTTTCATCTAACTGGTAATCGAAACTGTGGCCAGCACGCCAATGAGTAAGCATGCGTGGATCCGGTAGGTCTTCTAGCAACGCCATTACTTCGCTGTAGCCCAGGCCTAGCTTGTTCTGTGCCAGCAACGCGAAGGTCTCACCCGATTCGACAATATGTGTTTTCCACTTAGGGACGTAGGGCTCGTCCGCAGCAAGTTCCAGCTCGAGAAACGAAATATCACCAAACAGCTCATTGCCATAATCTTCATATGAAGTGGCATCGGCAATTTCGACGGAAGCGGTGTTATCCACTTCGACGGAAGCCGTTTTATCAGCATCGAGCATACCGCTTGAGAGGGTCCCTAATACCACGGCCATGTGAAGCGCGCCGTCATCTAACCGGGCATTAATGTGAGGTTGCGTCGTGACGCTAGCCATCGAGGCTTCGGCGCTAGTGATGACATCTAGATCGACAATTTCTGTAGCCGCGAGGTCGTTCAGCGGAATATTATCTCGCGTTGCATCGATAGCGCGAGAAGCGCGATCAATGGCTTCAGCAACGGGGGTGCGTTCTTGACGCAATGAAGGAACCCCTGGAGCAGAGTCGCTGGGAAGCGGTACAAGCACGCTTTCCAGTGGTGTATGAGATTGATTTAAGTCGTGGTAGGTCGTAATTAACTTTTGTGTGCCCAGCACAGTGACCATTGTAGCCACGGGTAACAGTAACAATTTATGTGTGCGGGGCAGCGAATGAAGAATTCGCAACATGGGTAAATGGGCCGCCGAGTTCGTGGTAAATGAGTAACATGAAAGAAAGTAAACCCAGGAACCATACCCCATGAGGGTAAGGGTGAACAGACTGTATGCCTGTACACTAAATGTACTTCATTGAAATACGGAGGTAATAAGCAAGGAAACCTATTTGTGAACGCCGTTCGCTAAAAAAAGTAACTTAACGCAAACCGCCTTAAAACTAAGCAGGCACAATAATTAATCATAGGGAGGCGGCGTTAATCAATATTTTCCGCCAATTTTAGAAGTTAAATTAATTATGCAATGCTTTTGTGATATTTTTGTATCATTTTTGTATATCTTTTGGCGCCCGGAAAGCAAAAACAGGCATCATGAAACGGTCTTGAGGCAGCATGCTTAGATATACTTAATAATTGCTGTGCGTCGAATATTGTTTTTTTGTAATAAATTGTCTTTTTGTGTATCTGGTGGGCTTGGCGTCAACTGGCTGTCATTAAGGGAAAAGTGTCAGGTGAACTCCCTTAGGTAGCCTAGTGCTTAGGAATAATTGTTTACAGGCAAGTACTCAGCGGTTTTTCCTGGCATTCTATAAGGGTTTTTCGAACATAAAGCGGATTATTTCGCTGTTTAGCGTCGAGGGAATCGAAATGTCTCGAGTAACTCTTGCACAGTGGCAGATGCTGGCAGCCGTTGTTGACCATGGTGGGTTTGCGCGGGCGGCCGAGGCTATTCACAAAAGTCCATCTACGCTTAACCATGCCGTGCACAAGCTAGAAGAGCAGTTGGGTGTTCAGGTGCTGGAGCCGGTGGGCAGGCAGGTACGCCTAACTGAGGCGGGCGAACTCTTATTGCGCCGAGCTCGCCAGTTAATTGAAAGTGCCGCCTCTTTAGAAGATGTTGCTACCCGTTTGGCTGCAGGCCTGGAAGCTGAAATCGTGGTCGCTATTGACCAGATTTTTCCAGCGGCTGCTCAAGCGAAAGCACTTGAGCGTTTCTCGGAAACGTATCCTCAGGTCAGAGTGCAGCTGCATGAAAGTGTGCTAAATGGTGGTACAGAAATGCTCCACGATGGTCGTGCCGACCTTGTGGTCTCAGGGATTGCGGCTCAAGGGTATTTAGGTGAACCGCTGGTGAACGTGCGGTTTATAGCCGTTGCACACCCAAGTCATGAGTTACACCAGCTTAGTCGCTCGCTAGACCTTCGGGATCTGACCCAACACCGTCAACTGGTAGTGCGTGATTCGGCGCTACGCCAGTCGACTAATTCCGGCTGGTTGAAAGCGGAGCAACGATGGACAGTGAGTCACTTAAACACGTCATTAGATATGCTGAAGCGTGGGTTAGGGTTTGCCTGGATGCCTGAAACCCGTATTGCTGATGAACTTTCAAGTGGGCAGCTCAAACCTTTGCCGCTCAGTGCTGGTGGGGTGCGAATGGTGCCTATGCAGTTGATATTCAGAGACCGAGATCGCGCTGGCCCTGCAGCCCATGCCATGGCACAGGCATTGAAACAGGGGGTGAGCGAGCTCTGTCCTAAGGATTCGATTTCATCGAATGAATCGCCGTAAAACATCCGCTTGAGCATCGGGAGGGCGGGCGTATGCTAAACGTCATCAGCACTATTAATACGTTTACTACATACGATTATTACAATAGGAGGCCGCCCGATGGGACTGCTTGTTAACGGCGAATGGGTTGATCAGTGGTACGACACTAAGAAGCATGGTGGAGAATTTATCCGCGAGTCTGCCCAGCTACGCGACTGGGTGGGTGACGATGCCATGATGGAGGTACTGTCAGGCGGTGCGTCGTCAGGCAAACAGTGGCAAGGGCAGAGCTACCCTGCGCAAGCAGACCGTTACCATCTTTATGTATCTCTAGCCTGTCCTTGGGCGCATCGAATTCTTATTATGCGCAAGTTAAAAGGGCTGGAATCACTCATTGGCACTTCTCATGTTAGCCCATTTATGCAGGATAAGGGCTGGACGTATGACCAAAGTGAGGGCTCCAGTGGGGATCCTGTTAACCACGTCGACTATCATCATCAGCTCTATACGATGACTGATTCTGCCTATACGGGGCGGGTCACGGTACCGGTGCTTTGGGATAAGCAACGTAGCGCAATAGTCAATAATGAGTCGGCTGATTTGATGCGCATTTTTAATCACGCGTTTGATGAGTTGACCGGTAACGATTTAGATTTTTACCCTGATGACCTGCGTCGCACTATTGATGACATCAGCGACGATGTGTACGAGCACATTAATAACGGTGTTTATAAGTCAGGTTTTGCGACGGATCAGCACGTGTATGAAAAACATGTGCTGGCTCTGTTCGATGCCTTAGATCGAATGGAAAAACGCTTGAGCGAGCATCGTTATCTGGCGGGGGAGTGGTTAACAGAGGCAGATATTCGGCTTTTCACCACGCTGATCCGTTTTGATGCTGTCTACTATGGCCATTTTAAATGCAATCTAAAACGTATTGAAGATTACCCAAATCTGGCGAATTACGTTCGCGAGCTGTATCAGTGGCCGGGTATTGCAGAGACCGTCAATATGAACCAAATAAAACGCCACTACTACTACAGCCATGACACGATTAATCCAACGCGTATTGTGCCTGCCGGACCGCTATTGGATTTAGAGCGCCCTCATAATCGTGAACGCTTGCCAGGGCAGGGCATCCGTCGTCGCGCTTCATAATTTATAAACAGAGAGCTTCTCAGAAGTTGCATCTCAAACCTTGTTACTAACAAATGGGCCACCCAATTGCTGGGTGGCCCATTTGGCTAGTTAACCGCTAGCTTAAGCGATTTAAGCTGGCAGCTTACTCGTTATCATTAACGGCTTCGCGGGTAGACTGCCAGGCGCTTTGAGCACCTTCTTTGGTCGTTTGCCATGCATCGCGGGCACTGTTTTTAGTCTGCTCCCACCAGTCACGATCATAGGTAGGGAAGGATTCAACTTCCTCCTGGGAGGCCTCAAGCATAATACGGTGTTCGGTATCACCATCACTCTCAGTATGAGTTTCCAGGGTAAACTGATCGGTATTAATAACAATTTCGCGACCACCCAGGCCAAGAATTGCACCGCTTTCAATGACTAGCGCTGAAATGCGCATTTCTTCATCAAAAAGAATGTCTTCGACTTCACCGATTTCTTCACCAGAGCCACCAGCAAAAAACACTTCTGCATCCATAATATCATCTGCAGAATACATACCCTGGGGTTCAGTTGAGGCCTGAACACCGAAGGCCAAGCTGCCTAAAAGGACGGTACTGATAGCAGTGGTAAGCATTGTCTTGCGCATAGCATCTCTCCATGTAGCTATTAAAATGTGCGGTCTAATCAGACGACAAACGTTAAAGATCGTTCGCCCATTCATCAGCACGGCGTTCGGCTTCTTCCCGCTCTAAGCCATATTTCTGCTGTAGCTTGCCAACAAGTTGATCCTTCTTGCCGCCAATCTGGGTAAGCTCATCGTCAGTTAATTCGCCCCAGCTTGCGCGAGCTTTTCCCTTCATTTCTTTCCAGCTGCCTTCAATTTGATCCCAGTTCATAGCATCACTCCTTGAAGTTAGTGAACATCGTTAGACACTTCTCAGGTTAGACGAACAGTGAATATGTGCAAGCCTGAGTATTAAGAACGGTTAAAGCAAAAAGACTGGTCATAAGCAACTGGCGGTGTTAGGATGCGCCCTCCTCGCATGTGTTGACCCCTCCATCACGACGATAAGCAATTTCCTATGTAGCTTTGACTACGAAGTGAAATGCTTGCTGGAACATCTTGCCAACTGCAGATGTTCATTGCTGTGAAGATGGCGCGCCTCCAGCATTTCACCAAACGGGTGAAATCGGCGCAGAAGGTCGCCACAGCGGTTAGCCCGCTTATGCGGTGTTTGCTAACCGAATGCTAGGTGCGACCGGCGTCTCCGACTCCATTGATGATGATATCCGCCTTGCGGATCCTTGTTTATTAATATGCATTGTCACGCGTATTAACGAGCAGAGTCAGAGACGCTTACGATGTTTTTTGCCGGAAAAACCGGCCTACCAAGGTGTGATTAATGACCTCGACTTCTGTCGCTTCGCCGAGCTTCGGCGATCTTGCTCTGTTGCCTGCCGTTCTCTCTGCTGTTGAAGCACAAGGCTACGAAATTCCCTCGCCGATCCAAGCGCAGACGATTCCTGCGTTGCTGGAAGGCCGCGATATGCTGGGCCAAGCACAAACCGGCACCGGCAAAACCGCTGCATTTGCATTGCCATTGTTATCGCGTTTAGAACTTACCCGTCGCGAGCCTCAAGTACTGGTTATGGCTCCGACCCGTGAACTTGCTCAGCAGGTTGCGGCTTCATTCAGTAAGTATGGCCAAAATCTCAAGGGTCTTGAAGTCGCTATCCTTTGTGGTGGCCAAGAATACCGCGAACAGTTAGGCGCGCTAAAGCGCGGTGCCCAGGTTATTGTTGGCACCCCTGGCCGTATTATCGATCACCTTGATCGCGGTAGTCTGAAACTCGACGGTCTTTCGGCACTCGTGCTGGATGAAGCTGACGAAATGCTGCGCATGGGCTTTATCGACGACGTAAAACGCGTGGTTGCCGATACCCCTAAAGATGCTCAGCGTGTGTTCTTCTCGGCAACGCTGCCGACTGAAATTGAACGCATTGTTAACCGCTATCTGGTTAATCCGGTAAAAGTCGCGATTGAGTCGCGCACGACGACCGGTGAAAACATTGAACAGCGTATTGTACGCGTCGATGGTGGCGCTAAGCTTGAAGCAGTGGCACGCATCCTTGAGGTTGAGCCGGTTGATGCCGCTATTGTCTTCGTGCGTACTCGTGCTGCTTGTACCACGCTGGTTGAACAGCTGACAGCCCGTGGCGTTAATGCCGCTGGCTTGTCTGGCGATCTAGACCAAAGCCTGCGTGAGCGCACCATTACACGTCTCAAGCGTGGCAAGGTTGATGTGCTGATTGCGACCGACGTCGCTGCTCGTGGTCTTGACGTTCCGCGTATTACGCACGTTATCAACTACGATCTGCCGCAAGACGCAGAAGCCTATACCCACCGTATCGGTCGTACCGGTCGTGCGGGCCGTAGCGGTATCGCGATTACGTTCGCTGGTTTCCGTGAAGGCCGTAAAGTGGGCTGGATGGAGCAGGCTACCGGTCAGAAAATGACTGAAATGCCGCTGCCAGACGAAGCCGCTATTCGCGCTCACCGTGATGACGTGTTCCATCATCGCGTTGTAGCAGCCCTGACCAAAGGTGCTGAAGAGCAGCGCGCACTGGTTGAGCGCCTGGTAGAAGAAGGCCATGATGCCGTTGAGCTAGCTTGTGCTTTTGCCGCGATGGCACGTGCTGACGAAGCGCCGATTGGACGCTTGCAAGCACCGCGTAAAGAGCGTACTACGCGTGATAGCGCGCCTGGTGGCAAGCCCGGTGGCCGTCGCGAGCGCTCAAGCGCACCTAGCGAAGGTATGATTCGTTACCGTGTTTCTGTTGGCCATAAAGATGGCGTTAAGCCTGGTCAACTGGTTGGTGCACTGGCGAACGAAGGTGGCATCGAGGGCGCGCGTATCGGTCGTATTGATATCCGCAACGCTTTCTCGGTAGTTGAGCTACCCAGTGGCCTGCCTTCCACTATTCTGGCGAAAATGGCGCGAGCCCGCGTTGCTGGTCGCCCGTTAGAAATTAGTGAAGACAGTGCACCTGAGCGTGCTCCACGTCGTCGTCGTGATGACGGTGATGCACCAGTTCGTCGCCGCGAACGCGCTTAAGTTAATGTATAGCGCCATATTATAATGGTGCTTTAAAACGACGTTTAACGATCGTTCTATCCCCTTACGCCCTGCGGCTTAAGGGGATTTTTTTTGCCTGTAATTGCAGCTGGGAAGTTGAGCTACGTTAGTATGATGATGGTTCAGTAAAAGGAGGCTGCATGGACGCACCGCTACATGACTGGAATTTAGCTCCAAAAGAGGCCGTAGCGCTGCAAACAGAGCTGGCGAAACGACTTGAATTCACTGATCGTATCGGCTCTGTGCACCACATTGCTGGGGTCGATATTGGGTTTGAAGCGGGTGGTGATATCACTCGGGCGGCGGTCGTCGTTTTAGCGTGGCAGCCTGACAGCACACAGCATTTGGCTGTGGTAGAGCAGGTGGTTCATCGTGAGCCAACGCGGATGCCTTATATTCCTGGTCTGCTCTCTTTTCGCGAGATCCCAGCCGCTCTGGAAGCGTTCGCAAAACTTGCGATCACACCAGAGCTGGTAATGGTCGATGGGCAGGGAATTGCACATCCTCGGCGGCTTGGTGTCGCTGCCCACCTGGGGCTGTGGCTAAATTTACCGACGATCGGCATCGCTAAGTCCCGCTTAACGGGGCAGCATGCAGAGGTGGGAAACACGCGGGGGGATTGGGTGCCTCTAACATCAGGTAACGACGTTATTGGTGTCGTTCTACGCTCGCGGGAAAATGTGAAACCGGTATTCGTGTCGCCAGGGCATCGATTATCCCTTGAAACATCGCTTGACTGGGTGGTGCGCTGTTTAGGACGCACCAAGTTACCAGAACCCACGCGATTAGCGGATCGGCTTGCATCAAGACGCGACCAAAAGCGGCTTACGTAAAGCGTAGGAAATGGCGCAGTAGGCTAGAGGCCGCTTGAGTGTCGGTGATCGCGTCAATGAGAGCGTCAGGATTTTCACCTTGGTCGCGCAATGCGGCTTTCTGGCGCTCTATATAAGCATGCATCACTGGTCGGGTGAACTCTGGGTGAAACTGCACGCTCCATTGGCGGGGGCCATAACGTAATGCTTGATGAGCATCGTGGTTGTTATGCGCCAACACCGTGGCGTTGGGTGGCAACTGCATGACGGACTGGGCGTGGGTCAGGTGAGCCGAGAAGTGTGTGGGCAGTTTGCTAAACAGGGGGTCTTGATGGCCTGCTTGGGTAAGCCGAACATTGCGCGTTCCTGATTCTCTTCCAGCAGGGTGGTAATCGCTAATGCCCCCGAATGCTGACGCCATCAACTGGTGACCATAGCACACGCCAAGCATAGGGACGTTCTCGGCTAACGCTTGCTCAAGCCAAGGTTTTAGCGCCTCGCTCCACGGCTCCTGTTCGCTCACCATGCTGTGGGAACCCGTGAGCATAATGCCGGCGAATGAGGTGGGTGAAGGAGGAACACCTTGTTTGCGTGCATCCCAAACCTTGAGTGACAGATGTGTCGGCAGTGCCGTCGAAAGCTGATTGATAAAGAGTTGCTCGAAATCACCGTATTGGTCGACCACTTCAGGGAAGGCGTCACCGGTTTTGATAATGACTAAAGAGGTCATGGCGTTCTCGTTGTCCTGTCAGAGGTAAGGTTAGCGAAGAAAGGTTAGAGAGGAAAGGTTAGCCCAATCAGGGCATTGCCCTGTAAGGTGGTAGCCCTCACCATACACCTTTTTAGCTTTATATTAGGAGCCTAATATGCAACAGATAACGCGTGCTGGCGAGCCCATGGATGTGGCAGGGATGCTACCTGCTCCAGGTCAAACTGCTCCGCTGATGACGCTCACCAATGCCAATTTAGAAGATGTTACCCTCGATACTTATTCGGGCAAGCGCAAAGTACTGAATATTATCCCCAGTGTGGATACGCCCACTTGTGCGGTGTCTACTCGACGGTTCAATGAACTGGCCTCGCAATTGGATAATACCGTTGTACTGGTCGTGTCTGCTGACCTGCCATTTGCAGCCAAGCGCTTTTGCGGCGCAGAAGGGTTAGATAACGTTGAAACCTTGTCTACCTTCCGCCATCGAGAGTTCCAAGAAGCTTGGGGTGTCGCATTGGCTAATAGTGCAATGGAAGGATTGTGCGCCCGTGCCGTGGTAGTGCTCGATCCAGACAACCGCGTGTTGCACAGTGAGCTGGTAAGCGAGCTGAAAAATGAGCCTGATTATGAGGCCGCGCTGGCAGCCCTAAAAGGCTAGCCAGAGGCGGTACGCAGGTTTCTAGCCTGCACCTTGCTTCGCTGCCGCCACCAGTGCACTAATTAAACGCTGCTGGGGGCGGTTGAAAATGAGCCACTCGGGATGCCACTGCACACCAATTAAAAAATCATGTTTTGTCGACTCAATTCCCTGTACTAGCCCGTCCCGGTCGCGGGCGACAATATTGATGCCGTCACCTGCTTGATTGACCGCCTGATGGTGCAGGCTATTCACGCGACACCATGTGACGCCTAATAGCTGATAAAGCTTGCTACCTCCGACAATATCTACTGTCTTACGCGGTAGCACAGTACGCCGTCGTTTCAGACCTTCATGGGTGGTGTAAATATCAGGGTCGAGGGTGCCACCTAAATGGACGTTGATTAGCTGCGCCCCCCGGCAAATTCCCAATACAGGAGTATTTTGCGGAATAAATCGGCCGAGTAGATTGAGCTCCAGTTCATCGCGGGCTGGGTCTAGCCGCACATCCAGCTGTACTTCGCCGCCGTAAAGATGTGCTTGAATATCATCGCCGCCACCAATAATTAGCCCGTCAAGGTGGGCAGGTAAGGGGCGTGAAGGGGACAAGCGAAGCGGTTGGCCGCCATGTCGCCATACGGCGAACCAGTCAAACCACCACGCTAGATGGCTTTTTTGATCAGAGGTTGTAATCCCAATAAGCGGTCGAGACATGCTGGCACGTTCTCACTAAGGCAGTGTGTTTAGGATGACTTCAATAGGCCAAGCAGCTTCGCTTTACAGCGTTTCCACCACGGTTGGCTGTGTTCAGCAATATACTCATCGCAGCGAGCACGCAGCACGTCACTGTTTGCGGCTAGCTTTTCTACCTCAACCCAGCGATTCCACTCCACAACTGACCCCCAACTGGGCTGAGAAAGCTGCGCATTGGGTAGCCGGTAATGAAACGTTGGGCGTGGTTTAGTGAGCTGGCTATGAAGCAGCTCATGGGGATGGTCAGGACGCAGGTGCGCAAACAGCGGCAGTAGGTCTAACTCTCGATTACGCGTTGGGTTGTAGTGCAGATAGTCATTGATAAACGTATCTAAATCAGGCTGATAACCAGAGTCCAGGACTTTTAGGGCGTACTCTTTATGAAATGGATTGGCGTGAGGCAGTACTTCACGGGTAATGTCGACTTTGATCTCATCGCGCAGCCAGCTGGCGAGAAGCAAATACGCTTGCATCATGGCCAGAAGGTAACCAACGTCAAACCGTTCTACTTCAGGATTTAGATGCAAGCCAAATCCGTAGAGTAAACTGGCATCGGTGCCTTTCGCGCCTTTGTCACGCAGGGCACCAAATAACTGGTCTAGTTCCTCTAGCTCATTCCAGGGAATCGGCGGACAGACAATTTCAGTAGGCACTAGGCCTGTCACCATGTCGCCAATCAGTTCACGGGTTTTTTGATGGAACTCTAGTCGCCGATGGCGCTGCTGGCGCGCCCATTCACTGTCGCTTTCATGGTGTTCTTCCAGTAGCGTCTTATCGGGATGAGCATACTGAGTATCCAGCTCAATACCGAACTCGCCCCATCGAGTCGCTTCAACGAGTAGCCGATGGGGACTTACCACGTTAAGCTCACCCCCAAATAGCTCGCGTACCAGCTCAGCGGTATCACGCGGTGGAAGTCCTGCGAATTCGATTTCCACACCGACACGTCTTGTTTTTCCATCACTATTGGTACGGTTAGGAGGAGCTTGCAGCGTCATCTCGGTATCCTTGAGGTGAACGTTTAAGCCAACAGCCTATCATAGTCACGCATTAAGGCTGAGAGTATAAAGTTAAGTAAACGCTAACTAATCGACGTGTTATGTCGGTTCATTTTCGGGAGTCAAGCGTGCGACAGCACTGGACAATCAATATCGTGTTAGGCGTTTTTTTGACGCTACTCCTAGGTGTGATGACCTTCGCACAGGCGCAGAGCGTTTCTCTGCCAAGCCTGGGGGGAGGCAGTGATGCATCAGAAGAGCAGAGTGTCAGTAGTGAACGCTTCCAAAGCTCGCTTAACGATGTGATCGCAATGCTGGAAAATGAAGAGCAGCGTAGAGTGCTGCTCGACTCCCTGCGTGAATTGCAGCTTGCCACCGAGGCTAGCGAAGAGGACAAAACCGTTGATCAAGGCCTGCTGGGCGCATTAGCCGATACGCTGACCAATATTGGCGAGCAGGCTCAGGCTGGCGATTCGCCGGTTGATGAATGGTCACGACAGTTGGTTCAAGGGGCTGCCGATTTACGCGCATTAAATGATGGTGCTGACCAGGGGGAGGCGTTACGCGCAGTGGCTGAAGGCGCCGTCCTTGGTGTTATTTGGGGGACGCTGCTGGTCGTTATGATTGCGTTTGGGCGTTTGATCGCCACACGACGAAAATGGCCGCTTGATTTGCCTCGAGACCCGAAAGCCTGGTTATTGGCGGTCCACTTTTTACGTCGCATGCTGCCTTGGGCACTGTCATTCGCGATTACGCTAGGGATTGGGCAGATATTACCTTACAGCCCAGGCCGAGCGGTTGTGTTGGTTGTGGCTTACGTTTGTGTGTGTGGTCGCGCGTTGTCGGTGGTGATTGAAACGGTCATTGCGTTTTTCAGCCGCGGCCATCGTTTTACAGCGGTACAGGTGCTGCAACAAAAAGCCTTGCGTGGTCTGTTTGTCATTGGCGCATTAATCGCTTTGGGCGATGCGGTGAACTCCACCCGCTTGGTTGAGCTGCTGGGTAGTGAGCTTTCCAGCTTAGTGTCTGTGCTTGCAAATATGTTGGCTGCGCTGCTGTCGGCGCGCTTTATCTTTAAGTTTAAACGACCTGTTCGCCATTTGATCTGTAACCGCCCTTACAAGCAGCGCCGTGATGCCAGTGCCGCCGTTGAGATGGTCCGTGCGCTGGGCGGCCTCTGGCATATTCCTGCGCTGCTGATGGTGGGTGGCTCATTATTGGCGATCTTTATCACCGTGGGCGATGTGGGTACAGCGCTTGCGCGCTCGATTATCTCGGCAAGCTTATTAGTGTTGACGTTAGTGGTGACGGGCTTGTTGAGACGTCAGTCAGAGCGCTTGAGTAAACGCCGTCATCGCCGTCGTTACAGCCAATATCGTAAGCGTTTAGAACGCTTCGGCTTTGTACTTGCCCACCTGTGCGCCTGGATGGTGTTCGCTGAACTGTTTATGCAGGTTTGGGGTGGTTCGCTGTTTGGCCTTGGTCAGCAAGCGGTAGCCAGTGCCCGCATTGGTCAAGCATTGGTAAGTCTGGGGTCAACTATTCTGCTGGCTTGGCTGGTATGGATCTTTGCTGATACGGCTATTCAGCGGGCGCTAACGTCACCCGCGCGTTCTCGCGGTAGGCGAGTGAATCAAGCCCGGGCGCAAACCATTACGCCGATGATTCGCAATGTTATTTTTGTGACGATTTTGATTATTGCGGTGATTGCCGGGCTAGCAAATCTTGGCGTTAACGTCACACCACTACTCGCGGGTGCGGGTGTCATCGGTCTGGCGATTAGTTTTGGTGCCCAAACGTTGGTGCAAGATTTAATCACTGGGATTTTTATTCTAATTGAAGACTCCCTGGCGGTGGATGATTTTGTTCAGATTAATGGCCATATGGGGACTGTTGAGGGCTTAACGCTACGTACTGTGAAGCTGCGTGATTTAGATGGGGTTGTCCATATCATTACCTTTAGCCGTATTGAGTCGATTCATAACATGTCGCGCCAATTCGGTATTGCGCTAATGCGGATTCGTATCCCTTATGCGATGAAAATCGATGATGCAATTACGCTGATGCAAGAGACAGCACAAGAGTTACGCAAAGACCCTATGATGCGTCACTATATTTGGTCACCTTTAGAAATGCAGGGTGTACAGGGCTTTGAAGATGGTTGCCCTATTTTGCGCATGCGTTTTCGCACAGCACCAGAAATGCAATGGGACGTATCGCGTGCCTTTAACCTGCTATTGAAGCAACGCATGGAAACTCAGGAAATCGACCTGGGCGTACCGCGTCTCAGCGTCAGCATGGAAGCGCGCTCAGAAGATAGCAGGCAAGATCGTATGCCCGACGAGAGCACGAGAAAAGAGAGCACGAGAAAAGAGAGTGCTGGCACGGATTTCACGCTAGACGAGCCGAGTGACAATGCCCGAGGGGATAAGGCCAGCGATGACGACGGTAGCTCGCGGAAGCGGCCTACGCCGCCAAAACCTGCTCCGCGCCCAACAAAGGCTGAAACGCGCCAAGATGACCGCGAGCGGGCAGGGGCATCATCCCATGCCAAGCCCCAAGCCCAGGGTGAGCCCAAAGGCGAGACCCATGCCAGCACCAATGGTGAACAGGGCGACAAGTAACCACGGGCCTTTGAAGCACCTCCAGCGGTTATAAAGTGATACCGCTAGGCTAACGCGATCAATTAACTCGTCATGGCGCGAAATAGCATTATCGGGTGGCAGGGAAAAGTCATTGGCCACATCTCCCTGCCAATGAGCGCCGTGTGTTAGTCCCAGCCTTGCCCGCAATTGGCCTATGTCACTGACCGTTTTGTGGAGCTTGTTATAAGCGTCACGGTGCTCTGCAGCGCCCAGCACGGTTTCAGCGTCTTGGCGCAATGCACTGTTTGGGCAGCGTGCCACCGCGCTTTTGATTTCGTGATCACTCGCGTCGGGTGTCAGTGTCAGTCGTTGATACAAATCGCGCATAATGTTCGAGTTGATACTCACTGTCGGTTTGGGCGCTTAGCCCTTAATCGTTAACAGTAGGCTGATCAGGTATTTTGCATCAAATAATCGTAGGCACTTTTGATGCGCTGAAAACGCGTTGATGCCAGCGCTATTTGATGTTCACTACCCGAATAGAAACGGTCAGGGTGGTGTAGCTGCGCCATGCGGCGATAGGCACGGCGGATATCGGCACGATTAGCCCCTGGTGTTAGTCCTAATACTGCCAGCGCCCGTGTGTTGCGATCAGGTGGTGAAGAGGGGCGCTCCCGCTGTTGGCGACGGGCTTCTTCCTGACGCTTCTGCTCTTGTTGCCAGCGCTGACGCTCTTGCTGTTGGGTCTGTTCTTGTCGTTTGCGGCGCTCTTGTTGTTTGTTCTGTTCCCGCTTGGCCTGCTCCTGTTTTGCCTTCTCACGGTGTGCTTCTTCCTGTTGGCGTTGTTTATTCTGCTGCTTTTGTTGCTTTTGTTGCTTTTGTTGCTTTTGTTGCTTTTGTTGCTGTTGTTCTTTATTAGCACGCTGGCGCTCTTCGGCCTCTTTTGCTTTCTGCTCAGCCGCGTGTGCATCACGTGCCTTGCGCGCGTGATATTCTGGATCGTGCACCTGCCAGTAAGCATCTCGACTGGGGTCCTCTGCTGATTGCAGTGGTTTGCCCGTTAACTCATGAAAGAGAGTGCTGAATGTGGCAGGTGTGATATTTAGCAAATCAGCGAGAAAGCCCAGAATGTAATGGTTATTCAGAGATAGCTCGCCATCGTCGGTGGCTACAGTGATCGCTTGGTAAAGTATGCTGAGACTGCGCTCGTTGGAGCACTCTTTGCGCACAACCTCGGCCGCTAACTGAATGGCTTGAAGGTCTTGGCTATGGGCAATGCTCATCACCGGCCCAAGTTCGTGCCCGTGACGAAATTGCGCGGTGACTTGAGCCAGGCGGCGTCGCCGCTGGCCTTCAGACACCTGCTGGCGATGTACAAGCACCCAAGCTAACAGTAGTAGTGTTGCCGTATCCACTTGGCTGCGGCTCTTTAGCAGCAACAGCTCAAAGGGTGAAAAACGGGCAATGGACATTCCCTGGCTCCAAGGCAAAGAGGTTAACCGCAGAAGTGCTTTAACGGCCATCCTGATAATGATTGGCCATGGTATATCATCGCGTTACGCAATGAAGTAGGAGATTCGTTAGGTGATCAATGTTGAGCGTAAAAATAGCTTCCAGCTGAGGCTCACTCGGCGGCTCAAGGAAGAAACGTCGCACACGCTCGATGTTTACCTATTTGTGCCCAAAGAGCTTGGGCTTAGCACTCATGTCATTTCAGAAGAGGCGTTTTATCACGGCGCGATCAGCGTTTCACGCACTTACTACAGTGACGAGTACCATTTACCGCTGGTCCATAGCCGTTTAGCGAGCCGTAATCAGTTAGGCAGTGATTCCTATCGGTTGAGTTTAAGTTTGTACGCTTACCAATACGTTGGGGCGTTAGAACGAACGACCCAGGCAATGTTGGTCAGCGCCCGAAAACTACGCCATGCAACTAGCGATCAGCGCCAGGAGAGCGGCGAGCTTCAAGAGCTTGCCGATGGACTCCGGGATCAACTGTATGAAATGAGCGATTTGAGCGAAGGCATTCTAAAACGCTTACGGCGCAATTCACCCACCGACGAGCGGCTCTATAAATACTTTGCCAACATCGATAATTACCTTTCCTGGTTTACCGAGCAGCAACTGTTGGCATTGGTAGCGCATATGCCTCGTGGCGGCGAGTTTAGTGAGATAAAGCGTCGCTTTATCATCGTCTGCCAGCGTGAGAGCGACTATCGAAAAGAGCAAGAGTATAACGCTGAACGGGTGATGGAAGACCCTACTCGGATGTCGAATAAAATGCGCTTGCTAAGGCGGCTTATTGAGCATCCCATTACGCTCAAACAGCGTGCTCTAGAGCTTGGGAGCGGCGAGCAGAAGGCAGTAAAAGCGTTGGCGACGGCAGTGGTAATGACCTTTGTATCGCTTGGTGTGCTCCACTTGCGAAGTGTGCTGGGCGATGTCACTGCGCTGTTTGTATTGGCGTTGGCGCTGCTTTATGCGATGCGGGAAGTGTTTAAAGACGACCTGCGTAACACGCTATGGCGCTGGCTGCGGCGTGGAAGGCCAAAGTGGCGACGGCAATATATCGACCCCACGCGCAATCAATCGGTGGGCCGGCAGTTAGAGTGGTTCGACTATAAGCGCTATGCCGCACTAGATGCTGATATTCAGCAAATGCGCCGTCGCACGGTCGCTCAGCGTGAAGAAGAAGTACTTCATTATCGTTCCAGCTCGCGTATGTCGCCCACCCGCTTTTTAAGCGGTTATGAGCATACCCGTGAAACGCTGCATATCGATCTTTCCATGCTGACGCGCTTAATGAGCAAAGAGAAGCACTTCATTTACCGTCTGAAGGAAGGTCAGGCCGTTAGAGAAAGTGTCGAGAGACGTCACCTGTTTAACTTGGTCATTCGTGAGACGGGTAGTGAGGACACAACCTACCTAGCTCGCTGGAAAGTGGTTGTGAGCCGTTCTGGCATTGTCGATGTCGAGAAAGTCGCTGAGGAAAGTGTAGAGAAAACCAGCAAATAAACTGCGTTGGATCAATAGACTGGCACTGAGGCTGGGCCTGCATAGCGAAATCACCAGTAGCACACTAGTCTCAAAAGGTGAGCAATATAATTTGCGACTGCGACCCTGTCGCCTGGAGGATACTGTGCAAGCTATCGACATTATGACACCCAACGTGGTGTGTGTAGGGCCCGACGCAAACGTGCGCGATATAGCGCAGTTGCTACTCGAAAACCGCATCAGTGCCGTGCCGGTCGTCGATGATGAGCGTAGAGTGTTGGGTATCGTGAGTGAAGGCGATTTGATGCGTCGAGTGAAAGATGAAGCGGACGATAACCGCTCTTGGTGGCTCTCGCTCTTCAGTGGCGGTAAAGACGCGGGGACATATATTAAATCCCATGGACGTAAGGCGCATGAGGTAATGACCTCCAAACCACTAACTGTCGAAGAAAATGCACCGCTGCATAGCATTGCTCGTTTGCTGGAAAAGCATCACATCAAGCGGGTGCCAGTGGTGCGAGACGGTAAGCTCGTCGGTATTGTCAGTCGCGCAAACTTACTTCAAGGGATTGCTAACGCGGTTGTAGCGCCCACTCAGTCGCCGGAGGATGATCGTTCTATCCGAGAAGCCATTCTCAAAGAGATCGACAATAACACCGGTGTGCGAACCGAAAGCTTTAGTGTGATTGTTGATGGTGGAAACGTAGAGATTTGGGGGCTAGTAGAGTCTGTAGAACAGAAGCAGGCAGTGACCGTAGCAGCTGAAAATACCCAGGGCGTCAAGCGTGTTGAAAATCATCTTGGCATGATGCCCCGCGGGACGGGCTACTTCTAACACGTTGTGTTTCTTAGCTAAACAGCCCGTTGCTTTATGCAGCGGGCTTTTTTGTGGGCGCTAATACGCACTCTTTTTACGAGCAAAAAGCGACTAAAGTTGCATTTAAGTAAACGTTTACTCTTTTTGAGTAAACGTTTACTTTAAGCATTGTGCGTCATTTTTGAAGATGTTTTATTTCGCAAGGAGAATCTTATGAGCATTAACGTGACCGTATGGGGGGAGAACGTCCACGAGCAGACCAATGACATCGTGGCGCGTATTTACCCTAAGGGTATGCACCAGTGCATCGCCGAAGGTTTAAACGAAGCAGAAGGTATCAATGCCACTGCTGTCACATTACAAGATCCAGAGCAGGGCTTGAGCGAAGCAACGCTTGAAAGCACCGATGTACTGCTATGGTGGGGCCACGCCGCCCATGGCGATGTGTTGGAGGAGACGGTTGATCGCGTTCAAAAACGCGTACTCCAGGGCATGGGTTTGATTGTGCTGCACTCGGGGCACTACTCGAAAATTTTTAAGCGCTTAATGGGAACTACGTGTTCACTCAAGTGGCGTGAAGCGGGCGAGCGGGAACGGCTATGGGTAGTGAACCCAGGTCACCCGATTGTTCAGGGCCTGGGGGACTACATTGAGCTGCCCCATACCGAAATGTACGGCGAACCGTTTGCGGTGCCCAACCCCGATGAAGTGATCTTTATCAGTGCCTTTGAGGGGGGAGAGGTGTTCCGCTCCGGCCTGACCTACAAACGTGGCAACGGCAAGATTTTCTACTTCCGCCCTGGCCATGAAACCTATCCGATTTATTACGATGCCCAGGTGAAAACCGTGTTGAAAAACGCCGTGAAATGGGCACGCCCGGAAGGCTCGCGATGGATCGACAGTTGCCCTAATGTGCCCGCTGACCAAGCGCCTAATCCGGTCGAGATTAAAGGCGAAAGCCTGCATAAACCCGGCGAGGAGGGCTTTAAATGATCCGTTTAGCGATAATTGGTGCAGGCAGCATGGCTGGCGAGCACGCCAAGCATTTTGGCCGTCTTGAAGGCATCGAAGTGGTTGCTGTGTGCGACCGAGACCTTGCCAAAGCCCAGGCGTTTGCCGAGCATCATGGCATTGCCGACGTGTATCAAGACCTGGAAGCCATGCTGGCTCGTGATGATATCCACGCGGTAAGTAACGTCACCCCTGATGGTGTTCACAAAGCCACGTCGCTGGCCGCTATTGCCGCAGGTAAGCATATCCTGTGTGAAAAACCGCTGGCGACAAATGCACAAGATGCCCATGAAATGGCGGCCGCTGCTCAGGCCGCTAACGTGATCAACATGGTCAATCTAAGCTACCGCGATGCCCCAGCGATTCAGCACGCGCGTGCACTCGTTGCGGGAGGGGCGATTGGTCAAGTTCGTCATGTCGATGCCAGTTACCGGCAAAGCTGGCTAGTGAGTAACGCCTGGGGGCGCTGGAATGAAGATAGCCAGTGGCTATGGCGGCTTTCTGAAGCCCACGGCAGCAAAGGCGTATTAGGCGATGTTGGTGTACATATTGTCGACTTTGCCAGCTTCCCCGTTGGCGACATTACCCGCGTTAACTGCGAGTTAACCTGCTTTGAAAAAGCCCCAGACAACCGCATTGGTGAGTATGTGCTGGATGCCAATGATACCGCGCTGATGAGGGTGACATTTGCCAATGGTGCGAGGGGCACTATTCAGGCCACTCGCTGGGCAACAGGGCATCACAACTCGCTGGCGCTGAGTGTGCACGGCGATAAAGGCGCGCTCCGTATAGACCTGGACGCCTCAAAAGATGACGTGCAGGTATGTCTCGATGATGACGTACATCCTGCCCACTGGAGCACTGTGAAAGCACCGCCCACGCCGAGTATTTACCAACGCTTCGTCGAGAGCATTCGCAGTGGGAATAACGATCAACCGGATTTTGCGCGCGGCGCGGCGATTCAAACCGTGCTCGATGCCTGTTTCGTATCAAGCCAGGAAGACCGCAGCCTAGCGATTGCCAGCTAGGTGGATGGCTCGACCCTTTAACTAGCTCCCTAACTACCAATAACAATAGAGGTGAATGCTATGCGTCACTACCTGCGCTCGTCAGCGGTACTGTTTGCCCTGCTGCCCACAACGCTGCCTGCCATGGCGGCTGAAATTACCATTGCCTGTGGCGATGGTGGGGCGGCAGATTTTTGCCCAACCCTGGCAGAACGGTGGGCCGATGCTAATGGTCACCAAGTGAATATCGTCACCACCCCGGCATCACCTACTGAGAAGTTGTCGCTTTATCAGCAACTATTAGGCAGCCAATCGCAAGATGTGGATGTGCTGATGGTGGATATTGTGTGGCCAGGGCTACTTGCCGACCATTTGGTTGACCTAAACGACTACCTGCCGGAAGGTGCGGCGGACGGCTTTATTCCCTCGCTGATGGATAACAATACCGTGCAGGGCAAGCTGGTGGCATTGCCGTGGTTTACGGATGCAGGGTTGCTCTATTACCGCCAGGACTTGCTGGACAAATACGATGCCGACGTACCAGCAACTTGGCAGGCATTGACTGACACTGCGCGGCATATCCAGCAGTCTGAACGCGACGCAGGTAATGCACGCATGCATGGGTTTGTGTTCCAGGGACGGGCCTATGAAGGGCTGACCACCAATGCATTGGAGTGGATAGCCAGCCACGATGGCGGCTCTTTTGTGGATGCCGATGGGCAAGTCACCATCAATAATCCCCAAGCAGTAGAGGCCATCGCGCTAGCAGCCTCTTGGGTGGGGGACATCAGCCCTGAGGGCGTGCGCAACTATATGGAAGAAGAAGCTCGCGGGGTGTTCCAATCGGGTAACGCCGTGTTTATGCGTAACTGGCCCTATGCCTGGTCGCTGGGGCAGGCCGATGGCACACCCATTCAAGGCAAGTTTGGCGTCGCGCCGTTACCTCGCGGGCCCGAAGGGCAGTCTGTCGCGACGCTTGGTGGCTGGAACTGGGCGGTTTCACGCTACTCAGAGCATCCTGATATCGCCGCTGACCTAGTGGCTTATCTCGCCGCTGAAGAGCAACAGAAAGCTCACGCCGTTGAGTTTGGTCGAAATCCGACGCGTCCCATGCTCTATGAAAATGCCGAGGTGCTGGAAGCCCACCCGTTTATTGGCGAACTTTATGAAACCGTTATGAATGGTGTGCCACGTCCTGCGAGCGTTACTGGAGAAGCGTATCCGCGGGTGTCTAACGCCGTGTTCAACCGTGTGCATGACGCCCTATCTGGTGATATTTCCCCCGAACAAGCAATTCAGCAGCTCGATAGCGAGCTTGCCCGTATAGGGAGGCGTGGTTGGTAGCTGGATTTACCGCAATGCTCAGCGATTTTCGGCACAATTTTTGGCACAATCATAAGCCGAATTGCTGAGGCATGGCATGAAACAGACCAAACAGAGCGCTCAAACGGCGACCATACGCGAAATAGCCCGGCGGGCCGATGTCTCTATTGCTTCGGTCAGTCGGGCACTTAATGGTAAGCCAGGGCTAAGCGACGCGTTGCGGGAAAAAATTCTTACCATCAGCCGCGATGTGGCGTACCAGCCCAGCGCAGCGGCCAGGCAACTGATTAGTGGCAAGGCTGCAGTGGTAGGAATTTCCCTGGGGCGCCAGGATATCGAGCTGCGTCCTTACTATATTCTGCTCTACCAACACTTAACCGTCGCTCTACACCAGCAGGGCATGGTGCCGATCTTTTTCCACCACGATCAAACTGCCGAGCTTCCAGAACGGGCGGGCGCGGCTATTCTACTGGGGGAAACCTCTGAGGATGCGCGCCCCAGCTTGCTAGAAGGCGCTGGCGTGCCTTTTGTGCGCATTGGCAACCCAGGGCGAGGTTTTTCGGTCGCACCGGATGATGCCCAAGGGTTTTATGAAATGACGCACCACCTTATCGCTCAGGGGCGTCGGCAGCTTGCTTTTGTCGGTGGTGAGCTGGAAGTGCCAGGGCCTCATAGCCGTTTAGAGGGTTACCGACGGGCGCTGGATGAAGCCGGGCTCGCTGAGCAACTAATTAGCCTGCCACATCGATTCAGCTCAGACTCACTGACCAGTTATCGTTATTTAAATCGCGCGTTGGCGCAGATCACAACTGGGCAAGCGCTGCCGTTTGATGCGCTAGTCTGCGCCACCGACGAGCTGGCGCTAGGGTGTATCGCTGCGCTGGAAGACCGAGAAATAGACGTGCCTGGCCAAGTCGCAGTGACCGGTTTTGATGACCTGCCAGCGCTTGCCTCTGGGTTAACAACCATTCGTCAAGATATTGCAGCGATTGCGGCAATGAGCGTGGAGCTGCTGGGCGAAGCGCTAGCAAGCAAAGCGCCCCGGCATGTATCGCTGCCGGTGACGCTCGTCATGCGGGAAACAGCCTGAACACTTAACGCGGCGGCAGTTGCTCGGGGCCGAAGGCATCGGGAAGCAGCGTTTCCATGGTATAGGTTTTTAGCACGTCGCCCTGGTGTGAAAGCACCATAATTTGCGTTTCTGGGGTGGCGAATTCACGAATGCGCTGACGGCAGTCGCCACAGGGTGTACACAGGTGCTCGCCTGGTCCCATCACGTACACCTTGGCAAGCTCACGCTGGCCAGCGGTGATCATGGCGGAAATCGCCGAGGCTTCCGCACACAGCCCTTTGTAGTGCGCCACTTCCACGTTAGCGCCTGCAAACTGCTGGCCATCCGGGCACTCCATTACCGCGGCGACTGGGTGGTTGGAGTAGGGCGCATAAGCGTTGCCCAAGGTGGTCAGCAGCGTGTCAACCAGTGCCTGATCCGCTTGGCTCATGGCGTTATCCTCATCAATGGCTATTAGGCCTTGGCAGCGTCGTCACGCAATACGGTGTCTAGCGCAATCGTCATCATGTCGTTGAAGGTGGTCTGACGGTCGGCGCTGGAGAGCGACTCGCCTTTCAGGATATGGTCGGACACCGTGCAGATGGTTAGTGCGCGAGCACCAAACTCTGCTGCAACGCCGTAAAGGCCTGCCGCTTCCATTTCCACACCCACGATGCCGTAGCGCTTGAGCAGTTCGGCCATGTCGGTCTGCGGGTTGTAGAACAGATCCGCTGAGAAGATATTGCCGACTTTTACCGGCACATTCTGCGCCTTGGCGGCAGCAACAGCGTGGCTTGTTAGCTCAAAGTCAGCGATGGCCGAGAAGTCATGGTCATTAAAGCGCATGCGGTTCACTTTGGAATCTGTGCAGGCACCCATGCCAATAACCACGTCACGTACATTGACGTCGTCGCGTACTGCGCCGCAGGAACCCACACGAATAATCGACTTAACGCCGTAGTCGGTAATCAGCTCTTTGGCATAAATCGACACCGACGGAATGCCCATGCCGTGGCCCATGACCGAAATTTCGCGGCCCTGGTAAGTGCCGGTGTAGCCGAACATGCTGCGTACATCGTTGACCTGGCGAACATTTTCCAGGTAGGTATCGGCGATGTACTTGGCGCGCAGCGGGTCGCCGGGCATCAGAACGGTATCCGCGAAATCGCCCATTTCAGCATTGATATGTGGTGTTGCCATAAAACGCTCCTATTGATCGTTTTTTAATCAGATTAATTCGCTCAACGCTGCGGTTCAGGCAGCGTTAGGTAAAAAGCTCTTGCCGTCTTCCATCGCTTCAACGGCGAAGAAGGCGGCTAATGTCTGGCCGATATCGGCAAAGGTGCCGCGCTCGCCTAGTGGGCCGGGGGCAAACCCTGCGCCATGCACCATCACCGGCACGTATTCGCGGGTGTGTTCGGTGCCTTCCCAGCTGGGGTCGCAACCGTGGTCGGCGGTGAGCAGCAACAGGTCATCATCGTTGAGTGCGGCAAGCAGTTCCGGCAGACGGGCATCGAAATGCTCAAGCGCGGCGGCGTAGCCCGGCACGTCACGGCGGTGGCCGTAAACCGAATCAAAATCAACAAAGTTGGTCATGATCATGGTTGGGCGGTCGCTGGTTTCTTTCGCGGTGCGGGCTACTTCGGCGAGCGTGGCTTCCATCAGGGCGTCGTGGCCGCTGGCTTTGACCTTATGGGTAATGCCGCAATGCGCGTAAATATCCGCGATCTTGCCAATCGAGACCACTTCGCCACCTGCATCGGCCAGTTTCTGCAATACGGTGGGGCTGGGTGGCTCAACGCTGTAGTCGCGGCGGTTGCCGGTGCGGGCAAAACTGGTGCTGTCATCGCCGTTAAACGGGCGGGCAATCACACGGCCAATGTTGTAGGGCTCGAGAAGCTCGCGCACGGTTTCGCACAGCGCGTAGAGGCGCTCTAGGCCAAAGTGCTCCTCGTGGGCGGCAATCTGAAACACCGAATCTGCCGAGGTATAAACGATGGGCTTGCCGGTGGCTATGTGCTCTTCACCCAGGCGGGCGATGATCTCGGTGCCCGAAGCGTGGCAGTTGCCAATCACCCCAGTGAGGCCGGCTTCTTGCACGATGGCGTCGAGCAGTTCAAGGGGGAAGCTGTTGGTTTTATCAAGAAAATAACCCCAGTCAAAACGCACCGGTACGCCAGCAATTTCCCAGTGGCCGGAGGGAGTGTCCTTGCCGCTGGAGATCTCTTTGGCGTGGGCGTACGCACCTGTTAGCTGAGCTGGCAAGTTAACGCCTTCGGCGACGCTTCCCGTTGCATCGCGGTGGGCGTGGAACAGGCCTAGCGCCGCCATGTTGGGCAGTTTTAGGGGGCCTGAGCGCTCAGCGGTATCGGCGTTACCGCGGGCGCAGGCGGCAGCGATATGGCCCAGAGTGTCAGCACCCTGGTCGCCGAATTTATCAGCATCGGGGGCGCTACCGATCCCAAACGAATCAAGGACTAATACAATCGCACGACGCATTAGGCTTCTCCTCGGAAGGTGTCTTGAAGCAGTGTGTCCGCTGCGGCAGGCTCTTCGCTAAGGGTCATGGCGGCACGCAGCTGAGCAGCGGCACGCTTGGCCGCATCTTCACTGCGGGCGTGAACGATGGCTAACGGACGCTGGCTATCGACGCGGTCGCCAATCTCGACAATATCGCTAAAACCGACGCTGTGATCGACGCTAGCGTCGTTGCGCAGGCGGCCACCGCCTAGCTCGACCACGCTCATACCGACGGCTCGGGTGTCGATGCGCTGTACGATGCCACTCTGCTCGGGGTACACCGGCTGAATGACCGGTGCGGTGGCCAAGTAGCTATCTGAGCGTTCCATAAAGTCGGCGGGACCGCCCAGCTCGCGCACCATGCGGGCGAAGACTTCGGCTGCTGCACCCGAGGTGAGCGCTTTTTTCAGCTTAGTTAGGGCTTCTTCACGGTTGTTGACCAGTTTGCCAGCGATCAGCATTTCCACCGCCAGTTCGCGGGTGACCTGCATTACGCGGCTGTCGGCACGTTCGCCGCGCAGCAGGGCTAGGGTCTCGACGATTTCGACCGCATTACCTGCGCAGGGGGCCAACGGCTGGCTCATGTCGGTGAGCAGAGCCGTGGTTGGGGTGCCGGCTTGGGTTGCCACATTGGCGATGCTTTTGGCTAGCTCGCGGGATTTTTCCGGCGTGGGCATAAAGGCGCCGCTGCCAACCTTAACGTCCATCACTAAGGCATCTAAACCAGAGGCCAGTTTTTTACCCAGAATAGAGGCGGTAATCAGTGGAATGGACTCTACGGTGGCGGTCACATCACGCACGCCGTAAATGCGTTTATCGGCGGGGGCCAGATTGCCGGTTTGGCCGATAATCGCTACACCGGTGGATTTCACCACACTGCTAAAGCGTTCCGGCGCTGGGTAGGGGTCGTAACCGGGGATCGATTCCAGCTTGTCCAGCGTGCCGCCGGTGTGGCCAAGGCCACGACCTGAAATCATCGGCACAAAGGCGCCGCAAGCGGCGACCCAGGGGCCGAGCACCAACGACACTAAATCACCAACGCCGCCGGTAGAGTGTTTATCGACAATCGGGCCGGGCAGGTTGAGGGAGTCCCACTGCATGACATGGCCAGAGTCGCGGGTCGCCGTGGTCAGGGCGACGACTTCTTCACGGCTCATGCCGTTTAAGAACACCGCCATGGTGAAGGCGCCAATCTGGGCGTCGCTGATGCGATCATCGGCAATGCCCTGTACGAAGGCTTTGATCTCTTCCGCGGGTAGCGGCTGACTATCGCGCTTGAGGCGAATCAGTTCCTGGGGCAGGAGAGCGTGATGAGAAGCGGTAGATGACATTTAGTAGCCTCCGTTAGTAGTGGCGAGCGATGCGGTTTGTGGGGCGCCGCTTAGCGTATTCAATAAATTACCCAGCAGGCTGGAGGCACCAAACCGGAAGTGCTCAGGCGTTACCCACTGCGCGCCCATAATGTTCGTAGCAAGTGCTAGATACTCGGCGGCTTCTTCAGTGGTGCGCACGCCACCGGCGGCTTTAAACCCGACATCTTCACCGCTGGCTTTAATCGCGTTAAGCATGATCTCAGCGGCTTCCAGGGTGGCGTTTGTTTCGACCTTGCCTGTCGATGTTTTAATAAAGTCAGCGCCGCCTTCAATGGCCAGTTCACTGGCACGCTTGATAAGCGCGGGATCTTTGAGTTCGCCCGATTCAATGATGACTTTTAAGCGTGCTTGACCGGCGCAGGCGGCTTTACACATTTCGACCAGCTCTAGGCCGATTGCTTCATCGCCTGCCATCAATGCGCGGTAGGGGAAGACCACATCGACTTCATCGGCACCGGAAGCGACAGCGTCGCGGGTTTCACGGGCGGCACCCATGATGTCGTCACCACCATCTGGGAAGTTGGTAACCGTGGCAATTTTAACGTGGTCATTGAGCTTGTGAGCGGTTAGTGCACGCTGCGCGGTAACTACAAATTGCGGATAAACGCATACCGCTGCTGGGTTGCCAAAGGGTGTTTTAAGTTGCTGGCAGAGCGCTTCAATCGTGCTATCGGTGTCGCTGTCGTTCAGGCTCGTTAGATCCATGAGGGTGAGTGCTTGACGGGCAGCTTGGGTAAGTTGGGCTTGAGTGTGCTGAGAGGAGGCAGTCGCAGTCATGGAATTCTCGCAAATTAATAAAAGACAAAACGGGCCCTGCGTGAAAACAGCAGCGCCCGTTGCAAAGTGTCGTGCTTGCTGCGTTAAGCCGTGGCGCTACTCAACGCAATAAAGAAGCCTGCAATTGAGGCCGACATTAGGTTAGAGAGTGTACCGGCCAATACGGCCTTCACGCCAAAACGGGCAATCTCTTTGCGGCGTGTAGGGGCAATGCTGCCTAAGCCGCCCAACAAAATGGCAATGGATGACAGGTTGGCAAAGCCACATAGCGCAAAGGAAAGAATCGCCATGGTGTGCGGAGTCATCATTTGACCCGTGGCGGCCACCACCTGTTCCCCATCAATGTAGGGAGCCAAGTTGATAAAGGCGACAAACTCATTCACCACCAGTTTTTGACCGATAAACGAACCCGCCAGGGTGGCTTCTTCCCAAGGGACGCCAAGCAAGAAGGCAAGCGGCGCAAACAGCCAGCCAAGAATCAGTTCAAGGCTGAGTGATTCAAAGCCAAACCAACCGCCAACGCCGCCTAGAATACCGTTAATCAGGGCAATAAGCGCAATAAACGCGAGCAGCATGGCACCGACGTTGGCGGCAAGTTTCATGCCTGACGTAGCGCCCGCCGCGGCTGCATCCAAGACGTTGGCGGGTTTGTCTTCCTGCTCTTTAAGCTCTTCTTCTACTTTAGAAACGCTGTCGCTATCGGTCGCGTCTTGAGTTTCAGGCATGATGAGTTTGGCGAACAGGAGGCCGCCAGGTGCCGCCATAAACGAAGCGGCGACCAAGTATTCCATGGGAATACCCAAGGCGGCGTAGCCCGCCAGTACCGAACCAGCCACCGATGCCAGGCCACCGCACATCACTGCAAATAGCTGCGAAGGCGTCATGCGGGCGATAAATGGACGTACCACCAGCGGCGCTTCGGTTTGGCCAACAAAGATATTTGCCGTGGCAGAAAGCGATTCGGTGCGAGAAGTGCCGAGTGCTTTTTGCAGCGCGCCGCCTAAAATCCGAATGACCCACTGCATAATGCCTATGTAATAAAGCACTGCAATGAGTGATGAGAAAAAGATAATCACTGGCAGTACTTTTATGGCAAAAACAAAGCCGACGTTATCGACATCGGCTAAGCCGCCAAACAGAAAGCCGATGCCGTCATTGGCGTAGACCAATATTTGGCTAACGCCGGACGAAATGGCTTGCAGGACTGCTTGGCCAAAGGGCACATAAAGGACAAATGCACCAATACCCGCCTGGATGGCAAACGCGCCAAGCACGGTGCGCAGCCGAATTGATTTACGGTCGTAAGAGAAGATAAGTGCGATGGTTACCAGCGTAACCATGCCTACCAAGCTCATGATGAGAGTCATGTGGGTACCTTCCGAGCGTGTGAGGTGGAGCGATTACAGTAAGTTTAATTTTACTGAGTAAATCATCGCATTTTGGTAAGCGTTCGGGGTACCCAGCTTATTGTCTGAGTAGCGATACTGCACGCCAGTGGTAATTAGCTCAGAAGGATGCCACCACAAGCTAAGCGCGCCGTTGGTGCCTACGCTCCCCGCTTTATCACCTACGTAGTTTTGTTCCAGGTACTCATCGTCACGGCCAAAGGTTTGTTCATGCCAGTTGGTGACACTGAAGTTCTGGTTGAGTGCTGAGAAGTCATAACCTGCTACCCAACCCGCCATAAAGCCGTTCATGCCAGTGTAGCCGTCGCTCTGTACACGTGCTGCGCCAATAAACGGTTTGAACCATAGGCCGTTGTCGAACGTCGTGCGGTAGCCAAGGCCGAGAATTTGATCCTGCTCGCGAGCGTTGAAACCATAATCGCGGAAGTCGTACAGGTGCGCGTAGATCGATAGCGGGCTGTCGCCTAAATAAATATGCGAGGTGATTTTGCCTGCGGTACGAAAGTTGTCTTTACCACCGCTTGATTTGTCAAACTGATCGTTGGTTGGGTTCTCGAAATCGAAGAAACCGTAGAATTCGCCCCAGCTGTAACCTACGCCGCCTTCGATTTCGACAAACGTGAAGTCGCTTTTTGCTGCGTTACTAGCGGTACGCGCTTCAGTACCGTTAGACCAATCCAAGTAGTTCACCGAAACGTTGGCAAACGACCAAAGGGGCGTCGTTGGTGACGCGGGGGGGTCGTTGGCTAACGCAGGCGTAACCAGCGCAGAGCTAGCCAATAAAACGCCAGCGCCAAGCGTGACGAAAGAAGAGCGAGAAGGGTTTTGAGCAGTCATGGAAGCCTCAACAGGGTTGTTATGAGTCGTGTGGGCTGGCGTTGATGTTAAAATTATAACATTGAGTGTTATTTTTTTAACGTTGATTTGCAAGTATTACCCCATCAACGCTCTGTATATGTGATATGACTCTCAAATAGTCGAAGAGCAGCGTCTGACAGTGGAAATATAATGAGGGCTGGCTCAGCATAGGCTTTGGATACCCACTAACCGCTGATAACAAATAACGCCTGAACTTGGGATTAAAGGAGAGGTTTGCCATGAATGACCGAAGCGCTCAGCGTTTGGCAATGTTGCAAGAAGCGCTTGCCAGCGGGGGGACATTGCATTTGCGCGATGCTGCTGAGCTGTGCGGTGTTTCTGAAATGACGATCCGTCGGGACGTTACTACGCAGCCTTCGGTGATTAGCTTGTTGGGCGGTCGGTTGGTCATGGCAAACTATCCTGGTGTAACGCCGGTTTATGACTTGACTGAGCAACAGGCGAGCCATTATCAGATTAAGCACCGCCTCTGTCAGCGAGTTGCCAGCTTTATCGAAGACGGCGATACGCTATTCATTGACTGCGGTTCAACACTGATTCCTTTACTTAGTCAGTTAAGCCATTTCCGCGAGCTCACTGTGGTGACGTATGCCCTTAACGTGGCTAACTCAGTGGCCGCGTTGCCTAATGTGCGGTTAGTGCTGCTAGGGGGGCTGTTTTATGCCTCGTCACAATCGTTTGGTAGTGATGGTATGCGTGCTGCGATTGAGCGTTTAGGCATTAATAAAGCACTGATCTCTGCCGCAGGAGTGGACTGCGAACGTGGGGTTAGTTGTTTCCATTTTCATGAGGTGGCGCCAAAACAGGCTGCCATTGCGACGGCTATGCAGCGCCTGTTGATTGTTGATGCCAGCAAATTTGGTCTAGTGCGCCCAGCCTATTTTGCCGCGTTATCCGATTTCGATATTGTCGTGACCGACGATGAGCATGCACCGAAAGTACAAGATTGCCTTCCTCATGCATCACCCAGTGTGACAGTCGCTTAACATATTTTTGAGCATTCAGGGTGCGGCAAAGCGCCTCTTTCTGATTGATCCAGATCAATAGAAAATACTTTAGTCTTAGTTTATGCGCGCTTGGCGTGTGCTGGCTATGACTCGCTGCCAATCCCTTCGGTAGCGCATATTTTTCCCGGAGCAACGCATACGTACCTCACTGTTCTGGGAAAAGTATGGGGTGTTAGTTAGCGAGCTATTTAGCTGGCTATTCAGCTGGTCAAATAGCGCGCTGTTTTGGACAACTCTCTGACGAGATCACACCATGCAACGACATACCCTCTGGCGCAGGCGAGGCACATTCGTGCTCGTCATGTTGTGCCTGTTGTTAACGGGCTGCAGTTCTGCATTGTTGGATCCCAAAGGGCAGATTGGCGTTGAGCAACGCTCGCTAATACTGACCTCATTTGGGCTGATGCTAATTGTAGTTATTCCGGTGATAGTGATGACGCTGCTGTTTGGTTGGCGTTATCGGCGCAGCAATCGCAATGTTGCTAAATACCTACCCGACTGGGCGCACTCTAATGCGATTGAAGTCGCGGTATGGACAGTGCCCTGTTTAATCATCGCTGTCTTAGCGTTTCTTACCTGGAAAACCTCTCATAGTTTAGATCCCCATAAGCCCATCGAAAGCGATACCGCTGCAATGGAAATTCAAGTGGTAGCGCTGGACTGGAAATGGCTGTTCATCTACCCCGAGCAAGGCATTGCCAGTGTCAACGAGCTTGCCTTTCCTGTGGATACGCCGGTGCGTTTTCGAGTCAGCTCTGGCTCGGTGATGAATGCGTTCTTTATTCCGCGCTTAGGCAGCCAAATTTATGCCATGGCCGGTATGGATAACGATGTTCATCTAATTGCAGACGACGTCGGCGTTTATCCAGGCCGTTCCACTAATTACAGCGGTGCGGGCTTCTCAGGAATGACTTTCGATGCTCACGTTACCACCCCTGAAGACTTTGAGACGTGGGTTGAAAACGTGCGGGCTGCCAATGAAACCCTGTCCTATCCCGAACGCTATAGCGATTTAGCCAAACCGAGTGAATACCACCCGGTCGAGTACTTCTCTGAGGTGTCTCCGGCGCTTTATACGTCGATTCTGACCAGCTTTCATACCGGTGGCAGCGGGCACGGTGGTCATGGCGACCATGCTAATCACATCGAAGACGTCAGTGATACTGACGATAGCCACGGCGAGTCTGGCGAGCTAGAAAGCGCAGGCGCTACCCATCATCAGGCCGCGTTTGGCCACGTTACCAATCAGCATGCTAGTGAGGATCACGCGATGAGCGGCCATCCCACAAGCGTTGAAGCGGGGGGTTAAGCATGTTTGGAAAACTGACGTTAGAGTCGATTCCGTATCACGAACCGATCATCATGATCGTTGCCGCCATAATGGCGATTGGCGGTGCTGCGCTTATCGGCGCATTAACTTATTACCGAAAGTGGGGCTGGCTGTGGAGCGAGTGGTTTACCTCCGTTGACCACAAAAAGCTCGGTATTATGTATTTTGTGGTTGCCTTGGTGATGCTGCTACGCGGCTTTGCCGATGCCATTATGATGCGTACCCAGTTGGCTATGGCTGCTGGCGGGGCCGCGGGTTACCTCCCTCCTGAACACTATGATCAGATCTTTACCGCCCATGGCGTGATTATGATCTTTTTCGTTGCGATGCCCATGGTCATCGGCTTGATGAATCTGGTGGTGCCGCTGCAAATTGGCGCCCGCGACGTTGCTTTTCCTTTCCTGAATAACCTGAGTTTTTGGCTGTTCGCGGTGTCCGCGATTCTGGTTAATATTTCACTAGTAGTAGGAGAGTTCGCCAAAACGGGTTGGCTCGCTTATGCGCCGCTTTCGGGGATAGAGTTTAGCCCTGGTGTGGGGGTCGATTATTGGATATGGGCGTTACAAATATCCGGCATAGGTACGACGCTCACCGGGATTAATTTCTTTGTCACGATCCTGAAAATGCGCACCAAAGGCATGACCATGTTCCGCATGCCTATTTTTACCTGGACATCGCTTTGTGCCAACGTCCTGATTATTGCCTCTTTCCCGATTCTTACCGCGACTATCGCGCTGTTAACCCTAGACCGCTACTTCGGCATGCACTTCTTCACCAATGATTTTGGCGGCAATATGATGATGTACGTCAACCTCATCTGGGCCTGGGGCCATCCGGAAGTGTACATCCTGATCCTGCCAGCCTTTGGCGTGTTCTCTGAAGTGATCGCGACCTTCGCCCGCAAGCGTTTGTTTGGTTACACCACCATGGTATGGGCCACAGTGGCGATCACGCTGCTGTCGTTTATTGTCTGGTTGCACCACTTCTTCACCATGGGGGCTGGCGCTAACGTCAACGCCTTCTTCGGCATTATGACGATGATTATTGCCATTCCTACCGGGGTGAAAGTATTCAACTGGCTGTTCACTATCTTCCGCGGCAGCCTGGAACTGACCTCGCCGGTGCTATGGACCTTAGGCTTTATTATTACTTTCACCTTAGGCGGTATGACCGGCGTGATGCTGGCGCTACCCGCTGCCAACTTTGTACTGCATAACAGCCTGTTCGTGATTGCCCACTTCCACAACGTGATTATTGGTGGCGTGGTGTTTGGCATGATGGCGGGCTTAACGTACTGGTTCCCCAAAGCATTCGGTTTCACGCTTAGCGAGAAGTGGGGCAAGCGTTCATTCTGGTGCTGGTTTATTGGCTTCTATGTCGCCTTTATGCCGCTCTATGTGTTGAGCTTCTTTGGTGCGGTGCGCCGCATGCAGTCCTATGCCAACCCAGAGTGGCAGTCGTGGATGATCCTGGCCTGGGTAGGTGCCGTCATCATCATGATGGGCATTGCCTGCACCATTATTCAGTTCTGGGTGAGCATTCGTGATCGCAAGCTGAATGCCGATGTGACTGGCGACCCATGGGATGGCCGTACATTGGAGTGGTCAACTTCATCACCTGCACCGTTCTACAACTTTGCCCGTTTGCCTGAGGTTGGCGATATCGACAGTTTCTGGTCGCAAAAACAGCGTAGCAATGAGCAGTTGGATGAAGCGCCTTATACCGATATCCACATGCCTCGTAATACCGTGGCAGGGCCGATCATTAGTTTGTTTGCCCTGGTACTTGGTTTTGCACTGGTATGGCATATCTGGTGGCTAGCCGCGGTGGGTGCGCTTGGCGTAGTCATCAGCTTCCTAGCGCGTGTTTTCAACGATGATATCGACTACTACGTACCCGCCGCAGAAGTGGCGCGGATTGAGCGTGAGCACCAGCAGCGCAAAACCGCACCGCCCGCCAGTGACTCAACTGATAGTAAGCAGACAAACTATGCGGAGGCGCGAGCGTAATGGCTACCGATACTCTACATCATGGCGCAACGTCTGAGCCCCATGAACACCATGATGCCAGCGGCACCAAAGTATTTGGCTTTTGGGTCTATCTAATGAGCGATCTGGTGATCTTCGGGTCACTGTTTGCTACCTACGCCGTGCTCATGAAGGGCACGGCGGGCGGCCCGACGGCGGCAGATATTTTCGAGCTGCCTTTCGTACTAGTCGAAACCTTCTTGCTGCTATTTAGTAGCTTTACTTTCGGCATGGGCGTGTTGGCTATGAATGCTGAGCGCATTGGCCAGATAAAGGCGTGGTTAGCGATAACTTTCCTGCTGGGCGCGGCGTTTGTTGGCATGGAAGTTTATGAGTTCCAGCACTTGATTCATCAAGGGTATGGACCCGATCAGAGTGCGTTTCTCTCGTCGTTTTTCACCCTGGTGGGCACTCACGGGCTGCACGTGACCGTTGGTTTGGTATGGATTCTCGTCATGTTGGTGCAGCTTTCTACCAAAGGGCTAACACCGATGACTCGCCCCAGAATTCTGTGCCTAAGCCTATTCTGGCACTTTTTGGATATCGTCTGGATCTGTGTTTTCTCGTTCGTTTATTTAATGGGAGTGCTGTGAGATGAGCCATTCTTCATCTAATTCAACTTCTTCCCATGGCAGCGTTAAATCGTATGTGACTGGGCTTCTGCTATCTTTAGTGCTAACCGTGATTCCATTCGCGGTCGTTATGAGCGGTGCGCTAAGCATCGCCACGACGGTGGTCGTTATCGCAGTAACAGCCGTGCTGCAGATTTTGGTTCAGCTGGTCATGTTTATGCATATGAACACCAACGCCGACGAAGGGTGGAACGTGATGTCTTTCGTTTTCACGCTGACGATACTTGTCTTGGTGGTAGGGGGCTCTTTATGGATCATGCAGCATCTGCATCTCAACATGATGATCGGTTAACGGTGGTGCCTAGCCGTTGGCGTGACCTGCTCGCGCTAACAAAGCCAGGCATTATTGGCGGCAATCTCATTGCGACCTTAGGCGGTTATTTTTTAGCCGCCCACGGTACTTTTGATTGGGTCACATTTAGTACGGTCATGTTGGGTATTGCACTGGTCATTGCGTCTGGCTGCGCCTGTAATAACGTTATTGACCGTGATATTGATGCTTTGATGGCGCGTACGCGCCATCGCCCTCTGGCCAAAGGACGTATCTCTATTACTCAAGCATTAGGCGTTTCGGCGCTGCTTGGGGTAGCGGGCGTGGTGTGTTTGGCGCTGGGCACCAACGGCTTAACCGTGGCATTAGCGGTGATCGGCTGGGGCGTTTACGTTGGGGTGTACAGCCTTTATATGAAGCGGCACTCTGAATACGGCACGTTGGTGGGCAGCCTTTCTGGAGCGATGCCGCCGGTTGTTGGTTACTGTGCGGTGACGGGGCAGTTTGATAGCGGTGCTTTCATGCTACTGGTCATCTTCTGCCTTTGGCAGATGCCGCATTCGTATGCCATTGCGATTTTTCGCTATGCGGATTATCGCCGGGCATCGATTCCAGTGCTGCCGGTGGTGCATGGTATCAAACGGGCAAAACACCACATCCTGGGCTACATCGTCGCGTTTATTCCCGCGTCGCTTGCCTTGGTGCTAGCCAGTCAAGCGGGTACGGGCTACCTCTGTGTTGCATTAGCAATGGGAGGCTACTGGCTGTACTTAGCGCTGTGTGGTTTTCGACTAGGTGATGACGTGCGCTGGGCCAAAAAGGTGTTCGGTGTATCGATTCTGACGATTACCGCAATGAGCTTAGTGATGGTACTGGAAGCCATGGTGCCGATGTGGGCGTGAAGAGAACGGACTGAAAACCCTTGGCGGGGGCGCTGTAAACCCATCCCTGGCGAAAGCCCCCCGCTTCGGGTTGATTCAGCCCTTTACCATTGATAGCGGCTTCAACCTAAAACGCCCCGAGCAGTTTATTCACTGTTCGGGGCGTTTTTATTAGTGGGTACAAAGAGTGGCTAGTGGCCTAGCTTTCCCGCTGGCTCGCCTGAATCGCGGTGAGTGCGATGGTGTAAACGATATCGTCTACCAGCGCGCCACGGGAAAGATCGTTCACTGGTTTGTTCAAGCCCTGCAGCATTGGGCCAACGCTGACCACACGGGCACTACGCTGTACGGCTTTGTACGTCGTGTTGCCGGTGTTCAGGTCCGGGAAAACAAACACCGTCGCCTTGCCCGCGACAGGGGAGTCCGGTGCTTTCTGCTTGCCAACGCTATCAATGGCGGCCGCGTCGTACTGTAGCGGGCCATCGATTGCGAGGTGTGGGGCGCGCTCTTTGGCGATGCGGGTAGCTTCGCGCACTTTATCAACATCGGCACCGGTGCCAGAGTCGCCAGTGGAGTAGCTGATCATGGCGACTCGCGGTTCAATGCCAAACGCTTCTGCTGAACGAGCGCTTTGAATAGCGATTTCCGCTAGGGTTTCGGCGTCTGGGTCAGGATTAACCGCGCAATCGCCATATACCACTACCTGCTCAGGCAGCAGCATAAAGAAGATCGATGACACCTGATTATATTCCGGTGCCGTTTTGATCAACTGAAATGCTGGGCGCACCGTGTTGGCGGTGGTGTGTACTGCACCTGATACGAGGCCATCAACTTCATCTAACTGCAGCATCATGGTACCCAGCACTACATTGTCCTGGAGTTGGGCTTCAGCGGTTAGCTCGTTCAGTTTGCCGCGGCGACGCTCTACCATCGGGCTGATATAACTGGCCCGGGTGCTCTCAGGATCAATAATCGTTAGCGCATCCGGCAGCGTCAGGCCGCGATGACGGGCGACGCTTTCGATATCTTCACGCTTACCGAGCAATACACAGTCGGCAATGCCACGCCGCTGACACACAATCGCAGCTTCAATGGTGCGCGGCTCATCGCCCTCAGGCAACACAATGCGCTTCTTGGCTTGCTGGGCAAGTTTGACAAGCTGATGGCGAAACGCTGATGGGGACAAACGATGGATATAGCCACGGCTGAGCTTGGCCTTAAGCCACTCTAAATCCATGTGGGCAGCCACATAACGTGCTACCTGCTCGGCTCGTTCGAAATCGTCCATGGGGATTTCGCTGCTCAACTGGCTCAGATTTTGCGCCGTGGTCAAGCTGTCGGTTTCCACTGCCAGTACTGGTAAGCCGGTTTTTAGTGCCGGGCGGCACATTTCAATCATATTGTCGTTAGGCATGAAACCATTCGTGAGCAGCACGCCCGCTAGCTGAGTGCCATTCATGGTTGCTAAGGCAGACGCCAGCATTACGTCGTCACGGTCACCAGAGGCGACAACTAAACTGCCCGGTTTGAAAATATGCAGTGCATTGGCGGCACTTCGTGCGCACAGGCTAGTAGAAAGCACGCGACGACTGGCGGCTTCCCCTTCATTGAGCATCTTGGCATTCAGCGCTCGCGCTACATCTAAGGTGCGCGGTGCGCTTAACGTATTGCTGTAAGGCACTACGCCAATCAGGTGAAAGCTGTCTGTTGCTAGCGCTGGCGAATAGCGACGCAGTTCATTCAGTATCGGCTCTTCAAGGTGGGGCTTAATCGTGCCGGGTGCTGCAGAAAGGTCGTCTTCCTGACCATAAGGCAGGTTTTTCATGCGCATTAAAATGCCGCCAAGCGTGCGGCTGGAGCTAACGCCACCAAAGCTTCTGGCATGCATGTCCAGCTCTTCGGCAAGCTGTTGCGGCTCATTTAAATCGCCAGAGCCGACCAAAATGATTCGCGCATTAAGCGCATCTGCCAACTGAGCGTTGGTTTGGGTGGCGTAAGTAGTATGTTGGGTTGGAACAACGCCTTCTACCACGACCAAATCTAGTGCGCTGCCATCTTTATAGGCTTGCTGGGTGACCTGCTCAAAGAGCTCAATGACGTTCTCCATTAGCTCATCGGTTTGATCATCACGCAATAAGCGTTCTAGCCTTGCCTGGGAAATAGGCGACGGCGGGCGTTGATTGAGCGTGCGAGACACCAGGGCCGTTGAACGGTCAAGCCCTGGGCCGTTCAGCTCATTTTGCATAAATGGCTTTAAAAAACCGGCTTTCAAGCCGATGGTATCCAGTGCTTGAATTAACCCAAGGCATGCGGAGGTTAGCCCAGCGCCCATGCTGGTGGGTACCAGTAAGATAGCTTGGGGTTGCTCGACGGTGTTGTTCATTTAGTCGTCTCCACGCAGTGGCGGGTTTCCATGGCGATACGACCCTCTTCATCCGTAGGAATTACCCACACTTCGGGGCCATCGTGGTCGGTGTTGTCCAGCTTGCCTTCTTTGCCCCGAATAGTGGCTTCGTTAGCCACTTCATCTAAACTGAAATGGAAGTGGGGCAGTAGCGCCAGTACGTCACGGCGAACGATCGGTGAGTTTTCGCCAATGCCGCCGGTAAAAATAACGCCATCGAGTCGAGGTAAGGCGCAAGAGAGGGCGGCTAACGATTTAGCAATGCGGTAACAGAATACCTCTAGCGCCAGTTTGGCACCTTTATGGCCAGCCAGCGCTTGGTCTTCTACTTCACGCATATCATTGGTTAGGCCGGAGAGGCCCAGCAAACCACTCTGCTTGTTGAGTACGTTATCGATCTCATCCATTGACCAACCAAGCTGGCGGTGAAGGTGAGCGTGCAAGCCAGGGTCAACATCGCCGCTGCGGGTTCCCATCACCAAGCCCTCTAACGGCGTAAGTCCCATGCTGGTATCCAGGCTTTGATTGTTCCATATAGCACTAGTAGAGCAGCCGTTCCCCAAGTGAGCGGTTAACCAACCTCCTGCACCGCGGCTACTTAGTTCGCCCGCGCGCTGACTGACATACGCATGGCTAGTGCCATGGAAGCCGTAGCGACGGATGCCGTGCTCGGTGTACAAGGCTTCCGGTAGGGCATAACGGTAGGCGCGGGGCGGTAGTGTCTGGTGAAAGGCCGTATCAAACACGGCTACCTGAGGCAAGTCTGGAAAGACGTGCCGGGTGGCGGCAATGCCAGCCAAGTTAGCAGGGTTATGCAGTGGGGCGAGCGCTGCTGTGGTTTCTATTGCGGCTATAACGCTATCGTCAATCATAGCTGCCTGGGTGAAGTGTTCGCCGCCGTGAACAATGCGGTGTCCAACTGCGCTGGGTACTCGACCCTCCAGGCGCTTAAGGATAGCGCTTAGTGCTTCAGCGTGATCAGCATTGGGCAGGGCTTGGGTAAAGCTTTCACCTGCGCCGTTCTTGCCTTTTAAGCGGGCTTCGCTACTCCCTAAACGCTCTGCTATGCCAGCTAAGCGCGGTGCCTGAGGGTCAGAATCAATCAATGCATATTTGATAGAAGAAGAGCCACAGTTAATGACCAGCACCGGTGTGTTCATAACAACCTTTGTAAAGTAGTTAGCGTAAAAGAGGGGTAGACCTTAGTATAACATGCTGCGCTGCATGATATTAGCGCGGTATTGCGTTAGCCTTCACCATAAAATGTCGTCATCCTGCTGTTTAATCTACTTAACGTGAGCCGTTTTGTTCCTATGCCTTCTACGTCGTTACCAACGCTACTGCCTCGCCACCTAGCCATTTTTTTGATGATGTCGGTGGCTACTATGTTCGCAGCTAACCACGTTTCCGCGCGGCTTGCGTTTGATAATGGTACTGGCTTACTTCTTGCGGTATTGATGCGTTCTGGCGTGGCGTGTTTGATTTTGCTGACACTGGTCGTGGTTCAAAAAAAGCGGCTTTGGCTACCGCCCGGCACATGGCCATGGCAGTTGGCAGTAGGGCTTCTGATTGCCATCCAAAGTGTGAGCCTTTATTCAGCGGTTGCACGTTTGCCAGTGGTCATTGCATTGTTGCTCGTTAACACCTTTCCTATCCAATTGGCGCTATTGAGTTGGGCGCTGGGCGGACCTCGGCCTTCGCTGCGCAGTTGTCTGATTATGGGCACTATTTTGATTGGGCTGCTAGTGGTGCTCGATATACCGAGTTGGTTCGCGGATGCCAATGCCATGGGGCCCGAGTGGTTGGTCGGTATTGGGTTCGGGCTAAGTGCCGCTTTTGCGTTTGCTTGCGCGCTTTGGGTCACCGAGCATCGATTAGCAAGGGTTGGCAGCACCTTACGTAGCCTGCTGACCATGCAAACGGTGTTTATTGTCATGATCGTTGGCGGGTTGCTAGGGGTGGTTCCTGGGGGAATGAGCTTGCCGGATAACAGCGCAGGCTGGACAGGACTAGCGTTATTAGCCTTGCTATACGGTAGTGCTTTTTCCCTACTGTTTATTTTTGTGCCACGCCTGGACATGGCGCGCAATGCCCCGGTTATGAACTTCGAGCCAGTAGCGTCGTTACTGCTTGGTTATATCGTTCTAGGTCAGATGCTAAGCCCAAGCCAACTCGTAGGTGGAGCAGTGGTCGTTGGTGGCATTGTTGTGCTCAGCCTTTCTAAAGGTAGGTAAACAGGAGAGGAAAAAGGAAACTATATGCAAGTTGGGTCGGCAGATTGCGTTCTCCTTAAGTATGAGCCACAATTAAAAAGTGTAAGGAAACACTGTTTTTTAACTGAGGTTTAACTTATGAAGATGACCGTATTATCACTCACCTCTGCCGCTCTTTTAGTTGGTGCGGGTACGTTCGCGGCATCGGCTCAAGCGCAACAATCCTTCCAGTACCCACAAGGATATGTGGGCGGCGATGCCATGTTTTGGAGCCTGAACCCAGAAAGAGGTTCTTCACGCGATGACGTTGGTTTGCGTCTCCGTGGTGGGGCACAGTTCAATGACTATTTCGCCTTAGAAGGTCATTTGGGCACCGGTGGTTCAGATGGTGGCGCCGAGCTAGATCACGTTGCGGGTGCTTATGCGAAAGGCATCGTACCCATTGCACCGGAAGTGCGTTTGTATGGCTTAGCGGGCTTCACTGAGGTTGATATTAACAACGACCGTGAAACCGGTTTCTCCTACGGTGCCGGTGCGGAAATGGATATCAGTTCCAATGTATCAGTAGGCGCTGACTACATGCGCTATCTGGATAAATCTGCCTATGATTTTGATGCTGCCAGTGTAGGCCTAAAGTACCGTTTTTAAGGCAATCGCCTAACACTTGATTAACCTGCCAGCAGAAACAAAGCCCTATTGCTAACCCTAGCGATAGGGCTTTTTTTTTTTTGCGCTAAGCAAAAGGGGCTTGCTAGCGAATGGTAAGGGTATCTGGTTCGCATAATAAGTTGATGTATCGAGGGAAAGTCATTGGAGTGACTTTATTGGGCGCTTGTTCATAATGAAAATATTGTTAGCGTGCTAATGGTTTGTTAGACTAAAGTATTCCACCTAATAATATCTCCAAGCGGTGACATCGTCGCTTTGGTGCTCGTCAATGAGAAATCCCAATGTCCCCTGATCAAAAATTTACTCGCTGGGTGAAAATAGCCCTGACCGTATTTTTATTGCTGTTCGTTTACTTCTTAATGGCCGATAGCTTTATGCCCATGACGCCTGAGGCGCGGGCAATGCGCCCCGTCACCAGCATTGCTCCTGAGCTAAGCGGCCCTGTGCAAGAAGTTGTGGTGAGAGACCATCAGTCGGTAACCCAGGGTGATGTGCTGTTTCGCTTAGACCCATCGCCCTTTCAAATCGCTCACTCCCAAGCCCAATTAAAACGGGAGCAAGCGGAGCAAGAAAACGCCCGCTTAAATGCAGAGCTAGCGGCTGCCAGGGCATCACTTGCCTCGGCACAGGCTACTTTCGATGAGCGCAGCGGTGAGCGCCGTCGTGCTGAAGCGCTGCTTGGGCGTCAGGGGATTTCTCGCCAGCAGTACGAACAGCAGGTCGCGGCCGAACATACCGCACAGGCGGCTGTGGCATCTGCCCAGGCACAGATTGAAAGCTTAGAGGTACAGTTGGGAGAAGAGGGCGACGATAACTTACGCCTTCGCCAAGCGAATAATGCCCTTGAAAAAGCTGAACTGGATTTAGCCCATACGGTGGTAAAAGCGCCAGAGTCCGGTGTGGTCGCTAATCTTCAGCTACAGCCTGGCCATTATGTGCAGGCGGGGCAGCCTGCGGTGGCGCTGGTCGCGAGCACGGTAGAGGTCGTGGCTGATTTTCGTGAAAAGAGCCTGCGCCATGTGGCGCTTGGCGATGAAGCAAAAGTGGTATTCGATGCGTTGCCTGGACGAATTTTTGAAGGGCATGTCAGTGCCTTTGACGCCGGCACCCGCGCAGGCCAGCAGGCAGTGGATGGTCAACTTGTGGATATTCCTGCTTCAGATCGTTGGATACGAGATGCGCAACGTGCGCGTATTCATGTGGCGTTAGATACGCCGTTGACTGAACTACCCCCCAGTGGTGCGCGGGCAACAGTGCAACTAGTGCCGGGCGAACATGCAATGGCTAAACCGTTTGCATGGTTACAGGCGCACCTGATTAGTTGGCTGCACTATGTTTACTAAAGCGGCTATTAAAACGGTTATTAAAAAAACACCCATAGAGGCTGTTAATAAGCCAGCGCTCTCTCAAAACGGCCTGCGCCAGTGCCTGCGGGTAGCGGGAGGCGGTTCGCTGGGGTTTATTATTAGCCAATTGATGGGCTGGAATTATGGCGTTTTTTTTACCGTTTTCCCGATGTTCTTGTTGGGTATGGTGCCCATTTTAAATGGCAGCATCATTCGCCAGTTTTTGGCGAACGTTAGCTTGAATGCTTTGGAAGTCAGCATGGTGGTGGGGCTTCTAAAGCACATGCCGGTAGTGATGACGCTGGTCGTACTAGGTCTGTTTTTGCTGCGCTTCAATCTAATGGCAAAAGGCCCGCTATTTCTGTTTGGCGCGAATGGTGTGTTGACGCTAAGCATATTGCTGCACTTTGCTAGCTACCCTGGTGTTGATTTAAGCGATCTCTTGGCGAGTAATATTATGGCCAGCCTGCTGGCGGTATTTATTGCTATGTTGATGCATACGCTATTTCCCGATGTTGAACCCCGCCAGCTACCACCGCGTGGTGCAAAGCCCGCAGCTCAAATTCGCCATGAAACATTGATGGGCGGCATTACGGCCACGCTCTCGTTCGTAGTGTTCCAAATGTTTGACCTCCGCGATTCGCTGTCAGCGCAAATGGCCACCATTCTGATTCTGTTTGCTTTAGGTTATTCCGGTGCTCGCGTGTCGGCAGGTAAGCGAGCAATCGGCACGCTACTGGGCTGTAATCTGGCGCTGGCAATGCAGCTATTGCTTTACACCCAAAGCCATCATTTTTTGCTGGTGATTTTGCTCTATTGGCTTGGACTAATGCTGTTTGCTAGAGAACATATTTTAGAAGGTGGCGGCTCAGGCATTGGCTTTGGAGGGCTGACAACGTTGGGTATTCTCTTTGGACAATCGTTAGGCCCGCAGCAAGACCTTGTTTATAGCGCGCTTTATCGGTTCTCTTCGATGAGCGTTGCGCTCGTGGGCACCTTGTTGGTAATGGCTTGTTTACACTGTTTGCTAAATAGTTGGCAGCCAACGCGCCTGCCTAAAAGTAATTGAGGTAACTTTTCTAACAAAGGCTACGCTAAGGAAGGTGTCGCCATTCGAAGTGAGTATTCACTTAGTGAGCGGCATCATCCCCACTAACGGATTAGAGGTGTTCGTCATGGCAAGTGGCAAAGAAGATAGAGTGAAAGGTACTGTCAATAAGGCCGCCGGAAAAGTGAAGGAAGCAACTGGCAAAGTAACCGGAAGTAGTAAAACAGAAGCTAAGGGTAAAGCCCAACAAGTAAAGGGCGAACTGCAGAAAGGTAAAGGTAAGGCCAAAGAGAAGGCTAAGAAATAGCGTCTAGCCAGGGCATTTCAATGCCAACAGAGGTCAATAACCTCTGTTGGCTTTCAGGTGGTAACTCAGTAGTGACCAAGCAGCTTCCACCATAAACCACCAACGACTACCCAAATGAGCAGGTTCACCACGCTCATAATGAAACCTGCTTTCCACCACTCTCCCAGCGTCAGGTAGCCTGAGCCAAAGATGACTGGTGAGGTGCCTGTGGCGTAATGGGTTAAGGTCATCATAATCGAAGATGTGGCCGCCATAATCAGCACAAAAGGCATAGGTGGGGCGCCGAGGCTTAAGCCAACGGTGAGAAATGCTGCCATCATCGCGGTGATGTGTGCAGTCGTGCTGGCAAAAAAGTAGTGGGTATAAAGAAAGGTGAGTACTAAGAGTGCAGAGGCTCCCGCCCAACCAATCCCCATCGTGGTAATCCAGCTCTGCATATTCGCTGAAAACCAACTAATAAGGCCTGTTTCGTTAAGTTGGCTAGCCATCATAATAAGAGCACCAAACCATAGCAGCGTATCCCAGGCATTTTTTTCTTTCAGCACATCTTCCCAGGTTAAAACCCCTGTTAGCAGGAGTAGCGATAAGCCAATAAACGCAGACGTGGTGGTGTTAAGCGTGACCGCATCCCCCAGGAAAATCGCTGGGATATCCGCCCAAAGCAAAAGCAGCACTAAGAAAACGAGCAACATGATGCCTTCGTTTCGGCTTAGCTTTCCTAGTTCGGCAAGTTTGTCTCTCGCCAACTGGGTGGCATTCGGGGTTTCTTTAATTTCCGGTGGGTAAAGCAAGTACAGAATGTACGGCATCGCCAGGATGGCGACTAAGCCCGGCAGCAGCATGGCGACCGCCCAGGTTAACCAGCTCAGCTGTATTTCTGCTCCAGTGGCGGACGAGATAAGTTGAACGGTTAATGGGTTAGGGGCGGTGGCGGTGATGAACATAGCCGAGGTGATGGGGTTGCTGTGGTAATTAACCAGCGCTAGATATTTGCCGATTTTACCAGACGTATTGTCTTCAGGATGTGAGTCAAAGCTGTGAGCGATAGAGCGCATAATAGGGTGAATGATACCGCCACCTCGCGCCGTATTGCTTGGGGTAACTGGCGCAATTGTTAGCTCTGAAAAGGCAAGGCCATAGCCGATCCCCAGCGTGCGTTTGCCAAAAATCGAGATGAAGTAGTAGCCAATACGTGCGCCTAGGCCAGTTTTAATCAACCCGCGTGAAATCATAATCGCAATGGCAATTAACCAAATAAGTGGGTTGGCATAACTGCTTAAGGCGACATTGATGGCCTCGCCTGGCGTGTCGCCGGTAACACCACTTGCCGCGACAATAGAAATCGCAATCACAGAGATCGCGCCAATGGGCATGGCTTTGCCGATGATAGCGACAATAGTGCCGACAAATATTGCCAGCATGAGCCAAGCGTTTGGCGTCAGCCCTTCTGGCAAAGGAATCACCAGCCAAATCAATAGAGTGGTGGCCACAGCGATTGCGGTCGACCAGGGTTTGAAAGGTAGTGTCGACATAATGGGTACCTATAGATTAAAAAAAAGCTCTTTAACTCTTGATTTAGTTTATATTTTTTGACGCTAGATAACTTGCGCTACGTCAATTGTTGGCTCAATAGAGATGATTTTATAGTGTAGTTGTTTTTTATGTGACGATCTGTAAGTCATCTAATTTAAAAGCTTTATTTTTGTTTTTCTATAATCGGATTGCTGCTGCAGATGTATTTTTAAAAATGAATAGCTAATGGTTTATTTAGGTCTGTTTTAATTATTTTTTATTTTTTTGATGCTTGTCAGTTTTTTATTTAAATGTTGGCCTATAGTTAGCGTCATGGAAGGTTAAGTACTGGTGGTTATATGCCGTAATAAGTGCCTGCTATTTAGCCTGAAAAAATGCATAGCATGGTGATTTATTAGAGGTGGAGAGCAATGGATAACGCACAAACGAATGATAATAAAGAAGTAAAACGCTTTCGTTTTCCCACGGCTTTTACCATTTTATTTAGTCTGACTATCCTCGCTGCGGTGATGACGTGGTTCGTTCCGGCGGGGCAGTATGAGCGGGAGTTTGACGAATCTCTGGGGCGAGAAGTTACCGTGGTGGGCAGCTATCAAGAGGTAGCGCCTAATCCACAAAATGCCTGGGATGTGTTGATGGCCCCAATAGCAGGGCTTTATGACCCTGCGACCAATGTGGCCAATGCAATTGATGTGGCGCTTTTTGTACTGATTATTGGCGGTTTTATTGGTGTTGTGACGGCGACCGGAGCGATTGATGCCGGTATTGGGCGAGCCATGAAACGCATGGTAGGGCATGAGAAATGGATAATCCCACTGCTAATGGGGCTATTCGCCCTCGGTGGCTCTACCTATGGAATGGCCGAGGAAACGCTGGCCTTCTACATGCTGCTAATTCCCATCATCATTGCCGCTGGCTATGACTCGGTAACGGCCGTTGCCATTATCCTGCTAGGAGCAGGGGTGGGGGTGCTGGGTTCAACAGTCAATGCTTTCGCGACGGTCATTGCTTCTGATGCTGCCGGTATCCCTTTCACCGAAGGTCTTGTCCTGAGGCTGGTGATTCTTGCGCTGTGTTTCGTGGCGACGGTTCTGTATGTGATGCGCTATGCAGCTCGTGTTCGCCGCAGTCATGATGCTTCCATTATCAGTGATCAGTATGAGGCGGATCGCAAGTATTTTCTGAGCCAGCGCGATGAGGAAACGCTGCCGTTTACCCGTACTCGTAAGCTAGTGCTCATGCTGTTTGCATGCACCTTCATCATTATGGTGTGGGGCGTGCTGGCGGCCGATTGGTGGATGGGCGAAATGACGGCGCTATTTCTGGCATCCAGCCTGGTGGTCGGTGTTGTTTCCCGGTTGGGTGAGGTGCGCTTTGTCGACTCCTTTGTAGGCGGCGCCAAGGAGCTATTAGGTGTCGCGCTGATTATCGGCTTGGCCAGAGGGATCGTCGTCATTATGGATGCCGGCCTTGTTACCGATACGCTACTGCATTGGTCTGAAGAGCGGGTGAGTGGTCTTTCCAGCATCGCCTTTATAAACGTGATGTATTGGTTACAGGTGATGATGTCGTTTTTTGTCCCCTCTTCATCAGGGTTGGCGGTGATGAGTATGCCTGTTCTAGCTCCGATGGCGGACTTCGCTGGAGTGGGGCGAGATTTGGTGGTGACCGCTTATCAATCGGCGAACGGATTAGTGAACCTGATCAACCCGACCTTTGCCGTGGTCATGGGGGCGTTGGCGATTGGGCGTGTGCCCTATGAACGCTGGCTGCGATTCATGTGGCCGCTGCTGTTGATTCTGACGGTGATCATTCTTACCTGCCTGAGTCTGGCAGCTCTTATAGGCTGAGGTTCGTCGGCAGTACTTCAACTTTGTATTGGTCGTGGCCACAAGCCGCTAAGCCAATGATGAAACGATACGTGCCTACTGGCATGCGACAAGGAGAAACGCAATGTCTACCAATGCCTCAACGCTTGGCGTTCATTCCGAAGCAGGCAAATTACGTAAGGTAATGGTCTGCTCGCCAGGGTTGGCCCATCAGCGCCTAACGCCGAGTAATTGTGATGATTTGTTGTTCGACGACGTACTGTGGGTAAGCCAAGCCAAGCGTGATCACTTCGATTTTGTGACCAAAATGCGTGAACGTGGCGTGGAAGTGCTGGAAATGCACAACCTGCTGACGGACACCCTCAACATTCCTGAGGCGCGCAGTTGGCTCCTGGATCGTAAGATTACTGCGAATCAAGTGGGGTTAGGGCTACAGGATGAAGTGCGTGCCTGGCTTGATGAGATGGAGCCGCGCCGACTTGCTGAGTTTCTTATCGGCGGGATATCAGGCAATGATATGGCGGGGTCCCAGGGAGGTGAAATCCTCAAAATGTTTCGCGATTACCTGGGCCATTCAAGCTTTATTCTGCCGCCACTACCGAATACTCAGTTCACCCGTGACACAACGTGCTGGATCTATGGCGGTGTGACATTGAACCCGATGCATTGGCAGGCTCGGCGCCAAGAAACGCTACTTACCACGGCGATCTACAAATTCCATCCTGAGTTTGAAAAAGCCGACTTTCAGGTCTGGTACGGCGACCCTGATGTGGATCATGGCCTAGCGACTCTGGAAGGTGGAGACGTGATGCCGATAGGCAACGGCGTTGTGCTGATTGGAATGGGCGAACGCAGCTCTCGTCAGGCCATTGGCCAAGTGGCACAAGCGCTATTCTCTGCCGGTGCGGCCAAGCGAATCGTTGTCGCAGGCCTGCCAAAATCGCGCTCGGCGATGCATCTGGATACCGTATTCAGCTTTTGTGACCACGATCTGGTAACCATTTTTCCTGAAGTCGTACGCAATATCGTCGCCTTCAGCCTCCGGCCAGATGAGAGTCGCCCAGGGGGGATCGATGTACGCCGAGAAGAAAATAGCTTCCTTGAGGTGGTCGCTGAGTCGCTCGGTTTGCCCGCCTTGCGTGTGGTGGAAACGGGCGGTGACAGTTTCGAATCAGAGCGTGAGCAGTGGGATGACGGTAACAACGTTGTGGCACTCGAGCCCGGCGTGGTGATTGGCTACGACCGCAATACATCGACGAACACGCTGCTACGCAAGGCAGGCGTAGAGGTCATCACCATTAGCGCCAGTGAGCTTGGTCGCGGTCGTGGCGGTGGCCACTGCATGACTTGCCCGATCATTCGTGACCCCATTGACTACTGAGAGCGTTCATCATGGCATTTAATATTCATCACCGTAGCCTGCTTAGCCTCATGCATCATAGCGAGCGTGAGCTTTGCTATCTGCTTGACCTTGCCCGCGACCTCAAGCGCGCCAAGTACTCCGGTACGGAGCAGCAACTTCTCAAGGGGCAGAATATTGCGCTGATCTTCGAGAAGACATCAACCCGTACACGGTGTGCCTTCGAAGTGGCCGCATACGACCAAGGCGCCAATATTACCTTCATTGACCCAGGCTCCTCGCAAATTGGCCATAAAGAGAGCATGAAGGATACCGCTCGTGTGTTGGGCCGCATGTACGACGCTATTGAGTATCGCGGCTTTAAACAGGAAGTTGTCGAAGAGCTGGCCAGCTATGCGGGCGTGCCGGTTTACAACGGTTTAACCGAGGAGTATCACCCGACACAAATGCTCGCTGACGTGATGACCATGCGGGAGCATACACAAAAGCCGTTACACCAGATCAGCTATGCCTATGTGGGAGATGCCCATAACAACATGGGCAAATCGCTACTCTTAATTGGTGCCAAGCTTGGCATGGATGTGCGCATTGCTGCCCCCAAAGCGTTGTGGCCTTCTCAAGAACACATCGATGCTTGCCAGCGTTTTGCGGAGGAAAGTGGTGCCACTATTACGTTGACCGAGGACCCAGAAGCGGCGGTTAAAGGTGTCGACTTTATCCACACGGACGTGTGGGTCTCGATGGGTGAGCCAGTAGAAGCCTGGGGGGAGCGGATTGAGCAGCTCCTGCCTTATCAGGTAAACAGCAGCCTGATGCAGTGTGCAGGTAATCCGCGCGTCAAATTCATGCACTGTTTACCAGCCTTCCACAATACGGAAACTAAAATCGGCAAGCAGGTGGCTGATCAATACCCGCACTTGGCAAATGGCATTGAGGTGACCGAGGAGGTCTTCGAGTCGCCGGCCTGTATTGCATTTGAACAGGCGGAAAACCGCATGCACACCATCAAGGCGGTGCTTGTTGCCACCTTGGGTGGGGTCTGAGGAGAAATGTCGATGCGAATTGTCGTTGCACTGGGTGGAAATGCCTTACTACGTCGTGGAGAGCCGATGACAGCAGAGGCTCAGCGTGGAAATATTAGAATTGCCTGTGAACAAATTGCCAGGATCGCACCAGGTAATGAATTGGTAATCGCCCACGGCAACGGCCCGCAAGTTGGGTTGCTGGCACTGCAGGGGGCTGCTTACACGGATGTTAGTGCCTACCCACTGGATGTTCTAGGTGCAGAAACGGAAGGCATGATCGGTTATATGATTGAGCAGGAACTCGGCAACCTGCTGCCTGTTGAGGTTCCGCTGGCTACCTTATTAACACAAGTGGAAGTTGACCTTGATGACCCTGCGTTTCAGCACCCCAGCAAGCCGATAGGTCCGGTTTATACAGCGGACGAGGCCGAACGCTTGGCTAAGGAGAAAGGTTGGAGCATTGCACCCGACGGGGACAAATTCCGTCGTGTGGTTGCCAGTCCGCGTCCCAACAGGATTTTCGAGATTCTCCCGGTAAAGTGGCTTCTCGAAAAAGGTACGATCGTCATTTGTGCTGGCGGGGGGGGGATTCCTACTGCCTACGACGAAAATAATAAACTCAATGGTGTAGAGGCAGTGATCGATAAGGATCTCTGTTCGGCCCTACTCGCTGAGCAGTTGCAGGCTGATTTACTGATCATTGCGACGGATGTTGATGCCGCGTATGTCGACTGGAATGGGCCAAACCACAAGGCGATCGCGAGTGCTCATCCGGATGTGCTGGATGACATGCAGTTTGCGGCGGGCTCCATGGGGCCAAAAATAGAGGCAGCATGCAGCTACAGCAGGAATACCGGTAAAGAAGCGGTTATTGGTGCATTGGCTGATATCGAAGAAATTCTTCAGGGAGCCGCCGGCACCCGTGTTAGCACCAACACACAGGGCATTAACTTCCGTTAGGTGCTTTTACTAGGAAGCTTTGTTAGAGAGCTTTGTTTGGCAACCTCGCATTAGCTTTTGTTTTTAAAAGTATTCCTGTGGTGGCTTCTTATGACAAATAATAAGCTGCCCACCTAGTAGCCTAAAGCTTGATATGGCGCAATTTTAGCCGCCGTCAGCCATCGATTAATCGCCTAAGCTGAGTGGTGAAGCGCTATGACTCCCTGCACAGAGGAATCGTCCCATGCCTACCATGATGAAAGCGGCTATTTTTGTTGAGCCTGGCCGCATTGAGATTGACGACAAGCCCATTCCCGAGATCGGCCCCAATGATGCGCTGATGCGTGTCACCACTACCACAATCTGCGGCACCGACATTCATATCCTCAAGGGTGAATATCCCGTTGAGCGAGGCTTAACCATCGGCCATGAGCCGGTGGGCGTGATTGAAAAGCTGGGCGCCAACGTAAAGGGCTACCAGGAAGGCCAGCGCGTCATCGCCGGAGCGATTTGCCCGAGCTTCACCTCTTATGCCTGCCAAGATGGTTGCTCCTCGCAAGATGGTGGCCACCACAGCCACGGTTATAAACCAATGGGCGGCTGGCGCTTTGGCAATACCATCGACGGTGCCCAGGCGGAGTACTTATTGGTGCCTGATGCCCAGGCCAATCTCTCGCCCGTGCCAGACGGCCTAACCGACGAACAAGTGCTGATGTGCCCCGATATCATGTCGACCGGCTTTGCGGGTGCCGAAAAAGCGGGTATCAATATTGGCGACACTGTGGTGGTGTTCGCGCAAGGCCCGATTGGGCTGTGTGCGACAGCAGGTGCGCGGTTACGTGGGGCGGGGATGATTATTGCTGTCGACGGTGTTGATGAACGTTTGGCAATGGCCAAGCAGATGGGCGCTGACGTGACGCTGGATTTCCGCAAAGTTGATGTCGTAGAGGAAATTCTAAAGCTGACCGGCGGGCGCGGTGTGGATGTGGCCATTGAAGCACTCGGCCTGCAGCAAACCTTTGAATCGGCCTTGCGGGTGCTAAAACCTGGCGGCACGCTCTCAAGCCTGGGCGTTTACTCTGAAGACCTGACGATTCCGCTGGGCGCTTTCTGTGCTGGGCTAGGTGACCACAAGATCATTACGTCACTTTGCCCTGGCGGCAAAGAGCGAATGCGCAGGCTGATGAGCATCATTGCTGCAGGGCGACTAGATCTTGGCCCCATGGTCACGCACCGCTATGCGTTGGAGAACATTGTTGATGCTTATGATCTGTTCTCCCACCAACGTGATGGCGTGTTGAAAGTGGCCCTTGAGGTCTCGTAGCGCTTAAGTAAGTTCAAGAGCCATACATACGCCACCTGTATCAGTATGGCTGCCGACGAAAAACTCGCTAACGATCACAGTGACACGATGAGAGCTGCATCCAATGGCGAGTTTTTCGGATGTTAGGAATAGCCAGTGCTTAGTTCAATTCCAGCGAGAAGCTCATTTCAACGCCTGCATCATCCACTCTGAACCAGTACTCCATGTTCTTGTAGATATCGCTATATTGCTTGAGCAAATCAATATCAAGCTCTGCCAATTCATCGGAGGGCATTTGCGCTATGACATCGGCCAGTGAATGGTAGAACTCACCCGTCAGATGGCCATGAACCAGTAGGTCACGCTCGGAAACAGGGGCTTGCAGTTCTTCCTGTAGTGTTTCGGAATCGCTGATGCCAACGCCCAAGGTAATGGCGCTTTCAGACATGGCCGCGTAGAGCTCTGGTGAGTCTGGTGGCAGCATCATGCTGTCAATTTTTTTGGCTTCTCCACCGGGTTCAAGTCCAAGTGTCCCTAAATCAGGCGCGAACGCGCTTGCTGTAGACAGCAGTGCAAGCGGGTTTTGCGAAGCGAGGGTCAGGAGACCAGTGCCAGTGGGCTCGCCATCTTTCATTGTCAGGTTGTTAAGGCGTGCTCTGAAACCAGACAGGGATGGGCCAATCATCATGGCGACTGGATTGTTGATCGCTTTATTGATCTCATTCCAGGTGCTGTTTAATTCCTGAAGCTCATCACAGCTAAACGGGTTTTGACGCACTTCCTGAGCATACTTCTGAACAGTTTGCATCAGCACCGGTAGATTCAGGCCTAGCCCAAAGCTGGCCATGCCCTCTGTGCTACCAAGGCCCGGAACCTGAGCGGTCATTGCACGAAGATCGCTGACAATAGCCTCATCGGTTTCCAGTATAAGATTCATCTCCATACGGTCGAGGTTATACTCACGCATGCCCATTACAAGACCAGGGAAGCGATTGGTGATGCGGTCAATATCTGCTTGGCAGGCGGAGAGATCCAGCCGCTCTGCATCAGCTGCGTCCAATAGTGCTTGAGTACCTAAGTGTGTGGGGGTACTCAGCTCACTAAGCAGGCGTGATGAGTCGATTTCCCCAGCACCATAGGGCGTGAAGCCATGACGCTGTTCAATTTCCTCTAGGGCGCCGGTATCACCAATGCTGCTGTCAGGCAGGGTGCTACCCAGCACCTGTGATAGCAACTCATCACTGACATTTTCTGGCACCACCGACATCAGCAGTTGCTTATCGATAATGGCCATGATGGCTTTGATCGGACCATCTTGTGTTAGCACCCAGTACTCTTTTTCATCTGTTGTGGCCGTACTCGGATTGATATCTGCATTGGTGAGGATGCGCTGCAGCGTTTCGCGGAAAGCGTCTTCATCCTGCAATTCCATACGCAGAGTGGGCAAGATACCCAGTCCGTATAAAGCGACCTGGGGGCTCATTTTAAAGCCCAGCGCATGAATATCATCGAGTGTTTCAACCCCGACAAACTCTTCCCCCATCGCGATCAACAGTGACATCAGCGAATGCAACACGTCATCGTCTATCTCGTGTAGCATGTCGCGCAGTTCATCCAAGTCAGCTTCAAGGCTATCCTTTGGCTGCATGCGCTGGTAAAGAGCAAAGGCATCTTGTTCAGGCATTGACTCCCGTGTTGCCACAAAATAGGGAGAGTCGGCGGGGATATATTTCAACAGGGAAGCTGAGAGGTTTTTTGGTGCTTCCTGCTGGGTGCCTGATGCTGTTGGCGCGCTATCATCGCTGCAGCCACTCAGTACGCCCGTGCTGAGAAGGGCAAGAGAAACAGCCAAGGATAGTTTCGTTCTCATCTAGAGTCAGTCCTTTGAAAAATGTTGGCTTTAAATTGAATATTTAGAATAAAACTCACTGTGAATGATAATCATACACAACTTAAATTAAACTAACCTCTCCTTGATTAAAAAAATGGCTCTTGAAGTCGTGTAAGACCCAAGAGCCACTCGTTATTAGCGAAACTTGCAGGCTGCTATTTTAAACTTCTTGATATAGCTCGCTGCCTTCGCGGCGGAACTTCTCCGCTTGCTCCTGCATGCCACGCTTGACTGCCTCAGAATCGCTTTCAGCGGCATTTTCCGGCGCGCGGTCACGATAGGTATCGCGTACTTCCTGGCTGATCTTCATAGAGCAGAACTTCGGTCCGCACATGGAGCAGAAGTGCGCCACTTTGGCAGAGTCCTTCGGCAGGGTTTCGTCGTGGAATTCACGGGCGGTGTCCGGGTCTAGCCCCAGATTGAATTGGTCTTCCCAGCGGAATTCAAAGCGTGCCTTGGAAAGCGCGTTATCGCGACGTTGTGCCGCCGGGTGACCCTTGGCCAAGTCCGCTGCGTGGGCAGCAATCTTGTAGGTGATGATGCCGGTTTTGACGTCATCTTTATTCGGCAGGCCCAAATGCTCTTTCGGCGTCACATAGCAGAGCATTGCACAGCCAAACCAGCCGATCATGGCTGCACCGATGCCCGAGGTAATGTGGTCATAGCCGGGGGCGATATCGGTGGTCAGTGGGCCGAGGGTATAGAAAGGTGCCTCATGGCACGCCTCAAGCTGCTTATCCATGTTCTCTTTAATCAGGTGCATGGGCACATGGCCAGGGCCCTCGATCATCACCTGAACGTCGTGTTTCCAGGCAATCTTCGTCAGCTCACCCAGGGTCTCCAGCTCAGCGAACTGTGCTTCGTCGTTGGCATCGGCGACTGAGCCGGGGCGCAGACCGTCGCCCAACGAAAACGCTACGTCGTACTGCTTGCAGATCTCACAGATCTCTTCGAAGTGGGTATACAGGAAACTTTCCTGGTGATGATACAAGCACCATTTGGCCATAATGGAACCGCCACGGCTGACAATGCCGGTCACCCGGTTGGCGGTTAGTGGCACATAGCGCAGCAGCACACCCGCGTGAATGGTGAAGTAATCCACGCCCTGTTCAGCTTGTTCAATCAAGGTGTCGCGGAACACTTCCCAGGTCAGGTTTTCGGCAATGCCGTTGACCTTCTCAAGCGCTTGATAGATCGGCACTGTGCCAATCGGCACCGGCGAGTTGCGGATGATCCACTCACGTGTTTCGTGGATATTCTGGCCGGTGGAAAGATCCATAATGGTGTCCGATCCCCAGCGGATACCCCAGGTCATTTTGTCGACTTCTTCTTCAATCGACGAGGTAACTGCCGAGTTACCCAGGTTGCCGTTAATCTTTACCAGGAAATTACGGCCAATAATCATCGGCTCGGATTCTGGGTGGTTGATATTGTTGGGGATAATTGCGCGCCCCCGGGCAACTTCGTCGCGCACAAATTCCGGCGTGATCTCTTCCGGCAATTTTGCACCAAAGCTCTGGCCAGGATGTTGGTGACCAAGAATACGCTCAACTTCAGCGGTGCCTAATGTTTGGCGGCGCTGGTTCTCGCGAATGGCAATAAATTCCATTTCAGGGGTAATAATGCCCTGGCGCGCATAGTGCAGTTGGGTGACATTCTTACCTAGTTTTGCCCGGCGCGGGGTGCGCGTTAAATCAAAACGCAACTGGGCGAGCGTTGGGTCGTTAGCGCGGCGATTGCCGTACTCACTGGTGGGGCCGTCAAGGAACTCGGTATCGTTGCGCTCTTCAATCCAGGCGCGGCGCAGGGCGGGTAGGCCTTTGCGTAAATCGTTGTTGGCGGCTGGGTCGGTGTAAGGGCCAGAGGTGTCGTACACCAGCAGCGGCGGGTTCTCTTCATCAATGCTGCTGGTTTTAGTCGGCGACAGAGTGATTTCCCGAAACGGCACGCGGATATCGGGTCGTGAGCCTTCAACGTACACCTTGCGCGAGGCGGGCAGCGGCTGAATGGCAGCGGCATCGACCTGGGCAGTTTCCGCTAAAAAGTGGCTGGTGTTACTTTTTGAGGTCTCAGTTTTTAAAGTTTTAGTTTCTAAAGTCTTCGTCATGACGGTCGTCTTCCTTCGTTGTTGATTATGGTTATTGTGTTGGCTTAATGGGTGCGACTTTTGTCTGTTAGATCGCTGTCTATCAGATCCAGACCCATCTGCCAGAAATCGATTTCCAGACGCGTGGCGTCGCGGAAGATCTTGCTCAGCTCGGCAAAGCGGGCGGGGGTAACATCGGCCAGGCGGGCGTTGAGCCATTCAAGCTCAGCCTGCATGGCGGCCTGAAACTCCTCGCTTTCGTACATCGCTATCCAAGCATCAAAAGGGTTTTGGCTGCCGCGTAGGGTAGAAGTCTGAGCGTTCAGCCAGTTGGCGATTTCGCCGTAGCCCACTAAGCAAGGAGCCAGCGCTACATGTAAATCGAGCAGGTCGCCGCGATTGCCGGTGTCTAATACGTAGCGGGTATACGCCAAAGTGGCTCTGGCTTCCGGAAGCTCCGCCAGCTCTTGTTCGGAAATCCCCCACTCCTGGCAAAAGCCCACGTGCAGGCCCAGCTCCACATCCACAATGGCTTTTAAACCTTCATGGGCTTGGCGCAGATCAGCCAGCGTAGGGCTTTTATAGGCGGCCAACGCGTAGGCGCGGGCGAAGTGAATCAAAAACAGGTAATCCTGTTTCAAATAGTGGCGAAACGATGCTTCTGGTAGCGCAGCGGAACCCAGCTGGCGGACAAAATCGTGCTCAATATAGGCGCGCCAGTCGTCATGGCAGGCATTAGTAAGATCAGCAAAGCGGTAGCCCATGGTGCCTCCGGTAGTAATGATCCGGAAGGTGGGCGGTTGAGATCGAGGAAATGGCGCAGAAGGTGGCGTGAAACTAAGCCGAGGCCATCGCTTGATCCCTACGCCGGTACCCGCGCGCTCGTTATAGGAGCAGCGCATTAGCCGGATCAGGTTCAGCGGGACCAGCGCTTTGGCAGTATCAAGAAGATACGCCCTGCGCCATCTCAGCCGGATTCACCGGCACCCCGTCAAGCAGTTAGTGCCAAGCAGTCTAGGAGGAGGAGAGAAGAGATGCAAGGGGCACGCGCAAGCACGCGAATTTTGAATATGCAGTCAAAATTGGCTTTGCTCTCTTGGGAATCAATGGGGTAGAGTCAAATTGGATGGCTGCAAAACCCCAATGAATGTGCCGTCGCGTTTATTGGGGGGTTGTAGCGAGGCGTATAATCACTGTTAAGCACTAATCATGAGCCATGAAAAATTAAACGGTGACTTTGAATTATTCAGGAATCATTGCATCGAAATTCGGCACCAGTACAACGTCTACGTGAATCTTTTTAATGAGGATTCTGAGCCTGTATTATCCAAGGTCGCTGCTACTTTTTTTACTGAAATTGCATCGATTATGCATAGAGATTGGAAGCTTCAAGTGTGTAAAATAATGGATGCCGCTGAAATGTATGGTAAAGTAAATATTACTATCGATCTGATCAATAAGCAGTTAGCCGATGAGGGATTAATGGATTCGGAGGTCAACTCGTTATCGTTGGCTTTGAAAGCTTTTGGCGCCAAGGTTAAACCTGCACGTAACAAGCGAATTGCTCATTATGATAGGCTATCTCAAATAAACGGTTCGGATTTGGGTGGAACAACTGAATCTGAATTGGAGGGGTTTTTAAACAACTTGCAAGAGTACTGCGATAAAGTTGGCCGCCTTGTCGGTATAGGACCTTTAGATTTCTCAGGTGGTGGCTGTGCTGGAGATGAGCTTGATTTACTTAAATGTCTAAGAGCGTACTGCAAAAATGCCTAATAAAAAGTGCAACCTGACCTCCACTGCGCCGTTTTTTTTTATGGCTTCTCGCTACGCTACCATAAAAACAAACAACTACGCTCCGGCGGGTTAACTTGGCGTTATACGAAAAATTGTCTATGCATTACAAATATAGGTCATTGGAAAATTTCAAGAACTTTGTCGACATTGTTCTCAATAATAGAATTTATGCAGCGCCATATTTCGAGCTCAATGATCCTATGGAAGGGCTATATACATACGATAGTGGCGCTATAAATAGTGAGTTGGTAAGAAAAATAAAAGGCGAAAAAACCAAAATCAGAATATGCTCCCTTTCACGTCGATTTGATAGCACCCTAATGTGGTCACACTATGCGGATAGCCATAGAGGTGTAGCAATAGGCGTAATCGTACATCCAAAGCATGAGATCAGGTCTGTAACTTATGAGGGGTTGTCTTATGTGCAAAATGCCACAAAGCATGGCAGTCACGAGACTGCGAAAAATGTCTTAACTTGCAAGCTGGAACCGTGGGCCTATGAAGAAGAGGAGCGAGTATTTGTAACAGACTCTAACTACATTGATGTAACTATCAGTCGAATATTTCTAGGTTCAAAAATGGATACTCGCACTAAAAGCTTAGTGAGAAATCTAGTCAGCAAACTCAATCCCGACATACAAGTGGATGAGGCTAATGTTGCAGAAATCGTATAACAAACCAATCAACTTCGCGCCTGCGGCGCCGGACAGCTTACACTACGCTTCGCTGCGTTTCAGCTGCCGGTTATTGGAGCGTTGAGCCTGTAGAAAAACTCCGCTGACGGCTAAGTTTTGGTAGGATCGAGGAGACATACGAGGAGTGGTCAGCATGCCGCGCTTCAAGGCTTATAACTACGATCAGAACGCCATGGTGGTAATCAACTACTACGATCAACTTCAGCCCGGCACCTTTGAGCACGCAGCGCATTACCTGAGCGAGCATAAACTCGATCTGTCAGTTTTCCATAAGACAAATACGGCAAGCGCCATCGCAACTTTGCCAGTCGATAGGTATCTTTTATTATCGAGAACAAACGCTTACCCAATTACACCGACTGGATGAAGCACCGAGTCGATAGCCCTAAAGGCAAACAGATCTACAGCCATCGTATGTCAGTAGTGGAACCGGTGTTCGGCAATATTGGCACGACGAAACGACGGAACCGATTCAGCCTTCGGAGTAAGAAAAAAGTGCAAGGTCAGTGGCAGCTCTACTGCTTGGTGCACAATATTGAGAAGTTAGCGAATTATGGTCATTTGGCCGCATCATGAAGGGCCTAGAGCGGGGCAAATTGCTTTGTGAACCCACCAAGCCGTCTTCAGCGGGCTTAAGCTGGGTGCCTAAGTGGCTAAATACCGATATTAAGATTACTCAGCCAGATGATTGGCTGGGTAAATGAATAAGGACAGCAGGCGGTGGAAACGGCTCGAAATCGGGTTTTTCTACAGCCTCGTTATGTTTCAGGTTCAATTTTCGTAAAATGAGGTAGATATGGCGTTTTGGCGTATGCAGTTACACCCAGATGATTCTGGGAATTCAGCTTTTCATTCTGCACAGAGTTTATCCGCAGGATTTATTGGTTTAGATTTTGCTGAGCGTGTAGGCGATTTAGAGTTTGAAGATTTGGAGAAGATTCCTCAACACCAAAAAGATTATGTTGCGTTTGAAAACCAAATGAAGATCGGTGATAAAGTTCTAATTATCTCTCATCACTTTCCATTTGCTGTTTGTAATGTATCCGGTGACTACAACTATATAAAAACTCCAGTGCCAGAGTTGGGTGTATGGTTCCGACATTTTCGAAGAGTAGACAACGTGAAGTATTTTTCTGATTTTAAAACCAACGCAAAAGCTTGGCAGCAAATAAAAATGACAGACACAATTTCCCCACTTGTTAACGAAGGGACTTTATCACTGAATCTAATTCGTGAGATGTATCCTGAAACTTAACAAAGCATTTAAGAGTGATTCGCAACGCTTGCCGCTTTCGCTTCGCTCAAAGTATAGGAAAGCGCTGCTCACACCTTAATGCGGCGTTATTCGGAACGTTCGTTTTGACGTACGTACCAAAGCGTACAATTGATAAAAAGTTAAACACGCAAGAGGTGCGTCATGACCGGAATCACAGCAACGGAGGCGCGCAGCAACCTTTATCGGTTGATTGACGAGACCGCCGAGTCCCACCAACCGATCGTCATCATGGGTAAGCGGAACAAAGCCGTCTTGGTTTCCGAGGAAGACTGGTCTGCCATTCAGGAAACGCTTTACCTGCTCTCCGTACCGGGTATGCGGGAGTCTATTCGTGAGGGAATGGATACCTCCGTGGATGAGTGCGATGAGGAGCTGGACTGGTGACATGGACGTTGGTTTACACCAAACAAGCCCAGAAGGACGCAAAGAAGCTGGCTTCAAGCGGCCTCAAGCCAAAAGCCCAAGAGTTGTTGGCCCTAATTGCAGAAGCTCCGTACCGCAAGCCGCCCCCGTTTGAGAAGCCCATAGGTGATATTGCGGGCGCCTATTCACGCCGCATCAATATTCAGCATCGTTTGGTCTACCAAGTGCTAGAAGACGAGCAAGTAGTGAAAGTCCTCAGGCTATGGAGCTACTACGAATAATGCATAACTGGCCGCTGTTGCCGGACCGTTTTTCCACCGCCTCGCGGCTCCAAAATTGCCGCAACGCTCTGTATTAACCCGCGAGTCTGTCTTTGGGGCGCTGGTTTAACACCTTCGAAAGGGCCGCGCTTGTTCACACCATCATTAAACCCTGTTTACGTACTGGTGGCGCGTAAGCGGCGTCTACCTGTGCCAGATCATCTTCGTCGAGCCTGATGCTATCTGCGTAGGCGTTCTGTTTGAGGTGATCCAGGCTCACGGCTTTCGGGATGGCAATCACACCGGGGTGGCGCAGTGCCCAGGCAAGGGCGATTTGCGCGGGGGTGGCGCTGTGTTTGTCAGCGATGCGTTGTATGGTGGCGTTACGCAGCAGCGCGCCACCTTGCCCAATGGGACAGTAAGCCATTAGCGGCATGTTATGTTGCGCCTGCCAGGGCAGCAGGTCGTATTCAATGCCGCGTGCTTCGGGGTTGTAGAGCACCTGATTAGTGACGCACGCGGGCGCGTTTAGCTCCGCTAGGTCGTCAACGTCAAAGTTTGATACGCCCCAACGCAGAATCTTGCCTTGCTCGCGCAGCCGCTCGAACGCTTCTACGGTTTCGCTCAATGGGTACTGGCCGCGCCAGTGCAGCAGGTAGAGATCAATTGTATCGGTGCCCAATCGGCGTAGGCTGCGCTCGCAGGCAGCTTGAACACCCTGGGTGCTGGCGTTGTGCGGGTAAACCTTGCTGACTAGATACACCTGATCGCGCCGGTCACGAATCGCTTGGCCAACAATTTCTTCAGCGCCGCCCTCGGCATACATCTCAGCGGTATCAATCAGTGTCATGCCCAGTTCCAGGCCTTCACGCAGCGCCCTGATTTCAGCTTGGCGCTGCCCGGCATCCTCGCCCATATGCCAGGTGCCCTGGCCGATACGGGGTACGCTGTCTCCGCCTAGCTCAATCGTCTGCATGTCTATCTCCTTAGCATAGGGTCGGACTATAAAGTGTAGCGCTACTCAAATTGGGGGGCGTCGGGCCAGGAGGCATGTAAGACCATCGCCACCGACCACTGTTAAGTTAGTGTTTAAGTCGTCGAGGGAGTATTTATATTATCGATGGGGAGGTCACATCAACACCGTATGCTCTACCACCACCATCACGCCAATCCCAATCAATACAATGCCACCTGCGAGTTCTGCCCAGTGGCCTACGTATTTGCCAAATTTATGGCCTAGCAGCGTTCCCATGGAAGCCATCACCGTAGTAGCAAGGCCAATGGCGAGACTGGTGGTAATGATGTTCACATCAATAAACGCAAGGCTGGCGCCCACGGCCATGGCGTCTAGACTGGTGGCAGTGGCGGTTAGTACCAGCAGCCACAGGGTTTGTTTGCGATGCTCTACTTTTTCTTCTTTCTTCAGCCCTTCGACTATCATGTGCAGGCCGATAATGGTCAGTAGTGTAAACGCGACCCAGTGGTCCCAGGTTTCTACGTACTGCTGAGAAGCCTTGCCAGCCACCCAGCCGAGTACCGGGGTGATGGCCTCGACAATGCCGAATATTAAACCAATGCCTACCGCGTGTCGGAAGCGGGGCTTGCGCAGCTCTGCCCCTTTGCTGATGGATGCCGCAAACGCATCCGCTGACATGGAAACTGCTAAAAAAAGCAGGGCAACAGGTGTCATGATAGAAGGGCTCGTTTAATGAGACTAAAGGTGTGAAACAAGATGCTCGAGTGATAAAAGTAGGGTTTGAATAGCGCTGAATCCTATCAGGTTTTACTTTGATAACAAGTTAGTCAATGAAAAATAAAGTTAGTTATAACGAATAAATATAGCCTTGGCTAACAATGTGTCTGTTAGCTGATTTTGTTGGCTTTTTGAGCTTAAATAGTTTGTTGATTTATTTTTTTATATTGATGATGTTCAGATATAAAAATAGTCTTTATAAGGAAGGTCGGTAGGTTGATCACTCCTCCTTTAACAGTGAGAAGATCTTCTCAGGGTTACACTAATGAAGCTCTAGATGCACCTTGGGGAATGTCTGTTTAAAGCGTGCAGTAATCGGCGGCAGTGCATAGCGAGCTGTGTCTAATCCTATGTCGTATTTAATATTCTTAAAAAGAAAATTAAATACGACTTTTATTTCACGATTATATTTTTAGATGTCATTATCGTTTTTCTTCAATCAGCGGCAGAGGAGGTTTGGCATTTGTGCTGCTTAAACAGCCACCACACATCGAAGCCAAATGAGTAGCTGAGTGTGACTAACGCACTCAGTGCGAGCAGGCTGGCAGCAAGAGGAGAGGTGAGTGGCGTTAACGCCAGCAGCAATGCAACGACTTGCCACACGCACACTGCTTTACGCCGGAAACTTTCGAATAACGGTGCTTTTAACCACGCAAATGGCCAGCTAGCGGCGATAAATAAATAACGCATGCCGCCAATCAGTAGCACCCAAGCGCCTAGATGTTCGCTCTGCAATAATCCGATGCAGAGTATCAGGATTAATACTGCATCCAGTTCCATATCAAAGCGTGCGCCAAACGTGGTATGGGTTTTAGTGCGCCTGGCAATCCAGCCATCCACACCGTCCAGTAATAGCGCGATAACAGCGACCGCTAGCCATAGCCAAATTGCGTCAGTAAAGGCATTCGCTGCCAGTGCCCCTGCCACGATGGCGACGAGTACGCCGCGCCCAAGCGTTACTCGGTTTGCCCAACCGAGCGGGCCATGGGGCCAAAAACTTACCACCAGTGCGCCCATCACGACGTAGAAGCCAGCTGCCAACCACCAGTTTGCAGCGCTGGCGACTAATCCCGGCAGCATCGCGCCCAAGCCTGCGAGTAACAGGCTAGCCAGGGCTATCTCAGCCAAGGTGTAAAGCCGCTTGGGTAAAGAGATGCTGGAGGTGTTGGAGAAAGAGGGCATGCTTACTCGCAGAGCGGCTTACTGGTCCGCGGTTGAATTAAAGTGTGCAAATTATTTCCTATGTACCATTCTTGTATAAGAAGGTATGGTTGTCCATGATGTGGATACATTTGTTTTAAATCATCTTCACGCTTACATGGGTTAAGCAACCGCTTCGCTTTCTAGGCTACGCTGTAAGGATGGATGAAGCGCTTAAACCATAAGGAAATGTCATGTTGCTGCCTGATACCGCTACGGCTTTTTGGGTGACCCGCCCTACGCATGGTGAGCTCAAGCAGGAGCCACTAGCGTCACCCGCTGAAAATGAGGTTCTGATTCGTGCCCTATACAGCGGTGTTAGCCGCGGCACTGAATCGCTCGTGTTTAACGCGCGGGTGCCGGAAAGTGAATATTCGCGTATGCGCGCCCCCTTTCAAGCGGGGGAGTTTCCTACTCCTGTGAAATATGGCTACTGCAACATTGGTTATGTGGAGCAGGGGCCTGATCATTTATTTAATAAAACCGTTTTTTGCCTTTTTCCGCACCAGGACTACTACGTCGTGCCTGTCGACGCTGTTTTAGCACTCCCCGACGATGTGCCCGCTTACCGTGCCGTGCTAACCGCCAATATGGAAACTGCCATTAACGGTGTGTGGGATGCTAACCCCATGCTTGGCGAGCGTGTGTGTGTGGTGGGCGCTGGCGTCGTCGGTGTACTGGTGGCGTATCTGTGTGCGCAAATCCCAGGTGTAGAAGTACGCCTGATCGACATTAATCCTCAGAGAGAAACCCTGGCAACGCATTTAGGCATTTCTTTCTGTACGCCAGAACAGGCACCCACCGACCAAGATTGCGTGATTCACGCTAGTGGTCAGCCGGATGGTCTGAGGCTGGCTATGGGCTTGTTGGGCAATGAAGGCCGCGTGATTGAAATGAGCTGGTTTGGTGAAGGCGATGTGTCGCTGCCGCTCGGTGGCGATTTTCACTCCCAGCGTTTAACGCTTCGTGCCAGCCAGGTTGGGCAATTGCCTGCCAAGTTGCAGCCGCGCTGGAATTATCGCCGCCGTTTAGCGCTCGCTTTACGCTTACTCACCGACCAGCGGTTAGATGCACTGATCAGCGGTGAAAGCGATTTTGCCGATTTTCCAACGCTAGCGCCTGCTCTGTTTGGGCCAGGTAGCACAGCGCTTTGCCATCGAATTCGTTATCCATTACCCGCTTAATTAATGCGGCTTAATTAAGTGCGAATTAGTTAGAACGACCTCGCTAAAAAGGTCTGGTTAATACGACAGGAGTGTCTATGTATCGTTTATGCGTTCGTGACCATTTCATGATTGCCCACAGTTTTAATGGGGAAATATTCGGCCCTGCCCAGCGCACTCACGGTGCCACCTATGTAGTAGACGTGGTGTTTCAGCGCCCTGAACTTGACCAGGATGGTCTAGTGATTGATATCGGTTTGGCTAGTGAGACGGTTAAAGAGGTGCTGGCGGATTACAACTATCGCAACCTTGATGAGGTGAGCGAGTTTAGCGGTAAAAACACCACCACGGAATTTATGGCCAAGGTGATTTTTGACCAGCTGGCGGCTGCCATTAAAGCAGGAAAAATGGGCACCACCGCTCAGGGGCTGACGCACATGGAGATCAAGCTGCATGAATCTCATGTGGCGTGGGCAAGCTATGAAGGGGCGCTATGAGCCCGCCATTGACCTTGATAGTGGCTGGCGATCCAGACCAGCGTACCGGTGGGTATATTTACGACGCCCATATTGTCGCTGCACTGCGCGAGCGTGGGCTGGTTATCAATGTGGTGGGGTTGTCTGGGCGTTTTCCTGATGCCGATGATGAGGCCGCCCAGTCGCTCTCCGATACGCTTTCCGCGTTGCAGGACCATGCGCGGGTCATTATCGACGGCCTGGCCATGGGGGCGCTGCCAGAGGTAGTGGCTGTCCACGCTGAGCGCCTGGATATCACAGCGCTGCTGCATCATCCGTTGGGCGATGAGCAGGGCTTGAGTGACACAGAACAGCAGCGTTTTCACCGTAGTGAATTACGTGGGCTGGCGCACGTGAATAGAGTGATTGTGACCAGCCGTTTTACTGAGCGTCGCGTAAGGGCATTGGCGGAACAGTACGCGTTGCCATTTAGTGCCTCTATCAGCGTGGTGGAACCTGGGGTTGAACGTGCCCCGGTCAGCCCCGCGGCGCAACCCAACGAACCTATCCGCCTGCTATGCGTGGCAACGCTGACCCCGCGTAAAGGGCAGGATATTTTGGTTCAAGCCTTGGCAGGTGTTGAGCGTGGACACTGGCGATGCGACTGCTTTGGCGGTGCTCGTGATGCTGCGTTTACGGATCGCGTTCAAACATTGATCGACAACCATCAGCTTGGCGATGGGGTAACGCTTCACGGCGAATGTGATGCCGCAACCCTGGAAGCCGCTTATCAGAACGCTCATGCACTGGTGTTGCCTTCTTGGTATGAAGGTTACGGCATGGTGGTGACTGAAGCGCTAGCCCATGGCTTGCCCGTTATCACCACCACCGGCGGTGCGCTGCAGGATACCTTACCCAAAGGGGCTGGCATCAGCGTAGCACCGGGGGATGTTGAGGCGCTGTCGAGTGCTCTGGCGGCTTTCTGCCACGATCAGACACTACGTACTGAACTACGCGCAGGCGCCGCCGCTGCACGTGCCCGCTTGGGTGACTGGCAGGCTGCAGGAAAGGCGTTTGCCGAGGCGCTGCAGCACTCTTCGACATTGTCGGCGGGAAGCCAATTTGCAGCGGATTGGTTATCGCTGCGTGAAAGCGTCGATGCCAGTTCGCGCAGCCAAGCGTTGGTGGAGGCGTTAGCGAGCTGGTTATCAGAACATCAGCGGAGAGCAGAAGCTTCGCTGCTGACAGAAGCTTCCTCGCCAGTGATACTGGCGGATTTAGGCTGTGGACGGGGAAGTAATAGCCAGTTTCTTGCGCCTCGCTTGCACCATGCCCAGCGCTGGATGCTGATTGACCATGACTCTGCCTTACTTAATCAAGCCTACTCGCGAACCGGGCAATTGAACACGGGTAAAGGTGAGCCGCTCCAGGTCGAAACCCACTGTGTTTCCCTTAAGCAGTTTGACCACCCAGCACTTACGCACTGCGACGTAGTGACGGCATCTGCGCTGATCGATTTAGTATCTCAAGAGTGGATTGATGCCTTGGCTGCACAGTGTGCTAAACATCGCCAAGCGCTTCTTATCACTCTAAGCATTACTGGCGAATGGTACTTTACCAATGCCCAGCAGCAACCTCTGAACGGCCTTGATGATCGCTGGATCAGTGAACTGTTCAACGCGCACCAGCGTCGGGATAAGGGCTTAGGCGATGCATTAGGCGGCGATGCTCACAGCGCGCTAGTTAAAGCGATGGCTGACTACGGTTATCGTGTTAACGAGGCTGAAACGCCGTGGCGATTGGCGGCGGGTAAGCCAGCGCAGTACCCCTTAATGTGCGCGTTGATTGAAGGATGGGCGAGCGCTGCTACCGAACAGGCTCCAGAAGCGGCGTCACGTATTGCTCGGTGGCGTGATGAGCGCTTAGGTCAGGTAGCCAAAGGCGAGATCGGTATTTGGGTGGGCCACCGCGACTTGCTGGCGCTGCCAGCGGACGAGGGCTAACCCCATGCGACGCTGGCGCTGGCTGAGAACCCCGTGGGTGCAAAAAGGGTTAGTGAGCTTAGGGCTGCTGGCCGCTGTTGCCCTGTGGGTAGAGCCAGACGCGGTAATGGCAGAAGTGCAGCGTTTTGCGCCGGGCTGGATGGCCCTCGCACTACTTATCAGTGTGCTGCAAGTGATGCTGAGCGCGTGGCGATGGCAATTGACGGCAGGCTTAATCGACGTGCCGCTGTGCTACCGTTATGCACTGCGGGAGTACTACTTAGCGTTGTTGGTTAACCAGTTGCTGCCTGGTGGCGTGCTGGGTGATGCAGGTCGTGCCCATCGCCATGCCCGTCAGTCTTCTTCAAAGGGTAGTGCTTGGCGTGCGGTGGTGATTGAGCGTGCTTCTGGGCAATTGGCGATTGCACTTTACACACTAATCGCCTTGTTCACGTCACCACTCTGGCTAACAGCGCTGGGCTTAAGTGGTTTGATGGTAGTGGCGAGCGTAGCGGTTATCGTGATGGTGGCCGGTGTGACGCTGATGGTCTGGTTGCGGCGCTCGGCGGTAACGCTACCCGCTTGGTGTGCTGCATTAGGACAGGATATGCGCCGCGGGCTACTGCAGCGTGACGTATGGCCACGGCAACTGATCTCTTCTCTTGCTATTGTGCTTAGCTATGGCCTGGTAATGGTCTGTGCGGCTCGGGCAATCGGCGTGGAGCTGGCGACCTTAGATATTTTAGCGTTGGCTCCAGTGTTGCTGCTTGCCATGCTGGTGCCCCTTTCGATTGCCGGGTGGGGGTTGCGGGAAGGCGCCGCCGCAGGCATTTGGATGTTTGTTGGCTTGCCTTCGGCGCAAGGTGTGGCGATATCACTGGCTTATGGTGTGTTAGTGCTGATTTCTAGCCTGCCAGGCATTTGGGTGGCGCTGGCCTCGCGAACACGTGCTATGCAATCCAGTTCTCCGCCATCCAGTTCTCCGCCATCCAGTGCTGCGTCAGGCAGTGCGCCCGCTCAGCACTACGTCGAAGAGTGTGTCGTCCCCGCACCGGAAAGAGCGCATCGTCGGGCGCAACGCACTCTCAAGGGTGTCGATGGGCGTCATCTGCAGCCCAGGCCTGCCGGAACCGATAATCAGTGGCGCAACCAGCAAATGCAGGCGGTCAACCGCATTTGCTTCAATGAACTGCGAAACAGTGACGCCGCCGCCTTCTACCAATACCCGCGTAAGTCCACGATCTGCCAGCCAGGTAATAACGTCGGCAGGGCGGAACTGACCGTTGATATCCAGCGGCAGCACGCAGTGTTCGGCGGCCGTTGGCGCCACCGTTACCTCTGGCCCGGTGAGGTGCAGAGTGGGTGCGGTAGGCGTGGTAAACAGTGCCAAATCAACGGGCACGCGTCCTCGTGGGTCAATCACCACTCGGGTAGGGTGCTTCCCCGTTACGCGGCGCACGGTGAGCTGAGGATTATCAGCACTCGCCGTGCCTGCGCCGATCACCACGGCATCGGCCAGCGCACGCAGTCGGTGCAGGTGCACCAAGCTTTCAACGCCATTGATGTAGTGGGAGTGACCGCTTTCCGTAGCGATGCGCCCATCCAGGCTCTGCCCCAGTTGGGCAACCACCCAGCTCGAATGACGCACCAGTGGCAGCAAACACGTCAACAGCTCCTGCGCGGCGCTTGTAACAGGGGCAGAAGAGTGCCAACCATGGGTATCAAGCGTCATTGTGACGTCACTTCTGATGCCCTGCTTAGTGTCCAACAACCATGCCCACGCTTGGTCGGTATCGATCGTCACTTCATTGGTGCTAGGCATGGTATCTCCACTCAAAAAACAGCAACTCATCATGCGGGGCCATGTTGCCCGACGCAAGCAAACGTTGTCCGCCCCAACCGGCAACTTGGAGGCCTACATGTATCACATTGAACGCGCTATTTTCGATATTCGCCGTGGACTGCCCGTGGTAATTAATACCGGAGAGCAACGTCTGTTGGTACAGGCTCTTGAAGGCAGTGTGTCGGTCGATTCACTGGCGAAACTCTCCGGCTCTCGGCCAGCACTAGTATTAACGCGTCATCGCTTGCAGGCAATGGGCATGTCGCTTAAGGCGGATGCGGCCTGCTTACCGCTCACCGAGCAAATCAGTGAGCGTGATTTGCATCACCTTGCTGTGTCCAATGAAGCGTCGAAGGCTCATTCGCTGTTAAGCGGCCTGAAGCCTGCTGGCGTGGGAGAGAGAGGCGCTGTGGCACTTATGCGTCGTGCGCTATTGATACCGGCGGCGCTGTGCGCAGAGGTAAGTACGACATCAGCCGAGCATATTGCTCAGCAGTTATCAAAAGGCGAGCTGTTAGAAGTTAATGCCCGCGATGCAGAGAAGTGTTTAGCCGGTGCGCCGGGGATGCTAAAGCGTGTCAGTGAAGCGCGTATTCCTCTTGAAGATGCGCCTGAGAGTCGCTTCGTGCTGTTTCGTGAACCTGATGGCCTGCGAGAGCATGTGGCCGTGATGATTGGCGATTTGGCTTCTATCCCTGGGGCGGTTCCTTTGCGTATGCACTCGGCTTGCCTCACCGGTGACCTGTTCGGCAGCCTGCGCTGTGACTGTGGCGAACAGTTGCGTAATGCAGTGGCCGATATTCAAGCGATGGGGGGCGGCGTGCTGCTTTATTTGGCACAAGAGGGGCGGGGAATTGGCTTAGCCAATAAGCTGCGTGCCTACACCTTGCAAGATGGCGGTTTAGACACCGTCGATGCCGACCAAGTGCTAGGGTTTGGCGACGACGAGCGGCAGTACGCGGTCGCGGTGGATATGCTCAATGCGCTAGGGATCGATAAAGTTCAGCTGTTGACCAACAACCCGCTAAAAATGGCAGCGCTGCGTGAAGGGGGGATTGAGGTCGTCTCACGTCAGGCGCTCTACGGCAGTGTGACTGATCACAATCACCGCTACCTAAGCGCCAAAGCCAACCGAGCAGGGCATTTCTTAGACGAAGTGCTTGAAGGTCGTGGGCGTTAATCTGGCGTTTTACCAGTGATAAGCGGTGGCAGGTGGGCGGTTTCGGCCACCACCTGCGCTAGCTGAGAGGCGTAGTGCCTGACTAACCGTTCACCTAATGCTTGATTAGCCTCCGTTGCATCACCGGCAACGCCGAACCTACTTAAGTCCTCGGCAAGCCAGGCAAATGCTGCGCTACCCTCTGGGCTCACTAGTGCGCCACCTTTAGGCATTGCCGGTGGTGTGGGCTGATAGCTGTCGAGCTGCACAAATTCAGGTGCTAAATGCAGCATGATGGCGGTTTCCAGCAGCCCGCCATGCAACCCGTAGCGCAGCTCATCGGCATTGATAGCACCTTCCAGTGGCGGAAGGCGTGTATAAGTGGCTTTCACTACGCGCATTGCAAATTGCTTGCGTAGTGTCAGCGCGGCAAGATCCATCACGGCTTTATTGCCGCCGTGGCTATTAATCAACACCAGCTTTTTTATACCTGCCTGGGCAATGCTTTCGCCGTAAGCCTCTAATGTCGCGATGGCTAGTGGAGCGGGTAGGCTAAGCGTTCCAGCAAAGTTGGCGTGTTCGTCGCTCGCACCGACGGCAATTGCTGGCAGACACAGCACGTCGAGTGCTGGGTCAATCATGTCTAACATGGCGGCTTGTAACCCTTCTCCAATGATCAGGTCGGTGCCCAATGGCAGGTGCGTACCGTGCTGCTCAATGGCCCCCAAGGTGATCACTGCGACTGGATCACCTTCGGCAATCGAGGCGAGCTGGGGAGCGGTGAGGGTTTGCCAGTGATAAATCATGTAGGTTCTCTTGTTTTAAAGCCCGTGTTTTAAAGACTTATGCGGATGCGTTTAACAGCGGATGGTCGGCGCGGCAGGCGTAGAGATCCCCAGAGGCTAAGCCGTCAACGCCATCGTTGAGCCACTGGGTAATGGTTTCAGGGGATTGCCAGGTTGACCAGCGGAAGTGGCGCTGCTCACCGGCAATTGCATTGAAACGGTAGTCACCAAGGCGGCACAGCTGGTCAACGCAGGAATGGCTGACCTCTAACACGCCCGCAACAAACTCTACCGAAAGCGCTGCTACCGGGTGGTTAAGCCCCATCAGTACTTCTGCTTCAAACCCTTCAACATCAATTTTTATAAAGCTTGGTTCGCCGTAAGTGGCGATCAGTTGATCCAGTGTAGTGACTTCCACTCTTAACTGCTGTTCCCACTGCACGTGCTGAAAGCCAGGGTTGCGTTCGCCCACCTGATGTCGCCATTCGGTCGCTAGGGTAGAGAGGGTCGGGTTGCTAACACTGATAGCGATATCCGCATAGCCGGGCTGCGGTCCAGCGGCCAGTGGTAAGAGCGTGATGTTAGGCTGATTAAGTATCCGTTTAAACCATTTGGCCAGTGCTGGCTGTGGCTCTAATGCCACTACCTTAGCACCTAGCGCGTGGAAGGCGGCACTACGGTCGCCTAAGTGAGCGCCAATATCAAAAGCGATATCGCCCGGTTGAATAAACGGACGATATAACTGCTTCAGACCCCTTTGCCTTCCTGGCCGCCAGTAAATAAACAGTGAACGCGCCATACCGCTGGTACTGCGGAGCCGATGGAAAAAAGCAGAAGGCATTAGTAAGGCTCCTTAACGGGTGGGGCATGTTTGGTTGCTGTTTGAACGTGATAGCGAAATGATTGGCAGGGCATATCGCCTGGCTGTTCCTGGGGAAGCGCTAGAGAAAGTGTTAGCGACGGGTTAGATAAGGTGGTACTGGAGTGATGACTGTGGCTTTCTAACGCGGCAAAGTCCTCCAAAAGAGGTGGTTGTTGTGCTGAACTCGGCGTTTGCAGTAAGCCGAACTTGCGGCTAACGAGGCCTCCCCAAGTGGCACTGCTGGAATATTTCACCAGTGGAGCGGCTCCAATCAGCCCCAGCCATGCGGGGGTTAACCAACCAAACGCAGAGGGTGAAAAAAGCATCATCGTGCCTGCCCAAGCAATACCACACAGCGTCATCCACCCAGTGTGGTGCCATGCCTCTCGCCAGCTTAGCGAACGCTCTCCCCGGTGTTGAGTTTGCCAGTCAATGGCCCGGCCAATCAGCACGTTAACGATAAATAAGCTGTGCCACGCCATCATCAGTGGTGCAATCAATGCAGCAAACAGAATTTCCAATAGCGTGCTGGTGACAAGCTTGAGTCGCCCACCATACGCATGGGGACATTGCCAGAACGTCAATAATAGACCCAGCAGCTTGGGCGCAATCAACATACCCAGCGTTACGCTTAACAGCCCCAGAGAGAGGGTTTCAGGCAGAGGCGGGTTTGAGGTGGTCTCAATGGCTTGATAACCCACCATCAGGCTGGTGCAGAGTAGCAGTCCAAGCCAAACAAGCGAAGAAAGGTAGGCAAACGCGCCAAATAAAAAGTGTAGCCGACTAATCGGGTGAAACCCCGCGCCGGTGAGTAAGCGTAAGTGCTGCAGATTGCCCTGTAGCCAGCGGCGATCACGCTTGGCAAAGTCGAGCATGTTGCTTGGCATGGCTTCAAAGCTGTTGTGTGACGCGCTAGCGTAAGGGTTATGGCGAGATACGGCGGTGGTCGCAGAGGTATCCAGTAACACCTGCCAGCCGCCCCGTTTCAGGAGAGCTGCTTCGACGAAATCGTGACTTAATAGCTCCCCTCCCAGCGGTGGCTTACCTGAAAGGATAGGTAACCCTGCATGGGCCATAAAGGCGCGTGTGCGAATAATTGCATTGTGGCCCCAGTAATTTGCCGCATCACCCTGCCAGAAGCTTTGGCCCGCTGCCAACATCGGGCTGTAAAGTGCTGAGGCTAGCTGGGTAAAACGGCCAAATAGCGTGCGTTGGCCAACGGGAATAGGCACCGTTTGAATAAGTCCTACGCTGGGTTGGCGCTGCATCCGGTGGACTAAGTGCAGCAGTGTAGCGCCACTCATTAGGCTGTCGGCATCTAGCACCACCAAGTAGTCATAGCGGCGGCCCCAGCGGCGGCAAAACTCTGCAATATTGCCAGCTTTTCGGCCGTCATTATTAGGGCGTCGCCGATAATGCACGGCTATCTGTCCGGCAAGGCGCTGTTGCAAGGCAGCCACATGGGCCGCTTCGATGTCTGCCATGGCCGACTCTTGGGTATCGCTCAACACGAACACTTCAAAGTATTTGTTGATAGCACTGGGTGTTCCTGCACCATACGCTTCTGCTTGCTGGAGAAGTGAACGACACGTTGCTTCTAGCCCTGCAATGGTCGGGATGGGAGGTTCTGCATAAATAGGCATTATTAGCGCGGTGCGGCTGACTAGCAGGCTGGCATTGGGGTTCACAATGGCTTGGCGACGTAAGCTGAGTGGATCGCGACGTAGCGCACAAAGCACAAAGCCACACAGTGCTCCCCAGAAAGCCAGCGCTATCCAAGTAAACGTTAATGCAAATAGGATCAACATGGTGAGCTGCCAACCAATGGCAAGGTTGGCAACGACTTTCGCCATTGCGATACAGCCACCGATGCTGGTGGCTAACACTGTGAAAGCAAGGAAGACTCGGCGACCGTTAAGCCAGGGCATCACAGGCCGCAACGCGTGGAGATCAGGCATCGGGATACCACACGTAATTCCAGGTTTCAGTAATTGGCTCTCCTTCAACCGTCAGCCGTAGCCGGATATCGCTGGGCTCGCTGCTGGGGGGCAATCGGAAAGTGGCCCGTTGTCCGTTGTTGGGCAGTGTTTTGACTTGAGGTAGTAATACCTCGCCATTGAGCACGCTGATGTCCAGCTCGATTGGCTCGCTTGAGGTCAGGTCATCCAGTTTGCCGCCCTGGAAATCGACGATGAATTGGCGCTGATCAGCAGAGGGGGAGTCGGCCTCACCTGGAACCGCTGCGCTGCCATGGCGGGTGCGCACAACCTTGCCCAGTGAATTAGCCTCGGGCTGTTCATTGAGCGTAAACGTTCGATAGTGAAGGTGGCGTGATTCGCCAGCAGTGAGCGCCTCCTCGGCCACCCAATAAGCCACTATATTGTCGTGAGTCTCATCTGGCGTGGGGATTTCGACGAGCTCTACATGCCCTGGCCCCCAGTCAGCAAGGGGTTCGACCCATTGGCTAGGGCGGCGATGGTAGTGGGCTTCAAGGTCCAGGTAGCGGCTAAAGTCCCGCTCCCGTTGCATTAAACCAAACCCATTGGGCGCATCATCTATAAACGTTGATACGCGTACGGATGAGGGATTTTGCAACGGCCGCCAAATCCACTCGTCGGACCCCGTGTGTATTAGCAAGCCATCAGAATCATGTACCTGAGGACGAAAGTCGTCAGCTCGTTCGGTGCTGGCTTCCCCAAAGGTGAACATGCTGGTGAGCGGGGCAACCCCTAGCTTTGCTATATCAGAACGTGCAAACAGTGTTGCTTCTACAGCTGCCTCAGTGCTCTCGCCCGGCGTTAGCGTAATGCGGTAGGCACCGCTTAGTGATGGGCTATCCATGAGGGCGAGTAGCGTAATGCTGTCAGAATCTTCATCAGGCTTATAAAGCCAGAATTCACGAAATTCAGGGAACTCTTCACCACTGGCTAGTGCGGTATCAATGGCAAGACCGCGGGTAGAAAGGCCGTAGGCTTGGTCGCGTCCTACTAGACGGAAGTAGCTTGCGCCAAGAAAAACAGCAAATTCATCGGCATAATCCTCATTATTGATAGGGTAGTGCAGCCTAAAACCTGCATGTCCGCTGCCCGTTAAGTCATTCTCCAACAAGCGGTTGGAATCACCATCGTACTGAAAGTCATCTGCCGAGAAAGAGAGTGGTTCAACGTCACCATTTTCGACCACATTAATTGTGACGGGGGTTTGAAATATAAATCCGCTATGAAATAGCTGCATACTAAAAGGGCTTTCATCGCGCCAGTAGGCGCGTTCGGGATTAAAGCGGATTTGTCGATACAGGTCGTAATCTAACGACTTCAAAGCGCTGGGAAGCGTCTCATTTGGGGGTTGATAAGGCGCATCGGCCAGGGTTTGGGCACGCTCAATAACGTGGTCAAAAACACCATCATCGTTGGCAATCGCAGAAAAGGCGATCAGGCAGTTAAATGACAACATCCATTTTGCTGCAGTACGAACACTCATGGGCGAGTTCCTTTCGATTGCATGCCAACGTGGTAACCATAAAATCAGTATATGAAATATTTCAACAAAAGTTATACCATTAAGCCTATTGGTATATGATTTTTATGGTCGTGTGCAAGCTTTAAACTCCATTAAGCGTGTAATGTTTAGGTGATTGCTATGCTGTTGAAGCGCTGATGATTCGTCTTCTACTCACATGTATAACGCTCAACTTTCTACTGGTATTGCCGCTTTGGTGGCGTTTCGGCGAGGTTGGCTCTCCTCTAATTGCTTGGGAGGCATGGCTTATAGCCCTCGTAATGCTGCTTATTCGCCCTGGTAGCTTACGTCGCTGGTTGGCTATTTTGTTGGTGGGCTGGCTTGCTTTGGTATCGGCAGCCAACCTAGGTGATGCCGCCACACACACTGCGTTTGGGCGATCACTTAACCTCTATCTGGACGTGCCCTTGGTGCGCTCTATCTACCATTTGCTAGTAGGTAATGTAGGTCAACTCGCCGCAACTTTCCTGATGTTGTTGGGCACTGTGGCCCTGCTAGGTAGTTTATGGGTGATGCTGCGGTTGCTGCTGCCTGCTAAGCCTTTATCGGTGAGGAGTGCTCCAGGTGCTTTAGCCATCTTCGTCATGATCACTGCAGCAGGTTTCGCGGTTTCCGAGGCTAATGGCAAGCGCTTAGTTGCTAAATCAACGCTGCCTGCTGTTAACACCACGCGTTTTCAGTGGGAACAGGTAGTGGCGACTCATCAGGCAAGAGTGGCGTTTACCGAGCAGTTACAGGATACACCGTTGGAGCCTAGACCATTGCCTGGTTTGTTAGGGCGCAACGTCTTATTAACGTTTATTGAATCTTATGGTGTGTCGGCCATTAATGATGCTCGCTACAGCAATGTCGTACTGCCTACGCTAGATGACATACAGCAACGTTTGGGACAGCGCGATCTACACGCTGTTTCGGGGTTGCTAGAAGCGCCTATTCGAGGAGGTCAGTCTTGGCTTGCCCATGCCACGGCACTAAGCGGACGCTGGATTGATAATCAGCTATGGTATCGGCTGATGCTGGAAAGCGATCATTCAACGCTTATTAATGATTTTAGTAGCACTGGGCAGCGGACGCTCAGTGTCATGCCTGCCATTACATTGGCTTGGCCAGAAGGGCTGGCCTACGGATTTGATGAGATTGCAGCAGCGAAAGACTTACCCTATGCAGGCCCACCGCTGAACTGGGTCACGATGCCCGATCAGTTCACGCTGGATTACACCCAACGACACTTATTAGGTGAGGCGCCGGTATTCGCGCAACTCGCACTTATCTCTAGCCACGCACCATGGACGCCAATTTTACCCGTTTTCGAAGACTGGTCGATGATTGGCGATGGGCGTATTTTCGCCCCTTGGGAGGAGGCCGGCGATCCGCCAGAAGTGCTCTGGCAGGATATTGAACGCATTCGCGATCATTACGCTTGGTCGATAGACTACGCTGTGAAGGTCACTGGGCGCTGGGCCGAGCGAGTGGTTGATGACAATACTCTATTGATTGTACTGGGAGATCATCAGGCGGCACCGCTGATTACCGGCGACAACGCCAGTGCAGCGGTGCCTGTCCATGTGATTAGCGGTGACCCCCAGCTCTTAGCACCTTTCAAGGCACGTGGTTTTATTGATGGCATGCTGCCGTCACTGGAAAGCCCTGAGGAAGCCGCGAAAATGAGCCAGCTGCGTCATTGGTTACAGCAAGACTTTGGCACACCAGCATTAACCTCTTCTTGGTCAACGACAGGGACGACACCATGATCCAGCCCGTCATTCTTAGCGGTGGTAGTGGCACGCGGCTTTGGCCACTTTCACGAGAGCAGATGCCAAAGCAGTTCTTGAAGTTAACGTCTTCCCAAAGCCTGCTGCAGCAAACGCTTGCGCGTTTGGCAGGGTTAGATGCTCAGCCGCCTATATTGATGGGGCACCATGCTCATCGGTTCTTAATGGCGGAGCAGTTACGGGAGAGCGGTCTACCGGGAACGTTGGTGTTAGAGCCAGAAGGGCGTAACACGGCACCGGCAATTGCCTGCGCTGCGCTACTAGCCCGCCAAGCGGGTGACGATCCACTGCTGCTGGTGCTTCCAGCAGATCACGTTATTGGCAATTTAGCAGCGTTTACTCACAGCGTCGCTTGCGCGGAACCGCTTGCTGCCCAAGGGTATCTCGTTACGTTTGGCGTAGTGCCTACCTATCCAGAAACAGGCTATGGCTACATTGCTTGTGGCCGCCCTTTGGGCGATGGCCACCAGATCTCATCATTTATCGAGAAACCTAGCGCAGAGCGTGCCCAGCATCTTTTAGAGGCAGGCAATACTCTGTGGAATAGCGGTATGTTTTTACTGCAAGCCTCCACTTACCTGTCTCAACTTGAACGGCTGCAGCCAGCCATGCTGGCAGCCTGCCAACAAGCTGTTAACGACGCTCAGCGTGACTTGGATTTTTTACGCTTGGGTGAAAATGCATTTTGCTCATCTCCAGCGGAGTCGATCGACTACGCTGTCATGGAGCACTGCGACCGAGCGGCAGTCGTCCCGTTGGATGCCCAATGGAGCGATATTGGTAGCTTTGATGCATTATGGGCAGCGCAAACGCCCGACAAAGCAGGCAATGTGGTTAACGGTGATGGGATCCTGACCAATACACAACGCTCGCTTGTTATTGCTAAGCACCGCCTGGTGGCAACGCTCGGTGTTGAAGATCTGATCGTGGTGGAAACATCCGATAGCGTGCTGGTTGCCCACCGCGATCAGGCTCAGCAGGTTAAACAACTGGTGGCATCACTCACTCAAGCGGGGCGACGTGAACCCCACGCTGCGCCGTTAGTTCATCGCCCTTGGGGAAGCTTTCAGGCTATGGATAGTGGCGAGCGCTATCAAGTGAAGCACATCACGGTGAAACCTGGAGGGCGGCTTTCGCTGCAGCGTCATCACCACCGTGCTGAACACTGGGTCGTCGTGAGTGGCACCGCCCAAGTCACTGTCGACGAGCGGACCTATCTTGTCAGTGAGAACCAGTCCACCTATATCCCAATTGGCGCACTACACCGGCTGGAGAACCCTGGGAAAATCCCTTTGGAGTTGATCGAAGTCCAGTCGGGCAGCTATTTAGGAGAAGATGATATCGAGCGATTAGATGATGTATACGCTCGACACATTGATGAGTAGGGGAGCTTAGTTGTTACCAGAGCCAACTGCCAGGACGAGCCGGTGGCTCTCCCTTGCGCACTGCGATCCAGCCAATAATACAGCGGACACCAAGCCACACGGCTAATAGTGGCCATAGCAGCGTGCCCACTAACATTAAGCTAAGGGTAAAGGTGGCGATAAAGTAGAGGCAGCCTATCCAAAAAGTCCGGATCAAATAGCGGTAGTGCGCTTGCAACCACGGCGCTGCCTCTTTGCGATACACGTAAGCGACTATAACGCCAATCAACAGTGTAATATTGGCTGTTACTAGACCCGCTAAGTAGAGCGCGTAAATGATCTGGGGGGGGCGCGTTTCCTCAGTGGGACTATAACGCTGGGTCATAAATTACCTCGTTACCCGTTAGTAAATCCGAAATTCTTTGGCGTTTGCCAGCCCTTGCTGTTGCTCTATGACTTTGCGATAGCGCTTGTACTCCCACTGATACTGCGTTGGATCAAGCGCAATTGACGCTTCGACGCTGGCATTAACACCGGTTGCTGAAACCACATCATCGGCGCTGTAAACCTGCTCATCGGCGTCAAGGAAATGAATTTCAAACCCCTTTCCAGGCACTCGTAAGGCAACGCCAGTGACTACTCTTGCCTGAGTGCGGGCGACCAGTTTCGGTAGCAGCGTTGCCGTGTAGGCATCGCGCCCATAAAAAGGGGCAAATACACCGCTGCCCCAGTTCGGTTCTTGATCCGGCAAGATGCCAATAGCTTCGCTACGCTTAAGCGCTTTGAGAAGGGCAGCGACGCCTCTGGCGTTGGTGGGTACCAAGCTGGCTCCCATGCGCTCACGACCATGGCGAATAATAGGCTCAAGGTCGGCAATTTTGGGTGGTTCGTACATGGCGGTAAAAGGGAAGTGGCTGGAGAGCCAAAAATTAAGCACCTCCCAGTTACCAAAGTGCGGAGCAAGCACAATGACGCCGCGGCCATCGGCGCGGGCGCTGTCTAGTTTATCTCGGCCATGAACCGATAAAATGCTGGCCTCTACTTTTTCGGGCGCAGCCATCCAGGCATGGCCAAGTTCCAGCATAGTCGCTGCCGAGTGGCGCAGGCTTTGTATGGCAAGGGCTTTGCGCTGACTGGCAGTGGCTTCTGGGTTGACCACTTCCAAATTGATTTCCGTCACCTGGCGCTCTCGTTTGCTAAAGCGATAGACCAGCGGACCCAACAGCACGGCGATACGCCAAAGCGCGCCAAGCGGCCAGCGCGCCAGTAGTTTCCAAATTGATGTGATGGCACGTGCTTGGAAACGTGATTTGTTAGAAGGTGACTGCTCTGTCATAAGTTACAGGAACCAGCTATCAACGTTGGTTGGCGCACGCTTCTCCTGCAGCCCCTTAAAGCCTTTCACACAGCGAACGATAAACCATACGGCCAACGCCAATAGCATGGGGATGCCAATCAGAATAAACGTTAGCAACGTGGCGATGCTGCCGTAGAGCAGCCCAATCCAAAACGTACGGATCTGGTAACGGTAGTGCTCATCTAGCCATTCAGGGCCTTTACCACGATAGACATAGGCGATAACGATGCCGACCAACGAGGTGAACCCTACCAAAAAGCTTGCCAAATAAAGCGCGTAAATCACCATCGCCATGGTGGTATCCGGCTGTTCTGAAGACGTACTTTCGTTAATTACTTCACCTTCTAAAGGTGCTTTGTTGGCATCGTCGTGCATAACCGATCCTTTTTGCTATTCGCTATGAGGCGTCCCCGAGGACGCCGTTAAAGCTCACTATGATAGCGCGGCTGGCGCGGCTTATCATTAGCGGGTAGCAGGTCGGCAGATTTCCAGCAAATTACCGTCTGGGTCGCGTAAGTAAATCGACTCAATTGGACCATTAGCGCCTTGGCGAGCAACCGGGCCAAGTTCTACGTCAATAGCAAGTGCATCCAAGTGCTGTTTGAACTCATCCAGTGGCAATTGGCAGCGCAGGCATAAATCCAGGCTGCCTGGGGTAGGGGTGGCAGAAACAGGCGCAATATCAGTGTCGGTTTGATGCAGGCGTAGTGCCGTGTCGCCTAGCATAAGATCCACCCGCTGCGCGTCTCGGTAGCGCACGTCTAACCCCAGCACACGGGAATAAAAATCCACGGCGCGACCCATATCAGTCACCGTAACAACAAGATGGTCAAAACCTGAGAGCATGCCACTTTCCTTAAAACAAACGTAAAACATGAGAATACGATGATGCGACGCTGTCCGCTATGCAATACGCCTAAACCGGCCCTTTATCACCAAGACCGTCGCCGCGATTACTACCAGTGTGCCACGTGCGCCTTGGTGTTTGTGCCTGCCGAACAGCACTTAGATGCACGTCAAGAAAAAGCAGAGTACGACCAGCACCAGAATTCGCCGCATGATACGGGATATCGGCGTTTTTTGGGGCGTTTATTTGCCCCGCTAGTGGCTAAGCTGCCACAAGATGCCCATGGGCTGGACTTTGGCTGCGGCCCAGGGCCTACGCTGTCGGTGATGTTTGAGGAGGCGGGGTTCGTGATGGCGGTTTACGATATTTTTTACGCCCCTGACGTTGAAGTACTCAACCGCCAGTATGACTTTATTACTGCCACCGAGGTGTTAGAGCATCTTGCAAGGCCAGGCGAAGAGCTTAGTCAATTGGTCGAGAAATTAGTCCCTGGGGGCTATCTTGGGGTAATGACAAAGCGTGTCAGTACTCCAGAGGCATTTGCCCGCTGGCACTATATAAACGACCCGACGCATGTGTGCTTTTTCAGCGAAGCGACGTTTTGTTGGATAGCCGAACGTTGGGATATGGCAGCGGAGTTTCCAGCGGCGGATGTGGTGTTGCTTCGCCGCTGACATTATCTTGATGACCAGGTGCCATAACACATCACTTATGCCATCTGGCCGATGGCCTTGCGAAAACGAGACAAAGAAAAAGCGAATAGAGCGCTACCGATCAACAGTAGAAGCAGAAACTGCGGCCACACTACGTTTATTCCCGCACCGCGATAGAGGATTGCCTGACCCAGTTCGACGAAGTGAGTGGTTGGGGCGAGCAGCATGATGTGCTGGACAATTTCCGGCATGCTTTCGCGTGGTGTCGTACCCCCGGATAGCAGCTGCAGCGGTAACAGTACCAGTACCATCAACATGCCAAACTGTGGCATGTTGCGTGCTAGGGTGGCGAGAAAGATACCCATAGACGTGGTAGCGAAGAGGTGAAGTGCTGCCCCCACGGTGAACAGTGCCACCGAGCCTGCTATCGGTACCTGTAAGGCCCAGCTAACGACCAAATAGAGCGAAAGCAGCGCAGAGATTAGAACCACTAGACCCATTGACCAGACCTTGGCCAGCATAATTTCTGTCGGGGTGACTGGCATTGCCAATAGATGCTCAATGGTGCCGTGCTCGCGTTCGCGTATCAACGCTGCGCCCGTGAGAATGATAGAGAGCATGGTAATGTTATCAATGATTGACATCAGCGACCCGAACCAAGCTTTTTCGAGCCCTGGATTAAAGCGCGCTCGCAGTACTAGGTCGACGGGTGGGGCACTATGATTGCGGTAACGTTGAGTAAACTCGTTGATCTCGTCCATGACGATTTGCTGTATATAGCCATTGCCAGTAAAGGCTTGGCTCATGCGTGTGGCATCAATATTGAGTTGAATCTGAGGAGCGTGGCCAGCCAGCACGTTGCGCTGAAAATCGGGAGGTATATTGAGGACGAAAGTGTAGTGGCCTGCATCGAGTCCAGGGTCAACCTCATGAAGTGATATCTTGTCTGGGGTGGCGAATTGGGGGGGATAGAACGCCGTGACAATACGAGATGACAGCGGCGAGTTATCTTCATCGACGATAGCGATGGGAGCCATGTGCAGACTTTCGGGCAAGGCGGTCGCTTTGGTGTAAACCGAGATGCTGCACACGTAGGCGATCAGTATTAGCATAATCGGGTCGCGGATAAGGCTCCATAGTTCCTTGACGCCCAGCCGGTAGATAGTCAAGACACTATGCATCTCAGCGCTCCTGGTTTTTTAACAGGAAAATAGAAAGCCCCATGATTGTTGGAACTGCGATCAACAGTGGTACAAACAGGGTATAGAGGTCACTAAGCCCCAGCGCTTTGCTAAATACACCGCGAGTGATGGTTAACATGTAGGAGGTGGGGTAGATGGTGCCAATGAAACGCCCCACGCCTTCTAGTGAACTGACCGGGTCGATCATCCCTGAGAACTGCACGGCGGGAATCAACGTCCCGATGATGGCGAAGAACATCGCTGCGATCTGGCTGCGCGTCAACGTCGAAGCGAGTAGTCCCATGCCCGTTGCGATAATGCTGTAGATCACTACTGCTAGCAGCAGCGTCAGGAAGCTGCCTTTGATGGGCACACCAAATAGCGTGACCGCGAGTAATGCCATCAGTAGAAAATTGATGATAGCGAGAGCGATATAAGGCAACTGCTTGCCGACTAGAAATTCGCTACGGGTGACGGGTGTTACATAGAGGTTGATGATCGATCCCAGCTCTTTTTCCCGCACTACGGCCAGAGCGGTCAGCATCGCCGGTAGCATCATTAACAGTAGTGGGATGACTGCTGGCACCATGGCTGGCAGGCTTTGAACATCAGGGTTGTAGCGAAAACGGGTTTCGACATTAGCAGCGGGGGCACTGAAATTAGTCGCGGCTTGCCCTGCTTGCTCGAGTAGCCACTGTCGATGGATACCCTGCACGTAGCCGCGTGCGGTTTCAGCACGCTGGGGCATCGCACCGTCAATCCAGGCGCCGATTTCAACCTGGCTTCCTCGCTTCACATCACGGCCAAAGCCGGGAGGGATTTCAATGGCTAGGGTGAGTTTGCCACTGCGCATGCGCTTGTCCATATCTGCGTAATCAATCAATGGCGGCTGTTCGATAAAGTAGCGGGAGCCGGATAGATTCAGAGCATAGCTATTGCTCAAGGTCGTCTGGTCGCGGTCGAGGATGGCATAGCTGAGATCCTCCACGTCCAGGCTGATGCCATAGCCAATGACCAACATCAGAATTAGCGAGCCAAGCAGGGCGAGGGTGCCGCGGACCGGGTCGCGGCGAAGCTCCAACGATTCTCGCCAAGTGTAGCTAAGTAGACGCTGGAGACTAAAAGCGCTGTGTTTTACCGCGTTATGAGGCATGGAGGGCGGTAATGCGGCCTCTGGAGTGGACGTTGTCTCGGGGGCTTCTTGGTCCTGCTCGCCGGCGCCAGCTTCGGTCAAGTAGCCGATGAACGCCTCTTCCAGAGTCGCTGCCCCACGTTTTTCCACCAGTGCCGCTGGCGTGTCGCTATCGAGTACTTGACCAGCGTGCATCATCGACATGCGATCACAGCGCTCGGCTTCATTCATGAAGTGGGTAGAAATGAAAATGGTTACCCGGTCACGGCGAGCTAGCTCAATCATGAGTCGCCAGAAGTTGTCGCGGGCAATGGGATCAACCCCGGAGGTCGGTTCATCCAGGATGAGTAGCTCGGGCTTGTGGACCATTGCCACCGCCAGGGACAGACGCTGACGGATGCCTAGTGGCAAACTTTCCGGCAGGCTGCCGCGTACCTCTTGTAGGCCGAAGCGTTTCACCATCTCATCCACGCGGGTGGCTATCTCCGCTTCAGGGACCTGGAAAAGGCGGGCGTGCAAGATTAGGTTCTGCTCAACGGTTAGTTCGCCATACAGTGAGAACGCCTGGGACATGTAGCCCACGCGGCGGCGGGTGTCGATATCGCGGGTATCCACCTGTTTGCCGAACAGCCACGCCTGGCCTTCACTGGCCGGCAACAAACCAGTAAGCATCTTCATGGTGGTTGATTTGCCACAACCATTGGAGCCAAGAAAGCCGAAAATCTCGCCACGCCGGATCCGAAAGCTGACGTGGTCGACGGCGACAAAATCGCCAAAGCGCATGGTGAGGTCCTTAGCCTCGATGGCGATTTCATCGTCATCTTGCGCCAACGGCGGAATATGCACTGGTGCATAGTCGCGTTTTTTCTCTTCCGGTAGCAAGGCGATAAAGGCAGCTTCCAGGGAACTGCTGTCAGTTCGCTCTAGCAACGCCGCCGGCGTTCCGGTAGCAAGAATTTTGCCGTCATCCATGGCCACTAGCCAGTCGAAGCGCTGGGCTTCATCCATGTAAGCGGTTGCTACCACTACACTCATCTGCGGTCGTTGGCGACGAATACGCGCGATCAATTCCCAAAACTGGGCGCGGGCCAGTGGATCGACGCCAGTGGTTGGTTCGTCGAGGATCAATAAGTCGGGGTCATGTATCAGCGCACAGCACAGCCCCAGCTTCTGTTTCATACCGCCGGAAAGTTTGCCTGCTGGACGGTTTAGGAATCCGTACAGCCCTGTACTACGGGTCAAATCGTCGATTCGGCGACGTCGTTCGATATTCCCATGGCCAAAAAGGCGAGCGAAGAACTGCAGGTTTTCTTCTACTGAAAGAGTTGGGTAGAGGTTCTTGCCCAATCCCTGGGGCATATAGGCAATGCGTGGGCAAATGCTATCGCGATGACGCTTACTGGACATATCGCCACCGAGCACTTCAACTTGCCCTTCTTGGACAGCGCGCGCTCCAGCAATAAGCGCTAACAGGCTAGATTTTCCAACGCCATCAGGCCCTATCAGCCCAATCATACTGCCCGCAGGAATTTTCAGGTCGATGCCCGCCAGGGCAACCTGCTTACCGTAGCGCAGTTGAATGCCAGCTAGTGTTACTACCGCTGGCGATGAGGGCGGTGTCACTATCATTGCGGTACCCGAATAGCCAGCTCAGCAGGCCACTCTGCGTCGGGGTCGAGCTTGACCCAGGTTTCTCCAGGGACACCGGTCTTAACTTGCTCAAGATGACGTTGTAGAAGGTCTCGATCAATCTGTGCTTTCACTCGGAACATCAATTTTTGTCGTTCCGAAGCTGTCTCTACCGTCTTAGGCGTAAATTGTGCAGTGCTGGCAACAAACGAGATACGTGCCGGTATGACTAGCTCAGGTGCCGCATCTAGAATAATACGTGCCTCGCTGCCCAGGGCCACACGACCTGCTTGCTCGGCAGGAAGGAAAAACGTCATGTGTACGTCGCTAAGATCGACTAGGTTCAGCACTCGCCCCCCGCTTGGAAGCACCTCGCCGGGTTGGGCAATGCGAAATTGCACACGCCCTGCACGAGGCGCAACCAATTGACTATCGGTGATGTCTGCGTCGATACGCGTGATAGTGGCTTCGGCGGCAGTGACTGCAGAGCGGGCTCCTGTCACCTGGGCGCGAGCCGCCGTGATGGCCGACTGTGCAGCATCTACCTGGGCGTTAGCGGCGGCAACAGCTGCTCGTGCACTATTGACCCGAGCGCGATCATCATCGAGTTCTTGTGCTGAAGCGGCTCCTTCCCGCGATAAGGTTTCTGAGCGAGCCAAGCGGCGCTGAGCCGCATCAAGTTCACTTTCACGCTGAGTCACTACGGCCTGGGCGGCGAGATGGTCGCTTTGGCGCAGAGCAACTTGCGCTTCTGCGCTGAGTACAGCATTGAGTGCCTGTTGATGCTGAGCTATTGCCTCGTCGCGCTGAGCTTCCAGTACCTGGATCTGCATGCGCGCCAGGGGTTGGCCAACGGTGACAAACTCGCCTTCATCGACCAGTACTGCGTCAACACGTCCAGGAAGCTTGGTGGCGATATCGATTTCAGTGGCCTCGATACGCCCATTGCCGCTAGCGAAGTCTTCCCCTAGGCCTTCGTCGCGTAACTCAGTCCAATAGTAGTAGCCTCCGGCAGCAATAAGGGCTACCCCAGCGGCAAGGATCAGTTTCTTAAGTGGAAAATGCATATTACGAGGCCCCAGTGTCATTCAGCATGAGGTGGAATAAGGGCAGAGTTGCTTACCACAGCAACTGATCCGCCGCCCAGGGCGGTATATAAAGCCACTCTGGCTGACAGCAGTTGGCGGCGAACCTCTACCCGCTGTTGTTCCGCCGATAGCAGGTCGCGCTGGGCATCCAAAACTTCTAGGTAGGGCACCGCACCGCTTTCATAGCGCAGCATGGCTAAGCGAGCGCGTTCACGCTGCACTGCTAACATGTCATTGGCAGTTTCCACTTGTTCAGCTAGCCAGCGGTTTGCGGCCAGCGCGTCAGCAACATCACGGAAAGCTTGCTGGATGGCTTGTTCGTATTCGACTACCGCTTGTTCTCGGCGCAACTCTGTCAGAGTCAGGTTGGCCCGTCGGCGACCGCTATCAAAAATGGGCAGTGACAGGGTGGGCGAGAAATTCCATGCTTGGCTATCGGCTCCTAGCAGGCCGTTCAAGTCGGCACTTGCCGTGCCCAAGCTCCCGGTCAGCGCGATACGCGGGAAGAAAGCTGCCCGCGCTGCGCCAATATTGGCGTTGGCAGAGCGCAGCAGGTGCTCGGCTGCGCGAATATCAGGTCGGCGGATCAGTAAATCTGATGGCAGCCCCGGCGCGAGAGGGGCTAGAGTATCCTCCGCTATTTTATGCTCATCACTTGTTACTGTTTCGATGGGTGAGCCAACCAGTAGTACCAGGGCATTTGCCTGCTGAGCATGGGCTTGTTCCAGCTGAGCGCCTAGTGCCTTGGCCTGCTGCAGCAACATTTCAACCTGGGTGAGTTCCAGTGGTGAAGTGGCGCCCACTTCTACGCGCCGGGTAAATATCCGCAGTGATTCCTGCCGACTGTCGATGGTGCGGCGGGCTAGATCCAAGCGTTCATCTAGCTCCTGAAGGCGGAAATAGCTATCGGCAACCTGAGCGATTAGGCTGATTTCGGTGGCACGCCGCGCCTCGTCGGTGGCTAGATACTGCTCGAGGGCAGCCTCATTAAGGCTGCGTACTCTCCCCCAGAAATCTAGTTCCCAGGTGCTAAAACCAATACCCGCCTGGAACCGATTGCCAATCAGCGTATGGCCGCTAGGGCTCAGGTCAGAAGGGGTGCGTGAACGCTCACCGGCGGCTTCCACACCAAGGGTAGGTAGCAACTCAGCACGTTGAATGCCGTAGGCAGCACGTGCCTGCTCAACACGCAATAAAGCACCACGCAAGTCATAATTGGTGGCGAGTGCCTGTTCTATCAGCGCTTGTAGCTTGATGTCGGTAAAGTAGCTGCGCCAAGCAATATCAGCATCAGCAGCCGTTGTTGGCATGCCCTCATCTGGGTAAACATCGGGTAATGTTGCTTCTGGCACCGAGTGAGGTGGTGCCAGCGAGGTACAGCCAGATAGGCCCAGGACTAGCAGCATGATCGCTAAATATGCCACCTTGTCTTTTTTCTTAGGGGCGAGCCGATATTTCATGCGAATGACCGCAGGTAAGGGGGCGAACATATTGGGCATCTGATTGGCCATAGCAAATAGAAAGGAGACCTCTCCGTGTCAAGGGTGTCGATACAATGCGAGTGTCTCAGCCTGGGAAGCGTAAGTATGGCACTGTTTGTTCTAGCATTTGTTGATGTAGGGCAAGAGGGCTCATGACAGAGCCACCGCTTTCAATATCGGATGCTTTCTGGTGAGTTGCAAATGCGCTTCTCACTATTGCCGATTACACTGGCAATGGATAGCGAAAAAAACTGGTGAAACCCACGGAACGAGTGTAGATTCGCCGCCCGATTCTGCGGTTGGAGTTTTCTCCAGCCATGTGTTAGCCCTGTAGGGGGCTTTTATTCTGCGAGGCAAGATAGCGATATGTCGCGGCAACTGCTAGCCATGGCGTTAGCGCCCTTATTAGGGCTGTTTATTCTTGGGATTGGCAATGGCTTTCTCGCCACGCTGATCTCTGTGCGGCTAGACGCTGCGGGTGAGTCGGCAACGGTGATAGGTATTGTCTCCTCGGCTTACTTTATTGGCTTAGCACTTGGCGCGCTATTCAATGACCGCCTGCTGCTGCGCATAGGGCACATTCGTGCATACGGTAGCTTCGCCTCGTTGGTCGCTGTCACGGTGCTATTGCAAGGGCTGTTTTTCGATCCTTGGGCGTGGTTTGTGCTGCGTTTAATTGGCGGCTGGGCCACCGTGGGCGTTTATTTAGTGATTGAGAGTTGGTTGCTGACATCAGGCGAGCAGAAAGTACGTGGCCGATTGCTAGCGATGTATATGATCTCGCTATATGCCGCGGGCGTGATTGGACAGTTGCTATTAGGCGTCACCAGTGCCATGGGGGTGACAGCGCCCTTTATGGTGATTGGCCTATTGGCATCGTTATCGGTGTTGCCCATGGCCATGATTCCGCGGGTGTCACCCATCATGGAACACGCTGAGCCGCTACCGCCGCACCGCTTGATTACAATGACGCCAACAGGGGTAATGGGGAGTTTAGGGTCTGGCATGGTGGTGGCTGCTGCCTACACCTTGCTGCCATTGTATTTGCAGCGCATTGGTATGAGCGTCAACCAGGTGGGGCAAATGATGGCCGTCGTGATTCTTGGCGCCATGCTGCTTCAGTATCCGATTGGACGCTGGTCTGACCGTCACGACCGCCAAATCGTATTGATCGCCATCAGCACTTTCTGTGTGGTGATTTCTGCAGCCATGATATGGCTTCCGATGTCGACCCCCTTACTGGCGGCGCTGCTGTTTTTACTCGGTGGCGGTGTCTTTGCGCTTTACCCGGTGGCGGTTAGCCATGCCGCCGACCGTGCTCCGGCGGGAGCGCTGGTACGTATGAGCCAGGGCCTACTATTGATCAACTCTATTGGGGCTACCATCAGCCCGCTAATGATTTCTCCAGTAATGACCGCGATGGGCGATGCTGGGTTGTTCTGGGCGTTTGGCTCGCTGAGCCTGTTTTTTGTTGTATTTTTCAGCTGGCGACGCAGTGTGCGGCCAGCGCCAGTTCCTGTGGCTCCCTTTACACCGACAACGCCGATGACCGCAGCAGGTGCCGAGCTAGTGGTTACTGAGGAACTGATGCAAGGCGCGCTCGAGCACGAGCACCTTGAAGACCTTTCTGATGTTGTACCTGACGTGGATGCTGTCGAACCCATCGTTGGCCCACCCTCAGAAGATCAAACCCATATTGTTTATTACGATGATGTGGAAACTGAGGCGCGTCGATAGCCAGTGCTGGGAGTGAGTGAAACGTAGCTAAAAACGTAGCCAAAAACGCAGCTAGCGGACTGACGTTAATTCAGCAGGTGAGACCTTGGGCTAATGGTGTGATGAAAGTAGTGAAACTACTATTCTTGATAGTGTTTTTACTAATTGCTATTTATCATCGATTTTCTCTGAGGTTTCGCCATGAATTATTATGCCGCGCCGGTACGCGATTTACGTTTTGTACTCGAAGAGCTACTCGCGCACCGCTCGCTTGCACTGCCTGGCTTCGAAGAAGCCACGCCCGACTTGGTCGAGGCGGTGCTGGAAGAGGCAGCAAAGCTTGCAGGCGATGTGTGGGGGCCGCTAAATAGTGTCGGTGATCGACAAGGTGCTAAGCGCCACACCGATGGCAGTGTCACCACCTCAGAGGGTTTCGCAGCGGCCTATCAGGCATATGTAGAAGGCGGCTGGAACGGCATTGGTGTTTCTGAAGCGTTAGGCGGACAAAACCTACCTGAGGTGGTCGCCAGCGCTGTTCAAGAAATGCTTCACGGTGCCAATATGGCCTTGGGTCTTTGCCCCATGTTGACGGCAGGTGCAATCGAAGCACTGGCGCATCATGGCAGTGAAACGCTAAAAACGACCTATCTCCCCAAGCTCGTTGAAGGTACCTGGACAGGTACCATGAACCTGACAGAGCCTCAGGCAGGCTCCGACCTTTCTAAAGTACGGACCAAAGCCATCCCTGAAGGCGACCATTACCGCATTAGCGGCCAAAAAATCTATATCACCTGGGGCGAACACGACGCCGCCGAAAATATCATTCACCTTGTGTTGGCGCGAAAACCCGATGCGCCCGAAGGCAACAAGGGCATTTCGCTGTTCCTAGTGCCGAAGTTCATGGTTAACGCAGACGGCTCGTTGGGCGAGCGCAACGACGTCACCTGTGCCTCTATCGAGCATAAACTGGGCATTCATGGTTCGCCTACCTGCACCTTAAGCTTTGGCGAAAACGACGGCGCTATTGGGTATCTGGTGGGTGAAGAGGGGCGTGGTCTTAACCACATGTTCACCATGATGAACGAAGCGCGTCACAAAGTGGGTATTCAAGGTATTGGGGTGGCTGAGCGAGCCTGCCAGCATGCGTTTGCTTACGCCTTGGATCGCACTCAGGGGCGAGCGCCTAAATCTCGTGGTGGTAACGAATGTACGATCAGCGACCACTTAGATGTGCGCCGGATGCTGCTCTCAATGCGCGCCCGCACCGATGCCCTTCGTGCTCTGGCGCTTTACTGCGCTGGCCAGCTTGACCTTTCCCGACACAGTGAAAGCGACAGCGAGCGCCAAACTGCTCAGGCATGCGCCGATGTACTGATTCCTATCGTCAAAAGCTTTTCGACCGACCAAGCCGTGGATATCGCTTCAATGGGGATTCAGGTACATGGCGGTATGGGCTATGTGGAAGAAACGGGTGCTGCCCAGCTACTTAGGGATGCACGCATCGCGCCTATTTATGAAGGCACGAATGGCATTCAGGCCCTCGATTTGGCGGGGCGTAAGTTACAGCGTGATGGTGGAGCCGCGTTATCTGCGTTAATTGATGAAGTGCAAAAAACCGCTGAGACAATGCGTTCAGAGCCTAGCCTTGCGGGTATGGGCAGTGCGCTAGCGGTCGGTGCCGATGATCTGCGTGCTGCCATGCAGCTTGTGCTTGAGCAAGGCAGTGACCCGGAAACTGGCCAAGATGCAGTGCAGGCCTATGCAACGCCGTTGCTCAATCTAGCTGGCCATGTGCTATGTGCCTGGCAAATGGGCAACGCCGCACTTCACGCGACCAGAGCGCTGCAAAAAGGCAGCGATGAGCCGTTTTATCGCGTCAAGTTGTCCAGCGCCAACTTTGTTATCACCCAGTGGCTGCCTGCTGGTCGCGCGCAACGCGCGGTTATCGAAGCGGGTATGCAGTGTTTGAGTGAATTTGAATTAACGCCATAAAACACTGTAATGCCAAGTGCTTTAACCACTCATTTCCGCCGGCCATTGGGTCGGCGGCTTACGTTAATACGCAGTAAAACGACCGTTTTAATGTGAGTGCTAACCAATAAAACAAAGGTGATTTATGAACGCATCCATTTTTGAGCAGGGCATGCCGCCCACCGTTGCTAATCATGTACCGCTCTCTCCGTTGACGTTTATTGAGCGTTCGGCGGCGGTGTATCCCGATTACCCGGCGGTTGTGCATGGCACAACACGCCGCACCTGGGCAGAAACCTGGACCCGCTGCCGGCAATTGGCGTCGGCGCTTGAAAAACGCGGCCTTCAGCCCGGCCAAACGGTAGCGGCGATGTTGCCTAACATTCCGGCAATGTTTGAAGCCCATTTTGGGGTGCCTCTGGCTGGCTGCGTGCTCAATACCTTGAATATTCGCCTGGATGCCGAAGCAATCAGCTACATGTTGGCCCATGGTGAAGCGAAAGCTGTTCTTGTTGACCCTGAATTTGCACAGGTCATCAACGAAGCCGTTGCCTTATTAGACGATAAGCCGCTGATTATTGACGTTTTCGATCTAGAGTTTTTAGGCGAAACTCAAGGCATCGGTGAGGTTGAGTACGAAGCATTGCTCGCTGAAGGTGATGCTGACTATGCCTACAAACTGCCTGAAAATGAGTGGCAAGCTATTTCACTGAACTACACCTCGGGCACCACGGGTAAGCCCAAAGGGGTGGTTTACCATCACCGTGGCGCCTACCTAAACGCGGTCAGCAATATCTTAGAGTGGGCCATGCCGCATCATCCGGTCTACCTCTGGACCTTACCGATGTTCCACTGCAACGGCTGGTGTTTCCCCTGGACAATTGCCGCCAACGCCGGTGTTAGCGTGTGCCTGCGCAAAGTTGATCCAAAGCGGATTAACGACCTGATTGTGGATGAGAAGGTCACGCACTTCAGTGGTGCGCCGATTATACTGAATGGCCTTGTCAACCTGCCTGCTGATCAGAAGCGTGAATTTGATCATCCCGTTAAAGTGACCACTGCCGGTGCCGCGCCGCCTGCATCAGTGATTGCTGGTGTAGAGAAACTTGGTATTGAAGTGACCCATGTGTACGGGTTAACCGAGGTTTATGGCCCAGTGACGGTTTGCGCTTGGCGTGAATCGTGGAATGAGTTGCCGCTGGAAGCCCGTGCCAAAATCAAGGCGCGCCAAGGGGTGCGTTACCACATGCTTGAAGCGCTTTGTGTCGCCGACCCGTTGACCCTTGAACCCGTCGCGAAAGATGGCGAGACCATTGGTGAAATTTTGATGCGCGGCAACAACGTAATGAAGGGCTATCTGAAGAATGCCGAAGCTACTGAGGAAGCCTTGGAAGGGGGGTGGTATCACACCGGCGATCTCGCAGTTTGGCACGCGGATGGCTACATCGAAATTAAAGACCGCTCTAAAGACATCATCATTTCTGGCGGTGAGAATATCTCCACTATTGAAGTAGAAGATGCCATTTATAGCCACCCAGCGGTAGAGGAAGCCGCCGTTGTGGCCAAGCCTGATGAAAAGTGGGGCGAGACTCCATGCGCGTTTGTTAAATTAAAAATCGGTTATGGTGAAATTACCGAAGCCGACATTATTGCTCATTGTCGAGAGCATTTAGCGAGCTTCAAAGTACCGAAGACAATCATTTTTAGCGAATTGCCAAAAACGTCAACGGGCAAAATTCAAAAATTTGTTTTGCGCGAAGAAGCGAAACAGCACTGATTCAGGGGATAAATAACGATGAGTGAACAACCAATCGGTGTAGTGGGAGCAGGCACCATGGGGCAGGGGATCGCTCAGGTCGTCGCTGCCAGTGGTTTTACGGTTCGTCTCTTTGATGTCGCCGATGAGCAGCTTACCCGCGCCCAAGCCAATATTGATAAAGGCCTTGGCAAGCTGGTCGCAAAACAAAAAATGAGTGAGCCAGCTAAGCAGGAAGCGCTGGCGCGGCTTTCCACGACCACTGATCTCGAAGCATTGAGTGACTGCGGTATTATTATTGAAGCTGCACCAGAACAACCCGCGCTGAAAGAAAAGCTGTTTCGTGATCTGAGTCATTTAAGCAGCGATGCTATTCTTGCCTCTAACACCTCGTCACTCTCGCTAACTCGGCTGGCTGCTGTGTGTGAGCGACCCGAGCGGGTAGTGGGTATGCACTTTTTCAACCCCGTGCCAGTGCTCAAGCTAGTGGAAGTGATTCGTGCCGAGCAGACCTCTGATACCACCGTTGAGCGCATAGAAGCGTTGGCAAAAGCGCTGGGTAAAACGGCAGTACCGATTGGTGATTCGCCAGGCTTTGCGGTTAATCGCTTGTTGGTACCGATGATTAACGAAGCCGCTTTTATTGTTCAAGAAGGAACCGCAACGCCAGAGGCCATTGATGAAGCGATGAAGCTTGGCGCTGCCCATCCAATGGGGCCGTTGGCGCTGGCGGATTTGATTGGCCTTGATGTTTGTCTGGCGATCATGAACGTGTTGCAGGAAGGCTTTGGCGATCCTAAATATCGCCCCTGCCCGCTGCTAAAGCGCATGGTGGATGCGGGGTATCTGGGACGTAAGAGCGGTCGCGGTTTCCATATATACGAGTGAGCACGCGTAAGCGTATCAGGTCAGTCAAGCGCGACAAAAGAAGTGATTGCCTACCAACCAAGCGTTCGCTAGGGTTGGTAGGTGTTCACTTTAAATGCGTAATAACAATTAAGGAGCCTGTATGAGCGATGCAGTGATTGAAAAAGTTGATAACGACGGTGTGGTACGCCTAACGATTAATCGCCCTAAGGCATTGAATGCACTGAACAGTGATGTGCTGAGTGCCTTAGAAGCTTATCTTGTGGAGCTTGAAACGCATCCACGTTTACGCGCTGTCATCATTACCGGTGCTGGTGAAAAGTCGTTTGTTGCTGGTGCTGATATCACCGAAATGCGCGATAAAACGCCAGAAGAGGCGCGTGCTTTTGCTACCCAGGCACTGCGTACTATTAAGCGCTTAGAAACGTTGCCCGTGCCGGTGGTCGCGCTAGTGAACGGGTTTTGCCTTGGCGGCGGCTGCGAATTGGCGTTGGCCTGCGACTGGGCGGTAGCTAGCGACAACGCTGTCTTCGGCCAGCCTGAAGTGTTGCTAGGTGTGATTCCCGGCTTTGGCGGCACTCAGCGGTTGCCGCGTCGTGTTGGCCCCGCCATGGCGATTGATTTAGTAACCACTGGCCGCAAAATCGATGCTCAGGAAGCGCTGCGCATTGGGCTAGTCAACCGTGTCATGCCCCAGGCTGAGCTTGAAAGCTATGTAGAAGAGCTCACCAAGCAACTTAAAGGCAACGGCCCGCTGTCAGTACGCGGCGCGAAGCAAGCCGTTCACGATGGGTTAGATCAAGATCTTGATAGCGCCTTGGCGCTGGAAACCAGCCTGTTTGCGCTCTGTTTTGCTGGCGAAGAGCAGAAAGAGGGTATGGGCGCTTTCGTTGAGAAGCGTAAACCCAACTTCTAAGCGTTAACTCATTCAATTTTACTTCTTTAGGGGGTAGCGCTTGCGCTACCCCCGTTTTATTCTCAGGCTTACTACCTTAGCTCTCTTTGGAGTTGCCACGATGCAATGGGCCGCGTTTATCCTCGCCGCGCTTGGTTTTGCTTACCTACCCGGACCTGCGATGTTGTACACCGCAGCGCAAACGCTGGGGCGAGGCCGACGGGCAGGATGGTTAGCGGTTATCGGTGTGCATATCGGTTGCTACGTTCACGTTATTGCTGCCGCGCTAGGCTTGGCGCTACTGTTTGCAGCTATTCCGCCAGCTTACATTGCGATGAAGGTTATCGGTGGGCTTTACCTGCTCTGGATGGGGCTGCGCCTCTGGAAGCAGGGCATCCGCTCCCATGGCGATGAAGTTCCACTGGCAACCACTAAGCGCGTACTGCGTGACAGCTTTCTGGTGGAAGTGCTCAACCCTAAGACGGCGCTCTTCTTCGTAGCGTTTCTACCTCAATTTGTTCAGCCCGACAGCGCCATACCGGTGGCATGGCAACTGCTTTGGCTGGGTATCGCCACCAATGTGTTGTTCTCTTCTGCAGATGTCATGGTGGTGCTGCTGGCTAGCCCGTTGCGGGAGTGGCTACAAAAGTCCCATGGCTCCTCCAGATTGATTCAACGCATTGGCGGCGGCGTATTAATGGGATTAGGAGGCAATGCCCTAGCTCAGGCGGCGCATTAAGGATGGCTTTATATCGACAGATTTAATTTCCCATCCTGTGCTTTACTTATTTGCAGCGCTTCGGATATGCCCTGTGTTTCGATAAATCCGCTACACTGACGCAAATTTTAGATGGATATTTCCAATGGCGTTGAGTGCTACCCCTTACAAAGTTGATGTCAACCTGACCGACCTTGATCGCAATGTCTATGAGACGCTGCGTTTTACCGTGGCTCGGCACCCTTCTGAAACCGAAGACCGGATGTGCGCACGCTTAATCGCCTACCTATTGTGGTATAACGAAGCGCTCGCTTTTGGTCGTGGCCTTTCCGATGTGGACGAACCCGCCTTGTGGGAAAAAAGCTTGGATGGCCGCGTGCTGCATTGGATAGAAGTAGGTTTGCCGGATGCCGAGCGTCTTACTTGGTGTTCACGCCGTGCGGAGCGGGTGTCACTATTAGCTTATGGGCGAGTAGATCTTTGGGAAAATAAAGTGTTACCGGCGGTGGCGTCGCTTAAGAATGTACATGTAGCGGGTCTACCGCAAGAGGCACTTGCTACTATCGCAGAGGGTCTGCCACGGTCCATTAACTGGGCAGTTATGATCAGCGACGGCTCGTTGTTCATTACCGATGAGAATGGCCAGCATGAAGTAACTCCTCAGTGGCTTCTCCGGGATCGTTAGAAAGTTCAAAGCTAGCGAGTGGCCATGCATGGTGTGGCGACGTTTTTTTCACGACAGGATGTCGTGATAGGCATTGAGTTAGCGATGTAGATAGCAAGAAAGTACGCTTGCTATCTATTCGTGCCATTACATACAATCATTCATGTTTGTTAATAATTGATCGCTCTTGCTTTCCCCAATACTCAAGGATTGAGCCATGAATAATACCTCTGCTCTAGGCAGAAAGGTGCTGCTGCTTATTTTACCGTTAAGCCTAATACCCACATTGACCGTGGCTAGCGACAGCTCTCTGTCGGTAAAGTTTGAAAATGATGGTTTTGCCAGTAGCGATGACGGCCACTTTACCAGTGGTTTCGAGCTTAACTGGACCTTTACGCCGCAAGAAACAAATTGGCTACAGCGCCTTGCGACAGCGCTGCCCGATAGCCTTATCGGCAGATCGGATAGAGCGTCTTATCGTTTGATTCACCAGATTTATACGCCGAACAATATCGAGCGCCGCGCGTTGATCGAGGGTGATCGCCCCTATGCAGGTCTTGTCTACGGCGGAGTGTCGCTCTATGAAGACGTGCCGATGGGGCAATGGACGCAAGCTACCGATTTACATCTCGATATTGGGCTCGTGGGGCCATCCTCCCTTGCTGACAGTATTCAGCGTGAAGTACACCGTGTCACCGATAGCGATCGTCCTCGAGGCTGGAAAAATCAGCTGGGCGATGAGGCGTTGGTGAATGTAACCGTTCGTCGCCAATGGTGGAATGACATACCGCTAGCCAGTAAACGGTTCTCCCACGGCCCCAGTGTGGGCGCAGCGTTAGGCAACTTGTATACCTATGTAAGTGCTGGCTATAGCGTACGCTGGGGAGACGATGCCGAAGGTATTCCTACGCTCACACCCAACCCGGGTAGCCGTCATCTAATGAGTGGCCATCATGGTTGGCAGTGGTATTTGTTTGCGAATGTAGAAGGCTATTACATGGCGCAGAACTTAACGCTGGATGGTAATACGTTCAGAGATAGCCACTCTGTTGACCGTGAAGAATGGGTAGCAGAAGCCTCCGCAGGGCTTGCCATGGCCTGGGAGGACTGGCAAGTAACGTATGCTGCTGTTCAGCGTACTCGTGAATTTGACGGACAAGATGAGCAGGACAAATTCGGGGCGATTACGTTAACGAAACGCTTTTAAGAAAACTACAAGCGAAGGGGAGCGGTATGGCCAATAAGTATCCACATACGCCGGATGGCCGCTATTTTATAGCTAAAAACCAGCTATGGCGCTGTACCGACCCCCGATTGAGCGATGACGAGAAACGTACCCACATAAAGGCACTGATGAAAGCCCGTCGAGCGGTGCGCAATGCTCAGCAACAAAACGATGAAATAGCGCTACGCCAAGCACGCGAGGCGGTGCAGTCTGCCAAGGAACTGCTGGGGGAGCGCGGTCCGGTATGGTGGCAAGACGGCGCCCCCGATGAAGGTGGTCTTGCCCCTCACAATAGTTCTTATGCAGAGTGGTGGGCGTCGCACTCCTAAATGGCACGGGTTCAAGCTTGAACGGTGTTAGTGTCTCTTACTAAATGATTAAAAATCATAAATTTATAGCTATAACGGAAATTTTCCATTCACGCTTACACAAGTGGATGGTAATCTGCGCCACTTTATTTCTTAACACTTAAGGGCGCACCATGAACATTAAAGCGAATCTCTCTATTCTAGATATTATTGGCCACTTGTTGATTTGGGTGGTGCTAACGATTATTACCTTCGGGATTGCACTGTTTTTCTTCCCCTATTCGTTTTCACGCTTTGTGATTAACCGTACTTCAGTCGTGGATATTACAACAGGCGCAGAGCGTAAGATGGTGTGTGATATCAATATTTTTAGCAATATTGGTCATATTATTTTGTGGATGATTATCTCAATTTTAACGTTTGGTCTTGGATATATTTTTTACTTCTATCGTGTTTGGAATTACGCACTGAATAACTCTCGTATTCAGTAAGTAGAAGGTGTTTTTAAGGAACCACTGATCAATTCGGTTCTGAGCGGCTGAGGGGCTCAGAGTGACTCAATCACCGTATCGGCGGTCATTTTCCGACCGCCTCATGTGGTCTGCCTTTCTTGGCAGCCGAGTTACTACGTCTTGGCTCACGTTTAGCCAAGTCAAGGAAGATATCTATTGTTGAGTTGTACAAGTGGAAGAAATTGATCCGACTGCGCCACATGGTTATGCCGCAGTCGGAGAGAGATCAGTTGACTGGTTCGAACTGGAAGGGGGCGGCGGGGGTAAAACTTCCTGAAACTTCGCCCTCTTGCAGGGACGTCATGTCCACGCCGAGATCAAGCATCCGTACGCCGGCTTCGGGCGAAAAGTCCAGATTTTTCAGTTCCACCCAGAAAAGGTTCGGTGAAATCGCGGATTCGACGTAGAACACCTGATCTCTGTGATCGGCCACTACCCGCCACCGCGTCGTAGACAGGTTCGGAGCATCAGGAGTGCTGATTCCAAAGGGGACCGAGGCGTTGCGGATCACACTCATCGCGGCGGCTACGGCGATCCGTGGATCGGCCGATTGCTCTACCATGTTGATATATGTGTCGGCGCGCACAAAACGGTCGGGCGAACGTGTCGTGCCGGGCAGAACCTCGCGCGGGTTGACATCCTGCCAATAGCTGACAAGCGCCAGTTGTTGATCATAGGGCGGATCGTTGGTCATGGTGCGGTATTCGGGACCGTGGTGGATGACCAGCTTGCCGTCCAGCCATTCCAGGATGGCGCTGTCGCCGGTGGCATCCGACAGAGACAGGTGCACCTTGGCCAGACGGCCTGGCTGATCGGGCACATCCGCCGTCACCACGTTGAAGGGATTATTTTCCATATCGGCCACCGCCTCGGCGACGCTGCCGTAGCTATCAAGAAAATACTGCGCCCAAATTGAAAGGGACATTTGCGGGGTGGTGCCGTCATCTTCGGGGTATTCTGACGCGACTAACCACAGCATGTTAGCGACCAGACCGGCTTCATTCATGCCATCCACGGTCGAGAAGTCATAGCCCGACACAATCATGCTGCCGTATTTTGATGTCCATTCCAAAGAACGCGGTCCCGCTTCGCCATTACGGGTCATGCCTCGTGGGAACACCCACAGATTGGAGAGCATCGGCATGCTCCAATCCATCGAGCGTGCGGTCAGAATGCGCTCCTCTGGGCCGTGATAGACGACGCGTGTACAAGCTTCGGCGATTGAAGCGATTGCAACCGACAGCAACGCCGCATAGGCCAGGCTGCGCCAAACTGAATTGTGTCTTTTCAAAACATTGATCTCCCATCAAATATGACGACCAGTCCACGCGACTGGTGGTGCGGCACCACTCGTAAAATTGTCGGCTCCACCAATGCTGTTGGTCAAGTCAAAAACAAGCAGGTGCTCAGCTTAGGTGTTTAGTATAGAAGATTAGTGTGAGCGGTTAGTTTAGGCGGTCAGTGTGTTTGCTTAATAAGCACCTTAACCAATCGCCGTACAATAGGCGATACTAGGTTAATGACCGGTAGAGCAACCGCAAAAGCAAATAGCCATGCCTTCAACCAAACAAAGGCAATGCCCTCGATGAAGCCGACATTGTAGAGCGTAATCACCAGCGACATAATGCACGACATAAACAGTGCCATTAAGAAAGAAAATATCAGTTGGGCGTATTTTGGATCAAACATGGACTGCCTCTGTCAGACACACTATGAATAATGAAGTAAAAATTGCTAACTAAATTAGGATCGATAATGCAGTAAAGAGCGATAGTGGAACACGGTAAATCGCCATCCTTAGCGATTGCTAGCCAATGCGGTCGCCTTACCGGTTCACAGTTGTCTTGGGTTTAACGTTTATCTTCGGTCTTGTGATCAAAATCACTAGCATCATGGCGCTCGTGGAGCTGTTCGCCAGGCTCTCCCCAGGTGCGGTTAACCATTCGGCCACGTTGAACGGCAGGGCGTGCGTCAATCTCATCGGTCCAGCGTAAGACGTTCTGATAGGTATGAGCTTCTAAAAACTCAGCGGCTTCATACACGCGGTTTTTTACTAGTGCGCCGTACCATGGGTGAATTGCCATATCCGCGATGGTGTACTCATCACCCGCCATAAAGCGGTTATCCGCTAAGTGGCGATCCAGTACATCCAACTGACGTTTCACTTCCATGGTATAGCGATCAATCGGGTACTGGTATTTTTCTGGTGCGTAAGCATAAAAGTGACCAAAGCCGCCACCAAGCATGGGCGCGCTGCCCATTTGCCAAAATAACCAGGATAGGCACTCGGTCCGCTTCGCCGGGTCATTGGGTAAGAACGCACCAAATTTCTCAGCCAAATAAAGCAGAATCGCACCTGACTCAAAGACCCGCTGGGGCGGGGTGGTGCTGTAATCCATTAGCGCTGGAATCTTAGAGTTGGGGTTTACCTCAACAAAGCCACTGCCAAACTGATCACCTTCGCCAATTTGTATCAGGTGAGCATCGTATTCCGCTTGTTTAATACCCTGTTCCAGCAGCTCTTCAAGCATTACGGTGACTTTTACGCCGTTTGGGGTTGCAAGAGAGTAAAGCTGCAGTGGATGCTTACCCACGGGTAATACTTTCTCGTGGGTCGCACCAGCAACGGGGCGATTGATGTTAGCGAATTTTCCACCGTTACCAGGTTCCCATTTCCAAACTCGCGGTGGCGTATAGGTCGTGTTGTCGCTCATGATGTCCTCGCTATTCCTACAATAAAAAAGGGCGGTGCAGCGACTCACCCGAAATGTTGCGGCTACTAAGGCGTTATGGGGCCTTAAAACGTGGGTACAAGGATAGTGTGTTGTTAGCCTGATAATAAATAGTTATTTACCATGGAGAAATGTTATGCGGACTATTGGCGTATTAGGCGGTATGAGCTGGGAGTCGACACAAAGCTATTATCAGGCGCTGAACCAAGGCGTTAATCAGGCACTCGGCGGTTTCCACTCGGCGCAGATTGTGATGGTAAGTGTCGATTTTGCTGAAATAGAAACTCTGCAAAAACAGGGCGATTGGCAGACTGCTGGCCAGTTACTCGCAAGCGCCTCCAAACGCATTGAAAAGGCTGGAGCAGAATGTTTGCTGTTGGCCACCAATACCATGCACAACGTCGCGCCTGCGATTGAGTCCGCTATTCAGATTCCCTTTTTGCACATCGCCGATGCTACCGGGGAAAAATGTCAGATTGATGGCGTGGCTCGGGTTGGATTGATAGGCACCCGTTTTACGATGGAGCAGGAGTTTTATAAGGCGCGCTTAAAAGAGCGCTTTGGGATTGATGTCGTCATTCCGAATGAACAAGAGCGTGCTGAGATTCATCAAGTCATTTTCGACGAGCTATGCCATGGTCATATCCGCGCTTCATCGCGTGAGCGTTATCTGGATATTATGACGTCGCTACACCAGCAAGGTGCTGAGGCGATCATTCTAGGTTGTACTGAGATAGCGCTATTGGTCGAGCAGAAACACACCCAGATACCGCTTTATGACACCACCGCTCTGCACGCAAGCAAAGCGGTGGAGTGGGCGCTAGGTAATTAAACCAGCGTCAGTGTGACATCGATATTTCCGCGGGTAGCGTTGGAGTAGGGGCAAACAATATGGGCTTTGTCGACCAGAGTTTGGGCAACGTCTTTTTCAAGACCAGGCAAGCTGATTTTTAGCTCAACTTCAATACCGAAGCCAGTGGGAATGGCGCCAATACCCACACTGCCATCGATCTGAGTATCGTCGGACAGTTTAACTTTTTCCTGGCTGGCGACGTGCTTAAGAGCACCTAAAAAGCAAGCAGAGTAGCCCGCAGCAAACAGCTGTTCGGGGTTGGTGCCTTCACCGCCGGCGCCACCTAGCTCTTTGGGTGTGCTGAGCTGAACATCCAGCGCGCCGTCAGAGGACTTAGCATGGCCCTCGCGGCCGCCAGTGGCGTGAGCATGTGCGCGGTAAGCAACAGTTTCAATAGACATAGATTATTTCCTAAACTTGGTTGTTATGGACGTGGTTGTTATGGACATGGTTGTTATGGACATGGTTGTTATGGACATAGTTATTATGAGCCATGGCGTGCGTTTGGGATTTTAATTTAGTGCAGCTTTATTTTGCGCGCAAGTAAATAGCTGAAGAAATTACCTACCCGGTCACAACGTTCAGCGGGTTACTTGACCTTAAGTAAGTTTTCGCGCAGTTGGACTAAATCCTCTTTCAGTTGGTTGAGTGCTTCAACCGACGTTTTGCTGGCGTTGACGACACAGCCAGGGATATGGCGCGCCTGTTCACGAAGCGAGCGGCCTTTATCGGTCAGGAATAACTCGACGACACGTTCATCTTGCAGGCTACGTTGCCGGATAAGTAGCTGGTCACTTTCAAGCCGTTTTAGTAGTGGCGTTAATGAGCCAGGATCTGTAAGTAAGCGTTTGCTTAGGGCACCTACTGTTAGGCCATCTTCTTGCCACAGTACCAGCATGGCGAGGTATTGCGGGTAAGTGAGCCCCAGCTCTTTGAGCAGAGGTTTATAAACTTTGGTCATCATCAGTGATGTTGAATACAGCGCAAAGCAGAGCTGGTGATCTAGCTCTAATTCGCTACAAGGGTCTAGCGCTGGCATCTCGACTCCAGGACAGGGTGCATAACGCGTAATGTAGCGCGCGGGGAAGTGAGTAGCTATCCCTAGACGTTGGTCGTAAGTTGGACGTTTTGTTTTGACACCGAGTGCTGCGATGGCTAGCCTTCACGTATCGAATGTTACCGGTAACAATTTGTTGGAACATAAACCGCAAACCTAATGGCCGATACGATTCGATAGCCTTTCGGTAAATAGCCAACCAACAACAACGACTATTCTGGAGATAACGTCATGACAACGATTTGGCGCAGCACGCTTACTCTGGTCGGCGCGACCACTCTGACTTTTGGCATGGCACATGCGCAAGGCCCTGAACTTTCTGATCCGCCCGCGATTGAAGGCGACGTAGTGGCTGACCACGGAAGCCACACTCTGCGTATGGGCATTGGCTTGTCCGAAACATCGCCGCAGTTTCTCTCTAGCCAGTACTTCGGTGAAATTCTTGAGCAGCGTACCGATGGTCGTATTACGGTCAATGTTTTTCCCAACAGCCAATTGGGCGACGATGTCCAAATGATGGAAATGCTGCAAACCGGCACGTTGGATATGACCTATCCTTCAAGCTCTGCAACGACTGGGTACGTGGAGGCACTGTCAGCATTTGATTTGCCGTTCCTACTACCGAGCCGAGAAGCCGCAGTGGCTGTTATGCAGAGTGACGTGGCTCAGGGAATGCTGGATGCGTTCGAGGGTACAGGCTTAAAAGCGCTGACGTTCTCTGAAAACGGCTATCGTCAGTTGTCTAACAGTGCACGCCCTGTCGAATCACCAGAAGATGTGGCGGGCCTGGACGTTCGCGGCCTCAGTGTTCGTACGATGCAAAACCCGGTTCACCTGGCAATTTGGGAAGCGTTAGGTGCCAACCCAACACCAATGGCCTTCGGCGAGCTATTTTCGGCGCTTGAGCAAGGCGTTGTAGACGGCCAGGAAAACCCGTGGAGCACCATCCTTACTTCTAACTTCAATGAAGTGCAGGATTACGGCACTGAAACGCGTCACGTTTATACGCCATTTATCATGATGCTTTCCGAGCGTACCTGGAACCGCATGGCGCCTGAGTATCAAGCGCTGGTGCAGGAAGCCGCCCGACAGTCGGCTGAGTACGAAATCCAACTTTCTGCCGAGTATGACGACTGGTCGCGTGATCAGTTAGAAGCACGCGGTATGCAAATTACCCGCTTAGATGATGAGCAGTTAGCCGCTTTCCAAGACGCCGTGCAGCCTGTTTATGAAGAGTGGGCGCCGCGTATCGGTGAAGATCTGATCGCTGAAATTCAACAAATCGTCGAAGACAGCAGCCACTAATCTGCTGCGTATAGCGCACCATCGGGCAGGCCCACACGCCTGCCCGACTTGTCAGTGCCCCTCGGAGTTCTTATGACTACCTCCTCTACTCCCCCAAACGTGGTGACCTCTACAGCACCAACGTTGGAAGATCCGTCGGTTTATTTGAACGACCCTAATCGCAAGCTGCTTGAAATTGATACTGAGACGCGTCAGGGTCCTGCGCTGTTCCGCTGGTTAACACTCGCTATGGAGTATTTGATTGGCGCTATTTTGGCGGCGCTGATTGTCGCGGTTTCCAGTAATGTCGTTGGCCGCTCTGTGTTCAATCATTCACTGCCTTGGGTCGATGAGCTAGCGCGCATGCTGTTTATTTGGCTGGTCTTTATCGGCGCAGCGGCGGCGTTTGCACGCTATGAGCATATTGCTGTCGATGCGCTGGTGAGACGTTTGCCATTGCGTGTTGCGCACATGCTCTATTTCTTACAACACCTGATTATTACTGGATTGATGCTAGTGATGATTTGGGGTGGTTATCAAGTGCTCACGCGCTCAAGCGGACGCTCCGCGATCATGGGCGTACCGCTAAGTTTGGTCAGCCTGTCGTTGGTGTTGTGCGTCATTTTTATCGCGGCGGTATCGCTCTGGCGTATGTGGATCAGCGTGGGAGTTATCCGTCAACCACATCGCCAATCGGCTGACTTGCCAGGGGAGCGTTAATCATGCTGTGGATTTTTCTAGCCATATTATTGGCGTCTATTGTGATTGGTTTGCCGATTGCGTTTGGCCTAGGGGTAGCAGCCTTAGTCATGGCGGTGCTGTCTGATATCCCGCTATCGATTATGATTGAGCAGTCAATTCGTGGCGTGAATAGCTTCCCGCTACTGGCGATTCCCTTCTTTATTCTCGTCGGCGAAGTGATGAGTAATGGTGGCATTGCACGACGCTTGATGGAGCTTGCTGGCGCGTTAGTTGGCTTTATGCGCGGCGGGCTTGGCCAGGTAGCCATTACCGGTTCGATGTTTTTTGGCGGGATCAGCGGTTCGGCGGTTGCGGATACCGCAGCGACCGGCGCGATGATGATCCCCTCAATGAAACAGCAAGGTTACACCGCCGCAAATGCCACGGCGATTAACACCGTATCGTCGGTGATCGGCATTATTATTCCACCGTCTATACCGCTTATTTTATATGGCATTGTTACCGAGACGTCGATCAGTCGCCTGTTTATCGCGGGGATTGTGCCTGGCCTGTTAATTGGCGCGGCGCTAATGGTGACCACCTTTATTCTAGCGAGCAAGCAGGGTGGCGGCGTTCGCCAATTCCGCTGGGACCGGCTGTGGAAAGCGTTTAAGGATGCCTGGCTAGCCCTGGTGCTTCCTGTGATCGTTATAGGTGGCATTATTGGCGGCGTATTTACCGCTACAGAGGCCGCCGTTGCTGCGCTGCTCTATTCGTTGGCGATTTCCCTGCTGGTATACCGTGAATTTAAGCTCAGCGAGTTGGGCGGTATGTTAATTCGCACCGCAAGGCTTACTGGCATGGTGATGATGTTATTGGCTTTTGCCACCGTTATTGCCTGGTTTTTAACCATTAACATGGTTCCACAAACCTTAGTGCGCCAAGTACAGGCGATTACCCAGGAGCCGTTTTTGCTGCTGCTGATTGTGGCGGGGCTACTGTTGTTGGTGGGGTTCGTGATGGACCTAACGCCGGCCATGGTGATTATGGCACCGATGCTTGCGCCGATTGTGACATCGGTAGGCGTCGATGCCGCTTATTTTGGCGTTCTAATGGCCTTTATTTTAGGCATTGGGTTGTTAACCCCGCCAGTTGGTACCTGTCTGTACGTTGGGTGTGGTGTCGGCAAGGTGTCTATGGAGTCTCTGGTAAAAGCCATGCTGCCTTACTACGCCGCCTTGATCGTTGTTCTGGTGGTGCTGATTGCGTTCCCTGGCATCGTTACTTGGCTGCCTGACCTCACCGCCGTGCGCGGCAATTGATAGGAGCATCGAGTGAATAAGCCATCACATCGTATTCTTGTCATGGGCGTTTCTGGATCAGGGAAGTCGCATATCGGACAACAGTTAGCAGCAGAGCTGGGCGCAACGTTTATTGACGGTGACGACCATCATTCACCGGCTAATGTGGCGAAAATGGCCAGCGGCACGCCACTCAATGACAACGATCGTCGGGACTGGCTGGCAACGCTTGCTGACTTGTTCGCGGCTCATAAAGCGCGCAATGCGTCCGTGGTCATCGCCTGTTCCGGCCTTAAAAAACGCTATCGGGATCGCCTGCGCGAAGGTGACCCTGCGCTGCATGTTTTATATCTAGAAGGAAGCCATGCGCTTCTGCGTGAACGGTTAGCAACCAGGGCAGGGCACTTCTTTAAAGGTGATAATATGCTGGCAAGCCAGCTCGCCGATTTAGAGCCGCCAAGCAGTGATGAAGCGATGACGGTCTCCATTGCGCTATCGCCTAGCGAGATTGTCGAGCACTTTACGGCGGCGCTAGCGCCTACGCTACGCGTTCATTAGGCTAAAGGATGGGATAGGCGAGGGGCCGTACTATTCGCTATGGTATGGCCCCTGCGCCTTCAACAGTCCTGTATTTAGCAGGTTTACGTAGTTAACAGGCTTACGCACTTAACAGACCAGTCAGTGACGCCATTGAAGAAAAAACGCCCGACATTACAAGATATTGCTGATCGCGTTGACGCGACAAAAATGACCGTCAGTCGCTGCTTGCGGGACCCTGATACGGTATCAGAAGGACTTCGCGAACGTATTTTCAGCGTTGCTGAACAGATTGGCTATATTCCCAATCGGGCACCAGACCTGCTTTCTCGGGCTACCAGCCACTCTATCGGCGTGTTGGTACCATCGCTGACCAACCAGGTATTTGCTGATGTCATTGTCGGTATCGAAGCGTACACCGAGCCTGCCGGCTATCACTTGATGCTCTCTCACTACGGTTACAGCCCTGAGCTTGAAGAGCGCAGTTTGGCCTCGCTGCTCTCTTATAATGTGGATGGCGTCATCTTGTCTGACCGCGATCACACGCCGCGTAGCCTGCGAATGTTGGAGACAGCCGGTATTCCTATTGTGGAAATTATGGATACCCGTCGCCCACCACTCCAGCAGGCGGTGGGTTACGATAACGTGCAGGCCGCTTACGATATGGTCAGTGAGATGATTCGCCGTGGCAGGCGTCAGGTGATTTATCTAGCTGTGCGTCTGGATGAGCGGACACGCCAGCGCGAGCAAGGCTATCGCCAAGCTATGGAAGAGCATGGCTTAAAGCCGATAACGCTGCAGAGCAGTCAGCGTTCTTCCTATAGCGTCGGGGCGGCGCTTATGCAGGAAATTCAACGAGATCACCCTAGTGCCGATGGTGTTTTCTGCACCAACGACGATGTTGCGGTGGGGGCTTACTTTGAGTGTTTGCGCCATGGCATTAATGTCCCCGAACAGATGGCGATTGCTGGGTTTCATGGCCACGATGTCGGCCAGGCGATGAGCCCGCGCCTTGCCAGTGTCATTACACCTCGGCAAGCCATTGGGGAAGTCGCTGCGAAAGCGCTATTGTCGCGCATTCGTGGCGAAGCACCTGAACACCAAGTCATGGATTTGGGCTATCGAATTGAGGCGGGTAAAACACTTTAGTTTCTAGATAGCTAGCGGCGAGCCAGTAAACTCGATAGGCTGTTAATTAAAGATTGGTCATTAAAAAAGCCATTAAAAAAATCGCTATAGAGAGCATGAGACCGCCGTGAATATTACCCAACTCATTGTCTATCCGGTTAAATCCTTAAAGGGAATTAACGTTACCCAAAGTGAACTCCATGGCCATGGGTTGGCCTGGGATCGCCGGTGGATGTTAGTGGATGCTCAGCAGCGTTTTGTCACCCAGCGCCAGCTACCAGAGCTTGCGACCATCGCGGTTGAATTAACCGATCAAGCACTGGTGCTCTCTCACCCCAAGGTAGATCCGATCGCGATTCCCCTTGAAGACCCCCAAGGCAATTTGCGTCTTGTAAAAGTGTGGAACGACCACTGCAAAGCACTGCCAGAAAGCGAAGATGTATCGCACTGGCTGATGGCGGCGTTAGGTGAGCAAGCACAAGGCATCAGTTTGGTGCGCTTTGCTACAGAGTTTACGCGTTCTGTTGAAGAGGATTTTCTGGCGGGAGGCGAGGCTCATACCTACTTTTCTGATGGCTACCCTTTCCTGATAACCACCACCGGCTCTCTGGATGCTTTGAATCAAGCACTTGTTGCCAATGGGCAATCCCCTGTACCGATGAACCGTTTTCGGCCGAATATTGTGGTCGACTGTGATGATGCCTGGGCGGAAGACCAGTGGGCAACACTCGCGGGTGAAGGCGGCTATGAGCTGACGCTTCGTAAGCCCTGTCAGCGCTGCAAAATCACCACGGTTGATCAGCATACTGGCACCATACCGGCGCAGGCAGAACCACTGAAAACACTGCTTTCTCTGAACACTCAGCCTCACCTGAAGGGTGCTCACTTTGGCCAAAATGCCACGCTGACCACAGGGCAAGGAGGCACTATTCGTGTGGGGGACGAGGTGGTGTCAACGCACCGCGAGACCTAAACTTTAATAGCCGGGTGGCAATGGCGGTGCCTGACAGGGTAATCACCATCCCAGTCACCACTTGAAGGCTAAGCGTTTCATCAAGCAGTAAATATCCCCACAGTAGCGCGCTGACAGGAATCAAAAAGGTAACGGTTGACGTGGCGGTAGCGCCTGCGCTGGCTAAAAGTCCGAAATAAAGCAGGAAGGCTAGTGTGGTGCTTAGCATCGCTAGCGCCAGGGCGTTGCTCCAGGCGAGCATGCTGACAGGCTCGCTAGGCCAGAGCAGCAGACCAGGTACGAGTAATATCAATGCTGACATCGCGCTGCTACCGGCCGCCAGCACGCGGCTGGGTAGATGACTCAAGCGCGTTTTCGAGTAGTTACCGGCAAGCCCATAACAAAACGTCGCGCCGAGTACGGCAACAATAAACCAGCCGTCGCCGCCTAGGGCGAAGTCTAGCCGATCAGCAGAAAGCACATACACACCAAACAACGCCAACGCTAACCCTAGATATTGTTGGCGCTGAATGGGTGTGGCAAAAAAAGCAGCGCCCAATAACGCGGTAAAGATTGGCGTAGTGGCGTTAATAAGCGATGTAAAACCTGCTTCTAAGCGCGTCGTTGCTAAGGCCAGTAATGAAAAAGGCAGCACATGGTTAATGATACCCAGTATCAATAGCGAACCTTTATGCTGCCAAATGAGCGTTAGATAGCGCAGGCTCATTAGCAATGGCACTAAAAGCAGTGCGCCTATGCCCATCCTTATTAGCACGAGCGGGACTGGGCCAAACTCCGGTACTGCGACGCGCATAAAAATAAACGACAGTCCCCATAGGGAGGAGAGCAAAACCAAACGCAGCGCATCAGCCGATGACATGATGTGTCCTTAGGTTCATTGCGGCGACCATAGGTGTGGTGAGTGCCATAGTGCTGCTCAGCTTAACGATAAAGCGTTGGAAAGCGAATACCCAAGACTGCCCGTGCATCAGCGTTTGCTAAAAAAGAGTTAGTGCGTTTGTCAACCTGTGTAACGTTATCGATTTGGCGTTGACGCTGTTGCAAGGAAACTCTACTGTCTCGGCAAATCGCTAGTTAGCATTTTTTTACATTCTTGAGGGAAGGCCGTGGATCTCGCAACGCTAATAGGTTTGGTAGGGGCTGCTGTGTTAGTGGGGGTCTCTGTAATCATGGGCACTTCGCCTGAGGTGTTTATGAACCCGACGGGGTTGCTGCTAGTGGTCGGGGGAAGCCTGTTTGTTGTGTTGGCGAAGTTTAGTATCACCCAATTTAAATTTGCCTTAAAAGCGGCGGCGCGGGCGTTTAAATTCCAGTTGCCTAGCGTTCAAGCAAGTATCGATGAATTAGTCGAGCTGGCGAAAGTTGCCCGCCGTGAGGGGATGATTGCGTTAGAAAGCCGAGAGGTGAATTCTCCGTTTCTTAAGAAAGGCCTACAAATGTTGGCCGACGGCTACAGCGCCGAAATGATTAAAGATATGATGGAAAAAGAGCGCCTGTTGACGCTGGAACGAAACGAAGCAGGCGGCCAAGTATTTTCGGCGTTAGGTGAAGTGTCTCCCGCGATGGGAATGATTGGCACCCTGGTAGGTTTGGTACAAATGCTTTCCAATATGGGCGACCCTTCTTTAATTGGGCCTGCTATGGCGGTTGCTCTGTTAACTACCTTATATGGTGCAATGATTGCAACGATGATCGCCAACCCGATCGCTCAAAAACTATGGGTGCGGATGAACCAGGAAGCCAAAATGCAGGAGCTGTGGATCGACGCGCTGATTGCCATTAAGAGCGATAAAAATCCACGAGTGCTTGAGCAAATGCTGACCATCTATTTGCCCCCTGAGCACCGTGGCTTGCCAGGTTCAGGTGAAACCGGCCCTGCTGGCGAGCGAACGTAATCCATGGCGCAAAAACAGACCAATATTCCTGCTTGGATGGTGACATACGCAGATTTAATGTCGCTATTGTTATGCTTTTTTGTGTTGCTATTGTCGTTTGCAGAAATTGATGCTGAAAAGTTTCGCCGTGTGGCGGAGGAGCTATCAAAAGCCTTCGGCGTGCAGCGCGATGTTGAGGCTACCCAAATCCCTATGGGGACCAGTGCGGTATTCCAGCAGTTTTCTCCAGCAGTACCTGACCGCACCTTGTTAGACGAAGTGCGACAACGAACTACCCAGCAGCAACCACAGTTGGAATCCATGCGTAGCATGCTGGATGTACAACGACAGCAGCGAACCCTTCAAGTGGCCGCTAGTCTCGAAGATTTGCTTAAAGCATCGTCGTTAGAAGGTGTTGCCGACATTGAGGTCGATCAGTTTCGAGTGGTCGTCAGGATTTCTGAGCAGGGCACATTTGGCTCTGGTAACGCCGATGTCATGCCCGCGTTTGCTGATCTGCTGGAAGAGCTGGCAACGGTATTAGCCGCTGTCACCGGAACGGTTTCAATTGAGGGGCATACGGACAACGTGCCTATCCGCACGTCCCGTTTTCGAAGTAACTGGGATTTGTCCGCGTTGCGTGCGTCTTCTGTTGCAAACGTGCTTGTTGCCACTGAAGAGCTAACGGCAGAGCGACTGATGATACAAGGCTTCGCTGATACTAGGCCGTTGGCTTCCAATGACACGCCTGAAGGGCGGGCGGACAATCGCCGCGTTGAGTTAAGGATCGACCTTAACGACTCTTTTGAAGAGCGTGGAGAGCGTTCCATTCGATCACTGCAGGGCATTACAGAGCAAAGCAGTACAGAACGTGATGTAGCTGCACAATTAGACAGTCTGTCTGCCGAGTAAATTCGGCAGCGGCGATAGAATCAGCTACGCTGATTGAGTTGGCGGACGTAGTGTTTGCGTCCTTAAAACGAGTTTACGCTAACTATCAAAGGAAAGGAGAACGGAATGGATAGTAAAGCAAGCGCACGTTGGGAAGGTGGACTCAAAGATGGTCAAGGCAATGTGGCGACGGAAAGTGGAGCATTGGATGCTGGCTATTCGTTCAAACAGCGCTTTGAAGGAGCACCCGGCACCACACCGGAAGAGTTAATTGGCGCTGCCCATGCAAGCTGTTTCTCAATGGCGCTTTCCATGATTCTTGGAGAGAAAGGCTTTACCGCTGATGCTATTGATACCAATGCGCGTGTAACGCTTTCACAAAGTGCAGATGGTTTCGATATTTCCAGTATTCATTTGGACGTTGTAGCCAGCGTAAGCGGTGCCGATGACGCAGCCTTTCAAGAAGCTGCTGAAACAGCTAAAGCGAACTGCCCTGTTTCCAAAGTATTAAATGCTGACATTACTATGGACGCAACCTTAAAGGGGTGATTCGAACGCCAGATAACGCCGAAAAGCGCTGCAGACATGCAGCGCTTTTTTATTATCTCTTTTTCGGGGAAGCACAATAGCCGCTTCAAGCACTTATGAAAAAGCGCTTATGAAAAGGCACTTGTGAAGAGGGCTTTGCATCTAAGCAAGGCCCTATAGCAGTCGAGTTTAACAGGATTTATGTTTGCGAAAGCCGCTTGTTAAAACACGCGTTACTCGTCGTCATTTTCGCTGTTATTCATCTCAGTATCGCGTTCTGTATGAAGGTCATTGCCACGCTCATACTCTTCGGCACTTTCCAACGCTTCTTGAGAGGCGTTTACCGATATAATGTAATCTTCGCCATCTTCATCCTTGGTAAGTTCAAGCGAATCCCATTCGATAGCGACATCTTTTTCGCCCATACCAAGGAAACCACCAACGCCGACAACAACAGCATTAATTTGCCCATCCTCATCAATGATTAAATCATTGATGGTGCCGATGTCTTCATCGTTTTCAACGCTGCTTTTTACTTGATTGCCCGTCAGAGAGTCTGAGTGGAAAGTTCCTTGCGGCGCTTGGGTCAAGTAAGAAGCTTCCATGGGGGGCTGGTTGTCATTACTCGCGTGGGCAACGCCAGCAACACCAGCGATGGTAATAAAGGTAGGAATAACCAGCGTGCTGAGAAAAGTCGTTTTCATCATGTTGCTCCTTGCATTTTTATGAAGGGGTTAACAACTGTCTGTTAATCCCTAAGTAACGTAGTAGCGATAAACTGGTTGGCGTTTTTCGTGCTCCTTGCTAGCCAACGCTACCCAGTAGGTTCCTTTTGATGGGTGGCGCTACTGTTCCTGTTGGTGATGAGTGAAGCCCGACACGTTGCTGTGCACAGGCACTTCTAAAGGTAGGTGCTATGAGCTGTATTGCAACGCTAATGAAGAACTCTTAACTAAGATCAATTCAAATGCACATCAGCGTTAAACCAGGACGTGTTAGATTTATTAATAAACGTTAAAATCACTCTCAATGAGACGTCTCACCCACGTTGGCCGTTGAGATTGCTGCGACAGTTTATCGAATTGACCCATTCAGACCGCTTGTTCATATTCGTACGCAAATTGTCCCCACTGCAGCCTGCTCAACAGCAGGTAGCGCCTTGGGACCATATAATAAAGGAGACCCCATGACAGTTGCCGCGCGGTATCAAACGCTTCGACAGGTTAAAAAATTGTGGGCTAGCAGCGTAGCTCTGGGAGCTTGGTTGTTTGCATCCAGTGCCGTTGCTAGTGAAAGTGAATTACCCAAAGGCCACTTTTTGCTCCCTGATGAAGGTAATATGGTGGGCGAGGTGTATACCGTTACGGCGAAAAAAGAGGATACCCTGCTCGACATTGCCCGTGAGCATAATGTGGGTTACGAAGAGATTCGTATGGCCAATCCAGATACCAGTATTTGGATACCTGGCGAAGGTACTGAGGTGAAAATACCCGGCCAATATATTCTGCCAGATGAGCCGCGCACTGGCATTGTGATTAATGTTGCTGAGCTTAGACTCTATTATTATCCAGAGGTGGAAGAGGGCAAGGCGCCGCGAGTAGAGACGTATCCTATTGGCATTGGTCGCGATGCGTACAATACGCCGCTGGGCATTACTAAGACCACTATGCGTCTTGAGAACCCTGCATGGTATCCACCTGAGTCTATTCGCCAAGAAGCTGCTGAGCGCGGTGATCCTGCGCCCGCGGTTGTTCCACCAGGTGAAGATAATCCGTTAGGGCAATACGCTATTTTGCTGGATATCCCAGGCTACTTAATTCATGGCACTAATCAGCCAGACGGTATTGGCATGCGTGCTAGCCGGGGCTGTATTCGGATGCACCCAGAAGACATTGAGTCTGTATTCTGGCGTGTTCCAGTAGGTACGCAGGTAAACATTATCGACAGCCCCGTTAAGGTGGGCTGGGAAAGTAACGGAAATGCCTATGTTCAAGCTTTTACGCCCACGGATGAACAGAGTTTTGGTATGGAAACGCTGTTAGAAGTGGTCAGCCTAATTGAGGCTCATGAAGGTAATGAGCACGGCATTGATTACGAGCAGGTGCGTAATGTGCTGGAAAAAGCCAATGGCCAGGTTGTTCCACTTAGCTAGGCCGTTCGCTATGAACATGGGGGGCGCTGAGCGAGGAAACGAGCTCCAGCGCCACCGCTTGTCGCACCAGCTCTGCCAAATTTGCAGCGTGCATGGCCTTCATGGCTCTTAACCGATAGACCTCGACGGTTTTACCGCTAATCTCCATGTGCTCGGCAATTTCACGACTGGTCATTCCTTCTGCTACATGAATCACAATGCGCTGCTCTTTCGGGCGTAGCGATTGGTAACGTGTTCGCAGCATTGCCAACTGCTGCTTAGCGCGTTGCTGTTGATGAGCATCGCCCAACGCCTGTTGCACGCTGTCAATCAACTGCTGGTGATTAAATGGCTTTTCAATAAAATCAAATGCGCCGTTCTTTAGTGCAGCCACTGCCATGGGGACATCACCATGCCCTGTCATCATAATGACCGGCAGGGTATTGCCTTGATCAACCAACTGCTGCTGCACTTGCAGTCCACTCATTCCTGGCATGCGAACATCAAGCAGCAGCGCGCCCAACTTATCGTGCTGACTCGCTAAGAATTGCTCGCCGTCATGAAACGCTTGAGCGGTTAATCCGACGGATTCAAGCAGCCAAACCAGCGATTCACGCAATGCTTGATCATCATCAACAACCGCGATAGTGGCGGTAGACTGTCGTTCAACACTGCTGGTCATTACTGGCCCCTGTTAATGCACTGATTGCGCATTCATATTGTTTCTGTGCGAAGTGTGATGTCAAAGCATGCGCCTTTCGCGCTTTGTTGGGGGCGAAGAGTAAGCGCCCCACCCATGCTCTCGATTAGCGAACGGCTAATTGCCAAACCCATTCCCAACCCTTCATCGCGGGTGGTGAAAAAGGCATCAAAAATGGTGTCTTGATGGTCTAGCGCTACACCTGGACCAAGGTCTTCAACGCTAAGGGTCAGCTGTCGATTGCCGCTTTTATGCGCTGAAACGATGACCTGATCGGCACCAGGGGTATCACGGCTCGCGGTTAACGCGTTGAGCAATAGGTTAACGATTACTTGCTCAAGGGCAATAGGGTCCGCATAAATACGTGGCAACCCGTGGGGCAATTGTTGGGTAAGTTGAACTGAGGCCTGTTTATACTGCCAGTCGCACAGTTGAAAGGCGGCGGCAATGACGTGTTCAAGCACCAGGGGTCTGACACAGTGGCTGCGTTTACGCACAAAGCTGCGCATATGGCGGAGTCGTTCGGCAAGACGCTGTACTTGCTCATCAATGCGGGCCAGTGGCAGTCGTAGCTCACTGGCGGGTAAGTTGGGCGTGTGCGTTGTTTTCAAAAGGGCGCCACTGGTGTAGTTGGCGATTGCACCAAGGGGCTGATTGAGTTCATGGGCAATATTAGACGCAAGCTCTCCGGCGGCAGCTAACCGATTGGCATGGGCAATTTGTTCTTGGTGCCGACGTGCCTGGGCTTCGGCAGCTTTACGCACGCTAATATCGCGATTAATTAATGCAAAGTGCCCTGGTTCTGCCCCTCGGCTGCGGTGGGTAAGCACGACACTAAGCACGGGAACTAAGCCGTGCGTGCTGAGCATTTCCAGCTCGCCGCTCCAGGAACCATAGCGTTCAACGGCGGGGAATACCACCTGCTCCAATAGTGCCAACGAGTCACTAGGGTAAAGTGCTGACAGAGCAACTTGCATGGCATCTCGTGGGAGTGAAAAACAGCGCCTAGCCGCCTCGTTAGCACTAAAAATATGTTGATTAGGCCCTAAAAAAAGTACGTAGTCGGTAGTGGATTCGACCACCTGTGCTAAACGCTCTCTTGTGGCTTCGGCATGAACTCGGCGGCTCACATCCCGAGAGACGCATAAAATATCAATTAGCTCGCCTGTGGCATCATCTCGGCGGGTTCGGCTGGTGGTTTCAAACCAGATGTAGTGACCTGCTTTAGCCCGAAACCGATACGTTTGCTGATAAAAACCGTCGTGATAGTAGACCCGGGGTGATTTATTCAGCAGATCACTTAGATCGGCAGGATGAAACAGCTGATAGGCCGATACGCCAATCAGCTCTTCTGGTTCGTATCCTAGTAAGTCTCGCGCCGCCTGGGAAGCATATAAAAAAGTACCGTCGCGGGCATGGCGAGATATCAAGTCAGTGGTACTTTCTGCCAGCCACTGATAATGACGTTTCTCTTCTTCCAGCACCGCATTTTGCGCTTCTAGGGCTTTGATCCTGGCGACTAATCTGGCTTCGTTACTGGTGTCCATAGTGTTTCAGCGCGCCGGGTCGAGCACGCCACCCAGTGAGGCGTTGCGCCTAAACCAGCCAGCGATGCTGGCACGCGGGTGCTGGGTTGGCAGCACCTCGTGGGGAATGGTTTCGGATAAAAAACAGGCGAACGTACCTGCCTCAGGCACTACGCGGGCGACTTCCAGAGAAGGGGTGTCGGGGTGATAAATGACCATTTCTCCACCGCCATCTAAGGGCCACTGAGGGTTTAAGTAACCGACGGTTGAAATAACCCGGTTAGCTCTCCCGCGAAAACTGTCTAAGTGGCGTTGATAAAACGCGCCGGGCGGGTAGTGGGCAAAGTGGGCCTCATACTCAAACAACCCCAGGAAAAGCGCTTGATTGAGGGATAGCTGGAGTTCTGCCATGGCGTCAAGGTAGCGGCGCTGGGCTACGCTTTCTCTATCCAACCAGTGAATGGCATCGCCACGAATATCTTTGCGAAGGTGATGTTCTTTGCCGCGGCCAATGCCAGCCTCATCAAGCACATCGTGTTCGGCCATATGGTTCAGCTCTCGGTGCAGCGCTTGGCAAAGATCAAGGTCTATCACGTTGTTACCCACGTACCAGCCTTGCTCAACGAGCGCATCGACCATTGCAATATGGGCGATAGGGTTGATCGCTGGGGGGCTATTGCTACTGGGTAAAGAGTTTGGCGCTGCAGAGGCAATCATTTCATGGTTCTCTTAGTCGGCATGCGAGCTGCTTTTGGTAGGCGACTGCTTCTCTCAGGGTAGTGACGTAACGCCCCTGGTGGGCGCTGGTAAAGGTCAATTGGCATGCCAAACCCTTCCGCCAGTAGTTCTACCAGCATCATGGCAGAAAGCCCCCAAATCACGTGGCCGTCGACATGGTAGCTAGGTACGTAGTGAGCAACGCCATCTACCGTTATTACATCGGTGTGGGTGCGCTTGTCGTCTAGAAAATGGCTGAGTGGCACTTCAAAAATGGTGTCTAATTCTGAGGGGTCTGCTACCAATGGTAAATCTGGCGGAATAATGCCGACCCAGGGCGTAACTCGGATGCCATGTAGTGAAATAACGTCTGATAACCTTCCCAAGGGTTGTACAAAGGAAGGCGCTAGCGCAATCTCTTCTTGTGCCTCGCGAAGAGCCGTCGCATAGAGGTCGGCATCACAGGCCTCGCGTTTGCCACCAGGAAATGCCACTTGGCCACTGTGAGTGCTGAGATGGCTTGCTCGCCGTGTAAACAGCAGCGTGGGCGATGGACGCTCAACAATAGGCATGAGCACGGCAGCCTCAGGCATTACAACGTGGTCTAGCCGTTGGGGGGAGTGCTGTTGCAGTTGTTTGCGCAGTTTCTCTAACATAGGGCTTCCATTTACTTTGTTCTCTTTTACCCAGCAGCGGTTATTGACGTCAAGTACGTTGAAGCCTTGCCCCATCAGCCATAGAGAAAACGCGATGAATTTTTGTAGTCAGTGTGGTGAAAAAGTCCGTTTTGCTGTTCCTGAAGGCGATGACCGTTCGCGCTATTTATGCGATGCCTGTGGCACTATTCATTACCATAACCCGCGTATTGTGGCGGGGACGCTGCCGGTGATTGACGATAAAATATTGCTGTGTAAACGGGCGATTTCTCCGCGTAAAGGGTATTGGACACTCCCCGCGGGCTATATGGAAAACGCCGAAACCACTCAGCAGGCCGCCGCACGCGAGACCTGGGAGGAGGCCGTTGCAGAGGTCAAACTGGAGGGGTTATACACGCTCATTGATCTGCCTCATATCAATCAAGTGTATATGATTTTCCGTGCAGAGCTTCTCGGTGGCTTTAGCGCAGGCCCCGAAAGCTTGGAAGTAGCGCTGTTCGAAGAGCATGAAATTCCTTGGGATGAGCTTGCTTTTCCAACGATTGAGCGCACGTTAAAGCACTTCTATGAAGACCGTAAAAATGCGCACTACCCGCTGCACATCAGCTCGATTACCCCTGAAGATAGGGAGCGATATTTTGGCAGTGCCTAAGCTTTATTGCTGTTTAGGCGTTGCTAGCAACATCATCTATTAAAGCCTTGTATTACTGAATTACAGCTCGGCCAATTGCCAAACATCATAGGCCACCTCTTCATAGGGGTGGGCTAACTTCAATGCCGCAATCGCTGCCCGTATATACTCATCGCGGCAAACAAGTTCAACCTTCACTTCTTCGACAGTTTCAAGTGACCCTACGTGTCCAATATGGGGGTGTGCGCCCTCTAGCGGGCGGAACTGGCCGGTACCGTGGGTTTGAAAACAGCAGGCCTCATAATCACCAAGTCGGCCAGCTCCTGTCTCAAAGACCGCTTCTTTAACACTCTCGGCATCTTCAACGGGAACAAAAAAAGCAAGCTTGTACATAGTCACCAGTATCCTAATTAATAAACGATTGCGTAAGAGCCCTAGTGGAGGCGTTGTAAGGCAATATTTCAAATTATAGGGCAAGTGAGTGTGTCGATGGATAAACTTGCGGTGATGCGAATGGTTGGGCCAGCATACCGCTGGGGACTTGCGACCATTAATCTAGCCTATTTGATCTATAACCAAGCGCTGCTAGATTTCGATGTGGACTTGGCCTCAATGAGAGGAGCAAGAGTACATGCACCTTGCGCGGAGGAAGTCATGGATGCCACTTTGCGCGATTTACTAGATACGCTGGGATTAATCCCCACTGATAAGCTTCAGCCACTCAGTGGTGGTGACATAGCCGCTGTTTACGCCTTAACTACCCGCCAAGGGCAAGTCGTTATCAAACACGACGATTCCGCGCGATTGCTTGGTGAAGCAGAAGGGCTCCGCGCGCTCAAGGGGGCGGGCACTTCATTAGTGATACCTGAGGTGCTGGGAGAGACGATGGGGTGGCTGGTGATAGAGTCACTCGATACCCAACCCGCAAATACCCAAAGTAGCGTCGCTTTAGGCGAAGGGCTGCGTGAGTTGCATGGTGTGATAGGTGATGCCCATGGCTGGCATCAGGACAATGCGTGTGGGCGTACGCCCCAACCCAACTCCCCACTGGCAGATGGTCGTGCGTTTCAGCGCGAACGGCGTCTACTGCCTCTTACTCAAGCTTGTTATCAGCAGGGCCTACTGAATGGCGCGTTGTGCCGCCGTGTTGAACACCAAGCAGAGAAACTAGAAACATGGCTGCCAGATTCGCCTGCCAGCCTTATTCACGGTGACCTATGGTCGGGTAATGTGCTGACGACCACTAGAGGGCCAGCACTGATTGATCCTGCTGTTTATCGCCATTATCCCGACGTTGATTTGGCTATGCTGACCCTGTTTGGGTCGCCTGGTGCACCTTTTTTTGATGCTTACTGGAACGGCGATAAGCCAACCGACTGGCCAAGACGCGAAGCGCTGTTTCAGCTTTATCCATTGCTTAACCATCTACTGTTATTTGGTTCAGAGTATCGCAGTGCCGTTGAACGCTGTGTAGCAGTGTTGGAAGCTGTTGAGAGTTAATGGGTCAGCGTTTGACGGAGCAATAGTGGTGATGGTGCTGTTTTTCTCGCTTTATTAGCTATCTGTTTGGATTGCCAATTACTCTCGCATGTTGTTGAGAGACTCAAACGCTCACTTGAGTTAGCGTGTTATTTACATTAGCTGTAACACAGTTCACTTAATATTCGAGTGAGCAAAAGGAGTGCTAAAAAGCTGCAAGCTCATGGGGCTTTGGACTAAGGTAATAAAGAGTCTTGTGTTGTGCGGTTATCTATACGTGACGCTGTTCATATATTTAGGCTAAGTTCAAGCCTAGCATACATACATGAATGTAACTATAATGCCACCTTTCAGAATGGCTATCATTATCGCCACCCTACGTTGACACCTAGAGGCAATCCCATGCGACTGGCACACTGGGCAGTCAATGCCCCTTTTCGTCCCCTGCTATTAGCAGTGCTGACATCTTCTTTCATCCTGCCTGCTCAAGCGGCAGATTTAGTCAATATCACCCGCGATGCGCTTAACAATAACGCTGCCTTGGCCTCAGCACGCGCTGAGTTTTCAAGTGTTGAAGCGGCAAGCGATGTGGCAAGTGGTGCTCTGTTGCCTCAGGTAAATGCCTCTGGCAATGTCATTCATAACCAGAAGTACGAAAGCCAGTCCTCATCAAGAGGGGAGCAGAGTGCTGGTGCTGCTTCTAATGTAGATGGTGGGGGTGTTGGCGATGATCGTTATAATACGGCGTCGTTAAAGCTTGAAGCGACCCAGGCACTATTTAATGCCGTCACGCGTGAGGAAGTGAATCAGGCTGAGCGTCAGATTGATCAACAAGTGTACCTATTGGCCGCTACTGAACAGCAATTGTTGATTGATGTTGCTACCGCTTATTTTGATATTTTACGTGCCCATGAAGTGCTCGAAGCGCGCTTAGCTCAAGAGCGTGCGATTGGCCGCCAGTTAGAACAGGCCCAGGAACAGTTTGAAGTTGGCCTCATTGCCATCACTGAAGTAGAGGAAGCGCGGGCGAGTTTTGATCAATCCCGCGCTGACCGCATTGCTGGAGAAAGCAATCTTCAGGTGGCATTTGAGGTACTTGAACAACTAACTGGGCAACGTTATGCCAATATCGATGCACTTGGCGACAGCATGCCTATCGCCCTGCCGAGCCCCACGGATCGTAACTATTGGGTAGAGCAAGCAATAGAGCGTAATCCGCAGGTATTAGCGCAGCAGGCGGGTATTGAGCTTTCTCGCGTGGGCGTCGAGCTAGCGCGTGCCGGACGTATGCCGACGGTTCAAGCATTTGCTAACTACCAGTACTCGGACAGCGATAGTGATTTGGTGAGTGGCTACAACACATCAAGCCAAGTGGGTGTCTCAGCGAACTTGCCTATTTATACCGGTGGCAGCACCAGTGCTCGTATTCGCCAAGGTACCTTCCAGTTAGAAAGTAGCCAATACGATTTCGAGTCCCAGCGCCGTACTACTATCCAGCAAGTGCGTTCACTCTATACCCAGGTCAGCAACAACGTCGATACCGTTGAGGCTCGTCAGCAGGCAATCGTCTCTAACCGCAGTGCTTTGGAAGCTACGCGCGCCGGTTATGAAGTAGGCACGCGTAATATCGTGGACGTGTTGAACGCTGAGCAAAACCTTTACAGCGCCATCGCTAGCTATGCTGAAGCGCGTTATGACTATGTGGTGAATCTACTGTCACTGCGGCAGCAGGCTGGTTTGCTAGACGTTGCCGCGATTGAAGAAGTCAATGCGTGGCTAACGGGGGATGAGGTGAACTTTACGCTGCCCGAAAGCGGCGACCCCGACGCCTACCAGCGGGCTATGGATATTGGCGCTCCACCCACGCCGGGCGCATAAGCTAGCGAGTTGTTAGTTTTCTAACATATTAAACAAAACACGCGCTGTGCTGCTATCCGTCAATGTTGAAAAGATTAATGGGAAACCGACGTATGAAGAAGACGATTCACTCAGGTCGAGCGAGTCTAGTGACGCTGATAGCCGCATTGGCGCTAGCCGCATGTGGCCAGGAGCAGCCTCAGCAACAGCAGGCTGGGCAGCAGGAAGCTCCGCCCCATGCGGTAGAAGTAGCTGAAATAGCCCGCCAGGATATTCCTCTGGATAAATCCTACCCATCACTGCTACGAAGCGACAGCGAAGTTACGCTTGTGGCAAGGGTAAACGGGTTTCTTGAAGAGCGCCATTTTGAGCCAGGTCAACTGGTAGAGCAGGGCGATCGCCTCTACACCATCGAGCCAGATCTCTACCAAGCAACGGTCAATCAGCGTGAGGCTGACTTGCAAAGTGCGCGCGCTGAACTGGCCCGAGCCCAGCGCGATGCGCAGCGTTTTGAGCAGTTGTTAAGCCAAAACTCGGTGAGTCGTCAGCAGTATGACCAAGCACTGGCTGACCAGCGTGTTGCCCAAGCTAATGTTGCCCAAGCAGACGCTGCGTTATCCAGCGCTAACCTTGATTTAGGCTATTCAAACGTTACCGCACCTGTGTCTGGCATGATCAGCTTAAGCCAGATAAACGTTGGTAATTTGGTAACGCCAGGAACTGAGTTAGCCACTATTACGCCGCTTGATCCTCTTGAAGTTCGTTTTCAACTACCTCAGCGCGATGCCTTTGAGTTGCGTCGACAACTGGGTGAGAGCGGTAACGCATCAGACATTACCGCGCGCTTGAGCGTGCCAGGACAACATGGCGGCGACAGCACTGAGCTTGAAGGTCGTTTGGACTTCCTGGGTTCTCGTGTTGATACCGGCACTAGCACGGTTCAAGCGTCAGCAACGTTTGTGAATCCTGATGGTGCTGTGTTGCCTGGTCAGTTTGTACGGGTTCGTATTGAAGGCTTGAAGCGTTTTGATGTACTGGCCGTACCAGAAATTGCCGTTACTCAGGGGTTGATGGGGCCGCGAGTCTTTATTGTCGATGATGAAAATAAAGCGCGCGAGCGCACGGTTCAACTCGGTGAAGTGGCTGGTCCATGGCAAATCATTCATGATGGCCTTACTGCTGGCGAGCGTGTCATCGTAGGCGACCCCGCTGGTCTGGAGCCGGGAATGCTAATTGACCCCCTGCCATTTGAAGGTAACGCTGCCGACATCGTCGCTGAAGCTGAGCAGGAAGACGCCCAGCAAGAAACCGGGCAGGCAGAGGCAATGCAGGATGAGGCGGCTGACGCACAGCCCGCTGAAGGGGAAGAGGGCGCGCAATAATGAACTTTTCCAACTTCTTTATCAGCCGACCGATTTTCGCCACCGTTTTGGCGATTATCTTGACGCTGGTAGGTACGATGGCGATGCGAATACTGCCGATAGAGCAGTATCCCAGCGTTGTACCTCCCACTGTGTCAGTTCAGGCTCAGTTCCCCGGGGCAGATGCTGAGACGGTTGCGCAAACCGTCGCGGCACCGCTTGCTGAGGCCATCAATGGTGTTGAGGACATGCTATATATGACCTCAAACAGCGCTGATAACGGTCTTATGAGCCTGAGTGTTGCGTTTAACATTGGCACTGATGGAGATATCAACACCATCAATGTCAATAACCGAGTGCAGGGCGCGCTTTCGCAGTTACCTGAGGCGGTTCAGTCTCAAGGGGTGACGGTTGAGTTACGCTCTGACTCTATTCTGATGCTTGTTGCCTTGACGTCTCCTAGCGGTGACTACAACAAAATCTACATGCAAAACTACGCCACGCTTAATATCTTGGATGAGCTACGCCAAGTGCCCGGTGTAGGTAATGCCGAAGTGTTAGGCGGCGGTGAGTTTGCGATGCGGGTGTGGATGAACCCTGACAAGCTGGCTCAGTATGACCTCACGCCCAGTGAAGTGGCCAGTGCGATTCGCGCGCAGAATACCGAAATTCCCGCAGGTAACTTAGCGGCAACACCGCAAAGTGAACCGCGTGCTTATACCTATACGATTACTGCCGGTGGGCGTTTATCGGGAACCGATGATTTTCGCAATATCTTTCTGCGCACCAATCCGGACGGTTCCTCGCTTCGTTTAGAGGATGTGGCGCGTATTGAGCTGGGTGCTTCGTTTTATGGCGTGGATGCTCGTTTAAACGGCGCCACCATGACGCCCATTATTATTAACCAGCAGCCGGGTGCCAACGCACTGGAAACCGCTGAAGCAGTGCGTGCCACGATGGAAGAACTATCGGGACGTTTTCCGCCAGGGCTTGAGTATGTAACGCCTTACGACACCACGCTGTTTATTGATGCCTCGGTAGAAACCGTATTAAAAACCTTCGTCGAAGCGTTTCTGATCGTTATCGTGATTCTGTTCATCTTCTTGCAGAACTGGCGCTTCACGGTCATTGCCATGTCGGTCGTGCCGGTCTCGGTTATCGGCACCTTTGCTGGTTTTTACTTGTTTGGTTTCTCTATTAACCTGTTAACGCTGTTTGCCTTGGTGCTTTCGATAGGCATCGTGGTGGATGATGCGATTCTAGTGGTGGAGAACGTTGAGCGGGTATTGAGCGAAGAGGATGATATTACGGTTCGTGACGCCACTATCCGCGCGATGAAAGAGGTGGGTGGCCCGGTTATTGCCACATCGCTGATTATGGCTGCGGTGTTTGTACCCGTGGCGTTCCTGGGTGGTTTTACCGGCCAGATTTATCAGCAGTTTGCGATTACCGTGGCGATATCGGTGGCGCTATCGGCGCTGATGGCACTGACGTTCACCCCTGCGCTGTCTGCCATCTTCATTAAGCATAACCTGCACATAAGCAAACAGTCCGCGTTTAAGCGTGCAATTACCACACCGCTGCGTCTGTTTGACCGCCTCTTCGCTGGCTTTACCGCCGCTTATATGTGGTTTGTGAAAAAGCTGGTGCGTTTCTGGGTGTTAGCGCTTGCGCTGACTGTGGCGGTGGGGGCCGGTTCTTACTGGCTCTATGCAAATACGCCTTCCACTCTTGTGCCGGAAACTGACCAAGGTATCGTGCTGGTTAGCGTTTCATTGCCCGATGCTGCATCGCTTAGCCGAACTCAAGCCTATATGAATGAGCTTAGCTCACAGATAGAAGCCATTCCGGGCGTTGAGTACTCCTCTGCTGTCGCTGGATACGACATTTTGTCGAGTGCGGTCAATACTGCACGGGGCATTATGTTTATCAACATGAAAACCTGGGCAGAACGTGATTTAACGGCTAATGAGTTGGTTGGCCGTATTATGCAGTTGGGGGCGAGCATTGATGGTGGTTCGGCGATGGCGTTTAACGTACCGCCGATCATGGGGCTTTCAACAACGGGTGGTTTCACCGGTTATTTGCAATCTTTTGAAGGCGCGTCACCTCGCGAGCTGTATCAAGCGTCATTGCAAATTATGCAGGCGGCTAACCAGCACCCGGCATTAAGCCGCGTTTTTACAACGTTTAATGTCAATGTGCCTTCTTACCGTGCGGAAATAGATCAGCAAAAAGCGCTGAGCTATGGTGTCGCCCTTGAGAATATCAACTCGGCGCTAGCCAACACCTTCGGTAATGGTTTTGTTAACTTCTTTAGCTACCAAAACCGTAACTTCCAGGTCTATTTACAGAATGAAGATAAATTCCGTAAAACGCCCGATGATGTGAGCAGCGTTTATGTACGTGGTGGCAATGGTGAGCGCATTCCTCTTTCTGAGTTTGTAACGCTCGAACGCCAAACGGGTCCATCTGTTGTTTCTCGCTTCGGTGTTTATGCGGGGGCTCAGTTCCAGGGTAATCCAGCGCCAGGCTATAGCTCTACACAGGCTATCGAGGCGATGGAGGAAGTGGTTCAGGAAACATTGGGCCAAAACTGGGGAATGGGCTGGACGGGGACTGCCTACCAAGAGTCTAACCTTGGTAATACCGCTTTGCTCGCCATTGTGTTTGGTATTTTGATGGTGTTCTTGATACTGGCGGCACAGTATGAGAGTTGGTCGCTACCACTAGCGGTACTTACTGCCACGCCGTTTGCTTTCTTGGGCGGCGTGGGTGGTATTGCGTTGCGAGGCCTGGATACCAGTGTCTATGTCCAGATTGGGATGCTGGTGGTCGTTGGCTTGGCCGCTAAGAACGCGATCCTTATCGTTGAGTTTGCGGAGTTGCAGCGCAAAGAGCATGGTAAATCGATTCGTGAAGCAGCGATTACCGCCGCGGAGCTTCGTTTCCGTCCTATCGTTATGACCTCACTGGCCTTTATCTTCGGTACCTTGCCATTGGCACTGGCTTCTGGCGCGAGCGATGTGAGCAGCCACCACATAGGTACCACCGTTGCGGTCGGTATGGCGTCTGTTGCCGTGCTGGGAAGCCTGTTTATTCCAAGTTTCTACGCAATGATTGCCACGGTGTCTGATTGGCTCTATCGGAAACGCCACCCTGACCGGGATGGTAACAACGAGCAGGCAGCGCTAGGTCACGACCAAGCGTAACGCTGTTTAGCGACTTGCTAGCGGGCACCCTGTTTTCATGGTGCCCGTTTTTTTTGAATGCGTTATCTCTGTTATTGCCGATGCTTGTAATAAATGCTGCTGCTTAAGCGGCTTTCTGTGTTAATTATTTATGGTTTTAGGCGTTTAGTGAGTTTTTTAAACTACACTTAATTGATAGTGGCTACCCAGAAAAGGATATCTATCAATGAGTAAATCTAACGCCTCAACAACATCTGGTTCAACGCTGAAAACCCATATTGAAGCACTCGAGAGACAGCCTCTCGATATTGCGCCAGATGCTTCATCAAGACACTTACACAACGGTGTCGATACGTCATTCCCACCTGCCGATCTGCATGGAAGCTACACCAATCACCGTCCGCTTCCGACCGAGGGGATTGAGGGGCGCCGTGCCTGGATCGTTGGCGGCGGCATTGCAGGGTTGTCTGCTGCCTTCTTTCTGATTCGTGATGGCCACATGCCGGCTGGCAATATCACCTTCCTAGAGGAGCAGGGCATAGAAGGTGGCTCGCTGGATGGTGCTGGCAACGCGGAAGAAGGCTATATCGTGCGTGGAGGTCGTGAAATGGAGATGACCTACCAGAATTTCTGGGACGTCTTCTCGGAAATACCGGCTCTGGAGTTACCGCCACCATTTACGGTGCTAGATGAGTACCGCATCGTGAATGACGCCGACAAAAACTGGTCAAAAGCGCGTCTGTTGGAAAAGCAGGGCCAGATCAAAGACTTTTCCACCATGAATCTTACCAAACGCCAGCAGTTAGAGGTTGTTAAGCTACTGCTAGCACGCAAAGAGGATCTGGATGATGTCACAGTAGAGCAGTGGTTCAGTGAAGGATTTCTGGAAACCAATTTCTATACCTTCTGGCGCACTATGTTTGCCTTCCAGAACTGGCATTCAGCACTTGAAATGAAGCTGTACATGCATCGCTTTCTGCACTTGATGGATGGGCTTAACGACATGACGTCACTGGTGTTTCCAAAGTACAACCAGTACGACAGTTTTGTTCGACCGCTGATGAACTGGCTGCAAGATCAGGGCGTGAATATCCAGTACGGCACGGTTGTCGAGAACCTGGACATGGATATCCAGGACGGCTGCAGAACCGTCACCGCTCTTCAGTGCCGTGGTAGTGATGGCAACAAAACCATTGCTATCGACCCCCGCGACCTGGTGTTTGTTACTACGGGCTCGATGACCGAAGACACTGCTTATGGCGACGACGACACCATTCCACACCTGAAGGATCGGGTTCAGGCTGGCAAGGGATCAGGCTGGCAACTGTGGAAGAATCTCGCAGAAAAATCAGATATCTTCGGGAAGCCAGAAAAGTTCTGCGGGGACGTTCCACGCTCTACCTGGGAGTCAGTAACGCTTACCTGTAAACCTTCGCCTCTGATGGATAAACTTAAAGAACTGTCGGTTAATGATCCCTATTCAGGATTCACTGCTACAGGTGGGATTATCACCTTTACCGACTCCTCCTGGTTAATGAGCTTTACCTGTAATCGCCAACCGCATTTTCCCGACCAGCCCGATGATGTGATTGTGCTATGGACATACGCATTGTTGATGGACAAGCCCGGCGATTATGTCAAAAAGCCAATGCCTGAGTGTACTGGGAAAGAAGTGCTGACTGAGATGTGTTATCACCTTGGCCTGATTGATCAGCTCGACGCCATACTGGCTGCCACCAAAACACGTATCGCGCTAATGCCTTATATCACCGCTCAATTCATGCCAAGAGCCAAGGGAGATCGCCCCAGCGTTGTTCCTGAAGGCTGTACCAACCTAGCCTGCATGGGGCAGTTTGTAGAAACCCATAACGATGTCGTGTTCACACTGGAAAGCTCGGTAAGAACTGCCCGTATTGGTGTTTATAGCTTGCTTGGGCTCAAGAAGCAGGTGCCGGACATCTATCCTGGTCAATACGATGTGCGTCGCTTGCTGCGGGCAACTCGCACTCTGAACAGTGATGAAGCATTTCTGGGAGAAGGCGTTTTACGGCGTATTCTGGGGGGAACCTACTTCGAAAATATCCTGCCGCTTGGTCGGGAAGAAACCCCTGAGGATCTTCACCATCATGGGCTGTTTGAACATCAGCTTCAGGCTATTCGTGGTTTGATGGGCGAAAGCCATACCCTAGATGAAGTTAAAAGCCGGTTGCAAACGTTAAGGGATAAGCTGCGGGGGCGTCGCTGATTTAAGGTAATTTATCTTAGTTGATTAGTTGTCTCAGCTCGCTGCCTTTGTGCGGTGAGTTGAGGCAGTTTTCGTACAAAACGCAGGGCTTAGCTTTTGGTCGATAAGTGATGGCAGTCAAGGTAGCTAAACACATAAATGCGTAAGGTGGTCTACGCTAAAAGAGACCCTGTTTTTAGCTTGTGCTAATAAATATAACGTCAAGCGAAAACATCACCAGGCTTCGTCTGGAGGAGAACACGCCATGATGCAATCACTTGTTTCCGCCTTACTGCAATTTCCAACGATTGTCTTTACCTTCTTGTTGGCTTTGATAGCGCTCTACTGGCTGCTAGTGTTAATCAGGCTTGCACCGTTGGAGCTATTTGAGCGCGATAGCCTACGCGACGATCATATGGCCAGCACGCTGGTATCACTGGGCTTTGCAGGTGTGCCTGCTACGCTTGCATTAAGCCTCTTAGTACTTTTTGCGGGTGCTATTTCGCTGGCTATTGAGCTACTAGCTCTCCGCTGGTTATCGCTGGGTATGTTGAGGGTGCCTGTTGGCGTGCTTGTGCTGTGGGTCTCATTTGCAGTTGCGTCGCCAGTTGCGGCAGCGGTGTGCCATTCATTACAGCGTGCGCTTCATCGCTATCAGCCATTCAATCGCCGCTGTTTATTGGGCGCTACGGTCGTTGTCTCAGAACGTCAAAATGATGAATACGCATCTGCTCAGCTGGAAAACGAACCCAGCAGCGCCGTTAAATTGCATTGCAAAGCGGGAGACTGCCCGCAAGCTGGCGAGCGCCGGGTGCTTGTGAAATATCTTGCCAACGAAGGCGCGTACCGCAGTGTGCTTGAGCAACAATATCTCGATACGCGCGTTCGCGTGAATAAGCTGCGCTTGCACCGCAAGCACCATTCAAACGGCTATTCCACCTAGCGAGTGTTGTCTAGCCAAATAGGCGCCGCCATTGCTTAACGAGCCACTGGCCAATAGGGTTCAATGTAGCGGTGGCGCTTGTTGGTTTACTGCGGGGGAAGGCGCTTAGTGGCGTGTCGAGAAATTGACGGAGTGGTGTTACTTGCTCGGGTTGATTCAGCATAGGAGCATGGCCACACCCTGAGGCGGTGAAAGTAACTAAACCGGGTTGCACCTCTTTCATACGTGGCAGCGTTTCGGCATCCAGTAACGTTGATTCGGCACCCCGAATCACCATCACAGGGCAGTGAACGTTCGCCCAATCTGCCCATGTGTCTCGCGGTGTGTCATGGATGAATTGCTCGCCAATACGGGGGTCGAAGTGATAGGTCCAGCTACCATCAGGTAGTCGCCGAGCGCTTCCCAATGCCAGCGCTCGCCATTCATCATCAGTGGTAATTCCAAAGCTTGCATAGTGCTGTGTCAGCTCTTTTTGTAGGTCTACAAAGCTCGTAAAGCGGTGGGTTAGGCTGAAATAACTGGAGAGCGCGATTAGGCCGTCTTTATTCAACTCAGGCCCAACATCGTTCAGGATAAGCCTAGAAATCCGATGTTGATGTGTTTTGTCAGCAGCCAGCAGCATGCCCAATAGCCCGCCCATGGAAGTGCCCAGCCAGTCGACCTGCTTTAATTGAAAATGATCTAGCACGCCTATCGCCACGGTCATGTAGTGGCTGTAGAGATAATCGTGGGCAGGGAACAGTGACCAGCTGGAAAGGCCGCGACCAGGCGTGTCTGGTGCAAGAATACGCCATTCGCTGCCCAGCTGATGGGCTAGGGCTTCGAAATCACCGCCGTGGCGCGCAAGGCCATGCCATGCTATCAGCGTGCGGGGTGCGTCGGGATTCCAAATGCGCACAGCGATATCAAGTTCGCGGATACGAACAAATTCCAATGCATCCATAAAATTATCCTATGCTGACAATCCGCTCAGTATAGGTGTATTGCTGCATCGCAGCGAGATGGTTAGCGCTTCATCATGGTGATCAATGTATCGATGATCTCACCGCCGCGTTCGCGCAATGAAAACGATTCTGGGTTTCGTAACCAATCATGAAACAAGCCACCCAGTGCCGCCTGCATAAGCCGCGTTGCCACCTCGGGGGTTAAATCATCGCGTAGCAACTGCTGCTGTTGGGCCAGTTGAAATACCGACAGCATTTCATCAAAACACTCGTCTGCGATATCGTCCTGCATCTGAATCGGGTTGATATCGCTAAAGAATTCACAGCGATGCAGCAGAATCGATAAAATGCGTTGGTGGGACGGCTGCTCCATGCGGTTTAAGCCGGCATGGCAGGCAAGTTGTATGGCAGTTAGTGGTGAGATAGTCGGGTCGGCGTTGTTTACCTCTTCCATTAGCGACTGGAAGGGCATACGCACACGCTCCACTAGCGCCATAAAAAGGTCGCCTTTATTTTTAAAATGCCAATAAACAGCACCGCGCGTCAGGTTGGCGTGACGAGCAATTTGCTCCAGCGATGTGCGAGCTACGCCTTTTGCGAAAAACACCTCTTCAGCCGCATCCAACAGCGCTTCGCGAGTTGCAGTAGCCTCCGCTTTGGTTTTTCTTGCCATATAAAAACGTAACCTCAGTAATTGACACGTGATAAGCCCATTTTATCTTATGTGCACCACTTTTTACATTCAAAACTGTATGGTTAATTACTTTAGCTCATAACGTGGATTAACAAATTCGTCATTTGTCAGTAAAAAGCGTATAAGATTTATTTGGAAACGCCGTTTCGAAACGAAACCGTTATTAGGCACGCTATAGGATTTTCAGCATGGCGCGAGCACCTTTTACCCTGGCTGGGCGCACTGTAATGCCTGGCCAACGCTTACAAATTGATGTGCCTGTGGCACGCCTATATACCCACACGCAGCTGCATATTCCGGTTGAAGTCGTGCATGGGCGTAAAGATGGTCCGGTCATGCTGGTGTGCGGTGGGATTCATGGCGATGAAATTAATGGGGTCGAGATTGTTCGTCGCTTGCTGCGTTCCAAGGCAATCAATAGCTTGCGTGGCACGTTAATTGCTGTGCCCGTCGTCAATGTCTTCGGTTTTTTACAGCAAACGCGCTATTTGCCAGATCGACGCGATTTGAATCGCTGTTTTCCGGGCAGTGAAAAGGGCTCGCTAGGTGGGCGCATTGCGGCGCTATTTCGTGATGAAATTGTCGATCACGCCACGCATATTATCGACTTGCATACCGGTGCTATTCATCGCACCAATCTTCCGCAAATTCGTGCTCAGTTGCAGCCTGGCAGTGAAACTGAGCGCATGGCCGATGCGTTTGGTGCCCCCGTGGTACTCAATGCAGAGCTTCGCGAAGGTAGCTTGCGCCACTATGCTCAAAATCGTGGCATTCCGGTGCTTACTTATGAAGCCGGTGAGGCGCTACGTTTTGATGAGTGGGCAATTGCCCCCGGCGTACGTGGCGTTTTACGCGTGATGCGCCGTTTAGGCATGCTGGCGGGCGAGCAGCGTCGCCGCTCGCCAATGCCTGCTGAACTTGCCAATGGTTCCAGCTGGGCGAGGGCGCCTATCGACGGCATTTTGCGCCCCAAGGTGCGCCTGGGCGCTCGGGTAGCAAAAGGCGAGGTGCTCGGTAAAGTGGCAGATCCCTTCGGCAATGATGAAGGTGAGGTGCTTTCTATGGCCGACGGCATTGTTATTGGTATGAGCCGTCTGCCACTAGCGAACGAAGGTGAAGCGCTTTATCACATTGCCCGCTTTGATGAGATTGAAGAAGCTGAGACGGCGATTGAAAATTTTCAATCAAGCCTGACGCCTCAGCCTGATGCGATGTATTGATACTCGGCTTTGGTGCGTGGTACGTATTACTTACCGCTTGGTATTGCTGATGAGCAGTGATTGTCATTTTCAACAATTGTTGCGACTAAACAGTAATTGCTGTGGCGATCTCTATGTTGAAGCTAATTAACTATCTTGATGTTGGTTTTGCTCCCACGTCACACTTGCCGCTAGCCCGTTGGGCGTGCGATTACTAAGCGTAAGGCGTGCTTTTTGGCGCTGAGCCAACTCCGAGACAATCGATAAACCCAATCCGCTACCGGTGGTACCCTGGCCAGCAGCGCGCCTAAAGCGCTCAGTGACTTTATCCAAAAGTGCTTCGGGGAGTCCGGGGCCCGTGTCTCTCACTGTGAGTTGAGGCAACCCCTCCCAAAGCGCTAATTCTACCTCCACTTGACCGCCTTTCGGCGTATAGCGTAGGGCGTTATCCAGTAGGTTGCGAAAGAGAATTCCTACCTCAATTTCGTCGGCACGAACCTCCAGCTGGGTTAAGCCTATTAGCCTCAAGTGCTGATGACGCTCTTCAGCGAGTGGCCACAGCTCGGCTACCAATTCAGCAATAATCGGATAGAGGTCGATAGTGGCCGTTGAGGTTATGGCAACTTGGTCCAATCGAGCCAAAATAAGCAGTTGTTCTACCACCCGCTGAAGCCGTTCAACCCCGACATAAGCCTTTTGTAATGATTGCTCTCCGCCTGCCTGCGCATTATCTAAGTGGATTCTCAGCGCCGCCAAGGGTGTGCGTAACTCATGGGCTGCATCTGCAGTAAAGCGCCGCTCGCGTTCTAAGGTTTCTTTCAACCGAGTGATAAAGTCGTTTAGCGATTGGCGTAACCCTTTAAGCTCTTGAGGAACCGAATGATCAATTTTACGCAGGTCGTGCGCGGAGCGGCCTTGTACCTGCCTGGAAAGCGCTTGGATGGGGGCAATACCCCGCTGGATAATACGACTCATCAGCCAAAGCAGGAGTGGCAGCAACAGGAGCATCGGCAACAAATTGTTCCAGGTAATGCGCTCCACCACTGCATCATGAAACGAACCTCGCAGCCCCATGCTAATCCAGGTATCGCTGGCAACATCGAACATGCTGAAAACTCGCCAACGATGCCCGTCGTAGCTTTCCCAGCGAAAACCCTCTTTTAAAGGCGCAGGGAAGGGGCCTGCATCACTCCATTTGCCTCCTAGCAGCTTGGGTGAGCCATCGGCATTCCAAAAACCCAGGACTAATTTAAGCTCTTCCTCATGATAAAGCTTGGGATCTGATTCAGAGCTACTCACGGGCACTGGGTTACCGTCGCGATATAGTTGAGCTGGATGTTCAGGAAGGCCCATACGCGAAGCCAGGCGAGCATAGTCGTCAATGGTCGCGTTGGGATCGAGCTGGCTAGCCACAATCCGGCTATGCAGACTGAGCTGTGTATCGAGAATTTCCTCTAGCTCGTGATCGGTAATTAAATAAGCCGCGGTAACCGCAACACCCCCGGCGACAACCATGGTAATGGCTAGCGTGCGAAGCAGATAATGCCGTATCGATCTCATTGCGCCTGGCTATCCAGCCGGTAGCCAATCCCGCGCACGTTAATAATCAAATGCTTTTCAAGCTTTTTACGCAGATGATGAATGTGAACCTCCACCGTATTGGACTCTACTTCTTCGCCCCAGCCGTACAGCAAACTTTCTAAACGAGGGCGAGATAGCACCCTGTCCGGGTGTCTAGCTAGCTCTAGCAATAAGGCATACTCGCGTCGACCCAATTTTACGTCTTTGCCCCGCCAACTCACTGTATGACGAGCTTCATCAATGCTCAGTGCACCCAGCGTTAATATTTGCGAGGCACGCCCCTCAGCGCGCCGCATTACGACCCGCAAACGGGCGAGTAGCTCCTGCAAATTAAACGGCTTGAGCACATAGTCATCCGCTCCCGCATCTAAACCGCCAATACGGTCTTCCATCGCATCACGAGCCGTCAAAATCAGAATAGGTAGAGTAGATTGCTGTCGGAGTAAACGCAGTACCTGCATACCGTCCATATCGGGCAGGCCAAGATCCAAAATAATCACGCTGAAGGTCTCGCTGTCGATAGCGCTGATTGCCTCGCGGCCAAGCATAAACCAATCGACCGTGTAGCCCTCACGCTCTAGGGCCGTCTTAATGCCATCCCCAAGCAAGGGGTCATCTTCTATTAGCAGTGCGCGCATGCTGATCCCCTCAATCGACAAGCTGCTATCTTCGCTACCAAAACTTAAGCTTTTCTTAAATACGGTAACTTACTATTCCAAATAGCACACTCATCTGAATTCAACCAGTAAGCCAGCCAATGCAGTGGGTAGCACCACCACACAGTGATGACCACTTATGTTCTAGCGACTGAATTAACGGCATAACTGTTCGTTAAGTTTTGCACTTTATAGTGACGCTACTATTACGTTATCGAGTGTACTGTCTTGCCTATCTCAACTACACCAAAACGCAATGGCACGGGTGTTAAACGCATCTTTCGCGCCTCTATAAATGCAGTGTCGGGTATAAAAGCTTGCTGGGTAAATGAATCTGCCTTTAGACAAGAGGTGATGCTCTGTCTCATTCTCTACCCTGTTATATTTTTTGTTAATGCCACTTCTGCAGAAAAAGCGTTGTTGTTTTCTTCACTCACCCTTGTAGTGATAGTGGAACTCATTAACTCCGCCATAGAAAACACGATTGACCGTATCGGACTAGAAAATAACGAACTTAGCGGGCGTGCTAAAGACATGGGAGCTGCCGCCGTCATGATGACCATTTTTATGATGATGGGTGTATGGCTATGCGTACTGATCAACTAAATGTTATCAAACCAGTAGCATGCGCATGGATTTTGTTTCTAATCGTCATGTCGGTTTTTAGTGCTTTAAATATAGACTTCACGATAACTGATTTTATCTATCGCCTTCAGGGTAATGCTTGGGCATGGAAAGATATCTATCTTACCCAAGATATCCTTCATAAAGGCGGTAAATGGCTAAGCTTGGCTATGGGGTTAGCCACACTCCTACTATTGATACTAAGCACCACGGTTACTTGTCTTAAAGCGTATCGCACGCCACTTTTTTATCTTTTTTCCACAACGCTTCTTTCAGCGTTACTTGTAGCAACTATTAAACACCTGGTGAGCATGGAATGCCCTTGGGATTTAGTTCGCTATGGTGGAGCACGTGACTTTATTGGCTTGTTCAACATGCGGCCTTCCTCAATGCCAGCGTCCGCCTGCTTTCCCGCCGGGCATGCCAGCGCAGGATATACGTGGATAGCCTGCTACTTCTTTTTTGCCGCCATACGGCCCCAATGGCGATGGGCAGGGCTCGCACTGGGTTTAGGGCTTGGCCTTACGTTTGGAATCACTCAACAGTTTCGCGGGGCGCACTTTCTCTCCCATGACCTCTGGACCGTCATGATTTGTTGGACCGTAAGTTTTGTTCTTTCAAGATTTTTATTACGCCCAAGCGTTCATTAATCTTTTCATACAGAGATCCTTTCGATGTCCTCTTTGCTATCATTGCCTTCAAAAACCTTTGACACCGTTTGGCATTATCGTCCCGCATTAAGCACGGAGCAGCTTGTCTTATGGGCCGTTGTCATCTTCAGTGTTTTTTACAATGTCCCTTTTTGGCAACAAGCCTTTGCTGGCTATGACCCTTTTGCCGCCAAAACGTGGCTAACCTTTGTCAATATGTTTTTGGTGATGACCTGTCTTAACTATTTGGTCTTCGTTAGCCTTGCTTTTCGAATGCTGGTAAAACCCTTATTAATCTTGCTGTTTCTAATTGCCGCCTTCGTTAGTTACTTTACCAGTTACTACGGCACCTATTTTGATACCTCCATGCTAGAAAATGTGCTTCAAACGGACACTAACGAAGCACAGGAACTGCTCACAGTTGGTTTGCTGATTCATTTGGCGATCTTTTTTGGTTTGCCTACCGTCATGATTTGGCGAGTTAAAGTAACACCTTCAACCTGGAAGAAAGCAATATTACGTCGCTCGGCTTATTGTCTTGCCAGCACTGCTATATTGCTGTTGGCGATCTTCTTATCTTATCAAGAGTTGTCGTCACTCATGCGCAACAATAAAGAGCTTCGCTACTTGGTGACCCCTGGTAATTATATTGTTTCGATGGCGCAGGCTCTTTCCAGCCAACACGCTACCGCGAATACGGTGCGTTCTCCTGTGGGGGAGGACGCCCGTATCAGTTCGCAAGTGGGCGACAAACCTACACTACTCGTCATTGTGGTGGGCGAAACGGTACGGGCGTCGAACTGGGGGTTAAATGGTTATGAACGCCAAACCACACCTAAGCTTGCCCAGCAGCCTGACGTTATCAATTTTTCAGATGTTTCCTCATGTGGTACAAGCACAGCAGTCTCATTACCCTGCATGTTTTCATTACCGGGGCGTGCCGATTACGCTAAATCTTATGCACAGCAACATGAATCGTTGCTGGACGTATTAGCCCACGCCGGTTTAGAGGTCACCTGGCTTGATAACCAGTCAGGCTGTAAAGGCGTCTGCGAGGGAGTGACGACAAAAGCGCTTGCGCCAGAGGGCTATGCGTCTTTGTGTCAAGATGGGCGATGCTTGGATGAGGCACTGGTTCAAGCTTTAACCACGCAAATTAGCGGTACCTCAGCTGATCAGGTGGTCGTGCTGCACCAGCTAGGCAACCATGGCCCCAGCTATTACCAACGCTACCCTGATGACTACGAACGTTTTGTTCCCGCTTGTACTACCGCTGATTTATCCAAGTGCTCAAGAGATGCCATTACCAACAGCTACGACAATGCCATTCTATATACCGACACTGTGTTGGATCAGGTGATTGAGACGCTAAAGCATCAGGATGAATACGCAACAGCAATGGTCTATCTCTCTGATCATGGTGAGTCACTGGGCGAAAAAGGGCTTTATTTGCACGGTATTCCCTACGCCATTGCCCCTGACGAACAGACGCATGTGCCTATGGTTTGGTGGCTGTCCAGCTCATTTTCACAGCAGCAAGGGCTTGATACGGACTGCCTACGACAAATCTCTGATCAAGCCGCCTCGCACGATAACTTATTTCACAGCGTACTGGGTTTGCTAGACATAGCAACGGACGTTTACCAGCAGGCAGAAGATATTAGCCAACTGTGCCAGAGCCGCACCAATTAATGAATGTTTAAGTGATCGTTAAGTATTACATGGCAAGCTGTTTTTCACTCCGCTCAACTATTCTGGTGTATGCACATGGTTTTATCGCATCTATTGGACTCTAACCAAGGTTTTTGGAGACGGCTTCTACCCAAGAAAATGGCAACAGCGGAGGGCTTGGTAGACGGTGGCAATACATCTATTAATTCTGCTAAATGGCTTTCCTTTAGAGCTAGCGTTGTTTTAATTACTTTGCTAGCGACGCTACTGTGGTTAATGGGAATAGAAAAAATCGAGACCACCATTGCCATATTCAGTGTAACGTCGAACGGTATATCTCAGTTAATTAGACGCTATTATTATGTAAATGTATTGAAAATTGTTGGAAATGATTTAATAGATGCTCTCGGTGCATTAGGAGCTGCTGGGGTTGGAACAGTAATAATTTTATATTTATTGGGTTAGCACGATTAATATGCGTGATGATGCCAAAAAATACCGCATCAACCCCTTCGATTTAACCAAGGTCTGGTCCCATAAAGATTACCCATCAATCGACGTTGGTAAGCTGTCGCCCGGCCGCAATCCATAGCGGCGTTTTACGCCTAGCGCGCCCAAGTCGCTAGGCGACGTATTAACATGTAAGCCGAATTAGGTCGCGGGTTGTAGTGCTTCCTGGGTCTCTGTTTCGGGTTCGCGAACTAAGCTAAGCGCTTCATCGAAAAGCCGCAGGCCCGCGTCCTCTTTGTGCGCGTGCTCAGACAGGTGGCGACGGAAGCGTCTGCCACCGGGACAGCCCTGAAATAACCCCAGCAAATGGCGGGTTATGTGATTCAGCTTGGCCCCTTCATCTAACCGCTGCTGAATATACGGGCGAAATGCGTTAGCCGCTTCCAAGCGCGTGCGCGCTGGCCCCACTTCACCAAACAGCTGCTCATCGACCCCGGCGAGTAGCCACGGGTTCTGATACGCCTCGCGGCCCACCATCACACTGTCTACGTGCTCAAGCTGGGCTTTGCACTCGGCAAGGGTTTTAATCCCCCCATTAATGCCAATATGCAGCTCTGGGTGGCTCTGTTTCAGACGATACACGCGGGGGTAGTTAAGGGGCGGTACATCCCGGTTTTGCTTAGGCGACAAACCCTGCAGCCATGCCTTGCGCGCATGAATGGTAAAGACGTCGCAACCGACATTCGCTACGATCTCAATAAACCGCGCCAAGTCAGCATCTTCATCCTGATCGTCAATCCCGATACGGCACTTCACCGTGACCGGAATCGACACTGCCGCCTGCATAGCTTTCACCGCCTCTGCCACTTTTTCAGGGTAGCCCATCAAGCAAGCGCCAATCATATTGTTCTGCACTCGGTCGCTGGGGCAGCCGACATTCAGATTGACCTCGTCGTACCCCCACGCCTCGGCAATGGCTACACACTCGGCCAGCTCTCCCGCATCGCTGCCACCCAGTTGCAACGCTATCGGATGCTCAACATCGCTATAGCCTAAAAAGCGCTCACGGGGCGTTCCATGCAAAATGGCACCAGTGGTCACCATCTCGGTGTACAGCAATGTCCGCTTGGTTAACGTGCGTGCAAACGCGCGGTAATCGCGGGTTGTCCAATCCATCATGGGGGCCACAGAAAACAGACGAGCAGCGTCTGCTGGGCTTGCTTTAGTCATATCAATCACTTGCATCATTCGATGCGGTATAAGCCAGTCGTGGTTGCTTAACAGCGGGGGAGTCATTGGCGAGCGATTGTACGCAAAAAGCGGGTTTGAGTACAAAGTAGGCGCTGCTTAATTGTGAAGGTAGAGGCCGGCAAAGGTGGAAGATGTCGCTTGTTCAAAGTCCGGCGCGTAGGTATTGAATCTACAAAACGAAATTAGTTTCGTTTGTCAATGAAATAACCCCTGTGAGCCCTGCAGCACTTTGCTTCTTTTGCGGTCTAATTCAATGTGATGAGGGCTAGGCAGTGGTAAGCTGATATTTCGTTGTTGAGGAGTCTCTATGCATAAGACACTAGGTGGTATCAGTTTAGTGTTGGTGATCGTGCTGCTGCTGGCTGGCTGTGGCGGTCAGGAGGAGGAGTCACCCTCAGATCCGCCTGAGTCGGTCGTTGAAATGCCTAGCCCACAGCAAAGCGCCGAACCACAAGAGGTGGTCGATCCTCTCGTTGTAGCCATTTCGGCTAGGGCCTCTCTGCGCTCTGATCGTCGTTTAATGGTAGAAGGCGAAACCAACCTGCCGGATGGCGCTCTTATTCAGGTAACTATTGAGCGTGAGATAAGCCGCGTGCGTTGGCAGGAGCGTACCAGTGTTTTACAAGGGCGGTTTAATGCTGGCCCCTTTGGTTCTGGCAGTGGCTTACCGGATGGACGATATATTGTGCAGGTCCAGCTTTCAGTAGCATCTGTGCAGCCAGAAGTGGTTCAGGCGCGCATTGGTAGTGAAGGGGAGCACTTGGCTGGCGAGCTGGTTAGTCAAACTCGCCATGGATTAGGGCAGGTTGCCACCTACTCGCGCAGTTTCTTAGTGGGCAGTGAACCAAGACGTACGCGCGACCAGGTGGACGTAGTTGAAGAAATGTAGGACGTGGGGGAGATAAAAATGCTTTAGGCAGGAGACCAGTGTGCTAGCAGTACCGCATGTATGGTGGTGTCACTGGGCGCTTTAGCAAAATGCTCAATAACATAACCTTGTTCTTGCTGGATCAGATAATGACCAGCTTTGTGAAACACATGGGTAGGGCCTAATAGCACTAAGTCGCCTGCTGACACCGGTGAGAAATCCGTTTCTTGGCCGGGAGTTGCCATTATGCAGGGAGCTTTCCAGTCAATCTTTAGCGGCAGATGATGCGGCACCGTCATCATAGTTGCCTGAACCTGTTCCCAGGGGAGGGGGCCAGTATGTGTCAGGGTCAACAGAGGGGCGGCGCTGTCACCTTCTAGCAGGGTTGCCAAAGAGCAATCAAGGGCATCAGCGAGCGCAACAAGGCGTTCGTGGCCGATTTGTTTGATCGCACCGGATTCCCAGTAAGAAATGGTGACATCTGATACGCCTACTTTACGTGCGAGGGCAGCTTTGTTGAGCTTGGCCCGAAGCCGCAGTTGCTTTATACGTGAGCCTAGCGATTCCATTTCATTTTCCTATCGATGAGCTAAACAAGCTCGTTGAGTGTACTTCCACCCTATTCGGCGGCGCTCTGTGCATACTAAAAATCGCGAGGCGCTCTCAAGTATGGACACGAATCATAGGGGCTGCGCCATACTAAGCGATTGTGCTTTAACGCGCATCTTCCTATCAGTGAGCTTCCAACTTTTGATCAGACGCTTTTAAGTCAAACTCGTTCCCTGCAAGGTACTGCTGGTTGCCGTAAGGGTGCGTATAATGGCGAGACGCTTTATTGCCAAAAGGACATTTTGATGACCGTTCGTACTCGTATCGCGCCTTCTCCAACGGGTGATCCGCATGTAGGTACTGCCTATATCGCGCTGTTTAATCTCTGTTTTGCGCGCCAGCACGGTGGCCAGTTCATTCTGCGCATTGAAGACACCGATCGGGTTCGGTCTACCGCTGAATCAGAACAGATGATTTTAGATTCGTTACGTTGGCTGGGGCTGGAGTGGGATGAGGGCCCTGATGTGGGCGGCCCTCACGGCCCGTATCGGCAAAGCGAGCGTGGTGATATCTACGCTCAGTACGCCCAGCAGCTTATGGATGCGGGGCATGCCTTTAAGTGTTACCGCACCAGTGAAGAGTTGGATGAACTGCGGGAAGCTCGCAAAGCGGCTGGTATGCACTTGGCTTTGAAGCCCGTTGATTTAGCGTTGGCTGCGGATGAGCAGGCTCGTCGTGAACAGGAAGGTTGGCCTTATGTCGTTCGTATGAAGGTGCCGAGTACCGGCGTTTGTGTGGTGAACGATATGTTGCGCGGCACAATCGAAGTTGAATGGGCGCAAGTTGACGCGCAAATTCTGCTGAAGTCAGATGGCATGCCTACCTATCATCTGGCAAACGTGGTTGATGATCACCTAATGAACATTACCCATGTGCTGCGCGGTGAAGAGTGGATTAATTCAGCGCCTAAGCATCAGTTACTTTATGAATACTTCGGCTGGGAAATGCCGCAGCTGTGCCATATGCCGCTGCTGCGCAATCCCGATAAGTCCAAGCTATCCAAGCGCAAAAATCCGACGTCGATTAACTATTATCGTCGTATGGGATTCTTGCCTCAGGCCGTCACTAATTACTTAGGCCGTATGGGTTGGTCGATGCCTGACGAACGCGAGAAGTTTAGCCTGTCAGATATGATGGCTGAGTTTGATATTCAGCGAGTATCGTTAGGTGGGCCAGTGTTTGATTTGGAAAAACTGACCTGGTTGAACGGCGTTTATATTCGTGAAGACTTAGATGACGACGCGCTACTTCAGGCGCTTCGGGAATGGGCATTCAATGAAGAGTACGTGAAGCAAATACTTCCTCAGGTGCGTCCACGTGTGGAAACCCTTTCCCAAGTAATCCCGCTGGCGGGGCACTTCTTCTCTGGGTTGCCTGCGCTAACGGAAAACGACTTTGCTAGCGTGAAGCTTGAGAAAGAAGAGCTGGTTAAGCTGCTGCAGTTCTTGGTGTGGCGTTTTGAAGCCGTGCCTGCATGGACGAAAGAGGTGCTCTTAGCTGAGGTTAAAGTGCTTGCTGAGCATTTCGATATTAAGATGAAGGCTTTCCTAGCCCCTGTCTTTATTGCCATTACTGGCAGTGCGTCGAGTACCTCTGTAATGGATGCCATGGCAATCTTAGGTTCTGACGTGACGCGAGCACGGCTACGTAATGCCATTGAAGTACTAGGCGGTGTTTCTAAGAAGCAAGCCAAACGCTTTGAAAAGGAGTTTCGTGATCTCTAATGCCTAGTTGATGTTTAGGGCTCGGCACTAGCGGGCTTTCCAGAGGTGCCTGTGATACGGGTGCTTGAAAAGGGTGCTTGAAAGGCTTGACGAAGGCGGGCGTAATCAGTAACATACGCTCCGTCTTCGAGACATGTGGGGCCTTAGCTCAGCTGGGAGAGCGCAACACTGGCAGTGTTGAGGTCAGCGGTTCGATCCCGCTAGGCTCCACCAATATTGAAAACTCTGGTTGTCAATTTTCAATTCAAAGTTTTCAATATAGTGTCTCAAGGCCGTATTTATTTAGGTTAATAACGTCCCATTCGTCTAGTGGTCTAGGACACCGCCCTTTCACGGCGGTAACAGGGGTTCGAACCCCCTATGGGACGCCATCTCCTACTTCCCCGAAATTTATTTGCAGATTTATTGTCGGCAAACATTTCTCAAAATACGCATTTTAATTAAAGGCAATGAGGCAACTCATCTGTCGGTTTTTGCGTTCCCGTTATTATGGCTGTTGGCTGAAATCATTCTCATTTCAAGCGTTTTTGGACGATTTTGTGCTTGACTTGTCCACTTTTGCAAGTTTGCGGAAGGGGTTGTGCACAACCTCGGGCTGTTGTCTCAAAAAATCAGTGATTTAGAATTATTCCTTTTAAATCAATAAGTTATATTAGGTTAAAAAATGATCAATTTAAGGCTGGGTCACTGTTCATGGCGATTGTGGGACGTTTTGTAGTGGTTGTGAACAGGGTTATCCACAGATAGTGTGGAAAACCCTTTTCAAGATCGAGACGCTTAAAAGTCAAGCATTATTCTGGCTTTTGGAGGCGTTTCAAAAGCGACGAAGTGTCCCAGCGTCCTCCATCCATGCGTTGCACATCAGCATAAAATTGGTCAACAAGGGCGGTGATGGGTAGCGTGGCGCTCAGTCGACGAGCTTGCTCTAAACAAATCCCTAAATCTTTGCGCATCCAGTCCACTGCAAATCCATGATTGTACTCATTGGCAATCATCGTTTTGTGGCGGTTTTCCATCTGCCATGAGCCAGCAGCACCCTTGGATACCACATCAATTACTTGTTGTTGATCCAGTCCTGCTTGTTCAGCAAAGTGAAGACCTTCGGCAAGACCTTGCACTAAGCCAGCAATACATATCTGGTTAACCATTTTAGTAAGTTGGCCACTGCTAGCGCTGCCCATCAGTGTGACGGCACGGGCGTAGTGATTAAGGATGGGGTGGACAGCGTCAAAGTGTGTCTGTTCACCACCACACATAATCGTCAGCGCGCCATTTTCAGCCCCTTGCTGCCCGCCGGAGACGGGGGCGTCTAAAAAGGCTACACCTTGCTCGCGGCAGGTGGTGTCTAATTCCAGAGCAAGGTCTGCAGAGGCAGTCGTGTGGTCGATGAGATAGGTGCCGGCTGTCATGCTGCTCAGCACGCCATCGGTGCCGATAGTTACTTGCCTGACGTCGTCGTCATTGCCTACGCATATCAAAACAAGGTCAGCGCCGTCAGCGGCTTCTTTGGGGGTGGCATGTGCGGTGCCGCCATACTCGTTTGCCCAGGTATCTGCTTTACTGCTTGTGCGGTTGTAAACACGCGTTGTAAGGCCTTGTTTGGCAAGATGGCCTGCCATGGGGTAGCCCATAACGCCCAGGCCAATAAAAGCAACAGTAGTGATGGTTCGCATAGAGCACCTTGTGGGTGTGTGATGAGTATTAGGGGGCTGGAATGTTATGTGTAGAGTAATAAAGAAAAGAGAATTTACGACAAGCAAAAGGCCACCCGTGGGTGGCCTTTTATTATCCTAGTCACGCTACGTTGTTACCGTGGCGTTATTTTTTAGGATAGTCGCGCATATCGTGGCCGATATACAGCTGACGTGGGCGGCCAATTTTGTAGCTTTCGCTGAGCATTTCATGCCAGTGAGAGATCCAGCCAATGGTGCGAGATACCGCGAAAATAACGGTAAACATATTGGTCGGTATGCCCATGGCTTTGAGAATGATGCCAGAGTAGAAGTCGACGTTTGGATACAGCTTACGCTCAATGAAGTACTCATCTTCAAGGGCGATTTGCTCTAGGCGCTTGGCGATTTTGAGCTGCGGGTCGTCAGCTAAGCCAAGCTCGGCAAGGACTTCATCACAGGTCTCTTTCATTACTTTGGCGCGCGGGTCAAAGTTGCGATATACGCGGTGACCAAAGCCCATCAGCTTGAAGGGGTCGTCTTTATCTTTTGCTTTGTCGACAAACCTCTGAATGTTTTCTTCAGAGTCGTCGCCAATTTCATCAAGCATATTCAGTACGGCTTCGTTGGCACCGCCGTGTGCTGGGCCCCAAAGTGCTGCAATACCGGCGCTGATACAGGCAAAGGGATTGGCGCCGGTTGAGCCTGCTAAGCGTACTGTAGAGGTCGAGGCGTTTTGCTCATGATCCGCGTGTAACATAAAGATGCGGTCCATGGCTTTCGCGTACACTGGGTTGATTTTGTACTCTTCGCACGGATTGCTGAACATCATGTAGAGGAAGTTTTCTGCATAGCTCAGGTCGTTGCGGGGGTAGTTGAACGGCTGGCCAACATTATATTTGTGCGACATTGCGGCCAGGGTCGGCATTTTTGCAATGAGGCGAATAGCGCTGATCACGCGATCTTCTTCTTGGGTAATGTCCATGTGGTCATGGTAGAAGGCAGCTAGGCCGCCAACGACGCCACAAAGAATAGACATTGGGTGCGCATCGCGGCGAAACCCTTTGAAGAAATTGTTGATTTGGTCGTGCACCATGGTGTGGTTACGAATGCGCGACTCGAAATCTGCATACTGTTCATCGTTAGGCAGTTCACCGAATAGTAGGGTGTAGCATACCTCGACAAAATTAGACTCTTTGGCCAGTTGGTCGATAGGGTAGCCGCGGTGAAGCAGCACGCCCTTGCCGCCATCAATATAAGTGATAGCGGACTGGCAGGAAGAGGTGGCCATGAAGCCGGGATCGTAGGTAAACAGGCCTTCAGCACCTAAGCCGCGTACGTCGATGACGTCGGGGCCAAGTGTGCCGGAATACATGGGTAGTTCGATCGATTTTTCTAGACCGTCTACCGTCAATGTCGCTTTCCTGTCAGCCATGCTGGCCTCCTTTCGAATTCGGTTTGGGACGTAATGTCGTTGTTTCGCATACCGCGCCGGCGAAAAGGCTCGCCTACTATAGAAGTGTGCGACATTTTGTCAATTAGCCTAAGCGCTAGGTATCCTTGTACAGCTGTTGTTGTGTTGGATAATCTTTGTATATGATAAGCGTGGAGTTCGTGGTAGAGGCGTCAGGGGGTTGACGACACGTTAACGGACTTATCAAACCATCAATCTCCTGTCACTATAACCATGCTGCAACGCAAAATCGACTCAGGTTGACCTCATTTTTCTTGCACCATAGTCGAGTTAAGCTTGAGTTCGGTTTGTCAGCAGGGGCGAAGGTTCTTATAATCCACGGCGCGCGACCGGCAGGTAGGAGGTCGTGCTCGACTTGGCAACGGCCGAGCCCCTTCCAGCAACCACTGCCCGCTCGGGCCATGCCCGACCTGTCGCAGAGCGGGCCAAGAGAGTGTGTATAACGCCGTGAATAGCAAACGACCCGTAAACTTAGACCTTACTACGATACATTTCCCACTACCGGCGCTAACGTCGATTACACACCGTATTACGGGTGTCATCCTCTTCGTTGGCCTGATTTTCGCTTTTTGGGCGCTGGGTAAATCGCTATCGTCTCCGGCTGGCTTTGATGCCGTCAGCAACGCATTGGCCAATAACTTTTTCGCCAAGTTCATTGCCTGGGGATTGTTATCCGCATTGGCATTCCATTTTGTAGCAGGTATCAAACACCTGTTGATGGATGCGGATATCGGCGTGACCCTAGAAGGTGGCGTGAAAAAAGCACAAATCACTGTTGTCGTCAGTGTCGTTCTGATCATCCTGGCAGGAGTTTGGGTATGGTAACTAACATCACAAGTTTTGGCCGTAGCGGGTTATCCGATTGGCTAATGCAGCGCGTTTCAGCGGTAATCCTGGCTGTATATACCGTCTTTATCGTCGCCTACCTGCTGCTCAATCCTAATCTGGATTACTACGCTTGGAGTGGACTGTTCGATCAAACTTGGATGCGTATTTTCTCGCTGCTCGCATTTGTTTCCATTGCAGCGCACGCCTGGATCGGTTTGTGGACGGTCACCACCGATTATCTCAAGTCCACTCGCCTGCGCGTGGGTGCCCAGACTCTGATTATTCTGGCCATCTTCGTATATCTGGTGTGGGGCATTCAAATTCTGTGGGGAGCTTGATACATGTCTAACCTTCGTAGCCTGACATTTGACGCCATTATCATCGGTGGCGGTGGCTCTGGCTTGCGTGCTGCTTTAGAGCTTGCCAAATCTGGCAAAAAGACAGCCGTACTGTCCAAAGTGTTCCCGACACGCTCTCACACGGTTTCTGCCCAGGGTGGTATTACTTGCGCCATCGCATCGTCAGATCCGAACGATGACTGGCGCTGGCACATGTACGACACTGTTAAAGGCGGCGACTACATTGCCGACCAAGACGCAGCTGAGTACATGTGTTCAGAAGGCCCGAAAGCGGTGTTTGAACTTGAGCACATGGGGCTGCCGTTCTCGCGCTTTGATAATGGCCGTATTTATCAGCGTCCGTTTGGTGGCCAGTCGAAAAACTTCGGCGAAGGCGGTCAGGCGGCACGTACCTGCGCAGCCGCTGACCGTACTGGCCACGCACTGCTTCACACGCTCTACCAAAACAACCTCAAGAACAACACCACGTTCTTGAATGAGTGGTACGCGGTAGATCTGGTGAAAAACAGCAACGGTGATGTGGTTGGTTGTATCGCCATGTGCATCGAAACTGGCGAAGTTGTCCACGTTAAATCGAAAGCCACTGTTCTGGCCACGGGTGGTGCAGGTCGTATCTACGCCTCTACTACTAATGCCTTGATCAATACTGGCGATGGTATCGGCATGGCGTTACGTGCTGGCTTCCCGATGCAGGACATGGAAATGTGGCAGTTCCACCCGACCGGTATTTATGGTGCGGGTACGCTGGTCACTGAAGGTTGCCGTGGTGAGGGTGGTTACCTGATCAATAAAGATGGCGAACGCTTCATGGAACGTTATGCGCCGAACGCCAAAGACTTGGCAGGCCGTGACGTTGTTGCACGCTCAATGGTCATGGAAATTCTGGAAGGTCGTGGTTGTGGCGAGAAGGGCGATCACGTCTTCTTGAAGCTTGATCACCTGGGTGAAGAAGTTCTTGGTAAGCGCCTGCCGGGTATCGTTGAGCTGTCGAAAACGTTTGCTCACGTTGACCCTGCTAAAGATCCGATTCCTGTCGTGCCTACTTGCCACTACATGATGGGCGGTATTCCGACCAATATTCATGGTCAGGCAATTACCCAGGACGAAAGCGGCAACGATCATATCGTTAACGGTTTGTTTGCTTGTGGTGAAGCGGCGTGTGTATCGGTTCACGGCGCTAACCGCTTGGGCGGTAATTCGTTGCTGGATCTGGTGGTCTTCGGTCGTGCGGCGGGGATGTTTATTGAAGGCGCGCTGAACGAAGGTATTGATTACCTGGATGCTTCTGAATCTGATATCGAATCAGCGATGAAACGTATTACGCGCTGGAATGAATCGGAAGGTGGCGAGAGCATTCCTGAGCTTAAAGCAGAGCTCCAAGACATCATGCAGACCTCTTTCGGTGTATTCCGTGAAGAGAAGAATATGCAGGAAGGTGTCAAGAAACTGGCGGATCTGCGCAGCCGAATTGCCAATGCGCACCTGCCTGACAAGTCCAATGCGTTCAACACGGCGCGTGTTGAAGCTTTAGAACTTGATAACCTAATGGAAGTGGCAGAAGCAACGGCGATTGCTGCCCTTGAGCGTAATGAGAGCCGTGGTGCGCACTCGCGCTACGACTATCCTGACCGTGATGATGTCAACTGGCTGAAGCACTCGCTTTACTTCCCGGCCACGAAAGAGCTGAAGAAGCGCGACGTTAACTTCAAGCCGAAAACTGTTGATACATTCGAGCCTAAGGTTCGCACCTACTAATCTCTGCACTGACGAGAGGGAGTCACCATGTCTAACCTTCAGGTATCCGTATACCGCTACAATCCGGAAACCGACTCCGCGCCCTATATGCAGGAGTTCCAGGTCGATACTAAAGGCCGCGATCTGATGGTGCTGGATGTTCTGCATCTGATGAAAGAGCAGGATAGCGGACTTGCGTTCCGTCGCAGCTGCCGTGAGGGCGTATGCGGTTCCGATGGCATGAACATGAACGGTAAAAACGGCTTGGCATGTATTACGCCGCTGTCAGATGTTGTGAAAGGCAATAAGCTGACCTTGCGCCCGTTGCCGGGTCTGCCGGTTATCCGCGATATGGTTGTGGATATGGGGCTGTTCTATAAGCAGTACGAGCGCATTCAGCCATACTTGCAGAACGATGAGCCTGCACCAGCGATTGAGCGTCTGCAATCACCAGAAGAGCGCGACAAGCTCGATGGCCTGTATGAGTGTATTCTGTGTGCCTGCTGTTCCACGTCCTGCCCGTCTTTCTGGTGGAATCCAGACAAGTTTGTCGGTCCGGCTGGTTTGCTACAGTCTTATCGCTTTCTTGCGGATACACGTGACACGGCTACCCGCGAACGTCTTACCAGCCTGGAAGATCCGTTCTCCGTGTTCCGTTGCCGCGGCATCATGAATTGCGTTGCGGTTTGTCCAAAAGGGCTAAATCCGACCCGTGCAATTGGTAAAATTCGTGAAATGTTGTTGGCTGATGCGACGTAAACGCCTAATCCTATGAAAAAAATGCGATCGCTACGTAAGTTGCTGCACAAAGCCACTTAAATCGTGGCGCTTCGCTTGTTATCATAGGGGCGTTAGGTGGTGCGGCGACACGTCGCACTACCTAGCCAGTCAAGTTTAAAAGCCGGTGCCGCAAGTACCGGCTTTTGAGCATGAACTGATTGAGCACGACTAGATAAAAGAAGCCTTCGTATTAACGTAGTAAGTAGACGAAGGTATAATAGTACGTATGAAATAGAGCGTACTGAAGTGGTACGTAGTGAAAATGTAGTACTTACAGCTAGTATGAATAGGGCTTCCGGCCTTCGGTCGGCGCCGCCGGCATATGTCCCGCCCCGCCGGCAGGGCAATAGCGATGTCGTTGCGCGATTGCAGCGATACCGATACCACCCCATCAGTGCAGGGTGACCGAGAGATGCAACAAGGCATAATGGAGTTGATGTGGCGTTCCTCTCACGTTAGTGGTGGCAATGTCCACTACGTGGAAGCGCTTTATGAGCAGTACCTCGCCGATCCTGATTCTGTCTCAGATGAATGGCGCAGCTATTTTGATCAGTTGCCTCGTTCTGAGGGCAGTGCCTCCCACGATGTTCCACTAAGCCCCACTCGTGATCAGTTCTACCAACTGGGTCGTGAAAGTCGCCCAGGCCGGGTAGCCGCCGCCTCCGATAGCGGTGAGAATAAAAAGCAGGTGAAGGTCCTGCAGCTGATTAACGCATACCGCTTTCGTGGTCATCAGAAGGCCAATATCGACCCGCTAGGACTGCGTAATCCCACCCCCGTCCCAGACCTCGATCTGTCATTTCATCAGCTTTCCAAAGCTGATCTTGATACCGAGTTCCAGACCGGTTCGTTTTTTTTAGGTATTGATAAAGCACCGCTGCGTGAGATTGTTGATGCGCTGGAGCAGACCTATTGTCGCTCTATCGGTTGCGAGATCATGCACATTGTCGATACCGAAGAGAAACGTTGGTTGCAACGGCGTTTTGAATCGGTGCGCAGTGCGCCGAAATTCAGCGACGATGTGCGTAAGCATGTGCTTGAGCGCCTTACCGCTGCCGAAGGTTTGGAAAATTACCTAGCGTCTAAATATCCAGGTACCAAACGCTTCGGTCTTGAAGGTGGTGAATCATTTGTTCCGATGATGGACGAGTTGATTCAGCGCTCCGGCGGCTATGGCACTAAAGAAGTTGTTATTGGCATGGCTCACCGTGGCCGTTTGAACCTGTTGGTTAATATTCTGGGGAAAAATCCCGCTGAATTGATCGACGAGTTCGACGGTAAAAAGGTGATTGAGCGTGGTTCTGGTGATGTGAAATATCACCAAGGCTTCAGCTCTAACGTCATGTCGCCTGGTGGCGAAGTTCACTTGGCAATGTCGTTTAACCCGTCGCATTTGGAAATTGTTGCGCCGGTAGTAGAAGGCTCGGTACGCGCACGTCAAGATCGCCGTAATGATGAAGAGGGCAGCAAAGTACTGCCAATCAACGTTCATGGCGATGCAGCGTTTGCTGGTCAGGGCGTGGTCATGGAGACATTCCAGATGTCTCAAACCCGTGCCTACAAAACCGGTGGCACAGTACACATCGTGATTAACAACCAAGTGGGCTTTACAACGTCGAACCCCTTGGATGCGCGCTCCACCGAATACTGTACTGATATTGCTAAGATGGTTCAGGCGCCGATTTTCCATGTTAACGGCGATGATCCAGATGCGGTTATCCATGCGACCCAAGTGGCGTTGGATTACCGTCAACAGTTTAAGAAAGACGTTGTTATTGATCTGGTGTGCTACCGCCGCCGCGGCCACAACGAGGCCGACGAGCCATCGGGCACCCAACCGATGATGTACGCCAAGATTAAAGATCACCCTTCTTCGCGTTCACTCTATGCAAAACGTCTGGTCGAGCAGGGCGTATTGTCAGAAGAAGACGCTAAGGCAATGGTTGAAACCTACCGCGATGATCTTGTGGCGGGCAACCACGTAGCCAATGCCTTGGTGCAAGAGCCTAATACATCACTCTTTGTGGATTGGGCTCCCTACCTGGGGCATGAGTGGACCGGTGATGCAGACACTACCTTCGATATGAAGCGTCTGCAGCAGTTGGCCGCGAGAATGTGCGAGGTTCCTGATGGCGTCGAAGTTCAGCGTCAAGTCGCTAAAATCTATGAAGACCGTCGCAAAATGCAGGCGGGCGGCATGGGGCTTAACTGGGGCTTCGCTGAAACGCTAGCGTATGCCACGCTGCTTGATCAGGGGCATCCGATTCGTATTACCGGTCAGGATGTTGGTCGTGGGACGTTCTCTCACCGGCATGCGGTTATCCATAACCAGAAAGATGGTTCTACGTACGTACCGCTGCAGAATATGTCAGACGGTCAACCGCGCTTTACCATTCACGACTCTTTCCTATCGGAAGAGGCTGTGCTGGCGTTTGAGTACGGCTACTCCACGACAGCGCCGGGTGACTTAGTCATTTGGGAAGCCCAGTTTGGTGACTTCTTCAACGGTGCCCAAGTAGTGGTTGACCAGTTTATCTCTTCTGGTGAGACCAAATGGGGACGACTGTGTGGATTGACCATGCTGTTGCCACATGGCTATGAAGGTCAGGGGCCAGAGCACTCCTCCGCGCGGTTAGAGCGCTTCTTGCAGCTGTGCGCTGAGCACAACATGCAGGTGTGTGTGCCGACGACTCCCGCACAGATTTATCATCTGATGCGACGTCAAGTCATTCGTCCGTTGCGTAAGCCGCTGGTGATCATGTCGCCGAAGTCGCTACTGCGCCACAAAGAAGCGGTATCTAGCCTAGAGGATCTTGCTCACGGCAAGTTCTACATGGTGCTACCGGATCAGGCGAATCTTGAAGCAGAAAAGGTGACTCGCGTTATCATGTGTGCCGGTAAGGTGTACTACGACCTAGCCAACTGGCGTGCAGAAAACGAGCGTGATGACACGGCGATTATTCGTCTTGAGCAACTCTACCCCTTCCCGAAAGAAGAACTTTTGGAAGTGCTCCAGGCGTATGCCAATGTGGAAGACATCGTGTGGTGCCAGGAAGAGCCCCTAAACCAGGGCGCTTGGTACTCAAGTCAGCACCACATGCGCGCCGTCGCCGATATGCTGAAAGATGGCCTCGGACGTGATTTGAAATTTGCAGGACGTCCTGCCTCTGCCGCACCGGCAGCGGGCTATATGTCCGTCCACACTGAACAGCAGCGCCAGCTGGTGGAAGACGCTTTTAACCTATAAGCGCCCATCGGGTTTAGAGAACATATAAGGGAAACGACATGGCTACTGATATCAAAGCGCCAACCTTTCCGGAATCCGTTGCCGAAGGCACTGTGGCTGCGTGGCATAAAAAGCCGGGTGACAGCGTCGAACGTGACGAGCTGATTGTTGAAATCGAAACCGACAAAGTGGTGCTAGAAGTCGTCGCACCGGAAGCGGGTACCCTGACTGACGTGATGGCCGAAGAGGGCGAGACCGTCGAGTCAGAGCAAGTGTTAGGCAAAATCGGTGAAGGCAGCGCGTCTAGCAGTAAAGAAGAAAAATCTTCTGACGATGCTAGTGCTAAAAAGTCTGTTGAGAAAAGCGAAGAGAAAAAAGCCAGCGGCGGTAACGGCGGTGGTAAGCAACATGACGTAAAAGCCCCAAGCTTCCCTGAGTCTATCCAGGAAGGCACCGTGGCAACATGGCACAAGAAAGTAGGTGAAGCGGTTAAGCGCGATGAAGTGTTAGCCGACATCGAAACCGACAAGGTGGTGCTAGAAGTTGTCGCACCTGCCGACGGCGCACTGGCAGAAATTAAAGCCGAAGAAGGCAGCCAGGTTGAATCCGAAGCGGTTCTGGCCATCTTTACCGAAGGTGCTGGTGGCGCTGGTGAAGAGAGCAGCAGTGCCTCTTCTTCAAGCGCTGCGGGTAGCGATGATGAAGGTTCTGATGAGAAAATCGGCGATAAGATCCTAGCGCCGGCGGCACGTAAGATGGTTGCTGAGCATGATCTGGATGTTGCCAAGATTGAGGGCACCGGCAAAGGTGGCCGCATCTTGAAAGAAGACGTGCAAAAAGCCGTGAAAGATGGTTCTGCCAAAAAAGCAGCGAAATCTTCAGCGCCGGCGAAAGCAGCCGCCGCCGCACCGGCAGTGGAAGGTGATCGCGTCGAGAAGCGCGTTCCGATGACGCGTCTGCGTCAAACTATTGCTAAGCGTCTGGTTCAGGCACAGCAAACAGCTGCCATGCTGACCACTTATAACGAAGTGGACATGACTGAAATCATGGCGCTTCGTGCGCAGTACAAAGATACGTTCCAGAAAACCCACGATATTAAGCTGGGCTTTATGGGCTTCTTTGTGAAAGCGGCTTCTGAAGCACTCAAGCGCTTCCCGGATGTTAACGCCTCTATTGATGGTACCGATATCGTTTATCACGGTTATCAAGATATCGGCGTTGCGGTATCAACGGATCGTGGCTTGGTTGTACCGGTGCTGCGTGATACCGATAGCATGAAAATTGCCGACGTTGAGCGCACCATTGTTGATTTCGGTAAGCGTGGTCGTGACGGAAAGCTGGGCATGGATGACATGATCGGCGGCACCTTCACTATCACTAACGGCGGTACATTTGGTTCTTTGATGTCGACCCCGATTATCAATCCACCTCAAACCGCTATCCTGGGTATGCATAAAATCCAGGATCGTCCAATGGCTGTGAATGGTAAGGTCGAGATTCGCCCGATGATGTATCTGGCGCTGTCCTACGACCACCGCATGATTGATGGTAAAGATGCGGTACGATTCTTGGTTACTATTAAAGAGCTGCTGGAAGACCCGGCTCGCTTGCTGCTGGACGTATAACGGAGCGCGCTGATCCGCCTCCTCTGCTGTATTAGCGTTCTAATGCAATCGCACCTTGCCTCCTGCCCGTTTTAGGTTCAAATGGGGGGAGGCAACCAAGCTAAAGGAGCCAACATGGCTGACAAGTTTGATGTGATCGTTATCGGTGCAGGTCCCGGTGGCTACGTAGCGGCTATCCGCGCTGCGCAGCTGGGCCTGAAAGCCGCCTGTGTTGAAAAATGGATTGGTAAAGAAGGCAATGTCGTTCACGGCGGTACGTGTTTGAACGTCGGCTGTATCCCGTCTAAAGCGTTGCTTGAAGCCTCGCATAAGTTCGTCGAAGCCAAGCACGATTTCGACGACATGGGTATTAATGCCGGTGACGTCACGATGGACGTCAAAAAAATGATGGCTCGCAAGGACAAGATCGTTAAGAACTTGACCGGCGGCATCTCTGGCTTATTTAAAGCCAATGGCGTTACGGCTATTGAAGGTACCGGTAAAGTGGTTTCCGGTAAGCAAGTCGAAGTTACCGATCTAGACGGCAATACGACCACTTACGACGCTGATAACATCGTTATTGCTGCAGGTTCTGTGCCGGTTGAAATTCCACCGACGCCGCTAACCGAAGGTTTGATTGTTGACTCTACCGGCGCGCTAGAATTCCAGGAAACGCCGAAGCGTTTAGGCGTTATTGGTGCTGGCGTTATCGGCCTAGAACTGGGTAGTGTTTGGAACCGCTTAGGTTCTGAAGTTACTGTTCTGGAAGCGATGGATAGCTTCTTGCCGATGGTCGATACGGCGATCGCGAAAGAAACGCAGAAACTGCTCAAAAAGCAGGGGCTGGATATTAAACTGGGCGCCCGTGTGACTGGTTCGGAAACCAACGGCGACGAAGTCATCGTTAAGTACGCCGATGCCAATGGCGAACAGGAAATGACCTTCGACAAGCTGATTGTTTGCGTTGGTCGCCGTCCGTACACCAAGGGTGTGATTGCCGATGGTGTGAGCGTTGAGCTGGACGAACGCGGTTTTATCTTTGTTGATGACCAGTGCCGCACTAACGTACCCGGTGTTTATGCCATTGGTGACTGTGTGCGTGGCCCCATGCTGGCGCACAAGGCATCTGAAGAAGGTATCATGGTCGCTGATATCATCGCTGGTCACAAAGCCGAGATGAACTACGACACGATTCCGAACGTGATTTACACGTTCCCAGAAGTAGCTTGGGTCGGTATGACTGAGCAAGATGCCAAAGCGAAAGGCATTGAAGTTAAGACCGGTAGCTTCCCGTTCGCGGCAAGTGGTCGTGCGATGGCGAACAACGCCACCGAAGGTAGCGCCAAGATTATCGCCGATGCGGAAACCGACCGTATTCTCGGCATGCATATCGTTGGTCAGCACGCGGGTGAGATGATTGCCCAGGGCGTGATTGCAATGGAATTCGGCTCCAGCGCCGAAGACCTGGCTCTGACCTGCTATGCACACCCGACTATGTCGGAAGCTGTGCACGAAGCAGCTCTTGCGGTAGATGGCCATGCCATTCATATGGCTAACCGTAAGAAGCGCAAGTAATTCGCTAAGCAACAACCAAGCGCCACCGTCAGGTGGCGCAACACTTTCGGCTCTGTGAGAAATCAGCGGGGACGAAGGTACGGGGATGCCCCGCTCTTTTAAAGCAGCGGGTCATCGTTCGAGTCACATGCAACCAATGGCATGAATCGATGAACCTTCACGAGTATCAAGGCAAACAGCTGTTTGCTGATTATGGTCTACCAGTGTCTAAAGGCTTTGCCGTGGACACTCCCGAAGAAGCTGAAGAAGCGTGTAAAAAGATCGGCGGTGACATGTGGGTGGTTAAAGCCCAGGTTCACGCTGGCGGCCGCGGTAAAGCGGGCGGCGTTAAGCTGATTAAAGATCCGGCTGAAGCAAAAGCTTTCGCCGAGCAGTGGTTAGGCAAGAACCTGGTAACCTTCCAGACTGACGAAAAAGGTCAGCCGGTTGCTAAAATTTTGGTTGAGACTTGCACCGATATCGCTGACGAGCTGTATCTCGGCGCCGTCGTTGATCGCACCACTCGTCGCGTGGTCTTCATGGCCTCTACTGAAGGCGGTGTTGAAATCGAGACCGTTGCAGAAGAAACGCCAGAAAAAATTCTGAAAGCCGAAATCGATCCGTTGGTTGGTGCACAGCCCTACCAAGCGCGTGAGCTGGCATTTGCTCTGGGCCTTAAAGGCGACCAGGTCAAGCAGTTCACCAAGATCTTCCTGGGCCTTTCTAAGCTGTTCCATGACAAAGATCTGGCACTGTTAGAAATTAACCCGCTGGTTATTACCGACGAAGGCAATCTGCACTGCCTCGACGCGAAACTGGGACTCGACAGCAACGCGCTGTACCGTCATCCGGACCTTCAAGCGATGCGCGATCCTTCCCAGGAAGATCAGCGTGAAGCTGATGCAGCGAAGTGGGAACTGAACTACGTAGCGCTTGATGGCAACATCGGCTGCATGGTTAACGGTGCTGGCCTGGCCATGGGCACCATGGACATCGTCAACCTGAGTGGCGGCAAGCCTGCTAACTTCCTGGACGTTGGCGGCGGTGCGACCAAAGAGCGCGTTGCAGAAGCGTTCAAGATCATTCTGTCTGATGACAACGTCAAAGCGGTTCTGGTGAACATCTTCGGCGGTATCGTTCGTTGCGACATGATTGCTGAAGGCATCATCGGTGCTGTTGAACAAGTTGGTGTTAACGTTCCAGTGGTTGTGCGTCTGGAAGGTAACAACGCTGAATTGGGCGCTGAAAAACTGGCGTCTAGCGGTCTGAACATCATCGCTGCTACCAGTCTGACCGACGCGGCTCAGCAGGTTGTAAAAGCAGCGGAGGGCAAGTAATGAGCATCCTGATCGATAAGAACACCAAGGTCATCTGCCAAGGTTTCACGGGTGGCCAGGGCACGTTCCACTCCGAACAGGCGATTGCCTATGGCACGCAAATGGTCGGTGGTGTTACGCCGGGCAAAGGCGGCCAGACGCACCTGGGCCTGCCCGTTTTCAACACCGTGAAAGAAGCGGTCGAGAAAACCGGCGCGGAAGCCAGCGTGATCTACGTTCCGGCACCGTTCTGTAAAGACTCGATTCTTGAAGCTGCTAACGCTGGCATCAAGCTGATCGTGTGCATCACCGAAGGTATCGCGACGCTAGACATGCTCGAAGCAAAAGTAAAATGTGACGAGCTGGGCGTACGTCTGATCGGCCCGAACTGCCCAGGTGTTATCACGCCTGGCGAATGTAAAATTGGCATCATGCCGGGCCACATTCACCAGCCGGGTAAAGTCGGTATCGTGTCGCGTTCAGGCACCCTGACTTACGAAGCCGTTAAGCAGACAACTGACCATGGTTTCGGTCAGTCTACCTGTGTAGGCATCGGTGGTGACCCGATTCCAGGTTCTAACTTTATCGACATTCTTGAAATGTTCGAGAAAGACCCGAAAACCGAAGCGATCGTGATGATCGGTGAAATCGGTGGTACGGCTGAAGAAGAAGCAGCGGCTTACATCAAAGCCAACGTTTCTAAGCCTGTGGTTTCCTACATTGCCGGTGTCACTGCACCTCCTGGCAAGCGTATGGGCCATGCGGGCGCAATCATCTCTGGCGGTAAAGGTACTGCGGATGAGAAGTTTGCTGCCCTGGAAGATGCTGGTGTTAAAACCGTGCGTTCTCTGGCTGAAATCGGCGATGCACTGAAAGAAGTCACTGGCTGGTAAGCTATCGACCTCTAGTCGCACGCGATAAGGGCGCCCCTCGGGGCGCCCTTATTCGTTGGTGCATGGTTATCCTTCCGGCGTTTTATGGTCGGGTTTTCTGCGTAGCATTCGGTAGCTGTACAGAATAAATAGTGGCGCCCCCACCGCTAAATAGAGGTGGTAGCTCACCAGTCGCCACACTAAGACGGCTGCTGCGGCCTGCTCGCGTTCCATCAAGGGCAGCAACAAACTGCCAACGCCCACTTCGGCGGCACCTGCGCCGCCAGGAAGAAAGCTCAGCTGGCTGGCCGCCATGGCCAGCATTTGGGTTAAAAACGTCCACATCCAATCGGCATGGCCGCCCACGCCCAGCACCGCGACATAGAGTAAGCTATAGCGCATTAGCCAATGCGCTGCGGTAAGCATCATCATCGCGAGCAGCGTCGTAAAAGGAAGCGCGAGTGTGACCTTGAGCGCATATCGGCATCGTAATAAGCGCCTTACTAACCAGCGCCGTCGGTAACGGCTTGGCCATGTCGTTATAACGCCACCTGCACGCAGCAGGCTGGGTAAATAACACATCACACCACTGACCAGCGTCGCCATAAATGCTAAACCGACCAGTGACCACTGTACTAGTGACTGATGCGGCCACTGGGTATCGCTGGCCAGCGAAAAGAGCACCAAACCGCTCAGCATGGTAAGGAAGAACAGCAAATCACAGCCTTGGTCAATCAAAAACACCGCTGCCCCTTTGGCGGGAGGAAAGCCTCGTCGTGCAAGCAGGATAAGTAGAGTGGCTGGTCCTCCACTCCCTCCAGGCGTAGCGCACAACGCAAACTTTGATGCCAGTTCGATGCCCAGTGCACCACGTTGACCAAGTTGCCCTGCACGGCCACCTAACATTAGCCGCAGCCTTGTTGCATTCAGGTTCCAACACAGAAACGCTAATACCAGCATCAACAGCAATAACGCGAATGGAAAATGTTTAATACGCTGCAGCGCCTCAGCACCGCCCAGCCAAGTGGTAAGCACTAGCGGGGCCAAGAGCGCCCCCGCCAGTAGCAAACCATGCAGCGGGCGAAAACGCAGTAGTCGTTGGGGCTTAGTGGTGGTGGACGAGGGCATTGGGCCGTTCAATTTTGCAAAGGTCGATGTAGTGCTCGAGAAGAGACTGGATAACGCTATCCCAACTGAACTGTCGTTCGACAAAATGACGGGCATAACGCCCGCTGGCAGCGATGTCATTACTGAACAAGGCTGTGCATGCCTCGGCCATGGCATCCGGGTTGAGTGGCTGACACAGAATGCCAGCGCCTAACGGCACATTTTCGGCCAGTGCGCCGGCCCTGGCACCCACGACAGGGATACCGCAGGCCATCGCTTCTTGAGCGATCAAGCCAAACGTTTCCCGAGTGCCCGCATGCAAAAGGGCATCGCTACTGGCAAGTGCTTTGGCCACTTCATGTGCGCCGCAGCAGCGATCCACGACAGTGACATTGTTGGGTACCTGATGGGGCATGCCGGGACCCATCAGTAATAAATGGTAATCACTGCCGAGCTGGCGCATCGTCGCCAGCAGTACATCAATATTTTTCTCGCGGGAATTGCGACCGACAAAGATCAGCAGCTTTTTATCGCTGGGAATACCCATGCCTTGGCGGAAGGCGGGATCTCGCTGCTGGGGGTGAAAATGGTTTAAATCGACCCCTAATGGCTGTACGCGAACGTTATCGACTCCCCATTCCCTTAATCGATTAGCCATAGCGTTACAGGGTGCCAGCACGCTATCAAATTGGCAGTAGAGGTCTTTGACATAGCGCGTTAAGCGTTTCTCAACGTAGCGGCCAAAGCGATCCCCCATTAAGCGCGGAAGGTCTGAGTGATAAAAGCCTACCACCGGTACCCCAAGCTTTTGGCCTGCGGCGAGGGCTGCCCACGCCGTTACATAAGGGTCGCCAGCCTCGATAAGATCAGGTTTAAGATCAATCAGCGCATCGCGCCAGCGTGCCCCCCTCAGCGGAAAGCGGTAGCCCTGGCCCAAGGGGAGGTGTAGCGCTGGCAAGGTGTGGTGGTCACCCAGGCTATCGCGCTCAGCTCCCGGCACTAACAGGCTAGTGCGTAGGTTTGCCGTGTGCGCTAGCACCCGGTGTTTAGCTTGCAGATAAGTACGAACGCCGCCGCTTGCTGGGGCGTGAAACATGGTCACATCAGCGATGTGCAAGGTAACCTCCGAACTACAAGGGTGTCATCGGATTACCATAAGGAAGAAATAAGTCAGTTCTGCGACAGTTAATGGGCGGCGGGAAAATAAAACGCCACGGCAATGCCGTGGCGTGGGCGGGGCAAGGTAACGTTATTCTGTGGGTTTGGCGACCAGCGAGCGGGTTTCCTCACGGGCTTCTGTTAGCGCAATGCGCAGGCTGTCGCCCAGCTTGTAGCGCTCTTCGCCTTCAATCTGAATGCGACCCTCTTTATCATCAATGACCACTTTATCGCGATCGCTGTGCATTAGCGGGGCGGGTACGAAGGCGGTAGCACCATTTTCCAACAGGCGTACTCGCATACCACCGCGGTTGATCGCCATGATCTCTGCGTCGAAGGCGTCTTGGTTTTGAGCCGCTGGCGTTAAGTAGCGAACGTAGAGCCAATCTTTTACGTCGCGTTCTGCCATACGGTTCAGGCGGCGCCGCTCGGTGAGTTGCTCGGTGAGCTGCTGGCTGGCTTCTGCCGGAGCCTGTTCACCTTTAAGCACACGCTTGATCAAACGATGGTTGACCATATCGCCGTACTTACGAATTGGCGACGTCCAAGTGGCATAAGCCGGTAGTCCAAGACCAAAGTGCGGGCCAGGTTGAGCTGACATGCTGGTGAAGCCTTGGAAGCGGCGCAGGCGCGCGTCCAGCCAGGCATCATCACGGCTTTCCAGAGCGCGCTTTAGCTCTTTGTAGTGAGCCAGCTCAGTCAGCGCTTCCTGGGCAACTTCAATCTCCTGAGTTGCTAAGAACTCTTGAGCAGATTCGGCTTTTTCAGGCTCAAAAGCGCGGTGCACATTAAAGATACCGTGACCGATATGCTTGGCGAGGAAGTCCGCGCAGCAAGCGTTAGCGGCAATCATCGACTCTTCAATCATACGGTTGGCAATGCGGCGATCTTCGGTGCGAATGCCTAAGACGTTGCCCGCGTCGTCCAGGTCGAAAACGTAATCAGGACGATCTTTAAACACCAGCGCATGTTCGTTGCGCCAAGCGGTGCGCGCTTCGGTCAAATCGCGCAGTGCTTTCAGCTGTTCAGCGATATTGTCAGCGGGGGCCCACTCACCTTGACCGTCAATCCAGTCGGAAACGCGGTCATAGACTAGTTTGGCGTGGGATTTTACGTTAGCCGCAAAAAAGCGGTAATCACCTAGGCTGCCGTCGGCATTAATGTCCAGCGAGCAGGCAAGGGCAGGGCGATCCTGGCCTTCCCACAACGAACAGAGGTCATCCGCCAGCTGTTCAGGCAGCATGGTCACGTTCTGGCCGGGTAAGTAGACCGTAAAAGCACGGGTGCGCGCTTCAAGGTCGGCCGCGTGGCCTTCTTCAACGTAGGCTGTTGGGTCAGCGATCGCAACGCTTAGTCGCCAGCCGCCGCTTTCCAGCGCTTCCACGTGAAGCGCGTCGTCCATATCGCGGGTTTTTTCGCCATCGATAGTAAAGAAGGGCTGTGCCGTGAGGTCTTCACGGGTTAACCCTTCATCATGCAGTGGCCACTCGGTACCTGCGTCCGGGCATTCCTGTTCCAGCGCATGGCGGGCAAGGGTGACACGCCACGGAACGGCGGGATCGTCGGCCTTAGCCACTAGCTCATCAATTTGCGTAAAGAAGCCGCGATCGTTCTCTTTCAGCGGGTGGCGTACCAGCCGCGCGACAACCCAGTCGCCATCAGCAATGGTGGCTTCATCCAGGCTGTTCTTTATGCGCGCCTTTAGCACATTGCGAATCGACGGATGGTCGGGCACAACGGCTAAACGGTCTTCGCGCTTCTGAACACGGGCAACAAAGCGGTCAAGCCCAGCTTCGATCAGCTTTTCAGGCTCTACGGACTTTTTGTCGCCGTTTTCATGGATCACCGCCTCGACGCGATCGCCATGGAGTACTTGCTTCATGGCGGGGGGCGGCACGAAATAAGATTCACCGCTGTCGGTTTCAAGGAAACCGAAGCCTTTTTCGGTGGCTTTGATCACCCCTTCAGCGCGTGGGGTGGTATCACGGATCTGTTGCTTGAGCTGGGCAAGCAATGAGTTGTTTTGCAGCATGTGTTCAATCAGTTGGCGAGAGTAGCCTGCCACTATACGGATTCCCAAAGGCCGCGCCAATCGTGGTTACCCTGAAGTTCGCTTTGGCCCCAAACTATCAACGATCTGCGTTCAATCTTGTGCGTGCTTTATTGCCTTATTGGCCAGCTCGAACGTCACTATTCAACCATAGTTGTAGCTAATTGGTATTTGATTGGTATCTCATTGGGTCTATAGTGGTATCTAATTGGTATGGCCGCTACTGGGAGACACTCATGGACCCACGCTTTACTCAGCTACATCTTGATCCTCAGGGCGCAACACCGCTTTATCAGCAGTTAGCGCGTCAGCTAGAACAAGCAATTGATACGGGCGCCTGGCAAGCCGGCGAGGCGTTGCCTTCTGAGCGCAACTTGGCCGAAAGCTTAGCGGTTTCGCGCATTACTGCGCGGAAGGCGTTAGATCGCCTAGCAGAACTTGGGCTGATTCGCCGAAGCCGTGGCTCGGGCACGTTTATTACCCCTCGCCTCAATCAATCCTTGTCACGGCTCGCCAGTTTTACCGAGCTGCTGACCCAGCGTGGGTTTACGCCGAGTTCTCTTTGGTTGGAACGCAAGCTGGCCAACCCCAGTGCAGAAGAGAGCATGCGCCTTGGCCTGGGGGCTGATGCCCAAGTCGCGCGTCTCAAGCGTTTGCGTTTAGCCGATGGGGTGGTAATGGCGGTCGAAGAGAGTTGCCTCCCCATCTCGGTGCTGCCCGATCCTCTCCGGGTCGATACATCCCTTTATGCGGTGCTGGAAGCCAGCGGCAAAGGCATAGCACGTGCTTTGCAGCATGTGACGGCTATCAATGCCAGCGAGGAGTTGGCGGCGCTTGCTGAGGTGCCTGAGGGCCAGGCACTGCTCAAAGTGACGCGTCTAGGCTATCTCTCAGATGGCTCTCCGGCGGAGCTTACCGTTACCTACTGCCGCACTGATTATTACGACTTTATGGTCGAGATGACCCGCTAGGAGGTTTTATGCAGTTTGGCAATATTCTCACCTCTGAGGGCTGGCGCCTGGGAGAGATCCACTGGGAAGACGGGCGTATTAGGCGCATTGACGGCGATCCGGTAGATCCTGATACCAATGACCATCCACGCATTATTCCCGGCTTTATAGATTTGCATGTGCATGGTGGTGGTGGTGCCGACACCATGGAGGGCGGCACAGCTCTTGCCACCCTAGCGCGCACACACGTGCGTTTTGGCACCACCCGTTTGCTTGCTACCACCATGACGGCGCCAGATGAACGGATCCGTCAGGTGTTAGGCGATATCGCCCGCTATATGGAAGCGCAGGAGCCGGACGCCGCTAAGGTATTGGGCGTTCATTTGGAAGGTCCCTATATCAATCCCGGCAAGCTGGGTGCTCAACCTGCCCATGCGCGTAATGGCGTGATTGAGGAGGTGGATGAGCTGTGTGCTTTGGCCCCCATCCGCTTACTGACACTTGCCCCTGAGTTAGCTGGCCACTATGCATTAATTCGCCATCTCAGCGAACGCGGCGTGCGGGTTCAGATAGGGCATACGCTTGGCAGCTATGAAGAGGGCGTTGAGGCATTGGCTCATGGTGCCTGCGGGTTTACTCATCTGTTCAATGCCATGACCGGACTGCATCACCGCAAGCCGGGAATGGTCGGCGCAGCGCTCGCCCATGCGCAGTACGCCGAAGTGATTCCTGATCTGCTGCATGTACATCCTGGTGCCATCCGTGCCGCCTTACGTTGCATCCCTAATCTCTATGCGGTTACCGACTCCACGGCAGCGGCAGGCATGCCAGACGGTGATTACCGTCTAGGTGAGCAGACCGTCACCAAATGTCTGGGAGGTGTGCGTTTGGCTGACGGCACCTTGGCAGGCAGTACGCTGACCATGGATCAGGCGTTACGTAACTTCGTTAGTCTCGGTCTTACCCTGGCGGACGCCTCGGATCGCCTGTCACGTTTCCCTGCCGACTTCCTAGAGATCGACGACATTGGCCGCCTGCAAGAGGGCGCATTGGCGGACCTGGTCATCCTTGACCCCCAACTTCAACTCCAAGCGGTCTATGTCGAAGGCCGTCATATCTGTGGAAACGCCCAAGGAGCCTCTTAAATGTCTTTGATGCTTGAAGAAACTCGCAACGCCCCTGAACGTGTTCGCGGTCAGCTGCAGCGTAATCACGCGTTGCTTGCTGCACTAGGTGAACGCTTGCGCCTTGCCGAGCCGACTGCCGCAGTCACCGTGGCGCGGGGTAGTTCCGATCATGCCGCCAGCTACTTCGCCTACCAATGCATGCAGCGTAAAGGCATTCCTGTGGCCTCGCTGCCTCCCTCGCTGACCACCCTGGCGAAGGCACCTTGGCGACTAACAGGGCAATTGTCCTTGGCGGTTTCCCAATCTGGACAAAGCCCTGACCTAGTGGCGATGCAGCAGTCCCTCGCTGCCGCTGGGGCTCGAACGGTAGCGTTAGTCAATACGCCGCAGTCGCCTCTGGGCGCGGCCAGCGATAGTGAAATTCCGCTCTACGCGGGAGAAGAAAAAAGTGTCGCTGCCACCAAAAGCTACTTGGCCACGCTTTCTGCCATGGCGCAGCTCATCGGCCACTGGCAGGAAGACCGCCTGCTACTCACTGCTTTGGAACAACTTCCAGAACGACTGACCCAGGCCCTGGCGATGGATTGGTCCCCGGCCATCGAGGCATTACTAAATGCTGACAAGATGATGGTGATTGGTCGTGGAGCAGGTCTTGCAGTCGCTCAGGAAGCGGCGCTCAAGTTTAAAGAAACCTGTGCGATTCAAGCGGAATCCTTTAGCGGTGCCGAAGTTCGCCATGGTCCGATGGCGCTAATTGGCCCTGATTATCCGGTGCTGGTATTCGCACCACCAGGGCCCGAACAGGCTGGCTTGCTGGAGTTAACCGAGTGGCTCAAGAGTGTTGGTGCCCGGGTAGTCCTTGCTGCCGACAAGAGCGTGGTACAGCGCAATTTGACCTTGGTAGATGCTGGTCATGAGGCTCTGCAGCCACTGTCGGTGATTCAGAGCTTTTATCAAATGGTGGCTGGCCTTGCAGAGGCTCGGGGAAGCGATCCAGATCGCCCTCGGCACCTCAATAAAGTTACCTGCACCCTGTAACGTATAACAACAATCTTGGGAGTCCTCCCATGTCAGATTCAAGTCAATCATTAACGCTGCAGGCCCCCGTAACGGGGGTTGTGGTACCCCTAGCAGCAGTGCCCGATCCGGTTTTCGCCAGCCTAACCCTGGGAGAGGGCATTGCTCTCGATCCACTGGGCGAATGCCTGCATGCTCCCTGTGATGGTGAAGTGGTGCAGTGCGCGCGAACCCATCATGCGTTCACCTTGAGAACCGCGGCGGGTGTTGAATTACTGCTTCACCTTGGCCTGGATACGGTTGAGTTAAACGGAAAAGGTATTGAGCCTTTGGTCGCCGTAGGTGATCAAGTGCGCGCTGGTGACCCGCTGTGCCGTTTCGATGCCGATGCGTTAGCGCTGGGCGCAAGTGCGCTGATTACCCCATTAGTGATCACCGAAGCGGCTGGTTGGCAATTACTGCCGTCGAAGCACCGTGAGGGTGAGCGTGTTTCCCTTGGTGAGCCTTTACTGGTGCTAACCCGCACGGCTATTGAGCAATCCGATACACGTGCCGATGGGCCGTTAGCTGAGCGCCGCGTGACCCTAGCCTTGGCATCGGGGCTGCATGCGCGACCGGCTGCTCGACTGCGTGCTATTGCTCGCGAGCATAACGTTAATCTGACGGTGCAACATGAGGGTTCAAGCGACAACGCTGCCAGTGCTAGCGCCGCTAGTCTTAGCGCATTAATGAACTTGGGCCTGACCGAAGGCGCAACGTTAAAACTGACTGCCCAGGGAGAGGCTGCTGAGGCTGCGCTGGATGCCGCCGAGCGTCTGTTGACTACTCCTGAAGCCGACGAACATAGCGCACCTGCGTCGTCTACATTAACCGCAGTGGCACTTAAAGAGGGCGAACTGGCTGGCTTGGTGGCTAGCCCTGGTTTAGCCATCGGTCCGCTTGTCTCTTATCAATTGCCGCTACCCGCCGTGCCCTTGATGGGCGAGGGCGAAGCCGTTGAGACAGCTTGCTTGAAAAAGGCTCTGCTAAGCGTTGGCGAAGCGCTAGCTAAAGCTGAAGCGCAAGCGACGCGCCAGGGGCAGAGCGCCGAGGCGGAAATCTTTGCTGCCCATGGCGCCTGGCTCGATGATCCCGATTTGGCGGCAGCGGCAGGTCAGCACATTAGTGAAGGTCGCAGCGCTGGCCAAGCTTGGCGTGAGGCGCTTGATGGCGAGGCCGCAAGGCTTGCGGCGAGTGGAAATACGCTGCTTGCCGCCAGGGTTGCTGATCTGCGCGACTTGCAGCGCCGTGTGATGGTGGAACTCAGCGACGACCATCAAGCGGCACTTCCTGAGCTGCCGAAGGGAGCCGTCGTTGTTGCTGATGAACTGACACCCTCAGAGCTGGTGGCCGTTGCCGCCCAGCACCCTGCTGGGCTGTGTCTCGCGGGCGGCGGCACCACTTCCCATGTGGCCATTTTGGCACGCGCCCGAGGTATTCCCTGCCTCGTGGCCATGGGGGCAAGCCTAATCGACGCTGCTAATAGCGCCACAAGCGAGAGCGTCATTCTAGATGCGGAAAATGGACGCTTGGCGCTGAGCCCCAGCGCTACTCAACGGGCGGAAGTGGCAGAGCGCATTGATGCTCGCCGTTATGAAGCTGAGCAAGCGCAAGCGTTAGCGCATGAGCCAGCGATGACTCTGGACGGGCGAGAAATTGAGGTATGCGCCAATATCGGTGGCGCCGAAGAGGCGCGTTTGGCGGCAGATTCGGGGGCTGATGGTGTAGGCCTACTGCGCAGTGAGTTTCTTTTTCTTGAGCGAGATAGTGCCCCCAGTGAAGCGACTCAGCGTGATGAATATCAGGCTGCGGTGAAGGCCTTAGATGGCAAGCCTGTGATTATTCGCACCCTGGATATTGGTGCAGACAAGCAGCTTCCTTATCTGCGATTGCCGTCAGTACCTAACCCAGCGCTGGGCGTGCGGGGCGCTCGTTTGTGGGCCAGCCAGCCTGAACTGCTGGAGACCCAGCTGCGAGCGCTACTCGGCGTTACGCCGTTGGAAACGTTACATATCATGCTGCCGATGGTGACTGAGGTTGGCGAGCTGCGCGAAGTGCGCAAGCGCTTAGAGACGTTGGCCAGCGAAATGGGGCTCGATGCGCGGCCGCGCCTTGGTGCCATGATCGAGGTGCCTAGTGCTGCTCTGTGCGCCAGAAGCCTCGCCGTTGAAGCCGACTTTCTGTCAATCGGCACCAACGATCTAACCCAGTACACCCTGGCGATGGACCGTGAGGACCCGGCGCTCACCGCACGAGCGGATGTATTGCATCCTGCGGTGCTGCGGCTGATTCAAGCGACGGTAGACGGCGCGAAAGGGCACTGCCCGGTGGGAGTCTGCGGTGCCGCCGCGGGTGATGAACGGGTCGCGCTTCTGCTCGTCGCGCTGGGTGTCGATGAACTCTCTGTAGAACCAGCACGTGTGCCTGCGGTGAAAGCTGCCCTGCGTTGCCTGAATGCTGCCGCACTGGCAGATGAACTTCCCGCACTACTGGCCTTGGACGATGCGACCGCTGTACGCCAGCACTTAAGCGCGTGGCTTGCTCAGGCCAACCAAACCGACATAACAACAACGACCCTTGAGAGGTGCTGAAATGTCTTCTACGACCTTCGGTTCCCGCCTAATGGGCGGACTACAGCGGCTTGGCCGCTCTCTGATGCTACCTATCGCAGTATTGCCCATTGCAGGTCTATTGCTGCGACTTGGGCAGCCTGATCTGCTGGATATTGCCTTTATTGCTGGCGCTGGCGAGGCCATTTTCGCCAACCTGGCGCTGATTTTTGCTATCGGCCTAGCCGTAGGCTTCGCGGATGATAGTAACGGTGCCGCTGGTCTAGCCGGGGTGATTGGTTACCTGGTACTAGATGCGGTGCTGACTGCGCTTAACCCTGAGATCGATATGGGGGTGCTGGCAGGGATTATTGCCGGCAGCGTGGCAGGCCTGCTTTATAATCGCTATAAGTCGATTCAGCTCCCTGATTATCTGGCCTTTTTTGGTGGGCGACGCTTTGTACCTATTGCCACTGGCCTAGCTGCAGTAGCAATGGGGGTTGTTTTTGGGGTGATTTGGCCGCCCATCCAACATGGTATTGATGCACTTGGTCACTGGCTGATTGGCGCCGGTGAGCTGGGACTTTTCGTGTACGGAACGATTAATCGTTTGTTGATTGTGACGGGGTTGCACCACGTGCTGAATAGCCTGGTGTGGTTCGTCTTCGGCAATTTTGAGACAGCCTCTGGGGTAGTAGCCAATGGCGACCTTAATCGTTTCTTTGCTGGTGACCCTGAAGCAGGGCGCTTTATGGCGGGCTTTTTCCCGGTGATGATGTTCGGCCTGCCAGCCGCGGCGCTGGCCATGTACCATGCCGCACCAAAAGGACGCCGTGCCCAGGTGGGTGGCTTGTTACTTTCGCTGGCATTGACGGCTTTCCTGACCGGTGTCACCGAACCCATCGAATTCACCTTTATGTTCCTGGCACCGCTGCTTTATGGCATGCACGCAGTGTTAACGGGCATTTCCATGGCGCTGCTGCACTGGCTGGACGTGAAGCTTGGCTTCACCTTCTCCGCTGGAGCCTTTGACTTTGCACTCTCTTACGGGCTTTCCACCAATGGTTGGCTGATGCTGCCTGTCGGCCTCGCCTATTTTGTTCTGTACTACATGGTATTTCGCTGGGCCATCGTCCGCTTTAATCTACCTACCCCAGGGCGCGAGCCGGAAAGCACTTCCTCCGCAGCAGCCCCAACACCACTCGGTGAACGTGGCCCAGCGTTTGTCACGGCGTTAGGTGGCGCGAGCAACCTGCAAAGCGTAGGTGCCTGTACGACTCGGTTGCGCTTGGTGCTGGAGAACCCTGAGGCAATTGATGAGCCGGCTCTGAAATCGTTGGGCTCTCGGGGGATCATGCGTCTCCAGGGCGGTGGTCTTCAGGTAGTGATGGGGCCCATTGCGGATGGTATCGCAGATGAGATTCGACAAGCGCTCAAGCAGAGTGGAGCGGCGATGGATGCCAATACCTCTTCTCATAGCCCTTCTGCACATAGTCCTTCTGAACATAGCCCTGGTACCCCCGCAAACTCATCTCAACCGACGGTATTGCCCGCCGAGGTGGCCCAACGCTGGATGGCTGCCTTAGGTGGTAATGCCAACGTGCAACGGCTGGACGTCCAAGCCCAGACACGCCTGCGCGTGGAGCTAGTCGATGGCGCTGGTCTAGACAGCGCAGCGCTTGACCAACTGGGATGTAGAGGCATCCAAGCGTTGAACGGCAATACATGGCATCTGATCGTCGGCGATCAAGCCGCTGCTATCGCGCATTCACTAAGAGCCTAACGCTCGTAATCGGCACCCGTTACTTGGCAACGACTGAGTAACGGGGAGCCGTGGCGATTTAGCCAAGACTTCTACGTCATAGACCCATGTTTATGGGGCAGCGTTGCGCTGCCCTACAGACCCCGCGCGTCTTTAAAACGTGCACATCACTGCAACGCTAATACAAAATCAACAACAATCGGATACGACGCCATGCTGATATCAAGCATACCTACGCCCCAAAAAGGGCAGCCGTTAGGTCGCTTTGGTCAACTAGCCCTGATCGGTACTTTATCGTTGGTTCCTTTGACGTCTTCTGCCGACGAGCCTCAGGACTTTATGGAAGAGGCCAGCCTTGAGACCACTCTGTTTTATATCTATCGCGACCGTGATCGTCGTTCGGGAGGTATGGGGCCGGATGGCGAGGGCAGCCCAGGGGCTTACGCTTCCAATCTACAGCACTCTACCGCCAATCTAGCTGTCGACTTCTCGAGTGGTCATGCGGGGGGCATTGTGGGGCTGGATCTAGCTGCCTTTGCCGCCTATGACTTTCAGAACCGCCACCAGGGTACGGAATTTAATTTCCGCCCAGCGAGCACTCTGTGGGAAGAACGCTGGGACGGCAAGGAGACGAATGGTGCCAGCCTCTACCGGGCCGCACTCAAGTTCAAGTTTGGCGATATGTGGGGGCGGTTAGGGTATCTGCAGCCCCAAGGCACCAGTGTCATCGCCCCTAACTGGTCCTTCCTACCAGGCACTTATCGCGGTGGAGAACTCGGAGCCAGGATAGGTGACCTATCGCTGAGCTATTTTCATGCTGATCGTTACAAGGCCCCTTGGTATCAGAGCTTCTACGAGTTCCGCCAAGCCGATGGAGAGACGATCGACTATCTGCACTCGCTGGGAGCACGCTACGAAATCACCGAAGACCTGGTGCTCGAGGCGGCTTTTGGGCAAGCCCAGGGCTATATGGATCAAGGGTTCGGTAAGGTTTCTTATGCCACCCAGCTGAACGATTCCCCGCTGCGTTTGAGTTACCAGGCCTACGCCGCCAGTGACCGTCATGACGATGGTTCGGCCAACGACGTCTATGACGGCACTGCCTGGCAACAGGTGCTTACCGCTCACTATGATCAAGGTGCCTTCGATTGGCGGCTTGAGTTTAGCTGGGTGCATGCCCCTGGGTCTCAGGGCTACTTCCTGCCGCGAATGACCACCCCTTATGCATCGTCTAACGGCCGCATGGACGTCTGGTGGGATGCCCGGTCCGATTGGAATCACGATGGCGAGAAGTCCCTCTACGCCGGTGTTACCTATGACCTGGAAGGCTGGAGTTTGCCTGGTTGGTCGTTGGGCGTGGCTCATGCTTATGGCTGGGATGCTCGTCCCTACTCAGGTTTTGAGGACCCCGGCCGCCGCTTTAGTGAGTCCGCCTGGAACTTTGACGTGCATTACAAAGTTCAGAATGGCTGGGCCGAGGGCACGCGTTTTCAACTGCACTATACCCGCTACGACAACCGCACCGACTACGCCTCCTGGGGAGATGGCGGCTTTAAAAACGCCTTTCAGGATGAGCACGACATCAAGTTCACGGTCGTGGCTCCTTTCTCGATTCTGTAATGCTTGAGGTGAAAACAATGACAACATTGACGAAGGCCCTAACGACACTGGCTATCGGGGTTGCAATCAACTCGGCGGCAACCCAGGCCAGCGAAACCACTCAGCTTGACGCGTCGTCTGCCCGTGACTTGGCGCAGCGGCTAGACGTGCAGTACAAGGTAACCGCCAATCAGCCACAGGCGCATGATAACGACTGCCAGAGATTGGGGGCGGATTACGCCGCCTGTTTCACTGCGACGATCCTTTTGACCAATACCTCCGATAAGGCCATTGAGGCGAGCGACTGGGGGCTGTATTTCTCGAGTATTCGTCGTCTGCTGCAGATGGATCACCCTGAACTGTCGCTGACTCGTATCACAGGGGATCTCCATCGCCTTGAGCCCAATGGCACCTTTACTGGACTGGACGCCGGAGAGAGCCTGGAAATTCCCATCGTGGGTGAGTACTGGCAGCTATTCATGACCGATGTGATGCCCAACTGGTACCTGGCAGTGGGCGATGAAACAGCGGTGATCGATAATACCCGTGACGAAGTGCTGACCGATTTTGTCCGTGCTCCTTTCGGTGAGCAGCTTATGCGTACACCGGACGATAACAACGTGGTGATGACGGCCGAGACACGCTTCGAGCGCAACGCTGAGGCCACTGCAATGCCCGCCGATGCATTGCGGGGAGCTATTTTGCCAACACCGCGATCATTTCGCCTTGGAGAGGCTACCCTCGATTTATCTGAAGGGATCAGCCTAGTGATGCCAATGCTGAGCGAGGCTAGCCTAGCGGTACTGGGAGAGCGCTTCGAACGGCTCGGCATTCCCGTTAACGAAGGTGGCGAAGGCTTGGTGATTCGTGCCCGCTTGGCCTCTGAGTCAGACGTTCTCGATGAAGCATTGGCACGGGAGGGGGGCTATCGCCTGCAGCTCAATGAGTCCGGTGCCGATATTCTGGCCTTTGACGCCACTGGGGCTTTCTACGCTGTCCAGTCGCTAATAGCGGCCATGGATGAGGCGGGATTGGTGCCAGCGATGGACATTGATGACGCTCCACGTTACGACTATCGCGGTGTCATGCTGGATGTTGCACGGAATTTCAAAGATAAGGCCTCAGTGTTGCGCTTGCTTGATCAGATGGCTGCGTACAAGCTCAACCGTTTCCATTTCCATCTCACCGATGATGAGGGCTGGCGGCTGGAAATTCCGGGGTTGGCGGAATTAACTGAAGTAGGCAGCAAGCGCTGTCATGATCTGGCAGAAACGAACTGCCTTTTACCTCAGCTGGGCTCTGGGCCAGAGGACGATACTGCCGGTAGCGGTTTCTACACCCGTGAGGATTATATCGATATCGTTCGCTATGCCGAGGCTCGCCATATTCAGGTGGTGCCTGAGATTGATATGCCGGCCCATGCTCGCGCCGCTGTGGTGGCTATGGAAGCGCGACATCGTCGGCTGATGGAGGAGGGCGATAGTGCGGCAGCCAACGAGTATCGATTAATCGACCCCGAAGATACGTCCAATACGCTGTCGGTTCAGCTCTATGATCGTCGCAGCTACCTCAATCCCTGTCTTGAGTCGACGAACCGCTTTGTCGATAAAGTGATGGGCGAAGTGGTATTGATGCACCAAGAGGCGGGCCAGGCGCTGGACAACTGGCACTTTGGTGGTGATGAAGCCAAGAATATCCTGCTGGGTCATGGTTTTCAGGATATCGATGCCGAAGAACCGGTCGACTGGCGAGGAACTATCGACCAGAGTGATCAGCACCATCCCTGGGAGGCGTCGCCAATTTGCCAACAGAGCGTTGCCGATGGAGAGGTCGCCTCTGTAGAGGAACTGCCGAGCCGTTTTGCCCTACAGGTCAATCAACTCGCTGATAGCTACGGAATAGCGCGGATGTCAGCCTGGCAAGACGGCCTTAAGCATGTTGAGTCCGCCGCCGAGTTTGCGACGCCGCAGGTTGCTGTCAATTTCTGGGATCCGCTGTTTTGGGGCGGTAGCCAGTCAGTGGCCGAGTGGCAGGCGCGGGGCTATGAGGTGATTCTTTCGAGCCCAGATTATCTCTACTTCGATATGCCCTACGAGGTCAATCCACACGAACGAGGCTACTACTGGGCGACACGTTTCACCGATACTCGCAAAGTGTTCTCCTTTGCCCCCGATAATCTAGCGCAAAATGCGGAAACCTCAGTTGACCGAGACGGCAATACCTTTCGTTCCGAGAGCGCCCAGGGGTGGCAAGGTGCTCGGGGGATTTCCGCGCAAGCCTGGGGTGAAACGGTACGTAGCGAGACGCAGATGGAGTACATGATCTTCCCGCGTCTGCTAGCGTTGGCCGAGCGAGCCTGGCACCAAGCCGAGTGGGAACTCGATTATCAACCTGGTCAGGCGTTCATCGGTGGCGAGACGTCCTTTGTCGACGATGAGTCGTTGATCGAGGACTGGCAGCGTTTTGCCAACCTGCTTGGTCAACGTGTTCTGCCACGGCTGGAGCGCGATGGAATCGCTTATCGTCTGCCGTTGCCAGGAGCCCGGGTTGAAGCGGGTAGGCTAGTGGCCAATGTCGCGCTACCAGGAGTAAGTATTGAGTACTCTTTGGACGACGGGGCGAGCTGGCAGGTCTATCAGGACAACGTGCCCCCCGAGGTGGAAAATACGGTGCTATTACGCAGTGCCAGTGCCAATGGTCAGCGGCATAGCCGTGTCGTGACGCTAAATTAACCAGCGTTAAGATAGCGAAGAGCCCTCTTCAGGCGGCGTTGCCTTAGAGGGCTCTGATCCGGCTGGGAGCGACGAGCGTAATCGGATAAGCTGAGAAGTTCTATCATCAGGAGTGCACCATGACATCACGCCTTATCGTTTCCGACCTTGACGGTACGCTGTTAGGCAGCAACCACCAGCTGCACGACAACACTATTGAGGTGCTGAGAGCGCTTGTATCGCAGGGCCATCATGTCGCGCTGGCGTCTGGTCGCCACTATAACGATATGCGCGTGTTTCGCGATCAGTTGGATATCCCTGCCTATTTAATCAGTACCAACGGGGCATATATCCATGCTCCAGACGGCACACTTTTGAGCGCGACCCATCTTGAACCAGCCTATGTCGAAACGCTTATTCAGTTGCCGCGCCCGCCCCAGGTAAGGCTCAACCTTTACCGTGAAAGCGGCTGGTATATCGATGCCGACGCACCGCATCTGTTGTCATTGCATGCCTCGACGGGCTTTCGTTACGAGGTTGTGCCGCAGGCAGCGATGGATGCTGATGGGGTTGGTAAAGTGCTCTACATAGGCGATCCGGCTGCGTTAGCGCAACTGGAATGTCAGGCCCAGGAGGCGCATGGTCGCAGCCTACATATCACATACTCAACGATCGACTCTTTAGAAATTATGGCGGGTGGTGTTAATAAAGGCGTGGCCTTAACGGCGCTGCTGGAAAAGCTAAAGCTGACGCCGGCAGAGTGCTTAGCATTTGGCGATAACCTAAACGATACTGAAATGCTTAATCTGGCAGGGGAAGCCCAGGTAATGAACAACGCCCACCCTGCGCTTTTCGATCGTGTTTCCAGCGCTGAGCGTATCGGCCATCATGGCGAAGCGGCTGTGGCTCAGTGGCTAGCAAAACGCTTCGCGCTGTAATAACCGCTTCGCGCTGCAATCTTGGTCGATGGCCGCTTGCGATAGGGTGGCCACTCCACCATCATCTAGCCCCTAAAATGATAATAACGAGTAATAATAACCTAGGGCATATTGCTACCATGACAACCACGCCCGCTACCTTGATGGTCGTTGATGACGACTCGGAAATTCGCGAACTGTTGGCAGACTATTTAGGGCGTCACGGCTATCACGTGTTGACCGCCGACGGGGCAGATTCGCTGTATCAGCAACTGTTTGATCAAGCGCCAGACTTGTTGGTCGTTGACATCATGATGCCGGGGGATGACGGTTTTACCATCTGCCGGGAACTGCGCAAAACCAGCGATACGCCGATTATTATGCTCACCGCCAGTGCCGATGATACCGACCGCATTTTGGGGCTTGAGTTAGGCGCTGATGACTATATCGCTAAGCCCTTCAATCCTCGTGAGTTGCTGGCGCGGATTAAAGCGGTGTTGCGTCGAGCCCGCCCGGCAGCAACTGGCGCGCCGACCCAAGAGGCTCGCTGGGTACGTTTTGGCGACTGGCAACTGGACCGTATGACCCGCGAACTGATTGACCAGGAAGGTATTCGCACCGCACTTTCCGGCGCAGACTTTCAATTACTGCAGGTGTTTCTGGAGCGGCCTGCCACCGTCATTACTCGCGATGATCTCTACATATTGACTCGCGGCCGTGAAGCCCCACCGCTAGACCGCTCGATTGACGTACATGTGTGCCGCTTGCGCCAGCGGCTGGGGGAAGATGCACAGCACTCCCAACTGATTCGAACTGTGCGTGGGGCTGGCTATGTGTTAACCGCTAGGGTTGAAGCTGCTTCGTGAAGGGCGTAAAGCGCATCCTCGCGGGTTGGTTGCCAAGCAGTCTACGTGGGCGCTTTGTGGTCATTATGATTACGGGTGTGCTGGTTGCTCAAGCGGCTAGCTATGCGCTATGGACTTCTCAGGTGCGGGCCAGCCAGCTTGAACAGTTAGATGAGCTTTCCAGCAACATGGCCTTCAGTATTGCCTCGACCATGCGGTTTTTCCGTTCGCTGCCGGTAGATTATCGGCACATTGTGTTGGATCAGCTGCGAAGCATGGGCGGCACGCGTTTTTTTGTCAGCGTGAATGAGCGACGCATTCATGTCGAAGATATTGGCAGCGGCCCGGAAAAAGAGGTCGTGGTAGACAACGTGCGCTCTATTTTGACCCAGCAGCTCTCCATTGACGATGTGGTGGTGGAATTTTCCCGCCCGGAAAGCTTGCGTGTCTTCAATAACGAAGTGCTGCTTTACGATTTACCACCCCGTTGGGGGCAGCACAGTCTGTTAATGGAGCCGCTTTCGCCCCCTATCTTAGTGGTGCAGTTGGAGCTGGCTCCGGATACCTGGCTTTACGTGGCCACACTGCTGGGCGTGCCGGATATTTTTAGCGGCTACCGTTGGCTGTCTGAAGAGCGTTTATTAGTCGGCGTGTTGGTGCTGTTAAGCGTGCTGGCGCTTTCGTTACTTGGTATTACCAGTGTGACTCGGCCGTTGGCGCGGCTTTCCCGAGCAGCACGCCAGTTGGGTGATGACTTGGATAGCCCACCACTTAAAGAGGGCGGCCCTAAAGAAGTGGCCGCCACCGCAGCGGCCTTTAATCGTATGCAGCGGCGTATTCAAGAACAGATTGATGAGCGCGAGCGGCTGTTTTCGGCGATTTCTCATGATCTTAAGACGCCCATTACACGCATGCGGCTGCGTGCCGAAATGCTCGATGATGCGGCTCAGCGTGAACGTTTTTGCGCCTCGCTTGATGAGTTGAGTGAGCTGGTCAAAGGCGCACTGGCCTCGGTCAAAGGGTTGGACCTGCATGAAGAACCCCAGCCCACGGATCTTAACGCGTTGCTGTTGGAGATTGCCGAAGGGTTACGTCTGTACGGCGGCGAGGTGTCACCTCATGGCGCTGTGTTACCACTAACCGTTAAGCCTCTGGCGCTAAAACGTTGCTTAGCAAACCTGCTTGAAAACGCGGTGTTTTACGGTCAGCGAGCAACCGTAACGCTGGAAGAGCAGGCGGGCATCGTAACATTGCGCATTCATGATAATGGGCCAGGTATTCCTGATGAGCAGCTTTCCCGAGTATTTTCACCTTTTGTACGCCTGGAAGCCTCCCGAAGCCGTTACACCGGTGGCAGTGGCCTGGGACTTGGCATTGCCAGACATATTGCCCGTGCCCATGGAGGCGATATCGTCTTATCGAATCACTCGGCAGGTGGGTTAGTGGCCACGTTAACGCTACCGCGCCAAACGAGTGTTACTGACTTGTAATAAAACCCTAACACTATTAATAAATTGCCAAGACTATGCAGGACTCGGTAACTCCCGTTGTGTGCCAGGGTGGCGTACTCTGCTGTGAGTCGTTCGGTCGAGCATCATCAGCAACGACATCTCATTAGCACAAAAACAACAGCACAATAACAACAGCAGGAGCTGTTCATGCCGAGTATCAATATGCCCGTATTTAACATGCCTACGTTTAAAAAATCTGTATTTGCATTAGCCGTGGCGGCTGGCACCAGCATGGCGGCCAGCACCACCCAAGCCAACGAAGTGGAAGTGCTGCACTGGTGGACATCCGGCGGTGAGGCCCGTGCCGCAAACGTCCTCAAAGAGTTAATGGAAGCCGAAGGCTATGGCTGGCAGGATTTCGCTGTGGCCGGGGGTGGTGGTGAAACCGCCATGACGGTACTTAAGTCTCGCGCAATGTCGGGCAACCCGCCTTCCGCTGCGCTCATTAATGGCCCTGAAATTCAAGAGTGGGGCAAGCTCGGCCTTCTGGGTAATTTAGACGAGGTCGCTGCCGCTGAAGGCTGGAATGACCTACTGCCCGAGATAGTTGCCGACATTATGCGCTACGACGGCCACTATGTTTCCGTCCCCGCGAACGTTCACCGAGTTAATTGGCTATGGGCGAACCCTGACGTTCTAGAAGCGGCAGGCGTTGAAATGCCTACCACGCTGGATGAGCTTTTTACCGCAGGTGAAGCCATTCGTGAGGCGGGTTTTGTACCGCTAGCCCATGGTGGTCAAGCGTGGCAAGACGCGACGGTGTTTGAAAGTGTCGTGCTGGGTAGCCAGGGAGCCGAGTTTTATCAGCAAGCGCTGGTGGAGCTAGACCCAGAGGCGCTTGGTGGGGAACAGATGATCGCTGCGCTAGAAGACTTTAAGCGTCTACGTGAGCTGATGGATGAGGGCATGTCTGGCCGCGATTGGAACATTGCCACCGCCATGGTAATTGAGGGCGCTGCAGGCTTCCAGATAATGGGTGACTGGGCCAAAGGGGAGTTCACCGCCGCTGGCCTTACTGCCGGTGAAGACTATCTGTGCGCGGCTGCGCCCGGCACTGAAGACGCCTTTACGTTGAATATCGATAGCCTAACGATGTTTCGTATGACCGACGACGCTGGGCGTGATGCTCAGCAGACCCTGGCACGCTTAGTCTTAGAGCCGACTTTCCAGGAAGCTTTTAACCTTGCCAAAGGCTCTATTCCTGCGCGATCCGACCTAGATATAAGTGAGTTTGATAGCTGTGCTCAGCAGTCGCTTGCTGATTTCCAACGCACCGCTGATGAAGGCGGTTTAGTCCCCAGCATGGCTCACGGGATGGCGGTACGCGCGGATGTTCAGGGAGCAATTTTTGATGTTGTGACCAACTACTTCAACGATACCACTATGCCTGCTGAGCAGGCCGCCCAACGCATGGTCAATGCGGCCAAAACCGCCTCTTTTTAAGCCACCGCGTGCTTTTGTATAAGTGACGTAATTCGCGCCGCTGCAACGGCGGCGCGAGCGGCTGACTGGCGAGGAACTATCTTATGAGTGAATCCACAACGCGCACTGCAGCGCGGCCAACGGCGTCTGGCTGGCTGCAAGCCTGGCTGCCCCGTTTGGTGCTTGCTCCCTCTGTTGCGGTGTCTCTGTTTTTTGTTTACGGCTTTATGCTGTGGACCTTTGTGTTGTCGCTAACCAGCTCGCGCATGTTGCCTAGCTACGATTTTGTTGGTTTTGGCCAATATACGCGGCTAATGGCCAACGAGCGTTGGTGGATAGCCTCTACCAACCTGATGCTGTTTGGCGTGCTGTTTATTGTGATTTGTTTGGTGATTGGCGCGCTGTTGGCAATTCTACTGGATCAGAAAATTCGCCAAGAGGGCGCGCTGCGCACGATTTATCTCTACCCCATGGCACTGTCGTTTATTGTTACGGGCGTGGTATGGAAGTGGCTGCTGAATCCCCAGCTGGGCATTCAGGCAATGGTGCAAAGCTGGGGGTTTGAGTCGTTTCGCTTCGACTGGATCGTTGATCCTGATATGGCGATTTATACCCTGGTGATTGCAGCGGTTTGGCAGGCATCCGGATTTGTGATGGCGCTCTTTTTGGCAGGGCTGCGGGGCATTGATGACAGCATCGTCAAAGCTGCTCAGTTAGACGGTGCTAGCCTGCCGCGCATTTACTGGCGGGTGGTGATGCCGTGCCTGCGTCCGGTGGTGTTCAGCGCGGTGATGATTCTGGCCCATATTGCGATTAAGAGCTTTGATTTAGTGGTAGCACTCACCGGCGGCGGGCCTGGTTATGCCACCGATCTGCCGGCCACCTTTATGTACACCCATGCCTTTAACCGTGCCCAGATCGGGCTTGGCTCCGCCAGCGCCATGTTAATGCTCGGCGGCGTTCTGGCTATTTTGATTCCTTACCTCTATTCCGAATTAAGGAGCCGTAAACATGGCTAACGTGATTCGTCGGCAAACGCCCGCCGCGCGGCTTTTGCGTGCCGTGCTTTATGGCGTACTTATCGTGGCGGGGCTGTTTTATATCCTGCCGCTGGTGGTCATGCTGATGACCTCTATCAAGCCGTTGAGTGAAATTAGCGCGGGTACGCTGCTGTCACTGCCGCAAAATCCAACCCTTGAACCCTGGACGAAGGCCTGGGGAGAAGCGTGTACCGGTATGCGCTGTGAAGGGGTAGGTGGCTATTTTTGGAACTCCTTTGCGATGGTGATTCCTGCCGTGCTGATCTCCACCACGGTTGGGGCGCTAAACGGCTATGCGCTGACCAAATGGCGCTTTAAAGGCTCTGAATTGGTCTTTGCATTGATGCTATTTGGCTGCTTTATCCCGTTTCAGGTGGTGCTGTTACCAATGGCACAAACCTTGGGCTGGTTAGGACTTTCCAGTTCACGTGCGGGGCTGATTCTGGTGCATGTGGTTTTTGGCATTGCCTTCACCACGCTGTTTTTCCGCAACTTTTATGTCGGAATTCCTAACGAGCTGGTCTCTGCGGCGAAGCTGGATGGCGCGGGATTCTTCCGTATTTTCTGGCGCATTTTATTACCGGTTTCCGCGCCGATTATTGTGGTGTCAGTCATCTGGCAATTCACCCAGATATGGAATGACTTTCTGTTTGGCGTAGCGTTTTCGGCTCATAACACCCAACCGGTGACGGTGGCGCTCAACAATTTGGTCAATACGTCCACCGGTGTGCGTGAGTACAACGTCGATATGGCTGCCGCGATGATTGCAGCACTGCCAACGCTGGTGGTGTATGTGCTGGCCGGAAAGTATTTCGTGCGCGGGCTGACGGCAGGCTCCGTGAAAGGCTAATAACAATCAGATTGGTGACAACTTTCTAAAGGTTTCTTTAGCAAGGTCAGAATCAACCCGTAGCGGGGGTCTTTCACCATGGATGGCGAAAGTAGCGTCCAGGGAAGGATTTACAGCGCCCCCGCCAAGGGTTGTTCAGACCGGAATAACAACTTTGTCAGCAGTCTTACAATGGGATTTTCATTATGGCAGCGTTAGAAATTCACAACGTGCGCAAAGAGTTCGGCAGCGAGCGGGTGCTGAAAGATGTCAGTATTTCGATTGACTCCGGTGAGTTCCTGATTTTGGTGGGGCCATCTGGCTGCGGTAAATCCACGCTGATGAACGCCATCGCCGGGCTGGAGCCGGTGACTAGCGGCAATATCTATATCGACGGCGAAGACGTCACTTGGCGCACCCCCGCTGAACGGGATATTGCCATGGTGTTTCAGTCCTACGCGCTCTATCCCAGCATGACCGTACGGCAAAACATCAGCTTTGGGCTGGAAATGCGCAAGGTGCCCAAAGTCGAGCGGGTCGGTGCCGTAGAGCGCGTGGCCGACCTGTTGCAAATCTCCCACCTGCTTGAACGTAAGCCTGCCCAGCTTTCGGGTGGCCAGCGTCAACGGGTGGCCATGGGGCGGGCGCTGGCACGTGAGCCCAAGGTGTATCTATTTGACGAGCCGCTATCAAATCTGGACGCAAAGCTGCGGGTGGATATGCGTACCGAGATTAAAAAGCTCCACCAGCGCTTAGGCACCACAATTGTTTACGTCACCCATGACCAAGTCGAAGCAATGACCCTGGCCGACTGCATTGCGGTGATGCGTGATGGCAATATCCTGCAGCTTGGTAGCCCCGATGAGGTGTATAACAACCCGGTCGATATGTTCGTCGCAGGCTTTATGGGGTCACCATCAATGAACTTTATTCGCGCGACGCTAGAGGCGGCGGGCGATGGCTATGCACTACGTATTGCCACCCCTGATGAAGACGATCTCTTGCTGCCATGGCCCTCTGAACGCAACGCAGCGGGGCTTGTGGAACAGCTGAATAAGCCAATTATTCTTGGGCTGCGACCAGAACACTTCAGCGAGGAGGATGTTCGGCTGAGCGAGCAGGCGGAAGGGACACTAATGGAGGCCAAGGTAAGCGTCGTTGAGCCGACCGGCGCTGATATTCTGCTACGACTGCCGCTGGGAGAGCAGGAAATCACCGCAAGGGTAGGGCCCAAGTGCGCAATTGCCCCCGGCGAACGCTTGTCGCTACGCGTCGATATGGCCCGCGCTGTGCTGTTTGATGCCGAGACTGAACAGCGCTTGGCGTAAATAGATCGGCCTCCTACAAAGGCATTCAGCGCACTTTGTGGGAGGGAGCGCTAGCTTACAAAATGCGCTTACTTTTGATGACGCGTGGCGGGGGTAGGCTCTTTATCGAGCCGTTTGATTTGCCTCCATAGGTCTTGGCGTAGATCGGCCAGCTTGGGTTGCTCTTCATCCGTAAAGGCCACCGGGCGGCATAGACGCTGGGCGCGTAGCCCTAAACGGGCGCTCAGTAGGCCTGTGGCCAAACCTTGGCCCGCACGGGCGGAAAGCCTGCCTGCCAAATCAAGCGAAAGCATATCCATGCTGGCGTCAGTGGCCAGTTCACTGGCCCCAGCAAAGGCCATGTTATGCAGCACATTACGGAAAAGCCGCAAGCGACTGGCATAGCCTAGTTCCAATCCATAAAGTCGGCAGAGTCTGTCGACCATGGCAAGGCTGCGCCAGGCCACCAGTGCCATATCCACCAATGTAAGCGGGCTGATAGCCACCATAATGGCCGTTTCGCCAGACATGCGGGTAATCAGGCGTTGGGCTTCGCGGTCGCGGGGTGCCAGTAGGTGGTAGCGCAGCAGTGTTTGTATCTCTTCACCGCTATGGTGGGGCTGGCAGGCGCGTTGAAACGCCTGCCAATGAGGATCATCGTCGCTCAGTTTTAGCTGGCGCTTGAGCTGCTCTGCCATGGATTGGGCTTGCTTGGTAGAGCGTTGTGGCAGCTCGGCCAGGTCATGGCGTAATCGGTCATGGCGCTTTAAGCGGCGCAGGCGGCCAAGCTCTTTCAACAACGACAGACCGCCTAAACCAATCAAGCTAATGCCAAACAGCTGCCAGGCCATGGTCATCCACTGTGACTGGGAAAAGGCGTCTGGAATGCCGGTGGCAAGTTCTACGCTGCCCAAAGTGGCACCGCCTACCAGGGCAAACATCAACCCCCAACGGCGCTTTCGGGGTGTGCTCAGGCTCGCTTCCGGAAGTGCTTTGATGTCTGTCTGGGGAGTTAGCGGCTGATGCGATTCAGTCGCGGCAAAGCTTTCACGCTGCCGCAACTGTTCGGGGCTGGGGGCGGGTGCTTCTTCTGTCTGGAAATCCCGGCGCGGCTGAGGATTACTCATATCAATTTATCTCCAATCAGCCAGTCGATAGCGGTGTCCATGCGGATGTGTGAAAGCGCTTCGCTGTCAACAGACATTGGGCGAAAGCTGGGAAAGTCGAAGCCCTGCTGCAGCCAAAAATCGGGTTTCGGAAGACGGTTTGGCACGTCACCTGGGTAGACCAGTACATCTTCGCCTTCAAGGGTAGTGCCTTTTAGCGCGGGGGTGCGCTTGCCTTCGTGGAGCACTTCACGGGCTTCAGTGGCGCGTATGGCAGCCAGTGACAATGCCTTCACCGGAATGTCGGCAAAACGCAGGTCTTTAAGTGGCTCAGCAAGTAACGCCTCCAGCAGTTGCACAACATTGCCGTGTTGGTCGGGCGTCACGTGGTCAGCTTTAGTTGCAGCAATGGCCAGACGGTCTATTTTCGGCGCAAATAGACGCGTCAACAGGCTGCGCTTGCCGTAATCGAAGCTTTGCATCAGTTGGCGCAGCGCATGGGAGAGGTCTTCAAAGCGTTCCGGCCCGGCATTAAGCGCACCAAGCACATCGACCAGCACAATCTGACGGTCGAAACGACGGAAATGGTCACGATAAAAGGGTCGTACCACTTGCTGCTGATAGTAGCGAAAGCGCGCGGCCAAGGTGGCGTAAATACTAGTATCAGGTAGTGCTTCCAGGGTTTCTTTTGGTGCATTTAATTCAGGTAGCGGAAAAAATTGCAGTACTGGCGCGCCATCTAGCTCGCCAGGGAGCAAAAAACGTCCTGGCTGAAGATCGGAAAAGCCTGCCTGTTTAGCCCGGCGAAGACCTTGGGCATAGGCATCTGCGAGGGCTGCCAGTTTAGCTTCATCAGCCTCGGCGGCAGGGTCTAGTTGTTCAGCCTCCACTAGCCATTCGCTGAATAACACCTTCCGGTGTGGCCCTTCATGCAGTGACTGCGCCTGGCACCAGCTGTAAAAATCGTGCTGTAGCAGGGGTAAATCCAGCAGCCACTCGCCTGGGTAGTCGAACAAGTCGAGGGTTAAGTGGGCAATGTCTGGGGTGAACCAGCCTTGTTGGGCAGGGCGGTAGCGTAACTGTAAGCGCAGTTCACTGATGCCACGGGTGGGTTCGGGCCAGCGCGGCGGCGTAGCACGTAGCGCCGCCATGCCAGGATCATAGGGGAAACGCGGCACGCCAAGGTCAGGCTGGTTCAACCGCTGCGCACCCAGCAAACGCCCTTCACGGGCGGCGGGTAACAAGTCTAGTTGAGCCTCTACCCCAGCGTGGCGCAGTTGGTTAACCAAAGACGTTAGAAACGCGGTTTTCCCTGCCTGAGACAGCCCCGTTACCGCCAGCCTTAATTGCCGGTCACGGCCTCGCTCTAATAAATTGCTCAGTTCGCGACTTAACGGCTGGCGCATCCTATCAATTCCTTATTAGTACAACCTGGGAAAGCATGGGTAGGGTGGCGATGATAAACCCAACCACAGCGACGCTATACCCTGGCCAGCGGCGCTGCATTTTTTGCGCAAGTGTTAAGCCAACTAAGCATACCACCATGCCGATCAGGTTAAAGGCAAAGGTGGCAGCCTCCAGCCATTGCTGTGGATCCATTATGTTTCCCTTAAAAGCATTAATGGCTTTGATGATAACAAAGCCTTGATGAACCGAGGATTAACCGCGGCTTAATGTCGTACCTAATAGGTGTTGTGCACCGGGGACTAGCCATACTGGATCAAGGCGGGTGTTAGCAGCTTCAACGCAAAAAAAGTGACGTGCCGCATCGGCAGGCGTATCGCTGGGCAAATCGCTGTCTGGGTGCCACACCACGGTGGAGTCGCTGGATTGTTTGGCAATACGAAGCGTACGCTGCCCATCGTTCAACAGTACGGCTTCATTGGTGTGATAAATACGGTCGACGGCTCCGCGAATAGCCAGCGTACCCTGTTGTTGGTCTTCGCTAAAACCGCGCAGTTTGTCTAAATAACGTGCGCCGGCCAACCCTTCCAGCCGGCACTGGTGCACATCACTAACAGCCAAATAGGTATGTAGCGCACCGCTGATTTTGACCGGTGCTTCGCCAATATTTTCGCTAATTAATTCGACGTTCAAGCGTTGGGCGTTCGCTTGAATGACGACGCGAGCGGTTAGCTGACTATGTAGACGCTCGATAGGAGAGAGATGCACTTCAATACCTTCAGCGTGATCATCAATCGCGTCTAAACGCCACTGAGCGTGACGAGCAAGCCCGTGAAAAGGGCCGTTACGGTCAGGGCTTTCATCGGCATAGCGTTCGTCGCCAAACCAGGGCCAGCATAGGGGGATGCCACCACGGACTGCACCAGGAAGCGCCTGCGGTGTGGGGGTAACCCAAAGCCAGCCAGTGTCGTCAGCGGGTGCAAAATGCAGCACTTGTGCACCCTGTAGGCTAATTGCCATTTCTCCCCAAGCCATCTTGAACAGCGCTATGTCGCGCCCTTGCCAGGTTACCTGCTGGTGGCCGTCTACATCGAACAGTAATTGCTTGAGAGAATCGGGAATCATAGGGTTTCCTTGTAAGGAAGGGTATCAAATGGGCAGGACCGTAGGGCCGTATGCTATGGTAGGACAAGCAACAGTTATACGTAAAACACTGCGGATAAAACGTTGCAGTTATGATGTTATAGGTAAACCCCTGGCGAAAGTGAACATCAAGGAGGCACTATGGGCTTTATTGCGTGGTTGATTATTGGTGGTTTGGCTGGCTGGATCGCTGGCAACATCATGCGTGGCGGTGGTTTTGGTATTTTGGGTAATATTGGTGTCGGTGTTGTTGGCGCAGTGCTTGGCGGGTTTTTATTTAGCCTGTTAGGTCTGCAAGCGGGCGGTTTTATCGGTTCGTTGGTGACCGCAACTGTCGGTGCAGTAGTGTTGCTATGGATAATCAGTAAAGTTAAAAGCGCTTAGCATAGCCAACCTAGTGCATTATTTACTGCCCGGCCCTGCGCCGGGCAGTGCTGTTTTAGGCGCTCGTTTTTTGCCTCGTTTTAACGTTTCATCGCTATCGGCCTTCGCGCCACTTTCCGTTACACTATGCCCTCTTAGCAATGCCATTTTGACGATGTCGTTATAATGACGTCTCTTTTTATTTTAAGCGGCCTTATTGTGTAGGCTGCTCACTCTTTTTTATTTTCATTAATAGCTTCCTGTTTCTTAGAGGTGTCTTTTGGCCGATGCACTGAATGCCTGGTGGGCTCAACAGCTTGTGCTGTGTGATTGGGCCTTTACGCCGCATCCGCTGACGGTGGATGCGGGAGCGGCCGAACAACGTCTGCTACAGCTGGGTATTGCACACCGTGGCGAGTTGGCTGATCAGCTCTTTTTTGCACTGGATGCCCCAGCCGGTGAAGCTGATCGACTATTGGGGGCGCTAGAGTGGGCAGCACTAGCAGGCGCGGCAGGCTGGCTGACACAATCTCAGGCGCAAACGTGGGCGCATCATATTACCCTTCGTATTACGTCTGATTACAGCGATCTGCGCGCTTGGCTATCCGACCTGCGCCGAGCGCTTGGCGTGAAAGGGTGGGAAACCGGCGCGGATGATCGCTTTATTGACGCTTGTCAGGCGCTAGCGGATTTAGAAAATGAAGGCGAAGGTATCACTTGGCAAGTTCTTGACGCCGCACTGGCACGATTACCTGACCCCCAGGCACTATGGCCAGAGAGCCAATCAGCTCAGCCGTGGCGTCTATGTGCGCTTTTTCGCTCTGTGCTCAGTTACCCGGCAAGTGCTGCTGACTGGCCAGACGCCCCCGAATGGCTAGCACGTATCTGGCAGGTTCATGATCGCGATCAGTTGCTTGAAGTGATGCTGTGGTTAAGTGCCCAGGGGGAGCGGCAGAGCTGGGATATCGAAGCCCGTGAACTGCTCTCTATGGACCATGCTCAGCGCCAAGAGTGGCAGCGGGGTGCTGTTGCAGATGCCCCTTATGCACCGGTGTTAACTACATTCGTCAGCCAAGGTGAGCCACTGGAGTGGGCCGCTTGGGATTGGCTACGACTGGTTGAGTTGGCGTGGGCGGGCGCTTGCTGCGGCTGGTTAAGCCAAGCGGAGGCTGATGATCTCGCAGCGCATGCGGCTGACTTAATAAGCCGTCGTTACCATGATTGGTACGCGGTGCTGAAAGCCTATATGCGAGGCCAAAGCTTGTTTGAAGGGGTCGATCGGCGTGGTATGACGCCGAGTACACGCCATAAGCTACTGACGCAGGCGCCTCATAGTCCATGGAAATGTCCACTAAGCTCGCTGCTGGATGAGCCAACGTTGAGTGCGTCTCGTGAACGCGTTAAACAGTGGAGAAATACTTCCCATCATTGGTTACTGGCCCTGGCCAGCGTGCGAGAACCTGATGTAATGCTGCGTCAGTTGAATCCATCAGCGCCTATTTCAGAGCAGCGCCGTGCCGAGGCGGCGGTCTATCTTCAGGATTCTTTAGATCTGCATGCTGATGAGGGACACCAAGCGTTAGTGCGCTATTGGCTACCGGCCCAGGCGCACCATCTTAATCAGCTTGCCGCAGACGCCGTTCATGGCGTTATGCCGCCATCGCAGACGCCGTTTGGTCAGCCTACGCCTGACGAGCTAAAGCAACGTAATGCAGTAAAAGGGGTTAGCCGTCATGCTGCCACTATTCATATGGCAGAGAAGTTCGCGTTCTACTTACATATGGCGCTGGATAGCAGCCTATTTGAGCGTGAACCACTGATGACGCATGCCAACGCTTTGCGTAGTTGCCTGTGTCGCTTTTATGCCACACCTAAGCGTTTGCTTGAAGCATGGTTTGCTTGGGAAAGCTGCTTACCAGAGCCGGAACACGACTCACTGATTAATGAAATTGCCTGGCACTTAGAGGATCCCGGCAGCCTTTTCCATTGGTTAAATTGGCGTCCTGATGCGTGGTGTGAACCTGGCGAGCGGCCAACGCTAAGTCATTTTACGGCCATGTCGCTGGTTGGGCCGCTTAATAGCGCTGTGTGGAGTGAGCCTCAAGTGGAAAGCCCTAGAGAGTGCGCTGATATCCGCGAATGGGTGGAAAGCCATTATCATCTGACCAGTGCTGATGACATGCAGGAATTTTTGACCTTCATGCTCGAGTCTGGGGATCGCCAGGAGTACCAGATTAACTATGCGCCCTACACACTTAATCCTGATCGCTTAGATGCCGAAATCGCTATTTTAGAGTCGGGTGATTGTGCCGAGGAGGAGCGCCATCATCTGCTTCGCTTGCGTCGGGTGCAAAGTAATGAAGATGGTTGTAACGATGTAGATATGGCTGCCTGGGACATTGCTCAATTAGTCGACCTCGCCATTGCGGCGCGCCAGCTTGGCTGGTTAGACCGGCAAGCGTTTGCCGACGTGTTGGATCGTGCTTATAAGCTGGCAGCTAATCACTATTCTGGCTGGCAAGAGTACTCCGCGGGAATGTACGCCGGTTTTTCGTTTTTTATGGGCGAAACACCTGAGCGAGAAAGCTTTCTGGCTGGGTTTCGGCAGGCGCTAGTCGCATGGTTGTGTGGTGCCCCTATACTGGCTGGCCCTTGGGCGAGCCTTGATTTTCCTGGTAATAAACCTCGCCACTTTGCGCCGCTACATATCGATACGTTACCGGGCGATCAGCGAATATTACATTGAAGCTCGCCAAGCACAGGGTAATTAGCTTATAGTCCAGGGTTTGAAAAAAATGAGTTTTTTCATACCTCATTCCCATTAAATATTTTTATTGTTACGAGGTTAAGCACATGGTTGCGTCGCCACACCCCGCTGTGACCGCTGTCCGTGTTGTAAGTGTTTGTGCTGTTGTCGCTGTTTTAACTGGCTGTGCGGGCTCCGCCTCACGCCAGGGCATGGAGCCACCCGAGAATTATTTCTCAATGGCGCTGCCGGGATTGGCAGAAGGTGAAAACCTTGCAATGTCCCCGGTCAGTAACGCCACTGGCCAACTGCGTAGCCTTCAGACGCCGCCACCTACAATCATTCGTCAGGCACTATTAGAACAGCATCAGCGATGGGCTGGGACGCCGTACCGCATCGGTGGTAGCTCAGACAGTGGAATCGACTGTTCGGCACTGGTACAAAATGTATTTCTGGATACGTTTAATTTAGAGCTTCCACGCACGACGGGTGATCAAGTGCATGAGGGACGCCCGATCGACCGCCAAGAGCTGCAGGCGGGCGATCTGGTCTTCTTCCGCCCTCCAGGTCAATATAACCATGTAGGCATTTATGTAGGGGATGGCCGTTTTTTACACGCGTCCTCTTCCAAAGGAGTCATGATCTCTCGTTTGGATAACAGCTATTGGCAGCGCTACTATTGGCAGGCTCGGCGCGCGCTAGAGCCGACCAACTTAGCCCAGCTTAGTAACCGCTATATGCCGTAAATGTCTGCTATCAGCTTTGTATAGTGTGGACATCACATGATTGAGGCTAGAACGCGCGCCTGGTGGCGCGCGACTGCGGCTCTTTGTCTGGGGTCGTTCCTTGTTTTTATCAACTTATATGTCCCGCAACCGCTGCTACCCGGGCTGAAGGACACCTATGGGGTATCTACCTTAGGTGTTAGTTTTTTAATGTCCGCCTCCACGCTTTCCCTTGCTTTCGCGCTACTCGTATTTGGCCCGCTGTCTGATGCGATTGGTCGTGAGGCTATTATGCGCATCACGTTGCTATTAGCAGGCGGTCTCTCCCTCGCATTGGCTTTTGCACCTACGTTCGAAAGCTTATTATTGCTGCGTTTACTGCAGGGTTTTGTGCTGGGCGGGTTGCCAGCCGTTGCGATTGCATGGATGGGGGATGAGTTTGAAAAGCCCGCTTTGCTCAGTGCAGTTGGTCTGTATATTGGTGCCAATTCGCTGGGCGGTATTAGCGGCCGAATTGTAGGCGGTGGAGCGGCGACCTTAGGTGGCCCCTCGGCGGCATTTTTAGCGGTAGGAATCATGACGGTAGCCGGGTGCGCGGTTTTTTGGCGACTGCTACCCAATAGTCGAGCCTTTACACCCAAGCGTTTTAAATTTCGCCAAGCGGCCGATGATCTGCTCGGGCATCTGCGCACGCCGGTGCTGTTGGCGGCTTATTGCCTGGGCGGAATTAACTTTCTTATTTTTATCAATCAGTACAGCTATATCACGTTCCGTTTGGCTGATGAGCCTTATCAATTGGCGGCTAGCAGCTTGGGGCTGATTTTCCTGACGTATCTGGGAGGGACGCTTGGCTCTACGGTATCAGGCCGATTAGCCGGACGTTTTTCACCCGCGAGCTGCATGAGCGTGGGCATCTTAATTTTGATGCTAGGTACGGCGGTAACGCTGGCCAATTCTCTGCCGCTGATTATTGTTGGCCTCACTATTAACGCGTTTGGGTTTTTCTTAGCACACTCTCTGGCCTCTAGTTGGGTAGGGCGCTATGCACAAGGTGCTAGGGGCAGTGCCTCCGCGCTTTACTTGGTGTTTTACTACCTCGGGGCAAGTATTGGTGGATTCTGGCTAGAGCCATTTTGGCGCTGGGCGCAGTGGCAGGGCGTAGCGGTGGGGTCTTGGCTACTGCTTTGCGTCACGCTAATCATTAGCATTGGTTTATGGCGCTTCGAGCGTCGTGAACTGCATTAAGCGTGCCTTGTAAATGGAGGCGTCGAGTACACAATCGCGCTAGCAGTGCCGCGTCATGGCTGATCACTAGCACGCCAAGCTGGTGGCGGTCGGCAACCTTTTTTATTGCCTGCCATAGCTCCACTTGGGTGATGGGATCGAGCATAGTCGATATTTCATCAGCGATCAGATAGCGCACACCTGGGGCTAACGCCCGCAATACGCATACCCGCTGTAATTCTCCACCAGATAAGGTACTTGGAAAACGCGATAGCCAATCAGGTTGGATGCCAAAGTCCTGCATTAATGATTCGGAAGGGCACCATGCTTCGCAGAGTACTTTCTTTACTCGCCAGCGTGGGTTGATGGCAAGCTCCGGTGATTGCGGCAGCCACTGTACCGGCCGCAGTCCACGAGAGGGGAATGGCTTATCGTCGGCATAAATCTCACCCTGTTGTGGCCGCAGTAAGCCAGCCAAGAGTTTTCCCAGCGTAGATTTGCCTGCCCCTGAGTCACCGCTTAGCCCCAGCCATTCACCCCGTTCCAGTGATAGCGAAAGTTGCGTTAATAGAGGTGCTTGAGAACGGAAGCCAAAGATTATTTTTTGCGCATCAAGCAATGGTTGGCTCCTTAGGCGGGTCGATGGCATCAGCATGGGTGGCGCTTTCGTTAGTACGCACCTGAGTACTAAAGGTGTTGTCGGGTAGCGCATTCCATAGCGCGCAGGCATAGGTGCTTTTAAGTTGTTCCCCATTGCCTTGAAAGGCAATGGCAGGGGTGGCTTCAATGCACTTTCCCTGGCGCAGTATCGTTACATGGTCGGCTATGGGTAACGCATGGCGCAAATCGTGGGTAATTAGCATGACGGCCTTCCCCTCAAGCGCGAGCGCCTTTAGAGAGGCCAATACACGATCGCGCTGTTGAGGGTCCAAACCTACGCTTGGTTCGTCGGCAATAATCAGGCTAGCGTTACCTATTTGGGCCATGGCGGCTAAAACACGCCGCGCCATGCCGCCTGAAAGCTGGTGGGGGTATGCCCGCTGGGCGTGATGATTGAGCTGATAATGATTTAGTGCGCGCTCTGCGCTGCGCCAAGCGACGGTTTTGCTTTGCCCTGCCCGGCGAGCCGCCCAACTGACTTGGCGTTGACTACTAGCGAGCGGGTCTAGGGCATTGAGCGATTGCGGAATGAGGGCCAACTGGCGGCCTCTTAGCTGGCGCTGGCGCTCAGTGGTCAATGGCGCATCTTCAAAAAATAGCTGACCACTGGTTTTTGCCGCTTCCGGCAGTAATCCCATAATCGTGTAGGCTAGCAGGCTTTTTCCGGCGCCAGATGCACCAATTACGGCATGTACTTCACCAGGTTGTATGCTTAACGACAGGTTATCAACGCAGGTGGTCCACTCTCGCTGCCACCAGTGCTTGTAGTAGGGCAATTGCAGCGTCAGGTTCTCTATATTCAGCATGCTAGCTTCCTCCCGTTATAGAGCGCGACGCAATTGCACCGCTAAACGATCAATCGATAGCACCATCAGCAGTAGCCCTAGGCCTGGGAATACCCCTAACCACCAAAATCCCCCAGTTAAGTAGCGCATGGCATCGGCGAGTAATACCCCGATAGCGGGTTGGGTTGGGTCTAAACCTACGCCCAGAAAAGTCAGTGCGGCTTCATGCAGAATGGCGTGAGGAAACAACAACAGTGCGCCAACAATGCACTGGGGAATTAAATGGGGGAGTAAGTGGTGTACTAAAATAAAACGGCGGCTTTTTCCTAGTGCCTGGGAAATAGCGACATAGGGAGCATGGCGTAATGAAAAGAGTTCCGCCCGCAGTATCCTAGCTAAACTTGGCCAATGGGTAAGCGCCACGGCAATAATCACTGCCTGTGTACCACCACCTAAAGCAAAGGCTAACAGTAGTAGCAATATCAGATGCGGTACGCTTAGCAGTGTGTCAATCAGCAGGCTAACGAGCGCATCTAACGTGGTTGAAAGTGTGGCTAGCGTCGCTAGTGTCAACGCAATGAGTGTGCCGAGTAGCGCAGCGCTTAGCCCTACCCAAAAGCTGAGCCTTAACCCAGCCAGTGTTCGCGACCATAGCTCGCGTCCCAAAGCGTCGGTGCCCAGCCAATGGCTGGTGCTCGGTGGCATAAGGCGCGCATCAAACTGCATTTGTGCCGCGCTATGACCTGCCCACCATGGGCTACTTATCAGCAAAACCAACACTATGAGTAGAAGGCCAATATAGCCAGCGGCGGCTAAGCGTGGTTGGATCATGCTCATGGCTGTTCCTGTGCCATGCGTGGGTCGATAAGTGGGTACAGGCTATCTGCGATCAGATTACCGACACTGACAAACAGCGCGGTAAACAGCGCTATCCCAAGAAGTAGGGGGACGTCACTACGTAGTCCTGCTTCAACAGTGGCTTGTCCAAGGCCGGGGTAGGCAAATACCTGCTCAATTAGTATTGAGCCGCCAAACAACTCTCCCAGCGAAGCAAAAGCGAGCGTTAGTGCCGGTAGGCTGGCATGACGTAGGCCATGACGCCAGGCGATATCTGATCGGCTGGCTCCTTGGGCAAAAGCGTGAAGGGCGATGTCGGAGTTCATCAGCGCTATCATGCGTGCGCGGGTGTGAAGGGTGATTGTGGCGATGCCTAGCAGGGCCAGTGTCGTCATTGGTAGTACTAAGTGGTGCAATCGAGTCAGCATGCTAACGTCTTGGTTGAGTACGCCCACCGGCCCGGCGCAGCAGGTCGGGGTCCAGCCGAGATAAACGGAGAACAGCAGCACTGCCAGCATGCCAAGCCAAAAAGCAGGTGTTGAGGCGGTGACATAGGCGTAGCCACTAATCAGCCGGTCGAGTGGTGAGCCTTCTTTAGCACCGGCGATGACGCCCAGCGCAAAACCAACAAGCAACGATATTAGCCAAGCGCTACCCAGCAAGATAAAAGAGCGTTGGAAACGCTGACTGATAACCTCGCTAGCCGGTTGATTGTAGACATGGCTCCAGCCTAACTCGCCACTTAGCAATTGGCTTAGCCAATGACCAAACTGAACGGCAGGCGAGGCATCAAAGCCCCACCTTTCAGCGATCAGGGCGCGTTGTTCTGGGCTTACCTGTGCTATTTGAGGGCCAAGATAGGCATCCACAGGGTCAATAGGCGAGAGCATGACTAACCCAAACGTCACCATCGCGACGCACAGCAATACCAATGCTAGCCGTACTAAGCGGCTGGCCAGTGTCTTAATCAATCGCACGTCCAGCGCCATTCAAGCAGGTTGGCGGTAATCGGCCAGCCGTGGCCGTGAGGAGCAATGCCTAATTCCCCAAGGTCCAGGCAGGTGTTGGCTGCATATACATGGGCTAGGTTAACCATCCATGCCCAGCTAGTATCGCCCCTAAAGCCATAGCCCGTATTGCCATCCCATTGGGCGGCTTGCCAGTGGCGGTTCGCTTCTTCTGCCCCTGCGGCCGCTTGAGCGGCTTCTAGGTGGCTATTCACCGTCGCGTTTGAGTAGTAGCCACTGTTATAGAAGCCAAACCCCGCGTGCTGGCTATGAAACAGGTAGTACACCTCTTGTGGGCTGTGGCTGCCAAAGCCGAAGACGATGGCGTCTTGGTGCAGTGCTTCACGCTGTATTTCGTCCCAGTGACGGCCTGTTGGCTGCATCTCAATGCCCAGCGGGCGTACCATCTCGGCGCTTACCTGAGCGAGCAGTTGGCGAGTGGTGTCGCTGGCAGGGTAGGTCAAGCGAAAACGGGCGGGCTGGTCGTTTTTATAGCGTAGCCCGTCGGCATGGCGCTCCCAGCCTGCTGCATCGAGTAGCGCATTGGCACGGTCGCTGTCGGGCGCTGTAAAGGCTTCGTCATCCAGGCTCCAGGGTAGCCCATCGGCAGGGCCAAATGCGGGGCGTCCAAAACCATTTAAGGCGACGTCAACGAGGGTGTTTCGATCAAGGGCAAGATTAACCGCCTGGCGTATCGCACTATCGGCAGTAACATCGTTACCGATAGGCGCACCAGACGCGGCCTGCTCGCCCGTGGCAGGCTGCATAGGAAACAAAATACCTCGATTATCGACGCTTTCCATGATGATGCGCTGCATATCGCTTGGCAGATTGGTGGCGAGTGCTGGTGGCACAGCGGCAAGGTCGAGCTGCCCAGCATGGGCCGCGCTTAACGTAGCCTCTTCGCCAGTAAATACAAACACCAGTCGTTCAAAGGCCGGTATGGGGCCATGGAAATAGGGATTCCGCTCAACAATTAGTTGCTCGCCCTCTTGCCATTCGACTAGCCGATAAGGGCCTGAGCCCAGCGGTTGTCTACCGTACCCTTCGCGATAACCGTTTTCTCTGTTAGCGTCAGGAACGATACCAAGCGTCATTAACTGATCGATGAAGGTAATACGCGGCGCGTTTAAAGAGAGCTCAACGGTAGTGTTATCGATGGCGCTGGCGTTGTTCAGTGCGCTTAAATCGGCCCGGCCACCGGCTTGCTTTGCGGCATTAAAGGTGTAGGCAACATCCTTGGCAGTCAACGGTGTGCCGTCGCCAAAGCGGGCATCATCGCGCAGAGTGAGTATCCAGGTGAGTCGGTCTTCTGACAGTGTCCACGCGGTAGCCAAACCGGCTTCAGGTGTAAGGTCACGTCCGCGGGTTAGCAACGTCGATTGAAAAAGCGGACTACCGTACTGGCCCCAGCCAAACAGTGGGTCGAATCCCTGCTCGGGCTCTCCGCCGATTGCCAGAACCAATTGCTCTTTGCTGAAGGCAGGGGAACTAAACGCGACGCACGTAGCCGCCAGACCCAGTAAGATAGTACGACGCATGAGACACCCCAGAAACCAACCGTATGATGTTTTTACAATAACATCATACTCTAAGGGCTGGAAGTCACGGCAGCACCGCGCTTGCGGCGTTAGTTTAGGAGAGAATATGCAACGGGTAACGGTAACGCTGGATGAGGAACTACTGAGCGAGGTCGATGCATTGATGCATGCGCGCGGCTACCAAAACCGCTCAGAAGCGATACGCGATTTAACACGCAGTGGGTTAAAGCAGGCCAAAGAGGAGGTTGCGCCCGAAGCGCCGTGTATGGGCGCGCTCGTCTATGTGTACGATCATGCGGCGCGAGATTTATCGAAACGCTTAACCCGACACTCTCATGATCATCATGATCTAACGCTATCGACGCTTCATGTGCATATTAATCATGACAGCTGTCTGGAAGTGGCGTTATTAAAGGGGCAGGGCAGCGCGTTGAAGCAGTTTTCTGATGAAGTGACATCGTCACGTAGCGTGCGCTATGGACAGTTGGTGATTATCCCTGAGGAGTAAAGCGGGGGAGCGCCCATTAAAAAGGGCGGCTCTAGGCCGCCCTATAAGCACGCGTTAAGCAACTTAGTGCTCTACGCCGCCTTCGCCGTGCACATGACCGTGCTCGACTTCTTCCTGGCTCGCTTCACGAACGGTTGCAATCTCAACATCGAAGTTAAGATGTTGGCCAGCCAGCGGGTGGTTGCCATCAACTACAACTGTGTCGCCTTCAACTTTCTTGACGGTAACCATCAGCGGGCCGCCTTGAGTCTGGGCTTGGAACTGCATGCCCGGCTCAATGCTTTCAACACCTTGGAACGCATCGCGAGGTACTTCTTGCATCAGCTGTTCTTGAACTTCACCGTAGCCCTCTTCTGGGGTTACTTTTACGTTCAGCTTATCGCCTTCGGCACGGCCTTCGAGCTCTTTTTCCAGACCCGGAATAATGTTGCCAGCGCCGTGTAGATACGTCAGCGGCTCACGGCCTTCGGAACTGTCTAGCACTTCACCTGCATCATTGGTCAGGGTGTAGTGGAACGCGACAACCGAGTTTTGCGCAATTTGCATTTAATAACCTTTCGGTGAGTGCATGTCCCAACATGGTAACGCGTGAGAGCCTGCTTGTCAGGGGGTAAGCAGGCTTTTTCCTCCTCTCACTCCTTTGGCGCTATTGCGCCACGGGGTAACCGGGGATACCCTACGACAACTTCTTTTCCCCCTTTAGACAACATTCACTGGAGCTGGTTATGACGATCTTCTTGATTTGGGTTATCGCCTTTGTGCTAATTGCCTACTTTGCGAACAAACGCTGGGATAGCAGTGTCAGTCAGGGGCTGGATAAAATGCTGCCTGAGGTATTAAAAACACATGGTGAAAATCGCTATTTATGGGTGGCAGCATTAGCCGTATTGGGGGCTACAACGCTGATTCGTCCAGTCGATATCCTTCTGGTCGTTATCCTGTTGACCATTATTGGTTTAGTAATCGCAAAGCTGGCAAGCTGGGCGAGCAATAAAGTAGCTCACTAAATTATGCCTTGTTAGCCATTAACGAAGGCGACAAAAATGCCCGACCAAGTAGGCTTGGTCGGGCATTTTTCTATTACGGCGCTACCTGTGTTACTGGCTAGGAAGCGTTTGGTAATACGAACTTAGTATGGAGCTACGCTTAAGTTAGCGCCGCTACCGATCAGGCGAACACGCTGGCCTGCTTGATATTGACGGTCTGCGCTTTGAACCACGATCACATCTGTGCCGTCGTCGCGACGAATTTCCATTTCCAGCGCATTAATGCGGTTAGCGCGATCTTCTGCTGCGGTACCGGCAATTGCGCCACCTAATGCGCCTGCAACGGTTGCTAGCTGACGACCAGAACCACCGCCAACTTGACTGCCCAGCAGGCCGCCGATGACCGCACCGCCACCGCCGCCCAACAGGTTGCCTGTACGGCTGTCTGCCTGGATTTGTACAGGACGGACCGCCACGATGGTGCCATAGGTCACGCTTTGGCCTGTTTGCGCTTGATTACCACGGTACACATCACCTGAATAAGGCGCAGTGTTGGCACAGCCTGCCAGCGTGAGAATGCTCAATGCTGCAATAGGTAGTAAACGTTTCATTCAAACCTCCAGTGTGTCTTGACCCGCATGGCTGCTAAGCCGTAGCGGTGGTAATACGTAAGCTAGTTATAGAACAGCGTTCGCCAAAGATAACCTAAGCGGCTAGTTTTGACTAGCCATCAGCAAGAAAGATCACGAACTTAAGTGTAGACAAGTATTAAGAAAGCAATGTGTAAAAGCGTGCACAGTGTTTGAGAAGGAGGGGGGAGGGAGTGCTATAAAAAATACAGGGAGCCTAAGCCCCCTGTTGTGTCGTGCTAATTAAGTGATTAGCCGAACTGGTTCATGGTGTTGTCTTTACCACCAGCTTTAAGTGCCGCATCTCCGTGGAAAAACTCTTTATGGTCGTCGCCAATATTAGAGCCAGCCATGTCCTGGTGTCTTACGGTAGCGATGCCTTGACGAATCTCCTGACGCTGTACCCCTGCGACGTAGGCCAGCATGCCTTCATCACCGAAGTAGCCTTTAGCCAGGTTATCAGTTGATAGTGCCGCTGTGTGGTACGTCGGCAGAGTGATTAGGTGGTGGAAAATACCGGCTTCACGAGCGCCATCGCGTTGGAAGTTACGTGTCCACTCATCCGCTAGTTGGCCAAGTTCAGTGTTGTCGTATTCAACACCCATTAGCTTGTCACGCTGGTAAGCGGAAACATCTTTGCCTTCTTTTTCCCAGGCATCAAATACTTGCTGGCGGAAGTTCAGCGTCCAGTTAAATGACGGTGAGTTGTTGTAAACCAACTTGGCATCGGGCACGACGGCGCGGATGCGGTTAACCATGCTGGCAATTTGGCCGACGTGTGGCTTCTCGGTCTCAATCCATAGCAGGTCAGCACCGTTTTGCAGGCTGGTGATACAGTCAAGCACAACGCGGTCTTCGCCAGTGCCCGGTTTGAACTGGTAGAGGCCTGACGCTAAACGCTTCGGCTTAACCAGCTTACCGTTTTGTTTGATAACCACGTCACCATTATTGATGTCGCTAGCATTTTCGATGACATCGCCATCTAAGAAGCTGTTGTATTGGTCACCTAGATCGCCAGGTTCGTTAGTCACTGCAATTTTCTGAGTTAAGCCTGCGCCTAGCGAGTCAGTACGCGCCACGATAACGCCATCTTCGATGCCGAGCTCAAGGAAGGCATAACGCACTGCATTGATTTTTGCCAGGAAGTCTTCGTGGGGAACGGTGACTTTACCATCTTGGTGGCCACACTGCTTCTCATCGGAAACTTGGTTTTCAAGCTGGATACAGCAAGCGCCCGCTTGGATGAATTTCTTGGCCAGCAGGTAAGTCGCTTCAGCGTTACCAAAACCGGCATCGATATCAGCAATGATCGGTACGATATGTGTCTCGTAGTTATCGATTTTGCTGATTAGCTCTTGCTCTTGAGCGCTGTCGCCTGCTTCTTTGGCCTCATCCAGGGCACGGAACAGGTGGTTAAGCTCCCAAGCATCTGCCTGCTTCAGGAAGGTGTACAGCTCTTCGATCAGATCAGCGACGGATGTTTTTTCATGCATGGACTGATCGGGCAGTGGGCCGAACTCGGAGCGTAAGGCGGCTACCATCCAGCCTGACAGGTAGAGGTAACTGCGCTTCGTCGTGCCAAAGTGCTTTTTAATGGAAATCAGTTTTTGTTGGCCAATAAAACCGTGCCAGCACCCCAGAGACTGCGTGTACTTAGACGTGTCGGCGTCGTAGGCCGCCATATCGTCACGCATAATTTTTGCAGTGTAGCGTGCAATATCCAAACCGGTATGAAAACGGTTCTGAGCACGCATGCGTGCAGCGTATTCAGGTTTGATCGCTTCCCATTTGCCGCCTTGAGCTTCGCGCAGTTGGGCCATTGCTTTGATATCGTCGAGCAGTCCTGACATAAGCTGTTTCCTCCGGGGTCATGATAGCTATTTCGCAAGATTAGCTTATTCTTATGCTGCACCTGCGAAGATGTGTTCAGCATTATCGAAATTTAACGCGCTGTCTCTACGCCAATTGTCTCTGAGCAAAACGTCTCTTAGTCAAACGTCGCATCGGAGAGTCATCATTGTTGAGACGCTTATTTAAACGTCGGTTACAGCGTTTCCAGCTTGGCTACCTTCGATGTTGCGCCATAACGCTGCGGTGCAATAACTATCAACGAGAACGGCAGGTTCAACAATTGTCACTTGGGGGCAGAAGGGGTTGTAGTTCAACTACAGAAGCGTGCTGAAACGCTCTGTTTGTGTAGTCGTTTTTCGTCAGGTGAGCTGAAAATGGAGCAAAAAAAAGCGCCACATATCAGTGGCGCTCTCATTGATTGATCACAATCGTAGTGAAAAAAAAGCAACTACAGCGTTAGCAGCATTTCCCGGTGAGGTATTCCGGCATCCATAAAGGTGCCACCATGCGCCACAAATCCTAAGCGCTGGTAAAAGGCGAGAGCGTGCAATTGAGCGCTCAGCGCTACATGGGTATGGCCTGCTTCTCGAGCAGCCTGAATGGCAGCTTCCATGAGTTGATAGCCAATGCCAGCGCCACGCGCGCTATCGAGTACTGCGACGCGCCCAATATGGCCGTCGGGCAGCAGTCGCGCAGTCCCCACTGGCTGATCCTCAAGATAGGCAATGAAGTGGCTGCACTCCTCGTCACGGCCATCCCACTCCTCCTCTTGAGGCACGCACTGCTCTTCGATAAACACCACGCGGCGGATCTCGGAAGCTGTATCCTTTAGCGTACTCCAATCACCGTTAATAATGGTTGTCGTCGACACCGCTAGCTACTCCTCATCATCCTCTTCGCCCATAAAGCCTAAGCTTCCAGTGTTTACTAACTGTGTTATCAGCGCTGCTGCCCCATCAATGGCAAGTACGTCCTCATACATGGGTGATGGATCGGCAAGCCGCTTGGCTAACTCGGTTGAGCAGGAGTGTCCGTCGCCGTCGACAAAGAGCGTGGTGCCGTTGGCATCGCTTCGCCAAGCAACGCGGGAACCCGGCATATGAAACAGTGGTTCACCGTCTTGTAGTTGCGCAACAAGGTCAGCTTCCGTCATTGGCTCTTCAAGGGGCGCTACTTGGTCAATGTATTTCGGTTGGGTCATGACGCGACCAAACCACTGGGCTATTTGCTCAGGATTGTCCAAGGTGGAAAGTACGAACTGGCGCATACGTTCAACGGCCGCATCATCTAGTTCACCAACTTGGCTTGCAGGAGACATGCCTGCATCGCTATAGCGGTGGGAGTCAGAAAGCTGCTCTCCTAGATAGTCGGCGTAGGATGTGATGGCTTCATCCGCTGATGGTGCCCTAAACCCCACCGAAACAGTCATGCAGTCGTCGGTTTGGCTAACGCCGTGGTGCGCCCAGCCAGGGGGGAGATACAGCATATCGCCCGGTGATAGCGTCCAGTCAGAGTCAGCTTCAATCTCAAAGGTTTCAAGAATACGTAGATCGATACCTTGGATAATGGGCGCGTTGTCTGGCTGCTTACCGCCTAGTTGCCAACGCCGGTGGCCGCTAGCCTGTAACAGGAAAACATCGTATTGGTCGATATGTGGGCCGACGCTACCACCGGGCGGCGCATAGCTGACCATGATGTCGTCTAACCGCCAACGGGGAAGGAAATCAAATTCATCCATTAGTGCAGCGATAGACGGTACATAGTGATCGACGGCTTGAACCAGGAGGCTCCAGTTGCCTTCCGGTAACCGCTCAAAGGTAGCGTCGTCAAACGGGCCGTGGGAAACCTGCCAGGGGCCATCAGGCCCATTTTCTTCCACAAGGCGCGCTTCTACACCGGGTTCGCAGGCAAGCCCGGCTAGCTCATCGGGGTCGATGGGGCTAATAAAGTCGGGGATAGCGCCACGAATCAGCAGCGGCTTCTGCTGCCAGTAATTGGCCAAGAAGTCTTCGGGCGTTAAATCGCCCAGCAATGTGAGTGGCTTATCGTGTTGGCTCATGGCGTTATCCTAGTTCAAATGAGCGCTGCGTCTTACTAAGGACGCAGTGCGTCGTTTAGAGTGCAGCAAGCCGCTGGTTAAGTGCTTCGGCTTGAGCCTTCGCATTACCAATATAGCTGGCAGGAGAGAGGGCTTTCAGCTCATTTTTAACCGGCTCGGGTAGTTCAAGCGTATCAATAAAAGCAGCAAAGCCTGCTTGGTCAATACGCTTGCCGCGGGTTAATTCTTTAAGCTTTTCGTAGGGTTTTTCGATGCCATAGCGACGCATGACCGTTTGAATTGGCTCAGCCAGTACTTCCCAGCTGTTATCCAGGTCTTCAGCTAGACGCTCAGGATTTGCTTCCAGTTTGCTGATGCCCTTGAGACTGGCGTGATAGCCAATCAGGCCGTAAGCCAAGCCAACGCCTAAGTTGCGCAACACAGTGGAATCCGTTAGGTCGCGCTGCCAGCGTGAAATCGGTAGTTTCTGGGCCAAGTGATTAAGCACGGCATTGGCCAGCCCAAGGTTGCCTTCCGAGTTTTCAAAGTCAATTGGGTTAACTTTATGCGGCATGGTCGATGAGCCAATTTCGCCTTCGACGGTGCGCTGCTTAAAGTAGCCCAGTGAAATATAGCCCCATACGTCCCGATCAAAGTCGATCAAAATAGTGTTGAAGCGGCAAACTGCATCGAAAAGCTCGGCAATGTAGTCGTGGGGCTCAATCTGTGTGGTATAGGGGTTGAAGCTTAGTCCTAAACCTTCGACAAAGGTGCGTGCGTTGGCTTCCCAGTCAATGTCTGGGTAGGTCGTCAGGTGGGCGTTGTAATTGCCTACAGCACCGTTAATTTTACCCAGAATCTCAACGCGTTCGATTTGTTTGAGCTGGCGCTTAAGCCGGTAGGCCACGTTGGCCATTTCCTTGCCTAGCGTTGTAGGGCTGGCGGTTTGTCCATGGGTGCGCGATAGCATCGGTTGAGCCGCATGCGCAATGGCCAATTTGGCAATCTCATCAGCGACTTCATGCAGGGTAGGTAGAGTGGCTTTTAGCCCATCTGCCAGCATAACGCCGTAGGAAAGGTTGTTGATGTCTTCGCTGGTGCAAGCGAAGTGAATAAATTCAGTGACCGCGTTGAGCTCGGGCTGCCCCGCAATCTTCTCTTTCAAGAAATACTCAACCGCTTTGACATCGTGGTTGGTGGTGCGCTCTATTTCTTTAATGCGTTCGGCATCTTCGACAGAAAAGTCACGAATCAGCTGCTCAAGAAAAGCCGTCGCTTCCACTGACAGCGGCGGTACTTCGACAATTTGGCTGTGGTCCGCAAGGCGCTGCAGCCAGCGCACTTCCACAATCACGCGAGCACGGATAAGACCGAATTCGCTGAAGTGCTCCCGTAGTGCGGCGGCTTTTGCGCCGTAGCGTCCGTCAACGGGGGAGAGGGCGGTCAAAGCAGAGAGTTGCATGGCTTAGTTTCCAAGGTGGTCTGAAGTCAATGGTTCGAACAGCAATATGTCGAAAAGAAATCGCTCGAAGTGCCTCGATGATCTTTGGGCGCTTTAGCCAAGGCTATCAAGCGCGCGCCTCAACGCTTTACGCTGGAAAACAAGCTTCCAGCGACGGCCGCCTTGCTGGTGCCATAGCAGCGCAAAACGTATGCCCGCCATCAAACAAGCGCGCACCCGCTCGGGCATCATGCGAGTCTGCAGTAAAGAGGGGTCGCCCTGAACCACGATGCGGGTTTTGAACGTCGAAATGGTTTCTTGGTAGGCATCGCCCAGGCTTGCAATCACATTTTCATGAGTGCTGCCGAAGTGCTCTGCCTGTCCCTGTACGTGGGATAGCTTTTGACCAAGTAAATCCATCATATGGCGGTCAGTGCGCAGTTTATTCATTAACAGTAGCAGCGAAAAACCGTAGCGGAGAACCACAGGATTGGCTTGTTTGCGGCCAACAAGGGCTTCGAGTGTTTCTAACCCGCGGCGTAAATTATTGGGGTGGCCGCCATAAATAGCTTCAAAGCTTTCCGGGTTGGTGTCCACGGTTGCATTGATGAGTGTTTCCCAGGCGCGAGGATCTACTTGCCCAGTACGCGCGAGTTCATCTACCAAACTAGCGGATTGGAAGACGCCGGCCAGTGCCAGTGCTTGGCGAGCGGCTTGAGAATCCGGCGCGCGATGAATAGGGGTAGCGCTCATGCAGCGGCCTCCGTGGTATTCCAAGTGGCGCGAATAACGCCGCCGCCTAAGCAAATTTCACCATCATAAAGTACCAATGACTGGCCTGGTGTGACCGCCCACTGAGGATCATCAAACACCACCTCAACAGTGCCGTCGGGCAGCGCATGGATTTCACATGGGCAATCACTTTGACGATAGCGGGTTTTGGCGGTGTAACGGCCCTGTGCGGCAGGCGGTTCACCTGCTACCCAATCCATGGCTTCAGTGGCCAACGCATTGGTGAACAGCAGGTGGTGATGCTTGCCTTGGACGACAATCAATACATTACGCTCAAGGTCTTTGGCCGCTACGTACCATGGGTCTTCCGAATAGTTGGCGAGACCACCAATGCCTAACCCTTGGCGCTGCCCGAGGGTGTAGTACATCAGTCCCATATGCTTACCAATGACATCGCCTTCGGGCGTTTCAATATTGCCGGGTTGTGCGGGCAGGTATTGCTGCAAAAAGTCGCGGAAGCGGCGCTCGCCGATAAAGCAAATACCAGTAGAGTCTTTTTTCTTGGCGGTAATAAGATCGTGCTGTTCAGCCAAGGCTCTAACGGCAGGTTTTTCAAGCTCACCAACCGGAAACAGGGTGCGCGCAATCGCTGCTTCAGGCACCGCGTGCAGGAAATAGCTTTGATCTTTATTGCTATCCACACCTTTTAGCAGGCGCGGGCGTCCTCCGCGAACTCCTTGGCGAACATAATGCCCGGTTGCGATTTTATCTGCGCCTAACATTTCAGCGTAGTCTAGAAAGACCTTAAACTTGATCTCTCGGTTGCACAGGATATCGGGATTGGGCGTTCTGCCCGCTTTATATTCGGCTAAAAAATGCTCGAAGACGTTATCCCAATACTCGGATGCGAAATTGGCCGTATGCAATTTGATGCCCAGCTTCTCACACACAGCTTCTGCATCGGCAAGATCTTCTTTTGCCGTGCAGTATTCGGTGCCGTCGTCTTCATCCCAATTCTTCATAAACAGGCCCTCAACCTCATACCCTTGTTGGAGTAGAAGGAGAGCAGAAACCGATGAATCAACGCCGCCCGACATGCCAACAATTACTTTTTGGGCCTCGGGCGCTTCAGGAATAGACGTGCCATGGGTGGATGTCATTGGCATCCTCAGTTGAAGTGGTGTGCAATTGGGTGCTGATTATACACGATGGAGGCTTGGTGCTTCGAGTGCTTCACTCATGAATCACGGCCAGGGGATAACATTGGCCGTTAATGGCGTTTTCGATACGTTTAAGCACCAGGGGGCTGCGCAGCCTACCGGCATTGCCGAGGGCTTTGATGTCATTTAATGTGAGCCAGTGAGTGGCGGTGATGTCGCTATCAATGGGGGACGAGAGCATGACGTCTGGTGTGGCTATAAAACCATGGCTATGAAAGGTAAGGCCTTCTGGCGTGTGGAAGACATAAAGACCTAAGTAGTCGGTTAGCGTCACCTGCCAAGCAGTTTCTTCTTGCACTTCACGCAAGATGGCTACCATAGGACCTTCGCCTGGCTCTACATGTCCAGCCGGTTGGTTAAACACGGTTTGCCTACCGCCGCGGGCTTCTTCCACCATCAAAAAGTGGTCATTGCGCTGAATCACGCAGGCAACGGTACTTCTGATGATGGCATTTTTTATCATCTCACTGCTCATTTGGAGTGCCTGTGCCGAGGTGCGCCGCTGCGCTTTGGCGCTTTAGTGGGGCGTGGAGCGTGCAGTGTTTGTTTGCGCCACTCGCCTGGGGCCAAGTCGCCAAGTTGCCATGTGCCAATCGCCGCGCGTATCAATCTCAACGTCGGAAACCCTACATGGGCGGTCATGCGCCGTACTTGGCGGTTGCGGCCTTCGCTGATTGTTAACTCTAACCAACTGGTGGAGGGGTGGCGCTTAGGGTCAATCCTTGGGTCGCGTTGTGCGATGACCGGTGGCTCAATGCGCCGGGCTTTTGCTGGCTGGGTTGGGCCATCTTTTAAGGTGACACCGTTTTTCAGAGCACTAATTGCCTCATCATTAATCTGCCCTTCGAGCTGCACCCAGTAAGTTTTGGGCTGCTTGTGACGTGGGTGGGCGATACGGTGAATGAGGCTGCCGTCATCACTTAATAACAGCAGGCCCTCAGAGTCATAATCAAGCCGCCCTGCGGCGTACACGCCAGGCACATCTATAACATCGGCTAATGTGGCGCGGCCTTGTTTGTCGGTAAACTGAGAGAGCATACGATAGGGTTTATGCAGTAAATATAAAGTGCTCATGATCTCTTTAGAAGGGTGCCCTTGATTTGTCGACAATCTCTCATGCGATTAAAATGCAGCGCTGGTATACTTTGAGGCTAATATTTCAAAGGCAGTTCTTGAAAAGCCGCCTTTGAATAGCGTTTATGTCGTGCCGGAGTTGTCGTAATTTCCACTGAAATAACCACCGTAAAAACCACCGATTGATAACCGGGAAAGCCAAATTAAATGGCCCCGCCTGCTTCGCGGCATGGTCTCTCGTTGAAGAAGTCGCGTCGCTCAGGATCTCTATAATCACAGCGATAGAAAAAAGAGGTTAACGCAAAATGTCTAAAACGCCGAAGATCATTTACACGCTCACCGACGAAGCGCCTGCGCTCGCGACATACTCTTTGCTACCGATTATTGACGCTTTCACCGACGCTGCGGGTATCGAGGTGGAAACCCGGGATATTTCCCTGGCGGCTCGCGTTCTCTCTTTATTTCCCGACTACTTGACCGAAGAGCAGCGTATCGAAGACCACCTGGCCGAATTAGGTGCGCTGGCTAAGGTTCCCGAAGCCAATATCATCAAATTACCGAATATCAGCGCCTCTATGCCGCAGCTGCGGGCGGTGATCAAAGAGCTGCAAGAACAAGGTTACAAGCTGCCCGAGTATCCGGATGACCCAAGCAGCGATGAAGAGAAAGATATCAAGGCGCGCTATGACAAAGTGAAAGGCAGCGCAGTTAACCCCGTATTGCGTGAAGGTAACTCTGATCGTCGCGCACCGAAGGCCGTGAAAGAGTACGCCCGCAAGTACCCGCATTCTATGGGGGAGTGGAGCCAGGCGTCGCGTACCCATGTTTCACACATGCATAGTGGCGACTTCTACCACGGCGAGAAGTCGATGACCTTGGATCGCGCTCGCAACGTCAAGATGGAGCTGATCACTGCCAGCGGTGAAACCAAGGTGCTCAAGCCTCGGGTCGAGCTGCTGGACGGCGAAATCATTGACAGCATGTTTATGAGCAAGAAAGCGCTGCTGGAGTTTTACGAGCGTGAAATCGAGGATGCGCGTAAGACCGGTGTGATGTTCTCATTGCACGTAAAAGCGACGATGATGAAGGTCTCGCACCCCATCGTGTTCGGGCACTGCGTCAAAATTTTCTACAAGGACGCCTTTGAGAAGCACGGTGAGCTCTTCAAAGAGTTGGGTGTCGATGTTAACAATGGCATCGCTAATCTCTACGATAAGATTGCGACCTTGCCAGAATCCCAGCGTGATGAAGTCATTAGTGACCTGCATGCGTGCCATGACAAGCGCCCAGAGCTGGCGATGGTTGATTCGGCTCGCGGCATTACCAACTTCCACTCACCCAGTGATGTGATTGTTGATGCTTCGATGCCGGCGATGATTCGCGCTGGCGGTAAGATGTACGGTGCTGATGGTCGTCTCAAGGACGTCAAAGCCGTTATGCCTGAGTCGACGTTCGCGCGTATTTATCAGGAAATGATCAACTTCTGTAAATGGCACGGCGCGTTTGATCCGGCCACAATGGGTACCGTTCCCAATGTTGGTTTGATGGCGCAAAAAGCTGAAGAGTATGGTTCTCACGATAAGACCTTCGAGGTGCCAGCGGATGGTGTTGCCAACATCACTGATCTGGACACGGGTGAAGTACTGCTATCACAGACGGTGGAGCAGGGCGATATCTGGCGCATGTGTCAGGTCAAAGATGCGCCGATTCGCGACTGGGTGAAGTTGGCGGTTGAGCGCTGCCGTGATTCTGGTATGCCGACGGTGTTCTGGCTTGATCCTTACCGTCCGCACGAGAATGAGCTGATCAAAAAGGTCAAAACGTACCTTAAAGATCACGATACAGATGGCCTCGAAATCCATATCATGTCTCAAGTTCGGGCGATGCGTTACACCCTTGAGCGCGTGATTCGTGGTCTCGATACGATCTCGGTGACGGGCAATATTCTCCGTGATTACCTGACAGACCTATTCCCGATTCTTGAGTTGGGCACTAGTGCCAAAATGCTTTCTATCGTGCCGTTGATGGATGGCGGTGGTCTGTTTGAAACGGGTGCCGGTGGTTCCGCACCTAAGCACGTTCAGCAACTGCTTGAAGAGAACCACCTACGTTGGGACAGCCTTGGCGAGTTCCTGGCGCTGGTTGCTTCTTTGGAACACCTCGCTAAACGTTTTGGCAATGACCGTGCTAAGTTGCTGGCGAAAGCGTTGGATGAAGCTAACGGCAAGTTCCTTGAGAGCAATAAATCACCTTCGCGCAAAGTGGGTGAGCTTGATAACCGAGGAAGCCACTTCTATCTAGCGCTCTATTGGGCAGAAGCACTAGCCGCTCAGGATCAAGACGCTGAGCTGAAAACACGCTTTGCCCGTTTGGTAGAAACGCTGAAAGCCAATGAAGCTAAGATCATTGACGAACTGAATGGCGTGCAAGGCCAGCCTGTTGACCTTAAAGGCTATTACCACCCGAATGGGGAAGTGGCTAGTCAAGTCATGCGCCCAAGTAAGACGCTCAATGAAGCCCTTGCAATGGTCGCAAACGGTTAAGACTTAAATCACCAGCAGTCTGCGTTGCCGCTGGGCAATACGCATGAAAACGCTGTGATATCCCTCGCCCGCTTTGGTGGGCGAGGGTTTTTTGTCTTATTTAGTATGCTAATTTTGTATTTTCCATGAACCCTTGCTGGTAACGGGCGTCTTACTTTGGAGAGCAAAATCAGAGTGATTAAATCTAGCTTAGTTAAAGTTAGTGAGTTTCAAGCTAGGATGGATGATTCAAGCGCCGTAAGACACCACTTGCCAGCTAAGAGACGATAACCCTTGCTGCTTATGCCTACTACAGACAGCCCATACGTCATGGCTATCCTGCACGCAGGAATGACTCGGCCAGATGCGCCTGAATATGATGATGATCTAGCCGTTCAGCCAGCTGAGCCAGAGCTTGCTCGGCCGCCGTTGTACAAAGTGATACTTCACAATGATGATTTCACACCGATGGAGTTTGTTGTTGAGGTATTACAGGAATTTTTTAATATGGATAGTGAGCAGGCGGTTCAGGTCATGCTTGCGGTGCATACCCAAGGTAAAGCGACGTGCGGTATCTTTACACGGGATATTGCAGAAACGAAAAGTTACCAAGTCAATGAATATGCCCGCGAATGCGAGCATCCTTTAATGTGTGATATCGAAGCTGCTGACTGAAAGCGTTGAAAAAAATTAGCGATGGGCCTTGCAAGTGCGCCATTTGTACCCGATGTTGAAAGTGCCGGTCGACTAAACTGATCCGACGCAAGCCCTAGGTGGCGACACGCCCTAGGTAGTAGCGAAAAGGGGACTGCCATGCTGAGCAAAGAACTTGAACTTACCCTGAACACGGCCTTCACCGTGGCTCGCTCAAAGCGCCACGAGTTTATGACCGTTGAGCACCTGCTCCTGGCGTTGTTGGATAATGCGTCAGCAGTTGACGTGTTAAAGGCGTGTGGGGCGAATCTCGATAAGCTGCGGTCCGATCTGCAGGATTTTATTAATTCGACCACACCATTGATTCCTGAGAGTCAGGCGGATCGCGAAACCCAGCCTACCCTTGGGTTTCAGCGCGTATTGCAACGTGCTGTATTTCATGTGCAGTCATCTGGAAAGAGTGAAGTGACTGGCGCTAATGTGCTGGTCGCTATTTTCTCTGAGCAGGAAAGCCAAGCCGTTTACTTCCTCAAGCAACAAAGCGTTGCGCGCGTAGACGCTGTTAACTATATCGCTCACGGTATTTCTAAGGTGGCTGGCCATGGGGCTGCTCCATCGCCGTCTTCTCAAGAGAGTGAAGATGCTGAAGAGGGTAGTTCTGAAGGGGCTGCGCATCCGTTAACCGGTTATGCTACCAACCTGAATGAGCAGGCGCGTCAAGGCAAAATAGATCCATTGATTGGTCGCGATCATGAACTTGAGCGCGTGGTGCAAATCCTTGCCCGCCGGCGCAAGAATAACCCGCTATTGGTCGGCGAGGCTGGTGTTGGTAAAACCGCTATCGCAGAAGGCTTAGCAAAGCGCATTGTTGAAGAAGATGTGCCGGATGTGATTGCCGATGCAGTGGTTTACTCGCTTGATATGGGAGCGTTGTTAGCGGGTACTAAATACCGCGGTGATTTCGAGAAGCGCCTAAAAAGCTTGCTTAGTGAATTACGCAAGCAGCCTAACGCCGTGCTCTTTATTGACGAGATTCATACCGTAATAGGCGCGGGTGCTGCCTCGGGTGGCGTAATGGATGCGTCTAACTTGCTGAAGCCCTTGCTTTCCTCCGGTGAGTTGCGGTGTATCGGTTCGACAACGTTCCAAGAGTTCCGCGGTATTTTTGAGAAAGATCGCGCCCTGGCTCGTCGGTTCCAAAAAGTGGATGTGCTAGCACCCTCTGTGGATGACACCATTAAGATCCTCAAAGGGTTACGTTCGCGCTTTGAAGAACACCATGAGCTTAAGTACACCGATGGCGCGCTAGAGAGTGCCGCTCGTTTGGCTGATCGCTATATCAATGACCGTTACCTACCCGATAAAGCCATCGATGTGATTGATGAGGCAGGCGCGCACCAGCGTATGCTACCGCCAGAAGTGCGGACTAACACTATTGATGTTGAACAGGTAGAAGCGGTAGTGGCGTCTATTGCGCGCATTCCGCCAAAGAGTGTTTCAAGTTCTGATCGTAAGTTGCTAGAGAAGCTCGACCGCGACTTGAAAATGTTGGTGTTCGGTCAAGATGAGGCCATCGATACTCTCTCCGCTGCCATTAAGCTTTCCCGTGCCGGTTTGAAATCGCCAGATAAGCCAGTAGGTAGTTTCTTGTTTGCTGGCCCAACCGGTGTTGGTAAAACCGAAGTGGCTAAGCAGTTGGCGCATATCATGGGTATCGAACTAGTACGCTTTGATATGTCGGAGTACATGGAGCGTCATACTGTTTCACGCTTGATTGGTGCCCCTCCAGGCTATGTTGGCTATGACCAAGGGGGCCTGTTAACGGAAGCCGTCACTAAGCAGCCGCATTGTGTATTGCTGCTAGATGAAATTGAGAAGGCGCACCCTGAAGTGTTTAACCTGCTGCTGCAGGTTATGGATCACGGTCGTTTGACAGACAACAATGGCCGCGAGGCGGATTTCCGTCACGTGATCCTGATCATGACCTCGAACGCAGGGGCAGAGCAGGCATCACGGCGCTCTATCGGTTTCCAAAGCCAAGACCACTCAACCGACGCGATGGAAGTGATTCGTCGCACCTTCTCGCCTGAGTTTCGCAACCGCTTGGATGGTATTATCCAGTTCCATGCGCTGCAAACGTCTGTTGTGCGTAACGTAGTCGATAAGTTCCTGATCGAGCTACAGGCACAGCTGGACGAAAAGCGTGTACAGCTTGAAGTGGATGATACCGCGAGAGACTGGTTGGCAGAGAAGGGTTACGATCCCGATATGGGAGCGCGCCCAATGGCTCGCTTGATCCAGGAGAAACTGAAGAAGCCGTTGGCTGAGATGATTCTATTTGGCGAGCTGGCTGATCAAGGCGGCATTGTGCACGTTAGTCTTGAAGAAGGTGAGCTGCATTTGTCAACGGAGTCGGAGATGGCGGATGCGCCCTGAAAAGGGCGCTAAGTCTACATTAAGCCCTTATCTCATGCCTCACTAAAGCACAGCGCCCTGTCATCCGACGGGGCGTTGTCGTTTCCAGAGAGCGGCGCCGTACTTACGCTATATTTTCAGTCAAGATGCGTGCATGCGCGGGCAGTATTTGCTTGTAGGCGTTACCAAGGCTTAGCGCGAGCGATAAACAATACGGCCTTTTGACAGATCGTAGGGCGTCAGCTCTACTTTTACCTTGTCACCTGTCAGGATGCGGATGTAGTTTTTGCGCATCTTGCCTGAAATATGAGCGGTGACGACGTGGCCGTTTTCCAGCTCAACACGGAACATGGTGTTGGGAAGGGTATCAACAATAACGCCTTCCATTTCAATATGATCTTCGCGTGCCATATAGGCAGATCCTCACTTATTTAACGTAATGGTTTGGTCTAATTAGTCACTTCAATGGGTGTCGTCAGGTGACGGTTACCCAGCAAGCAGCGCTATATTGTGCCGTAAGCCTGCCATCAAGGCAAAAAAGCTGGCAAGTTTAGCAAATTAAAGGCCGCCAATGTCTCCCGTCGAGCACCTCTATTGGGGTGAACGCGCGCTTGTAACGCATCTTACGGCACTCTTCAATCCAATACCCAAGATACAAGTGGGGGAGAGACTTTTCACCACACAGCTCAATAAGTTTGAGAATAGCAAACGTTCCCAGTGATCGCTTTTCCAAGGCCTTATCGACACTGAAAAACGTGTAAATAGCCGATAGCCCATGTTCAAGTTGGTCAAATGCCGCGACCGCGACGAGCTTCCCATCCAGGTGCATCTCTAAAAGGTGTGCATAGGGTTCTTCAAGCGTTAAAAAGGTACGATACTGCTCCCGGCTAGGCGGATACATGTCACCATCGGCGTGGCGTAAGCGGATATAATCTGCATAGAGTGCATAATGCTCTGCCTCATAGCGTGCAGGCACTACACGTGTAGCAATATCGGCATTAAGGCGCCGGAGTTTGCGTTGGGTGCGATTAGCGCTAAAGTCACTGATAGGAATGCGTACTGAGCGACAGGCATTGCAACCCTCGCAGTGAGGGCGGTATAGATGGCGACCGCTGCGACGAAAGCCGAGTAACGAAAGTGAGTCATAAACGCCGGGAACGGGAGATTCCTGGGGATCCAGAAACAGAGTGGTTGCCTCTTTGCCAGGAAGATAGCTGCAGGCGTGGGGAACGGTTAGGAAGAAGCGCAAATCCCGCACAGGGCGGCGAGGAGCGTTACTACTCACGGCTTGCCTCCTTGCTTAGTTTGAACATGGACTAGCTTGAATATGGACTAGTTTGAATACGCTTACCATTCTGAAGAGTGGCCTGAGGCAATGGCACCAAGCCACGGTGATCCAGGTATAATAGGCGCTTCATTGGTCATATTCGTTAAGTTAAATGCCTCGTTAGGCAACCACTTTTCAAGATAGTTGATGAACGTCTTACGAGCGACTGTTGTCGCACCAAGGCTCGCCAAGTGAGGTGTGTGCATCTGGCAGTCGATCAGCTTACCCTCGTGGTGTTGCATAGCATGGGCTAAGTGGGCGAGGGCAATTTTAGAGGCATCGGGCACTTTCGAGAACATTGATTCACCAAAGAAGATTGGCCCCATTGCTAATCCATAAAGCCCGCCAACCAGTTGGCCTTCAAGATGTACTTCAATGCTATGCGCGATGCCTAGCTCATGTAGACGTTGGTAAGCGTGACGCATATCTTGATTGATCCAAGTGCCTGGCTCCCCAGAGCGTGGCGCAGCGCATGCTTTAACAATGTTTTCAAACTGTTGATCCACAGTGACGATAAAGCCACCATGACGCAATCGCTTAACAAGGCTACGACGTCGTTTAAACTGTGGTGGTTGCAATACCATACGTGGGTTGGGGCTCCACCACAAAATAGGTTCATCATCGCTATACCATGGAAAAATACCTTTTCGGTAAGCGTGGATTAACCAGTGGGGGGAGAGCTCTCCGCCTGCGGCAAGAAGGCCGTTCGGTGACTCGAGGGCAAGGTCGGTAGACGGAAAGATAGGCTGTGGCGATGAAAGCCAAGGTAGCATTGTTTGCTCCTGTTACTGAACACTTCGATAGAAGCGCTGTGACGGCGAAAGGATGCTCGGTATGATGCAAACTCGCAAGTGGATTAAAGACACCATTGAGGTGTAAAGGGAGAATCGCTTGAAAGTAAATAAGGCGGTAGACAAGCGAACGCAACGTAACTCGCGTCAACCATCATCAACGGCCTCAACTGGGCGAGTTAAAGCCGCAAAGGATAAAGCTCGTCGATTTGGCCTGCGCTTGCAGGGCTCGGCGCGCGAAGGCGTGGTCGTGGTGCTGCTTGCGCTGTGCGTATTTTTGTTATTGGCACTGTTTAGTTATGACCCTGCCGACCCAGGTTGGTCTTATCAAGGGCCGGAAACGGATGTTCATAACTGGATGGGACCTGTTGGTGCTTGGCTTGCGGACGTGCTTTATTCGCTGCTGGGAGCAAGTGCCTTGTGGTGGCCGGGAATGTTTGGTTATGCAGCCTGGTGGCTAATGAGGTCACGCCAAGTGCGGTTTGATATCGATCCGGTAGCGATTGCTGTCCACACCGGAGGATTAGTGCTGCTTATCTTCGGCACGACGATGTTGGGTGCGCTGCATTTTTATCATCCTGACAGCATTTTGCCTTACGCCTCTGGCGGTATATTGGGCGAAGGGTTAGTCAGCACTCTAAAACCACTTGTCAGCAATGGTGGTGTTGGTCTTATTTCTGCTGCGCTAATCTTGATCGGTTTTCCACTGTTTAGCGGCATGTCGTGGTTACAGGTGGCTGATGAGCTTGGTCGTCGTCTGTGTAAAGTAGGGGGCTGGTTCAGCGCTCGGCGTGCTAAAGGGCGTGAGAGGCGCTCCCAGCGTGCTGCTGTGCGTGCCGCCGCGAAAGCGGCGTCTCAGAAAGTAAAAGAGAAACCACTAGCTGAATTTAAAGCGGCTAAGCCAGAGAGTGACTCGCAACGCCCAAGTCCAAAAGAGAGTAGTCACCAGCAAGCACCCGCCCAAGAAAGCAGCCGCGTACGTCGTGAGCCTAGTTTTTCAACCACTACGACAGATACCTCAATTCCATGGGCAGCGGCTGCATTTTCAGGGGCGTTGCCTGAGGAAGAGATGCCCAAGCGTGCATCCTCAACTGCGGCTGAACAGCCTGCTTCTGAGATGGACGCCCCTCAGGATGTTCCGTCGGTTGAGCCTAATGACCAGCCGCTTGAAACCACGGCTGAAGAGCGGCGTGAAGCTAAAGCAGAAGTTAAAACAGAGGTTAAAACAGAGGTTAAAACAGAGCCTAAAATAGAGCCTGTTGTGAACAACGATGTGGAAAAGGTTGCGGAAGACGCTGTAGAAGACGCCGAGGAAAAATTGCCCAGCGCGCCTCGCGAGGATGCTTTTGCGGTGCGCATCAAGGACGAAAGCAGCGAGCCAACACTTTCAGTACCGCTCTCCGCGAGAGAGGCAGAGCCAACGTTCGATCGGCCAGCGCGTGATGAGCTAGCCGGTGAAAAATCGGCTTCTCATCCTGCACCTAGTTTTCAGCCAGCAGAAACGCAGCCATTTACTTCATCGGCAGACGTATCACGCGATGAAACAGAGCATCAAGCTACGTCTCAGGCGATGTCTTATGCAGCGCATGAAATAAAACAGCATGATGCAGCTAAGCAAGGCGACGACGTTGAACGCGAGATGGCGCCTGTTTCTACCAGCATGCCTGAACCCGAGCATACGCCCGCAATCACGCTGCGAGATGCTGGTGACTCTCGCCCTGTACATGCGACGCCCCCTGAGCCTCGTTCCGAACGAGTACCTGAAGTCGTGCCAGAGCCAGTATGGGATGATGAGGAAGATGATCTCCCTGTCGCACGACCAGCCGTTACTGCTACGCGCCAAGAGCCAACGCTACATGATTCTGATGTATCCAGGACTGATGTATCCAGGACTGATGTATCCAGGACTGAGGTATCCAGGGCGGAGGCACCCAGGGTTGGGGTTCCCCAAGGTGAGTCTTCTGAGACGGTGGATTCAAATGACATGTCTGCCGACGAGGCGTCTTCTGAGGAAAAAGAATCTGACAATGGGCCTACTCTGTGGACCGTTGAGCATCTGCAGAGCCAGCGTCCAGCGTTTGAAACATTTGATGAGCCAGAAGGGGATGTGCCCAGTCTCCAGCTGCTGACGCCTCCAGAGCCGCATGAGCCAAATTACACGGACGAGCAGCTTGCTGATATGGCGGAGCTCTTGGAAGTGCGGCTGCGTGAGTATGGTGTTAAGGCGGAAGTCGTTGATACATGGCCTGGCCCTGTGATCACCCGATTTGAAATTAAGCCAGCGGCTGGGGTGAAGGTTTCCAAAATCAGTAACCTTGCTAAAGACCTAGCACGCTCGTTAATGGTCAAGAGTGTACGTGTGGTTGAGGTAATTCCTGGACGTCCAACGGTCGGCATTGAAATACCTAATCCCCATCGAGCAATGATTCGTCTGCGTGAAGTAATTGACTCTGACCGTTATCAACAAGAAAGCTCGCCACTGACCATGGCGTTGGGTCAGGACATTGGCGGCGGGCCCGTTGTCGCTAATCTAGGTAAGATGCCCCATCTTCTGGTTGCGGGTACGACGGGGTCTGGTAAGTCAGTGGGTGTTAATGCCATGCTGATTTCCATGCTGCTAAAAGCGACCCCAGATGAGCTGAAGCTGATCATGGTTGACCCAAAAATGCTGGAGCTGTCAGTTTACGATGGCATTCCACACCTTTTGGCTCCCGTGGTCACGGATATGAAAGAAGCTGCAAATAGTCTGCGCTGGTGTGTTGCGGAGATGGAGCGCCGCTACAAATTAATGGCGGCAATGGGGGTGCGTAACATTGCAGGCTTTAATGGTCGTTTAGATGAGGCTGAGAGTGCCGGCGCACAAGTTGCCGACCCGCTTTGGGAGCCACAGCCATGGGAAATGCATCAAACGCCGCCAATCCTTGAAAAACTGCCCTACATCGTGGTGGTGATCGACGAATTCGCCGACATGTTTATGATCGTCGGGAAGAAAGTTGAAGAACTCATTGCTCGCTTGGCACAAAAGGCGCGTGCAGCGGGTATCCACCTGATTTTGGCTACTCAGCGCCCCTCTGTTGATGTGGTGACGGGGCTGATTAAGGCGAATATTCCATCGCGAATGGCCTTCCAGGTATCGTCTCGGATTGATTCGCGTACCATTCTGGACCAGGGGGGCGCCGAGAGCCTGCTCGGCCATGGTGATATGCTTTACTTACCCGCTGGTTCAGGGCCGCCTAACCGGATTCATGGTGCTTTTGTAGACGATGACGAAGTGCACCGGGTCGTGGATGATTGGAAGCGACGTGGCGCGCCTGAGTATATTGAAGAGATTTTGTCAGGCGGTGTAACTGCCGATGCGCTGACGGGGCTTGAGGCTGAGGGCGTAGATGGCGATGATGCTGAGCAGGATGCGCTTTACGATGAGGCGGTTCAGTTCGTTACCGAAACACGCAAAGCTTCTATATCTGCCGTTCAGCGTCGCTTCAAAATCGGCTATAACCGCGCTGCACGTTTGGTAGAAGCAATGGAAGGTGCCGGTGTGGTTACCTCTATGGGTTCTAACGGTGCCCGTGAAGTGTTGGCACCGCCACCGATAGGCCACTGACTTATCTGTTAATGAGTGCCCGGCGCTTGGTTCAATAATGCAATAAGCGTGAAAGTCGCGCCGTAGGTGAAACCCTGCGGCGCGTTTTGCGTCTGAGAGGCTACACGGATCGTCTTAACGCTCCTTGCCTCGTCCGCTATTCGGCAATGACTGCCTAGGGAGAATATAATGCGCGATACACATACTCGACGCTCATCAGCGTTGGCGTTAGCAGCCAGTGCACTAGGGTTAGCCTTTGCATCGCCTATTGCGTGGGCAAACGAGGCTGCAGAGCGCCTTACTGAGCGGCTTGACCCGCTTGAGAACTATCAAGCGACGTTTGAACAGCAAATTTTGGACGGTGGTGGTGAGCGTTTACAAAGCGCGCGTGGGGAAATGTGGCTCTCGCGCCCTGGCATGCTACGTTGGGAAGTAGATGCGCCTTATACGCAAGTCGTCGTCTCGGATGGTGATGATGTTTATCTCTATGACCCTGATCTTGAGCAAGTCACCATTCAGGCAATGGATGACCGGGTCACTCATACACCCGCGCTGTTGCTTTCAGGCAGTGCAAGCGATTTAACTGCTAGCTATGACGTATTTCATGAGCAGCAGGACGGTGATGACGTATTTACGCTGATTCCTATCTCAGCGGATACGTTATTCGAAGAGCTGAGCATGGTCTTTGACAATCAGACCTTAACGGAACTGTGGATGATGGACAGTACTGGTCAGCGTACTGCGATTACGTTTAGCGACATTACCCGTAACGGTAGTATTGACCGCAGCTTATTCAATTTTGATATTCCTGAAGGCACTGATGTTATCCGCGAAGAGCTGTAAAAAATGTTGTGAGAAGAGCAATACACTCTCGTAATAATGTCGCACGATGACTAGATCAGGCACCTTAAGGTGCCTGATCTGCTTCTAGGTCCTGCTGTTCCCGCCACGCCATTATCTCACCAAAGCGTTTCTCCTGACCAAAGACGCTCGGTTCATAAAATCGTGTTTTAGGTACGTCATCAGGCCAACAGTCATGAGCGCTGCCAGCAGGGTAGCCATAGGTTTCGTTATGCGCGTAGCGATAACCTTGGCCATGTCCTAACTGCTCCATCAATTTGGTGGGGGCGTTACGAAGATAGCTGGGAACTTCCAGCTGTGGTTGCTGTTGCACAAACTGCTGTGCAGCCTTCCAGGCACGATCGATACGATTACTTTTTGGAGCAACCGCTAAATGAATGGCGGCGTGGGCAATCGCCCGCTGGCCCTCATAATCGCCTAAACGTAAATAGGCATCCCAGGCAGCAATGACTAGGGGTAGTGCTCGTGGATCAGCATTTCCTACATCTTCTGAGGCAATCGCCGTTAAGCGGCGCACAATATCAAGCGGGTCGCCGCCGCCCTGTAAAAAGCGTGCCATATACAGCAGGGCTGAATCAGGGCGTGATGAGCGAATTGATTTATGAACGGCTGATAATAAATCGTAATAAGCGTCACCCTGCTTATCAAAGGCGCTTGATTGATGCCCAACGACATCGGCTAACACCGCTTTGTGCAGCACTTCTCTATCACTGTGTCGCTCAGTAAAGTCGCAGGCCGTTTCTAGCAGTCCTAGCGCGCGACGTGCGTCGCCTGCGCTGGCATGGGCAAGTGCCTCTAACACGCCCTCTTCCATCTCAATGCAGCGCTTTCCCAAGCCGTGCTCTGCGTCGTTTAACGCCTGAGTTAACACCTGGATAAGTTCTTCATGGCTCAGTGGTTTTAGTACATAAACCCGAGCGCGGGAAAGTAGCGCCGAGTTAACCTCAAAAGAGGGGTTTTCTGTCGTTGCGCCGATCAGCGTTAGCAGACCCGATTCTACATGGGGTAGCAGCGCATCCTGTTGACTCTTGTTCAATCGGTGGATTTCATCTAAGAATAGAAGTGTGGGCGATGTGCGTTGCTGTGCTCGCTCTACTGCTGAACGAATTTCTTTTACACCGGCCATGACGGCACTTAAATGCTCAAGATGAGCGCCAGAAGCACGTGCCAATAACTCTGCTAGCGTGGTTTTCCCTACACCAGGTGGCCCCCATAAAATCATTGAACGCACGGCACCGGACTCTGCCATACGACGTAGGGGTTTTTCAGGCCCCACTAATGCTTGCTGGCCGACGTAATCGTTAAGGGTTAGAGGGCGCATACGGTAGGCAAGGGGCGCGTCTTCACTCGTGGTAACGGACGCGCGGTCAAAAAGATCCATATAAACGTTCCCTATAAATTTCCATCGTAAATCTTGCCGTTGAACAATCAACGATTAACAAGTGTCTGTGGTAAATAATGTTACGTCGGGCTACCTTTGGGCATAACCGACGGATAAGCGCCTGCTTGCCTAGGTAATGCCAAAGGCGCATGGTAACGATTAACACCAGTGTAGTTGAACCCAGCTCATGCCATGCGCTTAAGCGCTAGTAGGCAATGGGCGAAAGGTAAGGCACTTACAAAGGAGACGGCAAGATGTTAAACCAACTGCGTCTAGATCATGCCAACATGGCGCGAATGCTCCATGTGTTGCAGCTAAAACAAAAAACACTCGTGAGCGGTGAGCGGCCCGACTTCCAGTTGATGCGTGAGGTGGTGGACTACATTTTGTCTTATATGGATGGTTTTGCTTCTCCGCTGGAAAAGATTTGCGTGGAACGTCTGCAAGAGCAGGCTCCTGAGCACCTTCCATTGATGGAGCAAATGGCCAGTGACTATCGAAAATTAAAGCCGCGCCTGTCCCGTTTATCCAATGATATCGACATGATTCTAATGGATAACGTGCTCCCCATGGATCGCTTTGCAGAGGCGTTGAAAGCGTACCTTGATGCACACCGAGCCTATCTCCGTCATGAGAGAGAGGGTCTGTTCCCGTTGATAGATAAGCATTTCAGTGAAGAGGATATGGAGGAGCTTCGTCAAGCGTTACCTGAGGGGGCTGAAAAAGAACTAGAGCGCCTACAGCAAGCGTACCCCGAACTTTACGCTGAATTGCGTGGTGCCGAAGTGCCATCAATGTAGCGCGTAAGCTGATCACTCAAGGTGTAACGGGGCGTGTTAGACTAACGCCCCGTTTTTTTATTGGCGGCTTGAGGAGGGTGGCATGTACAACGCGTATTGGATGGTTAAGCAGTGATGTCAGGGCCTGTACTACTGTTTGATTCAGGTGTGGGCGGCCTTTCTGTTGCCCATGCGCTTCGCCAGCATTATCCGCATCTGGCAATGTGTTATGCCTGTGATAATGCGTGGCTACCCTATGGTCTACGTGATGATGTGACGCTCTCCCAGCGTATTGTCTCGGTATGCAAAGCGGCAGTAGATGCCTGTCAGGCGAGTGTCTTGGTAGTTGCCTGTAATACCGCTAGCACTCTAGCGTTAGAGGGATTGCGTGCAGCGTTAGATATTCCGGTTGTTGGAACGGTGCCTGCTATCAAACCTGCTGCGTTGAGTAGTCAGACACGTCACATTGGCTTGCTCGCCACAGCGGCGACCATCAACAGGCCGTATACGCAGACGTTAATTAATAGTTTCGCGAGTGACTGTGTGATCACCAGGGTGGCAGCAGGTGAGCTTGTTACAGAGGCGGAAGCGTGGCTATCCGGCATACCGATTAACCAGCAGCGCATAAATCTAGCGCTAACACCTTTATGGCAGGCTACCCAGACCAACCCAGCACTCGATACGGTTGTGCTGGGCTGTACCCATTTTCCACTGCTGAAAACTGAGCTAATCCGGCTATCGCCGGTACCCTTGGTGTGGGTAGATTCTGGCGATGCAATTGCTCGTCGGGTAGGGCAAGTGGCACCTACTATAGCCAGCAGCGCCCAAGATGGGCGTTGTTTCACGACAGCATCAGCGTCGCAACTCACTAAAGGGTTAGCACGTTTTGGTTTTCACGCGCCACAACAATTATCGATTCCTAACGCGGTGTAGTCCCTCTGTTAGGTTATTTGTTTTTATTGATGTTATTTACTTAAATGAGGAACTACCTTGGCGATCCCCACTGTAGAACCAGAACGCTACGCCGAACAGCTCGCTGAAAAGCAAGCCTACGTGGAGAAGACCTTTGCAGCGTTCACCACGCCCACGCTAGAAGTCTACCCCTCACCGCCAAGCCACTATCGGCAACGCTGCGAATTTCGTATTTGGCATGAAGATGATGACCTCTTCTACGCCATGTTTGAGGTCGATTCGGATAATCCTAAAAACAAGCGTGTCGTGCGTTTGGATCAGTTCCCCGTTGCCAGTGAGCATATCAATGCGCTGATGCCGCGTCTGCGAGAAGCGTTTCTTGCCAGCGATGAACTTCGTCGGCGCTTATTTCAAGTTGAGTTTTTAACCACGTTGTCTGGCGAAGCCTTGGTAACGCTGATCTACCACCGCCCGTTAGGCGAGGCCTGGGAAGCCGAAGCGCGCGCACTGGAGGAGGCGCTTGGCATCATGATTATTGGCCGTTCGCGCAAGCAGCGCTTGGTGCTAACCCGAGATCATGTGTGGGAGCGCTTAACAGTTGATGGCCGTGAACTGGTGTATCAACAGGTCGAAAACAGTTTTACGCAGCCGAATGCGCATATCTGCCAGACCATGCTTAGCTGGGCCAGGGAGGCCACCGCTGGACGGCAGTATGAAGACTTGGTGGAGCTTTACTGTGGTAACGGTAACTTTACCATTGCGTTAGCGGATAACTTTCGCCGTGTATTGGCGACTGAGATTTCCCGTACCTCGGTTGCTAGCGCTAACGTCAACCTGGACGCTAACGGCGTGACCAATGCTCAGGTGGCAAGAATGTCCGCTGAAGAGTTCGCACTGGCGTTAAAAGGCGAGAAAACAGGTCGTCGAGTGACGGAGATGGGCTTAGACACATACGAGTTTTCCACCGTGTTGGTAGACCCGCCAAGATCAGGTCTGGACGTTCAAAGCTGTCATCAAATCAGCGAATACGCTCAAATCGTCTATATTTCATGCAACCCGGCAACGCTTGCTGAAAACTTAACCATACTGACTCAAACGCATCATATTGAGCGGTTCGCGCTTTTTGATCAGTTTCCATTTACCAAGCATTGTGAATGCGGTGTCTTACTCACACGAAAGAACTCTGGGCTATAGAGGTATTGTCAATAGTGCTTAAGAGGTCTTGTCAATAGTGCTTATGATGCATAAGCGGCATACACCATGAATAACCTGTCAGATGGCTAGGGAGACGAGCATCGGTAGCGTAAGCTAGTAGACAGTAAGGCCTAAAGGCCTATTGTCCTTCGTTTTTTGGCCTAAAGTGGCCCCAGGCAGTCGAGGTGATGGATGCATTACGTTGCGATTGAAGAGAGTCGGCGGGATCTTTTGAAGCAGCTACAAGAGCGATTGGATGCGCGACTGGAGCCGGAGCGAGCGGCAGATGTTGAAGCCTTTGCTCGCCACTTCTACGCCACTGTACCCGTGGAAGACTTGGTCGACCGACGCCTAGACGACTTGTATGGGGCCACGCTGTCGATTTGGCAGTTTTTACAGCATCACGATCCTAAAAGCCCCAAGGTGCGCATCTTCAACCCCGACTTTGAAGAGCACGGCTGGCAGTCAACTCATACCTTCGTTGCCGTTTTGCACGAAGACATGCCATTTTTGGTTGATTCGGTACGAATTGAACTTAATCGTCGCGGACTAACGGTACACGCTATTCAGAACGCTGTATTTGCCGTAGCTCGTGACGGTCAGCACCAGCTCAAAGAGCTCGTTTCGCCAAGAGATGAAAACGCGCCTGAAGCGCGTGAATCGTTGATGGTCATTGAAGTGGATCGCCATTCGGATCCTGAGTCGCTGACCAAAATTGAGAATAAGCTGCATGAAGTGCTGCGTGATGTCAGAACAGCAGTCAGCGACTTTGACGAGATGTGCGGTCAAATCACGTCGGCTATTCATGAGCTAGAGAAAAACTGCCCGCCGCAAATTGATCCTGACGATCATGAAGAAGCCATCGCGTTTTTAGAGTGGCTGCTCAAAGATAACTTTACTTTCCTGGGTTACGACGAGTACCTGCTGGAAGGTAAAGAGCTACAACGTGACCCCAATAGTGTTCTGGGGGTTTTCCGCCTTGATCAGCCTCGTTACCGCGAGCGTATCCGCACTGAAGAAGGTATTGATGAGAATGGCGACTACGTGCTGGTACCTCAGCTACTGTCGTTTGCTAAAAGCGCTCATCACTCCCGGGTGCATCGGCCTACATATCCAGACTACATTACCGTTGACCGTTATGATGACGACGGCAATGTGATTGGCGAACGGCGCTTCTTTGGCCTGTTCACTGCCACGGTTTATAACGAATCGCCACGCAATATTCCGTTGCTGCGTCGCAAGTTGAAAGCTGTAATGGATATTGCTGGATTTAATCCCCAGGGTCATAACGGCAAACAGCTGTTGCAAGTGTTGGAAGTGTATCCGCGTGATGACCTATTCCAGATCAGCACCGAATCCCTGGCCAGCACGTCGCTCGGTATTCTTAATATCCGTGAACGCCGCCAAGTGCGCTTGTTTATTCGCGCGGACGTCAGCGGTAAGTTCTACTCTTGCTTAGTCTTTGTTCCAAGAGATGTGTTCTCTACCGACCTGCGCCAGCGCATACAAACGATGCTATGCGATGAACTAGACGCTCATTTTGGCGACTTTAACACCTATTTATCAGAGTCGGTTTTAGCCCGTATTCAGCTTATTCTGCGCTTTAATGGTGAAGGACCAAGTCAATACGATCTTAAGCGCTTAGAAAGCAAAGTGGCACGTTTGGCACGTAGCTGGCGTGATGAGCTTCAGGAAGCGATGATTGAAGGCTTTGGTGAAGAGCGTGCCAATCACCAAATGGATGACTTCCATGACGCATTCTCGGCCAGTTACCGAGAAGATTTCAACGCGCGCACAGCGGTGTTTGATGTTCAGCATCTACTGACCCTGGATAGCGGTGACGATCTCTCGTTGTCACTTTATCGCCCCCTGGAAGAGCAAGCGGGCGGTATGAACTTAAAGCTTTTCCATCGTGAAACGCAGATCCCGCTGTCTGATGTGCTACCGATGATGGAAAACCTGGGGTTGCGCGTTATCGGCGAGCGCCCTTATGACATTAATGCTCCGCAGCAGCGTTACTGGATTCATGACTTCGAACTGGAACATAGTCGCGAAGGCGTTAATTTAAGCGAAATGCGTGACACCTTTAGCGAAGCGTTTAAGCGTATATGGGCCGGTGAGGCGGATAACGACGCTTTTAACCGTCTGATAATTGGTGCTGGCCTTGATTGGCGTGAAGTCGCCATGCTGCGCGGTTATGCCCGTTACCTTAAGCAGATTCGCTTTGGTATGTCGCAGGATTACATCGCAGCTACTCTAGCTAATTACCCGGTAATCACCCAGGCGCTCGTTGAGCTATTCCGGTTGCGCTTTGATCCCAAGCATCAGCCAAGCAGCTTAGATGACTGTATTGCTCGTTTAAATGAGAACCTGGAAAGTGTCGCCAGCCTCAATGATGACCAGTTGCTGCGTCGCTTTATGGAGCTTATTCAAGCGACTCTGCGCACTAACTACTACCAGAAAGCGGATGATGGCCGTTTTAAAGATTACATCTCCTATAAACTGGAGCCCTCGAAAGTTACGGGCATGCCCAAGCCCCGTCCGGCATTTGAGATTTTTGTCTGTTCACCCCGCGTAGAAGGTGTCCACCTGCGTGGCGGTAAAGTCGCTCGCGGTGGCTTGCGCTGGTCAGATCGCCACGAAGATTTCCGTACGGAAGTGTTAGGCCTGGTAAAAGCCCAGCAGGTGAAAAATGCGGTTATCGTGCCTGTGGGAGCTAAAGGCGGTTTCGTATGCAAACGCATGCCAGAAAATGCTGATCGTGAAACCCAGCAGAAAGAAGGTATCGCCTGCTACAAAATCTTTATTCGCGCACTGCTGGATGTCACTGACAACCTAGTGGGTGGTGAAGTTGTGCCACCGCAAAATGTGGTACGCCATGATGGTGACGATAGCTACCTTGTTGTTGCCGCTGATAAAGGGACCGCAACTTTCTCGGATATCGCAAATGAGATATCCATAGAGTATGGCCACTGGCTTGGGGATGCCTTTGCTTCTGGCGGTGCTAACGGTTACGACCATAAGAAAATGGCAATTACCGCGCGTGGTGCCTGGGAATCCGTCAAGCGTCACTTCAAAAACCTCGACGTGAATACCCAACAAGATTTGTTCACGGTAGTGGGCATTGGCGATATGGCCGGCGATGTTTTCGGCAACGGCATGCTGCTGTCGGATAAAATCCAGCTGGTAGGCGCATTTAACCACCTGCATATTTTTGTCGATCCGAACCCCGACGCAGAAGCGGCTTTCGCCGAGCGTAAGCGCATGTTCAATCTGCCGCGCTCCAGTTGGGAAGACTACAATGCTGAACTGATTTCACAGGGGGGCGGTGTCTTTAGCCGCAGTGCGAAATCGATTCCGATTACTCCGGAAATGCAGCAGGTGTTTGGTATCGAAGAAACGCGCCTTTCACCCAATGATCTGATCCGCGCCATGCTGAAGGCCAAGATTGATCTGTTGTGGAACGGTGGTATCGGCACCTATGTGAAGAGCTCCGATGAAACCGACGCCGACGTGGGCGACAAAGCCAACGACGCGCTGCGTATTAACGGCGCTGAGTTGAATTGCCGCGTTGTTGGTGAGGGCGGAAACTTGGGCTTGACCCAGCGTGGTCGGATGGAAGCGGCCGCTAAAGGTGTGCGCGTTTATACAGACTTTATCGATAATGCCGGGGGTGTTAACTGCTCTGACCATGAGGTCAATATCAAGATATTGATTGATGAAGTGGTTAAGCGTGGTGACATGACCGACAAACAGCGTAACCAGCTGCTATCAGATATGACCGAGGAAGTTGCTAACCTAGTCATTCTCGATAACTATCGTCAAACCCAAGCGCTGGATCTGTCAGAAATTCTGTCTCACCAAGGCATGGGGCCATACCGTCGCTTTATCAGTGAGCTTGAGTCAGCCGGTCAAATTGATCGTGAATTAGAGTTCTTGCCTGGCGATGATGTGCTTAAAGAGCGCGCCAGTCATGATCAGGGCATGCGGTTACCTGAGCTGTCGGTGCTGATTTCTTACGCTAAGAGCACCCTGAAAGGCGATTTGATCAACTCTGATGTGCCTGATGATCCCTACATTCATCGTCATTTAGAACGCTTGTTCCCTGAGGTGTTGACGGAACGCTACCAGACCGAGATGTACGACCACCGTCTGAAGCGTGAAATTGTTGCCACCCAAGTGGCCAACGATCTAGTTGACCACATGGGTATCGTCTTCGTTCGTCGTCTAATGGACTCTACCGGCGCAGGTCGAGCTGATATTGCTCGTGCTTACGTGGTCGCTCGAGACGCGTTTAACCTGACGGCACTGTGGGAACAGATTGAGGCGCTGGACAACCAAGTGCCGAACCGTGTGCAGTACTCAATGATGCTCGACCTGATGCGCATGATTCGCCGCGCGACGCGCTGGTTCCTGCGTCAGCATTTGGGGTTGTCGACCCAAGATACAATTGAGTACTTCGGACCTCGCCTTGCTCAACTGCAAGAAGGGATTGGTGAGCTGCTCAGCGGAGAAGAGAAGGCTACATGGCGTAAGCGTTGCGACGAGCTGCTAGAAGCAGGTGTGCCAGAAGCGCTAGCCTCTACGGTGGCTGCATCGCCTAGTCTCTATGCAGGTTTGGGCATTATTCACGCAGCGCGGGTCACCAATGAGAAGCCTCAGCGTGTGGCCGAAGTGTTCTATGAAATTGGCAGCCGTCTAGAGTTACCCTGGATTATCCAGCAGGTGACCCAGCTGGAAGTGCGTGATGCGTGGCAAGCGCAAGCGCGAGAAACCTTCCGTGACGATATTGATCGCCAGCAACTGGCACTAACGACCAGTGTTCTGAAGCTGGAGGCGGGTAGTCGTGACACTCAAGAACGTGTGGCTCAGTGGCTTGAGCAGCACGCCGAGCTACACCGCCGCTGGTGTCATCTGATTGACGAAGTGCGCGGTGGCAGTGAAGGTGGCTTTGCACTGTTTGCCGTCGCCGTACGTGAACTGGTCGACCTTGCTGAAAGTGATAGCGAAGCGTAAGTCACAAGTTAGCTATCGACTTGCTCGATAAGTAACACCACCTAACCGCGTCCTGAATCAGGGCGCGGTTTTTTTATGACGGTTCTTGAGACCGTTCTTGAGACTGCTCTTGATACCGCTCTTGTGAGCGCTTTTTCACGGCATCGCCTTTCTCGCCGCTCAGCGCTGCGAAGATAACTTGATTTACGCTATACTCTGCGCGCCGCGCGCTATGTCGTCTATTTGCCCACATGTAGCGTGTCCGCTCGTCTGCTTTATGCCCACTGCTCTGGAGAGCCTCGCTGATGTATAACTTCGCCCGTTCGCTGTTGTTTCGACTCGATCCAGAAACGTCTCATGGGTTGGCGCTGGGTGCGTTAGATACTCTGCATCGGGTGGGTGGTGTGCAGCGGGTATATGGTGAGCCTGTGAGCGACCCTGTCGAACTGATGGGGCTGCGTTTTAGTAATCGGGTAGGGCTTGCCGCAGGGCTGGATAAAAATGCCGATCACTTGGATGCGCTGGGCGCGCTGGGCTTTGGGTTTGTAGAAGTAGGCACCGTGACGCCCAAAGCGCAGCCTGGCAACCCGAAGCCACGCCTGTTTCGGCTTGCAGGCCACGAGGCGATCATTAACCGCTTTGGATTTAATAACAAAGGGGTTGAGCACCTTGTCGCCCAGGTGAAAAAGCGCCACTACAGAGGCGTTGTGGGTATCAATATTGGCAAAAACTTAACCACCTCTGTGGAAAATGCGCTCGATGATTACCTGCTTTGTTTAGAGGCGGTGCACAGCGTGGCTGATTATATTGCGGTCAATATTTCCTCGCCTAATACGCCCGGGCTGCGGACATTACAGTTCGGCGAGCAGCTGGATGCATTGCTTGGGCCTATTCGTTCGCGCAGCCAAGCGCTGGACAGCGCGTTAGGCCGCAAGGTACCGCTACTGGTTAAAATCGCCCCAGATATGAGTGAAGAAGAGGTCGCCCTGGTGGCTGGCAGTATTGCTCGTAATGCGCTGGATGGTGTTATTGCGACAAATACTACGATAGCTCGCGATGCCGTTAAGAGTGACCCTCAGTCAGAAGAGGCGGGTGGGCTTTCTGGAAAACCCGTTTTTGAAGCATCGAATAGGGTGATTCGCCTGTTACGCGCGCAACTGCCAACGCTGCCTATTATAGGTGTGGGCGGGATTGATAGCGGTGAGGCTGCTGCTGCTAAAATTGCCGCTGGCGCAGACTTGGTGCAGCTCTATTCAGGGTTGATCTACCAAGGGCCTGGGTTAGTGAAAGCGTGCGCCGAGGCATTGAAACAGCCATAATTGAGCAATAAAAAAGCCCGCTTGTCAGCGGGCTCCGTACTCCAAATGTCATGTTTAAAAAGGTAAAAAAACTAGGTCATCACCATGGGATTTTTATGGATACCGGAGACGCCGGTCATCCCGTCCCACTGATCACCGCGACCTTCACGCCAACCACTCATCCAATATTCGCGTAAATTGACATCTTGACTGGGGCAGTCATCTCGGGAGCGACCCGTAATGCCCGCTTTATAGCCGTGAACATAAGCCCGTTGGAAGCGATCACGTTTTTGTCGTTTCATTGGCTAACCTCTTTTCACGAAAGCCTTTGATAAGAAAAGCACGCTGGGCAAAAATGCTATATTTGCATCAGTGCTATTTCGATAGATAACTTTGGCAAGCCGCCACTCAACGCTAGTGCCTAGCACTCACGTGCTGAACGGGCAAAGCGGCAGACTCGACAAATTAGGGTCTTGAAAGCAAGTTGCTAATAAAACCCTGACAAACAACGCATGCGTTTTTCAGTAGCTACACTCTTATTGTTAGCTCATTATGGGGTCACTTGTCGACCATCAAATTGTCATAAGACGTAAACTCATTTGCCATATATAGGAATATCGCGCTCTTACGCGCGGCGATAAACATGACTGAGTCGAGCCAAACTGCCCCTCTAAACCTCCTTGCTACCTGCCCCAAAGGCATTGAAGGCCTTTTAGCTGATGAGCTTTCAGCGCTAGGAGCCGAGCCAGGTAAAACGACCGTGGCGGGCGTTTATTTTTCCGCCAATCTAGCAACCGCCTATCGCATATGCCTATGGTCACGGCTAGCTAACCGCATTATTTTGCTGTTGGCTCGGGAGCCGATGATTGATACCGCTGAGCAAGTGCGTGACGTGGTTGCCCGGCTTCCCTGGACACAGCATTTAACGCCAGGCAAAACGCTGGCGGTAGATTTTCATGGTCGCAGCGACCACATTCGCCATACTCGGTTTGGTGCCCAGACGGTGAAAGATGGCGTTGTTGATTCGCTGCAGCTAGCAGGTCAGGAGCGTCCAAATGTGGATACCAAAACGCCTGATCTGCGCATCTACGCCCATCTACACCGTGCTAACTTAAGTCTGGGAATTGATCTTTCAGGCGAAAGTTTGCACCGCCGTGGCTACCGCCGTGATGTTGGACATGCACCGCTGAAAGAGAACTTGGCAGCCGCATTGCTAGTGCGTGCTGGCTGGCCTGAACGAGCAAAAGCCGGTGAGCCGCTGTTAGATCCGCTATGCGGTGCAGGCACGTTGCTGATTGAAGCGGCGCTAATGGCTGCCGATCAAGCGCCCAATCTCAATCGGGAGCGCTTTGGCTTTCAGGGCTGGGCAGGCCACGACGAGCCGCTGTGGAAAGAGTTAAAGCGCGAAGCTGAGGCACGGGCGTCGATAGGCCGTAAACGCTGTAAAACGGCGCTGGTGGGCTTTGATCAGAGTCCGGCGGCATTGACAGCAGCGAAAGCTAACGCCATGCGTGCGGGCATTCCTGCGCTAATTACCTTGCATGGGCAGAGCCTAAGTCAGCTAAGCAGGCCAGAGATTATTACTGCCGAACGTGGGCTATTGATAACTAACCCGCCTTATGGCGAGCGCTTAGGCGAATTGCCTGAGTTGGTGCGTTTGTATGCCCAGCTGGGAGAAAAGGCGAAAGCGCTGTTTCCCAGTTGGACACTGGCGCTGTTTACCGGTAACCCCGATTTGGGGCATCGCCTTGGGCTACGTGCTCACAAGCAGTATGCGCTGAAGAACGGTGCTCTGGATGCGAAGTTGCTGCTGATGGAAATTGCCACTCACACGGCCAGCATGCCAGGCAGTGACAGCGTTTCTTCTGTCTCAGAAAATGGTGGAGAGGCGCAGCAAACAAGTACCAGTGCCAAGCCTGCTGTGTCGGAAAATGCCCAAATGTTTGCCAACCGACTGGCGAAAAACCAAAAACGTCTGAAAAAGTGGCTCAAGAAAAGCGCTGAGACTTGCTATCGTGTTTACGATGCTGATATGCCGGAGTATGCGTTGGCAGTCGATCGTTACTGTGACCGAGTGCACGTTCAAGAGTACGCCGCACCCAGCTCAATTAACCCCGCTCAGGCGCAAAAGCGCTTGTTTGATGCCTTGGAAGTGCTGCCAGATGCCCTCGGCGTCGACCCAGGCAAGGTGTATATAAAGCGTCGTGAGCGGCAAACTGGCAGTGCCCAGTACCAGAAACGGGATGCCAGTGGTGAACGCTTTGAAGTGCAGGAAGGTGACGCTCGGTTGTGGGTTAACCTGCGTGACTACTTGGATACCGGCTTGTTTTTGGATCATCGGCCAGTGCGCCGCCTGCTTAACGAGATGGCTAGCGGGAAGCGCTTCTTAAACCTGTTTTGCTACACTGCCACGGCAACCGTGCAAGCAGCCTTGGGCGGTGCAAGCGACAGCGTCAGCGTCGATATGTCGAATACCTACCTTGAGTGGGCGAGAGACAACTTTGCGCTGAACAAGCTGGATCCAAGACTACATCGTGTGGTGCGGGATGATTGTTTCCGTTGGCTTGAAACCGCGAACGCCGAGTTTGACCTGATCTTTATGGACCCGCCGACATTTTCTAACTCCAAGAAAATGCGCGATACCCTTGATGTTCAGCGTGACCATCCGCGGCTGGTGGAACTGGCCATGGCGCGTCTTGCGCCCGGTGGTACCCTGGTGTTCTCGAACAATCAGCGGCGCTTCAAGTTAGACGAGGGGCTCAGCGAGCGCTACGCAGTGGAAGATATTACATCGCGTACGTTTGATCCGGATTTTCAACGCCGAACCAACCTGCATCACGTGTTTTTGCTACGCCATAAAGCGTAAGGGCACAAAGAGATCGGATATGATTCAGCTGTCGATTTATACAACGTTAGGCTGCCACTTGTGCGCTCAGTTAGAAGCGCTGGTGGTAACGTTGGCGAACCAAGAGGTATCGCTGCATCACATTGAAATCAGCGACGACGATACGCTAGCGGAGCGTTATGGCGTACGTATTCCGGTTTTGATGGATGCTAATGGGGAAGAGCTGGATCGAGGCTTTGATCTTGATAAGCTGAGCGCTTGGTTACAAGCGCGCGGCTGGTTGGATGAGGCTGCGCTGGCGGCACTTACCACACCGCCCGAAAATGCGCCGCCAATTGGCGCGCATCAGCGCAATGGACGGCGCTACTTGGGTTGAGATAGCCCTTGAGACAGTCCTTGAGACAGTCATTGAAACCGCTCTTAAAACAGCCTTTAAGGTTTGAATCATTGTCGCTAACATGGAGTTAGATACACCTAAAGTGCATCAAGTAGCGACAACTGCCGCATGGCTTCCTGTCCTTCGGGCGTATGATCGGCTGCTTCCAGTACCTTGCGAAACCCTCGCGAGGCCTGGATAGTGGCCTCATCTTCCATCCACATTTGTGCTTGCTCCAGGGTATCTGCCAACTGATGCTTTAGCCCGCCAAACTGGGTGCCGATTTGCCCCCAGGCGCGGCTGAAAATCCAGTCGCCAAACATATCCTGGTGAATATGCACCAACACATAGTCATGGTCGGTTTCCCAGCGTACGATCACACCCATCTCCTTAACTGCTTCTTGATCATGCCTGCACAGCAAGCCGTTGCGGGCATATTGTAAAGCCCGGATACGAAAACGCCTATGAAACTTGTTATCGACGCTAATATCCCCGCCGCAGACCTCTGTTTTGAATCGTTTGGCACGCTGCATCGCTTGCCTGGGCGTGAGATCCGTCCTGCCGATGTGGCTGATGCCGGCGCACTGATAGTGCGCTCGATTACTCAGGTCAACCACGCGCTGTTGGCACAAAGCCCTGTCCGTTTTGTGGGTACCTGTACCATTGGCACTGACCATATTGATCGCGCGTTATTAAGTGATCGCGGCATTGGCTTTGCTAGTGCGCCTGGCTGTAATGCTGACGCCGTGGTGGACTACGTGCTTAGCAGCTTGCTGCTGATGAGTGAGCGACAAGGTTGGTCGTTGCTGGCACGTAGGGTGGGTATTGTGGGGGCTGGCAACGTTGGCAGCCGTTTGCAGCAGCGTTTGCAAGCATTGGGTGTGGAAACCATGGTGTGTGATCCGCCTCGCGCAGAAAAAGAACATCCTGGAAAAGGGCCCGCAGCAGTAGAGGAGGCGGGCCTGTTTTGCTCGCTGGATAGCGTCATCGAACACTGCGACGTAGTGTGCCTGCATACTCCGCTGGTGAAAGAGGGCCCCCATGCCACGTATCAACTGCTTAATGCTGAGCGTATTAATGACCTAGCCCCTGGGACTGTGTTGCTAAACGCCGGGCGGGGCGACTGTATTGATGGTCTGGCACTACGTAGTCGTTTAGCGGGTAAAGGCGATATCACGGCGATTCTCGATGTTTGGGAAGATGAGCCGGAGATCGATGCCGGGTTGCGTGATTTGGTAGCGCTGGCGACACCACATATTGCCGGGCATAGCCTTGATGGTAAGTTGCGTGGTACGTGGATGATTCAGCAGGCGCTGGCTCAGCATGTCGAGCGGCCAAGTGGCGTTACGTTTAGCGAACTCTGCCCACGGCCTGCGCTGTCAGCATTAACGCTGCAGCAAGCGATGCCGATAGAAGAAGCACTCCGGCTATGCACGCGCGCGGTTTACGATGTGCGCCGCGACCACGATGCGTTGCAGCGGCACGTGTTTCACCAGGGAGTCAAAAAGGGCTTTGATGACTGCCGGTCAAATTACCCACTGCGTCGAGAGTTTGCCACGCTGCGCGTGTTGTTAGAGAACGACGCAACGGTGTTGGAAGCACCATTGCTGGCGGCTGGTTTTCAAGTGCGCTGCGTATAGCTGTGTGGTGACGGTGTGTTGATTGTGAGGTGGTGTTTAGAAAGCACAAGGCCCGCATTTGCGGGCCTTGTGTGTTATGCAGCTAGCGAACATGCGTTTACTGACGGTAAGCCGCTTCTTTCAAAGCGCGAATGCGATCGTCCAGCGGCGGGTGGCTGGCGAACAGCTGCTCTAGCAAAGAGCGGGTTTGGCCTTTAGTAATAGCCATCGCGCGCAGGGTGTCCGGCATCTGGTCAGGCATTTCAGTTTCCGCTTTCAGACGTGCCAGCGCATTCACCATCGCGCCGGTGCCCGCTAGGCGTGCGCCTGCCTCATCAGCACGGTATTCACGATAGCGTGAGAACCAGGCAACGATTGCAGAAGCGACAAGACCAAAGACGATTTCTGCCACGATCACCACGGCAAAATAGCCGATAAAACCAAGGCCACCTTCGCCGTCGCTACGGCTTCTTAAGAAGTTGTCGACTAACTGAGCCACGACCCGAGCAAAGAACATAACAAAGGTATTCACGACGCCTTGAATCAGCGCCAGCGTGACCATATCACCGTTGGCCACGTGGCCGATTTCGTGGGCCAGCACCGCGCGCACTTCTTCAGGGCGCATACGGTTTAATAGGCCCGCTGAAACGGCAACTAATGCATCGTTTTTATTCCAGCCGGTGGCAAACGCGTTGGACTGCTGAGCAGGGAAAATGCCCACTTCTGGCGTTTTAATACCCGCTTCGCGGGAAAGTTCAGCCACCGTATCCAGCAGCCACTGCTCCGTTGAATTAGAGGGTGTTTCGATAATCACGGTGCCAGTCGAACGCTTTGCCATCCACTTGGAAATAAACAGCGATATTAGCGAGCCGACCATGCCGAAGATAAAGCAGAAAATCAGCAGGCTAGTAAAGTTGATACCCTGACTGCTTAGGTAACTTTCCACCCCAAACAGTCGCAGCGTTAAGCTGGCAACCAGCAACACCGCTAAGTTAGTGGCTAAAAACAGCACAATTCGCATCATGGTGCAGGTTCTCCCTCAAAGGTCATTAAAAAGCGTTAGTGGAATGACAGTTTAGATACGTGCTGTTAATGTCAGTTTCAAGTCGCCGTTTTATTGATGGCTATTTTTATTGACGATAACGAGACAAGAAATTAGCAAAGCGATCAAGCGCATCACCCAACTGATCGGCCCATGGCAGAGTAACAATGCGCACGTGATCCGGTTCTGGCCAGTTGAACGCAGTGCCTTGCACCAGCAGGATTTTTTCCTGGAGCAATAAGTCCAGCACCAGCTGTTGGTCATCCTTAATGTTAAACACCTTAGGGTCTAAGCGGGGAAAGGCATACAGCGCACCTTTAGGTGTCACGCAAGAGACCCCTGGAATGGCGTTAAGCTTTTCTATCGTAATATCTCGCTGAGCCAATAGTCGGCCGCCCGGCAGAATCAAATCATTAATTGACTGGTAGCCACCCAGTGCGGTCTGGATAGCATGCTGGGCTGGGACGTTAGCGCACAGGCGCATTGAGGCCAGCATGGTTAAGCCCTGAATGAAATCACTGGCACGCTGTTTGGCTAGCGTGCCGGAAATGGTCATCCAGCCGGAACGAAAGCCCGCGCAGCGGTAGCTTTTCGATAGCCCATTCATGGTAATGACCAGTTGGTCATCATCCGCCAATGCACCCGTGGCAGTGTGCTCTACGCCGTCATAAAGAATTTTGTCGTAGATCTCATCGGAGAACACCACCAAATTGTGCTCTTGGGCAATATCCAGTACTTCCCGTACCACTTCAGGCGGGTAAACTGCGCCGGTAGGGTTGTTTGGGTTGATAATCACAATAGCCCGGGTGCGGCTGGTAACTTTGGCGCGGATGTCTGCTATGTCCGGTGCCCAATCGGCTTGTTCATCGCATAAGTAGTGCACGCCGTGACCGCCAGATAAATTCGCTGCGGCGGTCCATAGCGGGTAGTCGGGAGCGGGGATCAGTACTTCATCACCGTCGTTTAACAGCGCTTGCATGGACATCACGATCAGCTCGGAAACGCCGTTGCCGATGTAAATATCTTCAATGCCAACCCCAGGAATCCGTTTACGTTGGCACTCTTGCATAATTGCCTTACGCGCCGAGTAAAGGCCTTTAGAATCACAGTAGCCCTGGGCAGTGGGCAGGTTGCGCATCACGTCTTGAAGAATCTCTTCCGGTGCCTCAAAGCCAAATGGCGCCGGGTTGCCAATGTTAAGCTTTAAAACTCGCTGGCCTTCTTCTTCCAGGCGCTTGGCATGGTCGAGCACTGGGCCGCGAATGTCGTAACAGACGTTATGCAGTTTGTGCGATTTTTTCAGTGTGTGTGATTCTGTAGGCTGCGGGGTGTCCATGGGGTTTATTATCCAAAATGTCCTGTGGCCGAGGGTGTTACTGATGATCAGCTCATTATGCGTCGGATTGTAGGTGGCTGTCTTCGTCGTTTTGTATCGGCGGCGGTGGAATATCACCTGGGGTTTCTAATGTAAGCCTACCGAGCTTGCCATCGCGTAGTTCGTGAAGCAGTACTTCGGCACCGCGGTGTATGTCGACCTCGCCACCTGGGCGTAAGCCGCCGCGCTTACTCGCAATTTCTTTCAAAATGGCGTGGCCGTCAAAACCGGCAATGGCTAAGAAGTCCGGCTTTTGTGGGCCATCAGCATCCACCTCTTGTGCTACGGGCGCTTCATAAGTCGGCAGCGCCTTTAACTTATAGCGGGTGGTCAACTCTGCAGGATAGCGCTTGGCAAGCTCGGCACTGGTGACGATGGCTACATCGGTATACTCAATCGCAGTATCACGAATTGCACCGCTAGCAGCCAAGCGATAGGCGCTAGCCTGGTCTTCGATTTTTGGCCATAGCACCCCAGGGGTGTCGATTAGCGCGACGCGGCCGTCAATACGCACCTTTTGCTGGCGCTTGGTGACCGCGGGCTCATTGCCAGTTTTAGCAATTTTGCGGCCAGCGAGCCCGTTGATCAGCGTCGATTTTCCGACGTTGGGAATGCCCATCACCATCACGCGGACATCTCTATCAGCGCGTACCGCGCCTGCCAGCTCGTGGCATAGCTTAGGGATTTTTTTAAGCTCGCGAATATTGGTAGTGGTAATTGCCAGGGCGCGGGTATCTTCTTGGGCATCGAAAAAAGCTACCCACTCAGCAGTACGTTCAGGGTCGGCAAGATCCGCCCGCGACAAAATCTTCAATACCGGCTTATGGCGAGTCAGCTCGGCCAGCATCGGGTTGGCGCTGGAGTAGGGCAGACGCGCATCAAGTACTTCAATCACGACATCAATTTCGGGCAGCGCGTCCTTAATCTGGCGGCGGGCCTTGTTCATATGTCCGGGGAACCAGCCGAGCATGAGTTTCTCCTAATTAGCGCAAAGCAAATACAAGCACGAAAAACGGGCACAAAAAAAGCGGGCTGCCATTCTAGCAGATGGCGCCCGCCTTTCTGACGTTGAACGAGGATTTAGTGACGATTACTCGTCAGGATGAAACTCTAGTGACACCGAATTGATGCAGTAGCGCAACCCCGTCGTGTCTGGCGGACCGTCAGGAAATACGTGACCCAGATGGGCATCGCAGTGGGAGCAAACAACTTCAGTGCGCCGCATGCCGTGGGAGGTATCACTGTGCTCTTCAATGCAGCGTGTTCCCAGTGGGCGATCAAAGCTTGGCCAGCCGCAACCCGCATCAAACTTATGTTCGTTTTCAAACAGCGGCGCATGGCAGCACACACAGTGGTAAATACCTTGGGCATCACTGACCTGATAATCTCCGGTGAAGGGGCGTTCAGTGCCTTTCTCACGTGCCACATGGTACTGTTCCGGGGTGAGTTGCTTGCGCCATTCATCAGGGGATTTTTCTATTTTCGCCATGGGGATCTCCTCTCCCTCTGGTTATCGTTAAACAGAGGCTTACTAAGCAGGCTAGCGTATCACTACGCACAGTGACAGTAGATAGCCTGTTCAGGTTCAGCATGTGTGAAAGGTAAGAAAACCGCCAGTGTGGCGTTTACACGCTAGCGACATTACCGTGACGGTGTAGCAAGTATATGAGAAATAAGCGGGTGCTCTTATATAAAGTGCTGGGGGGATCAAAGCACCCCATTTGGCAGGCGCGGCTCGTGGCAGGATAAAACGTTTCGATTTCAGAGTGCTTGACAGCACATTAAGGGCTGAGTAATATACGCGCCACCTCGACGAGGCAATGAAACGTCCCATTCGTCTAGTGGTCTAGGACACCGCCCTTTCACGGCGGTAACAGGGGTTCGAACCCCCTATGGGACGCCACTTACTCTTATAGAGTTAGTGGTATAAAGTAAGAGGTCGTCAAGGTATCGGAATTGCGGGAATAGCTCAGTGGTAGAGCATCGCCTTGCCAAGGCGAGGGTCGAGAGTTCGAATCTCTTTTCCCGCTCCAAGCATTTCATATGCTTACAGTGTCCCATTCGTCTAGTGGTCTAGGACACCGCCCTTTCACGGCGGTAACAGGGGTTCGAACCCCCTATGGGACGCCAATCCGATTTGCGAGTAATGCAGGTTAAGCGGGAATAGCTCAGTGGTAGAGCATCGCCTTGCCAAGGCGAGGGTCGAGAGTTCGAATCTCTTTTCCCGCTCCAAAACGTCCCATTCGTCTAGTGGTCTAGGACACCGCCCTTTCACGGCGGTAACAGGGGTTCGAACCCCCTATGGGACGCCATCTCGCACTTTTCGTAGCACTGTTTGTTGTACGCGGGAATAGCTCAGTGGTAGAGCATCGCCTTGCCAAGGCGAGGGTCGAGAGTTCGAATCTCTTTTCCCGCTCCATACAACGGTTCTACATAGGTGCCAAGGGTCGAGAGCTGGAGCGCCAGCCCGGTCGAATCTCTTTTCCCGCTCCAAGCAAACACTCTCTTTTTATCCCCCTTTATTGTTTGTTTTCCTGTGTTTTTTGAACACCGTATCGCACATCAATTGGCGATATTTTTGCGTGGCTGTCTTTCGAGCGACTTGAAAAAACATACGGATGCCCCGATATCCTCCCGTCTAACTTGTTTTTCTTGTGCTCCCCATTTGCTGACAGGACATATTCATGGCCGAACCGGCATTGTCTATCCGTGGCCTCACAAAAGTGTATGGCAACGGCTTTCAAGCGTTAAAAGGTATTGATTTAGACGTCCAGCAGGGTGATTTTTTTGCTTTGTTAGGACCCAACGGCGCGGGTAAGTCGACCACCCTGGGGGTGGTCTGCTCGCTGGTGCAGAAGTCCGCCGGTAAGGTGTCGATTTTTGGTATCGATATTGATAAAGACTTCGCGAAAGCCAAGTACCAGCTTGGCGTGGTGCCCCAGGAGTTCAATTTCAATCAGTTTGAAAAGGTCATTGATATCATTTTGGCCCAGGCGGGTTATTACGGAATGACCCGTAAAGAGGCGTTGCCCCGTGCTAAGCAACTGCTCACTGACCTTGGGCTATGGGACAAACGCAACGGCAGTGCGCGTATGCTTTCTGGCGGTATGAAGCGTCGTTTGATGATTGCCCGTGCGCTGATGCATCGCCCAAAGCTACTGATTCTTGATGAGCCAACAGCGGGTGTCGACATCGAGCTGCGCCGCAGTATGTGGGAATACATGCGGCGTATTAACCGCGATGAGGGCACTACCATTATTCTCACGACACACTATCTCGAAGAGGCCGAGAGCCTGTGCCGCAATATCGCCATTATCAATCAAGGCGAAATCGTGCGTAACACCAGTGTACGTGAACTACTGACCGAGCTGAACACTGAAACCTTCCTGCTCGACTTGTCCGCACCAGTTGAGCAAGCGCCCGTCATTGAAGGATTTGAAATTCAGCAGATCGAGCCTTCCCAACTGGCGTTAGTGATTCATCGTGGTCAGCAGCTTAACGATGTGTTCAGTGCCTTAAGCGAACAGGGACTAAACGTGGTTTCCATGCGCAACCGCGCCAACCGCTTAGAGGAGATGTTTGTTTCCATGGTGGAAAGCAGCCAGCAAGCGATTGATCAACGCAAGCAACAGGAGGCGCGGGCATGAATGCAACGCAGACTCTCATTGCGCTGTGGACCTTAGTGCTTAAAGAGATCAAACGCTTTACGCGGATTTGGCCGCAAACCTTGCTGCCGCCATCAATCACCATGGCGATGTACTTCATCATCTTCGGTAACTTAATTGGTTCGCGCATTGGCGATATGGATGGCTTCAGCTACATGGACTTCATTGTGCCAGGGCTGATTATGATGTCGGTGATCACCAACAGCTACTCCAACGTGGCCTCTAGCTTCTTTTCCAATAAGTTTCAGCGCTCTATTGAAGAGATGATGGTCTCTCCCATGCCTAACTGGGTGATCTTATCCGGCTTTATTTTGGGTGGTATGGCCCGTGGCTTGGGGGTGGGATTAATTGTTACGTTGGTGTCGCTGTTCTTTACCCGTTTAACTGTCGAGCATCCACTGCTCACGGTGCTGGTCGTTGTGCTGACCTCGGCGCTGTTTTCCATCGGCGGTTTTATTAACGCGCTGTTGGCCAATAAATTCGATGATATCTCCATCGTGCCGACGTTTATTTTGACCCCGCTGACGTATTTAGGCGGCGTGTTTTACTCGATTTCGATGCTGCCCGATTTCTGGCAGGGCGTCTCCATGCTCAACCCAATACTGTATATGGTGAACGTTTTCCGCTACGGCTTTTTAGGCGTTTCTGACATTCCGGTCGTCTGGGCGCTGGCCGCTATCTTTGCCTTTATCGTTGTGCTGTTTATGGTGGCACTCACCATGCTAGAGCGCGGCAAAGGTATTCGCAGTTAAACGTGTGATAACGCCCAGCAGGAAAAAGCACGCTACTAATCAAGAGAGCAACCCGTCATGGCACATCGCCCCGATACCTTAGAACACGCGCCCTTAGGGCGCGATTCCGCCTACCCAGAACAGTATGACGCTGGGCTGTTGTATCCTATTCCCCGTGCTGCTAACCGTGCCCCATTGGGCATTGAAGACAATAAGCTGCCGTTTGTGGGGGAAGATGAGTGGCACGCGTTTGAAGTTTCCTGGTTGAATAACCGTGGTAAACCCATCGTGGCGGTTGCCCGTTTTCGCCTGCCTGCGGATTCACCCAACCTGATCGAATCCAAATCCTGGAAGCTCTATCTCAATAGCCTAAATCAAACGCACTTTGAAAGCCGAGACGCGGTGCAACGTGTGCTTGTTCGCGACCTAGCCGCGGCGGCGGGTGCTGCCGTTAGCGTAGAGCTATTAGCGGTAGACGACGCTGAGCTTGCCCCCCAGCGCTTGCCGGGCGAATGCCTGGATGACCTGGATATCGACATCAGCGATTACACGCCCAGTGCAGCGCATTTGGCAGTCAGCGAAGAGATTGTTGAAGAGACACTGCATTCCCATCTACTTAAATCTAACTGCCCTGTGACTGGCCAACCCGATTGGGGTAGCGTATTAATTCGCTATAAAGGCCCTAAAATCGACCGTGAAGGGCTGCTACGCTACCTAATCGGTTATCGTCAGCACCAGGACTTTCACGAGCACTGTGTCGAGCATATTTTTACTGACCTGATGCAACTGGCTAAGCCTGAAGAGCTACTGGTGCTGGCCCGCTATGTTCGCCGCGGCGGGCTTGATATCAGCCCATGGCGAGCAACTCCAGGATTAACGCCGCCCAGCCCATTGCGCCTAGCAAGGCAGTAACAACGGCGCTAACCTAGCGCTCAACGATCAATAAAAGGGGAGTCATAATGGACGCACTCACGCTGCTTCACGAACGTAGTTCTATGGGGAAACTCACCGAGCCTGCGCCCAGTACCGACCAGCTCAGCGCTATCTACCAAGCTGCGCTGCGCGCCCCAGACCATAAAGAGCTGCGCCCCTGGCGGTTTATCGAATTTGTCGGCGAAGGGCGCGAGCGCCTTGGTGAGCTGTTTGCAGAAGCAGAGTTTCAAGAAGACCCCAGTGCCAGCGACGACACACTAAATTCCGCACGTAAAAAACCGCTGCGTGCGCCGATGATCATTGCCGTGATTGCCAAGGTCACCCCGGATATTCCGGGCGTGCCGAAAATGGAGCAGGTGATTTCCGCCGGCTGCGCCGCCCACGGTATTTTGCTGGCCGCCCACGCGCTAGGATTAGGTGCCATGTGGCGCAGCGGTAAGTACGCCTTTGACCCCGTGGTGCGTAAAGGCCTATCGCTAGACGAAAATGACGAAGTGGTCGCGTTTATCTATCTGGGTAGTCTGGCAGGTCGCCATAAACCGCTACCTCAGCACAATGTGGAAGACTTTGTAGAGCGTTGGGATTAACGGTAATGAGCCAGCCACGTCAACCAGGAGTGCCTTACCCCCGTTTGCCACTCCCTGAAACCCAGGAAGACCTTGTCGCCTTTCAGCGGTGGCTAGGGGAAGCAATTCCCATGGTGGGCGCACTGGGAATTCAGGGCATGACCCAAAGCGCCGCCCGAGAGGGCGGGGCCTTGACGTGGGAGCTAGCGCTTAGCCCCAATCTAAACGACAAAGGTACAGGCTTCGGTGGTGCGTTAACGGCGCAAACCACGCTGCAGGGCTGGTGTTGGGTAACGCTATGGCTGCGTGCCCAAGGGCGGGCGCAAGATGTTGTGGTAGCCGAAGCCAGCCAGCGCTTTCTTGCGCCAGTCACTAGCGACTACCGCATCATTTGCACTCCCAGCGACTCCCAAGGCCCTGAGCAGCTAGCGGAAAAGCTTAATGCGCGGGGCAGGGGCAGTATTGCGCTCACTCAGCAGCTCTACTGTGGCGACACGCTCTGCCTGGAAGCCAGCGGGCGCTACGCCGTACTGCCTGTTGCTTAAATCTTTAAAAGGCTTGCTATTTTAGGTCTTAGACCATAGAATATGCGCCGTTCTGTTGGGAAAGGCAACGCCTTAACAACCGAGCGAAAAAGTGGAGAGGTGTCCGAGTGGTCGAAGGAGCACGCCTGGAAAGTGTGTAAGTCGAAAGGCTTCGAGGGTTCGAATCCCTCCCTCTCCGCCAGAACATCCCGAAAAAGCCCGCCATGAGCGGGCTTTTTTGTGTCTGCTTCCCAGAAAACAATATCTTACGATTGCATGGCATTTTATGCGCTTGCATCGAATCGCACCCAATCACATAATCTATGTTGGGTAGGATGTTGGGACAGTGTTTTGGGGGAGGCAATGCCGAAAAAATCAAAGGTGCTTTCTGCACTTGAAGTGAAGCGAATAAATGCGGCTGGGCTTCACTCAGTGGGTGAAGTGGACGGCCTACACTTACGGGTTACGCCTGCTGGTGCACGGTCTTGGATACTGCGCTACACCACCGGGGAAACGCGGTACGCTAAAAGCGGAAAACCCTACAAGGTGCGTCGTGATATGGGGCTTGGCAGTTATCCCTCTGTTACGTTGGCTATGGCCCGAGACAAAGCCCGCCTAGTGCGTGAAAAGCTAGATGCAGGCGTTGACCCGGTAACTGAGCGTAAAGCCGCCAGCCAAGCCCGCCAAGCTGCTGAGCTAGCCCGCTTAACCTTTGAAGATGCCGCTAGCGCTGTTATTAAAATCAAACAAGCCGAAGCGCGTAATATCAAACACGGCAAACAGTGGGAAAGCACGTTAGCCGCCTATGCCTACCCTATTCTGGGAAAAATGGCCGTTTCAGATATTGAACTGGTGCACGTTAAGCAAGTGCTGCAACCGATCTGGGAAGCAAAAACGGAAACCGCTACCCGTGTAAGGCAGCGCATTGAAGCGGTGTTGAATTGGGCCACGGTGAACGGCCACCGCAGCGGCGCCAACCCGGCACGCTGGAAAGGCAACCTAGATAACATCCTACCCTCACCCAACCGGGTGGCGAAAGTAGAACACCACCGCGCTTTACCCATCGACAATATGCCCGCCTTTTGGCAAACGCTTTCTAAGCGAACGGGCGACGCGGCTACCTGTTTAGCCTTCACCATATTAACGGGCTGCCGATCTGGTGAAGCGCGTGGCGCTACTTGGCAGGAAATCGACTTCGAAGCCGCCACCTGGACAATACCCGCTGAGCGCATGAAAGCAGGTAAAGAGCATCGGGTACCGTTAGCCCCTGCGGTGATTAAGCTATTAAAAGCGCAGCCAAAAGGGCATGACCGGGTATTTGTAAGCCCACGGGGGAAACCGCTTTCAGACGCGGCAATGTCTGCCTTGCTGAAACGCATGGGGGAGAGCCACCGGGCTACTGTTCACGGTTTCCGTTCTACCTTCCGTGATTGGATAGCAGAGCGCACCAGTACACCCCACGACATAGCTGAAATGGCGCTGGCGCATACCATCAAAAACGGTGCAGAGGCGGCTTACCGTCGCGGCGATATGTTGGCCAAGCGCGCCCGCGTTATGAATCAGTGGGCTGATTTTGTTACTACGCCTGCACCTGCTGGCGCTGGCAATGTCGCCCCGATCCGGGGAGAGGTGACCAGCGATGGATGATAGCTTAGACAAAATTCAGGCCGACTTAGAAGCTGTCTTAGATCGTTTAGAAAACCATCTTGTTGGGCATGATGATAGTAACGAAGAAATGGCCGTTGTGTTGTATAGCTATGTCATAGGCGGTAGGGCTAACGAAGGCTCTCGACAGTTGGGCGGTTCCATATTGCTAAACGATACGGTGTATCGTGCCCAACAAAGTAGCCAGTATAGAAATGAAAAAGAAGGATTAAAAGGTCGCATTGTCGCGGCACTAAATGAAGTAACTCGGGCTTACTCTATGAATGTGCCTTTAAGCCGATGGGCCATTGAGACATTGGCGAGTGCCTCAGATAGGTATGTTCGCAAAATAGACCGCTACTTAGGCGAATTTGGATCAAAAGACCTCGCTATCCATAAAGGGCGAGGTGAGGTTAAGCCTAACCTTGATAAAACTCGTGCGGCGCTATTTATGATTTATCAATGGTGTGTAGAAGACCCAGAAAATAATAAGCTCAGCCGTAAAGCTAAGCACGGTAATGTGTTTGAGCGTGCTGAAAAGATGTTTAACGTAGGTCAGGCGACACTTGAGAAAGAATGGAGGGAGAGTACCTATCCCTCAACTTTGCTTATGCATCGGTCAAGCCAAAAAGAGTAACCCTAAATTAAGCCCTTTTGTTTAGGGCCAAACCTCAAGCTAAAGCACCCATGCTACTCCTTGTACACACAAGCGAGGCTATAAGCATGGCTGCAACCACTAAACCCCAGACAACACCACGCCAAGGCTGCGAGTTTGTAACCGATAAACAAAGCGCAGACCGTTACGGTGTTCACAAGGCCACAATTCACCGCTGGGTAAAAGAAGGTAACTTTCCTAAACCAATTAAACTTGGCCCTAATTGCACTCGCTGGAAGCTGAGCGACCTTGAGGCTTGGGAGAAATCCCAGCAGGAGGCTTGCTAATGCGACGCTATGCAATTAATCTAAAAGGAGCTGGCGCAAAATCGTCAGCCGGGTTTGGCGACTCGGAACTAAATAGGCGCAACAGCGCCCATCACATAGCAGGCGCTTTTTTTATGTCTGCTGTGCGTCAATGGCGTCTGTGCGTGGGAGACCGCAAGGTCTGCCGGGTTCCTATTTGTCCGGTTCGCCAACCTGCGTACAGCCGCCTCCAATACTGTTTGGCGACAGTTGGGGACGGCTCCAATCAAATAGGAGCTTCACCCATGGCACAATTACGCCTATCCAATCTAATTACCCGCAGTTTATCCAGCCGTGCCGAAGCGCATAGACAAATGGCCAAGGCCGCTTTGTTTGCAGATTCCAGCACGCGCACCCGCCTTAAGCGTTACAACCACCACATTGAAAAAGCACAGCAACTTGAAGCCCGCGCCCTTGAGGCTGCCAAGCGCAGCGTAGGAGCGGTGTCATGAAATTAACCACTCCCCAGCTAACGCGCTTACTTGAACTACTAGCGCCTTTCCGCACTGACCCCATCACCAAGCCCACCATTGAACTGGCCTTGCGCCGCGTGCGTAGTGAGGTGGCAGCAGCATGAGCAACTACCAAATCCCCCAAGACTACCGGGACGCTATCGCCCATATTCAAGCGCTGGCGCTGCCTGTTAGCACCCACAGCCAAGGTGGCCATTGGGTTAGCGTCGATTTTTCGGGAATGCTGCTTCAACTGAATGTCACCGTGGGACGTCGTAGTGACCTGCACAACCCTACCGCCGTTTCTCAGACCTACAGCGTGTACTTGCCCCCTTGCCAGCGCGCACCGCATGACGCGCTTGAGCAGCTTCAAGCCATTGCCCGCGATCTGGAAGCGCTGCTTCCTGGGGTGGTGGCTGCATGAGTCACGTTGTCCACTACTCAGCCTTAACGCGACTCCCCCAAATGCTGAATAGCGGCCACCTGCTACCCCACATGGATGGCTGCTTTGAAACGCCCTTGGTGTGGTTTTCGTCGGTGTCCTTTTGGGAGCCTACCGCTACTAAGCCCTTCCGTACTAACAACGCCTTGGTAAGCCTCAAATTCTGGGAATACCGCGACCTGTTTGGCTGCATCCGCTTTGCCTTACCTGCCGACGATAGCCGCCTAATGACATGGCGTGAAGTTTGCCAGCAAGCGGGCCTATCCCGTGTCGATCGTCGCAAGCTGGAAGCCGCCGCCCGCAAGCGAGGTGGCGACCCCAAGCAATGGTTTGCTGTTCCCGCCGCGATCCCCCTTGCAGATATGTCCCTGGAAATACTCAGCATCAATGAATGGAGAACCGTGTCATGACCTACCCAAGCGCAGAGTTTGAAAAGCAACTGGCTGAGATTCGCGACATTGCCCAAGCCCATGAGCGCCTAGCCGAAATCATGGGGGATGTGAATTACCTGGGGCAAGGCATGACAGAACAGCAGGGAGAGGCTTGGTCAGTGGCGTTCCGCTGTATGGGTAAGCGGGCGTCTGATATGGCCCAAGACCTGTTAGAGCAAAGTACAGAAGGTGACGACGATGAGCAGGAAGGGGGCCGCGATGCTGACTAGCACCCATGAAAAAGCCCAGCACAATGGCTGGGCCTTCTCCGCGCTGCCGACCAAAGCACACGCTAAACCTGAGAATAGCACACGGTACGGGGCGCGCCTACGCCTTGCCGATCCATGCCAACCCGTTGGGGTTGGCGCTGGCGCTGAGAAGCCACGCCCGGTAAGTGGCAAGGGGGCCGCGTGAGTAGCCCGTTTAGGCGTCAAGGCGGTGGCGAGTGCAGCCCCGTAGTAGAAAAGCGCCCGCTGTTAGCGGCTGCTGCTGGCGCGTCCATGCCCGATATCATCAAAGCCCGTAATGCCCTAGCTGAGGCTCAACTAGATTGCGGGCCGTGGAAATGCAGCAACGATGAACAGGCGCTGATCGACCACGCCAACGCCCAAGCCCGCGCCGTTGAAATAGACGCCGCGCAGCTTGGCCCAGAGAAAGCGCTGGCGCTGGCTCTGCACCGGGTGAAGGCTCACCAAGTAAACCCACCGATGGGCTTTACCCATAGCGGAATGCTTGCCCGCGTTGCTTGCCCTTACTGGTGGCGTCGTCGGCTTCGTCGTCTAACGAACCGCCGCCTTGAGCAACGCCAGCGACTGCTAGGCCGAACTCATAAGAAGGCGGGCATTTACATTAGCAATGAAGGCTATCGCCGCCACACCGACCAAGCCACCAAGAACGCTCGCTTGCTTGAAGGGCTTGTAGCGATTAACCAAGACGGCGATGAATACACGCTGGCTGAACTAGCAGAGCTTGGCCTGGCTAACCCAAAGAACCGTTATACAGAGTTGATGGTGCGCATCAGCGGCCTTGAACACTGGGGAGTAAAGCAGGGCTTAACGTCTGCCATGTGGACGATCACGCTTCATTCAGCTAAGCACCCTATGCGCCATAACGGCAGCCCCAACCCTAAATATGATGGCGCAACCCCGCGTGAAGGTCAGGCCTGTTTGCAAAAGCAGTGGTCGAAAACCCGCGCCGCTTGGGATCGTGCGGGCCTTCGCGTGTATGGCCTTCGTATCGTAGAACCCCACCACGATGGCACGCCCCATTGGCACATTCTGGTATGGATGCGCCCGGAAGATGAAGCGCAAGTAACGGCCATCATGCGCCGCTATGCCCTTGAGCATTGCCCGGAAGAAGTCGCCCACAACCCAAGCATTCGCTTCAAGTCGGTCAGGATCGACCCCAGCAAAGGCAGCGCCACGGGTTACGTGGTCAAGTACGTGTGCAAGAACGTCAACGGTGAGCAGCACACAAGGAAGAACGTTGATGGCGATGACCTCGACTTATACGGCGAGCCGTTAGCCACCAGTGTTCCTCGTGTTGAGGCATGGTCGCGCTGCTGGGGTATTCGCCAGTTTCAATTCTTTGGCGAGCCCACCATAGACGTATGGCGGCAACTGCGCCGCACCGACGAGGAACGTTTAGCTGATTGGGAAGCGGCCACACGCCCAGAGCCAGAGGCCGCCGCTATTCTGCATGACGCCCGCAAGGTGGCTATTGCTGGTGACTACTACAAGTACCTATGCCTAATGGGTGGGCCAATGCAGCCCCGCGATGCTGCACCTATTCGCCCATGGCGCGTAGTACGCCAAACCACCGATATAGCGAACTGTGACCGGATTACCGGGGAGTGGACAAGCGACACGCTAGGCCACTATGGGGAGCCGATGGCTAATACCTGGGGCTTGGTCGTGAATAGCCAAGTAGGCCAAGCGGAATACCTTACCCAGTATTACCGCTGGACGATTGAGCGCAAAGGTGAAGCTGACGCCGTGGACTTTAAGCGCGTCACGGAAACGGCCACGCCTCTGAATTTGGTTGGGGTTGGGGTTGGGGTGGATTTTCAGCGCGTAGGCGAAGCCGCAGCGCCTCGGATTTTTATCAATAACTGTACGGGTGGCGATTCAGCCGCCCCGTTAGATACCAGTGAACAGCTATCAATCGGGCCTGTAATTGAACATGACCGATACATGAACAGAGAGAGGCAAAAGCGGAACGACCGTATCAGGCAAGAAAACGTGATACCGCTGAAAGCTTACCGCGCTATATCCGTTAAACAGCGCCTTGAGCATGAAGAACGCGAGCGCTTTCGGGCCTCCCTTGATGAAGGCCGCGAACTGCTGATAGCCATGCTGGCGCGTGGGGATATGTCACCCGCTGATATTCCACCGGGGGTACTGGCATGAACGGTGATGCCTTACTTGCCCGTATTGCTCAGATGCAAGCCACCGCTGGCGCTTCCCGGCCCCAAGGCCAGCCCGGCACCCGAGCCAAGCAACGCCCACAGCGTGCAACCGTGACCACCCGCATCGAGCCATGGCTAGCGCTAATAGAGAAGCGTTGCGGCCTGCTGGCTGAGGATCGTCGCTTTATTCGCCTGAGGCTGGCCACCCGACAACACGGCGACGCCATGCAACTAGCCGAAGGGTATAGCGCTGCATGGGAGCAAGCCGCCATGCAGGAACAGCGCACCCACGTTAAGAACAACGCAGGCCGTCAAGCGGCTAACCGCTGGCTTGAATGCCATTTAAAAAACAACCCTTAATTATCAGCAACTTGCCTTGCTGTATTTATCCTAATAATTATTATATGCTGTATGTACATACAGTAATTAAACCCGTTGGAGTTGAAGCAATGCCTACATCACAGACTCAAAGCAAGCACCTAACCGTTCACCTTGATGAACACACGGTATCCATGCTGGCGCAGCTAAAGCGCCAAATTGACGCAGAGCGTCACCCATCCGCGCCGCCTTATTCCATGGCTGAGCTGGCGCGGTTGGCGATCCGCAAATGGTGTGACCACCAAGCCGCCCCGGTACCACATCCATGGTTGGGTAAAGAAGGCGGGGAGGGGTAAACGTGGATATCCAAATTTATGACGTGATCGACGGCGTGACCGCTGCCACCGTTAAGCGGCTGTTAGCCAGCGGTAGCAACGAACCTATCACGCTGCATATCAATAGCCCCGGCGGTAACGTCACCGATGCCCTAGCGATCTTCAACAACCTACGCGCCTATGCTGGCACCGTGACCGCGTTTGTGGATGGCCTTGCGGCAAGCTCTGCCACCCTGGTCATGCTGGCCGCTGATGAAGTGGTAATGGCTTCGCATAGTCTCATCATGGTTCACAACCCGTGGACGGTAGCGATGGGCGACGCTAGCGAAATGCGCCGCAACGCTGAAACACTGGATAAAGCAGCCGGCGAAATGATCACGCTCTATGCGGAACGTACCGGGCAAAGTGCTGAGGCCATCACGGCCATTATGGAAGCTGAGACTTGGTACAACGCAGAAGAAGCGGTGGCGGCTGGGTTTGCTCAACGGGTTGAAGCCAGCGAGCAAGATAAGCCCCGTATGTCTGCGGTGGCGATGGCTTACCTAGCCAACATCACTACCCGCCCCGAGGCAGCCGCCCAGCGCCGGGAGGCACAGATAGCCGCCATGTGGCAAGGCTTGCCAGACCTGCCCGCCGTTGCCCAACTTAAAAACAGTCAGGACATTAACGCTATGTCAGTTGAACAAATCCGCGCCGCTGCCCTTAACGCCTTAGGCCAAGGCACCACACCCACAGCACCACCCCGCCAAGATGCTGGCGCATATGCTGATAATGGCAACGCCGTTAAGGATGGCATGGTTGAAGCGCTGCTGGATCGTGCAGGCGTTGCCAAGTCTCAGGACAAGAGTAACCACTTCCGCACCATGAGCTTGGCTGAGATGGCGCGGGCATCCCTTACTGAGAAGGGCGTGAGCGTTAGCGCTTTCGGTACCAAGATGCAGATGGTGGGCGCTGCCTTCACCCACACCTCTAGTGACTTTGGCCATGTGCTAATGAACGTGAGTGAGAAGGCCATGCTCAGGGGCTGGGAGACTAGCGGGGAAACCTTCAACCGCTGGGCCAAGAAGGGCACGCTCTCCAACTTCCACACCGCGCACCGTGCGGGCCTGGGTGGCTTCCCCTCACTGCCTAAGGTGAAGGAAGGGGCAGAGTACCAGTATGTGACGGCAGACGACCGCGCCGCACCTATCGCGCTGGCTACTTATGGCGGGCTGTTCAGCATCACCCGGCAAGCTATCATCAACGATGATATGAGTGTCTTTCAGTCGATCCCGGCCAACATGGGGCGGGCGGCAAGCCGTACCATTGGTGACTTGGTTTACGCCATCTTGATGAGCAACAACAACTTCACAGACGGCAAGCCACTGTTTCACAATGACCATGGGAACATCGTTACCAACGCTGAGGGCTTTGTACCCGCCGCGCTGGGTGAAGCTCGTAAGCAAATGCGTATGCAGCAGGATAGGCACGGCAACACGCTGAACATCGCCCCCGGCTTTGTGATCGTGCCCGCCGCCCTTGAGTCTATCGCCATGCAGGTGCTGCGTAGCACCTCAGTGCCGGGCGCTGAAACCAACAGCGGCATCATGAATCCGGTCAATAGCCTGGGTGAGCTGGTAGTTGAAAGCCGCCTTGATGCTCACTCCCCGGATAGCTGGTACGTGGCGGCTGAGCTAGGAAGCGACACGGTAGAGGTAGCGTACCTAGATGGCGTTGATACCCCTTACCTTGAGCAGCAAGAGGGGTGGAGCGTGGACGGCGTAAGCTACAAGTGCCGCATTGATGCAGGCGTTGCACCCTTGGATTATCGCGGCATGGTTCGCGGCAGTAAGGCATAACCCTTAGGGGCATCATCACCTAGGTAGCCAAACAAAGCCGTGAGGGGCTAACCCTTCGCGGCTTTTTCATGCGCTCGCACCCGCCAGAAAATTAAAAGGTACTCCCCCACCCACCCCCGCCAGTACGGGGGCAATCAGTCGCGGAATTTGCCTATGTACGAGAAATTTCTGGGGGTTGGTTGTTGTTTCTTTATCACACCATCATGCCGCCGCTGGCACTATGCCCGGCATACCGTGGCCACCGCCTCATAAATGCCCGATTCAATACGCTATCATGCTGATTTAACTGGCCTTTGGTCAGGCTGGCGCGAAGCTGAAAAGGTGCCCGTCATCCGCCAAGGTGGCCACTAAATCACCCCGGCCATAGGCACGCGATACAACAACCCAACACAACCAAACGGCGCAATCTGGCCATGCCCGGTGCGCTGCTGGCGTTGCTGTGATTTTGTCACGGTTTAATGCAGGCAATTAGGCGGCTGGCGCACTTCACTACCTGGGGGATGGGGCGAAGCCCCATGAAGCGAAGCGGTAACAGACCGGGCACCAAAGCCGCAGCGGCTTGTTGGCCAGCCGTCTCACTCTAAGCTCAAAGCACCACAGCCCCTTATTGCCAAACAGGGGGTTATTAACGTGTGGCTGCCAGGGGAGGGCGATTGCTGGCTTAATCGCTGGTATAAGGGGCGTGCCAGTGTTAAAAGTGACCAAATTGGCATTTTGCGTTGCACCTAAGCGCAACCAAGCACTATATCTATGTTGGGTAGGATGTTGGTACAATTTAAAAACGGTATGCAAGCTATTGTTTTTGTTATATGGGGCGCGGACTCCCTCTCCGCCAAAGAATATAGAAAAAGCCCGCTGAGCAATCAGCGGGCTTTTTCGTGCCTGTCTTTTAAGTTATCCACATGCAGTTTGCGCTGCGTTAGTCCTGTTTTTTCCCATACAAGGTGACAAGTGTGGTGTGCTTCGCTATTGTCATCTTAAGAGTGGTGAGCAGTTTGGGCGGCTTTTTATCCGGAGTAGATATATGCGCTGAGATTATATATTTACGTGGCCTTTAGCTTTATATGTTGAGCCCTATCGTGCTGAAAAGAAAATATGAATCAATAGGTCTTTTAATAAGGCCAATCACGGCGATAGGTAATAGCTTTTTCGTTTTGGCTTCATCTTTACTAAAAAGCTGTGCGTTTTGACAGTTTTAAACACTCAAAAAGGGAAGTCTCATGGATGCCGAACAGAAGGATACAACACAGTTTTTCTTAGATAGTTGGCTTGCAGAAGCAGTTCATCGGTGTAGCTCTTTTTTGCATAGCGCTAATAAGCCATTTTCATTTGATGATGATTTTCATCGGCGACGAATGTTTGAAGAACACTACGCTCTCACGGCTACTGTCATGGGTGTTCGCTTTGCAAAGCAGCTAGTCCATCACACTCCAAAAGAATTAAAGGAGAGCCTGGAATCATTTATTATCGCAACCCAAGATGCGGTTGATGTTCGTGACATGCGTGAACACTCAGATGAATATTTTTTAGGCAGGGGGCGTAAGAAAGAAGAGTTCTTCAAGGGTAGTGGGCAAGGCGTCCAATGTGACATGTCCTCGTCAGTTCAGAACGAAAATGGCTACATGCTTGGCAATCTGATAGCCATGGAGACGGTTCGAGATGAGTGTCAAGCTCTGCTCCAGTACATCCGCGACAATGCTTAACAAATCATTCCAGTTTGCTCCGGTCCTGACGGGGCTCCTCTGGACAGCTTTTTCTCCGCTTCGCCGCTTAAAAGACTATCGCTAAGTAATGGCGTTATACCACAGTTATCTAACGCACGTTCGTGTCAGTTACATGCTTTAGCAATCCACCCACCGCAGTTCCTCAATCACCCCGCACTTGGCGATGAGGTGGCCATAGTTAGCTGAGTATCACTTCCCTCTAAAAGGGAAATATGCCGCTGAAGCCTATCCCTGCGACGGCGACGATTACAACAACGATAACGACAATGGTGGTGGTAGATGGCATTTTTCTCTTCCTTTGAGAAATGAGTGTCATTGAAGCGTAGCCGTCATTGGCGTGTTTCGCACATCCCGCGTTTTATGAACGGCTCTCTTTGCTGAGTGCTTTCCCCAAACTGGCAAAATACGCGCTGAACAGCGCGTTGATGCGTTCGCGCTGTTCGCCTTGTGGGTACAGGCCGCGTTCTGCTTCGGGAGAGGTTTTGGTGCCTTTCACCAGGAAGTGGTTTTTGATACTGGCGTCTTGCACGAAGGCTTCAAAGGCTCGGGCGCATAGCTCTTCTGGCTTACTGTAATAGAGCTGGCCGTGAGCTTTGTCCATGGCGACGGAGTGGGTGAAAAGCGCGCTGGGCTGCTGGCCGTCGGGGTGAAGCAGAATAGCGTGGAAGCAGGCGAGTAGGCGCTGGTTGAGCGGGTGGTTAATCGGGGCTGCATCCGCTAGCCATGCTGCCGAAGCGAAGGTGCTAGTCGGCACATTGTCAAAACACTTCTGGGCAATGTAGTGATCGAAGGCGTGAAACCATTCGTGGGCAATGCTGCCAGGCCCCGCATTCTTAGCGAGCGAAAAGCTGCGCTGGCTGGGGTCGTAATGGGCAGAAACGCCGGGTCTACCACCGCTGCCGTACTGTAGGGCTAACGAGCCACGTAGCGAAATCAGCGCTTCATTGCCGTGCAGTATCAGCATTAAATCGCACAGCGCATCGTGGAAAAGCTCGGCGGCGCGGTCGCGCTCGGCGGTGGTCACCCAGCGGCCTATTTCAATTGAGCGAAAATCGAACTGGCGACGGATCAGCGCAAAGCTGCTGGCACGTTCCGGGCGGTGCATTGGCCCTTGGCGGTAAAACTCTCGTGCTTCAATGCTCACGGCGTGCTCGCTAACCTAAAAAAGAAGTTCACTGAGCTATCTTATCGAAGGTAGCGAGTCAGCGCCAAAGGCTGTTCGGCAAGACCGGCTAAGGTGTCTACCCTTATACCTAGGCAGCGAATGGTTGGCTGCACTGTGTTCCACATCAGGGAGGGAGTATGGCAACGGCACATGTTTATCGCATGAAAACGGATGCGCACCAGTGCCCCTTTGGTTTGAAAACTATTTCATTGCTGCAGCGTAAGGGCTACGAGGTGCATGACCACCCGTTAACATCCCGCGACGAAATCGATGCATTTAAAGCGAAAGAGCAGGTCGATACGACGCCGCAAACCTATATTGATGATAAGCGCATCGGTGGCTATGAAGAGGTGCGCGAGTATTTGGGCTTAAGCGTGCCGAGTGCTCAGGAAACGTCTTATCGGCCAGTGATCGCCATTTTTATCACGGCGCTGTTGATTGGTTTGGCGATTAGCTGGCTGGCCCATGGGGCGCTATTGACTGCGCGATTACCTGAATATGCAGTAGCTAGCGCCATGGTGTTGCTTGGGTTGCAGAAGCTTCAAGACGTGGAAAACTTTAGCACCATGTTTCTGAATTACGATCTGCTGGCCAAGCGCTATGTGCCCTATGGGTATGTTTACCCCTATGCGGAAACCTTTGCGGGTATCTTGATGCTGGCGGGGGCATTGATATGGCTGGCAGCACCGCTGGCACTGTTCATTGGTACGGTGGGTGCTGTGTCGGTGATTAAGGCGGTGTATATCGATAAGCGGGAGCTGAAATGTGCCTGTGCGGGCGGTAATAGCAATGTGCCGCTGGGCTTTATTTCGCTGACGGAAAACCTTGTCATGATCGCCATGGGGCTATGGATGCCGCTGAAGAGTCTGCTGTAACGCAAGTGAGTAGAAAAGGTCATGCGCCTTGCAACCCTGAAAACACGCCCCAAGGTAGAGTAAGTAACGCAAGACGCTATCGCACTCTTCACACTTAGGAGTCATTAGATGAGCAAGCGTATTTTGGTGGTGCTGACATCACATGATCAGTTAGGAGACACCGGCGAAAAAACTGGCTTTTGGTTAGAAGAGCTAGCAGCGCCGTACTATGTCTTTAAAGATGCAGGTGCAGACGTAACGCTGGCTTCGCCAAACGGTGGGCAGCCGCCACTTGACCCGAAAAGTGACGCAGACGATAGCCAAACCGATGAAACGCGACGCTTTAAGCAAGATAATGAAGCGAACGCGGCGCTAGCGGCAACGCATCGCCTAAACGATATGTACGCGGGTGACTTCGACGCAGTGTTTTATCCCGGCGGTCATGGCCCGCTGTGGGACCTAGTCAACGATCAAGATTCCATCAAACTGATCGAAAACTTTATTGCCCAGGGCAAACCAGTGGCATCGGTATGCCATGCGCCTATCGTGTTGATTAATGCAAAAAACAGCAGTGGTGAACCGCTGGTAAAAGGGCGCCAAGTCACAGGCTTTACTAACGGCGAAGAAGAGGCGGTCGGCCTGACGGATATCGTCCCGCACTTGGTGGAAGATGCGTTGCAACAGTGCGGCGGTATTTACAGCAAAGCAGACGACTTTACGGTTTACGTGCGTGAAGACGGCCAGCTAATTACTGGCCAAAATCCGCCTTCTTCTGCGGCTACCGCCGAAGCACTAATGGCATGGCTGGCTCGTTAAGTAGTTCTTTTTTAGCATCAGAAACTATGACGGCGGGCATAATGCCCGCCGTTTTTATGTGCAACTATGAAAAGCTATACGTCAATATGGGCGTGCGCAGTTAACAAGTAGGAGTGCATGCCTTTGTGTTTAGTGGCGTTGAGCAAAGCGCTCACGCAGGCGTTGGAGCGCTTGTTCATTCCAGCCGGGTGGTTCGGATAGTGCTACCCAGGCATCAATATAGTGTTTAGCTGCAATTTCATGCCCAAAGCCTGATGGAGCGCTGCTGGTGGCTAAGTCGGCTAGCAACTGCAGCATGGTCACGACTGGGTACCAGCGTAATTGCGGTGAAACATCGGGGGCACGCGGATCACGCATCCAATCGGGTTCGCGCCAGAAAGCTTCTGGTTCAAAAAAAGTAATGGGGTCGCTGCCGTATTGTAGATAAGCAATACGAAAATTTCCCCACTTGCCTGTGGCTTCATCCAACCCTTGGTATTGGTTCATGAAGCGGACCACGTTGCCATTATGGAACGTGGGTAGCCATGCAGGGCTACCTGGATCGCGGTCGGCGGTAACATTGCGCCATGTATCGCTGCGAAAGGGAGGGCCGGCCCACAGTGCGCCGTGGAAGGGGTCATTGATGATGTCGTATAAATCAAAGGAGAGATCTGAATTAAGTGCGCCTAAACTTAGCCCGAATAGGTATAGTTTGGGGCGTTGATCGCGGGGCATCGCAGACCAGTACTCGTAGATGGTAGTGAACAGTGCGCGAGCATTTTCGACGCCGTACTCCGCTTCGGAAATTAGCGATAGATGGCTGGGGAGGTAGGAGTATTGTGCTGCTACTGTTGCAATGTCACCTCGGTGAAGGTATTCCACGGGGTCTTGAGAGCCGGGATCTATCCAGCCGCGGCCGGTGGGCGTGGCTAGCACCAGCGTAGAGCGTTCAAAACCACCTACGCGAATCAGTTCTTCAAGGGCAAGTTGGGCTCGCTCAATAGGCGTGTCGGCAGCATTGAGGCCTACATAGACGCGGACCGGTTCTAGGGCTTGTTCGCCTAGAAACTCACTGATTTCAGCACCGGTTGGGCCATTAGTCACAAAACGCCTGCCTCGGCTACCTAGCGCTTCCCAGCTAATCAATGAATCGGCGCTACCTGGTTTCATAGGGTCGTCAGGTGGGTCGAGGTCATCCTGGAATATTTCATCCATTTCTTGATAGGAACGGTCAGCCACTTTCAATGCATAGGTAAAAAGTACGCCTTCAATGACCATCCAAAATAGTGCGAAAGAAGCGACCGTTCCCAATACATAGGCAGTGCGGCGGGGGAGTATATGGGCGAGTTTGTGAGAAAGCAGTTTGAAGGTGCGCTTGAACAGCAAACCAATAATACTCAGAAACGCGAAGATGCCCAGTGCAATGAGTGCAATAGAGAGCGGGCGAGTGCCTTCAGCAGGAGTCATGCCCATTAGCTCGCGAATACTGTCCTGCCACTCAGCAGCACGCCAAAGAAAAATAATTGAGATGCTTAAACAGACTAGCGCCGCTAGCCATTTCAGGTAGCGTTTTAATGTGGGATTTGGCTCTGGCAAGTGCAGGTAGCGCCAAAGCATATGACTAATCACGCCAAGGGCATAACCTGCTGTAAAGCTAAGCCCGGAAACAATCCCTTGGGCCACCAGCGGACGAGGAACTAAGCTTGGAGTTAACGAGAGGGCAAAAAATAACGTTGCTAGTACTAACCCTGTTCCCGAAAGGCGGTTAAGGCTTAAGACCTTCCCTAGTCGCTTGGCGCTATTATCCATTGCTTGCTCTCGAGTTATGAAACGATGCATTAAAGTCTTATATAATAAAGATAGTGTCAACTGCCAGTATCAATAACGACCGATTTTAAAAACCGCCGACTTTAGAAGTGATAGCTTTAAAAACGATAACTTAGCGATACTCCGGTGAGGGCTTGCCAGTTGCTGCCTAGCTCATTAACGATTGGGCTGTCGGCAGCACTGCCAGTTAGGTGGGTTGTGCCGACGAAGCCAGTGGCTGTCCATTCAGGCGTCAGGAAGTAGCTGAGGCTAGCATTCACCCCCATTCGCCAGTAACCGCCGTCTGGGGCATAGGCAGCCACGCCGCTACGTGCGCTGTCTTGCATTGATACGCCAAACAGCGACTCGGTCCATTTCTCGTTTGAATAGGTAACGCTGGGCGTTAGCGTGAAAAGTGTCCGTTCACTAACCGGCATACGCAAAGCAGCATTGGCTGAAAACTTTGCGCCTTCAACGTCGCCGCTTACCGGCGTGCTGCCTGCAACGCTATAACGCCAGAACCCTTGTTGATAGCTAACCCGCAAACCTAACGTGGCCCCGGCATCGACTTTTTCAAACTGGCTGATATCGCCCTTATTGTCTCGCCCAAAGGTGTAGCCAATGAACGGCGAAGCGGTCCAGTTACCGTTACGGACAGCGTGCCACTCAATACCGTTGCGCACGTTGATTGAGAGCTGATCGCCGTATGTCAGGTTAAGGACAGGCCACGCTCGTGTGTCATAGTCGTCGCTGCCTAGGTAGTCAGGTGAGTAGGTCACGCCTGCGCCGATACTGCCTTCCCAGCTGTCTCCCAATGCGGGAGCGGTTAATGCGATGCTAAAAGCAGCCGCTAACCAGGGGGTAAAACACTTATATTTAGAAGCGCTTTGAGTCGCGCGAGAAACGAAAGTCGTCACGGGGTGTCCTTTTAATTATTCAAACGTGCGTGATTGTATGTTTTTGATTCAAGCGACTGCAAGCTCTCTAGAGGCCTGTGTGGTTCATGAATTGAAACTATTTCTTGTTTCATAGCTTAGGTTAGATAATTCAACAGCTATAGGTCGCACTGTGTGCACATAGCGCAGGGATGGCGCTACAGGGAAGTGCAAGCAGGGAGTGCTTGTGGTGCACAAGGACGCATGAACAGGAGGTTCGTGAAGGAAGCTCAAGGAGGACCTGATAAAACCCCGGCCAGTGCGATGGTCGGGGTTTTTTTATGGGCAAACGGCACTGCTGACTAACAAGCGTGATGATAAAACAGTGCGCTGAGTTTGCTCATTGGTGTGGATACCGCCGTTTGGCAATTCATGCAGCGTAGTGTCGCGCTGTCTTTGCCGGTGCCCTCAAGGCGAAATCGTTTTAGGTACGACGTTGTCGAGGATTCCGCGTTGCCGCAATGACGGCAAATAATATCCACGCCGTATACAGTCGGGCTGATCATAATATGTCTCACGCTGACCTCCTACCGCAAGGGAGTTAATGGGCTCAGTCGTGGTAACGTCCGTGTAGAAATGCATCCGTGACGATGCTTAAAAAGTATAAACAGCAAACGGCTAGTTCGCCATTTATGTAAGCAGCTATCTATTTATGAGCGGGTAGTAAAAAATTCATGTTTTGATATCCCAGGTTAATGTTTTTGACATATATGAGGTTCAAGGTGAGTAACAACACAGGGAAAGGTGTTAGGGATAACGACCAAGCAGGAAAGCTTGTTAAACCATGGATGCATGGACAGGATGTTCGTGAAGAAGGATTACGGAGGAAATACCACTACCCCGGCCAGGAATGGCCGGGGTTTTTTTATGCGAGTGCCTAACTACACTCGTTCTTCAGTAGCTCTTTGCTACTTTTTCGCTTTTTTGGGCTTTGAGGCTTTTTTATCTTCATCATTATCAGACTTGTCACTGTCAGGCTTGTCGCTACCCTGATGGCTAAGCGGGCTGGCTTGGTCAAGCCGTGGGTGGTTGTCCAGGAATTCCCGCTGAAGATCGGGTAGGGCATCCAGTGCTTTTAAGGTGTGGGTCAGCGCGTGAATTGCTGCGAGTACATCCTGGGTGTTGCCGGTTTCGGAAATAGTGTGCATGTTGCGGATCGGGAAGCCGATTGAGGTAGCTGCGCTATCAATAGAGGCCAGCACGCCTGCCATGCCGTCAGTACCCGTATCCACGCCCACGATGTCACGCTGCAGGGGGATATCCTGCTCTTTGGCGGCGCTGGCGATAATGCGGTTGAGCTGTTCGCTGGCAATAGAACCTACCGCCATGGTGAAGCCTTTGCCCATCTCTAGCGGCTGCATGCGTTTGTCGCCAATACCAGGAGCAGCTACGTAGTCGTGGTTAACGTCTACGCCAATCAGCGCGTCTGGCTTTAGTTCGCCAGCCAATACGCGGCTGCCAAAACGGCCAATTTCTTCGTAGCTGGCAATGGCAAACAGCACGCGTACGTTTTCGGTGCCGCCAGCTTCTGCGATTAACTTTGCCACTTCTGCGGTAACAAAGCAGCCCAGGCCATTATCCAGGTAAGCGCCGTAGAAGGTGTTCGGGCTAAAACCAGGGCGAATGGGGCGGTCGAAAATAATCGAATCACCCGGGCGAACGCCTAAATTCAGCACTTGCTGCTTTTTATTTTCGCCATGGATTTGCAGGTCCAGGTAGATCTGCTCTTTTTTGATACCTTTGCTGCCATCGCGCTGTGCAGGATCAGAAAAGTGAATAGCGCCCAGGGCTTCTACTGTACCGCCTTGGATGCAGCGGTAGCTGCCGGGGGCGTCAGGATCCTCGCTGAATAGCTTCACTTCGTGGCCGATAAGTACGGTAGGCAAGAAGGAGTCAGTGTTGATCCAGATCTTGCCGTCTTCGCCAATCGAGCGAACCTGCATGCGGATTTTGTCTGCATGGCCGATGATCATCACTTTGAACATGTCATCGCGGCCAGGATGGGTATCCAGTACCACGCCAGCATTGCCTTTAAACTGATGCAGATGCCAGCCGCTGGGCGCGAAGCTTTCGAAGTAAGGCTTCAGTACGCCGTAGGTCATGGCGCCTTCCAGGCCTACTGGGCTAGGGGCGGCAAGAATGTCGCGCATGATGTTGAATTGCGCGTCGGGCATGGGTTGCGTCCAGGGTTTGGCGCTGTCGCTCATATTAAGCTCTCTCCATTGGGGGGTGTTTATCACTAACTAGTCTGCCAGATTCTTGCTTCAGATGCGCATGGCTGGTTCGCCTAGTGAGACAAGAGTTTTGGGCTTTGGTTATAAAATCCTCTAGGATAGGCGCTTTTTTCTGACAAGGTGGAAGGTCATGGCGTCTTCTGGGCAACCTCGCACTCAGTGGCTGGGCCGCTGGGGCTTTATGCTGGCAGCCACCGGTTCGGCGGTGGGGCTGGGCAATATTTGGAAATTTCCCTACATCACCGGGGAGTATGGTGGTGGAGCCTTTGTGCTGGTGTATCTGGCGTGCATTTTAGCCGTCGGCGTACCGGTGATGATGACCGAGATTGCCTTTGGTCGCCGTGGGCGCGGCAGCCCGATTGATGCGATACGGCGCGTCGTCAATGAGTCTGGCCGCTCCTCTGCCTGGTCGTTGATTGGTTGGATGGCCATGCTCTGCGGCTTTATGATTCTGTCGTTTTATGTCGTGGTAGCTGGCTGGTCGTTCTCCTATTTATGGAAAATGCTCACCGGCGGCCTCGCGGGCAGTAGCGTTGATGATATGGCGGCGGTCTTTGGGGCCAATAATGCCAACCCGTTCATTCTGGGCGGTTGGAGCACCCTGGTGGCAGTGCTGACCATGGTGATTGTGGGCAAAGGCGTTCAGGAAGGTATTGAGAAAAATGTCAGTTGGATGATGCCCGGGCTGGTGCTCATGCTCATTCTACTGATTATTTTCGGGGTGTTTTCCGGTGGGTTTGGTGAGGCTGTGAGCTTCTTGTTCTCGTTTAACGCGGGAAGCCTCTCTAGTGAAGGCATGCTGGCGGCGTTGGGCCACGCCTTTTTCACGTTGTCGTTGGCATCCGGTGCAATTCTTACCTACGGTAGCTACTTGCCCAAAGGTGCGTCAATTGGGCGTACCACGGTAAGCGTGGCCATTGCCGATACCGTGGTTGCGTTAATGGCGGGGTTGGCGATCTTCCCGGTCATTTTTGCTAACGGTATGAATCCTGGTGAAGGGCCGGGGCTTATCTTTATGAGCTTGCCGCTGGCCTTCCAGGCGATGCCAATGGGCACGCTATTTGGCATTCTGTTCTTCTTGATGCTCTCGATGGCGGCGCTGACCTCGTCTATTTCGATGGTGGAAGCCACGGTGTCGTGGTTATGCGATAACAAAGGCATGACCCGTAAGTCTGCCTCTTGGGCGACGGGCATCGTGCTATGGCTGGTCAGCACGCTGGCGATGCTGTCGTTTAACCTGGGCGCTGACTGGACCCTGGCGGGTAAAAACTTCTTTGACTGGCTGGATTATTTGACCTCGCGCTGGATGATGCCGCTGGGTGGATTGGGTACGGTCGTGTTGGCGGGGTTTGTGCTGAAAAGTGAGACATTCCGCGATGAGCTGGGCCTTGCACCGTTGCCTTATGCGCTATGGCTGACCATGGTGCGTTACGTTAGTCCGTTGGGTATTTTGGTTATCTTTGCTGATGCCTTGGGGCTTTACCAAGTTTCGTTCGCGGTGCATTGGCCGTGGCTGCTAGCGGTTTTGGTGGTCATGGTTGCAGTGGGGGAGACCCTAAGCCCTCGGCTGCGCCAAGCGCTGCGCTCGCGCTAGCCGCTGTTGTTCACGCTTCACCCTGGCAGCTGCAATGGCGCCAGGGTGAGTGCCTGCCTCCATGAGTTCGTCCCAGCAGGTGGTGTAACGGTTAGAGCGGTGCGCACAGCGCAACTGCCACGGTGCTTCCGCCTCTGTCATTCCAAAGCGAATCGTGCCTTGCCCCATGCGCTGATTAATAGCGTCAACGGCGTTCATCAAGTGCGGGTGCGCTTTATGTGAAGGCTGCAACAGCGAAAGCTGATACTGCTGTGCATCGACTAAGTCCAATAGCATGACACCGGCCTTCATAAACTGAAAACCCGGCCGATACATCTGTTCCAACCCTTCGCGGACGGCTTCTAAAATGATGCGGGTATCGTCACTTGGCGAGGCTAGGGGAATCATCGCGCTAGGTGAATGCTGAGGCTGGTCTTTACGATGGCGGTTGGTGTTTAGAAATAGCAATACGGCGCGAGTAAGGCTTTTCTGCTGGCGCAATTTTTCGGCACTGCGCTGAGCATGGCGGCGCAGCGCTGCGTGCAATTCCGCTTTTACGCCGGTTGCTTGGCCAAAAGAGCGTGACGTCATAATACGCTGACGCGGCTCTTCTAATGCGTTCATTTCCAAGCATGAGGTGCCACGTAGCTCTAGCGCTGTACGCGCAAGCACCACTGAAAATCGTTTGCGAAGTTGCTTTGGATCGCACTCCCGCAACTGCCACGCCGTGCGAATACCACTCACCGCAAGCCGTTCTGCTAGGCGTCTGCCGACGCCCCATACGTCATTCACCGGCAGCTGTTTAAGCAGCGCCGTAGTGGTCGGGCTGTTGGCAGTGAGTAGGCAGACGCCTTGGTAGTGAGACTGCTGTTTGGCAACGTGATTAGCGAGCTTGGCTAGCGTATGGGTAGGTGCCAGCCCTACGCATACAGGTAGCCCTAAATAGCGGCGAACACGGCGGCGCACAACTTCCCCGAGTGTTTGGCATTGAGTGTCGCTGAAGCCATCCAGGTAGATAAACATTTCATCAATAGAGTAAGGCGCGACGTCTGGACAGGCATCCCGCAGTAGCTGGGCGAGTCGTGCGGACATGTCACCATACAGCTCGTAGTTAGATGACAATAAGTGAATCTCTCCCCGTCGGCGCAAACCTTCCAGTTGGAAAGCGGGAGTGCCCATGGGGATTTCCAATGCTTTCATTTCGGCCGAACGGGCGATCACACAGCCATCGTTATTCGACATCACGCCAACGGGCTTGCCTTCAAGCGCAGGATTAAACACCCGCTCGCATGACACGTAGAAGTTGTTGGCATCAACAAGGCCAATCATGGCAAATACTCATGCACCACGGCGCGTACCACACCCCATAGCTGGCAGTTTGTCTCTTCTAACGGTAGCGGTGGATAGTGAGGATGAGCCGAGCAGAGGTGTGGCGTGCCTTGATAGAGTGCATAACGCTTTATCAGTACTTCCTCTTCAAACATGGCGACCAGGATATGCCCTAAACGGGGCGGTATGCTGCGATCTACCACCAGCAAATCACCTTCGAATATCCCCCAGCCTTCCATGCTGTCGCCCGCGGCGGTGAGGTAAAACGTGTGGTTGGGGTGTTTAATCAGTCGCTCATTGAGATCTAGCGTACGTGGTTCGTAATCTTGAGCAGGTGAAGGGAAGCCGCTAAACCCAGCGCGGCCGTATAACGTTGGAAATGGCAACGGCTGAGAGGTTAACGGCAGGGCTGTCGCAACCATCGTTGTCGGAAATGTACTCGTTGTAAACGTACTTGTTGCAAACGTGGTTGTTTTTAAAGCGGCGGAGTGGGACGGCATCGTCGGCATCCTCATGAATAAATAGTGTGTTTATATACAGTATTTGTAAGCAGTATTTATTCATGGGGAGAAAATTGCAAGCGACGCTCAACGCTGGGGGCCTGGGGGCTATTGGCTCAGCGAGCAAGCCACAGGCCAACCACCAACGCACTTATCACGGTAATCAAGAACACAAGGTTGCGAGCACGGGTGTCACGACGTGGTTTCATGGTCATTTTCCTGTTGGTCATCATCGTTAAGAGCATTTCGCAGTAGTCGCAGCACGCAAGCGTTATCCGCATAAAGCGGCAGATGCGCTGCGCTTAGCATGGTAACGTTTACGCCCTAGAGCGTCATCTGACGTATATGACATTGCTTGGTTATCCGGCTTTTAAGAGATCCTGCTTATGAATGAATCGACCCACGTCGGTACCGCTGCGCAGCCGCTTTCCCTGGCGAATGGTCGGCTGGCGGCGCTTAGCTGGGGGCGTAGCACTGCGCCTACTTGGGTGGCGCTGCATGGTTGGCTAGACAACGCGGCGAGCTTCAGTCGGCTGGCGCCGCTATTGGTGAAAGCACTGGATATTCGCATTGTGGCGATCGACTTCCGTGGTCACGGCCACTCAGCTCATGCGCCTGCAGGAAACGACTATGCACTATGGGACTATACCCACGACGTGCTGGATACCATGGAATCATTAGAGATCGAAAAGGCGACGCTACTTGCTCACTCGATGGGGGCAGCCGTAGCTTGTCTAGTATCGGCAGCGCTGCCTGAGCGGGTAGATAAGCTAATTCTGTTAGATGGCTTAGGAGCGCTAAACACACCTGCCGAAGAGACTGCCAGCCAACTACGCAAAGGGCTAGTGGCCTATAGGCGGCCGCTTTCCCGTCCTCCTCGTTATCCCGATGTTGAGAGTGCAGTTGCCGCGCGGGTAGCCGGAGGTGTCACGCCGCTGGACAGCATCACCGCCACGCCACTTGTCGAGCGCAACACCCAGGCCACTGCCGATGGGCATGTGCAAATGCGTACTGATAGCCGTTTGTTAAAGCCTTCTTTGGTGCGCTTTACGCCCCAGCAAGTGTTGGCGCTACTGGCGGAGATTCAAGCCCCAGTGCTATTGATAGAAGGGGAGCGGGGTATTTTAGGCGAGCGGGACTGGGCAGAAAAAGCGCGCCAAGCAGTACCACAGTTAACGCGCCATGTACTAGCGGGTGGCCATCATCTGCACCTTGAACCCCAGGCGGTTCATCACGTGGCCAGCACAATCAGTCATCAAGCGTAGCGGGTACCTGATTGCTCACGTTAGGAAGATGACGATGAAAAAAGTAGCGCATGTTGTTAAAACACCTGTGGCAAGCAGCTGCTTGAATGGCGGTAATAAGGTTGCACTGGTATTGGGGAGTGGGGGAGCTAGGGGGTATGCCCATATCGGTGTTATTGAAGCATTGGAAGCACGCGGCTTCGAGATAATTTCGATTGCGGGTTGCTCTATGGGCGCGCTAATTGCTGGTATTTATGCCGCTGGAAAGCTGCCTGAATACCGGGAGTGGGTGTGTAACCTGGATTATTTAGATGTGCTCAAGCTGGTCGATGTGACCTGGAGTCCGATGGGCGCCATGCGAGCGAATAAAGTCATGAGCAAACTTGAAGAGCTGGTCGGCGATATGCTGATCGAAGACCTGCCTATTCCGGTGACGACCGTCGCGACGGATCTGATTCGCCAGCGTGAGGTATGGTTTCAAAATGGCCCTTTACTCCAGGCAATCCGTGCCTCTATTGCCGTGCCGGGTGTCATTACCCCAGTACATGTGGGTGGCCAGGTACTCGTTGATGGCGGCTTGCTGAATCCACTGCCGATGATGCCGATATTAGCCGCCCACGAAGCGGATTTTGTCGTGGCGGTTAACGTGACGGCGCACAGCCCACAACCGGTCACCTTAGAGGAGCTGTTACCCAGCGAAGATACAAGCGACAGCCGTACCGCGTTAGAGCGCGACCGCGATGCCAATATTGGCGGTTGGATGGATGATGTGCGTGCTACCACGCGCCGCCTGTGGGATGGGCTGGGGGGCAGCAATGGTGAAGAGAGCGATGTTGATGAAACCGTTGACCTGCGTGGTCGGCGTGAGTGGGGTAAGCTCGATATGATTTTAGAGTCGTTTGATATCACCCAGGCGGCGCTCGCGAAGTATAAAATCGCAGGCTATCCGCCGGATGTATTGATCGAAATTCCCAAAACTGTTTGCAGCACTTACGAGTTTCACCGGGCCAACGAATTAATTCGGCTGGGTCGGCATCTTGCTGATGAAGCGTTAGAGCGCCGCATGCCTAGCATTGCTTCGGATGCGACCGAGTGACATAGCCGCCTACTGCCCGCGCTTGCGCAGCAGAATATACACCGCGCCTGTACCGCCATCGATATCGGTGGCGGAACAGAACGCCAAGACGCCGGGCCACTCTCTTAACCACGCATTGGTATGGCTTTTAAGCACCGGAAAGTCTGAGGTAGTGCCCCAGGCCTTACCATGCACGACTAGAACACAGCGCATGCCTTGTGCAGCGGCGTCGCGCAAAAAACTTTCAAGCTCAATCCTCGCTTCTTCTAGGGTATAGCCGTGTAAATCTAGCCCCGCTTGCCAAGCGGTTTGGCCACGCTTTAACTGGCTTAAGGTGCGCCAGGGCAGGTCGGGCACGCTGAATTCCAGATACTCTGAGGGGCGTACCGCCTCTACTCGACCGTCGGACGTGCGACCGCTAGTTTGCAGCGTGTTGCTCTCTACCGCCGCTTGTCGACGTGCTTGCTGGGCAGCTTCGTCGTTGCGCTTAGGCTTGCCGGGATCAGCTTGATTACTGGCAATACGGCGCACGCCTGCTGCCTGCAGCGCTTGGCGAAAGGCACTGATATCGTCATCGTTGGGCAGGTGTCGCGTCATGGTCGGCTCAAATAGAGAAATGAAGTGTTAACAAATAAGCATAATTGAGAAGAGCACAGTATAGCGAGCTTGTCGTTGCTGTGAACCGTTCACTGTGAACCACGCGCTGTGAACCAGACGGCGTCAAAGGTACAATCCTTCCATGAACTTTTTACACGCCAGGAGTCGCTGTGACCACGCATCTCAATGATGAGACCTCCCACTCAATGCTTTCGTTGCCGGAATCGGCATTGGTGAGCGAGCTTTTTACACTGCGCGATTACTTACGCTGGGTGTCCAGCGAGTTTTATCTGGCGGGGCTGCACTATGGGCATGGCACGGAATCGCCCTGGGACGAAGCCGTTGCGCTTTGCTTAGGCGCACTGCACCTACCGTGGAATGTCGACCCAGCTGTGCTGGATGCCCGCTTGCTGCCAATAGAGCGCGAACGCATCATTCGCTTGGCGCGAGAGCGGGTGACAACTCGCCGCCCGCTGCCTTACTTACTGGGCGAAGCTTTTTTTGCAGGATTCCCGTTCAGCGTTGACGAACGCGTGTTAATTCCGCGCTCGCCCATTGCCGAGCTGATTGAAGACGGCTTTGCTGCATGGTTCCCGGAAGAGCCGCCTGCCCGAGTATTAGACTTATGTACCGGTTCTGGCTGCATCGGCATTGCCACTGCATTGGTGTTGCCTACCTGCGAGGTGGCGTTGGCGGATATTAGCCAGGATGCCTTGGCGGTTGCTCGTCAAAACATTACGCGTCACGACGTTGGTGATCGCGTGCGGGCTGTCGAATCCGATGTGTTTGATGGCCTGGAAGGGCAGCGTTTTGACCTGATCGTATCTAACCCACCTTATGTTGATGCGCGTGATCTGGCCACCATGCCTGCCGAGTTCCGCCATGAACCTGCCCTGGCGTTAGGCGCTGGTAACGACGGGTTGGATATCGTGCGACGCATTCTGCGAGAGGCACGCCAGCACTTAACCGACGGAGGCTGGCTGATTGTTGAAGTTGGTAATTCCGACCGCCATGTGGAGGCTGCTTTCCCTGAAGTACCCTTTATTTGGCTTGAATTCGAGCGTGGCGGCCAGGGTGTGTTTGCCTTGAGCGCCGCTGAACTCGACGCCCATGCGGCGTCTTTTGCGTGAGGAACTAACGCCCATGTCTGGCAATACCTTTGGCAAGCTATTTACCGTTACCACGTTTGGTGAGAGCCACGGCCCTGCTTTAGGCGCTATTGTTGACGGCTGTCCGCCGGGCATACCGATCAGTGAAGCAGACTTGCAGCTTGATCTAGATCGCCGCCGTCCAGGTAGCTCTCGACACACCACACAGCGCAAAGAGCCGGATCAGGTGCGGATTCTTTCAGGCGTGTTTGAAGGCAAAACCACGGGGACGTCGATTGGTTTATTGATCGAGAACACCGACCAGCGCTCCAAAGACTACTCTAAAATCAAAGATCAATTCCGTCCTGCCCACGCTGACTACACTTACCATCATAAGTATGGCCATCGCGATTACCGGGGCGGCGGTCGTTCTAGCGCGCGAGAAACAGCCATGCGTGTTGCTGCTGGCGCTATTGCCAAGCAGGTACTGGCCGCGCAAGGGATTCAGATTCGCGGTTATATGAGCCAGTTGGGGCCCATTAAAATCGAATTCAAAACCTGGGACGCGGTAGGCGAAAATGCCTTTTTCTGCCCTGACCCGGACAAAGTGGCCGAACTTGAAGCCTATATGGATCAGCTGCGTCGGGATCAGGATTCCGTAGGCGCTGAAATTACCGTGATTGCCGACGGTGTGCCGGTCGGGTTAGGCGAGCCAGTCTTCGACCGTTTAGATGCTGATCTGGCGCATGGTTTGATGAGCATCAATGCGGTAAAAGGGATAGAAATCGGGGCCGGATTTGGTTGCATTGCTCAGTGTGGCAGCGAGCACCGCGACGAGATGACGCCTGAAGGGTTTCTATCTAATCACGCGGGCGGGGTGTTGGGCGGAATCTCCAGTGGCCAACCGATCGTCGCGCGATTAGCGTTGAAGCCAACGTCAAGTATTACCACGCCTGGGCGATCAATTGATATACATGGTCAGCCAGTTGAGGTAATAACGAAAGGCCGCCACGATCCCTGTGTCGGTATTCGCGCGACGCCTATCGCCGAGGCGATGATGGCAATAACGCTGCTAGACCATTGGCTACGTCATCGTGGACAAAATGGAGATGTTAGCGTTGACACGCCACGTTTAGAACAACAATAACAGCACGGTGCGCTTGGCGTAACGCTGCTACACTCTAGGAAGATGGTTAAGGAGTCGCCTATGAAGATCAACGTTGAATTTGACCTGACACCGGATGAGTTTCGCCAATCACTAGGGCTGCCGGATGTTGAGGCGTTTCAGCAAAGCCTGCTGGAAAATATTCAGCGGCAAATGGAGTCAGGGGTGGATGGCTATGACCCTATGAGTCTAATGCGTCCTTTCCTGCAGCAGCCGATGATGCAACAAGGTCTCTCCCAAGGGTTAGCTAACTTTGGCACATATCAACAGATGATGTTGGACATGTTGCGTAAAGCGGGCTCCTCCGGCAGCGGTGCCGAACAGGATGACGGCACAGATCAAGGCGAGTCTCAAGAGGCTGCTAAGTCAGCAGCGTCAGGTAAAAGCGCATCAAGTGCGAGAAGCTCTAAAGCGAAAGCGACGGCTTCTTCGCGTTCTCGCGCTAAAGGGTAGAACTGTCATGTGAAATGTGTAGCGTTGTTGAGCGTGCTGCTAGGAATGTTGCAAAGCAGCATTGCAGCGTTTACTCTTTTTGCAGTGCAGCAATTTTGCCATGTGATGAGCCACTCCAGGCTCATGCCAAGGAACGAGAGACAGGAGCAGACACTATGCAAGATAAAATGATGGACGCCTTTAGTACCCAAACCCGCCAAATGTTTGAGCCAATGCGTAAGATGAACTCGCTGATGCTCAACAACATGGAAAAAATGACACAGTATCAGTTGGAAGCAATGAAACGCTACAGCCAAATGGGTACCGAGCGCATTCGTAGCGCGACGGAAATTGATGATGCAGAAAGCCTGCGTGATTTTGGCACCAAACAAGCCGAAATGATGAACGAGCTTTCTCAGCAAATGCAGGAAGATGCCCGTGTCATGGGTGAGATGAGCTTGCAGTTCAAATCCGAAATGGAAAAGCTGTTCAGTGAAGCTGGGCAGAAAATGAGCGAGCAAGCCACCTCTGCCACGAAAAGTGAACAGCCTGCGAAAGCGACTAGCCAGTCTTCACGTAAAAGCTAAACGCAACTATGTTCGCGGCGCCTTCAAGGCGCCGCGTTCTTTTGGATGATGTGCCTGGGCAGAGAATGCCAAGCAGGTGAGGGGAGAGTGAGTATGCTGTCAGGGTGGAAAATGCCGTCTCAAGGTGTTTCTCAAGAAGAGCTTGAAGCATGGAAAGTGCAGCTAAGCGATGTTGGTGAACAGTACAAAGGACTGCTTGAGGATTTACTGTCACGGATAGCACCCAGCGAAGCTGCTGACTCCGTCTACAGTGATATGCGCGAAAGCTTTGAAGCCGCCGCGCAATCGCTCATGAGTAACCCTAACCTGTTGTGGCAAACCCAATCGCGCCTTATGCAAGATCAGTGGCTGCTTTGGCAACAGGGTGTGCGCACTATGTCTGGTGAGCAGGTGACGCCATTGATAACGCCTGCTAAAGGCGATCGCCGCTTTAAAGACGAAGCCTGGACGCAAGAGCCTTACTACCTGGCGATTATGCAGCAGTATCTGCTGTTTTCGCAGATGGTAGAAGAACTCATAGAAGACCTGGATGGCCTAGACCCGACGCAAAAGCGCAATCTGGCGTTTTATGCTCGGCAGTTGGTAAACGCCATGTCGCCGACTAACTTCGTAGCGACTAACCCGGAAGTGATGCGCTGTACGTTGGAAACTCGCGGGCAGAACTTGGTGGATGGTTTGACACGTCTACGGGAAGACTTGGCGAACTCTGCCGAAGGTATCAATGTACGCATGACTGATCGAAGTGCCTTTGGTGTTGGCGATAACATTGCGGTTACCCCGGGTGCCGTGGTGTATGAAAATGAGCTGATTCAGCTGATCCAATACACCCCTACCACTGAAAAAACCTTTAAAACGCCACTGTTGATCGTGCCCCCATGGATCAATAAGTACTACATTCTCGATCTGCGAGAAGACAATTCGCTGGTTAAGTGGATGGTGGATCAAGGGCATACCGTATTCTTAATCTCCTGGCGTAACCCTGGACCAGAACAGCGTGACATCACGTGGGCTGATTACATGCAAATGGGCCCCATTAGCGCGATGGAGGCCATTGAGCAGGCGTGTGGCGAGAAGTCAGTCAACCTGTTGAGTTACTGTGTGGGCGGCACACTAACCGCCTCTACAGTCGCTTATCTAACAAGCACGCGGCGTGGTCGAAAAGTGAAGTCTGTTACCTATATGGCGACGCTGCAAGATTTCCGCGATCCTGGTGATATTGGCGTATTCCTTAACGAACGGGTGGTTGAGGGAATTGAAAACACGCTAGAAATGAAAGGCTATTTAGATGGCCGCTCAATGGCCTACACCTTTAATTTATTGCGTGAGAATGATCTCTTCTGGTCGTTCTACATCAATAATTACCTGAAGGGCGAAGTTCCCGCAGCGTTTGACCTACTGTATTGGAATACCGATGGTACAAACCTGCCAGCAGGTACGCATGCCTGGTATCTGCGCCATATGTACTTGGAAAATCGCTTGGTCGAGCCGGGTGGCATTGAGTTAGACGAGGTGAAGATTGACCTTCGTAAAATATCGGCCCCCTGCTATTTCGTATCGACGAAAGAAGATCACATCGCTAAGTGGAACAGTACGTATTATGGCGCGCTGCTGCCCAAAGGGCCGGTGACGTTTGTGTTGGGTGGCTCTGGCCATATCGCAGGCATTGTGAACCCACCCCATAAGAATAAGTATGGTTACTGGACTAACGATGCGCTGCCCGAAACCCATGATGCGTGGCAAGAAGGTTCGACCTTTAATGAAGGCTCCTGGTGGCCGCATTGGCAGGCCTGGGTAACAGAGAATGGCTATGCAGATCCTGATCCGGAAAAAATGGTGCCCGCGCGTCAGCCTGGAGAAGGTGAGCTAAACGTCATTGAAAGCGCTCCTGGGCGCTATGTAAAAATGACGATACCTGAAGTGTTAGGTGAGCTTCCCGCATCGTAATAACCATCTAATAATCAGCGAGTCATGCTGGGATGGTTAAACAGGCTGTTAATTAGTCTATTTCTCCAATAGTGGCGCGGCTAAACTTGGACTAAGCCGCGCAGTTTGACGCTAAAATTACTAACCGAGACGCTACTCATGCAGCCAACTGCACGTTTTTCATTGTCGCCGGCTTTTCCTGAGACCCACACTCAACACAGCCATGGAGCTTGCTGTTGTGGTTCACCATTGCTGCAGCGTTTCCATGAACGTGTGATGGCAGAAATAACCCGGCGCCAAATGATTGGGGGAACGGCTGCGGTGATGGCGCTTTTCGCAGGATTGCATGTACCTTTTGCTGTTGGGCAGCAGCCAAAATCCCACGATGGGCCGCTACTATTAACTAATTTAAGGCTGTTTGATGGCAGCGGTGGTCCGCTGCGTGATGGCGTATCAATCAGGGTGGTGGACGGCCGTATTGATGCGATTCTAGACGGCAGTGGTGAAGTGGAAGGTATTGATGTCATTGATTGTGGCGGTCGTGTATTGATGCCAGGTTTGATTGATGCCCATTGGCACACCACTTTAGCGGCCATCTCCCAAATGGAAGCCATGACCGCTGATATTGGCTATGTGCACTTGGTGGCAGCAAGAGAAGCAGAGCGAACCCTGATGCGCGGCGTTACTTCGGTGAGGGATGTTGGGGGACCGGCGTTTGCGCTAAAGCGTGCTATTGATGAAGGTATTGTGAATGGCCCTAGGGTATTTCCTGCAGGGGCGATGATTTCCCAGACGTCGGGACATGGTGATTTTAGAATGCGCCATGATATACCTCGTGGAAGCACAACACCGCTAAGTGAAGCAGAACGTCAGGGAGTCGCAGTAATTGCGGATGGTGAGGCTGAGGTACTCAGGCGCACGCGTGAGCAGCTGATGCTAGGGGCGTCTCAGATCAAGTTGATGGCTGGCGGTGGAGTAGCGTCACTCTATGACCCTTTAGACAGTACTCAATTTACGGAACGAGAACTACGCGCAGCGGTTGAGGCTGCCGATGATTGGGGCACCTATGTGATGGTGCATGTGTATACATCACGTGGTATCCAGCGCGCTCTGCGGGCTGGTGTTAAGTCGATCGAGCATGGCCAATTAGCAGATGAAGAATCGGTAAGAATGATGGCTGGAGAGGGGGCGTGGTGGAGCCTTCAGCCTTTCCTGCAAGATGAAGATGCCAACGTGTATCCTGATGCCGCGCGCCGAGAGTCTCAGCGCCAAGTGGCTGAAGGTACCGTTCGCGCTTATGAAATGGCGCAGCGGTTTAATGTGAAAACTGCCTGGGGTACAGACATTCTCTTTAGCCCTAAAAACACCCCGAATCAACTTCGGCATTTGGCAAAGTTAACGCGCTTTTATGATCCGCTAACAGTGTTGGCAATGGCAACAGGGCATAACGGTGATTTGTTGTCACTTTCAGGTCCTCGTAATCCTTATCCTGGTGTACTTGGACGCATTGAACCAGGTGCACTAGCTGATCTCCTAGTCGTAGATGGCGATCCAGGTCGCGATCTAGATTTTCTAAACGATCCAGAGAGCAATCTTCGAATGATTATGAAAGGTGGGCGAATTTATAAAGAGCAGCTATAAAAACGCTGAATATAATTTTTAAAAATTTTCTTTCAAAGCGATATTTTATTACTTGGTGATAAGTGCCTGAATAAAATTAAGCGGGCACTTATCATCGGTAACCACTGGTTCGATAGTATCTACATTCTTGCAACGTATGCATAAGCACTTGGCTGCTCGGATGTTGTCGGAGGGAGCTTTAGCTTTGGTTAGACACTTCGACGATGATTCAACTGATTTGCATGGCTTCGCAAGGGCGGCTACGCCGCCCCTGCCCGCTGGAAACGGCCTTAACGCTTGCGTATCAAGCCCGGTAACAGTAGCAGGCCAGCGAATAGCCATGCAGGCCAACTCCCCGTGCGGGTAAACGGTGTTGTTCCTTCCATGGCGTAAAATTCGCTAATAAGGTAGGTGGTTTCAAATTGCGCTGCGCTATCTACCAACTCGCCATGGGGATTAATAATCGCGGTAATGCCGTTGCTGGTAGCGCGCACGACATAACGACCATTCTCTAGCGCGCGCAGACGGGCCATTTGCAAGTGTTGGTGTGGGCCAATGGAAGCGCCAAACCAAGTGTCATTGGATACCGTCACAATCACGTCGCTGTCTGCTGCGCGGCGTGCCACCAACTGTGGGTAGATAATCTCATAGCAAATAGCGTTGCCAATTGTTACACCGGCGGCCTGCATGGGCGTTTGTTCTGAGGCGCCTTTAGAAAAACTCGACATTGGTAGATCAAAGAAGTCGATAGCACCCCGTAACACACTTTCAAGCGGCAAGTATTCGCCAAACGGCACGAGGTGCTCTTTTTGGTAGCTGCCCTCTACGTTGCCAACACCAATCACACTATTGAAATAACGGTTGTCCTTGTCGAGTTGAACAATGCCGGTTAATAGCGCGGTGCTTGGCGGTAAGTTGGCTTGTACGCGCTCTAACACCGGGCGAGCTTGGTTGTCGATCATTGGCAGGGCGGTTTCGGGCCACAGAATGAGATCGGCATCATCCGCGACACGGCGGGTTAAATCACTATATGTATTGGCTGCTACGCGCTGGCCTTCGGGGGTCCACTTTAATAGCTGGGGTAGATTACCCTGAAGTAGCGCAACGCGCGTGGGCTCGCTTGCTGGCGTCGTCCAGAGTGAGGGTAGGGCCAACGGAACGAGCCAAATAGCGGCTAATGGCAGCGCTGCCCACCATTGGCGTCGCAGCAGTTCAGCGCCTAAGGTGCCTGTGAGCACTACCAGCAGGGAAAGTAAGTAAACGCCGCCTACTGGTGCCCAGTTGGCCAGCGGTGAATCCACGTAGCTGGAGCCAACCAGTAGCCACGGAAAGCCGGTAAACAGATAAGTACGTAGTACTTCCCCCAGCACCCATGCCCCTGCAAAGCTAGCCAGTGCCCAGTGCGGGCTGCAAAAACGTCGATAAAGCCAAAACGTGCCTGCAAAAAAGAGTGCTAATACAGACACAAATAGAGCGGTCAGAAATACCGCCAGGGGAACGCCGGTATAGCCGTAATCGTGAATGGATACATACACCCAAGAAGTGCCGCTGGCAAAGAGCGCTACGCCGTATAGCCAGCCTTTTAGTGCTGCCTGAGCGGGACTTAAGGTATGCAGGCCAACATAAAGCAGGCCGATGGCGATGGGTCCTAGCCACCATAATTCAAACGGTGAAGCGGTAAGCGTCGTGAAACCACCGGCCACGAGGGCAGCCAGCAGCTGAAGTGCAAAGGTGGGCGTCAACCCCATGGTGATATCCTATCGGCAGGTTGAAGTGGTCGGTTGACTAGCCGTCGCTGTCGTCGCCATCGGTAGTATTTTCACTGGCGTCATCGCGATAAGCTTCCAGCAACCGAATGCGCCGATTATCGGCATTAAGAATGACGAACCGCCAGCCGCCCAGGCTAGTATGTTCGCCACGGCCTGGTAAGTGGCCAAATTGTTGCATCACAAGGCCGCCCACGGTATCGAATTCGTCATCAGAAAATTCGCTGCCAAAGCGTTCGTTGAAGTCTTCAATCGGTGTGAGAGCACGAATGGCGAAGTGGCCATTGTCCAGCGTGCGGATATCGTCCTCTTCATCGGTATCATGCTCATCTTCGATATCCCCGACGATCTGCTCCAGAATATCTTCGATAGTAATAATACCAGCCGTGCCGCCGTACTCATCTACCACGATTGCCATGTGATTGTGGGTATCACGGAATTCTTTCAGCAAGCTGTTTAGGCGTTTGGACTCGGGAATAAACATTGCCGGGCGCAGCACGTCTTCCAGCTTAAAGGCATCACGGCTTTCTTGCGTTTGAGAGAGCAGGGGGAGCAAATCTTTAACCAGTAAAATGCCTTTTACATCGTCAAGATTCTCGCCAATAACCGGATAGCGGGAGTGCCCTGTTTCCTGAATCAATGGCAAGTAGCCATCGCTGGTTTGATCAAGGGTAATTGCCGACACTTGAGAGCGCGGAATCAATATTTCACGCACTTGCTGATCGCTGATTTCAAGAGCTCCTTCAATAATCATAATAGCGTCTTGATCTAGCTTTAGTTTCCCTGCGGTGTGGCGTAAAAACGTCATTAGCTCATCGCGCGAGCTAGGTTCGTCATTGTCTCCGGAAAGGGCGCCAAAGAGTTTCTCGAGCCAGGATTTTTGATTTGAGTTGCTCGATCGGTCTTCGCTCATTGCGTCTAATCTCTCTATTACGTGCAAATAGTGACTTGCAAATAGTTGTGTGCAAACAGTACGTCAAAGCACTACTTAAAAACAGCTATGTGAAGATGACTACGGGTAAACAGTCTGTCGTTTTATCACTGAGTCGGGGGATACACCACCCGAAAAGCAATTATCGGCCAGGTTAACAGCTTACTCGTGATACGGATCAGGAATATCGAGAGTGGCAAGAAGCTCGCGCTCTAACTGCTCCATCTCTTCCGCTTCCTGCTCTTCAATGTGGTCATAGCCCATTAAGTGCAGTGTGCCATGCACCACCATGTGCGCGTAATGATGCTCAAGAGGCTTCTGCTGTTCACGGGCCTCATGGGCAACGACGGCATGGCAAATAATCAGGTCGCCAAGTAACGGTAAACAAACGCCGGGAGGGTTCTCAAAAGGAAATGAGAGCACGTTGGTTGATTTATCGTTACCCCGATAATCTCGATTGAGTGCTTGGCTTTCTGCTTCATCCACAAAGCGAATCGTCAGCTCTAAGCGCTCATCATCGGGGTGGCGTGAGAAGACACAGCCCACCCAGTGGGTGAGCTGCTCAAGGGTGGGAAGCAACGGCTCATTGATGGCCGCCTGGCGGTCAATCACGATGTTACTCATCGAGGTGCCTCTCCTGCGCGTTCAAGTGCTTGCATGCGGGCTTCGCGCTCCTGTTGGCGAGCTTCACGGCGAGCGCGCTCTTGCACTTCCTGCTGCGACTCAAACTCGTCATAGGCTTCGATGATCCGCTGAACCAACGGGTGACGCACAACGTCTTTCGCAGCAAAGTGGGTCACGCCGATGCCAGGGGTTTCCTTCAGAACATCCAGCACCTGTGAAAGACCAGAACGCTGTCCGCGAGGAAGGTCTACCTGGGTAATATCGCCGGTAATCACCGCCGTTGAGCCAAAACCAATCCGTGTCAGGAACATCTTCATCTGTTCCGGCGTGGTGTTTTGGCTTTCGTCCAGAATGATGTAGGAGTTATTCAGCGTACGCCCACGCATATAGGCCAGCGGGGCAATCTCGATCACTTGACGCTCAATGAGCTTAGCGACCTGTTCGAAGCCGATCATCTCGTACAGTGCATCGTAGAGCGGGCGGAGGTAAGGGTCGATTTTCTGGGCAAGGTCGCCAGGTAGAAAGCCAAGCTTTTCGCCTGCTTCTACCGCTGGGCGAACTAACAGAATGCGCCGCACTTCCTGCTGATTTAGTGCTTCTACCGCCGCGGCAACCGCCAAGTACGTTTTTCCCGTACCGGCAGGCCCAATACCGAAATTGATATCGTGCTCGCGAATGCTTTGTACGTAGCGCTGCTGATTAAGGCCGCGAGGCTTAATCATGGTGCGCGGCGTACGCATAATCACGTCATCGCTGTTGATGTCGCTATCATCCTCTTCTTCTAGCGCTTCTAAGCCAGATTCCTGAAGGAAGAGGTGAACTGTGTCTGCTTCTAGTTCTTCTGCCGCAGTTTCACGGTAAAGGTGCTCAAGCACGTTAGCAGCGGCTTTGATCCGGTTAGCGGCGCCGGCCAGCTGAAACACGTTGCCACGGTTGCGCAACGTCACGTCCAGGCGGCTCTCAATCAGCTTTAGATGCTCGTCCTGTTGGCCGCAGAGGCTAGCAAGGCGCTGCGGATCATTGGGTTCAAGGCTTAGGGTGATAATGCGATTGGCCTGAGGTGATGGCTGGCTCAAGAGTAAGAAACCCATTAGTTGATGTATGTGAGACTCAGCTTACTGCCCCGGCGATGCCGGGGCAATTACCTAGGATAAGTGAGCAGTTAATAACGCTCTGGAGAGGCGAGATCGCCGCGCAACGAGTTGGGCAGCGCTTCGGTAATCTCCACGTCTACAAAGTAGCCGATCAGTTCTGTTGGGTTGGCTGCCCGGAAGTTAACCACGCGGTTATTTTCGGTGCGCCCAGAGAGCTGGCCCGGGTCTCGCGGTGAGAAACCGGATACCAGAACTCGCTGGGTCGTGCCCACCATGCGTCGGCTGATCTGCGCTGCCTGCTGTAGAATTCGCTCCTGCAAAATGGCGAGACGCTGTTTTTTGACACTTTCCGGCGTTTCGTCCGGCAGGCCGGAGGCTGGTGTGCCCGGGCGTGCCGAGTAAACAAAGCTAAATGAGTGATCAAAGCCGATGCGATGAATCAGGTCCATCGTTGCTTCGAAATCCTCTTCGGTTTCGCCAGGGAAGCCGATGATAAAGTCAGAAGAGAAGCTAATATCCGGGCGGTTGGCGCGAATACGCTCCATCTTCTCGATGTACTCTTCTGCGGTATGGCCGCGCTTCATCGCACTTAAGATACGGTCAGAACCTGACTGTACCGGTAAATGTAGGTGACTCACCAGTTCCGGGATGTCGGCAAACGCATCTACCAGGCTATCCGTAAATTCCACCGGGTGAGAGGTCGTAAAGCGCACGCGATCAATGCCATCTACTGCAGCGACGCAGGCGATTAGCTCGGCAAGGTCGATCTCGTCGCCCTCGTCATTTTCACCGCGATAAGCGTTCACGTTCTGGCCAAGCAGGTTAATTTCTCGCACCCCTTGATCGGCTAAGTGAATGACTTCATCAATAACCGATTCAAAGGGGCGAGAGACTTCCTCACCGCGGGTATAAGGCACGACACAGAATGTGCAGTATTTCGAGCAGCCTTCCATGACAGAAACAAAAGCGGTTGCGCCATCAGATTTTGGCTGCGGCAGGTGATCAAACTTTTCAATTTCTGGAAAAGTGACATCGACCGCAGCAATCTGATTGTTATTGCGCGCGTCCAGCATTTTTGGCACGCGGTGAAGCGTTTGTGGGCCAAAAATCATATCGACAAAAGGCGCGCGCTTACGCAGCGCTTCACCTTCTTGGCTTGCCACACAGCCGCCGACACCAATCACGAGGTCTGGATTGGCGTCTTTTAGCTTTTTCCAGCGACCCAATTGATGAAACACCTTGTCCTGCGCTTTTTCGCGAATAGAGCAGGTGTTCAACAAGATAACGTCAGCTTCTTTTTCGTTATCGGTCAATTCCAGCTGGTGAGATTCGCCGAGCAGATCTGCCATCCGCGAGGAGTCGTACTCGTTCATTTGGCAGCCGTGCGTTTTGATAAAGAGCTTCTTCGCCATCGGTACCTGTCATCTATGAGTCGTCGGGGGACGAGGGATGAATGAAAACATGAATGCAATCGTAATGGGCAGTGTAACGTACAGCCATTGAATGGCGTCATTATACGGACACAAGAAACCCGGGGCTAGCCGTTCACCTATAATCGATACTTGACCCGAGCGTTTCTATCAGTATACTACGCACCGTGTTTGAGCAGTTCCTCGATAGCTCAGTTGGTAGAGCAAATGACTGTTAATCATTGGGTCGCAGGTTCGAGTCCTGCTCGAGGAGCCAACATACTGAAGTAAGTTATATGAATGCTTTCAGTGGCTTCGCTCAAAACACAGCAGCAAAATGTAATGTTCCTCGATAGCTCAGTTGGTAGAGCAAATGACTGTTAATCATTGGGTCGCAGGTTCGAGTCCTGCTCGAGGAGCCAAATTGCTGTTCTGCTTTAATTACCGCCTACGGTAAATGTTCCCCGATAGCTCAGTTGGTAGAGCAAATGACTGTTAATCATTGGGTCGCAGGTTCGAGTCCTGCTCGGGGAGCCACTCTGTTTTTTATCTTCCAGCTTTGCTTTTCTCGTAAGCATTACCTACGTTGCCGCCAGCTTATATCGAGCGATTGACATCTCAATGCTTTATTTATGATAACACTCAGTGCCCTCTGGCATTTGGGTGATTTTTTGTGCCTCTCGGTTGGCGGACGTATAGACTGTTTTGGATACTCATTATTTGGGAAGGTGCTCGTGGGAAAAGCTGCCGGTTTGCATGCGCTACAGGTATTTAAGTGTCTAAGTGACGAAACGCGGTTAATGCTGGTGCTCTTGATCGCCAAAGAGCAATCGTTGTGTGTGTGTGAAATGACCTATGCGCTAGAGGAGTCGCAGCCTAAAGTGTCGCGTCATTTAGCCCAGTTGCGTCAGTGTGGATTGCTAATCGATCAGAGGGAGGGGCAGTGGGTATACTATCGCTTGTCGCCTGATCTGCCAGACTGGGTGCGGGCTACTATTGACGCTGGCGCCGAAGGTAGCGCAGTACGTCTCCAGGCGCTAGTCCTGCGGCTAGCGAAAATGGGCGACCGACCGGCACGGCGGGCAGCACTATGCTAATAACTAGCCAATAAAAAAAACGCCGACCTTTGCTTTAGGTCGGCGTTCGTTAGTTAGCGCTTAGTAATTCGTTTAACGCTTAGCCATGCGTTGTGCGCCCTGAAGATGGGCGTAGTCGAGTAAGATTTCGGCGGCTTCTAGTACATGGGCGCGATCAACCGGCATGTCTTTATCCTTATCCTCCTCGTTAGCAGCGTCTGCTTCACTACCTTCGGACTGCGAATTATCGCTGCGCGCATCCATCCATTCATCCAGCTCTGGCAGGTTCAAAGCGCGACGGCGTTGGTTTTCAAGTGAAAGCTGTTCAGCTTCTTGAGCTTCTAGCTCTCGTTGGCGCTGTTCGCGGTTCAGGCTGACGCTGGTGTGCTGTTCGCGTAGCTGGCGAGCCAAGGTGGACTGGCGCTCTAGATAGCGGAAGTTAGGATTCTCGTTGGCACGTTCTTGGTGTTGAGAAGTCAGTGCGGCGAGGGTGTTTTCTGGGTCGCCATAGCGGCGGTATTGAACGTTCTGCACGGTGTCCCAAGCAAGAGCATTATCTAGACTGCTTTCACCAATGCGTTCTGGGTCAATCAGGCTGGGGAATATAATGTCGGGTTCAACACCGCGGTTTTGGGTGCTATCACCTGAAATACGGTAAAACTTGGCACGGGTAAGCTTGATTTGACCATGGCTAAGATCATTGAGCGTTTGTACGGTGCCTTTGCCAAAGGTGGGGGCGCCTACCACAATGCCGCGGCCATAATCTTGAATAGCGCCAGCAAAAATCTCTGATGCTGAAGCGGAAAGACGGTTAACCAGTACGGTTAGTGGCCCGTCGTAAGTCGTGCCTGCGTCGGTGTCGCCGTAGAGCTGAATGCGACCTTGGGCATCACGAACCTGTACGGTTGGGCCTCGGTCAATAAACAGGCCTATCAAGGAGTTGGCTTCTTGAAGTGCGCCACCGCCATTATTGCGAAGATCTAGGACAATACCTTCAATGCCTTCTTTCTTGAGGCTTTCAATTTCTCGAGCGACGTCGCGGGTGGTGCTGCGATACTCATCCTCACCGGCTTGCCAGGCATCGAAGTCGACGTAGAACGTCGGAATGTTAATCACGCCAATGCGATGAGGTTTGCCGTCTCGCTCAATGTTTATCACTTCGCTATGCGCTGCCTGATCTTCCAGGCTGACTGTGTCGCGAGTAATTTCAACAATTTGTGAACGGGTCATGTCCACTGCTTGGGCAGGCACCACGTCCAGACGTACAACGGAGCCTTTAGGACCGCGAATCAGGTCGACGACGTTGTCCAGGCGCATGCCTACCACATTGACCATGTCGCCTTCTTCTTGGCCCACGGCAATAATTCGGTCGGCGGGTTCAAGCACGCCCGCTCGGTCGGCAGGGCCACCGGGAACCAGGCTGGAGACCTTAACGTATTCGCCATCAGCTTGAAGTAGTGCGCCGATACCCTCAAGTGAAAGGCTCATTTGAATATCAAACGATTCGCTTTGACGAGGGGAGAGGTAACTGGTGTGAGGGTCGATAGTGCTGGAGGCTGCCGCCATGATTAACCCAAAGACGTCTTCAGACTCTGACTGACGCAAGCGGGATAGTTGCCCTTCATAGCGCTGGCGCAGATTGTTTTCTATCTGCTCGTCATCTTGGTCGGTTAGAGCAAGCGTCAGTGCATCGTTTTTGAGCCGTTTGCGCCATAGTTCGTCTAATTCACTTTCGCGGGTTGCCCATGGGGCATCTTTGCGATCAACCTCTAAGCGCTCGTCGCTATCGAATTCGAATGAAAGCCCTTCATCAAGACGTTCTAGCAACCACTCTAGGCGAGCGGTGTGGCGTTCGCTGAGGCGATTATAAAGTGCAAATGCATCGTCAAGGTCACCGTCGAAAAGTGCTTCTGCCATGTCGCGCTCTAAGTGGCGATAAGGCTCTATATCGCGGCTCAATAGGTAGGAGCGCTGGCCGTCCAGAATGTCTAGATAGCGTTGGAAAGCTTCCGCTGACCACTGCTCGTCGAAGTTAATATCGGCATAATGCCCATAGCGAAGTGAATCCGCTATTTCCTCTGCCGCTTGGCGTTGTTCGTCGGTCGGCTCAAGTTGCGCCAGCGCTGCTGGGCTGGCAATGACCAGCATCACAGCAAGGGCGACCGAGCGCGAAAACGTTGCAAACAAGCTCATCAGTCAAGCTCTCCCGGATTTGTGTACACTTATTCTTCCCTAGACCCGCAGATAGCCTATGAGTTGCGTAGGCCGAGGGAGCATTGTAGCAGGTCATTTAGCCTGTGATACTCAATCATTACTGTTATGAGGATTTCTATGTCCGAAGCTTTCAACGCGGACCGTGTAACGCGGCTATGTGATTTTCTGCATCAATCGCCTACGCCCTGGCATGCGACTCGCTGTATGGCGGAGCGTTTGGAGCAGGCGGGCTTTGTGCGTCTTGAGGAGACGGCTAACTGGCAGCTTGAGCCGGGCAAGCGCTATTACGTGACGCGCAATGATTCGTCAGTGATTGCATTTCAACTGCCTGCTGAGAAGTTAACCAGCCTACGCATGTTGGGTGCGCACACGGACAGCCCGGGGCTGCGTTTAAAGCCCAATGCCACCCAGTATGCCGCGGGATGGATGCAGTTGGGGGTGCAAGTATATGGTGGTGTGTTGTTAGCCCCGTGGTTTGATCGCGACTTGGGGTTGGCAGGGCGTGTGCATGTACGTCACGCCGATGGTCATTTAGAAAGTGTGCTGCTAAATGTGGACCGGCCGATTGCCATGGTGCCTAGTTTGGCGATTCATTTAGACCGCGATGTAAACGCTGGGCGTGTTATTAACCCACAAACGCAAATGTCGCCTGTTGTGATGCAGAGTGATAGCGCGCAGCTTAGCGACTTATTGGCTGATTGGTTGGAAGAGCAGCATGGCCTGCGCGCTGTGGAAGTCGTTGACTTTGAGTTAGGGTTTTATGACGTACAACCGCCATCGTTGGTAGGGTTGCGTCAGGAGTTGGTCGCCAGTGCGCGGCTAGATAACTTACTGTCGTGTTTTGTGGGGCTCGAGGCGATGCTGGCGTGTGATGCTAGCCAGGGGGCCTTATTGGTTGCTAATGACCATGAAGAGGTGGGTAGTGCCAGTGCCTGCGGTGCTCAGGGGCCTTTCTTAGGTGATGTGCTGAAGCGTTTAAATGCCCAGGTAGGTGGTGCGACTGAAGAGTCGCTGATTCAGCTGATTCAGTCATCGCTTATGATTTCATGCGATAACGCTCATGCTTTACACCCGAATTTCCAAGACAAGCACGATGAACGTCATGGCCCTGCAATTAATGGTGGCCCAGTTATTAAGGTAAATGCTAATCAGCGTTATGCCACTAACAGTGTAACGGGGGCGCTGTTTCGGGATGTGTGTCGTGAGGCAGATGTGCCCGTACAGTCGTTTGTTACTCGTTCAGATATGGGTTGTGGTAGCACTATCGGGCCGATTACGGCTACTGAGGTGGGCGTGCCGACGATTGATGTAGGGCTTCCTCAGTGGGCAATGCATTCAGTTCGCGAAACAGCAGGTACCCGAGATGTTGATTATTTGACCCAGGCGTTGACGGTGTTTTTGAATCGTTCTGATTTGTGCTGAGTACATTGCTGATCAATAACGAAAAAAGCCCGCTGACTGAGTCAGCGGGCTTTCAATATTCGTGTGGTGGCTACGCCCTGATTTGAACAGGGGACCCCATCATTATGAGTGATGTGCTCTAACCAGCTGAGCTACGTAGCCATTCAACGGGGGCGAATATTACTCAGTAGCCCGTCGTTCGTCAAGTGTTTCTTTTTTTGTTTATCAAGCGGCAGCTGATCAGACGTTAAAACGGAAATGAATAACATCGCCATCTTTAACGATGTAATCCTTACCTTCTAAGCGCCATTTGCCAGCATCTTTAGCCCCTTGCTCGCCATTGAGGGCGACAAAGTCTTCGTAAGCAACCACTTCCGCGCGGATAAAACCTTTCTGGAAATCGGTGTGAATCACGCCAGCGGCTTCTGGGGCGCTGGCGCCTTCTTTCACTGTCCAGGCGCGGACTTCTTTAACGCCAGCGGTGAAATATGTTTGTAGGCCAAGCAGGGCATAGCCTGCGCGAATGACGCGATCAAGCCCTGGCTCTTCCATGCCCATTTCTGATAGGAACATGCTACGTTCTTCGTCATCCAGCTCGGCAATCTCAGCTTCTAACTGGTTACATACCGGCACCACTGCAGCGCCTTCTTCTGCCGCAATCTCATTAACGATATCCAGGTAGGGATTGTTCTCGAAGCCATCCTCGTTAACGTTGGCAATGTACATGGTGGGCTTGAGCGTTAAGAAACCGAAGCTCTTAATCTGGCGCTTCTCATCTTCATCAAGACCAAAGCTACGCAGCGGCATACCTTCAGCGAGATGTGGCTGAATGCGGTCAAGAATGGCCTTGGTGGCAGTGGCATCTTTGTCGCCGCCTTTCACTGCACGAACGAGGCGTTGGCTGGCTTTTTCGACGGTATCCAGGTCGGCAAGTGCCAGTTCCAAGTTGATGGTTTCAATATCTGCCCGTGGGTCCACTTGGTTGGCAACGTGGATTACGTTGTCATTATCAAAGCAGCGTACGACATGGGCGATCGCCTGGGTTTCGCGAATATTGGCCAAGAACTTGTTGCCCAAGCCTTCGCCTTTGGATGCCCCGGCGACTAAGCCTGCGATATCGACAAATTCCATTGTTGTCGGCAGCACTTTTTGTGGCTTGACGATCTCCGCAAGCTTATCAAGTCGCGGGTCAGGCATTGGTACGATGCCTACGTTCGGCTCAATGGTGCAGAATGGGAAGTTTTCTGCATCAATACCTGATTTGGTCAGCGCATTAAAAAGCGTGGATTTGCCTACATTAGGTAGGCCGACGATACCGCAGTTAAAGCCCATAAATTACTTCCTGGCCGCTAGGGCAGCGCAACAAGGGAAGCGTCTGCCAATATTGAAAAAAGGGCGTGCTAGAACGCCTGATTATAAAGGTGCTTATTAAGTGTGCTGCTATTTTACGCTATGAAGGCGGTTCATGGCTTTAGCCCAGTCGCCAGAGAGTGCAAGTGGTAGCGTAGCTAGGCACTCATCCAAAGCGCTTTCAATGGCTTCCCGTTCGGCTTTGCCGGGTCGGCCTAGCACATAGTTAACGACCTGACGTGCTTCTCCTGGGTGGCCAATGCCAATTCTTGCCCGATGAAACTGCTTCTGGTTGCCTAAGGCGCTAATAATGTCTCGCAAGCCGTTATGACCGCCATGGCCACCGCCGGTCTTATAGCGTGCCTGTCCTGGCGGAAGGTCTAGCTCATCATGAGCAACCAGTAAATTGTCAGGCGTTAGTTTGAAAAACTGTGCAAGCGCTGCGACGGCAGCACCGCTACGATTCATAAAAGTAGTGGGGTTGAGAAGGTGCAGTTCATGGTCGCCAACACGTGCTTTGGCGTACAGGCCCAAAAATTTCTTTTCCGGGCGAAGCTCTGTGTGCGCACTGCGTGCAATGGCGTCTACCAGCCAAAAGCCCGCATTATGGCGAGTTGCATCGTAATCTGCACCGGGGTTTCCCAGGCCAATAATGGCCGTTACCTGGCTCATTGTCCCACCTCATAAAAATTTCTAGACGAAATTTTCGACGTCATGTCAGGCCGCAAAAAAAAATCAAGCGCCGAAGCGCTTGATTTTATCATTCCTGAGCCATGCAGGCATGACCCAGGTGGCACTGAAAAGCATCAGTTGGCAGCGCCGAGAGCTAGCGCTTTACTCAGCGCTGGACTCTTCTTCGCCTTCACCTTCGCTCTCTTCATCATCACCGCCACGTACTTTTACTTTGGTGATGCTTAGAACGGCGTTGTCATGCTCTTCACCGTGAGATAGGTCAACAGACGTAACGCCTGCAGGCAAGGTCAGGTCAGACAGGTGAAGGGTGGTGCCCAGCTCGACGTTGCTGATGTCAACTTCCAGGAAGTCCGGAAGATCTTTCGGCAAGCAGCTAATGGCTACTTCATTGGCCAGGACGTGCAGTTCGCCGCCTTGATCTTTGATGCCGACACACTTCTCTTCGCCAACGACGTGCAGCGGCACGTTCATGGTGATTTCGTGAGTAGCGTCAACACGCAGGAAGTCAGCGTGGGTTAACAGCGGCTTGAATGGGTGACGCTGTAGGTCACGAACAACCACTTGCTCTTCAGTACCGTCGATGACCAGTTTGATCACCGAAGAGAAGAAGGACTCGTCTTCAATCGCTTTGTAGAAAGCAGTTTTTTCTACAGAGATAGACTGAGCGCCTTTTTCACCGCCATAAACAACGGCCGGTACTTGTTGGTTCGCACGACGCAGGCGGCGGCTCGCACCTTTCCCCAGGTCGTTACGAACGCTGGCTTTCAGGATAAAATCAGACATTTAATTTGCCTCTTGGTTTAAGTAAGGAAACGCCGCCGACCGCGACCAGACGACGACGCTTCCAGGGCCCCAATAGGGGGCTACTACGTCAGGCGATTAGTGGAACATCGCGCTAACGGATTCTTCGTTGCTGACTCGACGGATGGCTTCCGCGATGAGTCCGGCAACGCTCAGCTGGCGAATTTTTCCGCTGCGACGGGCAGTGTCGGAAAGCGGAATGGTGTCGGTCACGACAACCTCGTCCAGCACCGAGTTGGTAATATTGTCGACGGCAGGGCCAGACAATATCGGGTGTGTTGCATAAGCGACAACGCGTGCTGCGCCGTGATCTTTTAGCGCTTCGCCAGCTTTGCAGAGCGTGCCAGCGGTATCAATCATGTCATCGACAACCACACAGGTGCGGCCTTCGATTTCACCGATGATGTGCATTACCTGGGCCTGATTGGCCTGGGGGCGACGCTTATCAATAATGGCAAGATCAGCGTTAAGCTGTTTGGCGATAGCGCGAGCGCGCACAACGCCACCGACATCGGGAGAAACCACAACAAGGTCGTCATAGTTCTGGCGCTCGATGTCGTCCAGCAAAATGGGCGAGCCGTAAACGTTGTCAACCGGTACGTCGAAGAAACCTTGAATTTGGTCAGCGTGCAGATCCATCGTCATAACGCGATCAACGCCAGCTTTTACCATCATATCAGCAACAACTTTTGCTGAGATGGGAACGCGAGCTGAACGGACGCGACGATCCTGGCGTGCATAGCCAAAATAGGGAACGACTGCCGTAATACGGGCAGCTGAGGCGCGACGCAGGGCGTCCACCATCAAAATCAGTTCCATCAGGTTATCGTTCGTGGGGGCACAGGTGGATTGCAGGATGAACACATCCTTACCACGCACGTTCTCATTGATCTCGACCGCGATTTCGCCGTCGCTAAATTGACCGACCGTAGCATTACCCATACGGCTGTCTAAGCTCTCGGCAATCTTTTGAGCGAGTTCGGGATTGGCATTCCCGGTGAAAACCATCAATTTTGACACGCGCAGCCACCTTTGCAGTGTTGGGGATCAGGGGAGAAAACGCAGATCATAATTAGGTTGGCTGGGGTACCAGGATTCGAACCTGGGAATGCCGATACCAAAAACCGGTGCCTTACCACTTGGCGATACCCCAGCAATAAACCTAATGCGATGACCGGGCGCTTTCAGCGGCCCAGAGCATCTTGTAGGGGAGAGGTGTTGAGTCCGCGCGCTACCCATGAATGCCAATATTGACCTGCCATATGTGCGACGGCTTGCGCGGCTTGCTGTGAATCGAAAGCCGCAAACAAGCAGGCGCCGGTACCGGTCAACCGACTAGGTGCATGCTGCGTGAGCCAGTCTAATGCTTCCGCAATTGGCGGATAGCGTTTTTTGACGATAGCTTCGCAGTCGTTACGCCACTCCGGCGCTCCCCCCTGCAGTGCGCGCGCCATAGTAATGGGGAGGCTGTCGCGTGTCAATTCCGGGTCTTGGAAGATTGCTGGTGTTGAGACGCTAACACCTGGATGGATGACCACGAACCAGGGCGTATCTAGCGTGACAGACGTAAGCTTTTCGCCAACGCCTTCCGCCCAAGCGCTGTGACCGTGAACGAATACCGGGACATCGGCACCTAGTGCCAACCCTAGTTTTGCAAGCGCTTCTCTACTTAGTCCTAGTTGCCATAGGTGATTCAACCCGACCAGGGTGGTCGCTGCATTAGAGCTTCCACCGCCAAGACCGCCTCCCATCGGCAGATTTTTTTCGATGGTGACTGAGACGCCTTGCTGAATGCCGCTTGCCTGTTGCAACAATTGTGCTGCACGTACAATTAAATTGTCGTTATGGGCAACGCCACTAAGGGTGTTGGAAAGCGTAATGGCGCTGTCAGTGCGTGGCGTGAAGGTAAGGTAATCACACAAATCGATAAACTGAAAAAGCGTTTGCAGCTCGTGATAGCTGTCTTGACGACGGCCTACGATATGCAACATGCGGTTTAGCTTAGCGGGAGCAGGCAGTGTCAACGCCGAGGGTGTTGCAGGCATGTGATCTCTCTACTGATCTAGGAGTCCGAGTTAGTGGATTGCCACTGATTGACGACCAGGGTGATGCGCAGGTCGCCGTAGTTCATCACTAGTCGGCGAGGCAGCCACATGCCCTCTACTTGCTCCCAATCGCGGTAGTCGATCTCCCAACCATCTTGCTGTAAGTGGTTAGGGAAGCCGAGTTCGTCTGATTCCAACTGGTAGCTGGCGTGCTCGCCCGGTAGGCCTCGTACCCAGTTAGGCATGGCGCGAACCGGCAATGACCAGCCAAGTTGCTCTTCCATTAATGCTTCCGGTGTTTCGGCTTCAAAGCGACCATCGCTAGTGGTTAGCGAAAAGCGCCCTTCGCGACCTTCTAGCACACTGCGTCCGCCGCCAAAGGGGCCACTGATTAGCATGCGGAAGTAGTGGGGGTGTTGATTCCAGTCTAGGTTGGCGCTGGTATTTTCCTGGGGGGTGCGCAGCCCTGCTTTGCCCACGAGTGTCCAGGTATCGAAGGCTTCAACGTCGGCTTGCTGGCGCTCCCATTGTCCAGCCTGACGTCCGCCATCGTCTACAGGCGCTTGGGTGGCGCATCCGGCCAGCGTTAACAGGGCAATACCGGCCAGTAACAAGCGAGTTGAGCGCCTGCAGATTGATAAACGGCTCGCGGGCAGGGAATTGGTCAACATAAACTGGCTCCATGTCAGTACTGCGTAAACTATCTTTCATAAGGGCATGCTTTCATAAGGGCATGCTTTTATAAGGGCATGCCGTATTAGGGCGTGCTTAACGGTGTTAGTTCAGGATGGCGCTCAAGTAAGTCATCAATTTGCGGGTGATAGCTTGCCCGTTGAAGAATGCGCTCAATAAGCTGGCGTGCTTCTTCACTGCGCCCTAGGGCATGAAGAACTTCGGCTAAATGAGCGGCAATTTCTTGATCAGGCACTTGTGCGTAGGCGCTCTCTAACCACGCAAGTGCATTGTCAGGCTGGCCGAGCCGGAAATAGACCCAGCCCATGCTGTCGAGTATTGCAGGGTTGTTGGGATCTGCTTCATAGGCACGCTCAATCAAATCACGTGCTTCTTCAAGACGACCCTGGAGGTTCAGGTCGGCAAGCGTGTAGCCTAATGCGTTTAATGCATCTGCATTATCAGGTTCGGTATGCAGTATTTGGCGCAGATCGCGCTCCATCGCTTCAATATCGCCCGTTTCCCACGCGCGCATTGCCCTTAAATAAAGCAGGCTGGTGTCATCTGGCGTACGAGCCAGCTCTCTATCAAGTAGTGCCATGGCATCTTCTTGCAGATTAAATTCATCCAGTAGCTGTATTTCTAGCATTACCAGCTCGCCGAAGTAGTCGTCATGGCGCATTCGCTCAACACGCAGCATAGCGCGAGCATCTAGCAGGCGATCATTTTCAATCAGCATACGTGCAGCGGCGGCTCGGGCCGGAAGAAACTCGTTGCCGTCTTGTACTTGCCGATAATAAAGCAGCGCGTTATCGACTTCTCCTTGGGATTGGGCAATGGCCCCCAATAAGAAGTAGGCAGTGTTAGGTACGCGTTCCTGACCAATCAGAGGTTGCAGTAATCGATACGCTGGCTCGCTATGGCCTTCTTCCAAATAGAGTTGGGCGAGAGCAATACGTAATTCTTCGTTACCACCATGCGTTTCTAACAACGTAGTGGTGTGTGCTTCCGCAGCGGTAATGTTGTTCAGGCGAATTTCAGCTTGGGCTAACATTAATATAAAACGGACATCATCGGGCGCTAAATCTAGCCCCCTTTGAGCGGCGTTCTGAGCACCACGATGATCTCCAGTCTCTAATGCTAGGCGCGCCTTAGCAAGCCACAAAGCGGCAGATTCAGGTGACAGCTGCGTTACTTGATCCAGATGCTGTTGCGCTTGACGTGTTTGCCCTAGTGCTGACTCGATCAGTGCGGCGCCAAGTAAAACATCGCTGTGGAATTCATTTTGCTGAGCGCCAGGCTGGGCAAGATAATCGCGCAATGGCTGGATTAATAGGTTCAGTGGCGCCTCTTCGGCCACAGCTGCCTCAGAAAAAGCGGCTATTTCGCCATTGCCCCCTGCTTCAGTGATCGCCAGACGCTGCTCTAAGCTGTCCAGCCAGTCTCCGCGTTGCAATGAGAGGGTTGCCAGCAATCTGTTCGGCAGCTCTGCTTGAGGGGCTAATTCACGCCAACGTATCGCGGAGGCTTCCATTAATGCGACATCATTGCCAAAGCGCGCTGCAAAGGTGGCGCGCTCGGCTAACGCAGGGTTGCGATAGCGCCGGGACGCTTCCAGATAGCCTTGGCTGGCGTAGCGATAATCGCCCCGTTGGCCAGCAAGTTCTGCTGTCAGCAGCGAGCGAAGACCCTCAGCATCCAGCCCGCGAGTAATCGGCGGTGCTGATTGCATGGGATCGTAAGCATCATTTTGAACCCCGTTATCAAAGGAAGACGGGGAAAGCTGGCAGCCGCCCAGTAGTAGCGTTGCGGCCAAGGGCAGTAAGGGTAAACCCAGTAACGATAGGGGGTGACCCAGTAGTGTCGCGCGAAGGGGCATGCGTCTCTCGATCAGGTGGCCGAGTGCTCAGCATAGCGGCTTGGTTGCCTGCGGCAAAGTGGTGTGCGCCAGAACATGCTGTGCTGTGATAGAATATTACACCTTGAAAACGGGGTGAGGTGGTGCAATCCATGGTGTCTACTCATAGTATCTACTTATAGTTCATAGTATCTACTCATAGTTCATCGTATCTACCTACCCACTCTTTAGACTTGCTATAGCAAGCTCCAGACATTCAGATCGACAAGTGACGTGACGACCGATCCACTAGCGAAGACGCATAACGCATGACGCTTCTTGCCCTGGGAATAAATCATCGTACCGCCAGCGTGGCCGTACGTGAGCAGGTTGCATTTACGCCAACGCAGCTGGAAAGCGCGTTGACGGAACTGCGTAACCTGCCACAAATCAGCGAAGCGGCTGTGCTTTCGACGTGTAACCGTACCGAGCTTTATTGCGTGACGGATGCCGCCGGTGAGCATGCCGTGCTGGATTGGCTTGGGCGCTTTCATAATTTGCGCGTCGAAGAGCTTTCCCGCTGTGCTTATCATTATCTTGACAACGATGCTGCGCGTCATCTGATGCGTGTCGCCGTTGGCCTGGACTCTATGGTGCTGGGCGAACCACAAATACTCGGTCAGTTAAAAGATGCTTATCAGCAGGCCCGCCAAGCCAATGGGTTGGGGGGTGAATTGGAGCGGTTATTCCAACACACCTTCGCGGTAGCCAAACAAGTGCGCACGGAAACGGGCATTGGCAAAAATCCAGTGTCGGTCGCGTATGCTGCTGTCAGTATGGCTAGCCGTATTTTTGATGATTTTAGCCGTGCCAGAGCGCTTTTGATCGGGGCGGGAGAAACCATTGAACTGGTAGCGCGCCATCTTCATGAAGCCGGTGTGCGGCATCTTACGGTAGCCAATCGTACCCGGGAACGCGCTGAGCAAGTGTCTGCTCCTCTGGGTGGTTCTGCTATTACACTGCCAGAAATACCGGAGGCATTAGAGCAGGCTGATATCGTTATATCCTCCACGGCTTCTCCGCTGCCGATCCTAGGGAAGGGGATGGTAGAGCGTGCGCTGAAAAAGCGCCGCCATCGACCGGTGTTTATGGTGGATATCGCTGTGCCCCGTGATATCGAGCCAGAAGTAGGTGAGCTTGCAGATGTCTTCCTTTATACCGTTGATGATTTGCAAGAGGTCATTGAAGAGAATCGTCGTCACCGTCAAGTTGCCGCTGATCAGGCTGAATCACTCATCGAGCACGGGGTGGGTAGTTGGCAGCATGAGCGTCGAATCCGCAATGGCGGCGAAATTATTCGCGACTATCGACGTCACGGAGAGGCCATTCGAGATCATTCTCGTGAGCAAGCTCTTGAGCGATTAGCCAAGGGTGAAGATCCTGCCAAGGTGATTGAACGTCTAGCTCACCAATTGGCGAATCGGTTAATGCACCAGCCCACGCTTGCCTTGCGCGACGCTGCATCCCAAGAAAATAACGAGTTGCTGAATGCCGCGCCCAATATACTACTGCCTGCTAAGCCTGCCTTTGAGCAACCAGTGGCCGCGGTAAAATGCCAGAAGGATGATACACCCGCATGAAAGAGACTTTGCGCCAACGTCTAGATAGCTTTTCCGACCGTTTTGAAGAGCTGGCAATGCTGCTGTCTGACCCTGAAGTGATTAATAATCAGCAGCGTTTTCGCGACTACTCCCGTGAGTACGCGGAATTAGAAGAGCTGGTCGCCGCCTGGCAGCGCTACGGCGAGGTAGAAAAAAGCATCGAAGAAGCCGTGCAGTTAAGTCGCGACAGCGACCCCGATATGCGCGAGCTGGCGGAAATGGAAATCAGTGAGGGGCGTGAGAAACTTGAAGCCCTGGATAGTGAGCTGAAACGCCTGCTAGTGCCTAAAGATCCCGATGATGGTCGCGGTGTTTTCTTGGAAGTGCGTGCTGGTACGGGCGGCGATGAAGCCGCTATTTTTGCGGGTGATCTGTTTCGCATGTACTCACGTTATGCGGAAAAGCGTGGCTGGCGCGTTGAAGTTGTCAGTGCAAGTCACGGCGAGCAGGGCGGTTACAAAGAAGTTATTTCTCGTGTGAAAGGCGATGGTGTCTATGCGCGCTTGAAATTTGAATCTGGCGCGCACCGCGTACAGCGCGTGCCCGCGACGGAATCGCAAGGCCGGATACATACGTCCGCCTGCACGGTGGCGGTCATGCCTGAAGTGGACGACGTGGGCGATATCGATATTAATCCCTCTGATTTACGCGTTGATACCTATCGCTCCAGTGGCGCGGGCGGTCAGCACGTCAACACCACAGACTCCGCTATTCGTATTACTCACTTGCCTACAGGCGTCGTGGTGGAGTGCCAGGAAGAGCGCAGTCAGCATAAAAACCGTGCAAAGGCGATGTCGTTGCTGGCAGCCAAGCTCAAACGCAATGCGGTTGACTCGCAGCGCCAAGAGCAAGCAGACGCTCGCCGTTCATTGGTCGGTTCAGGGGATCGTAGTGAACGAATCCGGACTTACAATTTTCCCCAGGGTCGGATTACCGACCACCGTATTAACCTGACACTCTATAAACTAACGGAAGTCATTACGGGTGAGCAGCTTGATGATGTCATTGAACCGCTCATTCACGAATATCAAGCAGAGCAGCTTTCGGCCCTTCAGGACGCCTAATGAGCTTTGATGTTGTGACTTTCGATGCGCTTTTACGACGAGCGGCGACTCGTCTGCAAACGGTAGGTTCGCCTTCCCCTAGAATTGATGCCGAGGTACTGCTCAGCCACGCAACAGGGCATGACCGTACTTGGCTGTATACCTGGGGAGATTGTGAGTGCCCCCTTTGGGAGCAAGCACGATTTGATGCGTTGGTGGCGGCACGTGCCCAGGGAATGCCAATTGCCTATCTGACCGGTGAACGAGAATTTTGGGGGCTGCGGCTGGCAACATCGCCAGAAACGCTGATTCCACGCCCTGATACCGAAACCCTGGTTGAGGCTGTCCTAATGCGTGCCAAGGCGAGGGCGGGGAGGTTGCTGGATCTTGGCACTGGCACTGGCGCTATTGCACTTGCGTTTGCCAGCGAGAAACCTAACTGGCAAGTAATAGGGGCGGATATTCGCCCAGAAGCAGTGGCGCTCGCAACGCGCAATGCACAAGCGCTGAAGATCGATAATGCTCGGTTCGTAATTAGCGATTGGTTTAGCGCGTTCGCTCAGCCCCCTCAAGCGGTTGCATTCGATATTATTGTTAGTAACCCGCCCTATATAGCTGCCGACGACCCACATTTGCGGCTGGGTGATGTGCGTTTTGAGCCATTATCGGCACTAGTGGCCGATGCTGACGGGATGGCGGATTTGCTGCATTTGATTAGCACTGCTTGTGGCTACCTTTCCGATGGCGGCTGGCTTGCCCTAGAGCATGGTTATACGCAAGCGACCAACGTACGCACTGCGTTAGTGCGTGCTGGCTTCCAAAACGTTGAAAGTGTGCAAGACGTTGGAGGTCATGAACGGGTTACCCTGGGGCACCTTTAATAACTGCCTGATTCATCAGTATTGGATCCTGCCATGAAACCAAAAAATAGAACGCTGGACCGGATCGATCTTAAAATTCTGCGCTGTCTGCAGGAAAATGCGCGAATTTCCTATGTCGACCTTGCCGCTGAAGTCGGCTTATCCACAACCCCGTGTTTAGAGCGTGTTAAGCGCCTTGAGCGTGCGGGTATCATTCGCGGCTATCAAGCTATTCTTGATCCGCAGGCACTGAAAGCGAATTTGTTGGTCTTTGTGGAGATTAGCCTGGAAACTCAATCCCCTGCTGTGTTTGATGAGTTTCGTCGGGCGGTCGAGAAACTACCGCAAATCCAGGAGTGTCACTTGGTGTCTGGCCAGTTTGATTATATTTTAAAATGCCGAATTCCTGAGATGTCCGCTTACCGGCAACTGCTAGGCGATGTCGTACTGACACTGCCTGGGGTAAAAGAGTCCAAAAGCTATGTGGTAATGGAAGAAGTGAAAGAGAGCTTCAACTTACACATACCCGATTTCGAGGAATTTGAGGATAAGTAATCCCATGATGGATGATCAGGCGCTGCTGCGCTATAGCCGCCAAATTATGCTACCCGAGGTTGATATTGAGGGGCAGGAGCGCTTGAGAAATGCTCATGCTCTGATTGTCGGTGCAGGTGGGCTTGGGTCTCCCGTGGCGCTTTACTTAGCGGCCGCTGGCGTGGGCAAAATCACTATTGCCGACGCTGACACGGTAGAGTTGTCAAACCTGCAGCGCCAGATTGCTCACCAGCAGGCGAATATCGGCACCAACAAGGCACGTTCAGCAAAAGCGAGCATGCAGGCACTTAACCCTGAGTGCCATGTAATCGCCTTGGAGCAACATGCAGATGGCAAGGCGCTTGAGGCACTGGTAGCGTCGGCAGATGTGGTGCTAGATTGCACCGATCGTTTTTCAAGCCGTTATGCGATTAACGCTGCTGCTCAGCAGGCAGGTGTGCCACTTGTCTCAGGAGCGGCAATTCGTTTTTCTGGGCAGTTAGCCGTCTTTGATCCTCGCAACCCGGCATGCCCCTGTTATGCGTGCCTGTATCCTCCTGGTGATAGTGAAGATGAAGCCTTGAGTTGTGCAGAAAGCGGTGTCATGGCGCCACTGGTTGGGTTGATTGGCTGTTTTCAAGCGATAGAAGCTTTTAAGCTGTTGAGCGGTGCAGGAAAACCGCATCAAGGACTCGCCACTTTTGAGGGTTTGAGCGGGCAGTGGCGTCATTTTCAGGTGCCGCGTGATCCTGCTTGCTCAGTGTGTGGGCACACTGATTAACCCTACGAGCAAAAAAACGCCCGCAGGGCAGCGGGCGTGACGTCACGGTCTTTTACGTCAAAGGAAACAGCCTAAAGGGCGGCAGGGGGTCCACCCCTCAGGCTAGCTAATGTCGATCAGATTAGTGGCGAATCAAATAGTCAAACGCACCCAGTGATGCTTTTGCACCTTCACCCATGGCGATAATAATTTGCTTGTATGGCACGGTAGTCACGTCGCCTGCGGCAAATACGCCTGGAACCGACGTCATGCCATGGGCATCGACAATGATTTCACCGCGTGGCGTCATTTCAATCGGTGAGCCTTTCAGCCATTCGGTATTAGGCACTAAGCCAATTTGAACAAAGATGCCTTCTAGTGCGATGGTTTTCAGCTCATCGGTATTGCGATCTTTATAGGCTAAGCCGTTAACCCGGCTTCCGTCGCCTGTCACTTCCGTGGTTTCAGCGTTTAAAATAATGTCGACGTTAGGCAGGCTCTTAAGCTTTTTCTGTAGTACGGCGTCTGCACGCATCTCACCCATAAACTCGACTAGGGTGACGTGGCCTACAATACCGGCCAGATCGATAGCGGCCTCAACGCCAGAGTTGCCGCCGCCAATCACTGCTACGCGCTTGCCTTTAAATAGCGGGCCATCGCAGTGGGGGCAGTAAGCAACGCCTTTGTTGCGGTACTGTTGTTCACCAGGCACATTCATCTCGCGCCAACGCGCACCGGTTGCCAGGACGAGGGTTTTACTCTTCAGCTTAGCGCCCGACTCGAAGGTTATTTCGTGCAAATCACCTTCGTTTTCAGCTGCTTTAAACGACGTGGCGCGCTGAAGGTTCATAACGTCAACGTCATACTCTTTAACATGCTCTTCCAGAGCGCTAACCAGTTTAGGGCCTTCGGTATGGCTGACGGAGATGAAGTTTTCAATGCCCATGGTGTCTGCCACCTGTCCACCGAAACGCTCAGCAGCAACGCCTGTGTTGATCCCTTTACGGGCAGAGTAGATTGCTGCTGAGGCACCTGCAGGGCCACCACCAATTACCAGCGTATCAAAGGCGGCTTTTTCGCTAAGTTTTTTCGCTTCTCGTTCGGCAGCACCTGTATCAACCTTGGCTAGAATCTGCTCTAAGGTCATACGTCCCTGGTCAAACGGTTTACCGTTTAAATAGATGCTGGGAACCGACATGATTTCCCGAGCTTCGACTTCATCTTGGAACAGTGCGCCATCAATGGCTACGTGGCGAATATTCGGATTGAAAATCGCCATCAAATTGAGCGCTTGAACAACGTCTGGGCAGTTTTGGCAGGAGAGCGAGTAATAAGTCTCGAACAGCATTTCGCCGTCAAGCGCCTTGATTTGATTTAGCAGTTCTTCGGACGTTTTTGGAGGGTGTCCACCCACTTGTAGCAGTGCCAGCACCAGCGAGGTGAACTCGTGCCCCATCGGGATGCCAGCAAATACCACGCCGGTTTCTTCGCCGGGGCGGTTAATGGCAAATGACGGCGTGCGATTATCTTGACCGTCAGTTTGTAGTGTAATCTTGTCGCATAGGCCGCTGATGTCTTCGAGCAAACCTAGCAATTCACGTGACTTGGCACCGTCATCGAGGGACGCAACGATCTCGAACGGTTGAGTCACTTTTTCTAAATAAGCTTTCAACTGATTTTTTAAATTGGCGTCCAGCATGACAGTGGCTTCCTCGCAGTCAGCAGTAATGAGTTCTCAACCTAAAACGCTCGCTGCTGTTGAAAGACCGCAGCATGAGTAAGAGCGATAGGGAAAACGATGGTTGCGTTAACACGGGTACTCAAAAACGGGTACTTAAAAACAGGACACCCGGGGTATGCCCGGGTGTCGTGCTGCCTTAAGGGGCAACCCTGAACGGCAGCGGTAGGCCGTTTAGATTTTGCCTACGAGGTCCAGAGACGGGGCAAGTGTCTCTTCGCCTTCTTTCCATTTAGCCGGGCATACTTCATTTGGGTTCTCGCGAACGTACTGGGCAGCCTTCACTTTGCGCAGTAGCTCTTCAGCGTTACGGCCGATGTTGCCAGCGTTGATTTCGACGATCTGAATTTTGCCGTCGGGGTCAACAACGAAGGTGCCACGCTCTGCAAGACCTGCTTCTTCAATCAATACCTCGAAGTTGCGAGAGATCTGTAGGGTCGGATCAGCAATCATCGGGTACTGCAGCTTGCCGATGGTTTCAGAGCTGTCGTGCCAAGCTTTGTGAGTAAAGTGGGTGTCAGTAGACACGCTGTAGATTTCAACACCTAGCTTTTTAAATTCAGCGTAGTTGTCAGCCAAGTCACCCAGCTCAGTCGGGCAGACAAAGGTGAAATCAGCAGGGTAAAAGAAGAAAATAGACCACTTACCTTGCAAGTCTGCTTCAGTGACGTCGATAAATTCGCCGTTCAGGTAGGCAGTCGCTTTAAACGGTTTTACTTCAGTATTGATCAAGGACATTCAGAACGTCTCCAGAATAAGTGAGTGGCAGTGAAAAAAGTTATTGCTCATGGTAACCAACTACGACCAATAGCTAAAATTGTAAAAATGAATTTAAGCAATAGCTTTAGGCTATCAATGTGTGTTTTTCTGAGTTGGCTACCCTACAAGTGGGGTCGCATGAAGCAGAATACAAGAATTTTCCCCATGGGCTTGCGATAGATGTCGCTGCACCGCAAAATTCGCTTATCTGGCATAGTAGCCACAGCTGTTTTTAATGTTTTAGCGTAAGCTTGACGTTTGAATGACTCGGCAGTTAACGAAATATTCTTAGCGATATTGGTTTTAATAAGGAGTAGTGAGATGGGCAATATTCACAAACTTTCAGTGGCCGTTACGGCCCTATCTTTTGCCGTAGCGGCTGCTAATGCCCAAGCGAATGAAGTGCGAGTTTACAACTGGTCCGACTATATCGCCCCTGAAACGCTAGAAAAGTTTACCGAGCGCACCGGTATTGAAGTGACCTATGATGTTTATGACAGCAATGAAATATTAGACGCTGCGCTTTTGTCTGGCCGTTCTGGCTACGATGTCGTGGTTCCTTCTACTTATTATTTTACCCGCCAGGTAAAGGCCGGTGTTTTCCAGCCCCTCAATCATGAGCTATTGCCTAATTTAGATAACCTCAATCCTGAATTGATGGCCAGCCTGGAAGAGATCGATTCGGGTAGCGAATACTCGGTGCCCTATATGTGGGGTACCAACGGCATTGGTTATAATGTTGATCGTGTGACAGACATTTTAGGCGATGACGCGCCAATGAATAGCTGGGCGCTGCTCTTTGATCCTGAAATTACCGCCGCGTTGAGCGAGGCCGGTTGTGGGCTGTCGATGCTGGATTCTGCTGATGAAATGCTGTCTCCCGCCATGGCATATCTAGGGTTTGATCCGCGTAGCGAAAATATCGAAGACCTGGAAGCTGCTGGTGAACTCATTGCCAGTGTTCGCGATGACATGACTTATTTCCACTCTTCTCGTTATGTTTCCGACTTGGCGAATGGTGATGTTTGTGTGGCCGCAGGCTATTCCGGTGATGTTTTCCAGGCGGCTGATCGTGCCGAAGAAGCCGGTCGTGACTTCACTATTGGCTACAGCATTCCTAAAGAGGGGGCCGCGCTGTGGTTTGATATGATGGCAGTACCTGCTGATGCGCCGAATTCTGAAAATGCCCACGCCTTCATTAACTTTATTCTTGATCCGGAAATCGCCGCTGAAATTACCGAGTACGTGCGTTATGCCAACCCTAATGCGGCGGCTAATGAATATCTCTCTGATGAAATTATCAATGACCCGGCTATTTACCCTGAAGCCGAAGTGATGGAAAACCTCTATTTGCAGGCTGAAAAACCTCAAGACGTTCTGCGCGCACGTACGCGTATCTGGAATCGCGTCAAATCAGGTCGTTAATTTAGTCATCGCCTAACAGCGAGCCAAGCGAATGCTGGGCTCGCTGTTACTTTTTTAACGCCCGGTTTCCGGGCCTTTTGATGGGAGTGGCGAATGGTCACTACGCCCCTGTCGAACGAGCCGTCATCCTCTCCTGCGGTAACCCCTCCCGCCGCTCAGCGCGCTCAGGGAAAAACGCCAAGGTTTGCAGAAGATATTGTGCTTGAGGTAAAGCGCTTAAGTAAGCGCTTCGACGATGCGCTTGCGGTCGATGATGTTAATTTACAGGTAAAGCGCGGCGAAATTTTCGCCTTGCTAGGTGGGTCAGGATCAGGCAAGTCGACGTTGTTGCGTATGTTGGCAGGGTTTGAGACGCCCAGCGAAGGGCGGATTCTGCTTGGCGGCGAAGATATCACCTCTATGCCGCCACATAAGCGTCAAATCAATATGATGTTTCAATCCTACGCGTTATTTCCCCACATGACGGTAGCGCAAAACATCGCTTTTGGGCTCAAGCAGGACAAGCTAGCTAAGGCAGATGTCGATGCGCGTGTCGCACAAATGCTCAAACTAGTGCATATGGAACGTTTTGCTAAGCGTAAACCGCATCAGCTTTCCGGCGGACAGCGCCAGAGGGTAGCGCTTGCGCGTTCACTGGCCAAACGTCCCAAGCTGCTGTTGCTGGATGAGCCGATGGGGGCGTTGGATAAAAAACTGCGCACTGAAATGCAGCTTGAGGTTGTCGAGATCATTGAGCAGGTAGGAGTGACCTGCATCATGGTGACTCATGATCAAGAAGAAGCCATGACCATGGCCGACCGCGTTGCGATTATGGCCGATGGCTGGATAGAGCAGGTGGGTTCACCGGTCGATATTTATGAAAGTCCGGCCAGCCGAATGGTGGCGGAATTTGTCGGTACGGTGAATCTGTTCGAAGGTGAAATCGTCGAAGACGCTGCGGACCACTGTCGCATTGCATCACCCGCATTATCTCGGCCGATCTATATTGATCATGGCATTACGACCCAGGCGGTAGATCGCCGCGTGTGGGCTGCGCTGCGCCCTGAAAAAATCTGGCTAACCCGTGAGCAGCCATCCGCAGAGTACAACTGGGAAGCAGGTAAGGTTGATGATATCGCTTACTTGGGGGGCTACTCGCTTTACTACGTGCGTACTGCCTCTGGGCAAATGATCAAAGTGAGTATGGCCAATACTGAGCGGCGTGGTGATCGCCCAACCTGGGAGGATAGTGTTTATGTCTATTGGGAAGACCATAGCGCTATCGTGCTGAACCGCTAATGCCTCAGTGGCTGACAGGAGATCGTCTATCGTGATGCCATCTCGCATTGCAGGCTTCGTAAAGCGGTTGCAGTTAGGTCGTCGCGCAGTTATCGCGCTTCCGCTTTTGTGGCTTACGCTATTCTTTTTGTTGCCGTTCGCGCTGGTCCTAAAGATTAGCCTTTCGGAAGCAGCAATTGCTATTCCCCCCTATGGGCCGCTGGTTGAGTATGCTGATCAAACGCTCAATATCTTTTTGAATCTAGGCAACTATTTGTTTTTGTTGTCAGATTCTCTCTATGTGGCGGCCTACTGGGGCTCGATAAAAACCGCGTTTGTAGCGACAGCAGTATGTCTGTTGATTGGCTATCCGATGGCGTATGCGATGGCCCGTGCTCCGGGGCGCTGGCAACTTATTTTGCTGCTGTTGGTAATGCTGCCGTCGTGGACGTCGTTTTTGATTCGCGTCTATGCATGGATGGGTATTTTAAGTAATAGCGGGTTAATCAATAACGTATTGTTGGGAATGGGGCTGATCGACTCACCACTACGCATGATGAACACCCAGTTTGCTGTCATTATCGGCATTGTTTATGCCTATCTGCCGTTTATGGTACTACCACTTTATGCCCATCTAACGCGGTTGGATAACTCGCTGCTAGAAGCGGCGTCTGATTTGGGTTCGCGCAAGCTTAATACCTTTATCAAAGTCACGCTGCCGCTCTCTATGGGCGGAATCATCGCGGGCTCTATGCTGGTATTTATTCCCGCCGTGGGTGAGTTTGTGATCCCTGAGCTGCTCGGGGGCCCGGATACGCTGATGATTGGTAAAGTGCTATGGGAAGAGTTCTTCTTAAACCGCGACTGGCCTGTGGCCTCGGCGTTAGCCATGGTAATGCTATTGCTGCTGTTAATTCCCATTGTGTGGTTCCATCGCTACCAGTCACGGGAGCTTGAATCATGATGAGACTGCGTAGACGCCCAGGCTTTACCACAGTGATGTTAGTGTTGGGTCTGTTGTTTCTTTATTTGCCCATGGTGGTGTTGGTGGTCTACTCCTTCAATGCCTCACGGCTGGTGACAGTGTGGGCAGGATTCTCCACACAATGGTATGGCGAACTTTTTCGTGATCAACAGATCCTGTCTGCGGTTTGGACAAGTCTGAAAATTGCCTTTTTTGCCGCCAGCATGGCGGTATGCTTGGGTACAGTGGCCGCTTTTGTAATGACGCGCTATGGCCATTTTCGCGGCAAGACGGCACTGTCGAGTATGGTTACCGCGCCGCTGGTAATGCCGGAAGTTATTACGGGGCTGTCGCTATTATTGCTATTTGTGCAGATGGCTCAACTGATTGGCTGGCCGGCTGATCGTGGCATGGCGACTATATGGATTGCTCACACAACGTTTTGTAGTGCGTATGTTGCGGTGGTCGTGGCAGCCCGCTTACGTGAAATTGATCGCTCTATTGAAGAAGCTGCCATGGATTTAGGCTCGCCACCGGTGAAGACCTTCTTCTTTATTACGCTGCCTGTTATTTCGCCTGCATTAGCAGCGGGGTGGTTGCTGGCATTCACGCTTTCACTAGATGACTTGGTTATTGCCAGCTTTGTCTCTGGCCCTGGTGCCAACACGCTGCCAATGGTGGTGTTTTCGTCAGTGCGGATGGGGGTGTCGCCTAAGATCAATGCGCTGGCTACGCTGATTATTCTGGCCGTATCGCTCACGACGCTATTGGCGTGGTTCTTCATGCGTCGGGGTGAAGCAAAACGAAAAGCACTATTGCGACAAGCCGAGAGTGCTTAGCGACTAGGGTGTTAAAGCACATCGTCGTCTCGCCCGGTGAGCACTGCTTCTAGCTCACCGGTTATTAGCGAGACAATGATGTGTAATTGAATCGGCGCACAGCACTGGTGGCAATCCTCCCAGGTATCGTGGCTACCTTGAGAGGTGTCGATAAGAAACGTGAGTGGTGTATCGCAGTAGGGGCAGTAAAAATCATGATTTACTAGCGCGTCATCCTGCATGGCTATTTCCCCTTAATGTAATCGCTAGCGCCCTTTTATCGAAAAGCCCTGAAAATGAGTAAGTCTGAAGATAATAGTGTAGCAGTGACCTTGTCCGGTAGGACATGTAAGTAATGAATCAGGTAGGATAATGACGTATTCCTTAAAGCCACCTAGAGATGAGTGCGATGATGATACGACACATGGCAGTAGCGGCCTTTTTGGCCTTCCCGATGGTCGCCCAGGCAGAAACCCCTAACGTCAAGCCTGGCGAGTGGGAGTTTGTCAGCGTGACTAGCATGAGTGGTGACATGCAAATTCCGGATCAAACGGAAACCGAACGTCAGTGCATCACTCAAGAAGAGCTGGATAGCGCTGAGTTTGGCTTCATTGAAGAGGAAGAGGGTTGCGAGCTGCTCAGCCAGGATATGAATGCCGATGGCCTTTCCTACAGCATGGTTTGCCGTGCCGATGGCGGTGAAGCGACTATCGATGGCGAAATGCGTTTTATGGGTGAGCAGATCGAAGGTAACGTGGATATATTCACCCAATCGCCGATGGGTGAGCTGACCATGAATACAGTGATTGAAGGCGAGCGTATTGGTAACTGCGAATAACACGGCAGTTAGCATCTTCATGACCTAAAACAAAAGGCGCCTGTGTGGCGCCTTTTGCTTAGTGCGAAGGCCACTTTATGACGTTTCGCAATGGCTCATGTTAGCGCTCAGGGGTATTAAGCGGCGTATGATGAGCGATAGGAGCGCTGGCTATCTCTTCTTCTAATTGGCGTTTAACTGCCCCTGGCGAGCCTGAGTAACGCGCAAGCAGGTCGTAGGCTACCGGGACGACAAACAGTGTAAATACGGTCGCAGAGCCAACACCCGCCATAATGACAGTACCAATAACCAGCCGTGATTCCGCACCCGGGCCGCTTGATAGTATCAGCGGTATCGCACCCGCCATCGTCGTGACTGCTGTCATTAGAATTGGCCGTAAGCGTGTTACCGAAGCTTCAATTAAGGCAGAGCGAAACGCCTGGCCCTCATCGCGTAGCTGGTTGGCAAACTCAACAATCAGAATGCCATTTTTAGCGGCAAGGCCAATAAGTAGTACTAAGCCTACTTGGCTATAGATATTGAGTGACTGCCCGCTAAGCAGCAAGGCAAGCAGGGCGCCGATCATGGCTAGCGGGACGGTCAGCATGATAACAAATGGGTGAATTAAGCTTTCAAACTGGGCCGCAAGTACTAAGTAAACCACCACGGCACCGAGCACTAATAAGAACATGGTAGCGCCACTGGCCTGTTGAAAATCGCGAGAAGGCCCAGCAAGGTTCGTTTGTACCTCTTCCGGCAATATATTGTCAGAGGCTTGTTGCAAATATTCCAATGCTTCACCAAGGGGATAACCATCGGCTAGATTGGCTTCAATCGTAATGGCGCGAACGCGATCAAAGCGGTTCAACGTGCTAGCACCCGCGAAGTCAGAGAGCGTTACTAGGCTGGCTAGAGGAATCAGCTCTCCTGAGCGTACTGAGCGCACTTGAATATTGTTTAGCGCAGCAGGGCTGTTTTGACCGCTGCGGTCACCTTCAAGGATGACATCGTACTCTTCCCCATCATCCACATAACGAGTGACGTTGCGTCCACCGAGTAGCACTTCCAGCGTCCGGCCTATCTCTGAAACCGTGACGCCCAACGCTGCAGCGCGTTCATAATTGATATCCACGCGTAACTGGGGCTGTGTCTCATCATAATTACTTTCAATAGCGGTAATACGTGGGTTGTTTTCACGAACATGAGTAATCAACCTATCCCGCCAACGCGCTAAATCCTCGTAAGTGCCGCCCCCAAGTACGAACTGCACAGGCTTTTGAGTGCGCTGTCCAAAACCTTGTCTCATCACTGGAAAGGCCTGCACACCTGGAAGTGTTCGTAGCTGCTGACGAATCTCGGCCATGATTTCCCAAGCGCTACGACGGCTTCCCCAGTCAGCCATGTTGACGATAATAAAACCGCTGTTGAAATTTTCGATATTACCAAAGCCGCGTGGTGCGCGAACCACAATTCGTTCAAGCTCACCATTTTCCACAAAAGGCGTTAATCTGGCCTCTATCTCATCCATATAGTCCATCATATAGTCAAACGTTGCGCCTTCAGGGCCGTTGACAAGGATAATGAAATTGCCTCGATCTTCTTGCGGGGTGTATTCATTGGGCAGCTCGGTTGCCAGCCAGGCGGTAGCGGCTATCAACAAGAAAAACAGGGCAACGACCAGCCACTTTAATGTAAGTACGATTTCTAATGCACGCTGGTAACGACGTTGGGTGCCCGTTAGCAGCCACTGAACGGCTTGGCTAAGTCGGCTATCATGCATACCTGGCTTGAGAATCTTAGAAGCCATCATCGGGGTGAGGGTAAGGGCTAGTAGAGTTGAGACAACAACCGCCGCCGCCATGGTAAGTGCGAACTCTGAAAATAGCCGACCAATATCCCCCTGCAGCATGCTGAGGGGAACGAAGACTGCCACTAGCACCAGCGTGGTAGCAATCACCGCAAAAGCGATTTGCCGTGTGCCTCGAAATGCTGCGACCAGTGGTGTTTCTCCGTAGTCGTGCATACGTCGATTGATATTTTCAAGCACTACAATCGCGTCATCAACAATCAGCCCAATCGCCAGCACCAGCGCCAATAGCGTGAGTAGATTAATCGAAAAGTTCATGGCGGCTAGGGCGGTAAATGCCCCAATGACAGCAATCGGCACCGTCACTGCAGGCACTAGTGTAGTGCGCAGATTACCTAAGAACATAAACATCACCACGACGACTAGCCCCATGGCGATAAACAGCGTCATCACTACTTGTTCGATAGCGCCTGAAACGAATACTGATGCATCATAGTTAAGGCTGAGTGACATCCCCTCCGGCAAGGTGCCTTGAAGCCGGTCAAGTTCTTGTCGAACGGCTTCCGATAGCTCCACTACGTTAGCCGTTGATTGCATGATCATGCCTAGTCCCACCATCGGGACGCCATTGGCACGAAACACAGATCGGTCCTCTACCGAGCCTATCTCGACACGCGCTACATCGCCCAGGCGTACTAGATAACCGTTACTGCCTTCAATTAAAGCAATCTGCTTAAAATCATCAGCGGTCGCGAAGCTGCGCGGCAAACGAACAATAAATTGGCGATCTTCAGATTCAATTGAACCCGCTGGCAACTCAACATTTTCAGCACGTAGAGCATTCTCAATATCACCGACAGTTAGCCCCCGTGCTGCGAGTGCATTGCGGTCCAGCCAAACTCGCATCGCGTAATCACGTCCACCACCCACGCGCACCCTTGCCACGCCGGGTTGTACCGAAAGGCTGTCCACCAGAAAGCGATTGGCATAATCGGTCAGTTCGGTAATGGAGTAATCCGCACCAGAGAGACTGAGCCACACGACAATAGTCTCACTACTGTCGGCTTTAGTGACCTCAGGATTATCTGCATCATCTGGAAGGTTGCGCAGTGCTCCTGAAATACGATCGCGGATATCGTTGGCGGCAGCATTGATATCCATGCTGATGGCGAACTCGATTTCAATTCGTGAACGACCATCCTCGCTTTGCGAGGTAATTAACTCAATGCCTTCCACGCCGGCGATACGGTCTTCGAGCACTTGGGTAATGCGTGTCTCTACAACGCTTGCAGATGCGCCAGGGTAGCGGGTATCAATACTAACGATAGGTGGATCAACCGTTGGGTATTCTTGCAGGGGCAGCCGGTTGAGTGCCAGTAAACCAAACGCGATAATCAGTGTGGCAATCACCATCGCCAGCACTGGCCGCTGAACTGAAATGTCGGATAAGCGCATTAGCGATCAGCCTCCAGTAGCGTGCGAATATCCGTCTCTTCATCAGCGATACCTAGCAACCTGACTTGCTGGCCATCTCGAGCGAGCTGTAATCCGTGAATCACGATTAGGTCACCTGCACTGATACCCTCCAGCACCTCTACTTCACCGCTTCGTCGTTCGCCAATAATGACTTCTCGCCGTTCTAATCGAGAGGTGTCGTCCTGCTGGTTGATCAGCATCACAAAGTGGCGGTTGCCACTGGGTTCGATCGCTGCTTCAGGAAGCACAAGCGTATCGCGGACTCGTTGCTGAACTACGACCTCCATTAACATCCCAGGCCGCAGACGCAGCCCAGGGTTTACCATGGCAGCGCGAACGTTAACACTGCGGGTGATAGGGTCTATGCGGGTGCCAATGCTAGAGATCTCACCGCTGAAGAGCTCGTCTGGGAATGCCGCTGTAGTAGCACTCAGCTTTAGACCGTTGGACAAACGCCCTAAAAATACTTCAGGTACGGTAAAGTCGAGCTTCATGACATCTAGCTTATCAAGTGTGACAAGCTCCATGCCGGGCGTTACTAATGCACCGATACTGACGTTACGAAAGCCAACTCGCCCGCTAAAAGGGGCATGTAAGCGATAATTTGACAGCCTGGCCTCTAACGCTTGTGCGTCAGCTTGTGATTGGCGTAAACGCGCCTGGGTATCTTCTACATCAGCCCGCGGAGCGAGGTTGCGTTGTTGCAACTGGGTGGCTCGACCTAGCGCATTGCGACGTTCATCATTGAGGGCTTGCGCAGCCCTTAGCTGAGCCTGTTCTTCAGCATCTTCTAAACGAATTAATAGCCTTCCGCGCTCTACTTGTTCGCCATCTTCAAAGTTAATCTCGGCAATCGTATCGGTCACCGTGGCGGAAAGTGTCACGCTTTCATCTGCACTCAGTGTCCCTAGCGCTTCAAGCGGATCAGACCAAGTTGTTATAGCGGCGTAGTGCCCAATAACCGGAGGGGGAGACTGTGCCAACGACGGACTAGCCCATATCAGGGTAAACAACCAGAAGAGCAAAATACGTTTACAAACAAGCATGAGCGTCTCAGTGTTATCAAAATGCTTAGTAATACCACTTAGGGGATCACCGTGTTAGAGGGCGAAGTGTATACAGTGATATTCTGTTAAAAAGATATACGTTATTTGTACGGTATATTTTTAATGTACAGTAATTTTGAGCTATTTACCTGTTAAAATGCCTCTCATTTTTTCATCCTGGGAGCCTGATTTTATGGTCTACGACGTCGTCGTCATTGGTGCAGGAGCCGCTGGTTTAATGTGTGCGGCTCAAGCGGGTTACGCGGGGCGTCGTGTACTGTTGGTGGACCATGCCAACAAAGCGGGCAAGAAAATATTGATGTCTGGAGGAGGGCGCTGCAATTTTACCAATCTTGCGACTACGCCTCAGAACTTTTACTCGGAAAATCCGTATTTTTGCATTTCTGCGCTAAAGCGTTACCGTCCTGAGCATTTTGTGTCGTTGATAGAGCGGCATGGCGTTGAGTATGTGGAGAAAGCCCCAGGCCAGCTCTTTTGTGCGAGCTCCGCTAAAGACATTGTTAGCGTCTTACTCACCGAGTGTGAATGGGCCGGCGTCGAGGTGTCGCTCAGCACGTCAATTTCTAGGCTGGAGCGAATGGGGGATAGCATGCGCTTAGCCACGTCGTTGGGAAGCATCGACGCGGGTACGGTAGTGATTGCTACGGGGGGGCTTTCGATACCCACGATGGGGGCGACAGGATTTGGTTATGATATTGCCCGTCAGTTTGGCTTAGATGTTCTGCCTACCCGTCCAGGTTTGGTGCCGTTTACCTTGAGCGATAGTTGGAAAGAGCGCGCAGCAGCACTTTCTGGGGTCAGTGTGCCATGCGAGGTTAGCTGCAATGGGAGGCGCTTTAAAGAGCCAATGCTATTTACTCATCGTGGCCTGTCAGGCCCATCGATGCTGCAAATTTCCAGCGTTTGGCAACCTGGTGACACTATCACTATTAATTTACTACCCAGTGAACATGCTGCTGACGTTTTACGTCATGCACGTCATGCGGCCCCTAAGCGTCAGCTGTCCACTTGGCTGGGAGAGCGTTTTCCAAAGCGCTTTGCCCAAGCGTTGCTAGAGTGGTACCCAGACGCCAATCTTACCAGCCCTCTGGCAGAGTACAGTAATGATGCGCTTGATCATTGGGCTCAGCGGCTAAACCAGTGGCAGTTAAAACCGTCAGGTACAGAAGGGTGGCGAACAGCGGAGGTAACAATGGGCGGGGTAAGTACGGAAGCGATTTCATCAAAAACATTTGCAGTGAAAGACCTACCGCAGCTTAGGCTTATCGGTGAAGTGCTAGATGTGACGGGGGAATTGGGGGGGTACAACTTTCAGTGGGCTTGGGCAAGTGGTGTCGCTTGCGGGCAGGCGTGCTGATGAGTGTAAAGAGCTGGGCCGTAAACACGTAGAGCATTCAAGATTAGCGTTTATAAAAACGGCCCAGCGACGTTCTCAAAAAAATATCATTTGTAGCTTGTTAACTAGCCACTTTCGCTAGCAACTTCAGTTTTCGTATCAACATGTAGCTAGCCAATGCTTTTCTGCCAACCGCCATTGCGCCACCTGGATGGCGTAAAATACGCAAAGCAGCGACGCCACCAATCACATACAAAGGTATTTTAAGGCTGCGCCAGTTCTTGTCTAGCGGTGAGGCTGCCTTTGTCAGTGTATCGCTATCAATCAATATATCGATACGCTGTTGCTCTAGCTCCGCTAACAAGGCGGCTTTGCGTTCTGCTCGGCTGGGAGGCTTATTGACGGTGTTGGGTTGAGTCATCCTCATTTACCTCCAACAAGGCTCGGTCAGCGGAGAGTTGCTTAAGTGTTTCTTTTAACAGCGTATGTTGCTTGGCTTGACGAATAGCAATAACCGCTAGTAAAAAACTTAAGGCAATAAGAACGCCTGCACTCACGCCAATCGCAGTAAGCCGATAAGTGTCCCAAAACAGTACGACTACCAGCGCGGTAAGTGTCGCGACGCCTAACAACAGCAACAAAAGGCTAGCCCCTGCTAACAAAAGCAGGGTCAATAAACGAGCGCGCTCCTCTTCTAGTTCTAAAACCGCCAAACGAAGCCGAGTTTCACCATTAGCAATTAATGATTTCAGCAGACGTTTGGCGGCAGAGAAGACGCGTTGTGTTGGCCCTAAAGCCATTAGCGACGACCGAGAAGCATACCCACCACTAGGCCAGCTGCGGCACCAATACCAATACTAGCCCAGGGGTTTTCGTGCACGTAACGATCACAGCAATCAACTTGCTGAGACAGCGTTTCACGAGTGTCTTCGTAAAGTCGCTCGCCGCGAGCTTCTAAGCGCGCTCGGGTGTCTTTCAGTCGTTTTTCTGCGCGCTCACGAAGGTCACGCATCTCGCCACTTGCATCTTTTGACGTGGCATTCATTAACTCTTCTACGGTTTCACTCAGGTGGCGGAGATCTTCCTTCAACTGGTCAGCACGAGCAGAGGTATCAGTATTACGTTTAGCCATGATGTCATCCTTTGACGAGTGAATATGAATAAGTGACAACTCCAGCATAGCAGCCGTCAACTATAAGACAACCTCGAGCGCTAACGGTTCAGCCCAGTAGCACTGAACAGGGGATTTAAGCTAAAGCCTATGCTGAGACGATGCACACGATTATTGTAGTCAATCATGCTCTCTCCGTAGCCGTAGTAGTACTGTAGATGGGCACGCACATTGTTAAAAGCAGGCCAGCTGTAGTCTATTTGAGTGCCATAGTTACCCGCACTTGGGTTGCCGCGCAGTTGCCCCGCGACCTCGTGGTTACCATTGAGTCGTTTTGCCAGGCGGATATCGCCATACCCGACAAAGCGTTCAATGTCTGGGTTGTCATCGTCGCCTTTGGACTCAGGTACGCGCCAGTGAGGAGCGAGTGAAAGTGCCCAGTCACCGCGTTGGAACGTGCTTTCTAAATAAACTCTGTTCCAACTGCGTGAGAGTGGATCCGAGCGGCCGTTAGACTGATGAATGAAGGAGAGACGATTGCGCGTATTTACCCAGCCTAATGCGTTCCAGGCGTTATCAAAATCAATAAAAATTTCAGGCTCGTAGTTAGTTTCCCGGAAGGGGGAAGAAGCATCGGTATTATAGGCTTGCCACCAGCTTCGCTGTGTGTAGGCGAAATAGACATCGCCAATGTCGCCAAACACATCCTCTGCAAGGTTGAATTTGGCGCTAAACTGAAATTTCACTTCGACGTCGTTAGGTGAAGAGTCTTCAGAAATGCTACTAAAGTTTTCAGCGTTCTGGTTGGTGCTATAACTAATCGGGAAAAGATAATTAGTTCGGTGAGTCGTAATGGCGAACGGATTACGAGTTGACTCATGCTCAAATTGGCGTCGCTCACTGAGATCCTCAAGCGCCATTTCTTCTGGAAGCAGCTGCGAACGGACTGTGGGCTCGTTTCCTGCCGGATCTTCAACATGTTGCAGCTGTTGGCGCAACTGATAAAGTTCGGTGTTGAGCGCGCGGATACGAGCTTCAATTTCCTCGCGTGTCTCTGCAACGGCGCTTTCAGTGCCTAGCAAAACAATTAAACTTGTTAACAGCAGTTTTCGAATGACCATCAAAATGGCTCGCAAATAAATAAAAGGCAGTTATCAGAGTCTCTTCTATACACGCCACTCGCGTAAGTCAACTCCCCCTGTGCGTCAAACGCGTTAGATTGCGTAAGAAGCCAGAACGCCTGACAATGGCAATCTTCCTGATTGGAGTAGTATACATGTCGATGAGGCATATCTAACGTGGTCAAAAATGCACTGAAAGCACTTCCATGGCTCTTCCTTATTTATCTATTGTTAACCATTCCTGGTGCCGTATACGCTCAGGCTGCGTTGCTTGATCAAGTCCCTTCTGAGGAGCAGCTATCTGAGCGATTAGCGGAACTTGAGTCTCAGGAAAGCGAGCTAACCACCGAGCAAAGTCAGGTGAAGGAAGCTTTATCGGCTGCGTTGCAAAGCTATGAACGCCTTCGCGCGGTTGAAGAGCGCATTGAGGCGTTAGAGCAACGGGTTGTCCAAGCGCCCGACATATTGCTTCGCCTAGAGCGTGAGCTAAACGAGGCGGAAGAACAAAGCCGACAGTTATCAGTGGATAATCTTAGTGATATGCCGCTGAATGAGCTGGAAATGCAGCAGGCAGAAGCGGTGGTAGAGCTCCAGCAGCTTCAAAGCCAATTAGCCGAAGCTAACTCTCAGCTATTGGCCGCGCAAACACTGCCTGAGCGTGCTCAGCAAGCAATTTCAGATGCTTTGCAGCGAGCTGAAAATTTACGACGCCAGTCTGATGAGCGAGAAGCCTTGCTGGGTGATCGTCAGCTATCGGCACGCCACGATGCGCAATTAATTCAGTGGCGCATTGAGCGAGCCCTTGCAGAACAGGAAGTAAACCTGAATCAGCGTGAACTAAGCGCCAACAGTCGGCTGCGAGAGTTGGCTCAGGAGCGCCGGGAACTCATTGAGCTTCAAATAGACCAGCAGGAGCAGCAGCTTAATTTATTGCAAGGCGTCATTGATCGCCAGCGGCGGCTTCAATCCGAACAGGCTATTGCCGACGCAGCAAAGAATGATCCACTGATCGCTGAAGGACACCCTGTGGTGCTCAATGCTCAGCAAACGAACCAAGCGCTGAGCCTTGAACTGTTGCGAACGACGGATAGAGCGAATGGCATTATACGTGAAAATATTGAGGCCCAGCGCCAGTTGGATCATGTGCGGCAACTTCAGCGAAGCCTGAACGAACAAATTGATGCTATTCGTGGTAGCCAATTGTTGTCGCGTATTCTTAGAGAACAGCGCCAGTCGTTACCTTTAGTCGCGCCAAGGCGTGATTTGCAAGATGAAATTGCCGATTTGCGTCTCAAGCAGTTTGATTTGATTCGGCAGCGTGATCAATTGCGTCAAAGTGATCGCTTGGCAGCCCAGCGTTTGCAGGAAGCTGGGGTTGATGTCACGCCTGGATTGGTGGACTCACTGACGCGACTTTACCAGTCACGCCGTGAATTGGTAGAGCAGCTTGAACAGTCTTACAGCAGTCTGCTGAGTGCCGCTATTGAGCTTAAACTTAATCAACAACAGCTATTAGAGACGACGCGAGATTTACGGGCGACCATTGATGAACAGCTATTCTGGGTAGCTAATAGTCGTCCTCTAGATTTCAATTGGTTACGACAAATTCCCCACAGCCTTCAACTGGAGTGGCGAGAAGGCGAGTGGCGGGCGGTTTTGCCCTCTCAGTGGAAAGGTTTTTCTTGGAGAATGCTGATTGGCACGCCGCTTATTTTGCTTGGCGTGGTTCTGGTTGGGCTGCGCCGGCGAATTAAAGCACAGCTTGCGCTCATTCACTCACAAATTGGTCGACTGAAAAGTGATACTCAGTTGCATACCACCAAGGCGGTGCTGCTAAATGCTCTTCTTGCGTTGCCTGGGCCGTTGGGATTGGCAGGTATTGGCATAGGCCTAAGTGAGGCTGAAGGTGCACTGGCAAGCAGTGTTTCGCCAGCGCTTCTGCAACTGGCGCTTAGTTGGGTTGTCGTGGCCTGGGGCCGTCGGCTCCTCGTTCATGATGGGGTTGCTGAGCGCCATTTCACCTGGGCTCCTGCTTATACAGCGCGGCTGCGTAAGCTGCTGGGTGGTTTCGGACTAGCGTTAGCGCCAGTGGTCGTTATTGCCGCGCTCTCTGGACAAATGGAAACACCGCTGGCGTTGCGCCCAGTAGCGATAGGGCTTTTTGCCGCGGGCTTGGTGGCAATGAGCTGGTGGTTGGCACTATTAATCCTGGCCCATGTGCCATTTTTCGGTGTACGACTCTTTCGGTTGGTGTTAGGTCTAGCAATGGCTTCAGTGCCGCTAGTACTCCTTGGGCTTGTGGTGTGGGGATATGAGTATACGGCGTTGCGGCTGGTTGCTCGCTTTGCAATCACCCTTTACCTGTTGGGCTTGTGGGTCGTCGTTGAGGCCACTGTCGTGCGTAGTTTAGCCGTTGCAGCACGGCGGCTAGCTTATCGACGAGCGCTCGCTAGACGTCGTGCTCAAGTACAAGAAGGCGCAGAAGGTGGGGCGGAGGTCGTTGAAGAGCCACCTTTGGATATGGAGAAAATTAACTCTCAGTCGCTACGCTTATCAAAGTTGATTTTGTTGATTGGCTTCAGCGCCCTGCTGTATCTGGTGTGGGCAGACCTGCTGGCGGTACTGAGTTATTTAGACCAAGTTTCAATATGGGATGCACAAGAGGGTAACCTGGTTGGAGACGCACTATCGATTTCCGATGTGTTTACCTCGCTACTTGTGATTGCCATCACGTTTATTATGGCGCGTAACTTGCCTGGCTTGTTGGAAGTAATGGTGCTTTCACGCTTGTCATTAAAGCAGGGTAGTGCTTATGCCATTAGTTCTCTGCTTTCTTATACCATTGTTGGTACTGGCGTAGTGATGGCGTTGGCCACTCTGGGTGTTTCCTGGAATAAATTGCAGTGGTTGGTGGCGGCGCTGAGTGTGGGGTTAGGTTTTGGTCTTCAGGAAATATTCGCCAACTTTATTTCTGGCTTGATCATTCTGTTTGAGCGACCAATTCGGATTGGTGACACTATCACGCTGGGTAATCTTCATGGCACGGTAAGCAGGATTCGCATCCGAGCGACTACCGTGACCGACTTTGACCGAAAAGAAATTATCATACCGAATAAAACGTTTGTGACGGACCAGCTCATTAACTGGTCGTTGTCGGATAACGTGACCCGCGTGGTGCTGACCTACGGTGTTGCTCATGGGTCTGATCTGCCTTTAGTGCATAAATTGCTGCGCCAGGCTGCCGACGAAAATGAACGAGTGTTAGAAGACCCCGAACCTCAGGTTTTCTGCCTTAACTACGGGCCGCACAGCCTGAATTTTGAGCTGCGCATTTTCGTTAACGATTTGCTTGACCGCCTGTTTGCGGCTGACGAAGTTAACTGCCGGGTCGACGAGCTGTTCCGTGAAGCGGGCGTTAAGGTGGCCTTCGAGCAGATGGACGTGTGGCTGCACCGCGACCGAGGCGAGTCGGTTAAAGTGCAGTCAGCTAACCGACTGCCTCCTGCTAACCTAAGCTAATAACTAGGTTAGCATCGGGGGGGCTTGTGTTTAAGTACTGGTTTTTAAACGCTTGGTTCTCCATGTTTGGTGGCGAACAGTAAAAACTCCCGATTACCGTCACCACCGGTAATCGGGCTTTCCTGCCAGTGACTAATGACTAAGCCGCACTCTGTACAAGCATCACGTATCTTTTGTTCTACGTCTGCATAGTGGCTAGCGTTACGCACGATGCCACGCTTATCCAGTGAGCCTGGTGCTAACTCAAACTGTGGCTTTACCAATGAGAGTAGTTGCCCTCCAGAGGAGAGAAGGGAGGCGATCTCAGGCAAAATCAGGGTTTGCGAGATGAACGAAACGTCCATCACGGCTATATCGATAGGGTGTTTAGCCACGGCGTGTTGAAGGACTGTCGATGATGCCATGTGACGAGCATTTAAGCCTTCAAGACACGTGACTCTCGGGTCATCACGTAAGCACTCGGCTAGCTGGGTATGCCCGACTTCAACACCGATAACATGTCGGGCGCCAAATTGAAGTGAGCAATCGGTAAAGCCTCCCGTTGATTGGCCAACGTCTAACACGTTGCACCCTTCCAGGCGCATGTTTAGAGCGTTAAGAACGCCCTCTAATTTTAATCCTGCCCGGGAAACGTAACGCTCCTCCGGGTCTTCATCAATATGAAGCGGAGTATCCAGCGGCCATTTTTCAGATGGTTTTACGAGTGGCGTGCCATCTTGAAGAAACACGCGACCGTTGCGAATTAATCGCTGCGCGCGTGTACGTGAACTGGCCAGCCCTTGGCTGACCAATAATTGGTCTAATCGTGTTAGTTGAGTCATCGTCGTCAATATGGCGGTTATTAAACGCTGCTAGCGAGTCTCGCTACGGAGTATGTGGCCCTTTGTCTGCCTGCAGTTCGGTAGGGGGTAAGCGGCTAGCTCCCCAGCTGCGATGCAGATAGCCTTTTACAGATTCAAGTTCTTCTTCCGTTACTGTGGCCAGCTCGCCACGCTCCAACGGATCAAAGTGGTAAATATATAATCGAGACGTGAACTGTGCGAAGGGGAGCGAGGCTTCGCCAAAGCGTTCTCCGTTACCTGAGGTGCTAACTTTAACGCCGTCTCCCCAATCTTGGCCGCTGTCGTTATTGGGGTTGTAAAAATAGATCCTCATCACATCGTTGGGATCTAACGAGGCGCGCAAAATGGTAATTGCATGCCAACCAATAAACCGGGCAGCACTGTCAGTGACGGCAATGCCAGCAGGCTGAGGATGAATTAGCGGTTGGTTGCCATTGTAGTAAGGGTGATAGCTGGCGTAGAAGTGACGAATAAAGCTATCCACACCGCGAAGTTGGCCGGAGGCAACATCAACGTTGATGCTAAAGCCCCGACCTGACCACCACCCGTGAAATTCTGGGTTAACCCAGCGATGGGGGTCGCCTTCGCGGCCAATGCAGCGCCTGCCCATCTCCGCGTAAATACGGTCAAGATGGGGGACAACGATCAACGAGGCTGGGTCAAGATCCATCGGAAGCTCGGAGGCAACGCCTGAGGCGCTCTCCATTGAAGAGATTGGCTGACCCTCGAAATGCATAATGATTTCATCATCACGCGCAGCCCAAGCCACCATTTGCAGTAGATAGTCAGGGTCGTTATAAGCCCACATAGAAAGCGCTCTCGCTGACTGGCAGGTAGGGTTGTTGCCCTGTCCTACACCCAGCGGCAGTCCTAACATGCAAAGCACACCTTCAATTAAACGTGCGCGGGGTGATGCATCTTCACCATAGGCAAGATTCAAGCGTGCTTCTGACCACTCTGAAAGCTTTAGATTTAGCTGCCGCCACATCGCTGGAGCAACCGGGGGCTGATAGAGAATGCCCCGTTCAAGTAGCAGTGCCAAGCCATACACTGCTTGGGCGGTGGCGGGATAAACACCCCCGCGAATCAGTGCATGCACCAGCTCGCGATAGCAGAGTAGACAGTCGCGCCCCGTCGAAGAGAGACCTAATGCCTCTGATAGAAGGTGGTCGCCCTCTTCGAGTAGATAGCGCATCAGTATCGTGTGATAGGGCGATACCAGCCCTGTGTCATGCATCGCACGAGCGAAGCCAGTGGATTCCGCTTGCAAAGCCGCGTTATCCATACGTTCCAGTCGTTCACGGTACAGCTCAACGCCGGGGTCTTCACGACAAGCTTGGGTTGGTCCGAAAAGCGAGCTAACCAGCCTGTCAGCCCCTTGACCACTTGCCCCCAAATCAATTGCTGGATTAACTTGGCACAGCGCAATTTGGGTGATCATCTGTTTTATGGCGTCAACCTGAATAGGGCGCTGTTTTAAAATGCGCCATATTTCATCAATCAGTTGATCAATAACGTGTTCGTAGCCAATTCGGTCGGCTAGGTGTTGAAACAGTTGCCTGGGAATAGTCGCTAATCGACCCTGGGTTTCCCGTTCGGCTTCGCTAGGTGCGTTAAATAACAGCCACAGATTGATGGCCATTACTTGGGTTAAATAGTGGTGTGCATGCTCTTGGGATACCAGAGCATGTAAGTAATCACCTTTGGCGACTGCTAAAAGTCGCAGCTCACTCAGCGCCTCAATAACGACCACATTGGCGTCAGGGCTTTTCAGAGAGAACGTTGTGAGGGTAGGTACTAGGAACTGTGGGGTTTCCCAGTCTGAGCCTGCAAACACACCGGCGGATTCAAAATCCGCCGCGCGTGCTTCGAGGGCAGCGCAGCCGCCCTCCTGCATCAAGATTCGGCGCGCAGTATCCATTACGCGGGGCAGTTTCGCCGGTTTAGAAAAAGCAGGCGCCTGCGAAAGCAGGCGCACTGCATCATCAAATTTGCTCAGCAATCCATTGAGCTTGCCATCTTCAGTTGAAGATGCCTCTTGATTGATCGTCACATTGACTCCTTATCCCAGCCGAGGCAGAGATTATACATAGAAGTCGAGGTCTTCTTGGCGTTTAAGCAGATCACGCAGTGTGTGTGCGTCTTCGCCTTTAAAGTAGACCAAGCCCCAGTGGGTACCAAACGCCGTACGTTTAGTGACGGTTTCTTCAACCGGTGATGTCAGCTCGTGGGATTCAAAATAGGGGTGATCCTCTGTTTCTTCAGGAATCTCCAGGCGGCTAACAACCCGGCGGCGGGGATAAACGCCAAAGCAGCCCGCAAACCCATCTGCATCCACCACTTCTTTGGGAAAGAAAGCAGCGACTTCTTCTTTTGTGCTTTTAGGATCGAATACCAGCATAGACGCCTGATAGGCGTTAAATCCGTAAACCCGCTCGAGAAGTTCGAAGACTTTAAAGCCGGGTGGGCGGTAAGCGACTTCGCCAAAGTACATTTCACCGTCGCTGGTGACAAAGTACTCGGGATGAATGAGACCGAATTCAATATCAAACGCTTTGATCAGCTTTTCGATTTGTGCCGTAATCTGTTCGCGGTATTTTTCAAGCTCTGGAGACGCGGGCACAAATACTGAGTAGCCAAGTGTGACGTACTCTGAAATATTCAGGAAAGCGATTTTGCCATCGTGAATCCACGCTTCTACGGCGAATTCCCAGCCGTCTAAGTGAGACTCCATCAGCACAGGGAATTCTTCGTCCGGAATAGTATCGACTTCATCCGGTGTGCGAATAACGCGGTGGCCAAGACAGCCAGCCTTATCGAACGCCTTCAGGTGGATAGGGTCGTTGGGGTCGCCATCCAACTTGAGTAGCGTCTGATTAACGCGTTTAAGAAAGCGCACTACGTCATCTTTATCGTGGGCTTCTTCGAAAATACCCACGCGAATGCCACCAAGCTGGGCGCGGCGCTTCATCAATGCTTTGTCGCGAAGCAACAGCGATTGCCCGTAAATACGTGGATTGTCGAGTAGCACTGAATTAATAGCGCCTGCCCACTCAACGGTTTCCTCATAGAGCGGGATAGCGACGTCGACGCCTTTTTCTTTCAGCGTTTCAGCAATTTCGATGGAGCGATCATTGAGACGCTCAAAATTCCAGGGAACGTAGGGGATGTCATGTTTCTGGCAGTACTCCTCGGCCCAATCGGGTGCAACCACGATGTAGCGGCGGTCAAAATTCTCAGCCGCTTCGATCGCATTGAGGCTCCAACCTAGTAGGGCGATATAGCCCTTATTGGGATCCTTTTGCATGACGGTGACTCCTGTGGGTGAGTGAATAAAGTTGCCATACCACTTACTTCACCATACACGATAGGGCCTTCCGTCGGCTAATTAGCAGCCTCTGAAGGTGAAAGTAGCCAAAAATAAGCGCTTTTGAGGGTGGCATACTAAAGAGCAAACCCCTGAGTATGTTAGGCTAGGCTCCTTAACATTATGTTCAAGTGGCAAGAGGAATAGGCCAAGATGGCGGCCAAGCCGATCTACCGTGTGGTGGTTCACCAGCAGGGTGAAATATGGGATTTATACGTCAGAGAAATCTTTCAAAGCGAACTCTGGGGCTTTATTGAAGTCGAGGAGTTTGTCTTTGACGATGCGTCGCGGGTTGTTGTTGATCCAGGGGCGGAAAAGCTACAGCGTACCTTTGAAGGTGTTAAGCGCAGCTATCTGCCGCTTAACGCCATTGTGCGTATTGATGAAGTAGAACGTGAAGGCCCTTTGAAAGCAGTTAAAAGCGATGCTCGCGTCGCAGAGTTTCCTCGTCCCTTTCCATTGCCGCCTCGTGGAGAAGGGTAAGCGCCTAGACAAGCGCACCGCTTTGAGCGATACGCGCGACGGCTTCGTCTGCCCCGCGCGTTTTTACAATCAGGACATGACGTCATGCAAGTAAATAAACTTCGTAGTAGTTGTTACGCCACTGCCGTTGGCGTGTTGTTGAGTATCGGAGGAGCTCCTGCATTTGCCCAGTCTGATAACCAAGCTTGGGTAAGCGATGAGTTAAGCACGTATGTGCGTAGTGGCCCCACCGATGGTTATCGCATTGTGGGAACGTTAAATGCGGGTGAGCAGGTCGAGACGCTTGAAACAAGCGGCGATTATACTCGCGTACGTAGTAATAGCGGCGATACGGTGTGGGTACTCAGTAGCGAGCTACAGCAAGACCCGAGCGCCCGTGAACAGTTACCCGTACTACAAGCCCAAGTCGATGAGCTTACCCAAGAACTAGATGGTATTAACGATACTTGGGATCAGCGTGTTTCTTCTATGACGGAAACACTTGATATTCGTGAAAAGCGGATCGTCGAGTTAGAAGCGCGTAACCACGAGCTTGATAGTGAAGCAGAGCAGTCTCGCCAGCAGGTGCGTGCCTTACAGGCGCGTCTAGACACCCAGGAAGAAGATCTGCTGATGCGCTATTTCATGTACGGCGGTGGGGTTGCCGGCGCTGGGTTATTAGTGGGTCTGATTGTCCCCCATCTGCCGCGTCGTCGTAAAAAGAGAGACCGCTGGTTTTAAAGCGACGTAAAAAACAAACGTTTTGTGTAAATTTCGAGCACGAGGTGGCCGCAATGGAAAACCCCTGGCGCCAACGTTGGCAAGAGGGACGTATTGGCTTTCATTTGTCCGATACACACCCGGCGCTTGTCCAGTACTGGCCTACGCTTAATGTGACGCCTGGGGCCAAAGTACTTGTGCCGTTATGCGGAAAAAGCCTGGATATGCGTTGGCTAGCAGATGAAGGGCACCCCGTGTTGGGGATCGAGTTGGCTCCTGAAGCAATAGAGCAGTTTCTGGCCCAGCGCAATGCGAGTGTATCGCGCTATACCCAGGCAGGTTTTAATGTCTCACGCCAGGGTAGCGTTGAATTGTGGTGCGGTGATTTTTTTCACTTGCATATCAAGCAGGCAGCAGAAGTGGGCGCATTTTATGACCGAGCTTCATTAATTGCACTGCCTCCGGCTACTCGAGAGCGCTATGCCTTCCACCTTGCCCAATTAGTGCCGCCTGGTGCTAAAGGGTTATTAGTGGGGTTAACTCACGATGAAGACAATGCAGGCCCGCCTTACAGTGTGCCCAACAGTGAAATTGAGCATTTGTTTATGCCCAACTTCCGTGTTGAACTGGTTGAGAATAGAGAGGTTGATGAGCGGGGACGCAGAGAAAGCGTTTGGGTTCTGGAGCGTCGTGGCCCGCACCTATAAATCTGCCCGTAAAGCGGGCAGATGTTCTCAGAATAAGCTATCAGGATAAAACTGTTTAGCGAGCGAGTAAGCGGCCCAGCTCTGGGTCACTAAACGCACGATTTAAACCATCACTTAACAAATCGTTTAGCATGCGTGTATTGGCATCTTCGCCGGGCTTGATGGCATACCCTTGGGTGCGTCGCGAGGTGTAAGTGCCGGTATACGTCGTGCCTTTATTCTGGGCGATTGCCCGAAAAACCCCTTCAATACGCGCTTCGCCGACTAGCGGCTGTCCGCTGTTACCTCTGGCATAGTTAAGGCTTGCAAGTTCAAGAGTAATGCTCGGGCGGCCTTGGGCAGCATCGCGAGTAGGAGTGAACCCCATATCGCGTACAGCGCGTTCTGCTTCGGCTTGCAACTGCGGAATGAGCTCATGACTACTCACGGTAATCTGCGCGGTAGACATACTGCCACCTGAGCGTGTTCCAATCACTTCACTTTCCCTGGCATCAGCAGCTATCACTGTGACTTGCTGGCCAGAGCCTGTCTGCGGCACGCTGGCGCTGCGCTCTGGGCTTAGCTGTAGGTACTGAGGGCTAGCGCAGGCTGCTAGCAAAACGCTGGTAAGCAGCGCACCAGAGAGGTGTAAAAAATGGCGCCGACGCATGGTCTTCCTCCGCTATGGCTAAAACGTCAGTATAACGCGGGTAGTGTGCTGGCGGTATGTTCTGGTGGCGTGGGTTGTGCCATCGCTTTCAACGCCGTGTCGGGAGAAGCGCCGTCAGCGATATCGAACAAATGCGTTAGGCTGTTTTTTGCTGTCTTCATAGTGAGTACAACATAGGCATAGCGATGACGTTCACAGATCTGTTTGAAAACGACGACATGAAGTTGATTAACCTGCTTCCACAAGATGGAGCGGTCTATTATCACGGTAAAATTCTAGAGACGGCCACTGCCGATATATATCTAGCTAAATGTCGGGGCGAACTAAGCTGGGAGCATGATCGAGCGTTTATTTATGGAAAAGAGATCGTTACTAAGAGGAAAATAGCCTGGTATGCGGATGAGCCTATCTCTTATACCTACTCTGGATATACGAAGATGGCGTCAGTATGGCCTGGTTTTTTACAAGAGATTAAGCAGGTAGTGGAGAGTAGCTGCGGTGAAGTATTTAATTCGTGCTTGTGTAACTTCTATAGTTCAGGCGCGGAAGGTATGAGTTGGCACAGTGATGCTGAAAAAGACCTGGTTGAGAATGGTGTGATTGGAGCGTTGAGCCTAGGTGGCGAAAGGAGATTTTCGTTTAAACATAAAAAAACAGGGGAGAGTGTATCGCTTAATCTAGAGCACGGTAGTCTGTTGGTGATGAAAGGTACCACGCAGCAAAACTGGCTACATAGCCTGCCTAAAACCAAGAAAGATAGTGAGCCGCGGGTGAGCCTAACGTTTAGGCAAATGCGCTAACCAGCTGTTGATACAGGCTGATGGCTTATCTGTCGCGAGTGAAAGAAAGGTAGGAGGTGGCAGCTCTAAATCGGTCGCGAACTAAAGCTGCCCTCTGCTTGTACCGTTGTTTGGTATGCCCTAAGCGGCGCGACTTTGCTCCGTCACTTTTGGCTCTGTTGCGGGGAAACGGTGCCATTGCCGTGGATGGACGAAGAGGCGTTGCCCACGGCGCATCTGAAGCTGCTCAAAATCAGCATGGCGCACTGTTGCAAGCCACGGCTTAGCCAGCCAGTCGGCTTCCAGCTCAACACGCACTTCAGCACCTACCGGTGAAATGGCCGTAACGGTCACCGGCAGATGACTCTCTGCACTAGGCTGCTGGGCAAGGCGCACTTCATGAGGGCGTAGCAATAGCTCTTCGTCACCGTCAGGCAAGTCAACAGTGAGATGAGCGTCACCGCAGGTGAGCACACCTTGGTGTACTTTGCCTTCTAAGTGGTTAACGTCGCCAAGGAATTCAAATACAAAACGATTTTTGGGCGAACGATAGAGCGTTTCAGGCGTATCAATTTGCTCGATACGTCCGTTACTCATCACCACTACACGATCAGAAAGCTCCAGCGCTTCTTCTTGGTCGTGGGTAACAAACACACTGGTAAAGTTAAGTTCTTCATGCAGGCGGCGTAACCAGCGTCGTAGGTCCTGGCGCACCTTGGCATCCAGCGCACCAAATGGCTCATCCAAAAGCAATACGTCAGGCTCAACGGCCAGGGCGCGTGCAAGTGAAACACGTTGCTGCTGGCCGCCAGAGAGCTGGGCAGGCAAACGGTTAGCTAGATGCTGCAGCTGAACCATTTCCAGCAGCCTAAAGACACGGGCACGAATCTCGCCGTTGGATGGGCGGCGCTTTTTGGGCATCACGGTTAACCCAAAGGCTACATTGTCGTACACGCTCATATGGCGGAAGAGAGCGTAGTGCTGGAAAACAAATCCAATGCGGCGATCGCGAACGTGAACATTGGTCACATCGCGGTCGCCGAACAGTATTTTACCGGGTTGAGGAGAGCGGTCAGCGCTCTCCAAGCCGGCAATAATACGTAGAAGTGTGGTTTTTCCTGAGCCAGACGGGCCAAGCAGGCCGACTAGTTCGCCTTCATGAATGTCCAGATTGATCGGCTCAAGCGCTTGGGTATTGGCAAAGTGCTTGGCGATGTTCTGTAGGCGAATACTCATAAAAATGCCTCCTGGCGCGCTGCGCGCCATTCCAGGCCTGCCTTGGCCGCAAGGGTTAACAGGGCAATAAGGGCCAGCAGCGCGGCGCTAGCAAACGCGCCCACCGCGTTGTAATCCTGATAAAGCTGCTCTAGATGCAGCGGTAAGGTGTTGGTCTTTCCGCGAATAGCCCCGGCGACCACCGAAACGGCACCAAATTCACCCACGGCACGCGCGTTGGTGAGGATGATCCCGTAGAGCAGTGCCCAGCGAATGTTAGGTAGCGTGACACGCCGGAAGGTGGTCCAGCCGCCAGCGCCGAGGGTCACGGCGGCTTCTTCTTCTCGGGAACCTTGGGCCTGCATAAGCGGAATGAGTTCGCGGGCCACAAACGGGCAGGTCACGAAAATAGTTACCATTAAAATGCCGGGCCAAGCGAACATCAGTTGAATATCGTGGGCATCTAGCCAACTGCCAATCCAACCGTTACGGCCATATAGCAACAGATAGATAAGCCCAGCCACTACGGGGGAAACGGCAAATGGAATATCGATCAGCGTTTGTAAAATACGCCGGCCTGGGAAACTGAAGCGGGTAACCAGCCACGCCAAGGCGACACCAAATACTAGGCAAATCGGTATGGTTAAAAACGCAATGACGAGCGTCAGGCCAATCGCGTGCAGGGTGAACGTATTGCTAACGTTGGCCCAAAAGACCATCACGCCTTGGGAGAAGGCTTGGGCAAAAATTGCCACCAAAGGTAGCAGCAAAAATAGCGCTGACAGCAACAGAGCGGCGCCAATGAGTAAACGCCGCACAGCGGCTGCATCACCTATCCGGCGCATTAGCCTGTTCCTCCATGCAAGCGGCGCACAAAGCGGCCTTGCCAAATATTGATCACCAACAGCAGTGCCAGTGACACAAAGAGCACGACGGAGGCAATTGCGGAGGCACCAGCGTAGTCATACTCCTGCAGTTTGACGAAAATCATCAGAGCAGTGATTTCGGTTTCGTAGGGCATATTGCCCGCGATAAAAATAATCGCCCCGAACTCACCTAACGAGCGCACAAAGGCTAGCCCAGTGCCAGTAACGAGAGCTGGCCACAGATGCGGCATAATCACACGCCGAAACGCCACGCCATCGGTTGCGCCAAGAGACATCGCTGCTTCATCAACTTCTGCAGGTAAATCCTCCAGCACCGGCTGTACGGTGCGTACCACAAACGGAATACTGGTAAACGCCATGGCTAGTGCAATACCTACCCAGGTGTAAGCTACTTGGAATCCTAGCGGCTCTAATAAGCTGCCCATCCAGCCGTTACCCGCATATAGCGTAGCGAGGGTAATACCTGCTACCGCTGTGGGGAGTGCAAAGGGCAGATCCATTAAGGCATCTAGCAAACGCTTGCCGGGAAACTCATAGCGAACCAGTACCCAGGCAAGTAGTAAGCCAAATACCGCATTAACCAGCGCCGCGACAGCCGCTGCTCCTATGGTGACCATGTAACTGGCCACCACACGGCCTTCGGTAATAATGGCCCAGTATTCGGCAAGGGTAAGCCCTGCCAACTGGCCAAACAGCCCGGTGATCGGGAGAAGAAGGACCAGCGAAATAAACAGGACGCTGATCCCCATAGATAGGCCAAAGCCCGGCAGCACGCGTGCGCTGCCGGACCGCCATAATGCTAGCTGGCTCATGGGGTTCCGTTAACGACGTTGCAGTTGATCAAGTAGGGCGCCGCCTTCAAAGTGGTTTTCCATTGCTTCTTCCCAACTGCCAAACACATCTTCAACTTCAAACAGTTCGGTATCAGGGAATTGATCGGCAAATTCGGCCACAACCGTTTCGTCGTGAACGCGATAGTTAAAACCTGCCAGCAAGCGCTGGGTGTCTTCTCGGTAGAGATACTCAAGGTAGCTCTGGGCAAGGTCGCTGTTGCCATTGCGCTCAGCATTTTCACCCACCACTGCAACGGGGAACTCTGCCAGAATACTGACCGGCGGCACGATGACTTCGTAGTCGTCGCTGCCGTATTCGCTACGGATGTTGTTTACTTCTGATTCAAAGCTGATCAATACGTCGCCAATGCCGCGTTCGATAAAGCTAGTGGTGGCGCCACGGCCGCCGGTATCGAACACTGCAACATTGCGCAAGAAAGTACGCATGAAGTCCTGGATTTGCTCTTCATCACCCTCAAATTCGTTCTCGGCAAATCCCCAGGCGGCTAGGTAGGTATAGCGGCCGTTGCCGGATGTTTTGGGGTTAGGGAAGACCATTTGCACGTCTTCTTTCACCAGGTCATCCCAGCTCTCAATACCTTTCGGGTTGCCTTTACGCACCAAAAACGCCGTAGTGGAGTAGTAAGGGGATGCATTATTGTCGAATGCGTCTTGCCAGTCTTCGGCCACTAGGCCTGCATCCGCAAGTACTTGAACATCCGTTACTTGGTTAAAGGTGACGACATCCGCACGCATACCTTGCATAATCGCGCGCGCTTGCGCTGAAGAGCCGCCGTGGGATTGGCTAATGGCAATCTCTTCACCGTGCTCTTCTTGCCACCACGCTTGGAATTCCGGGTTGATAGCCGAAAACAGTTCACGGGCAATATCGTAAGAGGAGTTCAGTAACTCGCGTTCTTGCGCCATCGCCGTGTTTGAAACAGCTGTGGCAGCCATAGTAGCGCCAACAGCGGTGGCTATCAGGCTGCGGCGCAGGCCAGTACGGAAAAAAGTGGATCGCGTCATTACAGGCTCCTTACATCTGGGGGCGATTTAATCGCAATGAGGATAAGGTTAAACCTGTGATTGTGGAATTACAATTATGTTTTATATTCTATTTGGGAATATGTATTTAAAGATACGCATTCATTGCTGGCTGAGCTTTAACGGCATGGAGATGGGGCTTCTTAGGTGGCTCTGGTAAGATAGGGGCCTTCCTTTTCCCCTGTTAACCTAGGAATGCACTATGAGCGCTGAGCAGGACTTCCTGATTGCCCCTTCGATTCTTTCCGCTAATTTCGCGCGTCTTGGTGAAGAGGTCGACAATGTGTTGGCCTCCGGAGCCGATATTGTCCATTTCGATGTCATGGATAATCACTATGTGCCGAACCTGACGATTGGGCCGATGGTCTGCAAAGCTCTGCGCCAGCACGGCGTGACGGCGCCTATAGACGTCCATCTAATGGTTAAACCCGTGGATCGTATGATCGGCGATTTTAGTGAGGCCGGGGCGAGTTACATTACGTTTCACCCGGAAGCTTCTGAGCATGTTGATCGCTCGTTACAGCTAATACGCGATAGCGGCTGCAAAGCAGGGCTGGTATTTAATCCGGCAACACCGCTTTCGTATCTCGATTATGTCATGGACAAAATTGATATGGTGCTGTTGATGAGCGTTAACCCAGGCTTTGGCGGTCAGTCATTCATTCCTGGCACGCTGGATAAATTGCGTGAGGCCCGGGCACGTATCGATGCCTCAGGTCGCCCGATCCGCTTAGAAATCGACGGCGGCGTTAAGGTAGATAACATTGCTGATATCGCCGCTGCGGGTGCTGACACCTTCGTCGCTGGTTCAGCTATTTTTAACGCTCACCAGTCAAGCGACCCGCACGGTTACGATAGCGTTATCCAGCAAATGCGCACCGAGTTGGCAAAGAGTAACGGCTAAGCGAAAAGCTCAATGCAATTTCATGCGGGGCTTTAAGTAGCGGTTTAACTTATCAACCAGCCATGCGAGTCCCGTTTTGGGCGCGCCATGAATAGATAGCTGATGCATTCGATAAAGTGAAGCGTAGGCTTGGCGCGCTAACCAGCCCTCTAGAAATAGCCCACGAGAGGCGGAGCTGCGCATCAAGTTTCCTACAGCATCGTAGCGGGCGAGCGACACCAGCGAACCGTGGTCACGATAAGTAAAGCTTTGCAGTGGTTTGCTATCCAGGCAGTGCATCAGGTTTTTGGCGAGTAACTTTGCCTGTTGATGAGCAGCCTGTGCCCGGGGCGGCACGGAGCTGCCTTCGCCCTGAGGGCAGTCGGCGCAGTCACCGATGGCAAAAATATAAGGATCATCCACGCTCTGCAACGTTTGGTGGACGCTAATTTGATTTTTCTTATTAGTGGTTAGGTCTAATTCAGCCAAAAATGGTGGTGCTTTGATGCCTGCTGCCCACACGTTCAGGTCTGTTTTGATAACCTCGCCGTCGCCTGTTACCAGTTGATACTGCTGAGCTTCTTGAATAGCGGTACCGACGTGAACGGTGACGCCCATACTTTCCAGTTCTTGCTGCACTGTTTCGCTAATACGCTCTGACAAACCGGGCAGCAGGCGGGGGGCAGCTTCGATGAGGTGTACGCTAATCGTTTGGTGGTCAACAGCGGTTACGCCGTAGGCGTTAAGCAAGCGCGAAGCATCTAGAAGCTCGGCAGAAAGCTCTACGCCCGTTGCGCCACCGCCTACAATGCCAATGGTCAGTTCAGCGTTTTGGCGCAGCGTTGGATCGGTATAACGCAAAAAGGTATTGATCATATCGCGCTGAAACGCTTTGGCCTGCTGAGGCGAATCAATAAAGTGGCAGTGTTCTGCAACGCCCGCTGTTCCAAAATCATTGGAAATACTGCCGAGCGCTATTACTAAATAATCGTAAGTTAGTTTTCGAGAGGGAAGGACTTCGACGCCGTCTTCATCTTTGATTGGTGCTAGGTGAATGACTTTTTGTTCGCGATCAAGGCCATTTAAAGAGCCGCGTTGGTAGCGGTAATGGTGCGCGGAAGAGTGGCCGCGGTAATCCACTTCATCCATGCTGGAGTTCAATACTCCGGTCGCGAGTTCGTGTAAAAGCGGTTTCCATACATGGGTGGCATTGCGATCTAGCAGGACAATCTCGGCGCGCTTTTTTTTGCCTAGCGTACGTCCTAAGCGTGTTGCTAGAGCAAGCCCGCCAGCGCCACCGCCGACAATCACAATTCGGGGGATGGTCATTACTTTCTCCTCGGCTAATATGGTCACAGCATAGAGCTTTCGGGCGTGGTTGGCGACGTGCTAAGTCGGTAGGATAAAAGAATAAGCTGCGATTACAGTTACTAACGGCCATTTTTTGAAAAATATTTTTGCGTAGAGTAGGGAGAAAAAGCGTGCATGCCATTTTGCAGGGTAAACGGTTAATTGCATTTGATTTAGATGGCACTTTGATTGATTCGGTCCCAGACCTAGCGATAGCGGTTCAGCGCTCGCTCAGCGATGTTGGGCTACCTGCGCCCAGCGAAGAGTTTGTGCGTGACTGGGTGGGTAATGGTGCACAGGTACTTGTCGAAAGGGCGCTAACTTGGGCGTTATCGGAGGCGCCGGGGCAGGTATTACAAACCACCGCCTATGAAGCTTTTATGCGCCATTACGGTGCTGCCCCCAATGCGCTAACCCGGCTCTACCCAGGCGTGCGAACAGCGCTGCATGATTTGCATAAGGCGGGCTATCCGCTGGTGCTGATTACCAACAAGCCTGAGCGCTTTATTGCGCCAATTCTGAGCCACTTTGATCTGCTAACGCTCTTTACACATTGCATTGGCGGCGACACGCTTGCCGAGAAAAAACCCAGCCCGCTGCCGCTACTTTATGTGGCTCAGCAGCTGGATATCCCTCCTTCGGCAAGTGTCATGGTAGGCGATTCACGCCACGATATCGCCGCAGGCAAAGCTGCTGGCTTTACTACCGTGGCGTTACCATACGGCTATAACCACGGCGAGCCAATTGAGCATAGCCAGCCTGATTTGATCATTAGCTCATTGCTGGCGTTGATGGAGTAAAACAGCCGATGTTGTTGTGCTAGGGCTACTTCTCTGCCCGTGCGCCGCCTAGGTGTTCATGCATTAATTCAGCGTTATGGCGCAGCATAGCAGGGTAGTTATAGGCGGAGCCGTCGGCATCGCTCAAGGTATCTACGTATAAAGGCCCTGCCAGCGAAAGCTCCGTTTCTCGGGCATGCGCATCCATGTGGATATAGGGTGAGGTGCTTTCATAGAACAGTGCAGGCGGGCGTTTTTGTGAAAGGTGCATGCTCATTGCTTCCATCGCCTGCGCGCTACCAATTGTCTCACTGCCAATCCCCCAAATGGCGGCGTACTCAAAACCGTAGGCACGGGCAAAGTAAGCCATGGAGGCTTCGCTGGTAGTGAGCATGCGATTCGTTTGCGGAATGCCTTCCAAGCGCTCCCTAAGTTGATGATCTAACAGCGCCAGTGCTTCACGAGTTTCAGCGGCGCGCGTGGCAAACGCCTCAGCCTGCTCGGGATAGCGTTCGATAAGCGTTTCTTCTATCACATCAACATAAGCGGCTGCCCCTTTTGGGTCCATCCACATGTGCGGATCAGCGCTGTCTCTATATTGGCCAACCGGAATCGCTAGCGGCTCATAGTCGGCACTTTCTGCAAGTGCTGTCAGCGTTAGTGAATCGTCTGCCATGGCTTCAATATGCCGTATCCATGGCTCTAGCCCATACCCGTTGTAGAAAACAATGTCAGCTTCCTCGACAGCCAGGGCATTTGGCGGTTGAAGCTCCCAGCGGTGAACATCTTCACCTGTGGGCACAATGGTTGTAATGCCGATGCTGTCGCCTGCGACACGCTTCACTAAATCTTTAATGACTGAAAACGAAGCGATGACGTTAAACGAGGTGTCTCCCAGCGCGTGAGGGCTGCTGACAGTCGTCATCAATACGAGCGTTATTATCCAGGGTGCTCGATTGTCCATGTCACGCTCCTAACGCATTAAAAAGTCGGCAGATGATAAAGACAGTCATGGCCTGTTGCCAGTTTCGTCATGCTGCCAAGTTGTTTAAACCTAGCAGGAAGGGCTAACCAGTCGCTTTCAGGATTTTTGATTACCTTGAAAAGCTCTTCATAATTTACTGATAAACTCAGTGTTTGTTCCTCACTGAAAATTACCCGAGTATTAGAAGTGCGAATGTTTTAGCCGACCCTAGGCCCTGCAAGTGGTGCTTGGGTTGGGGTATCATCCCTACCAAGGGGTTTGATTAATGTGATGGAGTAGCTGCGGCGATGGCGCAAGTGCAGGTAGTGCAACGTGTATTGATGATCGATAACTACGACAGCTTCACATTCAATATCGTCCAGTACCTGGGTGAGCTGGGTGCCGAGGTCATGACCTATCGCAACGATGAGCTTACCCTTGAACAGATTGACGCCTTAGCGCCTACTCATCTAGTCATTTCACCGGGGCCGTGTACCCCTAATGAGGCGGGCATATCGTTGGCGGCGATTGACCACTTTGCGGGTAAACTGCCTATTTTGGGGGTTTGTCTTGGGCATCAGGCGATTGGACAAGTCTACGGTGGTAAAGTGGTGCGAGCGCCCCAGGTGATGCATGGTAAAACATCTGCCGTTGTACATAGTGGGCAGGGTGTTTTTAGCGGGCTTGAAAACCCGTTAGAAGTGACCCGTTATCATTCACTCGTGGTAGACAAAACAAGCTTACCGGAGTGTTTTGAAATCACTGCCTGGACCGCAGACGATGACGTTACGCCAGGGCTGATAATGGGCTTTCGTCATCGCAGCCTGGATGTTGAAGGGGTACAGTTTCACCCTGAGTCAATACTCACGCGCCAAGGCCATGCGTTATTGGCTAACTTTTTAAAACGCGGCTGATTGCCAAATTTATACGCTTTAGGGGCTTTTCTGTTCATGCAAATGCGAGATGCAATTAACGCGGTGATGCGCCGCGAAGACCTCTCTTTCAATGCGATGCACGCGCTAATGCGCCAGATCATGACCGGCGAAGCCTCCGATGCGCAAATTGGTGGCCTGCTAGTGGGACTTGCCATGAAAGGCGAGAGCGCCGAGGAAATTAGCGCGGCGGCACAGGTTATGCGCGAACTCATGAAGCGTGTTGAACTGCACACCGATAACGTAGTGGATATTGTCGGCACCGGTGGTGATGGTGCGAACCTGTTTAATGTTTCTACGGCGGCTAGCTTTGTAGCGGCTGCTGGGGGCGCTCATGTCGCCAAGCATGGTAACCGCAGCGTCTCTTCTTCGTCGGGCAGTGCAGACCTTTTTGATATCGCTGGCATTTACCTTGATCTTAAGCCTGAACAGGTAGCACGCTGTATCGAACAGGTTGGCGTGGGCTTTATGTTTGCCCCCAATCATCACCCGGCTATGCGCTACGCTATTGGGCCGCGTCGGGAGATGGGCGTGCGCACGCTGTTTAACATCCTTGGCCCGTTGACTAACCCCGCAAGTGCACTTAACCAGGTGCTGGGGGTTTACTCGCCGGAGCTAGTGCCGTTGATGGCTGAAGTGCTCCGCAAGCTCGGCAGTCGCCACGTGTTAGTGGTGTGCTCTGAAGATGGCTTGGATGAAATTTCCTTGGCAGCACCCACGCGCGTGGCTGAACTAAAAGATGGCGAAATTACTGAGTACACCATCACTCCAGAAGAGTTGGGTATTGAGCGACAAAGCTTAGCTACGCTTAAAGCAGCCAGCGCTGAAGACAGCTTACGACTGGTAAAAGCCGCATTGAGTGGCGAGGGTGCGGCGGCAGATATAGTGGCCCTTAATGCGGGTGCCGCACTTTACTGCTCTGGTGTGGCCGACAGCTTAAAAGAAGGGGTGATGGTGGCCCAGGATGCGCAGGCCTCAAAGTTACCGCTAGAGAAGCTTCGAGAGCTTTCACACTTCACTAGCGTCTTTAAAAGGTAAAAAATCTAATGACTGATCAGGCAACGCCAACAATTTTAACGCGTATTTTGGCTCGTAAAGACGAAGAGGTAGCCGAGCGCCGACAGGCGGTTTCTGAAGCAGATCTGCTGGCGTTGGCTGACAAGCAAAGCGCCCCCCGTGGCTTTATTGCTGCACTGAATGCGCGTATTGCCGCTGGTGACGCAGCGGTTATCGCTGAGGTTAAAAAAGCTTCGCCTTCCAAAGGCGTGATATGTGAGGATTTTCATCCTGATGATATCGCTAAGCGTTATGCTGAGGGCGGCGCAGCCTGCTTGTCAGTATTGACGGATGCCGATTTTTTCCAGGGGCATGAAGACTTTCTGATCGCTGCCCGCGATGCCTGTGACCTTCCCGTTATTCGTAAAGATTTTATTACCCATCGCTATCAGGTGACCGAGGCGCGTGCCATCGGTGCAGACTGCATCCTGCTGATTGTTGCTGCCCTAGACGACACCCAGCTGCGCGATCTGCATCAGCAAGCCAATGCGTTAGGCATGGATGTACTGGTAGAAGTGCATGACGCTGTTGAGTTAGAGCGTGCCCTAGCGCTGGATCTAAAGCTGGTGGGCATCAACAACCGTAATTTGCATACCTTCGAGACCAGTCTGAACACCACATTAGACCTCCTGCCGCGCATTCCTGAAGGCGTCACGGTCATCACTGAATCCGGAATCCATACCCGCGATGACGTGGAGCTAATGCGCGACCATGAGGTGAACGGTTTCTTGGTTGGTGAAGCCTTTATGCGTGAAGAGGACCCTGGCCAAGCCCTCAAGCAGCTGTTTTTTTAATCGATGGTGTTAAACGCTTATTAACTTTCCCGCTTGAGGCATGTAAGTAGTGCCTGAAGCGGGTGGTGTAACGTTTGCGCTGAGTAGCGTTTCACCTGGCTGCGGCAGGAGTAGCCGGTGGCGAGCAGCTTGCCTGTGTTTTGCTCGGCTTCCACCTGGGGCTGCCAGGATTGGGCATAAATGGTTTTGGAGGTTGCGACATTACGGGTTTCATGGCCGTAGGTGCCGGACATACCGCAGCAGCCGGTCGCCATCAGCTCAAGCTCTAAACCAAATGCCGCAAACACCTGCTGCCAGGCTTTTGGGCTGCCTGGGGCGTTGGTCTTTTCGGTGCAGTGGGAAAGCAGCTTAAAGCCAGGATCGGTTAGGTTCAGTTGGCGAGGCGCTAGCGTGTTCATACGGGTAGCCAGCCACTCTTGCAGCATCAGCACGTTGGGTACTTGTTCACGGCCCAGGGCTTTGACGTACTCTTGGCGATAGGTCAGCGTCATCGCCGGGTCGATACCCACCATGGGCACGTCGAACTCTGCCAACGCCCGCAGGCGCTTGGCCTGTTTTGCCGCTGTGCGCTCAAAGGCGCCTAAAAAGCCCTGCACCTGCAGCGGTTTTCCGTTGGCAGAAAACGGCATCACAAACACCCGCAGGTTGAGCCGCGACAGCAGTTCCACCACGTCTATCACCAACTTGGCTTCAAAGTGGCTGGTGAACGCGTCCTGGACAATTATCACGCTGTTGGCGCGCTGCTGCTCGGTCAGCAGCGCAAGCGAGGTGGGCGTGGCTTCGGCAACGCCCCAAGCCCTTATCTGTTTCTTTACGCTGGCGCGGGAAAGCTGCGGGGAGTCGCTCATTCCCAGCCCTTTACGCATCAGGCTATCGACCCAGCGCTGGTTGAGTAGGGCGTTATACAGCGGCGCGACCTTGGTAAGGGTTGGCAGCATAAATTCGGTGCCACCGATCAGATAATCGCGCAGCGGACGTAAATAGCGGCCGTGGTAGACCTCTAAAAACTGCGAACGGAACTGCGGCACGTTGACCTTAATCGGGCACTGGCCCGCACAGGATTTACACGCCAAACAGCCCGCCATGGCATCGTAAACTTGGTGAGAATAGTCGTGGTGTTGCTTGCGACTGAGCGTATTGGCGACGCGTAACGGAAAGCTTTTGATAAAGCCCCAGCCGTTTTCGGCTTTCTTTTTGCGCGACTCCTCCACCACATCAATCCCTGCCTGGGACTGCAGGCGTAGCCACTCGCGCATCAAGCTGGCACGGCCTTTGGGCGAATGCATACGGTCACGGGTGGCCTTCCAGGAAGGGCACATGGGGTCATCAACATCATAGTTATAGCAGGCACCATTGCCGTTGCAGTACACCGCCGCGTCATAGGCCTGCCACGCCCGTTCATCAATGGTGCGATCCAACTGGCCGCGCATAGTGACGCCATCAACCGTTAATAGCTCTGGGTCACTGTCTTTGGCGATTAGTTCGCTGCCTTCAGCGGGCGACGCAATTTTGCCTGGGTTTAGCTGGTTATGCGGGTCAAACGCAGCTTTAACGCGCTGCAGGCTGGGGTATAACTCACCAAAGAATTTGGGGCCGTACTCCGAACGTACGCCTTTGCCATGTTCCCCCCATAACAGCCCGCCGTACTTCTGGGTCAGGGCCGCCACTTCATCAGAAATTTCACGAATCAGTTTTTCCTGTTCGGGATCTTTCATATCCAGCGCCGGGCGCACGTGCAGCACCCCCGCATCGACATGGCCAAACATGCCGTAGGAGAGCTGCCGGGCATCCAGCGCGGCGCGAAACTCAGTAATAAAGTCAGCCAAGTGCTCCGGTGGTACGGCGGTATCTTCGACAAACGCAATCGGGCGCTTTTCGCCCTGTACATTGCCCAGCAAACCCACCGAGCGTTTGCGCATGGCGTAGACTTTTTGAATCTGCGAACGGCCTTCAGCCAGGGTGTAGCCTAAACGCTCTACCGTGGGGTCTTGGCTCAAGTGTTCCGTGAACGCCCGCACACGCTCAGACAAGCGCTCAGGGTCATCGTCATTAAACTCGATCAGGTTAATACCACGAATCGGCGTGCTGCCGGTGGCGGGGAAAAACGCGGCCACGCTGTCCCAGACAAAGTCCTCCATGGCCAGCTGCAGCACGGTGTCATCAATAGTTTCAATCGAGGTAGGGCGCGCGCTTGAAGTCATCAGTGCCTTGGCATCGCGCAGCGCGTCCATAAAGCTGGCATAGCGCACATTGACCAAGGTAGCGTGCTTGGGAATCGGCAGCACATTGAGTACCGCTTCATTCAAAAAGCCTAATGAGCCTTCCGAGCCGCACAGCAGACTGTTCAGGTTCAACTGGCCTTCTGCTTCCCGTAGGTGCGCCAGATCGTAGCCGGTTAAGCAGCGGTTGAGCGGCGGAAATTTCGCCTCAATCAGCCCCCGCTGCTGGTCGATAATCTCAGCCGCGGTGGTATGCACGCGACCTAAAATACCTTCGTGCTGGCACTCAGCCTGCTCTTCGTCAGCGCTAAGCGAGCGGCTATGCAGGTGTTGACCTCCCAGCAGAACCGTATCCAGTTCCAGCACGTGGTCACGAGTTTTGCCGTATTCGCAGCTGCCCTGGCCACTGGCATCGGTGGAGATCATGCCGCCGATGGTGGCGCGGTTAGAGGTGGAGAGTTCTGGGGCAAAAAACAGCCCATGAGGCTTCAGCGCCGCGTTGAGTTGATCCTTCACCACGCCGGCCTGAACGCGTACCCGCCGTGCCTCTACATCGATCTCGAGGATCTGGTTCATATGGCGGGAAACGTCCACCACGATACCGTCGGTCAACGACTGGCCGTTAGTGCCGGTACCGCCGCCACGAGGCGTGAGCACGATATCGCGGTGGGGCAGCTCAGCAGCCAGCTTGGCAAGGCGCTCAAGGTCTTCCGCATGCTTAGGAAACACCGCCGCCTGGGGCAGGCGCTGGTAAATCGAGTTATCCGTTGCCAGCACCGTGCGGTTGGCATAGTCAGGGGCAATCTCGCCTTCGAAGCCACGGGCGCGCAAGGCGTCGAGGAAACGCACGTAATGAGTGCTTAGGCGTTTAAACGGGGCCGTACGAGAATCCAAAGATGCAATCATAGTTGATCAAGCCGTCACTGCTGGGAGCGGATAGGGGATACGCTACTTTACCGCAGCTACCGCGGCTCTGCATCTTGATGGCGCGTCTTATGCGCTGCCAAGCGCCTCTTTCACCAGCGCTACGCTGGTCGCGTTCATGGGCAGTGCCAGAGCAAGTGCATGTGCTTGGGGGGACATCTTGCCCCAGGTTTTTTGCACAATACGCACCATATGGTCGTGCTCGACCTTGCGGGAGAAATCCGCGAAGTAATTTTCCAAGAACACCAGGCAGGCGCAATCTTCCAGCGCTTGCACATCGGAGTCGCGGCCAAGACCTTTCTTACGGATAATAGTTGCGGTTCGTTCGGCGTCTGCAGCGCTATAGCCAGCGTCACGCATCAGCTGGGCAGTGGTATCGCCCGCGCGCTCACCCTGATCGCGACGCCAGGTTAAATAGCCTATGCGTCCTCCAGGGTAATCGCTGCGCGGCACAAGCCAGCGCTGGAGATGTTGGGCGCGCACCGCCAAACGCAGCAGTTCGGCAGGGGCAGATTGCAACTGCGCTAACCAATGACTCATACGCTGGGCGTAGGCAAGCTCCTGGGGCAGGGGTGTGCCATCGGCAAGGGTGGTTTGGCGCGGATCTTGGGCGTGAAGCGCATCAATGGCCGTTAGAGTTTGTTCAAACGCAGAGGGCATAAGAGCTCGCATGATTAGGGAAGATTAACGACATGCTAGCAGGTTAGCGCCAGGCCATAAAAAAAGCGCCCGCTGCACAAAGGCAGCAAGCGCTAAAGTAACATTCATAAAGAAGTCTATGCGCGGTTGTTGTTATAAACCTCTTCGTTTAGTTCGCCTTCGCTTTTACCCACCAGGGTCGTGACCATCAAATCACCCGCCACGTTTACGCTGGTGCGGGCCATATCCAGAATACGATCGATACCGGCAACCACTGCAATGGCTTCCAGCGGCAGGCCAATTTGTGCCATTACAATCGACAGCATTATGAGACCCGCGCCGGGAACGCCTGCGGTGCCAATTGAGGCTAGCGTGCCGGTGGCCACAATCATGCCGTAATCCATCATGGTTAGATCGGTGCCGGTCATTTGGGCAATAAACAGCACGACTACGCCTTGGTAAAGCGCCGTGCCGTCCATGTTAATCGTCGCACCCACGGGGAGAACAAAGCCAGATACGCCCTCCGAAACCCCTAGGTTTTTTTGCGCACAGCGAATCGACACCGGTAGCGTGCCAGCAGACGAGGCAGAGGAGAACGCCACCACAATGGCATCCAAGCTGCCTTGGAGGTAGCGCACAGGGTTCAAGCGGCCAAGTAGTGAAATAAACCCAGAGTAAACTACCAACACATGCAGAATGCAGGCGAGATATACCACGCCAATCAGCTTGGCCAGCGGCAGCAGGATTTCTAAGCCGTACTGGCCCGAAACGTGAGCGATTAAGCCAAATACACCAAAGGGCGCAAAGGCCATCACAATGCCGGTGAGCTTGTACATAGCTTCAGCAAAGCTATCGAAAACCTTCATAACCGGCTCGCCTTTTTCGCCAATCAGCGTTAGCGAAATACCTAAGCCAATGGCAAATACAATGATCTGCATAATGTTGCCATTAGCCAGGGCATCGAGAGGGTTGCGCGGCACCAAGTTAACCAGAATAGAAATCAGTGAGGGGGCTTCGTTTGCAGTCACTTCTGTATCGAAGCTTAAATCGACGCCTACCCCTGGCTGTAACAGGGTGGAAAGCAGTAGACCAATGCTGATCGCAAAGGCCGTCGTCACCAAATACAAGGTAATAGTACGCGCACCAATGCGACCCATTTTTTGCGGGTCACGCATTGAGGTAATACCGACCACTAGCGTCGAGAACACTAGCGGTACAATCAGCATCATTATGGCATTAATGAAAATATCGCCGAGCGGCTTAAAGACACTGGCGGTTTCACCTAGTAACGCACCGGCTAATATCCCCAGTGCCAACCCCGCCAAAATTTTTTTCCACAGCGCGATTCTACTCCACCAAGAAAACTTTCCCTTTTTTGCTGTTTCCTGCACTACGTTTCTCCTGTTTAACATCCATTATTAGTGATTCGCGCTGCAAATCGGCGGGCACTCTATCACTTTGGGCTAGTGAGCCAAGGTTTTTATGCCGATTGGTAATAGCGTATGCAGGGGAGCGGGAGTTTTGTGCAGTAAACGTTCGGAAGGAATCTTTCTTGGAGGTGTGAACCCCTAATTTTCGTTTTCCAACCTGCTTTTCATAACTTGCTGTATTAGGTAATAACTCGCTGGCGCTCCCCCCCATAGCTCCCCGCCGTGCTTTTGCCTACAATAGGCCTCTTTCATCACGGGCGATGTACGCCGTGTTCCACTGATTTCAGGCCAAGGGATAACTCATGCTCGATCCGAAACTGCTGCGCGGTGATCTTGATGCGGCTGCGCAACAACTGGCCCGGCGGGGCTTCGAACTTGATAAAGCGGCACTGCAAGCGCTGGAATCGCGCCGTCGTGAGTTGCAAACCCAGACCGAGCAGCTACAAAACGAACGCAATATACGTTCAAAAGCGATTGGTAAGGCGAAGGCTAGCGGTGAAGATATTCAGCCGTTGCTGGATGAAGTGAGCGATTTAGGCGAGCGCCTGGATAAAGCCAAGAAAGAACTGGCCGAGGTGCAGGAAGAGTGGGATGACGCTATTAGTGGTATTCCCAACCTTCCTCATGAAAGCGTGCCGGAAGGCAAAAGCGAAGACGATAATGTTGAGCTTCACCGCTGGGGTACGCCGCGTGAGTTTGATTTTGAGGTGCTGGATCACGTGGATCTTGGTAAGAAGTCGGGTTATCTCGATTTTGAACTGGCGGCTAAGCTGACTGGCGCTCGCTTTGCGGTAATGCGTGGGCCGATTGCGCGTCTGCATCGGGCACTGGCGCAATTTATGCTGGATACGCAAACTCAGCAGCATGGTTACGAAGAGTGCTATGTGCCGTACATGGTCAATCGCGATTCGCTAATGGGCACCGGCCAGCTGCCAAAATTTGGCGAAGATCTGTTTAAACTTAACGACGAGCGGGAATACCACCTAATTCCGACGTCGGAAGTGCCACTAACTAACTTTGTGCGTGATGAGATTGTCGATCAGGCGGCGTTGCCAATGAAGTTGACTGCCCACACGCCTTGTTTCCGCAGCGAAGCAGGTTCTCATGGGCGCGATACCCGCGGCATGATTCGTCAGCATCAGTTCGATAAAGTCGAAATGGTGCAGATTGTCGAGCCAGATAAGAGTTATGAAGCACTAGAAGAGATGCGTGGCCATGCTGAAGCAATTCTGCAGGCGCTGGAGTTGCCTTACCGCGTAGTGACGCTGTGTACCGGCGATATGGGCTTTGGGGCGGCGAAGACCTACGATTTGGAAGTTTGGTTGCCTAGCCAAGAAACGTATCGGGAAATTTCTTCAGTCTCTAACTGCGAAGATTTCCAGGCGCGGCGCATGCAGGCCCGCTTCCGCCATCCGGACGCGAAAAAGCCACAGTTGCTGCATACGCTGAATGGTTCAGGTCTGGCGGTGGGGCGTTGCCTGCTGGCGGTGCTTGAAAACCACCAGCAGGCGGATGGCTCTATTGCTATTCCTGCGCCTCTGCAACCCTACCTGGGCGGCCTTGAGCGTCTTGCCCTCTAATTGCCCACTCGACGTTGACCTCGGCATCGATACGAATGGTGCCGGGGCGATAGTCGCTAGCGGAACCACTGCCCATGGCATCGCTCTCAGCGCGCATGGCCATCATGCGGGGCTGGAAGATGGGGGCTTGGGCTTCTTCAATGCGCTGTACTTGGCCAAGCCTTACGCCTAGTGTGCTGGCCATTAGGTCCGCTTTATGGCGGGCTTTTTCTAGCGCTTTAGTAAGTGCTTCATCGGTAGCAGCGTCGCGGTCTTGAAGATCAAACTGAACGCCGTCCAGCGTGTTCACGCCAGCACTTATCATTGCGTCAAACACCTCGCCCAATTGGCCTATATCGGTAAGCTCAATACTGAAGGGGCGCTCTAGGCGGGTGCGCATTAACGTTTCTTGTTCACCATCATCGTTGCGCGGCCCTGCGACGTGCTCAGGATAGACATTAAGTGACCCTGCATTGATGGCGCGTTGTTCAATGCCGATCTCTTCCATGGCTTTAATTAGCTCACTGGCACGATTTTCAAGCCGTTCGCGTGCATCGCTCAGCTCGCCACTGTCAGTATCTTCCAGCGTGGAAACCGCTGGGGTATTTTCCCATAGCCGTGCAGATAGTGTGGCTTTGTCGGGCTCTACTTCCACCCATGATTGGGCTTGGACATGTAGGCTAGGCGGGGTGGGGCGCGCGGCGTGAGCCGTAGACGTTACCAGAAGGGCGAGAAGTGCGCTGCCAAGCACGCCGTAGCGCAAGCGTCTTAGATGTGGTGTTGCTGGATTCATAGGTCACTTCCTTACTGATCGAGCCAATGATTAATGTTAACTAATTTATACTGTGACGCTGCTTGGAAGGGCAAAGCGCAATAAAGTTCACTGGCTAAGAGTCGATGCAAAGCAATTGCTTAATGTTGTCATGGTTTGTGCAATATCGCGCGAGCAGCCATGATATGTGGATAACATGCTAAGGAAAGGGCAATGTCGAAATTATCGGATGAGGATTATCGTAGTATCCCTTTAAATGCGACCCTGGCGCTTGCCGCACTCGTTGTTATTGTTGCGGGTATGAAGGCAGGGGCGGATCTTCTGGTTCCTCTGTTACTGTCAGTATTTATTGCTGTTGTATGTACGTCGCCTGTGCAGTGGCTGCACCGCTGTGGGCTCAGCAGGGGAGCCTCTGCTTTTTTAACATTGATGGTGCTGCTGGGTTTTATTTCCTTAATTGGCTTGCTGGTGGTGAACAGCTTTAGCACCTTTGTTCAAGTGCTGCCGGATATCGAGTCGCGTTTGTATGAGCACTATTGGGATTTGCTGAATGCGCTCTCTAGCCGTGGGCTAGCCATTAATCCTGATCAGCTCAGCAATATGCTTGCTATGGAAGACGATGGGTCGTGGGTGACAGCGTTGCTAGGCGAACTCGGCAATCTCTTTATGCAAGGCAGTATTATCGGGCTGTTAGTTATTTTCATGCTGTTTGAAACGCTTAACTTCCGAGATAAAGTGTCCCGCGCACTTGAGAACCCAGCGCCAAGCCTAAAGCGGTTTAGCGAGTTTAGTTTAACGCTGAAGCGCTACCTGGCAGTGAAGACCGTCATTAGCTTGGCTACCGGGGTATTAGTCTGGCTCTCCTGCTTGATAGTGGGAGTGGAGTTTCCGTTGCTGTGGGGGGTATTGGCTTTTGCCCTTAACTTTATTCCTAATATCGGCTCGGCCTTGGCGGCGATTCCTCCTGTGCTGCTATTGCTGGTATCCCAAGATGGCGGAGTACTGCAGGCGTTTTTACTCGCATCTGCCTATTTGGTGATTAATTTCGTTTTGGGTAACTTGATTGAGCCACGAGTGATGGGGCAAGCCTTGGGGCTATCGACGTTTGTGGCGTTTCTGTCGTTGGTTGTGTGGGGGTGGATCTTTGGTGCTGCGGGGATGTTGTTGTCGGTAGTATTGACGATGACATTAAAAATCGCCTTGGATAGTCATCCTCAGACTCGCTGGATTGCTCATTTACTGGGGCCGGGAGGGCAGCGTCGAACGCGTATTGGTGATTCACGCCGTCCACCTTGGAAGCGTCGAGAATAGAAGGAAGCGTTTGAGATGGGAAGTGCAGGAAGTTACCGCTGGCAGTGCCAGCGGTAACGTTAGCGCGAGTTAGGCATTTTGATCGATAAATTGGGTCAGCTGGGATTTAGACTGTGCACCTACCAGCGACGCTACTTTCGTGCCGGACTTAAATAGCATCACTGTTGGAACGCCGCGTACACCTTGTTCTGCAGCAATTTCAGGCGCATCGTCAACGTTCACGCTAACCACTTTCAGATTATCACCACGTTCGGCAGCAACTTCATCAACCACAGGTGCCATTACTTTACAGGGACCGCACCAGGGGGCCCAAAACTTCAGTAGGACTGGCTGTTCGGCGTTGAGGACTTCTTGCTCAAAATTGGCGTTGGTGACATCAACATTGTTAGCCATCTGTTTCTCCCGTTTGCGTTGCTCTTGCTGTTTCGTTGCCTCAAATGGAGCAACGGTCATTACGCGTTCTACTAGCGCACTTTCACCGCGCCAAGTTGGCAGATGTTAGCGGGCGGAGAAGGTGCTGGCAAATTTCCTATGACGTTTTGACAGCCATTATGAAAAATTAAGGGGTGTTCGTAACGGCTATTTTTTATACTATAAGTGAATTATAAGATATTTTTTTATTCAAAATTGTATGTATGAGGCGTGCCGCCCACCAAGTACTTCACCTCTAAGTGCTTCGCGGGAAGGCAAGACAGCAGCGGCGCGAGGATGCGCTTCAACGTGCTTCCTGCATAGATAATAAGGTGAGGATATGAAGCTACAGCAACTTCGCTATATCTGGGAAGTCAATCGACACAACCTGAATGTGTCAGCCACCGCGCAGAGTTTATTTACCTCGCAGCCGGGTATTTCCAAGCAGATACGCTTGCTTGAAGATGAGCTAGGTGTGGAGATTTTTGCACGCAGCGGAAAGCACCTTACTCGCGTAACACCTGCTGGGCTGTCAATCATTGAGCTGGCAGGTCAGGTGTTGAAGCTGACCGAAAACATCAAACAAGTTGCCCAAGAGCACAGCGACGAGCGTCGGGGTAGTTTGTCGATTGCTACCACTCACACTCAGGCGCGCTATGCACTGCCTCCTATCATCAGCGAGTTTACTCTCAAGTATCCTGATGTTGCCCTACATATGCAGCAGGGCACACCCAAGCAAATCGCTCAGATGGTTAGTGAAGGTCAGGCCGACTTTGCAATTGCCACCGAATCGCTAGAGCTATTCACCGACTTAGTGTTGTTACCTTGCTATCGCTGGAATCGCTGCGTTTTAGTGCCTAAAGACCACCCACTGGCATCGATAGACAAGCCGCTGTCCCTTCAAGCGTTGGCCGAACATCCATTAGTGACTTACGTGTTTGGGTTTACCGGCCGCTCGCAGTTAGATGATGCGTTTAAAGCGCAGGGACTTACACCTAATGTGGTGTTAACGGCCGCCGATGCTGATGTGATTAAAACCTATGTGCGACTGGGAATGGGCGTTGGTATCGTTGCCCATATGGCGGTTGATCCGGTATTAGATGAAGACTTGGTCGCGTTGGATGCAAGCCATTTATTTGCGAGTTCTACGACTAAGATTGGGATTCGTCGTGGTACCTTTATGCGCGGCTACATGTACGATTTCCTAGTACGCTTTGCACCTCATCTCACCCGAGACTTGGTAGATGAAGCCTTGTTGGCTGGCCCACGTTTTGAGCATGACTTGTTTGAGGGAGTAGAGCTTCCTGAGCATTAGGAGCATCGAGTAGTGGGTGAATAGCGCTTGACGTGGGTGTCTGGGCGCTATTCACCATTTCTATCACAGTTCTGTATTAATCAGCGCTGGGCGTTCTATCTCAGTGCTGTAAATGCAGGCCACACTCACGCTTGTCTTCTACCTTGGTGGGGTCGAAGTAGTCGAAGTTGTTGGGCAGGTCGTGTGCCTCAAGGTAGTAGTACATATCTTTTGCTGTCCACTGCAGCAGCGGGGCAATTTTTAATAAGCCATCGCTGTTACGGCTGGCAGGCTGCATTTTGGCCCGCTCTGGGGTGTCCTCTGCCCGCAGTGCGGTGAACCAGACATCCGGCTGCATTTCCCGTAGGGCACGCTCAAACGGCTCAATCTTTACTTCTTGAGTGAAGGCTGCGTGACGTGGGTCGTCAATGCTGGGCATTGCCCCCTCTAGCGCTTCACGGTGAGCACGGGTTCGCTGCGGAATAAAGCTGACCATGTTTAGGTTCAGCCGCTGGATTAAGGCATCGGCGAATTGGTAAGTGGCCTCAGTGTTATAGCCACTATCCATCCATACGATGGGTATGTCTGGACGTGCCTGAGTGACCATATGCAGAATCACCGCCTCAAACGGCCGAAAATTGGTCGTGCAAATAGGCCGCTCGCCTTGGCTAAGCGCCCACTTGATAAGATCTTGGGGATTATTGGCAAAATCACGGTTAATGCTGTCAAGCGCTGAAGACATGCTGCCTCCTGTCATAAGTTCGAGTATGACACTAGGCTATCAAAGAGGAGGGGCTTAGCCCCAATACCGTTTGGTTTGGCTTTTATATTCCTTTTTGATTTAAGAATTTTGTTATTTATTCCAAAGCGCCGATTAGATGGCGGATTTTATCCAGCGTTTCTGTATACTCCTCGTCTGCTCTAGAGTCGGCTACTAATCCGCCGCCGCCCCAAACATTTAGCTTGCCTGCATCTGCCACCATGGTGCGTATCGCAATTGATGTGTCCATGCTGCCCCGTTTATCGATGTACCCCAGGCTTCCGCAATAGACACTGCGTTGGCAAGGCTCCAGCTCGTCGATAATTTGCATGGCGCGTATTTTAGGCGCGCCAGTAATAGAGCCGCCAGGAAACGCTGCTGTCAGCAGAGATAGCGGTGAGCGATGTTTGGCGAGCTGACCTTGAACCACGCTTACCAGGTGATGCACGTTGGGGTAGCTCTCTAACTGACATAGCTGCGGTACACGAATAGACCCAGGAGTGCATACTCTTCCCAAGTCATTGCGCAGCAAATCAACAATCATGACATTTTCCGCGCGGTCTTTCGTGCTGCTTAATAACTGTTCGGCTAGGGCGATATCCTCCTCCGGCGACTTCCCGCGTGGTCGTGTGCCTTTAATTGGGCGCGTTTCCACTCGCCCGTCTTTACACTGGATAAAGCGTTCAGGGGAAAGTGAGAGTACCGCCTGGTTTTCCCAGGCCATAAAGCCTGAGAAGGGCGTCGGCGTTGCCTTACGAAGGCGTAGATAAGCCTGCCATTCATCGCCTTCATAGCTCGCTGTAAACCGCTGAGCAAGGTTAATTTGATAGCAGTCACCTGCACTAATGTAGTGTTGAACAGAGTTAAAACGTTCGGTGTAATCCGCTTGGCTTAGCTCGCCCTGAAAGGGGCTGGTTAAGTGAAAGTCTTTATCAACACTGGCAGGTGGCTGAGCTAGCCATTTCATGACCTGCTGTTGACGAGTTGCTGTTGCAATGAGCCAAGTTGCCTGCTTTTCGTGATCAAAGGTAATGCACCAGTCGTAAAGCCCCAAACGTGCCAATGGCAGATTGGTAACATTGGGGTGGCGGCTGGGAATCGCGAGGTTATTACGTCCTAGGTCATAACTCCAATAACCCATCAGGCCGCCTAAAAAAGGCAGCTCGCTGGGGAAATCTGTGCTGGGTAGCTGTTCAAGCATCCATTGCTGCTGGGCGGTCATATCCCCAGCGAGTGCCGAAGGAAGGTCCAGCTGCGTTGAAATGAAGTGAGTTTGTCCATCAGGCATGACTTCTAGCGTAGCTAACGGATCACTGCTGATAATGTCGTAGCGCCCGTTTGCTGATGGGCGGCCGCTATCAAGTAATACCGCACCATGACGCTTTCGCAGGTGAGCAAAGATCTCCAGTGGAGTAGGAGAGTAGGGCAGGGCTTTAATGGTCAACGCCGATGTCATGAAGCAAACGCCAGGCCGATGGAAGGCAACGCATTCTAGAGGTCGTTAATTGATGACACCAGTGTTAACCACTGACGTCTTTCTCACGGTAGGTTAAACACAGTTAACGGAAAGAGCATGATTGTTGACATTAACCCAAGAATAAATGGCTGGGTTACACGAAAGGTGAATAAAATCGACCATTTTGACTAGTTGACGGCACAAATGTGGCGGGCTAAAGTTCTCCTACCCCATAATTGTCGACAATTAGCCATGACCTCACTTGCTACTCTTTCTCGTTCTACAGCTGATTCGTCCAGTGATCAGACCTCGCCAGAAGTCCGAACGCTGGCTGAGCGGGTCTTTCACCAGCTTCAAGACGCTATTGTACGTGGAGAGCTGGCGCCGGGCAGCAAAATTACCGAGCCGGGGCTTTCTAAAACGTACGGTATCTCTCGCGGTCCGTTGCGTGAAGCCATGCGGCGTTTAGAAGCGCACCGTCTAATTGAGCGTGTTCCTCACGTTGGCGCTCGCGTTGTCAAACTCTCAATGAAAGAGCTGCTTGAGTTGTTTGATGTGCGCGAAGCGCTTGAGAGCATGGCAGCCCGCTTGGCCGCTGAGCATATGTCTGCCGAGGAGATTAAAGGGCTGCGCGAGGTGTTGGCCCTTCACGAAGGCCAGGCAGATCTCAAGCGTGGCGAAGCTTACTATCAGCGCGAAGGCGATCTCGACTTCCACTATCGCATTGTTCAAGGCAGCCATAACAAAATGCTGATGAACCTGCTTTGCGATGATCTCTACTACTTAGTGCGTCTTTACCGTACCCAGTTCAGCGCCAGCGGTAAGCGGCCCCAGCTCGCCTTTGTCGAGCACCATCGTATTGTAGATGCCATTGAAGCCGGAGATGCCGAGTTGGCGGAGTTGCTGATGCGCCGCCACGTTAGCGCTTCCCGAGCCAACGTCGCCGACCGTTACGCTGCTGTTCTTGAACAACAATCAACGTCATCAGCGGATTAGTTCGTTACGCCTATCCGCCAAGCCTTTTAAAGGAGCAATGCCAATGTCCACTTTATCTACTCTCACGCCAGGTGCTCGCTTTCGTGCTGCGCTAGATGCGAACCGCCCTTTACCGATTCTAGGCACGATTAACGCGTATACCGCGATGATGGCCGAGCGAGTAGGCCACCAAGCGATTTATCTGTCGGGCGGCGGCGTGGCTAACGCGTCTTTTGGCTTGCCGGACTTGGGTATGACCAGCATGAACGACGTGGTAGAAGATGCACATCGTATCTGCGGCGCGACCGACCTTCCGCTGCTGGTAGATATCGATACGGGCTGGGGCGGTGCTTTTAATATTTCGCGTACCGTTAAAGAGATGCAGCGCGCAGGCGTTGCTGCCGTTCACCTGGAAGACCAAGTGGCTCAAAAGCGCTGCGGCCACCGCCCGAACAAAGCCATTGTGTCCCAGCAGGAAATGGTTGACCGCATCAAAGCCGCGGCAGATGCCAAACTTGATCCCGATTTCTATCTGATTGCGCGTACCGATGCATTCCAGAAAGAGGGCTTAGACGCCGCCATCGAGCGTGCTAATGCCTGTGTGGAGGCGGGTGCGGATGCAATCTTCGCCGAAGCCGTGCACACCCTGGATGATTATCGTGCGTTCTGTTCGCGCGTGAATGCGCCAATACTGGCCAACATCACTGAGTTTGGCGCAACGCCGCTGTTCTCTCAGCAGGAGCTGGGTGAGGTGGGGTGTCGCATGGTGCTATATCCGCTGTCTGCCTTCCGCGCTATGAATGCTGCCGCATTGAAGGTGTATCAGAGCATTTTAGATAACGGTCATCAAAAAGAGGTGGTCGATACCATGCAGACTCGCGATGAGCTGTACGACTTTTTAAATTATCACGATTTCGAGCAAAAGCTCGACGCGCTATTTGCTGAGCAAAAAGACGCTTAATAGCCGTTAATACTATCAATACTAAAACATATAAAAAGAGCTAACAGGAGACACGACATGGCTGACAAACCGCAAAACAGCGCAGGACTCCGTGGGCAAAGCGCCGGTACTACAGCGCTGTGTACGGTGGGTAAAACGGGTTCCGGATTAACCTACCGTGGTTTTGATATCAAAGAGCTGGCCGAAAAGGCGAAGTTTGAAGAAGTCGCGTATTTATTACTGAAAGGCAAGCTGCCCAATCAAGCCGAGCTTGATAGCTACATTACCAAGCTGAAGGGGCTGCGTGGCTTACCCGATGCTTTGAAAACCGTACTGGAGCAAATTCCCAAAGATGCGCACCCGATGGATGTTATGCGCACCGGTACCTCCATGCTGGGTAACCTGGAGACAGAAGAGAGTTTTGACCAGCAGCAGGATGTTTCTGATCGACTGCTAGCGGTACTGCCCTCGATTATTTGTTACTGGTACCGCTTTAGCCATGACGGCGTTCGTATTGATACTGAAACTGACGATGCCTCGGTAGGCGGTCACTTCTTGCATATGCTGCGTGGTGAGCCTGCTTCTGAGCTGCATGCGCGGGTTATGAACGTATCGCTGATTCTATACGCCGAGCATGAGTTCAATGCTTCAACGTTTACGGCGCGGGTGTGTGCCTCGACGCTTTCCGATATGCACTCCTGTGTTACCGGCGCGATTGGTTCGTTGCGTGGCCCGCTGCATGGCGGTGCTAACGAAGCGGCCATGGCGATGATCGAGAACTGGGCTTCGCCGGAAGAAGCCGAGCGTGAAATGCTCGGTATGCTTGAGCGCAAAGAGAAAATCATGGGCTTTGGTCATGCAATTTATCGCGAGTCTGACCCGCGTAATGAAATTATCAAAGAGTGGTCGAAGAAGCTTTCTGAAGACGTTGGCGATAGTGTGCTTTATCCCGTTTCTGTGCGCTGTGAAGAAGTTATGTGGCGCGAGAAGAAGCTTTTCTGCAATGCGGACTTCTTCCATGCCAGTGCTTACCACTTCATGGATATTCCGACCAAACTGTTCACGCCAATCTTCGTCATGTCCCGTTTAACGGGATGGGCAGCGCATGTGTTTGAGCAGCGCGCCAATAACCGCATTATTCGCCCCAGCGCCGACTACACTGGTCCTGAGAAGAGCGAGTGGGTGCCCATCGAAGCGCGTGACTAACCCTTAACGGGCCGTGATTAATGAGAGGCATTATGAACACGAATTATCGTAAGCCGCTGCCAGGCGTGACGGCAGAGGGTGCTCCGGTAGATTACTTCGACGCGCATCAAGCCGTTGAAGATATCAAGCCCGGCGCCTACGCGACGCTGCCCTACACGTCCAGAGTGTTGGCTGAGCAGTTGGTACGCCGCTGCGATCCAACGCTGTTAACCGACGCACTGAAGCAGCTCATCGAGCGCAAGCAAGATTTAGATTTTCCTTGGTACCCGGCACGCGTTGTGTGCCATGACATCCTGGGACAGACCGCGTTAGTCGACCTTGCTGGCCTAAGGGATGCCATCGCTGAGAAGGGCGGTGATCCGGCTAAAGTGAATCCTGTGGTACCTACACAGCTGATTGTTGATCACTCATTGGCCGTTGAGCACGCTGGGTTTGAGAAAGACGCGTTCGAAAAAAACCGCCAGGTAGAAGATCGCCGTAACGATGACCGCTTCCATTTCATTAACTGGACCAAAGTGGCATTTGAGAACGTTGATGTTATTCCTCCGGGCAACGGCATTATGCACCAGATCAATCTGGAGAAAATGTCGCCGGTGGTGCAGTGCCGCCCTGATGAGCAAGGCGTGCGTATTGCTTATCCAGACACCTGTGTGGGCACCGATAGTCACACGCCGATGGTTGATGCGCTGGGTGTTATTTCCGTTGGTGTGGGTGGTCTTGAAGCCGAAAGCGTGATGCTGGGCCGTGCCTCGATGATGCGCCTGCCGGATATCGTTGGCGTAGAGCTCTCTGGCAAACTGCAGCCAGGCATTACCAGCACCGATATGGTGTTGGCGATTACCGAGTTTCTACGTAAAGAGCGCGTCGTCGGTGCCTACCTGGAGTTTTACGGAGAAGGTGCCGACGCGTTAACCGTAGGCGACCGGGCGACCATTTCCAACATGACGCCAGAGTACGGCGCCACGGCGGCGATGTTCTACATCGACAACCAAACCATTGATTACCTCAAGCTCACGGGGCGTGAGGATGAGCAGGTTGCTCTGGTTGAAGCCTATGCCAAGCACACAGGGCTATGGGCCGATAGTCTAAAAACTGCTGAGTATGAGCGGATACTGCGCTTTGATCTTTCAAGCGTTAATCGCACCTTGGCAGGGCCTTCCAACCCTCATGCTCATTTGCCCACCTCGGAGCTGGCCCAGCGCGGTATCGCGATCGACCTGGATAAAGCAAGGGCCGACGAGCAAGCAGGTAGAATGCCAGATGGTGCGGTGATTATCGCCGCGATTACCAGCTGCACGAATACCTCTAACCCGCGCAATATGGTGGCAGCTGGCTTAATTGCTCGCAATGCTAACCGCTTAGGGTTAACCCGCAAACCGTGGGTTAAGTCGTCGCTGGCGCCGGGGTCGAAAACCGTCAAGATGTATCTGGAAGAAGCCAAGCTGATGGATGAGCTGGAAACACTTGGCTTTGGTGTCGTGGCGTACGCCTGTACAACCTGTAACGGCATGTCCGGTGCGTTAGATCCGGTCATCCAGAAAGAAATTATCGACCGTGATCTATACGCCACAGCGGTACTTTCCGGTAACCGAAACTTTGACGGGCGCATTCACCCCTATGCGAAGCAGGCATTTCTGGCATCGCCGCCCTTAGTGGTTGCCTACGCAATTGCTGGCACGATTCGCTTTGATATTGAGAAAGACGTATTGGGCACCGACCATGATGGAAACCCAGTCACGCTAAAAGATATCTGGCCCGACGATAGCGAAATCGATGCGATTGTGAAGGCTTCCGTGAAGCCGGAGCAGTTCCGTCAGACCTATATCCCGATGTTCGACCTCGACAAGAGCGCGCGCGTTCAGGTCAGCCCGCTTTACGAATGGCGGCCCCAGAGCACCTATATTCGTCGACCTCCCTACTGGGAGGGCAATATGGCTGCCGAACGTGGTTTGAAAGGTATGCGTCCGTTGGCGATTTTGCCGGACAATATCACCACCGACCATTTGTCGCCTTCTAACGCGATTATGCTGGACAGTGCAGCAGGTGAGTATCTGCACAAGATGGGCCTGCCTGAGGAGGACTTTAACTCCTACGCGACCCACCGCGGCGATCATTTAACTGCCCAACGGGCGACATTGGCGAACCCGAAGCTGTTTAATGAAATGGTGCACGACGAGCAGGGCAAAGTGCTGCAGGGGTCGTTGGCACGTGTTGAGCCAGAAGGCACCGTGACGCGGATGTGGGAAGCCATTGAAACGTATATGGCACGTAAACAGCCGCTGATTATTATTGCCGGTGCGGATTATGGTCAGGGTTCCTCGCGTGACTGGGCGGCGAAAGGTGTTGCGCTAGCAGGTGTTGAAGCCATTGTGGCTGAAGGCTTTGAGCGTATTCACCGTACCAATTTAATTGGTATGGGCGTGATGCCGCTGCAGTTTGAAGAGGGCACCACACGTAAAACCTTGGCGCTGGACGGTACGGAAGTCTTCGACGTAGAAGGCACTCCTCAGCCCCGCGCCAAGCTGACGCTGGTTATTCATCGTCAAAGTGGTACCACTGAACGTGTGCCGGTGATCTGCCGTATTGATACCGCCGAAGAGGTCACGATTTACTCTGCCGGTGGGGTCTTGCAGCGTTTCGCCCAGGACTTTCTTGAGTCCACCACGGCGTAGCCAAATTGGCGTGTAACGCAGCGCCAAAGCGATTAATGAAAGAGCCCGTCGCTAAGCGCCGGGCTCTTTTTTCGGCATTCGATTAGTGAACATAGTCATTGATAATCGTCATTGAGAATGTTCAGGCATCGTCATTGAGAATGGTTAGGGAGCGTTATTTATGTCTCATGTTGGACAGATTAGTATTCCTGCGACGTATATGCGCGGTGGCACCAGTAAGGGGGTGTTTTTCACCTTGGGCAACTTGCCCGAGGCGGCGAGAGTGCCGGGAGAGGCACGAGATAAGCTGCTGATGAGGGTGATTGGTAGCCCAGACCCCTATGAAAAGCAGATCGATGGGATGGGCGGAGCAACCTCAAGCACCAGTAAAACGGTGATTCTTTCCAAGAGTGAGTCGTCAGATCACGATGTGGACTACCTGTTTGGCCAGGTTTCAATTGATAAGCCGTTTGTGGATTGGAGCGGCAACTGCGGCAACTTATCGGCAGCAGTAGGTCCTTATGCGATTGCTAATGGGTTAGTTGACCCCGCCAAAATACCGCAAAATGGTGTCGCTGAAGTACGTATTTGGCAGGTCAATATCAGTAAAACCATTGTCTCTAAAGTGCCTATTGTTAATGGACAGGTGCAGGAGACCGGCGATTTTGAGCTAGATGGTGTGACCTTTCCTGCTGCTGAGATTCCTGTGGCCTTTATGGATCCTGCGGATGGTGAGGGGGCAATTTTCCCAACCGGGAGCTTGGTCGATGACTTGGAAGTGCCCGGGGTTGGTGTTTTAAAAGCGACGCTGATTAATGCAGGTATTCCCACCGTGTTTGTTAACGCCCAGGACATAGGCTATACCGGTTGTGAACTGCAGGAAGCAATTAACAGCGATGCCAAAGCACTCGCCATGTTCGAGACCATTCGTGCCCATGCTGCGGTGCGTATGGGATTGATTAAGCATGTTGATGAAGCGGCCAGCCGACAGCACACGCCGAAGGTGGCTTTCGTTGCCCCGCCGGCTAGCTATACGGCGTCCAGTGGTAAAGCGGTGAGTGCGGAAAACATCGATCTTGTGGTAAGAGCGCTTTCCATGGGTAAACTGCACCACGCAATGATGGGCACCGCAGCGGTTGCCATCGGCGCAGCAGCAGCCATTCAAGGCACGTTAGTAAATTTAGCCGCAGGTGGTGAGGAGCGTGAAGCGGTGACCTTTGGGCATCCTTCTGGCTCGCTACGTGTAGGTGCAAAAGCAAGCCTGGCCGATGGGCGCTGGCAGATTGATCAAGCTGTTATGAGCCGTAGCGCACGGGTATTAATGGAAGGTTCTGTACGCATACCCGGAGATAGCTTTTAAAGAGTTATTCGCGCGTGAATACTAGGTGACGCCTTGCCGCCGTTTTGGGAATGCCCTAAACGGCGGCTTCAACCTAGAGTGATGTAAGTTTTATACTATCTTTGCTTTAGCGGTTTACTCTTCAATCGCTACTTGCTCGCGCATACGATCAACAGTGGCGGGGCCAATGCCGCTAACGCGGGTGAGATCATCTACATTAGCAAATGCGCCATTATTTTCGCGCTCTTCTATAATCGCGGCTGCACGGCTGGGGCCGATGCCAGGCAACTCAGCAAGCAGCTCAGCATCCGCTGTATTCACATTAATAGGCGCGATGTCTTGTGCCAATGCAAGGCCCGAAACCCCTAAGCTTAGGCTCAATAGCAGTGCAGCCAATAGTCCTTTTAGCGTTGTTTGCATTGTTAATATCCTCATAGATTTCCTTAAAGCCGCCTTTCCCATCGGTTGTTGTACTTGGGAGTGATAGGTTGTGGCGGTTTGCGCATGCAAAAAGGTTTACTGTTTCTTCAATACCCTTTTGCCTTAACTAAACTAATACGTTTATAGGAGGTGAGCTGTAAGACATTAACGACGGTGTTTGTAAGATTTTTGCTCTCTGATAATGGTTAATCACTTACACAGCAGGGTCGGGATGGCTGTTATAATGCTGTCAAATGAAAAATGGAGTTAAGCACAGTGTCTACTGATACCCCGTTGATTATCGCGTTGGATTATTCCTCTCTTGATGCGGCTTTATGTATGGCAGATCAGCTTGACCCTAAGCGCTGCCGGGTAAAGGTGGGTAAAGAGTTGTTTACGCGCAGTGGCCCTGCGGTACTGGAAGCCTTACATGGTCGTGGTTTTGAAATTTTTCTAGACTTAAAATTTCATGACATTCCCAATACGGTGGCAGGCGCGGTGCAGGCGGCAGCGGAGCAAGGTGTATGGATGGTTAACGTGCATGCTTCTGGCGGGCGCAAGATGATGGAAGCGGCCGCTAAGCGTTTAGATGATCATGGGCTAAGTACACATCTTATTGCCGTTACGGTGCTAACCAGCATGCAAAGTGAAGATCTGCATGAGGTAGGCATAGCTGCGACGCCGGAAGAGCATGTATTGCGTTTAGCCGCATTAACTCAGCAGAGCGGATTAGGCGGTGTTGTCTGTTCAGCCCAAGAGGCGGCGCAAATCAAGGCGCTCTGTGGCGACGACTTTTTGAAGGTAACTCCTGGAATACGCCCTAGCTTTGCTGCGGCTAATGACCAACAGCGTATTATGACACCAAGTGATGCGATGCGTGTTGGTAGTACGCACTTAGTAGTTGGGCGACCGGTAACACAGGCGGAAGAGCCAATGATGGCGCTAGCAGCCATAGAAGCTGAGCTGGCTGACTGACGGTAATCATCGCTTATTCGCCATCAACCCCGGTAATAGGTTTAATGGTGCCCCAGCGGCGGCAGCTAGGACACTGCCATGCCAGGCTGTCGCTGGCAAAGCCGCAGCGGCGGCAGCGATGGCGGGCTTTGCCCTCTAAAAGGGCATTGGTATGGTGCTTAAGTAACAGCAAACGCGTGTCTGGCGGAGTTTTTCCACTCAAACGTTGGCTTTCATGATAAAGGTCGATTAGGTAATCAAGCCCACCCAGGCTGGGTGCCTCCCTTAGCCACTCGCCCGTTTGCTCAATAGCACTATCTACGCCATCTCTTTGATGAACGAGCTCTCCGAGGGCGATAATAATGCTGGTGTACGGTGCTTGTCCCAGCAGTCGATAAAGATGCGTTTCAAACCCTTGAATGTCGTTATTACGCTCATAGGCATGCTGGAGGGTGGGCAGCATGGTGGGGATGTGAGCAATATCCTGCTGGGGAATATGGTTTAGGCGCTCAATGGCACGTGTGTAATGCCCATTATCCATCTCCAGTTCAGCAAGTAGTAACGTCGCACGGACGCATCGCTCATCCAACTGAAGCGCTTTTTTTAAGTGCTTGCGGGCGATCGCGCGACTTGCTTGATGTATCTCCTCCTGGGCGAGTTCACATAGCCAGTGAGCAGCAGGTCGTTGCATGCCGGGCTGTTGCTTAAACAGTGATTGAGCCACGTCGAGTGCTTCTTGCCAGTCCTTTTCGCGCTCAAGTAAATCGATCAGTAGCCGCTTGGCTTCCTGGCGATAGGTGTCATTGTCTGATTTATCCAGCAGCGCTCTCAGCATTCGCTGAGCTCGATCGTGAACGCCTAACGCCATAAAGTCACGTGCTAGCTCAAGCTGCACATGTTCGTTAGTGCTGGTGGAAAGGGCAGGGCGAGCAAGTAGGTTTTGATGAATGCTAACGGCTTTGTCTGCTTCACCGCGTGCGCGAAACAGCTTGCCTAGCGCTATGTGGGTTTCCACAGTATCGCTATTAACATCCAGTGCATTGACAAACGTATTGATAGCTTCGTCGGGCTGCTCATTGAGCAGGTAATTCAGCCCGACAAAGTACTCTCTCGATAAGCCTGATGGGCGAGAGTCATGAGTGCGCTGGCGGCGGCGGGAAGCGTGACGAACACCCAGGCCAAAGCCGATGGCAATGGCTGCCAGTAGAACGCCTAGCAGCACGGCATCATACATTTAAGCCAGTTCCTTAAGCTCCTGAGTGCGTAGGCGGTCTAGCTCTTTGCGCTGTTGCTTATTGTGTCGTTCACTTCGTGCTAGCTGCGCTTTAAGGCGTACGTAAACACCTAGCATGGCAAGCATGCCTAAGATAACGCCGAAAGTTAACGTAGCAAGCAGCCAGACAGAGAGTGACACAGGCGGCAGTTCTGCCCAAATTAGGTTTAAGGCAATGGTTTGTTGGTTGTTGACGGCAAATAAAATGCCCACCAGTAGAACAACCAGCAATATGACGGCCAGAATCAGCCCTTTGATCCAACGCATGAGAGTTTCCTAGTCAGTGACATTCATAATGGCTCTATTGTGTATGAGTCGTGGCGCGGCGTCATCCCACATAAAGTCGGATAACAAGATCAAAAGAGCCTTGCTATTGGCAACGCCGAGGTTGTGTAGCCTCGGTTAGCTCATTAATAGCCAAGTGCGCGGCTTGCATCTACCTGTTCGCGCAACTCTTTGCCCGGTTTGAAGTGCGGCACGTACTTGCCGTCCAAGTCGACCGGGTCTCCTGTTTTAGGGTTGCGCCCGACACGAGGCTCTCGGTAGTGAAGCGAAAAGCTGCCGAACCCCCGGATCTCAACCCGTCCCCCGCTAGCAAGAGCGTCGGTCATATCGTCTAAAATAATACGCACCGCCGTTTCTACTTCTTTGGCGGATAGCTCCGGTTGACGCATCGCAATTTGTTCGATTAGTTCAGATTTGGTCATCGGTTGGCTCCCTGCGAACTTTAATGGCCGTGACGCGCTTGCGACCTCGATAACAACAGAGTCAGCATACTGCGCATAACAGGATAAAACAATTCAGATAAAACAAGGTACTAGAATGAATATCAGCATAGGCGAAGTGAGGCGCTGGCGCGACCCTGTGGCTTAGGTATACTGGCGACTCATTTTGTAACCGGAGAGGCTGACGTTGAACGACGATACTTCCCCTGCAGCCATATTGCGTAAACGGCTTTATTGGCACTCTCGCCGTGGCATGTGGGAGCTTGACCTGCTGCTGATACCGTTTCTTGAACACCGCTTTGATGAACTGAGTGAAGATGAGCAGTTGGCCTATCAGCGCTTAATTGAGGAAGAGGATCAAGATCTCTTTGGATGGTTGATGCGTCGTGAATGGCCCGAGGAGCCATCATTAAAGCGCATCGTGCAGATGATCGTAGAGCATGCAGAAAATACCGATAACTCTGCTTATCGCACGCTCTAAAATCCAGTGCGCTTTTCACGCATTCTTGGCATTCGGGTTGTGTGCGGTGACGGCGTGGCTTATTGGCCCATGGATAGCGTTACTTGCGGCAGTAATCGCGATACTGTTGCTGGGCCGTGAGTATCGCTATCAACCCATAGGGGAGTTAAGAGTTTCGAAAAGCGGCAATCGATTAAGTGCGCAGTGGTTATCGGAAGAGGGTGAACTTGAAAGCGAACAGCCTGTTAACGCTGATTACGTGGGCCCTTGGTTAATCGGGCTCCATGTCGGGCCGCAATGGCTTTGGTTGTGGCCAGATAGCTTGCCAGCACACAGTCAGCGTTCGCTGCGGCGTTTATGCCATCGTCCCGGGCGCTAGCTGATCAAGTGACATCTCCGAAGCCGCTGTATTTTCCTGGTGCTTAGGCCAGTCGATAGAGTAATGCAGTCCTCGTGATTCATGTCTTTGAAGTGCCGCTAATACCGTCAACTTTGCAAGCCACAGTGCTTGCTGTAAACGCACGCTTTCAGGGTGGCTGCGCTTGCCAGCAGTGCCTTCAGAAGCGTTGTTAGAGCCTTTCTTTGAGCTGTCAGCAACACCGTCAAGACTGCCGTTTAGAATGTCGTTAAGCTGCGTCTCAAGTTCGTTCAGCTTATGGTGAGCGATATTTAGCCCCTGATTGCTGCGAACAATCGAAACATGCTGGCTCATTGTTGCCCGCAGTTCGCTACGTATAGTCGCCAGGGCTTCCAGGGGCGTGGATGACCACTGCTGACCCTGCAGCGGCATTGTATCGCGGGTATCGCTAAGAATCTCTTTAGGTGCAACTGGGCGTGTTTGTGCGCGTTTTTCCTGCGTGCGTAAGTGCTTTGCGCAGCTTCTGGCGTATACCAGACACTCCAATAGTGAGTTGCTAGCCATGCGATTTGCGCCATGTAGGCCTGTGTAAGCAAGCTCTCCAACCGCATAGAGATTAGTGACGTGAGTTGCACCGCGGTGGTCTGTGGCAACACCGCCACAGCTGTAATGAGCGGCAGGCACTACTGGAATGGGTTGGCGGGTTATATCAATTCCCCGGGAGGCGCAGTGTGCCAAAATAGTAGGGAAATGGTGGCGAATAGCGGCTGCTCCAAGGTGGCTGATATCTAGCCACACATGCCCTTGGCTGCTTTGTTGGATTTGCGAATCGATTGCTCGAGCAACGACGTCTCTGGGAGCCAGCTCAGCGCGAGAATCAATATCGGGCATAAATCGATGACCGGCCTCATTTAGCAGGTGTCCGCCTTCTCCTCGTACGGCTTCGCTAATTAAAAAAGCAGGTCCTTCTGGGTCAAACAGACAGGTAGGATGAAACTGCTGAAACTCAAGATTCATCAGTTTTGCGCCCAGTTCAGCGGCCATCACCATGCCTTCCCCGCTGCTTGGTGATGGGGTGGTGGTGTGCCGATAAAGGCCGCTTGCACCGCCTGTTGCTAGTACGATGTGCTTGGCAAGCAGTGTTTGTTGATGCTGTTGTTGATCTACGCCTTCCGCGCCAATACAGCGGCCTGTGGCATCGCTGATTAAGTGCAGGATGGTTAAGTCACTGCGCTGAGTAATATTGGGGTGAGAAGTGACTTTTTCGTACAGCGTATCGACTACCGCGCGTCCAGTTGCATCGTCAGCATGAATAATGCGGCGTGCGTTGTGGCCGCCTTCCCGTGTTAAGTGATAAGGGTAGCGGGCGCTCGGGTCTGGATCCGGTGTAAAGGGGACGCCGTTGTCGATTAGCCACTGAATGGCATCTGGGCCGTGTGTCACGGTAAATCGAACAGCCTCTTCATCACATAGGCCATCGCCAGCAATGAGCGTATCTCGCACATGGGCATCTAGGTCGTCGTCTGGTGAGAGTACGGCTGCTATTCCGCCCTGCGCCCAGCGGCTGGCTCCCTGGTCATCCAGAGCAGGCCTAACCAGGGTTACCGAAAGATGGTCAGCAACTTCAAGGGCTAAAGTTAGGCCGGCGACGCCGCCGCCGATGACAAGTACGTCGGATATTGGCGAGCTCATGGGGCCGGATCCTCTTTTTACATTCAAACGCAGTGGGTGCTAAATGCTTCGCGTGCTGTAGACAGCAGAGGAAGGCATCATAGCGTGACTGTTGTCACTTGGCGATGAGGGGCTGTGAAAAATTGCTTTCAGCGCATATAGATAGCGCTAAACGCTCTGATGCGATATTTAAGAGGGGGTAAGCTATTTGGCGATTGGATAAAACAGGAGGGGCAAAAAAGAGGGGTAATCAAAAAATTGCAGAGCCTTGTAAGAAGCACAAAAAACGCTTCTCTAGCGCTCTTAAAACAATATGGGAAACGTTTACCGCTGAAAGAAGGGGAGGTGCTAATTAAATATGGTGCCCGGAGCCGGACTTGAACCGGCACGGAGTTGCCTCCGAGAGATTTTAAGTCTCTTGCGTCTACCAATTTCGCCATCCGGGCAGTGCATCGCAGGAATATTGCTATTCATCGCCACACTAAAATGGAGGCTGGAGTCGGAATCGAACCGGCGTACACGGAGTTGCAGTCCGCTGCATAACCACTCTGCCATCCAGCCTAACAAGTCGTTGGAGCGAGAAAGTAGATTCGATCGGACTGGCGTTCCAGCTCACGACCCTCTCTTGCTTTACCACGCTATCCAAGTTGGAGCGGGAAAGGAGATTCGAACTCCCGACCCTCGCCTTGGCAAGGCGATGCTCTACCACTGAGCTATTCCCGCTCGACTCGAGGGCGAATTATACGCATCGCTACGCGCTTGTCAATTAATGAATTTGTCTGGAGGTTCAGTCGCCTAGAGAGTCGATCACATGGAACGACTCAAGTGAGGCCAGGCTGCTTTAAGGTACTGCGCCATGGACCACAGCGTAAGAATGGCTGCAGCGTAAAGAACAACCACACCCATTAGCGCAAACTCATGTCCTGGAGGGAAGGCCAGAAGTATGAGCAAGGCAACCATCTGCAGTGTTGTTTTAAGCTTACCGATCCAGGACACCGCAACCATACCTCGCTTGCCCATTTCGGCCATCCACTCACGTAGTGCCGAAATGACGATTTCGCGGCCGATAATGACCAATGCGGGCAGTGTTAATACCAGTGTGTCAAAGCGCTCAATGAGTAGCGCCAGTGCAACCGCGACCATCAATTTATCAGCCACAGGGTCGAGAAACGCGCCAAACGGCGTTGATTGATTCCAGCGGCGGGCTAAGTAGCCATCTAGCCAATCGGTGATTGATGCTAGCGCAAATAAGCCTGCAGCAACTGGCATACTCCAACTGAAAGGTAGATAAAAAAGCACTACTAACAGTGGAATAAAAACGATTCTTGCCAGAGTAAGTATGTTGGGTATATTCATCGCGGGGCGCGATCCTTGCCGGAGAGTCATGGAAGACGGAGTGTAGTGGGGGATATTCTATCCCCCTTGGTGCTTAGCATCCATGTTAACAGTAGGTTTATCCATTTAGGGATTGGTAAATTGTCTCAGCGAGCGAGGCATTAATGCCAGGTACGCGCGCCAACTCATCGCGGCTAGCTTTCTGAACGCCCTGCAAACCGCCGAAGAAGCGTAATAATTCGCGCCGTCTTTTAGGGCCTATGCCGGGAATGTCTTGAAGCGTAGAGGTGCGGCGTGCTTTGTCACGTTGAGCGCGGTGGCCGGCAATGGCAAAGCGGTGAGATTCATCGCGAATATGCTGAATTAAGTGTAATGCTGGCGACGCGGGGTCAAGGGGTAAGGGATTGTCAGTGGTTTCTAGAAAGAGCGTTTCCAGGCCTGCTTTACGAGTGGTGCCTTTAGCAACGCCGAGCAAAATGATATCGGTAACCGCTAGCTCGTTTAACACGCCGCGAGCCATGTTCAACTGACCTTTACCGCCATCGACAATCAAAATGTCAGGCGCCACTGCCTCGCCACTTTTTACCCGTTTAAGGCGGCGTGTTAGTGCTTGTTGCATGGCTGCATAATCATCGCCTGCGGCGACGCCTTCGATGCGGAAGTGGCGGTAATCGCTCTTGCGTGGGCCCTGATGGTCAAATACTACACAGGAAGCAACGGTTGCTTCCCCATGGCTGTGGCTAATGTCAAAGCACTCAAGGCGCTGGGGTATTTTGTCCAATGCGAGTGCTTTCTGGAGGGCTTCAAATCGCTGAGTAAGCTGGGTTTTGTTAGCCAACTGCGAAGCAAGCTGTTGCTCGGCATTTGTCATAGCCAGATGCTGCCACTGTGCGCGATGCCCCCGAACTTGGCTAGTGACGCGAACGCGTTTACCCGCTTGTTGTGAAAGTGCGTCGGCAATCAGTGGACTATCTTCAAGTGGGTGGCTGGTAATTACTTCACTGGGTACGTTGTGGGGTTGGCCAAAGTAGTACTGGCTAACGACTTCCGTCAGCAGCATGCCCAGTGGCAGGTCGAGATCGTTTTTAGGCGTGTGATGGCGAGCGCCCAGTAAGCGGCCATCGCGAACGCTAAGTATTGATATACCTAGCGCCCCAGGGCGTTGGGCCAGCGCAAAGACGTCGGCATCACCACTTTCGTTATCGACAAACTGGCGTTGCTGTAACTGGCGTAGCTGCTGTATTTGGTCACGCAATCTTGCTGCTTCTTCAAAATTCAAAGCGCGGCTGGCCGTTTCCATCTCCTCGCTAAGAAGTTGGGTGACGTGTTCGCTTTTACCTTCAAGGCACATTACTGCATGCTCAACGTCGCGTCGATAATCTGCTTCCGAAATGAAGTCAACGCAAGGCGCGCTACAGCGCTGAATTTGGTATTGCAGGCATGGTCGAGAGCGGTGGGCAAACACGCTGTCTTCACAATTACGTATGCGAAAAATTTTCTGCATCAGCGCTAGGCTTTCTTTCACCGCTCCGCTACTTGGATAAGGACCTAAATAGCGGCCATCTCCTCGACGCTGTCGCGCACGTTTATATTCAAGCGCAGGGTAAGCGTGCCGATCGGTCACAAATACGAAAGGGTAAGACTTGTCGTCTCTTAGCAGAATGTTATAGGGCGGACGCAGTTCTTTTATGAGCGTCTGCTCTAGCAGCAGGGCCTCTGTTTCGCTACGGGTGACGGTAATTTGGATATCTGCAATTCGTGCCACCATCGCCTGGGTTTTGGTATTAAGCTGGCCACGGAAATAGCTAGCAAGCCGAGCTTTTAGGCGCTTGGCTTTGCCGACATAGAGAGTGTTGCTGTGCTCGTCCAGCATCCTATAAACACCGGGCGAGGCACTGACAGAGCTTAAAAATTGCTTGGCATCAAAAGTCATGGCTGGAAATCGGCGCTTCTAGGCAACGGAAGCTGCGATGGTAGGTCTATCCCAGCATGGCGTCAAAGCCCTCAACTAAACCGTGGCGTAGTGCCAGGTGGGTAAGCTCTACATCAGTAGCGACCTCTAGTTTGTCAAATAGCCGATAGCGATAGGTGTTCACTGTTTTGGGGCTAAGGTGCAAGCGGTCTGAAATATCCTGGACGCGCTGGCAATTTACAATCATAAGGGCGATTTGTAGCTCACGATGCGACAGGTGTCTAAACGGATTGTCTTCGTCAGTAAAATGGGAAAGCGCCAACCGCTGGGCGATTTCTTGGCTGACATAGCGCTTTCCGTGAAAGACTTGGCGGATAGCGTCGGTCATTTCTGACGTGTCAGCCCCTTTGCTGAGGAAGCCAATCGCACCCGCTTCCAGCATGAGCCGTAACGCACTATCTTCAATGTGAGCGGTTAATATGAGTACTTTGACGTCTTCCATTGTTCTATGGATGCGGCGAGTAGCTTCGAGTCCGCCAATGCCCGGCATGCGAATATCCATCACGACAATGTCAGGCTTTAAGCGACGGCATTGAGCCACTGCGCTTTCGCCATCGTCGACCTCACCTACGACTTTAATATCGCACTCTTCGTTTAGCAGATGAGCAATGCTGGTTCTCACTAGGTGATGATCATCGGCGATTAAAACTTTGATCAAGGTGCAGGCTCCTGCATGAAATCATCGTAGTGGTGGGCGTAAGCCGCGTTGCATGATATAGAGTGCCACAGCTCTAACCAAAGGAGAATTTAGTTGATAGTTGTTCATGATTAGCTTGACGCTGAGCAAATTACTGGCGTAGTATCTCGCCGCTGCTCAATGAGTGGTTTGAAAAAGCGGCATGTAAAACTATGTGGGGCCTTAGCTCAGCTGGGAGAGCGCAACACTGGCAGTGTTGAGGTCAGCGGTTCGATCCCGCTAGGCTCCACCATTTTACAGACCCACAGAATCCAAAAAAACGCCTCGTTACCAGTAACGAGGCGTTTTTTTTTGCTTATCATTTTCAATTGATGGTTCGTGCGGGGATACATGCGAGAGTACGTGTGAGAGTGCGTGTGAGAGTGCGTGCTGTTGGGCATTCGCGTAACTGAAAGCCTGTGTTAAAAAGCACGTACCCTCAGGTGTTACTCGTTGGCAATTCTGCCAAGCAGCAAAAATTCGATTAACGCCTTTTGTGCATGCAGGCGATTCCCCGCTTCTTGCCACACGACAGCGCGCGGATCGTCCAATAAGGTAGTGCTGATCTCTTCACCGCGGTGGGCAGGTAGGCAGTGTAGGAAAAGCACATCAGGTTGTGCGCTATCAAGCATTGCCTCAGTGACCTGGAAGCCTGCAAAGTCTGCTTCGCGCTTAGCTTGTTCTTCTTCCTGCCCCATGGATGCCCACACATCTGTCGTGATCAAGTCGGCGTCTTTGGCAGCCTCGTGGGGGGTGTGATGCAACGTTACACAGTCCCCGGCGGCTTCCATAATGTCAGCGCGCGGTTCATAGCCTTTAGGGCAACAAACGCGCAGTTTGAAACCAAACTGACGGGCGGCATTAATCCAGGAGTGGCACATGTTATTGCCATCACCTACCCAAACAGCCGTGCGTCCTTCTACACTGCCACGCAGCTCGGTCCAGGTCATCACGTCTGCTAGCAATTGGCAAGGATGATAATCGTCACTTAACGCGTTAATCACAGGCACGCTGCTAGCGTTGGCATAGGCTTCTAAGCCTGCGTGTGAAAAGGTCCGAATCATTACCGCATCAACCATTTCGGACAGTACGCGGGCGGTGTCTTCAATCGGCTCTCCACGCCCTAGTTGGGTGTCGCGGGGAGAGAGGAAGAGGGCGTGACCGCCGAACTGCGCCATGCCGGTTTCAAACGACACACGGGTGCGAGTCGATGATTTTTCAAAAATCATCGCCAGCGTGCGGTTAGGTAGCGGCGTATAGATGGGGCCGTTAGCCTTGAGCTCGGTTTTGATCTTAATCGCACGCTGAATCAGGTACGCCAGCTCATCTGGGGTTAAATCCAGCAAGGTTAAGAAATGGCGTGTCGCCATGATGATATCTCTCCGCGCAAAAACACTATCCTAGCGATGCGGCAGGGGATGCGCAACGCGCTTGGCATGCGTAGAATGACGACCCACATGGTAAGGCCGAGTAGTTTGCTCAAGTATTAGGTTGCACGGCAACAAAAGGTAATCTTCGGCTTTAAGGGTTAAAGCTAGTTAACGAATTGCGTAAACTGGCGAGATAACATCACTTGTTTTAGGAGCACATCATGAGTACGACTGCCGAAAATATTCAGCGCCAAATTAGTGAAAACCCCATTCTTATCTACATGAAAGGTACCCCCCAGCTGCCGCAGTGTGGTTTTTCTGCACAAACAGTGCAGGCGCTGATGGGCTGCGGTGAGCGTTTTGCCTTTGTTAACGTGCTGGATAATCCAGATATTCGCGCTGAGCTGCCAAAAATTGCTAACTGGCCGACCTTCCCGCAGCTTTGGGTGGAAGGCGAATTGGTTGGCGGCTGCGATATCGTGATCGAGATGCATCAAAGTGGTGAGCTCGAAAAGCTGATCAAAGAAGCTGCCCAGCGTGCTGGCGCTGCTGAAAGTGACAACAACGCTTAACGTTTATTGCCCAATGCCGCTTGGTCTAGTGGACTGCTAGTCTATTGGGCTGAGCGGTTGGCGGGCTGCAGCGCAGCCGCTAGAATGGTGTCCTTTTCGCATCGACAGTTAGCCCGCCAAAGGAAGTAATGCTCAATGAGCTATCAGGTTCTGGCCCGCAAATGGCGGCCGCGTACATTCCACGAGCTCGTGGGCCAGGCCCATGTTCAGCGCGCCTTGGTCAATGCACTCGACCAAGGCCGTCTTCACCATGCCTACCTATTTACGGGTACTCGCGGGGTGGGCAAGACCACCCTTGCGCGTATCCTGGCTAAATGCCTTAACTGCACCGCAAATGGCCGCGGTAATGAAGGCATTACCTCGACGCCTTGCGGTCAGTGCGACAGCTGTCGCGCGATTGATGAAGGCCGATTCGTTGACTTGATCGAGGTCGATGCTGCTTCGCGGACAAAGGTTGAAGATACCCGAGAGCTGCTTGATAACGTGCAGTATGCGCCAACGCAAGGACGCTATAAGGTGTACCTGATTGACGAGGTACACATGCTGTCGACCAGCAGTTTCAATGCGCTGCTTAAAACGCTGGAAGAGCCGCCACCCCACGTGAAGTTTCTGCTGGCCACCACAGATCCGCAAAAGCTGCCCGCCACCGTCCTATCCCGCTGTTTACAGTTCACGCTTAAGCATATGCCCCCTGAACGGGTGGTAGAGCACCTAACCTATGTGCTGGGGGAGGAAGGGGTCGAGTATGATGAGAGCGCTCTGTGGCTGTTAGGTAAGGCCGCGGAAGGTTCTATGCGCGATGCAATGAGCCTGACCGATCAAGCCATTGCCTTTGGCCAGGGTGCGATTCGCCATGCGGATGTCGCTGCCATGCTGGGTACCTTGGATCATCGCCATGTGTTGGCGCTGGTAAAAGCGCTGGCTGATGTTGATGTTCAGCGACTGCTAGCCGAGGTTGCTCAGTTATCGGAGCAGGGGCCTGATTTTGCAGCAGTATTGGATGAATTAAGTGCGGTTTTGCATCGCTTGGCCGTGGCGCAGATGGTGCCTGATGCCGTTGATAATAGTCACGGTGATCGAGCGCTTATTCAACAACTGGCGAGCCGCTTTACTGCCGAGGATATTCAACTCTATTACCAGATCGGCATTCAAGGGCGCGGCGACATGGTGCATGCACCTGATCTGCGCAGTGCGCTAGAAATGACGCTATTGCGAATGCTGGCGTTTCGCCCCCAGGGGGTGCCAAAGCCTGCTGCCACGCCGCTTCCGCTGCGCCGAGAACCTTCCAGTGACACTGTTTCCCAAACAGCGGTGTCGCATGAGCCTGTCTCTCCTGAACCTGCTGCTCAGGTAGCTGCATCTGAGGATAGCTACGCACCTGAACCAGTCTCTGCCCATGAGCCAGCGGTAAAAAAGCCTGAGCCTGCGCTGCCGAGCAATCAGGCCAAAACGCCTGACTCAGCCGCGGTGCAGGCGAGTGCTGCCCCGGGTGCAACTGACGAGTTAAGCGCGCCTGACGCTGTTTCATCAGAGCAAGCGCCACCCTGGTCGCTTGACGAGGTGGAGAGTGCCGCCATGCTTTCTTCAGAGCCAGAGCCAGAGCCAGAGCCAGAGCCAGAGCCAGAGCCAGAGCCAGAGCCAGAGCCAGAGCCAGAGCCAGTTTCCAGTGAGGTGCCTGCCAATGCTGCTAGCAGCCAGGTCGCTGCTGACGATCGTCTAGACCATGCTGGGTGGCTGGCATGCTTCAGTGCCCTTGGGTTAGGCGGCCTTACCCGTAATTTGGCAGCGCACTGTCAGCTTGAAAGCGATGATGGCCACACTGTGGTGCTGCGGCTTGACCCTGGGCAATCCGCTATGCAGGCCGATGTTCACAATGGTCGTATTGAGCGCGCGCTAAGTAGTTATGGGCTGCCTCGGCGAATCGAGTTTACGGTGGCTGATTTAGCGCCTGATCTTGAAACTCCCCGCCAGCAGGAAGAGCGTCAGCAGAAAGAGCGCCACTCGTTGGCTGTTGATCTATTACACCGCGACCCCAATATACAGAAGCTACAGCAGGCATTTGGGGCTACTCTCATTGAGTCAACCGTTAAACCCACGTCTGACAAGCGTTCTTAGCCGCTGACGATTGACTCGCGATGCTTATTTTTTATTCCTTCAGGAGATAACCGCATGTTTAAAGGTGGAATGGGCAACATAATGAAGCAAGCCCAAGAGATGCAGGAAAAGATGCAGCAGATTCAAGAAGAAGCTGCTAAAGCGGAAGTCCATGGCGAAGCGGGCGCCGGTATGGTGAAAATCACCATGAACGGCCGCCACGATGTTACCAATGTCACTATTGATCCCAGCGTTCTTGAAGAAGACAAAGAGCTGCTGGAAGATTTGCTCGCCGCTGCCGTGAATGATGCTGTTCGAAAAGTGGAAGCAAACTCCAAAGCGAAAATGGAAGAAGCGACGGCAGGCTTGAACTTGCCGCCCGGCTTTAAGATGCCGTTCTAAACATGCGCTTCTCCCCGCTTGTTGAGCAACTGATGGACGCTTTTCGCGTGTTGCCGGGCGTTGGGCCAAAAACGGCCCAACGCATGGCCATGCACCTGTTAGAACGCGAGCGCCCAGGAGGGCAGCGGTTGGCAGCGGTAATTCAGCAGGCCATTGAAGAGGTCGGTTATTGTCAGCGCTGCCGTACGTTGACCGAAGCAGATATCTGCGCGCTGTGCGAAAGCCCCCGTCGTGATGATGCGCTGCTGTGTGTAGTCGAGTCGCCTGCTGATCAGCTTGCTATTGAAGAGGCGGGTGGCTTTCAAGGGCGTTACTTTGTATTGCATGGTCACCTTTCTCCGCTGGACGGCGTCGGCCCAGATGCCATTGGATTGGATCTATTGGAAAGCCGCGTCGCAGAAGGCAACATTCGCGAAGTAGTGCTTGCCACCAATCCCACCGTAGAAGGCGAAGCGACAGCGCACTTCATTGCCGCCCAACTTGCTCACTACGGTGTCTCTTTTTCGCGACTCGCCTATGGTGTTCCTATGGGAGGGGAGCTTGAGTATGTAGACGGTGGTACGCTAAGCCGCGCCTTTAATGGTCGCCAGCCTTTCGCCAGCGATTGACCTTATAAAAAAACGCAAGCGCTTTTGCGATTGTGCCAACCCGGAAGTTTGCTTTGTCCTCTTTAGCCCCCTCGTTGTATCAATGGATTGATAGTGCCGACGCCTTAGATGCTGCATGCGAGCAAGTTGCCGGTGCCAGTGTGATTGCCTTAGATACTGAATTTTTCCGTGAAAACACGTTTTTTCCGGTGCCAGCGCTTATTCAGTTCACCACCGGTGACATGGCGTATTTAGTGGACCCGTTGAGCACGCCTTGCACCGCTGCTTTTCGTGATTTGTTGCAGAAGAATAGTGCCATCAAATTACTGCATGCCTGTAGCGAAGACCTCGAGGTGTTCCAGCACTGGGCCGGCGTATTGCCAGCACCGCTTATCGATACGCAAGTCGCTCAGGCTTTTTTGGGAGAAACTCCCGGCATGGGCTATCAAAAATTGGTAGAGCACTGGATGGGGGAAACGCTGCCTAAAGAGGAGACGCGTTCCAACTGGTTAGAGCGCCCCTTAACGCCCTCCCAGTGCGAATATGCGGCGTTAGATGTTATCTATTTGCTGAAGGTTTGGGGGCTTCAAGCGGAGAAGCTTGAACAACTGGGGCGGCGCGAATGGCTTGACGATGAGTGTGCCAGTCTTATCGAGCAGGCAGGTCGCAGCGTAGAGAGCGATGGCCAATGGTATACGCGCCAGCGGCAGTTGTGGCGCCTTGATCCTCGCCAGCTTGAAGCCTACCGCTTAATGACCATCTGGCGGGAAGGCGAAACCCGCCGTCGGGATTTGCCGCGTAATTGGTTGGTTAGCGATAAGTTGTTGTTCGCGGTGGCTGAAAAAATGCCTAAAAATCGTTATGAGCTAGCAGAAATTGAAGGGGTTAAGCCGCCCCTGGTTAAAAAAGAAGGCGATACGCTGCTGTCGCTGGTGAAACAGGCTCAGCATTGCCCCGAAGGTGATTTACCGGCGCGCTGGCCAGACCCGATGCATCCTGTGTTTAAGCGGCGCTTTAAAGCACTTAAAAAAGTAGTGACGGAGAAGGCTGCTGAGCTACAAATAGCGCCCGAGATGTTGCTGCGGCGGCGAGATATTGAGGCGCTTGTGATGCAGCGGCTTGCTAACCAGCCATTAACCACTCCTGGCGGCTGGCGTGATGCCTATTTAACTCAAGAAATTCATCAGGCGCTTGAGGAGTTGTCGTAATGAGCGAGAAACTGCTTTGTGAGATTTTAAAAAGCTCACGCAAAGACGAGATGTATCTCTACATAGACAAACAGAAAGGGTTGTCATCCGTGCCCGACGCATTGATGGATACCTTCGGTAAGCCAGTGCCGGTGCTTACAATGATACTGACTGCCGATAAAAAGCTGGCTCGAGTGAACGCTGCTGATGTGATGGATGCAATCCAAGAGCAAGGCTTTTACCTGCAAATGCCGCCTGCGAAAGAAGCCTATTTGCTGGATGTTCACCGCGCTCAGGCGGCTAACCGCGAATGAGCGTTATGAGCTTCTTACCATGAACGTTCTGCCATGAGCGTTTTGCCATGAACTTTCTTGCCCATGCTTGGCTTGCTCATCCTGGTAGTGATGAGTTTCTGTACGGAAATCTGATTGCTGACGGCGTGAAGGGGCAAGACTTAACGGCTTGGTCGCCAGATGTTGCTAGCGGCATACGTCATCATCGCCGCGTGGATGCCTGGATTGATCGGCACCCAAACGTTTTAGAAGCAAAGCGGCGCGCGCCGCACGCTCAGCGGCGTTATGTCGGTATCGCGTTAGATATCGTGTGGGATCATTTTCTTGCTCGTCAGCAGGCGGGAGAGCAGCAGCACCAGTTAATCGAGCGCTGCTATCAGTTGTTACAGGCTTGGCCTGCGCCGCAACGGTTGTCTACCATGATGCCGTTGATGATTAAGCATGACTGGCTGCACCGTTACGCTGATTTTGACTTTACCTGCCGTGCAGTAGCTGGCATTGGTCAGCGGCTATCGGGGCCGAACCGCTTAGCAGAGTTAGTGCCTTGGCTTTACGAAGACTATCCATGCTTAGCGGCCGACTTCGCAGTGTTATGGCAAGAGTGTCGTGCCACACTAACCAGCAGCGGTGGTGCTGCGGAGAGTGGGAGTTATTCAGACATGTTGAAAGTAAAGGGAATCAATGATGGTGGCGGCCATGCGTGAGCGCTTCTGGGAAAGATACTCGCTAGAAGAATTAACGCCCCAAGAGTGGGAGGCGTTATGCGATGGCTGCGGCCAGTGTTGCTTGTTGAAGCTCCACGACGATGAAACGCAAGAATTAGCGGTGCTTAACGTTGCCTGTCGGTTGCTGGATATTCACAGTTGCCAGTGCAGTGACTATGAAAATCGCTTCGATAGCGTACCCGACTGTACACAACTGACGCCTGAGCTCGTCAAAGAGTTTACCTGGCTGCCGCACACATGTGGCTATCGGCGTGTTGCTGAAGGGCGCAAGCTAGCAGGATGGCATCCGCTGCTGAGTAACGATGCTGAGCGCGTTCACCGGAAGGGCGTCAGCGTAAGAAGCTTTGCGGTTTCCCAAGATGACGTGCCCGAGCGCCTTTTGGAAGAGCATATTATCGCTGTATTGCCGATGTCTTAAACCTAACAGTCGCCCTCCCTGGCATGCTCACTAACCGCTGGCTAACGGTAATAACGTTAGCTGGCGGTTTTGCTTTTTGTACTATCCCAAATGGTTAAAAACGCTTCTTTAAACGGTGAGGGCTGTGGCTTCGCTGTGGCTTCTCGCGTCGCCGCTTGATCGGTTGGCGCTGTTGTCTTTGGCGGGGTATCCCAAATTGTTGGAAACTGTTCCTGATAGCTCATGGTCTGCTCCTGATTTTGTGAACTAGGCGTTTGTCTATAAAACTTATAGGTAGTATGACGTAAAAAACACTTCATGGAAAACATTTCCATAAAGTGTTTTTTCACAAAAAAAGCAGCGCCTGGGCGCTGCTTGAATGTTATTTTCGAGCTGTCGGCTATTTCTTGATAAGCAACTATTGCGCTTGCTTTGCCGCGTCCATAGGGGCTAGCCCGAGTGCCCACAGGATAAATGCGTCTTGGCGAGCCGTATCTCGCCAAGCTTTGAACCTGCCGGATGCGCCGCCGTGGCCGCTGGTCATGTCGGTGTGAAGCAGTACAGGAGCATTGCCTTGCTGTGCCTCGGTAACGCGGGCATAAAATTTGGCAGGCTCCCAGTAACTAACACGAGTATCAAACCAGTTGCCCTCTATCCATAGCGCTGGGTAGTGCTGGGCGCGTATGTTGTCGATAGGTGAGTAGCCAGCGATACGCTCGGCGACTTCTGGGTCTTCAGGATTGCCCCACTCACTATATTCGGCGGTGGTAAGCGGTAACTCTGGGTTCTGCATGGTACGGAGCACATCCAGAAACGGCACCTCCAATACCGCTGCGCAAAATGCCTCAGGTTTACGATTGACGCAGGTGCCGACTAGCAAACCGCCTGCGCTTGCCCCGCAAGCCACGATCCGTTCTGGCTGGCTAAGCCCCTCGTTTACTAGCGCCTCTCGGGCAGCTAAGAAGTCGTTAAAGCTATTCTCTTTATGAGCCATTTTGCCATTTAGATACCATGGCTCGCCTCGCTCACCGCCGCCGCGTACGTGGGCGACTGCAAATGCTGCGCCACGCTCCAGTAGTTCGAGCCGAGCAATTGAGAACCAGGGGTCAAGCGCTTCACCATAGGCGCCGTAACCATACAGCAACGTGGGCAGTGGTTGGCCGGCTAAGTCAGCGCGCATGACAATGGATACTGGCACGCGTTCGCCGTCAGCGCTGGTTGCCCATATGCGCTGGCTGACTAGTTGATCAGGCAGCAGTTGGCCGTAAACGGGGACTTGCTTTAGCAACGTACGTTCACCGCTATCCAGGTTTAGCGCGTACCAGCTGGGAGGGCGAGTGAACGACTCTTCGCGTAGATGTACGGTATTTGCATCGAAGTGTGGCGAATCTTCTAGCAGCTGCGAGCAGGGCGTTCCAGGTAGTTCGATATGCTTATCTAGTGTGAGGTTGTGATCTTTATCTAGCACTAAGCGGCGTAACATAACCTGGGCATCGCGATGGCTTCGCTCGGCGATGATTAGCCCCCATTCAAACGCATCGATCCCTTCTAGGGTAGTGTCTTCACGGTGAGCTATCAGCGACTTCCACTCGGGAGCAGGGTTGCTTTGTTGATCAGCGCGTGTGAAGTCGAGCTGAAAATGCGGGCCTGCGAGATTTTGTAAGCGATAAAACGTACCAGGGCGATGATCAATGCTCACTTCAACCCCTGCCTGGCGGGCATGTAGGCACATCGGGGAAGCATGGGGCTGATCTGCCGGCACGGCATGGATTTCTGTTGTATCTTTCGAACCGCTTTCAATCAAAAGCCATGCTTTCGAGCGCGTTTTGCCAATCCCAATCCAGAACTCCGGATCGTTCTCACGCATTACTAAGGTTGGTTCAGCAAGGCGCTCTGGCGTTGAAAACGGTATCCATACACGCCAGATGGAGTCCGGGCGCTGAGTGTCATCAAAGCGTGTAAATAGCAGCGTTGCGCCGTTGGTTGTCTCATCCTCTGCCCAGCATACGCTAGCGCCAATATCGCTTAGTAGTTGCTGAGGTTTGCCGTTGGGGAGTGCTTTTAACCACAGTGTGAAGCGCTCGTCGCCCTGGGTATCTTCCGTCCAGGCGAGCCACTGTTCATTCGGGGACAGTGCCATGTCGCCCATGTCATAAAAAGGCTGATCGGCGGCACGTTCACGTACGTCAAGAAAGCACTCGTCAGCACCGGGTTGGCTGTTAGGGTGGCGCCACCAGCAAGGGTAATCATCCTCGGCGGCGGTATTGCTCCAGAACGTAAAGTGGTCAAGAGCTGTCTTAAGGCTGGTTATTGCCAATTCACGACGCGCTAAGTGGTTTTGATAAAGTGTTTCAGCAAGCGGCCGTAAAGGAGCAAACCATTCATCATGCTGATGGTTGGCGGCTTCTAAAAAAAGCGATACGTCAGGCGCATCACGCTCTTCTAACCAGTGCCATTCTGGAGAATTAGCGCGATAATAATGTGTGACAGGCGAGCCTTCGTGCTTATCAGGCTGTGCTTTCATAAATTGATAGGTACCATAACGGGAAATCAACGTCGGGTGTCTCCACCCACATGAGGGGTATTATGCTGTTTGAAGACTCAATGTCACTGCTGTGGTTAAGTTATTACGTTCTTTCACTGATCGTGCTGGTCGCTGTCTACTTTGCGCTAGCATTTTTGCCTCGCCTACCGCGTTTGATGATTACTTGGTGTGTGGCGGGAGCGATGTGGATGCCTGCAGGATATCAGTTACCGTTGATAGAAGAGGGTGAGTTCTATACCGGCTGGGCACCGGCTGCCATGGTGTCTGCGGTTGCTTTTCTTGAGCATAGCACCAGTGCACTACGTGGTGGTTTACTGTGGTTGATTTTAGGCATTGCCTTAGGCGCATGTGTTGGCATTGCCCTGTGGTGGTGGCGTAGGCCAGAACCTTATGATGATGTGTCTCAGCATCAGTCCCAGGAAGAAGATCCTCAGCCAACCCGACGCCGGGAACCAGTGATTAACTAATGCGAGTACAAGGCGCGATGATGGAGCTAGCCGATGTGTGAGTTACTAGGCATGAGCGCCAATGTTCCTACCGATATTTGTTTCAGCTTTTCCGGCTTTTTACACCGCGGCGGGGGCACCGGCCCTCACCGCGATGGGTGGGGCATCGCATTTTACGAGGAGGGCGGTTACCGTGAATTTCGTGACCCCCACCCCTCGGTTAATTCCCCGATAGCCCGCTTAATCTGTGAATATCCTATCAAGTCCAATGTAGTGATTAGCCATATTCGCCAAGCAAATGTAGGCGGCGTACGGCTGGCAAATACACACCCATTTACCCGTGAAATGTGGGGGCGGCCCTGGTGCTACGCCCATAATGGCCAATTGAGCGATTGGCAAAAGTTGCCATTAGGTACGTACACCCCGGTAGGTAACACAGATAGCGAACACGCTTTCTGCTGGCTAATGGGCGAACTGCGTCGTTGTTTTCCCACGCCGCCTGCGTCTCCTGAATCATTGTGGGAGCGTTTGCACGGGCTATGTGAAGAGTTGCGCGGACTAGGCGTTTTTAACCTACTGTTATCTGATGGCGTTTACTTATACAGCTACTGCTCGACCAAATTGGCTCATATCACACGACGCGCGCCCTTTGGCGAGGCGGAGCTGTCCGATGCAGAGTTGACGGTTAATTTTATCGAGCATACGACGCCTAACGATATTGTCTCTGTGATTGCCACCGAACCACTTACCCAAAATGAAGCGTGGCAGCGAATGGTTCCAGGCGAATTATTGGTATGGCGCGAGGGAGAAATCAAAGCGAGCTACGGTCATAGTAAACAGGATGACGACATAGCGTGAGCGACAGCAACAGGGCAGTGCTTTAAGCTAAAGTTGAAACGCCAGTTTCAATCGATCGTTTTACAGCGTGCTGCCTGTCGTATATGGTTGGCTCTTTTAGGCTTGCTAGTTAGTCACGCACAATAACAAGGTCGGTCAAATATCGACACGGATAGCGGAGATTGCCCATGAGCGAACACGCCAATGCCCACGTACTACGTGGCCCAGCGCTTGAAGGCTTGGATCAGTACAACTCAGTCACGGATGTCTTTCATTCAGCGGTTAAACGTTTTGCCAACAAGCCGGCATTTAGCTGCATGGGTAAAACCCTAACGTTTGCCGATCTTGATCGCCTGTCTGCCAATTTTGCAGCTTGGTTGCAGCATGAAACCGACTTAGTTCCTGGAGACCGGATCGCCATTCAGTTGCCTAACGTGCTGCAGTTTCCTGTGGCGGTGTTTGGTGCACTAAGAGCGGGGCTCGTGGTCGTTAATACCAACCCGCTTTACACCGAGCGGGAGATGGCGCACCAGTTCAAAGACTCAAATGCTAAAGCCATTGTGATTTTGGCCAATATGGCGGATAAGCTTGAGAAAGTGCTGGGTAAAACGGATATCCAGCACGTCTTGGTTACCCAGCTTGCCGATATGCACGATGTGCCGAAGCGCTGGCTAATTAACGCCGTTGTTAAGCACGTTAAAAAGATGGTGCCTGCCTACTCGCTACCCAACGCTGTTGGCTTCCGTGATGCACTGAAAAAAGGCGCGTCGTTACATCATACCGAGGTGCAACGCACCATGGATGATGTGGCTGCACTGCAATACACCGGTGGCACCACCGGTATGCCTAAAGGCGCGATGCTGACCCACCGGAACCTAGTGGCCAATATGCTTCAGGCGCGTGCCGCTATCGGTGAACACTTGACCGATGGCGAAGAGCTGGTAATTGCGCCACTGCCGGTCTATCACATCTATACGTTTACCGTTAACTGTTTATTCCTGATGGAAACAGGCAACCACTCACTATTGATTACTAATCCTCGTGACTTACCTAGCTTTGTCAAAGAGCTTAAAGGCTTGCCGTTTACCGGGTTTATTGGTCTGAACACACTGTTTAATGCGCTGTGTAACCGAGATGACTTTAAGCAGCTCGATTTTTCCAAGCTGAAACTGACCATTTCCGGCGGTATGGCACTGACTAAAGCGGCGGCTCAGCGTTGGGAAGAGACAACGGGGTGCCCGATTGCAGAGGGCTATGGGCTAACGGAAACATCGCCCATTGTTAGCTTTAACCCCACAAACGCTATACAGCTGGGCACCATTGGTAAACCAGTGGCTGGTACCTCAGTGAAGGTAATTGATGCTGACGGCAATGATGTTGCAATGGGGGAGCCTGGTGAGCTTTGCGTGCAAGGGCCTCAGGTAATGAAAGGCTACTGGCAGCGCGATGATGAAACCCGCAATTCTATTGATGAAAACGGCTGGTTCCATACGGGCGATATTGCTGTTTTGCAAGATGATGGCTACATCAAGATCGTTGATCGTAAAAAAGATATGATTTTAGTATCTGGCTTTAATGTCTACCCAAATGAAATAGAAGATGTAGTGGCTGCGCATCCAGATGTGTTGGAGTCTGCAGCAGTGGGTGTGCCAGATGAAGGTGCTGGAGAAGCGATCAAGCTATTCGTTGTTTCCAAAAACAGTGAGTTAGACGCTGAGACGCTGCGCAAGTGGTGCAAAAAAGAGCTAACTGGCTACAAAGTTCCGAAGTACGTAGAGTTCCGTGATGAGCTTCCCAAAACCAACGTTGGTAAGGTGCTGCGTCGACAGCTCCGCGATCAGGAAACAAGCAACGCTTAAGCGCTTAATGAGTTCACTAATAGGTGGCTGTTAGGCGTCCTGTTATCGAAGGCGTTACAATAGTCGGCCCACTCATGCAGTGGGCCGATTTTATTCTGAGATGGAAACCGAGCCTAACGTGACCACCGACACGCAAACTTCCCATGCTGACGCCCAGAACGCTTATCCACTCACCGCATTAGATGAGGAGATAAGGCACGTTATGCTGCGTGATGCACAGCAGCTAGCGCGTCGTGTGGCAGGCCTTAAGCGGCGTCAACGAGACAGAAAGCCGATCGACCACGGTGTCCAGCAGGTTCAGCGCGACCTTGAAAAAGCTAAGCGGCTGCTTGCTAACCGTGAAGCACTGAAGGTGGCACTGGACTATCCTGCCGAGTTGCCTGTAGTAGAACGACGAGAGGATATCCTAAACGCTATCCGCGACCATCAGGTAGTAGTCGTGGCGGGGGAGACAGGGTCGGGTAAAACCACTCAGTTGCCTAAAATTTGTCTAGAGCTTGGCCGTGGGCGTAAAGGGGTGATTGGGCATACCCAGCCACGTCGACTGGCAGCGCGTAGCGTTGCCGGGCGGTTAGCGGAAGAAATGAGCGTGCCGCTGGGTGAGCAGGTGGGCTACCAAGTGCGCTTCAATGATCAAAGCTCCCCGAATACGCTCGTAAAGCTGATGACGGACGGTATCCTGCTGGCAGAAACGCAGCACGATCCTTTGCTGCTGCGTTACGACACGCTGATTATTGATGAGGCGCACGAGCGCAGTCTTAACATCGACTTTTTGCTGGGGTATTTAAAGCGCCTGCTGCCGAAACGTCCTGATCTAAAAGTCATTATTACCTCAGCCACCATTGATGTAGATCGTTTTGCTGCCCATTTCGGCAGTGCCAACGCGCCTGCGCCGGTGGTTGAAGTCTCTGGCCGCACTTTTCCCGTCGATGTACATTACCGCCCGCTGGCGCGTAGCGAAGAGGATGAGGATGACCGGACACTGCAAGAAGGCATTTTGCACGCAGTGCGCGAAATCGAAACCATCGAGCGTGAGAAAGGCTGGCTGCATGGTCCACGCGACGTGCTGGTGTTTTTACCCGGGGAGCGTGAGATTCGTGAGACAGCCGATTCGCTGCGACGGGCCGACTTAACCGGCACCGAAATATTGCCACTCTATGCTCGGCTTTCCAACGAAGAGCAAAATCGTGTCTTCGCTTCCCACAAAGGGCGGCGAATTGTGCTGGCTACTAACGTTGCTGAAACCTCGCTCACGGTACCGGGAATTCGCTACGTTATTGATCCTGGTTTGGTGCGTATCAGCCGCTACAGCTATCGGGCGAAAATACAGCGACTACCGATTGAGCCGATTAGCCAGGCCAGCGCCAATCAGCGTAAAGGCCGCTGTGGCCGTGTTGCGGAAGGGGTATGTATTCGTCTTTATGATGAAGAGGATTTCCTATCGCGGCCAGCGTTTACCGACCCAGAAATCCAGCGCACCAATTTAGCATCAGTCATCCTTTCCATGCTAGCGCTGAAACTTGGCAGCATTGAGGCATTTCCCTTTGTCGACCCGCCCGATAGCCGATTCGTAAAAGATGGCTTTCGTTTGCTGTTTGAGCTGGGGGCGGTAGACGACCAGCAGCGCCTGACCCCGCTGGGCCGCAAGCTCGCTAAGCTACCCATCGACCCACGCCTAGCGCGCATGGTGCTGGCAGGTGCCGAACGAGGCAGCCTGAGGGATGTATTGATTGTGGTATCGGCTCTGGCGATACAAGACCCTAGAGATCGGCCTGCTGACAAACGCCAAGCGGCGGATCAAGCGCACCAGTGCTGGCATGATCCCGATTCTGATTTCGTTGCGTTGCTAAACTTATGGCATGGCATCGAAAATGCCCGCGAGGCTCTCTCAGGCAACCAACTGCGTCGCTGGTGCCGCGAGCACTATATTAACTATCTACGCATGCGCGAATGGCATGACACGTTCCGTCAATTGCGTCAGCTGCTGCGCGATATGGACATCGACGTGCCCGCACCGCTGCCCAGAGATGAAGACGAAAGCGAAGAGCAAGCCAAGCAAGCGCGTCGTAAAACGTCAGGAAAACTGCACCAAGCGCTGTTATCTGGGCTGCTTTCTAACCTGGGAACACTACTGGAAAACCGTGAATACCTGGGCGCGCGTAATCGTAAGTTTATGATTCACCCCGGTTCAGGGCTGGCGAAAAAAACGCCGAAGTGGGTAATGGCGTTTGAACTGATTGAAACCACTAAACTATTTGCCCGTACAGTGGCGAAAATTGACCCCCAGTGGATTGAGCCTCAAGCGCAGCACTTGATAAAAAGCAGCTACAGCGAGCCGCACTGGGAAATGAAACGTGCCCAGGTAGTCGCGTTCGAGCAAGTAACGCTGTTTGGTCTGCCGATCGTTGCCCGTCGCCGTGTGCATTATGGCCCTATTGCTCCCCAAGAGTCCCGGGAGCTGTTTATTCGTCGTGCGTTAGTGGAAGGCGAATTTCAGACTAAGGGTGCATTTTTTGCTCATAACCGAGCGCTGATTGAAGAAGTCGAGGCACTCGAAGATCGTGCGCGTCGGCGCGATATTCTGGTCGATGAAGAGGCGTTGTTTGCTTTTTATGATGAACGACTCCCTCACGATATCGTTAATGGCAAAGGGTTTGAGCATTGGCGCAAGCAGGTGGAGCGTGAGTCTCCTGACTTATTAAAATTCGATATTGAGGCACTTAAAGCGCGGGATGCCAACGACGTGACTCAGGCGCAGTACCCTGATCACCTAACGTTGGCAGGGGTTGCCTATCCGGTTAGCTATCACTTCGATCCTGATGCAGAAGATGATGGCGTTACGCTGACCGTACCTGCCGCTATGCTGCCTCAGTTGCCCGTGCATGCCCTTGAGTGGTTAGTACCGGGGTTGCTGCGCGAAAAGTGTATTGCGCTACTTAAATCCCTGCCGAAAAGCATTCGTCGTCAAGTGGTCCCCATTCCCGACTGGGTCGATGCGGCACTGGAAATGCTTGTGCCTGATCAGCGCCCACTGACCGAGGCGCTTGGCGAGTTTATTCGGCGGCGAACGGGTACGCGGGTACATCCTGATGACTGGCGGCTTGACCTGCTAGCACCACATTTAATTATGAACGTGCGCGTTGTTGATCACGCTGGTAAAACGCTGGGCCAGGGGCGTGACGTACGTGCCCTGGAAAGGCGCTTTGAAGAAGCCGCCAGTAGGGGAGCCCAGGCATTAGCAGAACAGGCTAATCAGGCCCCGGCGCTTGAAAGTCTGCCTAGTGAGCCGCTCCCTGAATCTCGGGTGACGACCCAGGCGGGGATCCGTGTCGAAGCTTACCCGGCACTGGTGGCAGAAGATTCACGCTTCAAAGTGGCACTTTTCGACCATCCCGCCAAGGCAGCGGCAGCGCATCAAATGGGTGTGGCCCGTTTGGCGATCTCACAACAGCCGGGTCAGGTGAAAGCTATTAAGCGTTTGCCTGACGTGGAAAAATGCGCATTGTTGTTTGCGAAGGTAGGAAACAAAAATGAGTTGGTTGATGATCTTTTGCTGGCGGTGTTTACTCAAGTAGTGGCTACGCATCCTCTGCCACGTTCGGAGCAAGCCCTTAAGCAGCGCTTGCAAACTTCTGAAGAAAGCTTGTTAGCGCATGCCCAAACACTGTTAACGCATGTTGAGGCGGCGCTTAAGGGGCACTTGGCAGTAACCAAAATTTTAAAAGGGAAGCTCAATTTTGCATTGGCGCTTGTTTACAGCGATGTCAGCGCGCAGATGAAGCGATTGGTTTACCCCGGTTTTATTCGCGATGCAGGTGAGTGGTTAACGGAGTATCCTCGTTATACAGAGGCTGCATTAATCCGGCTGGAAAAAGCCGCGCGCGAGCGAGGGCGCGACCAAATGCTGATGCACGATGTCCAAGCATTAGAAACGCGTTTCGACGCGCGCCGAAAAAGCGAACGCAGGGGCGACGCAGAAGACCCAGAGTTGGTGGCATTTGGTTGGTGGATTCAGGAGCTCCGAGTGTCTCTGTTTGCCCAGCAGTTGGGTACTAAAATGCCCGTTTCTGTGAAGCGCCTAGAAAAGCGTTGGGAAGAGCTTATTAGCGTTTAACGCTTGTCGTAATACGATAATAGGCTTACGTAGTTAAGCCAATGCACCAAGATGACAACATCGATTGACAGCCAGCGACTCTCAGTAAGCCGCTAAAAGGAGAAAGGCATGACACATGTGGTGATTACCGGTACAGGACTTTACACGCCGGAACACGCCATTGATAACGCGTCGTTGGTGAAAGCATTTAACGCGTGGGTAGACAGCCAAAATGCTCGGCATGCTGATGCAATCTCACGTGGTGAACGAGAGCCGTTGTCACACTCCAGTAGCGAGTTTATTGAAAAGGCATCTGGCATTAAAAGTCGTTATGTGTTGGATGCCTCAGGAATTCTTGACCCAGCGCGAATGCGGCCTAAACTGCCACAGCGTAGCAATGATGAACCGTCTATTCAGTGTGATATGGCTACCCAGGCGGCACAACAGGCATTGGCAGCAGCTAACGTCGATGCCGCTGACATCGAGCTTGTCATCGTAGCGTGTTCGAACCTAGAACGTGCCTACCCAGCTGTGGCTGTCGAAGTTCAGCGGGCGTTAGGCACCAGCGGTTACGGTTTCGATATGAATGTAGCCTGTAGTTCAGCCACATTTGCGCTTGAAACAGCGGCCAATGCGATTGCATCTGGTAGCGTAAAGCGGGCTCTCATTGTAAACCCAGAGATCTGTTCGGCACATCTCAACTTTACAGATCGCGATAGCCACTTTATTTTTGGCGATGCTTGTACAGCAATGGTACTGGAAAGCAGTGATTGCGCTGTGTCTGATGAGCAGTATGAAATATTAGGTACGCGTCTAGTGACGAAGTTCTCTAATGCGATTCGTAATAACGCAGGTTTCCTTAATCGCGTTACCGACAGTGACCCGCTGGCGCTGGATAAGTTATTTGTACAAGAAGGGCGGCGGGTGTTCCGAGAAGTGTGCCCTATGGTTGCTCAACTGATTTCGAGCCATTTAGCTTCTCTAGAACTTTCTGGAAGCGATTTGAAGCGCATGTGGCTGCATCAGGCTAATCAGCACATGAATGACCTGATTGCGCGGAAAGTGCTAGGTGTGGAACCTAGTAAAGCGCAAGCGCCCATTATTCTTGATCGCTATGCTAATACCAGTTCGGCAGGATCGATAATTGCCTTTCACTTGCATCGTGAACAGTTAGAAGGTGGTGATATTGGTGTGATTTGTTCGTTTGGCGCAGGTTACAGTGCCGGTAGTGTTGTTATACGTCGTCAATAACAGGGCTTTGGGTTAATTTTTTTAGGCGTGAAATGCGACGAACTGCACGCCACACATGTTGAAAGAGGAGCTACCATGCTTGGGTTGTTAGCAAAGCACAAAAGCGCGTTTAGCTGGCGCTACAAGGGATTGCCTGTCTTGCTGCTAGCCGTATTAAGCATGAGTGGGTGTGCTAGTTCAGGGGGGAATGTTGGCGAGCAAGTCCACCCTGAAGATCCTTGGGAAGGGTTTAACCGTCGCGTGTTTGCTTTTAATGACGTGTTAGATCGCTATACGTTAAAACCAATAGCTAAAGGTTACCAGACGGTTACCCCCGACCCCGTACAAACTGGGGTAGGTAATTTTTTCTCTAACCTGCGTGACGTGCGAACCGCATTAAACAGTTTGCTCCAAGGCAAGCCCGCTAATGCAGGGCTTGCGACGTCGCGCTTTTTAATTAACTCGACCGTTGGCATAGGCGGGCTATTGGATTACGCCACGTTGATGGAAATCAATGCTGATAGGGAAGATTTCGGCCAAACGTTGGCGGTATGGGGATGGGATGACTCGCGCTATTTGGTGTTACCATTGCTCGGTCCTGGAACGCTACGAGATACCGCTGGGTTGCCCTTTGATATTGCTGCTCACCCTATTACCTATCTGGATGACCATACACTTAGGGCTGGTTTGACGGCACTGGATATTGTCCAAATTCGCGCAAGGCTACTGGATCAGGAAGCGTTAATTAGTGGCGATCGTTATCGCTTTGTTCGTGATGCCTTCTTACAGCGCCGTCAGTTTGAGATTAGTGATGGTGAGCTTGGGGATGACCCGTTTGCTATGGACGATTTTGAATTCGACGATACCGATTTTGGTGACGACGATTTCGCCGATTGAGGCTTAATATGGATCATTCCAAGCAGTTGATCGCGGTGATCGATGAGCCAGGGCAAGAGCGTGACGCGCTAGCAGAAGCGATTACGTGCGATGGCTTGTGGGTATTTGCAGCAGATAATATTGACAATTTGCCTGCCGACACAGCGCTCATCGTTGCTCATGCAAGGGCAGTGCCGCGCCAGCAGTGGTCGCAACTGACACATCGTTTGCCTACCTTAGTTGTCAGTGATTCTCGTCAGGACGCGGACCTAATTAAGGCAGTTGATGTTGGTTTAGTTGACTATATTGTTCATCCGCTACGCCACGCAGAACTGTTGCGCCGGATGATTCGTAAAGCCATTGAGCTTCACACATTGGCTCAGGAGCGAGATCGAGACCGAGAGCGTCTGGCCGAATTAAACGAAAGCCTGGAAACGCATCTAGCCTTGCTGCGTATGGATCAACAGAGCGGTGGTCATATTCAGCGCCGCTTATTGCCTATTCATCCCAAAATCATCAACGGTGTGTACTACGATTACTGGTTTGCACCTTCGCTGTATTTGTCGGGAGACTTCCTTGACTATCAGCGCTATAACGATCGCTACAGCGCATTCTATTTTGCCGATGTGTCTGGGCATGGGGCATCCTCTGCGTTTGTTACCGTACTGCTCAAGTATCTATGCAATCGATGGCTTAATGAGTGGGATGGCCAATCGCCAGAACAGTTGGCACCTAACTGGTTGGCGGCATTAAACAGAGAGTTGCAGGACACTGATATTGGCAAACACGCGACCTTGTTTGTTGGTGTCATTGACCACCAGGAGCGAACGCTTCACTATTCGCTCGGTGCGCAGCTTCCTATGCCACTGCTAGTGTCTGGTGGTAAGCTAATGCGTCTGGCAGGAGAGGGAATGCCAGTAGGTCTTTTTCCAGATGTAGAGTATCCTTCGCTCAGCTGTGCTTTACCGGCCGATTTTCATTTATGGCTGTGTTCAGACGGTGTATTGGAATGCTTGCCGGGTAAGACACTCGACACGCGGCTCAAGGAACTTGAGCAATTAGTAAGTGAAAGTGTCACGCTTGAGCAGTTGCGCGATCGGCTAGCCAACACCAACTCCCTTCTTATAGAAGGCGATGCGGATAATGAGGCGAACCAGGACCGCGATGCTTTACCCGATGACCTAACAATCATGATGGTGAGCGGATTTGGTCATGCTGATTGAAGAAGGCCGCATTAAAGCGGCGTTCGACTCCGGTGTTTTTGTTTTAAAATTATGTGGTGACGTGCGCCTAACGCTGTGCGCCACGCTTGATACCCAAGCTCAGCGCCTTGCTGAAACGCCTGGGCTAACGGCGGTAATGATCGACCTGCGCGAAGCAACGAATGTTGATTCGACCGCGCTGGGCTTTCTTGCCAAAGTTGCTATGGCGGTAAAAGGACGTTTAGAGCATCCACCCACCATCATTGCTGATAATCCAGATGTACGACAAATGCTGGATGTGATGGGCTTTGCTCGTTTTTTTACGCTGATGGAAGCGCCATTGCAGCAAGCGTCGAAACTAACATCGGCCCTAGAAGACTTGCCTGCTGAGCCAGCTGACGAAGAGGGGCTGCGTGAACGTATTTTAGAGGCCCATCGAATTCTAATGCATATGAACGAGCACAACCGCGAACAGTTTCAACCGCTTGTGGAAATGCTCGAAGCGCAAAACACAACGGCCCACTAACGCACTTTATCTATATATAGGTTTCAAGAACTAGGTTTCAAGAACTAGGTTTCAAGAACTAGGTTTCAAGAACTAGGTTTCAAAAACAACGCGTCTACTAGACAAGGCCCCCTAAGATAAACATCCTAGAGGGCCTTTTGGCTTTTTTTGTCGCCTATCTATGTTAGCGATCCAGCGGAGTCAGCAATCGAATTAGCTGCTGCGAAGCTTACTAAGCAGTTCTTCGAGCTTGCGCTGGTCAGCCATAAATTTGCGAATACCTTCTGCTAGTTTGTCCGTCGCCATTTCATCTTCGTTCATTGCCCAGCGGAAATCTGCCTGCGCTAACGCTTCACTCGGTGCGCTGCTAGCTGCTTTGGGAATGAGTTGTTGCGGCAACTCTCCTTGAAGTTCGTCTAGTTCGTTAAGTAGTGCAGGGGAAATCGTCAAACGATCACAGCCAGCTAGCGCCTGAATTTCACCCACGTTTCTGAAACTTGCGCCCATGACGATGGTGGAGTAGCCATGGCCTTTGTAGTAGTCGTAAATGCGCTTAACAGACTGCACGCCTGGGTCGTTGGCACCGCTAAAATCTGTGTCAGGGGCTTTAGCTTTATGCCAATCGAGAATACGGCCTACGAACGGTGAAATAAGCGTTGCACCAGCATCTGCACAGGCCTGTGCCTGGGCAAAGCCAAATAATAGGGTTAAGTTAGTGCGAATGCCGTCACGTTCAAGTTGGCGAGCGGCTTGGATGCCTTCCCATGTCGACGCCATTTTGATCAAAATACGCTCTGGGCCTACTCCATGCTGGGCGTATCGCTCAATCAATGAGTGCGCCTTGGCAATGGTGGCATCACGGTCAAACGATAGTCGGGCACTGACTTCAGTCGACACGTAGCCAGGTACCAGTTCACTGATTTCGCTACCAATATCGACAGCCACGCGATCTACCGCGTCTTCAAGGTCGGTGCTTTCTTTGGCAATGCTGGCAAGTCGTGCGCGTCGGTCTTCTTGCTGGGCAGCTTGCAAGATAAGCGAGGGGTTGGTTGTGGCATCTTGCGGCTGAAAGCGGCGGATAGCCTCAAGGTCGCCGGTGTCAGCGACAACCGTGGTCATCTCTTTTAATTGAGTTAGTAGGCTAGTGGCCATGCATCGTTCCTTGTCGTCGTTGAGATAGTTGTCGTTGGATACTTTAGCAAGGGCATTGCGTGGCGAACAGTGACCGACAAATGAATTGAAATCGATTATGATTAGCGGCCTATCAATTCAGCGGCATTCTCTGCTGAATAATGCCAACTTCAAGGATGTTTATGGAACTTAATCCTCGTCGAGTGGCGCTGTTGGTGGCGGCCAACACAGCGCTTGCGCCGTTTGCGATTGATGCTTACTTACCAGCCATTGGGGTACTGGCAGAAAACATCAATGCGAGTATTCATCATACTGAACTCTCAATCAGTATGTTTTTATTTGGCTTCGCAATCGGTCAGCTGTGCTTTGGACCGCTGTCGGATAGGGTGGGGCGTAAGCCTGTTTTGCTCAGTGGCTTGGTGGTGTTTATGCTCGCGAGCTTAATGATCACCACCGTCGATAGTTTGACCTCTTTGCTGGTGTGGCGATTTATTCAAGCACTGGGCGGCGGCGCTTGTGTGGTGAACTCAGCGGCGATTGTGCGCGACTGTTTCAGCGGACGTGAAGCCGCTAAAGTCATGTCAACGATGGCTATGATCATGATGCTTGCGCCGTTGGTGGCACCTGCCGTGGGTAGTATCTTGCTGCACATTGCGGGGTGGTGGCTGATATTTGTATTTTTGGCCGCTTACGCAGGTTTTTTGCTTTGGCTGCTAGGTACGCGTTTACCCGAAACACGAGATACTAACTTACCCGCAGCTTCGCCCCGCCAAGTTATACGCAATTACGCCAGTGTGCTATGTCATAAAGAGGGGATGGGCTATATTTGCGCTGTCGCAGCTTCATTCGCTGGGCTGTTTGCTTTTGTAACCGCCTCTCCATTTTTATACTTAGACTACTTCTCACTATCGCCTAGCGTTTACCCAATGGTGTTTGGCGTCAATGTGCTTGTGATTGCGCTGTCTAATCGCGTCAATATTCATTTACTGCGTAAGCGCTCGCCACAACAGAATTTACGACTAGGGTTAACGATTCAGTTAATTGCGGCACTGGGGCTTGTTATCGCGACAGCGCTTAATTTGGCTTCGCTATATGTGGTGGTGCCTCTAGTCATGTTGTTTACCGGTATGATTGGTCTGATCACACCTAATGCCATTTCTGCGTTACTGGACCATTTTGGACATATCAGTGCCACGGCAACTGCACTGCTAGGTGGCATCCAGTTTAGTTGTGGCGCAATTGCTGGGGTGCTGGTGGGCTTGTTCCAGGTAGAGCACCTATGGCCGATGGTGCTCACTATGTTGGGGGCCGCGTTGCTGGGTAATATCGGCGTCCAAAAGCTGACAAGAAAGCCCGCTTACGGTGATTCGTACTGATGCTTTGTGCTGCTGATTGATGTTAGCGAAAAGGTGTGATGATTGATTTTAATGAATAACTCGTTGCCATGGATAGACATGCCACTTGGCGTGTGGCTAGCCTGTTCTGCCGTATTAATGCTGGGTGCTTTCGTACAGCGTGCGACAGGTTTCGGTTTGGCAGTGGTAGGGGCACCACTACTGTTGATGCTAGAACCACGTTTGGTGCCGGTAGTGCTCGTGTTGTTTGGGTTTACTGTTTCATTGCTGATGGTGCGCCACTACTGGCAAGAAATACGCCTGGACGCGATAGGCATTGCCTTGATTGGCCGCTTGCCAGGGAATGCGCTGGGCATTTGGTTATTGTTAACTGCTCCGTTGGTGGTGCTCGAAAAACTGATCGCCGCTATCGTGTTGTTTGCTGTGATAGTAACGCTGTTTCGTTTTCATCCCCCGGTAAACCGTGTGACGCTGTTCCTGGCAGGTATACTGTCAGGCGTTTTTGGCACGGTGGCTGCCATCGGTGGTCCTCCAGTCGTCCTGCTAATGCATGGCTTTCCACCTGATCGCCTGCGCGGCAATTTGGCCGCTTTCTTTATTCTGACATCTCTTCTAACGCTCATGACGCTAGCGCTTGCGGGCCAGGTATCCGCTTGGCATTTTAAATTAGCGCTCACGTTTCTACCTGCAGTGCTAATCGGTAATGCGCTGGCAGATGTGATTGCCCATCGCTTGGATAGGCGGTTACTACAAGGTGTCTCGCTTGGGCTATGTACGTTGGCTGCGTTGGGGCTGTTAATTTAGTACCAGTGTTATGCGGTACCTCGGATTAAAAATTTTTGTGATGTTACGTCCTGTCACAAAGTTGTCATTGAAACGGTGCAAAGTACGTCTTGCGAAGGCCAAAACCTTACATCGACAGGAGTATTTCGCATGAACCGTATTCTAAAAACGACCGTGATAGCGGCTGCCGTAATGAGCGTTGCCGGTGTTGCCCAGGCACGTGATCAGATCCGCATCGTAGGTTCCAGTACCGTTTATCCGTTTGCCAGCTACGTTACTGAAGAGTTCGGTGCGACTACCGGTAACCCTACGCCTGTGATTGAGTCAACAGGTTCGGGTGGCGGTTTGCGCTTGTTCTGTAATGGTGTAGGTGAAGGCACGCCCGATATCACCAATGCTTCACGTCGTATGAAGCCATCTGAATTTGAGCGCTGTGAAGAGAACGGCGTTACCGATATTACTGAAGCTAAAATCGGTTCTGACGGTATCGTTCTTGGCCAATCAACTAATAACGACGCAGCAGACTTTACCCTAGAACATATTTTCCTAGCCGTTGCCGCTCAGGTCCCCGTTGATGGTGAGCTGGTTGATAACCCTTACACTAACTGGAGCGAAATCGACGATTCTCTACCGGATCGTGAGATTTCTATCTATGGGCCGCCCACGACCTCTGGAACCCGCGATGCTTTTGAAGAGCTGGTGATGGAAGTAGCTTCAGAAGAGTTGGGAGCTTACGGTGACGAAGGTTACACCGAAATCCGCTCAGACGGCGTTTATATCGATGCAGGCGAAAACGATAACTTGATCGTTCAGCGTTTGTCTGAAGATACTAAAGCGTTCGGTATCTTTGGATACTCTTTCTTGACTGAAAACCCGGATACTATCCAGGGCGCGTCTATTAATGGTGTTGAGCCAGAAGTAGAAGCAATTAGTTCTGGTGAATATCCAGTTGCTCGCTCGCTGTGGTTCTACCTCAAGAACCAGCACGCTGATGAAGTACCGCCAATGTATGACTATGCCAACATGTTTATGGAAGAGCTGATGATTGGCAGTGATGGCTACTTGGTTGATATTGGCTTGATTCCGCTGCCCGAAGCTGAGCGTGAGCAAGCTCGTCAGCGTGTTGCTGACCGTGCTCAGTTAACTGTTGAAGACCTGAAGTAAGTTAGAACGCTAGATACAAAAGGCCGGTAGCATAAGCTACCGGCCTTTTAGTTTGAGTTGGCTATATCTTGGTGTTTGTCACATTGCTGTCATGTTTTTACTCCAAAGTGGTCGCCAACACGATTTCATTAGGTGATGCGAGAGAAATTCGATGCAAACTAACCAGCTACTTCTACTCTTTTGCACTGTGCTCTTGCTGCTTGGGCTAGCGGCCTACTTTATTGGCCGCGCAAAGGCTTCCCGTGTACGCGCGTCAGGGGCTGCGATGTATGCGCAGCCAGATCAGTATGCATGGTTTGCTGTTCTCTCAACCGCAGGGCCAGCAGTGCTAGTGGGTGCAGTCGGCTCTTTGCTTTTGTTGCTGCTAGGCGCTGAGATACCCCCGCTTTATTTGTTTGCCGCTAGTCTTGTGGTGGCCGCCGCTGGTCTCGCCGTAGGTGTTGCTCAGGTAAAACCTCAGTTCCACGCGCGCCAAGCCATTGAACGCGTTATCCGGTGGATTTTAGCGGGCGCGGCTTTGATCTCGATTTTCACAACCTTCGGAATACTATTCTCAATTATTTCAGAAGCTTTACGCTTTTTTCAGATGCATAGCTTCTGGGAGTTCATTACCGGCACAACATGGAATCCAGGTGCGAGCTTTTTAGCATCGGCAGGGCGTGGTGACGGCAGCGGTGCAGAATTTGGTTCAGTGCCGCTATTTGCGGGCACCTTTATGATCACTGCTATTGCGATGTTGGTGGCAGTGCCGGTAGGGCTGCTCTCAGCTATTTATATGTCGGAATATGCGCCTGCTAGGGTTCGTACTGTCGCTAAGCCTGTACTTGAAGTGTTAGCGGGCATTCCAACCGTGGTGTATGGCTTCTTTGCTGCCATTACCGTTGCCCCAATTATTGTAAACATTGCAGGGTTCTTTGGTTTAGATGCCTCTTATAACAATGCCGTCGCACCCGGTGTAGTGATGGGAATTATGATTATCCCGTTTATTTCATCGCTTTCCGACGACGTCATTAACTCTGTGCCAGACAGCATGCGCCAAGGTTCGCTCGCACTGGGGATGACGAAAGGCGAGACCATTCGTGATGTGGTCATACCTGCTGCTTTACCTGGGATTATTTCTGCGTCATTGCTTGGTATGTCGCGAGCGCTAGGCGAAACAATGATTGTGGTAATGGCTGCGGGGATGCGACCTAATCTAACAGCGAATCCATTAGAGGACATGACGACAGTGACGGTGCGCATTGTGGCGGCTCTTACTGGCGATCAGGAGTTTGAAAGCGCAGAAACGCTTTCAGCGTTTGCTTTGGGCTTGGTGCTATTCGCGGTGACGCTGACACTCAACCTAGTCTCAGTCTTAATGATTCGCCGCTTCCGTGAAAAATACCGCGTAAATAACCTGTAACGCCGAGGAACTGATTCGATGAGCCATACTTTTGACGAGATCAGCCAGCAGCTTAAGCGGCGTCACCGTAAGTCGGCACGCTTGAAGTGGGTATCCATGGGGGCGCTGGGTTTGGCTGGTCTGTTTTTGGTGCTGTTCTTTGCTGATATGTTGAGCAAAGGGTTGCCAGCTTTCCAGCAGGCGTACATCAATACGGAAATTCGTTATTCAGAAGAAGCTAGCCGCGATGGCCGACAAGCATTTGATGAAGACTTGATACCGCTGATTAGCCGCACTGAGGTGAGGGTAATTCCGCTCCAACTGCGTAACAACCCTGAGCTAATCGGTACGTCAGAGCAACGTTGGATGTTAGCGAACAGTGAAGTAGATCAATATCTAAAAGGGCATCGCAATCGCCTCAGCGATCAAGAAAAGGCAGAAATTGAGGAGCGTGTAGCAGCCGGCCAAGTGGATCTACGCTTCAATAAAACGTTTTTTGGTTCTGGTGATTCAAAAATTGCTGAGAATGCAGGCATTTTGTCGGCGGTTGTTGGCACAGTGATGACGATGATCGTTACCCTGCTGATTGCGTTTCCCATTGGTGTAATGACAGCGATTTATTTAGAAGAATTTGCGCCAGATAACCGCTTTACCCAAGCAATTGAAATTAATATCAACAATCTAGCTGCCATACCTTCGATTCTGTTCGGTTTGCTGGGCTTAGCGATTTTTATTAACTTCTTTGGGGTGCCGCGTTCTTCGCCACTGGCAGGTGGTATGACCTTAGCGCTGATGACGCTGCCGGTGATTATTATCTCTACGCGTACGGCGCTTCGTAGCGTGCCGGATTCCATTCGCCATGCGGCGTTTGGAGTAGGGTGCTCACGCTGGCAGGTAGTCCGTGATCATGTTCTCCCCTTGGCGATGCCGGGAATCATGACCGGTTCTATCATCGGTTTGGCACAGGCGATGGGGGAAACAGCACCGCTAATTATTGTTGGAATGGTGGCATTTATCCCTGATGTAGGGGCTTCATTTACTAATGCCGCAACGGTAATGCCAGCTCAAATATTTACCTGGTCAGGTGAGCCAGAGCAGGCGTTTGTAGAAAAAACTGCTGGCGGTATTTTAGTGCTGCTCACCATACTTATCTCACTCAACGCCTTTGCCGTTGTACTACGTAAGAAATTTGAGCGTCGCTGGTAGGCCAGCACGTCATAGAGGACATTACTATGAACAGCCATGTACCTGTCATGAACCAGCAGAACCTGCCCGACGTAGGGCAGCCTTATACGCGTAATGAAAAGGCTTGCCATGATTTAAGTATCCGCGTTCGTGATTTGAACCTGTGGTACGGCAAAACCCAAGCGTTAAAAGGGCTAAATATTGATCTGTTTCAGAAGAATGTGACCGCACTGATTGGCCCTTCGGGGTGCGGTAAATCGACCTTTTTGCGCTGTCTAAACCGCATGAATGACCTAATTCCTAGTGTGCACACCGAAGGGTTGGTCGAAATGGATGGGCAGGACGTCAATGCTTCTAAGATGGATGAAGTAGCTTTGCGCCGTCGTGTTGGCATGGTTTTTCAGAAGCCAAACCCTTTTCCTAAGTCGATCTACGAAAATATTGCCTACGCACCGCGTATGCATGACTTAGTAAGTCGTAAGGCAGATCAGGATGAGCTTGTTGAGAAAGCGTTACGTGATGCAGGCCTGTGGAATGAAGTGAAAGATAAACTGCAGGAGCCAGGCACCTCATTATCTGGCGGCCAGCAGCAGCGTTTGTGTATTGCCCGAGCGATTGCAGTACAACCAGATGTAATTTTAATGGATGAACCTACCTCTGCGTTGGACCCGATCTCTACAGCAACGATCGAAGATCTGATGGACAAGCTGAAAGAGCAGTTCACCATTGTTACCGTGACGCATAATATGCAGCAGGCCGCACGGGTAGCCGACTACACGGCATTTTTCCACCTGGGAGAAATCATCGAGTACAACGATACCAAAGTGATGTTCTCAACCCCGGCACAGAAAAAGACCGAAGACTATATCTCCGGTCGTTACGGTTAACTAAGACTGCCTGCAGGCCAGCGCCAAGCTAGCCTGCAGGCATTTTTTTAATTTCTCATATATGTTTTTTCGTATATTAGAATTACGATTTTCGCACTGTTCACCTATTCATTTATTTAGACGTTCATGTATACGTTTATCTAAATAGGAGGCCCCATGGTATTACGTATCGGTATTAACGGGTTTGGTCGTATTGGTCGATTAGCACTGCGAAGCTTATGGACTGAAGTCGAAGCTGGGGCAGTAGAGCTTGTGCGTATTAACGACCCAGGCGGTGATTCAGCAACGTTTGCCCACCTGCTTGAGTTTGATTCGGTGCATGGCCACTGGTCTCCTGGCGAAGGGATTGCAGCTTGCGACGATGCGATTGTTTTAGATAGTAAAACTGTTGCGTTTAGCGCCAATAAGGCGATTGCCGATAGTGACTGGTCTGCCTGTGACGTGGTCATCGAGTGCTCGGGTAAAATGAAAGAAACCGCCAAGCTCCAGGCATATCTTGATCAAGGCGTTGCGCGCGTAGTGGTTAGTGCACCGATTAAAGAAGAGGGCGTGCTGAACGTAGTGGTAGGTGTCAACGATCATCTTTATGACCCCGCTCAGCATCGAATCGTGACTGCCGCTAGCTGCACCACAAACTGCCTAGCCCCAGTAGTTAAAGTGATTCAGGAAACCTTTGGTATTCGCCATGGTTCGATGACGACGGTACATGACATTACCAACACTCAGACGATTCTAGATGCGCCGCACAAAGACCTACGTCGCGCTCGCGCCTGTGGTATGAGTTTGATTCCAACGACAACGGGCTCTGCAAAAGCAATTACAGCCATCTTTCCCGAACTGGAAGGAAAGCTGAATGGTCATGCCATTCGTGTGCCGCTGGCCAATGCATCGCTCACCGATATGGTGTTTGAGCTTGAGCGCGAGGTCACGGTGGAAGAGGTCAATCAAGCGCTGAAAGCGGCCGCGGAGGGAGGGCTCGCCGGTATTTTGGGTTATGAAGAGCGCCCGCTGGTATCGATTGATTATCGCACTGACCCGCGCAGCTCCATTATTGATGCGCTTTCTACCATGGTGGTCAACGGCACCCAGCTTAAGCTTTACGCCTGGTATGACAACGAGTGGGGCTATGCCAACCGCACGGCCGAGTTGGCGCTAATGGTAGCTGGTGAGAAGACAGTTAAAGAGCAGATTGACCGTGGCTAATTCGCCGTTTCTCAAAATGCGCGCCCGAGTCATAGCGCTGCCGTTTGAAGTTCGCCAATATATGTTGATCACTGGCAACTACTGGGCGTTTACCATTACCGACGGCGCGCTGCGCATGCTGGTGGTGATGTATTTCCACCAGCTAGGTTACTCGCCGCTGCAAATTGCCATGCTGTTTCTGTTCTATGAAGCGTTTGGCGTAGTGACCAACTTGGTCGGCGGCTGGCTTGGCGCGAGGCTAGGCTTGAACCGCACGATGAATGTGGGGTTGGGGCTACAAATTGTTGCGCTTGCCATGCTGATGGTGCCCGCAGGGATGCTCACTGTTGTTTGGGTGATGGCGGCGCAGGCGCTGTCTGGCATTGCCAAAGACTTAAATAAAATGAGTGCTAAAAGTGCGGTCAAAGTATTGGTGCCTAAAGAGAGTGCCAACGCTAATAGCTCTCTCTACCGCTGGGTAGCGATGCTGACCGGTTCTAAAAATGCATTGAAAGGCCTAGGCTTTTTTATCGGCGGGTTGTTACTGACGCTGATTGGTTTCCGAGGCGCGGTGATTGCCATGGCGGTGATGCTTAGCGCGGTATTACTGGTCTCTTTATGGCGCTTAAAAGCAGACTTAGGGCGCCAAAAAGTAAAACCCAAGTTTTCGGAGATTTTCTCCAAGTCTCGTGCCATCAACGTGCTTTCAGCGGCGCGCTTTTGCCTGTTTGCTTCTAGGGATGTCTGGTTTGTCGTGGCGTTGCCGGTGTTTTTATATGACCAGCACGGCTGGACTCATTGGACAGTGGGGGGATTACTGGCAGCATGGATTATTGGCTACGGTGGGGTACAAACTCAGGCACCTAAACTTACCCGATTGATTAAAGGGGATGCCCGCGCGCTAACCGCAGGCTGGGCAGCCGCTTTAGCGGTACTAGCGATTTTGTTGGCGTTACTACCGCTGGCGCAGGTAGGTTGGCTGGTGGTCGGGCTTTTAGCGTTTGGTGTGCTGTTTGCGATTAATTCCAGCTGGCATAGTTACCTGATTGTTCATTATGCCCGTGCCGATGGCGTCTCGATGGATGTTGGCTTCTACTATATGGCCAACGCCATGGGGCGTTTGGTGGGAACGTTGCTGTCAGGCTGGTTGTATATGGCTTACGGGCTGAGCGCCTGTCTTTGGGTATCGGCGGCCTTAGTGATAGCCAGTTCAGTGATGGCACTGGCGTTGCCAAAGCAGGTTGCCTAAAGGCCATTGTTTAGTCTGTTGATAACGCCGCGCCATCCACATAAAGGTGGCGCAATTTCCACCAACCTTCAACGCCAATGCGCAGCCCTTGGTTAGCAAGGTCGGGATCAATATAGATCGAAACACTATCTTGAATATGGTGCTGATAGTGTTGGGTATCTTCTGGATGGTGCGCTTCAGCTACCGCAAGATTGGCGAGGCCTCCGCAGCAGCCGTACCGTGGGGAGAGGCGGACGGTCACAACGCCGCCTTGTTGTTTGATGAAGTCGACGGCGTTGCTGTCGATATCAATGACATGGTTCATTGTTCACCCCGTACTATTGTTCTGGCATTTGGTTCCTGTATTAGCTCGCGGGATAGTAGACGGTTTCGCCATCCTCTTTGGTAAAGTGTGCAACGGGCTGCTCAAGCAGTTCCAATACTAGTTCGGATGGGCGACATAAGCGCGCGCCTTTTTGGCTAATGACGATAGGACGATTGATCAGAATCGGGTGCGCTATCATGGCGTCAATCAGCTGATCATCGTCTAGCGAAGAGTCATCCAATTTGAGCTCATCATAAGGGGTGCCCTTTTGGCGCAGCAGTTCTCGCGGTGATATCTTCATCATCGCGAGTAGCGCTACTAGGTGGTCTCGGCTGGGAGGTGTTTCCAAGTAGTGAATTACCTCGGGATCTTCGCCCGATGCCTTGATCATTGTCAGCGTATTGCGCGAAGTACCGCAGTTAGGGTTGTGGTAGATGGTGACTGACATGGTGAGTTATCTCTTGGTTAGGTGGAAAGATCGGTTGTAGGTGCATTGCGCTGAGCTGGCGATTTAGTAAACGCAGGTGATAGCGTTGTGGGGTCTTGCTCGGTTTTGTGCGACTTAGCCGCTTCTGCCCACCACGTTAATTGCCCTAGCGCGCGCCCAAAATAGTTTTCCCAGCGTTCTTGCTCCTGGGCAAACTCCCCGTCATCGTTCAGCGCTTCCTGCGCTTTAGGTATATGGATCATGGCGGACACTGGCAGGCAGCCAAGCTCAGATAGAAATGCGCGCATGCTAACGGCGGCACGCACGCCTCCCCATTGCCCCATGGAGTAAGTCACGATAGCGCTGGGTTTGAATGCAAACAGTGATGCACCGAAATGATTCAGCAAATGGCTCAGCGCCGGGCTCATGGAGTGGTTATATTCGGGGCTGACCATCACGTAGCCATCGGCTTGTTCAATCTTGCCTGCAAGAGCTTCAAGATCATCGGGAACCGCTGTTTTTGCGTAAGCAAAATGTGGCTTAAAAGGGCCGTTAAGGTCTAACGTTAGCGGGTCTATAACCTCTGCCGTTGTATCGGGTAGCGAGCTAAGTAGGCGTTTGCACGCCTGGGATACCCGCTCGCCTAAACGAGCAGGGGCGGGCGGCGTAGAGGTTCGAGTTGAACCGAGAAAAACTAAGTAATGTGCCATCCGAGTATCTCTTTGTTATGCGTTTTCAGGAAAATGCTGACGCGTTTTGTTGGCAATGCGTACCAGTGCGAGCATAAGCGGCACTTCAACTAAAACACCAACTACTGTGGCTAGCGCGGCGCCTGACTGTAAGCCAAACAGTGCAATGGCAGCCGCGACCGCCAGTTCAAAAAAGTTGCTGGCGCCGATCATTGCGCCAGGAGCAGCGATGTTGTGCGGCACACGCCACGCTTTGGCCCAGCCATACGCGATAAAGAAGATCAAAAACGTTTGGATAATCAGAGGAATAGCGATCAATACGATATGCAGCGGATTGTTCAGAATAACGTCGCCTTGGAAGGCGAATAGAAGCACTAGCGTAATGATTAACCCGATGGGCGTGATTGGGCCAACGCGCTTCATAAACACGCTGTCGTACCACTCGGTGCCGCGCTTGGCGATCAGTGTTTTACGGGTGAAATAGCCCGCTGTAAGTGGAATCACGATGTACAGCACCACCGACAAAATAACCGTGTCCCAGGGCACTTGGATATTTGAGATTCCTAGTAACAGCACCACAAGCGGCGCAAAGGCAAACAGCATAATCAAGTCATTCAAAGCTACTTGAACCAGCGTGTAAGCCGCATCACCTCGAGTCAGGTAGCTCCATACAAATACCATCGCGGTGCAGGGAGCTGCCCCCAATAATATGGCGCCCGCTAGATATTGACTGGCCAGTTCCTCAGCAATAAATGGCTGAAAAATCACCATGAAAAACAGCCAGGCCAAGGCGAACATTGTGAAGGGTTTAATCAGCCAATTGACAGTGGTGGTAATGGTTAGGCCCTTTGGCTGGCGGCGCACTCCTGCAATCGCACTGAAATCAATCTGCGCCATCATGGGAAAAATCATCGCCCAGATTAATACGGCAATCGGAATGGAGACCTGGGCATACTCAAACCGTGATAACACCTCTGGCACGGCAGGGGCGAACTGCCCAAGTGCAATCCCGGTAACAATGGCAATTGCTACCCATACGGAAAGGTAGCGTTCAAACAGCCCCATATCGGCACTGGTGGGTGATGAATTGCTCTGGGTTGTCATAAAACCACTCCCTGATCAAATGGCGCGTTGGTTGACGCGCTTGGAGACTTCTTCAGCGCTCTCTTTGCGTTCAGAATAGCGGTCGGTTAGTAGATCGCTGCGCTCACGAACCAGCAGTGTAAACTTCACCAGTTCTTCCATAACATCAACAATGCGGTCATAAAATGGAGAGGGCTTCATGCGACCGTTGTCATCAAACTCCATAAAAGCCTTAGGTACCGATGACTGGTTTGGAATCGTCACCATGCGCATCCAGCGCCCTAAAATACGCAATTGATTTACCGTGTTAAACGACTGGGAGCCACCGCACACCTGCATTACTGCAAGTGTTTTACCCTGGGTGGGGCGAACGCCGCCTAAGGCAAGAGGAATCCAGTCAATTTGTGCTTTCATAATGCCAGTCATTGCACCGTGGCGTTCAGGTGAGCACCACACCATGCCATCGGCCCACTGTGCCAGTGTACGCAGCTCATCCACTTTAGGGTGACTTGAATCTTCCGCATCCGGCAGGGGTAAGCCCCGCGGATCAAAAATCTTTGTACTTGCCCCCATTGCATTGAGTAGCCGAGCGGCTTCTTCAACGGCTAATCGACTGAATGAGCGTTCCCGCAGTGAACCGTAAAGCAGCAGGATTTTGGGGGCAGGCTGGTCACTCAAGGGAAGCCTCAATGTTTCATGATTGGGAGCTTTAAACAGACGGCTGTCCACGTTGGGTAAATCATCAAGCAATGCCATTGGCGGTGCTCCTTTTATGTCGAAGAAGTGGTTATTGATCGTTATGATATATGTTTTTTCGTATATTTGTACCGGTAACTAGCAGGCTGCAATAATGACGTCATCTTGAAGGCGTAAATTGCTTAAATTACACCCATCAAGAGGTCATTTATTTATGCCAAAGCGTCGCGTGCTGTTCCTTTGTAATGCCAATTCTGCACGGTCTTTGATGGGAGAAGCGCTGCTTCGCCAGATGGCAAGTGATCGTTTTGATGCTTTTAGCGCAGGTTCCGAGCCAGATGAACCCCATGCGCTAACGTTAGAGGCACTGCATAAACAGGGCCTTGATACGGAAGGATTGCGTAGTAAGTCACTGGATGAGTTTGAGGACGAGTACTTCGACTTTGTCATTGTACTTTGCGACAAGGCGCAACAGGTTTGCAGAGACTGGCAAGGGCGCGCCAGAGAAGTGCTTTTCTGGGATATTCGTGATCCGAGGCTAATTAGTAAACTAGATGCATACGAGCAAGCGCTATTAGAAATCCGTCGGCGTCTGCAGCTATGGCTGTCCCTGCATGCTCATGATCAGCCACGTGGTTGAAAGAATTTATGCGTATGGTGAATAGTTTAAGCGTTAAAGCAAGCTGGGCGCTGGTGTTAGTGACCTTCACCTGTCTCATATTGGCAATTGGTGGGTTGGGGTTATTTGCCAATCACTTTGGCCGTGAGGCGTTTACGTCGCTGCAGCAACGAGACATGAATCAGGTACGTGAGCTTAACGGGGCCTATACCCAGCTGCTGCGTGCTCGTATACAAATGAACCGAGCTGCTGAGCTAATTCGTACTCCCTCTTTTGAGCGTCCAGAACCTTTGTTAGAGGAAGCAGGGAGCTTGTTGAATACGGCTTCAGCCCGCTTTAACGCTTTCTACTCGAGTTTTGCTGAGGATGAGCGGCTTGAGCTTGTGGATCAGTTGGCGAATAATTTCCACTCACTAGTTAATAATAATTTAAGTTTGCAAATGATGATGCTGGAAGAGCGCGATGTTCGAGGCTTCCTATCTGGCGAGTCTCGCGTGGATGAGAGTAGTCAGCAGTTTGTGACTGCTGCGGAAGCCTTCTACGGTTATTCGGTCGCCCGTGGCGCTGGGCTGCTTGATCGCTTTCAAAAAGTATCGTCGCTACTATTTTGGGGGGTGCTTGGCGTTGTTGTTGTGGCAATGCTGGTCATAGCGTTAGTGGTATGGGGCGTGCGTAACAATGTTTTGCAGCCTTTGCGTGCAATAACGCAGCACTTTAAACGCATTGCCAAGGGCGATTTATCAACGCCAGTCGAAGCCCATGCCGCGAATGAAATTGGTCTGTTGTTTAGCGAATTGGCAAACATGCAGCATTCGCTGACGTCGACGGTGAACCATCTTAACAACAGCAGCCAACAGGTTTACACCGATAGCCAAGTCATGGCAGCTCAAAGCCAACAATTGGCGGGGCAAACTGACTCGCAAGTATCCGCACTCGTGCAAATGGCGGCAAGCCTCAAGCAGTTAACCGCAACCGTAAATCAGAATGCAGAAAGTGCGGCGCATGTGAGTCAAGCGACGACGGGTGTCGCTCATAAAGCGCAGCAAGGTGATCAAGTGATTGCCCAGTTCATAGCGACTATGCAGGCCATTAACAAGCACTCCGAAGAAATACAAAGCATTATTTCCATGATTGAAAGCATTGCCTTCCAAACGAATATTCTGGCTTTGAATGCTTCTGTTGAGGCAGCGCGTGCGGGTGAGCACGGGCGTGGCTTTGCTGTGGTGGCCAGCGAAGTACGAGCGTTAGCAACGCGCAGTGCTGATGCGGCACATGAAATTCGGTCGCGTATTGAAGCATCTCGCCAGAGTGTTGAGGAGGGGAGTGAGTTATCTCAGCAAGCGGGTGAGCATACGCGCGATATTATGCAGTCGGCCACTCAGGTAGAGCAGTTGATGGCAAGGATAGCCAGCGCGTCGGAAGAGCAGCGACGTGGTATTGAGGAAGTGAACAGGGCGGTCACGCAAATTGATATGACAACTCAAGATACGCTGAAGCTGGTCAATCACGCGGCACAAAGTGCTGAAGGACTAACTCAAGAAGCTCTGAAAATGCGTGAATATGCTGGTCAATTTCGCATGGTTGAGGATCAGCTTAGCAATAATCATGATGATATCAGTGAAGTTACAGAGGCGCCCAGGTCGTTGGACTGGCAGACATTGGCCACTTCAGAAAAGTATGGCGATAGGGAGGATAAACGCGCCTTGGCATGATCAGTATGGCAAGGCGCGGGAGGGTTGATTATATTAGTCGATTAGCTCAACGGCCACAGCGGTGGCTTCGCCACCACCAATGCACAGGCTGGCAATACCACGTTTGCCGCCTTTGGTGCGTAGGGCGTGAATAAGCGTCGCAATGACGCGTGAACCTGTTGAGCCAATTGGGTGCCCTTGGGCACAAGCGCCGCCAAACACGTTGACTTTCTCGTGGGGTAGCCCCAAGTCATCCATCGCCATTAACGTAACGACAGCGAACGCTTCGTTAATCTCAAACAGATCAACATCGTTAACACCCCAGCCAAGCTTTTTCATCAGCTTTTCAATGGCACCGACTGGCGCAATGGTGAATTCGCTTGGATGGCGAGAGTGGGTGGTATGGCCAAGCATTTTGGCTAGTGGCTTCACACCATGGCGCTGTGCGGCTTCATGGCTGGCCAAAATAAGTGCGGATGCACCGTCGGAAATTGAGCTAGCGTTGGCAGCCGTAATAGTACCGTCTTTGGCAAACGCCGGGCGCAACTGGCGAATTTTATCTAGCTTCGCTTGGAAGGGCTGTTCATCATGCTCGACCAGCGTTTCACCTTGGCGTGTGGTTACTGTTACCGGCGCCATTTCTGCCGCTAAGTGGCCGTTATTGGTAGCGTCCATAGCGCGCTCTAAGGATGCAATGGCAAAATCATCCAGGCGCTCGCGCGTGTAGCCACGCTCTGAGGCAACATCCTGAGCGAAAACCCCCATCAATTTGCCGGTTTCGGCATCTTCTAAGCCGTCAAGGAACATGTGGTCCTTTAGCTCGCCATGACCTAGACGATAACCGCCACGCGCTTTAGTGAGTACGTGTGGGGCATTAGACATCGATTCCATGCCGCCAGCGAGAAGCACTTCCCCCGTCCCGGCTTTGATCAAGTCGTGGGCTAGCATGGTGGCTTTCATGCCAGAACCACACAGTTTATTGATCGTAGTAGCACCATTGGCATCGGGAATGCCAGCCTGACGCATGGCCTGGCGGGCTGGCCCTTGTTTTACGCCGGCGGGTAGTACACAACCCATGATGCCTTCTTCAATAACGGATGCTTCGATACCCGCTCGCTCTATGGCAGCGCGGATTGCAACGGCCGCAAGTTCGGGAGCCGTCATGCTGGAAAGACTACCCATCATGCCGCCCATTGGCGTGCGGGTGGCAGATAAAAATACAACCTCGGTGGCATTACTCATTTGTGCGTCTCCTGTCGGATTTCTTGTGATTATCTTGCTGTAAGCTTAGTGATGCGTTGACCCGTTGGCGGGGCTGTGGTCTTCTCCTAAGTAACCAAGCAAGCGCTAGTGTAAATGACATGAATGTAATGAATGCTTCCCCTCGCCGCAAGGAATTGACACGTTTAGCGGCTCAGCTATTCGTCCAAGAAGGCTTTGATCGCACCACGGTGCGTATGCTGGCGCAAGAAATGGGTATCAAGTCTGGCAGCTTGTTCCATCACTTCAAAGATAAGCAGGAAATCTTAGCTGCGGTAATAGAAGAGGGTACCCAAAATGCTCTTAGTATTGCTAAAGCAGCGCTTCAAGAGTGCGACAATGATCCTGAGGCGCGTCTGCATGCTATGGCCCGAGCGCACTTAGAGACGCTTTTCGCTGATCGCAATGCCCATGTGGTCGCGTTATTTGAATGGCGACGGTTAGATCCAGATGCGAGTGCCCATTTAAGCCACCTGCGGGATGCTTACGAAGCACTATGGGTAGAGGTTATCGATGATGCGCTGGCAGCAGAGCTTATTCACGGTGACCGCTTTCTTGTATCGCGGTTTATATTGGGTGCGCTGAATTGGACAGTACGCTGGTACGACCCCAGTGGGCCGCGCACCCCCGATGATCTAGCCGATGAACTGGTCGCAATGATTATGGCCCGTTAACACCCCTCTCGACCAACGTCTAACCCGTTTACGACGCTGATTGCTTGCGCTCCCGCGCAAATGCTTTTAGCGTTAGTTTAATTGCAAGGTTTCCGTTAACGTAAACGGACAATAATAAAGTGTAAGATCGAAACCTGGCCTGTCTGTTTGCGTACAACTGCTCACGACTAACAACATAAGAGAGCCATCATGACAGCAACATCAGCGTCACTACCCACATATTCCACCTTCCTGGAAGGCTTTACGGTTGACACCATGATTGCCAGGCTGGATGACCATCAGGATGGTTGCCTTAATGCCTTTGAGGCATGCTGCGGTCGTCATGTGCGCCAGGGGCGAGGTGATGTGCTTGCGCTCGTGCAGGAAGATATCAATGGACAAACCCATACGCTGACGTATGCAGAACTAGACGAGCAGAGTGGCAAGCTTGCTGGCTGGTTTAAGGCCCAAGGGCTTGGTGAAGGGGACCGTATTGCCTGCATGCTGCCGCGCTCAACAGCGCTGTTAGTGGCGGTTCTTGCCACTTGGCGAATTGGTGCGGTTTATCAGCCGTTATTTACCGCGTTCGGTCCTGATGCGGTGGATTATCGCCTGGGGCGCGCTGACACCAAGCTGGTTATTACCGATCATGCTAATCGCTTTAAGTTTGATGGGCTAAGCCAGTGCCCGCCTGTTTTGGCAGTAGGCGGGGCCACTAGCGAGCATCCTAATGATCATGATTGGCAGGCTGCGTTGACGCATACGTCAATGAGCGAAAAGCCACCTCGTCTTGCCCCTGAAAAACCTTTTCTTCAGATGTTTACTTCAGGCACGGTAGGTAAGCCAAAGGGAGTGGCTGTGCCGCTTTCCGGTATGACAGCGTTTGCTCTCTATATGGAGCTGGCAGTCGATCTTCGTGACGATGATCGCTTTTGGAATATGGCTGACCCTGGTTGGGCATACGGGCTTTATTACGCGATTGCTGGGCCGCTGCTGCTCGGTGTTACCACGCACTTCTGCGAGGCGGGTTTCAGTGCAGAAGGTGCCTTGGCGTTCATGAAGCGTCACCATATTACTAACTTCGCCGCGGCGCCCACGGCATACCGCTTAATGAAAGCGTCAGGACTGTTCGATGACGCCCACCAAACCTTAGAGCTTCGCGCGGCGAGTTCGGCAGGCGAGCCACTGAATACAGAAGTAGTGACCTGGGTGGAGAAGTCGTTAGGTTGTCCGGTCATGGATCACTATGGTCAAACAGAAACCGGCATGACCTGTAATAACCATCACTCCCTTGATCACCCCAAACACGTTGGAGCGATGGGTGTGCCAATGCCGGGCTACCGCTTGGCTATCTTGGATGCCGAGTATAACGAGCTGCCGCCCGGTGAGCCGGGTGTGCTTGCAGTTGATATCAAAAACTCACCCGCCCACTTTTTCCAAGGGTATACCTGGCAAGAAAAAGATCCCTTTGTGAACGGTTACTACCTGACTGGTGATGTAGTTATCCGCAATGAAGACGGCTCGTTTCAATTTGCCGGACGTGATGACGACATTATTACCACTGCAGGCTACCGAGTTGGCCCTACGGATGTTGAAAACAGTGTCATGACCCACCCTGCGGTTGCCGAATCTGCAGCGGTTGGCCAGCCAGACGAGATTCGTGGCGAGGTCATTAAATCTTATATCGTACTGCGTGATGGGTATGAGGCTAGTGAGGCGCTTGCTGATGAGATCCGCCAGCAAGTGCGTGAGCGTCTTTCTACTCATGCGTTCCCCAGGGTTATCGAATTCGTCGATGAGCTGCCCAAAACGCCTAGCGGCAAGATTCAGCGCTTCAAACTTCGTGCCCAAGCGACTGAGCAAGCACGCAACGACAAATAATCAAAGGAAAGTTGAAATGCAGGTGAAGGATTGTACGTTTTTAATTACTGGTGCTGCTTCAGGGCTAGGTGCGGCAACAGCAGAGCGCCTAATAGCTGCCGGTGGGAGCGTTGTATTGTGTGACATGAATAATAGCGTGTCGGACCATGCTAAACGCTTAGGTGGTCGTACAGTGGCCTGCATAGCTGATATCACCTCTGCCGAGCAAATGCAGCAGGCGATTGACGAAGCGATTGCACTGGGAGGTGGCAGCGGCCTTTCGGGTGTTATTCACTGTGCCGGCGTAGTAAGCGTGGCCAAACTGGTTGACCGTAATGGCAATCCCGCAGACCTGGAAAGCTATGCAAAAACGATCAACATTAATTTAGTGGGTACGTTTAATGTGATGCGTTTGGCGGCAGCCGCCATGGCCAAAAATACGCCCAATGAGAGCGGTGAGCGGGGCGTAATTATTAATACGGCTTCTATCGCGGCATTCGATGGGCAGGTGGGGCAGTGTGCTTACAGTGCTTCGAAAGCCGGTGTTGTGGGAATGAGTTTGCCGGCTGCTAGAGAGCTATCGCGTCATGCTATTCGCGTTATGGCGATTGCGCCTGGCGTTTTTGAAACGCCCATGATGAGTGAGATTCCTGACGAGGCGGCTCAAGCCTTAGCCGCTGCGGTGCCTTTCCCCAAGCGGTTGGGTAAGCCAGATGAATTTGCTCAGTTGGCCGAGCAGATTATCACTAACCCAATGTTGAATGGTGAAGTGATTCGGCTGGATGGAGGCATTCGAATGCAGTAAATAGGCTGGAAAATTAGTAGCGGCTGATAACCTGCCAGCACTTTTGCTGGCAGGTTTTTTTGTTTATAGATCAATTTTTTACCGGTTGGTCGACCAAAGTTGTAGCGGTTTTGAGTGTTATATTCAAACGACCGCTTGACTATGATGCGGCTGCGCGCTAGTTTTCAAACATGTGTTTGAAAGCGGCTTTTTTTGAAATCCAGGCCGTACTAAAAATGTAAGCCGCTTTCAGCCCCCAGTTCAGGAGAAGTGACATGCCCAGCTATCAAGCCCCCTTACGTGATATGCGTTTCGTTATGGACGAAATGTTTGACTACCCCAGCCACTATGCAGCGCTACCCTGTGGTGATGAAGCGTCTCCAGACGTCGTGAATGCGATTCTTGAAGAGGGCGCGCGCTTTGCCCGTGATGTGCTACTTCCGCTCAATCAAAGTGGCGATGAAGAGGGGTGCTTGTTAGAAGGTGGCGAAGTTAAAGCGCCGCAAGGTTTTAAAGAAGCGTATCAGCAATATGTTGAAGGTGGCTGGCCAAGCCTAGCAGCAGATCCTGAACAGGGCGGCCAAGGTCTTCCGCCATCATTGGCGATGATGCTGTCTGAAATGATCTGCGCAACTAACTTGGCGTGGGGTATGTATCCAGGGCTTTCCCATGGTGCGGCCGATGCGCTTCGGCACCATGGCACTGATGAACAAAAGGAAACCTACCTTACTAAACTGGTCGAGGGTGTTTGGACAGGCACAATGTGTCTCACCGAGCCGCACTGTGGTACTGACCTCGGGCTAATTAAGACGCGTGCGGTGCCTAATGAAAGTGGTGCCTACGCCATTACGGGTACTAAGATCTTTATTTCTGCTGGCGACCATAATCTGGCAGAAAACATCGTACACCTCGTATTAGCCAAATTGCCTGGCGCTCCAGAGGGCTCGAAGGGTATTTCTCTATTTGTTGTGCCTAAGTTTATGCCAGATGCTCAAGGCAATCCCGGCGATCGTAATGGCGTTTCCTGTGGCTCGCTCGAGCACAAAATGGGCATCCACGGTAATGCGACTTGTGTGATGAACTTTGATGGTGCGACGGGCTATTTAGTTGGAGCGCCTAACAAAGGCTTGGCGTGCATGTTCACTATGATGAATGCCGCACGTCTTGGGGTGGGCATTCAAGGTTTAGGCTTAATTGAAGCCAGTTTCCAAAACTCGCTTAGTTACGCTCGTGACCGGTTACAAATGCGTGCCCTTTCTGGTGCTCAAGCGCCTGAGAAAGTAGCAGACCCGATTATTGTTCATCCGGATGTGCGCCGTATGCTACTAACCCAGAAGGCGTTCGCCGAGGGTGGTCGCATGCTGGTGCTATACACCGCTCAAATGCTAGATATCGTTGAACACGGTAAGCCTGGCGAAGAGAAAGAGCGGGCTGAAACTCTACTTGGTCTATTAACGCCTATCGTGAAAGCGTTTCTCACTGAAGTTGGTTTTGAGTGCACCAATGAAGGCGTGCAGATTTTTGGTGGGCACGGCTTCATTAAAGAGTGGGGGATGGAACAGCTGGTGCGTGATGCGCGTATTACCCGTCTCTATGAAGGTACTACCGGCATTCAGGCGTTAGACCTGCTTGGCCGAAAGGTGTTGATGAGCCAGGGTGAATCGCTAAAAGTATTCACCAAAGAGATCCATAAGTTCTGTAAGACGGAAGCTGATAACCCAGCTCTAAAAGAGTTTGTTGAGCCGCTAGCGAAGCTAAATGCTGAGTGGGGCGAGCTAACGATGGGCGTGGGTATGAAAGCCATGCAAGACCGTGAAGAAGTGGGGGCGGCTAGCGTCGACTACCTCATGTACTCCGGCTATGTCACCTTGGCGTACCTTTTTGCCCGCGCAGCTAAGCAGTCGTTGGTGGAATTAGAAGGTGACGATAAGGCGTTTTATGCGGCCAAGTTGAATACTGCTCGTTTCTATTACCAGCGCCTGCTGCCGCGTACTAAAGCACATGCTCAGATGATTCAAGCGGGTGCGGGAAGCCTTATGGCGATGTCGAGCGAAGATTTTGGCTTGGGCTTTGAGATTTAAGCATTAGGTTTAACTGAGCACTCTCTGGTCAGGGGACTGATCGGTGGTTTGCGGCAGGCTTGTTCTTAGAACAACACCTGCCGCTTTTTTATTTCAATTTATTTTTCAATAGCCCTTGCCAAATCGGCAGCGAATCCGTAAAGTACGCATCCGCTGCCGGGGACGCACAGCGTTACCAGCGGTGAATGAAGGTGAAAACCTTCGGTTTGTCAGAGAGTTAGAAGAACTCAGCAGCAATACACTGCGATGCCTTCCAACGCTTTTTGAAACGAGCCACGCCAGAAAGCATCGTTATCTCGCTTTCTTCGTTCACTCGCTTCACTCACTCAAAACAGTGATTGACAAACACCAGGAAATGCGTAGAATACGCCTTCCTCGCTGAGGTAAGCCAGTTCATCGGCTAGCCAGTTACTTCTCCGGAAGTTCAGCAGCGAAAACAGCTCTTTAACAATTTGATCAGGTAATTCATGTGGGCGTTTGCCGATGAGGGTGATAAATCACCAAATATCAAGGCAAGCGGTCATGACAATGTAAATTGAAATGAATTCGTTTGAACCTTGAGCCAAGTTTGATGCGCTTTTGTTGTTCGTAAACATTACGTTTTCGGGTGACGAGTAAGCATCACAATGATTTTAAACTGAAGAGTTTGATCATGGCTCAGATTGAACGCTGGCGGCAGGCCTAACACATGCAAGTCGAGCGGTAACAGGGGTAGCTTGCTACCCGCTGACGAGCGGCGGACGGGTGAGTAATGCATAGGAATCTGCCCGATAGTGGGGGATAACCTGGGGAAACCCAGGCTAATACCGCATACGTCCTACGGGAGAAAGGGGGCTCCGGCTCCCGCTATTGGATGAGCCTATGTCGGATTAGCTAGTTGGTGAGGTAATGGCTCACCAAGGCAACGATCCGTAGCTGGTCTGAGAGGATGATCAGCCACATCGGGACTGAGACACGGCCCGAACTCCTACGGGAGGCAGCAGTGGGGAATATTGGACAATGGGCGAAAGCCTGATCCAGCCATGCCGCGTGTGTGAAGAAGGCCTTCGGGTTGTAAAGCACTTTCAGCGAGGAAGAACGCCTAGTGGTTAATACCCATTAGGAAAGACATCACTCGCAGAAGAAGCACCGGCTAACTCCGTGCCAGCAGCCGCGGTAATACGGAGGGTGCAAGCGTTAATCGGAATTACTGGGCGTAAAGCGCGCGTAGGTGGCTTGATAAGCCGGTTGTGAAAGCCCCGGGCTCAACCTGGGAACGGCATCCGGAACTGTCAAGCTAGAGTGCAGGAGAGGAAGGTAGAATTCCCGGTGTAGCGGTGAAATGCGTAGAGATCGGGAGGAATACCAGTGGCGAAGGCGGCCTTCTGGACTGACACTGACACTGAGGTGCGAAAGCGTGGGTAGCAAACAGGATTAGATACCCTGGTAGTCCACGCCGTAAACGATGTCGACCAGCCGTTGGGTGCCTAGCGCACTTTGTGGCGAAGTTAACGCGATAAGTCGACCGCCTGGGGAGTACGGCCGCAAGGTTAAAACTCAAATGAATTGACGGGGGCCCGCACAAGCGGTGGAGCATGTGGTTTAATTCGATGCAACGCGAAGAACCTTACCTACTCTTGACATCCTGCGAACTTGTGAGAGATCACTTGGTGCCTTCGGGAACGCAGAGACAGGTGCTGCATGGCTGTCGTCAGCTCGTGTTGTGAAATGTTGGGTTAAGTCCCGTAACGAGCGCAACCCTTGTCCTTATTTGCCAGCGGGTAATGCCGGGAACTCTAAGGAGACTGCCGGTGACAAACCGGAGGAAGGTGGGGACGACGTCAAGTCATCATGGCCCTTACGAGTAGGGCTACACACGTGCTACAATGGCCGGTACAAAGGGTTGCGAGCTCGCGAGAGTCAGCTAATCCCGAAAAGCCGGTCTCAGTCCGGATCGGAGTCTGCAACTCGACTCCGTGAAGTCGGAATCGCTAGTAATCGTGAATCAGAATGTCACGGTGAATACGTTCCCGGGCCTTGTACACACCGCCCGTCACACCATGGGAGTGGACTGCACCAGAAGTGGTTAGCTTAACCTTCGGGAAAGCGATCACCACGGTGTGGTTCATGACTGGGGTGAAGTCGTAACAAGGTAGCCGTAGGGGAACCTGCGGCTGGATCACCTCCTTAAACGATGCATCATCCTCGCGGTAAGCGCTCACAATGAATTACCTGATCAGAATGCTGTTGATACGCAGTGATAAGCGTTTTCTTCATATTGAAAGAAGAGAAAAGAGCTTTTTTAAGCTCTTCTTTAAAGACCTTTCTTTTTCTTTTAACGTGAAAAAAGCACTCGCTTATCACTGCGCATAGCAGTCGCTCTTTAACAATGTATATCATGCTGACATAAACGTTTTTAAAACGTTTATACGTAATTGTTTTGTGATACGTCTCAAGCGTATCCGGCAATCGTTATCATTGCGAGACACCAGACTCCTTCGGGTTATAGGGTCAAGCAATGAAGCGCACACGGTGGATGCCTAGGCAGCCAGAGGCGATGAAAGACGTGGAAGCCTGCGATAAGGCTCGGCGAGGTGGCAAACAACCTGTGACCCGGGCATCTCTGAATGGGGAAACCCACTCATCATAAGATGAGTATCTTGCGCTGAATATATAGGCGTAAGAGGCGAACCAGGGGAACTGAAACATCTAAGTACCCTGAGGAAAAGAAATCAACCGAGATTCCCCTAGTAGCGGCGAGCGAACGGGGACCAGCCCTTAAGCATGTGACTGATTAGGCGAATGCGCTGGGAAGCGCGGCCATAGTGGGTGATAGCCCCGTAGTCGAAAATCTGATCATGTGAAATCGAGTAGGTCGGGGCACGAGAAACCTTGACTGAAGACGGGGGGACCATCCTCCAAGGCTAAATACTCCTGGCTGACCGATAGTGAACCAGTACCGTGAGGGAAAGGCGAAAAGAACCCCGGAGAGGGGAGTGAAATAGATCCTGAAACCGTGTGCGTACAAGCAGTAGGAGCAGACTTGTTCTGTGACTGCGTACCTTTTGTATAATGGGTCAGCGACTTATATTCAGTGGCGAGGTTAACCGTTTAGGGGAGCCGTAGGGAAACCGAGTCTTAACTGGGCGACACAGTCGCTGGATATAGACCCGAAACCGAGCGATCTATCCATGAGCAGGGTGAAGGTTGAGTAACATCAACTGGAGGCCCGAACCAGGATCTGTTGAAAAAGATTTGGATGACTTGTGGATCGGAGTGAAAGGCTAATCAAGCTCGGAGATAGCTGGTTCTCCTCGAAAGCTATTTAGGTAGCGCCTCACGTATCACCGCCGGGGGTAGAGCACTGTTTCGGCTAGGGGGTCATCCCGACTTACCAACCCGAGGCAAACTCCGAATACCGGTGAGTGCAAGCGTGGGAGACACACGGCGGGTGCTAACGTCCGTCGTGAAAAGGGAAACAACCCAGACCGTCAGCTAAGGTCCCGAAATCCTGGTTAAGTGGGAAACGATGTGGGAAGGCTCAGACAGCTAGGAGGTTGGCTTAGAAGCAGCCATCCTTTAAAGAAAGCGTAATAGCTCACTAGTCGAGTCGGCCTGCGCGGAAGATGTAACGGGGCTAAACCAGGTACCGAAGCTACGGGTTCATCCTTTAGGATGAGCGGTAGAGGAGCGTCGTGTAAGCCGATGAAGGTGAATTGAGAAGTTCGCTGGAGGTATCACGAGTGCGAATGCTGACATGAGTAACGATAAAGGGAGTGAAAAACTCCCTCGCCGGAAGACCAAGGGTTTCTGTTCGACGCTAATCGGAGCAGAGTGAGTCGGCCCCTAAGGCGAGGCCGAAAGGCGTAGTCGATGGGAAACAGGTCAATATTCCTGTACCGGACATGATTGCGATGGGGGGACGGAGAAGGCTAGGTGAGCCAGGCGTTGGTTGTCCTGGTGAAAGTGAGTAGGCTGGTATCTTAGGTAAATCCGGGATGCCTTAAGGCCGAGACACGAAACGAACTGACTACGGTCAGGAAGTCATTGATGCCACGCTTCCAGGAAAAGCCTCTAAGCTTCAGATCATGTGCGACCGTACCCCAAACCGACACAGGTGGTCAGGGTGAGAATCCCAAGGCGCTTGAGAGAACTCGGGTGAAGGAACTAGGCAAAATGGTGCCGTAACTTCGGGAGAAGGCACGCCGGCGTAGGGTGACGAGACTTGCTCTCTAAGCCCGAACCGGTCGAAGATACCAGGTGGCTGCAACTGTTTAGTAAAAACACAGCACTCTGCTAACGCGCAAGCGGACGTATAGGGTGTGACGCCTGCCCGGTGCCGGAAGGTTAAATGATGGTGTTAGGATTCGTCCGAAGCTCTTGATTGAAGCCCCGGTAAACGGCGGCCGTAACTATAACGGTCCTAAGGTAGCGAAATTCCTTGTCGGGTAAGTTCCGACCTGCACGAATGGCGTAATGATGGCCACGCTGTCTCCACCCGAGACTCAGTGAAATTGAAATCGCCGTGAAGATGCGGTGTACCCGCGGCTAGACGGAAAGACCCCGTGAACCTTTACTATAGCTTCACACTGGACGCTGATGTTGCCTGTGTAGGATAGCTGGGAGGCTTTGAATCTCGGACGCCAGTTCGAGGGGAGCCAACCTTGAAATACCAGCCTGGCATCATTGGCGTTCTCACTCAGGTCCGTTATCCGGATCGAGGACAGTGTGTGGTGGGTAGTTTGACTGGGGCGGTCTCCTCCCAAAGAGTAACGGAGGAGCACGAAGGTACCCTCAGCACGGTCGGACATCGTGCAGTGAGTGCAAGAGCATAAGGGTGCTTGACTGCGAGACAGACACGTCGAGCAGGTGCGAAAGCAGGTTCTAGTGATCCGGTGGTTCTGTATGGAAGGGCCATCGCTCAACGGATAAAAGGTACTCCGGGGATAACAGGCTGATACCGCCCAAGAGTTCACATCGACGGCGGTGTTTGGCACCTCGATGTCGGCTCATCACATCCTGGGGCTGAAGTCGGTCCCAAGGGTATGGCTGTTCGCCATTTAAAGTGGTACGCGAGCTGGGTTTAGAACGTCGTGAGACAGTTCGGTCCCTATCTGCCGTGGGCGTTGGATGTTTGAGAAGGGCTGCTCCTAGTACGAGAGGACCGGAGTGGACGCACCTCTGGTGTTCCGGTTGTCACGCCAGTGGCATTGCCGGGTAGCTATGTGCGGACGGGATAACCGCTGAAAGCATCTAAGCGGGAAGCCCCCTTCAAGATGAGACATCCCTGAGGCCTAGAGCCTCCTGAAGGGCCCAGCGAGACCAGCTGGTTGATAGGCACGGTGTGGAAGCGCTGCAAGGCGTTGAGCTAACGTGTACTAATGGCCCGTGAGGCTTGACCCTATAACACCCAAGGGGTCTGGTCGTAGTGATAATGAAAACCGGATACGCGCTTCCTGTCAGTAACAGGAGACGAGAGACGACACAAAACATCAGTGACATGTTCAGCATGATATGCATTAAAAGTTACGCCTGACGACCATAGCACGCGTGAACCACCTGATCCCATGCCGAACTCAGAAGTGAAACCGCTTAGCGCCGATGGTAGTGTGGGGTCTCCCCATGCGAGAGTAGGTCATCGTCAGGCACTTATTGAGAAACCCCGGCCATTTGGTCGGGGTTTTGCTTTTTAGGGGTCTCCCCTGGAGAGTAGCGGAACGCCGCCCGGATCATCGTCAGGCACTTATTTAACAAAGAACCCAGCCCATCAGCTGGGTTTTTTGTTTGCGTGGAAGAAAATCAATTAGGGACGTTCCCAAGTCACTGCACCGTCATTCCCGAGTGGGGTTATCGGGAATCCACCTTGACCTTGGCCTGCAGCGGCCCGAAACTTCAGCCAACATGGATTCCCGCTAAGGGCCTGCGGGAATGACGAGAGCGGCTCGGAGAGCTGGGTGCCGTCATCGTCAGGCAATTATTAACAAAAACCCCAGCTTCAACTGAAGCTGGGGTTTTTTTTGATCGCGATAATGTTTTAAGTTCATCAAGCAGATAAATCATCGCTACTAATCTCACTACTTAGAAAGCAATTGAAAGAAAATGCTATGATGCGGCGATTAGCGGGGGCATTTTATTCTGAATAGATGTTCACCTATGACATGAAATTACTTTCGAGGTGAAAGGGTGAGTGAAACAGTACCCACATCGTGGCTTGTCTATTGCCGCCCAGGGTTTGAAAGCGACGCACTGGCTGAAATGCAACACCACGCCAAACAGCACGAGGTAAGTTGCGAACCTGCGAAAGGCGAAGGTTGGGTGAGTTTAACGCGCTTAGATAAAGAGCCGATTAATGATTTGCATCGTAAAGCGGCGTTTAAGCAACTTATTTTTGCTCGCCAAAGTCTAGCTGCACTGCCTGCGCTCACGCTGTCCCGAGATGATAGGCTTACGGCTATTCTCGATCAGGTAAAGTCGAGTCGTTGGAGTTTTGAAGAAATTTGGCACGAAACGCCAGATACCAATGATGGCAAAGCATTGGCAGGCTTAATTAAAGCGCTGACTAAGCCATTGCAGAGTATGCTAAAAAAACGGGGCGCCTTGCGTGGTAAAGCCGGTGCACGTCGTTTACATATTTTCTGGACGGATGGTGATCGTGTTCAGTTGGGTATGAGCTTTCCTGACAATCGAAGTGAGCTGATTAATGGTATACGTCGCCTACGTTTCCCATCCCGTGCGCCAAGCCGATCAACGCTGAAGTTAGAAGAGGCATGGCATGAGTTTATTCCCCGAGAAGAGTGGGATGCACGGCTTGCGGATCATATGCAGGCAGCGGATTTAGGGGCCGCCCCAGGTGGTTGGACTTGGCAGTTAGTCCAGCGTGGCATGTATGTTTATGCCATTGATAATGGGCCAATGGACAAGCAGCTAATGGCTACGGGACAGATAGATCATCTTAAAGAAGATGGATTTACTTGGGAACCGCCGCAACGAATGGATTGGCTAGTTTGTGATATCGTCGATAAGCCTGTGCGCGTGTTGGCAATGGTGGAAAGATGGTTAACTCGGAAATGGTGTCGAGAGGCAATTTTTAATTTAAAACTGCCCATGAAGAAACGCTGGGACGAGGTTGATCGCTGCATTAGCACTTTGGAAGATGCGTTGGAAGCGGCGGGAGTGCGCGCTACGATTACATGTCGCCACCTCTACCATGATAGGGAAGAAGTGACGGTTCATGTAAGGCTCGCTCACTAATTTAAAGGTCGGCAGAGTAGCGTAAGGGTGTCAACAGCCTGGTTCGTACACGCGGATAGTTTCGTCTTCTGTTAATAGAGGTAGGATGCTCTGCATGGCCGCTGCACGTGCTTCACTTGAATGCCACTCTTTCCAAGCGCGAAGATCGCGCCATTTGGTAATCATCAGGCGGCGATCTGTATGGCCAAGTTCGACGAGCGTTTCTCCACCGACAAATCCTCGTACGCCAAGTGAAACGCGCATTGCTTCGCGGGCAGCTAGTTCATATTCTTCTTCCAGGCCAGGCATAATACGCCGTTCAATGATTACTTTGATCATGCTGTCTGTTTCCTAAACGAGATTGTAGATGACTGATAATACGTATGACCCAAGTGCCTTTGATGCATCGTTAGACACAACGGGTTTGTATTGCCCTGAACCTATCATGTTAATGCATAACAAGGTGCGTGATATGACGCCAGGGCAGGTGTTGAAGGTAATAGCAACAGACCCCGCAACGACTCGTGATGTGCCAAAATTTTGTCAATTTTTGGGACACCAGCTACTGCTGCAAGAGGAGTCTGATGACCACTACGTGTACTTTATTCGCCTAGCGTAAGGCTTCTGCAGCTATGCGAGGCTAGCCATTAATATTGGTTTTAGGCTCTGGCTTTGATTGGGTAGCCTCGCAAGTGCTTATTTAAGATCACCCCTCTTTATTTGGAACAACCATCATCGCCAAAGCTTCCAGTGTCGCAGGGTCTTCATCCATAATGCGGCTAGCGATATGGCGTTGAAAAAAGTAAACCGTGCGATGGCGGGAGTGGGCATCGTAAAGGCACTTGTCACCCAGTAGGATGGGAGACATCGTGGCTTGCTGTTCATCGGCAAGAACTGCTTCAACGCTTCCATCGCTATAGAGACGCCATCCATAGACTTGCTTCATATTCCAGGGTGCATCGGGATGATTCATGCATAAAGCATGAGTGCCAAGGGTGTCTGGAAGCTGTTGAATCAGCGTAATATCTCCTGAAGCTTCATACTCGAAGTAACTGGCTGAAGCCATTAGCTCGTCGTATTTATGATCAGGAGGAAGGGCGAAAATTTCTTCGGTTTCTGGATCGCGGTAGCCAATAAACTGGCCATTTTCATGGCTGTCGAGTTCATGACAAGCAGCGAGCTTCTCCATCCATGGCACAAGGCCAATGACGTTACCGTTCTCTTGTAGCCCCCAGGCCAAAACAGGTAGGCCGTAATACGTGTCGGGACTCGCAGCGAGCTGGTAGACCATCTCTAACCCATCTAGCTCAGGGGCTAGGCGGATCAAACATTTTTGCGCCTGCTGACGCTGACGCACGGTTTCCAGGTCGATGACCTGGGCAGAGCGGGGTGACAGGGATGCGCCCATAATGTCCCTCCTTGTGCTGCGTGGTCACGACATCGGTAAACAGCGTATGCTGCCTACCACTTAGTTCACCAATAGCACAGGTTGCCCAGAAGGTTAAGGGGGGTTGTGATTTTTAATTATCGGAGCAGCTAGTAAATTGATCTCGCAACGCTTGGTGTTGTGCTTTTACTTGTTGAAGTTGCTGCCAGGGCGCCTGTGGGTTGTTCAATGATAACCAAGTGTTCTGATAGTTTTTAACCGCTTCAGGTGGCGTTATTTGGTGGGCATTAATTAGTCGGTTAATTGCTGTAAGCCACTTGAGAGAAATCTGCTCAACTTGATTAAATCCTGCTGGAAAATCATCTTGCAGGCATTCACTAGTGGTTAAGCGCGTTGACTCAAGTACTAGGTTTGCCTCCGTTAAGCGTTGGTGGGCGAGCAACAGTGTGCGTAAAATTTCTGCTGTTAAAGGCCTCTCTTGCAGCGCTTTAAGGTGGTTTTCAAGTGCTGAAGAGTCCTGTTGCCATGCTTGGCTAAATTGGTGTGTGACCATTCGCTCAAGGTAATCAACTGCAACCAGTTGATTGTCAATATTAGGTAGTTCAGAGCTATTTAAAGGGGCACTTGCTCGGGAAAAGCTTTTTTCCCACTCTTCAGAATCAAAAATGGCATTCCAGCTGACCGCTGGTAGCTGTTCTGTCTTGAGTTCAGTTAGTTCAGCCAATCGCGCTTTATTGTCATCACTTAAGCTGTCAGGAATATCACTGTTCCAGCAGGCACTTAGGCGTTGCCATAGCGCGCGTTCGTAAAGCCAGTGCTGGCTAGGGGGAGCAACGCGGCCCAACTGATTGTTCCGTGCTGCAATGAGTGATGTTATCTGGCACTCACGTAACGCATAGATATTCAGCATACCCTCTCGAGTTTCAGGAATATTGAATAGTCGCTCTCGACGTTCAGGAAATTCACCAATATTAGGTGGCGGATGACGCTCAATATTGGCAATTGAAAGATCGCTAGTGAGCTGTTGGTGATACTCTACCCAGGGCTGTTCGGCACCATTGTTTCCGCAGCCCACTAGTACCAAGCTGGCACTGGTAGTCAGCCATAATATAGCTTGAGGGTAGAGTGCCATTGCTTACTCCTGTTGACTAATCCACTTTAATCGCCAAGCAAGTAATAGTGCGGCTGTGCTGAGCCCCGCAATCAGGCCTATCCAGTAACCATGCACCCCCAACGGGTCAGACATGTCACCTATACCGTGAGTTCCTAGCCAGTGACCACCGCCTAAACCGACAATCCAGTAAGAAAGTACGGTAATGACCATCACGATTCGGGTGTCTTTATAACCTCGTAATGCACCTGCTAGGTTGACTTGAAGTGAATCTGATAGCTGGAAAATTACTGCCAGGGATATGATGGTGAGCGCCAAAGCCTGGATGTCGGCATTGGAGGTATACAACGAAATCACCGGCACCGCTGTAAACCAAAGTAATGTACTGTTGATGACGGCCACAATGACACTGATCACGATACCGTTCCAAGCAACAGTGCGCGCCATAGCAGAACGTTGTTGGCCCAATGTATTACCCACGCGTACGGTAAGTGCCATGCTCAAGGACATCGGCAGCATAAAGAGAATAGACGTGAAGCTTAGAGCAATTTGGTGAGCCCCTACAGTGACCTCTCCAAAGCTGGCAATAAACAGGGCTATCAGTGTGAATAACGTCACTTCCACGAAAATAGCCACACCGATGGGCACACCCACTACTACAAGCTCGCGGATGCCGGACAGTGTTGGTGGCGTCAGCGTTTGCCAAATCGAGACGCTTTGGTAGGTACGTCCTTTACGGGTATAGAGCGCCATTGCAACGGCCATTGTCCACATCGAGAGTGCTGTAGCGATGCCGCAGCCGAATGCGCCTAGTGCCGGTAGCTGTTGCAGAGCGCTGGGTAATCCATCACCAAATATATTAACTAGGCCATCACCGCCATAGATAAGTAAATAGTTACTGGGAATATTAACGGTTAGCCCCACCAAGCTAATCCATAACGCGGGGCGGGTGTGATTCATGCCATCTGAAAAGGCTCTAAGCGCCTGAAACAAAGCGATTCCGGGCATGCCGAAGGCAACAGCGGAAAGGTAGGCAGCAGACTCTCTTGCAACCGCAGGGGGAACCTTCATAAGTTCGAATATCGGCGTTACGACTGTCCACAGCAATGCAGCGGCAGTGAACCCGAGTACTAATGCGACCCACAATGCCTGATGAACCGCAGGGCGAATCTCAGCATTTCTCTTGCCGCCCAAAAGGTGCGCCACGATAGGTGTGAGGCCCATCAACGTACCGGTCATAAATAGCATCAGTGGCATCCACAGGCTTGAGCCAACCGAAACGGCAGCTAAGTCGGTGGCGTTATGCCTGCCGGTCATGATGACGTCGACCACGCTCATGCCCGCTTGTGCGAGTTGGGCGCCGCAGATGGGTAGTGCTAACGCTACCAACGTGCGTGTTTCTGGCCAATAGATGGATTTTATATTGCTAGTGAAGCCGCCCACGGTATGTTTCCTGTTTAGCAAAGTGACCCAACAAAAGCCGATAGAGTAGCAGGAGTTACTAGGATCTCGGTAGCTGTCTAATGATTTGCCATCTCTTTATCATCGGGACAAGGCGCGGGTATACTTTACGAAATGAACGACGACGTAGGTATATAGTGACTCAAGAGCAGGAGCGTTGGACGCTTCACGACATAACGGCGCTGTTTGATGGTGTGTTTTTAGCACGTTATCAGACGCGATTAATCAAAGGTGGCGATGAACCCCTATATCGCCCAGCTACATCTGAAACACCTTATCATCAGGTGATTTTTGCGCGCGGCTTTTTTGCTAGTGCACTGCACGAGATTAGCCACTGGTGTATCGCAGGAGAGAAGCGTCGGCAGTTGGAAGATTACGGGTACTGGTACTTGCCTGATGGGCGCGACGCCCAGCAGCAGCACGCCTTCGAACAAGCGGAGATTGCCCCGCAGGCGCTGGAAAAGCTGTTTACTCGTGCCTGCGGACGCATATTCCACGTTAGTGTAGATAACTTGGGTGGGGATGTTGAGGTGGATCGTGAGGCGTTTGCCAACAAAGTAGATGCCAGAGCAGCACGTTATTTAGAAGAGGGGCTGCCATTGCGTGCCAACGCTTTCTTTATCGCATTGACACGCTATTATCAGCATCAAGATACCTTGGTGCAGGCCATTAAACAGGGGCAGCGAGAACTTGACGTGGCGCTGGTCGCGTCGGCTTAGTCTTTCTCGGTAAGCTGCTTGTGAAGCGTTAGCATTACTTCAATTTCGTGCTCGGGCCGCATCGGTTCGAGCCCCATGTCGTTAAAAATTTCGCTGCGTAAGCGGTGCCAATCTCTCGCACTAATCGCTTCATAAAGCACCTGTGCAGGCGCTAATTCAACAAAAGGATCCAAGCCGTAGGTGTCAAAGAGCCGAGCCAGCGCTGCTTCATCCTCACCGTTATCGCTAGTGTACAGCGTAGCCGAGAAGTGATCGGTCTCTAGTTCACGTATGACATCCAACGGGCTGACGCCGAGGCTTTCTAGCTCTTCAATGCTATAAGAACCCATCACGTTCGTGTCTTCACTGATCCAGCTATCGTCAGGCTGAATGAGTGTCTGTTTAATGCGTCCATCAGGTAGAGACCAGGCAATAGCCAGCGGCAAGCCGTCATCTTCGCCCGTCTCAATGGCAATAAATCCTGGGTAATCAGCCACGCTTCGCTCCTTTTAAGCTTCCGCATCAAGGCGGAAAAAATGCTGGGCAGTGCGGGTTGTTGCGTTCCCCAGCTCGGTTTCAGTCACGTCATGCCACTGGGCAATCTCTCTTACAATCCATGGTAGCAAGGCTGGCTCGTGACGGCGTCCTTTTAGTTTGGCTGGAAGGTTGCGAGGCAGCAGGTAAGGACAGTCAGTCTCTACCATTAACCTTTCTAACGGAATATCTTTCACTATTGAACGAAGGTGATGACCTCTGCGCTCATCACAAATCCAGCCGGTTAATCCAATATGAAGATCTAAATCGAGATAGCCGTGCAGCGTATCTCGGTCAGCGGTGAAACAGTGAATAACGGCTTGGCTGATATCATCTCGCCAGCTATGCAGCATTTCACGCATTCGTTGCCCCGCGTCACGTTCGTGCAAAAATAGCGGTAAGCCACTTTCAGCAGCGAGCGCCAACTGAGCCTCAAACGCTCGCTCTTGCTCGTGAGGCGTTGAAAAATTGCGATTAAAGTCCAGCCCACACTCGCCCACGGCAACCACTTCAGGTTTTTGATGAAGCGCTTTCAACTGGTGCGCCACATCACTACTCCACCCGCTAGCATCGTGTGGGTGAACCCCGGCAGTCGCATATATGCCTGGGGTCTGTTTAGCCAGCTCTACGGCTTGCTCAGCGTGTTCAATATCAGTACCCGTCACTATTAAGGTAGCTACATTGGCCGCTTTCGCCCGCGCAATGACATCAGCTAAATCACGCTGAAAACTCTCGTGAGTCAGGTTAGCGCCGATATCCACCAAGGGGGCACCAGAACGAAATTGCAGCGCCTCGGGTAAAAAACTATCCACAGCACTTGTCGCCAAGCGTCACACTCCCAGTGTTAGTTAAATATTCGATAGCAGCCAGCTCTCGTTAATTATTTAGCCAGCTGTAAAACGCCATTGTAACGCTGGAGAGTAACAACGACTAATGGTCTATCCCGGATGGATATCTCATTCGAATGGCACGAATTGCAAAAAAACTGGCTCGATAGGTAAACAGTAAAGCAGTTTTTACTTTTAACATGAGGGTGAAGCATGAAATAAATCGGGCTTAAGGCTCATTTAATAACAACAATAGACAGGTGAAAAGCATGCATTTATCACGTCATTTCGCTATTTCTGTGCTATCGGCTGCGGTCATTACGGCTAGCTATGCGCCCAGCGTGGCCGCCAATGAAGGTATTTCAGATAATGAAATCCGTATTGGTTATCTAGCTGATATGTCAGGTGTTTATCGTGATCCCATAGGCCCATTAGGGCAAGACGCCATTGAGATGGCAATTGAAGATATTGGTGGCAGCGTACACGGTGCTCAAGTTGTCGTCTTTAGTGCTGATGATCGCAATAGCCCTGATGTTGGCTCAAGCGTGGTGCGCGAATGGATTGATGAACGTAATGTCGACATGGTCACTGGTCTAGTGGCTTCATCGGTTACATTAGCAGCAGTAGGCTTGTTAGAAGAGGCGGATAAACTTGGCTTAGTGAACGGCGCTGTTTCTTCCAGTGTCACTAACGAGCACTGCTCTCCTAACCATATTCACTGGGTTTACGATACCTGGGCGATGTCCAATGGCACGGCAAAGGCAATTACTCAGGAAGGCTATAAAAACTGGTATTTGCTCAGTGCCGACTATTCGTTTGGCCATGCACTTGAAGCGGATGTCGAGCGGGTGGTCACCGAAAACGGTGGAACGATAGTAGGTAGCGCGCGCCACCCCTTTCCGAACAATGACTTTTCTTCTTTCATGCTGCAAGCCCAGGCATCGGGCGCTGATGTTATTGCGCTCAATAATGCCGGTGGGGACACCATCAATGCCGTTCAAACGGCAGGCGAATTTGGCATTACTCAAGCCGGGCAGATTCTAGCAGGCATGGTGCTGTTCAGTACTGATATACGCAGCATTGGGTTGGAGAACGCTCAAGGACTGCAGTTCACTAAAGCATGGTATTACGACTTAAATGATGAAACGCGTGCCTGGGCAGAGCGTTTCCGTGAGCGCACCGGCAGCATGCCGACCATGGTGCATGCAGGGCTCTATTCCAGTACCCGCCACTATTTAGAAGCCATAGAGGCAGCGGGAACAGACGACACGCAAACCGTTCGTCAGCAGATGGCCGATACCCCCATTAACGATATTTTTGCAACGAACGGCTACATTCGTGAGGACGGCCGTATGGTGCATGACATGTATCTCGTTGAAGTGAAAACACCGGAAGAGTCAGCAGATGAGGATGACCTCTTCAGAATTGTGCGCACTATTCCCGCCGAGGAAGCATTCCGGCCACTTTCTGAAAGCGTTTGCCCACTCGTCAACAATTCGTAAAACGCTGAAGCCCTAACAACACATAACAATAAGGACTTGGCATGGAACAGACATACTTAATTCATCGTAATACGATTGGCGCTGCGCTAAACCGCAGCGCTCGCAAATATTCTCAACAACTCGCACTAACGTTTGGTGAGCGAACCTGGAGCTATCAATCGCTTAACGATGCCGCTAACAGCGTAGCTAGTGGTTTGTTAGCGGCCGGTCTTTCTCCTGGGGATCGGTTGGCGGTATATGGTAAAAACTCAGATGCCTATGTCATTGCCTGGCTTGCTGCCACTAAAGCGGGCTTAGTACATGTGCCTATTAACTTTGCGCTAAGTAGTGATGAACTGCGCTATATCCTTGAGCAGTCCGGGGCGAAAGGAGTGCTAAGCGATAGTTCGTTAGCTGACAAAGTTCAGGAGGCAACCCAAGGTTTAGCATTAACGGTCAATGGAACACTGCATGCTGATCAACAAGATATCCAGTTGGGTCGTTTTGATGTCTTGGCTTATGTGCATTCCTCGCCATCAACAAGGGAGCCAGCGGTCGCCGTAGAGGGAAGTAGTCTGGCACAGCTGCTCTATACCTCTGGCACAACGGCAGCGCCTAAAGCGGCAATGATGACCCACCAAGCGCTGATGGCGGAATATATGGCCTGCATGGTGGAGCTGGATATCAAGGGAAGTGACGCCATGTTGGCCGCTCTTCCGCTTTACCACTCGGCACAAATGCATGTTTTTTTGATGCCGGCTTTACTACTTGGCGCCCCCATTCATTTGCTTGAAGCACCGCTTCCGGATAGCTGTCTGACGGCGATTGCCGAACAAAAAATCGTATCGTTCTTTGCGCCGCCCACGGTGTGGATCAGCTTGCTACGTCATGCTGACGTTGATCAGTTTGATTTAACCTCGCTCAAGAAGGCGTACTACGGCGCCTCGATCATGCCGGTGCCTGTTTTGGAAGAGATACAGCAGCGCTTCTCCAGCGTTGGTTTATATAACTGCTATGGGCAGAGTGAAATTGCCCCCTTGGCAACGGTATTACGTCCAGATGAGCATGCTGAGCGTCCTGCGTCGGCGGGGCGGCCGATACTTACGGTGGAAACACGCATTGTTGATTTGGAAATGAACGATGTTGACTCGGGCGAGCATGGCGAGATTGTCCATCGTTCGCCGCAGTTAATGATGGGCTACTGGGATAAGCCGGAGATGACCGCTGAGTCCTTCCAAGGCGGCTGGTTTCACTCTGGTGATGTGGGCTACTTCGATGAAGCAGGCTACTTATATGTCGTGGACCGGATTAAAGACGTTATCAATACGGGGGGCGTGTTGGTTGCCAGCCGTGAGGTGGAAGAGGCGCTGTTTAAGCACTCGGCTATTTCGGAAGTAGCGGTGGTGGGGCTGCCTGACGAAAAGTGGATTGAAGCGATTACCGCCGTCGTTGTGGTGAAAGAGGGGCAAGTGGCTAGCGAGGATGAGCTCATCCAACATGTCAAAAGCTTGATTGCACCCTACAAAGTTCCTAAGCGTGTGGTGTTTGCAGAGGCTCTGCCAAAAAGCACCGCAGGTAAAATTCTTAAACGTCACCTGCGCAAAGACCTAAAGGAGTGAGCATGGACGAGCAAACACAGGCGCTGTTTCATGACATGATCAGCCGCTGCTTAGCGCAGGAAGTGGCGCCTTTCTATGACCAGTGGGAAGCGGACGGTGAAATACCGCGCTCTTTATGGCTAGCGCTGGGTGCCGCTGGTCTATTGGGGATTGATCTTGATGAGACCTATGGTGGCTCAGGTGCCGATATTGCCATCACCCAACGGGCACTGGAGGAGATGTCTCGGCAAGGGTTTGGTGGGCTAGCCAGCGCTTACAATATTCACGCCAATATCGTGATGCCTTACCTGCAAAATTTAGCCACTGATGAACAGCGCGAAACCTGGCTGCCCCGCATGGCAAGCGGGGAGTGGTTGGGGGCGATTGCCATGAGCGAGCCGCATGCTGGCAGTGACTTGGCAGCGATGAAAACCCGCGCCACCAAAACAGCCGATGGGTGGCTACTCAACGGCAGCAAACTGTTTATAACCAATGGCCAAGTGGCCGATCTCGTTATTGTCTGTGCAAAAACAGACCCCAGTGCAGGTGCAAAAGGGGTCTCGCTGTTTTTGGTCGATACGTCACTTCCTGGTTTTTCCCGTGGCAAGCCCATTAAGAAAATTGGCCAGCACGCCAGCGATACGGCAGAACTGGCATTTGACCAACTGCAACTGCCTAACAGTGCCTTATTAGGGGAAGAGGGCGCTGGGTTTCGCTACCTAATGCAAGAGCTGCCCCGGGAGCGCTTAGGCGTAGGCGCGCAAGCGCTTGGCGCGGTAGAGGGCGCGTTGGCATTAACGCTTGATTACGTCACCCAGCGTCACGCGTTTGGTCAGCGCGTGGCCGACTTTCAAAATACCCGCTTTACGCTGGCTGAGATCAAGGCACAGCTGGATGTCGCGCGAGCTTACTTCGATCAGTGCGTTAATAAGTACCGCCACGGCACGATGACAAGTACCGAGGCCGCGATACTCAAATTACAGCTTAGCGAGCTGCAGTGTCGTGCTGTTGATCGGTGCCTTCAGCTGTTTGGTGGTTATGGTTACACCCATGAATATCCGATTTCACGCTTCTATTTAGACGCCCGTGTGCAAACTATTTACGCCGGCAGTTCTGAGATTATGAAAGAGGTGGTCGCACGCTCGCTGTTGGGCAAAGTGGCTTAAGCGCTTTTCTTAAGTCCTTTTCCGCTGTGCGTCATTACTAAGGAGAGATTATGCAACTGGATAGCGTTGTTATTGTAAGCGGTGCTCGCACCGCTATTGGCGGGTTTGGTGGGTCGCTCTCATCTTTCGCGCCCCATGAGTTAGGCACTATCACTGCCCAGGAAGCACTACGCCGTGCGGGCATTGCTGGCGCTGATATCGACCACTCTGTGTATGGCCATATTATTACCACTAGCCCAGAAGATGCCTACCTTGCCCGCCATATTGCGTTGAGTGCGGGTGTGCCAAAAGAAGCCGGTGCCTTTAATGTTAACCGGCTATGTGGTTCCGGCGTGCAGGCAGTGGTATCCGCTGCGCAGCAAATCGCTCTGGGCGACAGCCGCTTAGCATTGGCAGGTGGGGCTGAATCCATGTCGCGAGGTGCTTATCTACTGCCGCCCCAAGCACGCAATGGCATACGCCTAGGCGATGCCAATATCCAGGATCTTACCCTCGGTATTCTTAGTGACCCATTTGGCAGCGGACATATGGGCATGACCGCTGAAAATATCGCTAAGCAGTATGGCTTAAGCCGTGAGCAGCTCGATCAGTTTGCGGTGGATAGCCATCGTAAGGCGGCAAAAGCCATTGCAGAAGGGCGTTTTGACGCGCAAATCGTGCCTGTTGAGGTGACAAAAGGAAAACAGACGGTTTCCTTTGCCCGTGATGAGCATGTGCGAGAAGGCGTTGAGTTAAGTGATTTAGCACGGCTTAAACCGGCCTTTAAGAAAGAGGGAGTGGTTACGGCAGGCAATGCCTCTGGAATCAACGATGGCGCAGCGACCTTGGTGCTGGCGCATGCTGATGAAGCACAGCAGCGCAATTTAACGGTTAGGGCGCGACTGCGCGTGGCAACCACCGCCGGTGTGGAGCCTTCGGTAATGGGGTTAGGGCCAATCCCTGCGGTGAAACGCTGCCTCCAACAGGCAGGGCTGACGATCAATGATATTGATGTGATTGAGTCCAATGAAGCGTTCGCGGCGCAAGCAATGGCGGTTGCCGATACGCTGGGTTTCCCATTGGAAAAACTCAACCCGAATGGTGGTGCGGTGGCGCTCGGTCATCCAGTAGGCGCGACTGGTGCCATCTTGATCTTAAAAACCTTACACGAATTGGAGCGATGTCAGGGCCGCTATGGTTTGATCACGCTATGTATCGGCGGTGGGCAGGGCATTGCACTATTAATAGAGCGCGAATAACAAACGGTTTTCCAATAACAATCGACAGGTGTGTTTTATGTCTACGATAACGCCAAAAATACTTCCTTCTACGCCGTCTGCGACTAGCTCGCCGCTGTTAATTAGCGACTTGCTGGAGTCTGGTGTTCGAATGGCGGGGAATAACCAGATTGTTTATCGAGACCAGAGCCGTCATGACTATCAACGTTTTCGTGATCGGGTACACCAGCTTGCCCATACGCTAACAGCACAGGGCGTTCAGGCGGGTGATGTGGTGGCGGTGCTGGACTGGGACAGCCATCGTTATTTAGAGTGCTTTTTTGCCATTCCAATGATTGGTGCCGTGCTACACACCGTCAACGTACGTTTGGCGCCTGAGCAAATTCACTACACGATGGAGCACGCTGAAGACGTCTTTGTGCTGGTGCATGAGGATTTCGTACCGCTACTGGAGCCACTTGCTGATCAACTGCCCAACATACGCGGTTACCTACTTTGCCAAGAAGCGGCGAGCCAAGAAACACAAAGCACAGTCAGCACGTCGCTGCCATTAGTGGGTGAGTTTGAGGCGTTGTTAAGTGAGCAGCCAACTCATTACGAGTTTCCTATTTTTGATGAAAATGCAGTGGCTACGCTGTTCTACACCACGGGCACCACCGGCAACCCGAAAGGGGTGTTTTTTACCCACCGCCAATTAGTCCTGCACACACTAGGTGAAGCCAGTACCTTCCAAGCACCGGGTTGTGAATTGCTCAACCGTGACAAGGTATACATGCCCATCACGCCGATGTTCCATGTGCATGCCTGGGGCGTGCCTTACACTGCCACGTTGATGGGGGCGACTCAGGTATACCCTGGCCGCTATGAGCCGGAAATGTTGGTCAAACTGCTGATGAACGAAAAGGTCGATTTCTCCCACTGCGTGCCAACGCTGTTAAATATGGTGGTTAGCGCTGACGCTATCGCATCGAAAAAAATTGATTTAACCGGTTGGAAGGTGCTTGTGGGCGGCAGTGCGCTAACTCAAGCCCTGGCTAGCCGTGCTTGGTCACTCGGCATTGATACGCGAAGTGCCTACGGCATGTCAGAAACCTGTCCGCTGCTAACCGCTGATATTTTGCCTCAGGATGTTGCCGAAGCCGATTTTGAAGTGCAGCTTCCCTGGCGGTGTAAGGCTGGTTTACCCGTGCCCCTAGTGAAATTACAGGTGGTTGATGCCAATGGAGAACCGCTACCCCATGATGGCGTCAGTGTTGGTGAAGTGCGTGCCCAGGCACCCTGGTTAACCCAGGCGTACTACAAAGAAGAGAAACGCAGTGAAGAGCTTTGGCGGGATGGATGGCTGCATACCGGTGATGTTGGCTCGATTGATGAGCATGGTTTCTTGGCCATTAGCGACCGTATTAAAGATGTCATCAAAACCGGTGGAGAGTGGCTCTCCTCACTTGAGCTGGAAAGCTATATTAGCCAATGCCCGGGTGTGGCGGAAGTGGCGGTAATTGGCGTTACAGATGATAAATGGGGTGAGCGGCCAGCAGCGCTCGTTGTCCCTAGCGATGTCAATAACCCACCCACGGCAGAGGAAGTACAGGCGTTTATGGAGCAGTTCGTCGAGCAGGGCAGCATTAATCGCTGGGGTATTCCATCGTTGATTCGTTTCGTAGATGAAATTCCTAAAACCAGTGTCGGTAAGCTGGATAAAAAGCGCATTCGCACTGAGATATAAACGCTAGCGTTTTATGCCCGCCGTTTGTGCCTTGCGGTAAGCGGCGGGTGAATCTCCTGTCCACTGTTTAAACGCTCGGCTAAGACAAGCAAGGTCTTCAAATCCTAGTTTTTCTGCGATGGTTGTCAGTGGTTGTGTGCTGCGAGTGAGTGCTTGAATGGCATAGTCGCGACGGTATTCGTCTTTAACCGCCTGGAAATGAGTACCTTCAAGTTTCAAGTGTCTTGAGAGTGTCCGCACGGACATATGTAGCGCATCTGCCACATGCTGAACAGTGCATGAGGTGGGTAAGTGGCGGCTAAGATGTTCGCGAACGCGGTGCGTAATCAAGCGATCTTCAAAAGAGACGTAGAACCAGTCAGCCGGTGCGCGTTGTAGAAATGCGCCAAGATGCTGTTTCGTTTGGCGTATGGGGTGGTTGAGAAACACCTTATCAAAGTAAACAGCTGTTTGCGGTTGATCAAATTTTAGCTTGCCGGGATAGAAGTAGAGATAGTCAGCACTGTGAGCAGGTTGGGCGTAGCCGCACTCCATCAAGATAGGTGGAATTTTGCGTGCGATCATCCAGGAGGCGATACCGTGAAACAGTTTCAACATCAATTCATGAATCAATATTCGACTGCCGCGAAGCGGGGCGCGTTCTTCAAGCGCCATCCGAGCAAAGTCGCCTTCAATAGTAAAGTCGTAGCCGAAATCATCTAATAGAATGCGAAAAAACTGCGTATAGCGATGAAGCGCAACATGCAGCGTTGGTGCATCTAGCAAGCTCAAGCACAGCAGCTTTAGTGTTCCACAGCGTAGCGGCCTGGAGAAAAAGCATGGCGTCTCATCATCCAGCTCAAGGGCGAGGAGGCGGTAAAGCTCGGCAAACTGCTCAACAGTGACTCGGCCGTTCGGTGCGCTGAGTAGAAAGGGGGAAATTCCAGCAAGCTCTAGGTAGCGGACAGGGGAATGCTCAGTGGCGGGTAAGCCACACAGTAGTTCGTTCACAAAGTGCATTGAGACGGTAACGGTCACGATGTCAGCCCTAAACGAGTAGCTTGGCGCTACCTTGTTATTATCACGTGATGGTGGGACGTTAGCACGATGTGTCGTTTGGCTCTATAAGGGCTCTCCTTAACGCGAGCGCATGCGTTACACTGTGCGCCTCATGATGAAGGAGGACACTGCGTGACCTTGTTACGACTCGAACAGCTGCAACTCGCTTACGGCACCCAAGTACTACTTAACCGCGCCGACCTAACGGTTGAAAAAGGCGAGCGGCTGGCGCTGGTCGGGCGCAACGGCACCGGTAAATCAACGCTATTAAAACTAGTCGCGGGCGATATTCATGCCGATGATGGTTCCATTTGGCGTGCACCGGGCTTGAAGATTGGCGTATTGTCCCAGGAGCTGCCTGAATCCTCAGGCATGACGATTTTTGACATGGTCGCTCAGGGGCTGCCGGAAGCGGGGGAATTGCTTTCTGAATACCAGCATTTGATCAATGATCCAGACCCCGACATGAACCGCATGGCCAAGCTGCAAACCCGCATTGAGGCTATCGACGGCTGGTCTTTCCATCAGAGCATTGACGTTGTACTCACCCGTTTAGGGTTACCCCCTGAAGCTGAAATGAGCGCGCTTTCCGGTGGCTGGCGCCGCCGTGTTGCGTTGGCGCGAGCATTGGTTTCTGAGCCGGATTTACTGCTTCTTGACGAGCCTACCAACCATCTCGATCTAGACACGATTGCTTGGTTGGAAGAGCAACTGCTGGCCTTCAACGGCGCGGTATTACTGATTACCCACGACCGTGCCTTTTTATCTAAGCTGGCCACCACGATCCTTGAGCTAGACCGAGGCAAGCTTGGCCGTTATCCCGGTAACTATGCAGAGTATCAAGAGCGTAAGCAGCACGAGCTTGAAGTAGAAGCGCGAGAAAATGCGCTTTTCGATAAAAAACTAGCCCAAGAAGAAGTCTGGATTCGTCAAGGCGTCAAAGCGCGGCGTACCCGCAACGAAGGGCGTGTGCGTGAGCTTGAGCAGATGCGTTTGGAGCGTAGCCAGCGACGTGAACGTCAGGGGACTGCCAACCTCACTGTCGACAGCGGCGAGCGTACTGGTAAGCGGGTAGTCGAGCTGAAAGGCGTAACACAGCGCTTTGGTAATGATGTCATTCTGCGTGATGTGAATCTTGAAGTGATGCGCGGCGACCGCATTGGTTTTCTTGGTCGCAACGGTGCAGGTAAAACAACGCTGCTGAAAATCTTGCTCGGCGAGCTTGCTCCAACAGAAGGTAGTGTTCAGTTGGGGACCAATTTAAAGGTCGCTTATTTCGATCAATTGCGTGCAGGTTTAGAGCTGGAAAAAACCGTCTACGACAACGTCGCACAAGGCAGCGATCGGGTAACCGTTGGTGGAAAAGATCGCCACGTAATGAGCTACCTTCAGGATTTTCTATTCACACCTGACCGTGTTCGACAGCCGGTGAAAGCCCTTTCCGGCGGTGAGTCCAACCGTCTGTTGTTAGCCAAGCTGTTTACTCAACCAGCCAACGTATTGGTGTTGGATGAGCCTACCAACGACTTGGACATGGAAACCCTGGAGCTGCTTGAAGAGCTGCTGCTGGACTTTGATGGCACGCTGCTACTGGTCTCTCACGACCGAACATTTATGGATAACGTCGTGACCAGCATGCTGGCCTTTGAGGGCGAGGGTTATGTGCGTGAATACGTGGGTGGCTACACGGATTGGATTCGCCAAGGGGGTAAACTGCCGCCTGCTCCGTGGGAAGGCGCTGCCCGCCAGAACACTGAACCGACCAGCATTGCAGTTGAAAAAACGCCAGAGAAGCCGGTTGCTGAGCCCGTTAAGAAAACCGTTAAGCTCTCTTACAAAGTGCAGCGAGAGTTAGATGCGTTACCTGCGGAGATAGAGCGCCTTGAGAATGAAGTAGAGGCGTTAGAGCAAGAGATTGGCGACCCCGCTTTCTACCAGCAAGAAGCCAGTGCCGTTACAGCGAAATTGCAAGCGTTAGAAAACGTACAGCAAACACTTGAAACGGCAATGGAGCGTTGGATGGAGCTTGAGGCGATGGCTAGCGGTGACTGACATCAGTATCGAATGAGTAAAGGCACCCAATGGGTGCCTTTCTACATTGGTTACTCGTCGCTCTCTTCACCTTTTTTGCCGACCCGAACGGCCAAAACGTCGCACTGTGCGCCGTGAAGTACGCCGGTAGAAGTGGAGCCTAGCAGCAGGGCAAAGCCATGGCGCCCATGCGAACCAACAACGATCAGGTCGACGTTGTGCTCTTCTGCAAAACGATGAATTTCCGTGTCCGGCATGCCGACAACGACATGTTGATCAGCGGGCTCGACGTGAGGGGCGGCAATTTCAGTCAGCCGCTTCTTCGCGTGGTCATCCAGCTGGTCTTGAATGCTGGTGAGATCCATCGGGATGTCACCACCGTAAGCGAAGCCCAATGGCTCAAGGGTATGCATGATCGAAATCTTGGCGTCGTCATTGCGAGCAGCAATCGCAACTGCACGTTCTAAGATTTTATGGGAGTCTTTAGTTAAATCAACGGCTACTAAAATGTGGTGATAGCTCATGGCTTATCTCCTTCGTGATAATTAACAAAGAGAACGCTTTGTTAGATGACCTTTACTTTAGGCTTCAAGTGCCATCTTAACAACGATCTATGTCATGCTTTTTTAAGTTAACCCGATAGTATGACTAATTTTAACATCAATGCTTATGGCTAGTATTTGCGACGAGGAGAAGTGGCTAGATGGAGTGGCTTATTATTATTTTTATATCGCTGTTTGTTATTGCACCAGTAATGTGGCTTAAGCCCAGCCCGCGGCAGAAGCGCCATATGGCGCTGCGTTTGAATGCCGCCAAGAAGCACGGGGTAGTGATCAAGATGGAGAAGCCCCCGTTGCACAATTTTCGAGGCACGATGCCCGCTTATCGGTGGTATTTTTCCCAACAGCAGCCAGGGCCTGATTTTGTGTTAGTGCGTGAATCGAACGCAAGTGAAGCGCTGGAGCTTTATCATGCTGGGTGGCGCTGGCGCATTGCACCATTACGGCCATTGCCAGAAATGGCAAGCGCTACTTTGAAAGCCCTGCTAGAGCGCCTTCCACAAGATGCTTTGGTGGTCGAGTCAAACGCGACAGCGTTAACGCTATGGTGGTGGGAGTCACAAACTGCGGAGCGTTTTGCTATCTATGGAGAAGATTTTCAGACGCTAAGAAAGGCGCTTAGCGGATTGTCAGACCGCCCTGCTGCAAAGCCGCTAAACGGGGCTGGTGAAACAGCAGGGCACTGATGGACGTCTTACGCCGAGGGACCGTCTTGGTCTCTTAACTGAATCGCCATACCATTGGACTCTATTAGCGCTAGCCACTTGTCTAACTGATCTAGGTCACTCTCACTTAGGCCCGCCAGCATCTCTTTGCGTGCCTCCTGGACGACGCTGTCGATTTGTTCAAGTAGCGGCATTGCCGCTGGCGTCAGATAGAGTCGTTTGCTTCGGCGATCATTATCGCAGGCCCGTCGCTCAACCAGCCCTTGTGCTTCGAGTTGTCCAAGGGTTCTAACTAATGAGGGCGCTTCTACGCCAATCACCCTTGCTAAATCACACTGTGGGTTGCCTTCACCTAACTTCCATAAATGGTAAAGCGTCACCCAGCGTGTTTGTGTTAACCCCAAGGGTGCAAGCCTTCGATCAAGAATAGAGCGCCACAAGTGGGGCAGACGTGCAATGCGAAAACCAATTGTTGAAGCCATAGTAAACAGCTACCGAAAAATGTAAGTAGGCGAATTGTCATAAGCTGCGCCGCTGAATGCAAGGCGTTATGTTATTCGTCCGTTGATAGATCGTTTTCAGAATTGTTGTTTCCGGGTATAAAGCGCCGCAAATTTAGCGCACTCAAGCCGCTAGGTTGGATTTTGCTATCCGCTATCGTGGCTTTTTCCAAGTCTTCCGAAACAGTAAACCGGATCAGCCCCAGCCGTTGTCCGCTAGCTGTCATAATGTCGATACGCCACTCTCCCGACGGCGCTTCTGGGAAATTTTGCTTATGGCTCCACGCACGATAGCCCCTTTCCCGTCCACCGTTGATAGCAAGTTCTACTTCATCTAACAATTCGCCGTTGTGGTGCCATGCATGATGAATTGTCTCGCTTAATCCACGCGGCGCCCGAATGGCGGTGTAAACGTAAAGGCCGGTAGAGCGAATTGCGTCTGGCGTAAGCGCCATGGTTCCCTGCGGCTCGCGGCTCTGAATATCCAGCGCTGGAGAAAGTGCACTGTTTGTCATCCATAAGCTGGCGGGAGGGACCCATATTTTGCCGAACCAGGCCGCATAGGCCAACACGATAGTGAGCGCAAAGAACCCGCACCAGCGCGTTAACGAGCGTTTTTTAAGTAAGTGCCAAAAACTGGGCAACGCTACAAGTATGGTGATCACCAGCGCAAGGATCAAGCTTTGGCCAGTCGTCAGCTGCAGCATGATAGGCAGAATAACCAGTACCACTAAAAAGACACATTGGGCATGAAAGATAAAATAGAGGCTTCGCCAGCGCCCAGCGAGTTTGTAATAGAGCGGATCTATAATCGACAGTATTGCCATTGCGATCACTAACAGCGCAAATAGTGTCTGCCCGCTATTCCACACGGTTGTAACCAGGATAAACGGTAACGTAAAGAAAAGTGTTTCCTGGTGAATCATTTGGGCGATAAAGGTAGTAACACCGCGTGGCAAGGTGGGGTGGCCGCGTTTAGCAAGCCAGCGCCCGATGAGGCTCTCAGAAAGCAATAGCAGCCAGGCAAAAAGAAGTCCCAGCGCTAATACCGCTCCTAGCCACTGTTGGCGGTCCACCAGAAAAAAACTACCTAGCCCGGCGCCAAACGCGATAGGAGGCCACAGCCAGCTCCAGGGTTTTAAGCGTTCGACGGTACGTTCAACCCGTGCTTGTAGTGCCGTTATACGGGCGGGAGTAAAGAAACTACCCATGGCGTTGTTGGCTCATAAATGAAAACAGCATGATCGTTGGATTCGTCGGTAAAGTCGATGCGTTCCCTATCCTGTCTATAAAAAGCGCAAAAAATGTGGGCCTGCTGTAAGTTGATTTGTGTAAGTGCACTTGAGAGATAAGCGCATTAGCCAAAAGTCAGGGCTTGACGTTCCTCATTATCTCAACCAAGCTTACGCAATCAAACGACCGTATGAAATGCGTGGCCGGTCCGATTAATGGTGCCAGCCCGAACTTGTGGAGAGAGCGCGGATGATCTATCAAGGCAATGCCATCACGGTGGAGCGTCGTGACACCCAAGGTGGCAATGACATCGCTAAGCTCACTTTCGATCTGAAAGATGAGTCCGTTAATAAGCTGTCCAGTGCTGTTGTGGCAGAGTTGGGCGAGGCAGTAAAAGCGCTTCAAGCTGAAAGCGGCCTACAGGGGTTGATGATTAGCAGCGGCAAAGACGCGTTTATTGTCGGCGCTGACATCACCGAATTTCACAGCCTTTTTGACAAAGGCGAAGAGTATCTCGTTGAGATGAACCTTAAGGTTCACGACATCTTTAATGCGATTGAAGACCTGCCTTTTCCAACCGTGACGGCCATTAATGGCTTGGCACTGGGTGGCGGCTGCGAAGTACTGTTGACGACCGATTTCCGAGTAATGAGCGAGAAAGCCAAAATTGGCTTGCCTGAAACCAAGCTAGGCATTCTGCCAGGTTGGGGGGGATGTGTACGTTTACCCCGCTTGATTGGTGCGGATAACGCCATTGAGTGGATTGCTGGCGGCACTGAAAATCGTGCTAACGCAGCACTTAAAGTCGGCGCAGTCGATGCTGTCGTTACTCACGAGCTGCTTGAAGAGGCCGCGCTGGACATTCTGGATCGTGCCAATGCCGGTGATTTAGATTACCAGGCGCGCCGTGAAGAGAAGAAAGCACCGCTTAATCTTAATGCCATTGAGCAAATGATGGCGTTTGAAACTGCCAAAGGGTTTGTCGCTGGCAAGGCTGGCCCTCACTATCCTGCGCCAGTAGCGTCGATTAAAGTGATTCAGAAAGGCGCTGGCGAGACCCGTGCCCGCGCCCAGGCGATTGAAGCAAAAGCATTTGCCAAGCTAGCACTCAGTAGCGTTGCCTTTAACTTGGTTGGCTTGTTCCTTAACGATCAAGTTGTGAAGAAAAAAGGTAGCAAATACGAGAAGCAGTCGCAGCCCGTTAAGCAGACCGCTGTGCTGGGTGCTGGCATTATGGGCGGTGGTATCGCCTATCAGAGCGCCAGCAAAGGCACGCCCATCATAATGAAAGATATTAACGATGAGGCGATTGAGCTGGGTCTGAAAGAGGCGCGTAAGCTATTTGCTAAGCAGGTAGAGCGTAAAAAGCTGACGACTGAGCAGATGGCTGAAAAACTGACCAACATTCGCCCAACGCTTTCCTACGGTGATTTCGGCAATGTTGATCTAGTGGTCGAAGCTGTCGTTGAAAATCCCAAGGTCAAAGATGCCGTGCTGACCGAAGTGGAAGGCATGGTGAGCGAAAACACCATCCTTACCTCTAACACCTCGACGATTTCTATCAACCGTCTGGCCAAGAACCTTAAGCGTCCAGAAAACTTCTGCGGTATGCACTTTTTTAACCCTGTGCATCGTATGCCGCTGGTGGAAGTTATTCGTGGCGAGAAGACGTCAGATGCAGCGGTGGCTGCAACAGTTGCCTACGCTCGTGCAATGGGCAAAACCCCGATTGTTGTGAATGACTGCCCCGGCTTTTTGGTCAACCGCGTACTGTTCCCATATTTCGGTGGCTTTAGCTTCCTGGTAGAGCAGGGCGCTGATTTCCAACGCGTTGACAAAGTGATGGAAAAATTTGGCTGGCCCATGGGTCCTGCTTACCTGTTGGACGTAGTGGGTCTAGATACAGCGGTACACGCTAACGAAGTGATGGCGGAAGGCTTCCCGGATCGCATGGCGCGTGACGGCAAAACCGCTATTCAGGTGATGTACGACAATAAGCGTCTGGGCCAGAAGAACGATAAAGGCTTCTATGCCTATGAAGAAGATAAGAAAGGCAAACCTAAGAAAGTTATCGACGAACAAGCCTACGCACTGGTGAAAGACGTCGTGAAAGAGCAGAAAGAGTTTTCTGATGAAGACATTATCGCTCGCATGATGGTACCGCTTTGTCTGGAAACTGTTCGTTGCCTTGAAGATGGCATCGTGGAAACTCCCGCTGAAGCCGATATGGCATTAATCTACGGCATCGGTTTCCCTCCCTTCCGCGGTGGCGCACTGCGCTACATTGACGCGATGGGTGTTGCCGAATTCGTGAAGCTAGCCGAAAACCTTGCGGAAGAGTTAGGCCCGCTTTACGCGCCCACTGAGAAGCTGCGTCAGATGGCTCAAAATAACGAGCAATTTTATTCTGGCTCTCAGGCCTAACCACCACGCAAAGGAGATATAAGATGAGTTTGAACCCAAGAGATATCGTGGTGGTTGACGGTGTACGTACCGCCATGGCGAAAGCTAAAAATGGTGCATTCCGCAATGTGCGCGCTGAGAACCTGTCAGCAGCCGTCATGCAGGCGCTGTTTGATCGTAACGCGAATTTAGACCCGTCCGAAGTTGATGATGTTATCTGGGGCTGTGTTAACCAGACGCTTGAGCAGTCCATGAACATTGCGCGTAATGCGGCAATCATGACCGGTATTCCGCGCTCGGTGCCTGCGCAAACTGTTAACCGTCTGTGTGGTTCCTCGATGACGGCACTACATATTGCGGCGGCCAACATTAAAGCAGGCATGGGCGACTTTTACGTGATTGGTGGGGTTGAGCACATGGAGCACGTGCCCATGGCTCACGGTGTTGATGTTAACCCCGCTGCTAGCAAGTACGCCGCAAAAGCCGCCATGATGATGGGGTTGACCGCTGAGCTGCTGGGCAAAATGCACGGTATTTCTCGTGAAGACCAGGATAAGTTTGGCGTGCGTTCCCACCAGCGTGCCCAGGCTGCGATGGAAAAAGGCTACTTCGATAACGAAATCATTGGTGTTGAAGGCCACGATCAGCGCGGTTTTAAAATTCTGTTCAAGAACGATGAAGTGATTCGTCCTGAGGCCAGTATCGAGTCAATGGCCAGCCTCAAGCCGGTATTTGATCCTCGCAACGGTACCGTTACTGCGGGCACGTCATCTGCATTGTCGGTAGGGGCTTCGGCAATGGCTGTTATGAGCTACGAGCGCGCTCAGGCGCTGGGGCTTGAGCCGATTGCAAAAGTGCTTTCAACAGGTGTTGCAGGCTGTGATGCCTCTATCATGGGTTACGGCCCAGTGCCTGCGTCTAAAAAAGCGCTGAAAGCCGCTGGCTTGTCGGCAGCCGATATTCAAACGGTTGAGCTTAACGAAGCGTTCGCTGCACAAGGTCTGCCCGTTTTGAAAGATCTGGGCTTCCTAGATGCCATGGATGAAAAAGTAAACCTCAATGGTGGTGCCATTGCGCTAGGCCACCCGCTAGGCTGTTCGGGCTCGCGGATCTGTACGACGCTGCTTAACGTTATGCAGCAGCGCGATACTACTCTCGGCCTTGCCACTATGTGTATCGGCATGGGGCAAGGGGTTGCGACCGTGTTTGAACGACTCAAATAAACACAGCGTTTACCCACAAAACGGCACCCATGCGGTGCCGTTTTTGCGTTCAGAGCGGCATTAAAATAAACCGTTATCCAGTCCCGCTGCCATGTAAAGGCCTAGCTCTTCTACTTGGTCGGCAAAAGTGTCCTGCCATTGACCACGTAACGTTAGTGGTTCCTGAACCCAGCGCCAACGTAGTCCTGTCACAATACTTTCTACTGCCCGCCGGGTGCCGGTGCCGTCGTGTCCAGCGCGAATATAGAGCGCGCATGGAAGCCCTTGTTTCTCTTCCAATATGCTGTAGTAACTGCGATCAAAAAAATCCTTAAGTGCACCGCTCATGTAGCCCAGGTTTTCTGTTGTGCCCAGCAAGATGCCATCGCAGGCGCGAATATCATCAGGGCCAGCCTCGAAAGGCGTTTTTACTATGCAGGCAACCTGCTCAACAACTTTTTGGCTCGCGCCCCGCTGGGCGGCATCACGCAGAGTGCGTGTATTAACTGATGGAGCATGGGCAACGATTAATAGCTGTTTCATTGTAGTGCCCCTGTTAGCTGGAAATTTGCGTAGTAAGCGCAAAGTGTCACACTGCTAAGTACGACTACGATGAGAGCCTATATGCCTGATAATGCCTCTATCAATGTTTTCTACGATGCTGTTTGCCCTATTTGTCGGAAGGATCGACGTCTTTTTGAGCGTTGGGCTGGCAAGCATGGTAACTGGATTAACTGGTGTGATGTGACTGAGCATCAGCAACAATTGCGTGAAAAAGGGGTAACACCAGAAGCTGCTTTACGCTCGCTGCATATCGAAAAAGCTGATGGCACGCTTATCGAAGGTATTGATGCCTACCGTTTGCTGATGATGCGTATTCCTCTATTTGTGCCAATCGCATGGCTGATTGGCCTGCCAGGGATCAAAAAAGCGTTACGCTGGTATTATGATCGCTGGGTGAGAAAGCGCCTAAAGCGGGAAGGGCGTTGGTCTGAATAAGTATGGATATTGATATAGGGAATTTATCATGAAGCAGCGTCTTCAATGGTTAGCGCCAGCATGCGCAATGTTTACTATGTTAGTGGGGTGCGCTGGTCAGCCAACCTCCTCTCAAGCACCTGATGCTGTTGCTCAGGAAGTGTCGCCTGACGTAGCTCAGGTATCTTCAGGAGCAGCACAGCCAGGTTACGTAACTAACCGCCAAGTAACCGACTGGGTGCCGCCGCTGTTAACGAGCCCTGAAGAGAAGGCGGCCTACTATGTTAGCCGATTGGCAGACAGGCGGTTTGTCTCGCAGTACGGCGGACAAGACAATCCCCGTACTTGGTATATTGCGGCAGAGCGGTTAGGAGAAATCGGCTTGCCCGCTGTGCCTTTGCTGTTTACGCGCCTCAATACAACCGATGACTATGAGTTGATGTTAGCCCTGTATGCGCTTCAGCTTGCCACCCAAGATCCGCTATTGATGGCAAAAACTCGAGGTGACTATATACAGTTGCCCACCGTGTTAGATGCGACGGCAAATGCTGAAAATGTGCGCATCGCGCGTCAGTGGTGGCAGCAGCATTCAGCACAGTTAGGTGAGTAGTAATGCGCTGTGTTGATAGCGCAAATTGACGTATCCAACTGGAGTATTGTGCTCAAGCCGTGTAGGCTCCATCGCTTTCTAAGTTCTGTGTATGACTAAGTCCTGTGTATTAGCCTGATGCGTTGGAGCCTATCATGAGTGATCTACCCAATTGTCCTGCCTGTGCCTCTGAGTTTACCTACGATGATGGTATCCAGTATGTCTGCCCGGAATGCGGCAATGAATGGTCAAAAGTAGCAGAAGAGGGCGCTGAAGAAGCTAGCTCTGGTATTCGTGATGCTAACGGCAATATGCTGGCAGATGGTGACAGCGTCACTGTCATAAAAGACCTCAAGGTCAAAGGCAGTTCACTAGTGGTTAAGGTAGGCACTAAAGTTAAAAATATCCGTTTAGTCGATGGTGATCACGATATTGATTGTAAGGTCGACGGCATTGGGCCCATGAAGCTTAAGTCAGAGTTCGTCAAAAAAGCATAGTACTTAAAGACATAGTACTCAAAGACATAGTACTTAAAGACATAGTACTCAAAGATATAGTACTCAAAGATATAGTACTCAAAGGCATAGCGCCTTCGCCACAAGGTGCTGCTCTTTAAAAAAACCTGCGAAATCCTCGCAGGTTTTTTTCGTTTAGCGCGTCGATAGTTTTTTCAAATGATAATGATTGTTGTTTTTGATGCTATCAGAGCCGAACGTGCTGTTATTTTGCACAAATTGATAACGATTTTGCTCTAGGGCTTCACATCAAATTTATACAGGACTAAAATGGTACCCATTAACGGGTAAGCCAACTGTAACGGCGAATGGGAGTCAACATGCTCAAGCTTTCTCGGCTGACAGACTATGCCGCTGTCGTGATGGCACAAATTGCTCGCCATCCACAGGTGTCGCATGCGGCGGCTGATTTAGCAGATGCAGTGCAGTTACCACATCCCACTGTTAGTAAGACGCTAAAGATGCTGGTGAAAGCTGGCCTTCTGGAGTCACAACGCGGTGTCCAGGGTGGTTATCGTCTGGCGCGACCAGCATCACACATTACTGCTGCCGATATTATTGCCGCTATTGAAGGGCCCGTGGCAATGACCGAGTGTAGCCAAGCTGAGGGTGAGTGCGACCTGGCTGCTACCTGCGGTGTCGCTGATAACTGGCAGCGAGTCTCACTGGCGATTCGCACGTTACTGGAAAGCGTTACGCTGGCGCACCTGGCCGATACGACGCCAATCAAGCTACCCGTACAGTTACCGATTCAAAGCATTAGCCTGGCATCTGCTTAGGCAGTGCAACATAGACTAACCCTATTGACGGCGAGCTAGGCTCGCCACCCAACTGCCCGGAGGGTATCACCATGGCAAGCGAAGAAATGGAACAGTTGGTTCGTCGCGAATACAAAGATGGTTTTATAACCGATATTGAAAGCGACACCCTGCCACCTGGCCTTGATGAAAACACCATTGCCTTTATCTCTAATAAGAAAGGCGAGCCGGAATGGATGCTGGAGTGGCGCCTAGATGCATACCGTCAGTGGTTGAAAATGAAAGAGCCGTCCTGGGCGCATCTTGATTATCCACCCATTGATTATCAATCGATCTCTTATTTCAGTGCGCCAAAGCGCCCTGAAGATCGCCCTCAGAGCCTGGATGAAGTCGATCCTAAGCTTCTCGAAACATATGAGAAGCTTGGTATTCCTTTGCATGAGCGTGCGGCGCTTGCCGGTGTGGCCGTCGACGCCGTATTCGATTCTGTTTCCGTGGCAACCACGTTTAAAAAACAGCTAGGCGAAGCGGGCGTTATTTTCTGCTCGATTTCTGAAGCAATTCGCGATTACCCAGACCTCATCAAACAGTATCTCGGTACGGTCGTTCCGGTGGCTGATAACTATTTTGCCGCACTAAACTCGGCTGTATTTACCGATGGGTCGTTTGTGTTTGTTCCTGAAGGCGTGACTTGCCCTATGGAACTGTCGACCTACTTCCGGATTAACGCGGCCAACACTGGCCAGTTCGAGCGCACTCTGATTATCTGCGAGAGCCGGGCTCAGGTGTCTTACTTGGAAGGTTGTACGGCGCCAATGCGTGATGAAAACCAGCTTCATGCGGCTGTGGTAGAGCTCGTTGCGCTGGATGATGCCTACATTAAGTATTCCACCGTTCAGAACTGGTATCCCGGTGATGAGAACGGCAAGGGCGGGATTTACAACTTCGTTACCAAGCGTGGCGATTGCCGCGGTGAGCGTTCGCGCATCAGTTGGACACAGGTAGAAACCGGTTCGGCGATCACCTGGAAATATCCTTCTTGTGTTTTGCGTGGCAAAGACAGTATCGGCGAGTTCTACTCTGTGGCGGTGACTAACGGCCGTCAGCAAGCGGATACTGGCACCAAAATGATTCACATTGGCGAAGGCACCCGTTCCTATATTGTTGCCAAAGGCATTTCGGCAGGTAAGAGCGATCAATCTTACCGTGGCCTGGTCAAAATTGGCCCTCGTGCCAAAGGGGCACGTAATTTCACTCAGTGTGATTCGTTGTTAATTGGCGACAAGTGCGGTGCCCATACCTTCCCTTATCAAGAAATTGGCAACAGTACCGCCACGATTGAGCACGAAGCCACCACGTCTAAGATCGGCGAAGATCAGCTGTTCTACTGCCAAAGCCGTGGGATTTCTGAAGAAGATGCGGTCAGCATGATTGTGAACGGCTTCTGTAAAGACGTTTTCCAAGAGCTGCCGATGGAATTCGCGGTAGAGGCAGAAGCGCTGCTAAATGTGACGCTTGAAGGTGCAGTGGGTTAACCACTTCGGCCCCGACTTATTTTACGGGAGACGCGCAAGCGTCCCGCAAGAATTTAAAAGGTTATGACTATGTTGCAAGTTAAAGATTTACACGTCACCGTCGACGGCAAAGAAATTTTGAAAGGTTTAACGCTCACCATCAATGCAGGTGAAGTGCATGCCATTATGGGCCCGAACGGCGCGGGTAAATCCACATTGTCGGCAGTTATTGCCGGTAAAGATGGCTACGAAGTGACCCAGGGTAGCGTTACCTTTGAGGGGCAGGATGTGCTGGAAATGGAAATTGAAGAGCGCGCTCAAGCGGGCTTGTTACTAGGTTTCCAATACCCAGTGGAAATTCCAGGGGTAAAAAATATCTATCTGCTCAAATCTGCGCTTAATGCACAGCGTGTCGCACGTGGTGAAGCAGAAATGCCCGCTCCTGAGTTTATGAAGCTCGTCAAAGAGAAGCTGGGCTTTATGAAGATGGATGCCAGTTTCCTGCAGCGTGCCGTCAATGAAGGTTTCTCTGGCGGTGAGAAAAAGCGCAACGAAATTCTTCAGATGCTGGTGCTTCAGCCAAAGCTTGCCATGCTTGATGAAATTGACTCTGGTCTCGATATCGACGCGATGAAAGTCGTTGCTGATGGCGTTAACAGCCTGCGGGCTGAAGAGCGAGCCATTCTGCTGGTCACTCACTACCAGCGTCTGCTTGACTATATCGTACCGGATAAAGTGCACGTCTTAGTCGACGGTCGTATTGTGAAGAGCGGCGACGCTGAGCTTGCTAAAGAGCTGGAAGCCAACGGCTATGAAGGCATTGAGGAGTCTGTGGCATGAGCGATACGCAAACGTTTTTGGACACGCTGAAAGCGCGTAGCCAACAGCGCGGAGTTGAGCCAACCTGGATCGCGGCTCGCCGCCAAGCGGGAGCTGCCCGCTTTGAAGCCATGGGGTTTCCTACTCGCCGCGATGAAGAGTGGAAATATACTGACGTACGCACGATTGCCCAGGGCAACTTTGCGCTGGCTGAGACTGCAGACTTTTCCCAGGCACAAGCAGCCGCGCTTACGCTGCCGCTGGATGCGTACCGACTGACCTTCGTGGATGGTGTTTTCTCAGCCGCATTGTCGGACTTAGAAGCACTGCCGAGTAGCGTTCAGGTAATGCCGCTCTCTAAGGCTCTGGCTGATAACCATGAAGCCGTGGGTGGGCCGCTGGGTCGCTTAACGGGAGTAGATTTCTCCCCGTTCGCAGCGTTGAACACCGCATTTATGGAAGAGGGTGCTGTGGTGCGCATTGCGCCGGGTACCGTGGTGGAAAAACCCATCCTACTGCAGTTTCTGTCCCGTGCGGGCACGCCAGTAATGAGCCATCCGCGTATTTTGGTTGAAGCAGCAGGGCGCAGTGAAGCAACGTTAATTGAGCACTATATCGGTGAAGCCGATGCGGCCAACTTCACCAACGTGGTTGCAGAGCTGATGCTTGATCGCGGTGCGATTCTGAATCACTACAAATTGCAAGAAGCGCCCTTGGGTGACCTGCATGTCGCCAGTATTCATGTTGAACAGGGCCGAGACAGCCGCTACAGCTCCTACAATCTGAATTTGGGCGGTGCGCTGGTACGTAACGATCTTATTAGTGATTTAAACGGCCAAGGCGCAGAAACCAACTTCTATGGCCTGTTCTTTGGTCAGGGTCGCCAGCACGTGGATAACCACACCAAGGTTAATCACAATGCGCCGCTAACGTTCTCGAACGAGAACTACAAAGGCATTTTGGATGACCGTGCCCATGGCGTCTTTAACGGTAAAGTGTACGTTAAGCGCGATAGCCAGAAGATCGAAGGTTTCCAAAGTAACCAAAACTTATTGCTTTCCGATCGCGCGCATATCGACGCCAAGCCTGAGCTTGAGATTTATGCTGATGACGTGAAGTGTTCTCATGGCACCACCACGGGGCAGTTGGATGAAGACGCGATCTACGCGTTGCGTACCCGCGGTATCGACAAAGCGACAGCGCGAGGCTTGTTAACGCTTGCATTTGCTGGCGAGGTGCTTGAACAGGTTGCGCTAGATGTGATTGCTGAGCGGGTAGAGCTAGCGGTAGCGGGCAAGCTGCCGGAACGCTTCAATCTCGCTGGCTTGGTAGAAGCAGCGGCTGCGCTCAACGACTAACGCACTCAACGACTAGCCAAGGAGTCATCGATGCCCCATAGCGTGATTGAGAAACCCTCCGTGCTCGCCCCTGCAGCGTTTGATGTTGAAGCGTTGCGCAACGACTTCCCGATACTAAAACGGGAAGTGCACGGAAAGCCGTTGGTATATCTAGATAATGCCGCGACCAGCCAAACGCCCCAGCAGGTTATTGACGTATTCAGCGACTATTACTCGCGTTATAACGCCAATATCCACCGGGGGCTGCACACCTTGGCAGATGAGGCGACAGCAGCGTTTGAAGCCACACGGCATCGCGTTAAGGCGTTTCTCAATGCGGAAGATGCACGCCAGATTATCTTTACGCGGGGCACGACTGAAGCAATTAATCTAGTGGTTCAAAGTTGGGGGCGCTCCCAGCTTGCTGCGGGCGATGAAGTGCTAATTTCAATGTTGGAGCATCACTCCAATATTGTCCCTTGGCAGCTATTAGCGGCTGAAATCGGCTTTACCATTAAAGTCATTCCCGTTGAGGCTAATGGGGCGCTAGACATGGCGGCGTACCGCGCGCTGCTCAATGAGCGCACTACACTAGTGGCAGTTAATCATGTCTCTAATGCGTTGGGCACCATTAACCCAGTGAAAGAGATGGCAACGCTTGCCCACCAGCACGGTGCGCTTATTCTGGTCGATGGTGCTCAGGCAACACCGCACCAGCAGGTTGATGTTCAGGATATTGATGCTGATTTCTATGCGTTCTCTGGGCATAAAATTTATGGCCCTACTGGCGTTGGCGTGCTGTACGGTAAGCAGACCTTATTAGAAGCGATGCCGCCTTGGCAGGGTGGTGGCGAGATGATTAAAACGGTCTCTTTTGACGTCGGCACCACCTTTGCGGAACTTCCGCATAAATTCGAAGCTGGCACTCCCGCCATTGCGGAAGTGATCGCTTTGGGGCGCGCTATTGAGTGGTTGGAAGGCGTTGGCGTGGAGGCGATTGGTGCTTGGGAAGCCGTACTGCTGGAACATGCCACTGCAGAGGTGAGCCAAATAGAGGGCCTGCGCATTCTTGGCACCGCACCGCATAAAGCTGGCGTGCTTTCATTTGTGGTCGAAGGCGCCCATTCCCAGGATATTGGGCTGCTGATTGATCAGCTAGGCGTCGCTATTCGTACCGGGCATCACTGTGCGCAACCACTGCTACATCATTTTGGCGTAGATGCCACGTGTCGTGCATCATTTGCAGCGTATAATACGATTCAAGAGATAGATACGTTTGTTGCAGCGCTAAAGCGTGTGATTGGAATGGTACGTTAAAGGCCGTCATTTAAGGACCGTTATGGATATTGAGCAAGTGGCCAGCCTTGAACGTGGTCAAAAACTGCCGCTTCAGCGTGATGTTGACGCCATTGCTATTCCGTTTGGCAAAACGGAGACACTGGCCGAGGACAGCGTTGTCAGCGTGATGCAAGCGAAGGGCAGCTCGGTAAGTGTTGGCTTTGAAGGACGGCTTTATCTTATTGAAGGGCGTAATTTGGATGCGTTAGGGCTCGAGCCACTGCCGCGTCCAACACTGCCTGAAAGTGCCAGCGATGAAGAAATTGAACAGTTTGTCTGGGAGCAGCTGCGCACCTGCTTCGATCCCGAAATACCGGTTAATATTGTTGATCTAGGGTTGGTCTATGGTTGCCGTCTTGAGCGCTTGATCAGTGGCGAGCGGATGGTCACTATTCGTATGACGCTGACCGCACCAGGTTGTGGAATGGGCGATGTCATTGCGGCGGATGCGCGGAATAAAATCCTAGGCGCACCTCAGATTAACAAGGTACATACTGAAATTGTCTTCAGCCCGCCCTGGAGCCGTGACATGATGAGCGACGAAGCCAAGCTTGAGCTCGGCATGTTTTAACCCCTGATGGGGAGCTGGATGCACAGCCTGCTATTACGTTACATAAAACGTTTTTTGATGTCGCTAGGAGCACTTATGCTGCTGGCGACATTGCTGTTTATAGTTGGTAATTTTTGGGTGGTTGCCAGTACGGCACGCTATATTGATGACAGCTTTGCGGAGTGTCGCCCAGCCGATGTGGCGATCGTGTTTGGTACCTCTAATTGGACACGCAGCGGCTTTCGCAACCCTCACTTTCAAGCCCGTATGCGAACCTCTGCGCGTCTGATTGCCGATCAGCGGGTCAGCCATTTATTAATCTCTGGGGATAATCGTACTCAAGCCTATAACGAGCCGCGCGCCATGTGGCGTGATCTTTATCGTCGCGGTGTGCCAGCAGACCAGCTCACCATGGATTTTGCTGGGTTCAGTACCTATGACACGCTTGCGCGCGCTAGAGATGTCTTTCAGTTAGATAAGGCGTTGCTGGTTACTCAGAGCTGGCATCTTCCCCGTGCAGTTTTTATTGGTCGCGCATTAGGAATGGATGTAACTGGCTGTGTGGCGGAAGAGAAATCTGCTGCTGGGGAGTGGCGGTTGAAAATGCGCGAATGGGTGGCGCGGGTCGCTACTTTAGGTGATCTATATATTTGGGGAAGAGAGCCTCACTTTCTAGGCTCTCCAGAACCTATCGAATTAAACGCTAGTAGCAACGTCGGCGAAGTGTCTCGCCTCCCTATTGGCCTTGATATTTACCACTACACTGTGAGATCGGCGCAGACGTCACATGAGCAAGCGGCGGTGATCAATAGGGGTGATCAATAGGTTAGCGATGCGTTTTGCGCTTTTGTAAGTTATACAATTCGCGTATTAACTTACGGCAACCTTGCATACACTCTTCCACTACCGGCTCAATGGGATCGGGCAGGGGGTGAGTGAATAGCGTTGAAAGGGCTTGCATCAGTACGCGCTCTTGTTCCAACAGCTCATTGATTAATACCTGGCTATCGTTGCCCACAAAGCTTTTTAAACGGCTCCATAGCCATAAAAAGTCGTCACGCTCAACGTCAGCATCTCGAGGCAGCATTTTTAAGTGCGCACGGGCCAGTTCCTGAAGTTTACGCATCTGATTTAACCGCTCAGTATAGTGCGGTTTCAGTGCATCACGCAGCGTGGGTCTCAGGCGTTCAATATTATCCTGGAAATAATCAATGCTATCGGCCAGCGCTTCCAGCACGCTGTCCATCGCCACTTGGCGATTGTCGAGAAACATGAGCGTCTACCTCCTTCGGTGACGCAGATTGTGGGGGTGGCAGCGCTAATTTGCCACCCCTAATGCGGATTATTTTTGCATTAAGCCTTAGCCTTTAGGCTTGGGTGGCGCTTTACGCACTGGCATGGCATTTTTTTCGATGTGTTCGATGATCATGCTGGCGATATCTTTACCTGTTGCATTCTCAATACCTTGTAGTCCAGGTGATGAGTTGACCTCCATAATCACCGGTCCATGGTTAGAGCGCAGTAAGTCGACACCTGCAACGCGCAGTCCCATGGCTTTTGCCGCTCGAATGGCCGTTGAGCGCTCTTCGGGGGTAATGCGGATGACGCTGGCGGTGCCCCCACGATGCAGGTTTGAACGGAACTCGCCTTCGGCTGCCTGGCGCTTCATCGAAGCAACCACTTTATCGCCAATCACCAGACAGCGAATATCGGCGCCGCGCGCCTCTTTAATGTACTCCTGAACCATGATGTTGGTTTTCATGCCCATAAACGCTTGAATAACCGACTCAGCTGCTTGGTTTGTTTCAGCAAGTACAACGCCGATACCTTGCGTTCCTTCCAGCAGCTTGATGACCAGCGGAGCACCCTTGACCATGGTAATAAGGTCAGGAATGTCATCAGGAGAGTGGGCGAAACCCGTGATGGGCAAGCCCAGCCCCTTCCTTGAGAGAAGCTGTAGCGAGCGTAACTTATCCCGTGAACGAGTGATGGCAACAGAGTCGTTTATTACGTAGGTGCCCATCATTTCAAATTGACGCAGTACGGCGCAGCCATAAAAGGTAACCGATGCCCCTATACGAGGAATGACGGCATCAAAGGGCTCGATTTCGGCGCCTTTATAATGAATCGACGGATGGTGGGAGGCGATGCTCATATAGCAGCGCAGCGTGTCTACCACGCGAGCGGTGTGCCCACGCTGCTCGGCGGCCTCAATAAGGCGGCGAGTAGAATATAGATTGCGATTGCGCGAAAGCAGGGCAATATGCATGCAGGGCTCCGGGGCCAAAAAGTATGGCTAATAAGTTAGTTTAAGGCTCGCCGTGCAAAAATGCAGCCCCAGGGGCTATAAGCAAGCGTCGCATAGCGCGGCGCCCAAGCAGCATGGGATGGCGCATATTGCTACGGTCAGTCAGGGTTAGTTCAACCGGAAAATTTAGTTCACCCAATTGCATCGGGGTGCGAATAACATAACGCCACTCGCTGTGCCCATTAGAACTGGTAACGCGCCGCCTGTCGTGCAGGTGGAGCTGGTAGCGGTGGGCAGGCGTTTGCGGGCCGCCACTATGGGTAATAAAACTTACCCACAGCTGCCCATCCTCATCTTCATGAGTGTCAATCTCTTCGGCATGCAAAGCAGAGGTGCGCGCGCCAGTATCGGCTTTGCAGCAAAGGTGAAGCCCTAATTCAGGTAACGTCACCATTTCACGGCGGCCGATGACTGCTTTGGCCTGATAGGGTAATTCCTTCACGGCATACTCCTGGCAAATGAAGGTTTGTCATCAAGAAATGAGTCGATCTAGCGTCTCATAAATAAATAGCTAGCTTCTAGCTTGGTTAATCAACGCACTTAGCCTTAGCTGAATCGCGGAATCAGGCGGCGCGTCGCGTAGTGTCAGCATAACCAATAGGCGAAGTCTGGGAATCAGTGCAAGGTCACGTACGACTGCATTAAAGTTAGTGCGTTTGTCTTCTGCTAAACGCTGTAAAAGCAGTGGTAAACGTTCAGCGTCTTCTAACAATAACCACCCGCGGCCAGCAATGGCTGCGATAATATCTGGGCCGCAAGCAACAGGGTCATTTAACAGGCTTGAGTACCATTGGCCGACATCTGCTGATGGAGTGCAGCCCACGGCGCGCACGCAGGCGCACAGGGTTTCTACGTCACCATCAATGGCTGCTTGCTCTCCACGCGCCCGTAATGCACTTACCAGCGGCTCTGCAAGAGGCCTATGCTCCAGGCAATAGCACAGCGAGTGAGCGACACTAGTGGGCAACTGGGGAAGGCGCAGCGCTAGCGCTTCTGATGTGGGTAAGTCGAGGCGTACCACATAATCAGCGATGCCTTGTAATCCCAGTGCTTGCCAGTCAATAGTCTGCTGGCCACTAAGATAGGCCTCGACAGGCTCTAAGTGTTGGCTAGCGGCAAGCTCTAATGCATAAGTGGCCTGAGCATTAAGCATTGCTTGAAAAGTAATATCAGGCGAAAAAGCGAGCGGATTATCCTTCATTAGGTGATCCACGTCAGCAGTTTCTGCCTGGCCTAGCGGTTTATTTTCTAGCTGCGCCGCATTTCTCCCAAGGGTTTCGAGCAAGCGATTAATAAAACCGTCTCGTTGGGCGGGGGAGAGCTTGCCTTGTTCGTCTAGCGGCAGCGCCAAAAACCAGATGGCTGGTTCAGGCATGTCACCCATGCGAAATACTACGCCAAGGCGTGCCTGCTGTTGCCAGGGTTCCGGCCAGGCTATCTCGCCATTTTCGAATGCACGCAGTGTTTCTCGTGGGCAGTCCGTTACTCGTCGTCCCATATGATAGAGGGAAACGTCCGCGCCGCTACGTGTAAAAAACTCATCAAGTGTCTGGATTGGTTGCATGACATCCTTCCGCATTTCAAGCCTGCACTCTACCTTGCTGATGTGTCACTGTCAGCCGCAAACGCTGATTAATCCGTGCTTTATTATCAAAATGGTTAAAAATTGCACAACGTGGCGTAACCCGCATGAGAGTAACAGTAGCGACATCTTTCCATAGTTTATCCACAGCCTCTTGCAGGTTTTCTGTGAATCTGTGAATAAGACACAAACTCTGTCAGACGGTTGGCAACTTACCCACAGTGCTGGGATAATAGAGCTTTACTGATTCAAATGGAAAAGGTGCTTATGAGCGTCCATCAACAGCTTCAAACCGCGCTTCTTGAGCTTGAAGCCACTATGAAGGCCGCTAACTTATGGCGTATGACAACGCCTGATATTTCAGCATTTAATAGCCAGCAACCCTTCTGTATCGACACGATGTCGCTGCCTCAGTGGATTCGATTTGTCTTTATCGCTCGATTAAATGCACTGATTGATGCCCAGGCCACCATGCCTGCCAAGTGCGATGTAGCGCCGGCAGTGGCTGCTTACCTAATGCAGGAAAAAGTTCGTGCCAGTGACCAGCTACTGGTTGTTCGAGCCGTTGAAAAGATAGATCGGCTAGTTACCGAAAGCTAGGTCGCGCTAATACGAGGAGCTGAAGCCTAGTGTGATGAGGGTGTCAGCAAAGACAATGCCCAGCACCGCAAGCATCGGGACTGGGCATTTTTCATGCGATTATACGGCTAGCACAGCCGTAGCGGTGTTAGAACCGATAGCTTAAGCCTGCCATAACCACTAAGGGATCAATCTCTACCGTGCCTGCAGCGGCACCGTTAATGGTCGCGTCAGTATCGATGTCGATATACCACGCTGCTGCGTTAAGTGCCCAGTTCTCATCGATAAGTAAATCGATACCCACTTGAGCTGCGGCCCCCCAGGAGTCGTCCAGCTCCAGTTCGCCAATGGCTAGCTCTTCATCAGAGAAAAAGGTGTAGTTAATACCTGCGCCGACATAAGGCTGTACGCGCGCATCAGTGCCACCTAGTGGGTAGTACTGGAGCGTTAGAGTTGGCGGAAGGTGTTTGGTAGAGGCAAGGTTATCACCGTTCAGGGCAATATCGTGCTCAAACGGCAGAGCTGCCAGTAACTCGATGCCCATTTTGTCGTGGAAGCGGTAGCCCAGGGTAAATGCGAAATCGGTTTTGTCCTGAACATCAACCGTGAACGCGCCTCCGGCTAATGAACCGTTGTCGCTTTTTGGCTCCACTTTGGCAACACCCACGCGAGTAAAGAAATCGCCAGCGCCGTAAGCTAAAACTTGGCCGCTTGCCATCAATGTGGCTGCTGCAAGTCCAGTGGTGAGCAGTGTTGAAAGAGAGTTATGGCGCATAGCGTCGCTCCTGACCATTAATGTGAGTCTTTGCAGTGAGTGGTTAACGTGAACCGTTGTTCGACATGATCGCGAACCATGTAAAGAGTGTATCGGGTAGAGGAGGGCAGGTTATTGACCTGGGGCAAAGAGTGGAGCTCCGCCGCTAAATAATGGGCTTATAAAAGAGGCCATCAGAAGTGAAAGAGGCCTTCCCGTGGCATGGGAAGGCCTCAATGATCAACTAATTGTTTAATTAAGCTGAGTGTGTAATTGACGCTCGTCTAGCGATCAATATGCTGATATTCACCCGCATCGGCAGTTATGCTACTAACCACCAAGATGGCAATAAAGGCAGCGATGAAGCCTGGGATGATCTCGTACACGCCGGGGCCACCCATAAATTCTCCGTTCCAGCCTAATGCAATCCAAATCATGACGGTAGCCGCGCCCACTACCATGCCTGCAATGGCGCCAGCTCCGTTCGTGCGAGACCACATTAGCGACAGAATGATCAGCGGGCCAAATGCTGCGCCAAAGCCAGCCCAGGCGTTACTTACTAGCCCAAGAACTTGGGAGTCTGGATTTGACGCAATCACAGCGGCCACCAGACCAACCAGTACGACACAGATTCGACCCACCTTTACGCACTCTTTATCGGTTGCTTCCTTTCTGAGGAACAGGCGATAGAAGTCTTCGGTCAATGAAGACGACGATACTAACAATTGGCTGGAAATGGTGCTCATAATCGCAGCAAGCAGTGCCGCATAGAGGAAGCCGGTGACCAGCGGGTGGAATAGCAGGTTCGCCAGAATGATGAAGATCGTTTCTGGATCCTCGATATCCATGCCGTTGCGGACTGCATAAGCCCGGCCAAACAGACCTAGAGAGACCGCGCCAATCAGGGAAATAAGCATCCAGCTCATGCCGATATTACGGGCAGTAGGCACATCTTTCAGCGTCCGGATGGCCATAAAGCGCACAATGATATGTGGTTGACCGAAATATCCCAGTCCCCAGGTAACCGCAGAGAGCCAGCCAATAAAGGTCAGCCCTGACGTCCAGGATAGCAGGGTGGGGTCGACTTCATTTAGCGTCTGTGATGCTTGGGAGAACCCGCCACCGCCTTCGCCAAATAGCACCACTGCAGGCATGATTACTAGCGCCAGCATCATGATACAGCCTTGCACGAAGTCGGTCATACTCACGGCCAGAAAGCCGCCAACAACGGTATAGACAAGTACCACACCAAGTGTAATGAGGATGCCTACAGCATAGTCGCTCATGCCGCCGATGTTAAAAATACCGGCAAACGCGCTTTCAAACAGTTTGCCCCCAGCGACTAGGCCCGATGCCGTGTAAACCGCGAAAAAGATGACGATAACGATAGCAGACACCGTGCGCAGTGAAAGCGCACGTGTCGGAAAGCGGTTTGCCAAAAAGGCTGGAATGGTAATCGCATTACCGTAGTGAACCGTCTGTTCACGCAGTCGGGGGGCGACCAGAGTCCAATTGAAGAACGCACCCACCAGAAGGCCAATGCCGATCCAGGCGGATCCCAAGCCGGAAACAAACATTGCGCCGGGCAACCCAAGCAGCAGCCAGCCGCTCATGTCCGAAGCGCCAGCCGACAGAGCTGCTACTTGTGGACTGAGGCCACGTCCCCCCAGCATGTAATCTTCTGATGAAGATGTCGCTTTGCGCATGGCATAAATGCCGATGGCGATCATGAGCGCAAAGTAGGCAAAAAGACTAATCCAAACACCGATAGCCATGAAAGTTCTCCAATTTGTCAGGACGGAGCTAGCTCCGACAGGTTAGCGCGCTTGCCGTGCAGAACCGCTAGTAGCACGCATGTTTAACTCCGCTTCTTATTCGTGTAGCAAGGCGCTACCGCTTGGTCCTCGATATTCCTTGCTAGGGAAGCGCCTGCACTGGCCGCCTCCCGGCAACACGATGTTATTGTCGTCTAAGTTTAGTTGAGAAGCATGACGTCGACAAAGCCAGCGGGCCTATTCGGCCGTTGCCAGCAAGCTGGCGTTGCCACCCGCTGCGGTCGTATCGATGCACAGATGACGTTCCACCACGTAGCGATCTGGTGAAATGGTCTGAGTCTCGAGCGGCACGATGGCACCGTCGCGCTTAGCGAGTGCTATCCGCAGTTCATGCGTCCAATTACTTTTGCCAGCCGCGGCGACGGCGGCGATCCCTTGAACCTCGCTTAGTGTATCTGCTGTGATGCTACCGTCGAGCCCAATCACGGGCGCGCCAGCGTCGACCAGCGGCTGGACGGCTTGAGCTGCGCCTGGTGCGATCACTACTGCCGTACAGCCCGCGCCAAGCGCCTGTACTGCTTGGGCAGCGGCGATATCCAGCGTTGGCCCAAGGCACAGAACAGCGCCTTTTGGATACATCGCCAAGCGGTTGCTTTCCCCTGTGGGTCCTGGAAGCGTCTGCGGTGTCATGTCGAGGGCCGCTGTCTCGTTAAGGGCCTTGCGGATCACACCGCCTTTGCCGGAGAGTGCCTTGCGGAGTACCTCGATTCGATTAGGTCGTACCGCCCAGTTCCGCGCATCTAGCCTATCTAAAGCCGATTGAAGGTCGCTGAGTGAGATGGTTTTCCCCTCAGGAGCCTTGTGGTGCTCGGCGGTGGCAGTGCGGCGGAAGCGAGTGACATAGAGCGGGCCACCGGCCTTGGGCCCGGTGCCCGAAAGGCCTTCGCCCCCGAATGGTTGGGAGCCGACAATGGCGCCGATTTGGTTACGATTAACATAAACGTTGCCGACATGGATGCGCTCGACGATTTGCTGCACACGATCATCGATGCGGGTATGCAGGCCGAAGGTCAGTCCGTAGCCTTTGCCATTGATGTCGTCGACCACGTTGTCGATGTCTCGCGCCTTGAAAGTAGCCACGTGTAGAACCGGGCCGAATATCTCGCGTTCGAGATCTGCAATGCCCCCAACCTCAATGACCGCGGGGGTGACGAAAGTGCCGGTTTCTGGTGCGGACAGTTTCTTCAACACCTTACCTGTCTTCTCGTGCGCTGCTACGTAGTCGCTTATCTCGGCTTGGGCGTCGGCGTCGATCACTGGTGAGACGTCAGTGTCAGTATTCCAAGGATCGCCGATGGTGAGCGAGTCCATGGCGCCATAAAGCATGTTGAGCAACCGGTCGCGCGCCTCTTCCTGCACATACAGCATGCGTAGCGCTGAACAACGCTGCCCAGCCGATTGGAAGGAGGAGATTAAGATATCGCGGACTGCCTGCTCGGTCAGCGCCGTAGAGTCCACAATCATCGAGTTGAGGCCGCCGGTTTCAGCAACCAGTATCGCATCGGGTCCTGCGTTCTGCGCCAGGGCTTTGTGGATAATCTGTGCCACGGGGGTCGAGCCAGTGAAGCAGACACCAGCGATACGTGGATCGCTAGTCAGCGGGCCACCCACCGTGGGCCCATCGCCAGGCAGCAGTTGAAGTGCTGCTTCTGGAAGGCCAGCCTCACGCATCAACTCGACGGCGCGGGCGGCGATCAGCGGCGTTTGCTCGGCGGGTTTGGCAAGTACCGCGTTGCCAGCCACCAAGGCTGCGGCGATCTGCCCGGTGGTGATGGCCAGTGGGAAGTTCCAAGGGCTGATGCAGACGAAGATACCGCGGGCGCTACCGGGTTCTTCCGCTTCCAGCCGCTCACCCTCATTGGCGTAGTAGCGTAGGAAATCCACCGCTTCGCGCACTTCAGCGATGCCATCAAACATCATCTTACCGGCTTCGCGGGTGGTGATCACGGTCAGCTCAGCGATATGTTCTTCATAGAGATCCGCGGTACGACGGAGCACTTCGGCACGCTCGGCCACAGGACGTGCTGACCACTCACGAAAACCTTCCTCTGCAGCGTCGAGAGCGGCCGCTACCTCCTCAGGGGTGGCCTCATGCACCTTGCCGATAATACGCGAGCTGTCGGCGGGAGAGACTGCATCGCGAGCTGGGCCTTGGGGAGCAGGATTTCCCACTAGCATGGGGCCTGCTGTCCAGGTCCTGTCAGCAAAGGTTTCCCGCGCATTAAGCAGAGGCAGGATCGAGGCGGGTTCGTTGATACGATAACCCTTGGAGTTCTTGCGATCTGGCGCAAACAGCTCGCCGGGCTGACGGATTAACGGGCTTGAGATGGCGTCGCCAAGCTGTTTAAACCCTTCAACTGGATCCCTTGATACTTCGCTCGGGGGAATCGAGCTATCCACCACCTGGTTGACGAACGAGGAGTTAGCGCCATTCTCTAGTAGGCGACGCACCAGGTAGGCCAGCAGGTCGCGGTGAGCGCCGACCGGGGCGTAGATGCGGCAGTGCGTGCCCTCAGCCTCTTTAACGATGTGGTGCAGCGATTCGCCCATGCCATGCAGGCGCTGAAATTCGTAGCTGTCCTTGTCATCGCCTGCCATGGCCACGACGGCGGCGCAGGTATGGGCATTGTGTGTGGCGAACTGTGGATAGATGCGGTCGCGCCGGTCGAGCAGCATCTGAGCGCAGGCCATGTAGCTGACATCGGTATTGACCTTGCGGGTGAAGACCGGGAAGGTTTTAACGCCCATCTCCTGGGAGAGCTTGATTTCGGAATCCCAGTAGGCGCCCTTGACCAAACGCACCATGATCTTGCGGCCGAACCGCTCGGCAAGTTCGTAAAGTGTCTCTATCACCGGCGCGGCGCGGCGCCCGTAGGCTTGTACAACGACCCCGAAGCCGTCCCATCCATTGAGGCTGGGGTCGGACATCAGTGCCTCGATCACGTCGAGTGACAGATCCAGTCGATCCTGTTCTTCTGCATCGATATTGAAACCGATATTGGCTTTGGCCGCTTGTTTTACCAGTTCCAACGCACGGGGTACGAGCTCTGCCATTACCGTGTCACGGTGGGTGTACTCATAACGCGGATGTAGGGCTGATAGTTTCACCGAGATACCAGGACTCCCACGTACATCGCCCTTGGCTTGTTTGGCGATTGCAGTGATCGCCTTGGCATAAGCCTCATGATAGCGGACGGCATCCTCATCTGTGCGAGCCGCCTCGCCAAGCATGTCGTAAGAGTAGGTGTAGCCCTGTTTCTCAAGCTCGCGGGCATTCTTCATGCCTTCTTCGATGGTCTGGCCGAGTACGAACTGGCGGCCGAGAATCTTCATCGACTGACCAACCGCCTTTCGCACTACCGGCTCGCCCATGCGGCGTACTAGGCCACGTAGCGCCCGGGTTGGGCCCTTGGGATCCTCTTCCAGTACTTTACCGGTTAGCAACAGCGCCCAGGTCGAGGCATTAACCATCGATGAGGACGATTTTCCCAGGTGCGCGCCCCAGTCGGACGGCTCGATTTTATCGTGGATCAGGTCGTCGATGGTTTCCGCATCAGGCACGCGCAGCAGGGCTTCTGCCAGGCACATCAGGCCGACGCCCTCGGTGGTTGAGAGGCCGTACTCAGCGAGGAACGCCTCCATCATCGAGGGAGACCTTTCTTTGCGCACACGCTCCACGTAGTTGGCACCGGCGGCAGCAACTTTGCGTCGGTCATCCTCTGATAGCTTGATGCGTTCGATCAGCTCATGCAGCACCGCTGCTTCATCGGCGTCATAGTTGCTGCGGATGCGTGAGCGAAGATCGCTCACGTCGCTATGCAAATTAAGATTAGCTTTGTTCATGATGGGTCTCTCCTTGCAAGCCGACACATAGCGTAGATGTATCGACTTAGATCTTTTACTTTTAATGGCTCACTAGCGATCAATACCTGAGACTTTTCGTCAGACGCTATTTGCCCCATTCACTCATCGCCTAGTGCCAGAAGCGACGCGTTGCCACCCAGTGCGGCGGTGTTGTTGGTGATCGTTTTTTCAGTCACAAAGCGTTGTAGATAATGCGGGCCACCCGCTTTGGGGCCAGTGCCAGAGAGGCCCTGTCCACCAAAGGGTTGAACACCAACCACCGCGCCGATAATGTTGCGGTTGATATACACGTTGCCCACTCGTATTTTCTGCGCTATTTCAGCGGCAAATGACTCATTGCGGCTGTGCACCCCAAAGGTTAGGCCATATCCGCGACCATTAATGTCATTGATTACGCGGTCAATGTCGCGAGACTTATAACGGACAATGTGCAGAATGGGGCCAAACTGCTCCCGGGTAAGCGAGTCAATGCTGTCGATGACAAAGGCGGTGGGCGCGACGAAGGTGCCATGTTGGGTTTGTTCTGCCGCCATCGGTGTTTCCGCGACTAAGCGATTTTCACTCCTCAGCTTTTCTATATGCGCCATTAGACCTTTACGTGCGTCGTCATCAATCACCGGGCCCACATCGGTGCCTAAATCTCGTGGATCACCAATACGTAGCTCGTTCATAGCGCCTTTTAGAATTTCAATGACGCGGTCGGCAATATCGTCTTGTAAGTAAAGAATTCGGAGCGCGGAACAACGCTGACCGGCACTTTGGAACGCAGATTGAATCACATCGACAACGACCTGTTCAGGCAACGCAGTAGAGTCGACAATCATGGCGTTCATGCCGCCCGTTTCGGCAATTAGCGTTGGCAGCGGTGCATTTTCGCGGACTGCAAGAGCGCGGTTGATTATCTGCGCTGTATCAGTGCCGCCGGTGAATACAACACCCGTAATGCGTGGGTCAGAGGTTAAGACGCTACCTACTGTGGGGCCGTCGCCAGGCAGTAACTGAACCACATCACGCGGCATGCCCGCTTCGTAAAGCAACTCAATAACGCGGTGAGCAACGATCGAGGTTTGCTCTGCTGGCTTGGCGAGTACGGTGTTGCCAGCAACGGCGGCGGCGACAACCTGACCGCAGAAGATTGCTACTGGGAAGTTCCAAGGGCTGATTGCCGCGAATACCCCCTTACCACTCATCATCAAGCGGTTGGATTCACCGGTAGGGCCTGGCAGTTCAATCGGCTGACCAAAGGCTTCTTCAGCGCGCATGGCATAGTAGCGGCAGAAATCGACAGCTTCCTTGATCTCGTCGACACCATCGGTGAGTAACTTACCGCCTTCTCGTGAACAGAGCGTCATCAGCTCTGCCATGTGCTCTTCCATCAAGTCGGCTAAGCGGCGGAGAATATCAGCGCGCTCGGTTACCGGAGTCGTTTCCCAGCGTGGGAACGCTTGCCAGGCTGCATCGAGTGCTTTGGCGGCCTGCTCCTTGCTAGTCCACTGAATGCTGCCCACGGTTTTGCGACGGTCAAAAGGCGAGGTGACTGGGTGGATATTCATGGCATCGTCGGCAACATCAAAGGCCAGCAAAGGTTTTGCCAGGTACTGCTTATCCATAAACGAGCCCATCTTGTCCATTAACGGATAGAAGTGGCTGCGAATATTAAGATTGACCCCGCGAGAGTTGCGGCGTTTTGGCCCATAGATATCTTTCGGCAGCGGAATGCGCTTATTGGCAAACGTTTTATGCTGACGAAGCGTTTCAATTGGGTGTTGGCACAATGACTCTACAGGGACTTCTGGATCGACAATTTGGTGAACGAAAGAGGAGTTCGCGCCATTTTCAAGCAGGCGACGTACCAGGTAGGGCAGTAGGTCTTTATGGGCACCAACTGGGGCATAAATTCGGCAGTAAGTGCCTTTTGGCGCGCGTGCTAGGGCTGCGTCATAAAGGGCTTCGCCCATGCCATGTAAGCGCTGGAATTCAAACGGGCGGCTATCTTGATTGGCGAGTTCAAGAATCGTCGTGACGGTGTGGGCGTTGTGCGTTGCGAACTGAGGGAAAATACGCCCACGCGTATCATTGGATAGCAGGAACTGTGCGCAGGCCAAGTAAGCTACGTCTGTACATGCTTTACGGGTAAATACAGGATAACCATCTACCCCCAGCTGTTGGGACTCCTTGATTTCGCTATCCCAATAAGCGCCTTTAACCAAACGTAGCGGAATTTCGTCGCCTTGTTGTTCAGCCAGACGGTTAATGAAGTGAAGTACCGGCAACGCACGTTTCGAATATGCCTGAACGACAAGGCCAAAGTGCCCCCATCCCTTCACTGCATCACTTTCATATATCGCGCGGAAAACGTCGAGAGAAAGCTCTAGGCGATCCACTTCTTCAGCATCGATTGTCACTGCTACGTCGAGTTCACGAGCCTTAGTGACTAGCTTAATAACCGTATCGACTAGTTCGGTAAGTACCTGCTCGCGGCGACCAAACTCATAGCGGGGGTGGAGAGCAGACAACTTAATAGATACTGATGGTGCAGGGGTTTTATCACCCAGTGTTTTGCAGGCTTTGCCTACCTGCTCGATTGCGCGAGCATAGTCATCATAGTAGCGCTTGGCGTCGGCACGGGTGCGCGCTGCCTCACCCAACATATCATAGGAGTAGGTATAGCCTTTATTGAAGAGCGGTTTAGAGCGTTTTAGTGCTTCATTAATATCGCGCCCTAACACGAACTGTTTGCCCATGATTTTCATCGCTTCCATCATGGCGCGACGAATAACGGGTTCACCCACTTTATTAACCATGCGGTTGATGAAGTGAGCAGGTTGGCCCTCTTTTGGGTGATCGAGCTTTAACACATGCCCGGTCATCAATAGGCCCCAGGTTGAAGCATTTACCATCCATGATTCGCTTTTACCTAAGTGGGACTTCCAATCGGCAGGGCCAAGTCGGTCTTCAATTAGCGCATCGGCGGTGGCTGTATCTGGGATGCGTAGCATGGCTTCGGCTAAACACATCAGCATTAAGCCTTCATGGGTATCCAAACTGTATTGCTGCAGTAGTTCGTCAATCGTATCGACAGCAGTGTCCATTTTGCGGACATCACGCACCAGCGCCGCTGTATTCGATTCAATTCGTGCAAAATCGTCACTGTCAGCGTTGAGAACCTTGATTAGCTCACTGACGAAGGCATCCTCATCGACAAGATAGTGATCACTGATACGCTCCATAAGCGTATCAAGATCAGTTTGCCAGATGACAGGGTCACGCATTTTCTTGGCATTGAGCATTGAGGCCCCCATAAGTCTAAACAGAAAGCGAAAAGCTGAATCAAATAACCGAAATAAAGCGATGGTAGGGCGCTGTGCCCAAGATAACGGTCGAATGTAGAGCGAGCTGCCATTAGGTGTATGTCGTTTTCATGGCAAAACGTGTCAAATTCTCGGTAAGAAACGCTTTTTAAGACTTTAGTTTAGTCTCTAAACGGCTGCCAACACGCAAAATAGCGAGTCATGTGCCTAAGCTAACTGCTCCATCACTAGCGAAATGAGAGTGCGCCAGTCTTAACGCTTGCTCCTGAAGAGGGCGCGGAAGATGCTAACGAGGTTGCACCGGATGTTGAAGACGGCGCTAAGTGGGTAGCCGAATCGAGCGGTGTATTGGTTGCGCCTACTCCTTGGCGTAGCTGGCGGGGAGACAAGCCGTAACTACGCCGAAAAGCATGCGAAAGAGCGCTTTGATTTGCAAAGCCTGTTTGAATGGCTATGTCAGTGAGTGGTAGACGGCTTTGTAATACAAGCTGCCGGGCTGCGTGTAAGCGTTGGCGTCGTACATACTGCCAGGGCGATAGGCCCGTTTGGACGCGAAAGCGTTCAGAGAAATGTGCCTCACTGAGGCAGGCCAATTTTGCTAAATCAGCTACTCTCAGCTCATCGGCCAAGTGGTGGCGAATAAATCGATCGATTTGATCAAGGTTGAGCCGCCGTTGTGATGCGCTTTCTGATGCGCCCAGACGAGCCTTTAATGAACCTAACAACGTGGCAGCAAGACGATCTTGCTGGAAAGACATTGCCGACGTGTCAAATCCTTGGGCGAGCTCGCTTTCTACGAAAGCAAGGTAGTGGCGCAATGGATTGTCGAGTGCAAAAAAACGCGGCGCATCAAACAGTGCTACTAATTCGCGGTGTTCGCCCGTTAAGGCAGGTGCATCTTCAGGCAGGTCCAGTATCAGTTGACGATTGTAGCCGTTACCTGAATAGAAGTGTTCATGATTCGCGGGAACAATGCAGCCTGAAAATGCGTTTACCCGGCCACCTAGGCCTTCAATCTCAAATTCTGAAGAGCCGCACAGCGTAATGACTATTTGGTGAAAATCGTGGGAGTGATGCTTTGTGGCACTTTCTAAAGGGATTTGACGAATAGTACTCGGCATGAGGTCTCCTCGGCACTACTGGCCTGTTTACCGCTGGCGCAGCGCTGTGTGTGCCGCTAAATGATCACGTAATGCTTTCAGTTCCGCGTAACCCTCTTGGTTAAGTAACGGTTTGCTTCGAGCAATTTGCCAATGGCGCCCGTGGATGTCCATTAAATGTGATGCACGACGGCGGACATTATCCAGGTACTCATCGTGGCGAATGGGGTAGCCAATGATGGCATTCCACTCCGTTTCGCTGATGCTGCTTTCCAGCGCTTTGTCGAACAAATTGATCAGGTCGTTAGGCTCAGTGCGGTAGCGTGGCGTACCTACGGTCATTAATATTACCAGCACGCCACCTATTACCAGCAAACAGACGCCAAACACTAATAGGTACAGCGCCATACTACACTCCCTGCAAAATCAGTATCAGCATTCGTTTAACAATGCACGACAGTATACGCCTGCTGCTCGTTAAGACGAAAATTTTGCAGTTTTGCGAACTTTTCCCCTGCAAGGTGTCAGAGTGTGTACAGGCAACATCGCGATAGCAGTCGTTAATAGTGTTGTTCTGGCTATTGTTTTCGATCCCTTGCTTCCGCTGCTTATCAAGCAGCGGTTTTTTTTTGCTTATCAATCGGTCGTTTTCTGACGTAGTACGGCAATAGATAGTACGGCGATAGGTAGTACGGCGATAGGTAGTACGGTGATAGTTAGTGTCGACGAATCGTTAGCAGCGCCATTAAGATGTCGCGGCGCGTGACAATCCCCACTAGGCGTTGCTGCTCCACAACGGGATAAACCTTTGGTTTTGCTCCGAGCATTTCCTGTGCTAAGTCGGTGATACTTTTATTGGGCGTTGTGGTGAGCACGTCTTGGCGCATTAACTCACGTACCAGCGGCGCTTCATCATCGTGGTAGATGCTGTCCAATACGCGACCCATCACATCCTGTTCGGATATAAAACCAATCAGCCGATCAGACGCATCTACCACTGGAGCGCCTGGTAAGCGATGCAATGCCAAACCTTGGGCTAAGTTGGTGATAGAGGTTTGGCCAGTGACGCGGTAGCAGTCCCGTGACATGACATCGCGTACGGTATCGGGGGTTCTATTATTCATCTTGACACTCCTTGACGTAATACGCGCAGTTTCACTCTTAAAGAGAGTAGAGCAATAACCGCTTGTGGCATGAAAGCCATGAATCACAAGAGCTATGAGTCACAAGAGCCATGAGCCACGAGACCTATAATTCTATTAATGTAGAAGATTTAACTCACCCTGCGTTGTCCTTATTATTGATACATTCAACGCTTTGCTTCATTTCAGAAGCTGCAAGGAGTCAGTATGGACGCACGTGAATACCTCAATCGCAAAGGCGTTGGCATAGAAAGAGACCCTGAACGGCCCAACACATTAGAAGAAAAAGCGTGGGAGAGAGCTCGTGGGGCAGGAAGCCAGCGACCAAAATCCGGTACACCACATGATTGGGAAGACTGGGAGCGCCATCACGATGATTTGGCAGACGGCGCGGAAACGTTAGAGCAGAAAATTGATAAAGAGGCTCACCAAAAAGCACTAGCTAAAGAGAAGCAGCAAGCTAAGCAAGCGCAAGCGGCGGTAGAGCACTTTACGCCTACCGCGCAAACAAATGAGGCTGATAGTGCGCTTAAGCATCAAGCCCCATCACCCATTGCTTCTGAAGCAGCGCCAGCATCGTCTCAACCGTCATCGGTTCTGTTTGCCTACCGCGCGCTAGCTGTTTTGCTACCGCCTTTGGCCGTTGGGTTAACAGAGGGCGGGGCAAAACGTGTTGCTCTTAGTGTTGTATTGACGTTGTTGGGCTGGCTTCCTGGCGTAGTGCATGCGTTTATATGGTTAAAAAAGCACTAAGCTAGCGATTCTTCGTCTAGCCCATTGGCAGTTGTTGTGAAGCGCGTATAATCCCTGTCAACTTTTCTTTTTGGTGGGGTTTACTATGGGCTACCTTGTTGGCGTGACGGCGCTGTGGGCGTTCTCATTCTCGTTGATTGGTGTATATCTGGCAGGCCAAGTAGACAGCTACTTTGCGGTGCTTGTACGGGTAACGCTCGCCATGCTGGTGTTCCTGCCATTTTTACGGCCCAGCTTGCTGCGTGGAAAACAGCGTTTAGCGTTAATGGCGCTGGGTGCGGTGCAGTTAGGTGTCATGTACACCTTCTTCTATCACTCGTTTTTACTGCTATCGGTTCCTGAGGTTCTGTTATTCACGATTTTCACGCCAGTTTATATTGCACTTCTAGATGACCTAATGTTTAAGCGCTTCACGCCTATTTATTTAGTAACCGCACTATTGGCGGTGATCGGAGCAGGCGTCATTCGTTACGATGGTATTGATAGTGGGTTCTGGATGGGCTTTTTGGTAGTGCAGGGGGCTAATCTCTGTTTTGCGTTAGGTCAGGTTGGCTATCGTCGTCTCGCAGCCGATTTGCCGCCCACCTTGGCGTGGCATAACGTTTTTGGCTGGTTCTTTATCGGCGCAATGCTAGTGGCACTCCCTGCCTTTTTGCTGTTTGGTAATGCGGCAGCGCTGCCCAGTACACCGGTGCAGTGGAGTGTATTGGCATGGCTTGGGCTAGTCGCTTCTGGCGTGGGTTATTTCGCTTGGAACCAAGGAGCCACTAAGGTCGATGCAGGAACGCTGGCAATAATGAACAATGCGCTGGTGCCCGCTGGTTTGGTGGTTAATCTGGTGATTTGGAACCGGGATGCAGATATAGGCAAGCTACTATTGGGCGCCGCTATCATGGCCGCTTCTCTGTGGTTAAATCACTGGTGGTTGCAGCGTCGTCGCGCTATATCTGTCTAACTAATTCAAGCTATTGTTTTTGCCCAGAGTAGCCAGCGGTTTCGCGTTGCGCTGGGCAATTTGCTCGACACCCTCATACTCTCCATAATGTGGGCTGATGCCAGCGAGAGTTGTCCATGTCTAACACCCCATCGTCAGGTTTAGCACCCTTGAGCCAGGCCGAACGCACGCAGCCTTTAGAAGAAGCGCCCCTTAAAAAAGCGACGTCCTCTAAAGCGACGTCCTTTAAAACAATCGGCTTAATCGGCCGTTTAGGCAGTGACAAAGTGGTCGATTCGCTTAAGCGGTTGGTCAGCTATCTAGTTGCCCACGATTATAAAGTTCTGATTGAAGACCGGACCGCAACGGTGTTACCGAACCATGGACTGCCTGAAGCCAGCCGCCGCATGCTGGGGGAGCTGTGCGATTTGGTCATCGTTGTAGGGGGGGATGGTAGCCTTCTCGGGGCTGCCCGCACGCTATGTCTTAGCGGTACGTTGATGTTAGGCGTGAACCGGGGGCGGTTAGGCTTTTTAACGGATATTTCTCCTGATGAACTAGAAAGTCGGGTTGGCGAAGTGCTGGCGGGAGAGTTTGAAGTTGAAGAACGTTTCTTGCTAGATGCCGTGTTGTACCGAAACGGTAAAGCGGTGGGTAGCGGTGCTGCGCTCAATGAAGTGGTGGTTCATCCAGGTAAAGCGGTGCGTATGATTGAGTTCGAACTGTTTATTGATGGGCAGTTTGTGTATAGCCAACGTAGTGACGGCTTAATTATTGCCACGCCCACTGGCTCAACTGCCTATGCACTTTCTGGCGGCGGGCCAATCATGCACCCCAAGCTGGATGTAGTGACGTTGGTGCCCATGTTCCCCCATACGCTGTCGAGTCGTCCTATTGTGATTGACGCTGCCAGTGAAATCCGTGTTCACATTGGTGAAACCAATCAGACCTATCCCCATATCAGCTGCGACGGACAAACTCGTGCCGTGGCTAAACCTGACGATGTGCTCGTTATTCAACGAAAACCAGAGCGCGTTCAGCTCGTGCATCCTATTGGGCATAACTTCTATGAAGTGTTGCGCAGTAAACTCGGCTGGAGCCATCGGCTAGGGGATTAATATGGAGGGCTACGATTTAATCGGGGATGTACATGGCTGTGGTGCAACACTGGCAGCGTTATTAGAGCGGCTTGGCTATCATCAACGGGGTGGGGTGTATCGTCACCCACGACGAAAAGTGATCTTTTTAGGTGATTTAATTGATCGTGGCCCCCGTATTCGTCTAGCGGTTACCATCGCGCGCAGAATGGTTGAAGAGGGCGAAGCATATATTGTCATGGGTAATCATGAATATAATGCCCTGGCCTATACGCACCCTGCGCCCCCTGGTAGCAACAAGCGCTGGCTGCGCGAACATACGCCGCGCCATAATCGTATTATTGAAGACACGCTGGCTCAGTACCGCGATTATACAAACGAGTGGGAAGACACCCTGGCGTGGTTTAAGACTATTCCGCTATGTCTGGAGCTGGATGGGATTCGTGTGGTGCATGCCTGCTGGGATGACGAGTTGATTCGACAGCTCAAACAGCGTGCGCCCAACGCCTGCATGGACAACCACTTTCTGGTTGAGTCCACTGACCCCTCTACACAAGCCTTTCGTATACTTGATCGCCTAACCCGTGGGCCTCATATACCGTTACCAAAAGGCATTGCGATACACTCAGGCGATGGCTTTACTAGGCAGAGTTTTCGTGCGCACTTTTGGTCAGCGAACCCCCAGCAGTGGGGGGACGTGGTATTTCAGCCAGATAACCTTCCTGGTGACTTAGAGACCAGAGCGCTGACCGATACTGAACGTCAGCGCCTTAGTTATTACGGCCCTGAACAGCCACCTTTATTTATTGGCCATTACTGGTGCGAGGGTATTCCCGCCTTACCAGCACACAACATTGCCTGCTTGGATTATAGTGCGGTGAAATTTGGCCGTTTAGTGGCTTATCGCTGGAGCGGAGAAGCGCGGCTCAATGCCGATCATTTTGTGTGGATACAGGTGCCGAAAGAGGAGCGTGCACTGCCTAAACCGTGGGAAATAGATTTTGATTAATAGCGATATTTTTCAGCTTTACACACGGTTACATATTTTTTTCAAAATAGCTGAACTAACGGTGTTGTCGGTTATCAGAGTAAGTGTTCCCTTGAATGATCCCTTGCTTTTTGATCCGGCGGCCCCCTCCGCCGGATTTTTTTCGTCTATCCGTTGGTGACGCGGCGTAACGTTACGCCGATTCTTATTGGTTGAAAGGAACCTGCCATGCATCCAGTAATGCTTTTACCCACGGGCGCGGACACAAAAGAGCTGCGTAAAGCGCTATGGCACTACCGCATTGGTCACCGCATTACCGATGAAGCAGATGGCCAGTTGCTATGGGTTGCCGACCCGCGCCAGCATGATGAAATGAGATCGTTGGTGAGTCGCTGGGAGCGAGGTGAGCCTCTGATTACGACGACTGTTCGACCCACCCACCGAAGCGGGATGAATCGTTTGGTGCCGATGTTGCGCCAAGTGCCGGTTACAGCGCTGATGATTGGTATTAGCCTATTTGTTTTTGCCCTAACAGGGGTATTTGGCGACTTACTAATTGTAGGGCTCACCATCGTGCCAGTGGGCGTTTCAGGTGGGCAGCTCGTATATGGCAACCTTAGTGACACAATAACGTCTGGCCAAGTATGGCGCTTACTGTCGCCTGCGTTTTTACACTTTGGCTGGATGCATTTGATCTTCAACCTGATGTGGGTATGGTACTTCGGGCGTCAAATCGAGCAGCTTCAGGGTAGTCGTACCATGCTGCTACTGCTTCTGGTTGCCGGTATTGGCGCTAACATTGCGCAATATGTCACTGGCACAGTGCTGTTTGGCGGTATGTCGGGTGTGGTTTACGCCTTGCTGGCCCATGTGTGGCTGATGTCCTATCGTGCCCCGCAAAGCGGATTTTTCGTCCCCCAGATGCTAGTCGTCTTCATGCTGGGCTGGATGGTGTTCACCATGACCGATATTGCCGGTAGCGTGGGCTTTGGCAACGTAGCGAATGAAGCGCACTTGGGCGGGCTGCTCGTGGGGCTGGTCACAGGCTGGTATTATTCATCCAAACGAAGCAAACATTAAAGGTGCCTACGATGAGTGACATGACCTTCGATAAAATGATTAACCAAATGACGCCCGCCATTTATGAAAGCCTTAAGCAGGCAGTGGCGTTGCGCAAATGGCCCGATGGCCGGTATTTAACGCCAGAACAGACCGAGTTGTGCCTGGAGGCGGTGATGCGTTTTGAGGTGGAGAATAACGTTCCTGAAGAGAGCCGTGTCGGCTATCTGGAGCAGCGTACCTGTGGTGCTGGCGCGACCGGTGCCGGTGTTTCCCCTGAAATGGCAGGCCTTGCCCGGGATGCTACGCGTGACTGATGATCTGTTTGCCTCGGTAGCATCCCCGGTGCAAGGATGTTTGCAAAAAATGGCTGCTGACTTACCTAGCCGCCAAGATGATCGGGTGGTGTATCACCTTCGCGCGGGCGACCATCGAATACCACTGAATGAGCGTATCGGCTCACCGATGCGACTTGCCTGGAGCGGCGCTATTGCTTGTACCCACTGCGGGCGGGCAACCAAAAAAAGTTTTGCTCAAGGCTACTGTTACCCCTGCTTTAAGCGTTTAGCCCAGTGTGATACATGCATTATGAAACCCGAGACGTGCCACTATCATCAGGGCACCTGCCGGGACCCCGAGTGGGGTGAAAAACACTGCTTCCAGCCACACATTGTCTACTTAGCGAACTCATCCGGTTTGAAGGTAGGTATCACCCGCAAAACGCAAATGCCAACCCGCTGGCTGGACCAAGGGGCCATTCAGGCATTGCCCATTCTTGAGGTAAATACCCGGCAACAGTCTGGTTTTGTCGAAATGCTCTTTAAAGAGCAGGTGGCCGACCGAACTAACTGGCGTGCCATGCTTAAAGGCGAGGTGAAACCATTGGATTTGTGCGCAGAGCGTGACCGTCTTTTTAACCTGTTAGCCGATGGGTTAGGGCAGTTACGTGACGTGCACGGTGCGGATGCCATTCGTACGCTGGATGAAACGCCGCTGGACTTTCATTATCCTGTGGCGACTTTCCCAAGTAAGGTGACGTCCCATAATTTTGATAAGCAGCCGCTGATTGAAGGTACTCTTCAAGGTGTAAAAGGGCAGTACCTGATCTTTGATACCGGGGTTATTAATCTGCGTAAATTCACCGGTTACGAAATCGCTGTGGAGTAGCCCTCGCTATATCTCCTAACGCGGGCTTTTAACTGATTATAACTGCCTATCTTCGCTATCCTGCCTAGCTAGAGTCGCTTTTGTTAACTAAGGTTATCTGGGGTGAATCCCGTTATCGCCTTACGCAACGCAAGGAAGCCTCAATGCCATGGCTAAAACTGCTGCACATCGCCGCGCTAGTTACCTGGTGCGGCGCGCTTCTCTATTTACCCGCTCTGCTTTTGCATGCGCTCCAGCTGCGTAAAGACGCTGGATTCGCGCAAGGCACGCCTCCCATACCACGTTTCTTCTATAACTCCATTGCAACACCTGCTGCCTTGGTCGCCATCGCGTCGGGCACGCTGCTGTTTCTGCTGCATGGCCTTCTCGGGGGGTGGTTAATTCTTAAACTAGGTGCCGTGGTGCTAATGGTGGCTGCTCACGGCTGTTTCGGCTGGCTGATTTTGCGGCTGGAAATGGGGATTTTCAAAGGCGTAAAAGTTGCCAGTCTATGCGCCTTAATCCTCGCGTTAACGGGGATATTGGGTGTGCTTGGGTTTGTGCTCTCCAAACCGCTGGCTTGGAGTTAACGCGATGAAGATTATTCCCTTAAGTGCCAACACTACTATTGCCGACATTGCACTGTTAAGGCGACTTCTCAACGTCGACGCCGACAGCATGCTCGTATACCAACTGGCCGCCCAGCCAGCCTGCCAGCGCGATCAGGCAGGCAGTGACCAGCGAAATGGCCAGCCCCCAGGGCAGTACCGCGCCAGGTTCATTAAAGCGCAGAAGCCAATTAAGCGACGCCAGGGAAAGCATGACAACGGCCACAATCGCGTGGCTCCAGCCGGTGATCAGGCGGCGGATCCGCGCCACGGTGACCAGGTCAATAATGCCCGCTACCGAAGCAATCCAGCCGCCAAACGCGCCTACCCCCGCCAACCACAAACCGCTGCGCAGCCAGAATGGGTCTTGGGTATACCAGTAAGCCAGGTCGCTGGCGACCAGCGCCATCAGTGCGGCCACAGGAAAGTGAATCATCACTGGGTGAAGCGGATGGCCAGCCAGCGCGGCACGGCTTTTTATCGAGCGTTGGGGAGTAAGTGTCATGGTCACTTCCTGTGGTTAGACAAAGCGAAAAAGTCATTCAGACCAACGGCATGCCAGGAAAATTGCAAATGAGGGAACGTAATGGCGTAACGTCCACCATCATTTCATATTTATCGTCACGATGGGTTCGTCGAACAGCGTGCTTGCTTGGGACTTTCTTACTGGTGAGCTTAGCGGGCTGCACAGGTGATAGATCTATCTTAGACCCTGCTGGGCCTGCTGCGCGAGACGTGCGGTTAATTTGGTGGGTAATGCTCGGATTTGCCACCCTTGTACTGATTGGGGTGACAGCTCTTTGGCTTTACGCCTTTAAACCAAGAAATGTGGAACGCACACCTGCCCAGGAGCGCCGTATCGCTCGCCGGTGGATTATTGGCGGCGGCATTATGTTGCCTGTGGCCAGCATTACCGCGCTGCTACTGTTTGGCGTTCCCGCCGGCCAGCGGATGCTAACGCTACCCATGAGCGAACCGCCAGAAGTTATCGAGGTGATTGGCCATCAGTGGTGGTGGGAAGTGCGCTATCCCGATGCTGAAGGCGGTGAGGTTGTTACCGCTAATCAACTGGTGATGCCTGCTGGAGAGCCAGTAGATTTTCATGTCAGTGGTGCCGATGTGATTCATGCGTTTTGGGTGCCCCGGCTGGGGGGGAAAATAGATATGTTGCCGGGCCGCGTAAATAAAATTCGTTTACAAGCCGATGAACCCGCGGTGTTTGGTGCGCAGTGTGCCGAACTTTGCGGCGTGGGCCATGCCCATATGCAATTGCATGTGGAGGCCTTGCCACGCAGCGAGTTCGAGGCATGGTTAACTGCAAGACAAGAGGCGACGCTTAGCGAACTGGCCGTTGCCGATGCTACTTACGACGACGCGCGAGATGCTTTTATGGCGCATTGTGCCCGCTGCCACCAGGTAGAGGGCGTTAGCCAAGGGGGCATTGGGCCAACGCTTTCAGATGTGGGCGGTCGCGCCACGCTAGGCGCGGGGGTGATTGCCATGGAAGAGGGGGCGGTGAGTCGCTGGTTGCAGCATCACCAAACGCTAAAGCCAGGCAATAAGATGCCTACCCACAGTGAAATTGAAACGGACACCTTGGATGCCCTGGGTGCTTGGCTGGAGGCCTTGTCACCATGAAGAGTGTCAATCAAGAAGCCATTGAGCATGACCCGCAGCAATTGCACGAAGACTTGCACACCATTTGGGGGAACCCCAAAGGTCTAAGGTCCTTAACTATCGTCAACCACACCACGCTTGGCCTGCGTTTTATGGTCACGGGGATGGTGTTTTTCCTGATTGGCGGCATTTTAGCAATGCTGGTGCGAACCCAGTTAGCGATGCCCGACCAAAACTTTATGTCGCCAGACATTTATAACCAGGTCACCACCATGCATGGCACGGTGATGATGTTTCTGTTCGCTATTCCTATGCTGGAAGGGCTGGCGATTTACCTGATCCCAAAGATGATTGGTGCCCGCGACCTGGTCTGCCCTCGGCTAACATCACTTGGCTATTTCTGCTATTTATTTGGCGGGATTATTCTTACTTCCAGCCTGATTATTGAAATGGCGCCTTCCAGCGGCTGGTTTATGTACACCCCGCTTAGTAGCAAAGAGTTCGCGCCTGATCTGGGCTCGGATTTTTGGCTGTTAGGCATCACGTTTGTGGAAATTTCCGCAGTGTCTGCGGGTGTCGAGTTGGTAGTGTCGATATTGCGTACTCGCACTCAGGGCATGGCGCTGCATAAAATGCCGTTGTTCGCTTGGTATATCTTGGCCATGGCGCTGATGATCGTGGTGGGGTTTCCACCGTTGATACTTGGCAGCGTTTTACTGGAACTTGAGCGCGCTGTTGGTATGCCATTTTTCCAGATTGCGGGAGGCGGCGACCCTATCCTGTGGCAGCATCTGTTTTGGCTGTTTGGTCACCCTGAGGTCTACATCATCTTTCTACCTGCCGCGGGCATTGTTTCCACGCTAATACCGGTTTTTGCCGGGCGGCCTATTGTCGGTTATGAGTGGGTGGTAGCTGCCATCGCTATTATGGGCTTTATCAGTTTTGGGCTTTGGGTACACCACATGTTTACAGTGGGAATCCCTCAGCTGGCTCAGGCATTTTTCTCGGCGGCTAGCATGCTGGTGGCGGTACCAACGGCGATTCAGGTGTTCGTTTGGCTGGCTACCCTTTGGCTAGGTAAACCTAAAATGAAACTGCCCATGCTTTGGGTGATGGGCTTTTTGATTATTTTCGTTTGCGGTGGCTTAACCGGGGTGATGTTGGCGCTAGTGCCATTTAACTGGCAGGTGCACGATACCCACTTTGTGGTGGCCCACATGCACTATGTATTGGTGGGAGGCATGTTCTTCCCACTCATTGCCGGGCTTTATTACTGGTTGCCGCTATTTTCCGGGCGTATGCCATCTGAAAGCCTCGGGCGTTGGGGGTTCTGGCTAACCTTTTTAGGCTTTAACGGTACGTTTCTGATTATGCATTGGACGGGCCTTTTAGGTATGCCCAGGCGTGTTTATACCTATGAGGCTGGCTCCGGGTGGGAGATTTATAACCTGCTCTCATCCGTCAGCAGCTTTGTGCTATCGGCGGGTATTGCCATGGTGTTGCTGGATATCGCGCTGCACTTCCGGTTTGGTAAACCCGCCAAACAGAACCCATGGAATGCCGATACGCTGGAATGGGCTAACTCGATGCCCCCAAGCGCTTATAACTTTGTCAGCTTACCTACTGTAGAAACACGGCATCCGTTGTGGGATGACCCGAATTTGCCACATACCATGGCGAAGGGTATGCACGGCTTAGCGGTGGCTTCCCACGGCCGGCGTGAAATGTGGGGCACCGACCCAATTACTGGCAAAGTGCGCGAAATCATTCACCTGCCTGGTAACTCTTGGTGGCCGCTGTTTGCCGCAGCGGCGCTGGCAGTGGTGTGCATTAGTTTATTAACCCGTGTCTATGCGCTAGCGGGCATCTTTGTAGTGATTGCCGGAGTGTTTCTACTGCGCTGGTCGTGGGAGAACGGTGCACACCCCAATGCAGCCCCTGATGCAGGGGTAAAACCAGGCGATCCGCCGCTCCATTCGCGCACGATGGATGGCCCTGGGCTTTGGGCAATGGCGGTGTTTTTAATTGCCAACGGTTCGTTCTTTCTTTCCTACCTGTTTGGCTGGTTTTATCTATGGACTGTTTCGCCTGAGTGGCAAATGCCAGATACACCGCCGCTGTCTCTGCTGATAACGGGCATAGCTGGCGGGGCGGTTTTAGCTGGGTGCGTGGTGGTAGAGAAGCTGGTGCGCGGGCTGCGTCAGCAGCGTGATGCAGGGTTAAGAGCAAGTCTCTATTTAGCCGCTGCGTTAGGCGCGCTTCAAGTGGGGCTCGCTGGCTGGGCGCTGTGGCGAGCCGATCTTTCACCAACCCAAACCACCCACGATGCGGTGATGCTGGTGGGGCTTGTTTACGTGCTTTTTCATGGTGGCCTAGCGGTTATTTTAACGGTGTTGCAAGGCATGCGCGTTGGTTATGGCTACGTGGGTGCGCATGCGCCGTTTGAACCCGCCGTAGTGGCACTACTTTGGCGCTATAACGTGGTCACATTCTGGTTGTTAGTCGGGGCGTTGGCGATACTGCCTCGGGTGATAGGAGGATAATGGTGATGGTACGACTACATTTTACTCATCCCATCCACTTAATTATCGGACTAACGCTATGGAGCCTATGGTTTGTGGCGGTTTATAGCGGCCTTTCAGTAGCCTGTGCCGCAGCGCCACCATCGCCAGAAGCGGGAGCGCTTACAGGTCTTAATGCCGCGCTAGGTGGTGTTAGTCTTATTGCTGCCGTAGGGCTTGCGGCGCTTGCCTGGGGGAGTTGCCAAGTGGCGAAGCAGCATCAAGGTCGCCAGCGCTTTCATGCCACTGTCTCGGCGTGGCTATATTTGTTTTCCGCTTTCGGTGTGGTGTTTGCGGGTATGCCGATTATCAGTGTGCCGCCTTGCCTATAAGTCATAACGCCCACGTTAGCTCGATGCCAGAAGACGATAAAACATCTAGCCATAACACACCCCTCTATACCCTGCATGGTATGTGGTGTACCAGCTGTGCTCTGGCAGTAGAGGGGGCGCTAGCACGTCTGCCTGGGGTCATCGGCGTTAGCGTCCACTACCCCACGGCAACCGTGTGGGTGAAAGGTGCGCAAGAGGCAGTCGATCTGACGGAGCTTGCGCCGGTAGTCAAACGGTTGGGCTATCGGCTAACTGAATTAGAAGCCGTTGATGATGCCCATGATTGTCTTGAGCAGGAGAGCCGTTACCTTACCTTGCGGTTGTTAGTAGGCGCCGTATTCGGTATGTGGACCATGTTGGCATCACTGCTTATTTATGTGGGAGCGCTACCGAGCGCATCGATAGAGCAAGTGGTGGCGTGGATATCGGGAGCCTTTGCGCTACCCGTAGTGGTGTATTCGGGCTTGCCGTTTTACCGAGCAGGCTGGCGCACGTTACTTGCTAAACGCCCAGGGATGGATGTGCTGGTTAGTCTTGGCGCGATCGGTGCAATGAGTGTGTCGATTGGGTTGTTGTGGCGCGGCTCGGCGGAGGTGTATTTCGATACGGCGGTTATGCTGATTGTGCTGTTGCTCGTTGGGCGACTGGTAGAAACGCTGTGCCGCCACCGTGGGCTGAAAGCGCTGGATGCACTGGCGTTGCCAGATGCGGCTATAAGCGCTTGGCAAAAGGGGGCCTGGGTCTTACTTCCTATTAATGATGTGGCCGCGGGTACGCACGTTAAGTTAGCGCCGGGGGAGTTAGTGACGCTAGATGGCATTCTTGATGCTCCTGGTTGGATTGATACCGCCTCTCTGACCGGTGAAAGCTTGCCACGTCACTTCAGTGCAGGGCAGAGAGTGTATGCCGGCTGTCGCTACCTAGGCACGACGCCACTGATAATGCAGGTCACTGCGGGGGTTGGTAAACGCCGATTGGATCGACTGCGTCATGAAATGCGCCGCTATCAGGCCCAAAAAGGGCAACTGCAGAAACTAGCCGACCGTTTTGCCGCCTGGTTAAGTCCTTTGGCACTTGTGCTCTCGCTAGTGACGCTGCTTGGTGCGCTACTCGTTGGATTGGGCTGGGAGGATGCATTGGTGCGTGCGCTCTCAGTGCTCGTGGTGGCATGCCCCTGTGCCGTTGGGCTGGCGGTGCCGTTGGCTAGTCTTGCCGGTAGCGGTCAGGCTATGCAGCAAGGTATTGCGCTGCGTGACCCCGCCGCGCTAGAAATCTTGGCGCGTATTCGTTCAGTAGCGCTGGATAAAACCGGAACCTTAACGACAGGATGCCATGCGGTACTGCACTGGCAAGCGCGGGATGGCATTGATGAACACACGTTGCAGCACAAGCTCACCAGCGCTGTTGCCGGGAGCGAACACCCATTGGCGCAAGCATTGGCGCGCTGGTCGGGTGGCCAAGATCAACAAAGCTTTCAGCCTTCCATAGAAGACGTTGATGAATTCCCCGGGCAAGGACGCCGTGTTCGCCTTGTAAACGGTGAATGTCTGATGATAGGTAGCGCCGGTTGGCTGACACGACAGCAGGTTGATGTTCCTTCCCAGGCGGAAGAGGCCGCGCTGGCTTTTGCTTCCCAAGTAATGCTGGCGGATGAGTCAGGCTGGCTGGCGACGTTCTACCTGACCGATCAACCCGTCGACGATGCGGAGCTAAGCGTGAAGCACCTGCTAGGGTCAGGTTATCTGGTTGCAATGATCAGTGGTGATCGACAGGGCGCGGTTAGTTGGGTAGGCGAGCGTGTTGGTCTGGTGCGCGAGGCTTGCTATGCCCAGCGCTCTCCGGAAGCCAAGGCACGGCTATTACGCGGGTTACCATCGCCAACACTGTTTGTGGGAGATGGCCTAAACGATACGCTAAGCTTGGCGGCAGCAGACGCTGGCATTGCCCCACTGAGTGCCAGCGAAGCTGCCCGCGAGGGAGCATCCGCCCAGCTAATGACACCAGGGATCGGTGGGATAGTAAAATTGCTTAGCATCGCTAAGCGTACGCGGCGCGTTATGGAGCAAAATCTTTTCTTTTCGGCACTCTATAACACCCTGGCACTTGGCGTAGTCGTCGTCATGGCTATACCACCGTTGATCGCAGTGCTCGCCATGGCAATAAGCTCGCTCAGCGTGACGCTTAACGCCGCACGATTAGCATGGTCAGAGCCGGATAGTTAAACGGCGGGTAGTTCTCGTTCAGTGCTTAGGGAAGCCGTAAATGAGTAAACAGGCTTTGCATAGCCGGTGACAGTGATGCTTCATCGCGATAGCACAAGCACAGTTGCCGTTTGGCCCACGGGTCGTTTAGATTCACAACGCTAAGGTCGTAACGCTGTAGCCATTGTTGCGCAATGCCTTTAGGAATAATGGCGATGCCTACTTGGTGGGCTACCAAATTGCACAGCTCACCAAATCCTTTCATGCGTATCCGTAGTGTTAATGAAGCCCCAAGCTGGCGAGCCTGCTCTTCGATTTGAGCTTGCAGCGCACTTTCCTCGCTCAATCCAACCATTGGCAGTCCGACAACTTCGTGAAAGCTAATCCATGATTGGCTAGATAGTGGATGCCCCTTGGCCACCACAACGACTAAATGGTCAGGCACCAGAGCGTCGCGTTTTAAGCCCTCTGCGTTAGCCGCATCGGTGATGATTCCCCCCTCAACAATGCCGGCTTGGATCGACTGAATGATTGCTAGGCTGGTTCGCTCCTTAACGTCCATATGCAGCGAAGGGTGGGCTTGTAACCAGGGCGCAAGCTTGCGAGGCAAAAAAGAGGCAAGTGCGGCAGTATTTGCATGCAGTCTAAGCGTTCCTGACAGCCCCTTGGCAAACGCTTCAAGTTCACCGCGCATTTTTTTATGCTGCAGCAACATTTGCCGAGCGTGGTGAGCTAGGGCTTCTCCGGCTTCTGTTGGCATAACACCGCGGGGGTGGCGTTCAAGCAGTTTGACTTCAACATCGGCCTCAATACGGCGCAGGCGTTCACTGGCAGAACCCAAGGCTAGGTGAGCATTGATGGCTCCTTGAGTGATGCTACCTGCTTCGACAATACACAGAAAAAGATGAAGATCTGATAAATCCAAACGCATAAAAAGCTCCTATCCCACCCTAAGGCTGAGCCGAAGCCTAAGAGGAAAATACCTGATTGTGGCGGGGTTCCTGTCACGCTTCAATGTCGTCATGACAAACGATATTGCTACGCTAATTTGGTTGTTGGGCACATTCCTGCTAGCAGGCTTGGTGAAAGGAGTAACCGGAATGGGGCTGCCTACCGTTGCTATGGCTCTTCTGGGGGCGCTTTACTCACCCGTTGTTGCCGCTGCATTATTGATAGTGCCCTCGTTAATTACCAATATTTGGCAGTTTTTGAAGGGCGGTTATCACTGGCACGTTCTAAGCCGCTTTTTTAGCATGATGCTTGGTATTCCCGTCGGCGCTTTTTTGGGTGCGCCGCTATTGAGCCAGCTTGACGCAGATTGGGCAGCGTTTAGTCTGGGAAGCGCCTTAATGCTTTATTCCATATGCTCTTTTTGGGCGCCTGTGATTAATATTCTGCCCAAGTATGAGTCCTGGTTGTCATCCATTATCGGTCTTTTAACTGGATGGATTACAGGGGCAACGGGTGTGTTTGTACTTCCAGCAGTGCCTTATTTGCAGGCACTTGGGATAGAAAGGAACGAACTGATCCAAGCATTGGGACTCTCGTTTACGGTTTCTACCCTGGCGCTACTCAGCAGCCTAGCGGTGCAACACTCTTTGGAAACCGTGCACCTGACGCTTTCGCTGTACGCGGTACTCCCTGCATTAGCCGGTATGTGGTTGGGGAGCTTAATTAGAAACCGTATATCGACAGTGCAGTTTCGTTGCTGGTTTTTGCTAACGTTGTCGCTGTTGGCCGTAGACCTGATGTCACGACCCTTTCGCTAAGTACTTGTGCGTCAGCAATAGCCAAGTGCCACCTTTAGCCGTTCCGCATGAGCAGCAACCCAGTGAGGATCTATCGCCCCCCAGTCACGTATCTGGTAGTGGCCAATATTATGGCGTTCACCTTCACCTTTCTCGAATACGCACTCGATATCCAGCTCCGCAAGTGAGGCGATAGTATCCTGCGCGGTACGACGAGGCATACCGGTGGCCTCAATTAACGCTGGTACGCTTGCGACGCCTTGCTCAATTAAATGCGCGACATATAAGCGGCGGTAAAAACTTGATTTGGTCTTGCTAAGCGAGGTCATTGGGTTTCCTTTTGCGGGAAGCTACTACATCAAAAGGCTTAGCTTAAATGAATAAATCCCCTTGCGCCCGGGGTGGTCGAAAGTCGTGGGTGTTCAGGCCCTGTTCGGTGCGTGGCTGCATGTTCCACTGGCGGCTGGCGCGATTAAAGCGCTGGGCGATCAAGTCGGCAAAGACACCTTCACCACGGAAGCGTTTACCAAATTGTGCATCGTAGTTTTTGCCGCTTCGGCATTGGCGAATCAGGCTCATTACCTTAGCGGCTCGCTCAGGGTAGTGGGCTTGTAGCCAGGCTTCAAACATTGGTGCGACTTCATGGGGCAGGCGCAGCAGCATCCACGTTGCTGTGCGCGCGCCAGCTCGACTGGCCGCTTCTAGAATGCGTTCAATTTCGTGATCAGTAAGGCCAGGAATAATCGGTGAGACCAGCGTACCCACTGGAATGCCTGCGGTGTTGAGCTCGCGGATCACTTTTAAGCGCGTCTGAGGCGAGGCCGCCCGGGGTTCCAAGGTACGTTTTAGGTTGGCATCCAGGCTTGTCAGGCTAACAAACACCCGCACTAACCGATGCTCGGCCATTTCTGCTAGCAGGTCTAAATCCCGCAGTATTAGCGTGCTTTTAGTAACCAAGGTGACCGGATGCCTACATGCCAGTAGCAGCTCTAATAAACGACGAGTTGTTTGGTATTTCGCTTCCAGCGGCTGATAACAGTCAGTGTTACCGGAAAGGTTGATAGGACGACATACATAATGGGGGTGGCTAAGCTCGTCTATTAAGTGCTCAACTAATCCTGTGCGGGCGATTAATTTAGTTTCAAAATCGAGCCCCGGTGACAAATCCCAGTAGGCGTGGGAAGGGCGAGCGTAGCAGTAAATGCAGCCATGCTCGCAGCCGCGAAAAGGGTTGAGTGAGCGGTCAAAAGGTAAATCCGGTGAACGGTTCCAGGAAAGCGCGCTCTTGCTGGGTTCCTCGCGTATCTCCGTTGCAAGCGAAGTAGTGGCCCCCTCATGCCACCAGCCATCATCCTCTACCACGCTGCAAGTTGGCGAAAAGCGGTTATGCGGGTCGTAGGTCGCACCACGTCCTTTATACACGGTAGCGCTGGAAGGGGAAGAAGCCATTAGTTGCCACCTCTGCACGGACTAGAGTTGCCATATATGTATATATATACAGTATATGGCGTTTGGCTCTATGTGCAAGGTACGGCTTGGTGAGGTAGCGAAGTCAGCTGAGCATGTGATTGGGTGTTTTCACTGCTGGCGTTGAGTTTGAATCGCCCCGGATATTTTAGACACCCGTTAGGCTCTTAAAGTAACGCCTTTCATAATCAACCGGTGACAAGTTATCACTTGTGCCGTGTCGGCGCTTTGGGTTGTAAAACATTTCAATGTAATTGAACACGTCACGTCTAGCCGCTTCGCGTGTTGAATAAATCTGTCGCTTGATTCGCTCCCGCTTGAGAAGTTGAAAGAAGCTTTCAGCAACGGCGTTGTCATGACAGTTACCACGTCGGCTCATACTGCCTACCAAGCAATTCGCTTTCAGAAAGCTTTGCCAGTCTCCACTGCTAAACTGGCTCCCTTGATCCGAATGCACCATCACCGTTCCTTGTGGCTTGCGTCGCCAGACTGCTGATAACAAAGCATCCAGTGCCAACTCCGTAGTCATGCGAGACTTCATCGACCAGCCAATCACTTGACGGGAAAACAGGTCGATAACTACCGATAGGTAAAGCCAGCCTTCGTAAGTGCGGATGTACGTGATGTCCGTCACCCAAGCAATATTTGGCGCTGTTACTTCAAACTGACGGTCTAAATGGTTAGGGGATACGGCAGCCGGTTTCCCATCGCCATAGCCGCCAGGGCGTCGTCGATAGCCCGTCTGAGAGCGTAAACCTTCCCTATTCATAAGACGCGCCACACGGTGCTTCCCACAAGCTTCGCCAGCTTCACGCAAGTCCTGGTAGACCTTGCGATAGCCATATACACCGCCGCTTTCAAGCCAGGAGTGCTTGATCAATCCCAGCAAGCGCTCATCTTCCCGCGCTCGATTAGAGAGCGCTTTTTTACACCATGCGTAGTAACCGCTGGGGTGCACTGCCATCATCTGACACAAGCGACGTACCGAATATTGGCTCGAATAATTTTGAATAAACGCGTACCTCAGTCGGACTCCCTGGCGAAGTACGCGGTGGCCTTTTTTAATATGTCTCGCTCTTCTAATACGCGTTTGAGTTCGGCCTTCAAACGACGGTTTTCAGCTTGGAGATCATCATCCTCTTGCCGTTGTTCTACCGGCTTATCGTATCGCTTAATCCAGTTGTACAGGCTGTGACCTGACACGCCTAGCCGCTCAGCGACCTCGGCCACGCGATGGCCGCGCTCTACCACTTGTTTGACGGCTTCGATTTTGAATTCTTCAGTGTAGCGGGGATGGCTCATGGTTCCTCCTAGATACCTTTAGTATAGGGCCTGGAGGTGTCTATGAAACCTGGGGCGATTCAGCTCTTGGTACAGGCGGCCCATTTGTAAACGTACATTTTGTATCGATGAATTGGTTCTGTTCAGTGTCGATTGTTGATTGACATTGACGTTGGTAAATTGCTCGATGCTTTCCTGACTATGATTGACCGCGTAGAGTCCGGTGCCACTCAGTAGTAGCAGTAATGTCAGAAAAGAGAATAAAACGAGTGACCAGCTCATTCTCATTGTTAGATTGTTTAAGCGGTGCATGTGTCACTCCATTAATATCATTATTGTATTCTGCAATAACGCAATAGAACTGCCGGGCTAGCGGCAGTTCTAAAGCGTCGTACATGTTTTAAATGATGGTCTGGTTGCTAATTAACACATCATTATTCGGCATGAACGCTACGTTGGCTAAGGTTATTACCTTGGTTATTGGTTTCGTCCTTAGTGTCTTTATCTTCGTTAGCAATCTTTTCCCTTTCTTTAGCCTCATCTGAAAGAGATTTTTTGGGTAGGACGATGTTCAGAGTGAAAGCCGTAATAGCGGCCACAACGATAGGCGCTCCGCCAATCAAGTCTCTTAATACCGCAGGAAACTGCTCAATAGCTGATGGCTCTGCAGCGATGCCTAAGCTTAGTGCTAGGGAAAGGCCGACGATGGTCATATTGCGCGCAGACATCTCATCTTTAACCAGCAACTGGATGCCGGTCATGGTAATCATGCCAAACACGGTAATTGTTGCACCACCTAGAACGGGGTAAGGAATCGTCGTAATCATTGCGCCGAATTTCGGACTGAGACCCGCCAGAATCATAAAAATACCTGCCAGCGCCAGTACGTATCGGCTAATTACCTTGGTCATGGCTACGATGCCAACATTCTGGCTGAATGTAGAGGTGGGCAGGGCGCCGAAGAAAGAGCTGACGGTAGTGGTTAAACCATTGCCGAGTAGGCCGCCGGTAAGCTCTTTTGTTTTTAGCTCACGGTTCATACCGCCAACGGTTGTGGCAGATAAATCCCCAATAGTTTGTACGGAGTTGATAACACAAATGACGACCATCGAAGCAATGGCCGCAGTGTGAAACTCCATTTCAAATGGCATTACTTTGGGAACGGCTACCCAGGATGCATTGGCTACGTTGTCGAAATTAACCAAGCCTAGCGATAGGGAAAGTAAATAGCCCACCACAATGCCCACAATAATGGCAGAGAGCTTAATCACCCCTTTACCAAATTGAGCTGCAATTAAGACAGTGAGCAACGTAACGACAGCGACGATCCAATTAATGGGGTCACCAAAATTGGCAGCATTAACGTTTCCACTGCCCGCCATATAGCGAATAGCGATGTCATATAGCGACAGACCGATTACCAATACCACTGTTCCTGCCACGACAGGGGGGAACAGGTGGCGTATATATTGGATGAAGTAGCCCACCACGACCATGGTCATACCGCCAATCAACTGGGCGCCGAGTATTCCTTCAATCCCGTACTGAGCGCCAACTGCCACAAGCGTCGGTACGTAGGCAAAGCCGACACCAAAGATAGCAGGTAAGCGTGCACCGAATTTCCACACACCGTATAGATGGAACACGGTACAGACACCTGATGCCAGTACCGCTATCTGGATAAGCAGGAGCTTTTCTTCGACGCTCGCGCCAACGACTCCGGCAACGATAATAGGCGGTGTTATCACGCCAGCAATCATGGCCAGTAGGTGCTGAAGAGAAAGCGGCAGCACCTTTAAGAATTTGGGTTTTCCATAAAAATCAAAGAGGGAGGTGCTCTTTCCATCTATTCGCGCTCGCTCTTCCGACGAGGCAATTGCGTCACTCATGAGGGACTCTCCATTGTTGTTGTATTCAATGATTTGAAATTATTGTTCATTTTTGAAGTTAATACTGTACACAAAAAATCTGCTGAAAATAAATAATTTCGCCCTGTTTATGCTCATCTATTTGGCTAATAGCGCTTCTTGATACGAAAAATAGCATGCTGGTTTCTCAGCTACGTCTACCATATTTTTTGCTCAAGCTTTTGATTTTTAATTTATTTTTAAATATCTCTGCCAGGGAGGGGCTTGTGTATAGATGCCTGGTCGTCGCCTAGGAAAGAAAATCTGAGTAGCTAAGGTAGCGTCAAAATTTTGGCGCTGGACAGGGTGAACAACGCTTCCTAATAAAAATGTATACAAAAATTCTTTGAAATGTGTCGATTTTTTATATAGAAATGTAGTCATTGGGTTTTGGGCTATGCCGTGTCTTACCCACTGTTGAGCTACTTATTGTAAGTAAGGCATTGGGAAAAAACAGGGTAATAGCTCTAATTACATTAATAAAATATTGGAGAAACCAATGGGTTACGTGACAACTCATGTTCTGGATACTGCGCAAGGCTGCCCAGGCGAGGGAGTCAAAATTGATCTGTATCGTGTCGTTAACGGCGAACGCAGCTTCCTCAAAACGGTAACCACCAATGATGATGGCCGCTGTGACCATCCCATATTAGATGGCGACGAGCTACAAGAAGGGGAGTACGAGTTGGCGTTTCATGCAGGCGATTACTTCGCCAGTCAGGCTGGCCGAGTTGCGGATAACGGGCCTGCCTTCTTAAACGTGATACCGCTTCGCTTCGGGGTCAATGACGCCACACAGCACTATCACGTGCCATTGCTGCTATCGCCCTATGCCTACTCTACGTATCGCGGCAGCTAAAGAGACTTAATCAATAGTCCCGATAAAAATAGCCCTGATAAAAAACCTAATGCTGCCGACTAACAACAAACAAATGAGGCGAGGAAGCCGACATGCTGTCCTACTTAATTGATTTTTCTAATTTTATGCTTCGCTGGCTACACGTTATTGCCGCGATTGCCTGGATTGGTGAGTCTATCTACTTTGTCATGCTAGATAATGGCTTAAAATCCCCCAAAGATGAAAACTGCCGCAAAAAAGGCGTGTTTGGTGAGATGTGGGCCGTGCACGGTGGCGGCTTCTATCACAATCAGAAATATGCCACCAGCCCGGAAAAGCTGCCTGATGACCTCCACTGGTCCTTCTGGAAGGCTTATACCACTTGGTTATCTGGCTTCGCTTTATTCATTATTTTGTACATGTTTAATCCTGGCTTTTATTTGGTTAATCCCAATAGTAGTTGGGAGTGGGCTGCCAATATGACCGGCTGGCAGGCCAACGTTTTGGCGCTGACCTTTTTGTTATTGGGTTGGGTGGTTTACAACGAAATGTGTAAGCGCATCAGCCCCAACATGGAGCGCGATGGCCTATTAAGTATTGGTGTTGCGATCATGATGGTGGTGGTGGCGTACCTGAGCACTCAAATGTTCTCAGGTCGTGCCGCATTTCTATTGACCGGGGCTGTTATGGCAACGGCGATGTCTGCCAACGTGTTCTTCTGGATCATTCCAGGGCAGCGCCGCATTGTTAAGGCGATGAAAGCTGGCGAAACGCCAAATCCGTTAGACGGCAAACGTGGTAAGCAACGCTCGGTACACAATACGTACTTTACGTTACCCGTTGTCTTATTAATGATCAGTAATCACTACTCCTTTGCATACTCTCACGCCTATGCATGGGTCATCATGGCATTGCTGATTTTTGCGGGTGCATTAATTCGTCAGTACTTCGTGTTGATGCATGCTGGGAAAATACGGCCTGGTTATCCTGCGGCAGGTGTCCTCTTGATTATGGTGGCGTTTTGGATAGGGATGCCAGCTAACCAACAAGCTAATGCTGGTGCAGAGAGTGGGACAGATATTGCTGATGTGCAGGCGGTTATTGAGCAGCGCTGCGTTGCGTGCCATGCCCAATCGCCAACACAGCCCGGTTTTTCTGCTCCTCCTGCGGGCTTTGCCTACGATAACCTTGAGCAAATTTTGCATCACAAAGAGAGCATTCAGCAAGTCGTGGCCAGTGGATACATGCCCCTTGGCAACATGACCAATATGACAGATGAAGAGCGCGGGTTGATTGGAGAGTGGTCTGAGTAACTAGCTCGCTCGTTGTGACGTCAGCAGCTAACACCTTCTAGCGCTCTAGTGGTGATAGCTGCTGTATTAGCTGAGTTCCTTAACGCATGCTCAATGTTGCTTTAAATCATTAATGGCAATCGGTCAGTGGTAGATTTGCGCAGGCGTTGGGGGTTTTACGTTATCTCGATAATACAAATAACGAAGTGAGTTAACCCGCCATGAGTGATAAGGGAAAAAAACATTTAATTCCCGCGCTTGAACGCGGGCTGACGATTTTAATGGAGCTCAATCGTCATCATCGCGAAATGAGTTTTGCTGAGATCGTCAAACGCGTTGGTTATCCCCAGTCGACGTCGTATCGCGCAGTCCAGACCTTGGAGCATATGGGGTTTCTACGCCATCACCCGGTCACTGGATTGTATTCGCTGGGTGTGAACGTGCTAAAACTGGGCTTTGAATATGTGGCCTCATTGGATGTTGTGCAGGTAGGCCATCCTGTTATTGAGTCGCTATGCGAGCAGACCGGCTGCTCAAGTCATATTGCCGTTCGCGACGGAAGGGATGCCGTTTATGTGGCCCGTGTGGGTGCCACTAACGCCACAATTCGTCGCGTTAGTGTAGGAACACGAATTCCACTGCACTGCACGTCACTAGGGCGACTGCTTCTGACAGATCTCTCAAAAGAGGAATTTGAATCGCTTTATCCTGACGACCAACTACTTAATAAAGAACTCGGTGCCCCCATCCGGCGTGATGTTCTATGGGACTTAGTTCAGGAAGACCGTCAGCGTGGTTATGTCATTGCCGATTCTTACTATCACTTTGGTATTTCATCGATTGCCTACCCGCTCTACAACCATGATGGGGTAGTGGAGGGCGTTGTTAGTATCATGGTGCCTGTGCATGAATTTGCCGAGGATGAGCGAACCAAGCTGCAAGCGCTGGTGCAAGAGGCCGCGAGAACAATCTCCGATATGCTAGGGCACGATCAAGCCCTTGCGAAACGCGATGGCTAGGTATTGCAGACGGCACTGCGTGCGGGATTAAATCTACACCATTTTCCCCCTGTATGGACTGGATGCAAAAGCACCGGTCCGATTGGCATGCCTGTTTTTACCAATACCCAGAGCGTTTCGTTAGTAACACTTGCGCTCCCTTGTACGTGTTTATACTCAATATAATCCATATTAAATATTTGATTTAAAATGATTTTTATTGCGTCTGCTGAATTTAGTGGAAATATTTTCCATTAAATATTGACAGTGCTTCGGATGGCGCATACTTTGAATATTGTTTCGTATACAAAATTAAATACAAAAATGAATACTAAATGTATTCACTCTTCGAGGAGAAGTTGTGATGGCTAAAATGACAGCTGCAGAAGCCGCCATTCACGTCCTGAAAAAAGAAGGTGTTGAAGTTGCCTTTGGTGTGCCAGGTGCTGCTATCAATCCTTTCTACGCTGCGATGCGTAAAGTGGGCGGCGTAGATCACGTGTTAGCACGCCACGTGGAAGGCGCCTCACACATGGCGGAAGGGTATACCCGCACAACCGCTGGCAACATTGGTGTGTGTATCGGTACTTCTGGTCCCGCGGGCACGGATATGATTACGGGCCTGTATTCTGCCAGTGCTGATTCAATTCCGATTCTATGTATCACTGGCCAAGCTCCCCGCGCCAAGATGCATAAAGAAGACTTCCAGGCCGTCGATATTCAGACGATTGCTGGCCCGGTAACCAAATGGTCCGTTACGGTGATGGAACCTGCCCAGGTACCGCGCGCATTCCAGAAAGCCTTCCAGCTTATGCGTTCTAGCCGTCCTGGACCGGTACTGATCGATCTTCCCATCGATGTACAGATGAGCGAAATCGAGTTTGATCCGGACACCTACGAGTCACTTCCGGCTTATAAACCCTCAGCATCTCGTGCCCAAATTGAAAAAGCATTGACGATGCTCAACGAAGCCGATAAGCCGCTGATCGTGGCTGGTGGTGGCATCATCAATGCCGATGCTGCCGAGCAATTAGTTGAATTTGCTGAGCTAACCGGGGTGCCGGTGATCCCGACGCTGATGGGGTGGGGAACGATCCCGGATGACCACCCGTTAATGGCAGGCATGGTAGGGCTGCAAACGTCGCACCGATACGGCAATGCGACCATGTTGGCCTCTGACTTTGTCATGGGGATTGGTAATCGGTGGGCTAACCGACACACTGGCAATGTTGAAACGTATACAAAAGATAGAAATTTTGTTCACGTTGATATCGAGCCTACGCAAATAGGCCGTATTTTTGGGCCTGACTACGGCATCGTTTCTGACGCTAAGCTTGCCCTAGACCTGTTTATCGACGTCGCTCGTGAAATGAAGGCCAGCGGACAGCTTAAAAACCGTAGTGCCTGGGCACAAGAGTGTCAGGAGCGTAAGCGCACGCTACTGCGCAAAACGCACTTCGATAACGTGCCGGTGAAACCGCAGCGTGTTTACGAAGAGATGAACAAGGTTTTTGGTAAAAATGCACGCTATATCAGCACGATCGGTTTGTCGCAGATTGCCGGCGCTCAGTTCCTGCATGTGTACAAGCCTCGTCACTGGATTAACTGTGGCCAAGCTGGGCCACTAGGCTGGACAGTGCCTGCAGCACTGGGTGTTTGCCGTGCCGACCCTGATGCCGAAGTGGTTGCGCTGTCTGGCGATTACGACTTCCAGTTCATGGTAGAAGAGCTAGCGGTTGGGGCACAGTTTAACTTGCCGTATATCCACGTGCTGGTGAATAACTCCTACCTCGGTTTGATTCGTCAGGCCCAGCGTGGCTTCGACATGGACTACTGTGTCCAGCTCTCGTTCAAGAACATTAACTACACCGACGAAGAAGCGGCGCTCGCTGAGTACGGCGTAGATCACGTGTCGGTTGCTGAAGGCCTTGGCTGTAAAGCGCTGCGTGTCACTACACCCGATGAGATTGCACCTGCGTTAGAGAAAGCGCGTGAGCTAATGCGCCAATACCGTGTGCCGGTAGTGGTGGAAATCATTCTCGAGCGCGTTACCAATATCTCGATGGGCACTGACCTTGATGGGGTTAATGAGTTCGAAGCGTTAGCTGAAAACCTTACCGATGCACCGAGTTCTATTGCCAGCCTGACGTAAGGCACCGAGGTGCTTTCAGGCAAGTCGCTGAAGTCGTTATTAAGACGCTAAAACGTTAGGAGAACACTATGGCTAAGTTTGCCGCGAATCTCAGTATGCTGTTCACTGAAGTCGATTTTCTTGATCGCTTTGAGGCCGCCGCAAAGGCGGGCTTTAAAGGGGTTGAGTACCTTTTTCCCTATGACTATGCGGCAGCTGACATCAAGCAGCGCTTGGATGCGAATGGCCTAACCCAAGTGTTGCACAACTTACCTGCGGGAGATTGGGGAGCAGGCGAGCGAGGCATTGCTTGCCATCCCGACCGGGTAGAAGAGTTTCGTGCCGGTGTGGATAAAGCGATCGACTATGCCACTACGCTTGAGTGCAAGCAGGTGAACTGCCTAGCGGGTATTCAGCCTGAGGGCGTTAGTGATGCTGAAGCTCACCGTACCCTGGTTGAAAACCTTCGCTACGCTGCCGAAAAACTCAAAGCAGCCGGCATTTTGCTGCTTGCAGAGCCTATCAATACCCGTGACATTCCAGGCTTTTTCCTTAATCGCACCGAGCAGGCGTTGGCACTTTTTGACGAAGTCGGTAGCGATAACTTAAAGCTGCAGTATGACATCTACCACATGCAAATCATGGAGGGTGATCTTGCACCCACTATTGAAAAGCATTTTGCACGTATCGCTCACGTGCAGTTGGCGGATAACCCAGGGCGCCATGAGCCAGGAACGGGTGAGATCAATTATCCCTTCTTATTTAGCCACCTGCAGCAGCTTGGCTATGACGGCTGGATCGGCTGCGAGTACAAGCCCAAGACCACGACGGTAGAAGGTTTAGGTTGGTTAGATAAGGCGCGTTAACCCTGTATGACTTAAAACAGGCAAGTGAGTAGATAGTCGTTAACTCAGGAAATCTAAATCATTTAGAAACAATAGGTTGGTTTCTAAAAGATGCGAATGGAGAACAATTATGAGTAAGATTGGTTTTATTGGTTTAGGCATTATGGGGCGTCCTATGGCGGGGCACCTGCTCGACGCTGGTCACTCTTTAGTGACTGTTAAACGCGGCACTTTGGATGCTGCGCTTGCCGAAAAAGGCATGAGTGAAGTCGCTTCTCCCAAAGCGGTGGCTGAAGCGTCTGATGTCATTATCACCATGGTGCCCGACACGCCCGATGTCGAAAGTGTGTTATTTGGTGAGGAAGGCGTGATTGAAGGCCTGAAGCCCGGCACCCTGGTGATTGATATGAGCTCCATTGCCCCAATGCAGACCCAGGCATTTGCCAAGCGGATTACCGATGCGGGCGGAGAGTTTGTCGATGCGCCGGTTTCTGGTGGTGAAGGTGGTGCAATTAACGCTGTACTTACCATCATGGTGGGCGCAACAACGGAAGGCTTTGAGCGAGCCAAGCCATACCTGGACGTTGTTGGGAAGACGATTACCCACATCGGCGGCCATGGTGCAGGTCAGACGTGCAAAGTGGCTAACCAGATTGTGGTTGCGCTAACGATTGAAGCAGTGGCAGAAGGGTTGCTGTTTGCCTCTAAAGCCGGTGCTGATGTCGCTAAAGTACGTGAATCACTGATGGGCGGTTTAGCTCAATCGAAAATCCTCGATGTTCATGGCGAGCGCATGATCAAGCGCACCTTTGAGCCTGGGTTCCGCGTTCGTCTGCACCAGAAAGATCTCAACTTGGCGTTAGAGGGTGCTAGGACGTTAAACCTGTCATTGCCAGGCACCGCCAATGCACAGCAGTTGTTCCAAGCGTGTGTTGCCAACGGGGGCCAGGATTGGGATCACGCAGGTATTGTGCGCGCTTTAGAAAAGCTGGCAGACCATGAGGTTGGCCAATAACGCGCCTTTGTCAGGCAGGCCAGCGTCTGTTGGCCTGCCATTAAGTTCTTTTTACTAAGTTTTAAGTTCTTTTTACTAAGCTTTCCAAGCTCTTTGTTTACGTTCTTTTCTAAGCTCCTTTCTGAGCCTTTTTCCTGATCCCTGCCCGAGGAGTCTTTTGATGAATTCCCTTGTTCGCTTGGCGCCTTTTACCAGTGAAGAGGCAACCCGCCAGTGGCTGAATCAACTGGCCGAAACGGCCATTGCTGCGGTACATCCCGATAGCTTATTAACTGCCCAGTTGCCTGAAAAACCGCCAGGCCGAACTGTCGTCGTGGGCGCGGGTAAGGCTGCTGCCGCCATGGCGCGTGCATTAGAGTTGGCGTGGGAAAAACGCGCTCGAGAGTCAGGCGAAGAGGTCGACTTAACAGGCGTGGTGGTGACCCGTTATCAGCATGGGGCAGCCTGTCGCTATATCGATGTACTGGAAGCCTCCCACCCGATGCCTGATGCGCTGGGTGAGCAAGCCGCTAAGCGCATGCTTGATGAAGTAAAAGGCCTGGGTGAAGACGATCAAGTGATCGCACTCATCTCCGGCGGCGGCTCCGCGTTAATGACCCTGCCGGCGGACGGCATTTCGCTAGAAGACAAGCAGGCTCTGAATAAGGCGCTGCTTCGCTGCGGTGCACCGATCCGTGAAATCAACACCGTAAGGCGCCATTTGTCTGCAATTAAAGGCGGGCGGTTGGCCACTGCTGCGCACCCCGCGCAAGTGGTGACGCTACTTATTTCGGATGTTCCTGGTGATGTGCCTTCATTAATTGCCTCAGGCCCGACGCTGCCGGATAACACAACGTCGTTAGATGCCTTGGCAATTCTAAACCGCCATGAGATTGAGGTGCCTGAGCATGTGAAACGCCATTTAATGGCCGATCATCGTGCGCCTCAGACCTGGAACCAAGGATTTGCACGGGACAAATCGACTATCCTGGCCCGCGCGCGCGACGCATTGAAGGCCGCCCAGCTGAGTGCCGAAGAGAGTGGCCTAGAGGTAAGAGTGTTAGGTGATGATCTTGAGGGGGAAGCAAGAGATTTAGGCATTGCCCAAGGGCGTATGGCGTGCAAGTTGCAGTCTGAAATTACTCGTCCGCTGCTGGTACTGTCAGGCGGCGAAACGAGCGTTACCGTGCGCGGTAATGGTCGAGGAGGGCGTAACGTTGAGTACCTGCTGGGGCTTTTTGATACGCTAAAAGGATGTGATGGCATTTATGCGATTGCCATTGATACCGATGGAATCGATGGCTCTGAAGATAATGCAGGCGCGTTAATTGGGCCTGAGTGCTGGCAGCGGGCTAAGGCATTAACGCTTTCTGCCCAGGATTACCTTGCCCGTAACGATGCGTACAGTTTCTTTGATGCTTTAGATGACCTCGTGGTAACAGGGCCAACCCGAACCAATGTTAACGATTTCCGAGCGATTCTTATTCTACCCAACCCGTCGTAAGGTTGTCGTTGTTCCCGCTTAACTATCCAATTACCCGTTAAGGCATTGTTTTGCGTGGTTCTGAGTGGTTGTCCGAGGGGTAAACATGATAAGTTTCGTCGAGGTTCATTAGAGAGTTAGGCCATGACCCTCGGCTGGCACAAGAAAGGTTTTACCAAAACGAAAGAAGGTCGCGTTAGCGATCAAGATATTGTTGAACACATCCGGTCTGCGGTACTGATGCAGCGACTGGCACCAAATACAAAACTGCCTGAAGTCACCATAGGCGATGTATTTGGCGTCAGCCGTTCAGTGGTGCGTAAAGCGTTAACACGGCTTGATGCTGAACATGTTATCGACCAACGACCGAATCAGGTCGCCCGCGTCAGAGCACCTTCGATTGACGAAACGCGAGAGACGTTTTCTGCGCGTAGGTTAGTGGAAGGTGAGATTGTCTCACTGTTGGCGGGTAAGCTGGATGTGGCGACTTACAAGGCGTTAGAGAAGCAGGTCGCCCTTGAAAAGCAGGCGTTTGAAAACAGTGACGAACCGTCACGCATTGAGCATTCCCTCAATATTCATCACCTCCTTGCGCAGCATGCCCCTAATCGTATCTTGGGTGCGATGTTGACCGATCTCGTCTTGAGAACGTCAATTGTCATCGCTCTCTATAAGCGTCCGGGCTTGTCTTCTTGCTACTTGGAAGGCGATCATGCGAACTTGCTTGGGCACTTGGCGAGTGGTGATGCTCAGGCGGCTAAGCAGGCGATATACACGCACCTTAATAGCTTAGAGTCTTTGCTGGTACTGTCGTCTCAAGAGCCAGAAAACGACGATTTGATGACTATTCTAGGCGGTAAATCTGTTAGGGCGTGATTCGCTAACCCTAGGTTTTCGATAACCCTGGGTTTTCGCGAACAATAGGTTTCAATGCTCCAAACTGATGTCTCAAAAAAGCGGCGCCCATTGGGCGCCGCTTTTGGCTTACTGTGAGACGATTACAGCAGTAATCGGCGTATATCCGTCAGCACATCGGCCAGGAAGGCCGTAAAGCGGGCGGCATCCGCACCGTTAATCGCCCGGTGATCGTAGGAAAGCGATAGCGGCATCATTAAGCGCGGCTGGAAGGCACTGCCATCCCACACCGGTTTCATCTGCGCTTTCGATACCCCCAGGATCGCCACTTCCGGTGCATTAACGATCGGTGTGAACGCGGTTCCACCAATAGAGCCAAGGCTCGAAATGGTGAAGCAGCCACCGGTCATCTCGTCGCGCTTAAGCTTCTTGGTTTGCGCTTTCTTGCCGAGCTCCACCATCTCCTTGGCAATCTCAATCAAGGATTTTTTATCGGCGTTGCGCACTACCGGCACCATCAGGCCATCAGGTGTATCCACGGCAATCCCAATATGCACGTAGTTTTTCCATACCAGCGTTTCGCCATCACCTTTCAGGCTGACGTTGAACTGGGGGAACTTACGCAGTGCAAAGGCACAGGCTTTAACCATAAACGGCAACGGCGTCAGCTTGGCGCCTTGGGCTTCGGCCTCGGCTTTCATGGCCTTACGGAAGCTTTCGAGCTCGGTAATGTCGGCCTCGTCGAACTGCGTCACGTGAGGCACATTGAGCCAGCTGCGGTGCAGATTGGTCGCGCCCATCTTGAGCAGGCGCCCCATCGGCTTCTCTTCTACGTCGCCAAACTGACTGAAGTCGACGTCCGGTATCGCGGGAATGCCAGCACCACCACTTGCTGCTGGGGCAGTCGCTGTTTGTGCTTTACCTTGGTTGGCTATGGCCTGTTTCACGTAGGCCTGTACATCTTCTTTCAGCACCCGGTCTTTCGGGCCACTAGGCTTAACAAGACTAAGATCAACATTTAGTTCACGTGCCAGCATGCGTACTGCTGGGCCTGCATGCACCAGCTTACTATCCCTCGGTTGGTAAGCAGCGATTTGTGCTTCCGGACTCGGGGTGCCTTCAAGAGAAGGCGCTTGTTTTACTGGTGCTTCAGCGACAGGTTTTTCAACTACCGGCTCTTCAGCAGCAGCCTGCGCTTGCGATGCAGCTTCTTCAGCCGATGCATCACCGTCTTCGCCAGCGATTTCCATCTGGCCGATCAAGTCGCCTTCCGAGACGGTGTCGCCTTCCTTGACGGTCAGCGCAACGATCTTACCGCCGTGCGGGCTGGGCACGTCCATGGAGGCTTTATCCGACTCCAGGGTGATCAGGGTATCTTCGGCGTTGACCTCATCACCAGCGCTAACCGCGACTTCGATGATTTCAACGCTGTCGGAACCGCCCAGGTCAGGCACCTTGATGTCAACGGTCTGCTTGCTGCCACCGGCTTTTTTAGCTGCTGGGGCCTGCTCTTTAGTCGGTTCTTTTGGTTTGTCTTGTTTCGCTGGCGCGTCGTTGGACTGGCTGTCAGATGCGGGGGCTGACGTCTCTTCGCCGCCACCTTCTACTTCCAGCTCAACGATGTCGTCGCCTTCGGAGACAGTATCGCCTTCTTTGACCAGCACTTTGATGACCTTGCCGCCTTTCGGGGCCGGAACATCCATGCTGGCTTTGTCAGATTCCAGGGTGATTAGGGTGTCTTCCGCTTCAATGACGTCGCCTTCTGACACCGCAATCTCGATGATTTCGACATCGGTATCGCCACCGATATCGGGAACTTTGATGATTTCGCTACTCAAGGTCGCGCTCCTTCCAAATCGGATCGAGCCGGCGGGCATCTGCCCGCCGGGCAGCGGTTTAGCTGGTCAGCGGGTTCGGCTTGTTGGCGTCAATGCCATACTTCTTCAGCGCCTCGCCGACGTGCTTACGATCAAGCTCACCGCGGTCTGCCAGCGCACGTAGCGCCGCCACGGTGACGAAGTAGCGGTCTACTTCAAAGAAGTAGCGCAGCTTCTCGCGGGTGTCGGAACGGCCAAAGCCGTCCGTGCCCAGCACGGTGTACTCGCTGGGTACCCAGGCACGCACCTGGTCGGCGTAGAGCTTCATGTAGTCGGTGGAGGCAATCACCGGGCCGTCACGGCCTTCCAGGCACTTCGTCACGTGGGGCTTGTTGGCCTCGGCATCCGGGTTTAGGAAGCCTTCACGCTCCAGCAGCAGCGCTTCACGGCGCAGCTCGTTAAAGCTGGTCACGCTCCAGATATCCGCGCCAATGCCCCAGTCGTTGGCCAGCAGCTCAGCGGCGGCTTCAACTTCGCGCAGGATGGTGCCGGAGCCCAGCAGTTGTACGCGGCCTTTGTCGCCCTGGGTTTCGTTGAGCAGGTACATGCCTTTGACGATATCGTCGGTAGGCACGTTCTCAAGCGCGGGCTGCTCGTAGTTTTCGTTCATCACCGTCAGGTAATAGAAGCAGTTCTCTTTGTCGGAGAACATGCGCTTCAGACCATCCTGGAGGATGACCGCCACTTCGTGGGCGTAGGTCGGGTCGTAGCTGCGGCAGTTGGGGATGGTGGAGGCTTGAATCAAGCTGTGGCCATCCTGGTGCTGCAGACCTTCACCATTGAGCGTGGTACGCCCGGCGGTGCCGCCGACCATAAAGCCGCGGGCTTGCAGGTCACCGGCGGCCCAGGCCAAGTCACCAATGCGCTGGAAGCCGAACATCGAGTAGTAGACGTAGAACGGCAGCAGGGTGACGTTGTTGTTGCTGTAGGAGGTCGCGGCGGCAATCCATGCGGACATGGCACCGGCCTCACTAATCCCTTCTTCGAGAATCTGGCCTTTCTGATCCTCGCGGTAGAACATGATCTGGCCTTTATCGACCGGCTCATACTTCTGACCTTCCGAGGTGTAGATGCCAAGCTGACGGAACATGCCTTCCATGCCGAAGGTACGTGCTTCGTCAGGAATAATCGGGACGACATGTTTGCCGAGCTTCTTATCCTTCACCAGACCGTTCAGCACGCGCACGAACGCCATGGTGGTCGAGACTTCGCGCCCTTTGGAACCGACCATTTGCGAGGCAAAGGTTTTGTCGTCCAGGCTGGGGATCTCTAGCGCCTCAAAGTCACTGCGGCGGCTCGGCAGGTAGCCGTTTAAGCGTTCCCGCTGCAGGTGCATGTATTTCAGCTCGGGGGAGTCTTCTTCCGGCTTGTAATAGGGCACATCTTTGAGCTGCTCGTCGGTGAGCGGAATACCGAAGCGGTCGCGGAATTTACGCAACGCCTCGTACTCCATGCTCTTGACCTGGTGGGACTCGTTGGCGGCTTCGCCATCGCCGCTGCCCATGCCGTAGCCTTTGACGGTGTGCGCCAGAATGACCGTGGGCTTACCGTTGGTTTGGTTGACCGCTTCGTGGTAGGCCGCGTAGACCTTGAACGGATCGTGACCACCGCGGTTGAGCTTCCAGATGTCTTCATCAGACAGGTCGTTGACCATCGCTTCGGTTTCGGGGTACTTACCGAAGAAGTGCTCGCGGGTGTATGAACCGCCGTTGGCCTTGTAGTTCTGGTACTCACCGTCGACCGCTTCATCCATGCGCTTTTGCAGGATGCCTTTCTTGTCCTTCTCGAACAGCGGATCCCAGTGACGTCCCCAGACCACCTTGATGACGTTCCAACCGGCACCGCGGAATACGCCTTCGAACTCATCCATGACGCGGGAGTTGCCGCGAACCGGACCGTCCAAGCGCTGCAGGTTGCAGTTGATAACGAAGATCAGGTTATCGAGGTTTTCACGCCCCGCCAGGGAAATCGCGCCCAGTGACTCCGGCTCATCACACTCGCCGTCACCCATGAAGCACCAGATCTTACGGTCGTACATGTCTTTCAGCTCACGGTGATGCAGGTACTTCATCACGTGGGCTTGATAGATGGCCTGAATCGGGCCAAGGCCCATGGACACCGTGGGGAACTGCCAGTAGTCCGGCATCAGCCACGGGTGCGGGTAGGAAGAGAGGCCATCGCCGTCGACTTCGCGACGGAATTTGTCCATCTGCTCTTCTGATAAACGGCCTTCCAGGTAGGAGCGCGCGTAAATCCCCGGGGCAACGTGGCCCTGGATGTAAATCAGGTCGCCTTCAAAATCGCCTTTGGGGGCGCGGAAGAAGTGGTTAAAGCCGACATCGTACAGCGTGGCCGACGACATAAAGCTGGCAATGTGGCCGCCCAGCCCGGGGTTAGCGCGGTTATTACGGATGACCTGGGCAATGGCGTTGTAACGAATCAACGACCGAATGCGGCGCTCCATAAACAGATCGCCCGGCATCGGTGCTTCGCGATGCACAGGGATCGTATTCCGGTGCGGGGTTGTCACCGAGAAGGGTACCTTCATACCGTCCCGGCGCAGGCGATCCGCCAAGCGGGTCATCAGGTAGCGGGCACGATCTTCGCCCTCACGATCCAGTACTGATTCCAGGGATTCCAGCCACTCCGTGGTTTCGAGCGGATCGAGATCTTCTCTTGTCTCCAGACTCATAGAGGTCTCTCCGAATGACGATAAAAGGTAAGCCTCACAGCCTGAAGGGCCGAGCACCACAGGTCAGGCTGAAAGGAAAATACAAGCGCTAAGCGCGTGAGAATTACGCTGCCTCGGCCGCACGCATGTGCAGGCGAAAGCGCGCTATCTGGATGATTTGCTCAATAGCGGTTTGACGCTCGGTAGCGGCGTCGTTTTCAAGGCGCTTTTCGAACGCGTAAAGGATGGCGTGTCGATCAAGCCCTTTAACAGCAATCACAAAGGGGAAACCGAACTTATCTTGATAGGCCTGATTCAGGCGTTGAAAGCGTTCAAACTCTTCGGTTGAGCACTGATCTAGCCCCGCACCAGCCTGTTCGCGAGTGGAGTCCTGGGTTAGCTCACCCGCGAGAGCTGCTTTCCCGGCAAGGTCTGGGTGAGCGCGAATGACAGCAATTTGCTGATCAATATCAGCACCCTTAAGCACATTGCCCATGCAGTCAGCTAGTACATCCGGGTCATCGTGTTGGTCGGTAAACCCCTGTTTCCAGGCGGTTTCAGCTACCCAGGGTGAATGTTCAAAAACGTCCCCGTAATGCTCAAGAAAGGCGTCTAAGCCAAGGCGGCTGGGGCGAGCTGCTTCTAAAATACGCGACATTGTATTCTCCATTTGTATTTGTTTATCTGTTTTATTGTATACAATAAATATTGCTAAATGTACTCTAAGAAGTGCCGTTTCCGCAAAAAAATCGCTATCGCACCCGCGAAAAGCGGGCATAACGGCGTTAGGAAGGTCCTTATAGAAAGGTCTTTATAGAAGGGCCTTGATAGTGGGGCTCTTAGAAAGATGTCTAAAAACAAAATCAAACAACAAAGGGTTTTGCATGTTGAAGAGCAATCGAGCAGTGGCAACGTATCTGGCGATAGGCGCTTCTCTTGGCACTATCTCGGCAGGTGCCCAGGCAGCGACATGGAGCGATACGTTCGTGGGGTATCGCTATGGAACGCAGTTTACTGAGCCGAATAACCCAGAGAACATAGAGAAGCACATTCTCCAGTTTACCCATGTTAGTGGTTACTCACTGGGCCAAAACTTTTTAAATCTGGACGTGCTTCAGTCCAGCAGCCAAGACCCCGCCAGTAACAGTGATTCAGGGGCAACGGAAGCCTATCTGACATACCGTCATCAACTCCATGGGGGCGGCATATTCAATGAGCCCATCGCTTTCGGGCCCGTTAAAGACATGGCGCTGACATTTGGGTTTGACCTAAACACCAAAAATACTGGCTTTGCACCACGTAAACGTCAGCTAGTAGTGGGGCCAACGTTTAAATTTGATGTGCCGAGAGGCTTTGTGGATCTAAGTCTCTTCTATAGCCGTGAATGGAACCACTGCGGCTTGCCACCTTGTGGGCTGCCAGAAAATCAGAACAGCATTTCGTTTGATCCCTATTACCAAATTAACTTGGCCTGGGGGCTGCCGTTTGAAGCGGCGGCGTTACCGCTAAAATTCCAAGGGTTCTATAACTACAACAGCGAAAAAGGAGATGATTACTTTGGGGAAGCGACCGAGCCTGAGCAGTTAATGCGCACCTCGCTGATGCTAGACGTCGGGCAAGTTGCATGGGGGGCGGAAAACTCCTTATGGATGGGCGTCGGTTATGAGTATTGGCGCAACAAATTCGGAAACCACAGCCAACCGGGTGTCGATACCGATGCCATGACCTTTAATCTGGAATGGCACTTCTAAAGCCCGCCAGCGCTGCTGACGTAACCGATACCCCTTGGCTCGAAAGTGCCAAGGGGTATTTTTTAGGTGAGCAGGTACGCGCTGTGTCAATCAATAGGCACTATCAAACTGTAAAAGCTGATCAGCTTTTGCGGCAAATATCGCATTTATTTCTGATTTTATTGAATCACTACATATCAATCATGCGGTACGTTGACTATCGCTCTCCATGGTATTCTGACGTTATTACGATTAACAGGGACACGTTATGGCGACTCATCACCATGATACGGGCTATAAAGAGCTATTTAGCCACCCCGAGTTCGTTGAGCAACTGATTGAAGGATTTGCGCCTGCCGAAATTGCCGGATTAATGAACTTCTCGACGCTCAAGAAGCACAGTGGTCATTACATCACACCGCTGTTCGAAGAGAAGATCGAAGATGTGGTGTGGTCGGTGGAAGTCACCTGGCAGGGCATGACGCAGGAGGTATTTTTGTACATCCTCCTAGAGTTCCAGTCAGCGGTTGATCGCAGCATGCCGATTCGGCTGATGCACTACGTCGCCTGCTTTTACAGTGAACTACTCAAACAGAAGGTCATCACCCCCAGCCAAGGCCTGCCACCGGTGTTTCCGGTGATACTGTACAATGGCTCCAAACCCTGGACAGCCCCGCTGGATATCTACGAGATGGTGCAGCCGGAACCGCCGAGCTTTCTGCAGGTCTATCAACCGCGCCTGCGCTATTTTCTGGTTGATGAAGGGCGTTATACTAACGAAGAATTGGGCTTACGCCAGACACCGCTCAGCGGTGTATTCGGTGTGGAAAATGCCGGTGAAAGTTGGGAAACCCTACAGAACGCTGTGGATAGGGTCGTCGCCATTATTCAGGCTGACCCCAATAAGGAACGCATCGACCGGATTATCACCCGCTGGCTCAAGCGACATTTGTACCGGCTGGGCACAGAGGTCAACCTGGATCGGCTCGACAGCCTGATGGAGGATAAAGACATGTTGGCAGAGAACTTAGAGAACCTGGTCAAGAAAGAACGCCTGGAAGGGCGGCAAGAAGGACGGCAAGAAGGGCGCTTGGCTGAAGCGCGCGAGGTGGTGCGCACTCAGCTCACGTTCAAATTTGGTGAGGTGCCTGACTGGGTAGAAGCGCAACTTGTGCAAGCCGATCATGACCAACTGAAAGGCTGGATGCGTGATGTACTGTTCGCCAATCGCCTGGACGATATGTTCAAACGCTAGCATTCTTACAGTCTGTAAGCCATCGACCGGGTAGTAGGCCTGCGCGTCGAACTGAAAAACGAGGCGATGTTGCTGACGTAACCGATACCCCTTGGCTCGAAAGTGCCAAGGGGTATTTTGTTATGTCTCAGGTGCACTTTGGTTAAATGCGCTTGAAGAGAGGTCACTGTTTTAAGTGAAATGGTGGTGATAAATAACTAGGATAATATCGTCAGCCGCCGATATTCATCATGTGGCGTTTATATCGATGCAAATCACAGGGAGTGTGAACATATTCTATGAAAGCTATCTCTATTATCTTGTTACGCATTTTAGCGCTGTATATTGCGCTTAATCCGCTACTTGCCCTAGCGCCGATGCTGTTTGGCCCAGGCTCGACAGAATCATATGACGAGTGGTTAGCCACCCTGATAGCAATGATTGTTATGCCTCTTATTGTCGGCGCTATACTTTGGCTAGTGGCAGAACCGCTGGCTAATAAAATTCATCCAGCTAATAACGCTGACTCTCAGTTATCACTGCACGAACTAGGCCTAGTCCGTGCAGGTGGTTTTCTGATAGGTGTTTATCTCACTTTGCAACATATTGGCACAGCGATTAGTCAGTGGATCTGGTCAGGTAGTATTGCCTATGGTTCTCTCGTCGTCATTGCTCTTGGTGTGGGCTTGATAGTGGGAGTCAATTTTATCGGTGAGCTATATAAGAAGATAAAGTATGCAGGCAGTGGTTTGTAAGTGCTAAATATAGGTAACCACTGCGCTGTAGAGTATAAGATCAAACAAAAGCGTAACCATGCCTACTGCTATGATTCGACCATTCTACCCAAGCGTTATCGAGCGTGTGCTGGGCATCTAGCTAGAAGTCTCTACTGTCGATCTTTCGGTTGGCTTTGCCTTGGGTTTTAAACACGCTATTTCTAGGAGGTCTTGTGGCACTTCGCGCAATTTTGCTAGATCACGATGGGACAATCGTCAGTTCTGAACACATCCATTTTCAAATGTGGGTACACATTCTGAGTCAATATGGCTTGGAATTGTCTGAGCTGCAGTACAGAACCCACTATGCAGGCCTGCCAACGCGCGCCAATGCCCTGGATATGGTGCAGAGGTTTGGGATTGATGCGTCCCCTGATCAACTTATAGAAGCGAAGAACGCCGCGACGCAGGACTACCTTGCTAGCCAGGCATTCCCGTTAATGCCTAGCGTACGAGAGGCGATTGCTTACTTCCACAGTGCGGGTTTGAAGCTGGCAGTGGTGACAGGCGCTAGTGCAAATGGTGTTCAAAAAACACTGCAGGCCAATGGGTTTGAAGATAAGTTCTCTACGATTGTTTCTAACGATGATGTCCGAAACAGCAAGCCCGCACCTGAATGCTATCTCCTGGCTCTGCAACGGCTTGGCGTTGCTGCGGATGAATGTCTCGCCATTGAAGATACACAACATGGTCTTGAAGCCGCCTTTCGAGCTGGCATAAGCTGCTTGGCACTACCCACGGAAATGTCTCAACAGCAAAACTTTCATTCAGCGACAGCGGTGCTTAGTGGCATGGCTGAAGCCGTTGAGTATATACGCCATGGCTATGGCGTAGAGAGCAACTCTGCGCCTGTTTAAATCGAACGCCTAAGGGTAAAGGGGGCTTTAGGCTTTCTAACCAGAGCTGGCTAGCTATTCGTTAAAGCGCTGTTTGTCAGGAGAGCATAAGTGCATTTTCAAGCCATTCCGATTATACGAATTTTTGATGAATCTAAAGCCAAGGCGTTCTATCTTGAGTTTTTGGGGATGTCGCTTGATTGGGAGCATCGCTTCGAAGCAGACTTTCCTGTCTATATGCAGGTATCCCGAGGCGATCTGGTTTTTCACCTTAGCGAACATTCTGGGGATTGCTCCCCCGGCGCTAAAACGTTTGTGAATACTGATGATCTTGAAGGCTTGTACCGCGAGATCCTATCCCGTGGTTACAAGTTTAGCCGCCCGGAAATAACCACAGCTCCGTGGGGCGATAGGGTGTTTGAAGTGGTCGATCCGTTTTCCAACAGAATATTGTTCAATGAGCCTACAGCAGCCTAAAATTGGTTAGGCATCACGATAGCGGCTGCCATGGAGGCTAACGGTAAAGGAGTTTGCGATGAAAGGCACATGTCTTTGCGGTTCCATCGAAGTGACTGCGCCTAACCACGAGCAGGTCAGTGTTTGTCATTGCTCACTATGTCGGCGTTGGTCGGGTGGGCCTATGTTCGCCGTGCATTGCGGTGGCCCGGTAGAGTTCTTTGGTGCTGAGCCTGCCGCTTACCGCTCATCTGATTGGGCGGAGCGGGGCTTCTGTGCAACCTGCGGGACGCATCTGTTCTATCACCTGCTACCCAGCAATGAGTATATTCTCCCAGCAGGCCTGTTCCAGGATCAGACGTTCCAACTCACCAGCGAAATATTTATTGATGAGAAGCCCGACTATTACGAGTTTAACAACCAAACAGAGAAAATGACCGGACAGCAGGTCTTCGAGCAATTTTCACCAGATTAATTTAGGCGGCTTGGGATTTCTGGTTGCCTTCAACCAGTGTCGATACTGGCATCAAAGATCAAACCAAAAACGCCTTGGCTCTTTTCAGCCAAGGCGTTTGTTTATCTAACGGTTACCTAACTCTCCGCTTAACGCTTCTTCCTAGCAGGCTTCTTATCAGCGCTGGCTGGCGCGCTTTGCTTTGCGCTGCTGTCGCCGGGAAAGTGGGCGCGTACCAGCTCCAACAAGCCTTGTGTTGAGGTGTCGAAGTCGGCGGCGTTGGTATCGATGCGCTCGCTGATTTCACCGGCAATGCGTTTGCCAAGCTGCACGCCCCACTGATCAAACGAGTTGATGTTCCAGATAACGCCTTGCACAAACACCTTGTGTTCGTAGAGGGCAATCAGCGCGCCCAGATTTTTTGGCGTTAGCTCATCCAGTAGCAGCGTGCTGGAAGGGCGGTTGCCGGGGCAGCTGTAGGGATCGTGCTGGCTAAGCTCTTTGCTGTCCCCTTGGCTGCCTTCCATAAAGGCGTTGGCCTGGGCGAGCATGTTGGTCAGCAGGGCGAAGTGATGGTCTTCCACGCCGGGTTCGGGTTTCAGCGAGGCAATAAAATCAATCGGCACGTAGCGGGTGCCCTGGTGCAGTAGTTGGAAGAAAGCGTGCTGACCGTTAGAGCCGGTTTGCCCCCAAACAATCGGGCCGGTTTTGTAGTTAACCGGATGGCCGAAAATATCGACTGACTTGCCGTTAGACTCCATATCCAACTGCTGCAGGAACGAAGGTAGTTGGTTCAAGGCTTGATCGTAGGGCACGATGGCCTGGGTTTCGGCGCCAATAAAGTTGATGTACCAGATACCAATCAAGGCCATCAGAACGGGCATATTCTGCGCGAAGGGCGCTTCTATAAAGTGGCGATCCATCTCATGGGCGCCTTCCAGCAGCTCGATAAAGCCTTCAAAACCAATTGAAAGCGCAATCGGAAGCCCGATAGACGACCACATGGAGTAGCGACCGCCCACCCAGGCCCAAAACTCGAACACGTTCTCTTCACGAATGCCGAATTCCATCGCCGCTTTGCGGTTAGTGGAAGCGGCAATAAAGTGGGCGCCTACGTCGGCATCTTCACCGGCATTTTCCACGAACCAGCGCCGTGCGGTTTTTGCGTTAAGCAGGGTTTCCTGGGTAGAGAAGGTTTTGGTGGAAACGATAAATAGCGTGGTCGCCGGGTCTAGTCGTGAAAGCACCTTCTGAATATGGGTGCCATCGACGTTGGACACGAAGTGGAAGTGCAGTTCCGGGTGGCGGTATTTGAGTAGCGCGCGTACGGCCATATTGGGGCCGAGGTCTGAGCCACCAATGCCAATATTGACCACGTCTTTGATGCGCTGGCCGTTATAGCCTTTCCACTCACCGTTTCTCACCGCTTCTGAGAACTGCTTGATTTGTTCCCGGGTGCGGTTGATTTCCGGCATCACGTCATTGCCATCTACATGTACCGGTTCATCGCTTAAATTGCGCAGTGCGGTGTGGAGTACCGGGCGATTTTCGGTGACATTGATAATATCGCCAGAGAACATCTGTGCACGACGTTGAACCAGGGCAGAGTGGTCGGCCAACTCAATTAGTTTGGCGAGTACCTCATCAGACACGTGATGTTTGGAGTAATCCAGGAACAGGCCGCCCACCCGTAGGCTCATTTTTTCAAAGCGCTGCGGGTCATTGGTGAAGTAATCACGAATGCGGTCGTTGGCGGTTTTGTCGCGCAGGCGTTCAAGTGCCTGCCAAGTAACGCTGCGAGTGAGTTGAAACATAGAAGGCGGTCCTGTTGTTTTAGATCATTATTAAGTGACGAGCGCTCTATTGCTGGCTCGTGCTTTGTACTATTTATGACTTTATTTAGGTAAAAATACTACATAAAACCCCGATTTAAGCAACTGTTAAGCGATTTATGGTTAAAAAATTAGTAATAAACCGTTGCTGGCGTGGGGTGAGGAGGGGGGGCATCGCCAAAGAGGCGCTGGGCAGGTGGCAGCCTGCCCAGCGCTGAGGTTCAAGCGTTTAGCTGGTGACGGCGACGTGAGCGGCGCCGCGTTTGATAAAGGCATAGCCTAAACCGGTTACCAGCGAGCCGATGATAATCGCGCCAAGGTAGAGTAGTGCAGGAGTGATGGCGTTGGGAATCAGCAGCACAAAGATACCTCCGTGAGGTGCCATTAGTTTCGCGCCTACCAGCATGGAAAGCGCACCGGTGATCGCACCGCCCACCATGCACGCGGGGATAACCCGCAACGGGTCTTTCGCCGCGAAGGGAATGGCGCCTTCACTAATAAAGCAAAAGCCGAGTACAAACGAAGCTTTGCCTGCCTCCCGTTCTGGTTCGGAAAATTTATTGCGCGCTATGAAACTGGCAATACCCATGCCAATCGCTGGCACCATGCCTGCCGCCATAATGGCTGCCATTGGGCCGTAGGTTTCTGAAGCCAACAAGCCCACGCCGAAGGTATAGGCTGCTTTGTTGACGGGGCCGCCCAAATCGAAGCACATCATGGCGCCCAATAGAATGCCCAGCAGCACTGCGTTAGTAGAACCCATCGAGGCCAGGAAGCTGGTCAGCGCATTCAGTAATGCAGCGACAGGCTCGCCAATCACATAGATCATCGTCAGGCCGGTGACCAGACTGGCCACCAGTGGGATAATCAGAATAGGCTTGAGCGATTCAACGCTGGAGGGCAGCTTAACGTAGCGGGTAACCGCTAGGGCCACGTAGCCTGCCAGGAAGCCTGCCAAAATGCCGCCGATAAACCCGGAGCCAATGTCAGCCGCCAACATACCGCCAATCATACCTGGAGCAATACCGGGGCGGTCGGCGATGGAGTAGGCAATGTAACCCGCCAGCACAGGAATCATTAGCGCGAAGGCGGTGCCGCCGCCAATTTGCATAAGCGCAGCGGCCAGCGTGCCTTCCTGTTCAAAGGCTTCAATGCCGAAGACAAACGAGAGCGCAATCAGCAAGCCGCCTGCTACCACCATAGGCAACATAAACGACACGCCGGTGAGTAGGTGCTTATAAACGCCTTTCTCTTTAACGCTCTTATTGGCGTTGCCCGAACCGCTGTTGGCGTTTTCTACGCTAGCATCAACAAGGGCGGCTTCCAGCGTGGGACGTGGCTTTTTTAGTGCATTGCCGGTTGAGGTGCGGTAGATGCGCTTGCCTGCAAACCGCGCTGGGTCAACGTCGATATCGCAAGCTAGTACGACCACGTCGGCATCGGCAATCTCTTCTTCGCTTAAATGATCTTGAGCGCCTACTGAGCCTTGAGTTTCCACGCGAATGGCATGTCCCATGGCTTTGCCTGCTTCGGCTAGCGCTTCAGCGGCCATAAAGGTATGGGCAACACCAGTGGGGCAAGCGGTAACAGCGACAATCTTCTTGCCACCCGTGTTGCTCGCCGGAGTTGCGGCGGCTGTAGGGGTTGCAGGAGCAGTGTAAATCGGTGCTTCACGTTTGGCTTGAGTTAAAAAGGCGCTGGGGTCGGGCAGGGCGCTGGCAATCGGCGCCTGGAAAAGTCGTTTGCCTTCAAAACGTTCTGGGGCCGGAACGTGATCGGCGGCCACCACAATTAAATCGGCATTAGCAATTTGCTCGGCGGTGGCAGCCTGCAGCGGCGCAATCTCGCCGTGCATTTCCACATGGGCGCTCCAGCCCATCCGTGTGGCCGCTTGTTCAAGGCGCTTGGCGGCCAGAAAGGTGGTCGCCATGCCGCTGGGGCAGGCGGTAATTAGAATCAGGTTCATCGCGTGGCTCCCTCGGTGATGGTGTCGTCAAGACGCCGTACCAAAGTCTGTTGTTGGAGTAAGTCAAAGTCGTCGGCGTGGGGGGTGCCCACGCCGACGTGGCGAACCGCTTCGGCAGAGAGTGCCGTTGCGAAGCGAAGGGTGTCTTGTGGGGCGAAGTCGCTGAGCAGCCCATGGAGCATGCCAGCCACAAAGGTATCGCCCGCACAAACGGTATTGGTGGCGTTTACGCTAGGTGGGGTAGATTGCCAAGTGCCCTGTGAGCTAACCCATAAAACGCCCTCTGAGCCTGCGGAAATCAGCGCGTGCTCGATGCCGCTGGCGTGCAGTCGCTCGGCGGCGAGCTGGCGCTGTTGATTTGAATTTAGCGCGCTGCCAGCCCAGTCAGCGAGTTCCGTTTCGTTAGGTTTTACAGCCGCAGGCTGAGCAGCAATGGCGGTTAGCAGTGCCGGGCCACTGGTGTCTATCCAAAGTGGTACGCCATAGCTTTTTAGGATGGTTAGTAGTTCAGCAAACAGCGGCTGATCAATACCCGGTGGAAGGCTACCGGCAACGACGACCGCTTGGGGCGGAGCGAGGCGCTGAAACAAATCGTCTAGGGTAGTTCGTAAGGCATCTAGATGGGCAGCCTCAATCGGCATGCCGGGGCCGTTAATATCAGTGACGCGGCCACTCTGTTCCGCCAGCTTGGCGTTAATGCGCGTGCTTCCGGGTACTCGTACAAAGGCATCTTCCACGCCGTAGTGGGGGAATGCCAAGCTGAACGGGGCGTCGTTATCCTGGCCGAGAAAGCCGCTAACAATCACTTGATGGCCTAAGCTGGCCAGCACGCGTGCTACGTTAACGCCTTTGCCCGCGGCTTCTAACTGGGCGCTGTGGGGGCGGTTTACATGACCGAGTGTCAGCGTTTCAAGGTTGAATGCTAAATCCAGCGCGGGGTTGAGTGTAATGCACACTACCTGGGCCATTAGCCGGCCTCCAGGGCGTCACGCACCTCATCGCTGGTGGCTTTACTCAGTGCTAATTGGGCAGTGGCTTTTGCATCGGCAAGATCAAATTCACGCAGGCGAGCTTTGACTAGCGGAATTTGTCGCGCACTGACGGAAAGCTCATCAACGCCTAGCCCTACCAGTACTGGCACGGCCATGGCATCCGAGGCAAGCTCGCCGCATACGCCGACCCATTTGCCGTGGGCATGGGCGGCATCGACGGTCATTTGAATCAAACGCAGCACGGCGGGGTGCAAGCCATCGGCCTGGGCAGAAAGCTCTGGGTGGCCGCGGTCGATGGCCAGCGTGTACTGAGTTAAATCGTTAGTGCCGACGGAGAAGAAGTCCACCTCGGCCGCCAGCGTAGGTGCTAGCAGTGCGCTGGAGGGTACTTCGATCATCACGCCCAGTTGCACATCAGTGGCGCGCTGCTGTGGCGGGATTTCGCTAAGTAGGCGGTCATAGATGACGTTGGCGGCGCGGAATTCTGCGACATCCTTAACCATCGGCAGCATGATGCGTAGCGGACGGCCGACAGCTGCCATCAGCAGCGCGCGGATTTGAGTCTCCAGCACCTCAGGTTGCGTCAGCGCCAGGCGAATGCCGCGTAGGCCAAGAAATGGGTTGTCTTCCTGGGGAACCGGCCAGTAGGGCAATGGCTTGTCGCCACCCACATCCAATGTACGCGCGACCAGCGGACGGCCATCCAAGGCATCGGTGGCTTCGCGGTACTCGGCAATTTGGGTGGCTAGGTCCGGTGCGCTTGAGTAGGCCATAAACAGGAATTCGGTGCGCAGCAGGCCAACGCCTTCGGCACCGCGTTCAACCGCATCGGCGGCGTGGGCGGTGTTACCAAGATTGGCTGCCACTTCTACCCGATGCCCATCGCGGGTTTGGGCTTGCTCAAAGCGTAGCTTCCAGGCATCGGCTTCGCGCTGTTGCTGGTCGAGAAGCTGTTGTTCCGCGCGCTGCAGGCGCTCTTCGGAAGGCTGGGAGGTAACCCGCCCACGTTCACCATCCAGAATCATCATGCTGCCGTTATGCAACGCCATGACGGCTTCACCGGCGCCGACAACAGCGGGAATACCCAGCGCACGAGCCAGAATGGCACTGTGAGCGGTGGCGCCGCCGCGCACGGTAAGCAGGCCGCGTACCCGTGAGGTATCCAGGCGGGCAACGTCGGAAGGGCCGATGTCATCCATCACCAGAATATACGGGTGGTCAGGCGGCTCGGGCAGTTGGACATCGCACAATACCCCCAGTACGCGGCGGCCTACGTCGCGCAGGTCAGCGGCGCGCTCGGCCAATAGACGATCGGCGAGCATTTCCTGGGCGTGGGCGGCGGTTTCAATAGCATTCCACCAACCGGCTTCTGCTGAACGACCTTCACGAATCGCATCAATCGCAGCGTGATGCAGCTCGGGGTCGTCGAGCATCTCCTCGTGCATCGAGAGAATGTCGGCCACTTCGCCGCCAGGGGCGTTGTGCACCAGTGCCTGTAGTTGAGCGGCGCCTTCTTTGAGTGCCACTTCCAGGCGACTAATTTCATGTTCGGGGTCGCTGGCGTGTTCAGCATAGTCGAACTGCATCGGGCGAATCACAAACACCGGCGCAATGGCTAAGCCCGGCGAGGCGGCAACGCCGGTGTGGGGCGCATCAACGACTAACGGCTCAACGGGCTTGCTCGTGTTAGTCACCGACTTGGTATCAAAACCGCCGTCGAACGGCGTTACTTTCTCACCTAGACCGTCTTCAACGGCGGCGGCTACTGCGCCTAGCGCAGCACTTGCCTGGTCACCTTCGGCAGAAAGGATAAGCCACTGACCACGCCGTGCTCCCAAGCCAATCACTTTGGTCAGGCTGGCGGCAGAAACCGTGGAAGCACTGCCTTCTTCAAGGCGTACGTTAATCGGCATTGATTGCGCGCGGGCGACCTGTACCAGCTGTTTTGCCGGGCGGGCGTGCAGGCCATGGGGGTTCAAGACGCGCACTCGGCGAGTCTGAGTGCTGGCGGTTTCGCCCGCCAGCGTGGCCAGCAGCTGTGCGCTGCTTTTGCCCACCAAGCTGTCACTTTCGCCGTTCTCCAACATGGCTAATAGCTGTTCCAGCAGTGGGCGGTGGGCATCGCCACTGGCCGCTAAACAGAACAGCGCATGGACGGGATGGCCGCTATGCTCAAGTTTAGGATCGGCTGGCGTGGCAACGCCTAGTGCGGGTTGTGTCACTCCTTGGGCGTGGCTTGCCAACCAAAATCCTTTGCCCAGCCATTGAGGGGAAGCACTGGCGATGGCGCTAATAAAAGCGTTATCAACACAGCCACTTTGGCGCAGCCGTGCGGCAGCGGCCAAGGCGAGTTCTTGAGGGTCGCGAGCAGGAAAGTTAATGCACAGCGTATCGGCATCCAGGCGTGGCTCAAGCGCTGGTTTGGAAAGTAAACGCGCTACCTCGACAGCCGAGCTAGCGCTGGCGAGCTGGTTGGCGACGCCTTCGCGGTCTAAGACGTGGGTTAATTGACGCAGGATGTCTAAATGTTCGTCATTTTGCGCGGCTATCGTCACCAGTACATAGACCGTCTGGCCGTCATGCCACGGAACGCCTTTGGGGAACTGCAGCACCCTCACGCCGGTATGTTTTACGTGCTGACGGCTTTCCGGCGTGCCGTGTGGAATGGCAATCGCGTTACCAAGATAGGTTGACGACTGCGCTTCACGGGCATGGAGGCCATCACGGTACTCGGCCTCAACTAAGCCCGCATCCGTTAGCGCCTTTGCGGCGATGTCGAGTGCAGCTTGCCAGTCGTCCGCATGGCGGTCGAGCAAGATGTCATCTGGGCCGAGAGTTAACATAGGGTTCTCCTGTAAACGCTGTCAGCCAAGGGTAATGTCTGCAGCGTGATCATGCTTAAACGTTGGTCGTAGAGCGTTTAGCTTCGCTGGATGAATCGTGTCATCTGTGGTTAGTTGGCTATGCTGAATCGATTCACTTAAAGACACAAGAGTTGTCTTTCTAGACTTTAGTCTGGGTGGGGAGAAACGGCTGATAAACTACACCGGCAACCAGAGGGAGAATTGCATGACACTTGCCGACATTGCCCGGCTTGCGGGCGTATCGCGCACCACGGCGAGCTATGTAATTAATGGCCAGGCCGAGCAACGGCGTATTAGTAATGCCACCATTGAGAAAGTAATGGCGGTCGTGCGGCAGCACCGCTATCACATTGACCCGCAGGCAGCGGCGCTGCGTCGTGGGGCAAGTCGGCTGATTGGATTGATCGTGCCGGACCTTGAAAATATCAGCTATGCGCGGCTCGCGAAACGCTTAGAGCGTGGCGCGAGAGAGAAGGGTTATCAGCTGTTGGTGGCTAGCTCAGATGACTGTGCCGATAGCGAGCGCGCTTTGGCATTGGCGCTTCGCGCGCAGCGCTGTGAGGTGCTTATTACCGCCAGTTGCCTTGCCGAAGAGGACACCTTCTATTCTGAGTTGGTGGATGAAGGTTGGTGCGTTGTGGGAATGGACCGTGGGCTTGCGCCGACGCGTTTTGCCAGTGTCGTCAGCAACGATCAAAACGCAGCATATGCGCTAACGCGCTCGGTCATTACAGGTAGCACGCGGCGGGTCGCGTGGTTAGAAGCGATGCCAAGCTTGTCGATCAGTCGCGAGCGGAGGGTGGGTTTTCAGTCAGCACTACAAGACAGCTCTATCGAGCCGGTTTTACTTAGCGGTACGCACTACGAGCGTAGCGAAGGCGCCCGTCTTGCCGCTCAACTGCTGGATGAGAAGGGGGGCGCTGATGCGTTGATCACCGCGTCTTATGTGCTGATGGAAGGGGTGTTTGACGTGTTTCTGGAGCGCGGTGGGCTACCAGAGAATATGCGGTTGGCCACCTTTGGCGACCACCGTTTGTTGGATTTTCTGCCGCAACCGGTGAATTCAGCCTTGCAAGATTATGATCGCATCGCTGAACTCACCCTGCGCTGTGCCCTGAATGCCATGAACGGCGACTATCAGTGCGGGCAGCAGGTTGTGGCGCGTCACCTGCGTACCCGATAAGCCCCATTGATTCGTTCAGAGCTTGAGTTGTTCAGACCTTGAGTTGTTCAGTACTTAAGTTGTTAAGAGCTATACCGTGCGGGCTTGAGCCCAGGCCTGTGCATCCGGAATAGACATATCGTAGCGTTCACTGAGATAGGGCGACGACAGTAAAAAGTCGGCGCTCGCCGCATTGCATGCTACCGGCACGTTCCATAGCGCGGCTAAACGCAGCAGCGCTTTGACATCAGGATCGTGGGGCTGAGGGGCAAACGGATCCCAGAAGAAAATCAGCACGTCTAGCTGTTGTTCGGCAATCCGCGCGCCAATTTGCTGATCACCACCCAGCGGCCCGCTCATCAACCCCTCGACCTCTAGGCCAAGCGCATTTTTGAGCCGCCCAGCGGTAGTCCCCGTACCAATAAGAGTGTGCTGGCTGAGCGTTTCCTGCCAGCGTGTTGCCCACTCCAGCATTTCGGTTTTTTTGCCGTCGTGGGCAATTAGCGCAATGCGTTTACGCGGTTGCAGCGTACGAACGGCTTGGCGGGGGGGACGTGCGTCGCTCATGGCATGGCTCTCCAGTTAACATTCCGGCTATTTCAGGTCACAGTTAGATTTACGCTTCTTCAACGGCCAGCACTTTCATGGTGTTGGTGCCGCCGTGGGCGTTCATGTGGTCGCCGCGGGTAAGAATGACATGATCACCAGGGTGTGCCAAACCATGAGCTTGCAGTAGCTTGACGGCTTCTTGATTGAGTTCTTTAGGGTCCATGTGAGTTGTGTCGAAGGGAATCGACACGACGCCGCGATAAAGCGCCATGCGCCGTTGGGCAATCGGGCTATGTGCAAGGCCAACAATCGGCAGGCCAGAGCGAATGCGTGAGGCAATCAGTGGCGTATAACCTGTTGAGGTCATGCAGGCTATGGCGCGTACGCCCGTTAGGTGGTTAGCGGCATACATGGCAGAGAGGGCAATGGTTTCATCAATGCGCTCGAAGCCTTCATGAATACGGTGGCCTGATGACTGAGCAATACGTTCGCGCTCAGCGCCGAGGCATACCCTATCCATCGCTTGAATGGTTTCTACCGGATAGTCACCCGCGGCGGTTTCCGCAGAAAGCATGACGGCGTCTGTGGCATCAAGCACTGCGTTAGCCACGTCGAATACTTCCGCGCGGGTGGGCAGTGGCGACTCAATCATTGACTCCATCATTTGTGTGGCGGTAATTACCGCGCGGTTAAGCGTGCGAGCATGTTTGATGATGCGTTTTTGAGTGCCGATCAGTGCGGCATCGCCAATTTCTACGCCTAAGTCGCCTCGGGCGACCATTACGGCTTCAGAGGCTTCGATAATGCCATCCAGTGTCTCATCATCGGCAACCGCTTCGGCGCGCTCAAGCTTGGCAACCAAACCTATTTCCTTGCCTGCTTCGCCGAGCAGGTCGCGCGCTTCTTGCATATCAGCAGCGCTGCGTGGGAACGATACCGCCAGGTAATCCACCCCGATATCGATCGCGGTTTTTAGGTCTTCTTTATCTTTTTCGGTAAGCGCTGGGGCGGATAGTCCACCCCCTTGCTTGTTGATGCCTTTGTTATTGGAAAGCTTGCCACCTACGTGAACGCGTGTGTGGACTTCTTGACCAATAATCGAGGTGACGTCCAGCACGACACGCCCGTCATCCAGCAGTAGCCGGTCACCAGGGGCGACATCGTCAATCAGCGACTTGTAATCACAGCCGACGCGCTCGGCCGTGCCGCTGTTGGCATCTAGCGCCATGTCGAGCACAAAGGCCTGGCCAATGTCCAAGTGAACGGCACCTTCAGCAAAGCGCGATATACGGATTTTTGGCCCTTGCAGGTCACCCAAGGCGGCAACGCTGCGATTTAGTCGCTGGGCGATCTCGCGTACCTCTTTTAAGCGGCGGCGATGGTCGTCTGCGGCGCCATGGGAGAAATTTAGCCGCACGACATCAACGCCCGCTTTTAGCATGGCTTCCAGCACGCCAGGGCGATCGCTTGCTGGACCAAGCGTCGCGACAATCTTGGTGCGGCGAAGGGGAGTGGGAGATGTTGAGCGAGTCATAAAAGTTACTCCTATTGACCATCTTGGCGGTGATTAATTATTGGACTACGATAGCCTTTATATAGTAATTTTACTACATATTGGGATGTTATTAGCCTTTAAGGGCAGTTTGGATAGGCAAAAATTGACTTGAAGGTGAATAAATACGTATTTTTAGTAATTTTTTTACTGGATACGCCATCGAATACCACTGCTTGATTGAGGTGCCATCATGACAATAAGAGTTGCTATTAACGGATTTGGACGGATTGGTCGTAACGTACTACGTGCGCTGTACGAAAATGGCTACCGGGATCGTGTCCGAGTGGTTGCGATTAATGATTTGGGTGATCCTTCCCTAAACTCGCACCTGCTGCGTCACGATACGGTTCACGGCCACTTTCCTTTTGCCGTTGAGCATGATGCCGAAAGTATTCGTGTGGATGGCGATCGCATCGCGATCTCTTCTGAGCGTGACCCTAGCCAGCTTCCTTGGGCATCCATGAACATTGATCTTGTCATGGAGTGCACAGGCTTGTTCACTAAGCGAGAAGCCGCTGCCAAGCATATAGAAGCGGGTGCTAAGCGTGTGTTGATCTCTGCACCCAGCCCCGATGCTGACGCTACTATCGTATATGGCGTTAATGACGATATTTTGACGGCTGAACACACGGTGGTCTCCAATGCGTCGTGCACGACTAACTGCTTGGCGCCTGTCGCCAAAGCGTTAAACGATGCTGTAGGCATTGAAAATGGCTTGATGACCACGGTCCATGCCTACACCAACGACCAGAACCTATCGGATGTTTATCACTCCGACCCTTACCGCGCGCGTAGTGCGACGCATTCGATGATTCCGACCAAAACAGGCGCAGCAGCGGCCGTTGGTTTGGTCTTGCCGGAGCTGGCAGGTAAGTTTGATGGGTTAGCCGTACGCGTACCGGTGATCAACGTTTCCCTGGTAGATTTAACATTTACGGCAAGCCGCGATACCAGCAAAGAAGAGATCAACGCAATTGTTGAAAAAGCAGCGGCGAATTCGTCTGTGCTAGCGGTTAACGCACAGCCGCTGGTGTCTATTGATTTCAATCATGATGCACACTCGTCTACTTTTGATGCTAATCACACCCGTGTGAATGGCCGCCTGGTGAAAATTATGGCGTGGTACGACAACGAGTGGGGCTTCTCCAACCGTATGTTAGATACCGCCCTTGCCATGCAGAAAACGGCCAAATAACACCTGACTGACCCTTATGGGCAAGTGTCGCCCAGCAGCAACTCTGTTTTGAGTAGCTGCTGGGTTTTTGGTATCCGACCTAGAATCATTTTTGCTGCCACGCGGCCTTTGCCCGCGCTGTCCTGGCGCACGGTCGTTAAACGCGGTGCTCTATATTGCCCTTCAGCAATGCCATCAAAGCCGGTAATTCTTAGCTCCCCCGGTACGTGAATGCCACGCTGTTCGGCCAGCGTCAGCGCGGTAAGCGCAATGCGGTCTGACATGCATAGCAGCAGATCCGGGCGCTGATTGGCAGGCAGGTCGAGGATTTCTTTGATCACCGGTGAGCACACATCAAACACGTTCTCTTCGATATTCCATAGTGGGATCTGTTCAGCATCAAAGCCATGTTCGGTGAGTGCTGCATGAAATCCGGCCAGGCGTGCACGACTGATGGTGCTGCTGCCCGGCAGTAGGGTGTGCGCTTTGGTGATTCGGCCGTTGCAATGCTCTTTTGTCAGACGAAGGTTAATCACCGCAGGCCGCTGTGGCCGCGTTTTTAATGCGTGCAGGGCAAGGTGGTAGCTCGCGTCTTGGTCATCGATATGCACAGTCGGACTGCCATCAATGTCGAAATCCACGGACACCAGTGGGCGCTGCGCAGGCAGCTCGCTTAGCAGCTTGTTATTAGGCATCAGGCCGTAAACGATAAAGCCATCGGCAATGTTTGCAGACCCTGGTGGCTGGGAGGCATGACCCCGGCCAGGCAGTAGCAGCATGGTATGCCCATGTGCATCGAGTACTTCAGCGACACCGGATAAAAATTCACTGGCGACAGCATCATTGAGGCTGTAGGTCAGGCTTTCGGCAAGAATAACCGCAACAATGCTGGAGCGCCCAGTACGCAGACTGCGGGCCTTGGCATCTGGGCCGTTATACCCAAGGCGTTTTGCCTCACTTAAAATACGATCGCGCAGAAGTGGCGAAAGCTGGTCAGGGCGGTTGAAGGCGTTTGATATTGTCGCAGTGGAAACGCCGAGTTCTGTGGCAAGATCCTTGAGAGTCATTCGACGATGGGCAGTCACGGGTTTCCTATCCTGTTTAATTATTTGGGCGTTATTTTACATCGCAGGCTAATGAATTGAATCTGGCGCACAAAAATACGGCCTTGACGTTGTTTCCACTACCGTTGCTATAGAGGTAGTAGCATCAAAGGCCGTTGTTCGCTCAGCAACAGCGTAGTTGATAGCGTTCGTTAAGCCGCAGAGCGTGTCTCAGAAAGCATCAACGCCGCACCACTTTCATCAAATAGATGCACATGCTCAATGTCAGGCACCAGGGATACTTTTTGGCCTTCTTCCCACTTGCTTGGGGCTTCGCTGCGGTGGATAAGCAGTGTATCGCCCTCTTTGGGTTCTAGGTAGACATAGACCTCATTACCTAGATACTCGACATTGAAAATTTCAAAGCAGTTATCGCCCTTGGGTGCCTCTAAGCGTAGGTGCTCGGGGCGTATGCCTAAGGTAAGTGAGCTGCCCGTGCGATAGCTATCAGCGGCTTGGGGAAGTGCGACCTCTCCCAAGCCTTTTGCCGTCACCCGGCAACCATCTTTTGAACCGCTGGCAAGCTCCGCAGGCATAAAATTCATCGTCGGTGAACCGATAAAACCGGCGACAAACTTGGTGGCTGGGCGTTGATAAAGTTCATGTGGGCTGCCAACTTGCTCGATATGGCCGCCTTTTAGCACCACGATTTTATCTGCCAGGGTCATGGCTTCGACTTGGTCGTGGGTCACATAAATCATCGTAGAGCCCAGGCGATTGTGCAGCCTGGCGATCTCGTTGCGCATTTGTACTCGCAGCGACGCATCCAGGTTAGAAAGTGGCTCATCAAAAAGCAGAATGCGAGGTTCCCGAGCCATCGCACGGCCCATTGCAACACGCTGGCGCTGACCGCCCGACAGTGCTTTCGGCTTGCGGTGTAACAGGTCTTCAAGCTGCAAAATTTTAGCGGTACTCATTACCCGTTCATGGACCGTCTCTTTGTCTGTTTTGGCAAGCTTCAAACCAAAAGCCATGTTGTCATAAACGGTCATATGCGGGTAAAGAGCATACGACTGAAACACCATGCCCACACCACGTTCTCGTGGGGGAAGGTCATTGACCAGCGTGTCACCAATGTTTAAGTCACCGTCGGTGATTGACTCAAGACCCGCGATAAGGCGCAGCAGCGTAGATTTGCCACAGCCGGATGGGCCAACAAAGACGACAAATTCACCATCGCCAATGGTCAGGTCAACGTCTTTAATAATGTGATCGCGACCAAATACTTTGTTGATCTTTTCAAGCGTAACACTTGCCATGGTTAGCTCCTTGTCGGCCTCAATGCTGCATTCCTCGTATCGGGCCGACTATCGTTATTGAATGTTGTTATTGATTATTGCCATTGATTTGACTAAGCAACGTGCATGAAGGCGGCTTGATAGGCGGGCAGCGTCAGCACATTATCTTGACGTGCCGTAGTGAAGCCGTGTCCTTCCAGGTCACCAATAATGTCTAAGGGGAGTGCTGTTTGCAGCTCATTCCCCGTCAGGTTAAAGACACACAGCACTTTGTCTTGGCCATTTTGACGAATAAAGCCCAGTAACTCCTCGCCAACCTCAATCAGCTGTAAATCACCGTCAAACAGCGCGGAGTGCGCTTGGCGGAAAGCCAGCATCCGGCGCACACCGTTAAGCGTTGAGTCTGGGTTCGTTTGCTGTTGGCTAACCGCCAATGGCAGGTGGCGTTTTTCTACGGGGAGCCATGGCTCAATGGCCGAGAAACCTGCCTGGGTGCCATCGGTCCAGGGCATCGGCGTGCGGCACCCGTCTCGGCCTTTAAACTCTGGCCAGAGCACTTTGCCGTAAGGGTCTTGAATGCGCTCGAAGGGCACGTCAGCTTCCGGAAGCCCTAACTCTTCCCCTTGATAAAGGCAGACGCTGCCGCGTAGGGAAAACAGCATGGCGAGCATCACTTTAGGATAAGCAATGGGATCTTCTTCAGCGCCCCAGCGTGATGCGCTGCGTTCAACATCATGGTTGGATGTTGCCCAGCAGGGCCAAGCGTCGCCCGCTAAGCGCTGAAAGCGCTCAATAACATGACGAATATAGCTAGCGGAGCGTGGCTTATTGAGCAAGTCAAAGGTGTAAGCCATATGCAGTTTGTCACCGCCTGCGGTGTACTCAGCCATGCGCTCAAGTGGGTTGTCATCGCCGATTTCGCCCACGGTCGTAGTGCCGGGATACTCGTCCATCAAGGCGCGTAAGTCTTTTAAGAAATCTACGTTTTCAGGGCGGCTAATATCGTAGACATGACGTTGCCACGTGTAGGGGTTAGCCTCTGGAGCGCCCAGGGTCTTGGATTCGCCTTTGGGCACCGGTGGGTTGTCACGCAGCTCAGCGTCGTGAAAGTAGAAGTTGACGGTATCAAGGCGGAAACCATCAACGCCAAGATCCAGCCAAAAGCGCATGTTATCCAGCTGCGCCTGACGGGCTTCCGGATTGTGGAAGTTGACATCCGGCTGGCTGGTCAAAAAGTTGTGTAGATAATACTGCTGGCGGCGTGAATCAAAGGTCCAGGCAGGGCCGCCAAAAATAGATAGCCAGTTATTAGGGGGTGTGCCATCGGGCTTAGGGTCTGCCCATACAAACCAATCGGCTTTGGGGTTTGTACGATTCTGGCGGCTCTCTTTAAACCAAGCGTGCTGTTCAGAGGTATGGCTGATGACTTGGTCAATCATTACTTTCAGGCCTAGCGAATGGGCCTTGTCGAGCAGCGCCTTGAAATCATCCAGGGTGCCGAACATCGGATCAACGTCGCGGTAATCGCTGACGTCATAACCGAAATCGAGCATGGGGGAGGTGAAAAAGGGCGAAAGCCAGACACCATCAACGTTCAAAGAGGCCACGTAGTCGAGCTTTTCGGTAATACCTTTCAAGTCACCAATGCCGTCGCCACGGCTGTCTAGGAAGCTGCGCGGGTAAATTTGATAGATAACGCCGCCGCGCCACCAGGTCAGATTGTCTTGCATGAATAAATCCTTAATAAAACGTAAATAACACCCACGCTTAGCCTTTAACTGCACCTGCAGTTAAGCCTGAAACAATGCGACGTTGGAAAATGATGACTAGGATAACCAGTGGCACGGTGACGACGACCGACGCGGCCATAATTGGCCCCCAGGGAAGCTCGTAGGCGCTACCACCTGACAACAGTGCAATGGCAACAGGCACGGTGCGCTGGGCATCAGTGAGTGTGAAGGTTAAGGCGAACAGGAACTCATTCCACGCAGCAATAAAGGCAAGCAGGCCAGTGGTGGCCATGGCGGGCCACATTAGCGGTAGGAAAACTTTAGTAATCGTAATCCAGGGCGTAGCGCCATCCATGATGGCGGCTTCTTCCAACTCCATGGGCAGTTCTTTCATGAAGGTGGTAAGTACCCAGACGGTGAAGGGCAGCGTGAAAATGGTGTAGCTCAGAATGAGACCAGCGGGATTGTTGTAGAGATTTAGTGCGCGAATCACCTCAAACAAGCCTGAGAGCACCGCGACCTGAGGAAACATGGAAACCCCAAGAATGACCAGCATGACGGTCGAGCGACCACGGAAGCGAACTCGGCCCAGCGCGTAGGAGGCGGTAATACCCAGTAGCAGCGCGATGAAAACAACGCTAAATGCTACGACTACCGAGTTAAAAATCGCGCGGATAAAGCTCGACTGGCTAAAAATCTGCGCATAATTGTCCAGGTTCCAATTTGAGGGCCAAAGTTCAACCTGGAATAAGTCACTAGAAGGTTTAAGTGAGGTAATGACCGCGTAATAAAATGGGAAAACGGCGTATACCATAATCAGCGCAATTAAGGCCCAAAAGCCGACGCGCTTGGCAATTTTGGCTAACTGACGTTGGTTCATCAGTCACCTCCTAGTTGTATTTTGTTACGGCCTAAATAGAGGTAAGCAACGGTGGCCAGGGCAATAATCAAGAACAACAGGGTAGAGGCAGCACTGCCGTAACCAACATCCTGGAACTCAACCAACTGCTGACGCGCATAGACTGACATCGACATCGTGCTGGTCGAGTTAGAAGTCAGTACGTAGATCACGTCGAACACCCGCAGGGCATCTAGAAGGCGGAAAATCACCGCCACCATCAAGGCAGGCGTAATTAGCGGTAGGGTCACTTTGAAGAACACACGCACGGGATGAATGCCATCTACTTCTGCTGCTTCGTAGCAATCTTTTGGCAACATCTGTAGGGCGGCTAACACCAACAGGGCGACAAACGGAATTGTTTTCCAGACATCGACCATGATGACTGCCCACATTGAGTAAGTAGCGCTAGCCGTCCAGGCGATAGGATTGTCGATAATCCCAACCGTCATCAGCAGGTGGTTGATGATGCCGAACTGATCGTTGAGCATCCATGCCCACATTTGCGCGGAAACGATGGTGGGGATTGCCCACGGAATCAGCACCGCTGCGCGAACAATCGTCCGGCCCTTAAACTCCGCATTTAGAATCAGCGCCACAATGACACCGAAAATGACTTCTAAAGAGACAGATACCACCGAAAAGTAAACGGTGTTCCAAACAGATTGCCACCAGACTGGGTCAGCAAGCACCCCGAACCAGCGACCATTGTCGTAAACCAGATAGTTTTCAAACCCGATTAGATTAGCCGCACCCAGGTCCGACAGTGAGGCATCGGTAAAGCTTAGAAAAAATGTTCGCATTAACGGCCAGCCGGCCACCAACGTTAATGCGATCAGCATGGGAGCCAAGAACAGCCAAGCCGCTTTGACCCGCTGACGGCGTACTTTAGTGCCGCGATGCCGACGCGCTGGCGCTGCGGCTGAGCGCGCCTCCAGGGGCGCGCTGTTGTTAGAAGAGGTCGACATAGGTATCTCCGCGGTTACCAGTTGCGACGCTTCAGGCGGAGTAGATCGCCTTCGAGGTCAGCGACGGCGTCAGCGCCAGTTTTAGTACCCGAAAGCACATCATGTGAGGTGCTGAAAAAGGCATTGCTAACACGGCCATAGGCATCCCCGGTAGGTGCTGACGGACGGGCAACAGCGTTGGTGAAGGTGTCGTAAAGAGTGCCAAAGAAAGGCACGGCTTCCAGTACCTCTTCATCTTGGTAAAGCGCATCGATGGTGGGGTTGTAGGACGCTTGGACGGCACGACGCTTTTGCTCTTCTTCACCGGCTAAGAAAGCGACCAGATCAGCGGCGAGTTCGGGATGTTCGCTATAGCGGGATACTGCTAAGTTCCAACCGCCTAAGCCAGCTGCACTTCGACCGTCTTCTCCACCTGCGGGCAATTGGGTGACGCCGACACTGCCACGTACATCGCTATCTTCGCTTTGAGCCAGTGACCAGGCGTATGGCCAGTTGCGCATAAATACGGCATTGCCGCCCTGGAAAACACCACGGGCTTCTTCTTCGGTATAATTCAGCACGCCTTCCGGAGAGATATCGCCAATCCATGAGGCTGCTAAATCCAGCGCTTCAGCAGCTTTTTCGTTATTGATGGTGACTTCGCCATTCTGATCTACCACGGTGCCGCCACCGAAGCTTGATACCCACTCCAGTGCATTGACGGTAAGTCCTTCATAAGCACGCCCCTGGAAGACAAAACCCTGCATCCGATCATTGCCTTCTGCGCGCTCGGCATCTTTGATATCACGCGCGATGTCGGTCAGTTCTTGCCACGTAGTAGGTACGTCATGGCCATGTTTCTCCAGCAAGTCTTCGCGGTAATACAGAACACCTGCGTCGGTAAACCAGGGCATCGCAACTAGGCGGCCATCGATAGTGTTGTTGGTGACAATGGTGTCGAAGTGGCCTGCCGCGGCGTCTTCACCAAGCACTTCGCTTAAATCAAGCAGGTGATTAGCGAGTAGGCCGGGCCAGACAACATCGATCTGCATGACATCGATGTCGCTAGAGTTGGCGGATAAAATTTGTTGGTAAAGTGACAAACGTTCAGTAGATGAGTTTGGCGTTGAAACCACATCGACACTGTGGCCGGTCTTCTCTTCCCAGGCGCTCACACCTTCTTGGCAAAGGGTAAGCTCCGCACCAACAGCTCCACAAGAAATGGTTAACTCAGCCGCCTGGGCAGAACCTGTGGCGCTAGCGAGACTAGCCAAAGCAATGGCAGAAGTGAGTAGTGTCTTTTTCATAGGGCGTTCCTCGGCATTTGTTGTTATGGGTAATGAGTGTTAAAAGCGCTTTTAGCGCCTACTTAAACGATTAAGTAAGGTGCCAGTTAGCCGTCTCCTCGTGACAAGTTCAATAGCGACTTTTGTCTAATGCCGTTGCATTACTTTTTTCTAACCTAATGAACGGTTTAGACATTGGTCGATAATTAGTGATTTCTTGTTGGTTTACTACCTCTTAATCGATTAAGTTCTTTCTACCGTTATCTAGCGGGATAAAACGTAGTTGCTTTGCAACATAATCTGCTGAATTCGGTTCGCAGAACAGCGTTTAGCGCCACTCAGTGGGAGAGTCGTTGGGCGTGTTGATAAGCGGGGCTATCCGTGCGGTAAAACGACAGACTGATGGCTTTGGATCGAAGGCAAGGAAGGCTTAAAGCAAAAGCATCAGAAACTTACATTTTCAACAAAATCTCAAAAATAAAAGATTTAAAGCCAAGTTTTTAAAGCGATTTTTAAAACACTTTTTTTAAAGCATAGCTCTTAGGAATGCAGCTCTTAGGAATACCGCTTTTAAGAGTATGGGTTTTAAGGATATGGATTTTAAAAACAAGGGCTTAATAAATTAGGGTTTAAAACAATGCACAAAATGACATTCAAAACACCTCTCGCCATTGCCATCGCCGCTGCCAGTTTTGGGCTGTGTGGCACTGCTAGCGCCGACACAACATTGGAAGAGCGATTTGCTCAGTTAGAAGCAAGAATTGCGGCTGCCGAACAGCGGGCGGAGGCTGCAGAGCGTCGCGCGGAGTTAGCTGAGCAGGGACATGCTGCACCATCGTCAAGTGCGCCCGCTACCAATGCTGATATTGAAGAACGCCTTGCCCGTGTAGAGCGCCAATCCAGCGGTGAAGAGGGATTCTCCTTTAATGTCTATGCGCGTTCCGGCCTGCTAATTGGTGAAGATGGCAAAAGCGCACCAGGTGGTCCTTATCTGACACCCGCGGGTGGAAATGGCGGTGCCGTTGGTCGTTTGGGCAACGAGCCGGATACATACTCTGAAGCCATTCTGAACTACCGCATGCAGTTTGATAACGGTGCAAAAGCTCGTTACACCACGATGTTGGCTGCCGGTACTAATTCCAGTAACGATTGGGTAGGTGACGATACCAACCTAAACGTGCGCCAGGTGTATGCCGAATTTAGTGACTTACCAAGCTTTACCGGCGCGTTTGAAAACGCTTCCATTTGGGCCGGTAAGCGTTTTGACCGTGATAACTTTGATATCCATTGGCTAGATAGCGATGTTGTCTTCCTCGCCGGTACCGGTGGCGGTATATACGACATGCAGCTAGCCGATAACTGGAAGAGTAACCTTTCAGTCTATGGCCGCAGCTTCAGCGACTATCCGGTCGTCAACCGTGAAAACCCTGGCTTAGATGGGGAAGATAGCGATACGGATAACCTCGTGCTGACCTCTAATAATTACTTCGGTAACTGGCAGGTCATGGTCAACGGCATGTCTGCTGCTGATAACGATGAGCGTGATATTGGCGTGGGCCAAACCGCGGCTGATACCGGCTGGCATACCATGGTGGCTTACCACGGCGACAGCTTCTTCGGCATGGGCGAAGGTAACTTTAAGGCCGCTGTACTGCACGGCCAAGGCTTAGGGGCCGAAGTTAAAGGGTTGGGTAGCAACGGCGACCTGACGGATGATGCTACCGCAACGCGGCTGGCGTTATACGGAACGACCTATATTGCACCGAAGTGGCGTATTGCACCGTCTATACTGGCTGAAACCAGTGAAGATCGTTTCGCCAATGGTGACAGTTATGATTGGGCTACGCTAAACGTACGTCTGGCCAATGAAATCAATCAGAATTTTGAAATGCAGTACGAAGCTAGCTATCAGTGGATGGATTTAGATCCACAGGGTTACAGTGACCGTAACGCGGTTGATGGTGACTATATGAAGTTCACTATCGCACCGACTTTCAAGCCGGAAGTAGGTGGTTTCTGGAAGCGTCCTGAGATCCGTCTATTCACGACTTACAGCGACTGGGACGATAGCCTTAATAGCTACGGTGCAAGTTCTCTAGGTAGCGATGGATTTACTGGCGGTGAATTTACCTTTGGCGTACAAACCGAGGTATGGTTCTGAGCAGAGGTTCTAAGCAGAGGTTCTAAGCGTAAGCCGCTGCTCGCTAGTGAAAACTGTTTCTCCAATGCTGATTGCCCGCGACGTGTCGCGGGCTTTTTGTTATGTAAAAGCACTGATATCGGGAGGCGCTGATGTCGTTACTCCAAGAAAAGCTAAAGGCTCCGCCGCTGCCGCTTAGTGTGGTGGCCCGGCCACGTCTAAATGATCATTTCGCCTTAAACGAGCGCACCCGCCTGCTGGTGCTGGCAGCGCCCTCGGGTTATGGCAAAACGACACTGCTGGCCGAACGGTTACCCGCGCTGGAGCAGGAGTCCACTTGGCTTCGGTTGGATCAGCGTGATAACCAGCCAGCACGCTTTCTAACCTACTGGCGGGCAGCGCTGAATAAACTGCTCAATGGCACCTGTGTGCTTTCATCCATGGCTGACAATGCTGACTGCATCGAGCAGCTAGAGCGCTGGTTGGGAGAGTTACCCGAGCAACGTTCCCCGTGTCGTTTCGTCGTCGATGAATTTGAATACGTGACCCATCCCGATATTTTGGCGGGCGTCGCTCACTGGCTGCGTCATCAGCCGCCTTGGTTGACCTTGACACTGGCGAGCCGCTCGCGACCCGTGCTTGGTTTGGCGAGTTTGCGATTGAGAGGGGAGCTTGAAGAGATCGACCTTCATGGCTTGGCCTTTGACAGCGAAGAAGCACACACCTTGTGTGCCGAACAGCTAAGTTTTCCGCCCACCCGAGTAAGCCTTGAACGTGCCTTGCGTAGAAGCGGTGGCTGGATTGTAGCGCTTAACTGGCTGGTTGAGCGAACCACCACGCGCGCGGGATTTGATGCGCTGGTAGAGCGCTTAAGCGGTGCGCACCCTGATTTTGTCGCTTGGTTTGATGAGCTGCTCGCTGCCGCGCTTCCCTCTGAAGAGCGCGAGTTAATGCTTCAGTTGGGGGTGTTAGAGCGTTTTTCGCCCGAGCTAATGGCGCGCCTTTTGGAAGGAGAGCGGTTAACTCAGCGCTTGGAAGCGTTTGAGCAAGCGGGGCTATTCATTGAACGCCCCGACCCGCATAGCCAGTGGTTCCGCTTTCAGCGACTGTTTGGCGAGTATCTTCGTCACCGCCGACACGAGCTTGATTTAGCCACTCAGCGAAGGTTACACCAGCGTGCAAGCCAGGCGTGGTTAGCGCTAAATGATCCGGTCATGGCGCTACGCCAGGCAATCTTAGCCGAGGAGCCAGAGGATGTTGCCAGCTTATTGACCGCGCAGGGCCCTGCATTACTAGCCAGTGGAGCTTATGCGTTATTAGCGCAAGGCTTTGCACTGTTGGGCGAACCGCGACTTTCAAAACGTCCGGAGCATACGCTGCTCTATGGTTGGGTATCCCATGGGCAATTTCAGTTTGATATCACGGCACGAGTGATCGGATGGATAGAGGCGCAGCTGGATGAGCCCGAATGGCAGGCATTGAGTGCTGAATTTGCCACATTGCGTGCCCAATTGGCAATTAACCAGGGTGATGCTGAGCGCGCAGCGCCACTGGCTGAGCAAGCGCTCGCGTCGCCTGCTCGCTATCTGGCGTCAACACCACTAACCGCCACCGCTATTCTTAGTGAAGCACGCTTTGTTCTGGGCTATCTGGAAGAGTCGCTTCAGCGCGTTAGAGAAGTAGAGCGCCAAGCTCGTCAGCGCAACGATCATCAACTGCTGCTGTGGTCATACTGTCATCAGTCTGAAACCCTGGTGGCTCAGGGACGCTTGCAGGCCGCCTATGATATTCAAGAGCGCGCCTTTGCTCATCTAGAGCGCGCCGAACTTGAACATTTACCGGTCGCGGAGTTTTTGTACCGCATTCGCAGCCAGGTGCTTTGGGAGTGGCATCGGTTAGACGAAGCCGAGCAGGCTGCGTTGAAAGGTATTGCGGTGTTAGACAATCAAGGCGAGCGCTGGACGCTGCAGTGCCATATTCAGCTCGCTAAAGTCGCCCAGAGCCGGGGAGACCAAGCGCAGTGTGCCGACCACATTCGTAGGCTGCGTAAAATTCTCTCAGAAGGGGATTACCACATTGATTGGGTAGCCAATGCCCATGCAACGCTGTTGGCGTGGTGGCAATCGACACACGATATGGATGCGGTCGAGCGTTGGCGCCAAGAAGCGCCAGAACCACTTACCGAGCATGCCACTAATCACTTTTCCCAGTGCAACGTACGTAACCATGCCCGTGCATTAACACTATTGGGGCGCTACGAAGAGGCCCGAGAACTGCTGGATGCCCTTGAAGACCACACCCGGCGGCTAGGATTAGTGACTGACGCGAATCGCAACCAGCTGTGCTTAGCGGCGGTGGCTTGGCATCAGGGGCAAACCACCCAGGCAAGCAACCATATACAGCAGGCACTCAGTTTAGCTTCCCGCACCGCATTGGTAGGCAGCTTTTTACGGATAGGCAAACCACTGGGGGAGCTGCTGTCGACGCTATTAGCAAGTAACAGCTTAGACCCCCTTGAACAGGCTCGTGCGGAGCGGTTGTTGACCTTAGCTGGCCGCCAAAAAGATTTTGGCAGTGCTCGCCGCTTGATGCTGGACGAGACAGTCATTGCCAACATTGTGGCACGGCCCGATGTGCCTGAACTTATCCGTACGTCGCCACTCACTCGCCGAGAGTGGCAAATCTTGGGGCTGATTCATGCTGGGCTCTCTAATGAGCAGATCGCTGAACAGCTATCGGTGGCGCCGACCACCATCAAAACGCATATCCGCAGCCTTTATCAAAAACAGAATATTCGGCGGCGGGATGAAGCCATTGCGCTGGCGGGGCAATTACTGGCGCATATTCAAGGAGAATAAGAGGAGAGTAAACAGTGCTTAAGGGCGGCGGTAGCGGCTACTCCTAACACCTACGCCCACTGCTACCTCTAGGGGAGGATTTTATCTTTCGATCAACGCTGCATCATGCCAATCAACAGGTAATGATAAGGACAATATAATGATGCAGGCATCTTCTACTTCCCGCTACGTTGGCAGCCAAGGCGCTGACTGGTGGCGCGGCGCAGTGATTTACCAAATTTATCCGCGCAGCTTTATGGATAGCGACGGAAAGGGCGGCCAGAGCGATGGGATTGGTGACTTAAAAGGGCTGATTGATAAGCTTGATTACATTGCCTCGCTAAACGTCGATGCCATCTGGCTGTCGCCGTTTTTCACCTCGCCCATGAAAGACTTCGGCTACGATATTAGCGATTACCGTGGTGTTGACCCGATGTTTGGCACCTTGGAAGATTTTGATCGCCTAGTAGAGGGCGCCCATGCCAGAGGGCTAAAGGTGACGATTGATCAGGTAATGTCGCACACCTCTGACCAACACGCCTGGTTTGAAGAGAGCCGCAAAAGTCGTGATAACCCGAAAGCAGACTGGTATGTCTGGGCCGACCCCAAACCTGATGGTGCGCCACCGACCAACTGGCAGTCGGTGTTTGGTGGTAGCGCCTGGCAGTGGGATACGCGCCGTTGCCAGTACTATCTGCATAACTTCCTGGCCAGTCAGCCGGATCTCAATTTCCGTACTCCCGCCGTGGTGGATGCCATTCTGGAAGAAGCGCGCTTTTGGCTGGAGCGGGGCGTCGACGGATTCCGTCTTGATGCAGTGAACTTCTGCACCCACGGCGAGCTCAAGGATAATCCTCCGCGCGTAGAAGTAACCGAAAGCTTTTTAGGTGTTCGTCCGGACAATCCCTATGGCTACCAGCTGCATCAGCACGATAAAACCCAGCCGGAAAATGTGGTGTTTTTAGAACGCCTGCGCGGCCTGCTCGATGAGTATCCCGGCTCGACGAGCGTAGGAGAAGTTGGTGACGACGACGCCCTGGGCGTGATGGCGGAATACTCCCAAGGCGGCAATCGCCTGCACATGTGCTACTCCTTTAACCTGCTGACTGACAAAGCCGACCCTGGTTATTTGCATAAAACGCTCACCGAAATGGAGGCGCGGATTGGCGACGGCTGGCCCTGTTGGGCACTAGGAAATCACGATGTCACCCGCCTTGCCACCCGCTGGCAGGCTGAAGGACAACTGGATAAGCTACGGCTTTATATGGTGTTTTTGCTTACCCAGCGGGGCAGTGTGTGCCTTTACCAAGGTGAAGAACTTGGCTTGCCAGAAGCCGAACTGACGTTTGAGCAGTTGGTTGACCCGGCGGGCATCACCTTTTGGCCTGCCTATAAAGGTCGCGATGGTTGCCGAACGCCACACCCTTGGCAAGCCGATGCGCGACACGCTGGCTTTAGCGATGTCACGCCCTGGCTGCCAGTGCCCGATTCGCACGCCAGTCTCGCCGTTGATCAACAAGATAACGATGCCGGTTCGTTGCTCAATGCCTACCGTGAGTTTTTAGCGTTTCGCCGCACCTTGCCAGCGTTAGTAAAAGGCCAGGTGCGCTATCACGCCGTGCATGATGAGGTGCTCTGTTTAGAGCGTACCTATCAACACTCACGTCTGCTGATTGCACTGAATTTTAGCGACCAAACCGTCACTCGCGTGGCGCCTAAAAGCGCTGAATCACTGAAGGGTTCGCCTGCTTGGCTAAACGGCGAGTGGCAGGAGGGGCAACTACGGCTACCACCTTACGGCGTGGCGATTGCCTGCTGCCCACAGTCCGAGGAGGATGCACCATGGGACGTTTAACGCTTAGCGGTATTGGTAAATCCTTTGACGGTGTGGAAATCTCCCGGGATATCGATCTTACGATCGAAGATGGCGAGTTTGTGGTCTTCGTTGGACCCTCTGGCTGCGGAAAATCCACCTTGCTGCGTATGATCGCAGGCCTGGAAGATATCACCGAAGGTGATATGCAGCTTGATGGTCAGCGGATCAATGAGATTCCGCCCCAGGAGCGGGATATCGGCATGGTCTTCCAATCCTATGCGCTTTACCCGCACATGAGTGTGGCGGAAAACATGGCCTTTGGCTTAAAGCTGGCGCGCACTGATAAAGCCGAGATTCGCCGTCGCGTTCAGCATGCCGCTGACATGTTGCACTTGACTGAACTGCTGGAACGCAAACCTAAAGATCTTTCAGGTGGCCAGCGTCAGCGGGTAGCGATTGGCCGTACCTTGGTAAAAGAGCCCGCGGTTTTTTTGTTCGATGAGCCGCTTTCTAATCTGGATGCCGCGCTGCGGGTGGATATGCGGGTGCAAATTGCGGCGCTGCATAAGCGCCTGAACGCCACCATGATCTACGTGACCCACGATCAAGTGGAAGCGATGACGCTGGCTGACCGTATTGTGCTGCTTTCCCGTGGCCGTATCGCCCAGGTCGGCGCGCCGCTTTCGCTCTATCACTTCCCTAAAACCCTTGAAGTGGCCGAGTTCATCGGCTCGCCGCGGATTAATACCTTTCCCGTCACGGTGGTAGATCCAGGCGAGCGTCAAACAGTCGTGCGTCTGCATAGCGGTGATACGCTGACAGTGGCGGTCAATGGCAAGCACCTTCAGTCAGGGGATAGCGCAACGCTTGGGCTGCGGGCAGAAGATTTTGTCGCCGCAGAGCAGGCAGAAGCCACGCTGGATGCGACCTTAATGGTGGCGGAAAAGCTGGGTTACGAAACGCTGGCGCACTGGCAGGTAGCAGGTATTAGCGTTCCGCTTACCCAGCGTTTAGACGGTTTGACCCACTTAGAAGAGGGCCAAACAGTGCGTTTGGGGCTTGCAGGCCAGCATTGCCACCTGTTTGATCACAGTGGCAATGCCTGCCCCCGGCAGGTTGCAGTAGATGGCGTTAGCCAATAATTAATCAGCTGATTTATATACATAAAAAGCGCCTCAAATTTTTTAGGCGCTTTTTTATTAATTATTTTCTAAAAAGAGTGCATCCAAAACGTCTTCTCGTGTGTATCCCCTATACAGCCACACTTTGCAGTGGTTGATACAAAACCCAAGGAGACTGAAATGACTATCCAACCTCTTACGCGTGCAGCACTCGCCGCTACCTTGATTGCATCCTTCAGTCACGTTGCGCTGGCCGATATGACGCCTGCCGACGTTCAAGTGCCCGATGGCAATACCATCGCTCTAGAAACAGTGGGTGTGGGTGCGATTACCTACATGTGCGAAGCTAAAGGTGACGGTACTATGGGCTGGGTATTCAAAGGTCCCCACGCGGCGCTGAACGACAGTGATGGTGCTCAAGTTGGCAGCTACTACGGCCCGCCTGCTACTTGGGAAGCGTTGGATGGCTCCAAAGTTACCGGCACTCAGCTGGCAACTGCCGCGAATGGTGATGGCAATATCCCGTTGCAGCTCGTTGAAGCGAATCCTGCGGCAGGTGAGGGCGCAATGACTGGCGTTAGCTATATTCAACGCCTGAATACTCAGGGTGGTGTCGCACCAGATGTGGCTTGCGATGATGGCCACGACGGTGCCACCGCAGTCGTCACCTATCAAGCAGATTATATTTTCTGGACTGCTAACTGATTCCAAGAACGAATTTGAAGAACGCACGTTGCAGTGCCGCTAGACACTCGCTTCGCGGGTGTCTAGCGGCTATGCTTGCTGGGAAAATGCGGCGACAGGCTCGGCGCATCACCAGGGAGCTAGCCTGTGTCTGAGATAGGCGTGTCTACGATAGCTAACGACTTCGATTATGCTGATGCGCTTGCCCGCTGCGCGCGTGGTGAGCAAGCGGCGCTACATCAGCTTTATCGTCAAGAGGGTGCCAGACTGCTTGGCGTTGTCATGCGCATTGTGAAAGACCGCGGTATGGCTGAGGACATTGTCCACGATGCTTGCCTGAACATCTGGCAGCGTGCCGATAGTTTCGACCCCGAACGGGGCTCTGCCCGCACCTGGATATTCAGTATTGCCCGCCACTTAGCACTAAACGCTATTCGCCAGCGCGACCGAGAAATCAGGGTGGATATCAACGACCCAGGCGAGCTAGCCGATGATGACACCTACCAACAGTCATTATCGACAACTGCGGAAGCTTTTGACTGGCAGACTGGCCAACAGATGGATGAGTGCCTGCAGCAATTGGAAACCGAGCGCCGCAACTGTGTGCTACATGCCTACGTGGATGGGTTAAGTCATGCTGAAATTTCTGCACACACCGGCGCGCCGCTAGGCACTGTTAAAGCCTGGATTAAGCGAAGTTTGCTTCGCCTGCGGGAGTGTATGTCATGACACGTTCAAACGAAAACGATGACCTTTATGCGCTTGCAGGGGAGTACGTGCTAGGTTCGTTACCCATTGCTGAGCGAGAAGCCTTTGAGGCACGCTTAGCCAATGATCCAGAATTACAGACCATCGTGGCTGACTGGGAAGAGCAGTTTTTCCCCTACACCGCGATCGTTGATCCTGTTACCCCATCAGATTATTTATGGCCGCGTATAGAGCGCAGCATGCACGCCGCATCGAAAAGATCAGCACGTGTTCCTAGGGCGGCACCAACGCCACGCCGCTTGGTGCACAGCCTACCATTTTGGCGCGCCGCTACCGGCCTTGGTTTGGCTGCCGCGGTGACCATGGGCGTGATATTGACCAATGTCTCTACTGCACCAACAACGCCGGAATATATGGTGGTGCTGTTAGCGCCGCAAACTCAATCAGCCGGGTGGGTCGTACAGGCCGCCAACCGCCAGGAAATTCAACTGATCCCGTTGGGCACTTTTGAAGTGCCCGAAGGAAAAGCACTGGAGTTCTGGACCAAAGCAGATGATTGGCAAGCGCCGGTTTCACTTGGCCTAGTAGAACCAGGGCAACCGTTGCGCCTGCGTTTAGACCAGCTACCGCCGCTTGAGGATAATCAGCTCTTTGAGCTCACTCTAGAAGATGACACCGGTTCGCCCACCGGTTTACCAACTGGCCCGATAGAGTTTATTGGCCGCGCGGTGGAGATTTAACGCATAGTGTTGTTAACGATGCTAAGGAGCCTCTGATTAACGTGAGGCGAGTTCCGGGTGGCTTAAAAGAACGTTAATCCCACTTGGAATAGCCGCTCCACGTCACGAATGCGTCGCTTATCAATCACGAATAGAATGACGTGGTCGCCGCTCTCTACCATCACATCCCCATGGCCAATGATGACCTCTTTGCCTCGCACAATTGCACCAATGGTGGTGCCTTCAGGCAGATTGATCTCAGCAATGGTCCGGCCCACCACTTTGGACGACTGCTTGTCACCGTGGGCGATCGCCTCGATGGCTTCCGCAGCGCCACGGCGCAGTGAGTGCACGTTGACAATATCGCCGCGGCGGACGTGGGTAAGCAGGCTACCGATGGTCGCTTGCTGGGGGGAAATGGCGATATCGATTTCGCCCCCCTGAACTAAGTCCACGTAGGCTGCGTTGTTAATCAGCGTCAGTACCTTCTTGGCGCCCAAGCGTTTGGCCAGCAGCGACGACATAATATTGACCTCGTCGTCATTTGTCAGGGCGCAAAAGATATCGCAGTCTTCGATGTTCTCTTCTTCCAGCAGCCGCTTACTGGTGGCGCTGCCGTGTAGCACCACCGTTCGGTCAAGCCGCTCGGAAAGCGCAGTACAGCGCTCTAAACTGTGCTCGATAATTTTGACCTGATGGCTGTGCTCCAAGTGTTCGGCCAAGCGTTCACCGATATTGCCGCCACCGGCAATCACCACCCGTCGGAAATCCCGTTCAACGCGGCGTAGTTCGCTCATTACCGCGCGAATATCGCGCCGTGCGGCCAGGAAAAACACCTCGTCGTCGGCTTCAATCACCGTATCACCACGGGGAATAATCGGCCGATTGCGGCGGTAAATGGCCGCCACGCGTGTTTCCACATTGGGCATGTGCTTGGCTAAAAAGGCTAAATCCTGTCCCACCAACGGGCCACCGTAGAACGCCTTGACCGCCACCAGCTGCACTAAACCACCGGCAAACTCCAACACCTGCAACGCACCGGGGTGCTCAATCAGGCGGCGAACATGATCCGTGACCACTTGTTCAGGGCTGATCAGTACATCAATAGGAATCGCTTCGTGGGCAAACAATCCCTTACGGGTGAGGTAGGCGGTTGAGCGTACGCGGGCAATTTTGGTAGGCGTGCGAAACAGCGTATGGGCGACTTGGCAGGCGATCATATTGACTTCATCGGTGTTGGTTACCGCAATCAACATATCGGCGTCTTCGCAGCCCGCCTGACGCAGCACAATGGGATACGAAGCTGCACCCGTCACGGTGCGAATATCCAGTTTGGTGTGCAGTTCGCGCAGTTTCGCGCCGTCGGTATCGACAACGGTGATGTCATTCTCTTCGCGGGCAAGGTGCTCCGCCAGGGTGGCACCGACTTGGCCGGCACCCAAAATAATAATCTTCATCGGTGGTTAGATCACTCTGGCGACATGTCACTGAAGATAGTCACCTATCTATAGGGAAGCTGTCGAGTGCAGCAGTGGCAGGGAGCACTATTAATGAGCCAAAAGCTCATTTTTTTACACCTTTTTGACGGCTAACGCCTTAAACGCCATCGATTTTTTACGCAGGTAATCTCTAAGCTCAAGGTGCCAATCAAAGGAGGCACATCGATGAATATTGCACTGTTGATAATCGCGACCGGCACAGCGGCGTACTTATTTTACGCGCTATTTTGCCCCGAGCGTTTTTAGGAGATTGCTATGAACGACATGATCGCCATTTATGCCATCGTGGCATTACTTGGTGTGCCACTAGGGATATACATTGCCCGCGCGCTAAGTACTCAGCCCAGTCGAATCGACACGCTATTCAGAGTGATAGAAACGCCTATCTATCGATTAGCAGGCGTTAATAGTCAAAGCGTAATGACGTGGCAAGTATATGCGCTAGCTATTCTGAAACTGCATGTAGGCTTGATACTGCTGGCATGGCTGGTGTTTATGTGTCAGGGCTTATTGCCCCTGAATCCTGACGGCATACCTGGTATGAAGTGGGATACAGCGCTGCATACGGCGGTATCGTTTGCCACCAACACTAACCAGCAACACTACTCGGGCCAGGCGCAGCTTTCCCACCTAAGCCAAACCTTTGCCATTGTAACGCTGCAGTTTTTAACCCCCGCTACGGGGCTCGCTGTGCTAGTCGCCATAGCGCGTACTTTGCTAGTGGCTCGGCCTGCGGGAACGGTAAAAGGGGTTGGCAATTACTATCATGATATGACCCGCACGTTAGTGCGCGTTATGTTGCCGCTGGCAGCAGTGGTGGCGTTGTTACTGACCTCGCAAGGAGTACCTTCTAGCTACCAAGCGGCGCATCAGGTGGAGATGCTGGATTCGCAAGTGGAAGAGGTGCAGTCGATTCCCTTAGGGCCGGTTGCGTCAATGGTTGCGATCAAACAGCTAGGCACCAATGGTGGTGGCTGGTATGGACCAAACTCTAGCGTTCCGCTTGAAAATCCAACGCCGTTGGCCAACGTGATTGAAACCGCTTCGCTGACGATCATTCCCTTCGCATTACTGATTGCCATCGCACTTATTAGTGGCCGACGCCGATTAATGATGGGTATTGGTGCTGTGATGCTGACGTTTTCGCTGATTTCCACCTCGGTTGTGGTTTCTTCGGAACGTATGCCGAATGCTGCGCTTGTCGAGCTTTCCCAGCCCGGCGCTAATCTGGAAGGCAAAGAACTGCGTTTTGGTACCGATCTTTCCGCTTTGTGGGGCAGTTGGACGACACAAACATCGAACGGCTCCGTTAATGCCATGCATGACAGCTTCAACCCCATGGGCGGCATGATGGTGTTGATGGATATGTTTGTGAACGTCACCTTTGGCGGCATCGGTGTTGGGCTTATCGGTTTCTTTCTCTATCTGATGTTGGCGGCTTTTGTTGGTTCATTGATGGTCGGTCGAGCGCCTGAGCTGTTTGGCAAACCGTTAGAAACCCGTGAAATGCGCTGGATCTCTCTAGCGATCCTGGTACAGCCGTTAGTCATTCTTGGCCTCTCCGCGCTTACCGTAGCGATGCCTAACGCTGCTGGAACCTCAAATCCTGGTTTCCACGGCCTAACCCAAGTGCTTTACGAATTTGCCTCTGCATTTGCCAATAACGGCTCTGGTTTTGAAGGGCTTGGCGATGATACGCCGTGGTGGAACCTTGCCTGTGTTATCACCCTGATGGTCGGTCGATTCCTTCCCATGCTGGTGCCATTAGCGGTGGCCGGATGGCTGGCAGCGAAGCGCACTGCACCCGCGGGACGCGGCACCTTGCCGATGGATAGCCCGGCATTTATGGGATTGACCGCCGGTGTCATTGTGATTGTTAACCTGCTGGGCTTCTTACCGGCGTTAGTGCTTGGCCCGATTGCTGAAGCCGTGACGCAAGGCTTCTAGGAGAAACGAGATGTCACATACTGAGCTTGCTAAACAGCCGCGTCGTCCGCTACCCATTGGCCAGGTCGTCGCTGGGGCTGTGAAAGGACTTGCGCCTCAACAACTTGCGCGAAACCCCGTGATGGCCGTGGTCGCCATTGGTACCGTAGTGTGCTTTGGGCTGACGCCCATTGCTTTCGCCCAGGGAGAAAATGGCGGTTTTGCGTTGGCTATCGCGTTGTTGTTGCTGGCCACCGTTCTGTTCGCCACGGGTGCCGAGTCGCTGGCAGAGTCACGTGGTAAAGCCCATGCTGGGGCGCTGCGTAAAACCAAGGGAGAGCTGAAGGCAGTTAAGCTGAACGCTGATGGTACGACGAGTAATGTTACGGCCGACTCTCTCCGCAAAGGCGATCGTGTGAAAGTTGTCGCGGGGGAGCTGATTCCCGCCGATGGCGATATCGTTGAAGGGGCTGCCTCGATCAATGAGTCGGCTGTCACCGGTGAATCTGCGCCCGTACTGCGTGAAGCGGGCACTGATAACAGCGGTGTCAGTGCCGGGACCAAAGTGCTGTCAGATCATCTGATTATTGAAGTTAGCGCTAACCCTGGCGAATCGTTGTTAGATCGCATGATTGCCTTGGTTGAAGGCGCCAACCGTCAGAAGACACCTTCCGAGCTGGCGCTATCGGTACTCTTGGCCATGCTAACGCTGGTGTTTTTGATCGTGGTCGTCACCTTGGTACCCATGGCGGCTTTCGTGGGCGTTGAAACCTCCACGGTAATGCTCGTGGCATTGCTGGTCTGTTTAATTCCAACCACTATTGGTGGCCTCTTGCCTGCTATCGGTATTGCGGGTATGGAGCGCGCTATGCGGGCTAACCTGGTGGCTAAATCAGGTAAAGCCGTCGAGATTGCTGGCAGCATCGACACCTTGCTGCTGGATAAAACCGGCACGATAACGCTTGGCGACCGCCGTGCGACGGAGTTTGCTGCTTGCCAACAAATTCCGCGTCAGCGAGTCCGTGACGTGGCGTTTTTAACGTCCCTGGAAGACCCTACGCCAGAAGGGCGTTCAATTGTGGAGCTAGCCACTGAGCAGGGCGTCGATGTCCAGCTTAGACAAGAAGCCGATGGTGCAACCTTTGAAGCGTTCAGTGCTGAAACACGCCTGTCAGGCGTTGATCTGACCAGCGGTAAAAAGCTGCGTAAGGGAGCACCGAACGCGATTGCGGAATGGGTAAAAGCCCAGGGCGGTGACATACCCAGCGATTACGAGCAGGTCATTGCGCGTATTTCACGGGATGGCGCAACCCCCATTGCGGTGGCTGAAGGTAGTCAGATTTTGGGCGTGGTGGCGCTGTCTGATGTGATTAAAAGCGGTATCGCGGAGAAGTTTGCTGAACTGCGTGCCATGGGTATCAAAACCGTAATGATTACGGGTGACAACCCGATTACGGCGTCGGCTATTGCCGCGACGGCAGGCGTGGACGACTACATTGCCGAAGCCACGCCAGAGCGCAAGCTAGCGTTGATTCGCGAAGAGCAGGCCAGTGGTCGCTTGGTTGCCATGGTGGGTGACGGTACTAACGATGCTCCCGCTCTTGCTCAAGCTGATCTAGGGTTGGCAATGAACTCAGGCACCCAGGCAGCCCGTGAAGCGGCCAATATGGTGGATCTGGACTCTGACCCCGGTAAGCTGATTAGTGCGGTGGAAATTGGCAAGCAGTTGCTGGTTACCCGTGGCGCGCTGACGACGTTCTCGCTGGCTAATGATGTGGCTAAATACTTTGTTATTTTGCCAGCGCTGTTTGCCGCCAGCTTCCCTGCGCTTGGCGTGCTCGACGTTATGAATTTGCACTCGCCGACCACGGCGGTGCTAGCAGCGGTGCTATTCAACGCGTTAATCATTCCGGCATTGATTCCCTTTGCCTTGCGCGGTGTGTCTGTGAAGGCGGCATCGGCGACGGAGTTGTTGCGTCGAAATCTGCTGATTTATGGCCTGGGTGGGCTGCTACTGCCATTCCCCGCCATCAAGCTTCTCGACATGCTGATTGCGTTATTTATCTAGGAGAAACGTGATGAATGTAGATATGAAACGCCAGATCGCTGCGAATGACGATGTGCTGCAGGCAAAGGCTTCCTGGGGCAATGCACTTCGCTTTATGGTGGTAATGGCAGTTCTTCTGGGGCTGATTTACCCGTTGGTTACCACAACACTGGGTGGCTGGTTATTCCCCGAGCAGGCGCAAGGGAGTTTGGTTCGAGACGCCTCTGGTCGGGTGGTCGGGTCAAGCCTGGTGTCCCAAACGTTTGTCAGCGATGAGTATTTTATTGGCCGCCCATCAGCAGCGGGCAATGACGCAGGTGATGTCTCAGGATCTAACTTGGCGCCGAGCAACGTATCGCTGCGCGAGCGTGCCCAGGCAGATGCAAATGCCATTGCTCAACGTGAAAACGTAAGTGTCGATCAAATCCCTGTTGATCTGATTACCGCGTCCGGCTCCGGTATCGACCCGCATATCTCCCCCGAGGCGGCTGAGCTACAGGTTGCCAGAGTAGCGCAAGCACGCGGCATCGATGAAGCTACTGTGACGGCGCTAATTGATCAAGCACTTGAAAACACAGGCTGGCTGGGCTCACCGGTGGTGAATGTGTTGCGGCTGAATGTCAGTTTGGATGATCGTTTTCCAGTATCATCAACCACCGCAGCGCCATTAACCCCAGCACCCGTCACCCCGACGGCTTCAGACACCATGGAGTAAACCAATGTATTCAGCGGATCAGCGACCCGATCCCAATACATTGCTAAAAGCCGCGCGCCGAGAGGCGCGCGGCTGTTTGCGTGTATTTCTGGGAGCCGCACCCGGTGTTGGTAAAACATACACCATGCTTCGCACCGCCCGTGAACGGGCAGAGGAAGGTGAAGATATTGTCATTGGCGTGGTGGAGTCACACGGTCGCGCTGATACCGAAGCCTTGTGTGATGGGGTGGCACGGCTTCCGTTAGCGCCTTTAAAGCACTATGGCCGAACCTTCTATGAATTTGATATTGATGCCGCCCTGGCGCGGCGTCCCACTATTTTGCTGGTGGACGAACTTGCCCACCGTAATATCCCCGGCAGTCGGCACCCGCGTCGTTACCAGGATATTGAAGAGCTGCTGGATGCAGGTATTGACGTGTGGACAACCGTTAACGTCCAGCATCTCGAAAGTTTGAATGATGATGTCGCGCGGATTACTGGGATTCGCATGCGCGAAACGGTGCCTGATGCGCTGTTAGAGCGCGCCCGAGACGTATCGCTTGTTGACTTAACGCCTGACGAGCTCCTTGAGCGCTTAAGGCGTGGCAAAGTCTATATACCCGAACAAGCCCGTGCTGCCATGGAAGGTTACTTTAATGAATCCAATCTCAACGCGCTGCGTGAGCTGGCAATTCAAACCATGGCCGAGCGAGTGGATGCTGATGTTAAAGTGGCAATGGATGCTGGTGGTAGGGCAGGCCCCTGGCCGGTAAGGCCGCACCTGCTGGTGGTGATTAATGGCAGTGAAGACGACGTATCGCTGGTTCGCGCGGCTCATCGGATGGCAGAGCGGCGTTTGGCGGTATGGCGAGCGGTCTATGTTGATAAAGGAATTGCCTCCCCAGAGCAGCAGCTGGCCATTGAACAAGTTTTCAGCCTGGTTACTCGGCTGGGTGGCGATTCAATACGTTTACAAGGGCATAGTCAGCTAAGCGAAGTTCTCAACTATGCACGTTCAATTAACGCGACCACCATTGTGGTAGGCCGCGAAGCGAAGCGTCGCTGGTGGAAATGGTCACGGCCACTGGCCCAACGCTTGATGGCGCATGCCGAAGCGTTCGATATTGTTGTAGTGGCTAAAGGGGCTGTGAAACAACGCGCCAATAGATGGCGGCATGGCTGGAAACTGCGTCCTCCCCAATTACTGGCCACTAGCTTGGCGGTGACGGCATCCCTAGGGGTGGCTGTCATGCTAGAGCCCTGGCTTGAGCTGGCCAACTTATCATTAGTGTTTTTAGTGGCCGTACTGTTTAGTGCCGTATGGGCGGGTACCGCCATGGCGATGTTTAGTGCCATCGCGAGCTTTTTAGTATTTAACTTTTTCTTTACCGAGCCACGTCTAACCTTTGCCATGGTGGAGCGTGGGCAACTGCTGACTGCAGTGTTCTTCTTGCTCGTGGCCGTGGTGGTTGGGCAGCTTGCGGGTAGGGGGCGGCGGCGTTTAATTGCACTGCGTGCTAGCCGCGATCAGACCCAGCTTTTGTTGCGTTATGCCGAACAGCTATCAACCGCGACAGACAGCGCCAGTGCAGCAAAAATTGGCGTTGATACATTGGTGCAGTGCTTTGCGGTGCCTACGGTATTTATTGAAAGCGCCGAAAGCGCGAATGAAGTTCGAGTTGTGCATGCGCTGCCGGATTCGGTCCGTTTGGACATGGCCGCTAAGCAAGCGGCGGTGTGGAGTTGGCAGCATCAAAAGCCCAGTGGTCAAGGCACAGACACCCTGAGTCAACAGGCTTGGCGCTTGATACCCCTGACAGTGCAGGGAGAAAAAGTAGGGATGCTGGCGCTTAAACTGTCGGAAAGCCTAAAAGCGCTCACCTACGAGCGTGAGTCGTTAATGGATACGCTGGTGCGTCAGCTTAGTATGGCGCTAGAGCGCACCCGACTAGTGGCAGAGCTGAACACAACCCGTGTCTCCGAAGAGAACGAACGCCTGCGCTCTGCGTTACTCTCATCGGTGTCTCATGACCTACGTACACCACTCTCTTCTATTATTGGCTCAGCCAGTTCGTTGATTGAACTCAAACCGCAGCTAAGCGATAGCGATCAACGTGAGCTGCTTGATGGCATTTTGTCCGAAAGTGAGCGCCTCAATCGATACATACAAAACTTGTTGGATATGACCCGGCTAGGTCACGGCACGTTAAAAATTGAGCGAGACTGGGTAGCGTTTGACGACGTTATTAATTCAGCGCTCAAACGCTTGGGTCAGTCACTTAAGCATGTCGTTGTCCGCAAGTCCTGGCCTCCTTCGTTACCGCTACTTTATGTCCACCCTGCGCTGGTAGAACAAGCGTTGGTGAATGTCTTGGATAACGCTCAACGTTTTTCACCACCAGGGGGTGAATTGAGCATAAAGGCGCACTTCACTGAAGGTGATCCCGCAACGTTGGTGATTACTGTTGAAGATCAAGGCCCTGGTATTTCCCCCGAGCTACGCGAGCAGGTATTCGATATGTTTTACAGCGGTGGCGACGGCGATAGAAGTGCTCATGGCAGCGGCCTTGGTTTGGCCATATGTCGTGGCATGATTGGTGCCCATGGCGGCACTATTATGGCCGGTACGGGCGAAAGTGGGCGAGGTACCGCGATTATTATAACGCTGCCACTGTTAGGTGCAGATATTAGGAGGGGTGATGAAGAGTGAAGGCAGCGGTCGCATTCTAATTGTTGATGATGAGCAGCAGATTCGGCGATTTCTGCGTATCAGTTTAGCCTCTCAGGGCTACGCAGTATTGGAAGCAGAGAATGGCGAGCAGGCGTTAGCCATGGTGTATACCCAAGCCCCTGACGTCGTGCTGCTCGATTTAGGCTTGCCTGATATGGACGGCCACGAAGTACTGCAGGGTATACGTGAGCACAGTACCGTACCGGTCATTGTGGTATCTGTTCGTGATCGAGAAGAAGAGAAAGTCTTTTCGTTGGATAACGGTGCCAACGATTACGTTACTAAGCCCTTTGGCATTCAAGAGTTACTCGCGCGTATAAGAGCGGTATTGCGCTTGGCCCAGAAAGTTCGGGGAGAGCAAACATCGAGTTACTATGTCAGTCAGGGTTTAGCGATTGATCTGGAGCTAAGGCGGGTCACACTACAGCAAGACGATGTGCATTTAACGCGCAAAGAGTTCGCTGTGTTAGCGCGCCTGTGCCGCTACGCCGGGCGAGTCGTTACCCAGACCCAGTTGTTAAAAGAAATTTGGGGGCCAACGCATGTTGATGATACGCACTATTTGCGCATCGTGATCAGCCGGCTAAGGCAGAAACTGGGGGATGACCCACAAACACCAACCCTGCTTCAAACAGAAGCAGGCATCGGGTATCGATTATTGGTAGAAGCCGCACTGCGCCCTTGAGCGTAGCGCCGCTCTAACAAGGTTAGCGTCGCCAGAACATCGGCGTGAGCAGCACCACGACCGTTAAAATCTCCAGGCGCCCCATTAACATGCCGAGGCACAGTAGCCATTTAGCGGCATCGGGTAGTGTTGCAAAGTTACCTGCCGGGCCAATGGTGTCACCGAGACCCGGGCCTACATTCGCCACTGCAGTGGCCGCACCGGAAAGGGCAGTGACTAAGTCCAATCCCAATGCTGAAAGGCTCAAGGCAAGCACTGCAATCGTAATAAAGAAGAAGAAAGAGAAGGCCACTACGCTGCGGGAAATATCATTGGTCACCGGCTGCTGATTATAGCGCGTTGTAAAAACACCATTAGCGTGAATCAGGTAGCGCAATTGGTTACGCAGCATCAGCATAGCGATTTGGAACCGGAAAATTTTCATACCACCGCTAGTAGAGCCGCTACAGCCACCCATAAACGTAAGATAGAAGAACGCAGCGATAGGTAATGAACCCCACAGCGTATAGTCGTCGGATGCATAGCCAGTGGTGGTCACAACCGAAACGACGTTAAACGTGACGTGGGTGAGCGAGACAAACCAATCATCGCCTTGTAAAACGCGCCATGCGCTAAGAATTAAAATCGCCGTTAGCAGCAGTTTTAACAAACCACGCACCTGTTGGTCTTTCCACAGTGCGCTGCGGGAGGTACGAATAAAGCGAATATATAAGACAAAGGGTAGCGCACCACTCAGCATAAAAAAGCTACCCATCCATACCAACCACGGCTGCTCAGAGTAGGCACCAAACGAGGCGTCAGAGTTCGCAAAGCCACCGGTCGCTAGTGATGTCATTCCGTGAACCACGGCATCTAACGGCAGCATTCCACCGACCCAATAGCTCAGCATGGCCAGTAGTGTCAGCCCCACGTAGATAGTTAGCGTCGCTTTTGCAATACCTCCCGTACGGGGCATTACTTTATCGGACCAATCCGAAGATTCAGTATGGAATAGCCGCATGCCGCCTACTTTAAGAAACGGCAGAATAGCGATGCCCATGACGATAATGCCGATACCACCCATCCACTGCATTAAGCCCCGCCACAGCTTTAGGCCGTCGGATAAATCTTCGATCCCAGATAATATGGTTGACCCGGTGGTGGTAATCGCGGAGACCGACTCAAAGACTGCATTTGTGACGCTAAGTTGGGGCGCACCTAAAATAAGCGGGAGGCTGGCAAAACAGCTGATACTGGTCCAGCTGCCCGCCGTCAATATAAACATTTGCCAGGGCTTCAGCTCCAGCGATACTCGGCGGGTTAGCAACCAAGTGATCAGCGTGGCGCTCAGAATAATGAGAAGCGACATCCCGAACGCGGGAGCGTCAGGATCTTTTTCAATAACCAGAACAATCCAAGGCAGTGTCATAAACATGGCAAGCACTAACCATAACACTGCCATGATTTTAAATATTTGTGCCCAATTGCGGTAAGCGTCTCGATAGTAAATCCCGCTGGGAAAGATGGTCATATATCCGCTCTTAAATTGCCCTAATGTTGATCGCGATATAACACCATGGCAACTACAAAAAGTCCGTAAAAATTCTCTAAAAAAATACTCAAGTGATGAACTCAGTGATGAAAAAACCGGCCCTATCAATAGAGCCGGTGACGAGCAAGGTGCTCAAGCGAGGAATCGGGAGTGGTGTACTGAGTAGTTAAATCCAGGAAGTTAGCCTTTGACGCCCCCAGCGGTTAATCCGCCAATAATCCAGCGCTGACAGATCAAGAACGCAACGGTAATGGGCAGGCCGGAAAGCACAGCAGCAGCGGCAAAGTTGCCCCAGCGCTGGTTGTGGTCGGCAAGGTATTGTTGGGCACCTACCGCCAGGGTGAGTTTGTGCTCATCCACCAGCAGTACTGAGGCCATGGGATATTCCATGATGCTCATCACGAAAGCCAGAATAAAAACCACCATCAAAATGGGAATCGACAGCGGCAGCAGAATGTAGCGGAACGCTTGCCAAGTGCTGGCACCATCGACCATAGCCGCTTCTTCCAGCGAGCCATCAATCGACTCAAAGTAGCCTTTAATGGTCCAGATATGCAGCGCGACTGCGCCCAGTGATGCCACGATCAACGCGCCGTGGGTGTTGATGCCTAACCAGCCAACAAACTGTCCCAGTCGATCAAACAGGGCGTAGAGCGCCACAAGCGACAGTACGGCTGGGAACATCTGGAAAATCAGCATACCTTTCAAAAGCGGTTCTTTGCCTTTAAAGCGCATGCGTGCGAAGGCGTAAGCGCTCGTCGTCGCTAACATTAGAATCAACACCGAAGAAACTACCGCCACTTTTATCGAGTTCCACAGCCACAACAGCACGGGAAAGGGCGGTTGAACAATACTGCCATCCGGGCGCTCCCAGGGAATTCCCAGTGCCAGAGACCAGTGTTCCAACGAGAAATTCTCGGGAATCAAGCTGCCAGAGGCAAAGTTACCCTCGCGGAATGAGATTGAAATCACCAACAGTAGTGGGAAGACAATCAGCGAAACAAAGCAGATCAGTGCAAGGTGAGCGCCCAAGCGGCGCGCGCCCACAGAACGGGGTTGAACCATGGCCATGAGTAACCTCCTAAACCTTAACCTTGGAAAGGCGCAAATTAAGCAACGACATACCCGCGACCAAGAGGAAAATGAGCGTTGCGATGGCGGCTGCCAGCCCAAAGTTCTGTCCGGCATCCTGGAAGGCAATGCGGTAGGTGTAGCTGACCAATAGATCGGTGGTGCCTGCTGGGGTGCTGGCGCCCAAAATGTCAGGGTTGCCGCCGGTTAATAGTGCAATTAGCACAAAGTTATTGAAGTTAAATGCAAAGGCGGCAATTAACAGTGGTGTTAGCGGTTTAATAATCAGTGGCAGGGTAATCTTGAACAAGTTGGTAATAGGGCCGCCGCCATCTACCGCCGAGGCTTCGTAGAGATCTTGGGGGATAGCTTGGATTAGCCCCATGCACAGCAGCAACATATAGGGGTAGCCCAACCACGTATTAACAATCAGCAGCATGGAGCGCGCCAGCCACGGGTCGGTGAACCACTCTGGACGAACACCAAACAGCGTGTCCAGAATCATATTCACTTCACCGAAGTGTTGGTTAAACATGCCTTTAAAAATCAGGATGGAGATAAAGGCGGGCACGGCGTAAGGCAGAATTAACAGCGTGCGATAAACGGCTTTGCCCTTGAGTTGGTCCCACTGCAACAGTGACGCCAGCACAAAGCCAACGGCTAGGGTGAAGACCACCGTCAGTGCGGCAAACACAAAGGTCCACACAAAAATTTGCATGAACGGGCCGCGAATGTCGGGGTCGGTGAATATCTTCGTATAGTTGGTAAACCCTACATTGACTGGCCATCCCGGCGTGATGCTTTCACCGTTATCAGCGATAAAAAATCCGCTAGCGGGGTCGGGGGTAAGAACGCGGTCATCGCGGCGATCATAAAGCGAGCCGTCTTCACGAGCTTCATAGCGATCTACCATAGGGGCAAACTGGCGTAACCCTGCCATACGCAGCTCCGCGCCATCCGGTGTCAGCAGCCTAAGCCCTTGCAGAGAATCACGTGCCTGGATAATAGCGCGCATTCCCAGTGGCTCTTGGGCAGGCGAAGCGTCTACTGCCTGAATGCCTATTTGGCGGGTTTCATGGTTGGCGAAGTTGAGCGGTGAAGAAACGAAACGCTGGGGCGTGTCTGCCTCACTGTTTTCCAGGTATAAGCGGACAAGCTCACCTGCTTGGTAAAGCGTTAGCTCAAACGCGTTGCCTTCCTGTTGATAGGTTTGGCTCATCAACTGGCCGCGCACGCGCTCTTCCGATAACAGGTTGCTTGAGCTGTAATTACTAAAGCTAATGCCGATGGTGTAAAGCAGCGGGAAAATAACAAATACGCCCAGCCCCGCCACGGCAGGAAAAATATACCGGTGGCTCATTAACGTGCGTTTGGTAAACACCACGCCTAGCGAGGCGCCCAGCACTAGAAAGAGCAGCGCGAACATCCACTGGCCGTTAAGGTGAAAGGCGACTACCAGCCATAACAGCGCGATTACCAAGGTGGCAATGACGCAGCGAAGTGCCCAGCGGGTGTAGCGTTCGGTGAGATGGCGAGAGCGGTGGCGGGGAAGGCCACGAGAGGCGTTAGTGGTATACATAGTGACATCCTGAAAGCTGCCCGGTGTTATTGGCTACCGGGCAGAAGGGCAGAAAAAGCTTACTGGCGCATACGCCGTGCAGCGGCATCCAGCGCTTCTTGGGGCGATTGGCGTCCACTGCCGATGTTTTGCAGGGCGGGCTCCATGGCTGCCCAGAAAGCACCCATTTCAGGAATATTTGGCATGGGCATACCGACTTCGGCATTTTCAAGCGTCGCGGCAATGTTAGGATTATCAGCAAGCTCAGCCTGATAATCGATATGAGCAACCGCTCCCAGTGAGCCGTCGCTGTTGAATGTGTGCATGCCCTCTTCGCTAAGCAGGTAGTTTTCTAAAAACTCCACGGCGAGAAAATCATTAGGTGTGGCGGAGTTAATCATTGCCGTCATCACGCCAAACATGGGTTTAGCACGCTCATTGCCCACTTTCGGCAGTAACGCGACGCCGTAGTCAATTCCGCTACGCTCCAGGTTCGGCCAAGCCCATGGGCCGCTAATCATGGTAGCCACTTCGCCCTGGTTAAAGCGGGTGTCCATCAGGTTGTAATCAGTGCCGCGGGGGAGTACATCGCTTTCGATCAACTCAACCAGCAGTTCTGCCCCTTGTAAGGCACCTTCGTTGTTAACGCCTATATCGCTGACGTCATAGCCGCTGTCAGTCTGCTTGAAAGGGTAGCCGCCGTTGGCCGCTAGTAAGGTCCAGCCGTAATACGGCTCGCTGTAATCAAATAAGATGGCCTTTTTTCCGTCTTGAGAGAGCGTTTCGTCAAGCTCCATCAGCTCGGCAAAACTTTCTGGCGGTGTTTCTACCAGGGCTTTGTTGTAAATGAGGCCCAGTGACTCTACCGATATCGGGTAGCCGTAGGTTTCACCATTCCACAGCGCAGCTTCCCAGGTGAAGTCGTAAAACGCCTCGCGGAAGCTGTCACTTGGGGCGACTTGTTTCAATAAGCCGCTTTGTGCCCACTCGCCCATGCGGTCGTGAGCCCAGATGACGATGTCCGGCCCCTGGCCACTTCCTGCCGCCTGCTGAAAGCGGTCGGTAAGGTTATCGGGAAATACCACCTCAACTTCGATGCCTGTTTCTTCACGAAACTGCTCGGCAACCTCACGAATGCCTTCTTGACCTTTATTATCACCCATCCAGATAGTCAGGCGATCGTCCTCAAACGCAACGGCGGGAAGAGCGGCACTGGCAGCCAGCGTGGCGGCTAATAGTGGCATCATAATGGGGCGAGACGTTGCCATAATGTAAATACCTCATTGTTGTTGTCGTAGAGTGCTGCGAATATTTTGATGAGCAGCGCTTTAGTCAGTGCCAGCGTCGCCAATTACGCGCAACGTCACCTCATCCTCAAGGGGCGTAGCGATGGCGTATCCAAGGGGCGTAGAGTGGAATGAAAGGTAACAATAAAGCGGTATAACGTTAGGTGTCGGCATCGGTACTGCTCAGAGACGGCACTACTTAAAGAGAGACGTAAATAACGTTAAAAGACGTAATTGGGGAGGCAACGCTATTTTTTTGTAGTAAAATTACATGTAATGTTGCGTATAATGCCCGATATCAGATAGATTTTAGGTAATCTAACTACATTAGATCATCTAATTATAAATAGGAGCTGAGATGAGCCAGTCACATTCCCCGCTGGGCGATCAGAAACACGCTATCGATTTAGCGCTGTTTGGGGCGCTGGGCGATCTTGCGATGCGCAAGCTGTTTCCTGCGCTTTATCACCTTGACCGTGAGGGCTTAATGCCCGCAAGCACGCGGATTATGGGGCTGGCACGTCAAGCGCATGACACCGCTGCATTCCGCCAATTGGTCAGCGGCGCGCTGCAAAAGCGGCTAAAAAAAGATGAGCAGGATAAAGAGAGTCTCGAGCGTTTTCTAAATCGGCTTGACTATTGCCAGCTGGATTTCAAAAAAGCTGAGGGTTTTGAGCAAATACGTGAATGGCGCGAAGGCTCTGATCGCCCCATGGTGGTTTATTTATCCGTTGGCGCAATGATCTACGGCGATATTTGCCGCAACCTTGAGGCGAGTGGCAGCCTGGATGAGCAAACGCGGGTCATCGTTGAGAAGCCCATCGGCTACGATCTAGTGTCATCAGAAGAAGTTAACGACGCTATTGGAGCCGTTTTTCCTGAGTCGCGTATTTACCGTATTGACCACTATTTAGGTAAAGAAACGGTACAGAACCTGATTGCGCTGCGCTTTGCTAACCCGTTGTTCGGGACGCAATGGAATCAGAACCATATTTCCCATGTAGAAATTACCGTTGCAGAAAAGGTCGGCATTGAAGGGCGCTGGGGCTACTTCGATGATGCCGGGCAGCTTCGCGATATGGTGCAAAACCACTTGCTCCAATTGCTATGTTTGATTGCCATGGACCCGCCTTCCAACCTGGATGCCGACGCGATTCGTGATGAGAAAGTAAAAGTGCTGAAAGCCCTAAAGCCGTTTACCGGTGAGGCTCTGGGACGTGATGTAGTACGTGGGCAATATACCGCGGGCACCAACGATGGTCAGCCGGTACCCGGCTACCTGGAAGAAGAAGGGGCGAATACCCAGAGCCAGACCGAAACCTTTGTGGCAATGAAAACCGAGGTTTCAAATTGGCGCTGGGCGGGTGTGCCGTTCTACCTGCGTACCGGTAAGCGCATGCCTGAAAAACTGTCCCAAATCGTGATCCACTTCCGCCAGCAGCCGCACTACATTTTTGATCCTGATCAGCGGGGGATTGCGTCTAACAAGCTGATCATTCGCCTGCAGCCGGATGAAGGGATCGCGCTTCAGGTGCTCACCAAAGACAGCGGTTTGCATAAAGGCATGCGCCTGCGCCCTGGCCCGTTGCACCTGGACTTTAACAGCGCGTTCCCCAAATCACGTATCCCAGATGCCTATGAGCGCTTGCTACTGGAAGTCATGAAAGGCCAACAGTATCTGTTCGTGCGCCGCGACGAAGTTGAGCACGCTTGGCGTTGGTGCGACCAGCTCATCGACGGTTGGAAAGCCCGCGAAACACCGCCGCGCCGTTATCCGGCAGGCTCTTGGGGGCCGGTCGCCTCCATCGCCATGATTACCCAAGATGGCCGCAGTTGGTACGAGGATTATTAATATGAGCGAAGCACGTCAAGCGCTAGCACAACAGCTGGCTGAAGCGGTCTTCCAGGCATTGGCCGAAGACTTGAGTCGCCAAGAGCGCGCGCTACTAGTCGTCTCGGGTGGCTCTACGCCGGTGCCATTTTTTAAAGCGCTGGCAGCCAAACCGCTGCCTTGGGAGCGCATTGATATCACGTTGGCCGACGAACGCTGGGTGGGTGAGGAAAGTAGCGATAGCAATGCCAAGCTGGTGCGCGAAAACCTGCTTCAAGGAGCGGCTGCGAACGCCAACTTCGTACCGCTAACCTCAGATGCCTCGACGCCGGAAGAAGGGATTGATGAGGTTGTCAAACGCACGGCATCTCTGCCTTGGCCCGCCAGCGTTGTGATCTTGGGAATGGGCGGCGATGGCCATACAGCGTCGCTGTTCCCCGACAGCCTAGAACTAGGTTTAGCGCTCTCTACCGATGAGCCGCTTGTCGCGGTACGTACGCCTAGTCAGCCGCAGCCGCGTATTACCTTCTCGGCAGATCGCCTACATCAGGCGCATCGACATATTTTACATATTACTGGCGATGATAAGCGCAGCGTATTGGCAAACGCCATGAATGGTGATGATGTCCGTAAGCTACCTATTCGCGCGTTTTTATCTTGCCCGTTAGCGATCTACTGGGCGCCGTAACGCCTGGGCTTTCGCCAATAAACGTTTGCCAGTAACACCTGCTTGGAGACTCACTGATGACAATCGATAAACAGCTACCCTCAACGCGCACTGCCGAGCTTGACAGCATTTGCTTAAAGGCTGAGGTCATTCCGGTGATTACCGTTGAGCGTCTTGAAGATGCGGTACCGCTAGGTCGCGCCTTGGTTGAAGGTGGCTTAAGCGTGTTGGAAATTACCTTGCGTACCGACTGCGCGCTGGAAGCAATTAAACGCATGAAAGAAGCGCTGCCGGGAGCCAGCATCGGTGTAGGTACCGTGTTAACGCCCGCGCAATACCGCCAAGCTGAACAGGTAGGTGCGGATTTTGTAGTGACACCCGGCGCGACAGAAGCGCTTTATCGCTATGGCGTAGAGAGCCCGGTGCCGATGTTGCCCGGCGTATCAACGATCTCTGAGCTGATGACAGGCTGGCAGTACGGCTATCGCCGCTTCAAGTTTTTCCCAGCTGAGTCCAGTGGTGGTGCCAAAGCCATTAAAGCCTTTGGCGCGCCGATTCCCGAAGCACGTTTTTGCCCAACCGGCGGTATCACGGTTGATAACGCTGAAACCTACCTGTCACTACCCAATGTTATGTGTGTAGGCGGTTCTTGGCTAACGCCGAAAGCCATGGTTGAAGCAGAGGATTGGGACGGTATTCGCGAGCTGGCCCGTCAGGCCGCTGAGCGTTTTCACCACTAACGAATACGATGTAAATCGACACGAGCACTCTCGTTACTTGCCTCACTGATATCGGGTCGTGTGGGTAAGTCATTTGCCCGAGCATATTGCCATGCTCGGGCTTTTTTATGCGCTCCACCTAACGGCGTAGGGCAGAGAGGGAAAAAGCGTGATAGCCTCAACTTAATCGATTAAGTTAGGGTTTTTTACATTGAATCTCGTCAAATTTACTCCTCTTAGGCCAACGCTGCATTTTACGCCGCCTACTGGCTGGATGAATGACCCCAACGGGCTTGTATATTTCGAAGGGGAGTATCATCTCTTTTATCAATACCATCCCCACGGCACGGTATGGGGGCCCATGCACTGGGGGCATGCGGTAAGCACCGATCTTTGCCGTTGGGAGCACTTGCCTATTGCGCTGGCGCCAGACGCCCAAGGGGCATGTTTTTCAGGTAGTGCCATCGTGGATGAGCATGATGTGACGGGTCTGTTTGATGGCCAGCCGGGGCTGCTGGCGTTTTATACCTGCCACCGAGTGCTTTCCGATGACCCTGAAGATTATGAGCAGTCACAGTGTTTGGCTTATAGCCGCGACAAGGGGCGCACTTGGCATCAATACGCCAATAACCCCGTGCTACCCGCGCCAGGATTTAAAGATTTTCGCGACCCAAAAGTGTTGTGGCATGCCGCTACCCAGCGTTGGGTAATGGCGCTGGCTTGTGGTCAGGAAATTCATTTTTATACCTCGGAAAACCTATTGGACTGGCAGTTTGCCAGTGCGTTTGGCGAGGGCCACGGCGCGCATACTCAGCACCCCTGGGAATGCCCCGATTTGTTCGAGCTGCCAGTGGACGGCGCTAGCAATGGGCAGCTATCTAGCCGCTGGGTATTAATCGTTGGCATTGGGGCTACGCCAGATAATGCCTTTGGCTCGTTCACGCAATATTTTGTGGGCGAGTTCGACGGCCAGCGTTTTACTAACGACCACTCGCCTGATGACGTCATGATGATGGATGAAGGGCGTGACTTTTACGCCGTGCAGAGCTGGTCGAATACTTCGGGGCGCCGTTTAGCCGTGGCTTGGCTGAATAATTGGCAGTATGCCAATCATGCGCCTGAAGCTGGCTGGCGGGGAATGATGAGTCTGCCCAGAGAGTTAACCCTGCGTGCGACATCGAGCGGCATTCAGCTTTGCCAACGTATCGCCAGCGAGTGCCATGAGGCGCTGACAGCCGTACCGCATACTATCCCGCCACAGGCGATGCTGGGTGTTGGGCAATATAGCGTCTTAACCTCGTTGCCACCGGTAAGCCGTGGTGTGCTTGAACTGACCTTAACGGCTGGCAGCCGAGTGGCGCTGTCGCTTCAGCAGGGAGGTCATCAACAGCTTACTCTTGAAGCGGGAGAAGAGGGCGTTGCACTTCGCTACACGCGTAACGGCGTGAACGGACAAGCAGCTTTCGATGACCATTTCGCCTGTGACCATGCAGCGGGCAGCGTTGATGGTTTAACGATCACGCTAGAGTGGTGGTGTGATCATGGCTCGCTGGAGATCCTGGTGAACGGTGATACGCAACAACGAGCGATTACTCAGGTTAGCTTTACAACTCAAACAACAGGCTCGATTGAGGTCAACGTACTGGAAGGAAGCGCAGGGTTGCTCGGTGGCAGTGTGGTATCGAGTAAAGGTGCGGTAGCGCGTTAGTAGGATTTAGCGTGTAATTACATAGTTAAGGGCGTGCTGTTGCACGCCCTTTTTTGCTACAGACGTTACGTATTTCTTAGCGCTTCAATATCACTATGGGTCGGCAGTGCGGCGTAGGCGCCTGGGCGTGTCACTGCGTGAGCACCACAGCGGCAGGCAATATCCACCGCGCGGGTTAGAAAGGCACTGTCCTGGTACCAGTTCTCATCAATGCCGTGCCGTGAAAGCTCAGCCAGCAGGCCGCCAATAAACGCATCACCGCCAGCCGTGGTGTCAACCGCGGTTACCTGGGGTGGTGTGATGGTGTGGTCAAGGCCAACACCTTTCAGCACCACCTTGTTAGGGCCGTCTGTGATTAAAATTACTTTTACCCCAGCGGCTAGCCGCTGAGATAGCCACGCTTCCTGAGAATGCCCGCCACGAAGATAATCAAGCTCCTCCAGTGAGACTTTAACGAGCTCGGCGCTATCCAATAGCTCGGTTACTAGCCAGAGGTCGGCTGACCCTTCGGTCCACAGATTGTGGCGGAGGTTGGCATCCACGCTGACTAAACAGCCCGCGCGCTTTGCCATAGCGGCAATCGCTAAGGTGGTATCGGCAATCTCAGGGTCAGTCAAACTGTTGCTGCATAAGTGAACAATCGCCGGTTGTTCAAACACGCCGTGGGGCAGGTGCTCTAAGCGATAAAGCAGGTCGGCCGCCGGTGGGCGATAAAAATCAAACGTGCGCTCGCCGCTGCTGTCCCGAGAAACAAACGCCAGCGCAGTGCGTGCTTCTTTGGTCAGCACCACACCCTGAGTATCCACACCATGGCTTTTTAGCTCACGAATCAGGAAGTGGCCAAACGTATCGTCACCCACCATGCCTAAAAACTGGCTGGGTACGTTAAGTCGGGCACAGGCAACCGCGACGTTAGCAGGCGCGCCGCCCGCGTAAGGCGTGAAGGTTTCTTGGCCAGTGTCATCGCCTAAGCGGCTGGACAACATATCAACCAAGGCTTCACCGAAAGCAATCACCGGCGTCATAAGTCATTCCTTGTCATTATATTATTAATTGATGAAGGGGTTACGCGACGCAGTGGCCTCGCGCGGCCTCTAACAGCTCGTACCATGTCTCTCTTGAGAGCGTCTCAGGCCCGTCGAGCATGTCACCAATACGTTCAGGCTTCACACTGCCGACAACGGGAATCGGCCGACCAGGCAGTGACCGCAGCCAAGCCAGCGCTAACGCGTTAGAGGTGCCGTTTTGCTCTCGAGCTACGCGGTTAAGAACGTTACCGACGTCGCCTTGCATTAGTGTGCCGCCCGCTAGCGGTGACCACGCCATCGGCCAATGGCCGTCGGCGCATAGATCATCAAAGCTACCATCAAACAGGGGGGCGTTATGGCTAATGGAAAGTTCGATTTGGTTGGCACGTAAAGGGTGGTGCATGGCGTTTTGCAGCCTACGCCACTGACTTGGCAAATGGTTAGAAATGCCCGCAGCGCCAATTTTGCCTGCATCGATAGCGTCATCAAGGGCACGGCCAGTTGCTTCTGCGTTCATTAATAAGTCAGGGCGATGAATTAAAAAGTGATCTAGCCGCTCGACGCTAAGGCGGTTAAGTGCATTGTCAATGGCGCGGCTTAGATAATCCGGGCTGGCGTTGTAGTGTTTCACCTTGCCAGAGCCGTGGGTTGGGTTATCGTTGGCGATGCTCGCTTTTGTCACCACCTTAAGCCGTTTTGATAGTCCGGGGCGCGTGTTTAGCGCGTGACCAAACAGCGTCTCACACGCACCGTTCCCGTAAATGTCGGCATGGTCGAACCAGTGCAACCCCTGCTCGATACGGGCTTCGATCCAGTCGGCGAGATAGCTCGCCTGGTGCATCTCTGGTGCTTCATGCAGGCGCATCATGCCGAGAACAAAAGGCACATCGAAGGTGTGAGCAGGCATGGACATTCCTAATAAGTTAAAAGACTTCTTCGTTATGCAGCGCTTCGGCGGCGCCGAGCAGCCCTGTCCACGGGTGAGTCACAATCCACACGGGAATATCGGCGTTATACGCGCTCATCCGACCTTTGTTCACAAAGCTATCACGCAGTTCGGATTTGGGTAGCCACTCCAGTAGGCGCGGTAAAATCCCGCCGCATAGATAAACGCCGCCTCTAGCTCCCATTGTTAGGGTCGCGTCGCCGCATACATCGCCGAGGATTTTTAAAAAGCGCAGCAGGCTGGCGGTGGCGATAGAGTCACCCTGGTTGGCGGCTTGGGTAACTTCGGCTGGCGTCGTGCAGCTAGGCGTTTGCTCGTTCAGAGCACAATGGGCCTGGTACAGCTCCAGCAAGCCCTGGCCGCATAAAATACGTTCTACGCTGACCCGTTGGTAGCGTTGTAGAAAAACATCCAGCAGCGCCCGCTCGATGCTGTCAGTGGGGGCGAACGTGACGTGGCCGCCCTCGGTGGGAAGCGGTATCCAGGCGTGTTGGCCGGGAAAAACGCCAGCAACGCCCAGGCCTGTGCCGGGGCCAATCACCAAGCGGGTAGAGTGAGACTGAGCCACACCTGCTTGCACTTCCACCAGGTTGTCGGCGTCTACATGGGGTACGCCCAGAGCCTGTGCGGTAAAGTCATTAATCACTTTAAACAGCGATAGGTTCAGCGCCTGCTGAACATCGCTTTTCATAAAATCCCAGTGATTATTGGTCATCTTGACCCGCTCGGCGTGAACCGGGCAGGCAAACGCCAAACAGGCTTCCACCGGTGCATTTTCCCCCGTGGCGCCCACGCGCTCCAGGTAGTCCTGAATCGCGTCGATAACCCCAGGGTAGTCCGCGCAGGGAAGATTAATAATATCGTGGGGCGTCACCTCACCTGGCGTGACGAGCGCCAGGCGGGCATTGGTACCGCCAATATCACCAATTAAGGCCGGTCGCATTAGGCATCCTCTTGAAGAATCTGGCCCTGTTGGCGAGCGAGATCATCGGCTTCAAAGCCGCCCAGCGAGCCTGCGCCTTCTTCGCCACGCATGGCCAGGTGGCGGAAGCCGCTAAACAGTTCGCGGCCTAGGCCAACGTGGTAGTGGTCCAAATTCGCCACTACGCGCTCGCGATCGGCCCAGGTAGCCGCCTCTACTTTGGCTTCCAGCGTACCTGCGTTGGCGTCCAGGCGCACAATGTCGCCGTCGCGCAGTTTCGATAGCGGGCCACCGTCCAGTGCTTCTGGGCTGATATGGATCGCAGCGGGTACTTTACCCGACGCGCCAGACATACGGCCATCAGTCACCAGTGCCACTTTGAAGCCACGGTCCTGCAGTACGCCCAGGAACGGCGTCAGTTTGTGAAGTTCCGGCATGCCATTGGCTTTTGGCCCCTGGAAGCGCACCACAACGATGACATCGCGATCTAAGTCGCCGGATTCAAACGCAGCCTTCATTTCGTTCTGGTCGGCGAAGATTTTCACCGGTGCTTCTACTACACGATGTTCGTCGGCAACGGCGGATACTTTGATCACGCCGCGTCCCAGGTTGCCTTTCATTACTGTTAGGCCGCCAGTCGCTGCGAAGGGGGTAGCGACTGGGCGTAAAACGTTTTCATCTAAGCTGCTTTCTGGGCCTTCGCGCCAAACCACTTTGCCATTTTCCAGGAAGGGCTCTTGTGTGTAGGCCGTCAGGTCGGTGCCGAACACCGTCGGGATATCGCCGTGCAGTAAGCCAGCGCCCAGCAGTTCGCGGAACAGGTAACTCATGCCGCCTGCCGCCTGGAAGTGGTTAATGTCTGCTTGGCCGTTAGGGTATACCTGCATCAGGCTAGGCGTTACGGCGGAGAGATCTGTGAAGTCGTCCCAGTTCAGCGTAATGCCCGACGCAGCGGCCATGGCAATCAAATGCATCGTATGGTTGGTTGAACCGCCAGATGCCAATAAACCTACCACCGCGTTGACGATGGCGCGTTCGTCGATCTGCTTATAGAAAGGGCGGTAGTCGCCGCCAGGTTCAGTGTTGCGAATAGCCTGTTCGGTCGCGTAGCGGGTCAGGGCTTCGCGCATTTCCGTGCCTGGGTTCACAAACGAGGTGCCTGGCAGGTGAAGACCCATCACTTCCATCATCAGCTGGTTTGAGTTGGCAGTGCCGTAGAAGGTGCAGGTACCAGGGCTGTGATAGGAGTCAGACTCCGCTTGCAGCAGCTCTTCGCGGCCCACTTTGCCTTCTGCGTATAGCTGGCGGATGCGCGCTTTCTCTTTGTTCGGTAGGCCGCTGGGCATTGGGCCGGCGGGTACGAACATAGCAGGCAGGTGACCAAAGCGTGCCGCTGCGATAAACAGACCAGGGATAATCTTGTCGCACACGCCCAGATAAAGGGCAGCATCAAACATGTTGTGTGAAAGCCCAACTGCAGCAGCCATCGCAATCACGTCGCGGGAAAACAGCGACAGTTCCATGCCCGGTTGCCCTTGGGTAACCCCATCACACATGGCAGGAACACCACCGGCAAACTGGGCGGTTGACCCCATGGCGCTAGCAGCGGCTTTGATGGTTTCCGGAAAGGTTTCAAACGGCTGGTGGGCCGACAGCATATCGTTGTAAGAAGAAATGATCCCCAAGTTGGCGCTGTTCATTAGCTTCAGGGAGTCTTTCTCTTGGGGGCTACACGCGGCAAAGCCGTGGGCCAGGTTACCGCAGGATAGCTCTGCACGGTGCACACCACGCTTATGCTGGTCCGCCATGCGTTGCTCATAGAGAGCACGCCGCTCAGCAGAGCGCTCACGAATGCGTTGGGTAACCTCAGCAACGGTAGGATTTAAAGTAGCGGGTGTTGAGCTCGGCATAGAGACCTCTGCATGATAGAGACGTTGAGTCAAGTTTGTAGTTATTTTACATCTTTTTGTGTCGATATAAGAGACTTTACGGCAATAAAAACCATATTTGTAGTTTTATTACCCCTGATTAATAGCAACTATCGTCGTAAATGATGATGCTTTTATGAACATTACAGCTAACAGGGCAATCCATCCCCGGAAGGAGCTGTTGCGTGTTGAAGCAGCTTAAAGCGCAAGTATAGCAGCCGCGCTTTTGCTACCATCTGGCGCAAAATGAATTCGATTGCTGCCCTGGAGCTGCTATGCATCCCATCGTTAACCAAGTCACGCCACTTGATAGCCACACTGGCGCATTAACGCTTCGCTATATTGATACGCTCACCAAGCCGCCGGGCAGCCTCGGCCAGTTAGAGGCATTGGCCGTTACGCTTAGTGAGATCACTGGTGAATGTCAGCCAAGCATCACGCCACCGGCGATCATTGTCTTTGCTGCTGATCACGGGGTTGCTGAAGAGGGCGTGTCGGCCTTTCCACAAGAAGTGACGGCGCAAATGGTGGCTAACTTTGCCCATGGCGGGGCGGCGATCAATGTCTTTGCCAGACAAATTGGTGCCCAGATTGAGGTTGTGGATGTTGGTGTTGCGGCACCGCTGGCAATGCCTTGCGTGATTGACGCCAAAGTGCGCGCGGGCACCGCCAATATGGTGCTTGAAGATGCCATGAGCCGTGACGAAGCGCTGGCTGCGTTACAGGTAGGCTGCGAAGCCGTTGAGCGAGCCGTTCAGGCGGGCGCGAAATGTATTATTGCTGGTGAAATGGGTATTGCTAATACCACGGCAAGCAGCGCCATGCTGGCGGCGCTAACCGGTAAGCCAGTGGCCCAGCTGGTGGGCGCTGGCACCGGTATTAACAGCGCTCAGCAGGCCCATAAAGTAGCGGTGATCGAGCGGGCGCTAAAGGCACGCCAAGCCAATGCCGAAGACCCCATGGAGGTGCTAACCAAGCTCGGCGGGTTAGAGATCGCCGCCATGACAGGGGCTTATTTGGCTGCGGCGGCAAACCGACTGCCGGCCATTGTGGATGGCTTTATTGCTACAGTAGCCGCTCTGACGGCCTGCCGTTTATGTCCGGCGGTGCGTGGTTATTTGATTTTTGGACATCGCTCTGAAGAGCCCGGCCATGCCACAGCCCTTGAGGCACTTGATGCATCGCCGCTGTTAGCCTTGGGAATGCGCCTGGGAGAAGGCAGTGGCGCGGCATTGGCGTTTCCGTTATTGCAGGCCGCCGCCGCGATGCTCAGTGAGATGGCCACTTTTGCCGATGCGGGTATTCACGATAATAGTGCGCCATGACTGGGGACTTCATGTATGGCGGAGTCGTTATTGTTGCACTGGCGATTGTCATAGACTTAGTCGTGGGTGACCCGCGTTCGTTGCCGCACCCAGTGGTCATCATTGGGCGTGTCATCAGCGCACTTGAGCAGCGCTGGAACCAGGGAAGTGACAAGCGCCGTCGACTCCTGGGTTTCTTACTCACCGCCACCATTGTGCTGGGCACGTTTAGTCTCGCTTGGCTGAGTTTGGAGCTACTGACTTGGGTGCACCCTTGGCTTGGGCTAGCTGCTGAGCTTTGGTTGCTGGCGACAACGCTGGCCATAAAAGGCTTGGCGGAAGCGGGGCGCGCCATTGCCGTGCCGCTGGCTAACGGTGATTTAGTATCGGCGCGAAAGGCACTTTCTATGGTGGTGGGGCGTGATACCGAGCAACTGGATGAAGCGGAAATTACCCGAGGAGCGGTGGAAACCATTGCAGAAAATACGGTGGATGGCATCACCTCGCCGCTATTCTTCGCGTTTATCGGCGGTGCGCCGCTGGCGCTGGCTTATAAAGCGATCAACACGCTGGACTCCATGGTGGGCTATCAAAACGAACGCTATAGCGACTTTGGTTATGCCTCGGCGAAGCTTGATGATATAGCTAACTGGCTGCCCGCCAGGCTGACCGCACTCTGTTTGTGGGCCGCCGGTGTTCTGATCAGTTGGCAATCATCGGCGCTCTATTGGCGTCGGGCCATGTTGGCCACCTGCCGCGAAGCGCCTCGCCACCCAAGCCCTAATGCGGGGTGGCCAGAAGCCATGGTCGCGAACCTGTTGGGTGTGCAATTGGGCGGCACCAATGTTTATCAGGGCGCGGTTTCTCATCGAGCAACTCTTGGCTCGCCACTGGAAACGCTGAGGTATTCGCATATCAACGCCACCATTAAATTAATGCACGGCGCTTGGCTGCTGTTTTTCTTGTTAATGGCCGTGTTGATGAGTGTATTAACGGGCGTATTAATGGGCTCGGCAGGCGCGGGGATTTCATGGCTATGAGTTGTCAAACCACTGTTCACGAGGCGGCTGATTGGCCAAGCCATGGTGGCCAGGCCGCAGCGCTGCTGAAGCGTTTTGGGCTACCTGCCGATCATATGATTGACGATGTAAGCGCTAACCTTAACCCGCTTGGGCCGCCCGAGTGGCTGGCAAGCTGGTTGGTAACACGGCTTGGTGGGCTTAGCCGCTATCCCTCGCCGGACTACGCCTCAGCCCGGCAGGCCATTGCGGCGCACAACGGTGTTCAACCAGCACAAGTGCTGCTGACCAATGGTGGGGCAGAGGCCATTTTTCTTGCCGCTGCGCTGCATGCCAGTGGGCGTGCCTTATTACTGGCCCCCAGCTTTGGCGAATATGCCAGAGCCTGTTCTGCCCACCGTATTGAAATGACCGAGCATGTATTGCGCGAGCCGCATTTCGCTTGTGATATGGCCGACCTGCTAGAGAAGGCAGTAAACGCCGACGTGGTGTTTCTGTGTCGTCCGAATAACCCAACTGGCACGCTGATACCCATCGATGCAGTAGAGAGACTGCTAGCGCATACGCAGGCTACCGGTACCCAGGTGGTAGTTGATGAAGCGTTTATCGACCTATCGATAGACGTTGAGTCGTTGACGCCGCTGCTTAAGCGTTACTGTCATTTAGTACTGCTACGCTCAATGACCAAGTTTTATACCTTGCCTGGGTTGCGCCTAGGCTACGTGCTGGCTTCGAAAAACATAGTAGACACCATGAGTCACCACCAACCGCCCTGGAGTGTGAACCATCTTGCTGCTGAACTGGTGGCACCGCTGTTAGCGGATAGCGAGTTTGCACGGCTCACCCAGCAGTGGCTGGCCAGAGAGCAGCCACGCCTGGGCAAGGCGTTGCAGGCGCTAGGGCTTGAGGTGGTGCCCAGTCACAGCTGCTTTTTCCTTGTGCGGCCAGGTGTTTTACAGCGTGAACGCGGCGTGACCAGCGCAGACCTGTTTGAACGCATGCTTTATAAAGGACTACTGGCGAGGCATACCCACAGCTTTAAAGGGCTTGAGGGCAGTTGGTTACGCTTGGCGCTGCGTGATGAGTCGGCAAATAACCGGTTGCTAAAGGTGTTGCATGATTGTCTTTGTTAGTGGGGGCGCTCGCTCTGGAAAAAGCCAAGTAGCGGAGCAGCGTGTGCTCAGCGCGGCGGGTGACGCCAACTGCTATTACATTGCCACCGCCAAAGTTTACGACGCCGAAATGGCCGACCGGGTATCGCGCCACCAGGCACGCCGGGAGGGCCAATGGGTGACGCTAGAGGCGCCCCTGGCGATCGACCAAGCCATTGCCCAAGTGCCTGATCACCACGCGGCGCTACTCGATTGTTTAACCCTATGGGCAGGACAAGTGCTGTTTGGCGCTGAGCCAAATGAAGAATTCAGTGATGAGCAAGGCCTAGCGCTGTTGGCTCGCTGCCTGCGTGATGCACAAGCACGGGGGCTAACACTGGTGATTGTATCGAACGATCTTAACGAAGAGCTGATTCCTGATCAGCCGGCTACCTGGCGCTACGTTGAGTTTATCCAGTGCTTACACCGCTGGTTAGCGGCGGAAGCTGACTCAGTGCTTGAAGTCATCGCTGGTTGTGCCATGGAGTGGAAACGATGAAAAATGCGCTGTTCGGCCTAATACTCGCGCTGCAGTTTCTAACCCGAATTCCGCTTCCTATTGCCTGTCCATGGACACCTGCCACCCGTCGCTGGGCAATTCGCGCTTATCCGTTGGTAGGGTTATTAATTGGCAGCGTGCTGGCGTTAAGCGCGCTGCTATTAAGTTTCATAGCGTCACCTGCGCCAATCACTGCGTTGCTACTGCTAAGCCTATGGGTAGCGCTTTCGGGCGGTTTACATCTTGATGGCGTAATGGACCTTGCCGATGCGTTAGGCAGTAACCAACCCCTTGAGCGGCGTTGGGAAATCATGAAGGACGCTCAGATAGGCAGTTTCGGCATCCTGGCATTACTGTTTTTGCTGGCCTGGAAGGGCGTATTGCTTTGGGCACTGTTGGCTTATCAGGCACCGCTGTGGTGGCTGGTGGCCGTGCCTGCATTGGGTCGATTGGCTGGTGTCGCACTGCTGATTTTTACTCCCTGCGCTCACAGCAAAGGGCTCGCATGGAGCTGGCAGCAGTCGCTAAGTGCCCATGATGTTGGCTATGCCTTGCTGCCGTTGGTGCTGCTTGGCGCGGTGTCCCCTGCATGGTTTGCCTGGGGAGTGATTATCATCGTGTGGGTGGCAATCGCCAGAAAGGCAATGCTGCGGCTATTTAACGGCATCAATGGCGATATGGTAGGTGCCACCATTGAAGGAGGAGAGCTTTGGCTACTGGTCTTAATGTGGAGTTGGTGGCAGTTCGCCACGGTATCACCGCTTGGAATTTAGAGCGCCGCTACCAGGGGCAGCGCGATATTCCGCTGCTATTTCCTGATGCAGAAGCGGGGCTGCTGGCACTGCGTGACGCATTGGCAGAAGAGTGCTTTGACGCTGTTTATTCAAGCGATTTAAACCGCTGTCAGCAAACCCTTGAGTGGTCGCAGGCGGCAAAGCCGGGTATGCCGCTGTATCTAGAACCACGATTACGGGAGCTGGATTTTGGTGACTATGAAGGCAAAGTTTACGATGAACTAAAAGACTTACCCCATTATCGCGCCTGGATTGACAGCGTGGGTGAGCTGCAAATTCCCGGCGGTGAATCTTCCGGCCAGCTACGTGAGCGTTTAAATGCTTGGCTTGAAGAGGTGGCGGCGCACGCCCGCGAACATCATTATCAGAAAGTGCTGGTTGTTACCCACGGCGGGGTAATACGCGAGTTGCGGCGTCGCTTCGAAACCATTGGTTTTTGGGAAGGCATCGTTCATCAAGCACAAGGACGGCGTTGGCAACTGACGTATCTAAAACGTGAAGATGGCAAAGGAGAGTGGCAATGCAGCTGTTCATCGGCGGTGCCTGCGCAGGTAAGCGCGATGTTGTAAAAGCACGCTTTCCCAGCGCTGTTTGGTGGCGGCTTTCTCCAGGGCAGCGTTTACACGAAGTGACCCACATCATGCAGCCCAATGTGCCGCTCGTTCTGCACGGTGTGTTTGAGTGGTTAGCGGCAGTGCTGCACTCTGATATGAGCAGCGATGCGTCGCGCGCTCTGTGGCGGGGAGATCTGGAAAGCTTGGCCACCGCCGCACAAACCCATGGCGTGACGCTGGTGGTCATCATGAATGAGTTAGGGCGAGGAATCGTCCCCATGGCCCGAGACCAGCGTCGCCTGCGTGATTTAAGCGGCTGGTTTAGCCAAGACGCTGCCGCCCAATCCGAGCAGGTCTGGCATGTACGACATGGGCTCGTGCAGGCGCTTAAAGCCTAGTCGGTTAAATTGACCAGCCCCTAACAAGTTGCTAGTTTACGCGCACTCTCAGGTGCTGATGGCCATTGTCGCCATCAGTTAAACGGGAAGTTGGTGAACACTTACGTGAATCCAACGCTGCCCCCGCAACGGTGATCGAGATAAGAACGGCTAAAGACGCCACTGTGCTAACGCATGGGAAGGTGGTCGTTCGGAAAGGCATGATGCTGTTATCCGCTTTTCGCTCGTCAGCCCGGAGACCGGCCTAAGAGGCATGGTGCTATAGGACCACAACATGCCGAGACGCGGAGGGCGTGCTCAGGGTGATATCGCTAGCTTAGGCTGCCGATCTCCCTATCATCCCTCTGCCCGGTCAAAAAAATACGCTGTGCGGGTGAGCACAGTGAGCAAGGGATCTCCTCATGTCTTACCGTTTTCATTCCACCGCCACGCTGGCGGCGTTTGCGATGGCTGCATTGCCCATGGCCGTTCAAGCCCAATCGAGCGCACAGCCAGCTGCGAATACATTAAACCCCGTTGTTGTTACCGCCGCACTTGCGCCGCGTACTGCCAATGAAAGCCTGTCCTCGGTGACTGTACTGGATGAGGCAACGTTACGCCGCCAAGATCCGGTAAGTATTACCGACCTGTTGCGCGGCCAGCCTGGGGTGGATGTTTCTACAAATGGCAGCTTTGGTAAAAACAGCAGCGTTTTTATTCGCGGCAGCGGTAGCGGCCAAAATGTCCTGTTGATTGACGGGATTCGTCTTCGTTCTGCCACCAGTGGTGGGGCTGCCTGGCAGCATCTGGAACCGCGCATGTTTGATCGTGCTGAAATTGTGCGTGGTCCGCGTGGCAGCCTATACGGTGCTGACGCAATTGGCGGCGTTATTCAGTTGTTTACCCCCCAAGGCGAAGAAGAGGGTCCGCAACCGCGTATTTCTGTCGGTGGTGGTTCGTTTAATACCCAGCGCCTGAGTGCCGGCATTAGCGGCAAAGAGGGCGGCACCCGCTATAGCTTTTCCACTAGCCACTTCACCACGGATGGTCAACCGATTCGACGCGATGGCGACGATAAGGGCTATGACAACACCACGGCGTTAGCGCGGGTATCTCACACCTTTGAAAGTGGTGCAGAAGCGGGCGTGTTGGCGCTTCGTGCCCGTGGTCATAACGAATACGATGGCGGTGAAAACGATTTCGTTCAGCAGGTGGCGGGTGTCTACGGTGAGCTGCCGATAACCGATAACTGGCGCAGCCGCTTAACACTCAGCGAATCTCGTGATGAAAGCGATAACATCGATAACTTTGGTGACTCCGTGTTTAACACCAAGGTGAGTACCGCGCGCTGGGAAAACACCTTAACGGCGGGTGCCCACGAGCTGATTGCAGGCGCTGAATACAGCGAAGATCGCGTTAATAGCACTACGGCGTACGATGAAACTAGCCGTAGCAACGCGGCGGTATTTACCCAAGCCTTGCTCGATTTTGCGCCGTTTACTGTGCAAGCCAGCTTGCGCTTTGATGACAATGAAGCTTACGGTGAAGAAGTCACTGGCAGCGTAGGCGTAGGCTATGACCTAGACGGCCACCACACCTTGCGTGCCAACTACGGTACAGCCTTTAACGCACCCACTTACAACCAGCTCTACTTCCCAGGCTTTGGTAATCCCGACTTAGAGTCTGAAACTTCGCAAAGCATTGAGGTGGGCGTGCGCGGTCAGTACGGCCATTGGTTCTGGGATGCGGCACTCTATCAAACCGATATCGACAACTTGATTGCTGGTCAGGGGTTGCTGTTTAACGTACCCGAAACCCGTATTCGTGGGGCTGAGCTGGCCGCTGGCGTTGAGCTCGACGATTGGACGCTAGCTGCCGCGCTGACCTACACCGATCCTGAAAACCGCCTAACCGGTAAGCGCCTGCAAAACCGCGCCTCACAAAGTCTTCGCTTAGACGTAGACCGTGAACTTGGCGACTGGTCGGTGGGCGGCTCCTGGATTGCTCAAAACCACCGTTATCGTGATGCGCAGAATCAAGACCGCTTAAGCGGTTACGGGCTGGTTAACCTGCGTGCAGGTTGGCAGTTTGCCCCACTGTGGAGTGCGCGAGTAACGTTGGAAAACGCGTTGGATCAAGATTACATTACAACGCGCTCGTTTGATGGTGCCGACTACATTAACGCAGGCCGAGCAGGGTTTTTAAGTGTTCACTTTGGCCAATAAAAAAGCGAATCAGAGATTGTTTAAACATCGCGGGGCCACTGGCCCCGCACTGTTATTAAGTCGATTGATACTAAGCTTATCAATGCTCAGTGGTGTGGTTGCAAACGCCGTATTGGCAGATGATCACAGCCGCTGCGCGGTGGATGATCGTGAGCGTGAAGTGTGTCTCTACACGTCAGCACAACGTATTGCCACGCTTTCGCCAGGGGCGACGGAGCTGACCTATGCAGCGGGCGCTGGGGACCAAGTGGTGGCTGTGGTTAGCTACAGTGATTATCCACCGGAGGCCAAAGACGTTGCGTCTGTTGGTAGTCACACGCGCATTGATTTAGAAGCCCTGGTAGGGCTGGCGCCTGATTTAGTGATCGGCTGGGTAACCGGGAACCCCGCTGAACAGTTGGAAACCCTGGAAGCGCTGGGTATGCCGGTGTTCTATATTGAGCCTAGGAATTTTGAGGGAGTGGCCAGTGCAATTGAGCGTTTGGCGAGACTGGCTGGCACTGAAACAGCCGGTCAGGCGGTTGCTGATAATTTCAGATCGAGGATGGCTGAGCTGGCCGTTCGCTACCGTGATCGGGAGCCAGTGCGCACCTTCTATCAAGTGTGGGATGAGCCGTTAATGAGTGTCAATGACGCACACCTTATCGGCCAGGTGATCGAGATCTGCGGCGGTGAAAATGTGTTTGGTGAGCAGGCGCGCCTAGTGCCTCGCATTGATGATGAGGCTGTCCTGGCGGCAAACCCTGAAGCGATTGTTGCCGGAGGGATGGGGGAAGAGAATCGCCATTGGTTGACCCACTGGGAGCAGTACTCAAACGTAACGGCGGTTGCCGATGATAATCTCTTTTTTGTCCCGCCTTCTCTGATTCAGCGGCCCACCCCGCGCTTGATGGAAGGTAGCAAGATTCTCTGCGAGAAGCTTGATATCGCCCGACAAAAACGCGAGCGCCATTAAATGTTAGCACGATTGGGCTTCCCGCTTGGCCTGTTGCTGCTGGCGGCACTGACTTCGCTAGTGATCGCCCTTGGCGTCGGCAGTGCGCAGCTTTCCCCAGCGCAAATTTGGCAAGTGGTTCTCGGTAATCTTGGTTATATAGGCCAGGACGAGGGCAATGCGCTTGCGCGTACCATGGTGCTGGAGCTGCGCTTGCCAAGGGCGCTTTCGGCTTTTGCTGTCGGTGGTTTGTTGGCGGTAGCGGGTGCTCTGATGCAAGTGCTGCTGCGTAATCCTCTTGCAGACCCTTATGTACTCGGGCTTTCCGGTGGTGCCTCGATTGGTGCGCTTGCTGCCATGCTGGGGGGGCTGGGCGGATTGGCGATTTCAGGCTCGGCGTTTGGCGGTGCGCTAGTTTCGACGTTATTAGTCTTCGGCTTGGCCCACGGCAGCGGTAGTTGGACCCCTTCGCGGCTACTGCTTACCGGCGTAGTGGTTGCGGCAGGCTGGGGCGCGGTGATCACTTTGATGCTGGCACTGAGCCCTGCGGAGCGGTTGCCGGGCATGCTGTATTGGCTAATGGGCGATCTTTCTTACGCGCGTGCTCCCTGGCCGCCGCTGCTGCTGTTACTGGCTACTTGTGTGGTACTGATGCCCCTTGGACGCAGCTTAAATGTGCTGGCCCGTGGCCCGCAGCAAGCTGCTGCGCTGGGCGTTGCCGTCCGGCCACTTGAGTGGTGCATCTATATTGTCGCCAGTTTGTTAACCGCCGCGGCTGTTACTACGGCGGGCAGCATCGGCTTTGTCGGCTTGGTAGTGCCGCATATGCTGCGCCTATTGTTGGGTAACGATCAGCGGTTAATCTTACCGGCCTGTGCACTGGCTGGGGGGACCCTACTCATGCTGGCCGATACACTGGCGCGTACGATGATTGCGCCGGAACAGCTGCCGGTAGGAGTGATTACTGCGCTATTAGGTGTGCCGACGTTCCTCTTTCTGCTTTACCGGAGCCGCTGATGAGCCGTTTGGTTACCCAAGACCTCATCATCAACGTGCCGGGAAGAGGTGATGGCACGGCGCTGAATATTGCCATTGAACCCGGGCAGGTATGGGGCGTGCTCGGCCCCAACGGTGCAGGTAAAACGACGCTGCTACACACCTTGGCAGGGCTGAACTCGCCGCGCTCCGGGCAAGTGCTATTGGGAGGGCAGTCGCTTGAGACGCTGAGCAGGCGGCAAGTTGCGCAAATGTTGGGAGTTGTCTTCCAAGAACGCTTGGATGGCTTTCCCGCGACCGTGCTGGAAACCGCGCTGATTGGTCGCCACCCCTACCTATCGCCATGGCAAATGGAAGGCGCCGCCGACTACGCCCAGGCCGAGGAAGCGCTTGAACGGTTAGACGTTGCGCACTTGCGCGACCGTTTGGTGAGTACACTTTCTGGCGGCGAGCGCCAGCGAGTGGCGATGGCCACGGTACTGACTCAGGCCCCCAGCATCTGGCTAGCTGACGAACCAACCAATCACCTTGACCTACACCACCAAAGCGCAGTGATGGCACTGATGGCCCAGCAGGCAGCCCAGGGCAGTGCTGTGATGATGTGCCTGCACGATTTAAATCTAGCCGCCCGCTGGTGTGACCATCTTTTACTACTCTACCCAAATGGCGATGCCTGCTGGGGCACGCGAGACAGCATGCTGGTGCCCAGTGCATTAGAACGTCTTTATCAGCAGCGGCTGGCGGTGGTCGAGGTTGAAGGGGCACCGGTATTTGTACCCATAAAGGAGTGATGACAAGCTTAGCTAGCTCAACAGTTAGCGCTCGCTGCTACGTTAGCGGGCATCTAACAGGGGATTTGGTTTTTGCTGTCGCTGGTTTGGTTGACGCTGGCGGGCCATCAGAAACAGGCCTGCGCCCACCAAAACACCGCCAATCACTTCATGCCATGCCGGGTGTTGTCCGATCAATATAAATGCAACCAGGGCGGCAAACAGTGGGCACAGAAACAAGAAGCCGCTTGTATGTACGGAGCCGCCAATCTTTAACGCCGCAAACCAAAGCCCGATAGCTCCAGTCGATGCGGGAATTGCCAGCCACATAAACATTCCCCAATGGTAAGCATCCGTCGGCAGGGAAAAAGGTTGTTTGCTGCAGGCAGCTATCACCATGAGCAGCAGGGAGCCAATCAACATCTGCCAGAAAGTGACTATCCAGGGTGAGAGCGTTATGGCAAATTTCTTGCTTAACACGGTAGAACAGGCCCAGCAGGTAGATGCCAGCATCACAAGTACTTCTCCCCGCCCGACTCCGTGGTAGCCGTCAACGTCGATCCCAATACAAATAACCACTCCAATAAAAGCAGAAGCTAAGCCGAATAAGGCAAGCGTCGAGGAGCGCTCGCCTAAAATAAACCATGCTAAGACAACCACCAGTAGAGGATTACTGGCCATAAGAATGGCAGCTATTGAAGAGCTAGTCGCCGTTAGTCCGATGTTGAGTAGCGACATGACGCCGACTGTTTGAAAACTACCAATTATTAGCAGTTTTACCCAAGGAAGCTCTTTAAGAGATATTTTATGCCTGCGCATTTGGATAAAAACAAAAGGCGACAAGGATACTGCTGCGACCAGGAAACGAGCAGACGCTGCCCATAACGGCGACATCTGTTCCATGACGAGTTTAGTGCTGACAAAAGAAGACCCTTGCAGGAATGTAGATGCGATTATCAGAACGTAATAGTGGTCAGTGAGTGACGTTAGTGAACGTTTCATATTCCTCTACCGATTATTTCAAGAAGTAGAGAAACAATATCAATCTCACTCGGATTCTATTCTTCCATGTGAGACAACTTTGTTTGAGAACAGGACAGATCGTTTAAATACTCTCGGGGAGATTTACCCGTGACACGTTTGAACATAACGGTAAACGCCCCTTGTGAAGCATATCCTAGATGCTCTGCAACTTGGCTAATGCGTTGCCCGGTGCTTAACCCCGACATGGCACTTACAATGCGTACCTGCTCTCGCCATTGAATAAAAGAAATACCTGTCTCAGTGCGAAATAGTCGGGATAGTGTCCGCGTCGTTGCTCCGACCTCATTCGCCCAATCTGCCAGTGAGCGCACATCACCCGGATTTTCCAGCAACGTATCGGAGATCTTTTTCAAACGCTTATCTCTGCCCATGGGCAGTTTTAATCCACACTCGAAGGCCTGCCTCATTTCTTCTAATGTTAGCCGCAATAAGCGCTCTTCGAAGCTGTCAGGGTGATAGGTGATTGAAAAAGAGGAGGCCCGGATCAGCAACTCGCGTAAAAGGGCAGTGACGCCTATTCCTACTGGATGACTAGGCAGGTTTAAGGTGAACGATTCGACATTGACATATAAAGTCCGCAAAGAAACTGGTGTGCTGGCGCTCATTTCATGTTCTACGTAAGGAGGCATCCATACGCCACGAAACGGAGGTAATAACCAGTATTCATCGCGGGTGCATAGTCTCATCGTACCTGTGCTGGCATAGATTAACTGCCCGCGCTGGTGTTGATGGGGAGGGATGTGATGGCCCGCAGGGTACTCTTTAAACATCGACACCACAGGGTTTTTAGCATTTTCCCATTTAGCAAGATGCGCATTTGGTGGATGGTCAGTACTCATTTGGGCCCCAATATCTTAACCAAGAAAACGCCTCACTATACCCTGAGGTCTCGCCACCTTTTACTTGGCTTTTACCTCTTGTCATTTACCCCAAGTCATTTACCCCTTGCCAACGTTTCTAAACAGCATTGCGAAAACGCATGACCTGCTTGCCATCGACAGGGTCATCGATCACATGGGCATGCACACCAAAGGTCTGTTGTAGCCTACTGGCGGTGAGCACGTCGTGGGGTGGGCCACTATCGATCAGGCGGCCGCTATCCATAACGCCGATTCGGTCGCACTCCATGGCTTGGTTAAGGTCGTGCAGGGAAATAATCACCGTAATCGGCAGTTGCCTGACCAGCTCAAGAATCGACAGCTGGTGGCGAATATCCAGATGGTTGGTGGGTTCATCCAGCAGCAGGATCTTAGGCTGTTGGGCCAATGCCCGAGCAATATGCACGCGCTGGCGCTCACCGCCAGAAAGTGTATGCCAAAGCCGATCTGCCATATGCGCCATATCAACATCTATCAGCGCTTTAACCACGATGGCATCATCTTCAATTGACCAGGCGCGTAAGGCGGAAAGAAAAGGTGTGCGACCTAGCGCGACCACTTGGCGCACGGTAATTCTATCGGTGGTGTCAGCCTGTTGCTCAACCAAGGCAATAGATTGAGCGATAGTGCGTTGTTTGAGGGCGTGCAAAGGCTGGTTATCAATCCGCACCAGGCCTGTCTTTGGGTTGTTTAAACCGGCCAGCAGACGCAGCAGGGACGTTTTTCCCGAGCCGTTGGGGCCCACCAAACCAAAGGTTTGACCGGGCTCGACGGTGAGATTGACGTCAATGACCAGTGGCGTGCCATGTATCGCCCAGGTGAGTTGTTCTGCGGATAATTGCATTAATGCCTCTTGCCACGGACAAGAATAAGCGCAAAAGCGGGCGCGCCGATCAGTGATGTAATCACCCCGATGGGAAGCACCTGACCAGACACTAGAGTGCGCGAAAGAATATCTGAACCGATTAAAAATACCGCGCCAGCAAGCGCGGTGGCGGGTATCAAGCGCGTGTGTTGGCTGCCGACAATAAAGCGCATCGCATGGGGAATCACTAAGCCAACAAAGCCAATCGCTCCTACGATGGATACCATTACCGCAGTGACCAGCGCCATCGCGATAATCAGCATGCCGCGCACCGGGCGCACAGCAATGCCCATAGACGCGGCGCTGTCGGCCCCGAAGGTAAACGCATCCAGGGAACGGCGGTGCCATAGGCAAACCACTAGCCCGAACAGCGCGGCAGGCACCGCTAAGGTAGCATCAGCCCAGCGCACCCCAGAGAGATTGCCCATCAGCCAAAACATAATGCCCCGCGCCTGTTCAGCACTTGCTGACTTGGTAATGATAAAAGCCGTCAGTGCATTAAACAGCTGCGAACCTGCAATCCCCGCCAGAATAATTGCTCCTGCTGCCTGAACACCACGCCCACCACCAACACCGCTGTTGGCCGCATGGGCGAGCATCACTACGATGCCAAAGGCGAGGAGGGCACCAGCGAAGGCACCCAACGATAACGACAGCATGCCAGCGCCTAACCCAGCAACTGCCACCGCAACGGCACCCGTAGAGGCACCAGCAGAAATGCCCATTAAATAGGGGTCGGCTAGGGGATTACGCAGCAGGGCCTGCAATACCACTCCCGCCAGCGCCAAGCTGGTGCCGCAGCAAGCGGCAACGACGGCGCGACTGAGGCGGTAGTTCCAGATAATACCCTCGTCGATTCGATCAACCGGGTAATCCGCGCCAAGTAGTTGATTGGCGAGCACTTTGAGTATCGTATCAACGGGAACTGATGTTTCGCCGATGGCGGTGCCCGCGATGAGTGCGGCCACCAGCACCAGAGGCGTCACCCAAAGCCAGCGCAACCCGAAGCGCTTAGTTGTCGGCCGTGTTAGCGCTATGCTCATTCGTAAAAAGCCATATCATCAGTTGAAAGACATCGTCGATAGCGCCTCGGCGAGTGACTCAAGGCCGTAAATGCTGCGCATAGTGGCACTCATGGCATGGGCGTCCATCTCTACGATGCGGTTATTTCTAACCGCCGTCATTTCGCTGGTAACCGGGTCATTGTGCAGAAACTCACGCTTTGCTTCGATGTCGTCAGCAGGAAAACGGCGACGATCCATGGCGGCGATAACAATCACATCGGGGTCAGCCTTGGCGATGCTTTCCCAGCCAATGGTGGGCCACTCTTCATCAGACTCAATGACATTGCGAATGCCCAGTTTGTCCATCATATAGCCCGGTGCGCCCAGTTGGCCGGCAACGAAAGGGCTAACCCCCAGATCCGTTGATGAAAACCAAAATACTGCCGACAGGTCTTCCGGCAAATCAAGGCTGCTTGCTAGGTTGATAGCGTGTTCTTCACGGGCGTTCAGGTCTGTCACCAGGGCTTCACCAGCGTCTTGAACATCGTAAATTTCGGCTAGCTCGGTGATCCCTTTATAGATCGATTCCGTCGAGAAAGCGGCGGTGCGGGTACCATCGCCACCGGTAGAGTTATCCTTGGTATCGCAATCGGCGGGCATGATGTAGGTAGCGATACCTAGTTCATGAAACTGGTCTCGACTGGCCACGCTTCCGGTAGGCCCCACGTGCCACTCGTACTGCACCGCAACTAAGTCCGGGCGTTTGTTGACCACGGCTTCGAAGCTGGGGTCATCGTTGGCGATCCGCTCGATCTGTTCATTGACCTCAGTAAATTGCGGCAAGACCGGATTAAACCAGACTGAGGTGCCAACTACGCTATCAGCAAGCCCTAGTGAGTAAAGAATCTCTGTGGCCGATTGACCCACCGTTACCGTTTGCTCGGGGGCCGACGCTACACTTATCTCTACGCCGCAGTTGGTAAGTGTGAGGGGGTAATCGGTAGCGGCGTGAGCCGTCTGCCCAAGGCTTACAACACTGGCAGCCACCGCCGTGGTCAATCTCAACATCATGTACACTCCCGTGCATGATGAGCGATGCGTACAGCCAGAAAAAATATCTGGCCGAACTGTCTCGCTCGATTAATTAACATGGTCGGCAGGTCTCCTGACTGACGGGTCATGGCTAGCTCGCCTTCCCAGACAATACGTCCAGTGGCTCATTGAGCATCGCTAACCGCCTACAGTTGCGGGGGCAGTTCCGTTTCGCGGCTAAGCCGCAGCGGATTCTCTATTAAGTTCCGTGAGGAACACCGACGGCAGCTATTCTAGGTGGCGGGTAAAGGTAGAACAACAAAAAGCCCGATCTTTCGGCTAAATTTGACATTAAATCCATTTTTTTCATTACGATAAGACAAACCAAATCTTCTGTGGCTTGGTATTCTTAAATGTCATATCAATTTGGCCTAGTATCGAAATTAGGCCTGTCTTACCGTGTACTAATAGGGACTGTCTTCTAGGGTATGCTTGGCACTAAGCTGGCTTCGCAGCCGCGCCTTCCTCTATACTGCAACGTTTTATTTCATCGCTTCCTTATGAATGGTTTTATCATTACTTACCAACTCATCATGAATCAAGTTCAAGCTTCGGGCATGCTCTGCATGGGAGGTTCGCTTGAGTGACTTTCCCTTTGTAGGTGTTGTCGGCCAGGAAGCGCTGAAAACCGCCTTGCTGCTTAATGCGATTAATCCGCGCATTGGCGGTGTGCTGATCAGCGGCCCTCGGGGCAGTGCGAAATCCACCCTGGCGCGGGCACTGGCGGCGGTTTTGCCGAACGACACCAATGGCAAAAAGCCACCCTTTGTCACCTTACCCCTCGGTGCCAGCGAAGACCGGCTAGTGGGCAGTCTAGATTTGCAAAAGGTGCTAGCCGAGCAGCAAGCCACTTTTCATGAAGGGCTCCTCGCCAAAGCCCACGGCGGGGTGATGTATGTCGATGAAGTTAATCTGTTGCCGGATGTGCTGGTTGACCTGCTGCTAGACGTGGCCGCTAGTGGGGTCAATATCGTTGAGCGTGATGGCATCAGCCACTCACACTCGGCGCGTTTTAGTTTGATTGGCACCATGAACCCTGATGAGGGTGAGCTGCGCCCGCAGCTGCTCGACCGTTTTGGCCTCTGTATTGAACAGGCTGACCGTGTCAGCGTTAAACAGCGCATTGCTATTGTTCAGCAGCGCGAAGCTTTCGACCGCGACCCAGAGGCTTACATACAACAGTTTGCAGTAGAGCAGGTAGCGCTGACTCAGCAGCTTGACCATGCCCAACAGGCACTAGCGTCAGTGACTAGCGAAGACTGGGTGTATGAGACCATTGCGGCACGCTGCGAAGCCGCCGGCGTTGAAGGGCTGCGGGCAGACGTTACCTGGCACCGAGCCGCCCAGGCTCATGCCGCCTGGCGGGGGGCGGAAAGCGTCAGCCAAGTAGATATCGATACGGTGGCGCCCTGGGTGCTGGCACATCGTCGAACCCAGCCGCCAGAGCAACTTCCGCCGTCCTCCCCGCCTAATCAAACGCCTTCAAATGGGGTGGGCGGTTCGTCGTCAGCTAATAACGCGCCCACCGGCGGGCCATCCCATCACAATGGTGAGCAGGGCCAGTGGGGCTCTATGCCGCCCATGGCGCAGGCGTCTATTCACCAGCCAGCGGTTAACCTGCCCGAGAGCGATAGCTTTTCCCCACGTGCGCAACGCGCCGATACAGCGGCTAGCACAGGCAAGGGAGGTGTCTCCGGTAGAGGGCGCTCTCAGGCGGAAACCTCGCGGCTAGACGGGTTCGCGACGCTAATCGCCAATCGTGGCCAGTGGCCTTGGCGGCAGTTAAAAATGCGCAAATCTCGCGCAGGGCAGGCGATAGCGCACCTGGTGCTACTGGATACCTCTGGTTCCACCTTGGGGCAGCGCCTGTTAGGCCAAGCCAAAGGGCTGGTGGAGTCACTGGTCGCCCAAGCTTATGCTGCGCGTGAGCAGGTCGCGGTGCTGGGGTTTGGTAATGGTGGCGTGGTGTCGCTACTGTCACGTCGTCGTGCTCCCAAAAACGCGCGGGGCACGCTTGACAGTGCCAAGGGCGGCGGTGGCACCCCGCTGCGGGAAGCGATTATTGAAGCCAAACGGCTAATTCAACAGTGGCAACGCCGCGAGCCTGGCTTACAGGTACGTACTTATTTGATTACCGATGGCCGCACACGGGAACCTGTTGACGACCTCGCCCCGCTAGGTGACTGCCTGCTGATCGATACCGAGCAATCGAGAGTTAAACGCGGGCAGGGCGCACGCATCGCTCAGCAATTAGGCGCCCGTTATTGGCCTGCCTCGTTTGGTAAACCATCTTTAGCACATCCTGTTTTCGCACATTCTGTTTTTGCACATCAACCTGGGGAAAGCCCATGAGTGACGCTAGCCATCTAAACCGCATGCAGCGCAAAAAAGACGTGGTCGATGAGCGCATTAGCCGCGCCACCGAAGAGCGCGGCGTGCTGATTCTGCTTAAAGGCAACGGCAAGGGTAAAAGCAGCTCGGCCTTTGGCACCATGGCGCGTTCACTAGGGCACGGTCAGCAGTGCGCGGTCATTCAGTTTATTAAAGGCCGCCGCGAAACCGGCGAATACCTGTTCTTTCGCGATCATCCCAAGCTTGACTGGCACATCATGGGCCATGGCTTTACCTGGGAAACCCAGAACCGCGAGCGGGATATCGAAGCCGCCCAAGCCGCCTGGGCCGTCGCTAAAGGACTGCTGGAGAACCCTGCTTATCATATGATCGTGCTGGATGAGATGAGCTATATGTTCAAATACGGCTATCTCGACCCCGAACCGGTGGTAGAAGCCTTGCAGCGCCGCCCGGCGCACCAGAACGTGATCATTACCGGGCGCACCATGGCCACGCCGCTGCAGGAAATCGCCGATACCATCAGCGTTGTTCAGGATGAGCGCCACGCTTTTCGCGGCGGCGTTAAAGCCCAGGCGGGGATCGAATACTAATGAGCACGCCAACCGCTCGCTGCCCCGCGCTGTTTATCGCTGCCCCGGCTTCTGGCCAGGGTAAAACTACCGTCACGGCGGGCTTGGCGCGGCTGCTGCGTAATCAGGGCAAGATGGTGCGGGTGTTTAAAACCGGCCCTGATTATCTAGACCCGCAGATATTGGCTCAGGCGTCAGGTCAACCGGTAGATCAGTTAGATTTATGGATGGCAGGCGAAGCTTACTGCTGCCAGCGTTTTTATGACGCCGCCTGTGAAGCGGATTTGATTTTGGTCGAAGGTGCCATGGGGCTGTTTGACGGCGAGCCTTCTAGCGCTGATCTGGCGGCCTTGTTTGCTATTCCCATGGCAATTGTCATGGATGTAAAAGGCATGGCCCAGACCGCTGCCGCGCTGGTCTCTGGGCTTGCCAGCTTTCGCGACGACATCCATATCGCCGGGCTAATCGCCAATGCCTGCGGCTCGCAGCGCCATCGTGAGCTGATCGAATCAGCGCTGCCAGCGACGATTCCCCTGCTGGCCGCTGTGCCACGAGACCCTGATTTAGCGCTCCCCGAACGCCATCTTGGGCTGGTGCAAGCTGCGGAGATTCGCGAGGATTTAGAGGCACGCTTTGAAGCGGGTGCCCGAGCGCTGGAAGCGGCTGGGTTGCTGGAAGCGCTTGCAGCACTGCCACCGGTGACCTTTGCCGCTCCGCAAGAGCAGCTTGCGGCCGTTAAGCCTGTACTTAAAGGCCGCACTATTGGCGTAGCTCGTGACGCCGCCTTCAGCTTTATCTATCAGGCCAATCTCGATCTGCTGGAGCAGATGGGGGCAACGCTGCGCTTTTTCTCACCGCTGACGGATAACCGCCTGCCCGAATGCGATGCGCTGTGGCTGCCGGGAGGCTACCCGGAGCTTCACGCCCAGCAACTGGCAGGTAACAGCGCCATGCGTTCGGCCATTGAGGCTTTCTATCGCGCCGACAAGCCCATCTTGGCTGAGTGTGGCGGCCTGCTGTACTGCCTGGAAACCCTGACTGACTACGACGATATCATCTATCCCATGCTCGGCTTGCTGCCTGGGCAGGGGGCGATGCGCGGTCGGCGCGGCTGCCAGGGTATGCAAACTGCCGAACTGCCGGAAGGCCCGGTTCGTGGCCATGCGCACCACCGCTCTATGGCAGAAGGCACTCCCGAGCCGATTGCTCATGGCCGTCGCCAGCGCCACCCCGCACCGGGGGAAGCGATTTACCGTCAGAATCGCTTAACGGCGACCTATTTACATCTGTTTTTCCCCAACAATCCTGACGCTGTGGCGAGGCTTTTTTCCGCCAGCCCGGCGCACGCTGAACAGCGATACAGCGAGGCATTTACCCATGCAACCCAGTAATGTGAAATTAAACAAGATTCCCGCCACGGTCGTCACCGGTTTTCTCGGCAGCGGCAAAACCACGCTGTTGGCCAATATTCTGCGCCAAGTCACCGGCAAGCGGATCGCCGTGATCGTTAATGAGTTCGGCGAGCAGGATATCGACTCTAGCCTGCTGCGCAGCTGTGCGCTGGGGTGTGAAGAGGGTAGCGAAGGCGGGCAGCTAGACGGGGAAGATGGCAGCATCTATGAGCTAGCCAATGGCTGTATCTGCTGCACGGTGGAAGAAGAGTTTCTGCCGGTGATGAAGAAGCTGGTTGCCCGCCGCAATGATATCGACCACATTCTGATCGAAACCAGCGGTCTGGCATTGCCTAAGCCGCTGGTACAAGCGTTTAACTGGCCTGACGTGCGCCAGCACTGCACCGTCGATGCGATTATTACCGTGATTGATGGCCCCGCGGTAGCCGCTGGCCGTTATGCTAGCGATGTGGATAAGGTCGAAGCCCAGCGTCGCGCTGATGAAAGCCTGGATCACGACCCCAGCCTGCGCGAGCTACTGGATGACCAGCTAAGCGCGGCAGATCTGGTGCTGGTCAGCAAGGCGGATCTGCTTAGCCCGGAAGAGCGCACACAGGTTGAAGCGATAATTCAGTCACGGGTGAGCGAATCGGTAAAAACGCTGTTTATCGATCAGACCCAGACCACCGACACCGCCCAGTTGGAAGCGCTGATGGGCATTGGCGCGGCCAGCGAAGAGCATATTGACAGCATCACCAATCACCACGATAAGCACCACGCTGAAGGCGCGCATCACGACCACGCCCACGATAACTTTGATTCCTGCGTGATTACCCTGGGTGAAGTGGATGGCGACGCCCTGGCCAGCAAGCTGCAGCAGCTGTTGAAAAGCCACGAGATTTACCGCGCCAAAGGCTTTGCCGCGATTCCCGGCAAACCCATGCGCCGGGTTATTCAGGCGGTTGGCGAGCGTTTGGAAGGTTACTTCGATCGGCTCTGGAGCCAGGACGAGACGCGCCAGACCCAGCTGGTAATTATTGGCAAATCGCTGGATAGCGCCGTGCTACGTGAAGCGCTAACTGAGGCAGAGGTTCAAACGGCCAGCTAATGCACTTATTTGCCGCCAAGCCCGGGGGCTTTGTCGATGATGAAGGCATTATCGACCTGCAGCAGAGCCCCGCCGAGGTCGTGATACTGTCCGCCGCTGATAGCAATCTATCGGCGCTGGCCCAGGCGGTTGACCGCCTGGGTGAAGCTTACCCCTCGGTACGGCTAGCCAACTGGATGAATTTGGTAAAACCGGCAGCCTATGATCTCTATGAAGATCGGGTGCTGGAAAACGCCCGATTGGTCATCGTTTCACTGCTGGGCGGTAAAGCCTACTGGCAGTATGGCCATGAGCGCTTGCTGGCCTGGGCGGCGGCTAGGCCCGGGCGCCAATTGATTTTGGTGCCGGGTTGCGACGCACCGGATGATGCCCTGTTAGAAGATTCCACCATCGCCTTTGATGGCGCTTACCGGGTGTGGCGCTATTTAAGAGAAGGCGGTGTGGATAACGCCGAGCAGCTGCTGCGCTTTATCGCCAGCGAATGTTTATCGCTTTCTCTGGCATGGCAGGAGCCGAAAGTTATTCCGGCCGCGGTGATTTATGCGTCGCAAGACCAGCAGGCGCTAAGCCTTAGCGAGTGGCGCGACCGCCAGGTGCCCGGGCGGCCGGTGTGCCTGCTGCTGTTTTATCGCAGCCACTTGCAGGGGGCGAATACCGCTGTCCCAGACGGATTATTGGCAGCGCTCAGAGAAAAAGGGCTAGAGCCGCTAGCGGTTGCCGTGGCCTCCTTGAAAGAGGGGCCATGCATTGATTTTATCAACCACCTGATTGAGCAAACCGGCGCCATGCTGGTAATTAATACCACCAGCTTTGCGGTCAATCGCAACGCGGACGGCCTGGATGCTCTGGGTGAAAAGCTACCCGACAGCCTGTTTATCGGGCGACCCGTGGTGCTCCAGGCGATTCTTGCCAGCAGCACCAGTGAAGACTGGCAGGGCATGGCTGCCGGGCTGCATAGCCGCGATGTAGCCATGCAGGTGGTGCTTCCCGAGATGGATGGTCGCATTATCACTCGTGCGGTGGGGTTTAAAGCCGAAGCCCACTATAACCAGCGCTGCCAGCTGGCAGTGACCCACCACGTAATTCATCCAGAACGGGCCGCCTTTGTCGCCGAGCTGGCGCGACGCATTTGTTCGCTGCGCTTAACCCCCAATGGGCAGAAGCGTATTGCGCTGATTATGGCTAACTACCCCAATCGCGATGGCCGGATCGGTAACGGGGTCGGGCTGGATACCCCCGCGTCGACGCTGCAGATCCTCAGCGCCCTGAGAGAGGCGGGTTATCCGTTAAGTGAGCTGCCGGAAAATGGCGATGCGTTGATCCGCCAGCTTCAGGGCGCGGTGACCAACGATCACGGCAGCCTCGACCAGCGCGCCTGCTGGCAGAGTATCAGCGTTGACGACTACCTTGCTTGGTTTAAAACCTTGCCCAGCGAGCTGCAGGAAACTGTGTGGACGCGCTGGGGGGCGCCCCACGAAGACCCAAAATGCCGCCAGGGGCGTTTGATGATCGCCGGTATCCGCTTAGGTGAAACCTTTGTGGGGATCCAGCCGGAACGCGACTTTATCGACGATCTCACCCAGTCCTATCACGATATGGAGCTGGTGCCGCCCCACAGCTATCTGGCGTTTTACTACTGGCTGCGCGAGCACTATCAAGTCGACGCGGTTATTCACGTGGGCAAGCATGGCAACTTAGAGTGGCTGCCGGGTAAAAGCATCGCCTTGAGCGCGGACTGCTGGCCGGATATTGCCCTGGGGCCGCTACCGCACTTTTATCCGTTTATTGTTAATGACCCAGGCGAGGGTGCCCAGGCCAAACGCCGCAGTCAGACGGTGATTATCGACCACCTGATGCCGCCGCTAGCGCGGGCCGAACTCTACGGCGCTATGGCCGAGCTTGAAGCGCTATGTGATGAGTATTATCAAGCACTGGATATGGACCCGCGCCGTGAAGCGCTGATACGCAGCCAGATTCTCGCTCACCTGCGTGATACCGGCATCGATCAGGAGCTGGCGCACGCCGTCGACGGTTGTGAAAACAGTACTGATGATGCCGACATTCTCAACGAGCTGGATACCTTTCTGTGCGATATCAAAGAGTCGCAGATTCGTCATGGCTTGCACATACTCGGCACGCTGCCGCCGGAAGAGAAGCGGGCGGGAACGCTGGTGGCGCTGCTACGGCTACCCCGTGGTGAAGCTGTGGCCAGCCGCGGACTGCTGCACAATCTAGCGAGTGATTTAGGGTTGGATTTTGATCCGTTGGCCGCTGGCAACGAACCTTGGCAGGAGCTTAAACCCGTTGTTCTAAGGGAGCTGCTGGATACCCCTTGGCGCACCGGCGCGGATACCCGCGAGCGCCTTGAACTGCTGGCCGAGCGCTGGGTGGCCGAATACGTATTAGCCCCTGGTTGCCTGGAGGAACTGGCCCAAGATTACCCCAACACGGCGGAGCAGCTGCGCTATGCCCGCGAGCAGCTATGGGTCGCTATGCAGCGTGGCGTGAAAATGGAGATTCAGTCGCTGCTCGACGGCCTAGAAGGTATTTTTGTGCCCGCTGGGCCTAGCGGCGCGCCCAGCCGAGGGCGGCTGGATACGCTGCCCACCGGGCGTAACTTTTTCAGCGTCGATAACCGTTCAATTCCATCGCCTGCCGCCTGGACGCTGGGTGAAAAATCCGCCCAGGCGTTTGTTGAGCGCTACCTGCAGGATAACGGCGACTATCCACGTCGGTTGGGGCTTTCGATTTGGGGCACCGCCACCATGCGTACCGGCGGCGATGACATCGCCCAGGCCTTCGCGCTGATGGGCGTGCGCCCTAAATGGTCGCTGGGCTCCCAGCGGGTGAGTGATTTTGAAGTGATCCCCTCGATGCTGCTCAATCGGCCAAGGGTTGATGTCACGCTGCGGGTCTCCGGGTTCTTCCGCGATGCTTTCCCCAATGTGATCCGCCTGTTTGATGCCGCCGTGCAAGCGGTGGCCAGTTATAAAGAGCCGGGTAACAGCAACACCATCCGCGCGGCGGTGCTTGCTCGCCAGCAAGTACTGGAAGACCAAGGGCTAAGCCCAGAGATGGCCGCCCAAGAGGCAAGCTACCGTATCTTCGGCAGCAAGCCCGGTGAGTATGGTGCGGGCTTGAACCGGCTAATTGAAAATCGTTCTTGGGACAGCGCCGACGATTTAGCCGAGGCCTACCTGGATACAGGTGCCTACGCCTACGGCCAGTTCAAGGCCTCCGGCACTGCTGCGCGGGCGGCGTTTGAACAGCAGCTCCAGGGGCTGGATGCGGTGATGCAAAACCAGGATAACCGCGAGCACGATATTCTTGATTCCAACAGCTATTACGCTTTTCAGGGCGGTATGGCCAACGCCTCGCGCTCGCTAAGCGGAAAAGCACCGACCATTTATCACGCCGACCACGCCAATCCCGCGGTGCCCAAGATTCGTACCTTGAAAGAGGAGCTGGCGAGGGTGATTCGCTCGCGCGTGTTGAACCCCAAGTGGATCAATGCCATGCGCGAGCACGGCTATAAAGGCGCCTTTGAAATGGCGGCTACGGTGGACTACCTGTTTGCTTACGATGCCACCACCGATTTAGTCGCCGACTACCAGTACGCCCAGGTGAGTGATGCCCTAGTGCTCGACGCTGCTAATCAGCAGTTCCTGCGTGAGCACAACCCCGCAGCCTTAGAAGAGATGGCGGAACGCTTACTCGAAGCCGCCCAGCGAGGCATGTGGCAAGCCCCCGGCGAACACGGCCAGGCGCTACAAGATCTGCTGCTGGAAATGGATGAAGCCAAAGAGACGGGGCATTATGACCACCAGCCCGCGCATTAAAGGCTGGTGCCCCGGCGCGTGGCGGCCTATGGCTACTGGCGATGGCCTATTGGTGCGTGTACGCCCACCGCTGGGCCAGCTTTCACGGCAACAGGTAATGGCACTGTGCGAAGCCGCCGAGATCTTTGGTAGTGGTTTAATCGAGCTAACCAGCCGGGCTAATATTCAGCTGCGGGGAGTGAGCGAGGCCGGCTGGCCGCCGCTGATGGCGTTTCTGGTTGAGCATCAGTTGGTGAACGACGATCCGCAAGCAGAACGCCAGCCGCAGCTGATGCTGGCACCCGCTTGGCAAGAGGGCGATGACACTCATACTATTGCCCGCCTATTGCAAACGCGGGGCAGCGAATTAGCGCCCATGCCCGGCAAGATCGGTATTGCGATTGATGCGGGAAAAGCGCCGGTGCTGTGCGATAGCGCCGCTGATTTTCGTATTGAGCGCTCGGTGGAAGGCGGTTTGATAGTACGCGCCGATGGCTATGAGTGTGGCACGGCGGTGAACGAGCCCGAAGCCGCCGTTGAGCAGTTAATACGCCTGACCCACTGGTTCGTGGACAGCGGTGGCTGGGACTCTGGGCGCATGCGGCGGCACACAGCACCGCTGCCCGATTGGGCGACCGCTGATACGGCCCCTGCATCTCCCGGTGAGAAGCTGGCGCTGGGCGAACATAGCAACGGTATGGTGGTGGGGCTGCCTTTTGGCCGGGTAGCGGCTAATACGCTGCGTGAGGCTGTCTCTCCGGCAAATGGTTCTCTAACAAATATCAGCGCTGTGCAGGTCACGCCCTGGCGGCGCTTATTGTTGAAGGATTGCGATACACTACCCGCGGTTGATGGCTTAATCCGTCATAATAGCGACCCGCGGTTAGCGATGGACGCCTGCCCCGGCGCGCCATACTGCGAACAGGCGAGTGTTGCCACCCAGCCGCTTGCCGAACGGCTAAGTGGCTGGGTGGAAGCAACCTTACATATATCTGGGTGCGCCAAAGGCTGCGCCCGCCAACGGCCAGCAGCGCTGTGCCTAACCGGCCGCGATGGGCGCTTTGACGTGATTATTAACGGTCGCGCCGATAGCGCACCGAAGGCCACCGGCCTTTGTGAATCTGACGTTTTACACTATTTGGAGAGTTTGGGTGCCTCACGTTTATGAAACACACGGACCGGCGATTTACCGGCAGTCGTTTGCGATTATTCGCAATGAAGCTGAGCTTGATCGCTTTTCAGCGGAAGAAGAAACGGTTGCGGTACGCATGATTCACGCCGCTGGGCTGGTGGAGCTGGCGGCGCATATTCATTTTCAGAATGACGTGGTCAATCGAGCGCGTTCAGCGTTAGAGCAGGGTGCACCGATTCTTTGCGATGCTCGGATGGTCTCCGAAGGCATTACCCGCAAACGGCTGCCCGCTAATAACCAGATTATCTGTACTCTTAACGATGAGCGCACCCCTGGCCTTGCCCAGGAAATGGCCAATACCCGTTCAGCGGCAGCGCTGGAGCTGTGGCGGCCGCACCTGGAAGGCGCAGTCGTCGCCATTGGCAACGCGCCCACCGCGCTGTTTCATCTGCTTAATATGCTCGAAGACCCAAACTGCCCGCGCCCGGCGGCCATTATCGGCTGCCCGGTCGGCTTTGTTGGCGCGGCGGAATCCAAAGAAGCGCTGTTGGCTAACCCCGCGCTGCCCAGCTGTATCGTGCGTGGCCGCCTGGGTGGTAGCGCCGTCACGGTAGCGGCCATCAACGCCATGGCGGATCGTATCGAATGACCCAAGGAACCATTTACGGAGTGGGGTTAGGACCCGGCAGCCAAGACCTAATGAGCGTGCGTGCTGACCGGTTGATCCGTGGTGCCAGCCATGTGGCCTATTTTCGCAAGCAGGGCCGCAGCGGGCATGCGCGTACCATTGTGGAAGGACTGATTGCCCCCGGCGCAACCGAGCTGCCCATGGAGTATCCGGTTACCACGGAAATTCCGTTTGATGACCCTCGCTACAATGAACTGCTGTCGGCCTTTTACGAACGCAGCGTGACCCAACTGATCGAGATGGCGGAAGCGGGGTGTGATGTCGTGGTGCTGTGTGAAGGCGACCCATTTTTCTATGGCTCCTTTATGCACCTCTACACGCGGCTGCTGAATCGCGTGCCGGTCTCGGTAGTGCCGGGGATTACCGGCATGTCGGCGGCCTGGACGGCTACCGCGCGGCCAATTACCTGGGGCGATGACATCATGACGGTGCTGATGGCCACGCTGCCGGAAGAGACGCTGGCCGAGCGCATCGCCCAAACCGATGCACTGGTGGTGATGAAAATTGGCCGCAACCTGGCCAAACTTCGCCGAGCGCTGGCGCATGCTGGCCGTGAAGGCGAGGCGTGGCTGATCGAGTACGCCGCCATGACCCAGCAGCGTGTGCTGCCACTGAGCGAGGTTGGCGAAAGCGTGCCGTACTTCTCGATTGTGCTTATTCATGGCAACGGGAGGCGGCCATGAGCGGTTGGCTGAAAATCGTCGGCCTAGGGCCGGGTGCAGAGGCCATGATTACTCCGGAGGTCTCGGCTGCGCTGCTCGAAGCCACCGATGTAGTGGGCTATGTGCCCTACGTTAATCGCGTGGCTCCCAGGGCTGGATTAGTCCGCCATGGCTCTGATAACCGCGAAGAGATTCGCCGGGCGGAGCAGGCACTACAGCTGGCGCTTGAGGGTCATCGGGTAGTGGTTGTCTCCTCTGGCGACCCTGGCGTATTCGCCATGGCTGCTGCGGTATTCGAAGCCTTGGAGGCGGGCGATGCCCAGTGGCGCACGCTGGATATTCAGGTACTGCCGGGCATTTCTGCCATGCTGGCCGCCAGCGCAAGCGTCGGCGCACCACTGGGGCACGACTTCTGCTGCATCAATCTATCCGACAACCTCAAACCCTGGGCGCTGATTGAGAAGCGCCTGCGTTTGGCCGCCGAGGCCGACTTCGCCATGGCGTTTTACAACCCGCGCTCCAAAGCACGGCCAGCGGGGTTTGAACGAACGCTAGAGGTACTGCGGGAAGCCTGCGGGCCGGACCGATTGATAATCTTCGCCCGCGCGGTTTCGACCCCCGAAGAAGCAATTCGCGTTACCACATTAGAGCAAGCGACGCCGGATATGGCGGATATGCGCACGCTGGTCATCGTTGGTTCCCAGCGAACCCGATTGATTGAACGCAGTGGCGTGCCGCTGGTTTACACGCCGCGCTCGGCTGATTAAGCATTGTGATGATTAATAGTGGTCACTAAGCCAGCTAAATACGTCATCGATACGATGAACTTCATGGCGTGGCGGCAGTGCTGGCCGCTCGATCATCACGATGGGTAGGCCGAGCCTTCTTGCCGCGCTGAGTTTCGACGACGCACCTTCGCCGCCAGCGTTTTTACACACGATGCGTTGGATGCGCTGATTTTCCAGCAGGGCGAGATCGCCTTCCAGCGTAAACGGGCCTCTATCAATCACAGTGCTGACATCCGGCAGTGGCAACGGGCTGGTCGGCGGATCAACTAAACGCAGCACGTAATGGTGCTGAGACTGGTCGGCAAAGGCGCTAAGGTGCATTCGCCCAATTGCAAGCAGCACCCGTTGGGGCGGGCCAGCCAAGGCGTTAACTGCCTCATCAATACTTGCCACGCTTTGCCATTGGTCGCCGGTAACAGGCTGCCAGGCAGGCCGGGTAAAAGCGGTGGCCTTTACACCGCACTGTGCCGCCGCGGCTAATACGTTGCTGCTCATTTGTGCGGCAAACGGGTGGGTGGCATCAACAATATGGGTAATGCGCTGCTGGGCTAAAAAGGTGACCAGCCCATTAACGCCGCCAAAGCCGCCAATGCGGGTCGGCAGTGGCTGGGGTTTAGGCGTGTTAACGCGCCCTGCATAGCTAAAAATGGCGGGAATGCCACGCTTGGCAACAGCGCTGGCCAGGGCGCTGGCCTCGCTGGTTCCCCCGAGAATTAGGATTTTGATCATGGCTGAGGTTAACAACGCTCCCTGGCTTACCCTTTTAGGCTGGGGAGAGGGTGGCACACAGGGGCTGACAGCGGCAAGCCGACAGGCATTGGAAAGTGCCGAGGTAGTGTTCGGTGCACGCCGCCACTTGCGCCTTTTGCCGCCGCTAAACGCCGAGGTAATTGAGTGGCCAGTGCCCTTTGCCGATGGCATTGCTAAGCTGCTAAATCAGCGCGGCCGCCGGGTGGTGATGCTGGTCTCAAACGACCCGTTTTGGTTCGGGGCGGGTACCTCATTAGCGCAGCATCTCAGCGCAAACGAGTGGCAGGCACTGCCAGCCCCTTCCTCTTTTAGCCTGGCGGCTGCACGTTTGGGCTGGCCGTTGGAGCGTTGCACTTGCCTGGGTTTGCACGCCAAACCGCTAACGCGCGTTCGGCCCTACCTGTATGCCGGTAGACGTTTGCTGGTGTTGGTAAGAGACGGCGCGGCGGTGACCGAGCTGGCGGCGCTGGTAACTAGCTTTGGCTTTGAAGGTACCCAGCTAACGCTGCTGGAATCTTTGGGTGGTGATAGCGAGCGCATTCGCCATTGTCGTGTCGACGCCGCCTTGCCCGACGACATTGCCCACCCGGTTGCGGTAGGGCTGGAAGTCGCCGGTAATGGCCCCGCCTTGCCGCTGACGCCCGGCCTGCCGGATCATTTTTTTGACCACGACGGCCAGATTACCAAACAGACCATTCGCGCCATCACCCTAGCGGCACTGGCCCCCATGCCCGGCGAGCGGCTGTGGGATATCGGTACCGGCTCAGGCTCCATCGCCATTGAGTGGCTGCTCGCCCATTCGGATAATCAAGCGGTGGGCTTCGAGCAAAACGCTGAACGGGCGGCACGAGCGCGCAGCAATGCAAACAACCTGGGCGTTGACTGGCTAGAAGTAAAACAGGGCCGCGCGCCTGAGGTACTCAACGATACGCTGCTACCCGATGCGGTATTTATCGGCGGTGGGTTATCCCAAGCGCTGTTAGACGATTTATGGCAGCGCCTGCCTGAGGGCGTGCGTATCGTTGCCAATGCCGTCACTCTGGAATCCGAAGCGCTGCTGGCGCACTGGCACCAGCAGGTAGGCGGCGAACTGCTGCGTTTAGAGCTTGCCAACGCTGCCCCCATCGGCACACGGCGGGGCTGGAAAGCCAACTACCCGATTGTTCAGTGGCGGGGCGTTCGATGAAACAATCGGTGTTGAGAGTAGCGGGGTTTGGTTTTCGCAGTGAAGCCACGCTTGAATCGCTTATTCAAGCGTTAGATCAACTTATTGACCAGTACGGTTCTGTCTACAAGTACGGCCTTATCAACCGGCTTGCGGCGGCGCGTTCTATGTTGCCGTTGGTAGAAGAGCTAGGCCGACTGCGCAATATTGAAGTCATCGCCGTAGCAGATGCAGAGTTATCAACAGTGGCAACGCTTACCCATTCAACACACAGTTTGCAGGCGCGCGGCACAGGCAGCGTGGCTGAGGCCGTAGCGCTGCTAGCCGCAGGCCCGAATGCTAGGTTAGTGGGGCCCAGAATCATCTCAACGGATAGACAGGCTACCGCCGCACTGGCGTTAGGCTTTGCACGAAAACTGCCTGCGCTCGACAATACGGCGTTAAAAATCGCCTCAAAATACTCATTTACACCACGTAAACTCCGTTTTTTCGTTGATTTTTGCCTTGTCTAGTCTTCGCTCGCCGACTTTTCGTACAAAGCCTAGGAATTAGTTAATGACCGTACACTTCATTGGCGCAGGCCCCGGCGCGCCGGATCTGCTTACCCTACGCGGGCGCGACTTAATCGCCGCCTGCCCGGTGTGCCTGTATGCAGGTTCTTTAGTGCCGGAGCAGATTCTGGAACACTGCCCGGCGGGGGCCAGAGTGATTAATACCGCGCCGCTCTCGCTGGATGAGATTATGCAGGAAATCAGCCGCGCCCACGCCGAAGGCTTGGATGTGGCCAGGCTGCATTCGGGGGATCTCTCGGTTTGGTCGGCCATGGGCGAGCAACTGCGTCGCCTGCGCGAGCTGAATATCCCCTACAGCATTACCCCAGGCGTGCCCTCGTTTGCAGCAGCGGCGGCAACCCTAGGTCAGGAGTTAACGCTACCCGGCGTGGCTCAGTCGGTGGTACTCACCCGCACGCCGGGTCGTGCCAGCGCCATGCCCAGTAACGAGACGCTGGCCAATTTCGCCCGCAGCGGGGCAACGCTGGCCATTCATCTCTCCATCCATAACCTTTCCCAGGTAGTCGAAAGCCTGACGCCTTACTACGGCGCGCAGTGCCCAGTGGCGATTGTGTGGCGGGCAAGCTGGCCCGATGAGCGAGTGGTGCGGGGGCGGCTGGCGACTATAGAAGAGCTGATCGATGATTCCATGCAGCGTACCGCGCTAATTCTGGTGGGGCCAGTGCTTGAAAGCGATGACTTCCAAGAGAGCAGCCTCTACGCAGTAGGCTACGACCGCCGCTTTCGCCCCCAATCAGCGGATTCGCCTTTTGCCACGGCAAGCCAGGACCAAGAGAGCGACTCATGATCACGCTATCGCTAATAGGCATTGGTACCGGCAACCTTGATCACGTCACCCTGGCCGCCGTGCGCGCCCTCAATAGCGCCGACCTGATCCTGCTGCCCCGCAAAGGCGAGGCCAAGTCGGATTTGATCGACCTACGCCGCTTACTCTGCGAGCGCCTGTTAGAAGAACCGGTGACCACCAAGATCGTCGAGTTCGATCTTCCCAGCCGCGATAGCCGTAATGATCAATTAAGTTATAACTACTTGGGCGCGGTAGACGACTGGCACGCTGCGATTGCCAGCGTTTGGGCGCAGTTGATGGATGAACATCTTCCCAATGGCGGGCGGGTCGGCATGCTGGTGTGGGGCGACCCCTCGCTTTACGACAGCAGCCTGCGCATTACCCAGCGCTTAAGCGCTGCGGGCAAGCAGGTTGATGTAGAGGTAGTGCCAGGCATTACCAGCCTGCAGGTGCTTACCGCTGAACATAAAATTCCCCTCAACGCACTCGCCGAGTCAGTACAAATCACCACCGGCCGCCGCCTACGCGAGCGCGGCTGGCCGAACGATGCCGCCACGGTAGCGGTGATGCTGGATAGCGGGGGGGCATTTACCACGCTGCCATTTGAGGACACCTACATCTGGTGGGGCGCCTACCTAGGCATGGATAAACAGTGCTTAATCAAAGGCTGGATAAGCGAGGTCAGCGACCAAATCATCCAACGCCGCGCAGAACTACGCGACACCCACGGCTGGATTATGGATATTTACCTGCTCGCCAAAAAGCCGGAAAAATAAACCCAGGTATCAATATGGAATATTTTTCCATAAAATAATCCTGCCTATTAAATAACCAAGTTATCAGGAGCGACTATGAGCTTTTACGTCTATCTTTCTGGCGAAATCCACACCGATTGGCGCGAAGAGATTCAGCGCGGCGCTGATGCAGCGGGCCTGGATATCGTCTTCACCGCCCCGGTCACCGATCACGACGCCAGTGACGCCGCAGGCGATCACCTGGGCAAGCCAGAAAATGGCTTCTGGCGCGATCACCAATCCTCCAAGGTCAACGCCATCCGCACTCGTACCATGATCGAGCAAGCGGATCTGGTGGTTGTGCGCTTCGGCGACAAGTACAAACAGTGGAACGCCGCGTTTGATGCAGGCTACTGCGCCGCACTCGCCAAGCCCTACATCACCCTGCACAGCGAAGACATCGTTCACCCGCTGAAAGAAGTCGACGCCCAAGCCCAAGCCTGGTGCACCACCACCGACCAAGTCGTCGAAACCCTGCGCTACGTCCTCAAAGCCTAAGCACACAGCGCCTCCCACAATCCCGCCACTGCATTAGTGATGTTGTGGGAGGGCGCTTCAGCGCGCGATGATCACGCCCCATAAACAATCTAGCCACTCCGTAGCGCGGCGTAACGCTTGGCGAGGAACGAGCCAAAAGGCACCCGCAGCGGCGGCCCGGCGCGAAGGCAGCGTTAGCTGCCCAAAGCCAGCTCCAGCTCAATTTTTCTTCAAAGTCACGTGACCTAAGCAAAATTTATCAATAAAGTATGATTAAATCGTAAAAACGAGCCGGCACGCGAATTTTGGATATGTTGCCATGCTGGGTAAATAAATCTATAAAAAACAGTGATTTATGATTTTTTAGATGGCTATATAACACCAATAAAACGTGCTGACATGTTCAAGAGTGTTATACAGCAGGCTATATAATCACTGTTAACTTTATGGCCAAGTCGAAAATGGAAAGGCTGTCTTCTTGTCAAATTGAAGCCATCAAAGCGGAGCATGGATCTCTCCCTGAAGAATACCTGGATTGGCTTTCTGAACGCGGATGGGGAGAGCAGGAAAGCGGAGTCATGTTGTACTCAGGCCCCGTGCACATCCTGATGACATATTCGGCGAGCAACACCCTGTGGCACTGAGGGAGGTATTGTTGGTTGGCGATGATATGGCCGGCTACTCCATTGGCTATCGTGCCACAGACCTTGGCTGGCAATTTGTCGGTTTCGATAGTGCTGGCAGCGAACTAGAGGTTATTAGAGAGGGACTCATTGCATACCTCAAAAGTTAACAAGTCGGTCAACCGGACGCCAAAAGCGTGGCGCTTTTGGTTCCCTACGCTGTCGCTCCGGCGCCGGTTACCTCAGCGTTATGCGCTGGTATGCGCTGGTATGCGCTGGTATGCGCTGGTATGCGCTGGTATGCGCTGGTATGCGCTGGTATGCGCTGGTATGCGCTGGTATGCGCTGGTATTACTAAGTCCGCTAAAAACCCAAAGCGGAAGTTGAAAAGAGGTGGAATTAGGGATGAAATTACAGTCGATTCGGCTTTCAAATTTTCAAAGCTTCGGTGCTGAACCAACAGAACTTACACTGGAAGAAATTACTTATCTGATTGGCCCCAATGGTTCAGGAAAGACTGCTGCACTCCAAGCTTTGTGTCGACTGTTTGCATTTGATCCATCATTACGTCGTATTCAGCGCTCAGACTTCCATGTTCCGCACATTGAACAGGAAACGCCTGAAGAAAGGCAGTTATGGATTGAGGCGGACTTCGAGTTCCCTGAGTTGGAGGGTGAAGAAGATAACTCAACCATTGCTCCTCATTTCAGTCACATGCGCCTCGATGACCCTGACGGAATTCCTAGGGTACGGTATCGCCTAAGTGCCACTATGGGACTGGACGGAGATATTGATGAAGCTTTCGTATATGTGCTTGAAGTTGGCCCGGATGGCTCACCTCTAAACCCTGAAACCGTTCCCAGATCCGATCGAAATCACATACAAGTCCACTATCTGCCCGCAAGAAGAGATCCGACTGACCACATAGCATACGGAACCAGCGCGCTTCTGGGCCGCTTGCTACGGGCAGTGAATTGGGAAAATGAACGAGAAGAGGTCAAAGGGTTCACCGACCAGATTAGTGAGAGTCTGGCTGCTAATCCATCGGTCAATGCTTTTAGTACCCACCTGAGAAAGACATGGAGCACCCTTCATAAAGGCAGCTACTTTACAGATCCCAAGATTACTTTTGTGGCATCTGAGATCGAGGCGTTGCTTCGACATTTGTCCGTATCATTCTCGCCTGGGCATGATGAAAATATTGTCGATTTTTCCCGACTCAGTGACGGTCAGAAGTCGATGCTCTATCTATCGTTGGTTTTATCATCTCAAGCTATTGGGCGTGCTGTCCTTGCTGGTGAGGACGACTCTTTTGACCCAGAAAAGTTGCGTCCGCCAGTTTTTACTCTAATTGCCCTTGAGGAACCAGAGAACAGCCTCTCGCCTCACTATTTGGGGAGGATTGTCAGCGCTCTTAACTCAATGACGAGCAACGAGGATGCTCAGGCTCTAATCGCTACTCATGCTCCGTCAATGTTACGACGTGTCGATCCGAAAAATATTCGATATCTTCGACTTACCGAAATCCGGCAATCAAGAATTACGAAAATCCAATTACCCGCCAAAACAGATGAAGCACACAAGTTTGTACGTGAGGCCGTACAAGCATTCCCTGAGATCTACTTCTCGCGTTTGGTTGTATTGGGTGAAGGGGATAGTGAAGAAATAGTACTGCCACGCCTTTTGCAGGCAAAGGGTGCGCCAGTTGATGAATCAGCGGTTACGATTGCTCCGCTTGGAGGTAGGCATGTCAACCATTTTTGGCGCCTGTTATCAGCACTTCAAATCCCATTTTTGACTCTTCTAGATTTAGATGTGGGCAGATATCAAGCGGGCTGGGGAAGAATAAAGTATGTAAATAACCAACTTGGTTTGTATCAACCTGAAAAGGTACTGCCAACTACTTTTTCTTTATCAGATTGGAATGATGACAAAGTACCTGTTCGTACACATCATTTCTTTGAAAATGGCACTAAGAGTGTATTTGCAGAGCTGGAAACGCGTGGTGTTTTTTTCTCATTTCCAATGGATTTAGATTTTTCAATGCTCCTTGCTTTCCCTGATGCTTACGGTGTTCAGCAGGAGGTTTCAGATGAGTCAACGATTAAAGCAGTTTTGGGCAAGAGCCATCATGGCTCATACCAATACAGCGGAGACGAGTTAAATCTTTTCTCTACGTATCACAAGCTTTTTAAACTGGGTAGTAAGCCCGCTGCGCATATAGATGCTCTTGCTCAACTGAGCAACGAGGAATTGCTGGCGAACATGCCAGAATCATTTGGACGACTTGCAGATGCCGTGATAGCCAAGCTTGCGGAGCTGCCCGAGTGATTGCTGTAGATGCATGGCTGCCTTCGGATGGGCTAACGCTTGAACCCAATGCACTGCTGGCTGCGAAGGAACAAGCGCGCTGTCTTGCACTGACTGCGGGGCCGGGAGCCGGCAAGACGGAAATGCTTGCACAGCGAGCTGACTTCCTCCTGCGAACCGGAACCTGCCGTTATCCGAAGAGAATACTCGCTATCTCTTTCAAGGTTGACGCCAGCAAAAACTTGAAGGAGCGAATCCAGCGACGCTGTGGACAAGAATTGGCTTCCCGTTTTGATAGCTACACATTTCATGCGTTTGCAAAGCGTATTATTGATCGTTTCCGAGTAGTGCTTACTGGTAATGATGCTCTTGATCTGGATTATTCGATTGGCGAAAGAAAAGTCACAAGAAGGCAAATTACATTTCATGATCTTGTGCCGCTAGCAATTCAAATTCTCAAGGCCTCTGCTGTCGCAAGAAATGCCATACGCCAAACTTACAGCGATGTTTTCTTGGATGAATTCCAGGACTGCACGGATCAGCAGTATGAACTCGTGAAGGTAGCCTTCCAAAGTACGAGCATTCGTCTTACCGCTGTCGGTGACACCAAGCAGAAAATCATGGGATGGGCAGGTGCTTTGGACGGAATTTTCCAAACGTTCGCGGGGGATTTTGAAGCCGTCCCACTAAACATGTACCGAAACTTTCGTTCAAAACCACGCCTGCTTCGGATGCAGAACGAGATAATTCGTGTGCTTGATCCAGCTTCTGTCATGCCAGATCACCAACTTGCTGGTGAGGAGGGAGAGGTCTTCGCGTGGCAATTCGAGAATGCCCAAGGGGAAGCTGAGTATTTGGCCGATTTGATTGCCGGGTGGATAAGAAATGAACAGGTTCCGTTATCTGAAATCGCCGTATTAGTGTCCAAACAACTAGATCTTTACGCCAACCACCTGATGGCGGCATTGGAAGTTAGGGGAATACCGTACCGGAACGAGCAGGAGATGCAGGATATTACTGTCGAACCTGCTGCAAGACTCGTTGTTGACTATTTGTCCTGCCTCTATGGCCAGCGAGAGCCCAAAGCTTGGGTTCGGCTGATGAATCAATTGATTCCCTTTGCTGATGATGAGGTGCAGTCTAGCTCTAGACAAAACTTCCAACGCTTCTTCAAGGAGCAGCGAAAAATCATCACCATGACCGAGCTATTGGATGAGCCGTTTTCGGGATGGTGGGATTCTGTGTGTGGCTTTCTGAAAAAAATAGAAATGGAGACTCTTGTTGCTCTCTCGCCTGACTATGAGTCACATGCCAGGTTAGGTGAAGTTGTGAGAGATACAAAAGCGCGCATTGAAGAATTGCTGAAACTTGAGCCTGATTTACCCCAAGCCTTGACTCGTTTCTCTGATGATCAGGCTGTGCGTATTCTGACTATCCATAAGAGTAAAGGATTGGAGTTTGAATCAACGATAATTATGGCCGTTGAAAACGAAATATTCTTTGGCGATCAAGATGCTAATCGGTGTGCTTTCTTTGTTGGTGTATCGCGAGCTAAACGACGCCTAGTGCTAACTCATGCTATTGAAAGAGAAAGACCGAAAAATCATGGTGGCCGTTGGGAGGTACGTCGAACTCCCCAGCAAGAATATATTAACTTTGCTCTTCCTCATCTAAATGGCGTTGATGGCTAATCAAGTGATCAAGTTAATTTAAATTACTAAAGTTGGCCGGGTGTAGAGATAGTGATGATGGAGCAGATCAGGCATAACCAATCAATGCATGGGACGTCGCCGCTTCGCGGCGGCGCCCATGATTGAAGCGTTAGGCGTTACGATGTCACGATGTCGATTTTAGACCAACTCGATTTTGCTGAGTGAACAATTCATTCGAGGAGAATTGGCTATGAAAAAAACAGAGAAAGTGTCTGTAAAGCTTTACGAGGATGGGTACGAAAGGAGGCCTGATGCAGACAAGTTTGGGCTATCTGATACGAAGTTCGAGATTAAATACGATTCAAATACCTATCAAATCGAAGACGTTGGCCCTGCGGATGTATTTCTGACATCCACAACGCTAATAGCGGCTGGCGCCGGTGTAATCTCCGCAGCAATCACTGGAGCATTCGCATATTTGGCGAATCGTAAGGGAGGTCATATTACGATTACTGGTAAGAACGGCGTATCCATTGAGGTCCCGGAAGGCACTTCAAAAGAAGATATAGACTATTACATTGCGAAAGCAAAAGAGATTGACGCAGACTCACTATTAGTATCGGGGTCCCCAGAAAATCGAAAAGGGAAAAAGAAGGGGCGTATATAGTCGCCTAACAAGGCCAAGCAGCATCGCGCACTATGTGCGCTGGATCTTGCGCTGTTGGCAGCATTATTTGACAGGAGTCGACAATGGAGACTGAAATTCAGTTACAGCTTGAAGCTCTGAAGTTACTTCAGGAATGGAGTATGTGGATAATTACTTTATCAACCGTCTTCATAGGGCTCATCGGGTTTGCGTTCAAGAATTTAGATAATAGAAAAGAGGCTATGTCAGCCAAGCTCTGCATAAGCTTCCTGTTCTTAACGGTTGTGCTTGCTGTTCTTTTAGTAGGAGCGATTCCAGCTGTAATTCAAAAACTCAATCCTGTTATTACTGACAATATTGTTGCTTTTGGTGCAAATGCAAGAGGAATTTACGGATATCTCTATCTTGACTTTTTACCTCTTTGGCTGCTTATTTCAAGTCAACGTATTACGTTTATAGTGGGGATTCTCTTTGGGACCCGTCTTGTATGGCAGAAATATGGCGCGAGTGTTTAAATCATATAACAAATCGCATCAGTACGCGCCTGCGGCTCCGGACACTCACTACGTTCGTGCCGCTGTGCTCGGGCGTTAGAGCGCACGGGAAGCTATATGCTCGAATTACGAAAATAAAATCCTGATGAAGTTGAAAAGATTGTAGAATTTGAATCGGCGAGCGATGTGTCGTCGTTTATTATTCCATATACAAAGGAAAGGCATTTTGAGGAAATGAATAATGATAGCGTTGTATACCTATCTATTTATGAGAATGATACATTTTCTGGCTTCATTATACTATCGATAGAGAATGAAACAAAAATAGAATTTAGCCGAATTGTAGTAGACAGAAAAGGAAAGGGAATTGGTCAAGCTGCGATAAGTATGATGGAAGAATACTGTAGGAAGGAGCTTCGAGGTGAGCGCATATGGCTCGATGTATTCGAATCGAATGTTCGTGGCCAGCACATATATAGGAAAATGGGTTTTACCGAAACTGGAACAAGTTCATATCACGACAAAAACCTTCTCTATTTTGAAAAAATGCTCTAATCACTGTTTTAAATGGTGAAGTCATGACGGTAAACAGCATGAGGCTGGACAAAATCCTGAAGGAAAACGAGGACGTCAAACGGCTCGGCATTCCGGTTAAATACATGTGTCTTTCTTTGATGTGTGAACACCATAAATCATTGCATGGAGATCTGCTCGACGTTGAAGAAGTTAAAGATCTATACAGTTTGGAAAATGTCCCTGAAGATTGTCGTTGTGGCGTAACCCAAGTTCTTGTAGATGAGGCAGGAAAGCCAAGGAACCCAAGAGTGGTGGAGAATGCCAAATCGCAGGCAAGGGACAAAAATTTATAACAAGTCGCAGCAGTACGCGGCCGATGGCCGCCGGACGCCCTTTGCCATTCCAAGGTCGCCGCTGTGCTCAGCGTTAGGAGCAAGGCGCACCCAGATGCTTTACGATCCCCCAATGTGACCTTATGGCTTCTCTGCTGCAGGTGATAGGCAACGGATACTCCGACCATGCCAGCACCCAGAACCAGAATCTCACGTTCCATAAATCCATTAATTTCTTATTGGGCTCGTGCAGTTTGTGCCTTGTGACTGTGCTTCATGCGTTGGCGCACCCAGGCAACGGTTATTGCGGTAATAAGGATGAACCCGATGTAGCCGAACACGGGATACACCATGCCGACTAGGCTGACAAATCCAAACATGCTGCAGGCATAGGCAATGATGCCTGCTATTAAGGATCCAACGCGGAAAGACGTGGTATCGGCCGGCAAAAATCGGGATGAAAAAGAGTAAAGGCAGCCCACTGCGGTATTGAAAATCATCAGCAGAATGACGACCGATACCAGCGAGGAAAGCGCAGGGGAAACCTCTAGTGCTAAAGCCAGCATCGGCATAGGCGTATCAACCAGACTGTCCAGGCGCGACAGCATGGCCAGACTGATCGTCATCATCAGCGCACCCAGGGTAATGCCGCCAAGAATACCGCCCCAGGTTGCTTTGCGGCGGTCTTTTGCAGCACCGCTGGAGATGGCAAGAATCGCGACGCAGCCGAAGATGTTATACGAAACGTACAGCATGGCGCCCAGTGCCCAATGGCTGGTGGCTGCGTTTTGGTCGAGTGCCAACTGGTTCAGTGTCGTCAGGTCGGTTTCTCGGGTTGCCAGTGCGTAGATCGCGATACCCAGTGCTACCAAAATCAGCAGAGGAGTGATGCTGCTGATCAGCGTGAGCACTTTTTTCAGTTTGAGACAGGTGGCTGCAATTACCAGCAGAGTCACCAGCGCGCTGCCCCAGGCTACAGGCAGGCCCAGTTTTTGTTCCAGCAGTGCACCGGCACCGGCCAGCATCACTACGGCTATGGCAAACATGAAAAATGTCATCAGCAAATCGATGGGCTTGCTAAGCCAGGGGCCACAGATAGCCCGTACAACTTCCTTGTGAGAAGTCGCTTGAAGCTCGCTACCCAGATTCGCCAGCGTCATGCCCAGGAAGATAAAAGCGGCAGTACTCAGCGCGACACCTGCCAGCCCCCAAGCGCCGAAGCTAACAAAGAATTGAAGCAGCTCCTGGCCTGAAGCAAAGCCTGCTCCAACCAGAAATCCGACAAAAGCGCCTGCGATTTTCAATACATCTTTCATGATGCCAAACCCTCAGTTTCTTATTTTTCTGTGCCAGTTAGCTGGCTGAATCAGGCTTCACCGACCCAGGCTTGCACTTCCACTTCGACATCAACGCCCAGTGCTAGGCCTGCTGTCACGGTGGAACGAACCGGCAGACCTGCTTCGAAATAGCGTTTGTAGACTTCGTTGAAGCCCGCAAAGTGCTTCATGTCCGACAGCCAGACGGTCGCTTTAACGACCTGCGCAAAACTCGCGCCACAGTGTTCAAGGGACTCGCCGATACGGGTCATGACCGCTTCGGTTTGCTCTTCGATACTGCCTTTGACGACTTCGCCTTCAGCAGTCATGGGAATCTGGCCTGAAAGCATCAGGAAACCTCCCACGCGAACGGCACGGGAGAATGGGAAGGGCAAGTCGCTGGGGATACGTTCGATTGAATTGGACATGGGGTTATATCTCGTTGATGGCTATTGAGTGGCCGAGCCGCACGGGCGGCACGATAGAATCACAATTTCTCTTAAATGATAATTCTCGTAAAAGGGAATATCAAATGTGAGAACCTTAAAGTCAAGTTGTTTTCGGGATACACTAGGGCTTCGTATTCATAGTCAGGTCGAACCGCGAAGCTTTCATGCCAACAGACTCTCAATCCCAGCCGTCCGATACACTGATCGACCGAGTACTGGTCGGCTCTCGCCTAAGGGCTCACCGTAAACAGCAAAAATTCACCTTGAAACAGGTGTCTGAGAAGAGTGGTGTTGCGCTTTCAACGCTGTCGAAAATGGAGTTGGGGCAGGCAACTGTCAGCTATGACAAGCTTGCTGCTGCCGCACGTGTTCTGAATGTTAGCCTATCCCAGCTGTTCAACCCTGAATCGGGTGCAGACAGGTCAGATCAGCCAACGGTGGTCACCAGCAAAATTTCTGAGGCGACTGGGTATGCTACTGGCAGCTATGAATATCATCCTATTGCGGGTGAGTTTCCCGGTCGGAGCATGATGCCGGTTTATGCTCGGATTCAGGCGCGTGATCTGGGTGAGTTTGAAGACTTCATCCGCCACCCCGGAGAGGAGTTTGCCATGGTGCTATCGGGGCGCGTCTGCATTCACTTTGAAAATGGTGAAAGCATCAGCCTGGGTGAACGAGAAACGGCTTATTTCAACAGTTCCATCGGGCATATTTATCTGGCCGAGGGTGATGAAGATGCAGAAGTAATAGCTGTGATGTCGGAACCCAAAGAGGGCGATCTTCAAGGCTGAACCAGCTATCAGGCTTCGCTAATTTCGTGAAAACACAGAATGTAAAGTGGGAGACCCTGGCAGGCTCGTCCTCTTGTTTTGGCTGAAGCAGGTTACAGCGACTTGGCCAGTTCCAATGCTTCAGCAAAAGTGATCCGCTGACGGCTAAGTTTTGGTAGGATTGAGGAAAGAGGCGAGGAGTGGTCGGGCACGTTCAATGAATTGGACGATAAGCGTGAGAAACTCAGAGGCCTGATTCGGCATCACCTACTGGCGCACCGCGCGAGATGAGGCCGAGACGGAAGCCAATCTGGATCGGGATATCCGACGGGCCAAGACGATTCTCTCGCTAGATGCAGCCATGAACAAAGTGGATCGTTTTCTAAAGATGCACAGCCCAAGCCTGGTGCATTACTACAGACCAAGTCGTTGAAACCCTGCGTTACGTCCTCAAAGCCTAAGCTCATGCGTCTCCCGCAACACCGTCACTGTATTAGCAGTGTTGTAGGAGGGCGGGCGCTTCAGCGCGCGATGATCACGCCACATAAGCAATCTAGCCACCCCGTAGCGCGGCGTAACGCTTGGCGAGGAACGAGCCAAAAGGCACCCGCACGGCGGCCCAGCGCGATGGCAGCACTGCTGCCCAAAGCCTGCTCCAGCTCAATTTTTCTTCAAAGCCACGTGACCTAAGCAAAATTTATCAATAAAGTATGATTAGATCGTAGAAACGAGCCGGCACGCGAATTTTGGATATGTTGCCATGCTGGGTAAATAAGATTATAAAACAGTGGTTTAAGATTTTTGGGGCGGCTAGATAACACCAATAAACGTGCTGGCATGTTCAAGGGTGTTATGCAGCAGGCCATATAATTACTGTTATGGCGCTCAGTAGATCTGCGGAAAATAATCAGAAAGGAATTCGGAAAAGATGATACGTAATTTTTACACTTGTGATAAAGAAGTCGACGAAAATAGCCATGATGGAGAAGGTTCAATAGATATCTATCGTGCATTCAGACGTAAAGATTTCGATGGTGCTTGGGACTTTGCCATCCGTGTCGTTATGCCACCGGGAAGCTCTATGGGTGAGCATACTCACGGAGACGATGAAGAAATGTATATCATTTTGAAAGGTGAAGGCACTATGACCATTGAAGGTGAGGACAGAAAGGTGGCTTCAGGAGATATGATAGTTAATAAACGTTTTGGCACCCATAGTTTGGTTAATACATCGGACAATGAAATTGAGTTACTAATAATCCAAGCAAGTCTAAAGTAAATCGCCATAACAAAGCGTTTAAGGCAGATTCGCAACGCGTGGCATTTTCGGTTTGATTCAGCTTAAGTGTTTACAGCACAATAGTTTAGGTTGGGTGGTTAGCGTTGCTCACTACTTAACGCGGCGTTATATGCAAGGAGAGTATCGTGGTGCCACCAATCGTAAAATCAGGTGAATGGCTTACAGCAAATACCCATTGAGGCTCTTTAACGTGGTAATTCACCGAGCCTTCTCCTGTTAGGTTTGGTCGCCTTTTCAGCTTAGCCAAACGGGCTGAGCTGGGGGGAAGACTCAATAAGTATTAAGTTAAAACACTCGAACATCGCTACGCGCCGCCAGTGTTTGAGATGTTAGCCACTTTTATGGTGTTAATGTCGGGGGAATGGTCAAGGCCGGCACGGCAATTGCTGACTCATCCGGTTCTTTTGCCCCATCTTCTTGAAGCATCTCAATGATCGCCTGCTTCAGCCAGTTGTGCCCGGCATCGCTCTCCCGCCGTGAGTGCCATACCATGCTGAACTCAAAAGGATCAATGGGGTAAGGCGGTGTGAAGAGCTGCAGTGGTGAGTCTTTCAGAAATAGATCAAAGCTGCGCCGAGCGGCCGTTAAGATCAAATCCGTATTTGGCACCACATGGCTGGCCACTCCCCAGTGGGGTAGGGTCATCGCCACCCGACGGCTGACGCCTTCTCTATGCAATGCGTTTTCTATCTCATTGCCTTCACTACTTTGCATGGCGACTAGGACATGCGGTCGCGAGAGCCACTGTGTTTTATCAAGATCGCCCGTTTTGGGCAGCGTGTTTTTATCCGCAGCACAAACGAAGTGCTCAATGAATAGCTTATGAGTACGTAACTCATCCGAAAGAGGCGGCTGAAACACGCCAAAAGCCATATCGATCTCCCCATCATGGACACCTGCCAGCATCGCGACGCGGCTGCCCTGAGAAACTTGCAGATCAATCCCTGGAGCTTCTGAACGCAATCGCCTAACCAAACCAGGAAGCACTACGCGAGCTCCATAGTCTGACATGGCAAGCCGAAACACTCGTTTCTCATGGGCGGAGTCAAAGGCGGGCTGTTCAATCAGCGCGCCGAGCTGATGCAGTGCTTCTGTTAATTTCGGTAGCAATTCATTGGCGCGGGAAGTGAGCTCCAGCTTGCCTGCTCTTCTCACCAGCAGCGGGTCGTCAAAGATGGTCCGCAGATTGGCGAGAGCATGGCTGACGGCCGGTTGGCTTTTATGTAAGCGCTGGGCCGCCCGCGACACGTGCTTTTCCACCAATAGCGCGTGCAGGGTAACCAGTAAGTTGAGATCAATGCGTCTTAAATTATTCATGAGACGAATGCCGTAAAATAAAAAAATGAATTTCAATTTATGGCGTGAATCATAAAAGATAAAAGACCTTTTGCAATGTCTCAGGAGTCTTGTCATGAATTCATCTTTCACATTAGTGGCGCTTGCGGCTGTGGCGGTTATCGCGGGTGCCTTGGTGCCTTTTCAAGCTGGCAGCAACGCTGAATTGGGCCGAGCGCTAGGCCACCCCCTTTGGGCGACACTGGTCTCTCTGGTTGTCAGTATGCTTGTCGTAATACCCATCGTGATTGCCATGCAAGTGCCTGCTCCTGCCCTGGGGGCCATCAGGCACATACCGGCTTGGGCCTGGCTGGGCGGTGTAGCAGGAGTCATCTATATTTCGTCAGCGTTGGTTCTAGTACCACGCGTCGGGGCGACCAACTTCATTGTGTGTGTCATCGCAGGGCAACTGATTAGTTCACTGTTGTTGGATTATCATGGCTGGTTGAATCTGCCCGTCAGGGAGGTCAGCATTGGGCGTTTGGCAGGTGTCACGCTGGTGCTGGTGGGTATGGTGACTGTGCAGTGGTTTTCGCCGACCATTGCATCGCCTCACCAGAGCTCTACACAGGTAGCAACTGAAGTCTCTGGAGCCGCTGAGTCCAAGGGATGACACTTCCGAACACCTGTAGAGATGAGTGCTCTGTTTGTAACTGCCCGCTGTTAACACTGGGCTTTCAATGTTGCCTGGTGAGGCACGGTGCCTAATAAGGCGACGGGAATGACTGCTTCTCTCCAGCTGTCATTCCCGCATGCTTTTAGCGGGAATCCATTTCGATTTAAGGACCCTAGCTTCGGCTGAAAAGGTCAAATTGGATTCCCGATAACCCCACTCGGGAATGACGGGGCTGAGTAGATTGGTTCATACTCCTCTGCATTCGCCAAGCCCCGACATCACCCGCTGAAAGAAGTCGATGCCCAAGCCCAAGCTTGGCGTACCACGACAGACCAAGTCGTTGAAACCCTGCGTTACGTCCTCAAAGCCTAAGCCCATGCAACACCGTCACTGTATTAGCAGTGTTGTAGGAGGGCGCTTCAGCGCGCGATGATCACGCCACATAAGCAATCTAGCCACCCCGTAGCGCGGCGTAACGCTTGGCGAGGAACGAGCCAAAAGGCACCCGCGATGGCTGCCCAAAGCCTGCTCCAGCTCAATTTTTCTTCAAAGCCACGTGACCTAAGCAAAATTTATCAATAAAGTATGATTAGATCGTAGAAACGAGCCGGCACGCGAATTTTGGATATGTTGCCATGCTGGGTAAATAAAGCTATAAAAAAAAACAGTGGCTTATGGTTTTTTTGGGTGGCTAGATAATACCAATAAACGTGCTGGCATGTTCAAGGGTGTTATGCAGCAGGCTATATAATCACTGTTATACAACAAGGGTGATAATGATGCTCGTAAAGTATTATGGTTTAGTATTTGATAGTGATGACCAAAGTTGGTCGCCTAGAGCCGATTTTATATCAAATGGGTTATTTCGTATTACGCAACCAAAGTATCTCAATGATAAAGGTAGTGAATCTAGGTTATGGCCATATTTTAACGAATTTTCACCAGCGGATTATGCATGGGCGAGAAAAGTGCATTATAAATTGCAAGCTGTCCCATCTTATGTTCCTTCTAATGAGGAACTGGAGAATTTATTTTTAAAGCCATGTGGTATTAGGTACGGGGAACAAATCCCTCATATGCTGCGCCAAGAAGGCTTTCAATCAATGGAAGAGTACGACAAAGAACAACTGGTTATAGCAGCTGAAAGAATCAACTCATTCATAGTGGAAGCATTAAGTTGTCAGTTAGGTGTGCTGTCTCTTGCGAAGTCTGATACAAATGAGCTCATGTGGACGCACTATGCTAGTGAAGGTAAGGGGCTAGCTGTTACTTTTGACGAGGAACATCCATTTTTTGGCCAATTCCCACCAAAAGAAGTCAGCTATACAGCGGATAAGCGAGCCTCGCTTACATATTATAAAGGGTCTATTCGAATAAATGGTGCGCCAATAAGAAACTTTCAGGTTAGCAGTTTCCAGAACTCGTTTGGTGTGCTGCAATCACTTTTGAATAACGGGATTGATGTCGCTGAATTTTCAGAGCGACTGCTATGCTCAAAAGCTGAACAATGGTCTCCAGAGGACGAAGTTAGAATTGTGTGCCCTTTGATTCTAAGCGATAAGAAAATTGGGCCACAAATACAGCCAGACTTCGGTGTTCAGCTTCCTGATGAACTTTCAAATCTTTTCCCTACCTATGCAGAGATTAACCTAAAACAAATTCCTTTTGACGCGTTCGAATCCATTGTTTTTGGTTATAACATGAGTGAAGCAGATAAATTGAAAATAATTGAATTAGTTGGTAAAAACGAAAATTTGTCTCACTTAAAGCTTCGAGTAGCTAAACACAATATTTTCGGTAAGTTAGAGGCAGTCGACTTAGTTGTATAACAAAGCATTTAAGAGTGATGCCCAACGCATGGCATTTTTCATTCCATCGTTGTTTTTTGTGTTTACGGTGGTATGGTTGGGTTTCGTGGTAGCGTTGCTCACACCTTAATGCGGCGTTAGAATTCAATCGGAGTAAATTTTGGACACTATTATCGAATGGTTTAGTAATAATCACACTTGGGTGTTCAGTGGGGTAGGGATATTTATCATTGGTGGGGTAATCGCTATTTTCAAAAGAAAGGGGGCTAACGGAATTAGTCAGAAACAGCGTTCAGGAAATAACTCCACGAATATTCAGGCAGGTGGGAATGTTGAATTTACTCAGAAAAATGACAAATAAATCTAGCCAAAAGCAAGACGCGGGTGACAATTCCACAAACCTGCAAGGCCAACAAGTAATAGTTAATCAAGGCATTTCCTATACAGACGCCAAGGAAATTGCTAATGATGTTTTTAAAGCCAATTTTATTGAGCTAAAGCAAGAAGCGGCTATTATAGCCCAAGAAAGAGCTGAAGAGGTGACCGAGAAGGTTATTTCAGAGCTTAATGAAAGACACCCGGAGTCCTTAAGTGAGTTCGAACAACCGGCCATGCAAGATGCATTGTTTAATGTGCAAAAACAATATGCAATCAGTGGTGATCAAGACTTGGGCGACCTCCTGGTAGATATCTTGGTGGATAGGGCTTCTGAACCCAAGAGGAACATGGTTCAAATCGTTCTTGATGAATCTCTTAGTATTGCACCAAAATTGACAACGGAACAATTTGATACTTTAACACTCAATTTTTTGTTGGTAAGCACCCGAAGAATGGATGTTAAAAACTATGACGAGCTCATTGCTCATTTCAAGAAAAGAATTGTCCCATTTGTAGAGAATTTATCCGATTCTCACTCAGACTATACGCACCTAGAGTATTTGGGGTGTGGTCATGTAAGAGCTGGAAATTACGGGCAGTTGGAGCAACGGCTGAGAGATACGTATAAAGCTTTTTTCTCAAGTGGATTTACCCATGAAGAGCTAATTGCTGAAATAGGTGAAGGTCATAACCTAGCAGGGCTAATAATTCCATGCTTTCATGATTCTAGTAAACTGCAGATTGGCGTCTTAGATGAAAGCGTTCTTGAGCACATTTCACGCGAAAATGGGCTTGACCAAGGACTAGTCACTAAGCTCAAGCAGTATTTTACTAAAACAACAAAAAATCAAAATGACATAAAAACCATGTTAATAGATGCCATTCCAGAGATGGATAAAATCTTTGATACATGGAATAAGTCTTCTTTTAAACAGTTTGAATTAACTAGCGTAGGTATAGCAATAGCACACGCAAATTATAGAAGAAGAACAGATGAAACTATGGATCTTTCAATTTGGATCAAATAATTATAACAAGTAGCTGCACCGGAAAAATACTCGCTGAGCTCGCATTTTTCCGGTGAGCTAGGCGTTATAAAACTCTGGAGAGCATGTGTTAATCGGCGACGTGAATATTCAGACTTTGCTTGATGAATTTGTGGGCGAGCAGGCACAACTACTTGAAAATGATGCAAGCGAGCAAGCAATATCGCATCAGTTAGCGATGAAGCTTTGTCCGCATTTCCCTGATTGGGATGTTGATTGCGAATACAATCGTAAAATGGAAGTAGTGAAAAAACTGATTTATGCGGTCTCGCCTACCGGAGAATCCATTGAACGTAACGTGGTTCCGGATATTATTATTCATAGACGCATGACAACCGAGAATTTACTAGCAGTGGAAATTAAGAAATCGACTAACCAAGAGCAAAGCTTTAAAGATCTGGAAAAGCTCTCAGCATTCAGGGGTCAGCTAGGTTATCAGAACTCATTGTTTATTCGTTTTCTCACAGGTGGAAATAATGCTGGGGTCGTCGAGCTTGATTGGCAATAAGTTTTATAACAAGGCTAGCCACGGCGACGGCTTTTCCGTTACGGCTTCGCCTTCACTACAAAGCCGCGCGTGCTAGCGGCGTTATATTTTTTATCTCTGGTAAGGTCTTCTATCTTTGATTTTTAGTATAAATTGAAGTCTGATAATTCATACTATACGGAATTAGAAGTGAATAAAGGACCCACAGTTGCTGGACAAGCTGTCTACTCGAAGAAAGTGCTCTCAATATACGATTTCTGGGTTTTAGGAGTCTCAAATAACTTTTTTTGGAAATGTCCAACTAGAAATATTAGTGAGCAGTTTTTAATGTTGGTTACATCTAACCATTTAGATGTTGGTATTGGCTCAGGTTATTACCTCAAGTATTATCTATCTCAATCAACAAAACGTATCGCTTTGCTAGATTTGAATCAAAATAGTCTTGATGCAACTTCAAAGGCAATCAATCATTTTCAACCGGAAGTTTACTGCGGGGATGTGCTTGAGCCTCTTGAATTAAATGTCGATAGATTCGACTCGATTAGTGTTAATTATTTGCTTCATTGCCTGCCTGGAAATTTGATTGATTAAGGAATTATGTTTGAACATCTAAAAGACCATCTGAACGATGGTGGGGTGTTGTTTGGCAGTACAATTTTGGGTAAGGGTGCAAAACTAAATTTTTTCGCTAATAAATTGATGGGTGTTTACAATAAAAAAGGGATATTTAGTAATAGCAACGATGATCTAGACTCATTGCTGTTATCGTTAAACAAGCACTTTACTGATGTTAAGGTTGAAGTTATAGGATGTGTTGCGTTGTTCTCAGGTAAAAAAATATAACAAATTCATCAACACGATTTTCTACATTCGTCGTTGTCAGTCTGCCTTTAGTTTCAGTAATTAAGGCGTTAAAATTCAGCTAGGTCGTATAGTTGCAAACGTGTTATGCAGGCGTTGAGCCTGTAGAAAAACTCCGCTGACGCCTATGTTTTGGTAGGATCAAGAAAACAGGCGATGAGCGACTATCATGCCGCGTTTCAAGCTCTATAAACTACCAAGATCAGCTCCAACCCTGTACGTTTGTTAAACTTATCCTTTTGCCATCCCAAGTACCGCAACGCTGCGACTGCTCGGCTGGCTATGTTATTCATCCAGACTATTCAAGGCGATCCATCAATATTATGGCGAGAAAAACACTCAGTTTGAAAACGAAAAGGCAGACAGATGCCAAGCCCGCCGACGAAGTTGAAGATCAATTTTCTGATGATCCCGAAAAACGTTTTTTAAATGGCGTCGCTATTCATCCTTCTCCACGCATTGTTTTAGAGCTTGGCTCTTCGCAGCGTAGTGTGCGGGCGATGGATTTGATTACGCCTATTGGGATGGGGCAACGCGGGTTGATTGTTGCACCGCCGGGCTCTGGCAAAACGACGCTGTTAAAACATATCTGTCAGGCTGTGGCAGCAGCTCATCCTGACATAAAGCTGTATGCCTTGCTGATTGATGAGCGTCCTGAAGAAGTGACCGATTTTAAGCGCAGTGTGTCGGCAGACGTGCATGCATCGTCTTCAGACGAAAGCTACTCACACCATGTGCATTTGGCCAATAAGCTCCTTGAGACGGCGCGTAAGCAAGCAGGCGAGGGTCATGATGTGATGATTGTGATCGATTCTCTTACCAGACTCTCGCGCGTGCATAATGCCGAGCAGCGCGGCAATGGTCGTACCATGTCGGGTGGGTTGGATAGCCGTGCGATGGAAATACCACGCAAACTGTTTGGCGCTGCGAGGAAGATCGAAAACGGCGGATCGCTCACCATTCTGGCCACTGTGCTGGTGGATACCGGAAGCCGTATGGATCAGGTGATTTTCGAGGAGTTCAAGGGCACGGGCAATATGGAAATCGTGCTGTCACGGGAAGTGGCAAGTCAACGGATTTTCCCAGCGATAGATATTGCCAAAAGCAGCACTCGCCGAGAAGAGCTATTGATTGATGCGAAAGATATTGAAAAAGTACGCGCATTGCGTCGAGCGTTGACACATCTTAAGCCAGTAGAAGGCGCGCAGAAGTTGCTTGAGTTATTGGATAAATATCCAACCAATGCCGAGCTGTTAGATGCGTTTTCACCCGCCTGGTGAATGCATGTGATCAAGAAGCTCACTTTTGTAAGAGGTGAGCTTCTTTGTTAAAGCTTAACGACTGCTTTTTTTAACATGGTTCAAGTTGGAATCGGGTACTGCTTTTTTAACCGGGAAGCCCTCAACTTCTTTGCGCTCAATCGTATTTTTCAAACGCTTTTCAATCGCACAAAGATTTTTAAAGTCACTGATGTCGACAAGAGAGATGGCTTCACCTGAGGCGCCTGCACGGCCGGTTCGGCCAATACGGTGGATGTACTCTTCTGGCTGAAAAGGTAAATCGTAATTCACCACACGGCTCAGTTCACCGATATCCAACCCCCGAGCGGCTACACCCGTGGCAACTAGGTACTTCAGTTCGCCAGTTTTGAACTGATCTAACACCTTCTCGCGCATGGCCTGGCTTCTGCCGCCATGGATGGAGTCTGCTTGAATGCCGCGCTTTTCCAGCTGAGCCACCAGTTTGGCTGCACTGTGTTTTTTCTCGACAAAAATAAGCGCCTGATCCCACGCTTGCTCGTTGATCAAGTGGCTCAACAGGGCGGACTTGGTGTCCTTGTCTACCGTGATTAGCCACTGTTTGATATTGGCGGCGGCGCGAATGTTGGGAGAGATGGAGATGTCCGCCGCTAGGTCGGTCATCTTACTATCTGAAAAACCGTAGGCGAGGGCGCGAACGTCGCCGGTCATGGTGGCTGAAAACAGTAGGTTCTGACGGTTTTCAGGCAGGCGTACTAAGATTTTGTGGATATCATCGACAAAACCCATATCGACCATTCTGTCCGCTTCGTCCAACACCATGACTTGAAGTTCATCAAAGTGCAGCGCACGCTGATGCGCCAGATCCAGCAATCTACCCGGCGTGGCGACCAGAATATCCACTCCTTCGATTAGCCGCTCTTTTTGAGGCGCGGTATCCACACCGCCATACACCGCCATAGAGGTTAATTGCGTGTGTTTAGCGTATTGAGCCACATTGGCTTCGACCTGAACCGCTAACTCACGGGTCGGCACCAGAATCAGCGCACGTATGCGTTTGCCGCGTAATGCTTCCGCTTTGCTGAATCGCTCTAACAGAGGCAGAACAAAGGCCGCGGTTTTGCCTGTGCCTGTTTGTGCGGTGGCGATTAAGTCTTTGCCCGAAAGAATGGTAGGAATCGCTTGTTCCTGAATGGGCGTTGGCGTTTTGTAACCTAGTTCGGTAATCGCTTGAACAAGAGGACGGGATAAGCCTAGTTTTGAAAATGGCATGAGGTGCTCAGACAGATGGTCGTCAGGTGTGTCGAAAATAAAAGATGATGCAGTATAGCGTAAAAGCAGCCGTTCATTACTCGAATAGAACAATTAGCGTAATTGTTCGGAATGGCGCAGTTTATGACCAAAGGGCAGAGATTAACTGAATGAATAGTAGGTGATTTTTTGCAGTATGTTTTGTTTTTTATGATCTTTTAAAATTCCGAACACGGTGCGTTTGAATTATTATTAGTGTTTATTAAGTAGATTAGCTTTTACTAAGCAGCCGACCATAGCAGCGGAGTCGCTTTAAGCCACGCATATTTTCGAGCCACAATTGCGGGTGCGCTGCGCTTACCACGCACTACAAAATCAAACGATGGCACGTTTGTGCGCGGCGTAACGCTTGGCGAGAAGCGAGCCATAAGGCACCCGCGATGGCAGCGCTGCGCATTCAATTAATATCTGATCGTGTGGTCTATTCAGTTAAGGTTGAAGGAGGGTATGTGAAAAAGGAGGAGACGTGCATCATTTAGCAGCTCAATGGATTGTGGGGTTACTGAGAGAAAGGAGTATTCCTTTTCTGATCTGCGGGGGGGCTCGCAGCAAAGGGGTATGGCTCTGAGCGTGACCTTAATGACATCGACCTATTTGTCCCCGGCGAGCACTTTGCGTCAGTGGTTCAGGCCGGTCAGCAGTTTATATCCAAAGCTGCCGCTCACCGCCAGGAGGAAGGCTGGGATCTAACCTACGTTCAGTTCAAGTATGAAGGTATTAAAGTGGAGGTAGGTAACGCTGACGGCTCGCAAATTTTCGATGCAAGTCACGGAATCTGGGTGCCGCTCAACATAGATTTTTCTCGCTATCTGACCGTACATTTATTGGGTCTTGAGCTTCCTCTTATGCTTAAGGACGATCTGGTGCGGTATAAATCTACACTCGCACGGCCGGTGGATATCGAAGATATCTGCGCCATCCGGGAGAACGAGGAGCCAGGCAATTCACCGAGTGACGGGTGAGGGTGTTCGAGGGGAGAGAGGGATAAAAATAGTCACTAGAGAAATGCGTCTGCACATGAATTTAAGTCAATAGTAGAGAAATACGATGATTGTAGAAAGTGTGCTTCCTGAAAATTATGCAGAAATGCTTAATGTTTGGGAAGAGTCAGTCCGAGCAACGCATGACTTCATATCAGAAGAAGATATTGAGTTTTTTAAACCAATTATCATTGAGCAGGCTTTTCCCGCTGTTACATTGAAGTGCGTTAAAGGTGAAAGTGGTTCAATTCTAGGTTTTTTGGGTGCCCAAAATTCAAAGGTTGAAATGCTATTCATCTTGAATGAAGCGCGAGGGAAAGGCATTGGTAAGGCACTACTGAAATATGCAATTGATCAGTTAGGTGCAACCAACGTGGACGTCAATGAACAAAATCCACAGGCTGTTGGTTTTTACGAGCATATGGGGTTCAAGGTAGTTTCACGCTCACCCCTTGATGATATGGGAAAACCCTTTCCAATTCTGCATATGACACTTTAAGGCTCGATTTGTGGTAACCAAGCTTGCTAGAAGAAACGCCCGAGGCTAATAACTTTGGGCGTTTCCGTATGGGGTAAGAAAACCTCAGAACAGCGTGTTCGAGGTAGATTCGCAACGCTTGGCGGTTTTTTGGTTTCAGTCAGCTGTATAATGGTGGTCGTGTTGCTCACTGCTTGAAGCGGCATTAGGGCGCACTTATAACTTGAGGATTGTATGAATATTGAAACTCAGAACCTTATCATACGGCCATTCTTGTTTAGTGACGTGGAAGATGTTTTTGAATATATGTCTGACGCCGAAGCTACTCATTATTTGGCTGAAGGTGTAATGTCAAAAGAGGCGGTTAAATCATTTGTTAATGAAACTGAAAAGGCCTTCGCGATATACCATAAACAGGAAAAAAGGTTGGTTGGTCATATTGAGTTTTATGCTTGGTTTGGAGATCATACCTATGAAGTCGGCTGGATCGTTAATCCCAAGTACCAAAAGCAAGGCATTGCTTATGAAGCGGCTTGTTGTGTGCTAAACCATGGTTTCACTAAACTTGGCCTTCACCGTGTGGTGGCGACTGCCCAGCCAGAAAATCCGGCTTCATATCTTTTGATGGAAAAACTGGGCATGGTTAGGGAAGGTTATTTTAGGCAATGCATTCCGAAAGGTGAGGGAGTATGGTGGGATGAATATTTCTATTCTATGCTCGATTCAGATTATAGAGATTCCTAATCTCCTTGCTCTAATAAGGCGTTTAGAAGTTCATTATCAATGCTTGGCGTTTTAGTTTTGAATTGGCTTAAGTGGTTACGGCACAATGATCTAGCTAAAATGGTAGGTTGTTCACATCTTAACGTGGCCTTAGCTACTTGAGAGAAGAGCTGTTTGAAAGTAGAGCTGCTTAAAAGAAGATCTGTTTGAAAGAAGGAGAGTGCTAATGAAAAACAGTGTCGAAAATACGGAACAGTTGGCCGCTGTAAATCAGAAAGTCGTTAGCGGTGGGGAAGTGCTTCCTTCCGTTCATCTCAAAGATGGCAGTAAGGTTCAGACGGGAACGGTTGCAACGATGCTATATAACATTAATCTTTATAACGCTGGCGAGCGAGGCCAAGTAGAAAAAGAGCTTGAACTTGCCGTTCCAACGCTTGTGAAGGTTGGCCTGTTTGATCTTTTTCCTGTTGAGAACTGGATAGCGGGTGATAATCCCGGTCGACGCTTTGTAGGTGAATGCGCAAAAGCGTATTTGGCTCGTGCTGGCAGCTAATATGGGCGTTTGCCGTAGGCTACAGGTTTGAGAAGCTTTTGCCGTCCGCTGGCTAGCTCTTCATAAATACGGTTCTTCATGGATACGCTGAGTGGCTTGGCTATCTTGTTGAGCAACGCTCTTAGCCGCCACGAAGCGTATTGTGAAGATTACAGTAGCTCGTGCCGTTTCAAACCAACTGCGAAATATCGACCGCAATTCGTTGGTCCACCTTGTCTTCTCGCCACTGCTCCAGATCGAGCAACCATAGACTATGTGGACGCATTTCATAGAATCGTCTTCGTCCGCCTTCGAGAAATTCTGTGAGTGGCAGTTGCCAGGATTTTCTTAACTCTGGATCGGGAAAGTTCAAGCGGTAGTACAAGGTATGGATAGCCTCTGTTTCTTCATCGGGCACGGCGCGTCCATCTCCAAGGAGCTGCAAACCATCTAAGCCTGCGGGAGGTGATAACTCACCGAGATCGGTGCGAAAGATTGAACCCGATAGCATGGGGTGTCGCTCGATGTTAATCGAATGTTGAGCCTGGGTCATGGAGTACCAGATAAGGCGCAGTGGAGAGCGAAGCACTACATAATTGACGGTGGATGCCCAAGGCGTTCCAGTATCGTTGCTGGTGGCCAATGTGATGAAAGAAGCGGTATCCAGAAGGCGGTTCGCACGTGTGTGTAGTGCTGTTGTTGTATGCTCCGTCATTCTTAACTCTCCAGTTGAATATCGTTCATGAGTCGGGAGTCAATGATTTCCCACCATTTTTCCTGTTCGATCCGCCTTGCTTCCCACTCTGGATCCTTGGAGCGCTGTGAAACTGCTTTACGGTAGGCGCCCCAGGCCGCTTCGTCTTCGAAAGCTACCGAGTGCTCCAGGTAGTGCACGTTATTACCGATAACGTAGTTGAACCAACGGGGCTCATGAACCATGTCCAAGCCATCGTAGAACCATGACTGGCGTGAGCGTATCCACTCCCAGAACTCTTTTGTGTGGGTTCGTGCATGCTCGGTAGGCTGAAGAATATAGACTAGATGAAGCATGAATCTCTCCTATTATCAGATGATTCCATCGTTGAACCATTCCGAGGCCAGATGTTTGCGGAACCTGTTCTGGTGACTGTTAACGACTGCGAAGTTGTGCTTCTTCACAAGGTCATCCGCTAATTTTTCTTTTCTAAAAATTGCGACGGTGGCGAGTGGCTCGATGCATCCGCCACGTTTTGCTTTCGCATCCAAGGCTGAAACTGAAAGGTGGGATGTCTTTAAGCCATGCTTGGGTGCATACCTTAAAGGTGCGTAGTAGCTGAGCACGAAGTAACGGAAGTCGTCCTTCTCCTCTGCTGTGTAGTCGGAACCGAAATATCGGGCGTGAAGCGAATTTCCGAAACGATAAAAGATGGTGGCAGCATTTATCTTCCCCTTGTTTCGGGAAAGGGCGACGATTGAGTGATCAATGACGTTGGACTGGTGCTGACTCATGAAAACCTTGCGCATCCATGATGCTCCAGTGGTCGCGCCGTGTTTGGATCGGTTCATGGCAACAAGGTTGACCAGTATTTCCTCTAGTACTGGCGTAATAGGTGACCACTCTATTTGGTTTCCTTGATTGTGGAAGGCATTTATTTCGGCTCGTGTGCGTGTTCGATAGTGTTTCTTCCAGGACGAGATAGTGTCGTCTAAGCCTCCTGGTGAGATGTGCTGAGAAGCTTCGGCATCATGAAGCAGCACTTGTGCATCAGGGTGGTGTGAGGCGACATACAAAGCTCTTTTCAACGGCATATAGGGCAGTAGAACGCCAGCCAGCCCATCATGATTGGCTTTGTTTTGGAGCTCATGAAGCAGCAGTGCCAGCGCTTCTTGATGACGAGCCCCATGCCCGCAAATCAGCTCATTATGCGTAGAGCGGTATGCTCCCACCCACAGAAATTTTTCCTTCCATGGCCCTGACAACTCTGTAAACCAGTGTGAGGGGGCAAACAGAGGGTCATCAGGCTGTCCTTCCCATATTGGGCAGCCTGCCAAAAGCCCTCCAGGGCCGAAAGCTGCCAGTACAGAGCGTGGTCGACTGAAGTATTCAAGAGACTGTAACCATCTGTAGCTATTAAAAAAATTGCTGTCTTCGACCAGTGAGTCCCACTCGTGATGGTCAAGAGAACTGATCGAATTGAACCAGCGAGCCCAGACGGCTCCGAAGGGAGGCAGGGAGGTGGTGGTGGACACGGGAGGTGTCAACACGTTCACACTCCTTTGCGTCCTGAGAGAATGATTGAGTGTGGGCATGTTTGATAAGCCTCCCAGAAACTACTCTTGTGAACCTCGTTGCCCTCATCGGTTACATGAAAGTTTTGCCATTCAATATTTTTCACCCCGGCGTGTTCCAAGGCGTTAGTTAATGCCTCACTCGACCAGTAGTAAGCCGTTACAAAGTCATCATAGGGGGGCTGGCACAAGTGAAGTTTCAGCGATGTTTCGTTAGTTCTAGGAGTAGTAGTGCTGCTGATGAGGTCGAAACCGTAGGGGCGATAGTAAGATGTTTGTAGCGCGTAGTCAGGGTGAAGAGGAAGTGTTACGAGACGACCGCCTGGTATTATGGGGCGCACCATATCACCGCACAATTCCATAAGGCCCGCTAGGTTTTTCGCGTAGGGTAAAGTATATACAGAAAGAACAATATCAAAATGATTCTCTGGGATACTGTCTTTATTATCAAGATATGAGATGCCATGTTGCTCTTTCTCTTCGCGACGACGCGCGTAACTTATCATCCCCGAAGATATATCGTAGCCGACGACTTCCTTGGCGCCATGCTTTTTTAACAACCGAGTATAGAAGCCACTACCACAGCCGAAATCAAGAATAGAGAGCCCGCTAATATCTCCTAGAGCTTCAATAGTGGAGGGTATCTCGCAGTACTTTCGAAATGGCCATTCGGCCATTTTTTCATATAAGGCGGCAAGCTCATCAAATTGTTGTGACATTTATCTACTCCCTACGCATAGACACCTGAAGGTTCACTTTATTTAACATAGCAATAACCTTAGATTTTAGTGTTTTTTTTCTTTGCGTAATGTAACTTTTTAATTCCCATATCTAATAATACTGAGGCGTAATTATTATTTTACTGATAATTGTTCGGATCAACCGCGACGTCGACTCTCAGTGGCACTTATCAGTTTAGGGTTTTGTGCCTTTGCTTCACTCTTATCGTTCATAAGTGCATCAATTCGCCTCAGTTTTGAGTATCGAACAGCATGATAAAATTTAAGCAACTTTATTAGCGTTTGAGAGAATTCGTGCTATGAAGGGGTTAGCTTAGTTAAAGGCAACAGTAGGGAGCCCTTGCCCTGTTCTCTGGCTAGGCCCGATAACAAGCCGATGATTGCTAGTAGCTGTGGCAGATCATGTGGTTGCGGCTGAAGTTGGAGTCATATTTTCTAACGCAGTAATGAGCCCAATAAATTCTCCAGTCGCTTCGCTAATTTAGGATTTGCGGGTTATTGCAGTGTTATGAGCCAATCAATATCGAGGGTATAGATAGGCAATAGAGTTAAAAAACTAGATACTCCAGAAAAGTGTGTAACTTTTACTATAAACTGTATTGATAGTGGTCGATAAGGTCTGACTTGGGAAGCGAAATGACGCGTTGTTCAACCTAGAGTAGAAATTTGCGACGAATTCTCTGGCTAATAGAGCGGAGACCTTGAGTTAATCGCAGAGAAGTGCTTTGCTTTTGTTCGATACCAAACAAAGCCCGCACTGGAGTGCCTGGTGTTATATACTTGTGGAGACGTAGTTTGAACATTACAGATTTACCTTTTGGGGTGACAGATTGGTCTGAAGTTAAGCAGACTGAGCATTCTGGAGAAAGTGGCGTTGCTTATTGGAAGACCCGAAATTTTGGGGATATCCGGGTGCGTATGGTTGAATATAGTCCTGGCTATTTGGCGGATCATTGGTGTGCTAAAGGCCACATATTGCTCTGCCTTGAAGGTGAACTTCATACTGAGCTAGACGATGGACGCTGCTTCGTTCTCACGCCTGGTTCGAGCTATCAAGTTGCCGATAATGCCGAACTTCATCGCTCTTCGACAAAGCAAGGAGCTAAATTGTTTGTCGTTGATTAGTAGCATAAGCCTGAAGAGGCACGGCGATGGTTACTTTATTGTCGTGCACCTTCAAGGAGATTTGCCAGGATGAGTTCGAGGCGCTAAGCCACATTGTTTCCAGGTGTCGCTAACGCATCCTAACTTGAATCGCCCATACGACACCAAACCATCAAATTCGTATTGGTTTGGTGTTTAGTGCCGACTACCGCAGGCTGCCTGCAAGCATAAATCGCCTGCGCGGCTCAGATAAATGTCCAGGCCAATACTCTCGTAATCTTGTTTCCCTGCTTCATCTCTATTTCCCGTATATCAACTGCACCGAGCTTACTAATCAACCTCTTGGCAGGCTTAACATTGTCAGTTTTTGAAACCAGGCTAGTAAACCAGCGGCATTGAGTTGAATACACCTTGCTTTCTTTTATTAGCTTTTTAAGAAACAGCTGTTCGCCCCCCTTACACCAAAGCTCAGCTCCTAACCCGCCAAAATTCAAAGTGGGAGATTGATTTTTTGCCTTTTGTTCACCGCGACTACGAGCGAGGTTATTGAGTTTAAGCCGGCTACCTTTAAGTGCTTCATCAAGCGAGGCATGGAAAGGTGGGTTGCATACGCTGACATCAAAGAACTCCCCAGCTTGAATGATCCCTTCAAAAATGTGGTTTTTATCGTGCTGCGTGCGCAGCGTGAAGCGTTCTTTGAGTGTGGGGTTGTTGGCGATAATCGTGGCTACGTTCTCAAGCGACTGCGGGTTAATGTCGCTACCAACACACTGCCAGCCATAAATTTGGCAGGCCAGTATTGGGTAGATTCCATTTGCTCCCGTGCCGATATCGAGCAGCTTGATACTGCGCTGTTCTAGCCCAGACCCAATCTCCAGCAAGTCAGCCATGTAATGGATATAGTCAGCTCTGCCTGGGATTGGCGGGCAAAGCGCGCCCTCTGGAATATCCCAGTCGACAATATTGTAGTGCCGGTTTAATAACGCAGCGTTGAGCGTTTTTACTGCCAATGGGTCTGCGAAATCGATGGAAAGGTCGCCATGCGCATTCGGTTTTACATGGGAGGCTAGCGCTGGGTGGCTTGTTACGAGAGCCGGGAAGTCATAGCCTTGGTTGTGTCGATTCCTCGGGTGCAGGCCTTTGCGAACAGGCCTAGCTTGGCTTTTTTTACTTCGATGGGGGATGCTCACAGTAATACGCCCGAGGCTTAGAGTTCGATAATAGGGTGGGTCTGGCCTAGCCAGTGATTATAATCTTAATGGCTTTGACGTGCATGCTCGGCAGTTCGAGGGTAGCGAGAGGCCTCCGGTTCATTACACGTTTGGTTCTTGTCGGGTTCTGGCTTTCTTCTCTGCCTGATCCAGGAGTACGGGGCCGCTACCTGATTCTGCCAGCTTGTCGTCAGGGTTATAGAGCGGGCAACTAGTCATGCTCAGGCAACCACAGCCTATACATCCCGCTAGGTTATCGCGCAGTTTTTGCAGGTAAGCAATTCGGCCATCAAGCATTTGCTGCCAGTTTTTTGAAAGCTGCTGCCAGTCTTCAACCGTTGGCGTGCGGTTATTTGGTAATGATTCAAAGGCCTGCTTTATTTCCTCCAAGCTGACACCAACTCTCTGCGCTGCTTTTATCACCGAAATTCGCCTTAGTACTTCTGGTTTATAACGCCGCTGATTTCCAGCATTACGCCAGCTGTGGATCAGCCCTTGCTGCTCGTAAAAGTGCAAGGTGCTTACTTTAATGCCGCAGCGCTTGGCAACCTTGCCAACACTCCAAACGGCTTCTGCCATTACTCACCTCATATTTTTTTTGCCATTTTTTTCTACAAATCACTTTACCTCAACTTAAGTTGAGGTTTTACCCTGACATCTCACTTAACGCAAGGAGTCTCTTATGTACTTAGAACACGTTAATCTGGTGGTTACTGATATGGATGCCATGCTGGATTTTTATCGGGCAGTTTTTCCACACTGGCGGGTGCGGGACGAAGGTCATGGCGAGTGGTATGGCAAACCGCGTAAATGGGTGCACTTTGGTGACGATGAAAATTACTTGGCGTTAAGCGATCACGGCGAAGGGGAGAACCGCGATCTGAAAGGTCACAGCGTTGGGCTGGCCCATTTTGCATATGTGGTCGATAACCTTGATGCCGTTGTCGCTAGGCTCAATAACGCGGGCTATGCCATTGCCAAACCTGGCGCTATAGAGCCGTTTCGGAAAAATGTCTATTTTGTCGATCCGGCGGGTTTTGAAGTGGAGTTTGTCGAGTACCTGAGCGACATCCCAGCCGAGCGAAATTTAAACCGCGATGCTCAGTAACCAGTAGTACAGTAACGGAAAGGGTCAGTGTAATGAACGTTGCCGTTGTGTTTCATTCTGCTTTGGGCAGTACTAAGCAACTCGCCCAGGCTGTCGCTGCTGGAGCGACAGCTCAGCCTAGCGCTATGTAATAGGAGGGTTCATGAAAGCGAATGTAGTCCGTTACGGAGTAATTCTTAATACTGAACACTACTTGGAGTGTGTCGCTTTCTATCGGGAGCTATTTGGCTTGCATCAGCTGTTTGAGAGAGACGAAGGCGTCTTTAAGCTAACCTGTTTAGAGTTCGGTCATGGTTATTTGATGGTCGAGCAGGGCGGTAAGGCAAAGAAAGGCGTCAAATCGCCAGAAGAAAGTAGTTTTAAATTGCGATTCAACGTTGATGACTTGGAAGAGGCACTAAGGGTAATCAGGTCTTGGGGTATTCAAACCACCATTATCGAGAATGCTTGGGGTAGAACTATCAACATCGCCGACCCTGATGGCAACCGCGTTGGTATAAGGGATGATGCTGGTTTCGTAAATCAGATCAATACTTAAAAGATTGCCGCTGGTTTTACTATTGGTGCTAACTTAAGCGGTGATAAGTTGAATACCCTTCAGTACATGCAATTTTTTTGAGTCCTATTGCGGATATCTCAGCGGTCACGTGTGCCGGTGTCAATGTCTAAAGGAGTTATGGAGCGTTATAAATGGAGATAAGAAAATCATCCAGGCTAGTAATTGTCGATGAAGAGGGGCGTTTGCTCCTGTTTTTATACCACGATGAGCATCATGCGCCATTTTGGGCGACCGTTGGCGGCGAGCTGAAGTCCGGTGAAAGCTATGTTGAGACTGCTGAACGTGAGTTGTATGAGGAAACAGGCTTAATACAAAACGTTGGTGAAATGGTTAGAGAGCGAGATGACGTCTATGCCGTTGCGAGATCGGTGCCAGCACGGTGGCTTGAACAGTACTTCTTAGTTGAATGGCCTGCTAATAGAGACGTGTTCGCTGCAGAGTGGACCGATGAAGAAAAGAGTACGATTCAAAAGTGGAAATGGTGGAGCTTAGACGAATTGCTCGATAACGACCCTGATCTTTTCAAGCCCGAATGGCTTCCTGATTTACTTCGCTCTGTGCTGCACAAACAACGATTATCAAACGAGTCTCTGTAGTGCATTGGTTCATCTGACCATCAGTAAGGAATATTTAAATGATTCGTAAATGCCGAGAGACGGATATTGACCAGATTTTGGAGATCTGGCTTTCAGCATCGATTAAAGCGCACGCTTTTGTTGAAGCGGAGTTTTGGGCGTCAAAGGTTAACGAAATGCGTGATGTTTATATTCCTGCCTCGGAAACTTTTGTGTTTGAGTCTGACAATCAGATAGCTGGCTTCTACAGTTTATACGGAAATACACTGGCTGCCGTTTTTGTGTCGCCAAGCTTACAGGGACGAGGTGTGGGGGCAGCTATGCTTGATGATGCCAAGAGCAGAAGGGAGTGCTTGCAACTAACGGTTTACCGGGAAAATACTCCCAGTATCAACTTTTATAAAAAGCAGGGGTTTATTTCATTAGGTGAGCAAGTTGATGAACAAACTGGCCATCCAGAGTTAGTCATGGAATATTATTGTTAGCACAGTGTGGCGTTAGTTTGAGCTGTTGGATGCGAAGGATTTATAGGAGTGTTGAATGAAAGGTGAGTGTCTCTGCGGAGAGGTGAAGTTCAGCATCAAAGGAGAACTACCAAATCTCTATCAATGCCACTGTTCTTTGTGTCGGAAAACGACAGGTTCTTCAGCGAATGCCGCTACGTTTGTAAGTGAGGAGTGCTTCGAGTGGATTTCTGGTCAAGACAATATTCGCTCTTTTCAAAAGCCAACGGGTTATCGGAATGACTTTTGTTCGGCCTGTGGTAGCTCAGTGCCCAATAAATTGAGAGACACGGAGCTTGTCTGGATCCCAGCTGGACTGCTCGATGGGGAGACGGGGTCATGCGTTGCATTGCATCTACATTTGACCTCATCGGCGACATGGGAACTAGCGTCATGCAGCAGTGTTCGGTTAGATGATGGCCCTGATAGCTTAAAGTCGCTTCACGAAGCATTACAGCGTACAAGTTGATGAATACACTGTTTTATTTTCGATAATCAGAATAAAACGCCATGGTAAGGTGTTGCGATGGATCATGAAGCGCTGATCAAGCAATGGATAATGAGTGATCCTGATCGCATGGAGGCGCTGACTATCGCGGCTGCGCAGAAGTTGCCGGGTTGGTGTCTCGCTGCTGGGTTCGTTAGAAATTTGGTGTGGGACAAGCTGCATGGCTTTGCAGCGAGTACGCCATTGAACGACATTGATTTAATTTACTTCGACGCGAACGACGTAAGTGATTTTCGTGATCGTGAGATTCAGCAAAGGTTAATGGGTGTCTCAACCTTTCCCTGGTCAGTAAAGAACCAAGCAAGAATGCACGAGCGAAATAGGGATTGTCCGTATACGTCAACCGAAGATGCCATGAGTTTCTGGGTAGAAGTAGAAACTGCTGTAGGCGCTGCGTTGGATGACAGCGGAGAGGTAATAATTGTGGCTCCTTTTGGCGTTGAGCCACTGTTTGGCTACACCATTACATTAAATTCAAAACGGCCAAAACGAACGGATTTTGAAGCTCGGATATACAACAAGCGGTGGCTTCAAACTTGGCCAAAGTTGGTAGTAAATGTTTAACACCAGCTAATTTAATGAGTGTTGAACTGTGCGCGGTGTAACGCATGGCGAGCAGTGGTGGCTTTACTCTTAACTGTTGGCAAATAGCAGACTTAGATTCTAAGGACGTCCTCAAATGAACATTGGCATCTATATCTACGACCAGGCAGAAGTACTCGATTTCTCGGGTCCTTTTGAAGTTTTTACCACGGCCAGTCGCGTCAGTGATGAAGACGCGCCGTTTTCAGTATTTTTAATTGCTGAAAAAGACGGCCCAGTAACTGCCCGGGCGGGATACCAGGTGTTGCCAAATGCCACCATCGATAATCACCCGCCTATCGATGTATTGATTATTGTCGGTGGTGTGCACACGGGTGAAATGGCAAACGAAAAGGTAAAGGCCTGGATTGCAGATCAAGCAGCCATAGTGCAGCAGGTGGCCACAGTGTGCACCGGTATCTTCCTAGTTGCTAATGCTCAACCTAGCCTGAAAGGAAGAGTAACTACCCATTGGGACGACCAGCGTGATTTGCGAACTCAGTTTCCGCAGCTTGATGTGGTGGAGGACGTGCGCTGGGTAGACGATGGCGGTGTCATTAGTTCAGGTGGCATCTCTGCGGGGATCGATATGTGCTTACACTTGGTCGCCAAGTTACGCAGCCCCGAGCTTGCGGAGAAAACAGCGCGACAAATGGAATATCGCTGGAATCGCTAGGATTACGCTTTCTGCATGCAGGTCACAGTGATTGCCACCCGAATGTTATTGCAATCTGTGGTGGTGCTGTTTTGTTCTCAATCCCGTGCTAGTTGGAGTACAGGGGAAGCTTGCTACCGAATTAGGAATGACTGTAATGGACTATTTTCAAGAGGGAACCGGTGAATACTTAGTACTGGTTCATGGGGCGCTCACCGATGGTGCTATGTGGCTTCCTCATATTGAATACCTGAAAGGTGACTATGAGGTGGTTTCTGTTACTTTGAGGCACTTTGGTAAACCTTGCTCAGGTGGTTTTGGCCTCAACACGCATGCCAATGATTTAGCTGAACTACTGTCGAGCTTGGCGAAAGATAAACCCATTAATATTGTTGGTTGGTCTTACGGGGCGGATGTCATCATTAATATGCTGGTGACACATGACTTAGCGTTGTCCAACGTGTTCCTGTACGAGCCTGGTTATCCAGGCTGTTTACAAGGAGAGAAAATGGATGCTTGGCAGTCGGATGCCAACGCCATGTTTAGTCCGGTTTTTGAAAATTTTCATGCTGGAAATATGCAATTAGCGGTTGAGCACCTAATTGACGGTTCAGGCAATAGAAAAGGTTATTTTTCTACTCAGGACGAAAGTATCCAAGCGTTGCAGATATCTAAAGCGTACACGTTAACCCATCAACTGAATCAACAAGAGCAGCCAGCCATAAACGCTGAGTTGGTCTCCAAAATCAGTGCTCCAATCGTTATAGGTTATGGGGCGGAAACGCGTGATATGTTTAGGCTTGTTGCCCAACAAACCGCTCATTTATTAGCCAACTCTGTGATTAACGAAGTTGCTGGCGAGGGGCATATGTTGCCCCAAGAAAGTCCCGAAAAGTTCTCTACACACATTAAGTTGGCACTTGGTCATGGTTTGTAAATTACGGGGATGTTTATGAAGTGTTCTGTCTATATAGCAACAAGTGCTGACGGATATATTGCGACCCCAGACGGGGGCGTTGACTGGCTTCATACCGCTGGCAACTTAGAGGCAGATATGCGTGAGAACCCCGACATGGGCTTTCAGAGATTTATTGACTCCGTTGATTGTATGGTGATGGGGCGTAAGTGCATGGACGTTATTTCGAGTATGAATTTAGCGCCTGACCAATGGCCCTATGGTGACCTTCATATTGTCGTGCTTAGCCATTCAATCAGCGAGCCTCCTGAAAACCTGCAAGGCAAGGTAGAAATGTACGCTGGTGAGGTTCAGGACTTAATGTCTGACCTAGAAAGTAAAGGGTTTGAACATGCCTATATAGATGGTGGTTCAACCATAACCTCGTTTCTCAATCTTGGGCTTATTGATGAAATGACCATTACGAAAGCACCGGTGCTTTTAGGTGGCGGTATAGCTCTTTTTGGAAGCCTTAACAAACCGATTAGGCTTGAAGAAGCCGAAGCGATCGCATTCCCAAACAATTTTATTCAAACGAAGTACAAGGTAAGTTGATTTTCAAGGCTGCCTAAGCAGTACCGCAGCAATAGAGGCTTTGGGTATCCTGCACAGGGAGGAAGTAGTGCAAATTTGTGAAACGGAGCGTCTGGTTATACGAACGTTGTCCTTAAACGATGTTCCCGAATTGACCAAGATCCTCAGTGATCCTGACGTCATGAAGCACTCGATCCGAGGCGTTTGTGATGAAGCCGCAACGCGGCGATTTATCGACTGGTGTTTGGAGTGCTATGCGTCTCACCGTATTGGGCCGTGGGCTTTGATTGAGAAGGGAACAGATAAGCTTGTTGGCTTTTGCGGTGTTAGCCCCGAAGAGGTTAATAGTGTAGAAGAAATCGGGCTGGGTTATCGGCTGGCTAAACAATACTGGGGCATGGGCTTGGCGACTGAAGCAGTGCAAGCGGTACTCAGTGTGGCATTTAGCCAGAAGCAACTCGCTTCCGTGGTGGTTATTATCGAGCTTGATAATGGTGCATCACTCAAGGTCGCAGAGAAAGCAGGGTTTAGTCAGTTTGATACTATCGAATTCCACGGTCGCCCAGTGAGGTTGTACCGGTTAGCGCCGCAGCAATGGTATGCATTACAAAGCAATGCTGTGAACGCGGCGAGCGTTTGATGGTTATGCCGAATACTGAGAACTGGAAGTGCTAGCGAGCCATGCATAAGGAGGCTGGCCACATGGCCTTTTTATAAGCCGCTAGGTATCTAAAACCCTAGCGGCTATAGAAGCGTCGGGTGTTGGCTCAACTAGACGTGCTTTTGCCCGTATTTTTAATACTCATTGCGTAAATAATAAACATGATGAGTGAACCCATCACAAAACACCATACGCCTACGGTTGCATAGATAGCGCTGTTGGGTAGGAATAAGAGACTGCCAAAGAAAAAACATAAACTGGATAAGAGACCCAGAAAGTTAGGGAGTTGTTGACGCTGTTTCGTCACACTGTTCATTCCATTCACCCATCTGAAGTTTTATTGTCAGGTATCTAAGATGGCTTAGATACGAATGTCCGGGGCAAACTGAAAGCCCACCGATATCCGATTCCAGCTGTTGATTTGCACAATAATCGCAGTTAGGTCAATTAGCCCCTGCTCACCAAAGGCAGTTAACGCGTTTTGATAGGTGTCGTCGCTAATGGAGGGCTGTTGGCTGATGAGTGTGAGTGCTTCGGCCCAGGCGAGTGCGGCACGTTCTTGTGTGCTAAAGCAGGAGGCTTCCCGCCAAGCAGGTAATACGTCTAGGCGAACCTGATGCTCGCCGTCGTCTCTGGCCTCTTGGGAATGCATGTGTTGGCAAAAGCAGCAGTGATTTATTTGCGAAACACGCAGGTTGACTAAGTGAACGATGGTGCGGTTAAGCGTTGAATCTTCCGCAACGTTGCCTAATGCAGTCAGGTTTTTAGCTAGGCGTGGGACAAGGCGATACACAGACTGCTGAGAGAGACGAGTCGACATGTGAGTGACCTCGGTGAGTAAGTTGAGGACTCAGCTTAACGTCGAGGTTTTTTTACGCCTTGTAAATTTGCGACAGTTTACGCTTGCGATAGGCGGCGGGCGTTTCATAGGCGAGTGATTGAAAGGCATGAGTGAAGTGAGCTTGGTCATAGTAGCCGCATTGTAGGGCTATTTCCGCTAGGGGAAGCGCGGTTTCAAGTAGCCTATGACGGGCACGGTCTAGCCGGGCATAGGCGACTAATTGGCCTGGCGTAACGCCCACCTCGCGTTTTAATTTGCGTTCCTGGGTGCGCCTAGTCACCCCTAGTGTGGCGCCTAACTCTTGAGGGGGGAGCTGTAGTTTTCCAATCGCTTGAACAATCGTGGGGGTACGGCTATTGACCAGCGGCTGGCTCTTCAGTCGGTGTAACAACCATGTTTCTAACAGGCGTAAACCCTGTTGTGCATCCAGGTGGTAGAGGTGCTCTACCACGTGCATTAACCCTTGTAACCCCGGTGTTTCAAGTTCGTTATCTAAGCGCTGCGGTTTATCTGCGAATGCTTCGGGTAGCAAGCCTAACAGGCAGTGAACGCCTGCTGCTTTAAAGCGAATCCCCAGGCATGGAGTGTGGGCGTCGAGTGTTTCTATTAACGTGCGCCTGTTAAAACAGAGCGTGATGATGGGGTGAGAGCTATCAAGCTTGATACTGAGACTAGCGCCGGCATCGGGATAGAATTTTTCGGTTCTGGGTTCAGCAACATCCCCTGAGCCACCCATTGACCAAAGGCACTGTACCCACGGGGCTAATCGCTGATCAGGTAGGCGATGCCAAAAATTGAGATAATTAGCGTTGCTTGGCAAGATAAGATCGGTCATGGGGGCAACCAGCGATATGTTTTCCTAATGGTAGCTCGTATTGTCTCAATCCAGCAGCTTTTGAGAACTGGCCCGGCGCCATACGCTTGGTGGTACTTTCTCATGGCGAGCCCAGATACGCCTTAGTTGCCGTTCATCACCGAAACCGGATGCTTCGGCAACCCTTGCTAGCGTCCATGGCGTCTCGGTCATTAATGTTTTAGCGCGTTGCAGGCGCAACCCCATAATGTATTCACCCACCAGCATGCCGGTGAGGCTTTTGAACCGACGTCGAAAATGGCGCTCACTCATGGCTGCTTGAGTCGCTAATGTTTCAATACGCCAGGTTTGCGAGGGGGCGGCACATATTGCATCTTGAACGCGATGCAGCCGTTCATCCACATGATTGCGGCCCTCAAGCCAGGCTCCCAACTGGGGCTCCTGTCCACTGCGGCGGAGATATAGCACCATCTCTCGCGCCACCGCTAGCGCCAATGAATGGCCGCAAGCGCGGGTAAGCCAGTAGAGCATGGTATCTATACCGGTTGAAATCCCAGCGCTGGTTAAATAGCGGCCATCTTCAATAAAAATACAATCGCTTTGCACCTTGGCCTTTGGCGCTTTGGTCTGTAACTGCTCGATTAATGTGTGATGCGTGGTGCAGCGTCGCCCCTCCAGCAAGCCTGCGTCAGCTAGTAACAGCGTTCCAGAGCAAACTGTCATCAGTGTGTCCGCATAGCATGCGTTTGCCTTAAGCCAACTAACACACTCTTGCTGCGCCAATGGCTCAACGCTATTGCGATACTGTCCTGGAATTAGCAGTAGGTGTTGAGGGGGAAGCTGTTCCGGTAACGGGTCAATGCCGCTAAGCGTCAGCGGGCCTAACCATGGCATAGCGGTCTTTGGGCCGACATAGCAAACCTCAACATCTATTGAAAGCCGGTCGGCGCACTGCAAGACCTGAAGAGGCCCGACCAAGTCAAGCGGCACTTGGCCAGGCATCATCAATACCGCAATCCGCAAGGTGTTGGCTCTTTTGGGGAGCGGTTGACTGTTTTGTTGCTCTTCACTCACGCGTGTTTTGCCACTCATTGATCAAGTCTTGTGTGCTGATAATACGCGCAAAACGCTCTTCAAGTACTAGTTCGGTACGTGCCTTAATATCATCAGCTGACCATGTAATGCCGTTACGCGTCATAGGGAACGTTAGCGTTGCATCGCTGACAAAATCAACGCTAAAACCTAAATCTGACGCTATCCGGGTGGTTGTCTCACAGCATTGTTCTGTGCGAATACCGCTAATCGCAAGTTGCGTAATGTCGCGTTCGCGTAACCAATTTTCAAGCTCCGTATCGCTGAATGCATTATGAACACGCTTATGGAAGGTCACCGCCGCTTCATCGTCAAAACCATCAAGCGGGCGAATTAGGCCATTAGCGGGGTCAAAAGCGCCTTGGCTACCGGGTGCTTCATGAAAAATGCGCACAACAGGTATGTTATTTGCCTGCGCCGCGTCTAGCACCGCCCGTTGCTTGAGGCGCCATGCTTGTGCCAGAGATTCTACCCAATAATCGCGGGCGGGGAAGGAGGCTTGAACGTCAATTAATAGCAGAGCGGTTTTAGACTGGGTCATGGCTAATCTCATCGTGTTGAAGTGAGGCTACAGATTAGCTATTCCCATTTCAGCCAACGATACCTTGCGCGGTCTAAAAGCGGTCAATTTCGGCCAAGTATTGGCTGATGGCGGGAAGTGTCGGCAAGAAGCGAAAAGCCACCTTGCTGATATCGAAAGCTGTAAAATGATCACCCGGTGGTGCGCTATCAAAGGCTATAATAGCGTGATTATGGTGGAATACCGCTACCGTGACTTTTAACTATCAAGCTGGCTTCCATGGTTTTTATCGAAGATACCTAGATAAGTCGGCTTGTTGGTTGATTTTGTTGTTTGTTTTAATGAAAGGAAGGTGGTTGGTAATGATTAACACCAAAATATATAAAGCGGTTTATGAACTAGCTGAACGGCTAATGAAAGCTGCGGCTAAAGATGACAGAGAAGCGTTTGATCCGCTCTATGCCGAGTTGCAGGCGATTTGCACCGATAACGAAAACACCGATAAAGACCACCCAGAGCAGTGGGAAACCTTGGCCGACTTTACCGAAGAGTTAGAGGATGCGCTGCCGATTTACCAAAAGGCACTTGAGAAAGCCATTGCTAAGAACTCGAAAGACCATATGGCCTCTATCGGTTTCTCCATGGCAACGTTGCAAGTACAGTTAGGTCAAACGGATGACGCCATCGAAAGATTGCAACATGCGAAAGCCAGCGCCGAAGGCATTGAAGATGATGAGCTGAAAGCAGAAATCGATCAGCTGCTTGAAACGCTAACGACCAACTAGGAAGCCTATTTTGACGAATAATGATATTTTTCGCCGCATCCGCTACACCTTTGATTTAAAAGACAGCACCATCGTGGACATCTTCTCACTGGCTGACGTCAGTGTGAGTCAAGCGCAGGTCACTGCTTGGCTGAAAAAAGACGAAGATGACGCTTTTGTCACGATGAAAAATAGAGAGTTGGCGGCGTTTCTGAATGGCTTTATCAGCTTTAAACGTGGCAAGCGTGAAGGCCCGCAGCCTGCGCCTGAAGCACAACTAAACAATAATATGGTGTTCCAGAAGCTGCGCATTGCACTGAATTTAAAAGCAGACGATATCTTGGCAGTGTTTGAACTGGTGGGCTTACCGCTGAGCCACCATGAACTCAGCGCCTTTTTCCGTAAGCCAAGCCATAAAAATTACCGTGAGTGTAAAGATCAAATGCTGCGTAATTTCTTACTCGGTATTCAACGCCAGCTACGGCCTGGCTCGAACGACGCAGGTTCTGAGTCTTAAGTTCACACGCTTTATGTCACACGGTAACGGTAGGAGAGGTAGTGCAAGGCCTCTCTGCCTTATCGACGCTAACGCTTCACGCAGACGAAAATCGCATTGCCTGAAAGGTTATCCCAAGGGGTAATGGTCTGATAGTTGTGCTCAAATACATGCACCTCAAAATAAGGCGCCAGTAGGGCGGTTAATTCCGTAAAGCTGACCGCTACCATCGGATGCTCGTCGTTCCAGACTTGCGTGGCGCCTGCGCTGGTTTTTTCAATGCTCAGCCTAAGCGATTGCTTTTCGCCGTGCCCGCCGTAGTGCCAACCCGAGCGGAACGTGAAGACATTGTCATCTTGTCTGGCACTGTGTTTAACACATAAATCATTATTGATTTTGTTTTTATCTACCACGTTAAAATAGAAAACGCCGCCCTGTGTTAGTGCGCGATGGGCGCTGGAAATACACCCTTTTAGCTTTTCAATCCCATCGTTGTAGTGGATCGAGTACAAAAAGCAGGTGATCAAATCGAGGGGTTCGCTGGCTTCGAACGCACTCATATCTTGCCGTGAAAAAAGCGCTTCTGGGCAACGCTTGGCGGCGATATCCAGCATGGGTTGGTTAATATCAAGACCACTACTGAGATAACCAAAATCAATAAAATGGCGGACATGAGGGCCCGTGCCACAGGCTAAATCAAGGTGCACATGCCCGCCGTTGCCGAAAATCTGATGGAGTCGACGAATGGCGTTGCTTTGCTCTTGATAGTCGATATCGACGCACATCAAATCGTAGTAGCCAGATAGATCGGTATAGAGTGCGTTGGAGGACAGATTGGCGGACATAGTAGCCTAATGGTGGGCGCTAAAATATTGGGGTGGCGCATAGTAAACGAGCGGGCAAGGTTTTAGAAGCGAGGGGAATATTGTTGTTAAAGAAATTCGGTCATCGTCCGATAATCACTTAAGATTTAAAAGCCAACAAGCCGCCACAAGAGTCAGCCATGCCCAAATCACCTGCTTACCTTCTCGCTGCGATGCTGCTTAGCCTAGTCACCTATGCTCAGGCGTCTGCTAATACGGCAGAAGCAGCGGCGCTAGCGTGGTTAGAATCAATTGATAATGGTGAGGTTGAACAAGCTTGGGAGAGTTCATCGCCGCTACTAAAAACGCCGCTATCGCCTAGCATGCTTAGACGTATCATTGAGTTAGCACGCAATGAGTTTGGCGCGGTTGAATCACGTCGGAAAGTGCAAGTCTCTCACTATCGATCAATGCCGGGTGCACCAGATGGCGACTACATGGTTTTTATCTTCCATACTCGGTTTGAAAATAAAGCGAGAGGAATAGAAACCATAACACCTCATCTTGAAGATGGTGAGTGGCGAGTCAGTGGTTATTATGTGCAATAGCTCTGTGTAGTGCTTCTTTGTAACAGGTTTTTGTAAATGACTGATGCCGTAACCAATACGAATCAAGGTGGTGCTGCTATGCCTAGTATTGCTAATACGCCCGAGCCGCCTTACTACGCGGTTATTTTTACCTCACAACGCACCGAGATCGATAATGGCTATGACGCAATGGCGACAAGAATGGTTGAACTTGCAGCACAGCAGCCGGGATTCTTGGGGGTAGAGTCTGCCCGAAATGAGGTGGGAGTGACGGTGTCATACTGGGCTGATTTGGCCTCAATAAAAGCGTGGAAAGCCCACGCTGAGCATCAGGAAGCTCAGCGACTAGGCCATCAGCAGTGGTACCAGCACTTTAAGACGCGCATTGCCAAAGTCGAACGAGATTATGGTATTTAAAATATTAACGCAGCCTAGGCAGGCTTTTTGCTGATTAAGTTTAAGAGGCTAACCTTAGGGCAAAGCCAATAATGAGTGTTCCAAATACCCAGCGTTGCAGGGTTTGCCTTTTTTGATGGCTGGCAAACCAGCGTTGCATCCGCGCTCCCAAGCAGGCATATAGCGCATCGTACACAAGCCCCACGCCCACTAGCACAGCCCCCAATAGAGTAAATTGGAGCGCAACGTCACCCTGTTGGGTGTGAACGAACTGGGGTAATAACACCGAACAAAACAGCAGCGATTTTGGGTTCAGTAGGTTCGTTAAAAGACCCCGTCTCCAGGCTAGGTAATAGCTACCGGTGAGCGATGCTTGCGGGTGGTTAGTATCGGTGCTCCGTTTAGTACGAATCAGCTGTACGCCCACCCAAATCAAGTAGGCAGCACCGAGATAACGAACAGCATCAAAAAGCCACGGAGCGGCGACAAATAGGGCGGCCAGGCCCAAACCGGCTAACGCCACATGCAGCCCTCGGGCGATGGCTAACCCTAGCGCTGTGGCTAATCCATGCCCACGGCCCAGCGTACTGCTGGTATGTAGCACCAACAGCATATCTGGGCCTGGAATCAGGTAAACAATGGCTAATGCACTAATAAAAAGACCGATTTCCATGGCCGCTCCCTCAAAATTGCACGTAGTGACTTCATAAAGGGCATGGTACCGTTAAACTGATGAGTGATTTCTTGCCATTTGCGCTCATGGAACATCAGTTATTGGTATTTTGTGCCAACTAAGAGTGGAGAAATGCTTACTTATGCCAAGTGGTCAGTTAGATGCTACCGACCGGCGCATTCTTGCGTTGCTACAGGGGGATGCTCGCTTAACCAATGTGGAGCTCGCAGAGAAAGTAAATTTGTCGCCGTCTCCCTGTTTACGCCGGGTGCGACGCTTGGAAGCAAGCGGCATTATTCGTGGCTATCACGCGGAGCTTGATCGTCGAAGCGTCGGGCTGGAGTTAACGGTGTTTGTGGGCATTAAGGTAGAACGCCACCATGAAGAGCAAGCTAATGCCTTTCGAGAAGCCGTGGTTAAACTGCCGGAAGTGGTCACTGCGCATTTGGTGTCTGGTGAATCGGATTTTCTGCTACAGGTGGTAGTGCCTAGCTTGGCTGCGTACGAGGCGTTTTTAACGGGGACGTTGCTGCGCTTACCTGGAGTGAGCGATATTCGCAGCAACTTTGCTATTCAGCCGGTGAAAGAGTACGGCACATTACCGCTGGATAATAGCGATAAGGCCTAGTCTGGCAGTTGAGGAATGAAGAAGGCCTACGGTTTAGCGATTAATGCGATATTACTAACCCAGCCAGCGACTGTAATCCGACGACCACCACCAGTACCACCATACCTAGCGCGAGGCTGGTTTTAAGCGCGTGACGCTTCCACATAAGTTCTACGCGGTTGCCAAAGCGGTGTACCAGCCAAGCAAGGCCGAAATAGCGAAGCCCACGGGCTAGCAGGGCAGCCAGCACAAATAACATAATCGGATAGCCGGAAAGCCCGGCGGTAATCATTGCCACCTGAAACGGGATCGGCAGTATGCCAATAGCCAAAATCGCTGCAAAACCGTACTGCTCGAAGAATGTTTGGAACGACTGATAACTCTGCTCCATACCCATAAATTCGATAAACCATGTGCCTATGGATTGGTACAGCACCATGCCGACAGCATAGCCCACAATGGAAGCTATCAGGCAGCCAAGGGTCGTCGCGGTGGCCATTGCCCAAATGCGCTGCTGGTTAATCGCCATGAGTGGGATCAACACCAGCTCGATGGGAATTGGCAAAATAATGGTTTCTAAAAAAGATAGAGTGCCGAGTAGCCACAGCATGTTTTTCGAGCCATTGATGCGCTCAAACCACTGTTTAGTCCGTGTTGTTGAAAGCATCTTATGTCTCTACATTTCAGTATTAATGCGACGATAGACGGCCGCTAAAAGGCTGTAGAGACCAAACGCAAAGAGTCCAAGTGCGACAAAGGCAAGCAACCACTGACCGAAAGGTTGGCTTCGCAGCGTGCTGAACACTTCTCCCATACCACCTGCTTGATTAGGGTTAATTTGGTAGGCTGCGATGATAAAAAAGCTGCCCACGATCACGAAGACGAGACCGCGAATCACTAAGCCGAATCGACAGATGGGGTAGGCCCATTGTTGAGTTTGTGGTGGCATCGCAAAGTGTTTATCGAATTTTGCTTTGTAGCCTTTGATTGCATGGGCAATACCAACACCTATCAAAATTAAACCAACCCCGCCAACTAACCATCGCCCGAAAGGCTGCTGCATCAGCCAACCTGCTACGCCTTGCGAGCCGCCGCTGGAATCCCCAGAAGAGCCTGCAAATTGGAAGATGAGCGTTGCGGCAAAAAATGCCAGAAGAATATGCGTAATGGCACTCGCTAATAAACCTGCGCGAATAGTTAAGCCTTTAGCACCATTACCATGATGGTCGGTGTCTTTGACAGCTTGGATTGTGCGCCACATAGCGTAGCCGACCAAACCGACAGCAATAAGACCTAGCATGATTTTACCAAAGGGAGCAGTTAACACTCTTTCTAGAGCACCGCGGCTGCCTTCCGTTTGGCCGCCTTGTTCAAAGGCTGCCAGGGTGGCTAGGCCTCCCACTAATACATAAACGATGCCGCGAGAAGCGTAGCCCATTCGGGCGAAAAGGGTAATCACATCACGATGATCTGGGTTATTCATTCGATTGGCCATGGTGTCCTCCTGACATTTATGGCATTGCGAATTCCTATGCAATCTGGCTTATATAGAGCTTGTCTGGCGACCATACTGTGCGTGCGTTGTGCTATTGTCTAGCGTAGGCCAAGCTATCAGGCTATTCGCTATTTTTTGATGATGCGAGCAGAAGATGAGCCATAAGTCTCCAAGTGCTAAGTCTCCACATTCTGGGTCTCCACATTCTGGGTCTCCACATTCTGGGTCTCCGCGTGCTGGGTCGCCGCCTGTTTTTTGGCGCGACTCACGGCTGCCTTATGTCGAACTGCGTAAAATCAGTGATGCGAGGCAAGTGTGCTACGCCCCTCATAGCCATGTTCACTGGTCGGTAGGGGCTATTACGTCAGGCAGCAGTACGTTTTTCTATCGGGAATCGACTTACCCGATTAGCGCCGGTGACTTGGTTATGATGAACCCCGACTGGGTGCATGCCTGTAACCCCATCGAGAACGAACCTTGGGCATATTTGATGCTCTATGTGGATGCGCAATGGCTAGCGGATTTACGCTATCAAATAGGCACGCTTGGTTCCCCAACCTGGAGTGATATCGATACGGCAGTGGTCTCACAGCCAGCGCTGTATGCCCACTATTGTGAAATGGCGGCTTGTTTATTAGATAAGCAATGCACTCTCTCTATGAAGCACGCGTCGGTTACCGGGTTTCTTACCGCATTGATGCTGGCATTAGCGCACGAGACAACCGTCTCTAGGCCGCAGCCGCCGGATGGCTTGCAGGCTGCGGCTGCCTATTGTGACGTGAATGCGGCTTTTGATGTGTCATTGGAAACGCTATGTCAGTTAACCGGCTATAGCGCTGGTCATCTTATCCGTGCGTTTAAGCAGCACTATGGGCTTACCCCTCATGCTTATCTGATTAATCGCCGTGTTCAGCTTGGCCAGCGTGCGCTTAGGCAGGGGGAGTCGATCGTTAATGCGGCTTTATTAGCCGGCTTTAACGACCAACCCCACTTCCAGAGAACATTTAAGCGGTTAGTGGCGGCAACACCCAACCAGTATCGCTATCCGCTACTCAAACAGCAGGAAAATAGCGCTGGCAGCTAGGCCAGCAGCCAGCGTGCGGTTAATGGTAATCAGAACGAACGGACGGTGAATATAGCGTCTAAGAAAAGCGCCTGCATAAACCCAGCTGGCCAATGACAACCAACAAATGGGTAGGTAGAGAGCAGCGAACAGCCATAACTGGTAGGGGTCATTACTGCTGGTGTAAGCCCCAATGCCAGCGGCAGACGCCAGCCACGCCTTAGGGTTTAACCACTGCATCATCGCGCCGGTCATAAAGCCTGGTGGCTTATCTGTACTCTGGCCACGAACAGCGCCATCATGTTGGAAAAGCTGATAGCTTAAGTAAAGTAAAAAAAGTAGCCCCGCCCAGCGTAATATTTCCTCCAGTAGTGGCACTACGTTTAGCAGTGAGTAGAGCCCCGCGCCAATCGCTAGGAAAAGCACTAGAAACCCCAGGGTCGCCCCCGTGACAAAAATAAGCCCTTTGGCAATAGGGTAGTGGGTGCCGCTACTCAGGCAAACAAGGTTGACGGGACCTGGTGAAATAGACGCGGCAAGGGCAAATGCTGACATCGGTAACAGTAGTGAAACGCTCATTGTTGTCCTCCTAAACAGAATCAAGAGCTTGCAAGAGCGCGAGAAAAGAGTATTGAACAAAATTGAGATGCCGCGATATTGCGCAAGATTCGGGTAGGCCGGATGACACGGTCTGGTTAAGCTTGTCCTATGCTCAGAGAGCCCTGTGCTTTTCCTCGTTTAGCTCCGGTGAGAACGTCTTTATGAATGACTATGCCCGTATCGAAAAAGCGATGTCCTACATGGTGGCCAATGCCGCTAGCCAGCCAAGTTTGGAAACGGTGGCGGCTCAGGTGCATTTGAGTGCTTACCATTTCCAGCGGCTGTTTTGTCGTTATGCGGGTATCAGTCCTAAGCGTTTTTTACAGGCGCTGACCTTGGAGCGGGGCAAACAACTGATCGCATCGTCAGAAAGTCTTACCAACACCGTGCATGCGCTAGGACTAAGCGGTGGCTCGCGGCTTTATGATCACTTTGTGCAGCTAGAAGCGGTCACGCCGGGTGAATTTAAGCGCCAAGGGGAGGGGGTTGAGATTGCCTATGGCGTGCACCCTACACCTTTCGGCGAGATATTGGTGGCGATGACGCCGAGAGGAATTTGTCGGATGGCCTTTGTGGCATCTACCAGCCAGGAAGCGTTGCTGGCAGAACTCGTAAAACAGTGGCCACGCAGTACGCTATGCCATCGCCCTGATGCCACCCGTTATGCGGTAGAGGCACTGTTTACAACATCTGCAGAAACGACCACAAAAGCGACACCTGCCACGCTATCGCTCCACGTGAGCGGTACTAATTTCCAGATTGCTGTATGGCGCGCGCTGCTCACTATTCCTGAAGGGCAGTTGGCGAGCTACTCGCAAATTGCCCAGGCACTTGGCATGCCGAAATCATCTCGAGCCGTCGGAAATGCGGTGGGTGCTAACCCTATTGCACTGTTGATTCCTTGCCATCGAGTGATTCAGCAAAGTGGTGCGCTAGGCGGCTATCGCTGGGGGATTGAAACCAAGCAACAGCTCCAGGCCTGGGAAGCGGCGCAGCATTCTCCTCAGCTTGAGCCGCATTAGCCCTGACTTAGTGTCCAAATACCGACCAGCCGGTCTCTTGAACAAACATTTCCAAGGCGCGTGTACCCAGTAGGCTATTGCCGTATTTATCCAACCCCGGTGACCATACGGCAAGCGAACCACGCCCAGGTGCAATAGCCAAAATTCCACCGCCAACGCCGCTTTTACCGGGCAGACCAACGCGGAACGCAAACTCACCCGACGCATCGTAGTGGCCGCACATCATCATCAATGAATTAATCCGTCGCGCTCGTTGGGGCGATACCACGCGTAAATCACTTGGCTGATTGACACCGTCCGATGCCAAAAACAGCCCGGCGTGAGCAAGTTGTTCACAGCTCATGGCAATTGCGCACTGGTGAAAGTAGGTGCCGAGTACTTTATCGACATCATGGCGTAGGCGACCAAAGGCTTTCATAAAATGAGCCAGAGAAGCGTTGCGGTCTTTGTGCTGCATTTCGGAAGCCGCTACCTGATGGTCAAAACAGATACTGTTATCGTCGGCGATATAGCGCACAAAGCTAAGAATTTCCGCCAGTGTCTCTTTAGGCTCGTGACCCATCATGATGGCATCAACAACCGCAATCGCCCCGGCATTTATAAACGGATTACGTGGTTTACCGCTTTCATGCTCAAGCTGCACGATAGAGTTGAATGGGTCGCCAGAAGGCTCACGCCCGACCCGCGACCACAATCCATCCCCCCATTTGCCCAACGCAATGGTTAGCGTAAAAACTTTGGAAATGCTCTGGATTGAGAACGGCGTAGTGGCGCAGCCTGCAGAAAAGCGTTGGCCGTCTACCGTAGCTAAGCTGATAGCGAATTGGCTGGGGTCCACATGGGCAAGCTGGGGAATATAGTCAGCGACATTTCCGCGCTCGGTTTCAAGGGCAAGCTCGGCGGCAATTTTATTGAGTAACTCTTGCATGTAATACGAATTCGTTTGGCAGCATGAGGCGCTACCCTAGCGGAAACGAGCAGGCTTGTCTGCTGGCGGTTGATACCGAAATGCCATGGCCTATGCACGTTGTTGAGAGGTCTTGTCCGTTGCTAACTAGCTGTTCGGCGGCTACAGTTCGGCTACTTTCAGCAAGAGCCGACGGGCATGACCACATTAATGATTCAGGGCACCACCTCGGATGCGGGCAAAAGCACGGTGGTTGCTGGGCTTTGTCGCGTGTTAAAGCGCCGTGGTATCTCAGTCGCGCCATTTAAACCGCAAAACATGGCACTCAATAGTGCGGTCACTAGCGACGGCGGTGAAATTGGCCGCTCCACTGCGTTACAAGCGCAGGCGGCGGGTGTGGTTCCCCATAGTGATATGAATCCGGTGCTATTAAAGCCGGAGACGGATCGCGGAGCCCAAGTGATTTTACGCGGTAAAGTGCATGGCCACATGGATGCACTGGATTACCACGCGTTTAAGCGCACGGCGAAAGAGAGCGTCATGGCGGCATGGCAGGCCCTGGAAAGCCGCTTTGATGTGATCATTGCCGAAGGCGCGGGCAGTCCGGCGGAAATCAATCTGCGTAAAGGCGATATCGCAAATATGGGCTTTGCCGAAGCTGCCGACTGTCCGGTTTTGTTAGTAGGCGATATTGACCGCGGCGGTGTGTTTGCTCAGCTAGTAGGAACGCTGGCGCTATTAAGCGACAGCGAGCAGGCACGCACGAAAGGATTTATTATTAACCGTTTTCGGGGCGATATTGGCCTTTTAGAACCGGGGCTTGAGTGGTTAGAAGCGCGTACTGGCAAGCCAGTTCTGGGCACCTTGCCTTACTTACAGGGCCTACTGCTGGATGCTGAAGATAGCATTGGCCGGGTTCACGCTGAAAAAGCCAATCACACCCTGAAGGTGATTGTTCCCGCGCTGCCGCGTATCAGCAATCATACAGATTTTGATCCGCTGCGCTTACATCCCCAGGTATCGCTTACCTTTGTAGGGCCAGACCAACCGATTCCACCTGCTGATGTAATGATACTGCCGGGGAGCAAAAGCACCGTCAGTGATTTAGCCTGGCTAACACGCCAGGGCTGGAGAGACGCGATTGCTCGCCATTTGCGCTACGGTGGCAAGGTGCTGGGGATTTGCGGTGGTTTTCAAATGCTGGGTGAGTGGATAGATGACCCGCACGGCTTGGAAGGCGCGCCCGGGAAGGTAGCAGGTTTGGGGTTGTTGCAGGTATCCACGAGAATGGTCGCGGGCAAGCAGCTGCGCAATGTCAGCGGCGTTATGGTCGGGCAAGAAGCGGCTGTAACGGGCTACGAAATCCACAATGGTGTGAGCAACGGGGCTGCACTCAATCGGCCGCTTTTTGATTTAGGTAGCCACGTGGATGGCGCTATCAGTATCGATGGCCAAGTGATGGGCACTTACTTGCATGGGTTGTTTGACCACCCTGAAGCCTGCCAAGCGTTGCTTACTACGTTAGGGCTAGCAAGTGCGGCACCCGTCGATTATCGCGCCCACCGCGAGCAAGCGCTTGATCGACTGGCTGATACGCTGGAAGCGCACTTGGATATTGATGCGGTGTTGGCGATGGTAGGGGCGCATTAAGCGCCCAGAATGCTGAGTGTTTATTCTTGCGGTGGGCGCTTTGCCATCAAAGTAATCTCGACGGTGCTGCCCCCGCAAATATTTGGTGACTCGGTGCAGGTGCGTGCTGGGTAGCGGCCCGGTTCAAAAAACTCCGCGTAGATACTGTCTAATGCATTGATCTGCCTTAAGTCTGCGAGATGAATGTCGACTCTAACAATATCCGCCAAGCTGCCTCCCTCTTGTTTTAACATGCGTTCAAGTTCGCGCATGACGAGGCGTGTTTCTTCTTTGACATCTCCACGAGTGGCTTTGCCGTTAGAAAGATCCATAACCGTCAGCCCTGAAATAAACACATAATGATCATCGATAACCATGTGACTACCAGGGAAACTCGGTTTGGGTAACGTGGGATCGTCGATATACTGTGGCATTGGCTCTCCTTAGCGACAAATAAGCGAGTCGCGCTTAGTGCGACTCTGCTACTAGAGTGTAGTTCCTTTGGGAGCAGAGGGTGGTGCTATCGATAGCTTTGCTCTAGGCTGGCCAACTTTTAAGGTTTCCCCGTTGTTGATGTGATTTTAAATTCTCATGAGAGAGCGTAATGAAGGTAGTTCATATTAGTCAGAGCGCCCCGCGTAATGCGTGTTTGGCAACCTTGTGTGCCAAGGTATACGGTCAGCAAGCTGGGTTAACGCCGCTGGTAATTTTTACCGGCACGAAAAACGTGCTGTTTGACCAAGAGGCAGCCCGTCTTTTGGCGGGTGTCGATGGCGATGGTAAACCCCTGGCGCTAGCATTGCTGGTGTTGGATGAGGCTGGCGAGGGGATGACGGTAACCCACGCTTGCGAGTTTGTTGATGGTGCTAAAGCGCGTTTAATCAGCGAGTTAAGCCTCAAAGCCCCGCTGCGCGTTGAGGTAAGCGATGCCACCCAAGAAGCGTTCTATCAGCAGTGCGGGTTTAAGCGTTGGTTTGATGGGGAAAATGGGCAACGTGTTGGTTTAGGCGCACGTCATCCTGCTAAGCATAGCGATGAACTGACGCCCACGTTGAGCCTGGATGAGGCGCTAATACTGCGCCGATTTAAGCATGACCCCACTGCATTTGCTGAGGCTAAAGACGCTTTTTTGTCAGGTTTAAACAGCTTCCCAGCTACCCTGTAAGGCGATAGAACACTCAGTGAGTGGATGGATAACGGTACGGTGACTACCCCTCAGCACCTGCTGCTCCTGATCTTTAGGTGTTATTACGCCACTTCTTATATAGCTAAGACTAAAAGACGACGTTTACGTAAGCGTCGTTTTTTTATTGCTGTGTTGTCGACAGTTTGAATGATTTTTTCGGTTTTTAAGCGTATTTTGCATCCATTTAACCCATAGGGGATTATTTTCCAGTCGGCATGTCGACAATATTTGGGTCAGCCATAAAGGGGTATGCACGAAAAGTCGAATATTAACTTGGTGGATAGCTGAGTAAAAAGCACGTACCTAACAAAAACAATACTCACAAGGATTCAATAATGAACAATCAGACACCGTGAGGAATCGTCGTGCTGCTCAAAAGAAAGTATGGGGAAGAACATCCCTACTGGCCGGTTGGCCCATTCAAAGTTCGCCTACCCTTTATTCATTTCCGTTGGGAAATACCTGAGACCATCCAAGCGCTGGTGATGTTTGTTATCGGGCTAGGGATGATTCCTCTATTAGAACAATATCTAGGGCTTCCTTATGAAGTGGCGTTGGCCTACGTCGTCGTGTGCGGCATTGGTTTTATTCTTCCCCCGTTGTTGGGTGTTCCGTTTGTGGCCGGTTGGATCACGCCCGCGATACCTGTGGTACTGCTGTTTATTGGCCAGTTTGAACCGGGACCAGAAGCAATCCGCGCGATGGTAGCGCTGCAGCTCATGGTCACCGCGATTTTTCTATTTATGGCGGTAACTCGGTTAGGAACAACGCTGGTTAATAGCGTGCCGGATTCAATTAAAGCAGGCATTTTACTCGGCGCAGGCATTGCGGCAATTAGCGGCGAGATTAGCGTTGGGGGCAGGCTGTACGAAACGCCTATTTCGCTGGGGATTGGCGGTTTAATTACGCTTTATGTGCTGTTTTCACTGTCATTTCGTGACTTGACTGAGAAGTTTCGCTGGGCACGCAATATCGCCGCCTACGGCATGGTGCCGGGGATGCTAATCACCATGGCGATTGGCTGGGGAGTTGCCGAATACCCGATGCCTTCGGTTGAGTGGGGCATTGCGATACCCGATTTTGCCGGTATCTGGGCGTATCTACCGTTTACCATTGGTGCGCCGGGTATCGATCTACTGGTTGCGGCAATCCCAACGGCTATCATCGCGTATATCATCGCATTTGGTGACATTATTGTTGGTCAAAGCCTGATCAAGCGTGTCGACCATTTACGCCCGGATGAAAAAATTGAGGTGAATGTCGATCGCGTTCATCTAATTACCGGTTTGCGTAACCTGATGCACTCCATGTTTGCCCCTTACCCTGGGCTGGCCGGGCCGCTCTTTACCGGGGCGATGGCAACCATTGCAGAACGCTACCGCTATGGCCGCGGGGCGATGGATACCATCTACTCAGGAGCATCAGTGTTTTGGATTGTCGGGTTCCTGGCACTGTTCTTATTGCCGTTGGTAACGCTTTTCCGCCCGGTGTTGCCAATTGCGCTGTCGATTACGTTGCTGATTACCGGTTACCTATGCATTGCAGTAGCGGTTGAGCAGATTAAGAATGCCACCGCCATGGGCGTTGCCGGGATTATGGGTGTAGTGTTGGCCACCCACGGTGCAGCCTGGGGGCTCGGTGTTGGGGTGATTCTGTACTTCATGATTGAACACCGTTCGCGGAGACACGCCAATGACGAGGCTGAAGAGCCTATCCATGTAGAAGAAGATATGGCGGTCGAAAAGGAGTTGGTGAGTGAAGCAGAAGAAAAACCAGCCCGTTAGTTAACCAGCAGTTAACACAACGCTTGCGTAACTATTGGGCGGTTTGAAAACCGGTGGGTCTTAATAGGCCTGCCGGTTTTTCTTTGGAACAGCGTGTTCCGCTATTGGCAACAAAAATCCATGCTCTTGTCATGATGTTGTTCGCTAAGCTCGCTAAAATAGCCTTATTGTTGATGACTTAAGCTGAGGAGCGGTGTATGGCGCTAGCAATGATGGATACTAATAAACGCTATGGGATAGTCAGTCGCCTGCTTCACTGGGGGATGGCACTATTATTTGTATGGCAATTCAGCAGTGCTGCGGCGCGGGTGTTTTTCGAAGACACTCCGCTCGAATCTTTTTTATGGGGCACTCACAGCCAAGTGGGCGTGGTGCTCCTGGCGCTTGTGGTCGTGCGAGGCGTCTGGGCGTTAATCAACGCACCTCGCCGCCCGACCTCGGTTAGTGTGATGGCAACGTGGGGGCACTTGGCACTGTATGGTTTGATGATCGCAGTGCCTACGATTGCACTAATTCGCCAGTACGGTTCAGGTCGTGCGCTGGATGTATTTGGGTTTAACCTAATGCCAGGCTTTGATGGTGAAAAAATTGCCTGGATGACCGAGCTTGGCGGTTTGTTGCATGGTGAACTCGGCTGGGCACTGCTGGCGTTGATTGTGGGACATGTGGTGATGGCAATTTTGCATCGAAAATTGACTAACCACGATGTGCTGTCACGCATGACTTAGTGGGAAGTGTTAGTCGATTAGGTTTGCAAAAACAGCGCGTTCTATCGAACGCGCTGTTTTTTTTGATTAAAATTTCAGATGAGATAGTAATACTGTCCTTTTCGACGAATTGCTACTTAGCTAACTCGCGCATTGCTGTTTCCAGTCCTTCCATGGTCATGGGATACATGCGGTCATCGATAACGTCACGAATTAACTGGGTCGAGTAGGTGTACTCCCAGGCACGGGGTGGCATGGGGTTTAACCACGCCAAGCGTGGAAACGTATCAGCCAAGCGTTTTAGCCACACGCCGCCAGGTTCATCATTGAAGTGTTCCACGCTGCCACCCGAGTGAGTGACTTCGTAAGGCGACATGGCGGCATCACCGACAATCACCACCTGATAGTCCTCGCCGTAAGTGTGCAACACATCCATGGTCGGGATGCGCTCGTTACGGCGCCGCATATTGTTACGCCAAACCCCTTCGTAGAGGCAGTTGTGGAAGTAATAATGTTCCAAGTGTTTGAATTCGGAACGTGCCGCTGAGAATAACTCTTCGCAGACGCGAATATGATCATCCATCGATCCGCCGACATCTAAAAACAGCAGCACTTTAACCGCATTATGACGTTCGGGGCGCATTTGAATGTTGAGTAACCCTGCATCCCGTGCGGTTTCGCGGATAGTGCTGTCTACATCAAATTCGTCCAGCGCTCCTTGGCGGGCAAACTTGCGTAGCCGCCGTAAGGCCATTTTGATATTGCGGGTGCCCAGTTCAAGCGAGTCATCGTAATCGCGAAAACGTCGCTCGTCCCAAACTTTGGTAGCGCGACGGTGGCGGGAACCATCCTGGCCAATACGTATGCCTTCGGGGTTGTAACCATACGCTCCAAAAGGGCTGGTGCCACCCGTGCCAATCCACTTGTTACCGCCCGCGTGGCGCTCTTTTTGCTCTTCCAGGCGCTTTTTAAAGGTCTCAATCAGCTCTTCAAGACCACCAAGCGACTCAATTTTGGCTTTCTCTTCGTCGCTGAGCTGCTTTTCAAATTCGCGTCGCAGCCACTCATCGGGAATGAGCGCCTCGATTGCCGAATCCATGTCTTCAAGGCCTTTAAACCAGGCGGCAAAGGCACGATCAAAGCGGTCAAAGTAGCGCTCGTCTTTGACCATGACCGTACGCGCCACTTGATAAAACGCTTCCATATCGGCAAACACGACGCCATGTTCGACCACCGCGTGCAGGTCGAGCAATTCGCGCAGAGAAACGGGCACACCGGCACGTTTGAGGGCATCAAACAGACCAATAAACATGGCTTAGCGCCCCGTACTCTTTTGGCGACGCATCATAAACGCCAGGCGTTCTAGCAGGTGAGTATCCTGCTCGTTTTTAACCAGCGCGCCCGCCATCGGCGGTAGGGCTTTGGCCGGATCGCGGTTATACAGCGCTTCCTGGGCCAGTTCGTCAGCCATTAGCAGCTTGAGCCAATCCACCAGCTCTGAGGTAGAGGGCTTTTTCTTGAGCCCTGGGGCGTTGCGCAGATCGAAGAACACTTCCAAGGCTTCGCCGACCAGCTTGGGGGCGATATCCGGAAAGTGTACATCCACAATCGCCTGCATGGTTTCGCGGTCGGGGAATTCGATGTAATGGAAAAAGCAGCGACGTAGGAAAGCGTCGGGTAGCTCTTTTTCGTTATTCGAAGTAATCACGATAATTGGGCGTTGTTCGGCGCGAATGGTTTCACCGGTTTCATAAACATGAAACTCCATACGATCCAGCTCTTGCAGCAGGTCGTTGGGAAACTCGATATCCGCTTTGTCGATTTCATCAATCAGCAGTACCACACGCTCGCCTGCGGTGAAAGCTTCCCACAGCTTGCCGGGCTTGATGTAGTTACCGACATTTTCCACCCCTTCAACGCCCAACTGGGAATCGCGCAGGCGGCTGACCGCATCGTACTCATAAAGCCCTTGAGCGGCTTTGGTGCTGGACTTGATATGCCAAGTAATCAGCTTAGTGCCCAGGGATTCAGCGAGTTCCTCGGCCAGCAGTGTTTTACCGGTACCGGGTTCACCTTTGATGAGTAATGGACGCTGTAGCACAACCGCGGCATTGACTGCCTGTTTGAGTGCATCAGTTGCGATGTAAGAAGAGGTTGAATCAAACGCCATGGGGAGTGCCTCGGCTTGTCGAAACGAGTTGTTTAAAAATAGATTCAAACAAGTGTACGTGAGGGTAAACCCCATGGCCAACTAGTGGATAGAGCAATTGGCTATCAGCCCTGCCAGTTGGGGGGCACAATTCCTTGGCGCTGCATTTGCCGATATACCGTGGGACGCGAAACGCCTAGCTCACGGGCAACCGCGCTGATATTCCAGTGATGTTGCTTGAGCAGATCGATAAGTGAACCTGAAAGGGCTTCGTTGGCGTTCGTTTCAAGTTGGGCCGACGCGTTGCGGGTAATTCGCTGGCTAAGGCACTGTTCTGGCAGATCGTGAACGGTGATTTCGTCACTTTCCGAAGTGGCCAGGGCAAAAGCAAGAGCGTTTTTAAGTTGACGGATATTGCCGGGCCATGAATACGCGAGCAGCGCACTGATAGCATCTGCGCGTAGACGCGGCGATATTTGCGTGGCGCGTTCGGCGGCGACATCTTCAAACACGCGGCGAATAACAAATAGCTTATCGGCGCGTTCGCGTAGCGCGGGTAGTCGCAGCTGAGCACCGTTTAGCCGGTAATAGAGGTCTTCGCGGAATTCCCCTTGCTGGATCATTTCTTCGATATGGCGATGGGTGGCCGTAATAACACGAATATCGATTTTAACTGGCGTGTTAGCCCCTAGCGGCATGACTTCCCGTTCGGCCAGCACGCGCAACAGTCGGGTTTGTAGCGCTAACGGCATATCTCCGATTTCGTCTAAAAACAGCGTGCCTCCATGAGCCTGTGGAATAAGCCCGCGCATCCCTTTTGAGCGGCCGCCGGTAAAGGCGCCAGGTTCGTAGCCAAACAGTTCGCTTTCAATCAGTGACTCGGGAATGGCCGCACAGTTGACGGCAATAAACGGTTGTTTGGCGCGGTTGCCGCTTTCGTGCAGCGCCCGTGCAACCACCTCTTTACCGGTTCCGGTTTCGCCGCTAATCAGCACGTTCACGTTAGCTTCATTGCGCAAGCGGTCGGCTAGTTTTTGTACTTTGCGCATCGCAGGGTCGTCGGCACCCAGCCGAGCTAAGGGTTCCGGCAGTTCAGAAGTAAGCGGTGTTGCCCGTTGCGCCATGCGGGGGCGGCGGGGCTCCAACAGGCTAATAAAGTGGATGGTGTTGCTGGCGCGAGCGCGGAAGGCACGCAATTGATCATCAGTACCGCTATTAATGCTGAGTATATCGGCGATCTCGCACTCAAATAGTTCGCCAAGCATTGGGGTGTGATTTGCCGACCAAGGTGGCCAGCGGTGCTGGTGTTCGGCGATTAGCTCGCGGCCTACGGCGTTGGCAGCGATGACCTGTCCATTCTCTTCAATGGCGATTAAACCACGCCCGTTGACGTGCACAAATTCCCGCGAAGTATCTAGACGCACCATCAGGCAGTCGCGGTAGCGCTGCAGAAAATAGGCATCCTCAATCATGCGCGCATAAAGCGTTACCAACGATAGGCTGAAATTCTGGCTTTCGTGCTGGGTAGGCGACTGCAGCGCGGAGATATCTAACACGGCCATCACATTACCCTGAGGGTCAGCAATAGGAGCGGCGGTGCAGGTCAGCGAGATATGGGATGCATCGAAGTGTTCTTGGCGGTGGCAGATAATCGCCTGGCGATCATGCAAGCAGGTGCCAACAGCGCAGGTGCCAGCAAAGCGTTCATCCCAGTCAGCCCCCAGGTAGAGGCCTGCTTTGCGTAATTGCTGGTCCTGGTTGGGGTCGCCGCGAAACTCAACGGTAATGCCGCGGTGGTCGGTGACGAGTAGTACGTAGCCAAGTTGCGCTATTTGCCCATAAAGCTGATCGACCCCGGCGCGGGCGACATGCAGTAATTCATCAACAGACTCGCGGTGCTCAATCAATGTTTGCTGCGGCACCACCCGCGCTGGGCGTGGATGAGTGGGGTCTAGCTGATACTCATTTAGGCAGCGCAGCCAGGAACGACGAATGGTGGCTTGGGCAGGCAAGCTGGGGGTATCTAGCCCTTCACCGAGCTGAAAAATATGCTCGATATGTCGACGTTGTTCAGATTGAAGCCGTGTAGGTGCAAGCGTGGAATGCAGCATGGCGTTACTCGTTGGGCGCTGTCGTTATTGTTCTTTCAGCCTATGCGCTTTACCTCCAGAGTCAACGTGGTCTGCTTACGCCGTTAGTCGTGCGTTACACCTGTAACGTCAAGCTGTAAACGGCGTGACAGGTGTACATGGCTCTCTATTGGTTACTCAGTAGGTGATAAGGCTCGGCGAGGGCGCTGTAAACCCTTCCCTGGGCGCTACTTTTGCCATCCATGGCAAAAGACCCTCGCTACGCCTTATCACTGTCTTGTATCTCGTTAAGGCTGTATTTTTGTTTATTTTTCAGCTTGTTGATGTGCTTTTCAGGCTGTTTGGCACGGTAACTGCTTAGGGTTGTGTGCATCACAGTTAACTCAACAATAACAAATGCACATGGAGTACCCGCTATGTCAAAGATAACGGCACAAGTCCAGCAAACCCCCACGGATACTGTTCAAGCGTGGCTGCACGATTTTGATACTGCCCTTCAAACCCAGGATATTGAGCGAGTGCTGTCTCTGTTTGGAGACGAGTGCTACTGGCGTGACTTTCTTACGTTTACCTGGAATTTAAAAACCTGCGAAGGCAAAGATGAAATTCAGGCCATGCTCAATGCCACGCTCAATAACGCACAGCCTACGGACTGGCAGTTAGAAGGCGAGGCCACTGAAAACGGCGACGTCTACGATGCGTGGTTTACTTTCAATACCGCGGTTGCCCGTGGTAAAGGCTATTTGCGCCTTAAAGGAGGCAAGTGCTGGACGTTGTTAACCACCATGCAAGCACTGAACGACTACCCCGAGCAGTGCAATCACCATCGTCCCAAAGGGGCTGAGCACGGTGCCAATAAGCAGCGTGAAACGTGGTTGGAGTCACGGCAGCGTGAAGAAGCGGAACTGGGCTATACCCGGCAGCCTTACTGCGTGATTATTGGCGGTGGCCAGGGCGGTATTGGTTTAGGCGCACGGTTAAGGCAACTGGGTGTGCCAACGATCATCATTGAGCGAAACGAGCGCGCGGGAGACTCCTGGCGTAAGCGCTATAAGTCGCTCTGCTTGCACGATCCAGTGTGGTACGACCACCTTCCCTATATCCCTTTCCCAGATAACTGGCCGGTATTCGCCCCGAAAGACAAAGTGGGCGATTGGCTGGAAATGTACACAAAAGTGATGGAGCTCAATTATTGGAGTTCCACCGAGTGTCAGAATGCTAGCTATGACGAAGCCGCAGGCGAGTGGGTGGTTAAGGTTAAGCGCAACGGCGAAGAGATCACGCTACGGCCCAAGCAGTTGGTAATGGCTACCGGTATGTCTGGTATGCCGAATGTGCCTAAATTCCCAGGGGCAGAAAACTTTGCAGGTGAGCAGCAGCACTCTAGCCAGCACCCGGGGCCGGATGCCTATAAAGGTAAGAAATGCGTCATCGTGGGCTCTAATAACTCGGCCCATGACATTGCCGCCGCACTATGGGAGCACGATGCCGATGTCACCATGCTGCAGCGTTCATCTACTCATATTGTGAAGTCAGACTCACTGATGGAAGAGGTGTTAGGACCACTTTATTCGGAAGAGGCTGTGGCGAATGGCTTAACCCATGAGAAAGCCGATCTAGTGTTTGCCTCGATTCCGTACAAAGTATTACCGGATTTTCAGCGCCCCGCCTTTGAAGCGATTAAAAAGCGCGATGCTGAGTTTTACCAAAAGCTTGAGAGCGCAGGCTTTATGCTCGATTTCGGTGACGATGAATCAGGGCTGTTTTTGAAGTATTTACGTCGCGGTTCGGGCTATTACATCGATGTAGGTGCATGCGACTTGGTGGCCAGTGGCGATATCAAACTGCGCAGTGGCGTAGGCATTGAGCACATTAATCCGCACTCCATCACGCTGACTGATGGCAGCGAGCTTGATGCTGACTTGATCATCTATGCCACCGGCTATGGCTCGATGAATGGCTGGGCGGCGCGGCTTATTTCTCAAGAAGTGGCCGATAAAGTCGGCAAGTGTTGGGGGCTAGGTTCCGACACCACCAAAGACCCGGGCCCATGGGAAGGAGAGCTGCGCAATATGTGGAAGCCCACTCAGCAAGAGGCACTGTGGTTCCATGGTGGCAACCTACACCAGTCGCGGCATTACTCACGCTATTTGGCGCTGCAGTTAAAAGCACGCATGGAAGGGCTAGATACCCCTGTCTATGGCCTGCAGCCAGTTCATCACAGAGCATAAGACACAAATTGCATAACTAAGGGGTAGCTAATGAGCCAGTCAACAATGCAGGCAGCGGTTTGGTATGCAGCGAAAGATCTGCGTGTTGAGCAAATGCCGATACCGACGATTAACGACCCTCATGAGGTAAAAGTTAAGGTGGCGGCGTGTGGTATTTGTGGTAGCGATTTGCACGAATACGCCGCTGGGCCGATTTTTATTCCGGTCGATAAGCCGCACCCCATTAGCGGTGAGCAAGCACCAATTATCATGGGGCACGAATTCGCTGGTGAAGTGGTAGAGGTAGGCGACAAAGTAACTCGGGTGAAAGTGGGGGATCGCGTCGCTATCGAGCCGATTCTTTCACCTAACCAGAACGGTGCTTATCAGATGGAGCGCTACAACCTCACGCCACTATTGGGTTTCCATGGCCTTTCTGGCGGCGGCGGTGGCTTCTCGGAGTTCACCGTGATGGGGGAGCACATGGTGCATAAGCTGCCGGATGACCTCAGCTTCGAGCAAGGGGCACTGGTAGAGCCAGCGGCGGTTGCTTTGCATGCCGTTCGTCAAAGTAGTTTGAAGGCAGGGGATAGCGCAGCGGTATTTGGCGCGGGCCCGATTGGCTTAATGACCATCGAGGCACTAAAAGCAGCAGGCGCCGCTCAAATTTACGCCGTCGAGGTAGCTCCTTCACGTAAAGCTAAGGCCGAAGCGCTTGGTGCTATCGTAGTGGACCCGCAGCAAGAAGATGCAGTGGCGAAGCTACAAATGTTGAGCAACGGTGGCGTTGACGTAGCGTTCGAAGTGACCGGGATTCCGGCCGTACTGAATCAGTCTTTGCACAGCACTCACGAAGGCGGTGAAGTAATCGTGGTCAGTATTTGGGAAGGAGAGGCCAGTTTCCATCCCAACGATTTGGTCATTAAAGAGCGTACCATGAAGGGCATTATTGCCTATCGCCATGTTTATCCGGCGGTAATGGCACTAATGCAGCGAGGCTACTTCCGCGCTGAAGATATGGTAACCCAACGCATCCCGCTAGCAGATATTGTTGAAGAGGGATTCGAGGCACTGTTGAGTGATAAAGCGCAGGTGAAAATAATCGTCACGCCCTAGCGCCGTTGCAGGAAACGACCAAAGGCCATCCTATGATGGCCTTTTTTGATTGTAAATTTTGATTTAATAATAAGATTTTTAACTAATTGATAACAAAAAGATAATTTTTATAATTCATGAAACGTAAATGTAAAAATAGTGTAACCGGCGACAAAAGCTGAATTAATGCATACATTTTACTAATCAAAACGATCTAAGCAGCATTGCTGCATGAATGACGCTATCCATTACCTAAGAAGAGGGTGTCGCCATGGTAAAGGGTGAGCAAGCAAGGCTACAGGCACTGCGCCAACTAGCGCTTTTGGATACCCCGCCAGAAGAGCGTTTCGATAGGATTGTTCGGCTGGCAATCCAGTTTTTTGGTGTAGAGGCTGCGCTGGTAACGTTAGTCGATGAAGATCGCCAATGGTTTAAATCCCGACAAGGGATCGCGCTTACCCAAACGTGTCGAGAAGAGTCGTTTTGTGCCCATGCCATTCAGGAAGAAGGAATTTTTGAGATTGAAGATGCCAGCCAAGACAGCCGTTTTAAAGACTTTGTTTTGGTAAAAGTACATAGAGGCATACGCTTCTACGCGGGCATACCAATGACAACGGTGGATGGCTTCAGGATAGGAACGCTTTGTATTATTGACTCCGTGCCACGGCGTTTAAATGAGCAGCAGCGTCAGGTGTTAAAAGATTTAGCAGCATGTGCTGAAGACGAGATCAACCGATCACGCTAGAAGCACTTCTCTGCTCAACGTTAAACGGAGTTTCCAATAGAGCGATTCGTTATGAGGCAAAATCAGCCTGTCATGCTCATAGATGGTGCGCTTTGGCATTGGCAACAACGCCTTGCGATAAGTATTTAGTTTTTATTTTTTATAAGATTTTGTTTTAATTCATTAAAAATTAAATTGGCACGCAGTTCGCTATGTATTAGGTAAGAAGCAAATGAACAGAGTTCCCAGCGTTAAATAGGCGTCTCTTCCTTCTTTGCTAAATCGCCCCGACAGAGATTGGTAAGCGATACACTGAGTGAGCTGGCGTGCTCCACCTGGGTCCCCTTCGGGGGACTTTTTTTATATCTGCCCTTTGTGCTTGATTTTTATAACCGATTCTGTCCGCCGACAGAGCTTGATATGTAAAACTTATATTAAAATAACACAACAAGTTTGGAAACGCTGTTCGATTAGTATATATTGTATAGGTAGCTGGAGTTACCGGCACCAATCCCGAGTAAGATGTAAGAGGATGACCCTGATGAGTAAATTAAAATTAGTTTCTGCTGCTGTTCTTACCGCTAGCGCATTGATCGCCAGCCAAGCAGCACTCGCTTACGAAGCAGGTGACGTTTTCGTACGTGGTGGTGTCGCCCAAACGGATACGGGTTCTGGAAATGGCAATGTTGGCGCGGCAGATCTAAACGTACAAAGCGCGCGAGGATTTACGTTTGGCGCGGGTTACCTGTTCACCGATAAGCTTGGCGCTGAACTGAACAGCTCCGAGAAGTTCGAACACGACCTCAACACCAGCCCTGGTGGCAGCGCAGGCAGTGTAGACCGTCTGCCGATTAATCTGTTGGTTAACTACTATCCGATGGGCGGTTTAGACTCTAAGGTTCAGCCTTATGTAGGCGTTGGCTTGAACTATACTCGCTTCTCAGGCGAGCCCACTGGCTTAAGCGTTGATGAAAGCTATGGCGCGATCGGTCAGGCGGGGGTTGATTTAGCGGTTACCGATAACATCATGCTAAATGGTTACGTTAGCTATGCAGACGTGAATGCTGACATCAATGCGGGTGGTAACAAGGTCGGTAAAGTAAACATGGAACCCGTTACTATCGGTGGTGGCGTTACCTACCGCTTCTAACGAGAAGTGCGCAGGGTGATCTTGCCCGCGATCTGATAGTCGCCCGGCCTGGGAAGTTAATCCTGGGGTCGGGCGTTTTGTTGATCAGGGGGTCAAGTTTTTGAAGCCACTCTCTGTGACAACGACGTTATCTTCAATACGGATGCCGCCACAGTTGGCTAACGAATCAACGACTTTCCAGTTAATCGGTAGTGCCTTGTCGCGCAATGGGGCCAGCAGCATAGGGATATAGTAGAACCCAGGCTCTATCGTTACTACCATGCCAGGGCGCAGCGTACGGGTTAAGCGTAGCGCTGGGTGCTGTTCAGGAGCAGGTGAGGGCGTTCCATCTGGATGGCGAAGCCCTGCCACATCATGAACCTGCAGCCCCAACGAATGACCTAGTCCGTGTGGGCAAAAAGCACGCGTGATTCCCTCATCAATTGCCTGTTCTGCGCTGCCCTGAAAGAGGTCATTGGCAATAAGGATATCTGCCAGCAAACGATGCATTTGCTCATGTAGCGCAATGAACTCGACGCCTGGAGCAACGCTTTCGACCAGCTTGTCTTTTACATGATGAATGCCGTCAATTAAATCACGATAGATGCCTGGTGCGTCAGGGCCTGCATAAGTGCGTGTAATATCAGCGCAGTAACCGCGAAAACGGCGACCAGCGTCAACCAATAGGCTATGTCGTTGCGTGGGACTGTTTAGGTCATAGTGTTGGTAGTGTAATACGCCCGCATGATCATTTAGCCCAATAATATTCTGGTAGGGGACATCAGACTCCCGCTGTCTGCTGGCAGCTAGGTAGGCCAGTTGAATATCTAACTCAGCCGATGCGCCAATAAAAGCAGCCTGCGCGGCTTGATGTCCTGCTATAGCAAGCCGGTTGGCTTCGCTTAAGCAGGCTATTTCATAAGCGGTCTTCAACATGCGCAGTTCATCTAGATCCCTAACCAGCGGTTCGGGCTGATACTGCGCGTCTAGTGCTTGACGTGTGGTGGCCTCAATATCACCGATCACTGCCGCGCGACCCGCTAACGTTGGTGTGGTCTTTTCGCTACACAGGTGGATATCAAACTCAGTTACCCATGGCTCTTCAGGCAGGCGAGTAGGCAAATGCCAGAAATCTGCTGGCGCATACAGGTACAGCTGCGGGCGCTTGCCGGGTTGAATCACCAGCCAACTGTGCTGAATATCGGCCATGCCTACCCAGTGCATAAAATGGCCGTAAGTTTGGAAGGTTGACGTTTGGTCGTCGCCAAAGTGTGCGCTGGCGTGGCCGCTATAGATGGCTAAGCTATCGAGACTGTGACTGGTTAACAGGTCTGCATAAGCTTGCTGTAAATGCGCTAAGTGTTCGCGCTGCAAGTTAAACAAAGAGGCTGACATGCAGGTGGTGTCCTTTTATCAATGGCGGCTTGGCTAGTGGATCAGGGTACGGCATCAAGTCGGGCTATTGCTTTAACTGCGGGCTTAACTGCGTGGTAGAGCAAGCTCACTCCACAGGCTATCCAGCTCTGCGTGATGCTGGTTTTGGTGCCGATATAGTCGTAGCTCCATCGGGACATCCCAGCGGCTATCGCCGGCTCTGATTAATGTGCCGTTGGAGAGCTCAGCGGCTATGTTGCGTTCGGGTAACCAGCTCATGCCATAGCCGAGAAGCACCAGCTCTTTAATACCTGCCGCATAGAGATTTTCACTTTGCGCCGTGAGGTAGGTGCTTTGCGGTAAGCGAGCGAGATGCGCCTTTACTGCTGAGCCCAATAAGCCGCGCTTTGGATAGGCCAGCCATGGCGCTGGCTGCTGTCGCGAGCCGGGTAGCAACGCGCAAGGTGTGCCATTCGCATCTAGGCCTGTGACAGGAATCAAACGCTCGTGGCCAATGACCCGATACGTGCAGGCACTGGTATCAATATCTAGATCGCAACGCCCGATTGGCCAATAGCAGATAGCAAGATCGCACTCTGCCCGACCAAGTGCTTGAAAATAGTCGTTTGCCACCCAGCCAGTTGCACGTAAATAGGGCTGTATGCGCTCTTGCCAGCCCGTAGCAGCAAGCCATTCTGGCAAAAACTGCGGGAGTAAGCTCTGTGGAGCAGCCACCATGATGCGGCGCTGCTGCCCGGCGCTAATTTCGCGCACGCGGTCACGCGTTAAGCGCACGCGATCAGTTACCTGCTCGCACAGCGTCAGGAACTCTTCTCCCGCGGGGGTTAGCGAAAGTGGCAACGTCTGCCGGTTGATCAGGGTCACGCCCATCTCTTCCTCAAGCAATTTAATGCGCCTGGAAAAGGTGGGCTGTGTAACGTGCTGCTCATCCGCTGCGCGAGAGAAGTGTCGCGTTCTGGCCAGGGCGATAAAGTCTTCTAGCCAGCGAATTTCCATGTCTTACCTCGTCGTGCTGCCAAACGTGATGCTGTCGTTAAAATTGGCGTCATAGGCGGCCTTCTTCAACAGCGTGGCACGCAACGCGAGTGCCGTCATCCTGCGTTTGCAGGGTAGGGATTTCCTGACGGCAGCGGGCGTTGGCATAGGGGCAACGGCCATGGAATACGCAGCCGCTCGGTAAGTTGACCGGCGTAGGCACTTCTCCGGTAAGACGAATATGCTGGGGGCGATCATCTTTTAAGCGTGGAATAGCGGATAGTAGCGCCTGGGTATAGGGATGGCGCGGTTTAGCAAATAGCGTTGCCGTTGTGGCCACTTCACACACCGTGCCTAAATACATCACCGCTACGCGGGTACCAAAGTGCTCAACCACTGCCAAATCGTGGGTGATAAATAGATAGGTCAGGTTACGAGCTTGTTGTGCCTCCATCAGCAGGTTGAGCACTTGCGCCTGAATGGAGACATCCAGTGCCGAAATGGGCTCGTCGGCAACAATAAACTCAGGATCAACGGCTAGGGCGCGTGCTATGGCGATACGCTGGCGCTGACCGCCGGAAAACTCATGCCCAAAACGTTTGCCCCAATCGGGGTCTATCCCCACGGACCCCATAACGTCTTGGACCTTGTCGAGTATCTTCTCTCGGTTCCAGTCTGGGTGGTGCAAACGCAGTGGTTCTTCCAGCGTTTGCTGAATCGTCATCCGTGGATTAAGCGAGGCATAAGGATTTTGGAAAATCATCTGCATGCGCTTGCGATAAGGCAATAGCTGACGAGAGCTCAAATTATCAATGCGCTGCCCGTCATAGCGGATTTCACCCTCTGTGGGGGTAAGTAAGCCCATTACCGTGCGTGCCACGGTGGACTTACCGCAGCCAGATTCACCGACCACGCACAGTGCTTCTCCGCGTTTGATATCAAGGTTAACGCCATTAATCGCGTGTACATGCTCTTGATGACGCACCAGCTTGCCGCCTTTAAAGCGCAGCTGTTCCAAAAAATCCCCTGATAATGAAAAGCGCTTCTTAAGGCCACGAATTTGTAGCAACGATTCGCTGCTCTCTTCATTTTGCGTGGGCGTAGCGTTGCGAGTTTCGACCTGAGCACTCATTGTGTTTCCTCCTTCAGGCGACGATCTTCAAGCATTTCAGCCACCATATGGCAGGCGACACGGCAATTGCCGGATTCGACAAATTCAGGCACTTGCTGGGTGCAGGCAGGCCGTGGTTGACCATCTGCCCTATTGATGAAGTCGCAGCGAGGATGAAACGCGCAGCCGCTAGGTAAGTTAGAGAGTGACGGCATGCTGCCACGGATCTGGTTGAGCTTTTCACCTGGGGTCGCCATTTGCGGTAACGCGTTGATCAACCCTTGGGTATAGGGGTGCTGAGGATCGTTGATGATTTCCCGTGTGAGGCCTTGCTCAATAACGCGACCGGCGTACATAACCAGCATGCGCTGGGTGACCTGACTCACTACCCCCAGGTCGTGGGTGATAAGAATCAGGCCGACGTTGTGTTGTTCGCATAGCTCAAGCAACAGCGCCATGATTTCCGCTTGGATGGTCACGTCCAGGGCGGTAGTCGGTTCATCGGCAATGATAATATCGGGGTCGAGCAGTAGGGCGATGGCGATAATAATACGCTGACGCATACCGCCAGAAAGCTCGTGGGGATATTGATCCAAGCGTGTTTCTGGCGATGGGATTTGTACCTGTTGCAGCTTGTCCAAGGCAATCGCGCGTGCTTCTTTGGTGGAGATCCGTCGATGGGCTTTTAAACACTCGACCATCTGCTCACCAATCGAAAGCACAGGGTTTAGCGTCATCATCGGGTCTTGAAAGATCATCGAGATGCGGTTGCCGCGTATTTTTCGCAGACCGCGCTCGGACATGGTGTTAAGCGTCTGACCTTCAAATTTAATGCTGCCACCTGCTATAAAGCCGGGTTTGGCGATTAGGTTAAGTAGCGAGAAGGCAGCCACGGATTTACCCGCGCCAGACTCGCCTACGATGCCTAAGCGCTCGCCGCGCTCCAGGGTGAAATTGACATCGCGTAGAGCGCGCACTTCACCTTGGCGAAGGGCAAAGCGTACATCGAGTTGAGAGACTTCAAGTAGTGCCATGGTGTCCTCAGCCTTTATAGAGTCGTGGGTTCATGACATCGCGCAGCCAATCGCCCAATAGATTGATAGACAGCACCAGCACAATGAGTACTGCTCCAGGAATTAGGGTGATCCACCAAGACCCCGATTGGATATAGTCAAAGCCCGATTTGATGAGTGACCCAAGCGATGGGTGGGTTTCGGGCATTCCCAAGCCTAAAAATGACAGCGCAGCCTCTGAAATAATCGCGTTGGCAATTTGCACTGTTGAGATAACAAAAATCGGCGACATGGTATTAGGCAGTACATGGCGGAACATAATACGTTTGCTACGTAGCCCCATGACGCGTGCAGCATCAACGTACTCTTTGTTTTTCTCAGCCAACACTGAGGCGCGCACCGTACGTGCATACTGTGGCCATTCGGCTAACCCAATAATCAAAATAAGCATGAGTACGGCATATTGGCTGTAAAACGCGCTGCCCATAGTGGCTTTCACTAGCGCGCCCACCACGATAGCGACCATCAGGGTAGAAAATGACAGCTGGATATCGGCCAAGCGCATTAACAACGCGTCGACGCGGCCGCCTAGGTAGCCTGCCATTAAGCCGAACGTTACGCCGAGCAGTGCTTGAAGTATGACCGCGCCAAAGCCAATCAGTAGCGATACGCGGGTTCCGTAGAGAATAATCGACCATAAATCGCGCCCCTGGGCATCGGTGCCTAGGCTGTAACGCTCATCGGCACCATCAATCCAAAAGGGTGGCAGCTCGGACGACATAATGTCGATTTGAGCCAGATCATAAGGATCGGTAGGGGCTAGCAATGGGGCTGAAAACGCTGCGATCACTAAGCAAATAAATACTGCGAGGCACAGTTGAGCCGTGCGGTCGCGCTTAAAGCTGTACCATAAATAGGAGTCGCGCAGGCGTTCCCAGCGGCTGGGTGCAGTCGTTGTTGTGGGCGTTGTCATGCGGGCTTACCTGTTAGTTTTACGGTGGGGTTAACGAAGCCGTAGATCAAATCCACAATGGTGTTCGTCACCACGAAAATGACGCCGACAATCATCAGGTAGGTAACAATCAGCGGTATATCGGCTCGGTTAATCGCATCAAGGAACATCAGCCCCATGCCCGGCCATTGGAAAACGGTTTCGGTCAAAATGGTGTAAGCCACCATGGTGCCGATCTGTACGCCGCCAACGGTGATAACCGGCAGCATGGTGTTCTTAAGCGCGTGCACAAAGTAAACGCGTCGCATTGAAATGCCTTTGGCTCGGGCATACTTAACGTACTCTGACTGCAGCACTTCCATCATTTCAGCGCGAATCAGGCGGATAAACAGCGGCAACATAATCGATGCGAGTGAAATCGCGGGCAATGCTAGGTGTTGTAAACCACTCCAGGTGGCTAAGTTAGTGTCCCAGTGGCCTACCACATGTACTAAATCATAGCCGCGACCAAACGACGGCATATTGCCTTCTGTCGATAGCAGACCATTGAGCCAAGCTCCCCAACTGGTACTTTCAGGAAACGGCGTGATAGTGATGCCAATCGCAAAAATCTGAATCAATAAGATGGCGGTCAAAAACACCGGTATCGAAATGCCGATGATCGAAGCGCCCATAAAAAAACGTGATATAGGAGAGCGAGGTTTTATTGCGCTATAAACGCCAATCGGTACTGAGAAAAGCACAATAATCAGCGTAGCCGCAAACACCAGTTCAAGGGTTGCGGGCAAATGCCGGGCGATAACCTCCAGCGCAGGTTCACGATAAAAATAAGAGTCGCCAAAATCGCCTTGAACGGCGTTTTTCGCAAAGCGTACATACTGAACTAAAAACGGATCATTTAAGCCCAAGCGCTCGCGAATGGCTTCACGCTCGCTTTCGGGAACCGACTGACCGACCATCTGTTGTACAGGGTCACCCAGGTTATCCTGGATGGCGAAGGCCAGTACACTGATGACAAACATCACCAATATCGCGTGCATCAGGCGCTTGATTAAAAAAGCAATCATGGCGTACGCCACCTATGTCATAGGTTTAATAGAGAGTTAATTGCAAGTAAGGGTGAAGCCTGTGATGAGGCTGTTACCACATAAAACGCTTCGTCCCCCAAAGCTCTGGGGAACGAAGCATCCTTGCACGTGTAAAAGTAAGCGTGGTAGTTAGCGACTAATTACCAGATCGCCTAGGTAGGGGAAGTCTAGGGCGTTAACAACCGGCTCGATATCAACGCCGTCAGCTGCACCGTAGGCGAGGTTTTGCCAATGCAGCGTGATGTAGCCCACGTCTTCATAAAGCATGGCTTCGGCTTCACGCAGCATTTCATTGCGTTTTTCGAGATCGGTTTCGCTATCTGCCGCAGTCACAAGTGCGTCGATTTCTTCGTTGCAGTAGCTGCCGTAGTTGTACTGGCCAGCGCCAGTCTCTTCATCAATACAGAAAGAGAGGTATTGGAAGAAGTTGGCGGTGTCTTCGGTGTCAGCGTGCCAGCCAATCATCGCCATGTCGGAAGCGCGCTCGTCATACTCAGGCCAGTATTGAGCGAGGGGCATCGTGCGCAGATTAACGTTAATGTTAATTTGTGCCAGCATGTTTGCCACTGCTTGAGCGATCTGAGCATCGTTCACATAGCGGTTGTTGGGCGCGATCATGTCAACGCTGAACCCTTCCTCGTAGCCCGCTTCTGCCATCAGCTCTTTGGCACGTTCAATGTCATAACGAGGCACTAAGTCAGGGTTGTGGCCGGAATAGCCTGCGGGAGAGAACTGGCTTGCTGGCGTCGCGAAGCCGCGCATTAAGCGGTCGGCAATACCTTCTTGGTTAATCGCCAGATCAACAGCTTGACGCACACGTGCATCCTGGAAGGCTTCAACGCGCTCTTCGTTCATTTGGAAGCCAATGATGCGCGTACCATCCACTTCTACCAGGTTGGCGTTATCGGCTTCGCGAACACGGTCCAGGTCGTTGGGCGGTACGGCATCGATAAAGTCAACGCCGCCTGACAGTAGTGCCGCCACGCGTGAAGCATTCTCAGCAATAGGTGTCAGGACAATTTTAGAAACGTTGCCTTCGCTTTCGGTATCCCAGTAATCTTCAAAGCGTTCAAAATCAACGCGGACACCCTGGCGGCGTTCAGTGATAATAAATGGGCCTGTGCCCGATGCATTACGCGATGCAAATGAGTTGCCCGCTTTGACGATTTCTGCTTTTTCATTGCCGCTGTCCGTTTCTCCCGTGTAGAACTCGCTATCCATCGGGAAAATGTAAGTCGCAAGGTTGAGCAGTAGCGGGTAGGGCTCAGTGGTTGTAATTTCGACAGTGTAATCGTCAACTGCTTCGGCGCCTGCGACGGGCTCAAAAATAGCGCGATAATCGGGGCTCTCTTTCAGGCGCTCAATGGTCCATACCACGTCTTTGGCGGTGAAATCGTTACCTGAGTGAAACTTGACGCCTTCACGCAGCGTCATGCGTGTCGTGGTTTCGTCTACCTGTTCCCATTCGGTCGCCAGGCGCGGCTCAAACTCGAAATCTTTTGTCCAACGTACCAATGGGTCAAACGCTAAGTGTGAAAGGCGCAACATGCCGCCAGATAACTGCTCGTGGATATCGAGGGTTTCAGGATCGGCAGAGTAACCAATGCGCAGGGTTTCTGCGCTCGCGGTCATGGGCAGCATCGTCGTGCCTGCAACCACAGCACCAATAACAGAAGCCAGTAGCGTTTTCTTAAACGTCATAATGTTTCCCTTTGTATTGTTTATTGTTCACTTTGCTGGCCAAAGCTAGTGTGTTTAAAAACTAAGTGTTCTTAAAAACCAGCTGCGTTTGAAAACCAGCAAAACAGACACGGTCAGCTTGCAAGCTGTTCTAACAATATTCTGTTCTCTTTAAACATAGAGAGTGGGGGGCGCGTCATACAATCGAAATAATGAGAGGTATCATTCATCTGCTGAATGACAGGGCTGGGCACGGCATTAAGAGGAAAGGAGATTAGACGAAGGTGTAGGGAGTGTGAGCCGCTATTTAGGCGCTTCTGTTCAATAGCGGCATCTGTATAAATGTGTTTTAAGCGAAATGTTGGTGTAACCAGCGGTTAATGGCATCTGACTCGTAGAGCCACTCTTCCCGGCCGTCTTCATGATTAATTTTTAAGCAGGGAACTTTGACTTTGCCACCGCCTTCTTGAAGGGCTTTTTTATGGACAGGATCTAGCTGAGCATCGCGCAATTCGATCTTTAGGCCCAGCCGAGCAATCTCTTTGCGTACTTTGATACAGAAAGGGCATGTCCGGAACTGGTAGAGGGCCAAGTGTTCACAGGCGGCATCGACTTTCGCTTGCTCTTCCTCGGTACGCTCGACCGATTTCGGGGTTGAAAGCTTCTCTGAGATCAACATGACGGGGGCTAGAATAAGGCGAACACCTCTGAAGAAATAGCGAATTAAAACACGCATTGTAAGCTCCCTCGGCAACACTGAAATTGGTCAGCGCTAGGATGTGTATGAATGACCGTATCTAAAAGATCATGAGCAAAAAGGTAGCCGCATCCTGCATCAAACTGGGCGTTTTGTCACTTCTGAACGAGCTTAGGCGCTAGCTTTAAAGCCAAGACCTGCCTTGAACTAGATGAGCAAGTTAACGTTGCATGCTAGTCTCAGCAGCTTAGTTAACTGGTTAAGTAAGGAGCGCTTCACCTATGCGTCTGCATATTATGGGTATCTGCGGCACTTTTATGGGGAGCCTGGCTTTGCTAGCGCGGGAGTTAGGGCATCAGGTGAGCGGCTCAGATACGAACGTTTATCCTCCCATGAGTACCCAGTTGGAAGAGGCAGGGATCACCTTGATGGAAGGGTATCGCGCCGAAAACCTTGCTGAGCAACCTGCACTTGTCATTGTAGGAAATGCGCTATCGCGGGGTAATCCCGAAGTCGAGGCGCTGCTAAATAGCGGTTTGCCCTATACCTCAGGTGCTCAGTGGTTGGCTGAACATGTACTGCCTGGCAGGCAAGTCATTGCTGTTGCAGGTACTCACGGTAAGACCACCACTGCCAGCCTTTTAGCATGGCTATTGGAAAGCGCTGGCTTAACGCCTGGGTTTTTAATTGGCGGCGTGCCGCGTAATTTTGGCGTGTCGGCACGCTTAGGTCATCACGACAGCCCCTTTATTGTCGAGGCTGACGAGTACGATACGGCGTTTTTTGATAAGCGCTCTAAGTTTGTTCACTACCGCCCCCAGATTGCGGTGATGAATAACTTGGAGTTTGACCATGCCGATATATTCCCTGACCTTGCAGCGATTGAGCGCCAGTTTCACCATTTGGTGCGAACTGTGCCGAGCCAAGGCTGCTTGCTGGTTGCTGATCAACAGCCAGCGCTGGAGCGTGTTCTGGCAATGGGGGCATGGTCGTCGGTCGAGCATTTCGGCACGTTAGAGAGCAGCGAGTGGCAACTGCGTTTGGAACGTGCTGATGGTAGTCGTTTTCAGGTACTCCACATCGGGGCAAACAGCGAAGAGGACGGCGTGGTCGAGTGGGCGTTAACTGGTGAGCACAACGCGCGCAATGCACTCGCGGCACTTGCTGCAGCGAGCCGTTGCGGTGTGAATCTCGCTCGCGCTTGTGCCGCTCTCGCGCGTTTTAAAACGCCCCGTCGGCGTCAGGAAATCATCGGTGAAGTGGACGGCGTACAAGTTATTGATGACTTTGCCCACCATCCAACAGCAATTGCAGCGACGTTAAAAGGGTTGCGCGCAGCCACCACCAAAGGGCGACTACTCGCGGTGATTGAGCCTCGTTCCAACACCATGCGTTTAGGCGCTCTACGTGCCCGACTAAACGAGAGCGTTGCTGATGCGGATGCAGTGTTCTGGTTTCAACCGGCAGGGCTTGATTGGTCAATGGAGGCGTTAGTGGCTGAACAAGGCGAGAGCGCTGAGCTATATAGCGATATAGATGCACTTGTTAAGGCGGTTGTTACTCAAGCGTCACCACTCGACCGTATTGTTGTTATGTCTAATGGTGGTTTCGAGGGCGTTCACCAGCGTCTATTGAGTGCGCTATCTGCCAAGGAGCAAACTGAGTGACAGACTTTAAACCTCCGGTGACGGTGGCGCTGACAGGTGCTTCAGGGGCGCAATATGGCCTGCGCTTGATCGACGTACTGGTGGCCTCAGGGCATGAAGTGTGGGTAATGATCTCCAAAGCGGCACACATGGTTATTGCCACTGAGACGGATGTGTCGTTACCCGCTCAGCCAAAACGCTTAGTAGAGGCGCTTACTGAGCAGAGTGGTGCCAAGCCCAGTCAAATCCGCTGTTTTGGGCGTGAAGACTGGATGGCGCCCGTGGCATCGGGGTCCGGCGCTCCCTCTGCGATGGTAATTTGTCCCTGCTCTACAGGTACGTTGTCTGCCGTCGCAACTGGCGCGAGCAATAACTTAATTGAGCGTGCCGCTGACGTTGCCATCAAAGAGCGGCGGACATTAGTCATGGTGCCGCGTGAAAGTCCATTTTCCCCTATTCACCTAGAGCACATGCTGGCGCTAAGCCGCCTGGGTGTCGTGATTTTGCCTGCGGCCCCCGGCTTTTATCATCGCCCAGAACGGATAGAAGATTTGATCGACTTTGTGGTCGCCCGGATACTCAATCAGTTAGGTATTGCCCACTGCCTTGTACCGCGTTGGGGAGAGGGCCATGAAACCACGTCGAACGATACAGATAACGAAGTAAACAGCACGGAAGAGTAATGATGATGTCATGGGCGACGCTGTCAGTGTTTGTACCCACTTTTTTGTTCGTTTCACTAACGCCGGGAATGTGTATGACGCTGGCCATGGTGCTGGGCATGACCCAGGGAGTGAAGCGAACGCTGTGGATGATGATAGGCGAGTTAGTTGGTGTTGGTATTGTGGCCGCCGCTGCAGGTGCTGGTGTGGCCGCGTTAATGCTACGACAGCCAGAGCTGTTCATTGCGTTTAAGTGGGTAGGCGGCGCTTACTTAGCTTATTTGGGCATTATGATGTGGCGCTCTAGAGGGCGTATGGCTATTCCTGCCGAACTGAATGCCGGACCTGCTGCAGGGAGAGTGCAGTTGGCTACTCAGGGATTAGTCACGGCAGTGGCCAACCCTAAAGGCTGGGCCTTTTTCATGGTGCTGTTGCCGCCGTTTTTAGATGGCAGTCGGCCACTTGCGCCTCAGTTAACCCTGCTGATTGCGGTTATTTTAGTGATCGAGTTTGCCAGCATGCTGGTGTACGCCACTGGGGGGAAAACGCTGCGTAACGTGCTAGGCAAAAGCGGCAATGTACGGTTGCTTAACCGTATTGCAGGGACACTAATGATTGGGGTGGGTGTCTGGCTGGCCCTGGGATAGCACCGAATGGCTAGACAGGTGGCATCAGGATAATTCGCAGGACTACCAGCGCGATGGTGGATGCCATTAGTCTGCCCCACGGGCAATGAGGTAAAGGAGCTCTAACGCGTCGCTGCCAATTCAGCCGAATGAGGGCGCATACCAGCAAGCCCAAGAGCGCGCCGCCGATGAGATCACTTAGCCAATGAACGCCTAATATCAAGCGCGATAACGCCATGGGTGTTGCTAAGATAATGGCCAGCCAATAAACCCAAACTCGTTGTTTGCGGTGCAATTCTGCTGCAATGAAAGCCGCTGCTAGCCCTACAACAACAACCGTCGTGGAGGTGTGTGCACTTGGGTATGAAAATGAGCCAATTAAGTACTCCGGTGTTACTGGTCGAGCACGCTCAAAAACCATTTTTCCTATTGTGTTGAGCAGCGCAACGCCACCGATGGCAAAGACCCAATGGCAGAGAGCATCGATGCGTTTATGATGGATCAGCCAAACTACCAAAGGCAAAAGTAGTGCGCTAACCCCAAGTGCATCGCCTATTTTAGCTAAGACTAAGCTGATTAACTGAAGTGGTTCATTGGTTAACCAGCTAAACAGTCGCTGTGCTTGTAGGTCTATTGCCAGCGGACCTTGATGATTGATTACTAGCAGAGTCCAGGCTGAGACACTTGCCAACGTGATCAAAAACAGCAGTAGAGAGGCTAGCGGCACTTCATCATTAAGGCTCATTGAGAGCCATGACCGACGCATAAAGGGGATGCGGCGAATAAGACGTGCTGTCGCTAAGTAGATGACGCCGTGGCGTCCAACCTGGGCTCTTCCCCAGGAAAAAATCACTGCAAGCACGACGATACTGACGCTTAATGTAATGATTGCCGTTTCTATATTTGGGGGGAGGTTGAGGTGCTGTTGCCAGGTTCTTCCTAGTAAGTAGCCAGGCAACACATAAGCGGGGGCCCACAGGGCTGCGGAGGTGATATTAGCCCACAAAAAAGTGCGCTTTGGCATCCGCATCATACCTGCAATAAGTGGAATAATGGGGCGGACTGGGCCTACGAACCGGCCAATAAATACTGAATGGATACCATAACGGTTAAAAAAACGTGCGCCGCGTTCCAGCCATTCTGGGTGCATGGATAAAGGCCAGCGGTTAGTGGCCTGTTCACGATGGTGATAGCCAAGCAGGTAGCTAATGCTATCCCCCAAAATTGCGCCTATTAACGCAGCACCGATTAGCCATGGCAGGCCAATGGCTTCATGTCCCGCCACGGACGAAGCTGCGGTAATTAACACAACACCAGGGACCAATAAGCCAACCAGCGCAAGGGATTCAAGCAGTGAAATCAGTGCAACCAGCAGTAATAACATGACTGGCGAGAGTGGCAGGGCAAAAAGCGTATCAGCCATGAAAAATACTGCTCCATTTAATCCGCATTAGGCGATAGATAATGCTTTTGCACGAGCTTCCAAGCGATTTATATAGCGTTCAAAGCTCTCATTTCGGCATGGTAGGCAAACAGCAATGCGGGTTTCTAGCTGCCCAGTTTCCACTAGAACACGTTGTGATAGTGCGCGTTGAAGCCGCTCGCGCACCAACATAGCACCGCTCTCACTTGTGTCGGGCAGTACTAGCCAGAACGTGGCGTTGTCTGCCCGGCCTAACAGATCGTGGTCGCGGCAACGGCTATTGACTTCGTTACAGAGAGCGCCCAACAGTGCCGTTTGCGCGCGTGAGCCAAATTGCTCTTCCGCCATATCAAGCTGAGGTAAATGCATCACTAAGACTGCCAAGCGTTTGTTAAGCATTGCAGCGCGCAGAAACTCATTGTGAAGCCGCTCTTTTAGCGTATCAATATGGTAAGCATTGCAATCATTGTCGTTTGGGTCTGTCGCCCTCAGCAATGCTCTTTGTCGTGCGTGCTCCCATGGTGGTAAGGCCATCAGCAGAATGAGAGCGGTATAAGCAATAATTATCTCTGAGGATGCATCGCTGTGACGGGTTAGTAGCCACCACAAGGGGCTGGAAAATACCGTTAGCAAGAAAGCGTTCGATAGCGGTAGTAAAAAAAATGCAGCGGCCGTGGGCAGTCCGATCCAAATTGTCGAGATGCTAGGATGACTGTAGAAGGCAGCCAGGGTAATGATATAACTACTACCCAGCAAAATAGCACGGGGAAGAACAGGGTTTAACGCCTGACTGTGGTGCATTAGCAACGCAGTAAGTAGCAGCAGTGTCACAAACATTGGCACTAAAAGGTCGTGATATTTTCCCATGCCATAAAGCCAGAATGTGTACCCCGCTACTAGGATCACACTGGCAGTGTAGGCAAAAGCCATCAGGTGTCTTTGCCGCGGTTGATCAATCATCGTTACCTTCCCGTTGTTGAGGCGGGGGCTGAACCAGCGTTTCGATGGATAGGCCTGATAGCTCTATATCCATTAGTGGTAGATGGTGGGAGTGCTGTGTTTCTGGGAGGCCTGCACAGAGAAGCTTGCGGCGGTGGGCGGCTTCCTTTGGGTTATGCGACAAGGTCAAGGCGGCAAGCGTCTGATTATTTAAGCGATAAACGTGTTCAAAACTGTATATGAGGTTGCATAATTTTTGCGCCGCCGACCAAAGCTGATGGCGTTTTACTTGGATAATTAACAACTCTGCATAGATGGCTTCACGTTCAGATCGGGTTTGTTCTCGGCTCAGGTCTCTCAGCAGCTGTCCACTTGGCCATAGATTTAATCCGGGGATTAGCCGAAGGCGTTTGCGAATGGAGCCGTTAATATCGATTAACTGGCACGCTTTTGCACTGGACAGCACACCTAGCGTGATCAATGCCGCCAACAGTAGTAGCGCTTCGGGTAAGTTAAGAAGGGGGGCAATGAATGACCAGCTAATCAACGCAGCGCAGGTATTGAACACGGCCACCCAGCGTTTCTGAGGCAGCATAAACATTGCCGCCCAAGCCCATATTAAAAAGCTATGGCGCTCTGGAGCCACGGCAATAAGCCCCAGCAGTAGCGCCCCGGAGAGTGCTTGCCAAGGTAGGCCTTTAGAACGACGATGGCTAAAATCGAGCAATAGTGCAGTAACAAAAAGCCAGCCTACAGATAACCAAAGTACTAGCGCGGCCGCGGGCTGCGCCATATATGTCCAGGACGCTAATGCTAACGCCGCTGCGAACAAGTTGGCTCTTAATAGGCGTATTTTGTACTTGCTTTGCATGGTGGCTTACTATTCACCTTTAATTCAGGATTGCCCATGGAGCACTTTGACTAGGCGTGGGCGTCGAAATGTAATCATTAGTAGCGTCAGTATAACGCCCTAATGGCGTAACATACTGCCAAACACCTAGTACCACTACCATAGAATGCAACTTGCCTTGCATACGCAATAAGACAGGGAGAAAGTATGAGCGGTTCAAACGCACACCAAAACATAGCCCTACAGCAATTAGCTGCGGGGAATGTGCCCGCTTATATCCAGGTGCTCGGTCAAGGCGCTAGGGCAGCCGCCAGAGAGCTACGTCGTGCTGATACAGGATTGAAAAATCGTGCGCTTGAAGCAATGGCATCGCGCCTGACGGCATCTAAACAATTAATACTAGAAGCTAATGCGCTTGATTTACAGCGTGGCAAAGAAACCGGCCTAGACGCTGCATTGCTTGATCGTCTGGCGCTTAATGATGCGCGAATTGATGCCATGGTCGAAGGTCTTCACCAAGTGGCTGCACTACCTGATCCCGTTGGCGAAATTGACGATATGCGCTATCGCCCAAGCGGAATTCAAGTTGGCAAAATGCGCGTGCCTCTAGGGGTTATTGGCATTATTTATGAATCTCGCCCAAACGTTACCCTTGAGGCAGCAAGCCTGTGCTTAAAATCGGGTAATGCTTGCTTGCTGCGCGGAGGTTCTGAGGCCAGTGCGTCAAATGCGGCGATTAGTAGTTGTATCCAAGAGGGGCTAGCTGACGCTGGCTTGCCAGCTGAATCAGTGCAGGTTGTTGCCACCACCGATCGCGCTGCGGTGGGTGCGATGATTAGTATGCCCGAGTACGTCGACGTCATTATTCCAAGAGGTGGTAAGTCTCTGATCGAACGCATTTCCCGCGAAGCAACGGTGCCGGTTATTAAACACCTTGATGGGGTTTGTCACGTTTACATCGACACTACGGCAGATCCCGCTAAAGCGCTGGCCATCGCGGTAAATGCGAAAACGCATCGCTATGGCACCTGCAATACGATGGAAACGCTGCTGGTGGATGCGCCGATTGCTGATATCGTGCTGCCAGAGTTGGCTCGTGCCTACGCCGAGCACCATGTAGAGCTACGTGGTTGCGAGCGTACACGAGCATTGCTGCCCCAAGTGGCGTTGGCCACCGAAGAAGACTGGGGCGCTGAGTACCTTGCGCCTATTTTAGCGATTAAAGTCGTCGATGGTATGGATGAGGCGATTCAGCATATCGAGCAATATGGCTCCCATCATACTGATGCCATTGTGACTCAAGACATCAGTCTAGCGAGACGCTTCATGGCTGAGGTCGACTCAAGCTCAGTCATCGTAAATGCTTCTACGCGCTTTGCTGATGGCTTTGAGTATGGACTGGGCGCAGAAATTGGTATCTCAACCGATAAGCTGCATGCGCGAGGGCCGGTTGGATTAGAAGGGCTTACAACGCAAAAATATGTCGTCTTTGGTGATGGGCAAATCAGGCAATGAGTTCAACACCCATGCGAATAGGCATGCTGGGGGGCACATTTGATCCTGTACATCTGGGGCATTTGCGAAGTGCCGTTGAGGTTCGTGAAGCCCTGGAGCTTGATCGTTTACACATGATTCCCGCACCTCAGCCGCCTCTGCGTGATACGCCTCAGGTGTCACCGGAACAGCGTTTTGAGTTGTTAAGGCTAGGTATTAGCGACACGCCAGGTGTGATGGCTGATGATCGGGAGCTGCGCCGCGAAGGGCCTTCTTATAGCGTGGATACGCTTGCCGAGCTGCGGCAAGCGTATGGCGATAGCGCGAGTCTAGTGATGATTATCGGGTTCGATGCTTTTCTAAGGTTAGCCAAATGGCACAAAGCTAATCAGATATTCTCTTTAGCACATCTCGTTGTGATCGCTCGACCTGGCTATAACGCGCGGTGGCCTGAGGAATTAAGGGAACTGGTGGGTAATCGTGAAGTCGATAGTGTGGATGAACTGATGCGAAGCCCTAATGGTAATGTTCTGACGCTGGCCTTGCCCTCCATGATGGCGATTTCGGCTACTTATATAAGAGAGCGTTTAGAAAAGGGCAAAAGCGTTCGTTATCTACTGCCTGAGGCCGTCGAGGAAGCCATTCTGCGGCATGGTTTCTATCATTCTGGTGAATAGCGCTGGCAGTCAGGAAAGAAGCCGTTACAATGGCCGGCTAATTGACTGAATATCACTGAGCTTGCTTTTGCTGAGCTTACGACAACAAGGGGTTGCCTTTAGGAGCCATGCACATCGATACACTTAAAAATCTAGCGGTTGATGCCCTAGAAGAACTTAAAGCACGAGATATTACGCAGTTAGATGTTTCCAAACTGACTGAAGTTACTGATTTGATGCTGATCGCCAGTGGTACGTCTACTCGCCACGTGGCTGCCTTAGCGCAAAATGTTGTGGAAAAGGCCAAAGCGTCAGGCCTTGCGCCCCGAGGTGTTGAAGGTGGCGATAATGCTGACTGGGTATTGGTCGATTTAGGCGATGTGGTTGTCCATATTATGTTGCCTGAAGCGAGAGCCCTCTATGATCTTGAGCGCTTATGGGCAGACCTACCCAATGACGCTGGGGCTATTAGTGAGTCGCTCAAACGGTTTGAAGAGCGAGCCACGATGTCATGAAGATCCGGCTGTTAGCGGTGGGCACCAAAATGCCTGCGTGGGTTGAGGAGGGCATTGAGACCTACCGCAAACGGCTGCCTCGAGACTTCTCGCTTGAAATTGAAGAGATTCCACTCGGTCTGCGTGGCAAAAATGCTGATATAGCCAAAGCGCGTGCGCAAGAGGCTCAGCGTATACGTGACAAGCTTCGTGGCGACGAGTATATCGTGGCACTTGAGGTTAAGGGTAAGACCTGGAGTACCGAACAACTTGCTGACGAAGCCGACGCTTGGCGCATGTTGGGCAAAGATATTGTGTTGTTGGTGGGAGGACCAGATGGCTTAGAGCCATCCCTTTCAGCAATGGCGGATAAAGCGTGGTCTTTATCGCCTCTCACGTTGCCGCACCCACTGGTACGCATAATGCTGGCTGAGCAACTTTACCGGGCGTGGACACTGTTAGTAGGTCATCCCTATCATCGATAATTGCTTTTTGTCTGATTTGAGAGTCATCGTTACCCATGCCTAAGCGCCGTGACACGCTTAAAAACCCTGAGCAAGAATTGCGTATTTTTCGTGTCAGGGCGCTACTTGCCGTTTTGGTGGTGGTTGTTTTGACGGGATTGCTGACTGGACGATTAGCATACTTGCAGATCGTTCAGCACGATTTATACAGTACTCGCTCCGAAAAAAACCGCGTCCGTGTCGAACCGCTGCCCCCCAATCGGGGTTTGATTTATGACCGCAATGGCGTCCTCCTTGCCGAAAATCGCCCTACCTATAACCTCACGTTGGTGCGCGAACGCGTTGATGATTTAGATGAAACGCTGGCGCTGTTAGTTGAGCTTCTAGACTTGCCCGAAGATGATATTGAAGCGTTCAATGTCCGTTCCCGGCAACGCCAACGCCCGTTTCAGCCTGCGCTTTTAATGAGTGATTTGAGCGAAGACCAAATCGCACGGTTAGCGGTGAATCGGCATCGTCTACCAGGGGTTGAAGTAGAGGCACAGCTTCTTCGTTATTATCCTGATGCCGAAATGATGGCCCACTCACTGGGCTACGTAGGGCGCATCAACGCAGAAGAGATGCAAACCCTAGATGCTGGGCGATATGCGGGAACACACTTTATTGGTAAAACAGGGATTGAGCGCTTTTACGAGACGGAACTGCACGGGCAGGCGGGGCTGCGTAAAGTTGAAACGAATGCACGTGGGCGTGTACTTAGAGAGCTTGGTCGTACTGATCCGGTACCTGGGGAAAACCTTACTTTAACGCTTGATAAGTCAATGCAAATGCTGGCTTACGAGCTGTTAGATGGCAGGCGTGGATCTATCGTCGCGATCGTTCCTGGGACGGGTGAAATCCTCGCCATGGTATCGACGCCTGGCTTTGATAGTAATCAGTTCGTGACGGGAATTGATGTCGCTTCTTATCGCGGCTTGCAGGAAAATATCGACCTCCCGCTGTTTAATCGAGCAATTCGTGGCCATTATCCGCCAGGTTCGACCATTAAACCTTTTTTGGCGCTTGCGGGGCTGGTCGAGGGTGTTATCACTCCCGATAGCACGATTAATGATCCTGGTTTCTATCAGTTACCCAATGACTCTCGTCGCTATCGTAATTGGTTGCGTTGGGGGCATGGTCGGGTAGACATGGAGCGGTCTATTGCTGTTTCAAACAATACTTACTATTACACCTTAGCTCATGATTTGGGTATCGATAATCTGCATGAACAAATGACCAACTTTGGTTTTGGCCAACGTGTTGCTCATGACGTGCAAGGTGAAAGCACTGGCCTGATGCCGTCTCGTGACTGGAAGCGGGCACGCTTTAATCAGCCTTGGTATCCCGGTGAAACACTCTCTGTGGGAATTGGGCAGGGTTACTGGCAAGTAACTCCGTTACAACTGGCTAGTGCAACGGCTACATTGGCTAATCGCGGTCATTGGGTAAAGCCACGTCTTGCGTTAGCAATAGGTGAAGAGCCCTTAGCGTTGGATTTGCCGGATACGCTGCCCGATATTCAGTTGGATAATGACAACTGGTGGGACCGTGTTTTCAGTGGCATGGAAAAAGTTATTAGCGGTAATGAAGGTACAGCACGCCGTACGGGAGTAGGGCTAGAGTACCGTATGGGGGGGAAATCAGGCACCGCCCAGGTGTTCTCGCTTGGACAAGATCAGCGTTACAACGCCGCAGAACTTGAGGAGCGCTTACGCGATCACGCTCTTTTTATGGCGTTTGCGCCAATCGACGACCCTCAAATTGCGGTCTCAGTCATTGTTGAAAATGCTGGAGGCGGGAGTACGCATGCCGCTCATTTGGCGCGTGCGATGACCGATGCATGGATATTAAGAGACGATGCGCCAGACGTTGAAGAAGTTAAAGAAGTATTGGAAGAAGATACTGCCAACGTGGAGGGTAACTAATGAGGTCATGGCAAACCCTCTCTCGCCCATTACGTCGTTATCCAGTACGCCCACCCGATAGTGGTATTGCTCGGCGCAAAAGCATCTGGGAGCGGATTCACCTTGATCCGTGGCTGTTAGGTTTGCTGCTGTTGCTGATGGGTGGTGGTCTATTAGTGCTTTATAGCGCTTCCGGGCAGCGTATTGATACCGTGATTGCTCAAGCTATACGTTTTGGTGTTGCCATCGCTGTTATGGTGGTTATTGCCCAATTATCGCCTTCCACGTTTCTGCGCTGGGCTCCCTTGGCTTACGGCTTGGGTCTAGCTATGTTGTTGGCAGTTGAAATAGCGGGTGATGTGGGTATGGGGGCAAAGCGGTGGCTTGAAATACCGGGTGTTATTCGGTTTCAACCATCTGAAATGATGAAATTAGCGGTGCCACTGATGGTGGCTGCCTATCTGAATCGTTGCCAATTACCGCCACGTTTCAAGCATATTTTTGTATGCGCGGTGATAATCGGCTTGCCGGTGGTGCTTACAGCTATTCAACCGGATCTTGGGACGTCGCTTTTAGTGGCCAGCGCGGCGGTTATTGTCGTGCTTTTGGCAGGTTTGTCCTGGCGCCTAATTGGTTTGATTGCTGCCTTAATTGCAGCAGGGCTTCCTGTTCTATGGATGAATATGCACAACTATCAGCGTCAACGGGTTTTAACATTCCTGGATCCAGATAGCGACCCCTTAGGGTCGGGTTGGAATATTATTCAATCAACAACAGCGATAGGCAGCGGTGGCTTATGGGGGAAAGGCTGGCTTGAGGGTACTCAGTCTCAATTAGAATTCCTGCCTGAGCGCCATACGGATTTTATTATTGCCGTGCTGGGTGAAGAGTTTGGTCTGGTGGGAATGCTCGTGCTGCTATCCCTCTATGTCATGATTGTGGGGCGAGGTCTTTGGCTGGCAACCTCTGCTCAGGACACCTTCGGGCGACTTTTTGCAGGCAGTATTATCCTGACGTTTTTTATATATGTGTTTGTCAATGTCGGCATGGTAAGTGGTATTTTGCCAGTTGTTGGCGTACCGCTGCCGCTAGTGAGCTATGGCGGGACTTCTAGCGTGACCTTGCTGGCAGGGTTCGGTATTCTCATGTCAATACATGCCCATCGGCGGTTGTTGCCGCGCTAGTATCGAATAGATAAGTAGCGGTGCTTTTTCACAGGAGTGGTTAGTTAATGAAATGGGCCCGAAATAAAGCAAGCGGCTGCATGGCGGCTATGTTACTGGCGTGTGCTTACACGGTTGCATGGGCTGACGACGCGTCGCCTTTTGATCCTCAGCAGCACGAAGGTACTCAACAGCTAGTTGACGAGTTAGCAGAACAAGGAATTCCTCGGCAATGGCTAACAGATGCCCTGAATCAAGCCAGCTTTAGCCAATCTGTTTTGGACGCGATGGAAGGTGCGGCTGAACGTCGCTTACGTTGGTATGAGTATCGCGATATCTTCTTAACTCAGCAACGTATTGAGGAGGGAGCCGACTTCATCAGTGAGTATGAGGATGCGTTTGCTCGGGCTGAGGATGTGTATGGTGTCCCACCAGAGATCATTGCTGCCATTATTGGTGTTGAAACCTATTACGGTAAGCATAAAGGGCGTCACCTTGTATTAGACTCATTGGCAACATTAGCCTTCAACCATCCTGTCCGTGGTGGCTTTTTCCGGGGCGAACTGGCGGCTTTTTTGAAAATCGCTCATGAGCAAGGCGTTGAGGTTGACGAGCTTTATGGTTCGTATGCAGGCGCAATGGGGTATCCCCAGTTTATTCCCACGAGTTATCAAGCCTATGCCGTCGATTTTGACGGTGATGGTAAACGAGATTTATGGGAGAATCCGGTTGATGCCATTGGCAGCGTGGCGAACTACTTTGCTGTACATGGTTGGCAGCGTGATGGGGCAATTTATCATGAGGCCGATGGCCCTGATTCAGCGCCTGAAACGCTTCCTATTAACCAAACCAGTAAGCCTGATGTGACTGTATCTGAGGCGATTGAAGCTGGCATTGAACCACAAAGTGCGCTTGATCCAGAGTTACTTGTGGTGCCTTTAAGGCTCGAGCTTGCCGATGATAGTATCCAATATCGATTGGGGGAATATAACTTTTACGTTATTACCCGCTATAACCACAGCCATCTCTATGCAATGGCGGTGACAGAGCTGTCAGAAGCGATTGCACGGCAGGTTGAGGGCTAAATATGAGAACAGTGCTGTCTGAGGCTCGTGGCATAGGTGGTGCGGTGATCATCATGGCGTTGGTTAGCGGCTGTGCCAGCCATGAAGCTCAACAAAATAGCGCCAATCAGCCTGCTAGTAAGCCTGCTGAAAGTGCGAGCGGGGCGCTCAGCAGTGGAGCAAGTAGTGGCGGTGCATCGTCGTCCGGGGAGCGCTATGCAATGACGGGCGACGCGTATCCGTTAGAGCCGCCGGATGTGAGCAAGGTGCCAAACGCTGAGCCTCGCATAGAGCCGCCATCGCGTTCCGGTAATCGCTCCACTTATGAAGTGTGGGGGGAAACCTATCATGTGCTGCCAGATGCTGCGGGCTACGTGAAGCAAGGGACGGCCTCTTGGTACGGTGAAAAATTTCATGGCTATGCCACATCAAACGGTGAGATTTATGACATGTATAAAATGTCTGCGGCTCACCGTTCGTTGCCACTGCCAACATTTGCCCGTGTCACCAGTTTAGACAGCGGTCAATCTGTTATCGTGCGCGTCAATGATAGGGGGCCTTTTCATAGCGACCGTGAAATAGATCTTTCCTATGCAGCGGCTGCACGGCTAGGCTTTTTAGATAATGGTACTGGCGCCGTCCGGGTTGAGGCTATCGAGCCTGAACAATGGCTGGCTCAGCAAGGTAGGAGTAGCCGTCCAGTCGATGAGGTGCCTTCGGCATCTTCTACTATGAATGCACGCCCTGTTCCAGATATTGCTGTTCAGCGACCAATGGCAGCGGATGACGCGATTTATCTACAAATTGCAGCACTGGGCAGTGAAGAAGGAGCCCAGCAGTTGCAGCAACGTTTGGTTAGTGAGCTCCCGCACAAAGTACGGGTGATGAGTGATGCAGATGTGCATCGTGTGCAGGTTGGGCCAGTGAGCCCTAATCAGGAAACCCAAGCACGTGAAGAACTCCGTCGGGCGGGCTTCCCACAAGTGTTTATCGTGAGATAGTTCACCCCATTTATTAGCTAAAATAACGTGCTTCGTTGACGTTTTTTCTTTGTTGTGAGAAGTAAGAGATGAATGTATTGATGTCTATTCGCCGTACCGCTGGGCTTTGTTTGTTTGCGGTTTTTGCCGTGGTGTCTTCACCGGCCGTAGCTCAGGTGATACCTCAGCCGCAAACGATTATTCCCTCCGCTCCTCAGCTAGCGGCGAGCTCATGGATTCTGATGGATGCCAACAGCGGTCGTATTCTTGCTGAGCATAATTCTGATGAACGCTTACCGCCAGCCAGCCTGACCAAGCTCATGACCGCTTATTTGGTCGAGCGTGAGTTAGATCGCGGCACAATTAGCTTGACTGATATGGTTAATATCAGTGAGAAAGCTTGGCGTACCGGTGGCTCCAAGATGTTCATCGAGGTAGGCGATCAAGTCTCGGTCGATAATCTGCTGCATGGCATTATTATTGTATCGGGTAATGATGCTAGCGTGGCGATGGCAGAGCATCTAGCTGGTGGCGAAACGCCATTTGCCGATTTGATGAATCAGCATGCTACGCGCTTAGGAATGCACAATACTAATTTCCAAAATCCGACAGGTCTTCCTGGCGATAATCACTACTCCACCGCTCACGATATGGCGTTGTTGTCACAGCATATTATTAACGACTACCCTGAGCACTATACTATTTACTCTCAACGCAACTTCGCGTTTGGTGGCATCGACCAGCCAAACCGTAACCGGTTGCTATGGCGCGACCCGAGTGTCGATGGTTTGAAAACCGGTTGGACAACGGAGGCGGGCTACTGTCTTGTCTCTTCGGCCGAGCGTGATGGCATGCGGCTAATTTCAGTTGTGATGGGCACTAACTCAGAAGAGGCGCGAGCGCAGGAAACGCAAAAGCTACTCAGCTACGGCTTCCGTTTCTATGAAACGATGAAGCTCTATGAGCGTGGTGCAGTGCTTGCAACGCCACGGGTATGGGGCGGTGATAGTAATGAGTTGCGTGTTGGCGTTGATGATGAAGTGTTTATGACACTTCCGCGCAACCGTAATGAAGAGTTGCGTGCTCGCTTGAACCTGGATAGCGATCTTCAAGCGCCGATTGCCGTGGGTGATGATGTCGGTACGTTAGAAGTATATTTAGGTGAAGAAATGGTTGGTGAGCGCCAGCTAGTGGCGCTAGAAAATGTTGAAGAGGGTGGCTTGTTTAAGCGCCTATTTGACCAAGTAAGGCGTTTCTTCAGTGGTTTGATTAGCAACTTTACTGATAAGTAGCCACTAGCTTAAGCGCAGGATTTTTAGTATTTTGCGCTTAAGTTATTAATCTTATAAGGCTGTACTGCACTCGTACCCTGAGCAGAAGTATCTATATATTCCCGTGTAAAGGCGAGCTATGAAAAAAGGCGCGAAAAATGGGCTAAGAGATTTACGTCAGCCTGAAGTAAACGAGCCACCTAAAATCACTTTTCCCTGTGATTACTCATTGAAAGTGGTTGGCGATGCTGCTGATGATTTTCCAGCCTGCGTGTGCCAAGTGATTGTTAAACATTCCCCAGAGTTTGATGAGACGTCGCTTCAAGTCATCGACAGCCGTAACGGCCGTTTTCAATCTGTGCGTGTCACTATTGTAGCCACTGGCGAACAGCAATTACGCCAGCTGTTTGATGATCTGAAGGCTACAGGTCGCGTACACATGGTGGTATGACCTTGGCTAGTCAACCTATTGAGTTGCATCAGCTTGGCCATCGTGCCTACTTGCCTGTGTGGAGCGCGATGCGCGAACTCACCGACACGCGAGACGAGACAACGCCTGATCAATTCTGGCTAGTTGAGCACGATCCCGTTTTTACTCAGGGGCAGGCGGGTAAGCCCGAACATGTGTTAATGCCAGGTGATATCCCTGTCGTGAAAACGGATCGTGGGGGGCAGGTAACCTACCATGGCCCAGGCCAAATTGTATTATATCCATTGCTGGACGTTAGGCGTGGCAAGATTGGTGTTCGTGAGCTAGTAACTGCGCTAGAAAATTCGGTGATTGACGTACTTGCGCTTTATGGCGTTTCTGCCTGGGCGAAACCAGATGCACCTGGCGTCTATGTCGACACGCAGCAAGGTGAGGCGAAAATTGCCTCGCTAGGGTTACGAATTCGGCGGGGCGCAAGCTATCACGGGGTTGCGCTAAACGTAGACGGTGACTTATCCCCCTTTGGGCGCATCAATCCCTGTGGCTATGCAGGTATGCAGGTAACGCGATTGGCTGATTTAGTGGCGCTGCCTGTCGCTCACCAAGTGGGGAGTCAACTAGCGTCTGCATTAGCTCAGCGGTTGGATCGTCAGTTGGTGGATGTATCCTTTACCCAATAATAAGCGATCTGCACGCAAGGCACTGTTGGAACTGATTTAGCTGTGCCAATTGCGTGCAGCTAGCCTAGACGATTTATCCGACGTTAAACGCAGGAATGCGGTTAGCGTCAGGCTCATGACCAGGAACCGCAGCAGGCGACGCGAGACCAAGATTGTTTTTCTCAAAAACACGGTCAGCGCGATAGCTAGAGCGAACCAGCGGCCCGGACGGCACTTCCATAAAGCCTTTTTCAAGACCAAGCACACGATAGCGATCAAACTCTTCTGGGGTGACCCAGCGCTCTACGGCTAGATGGTTTTTGGTTGGGCGCAAATATTGTCCAAGCGTCACGATATCAACGCCAATCTCTCTCAGGTCATCAAAGGTTTTAAGAATCTCTTCGTCTGTCTCACCTAATCCAAGCATCAAGCTTGTTTTGGTAATTATATCTGGCCGATACTGTTTGGCATGCGCTAAGACATTCAGCGTTTTGCGATAACCTGCACGTGGGTCGCGTACTTTGCTGGTTAGTCGCTCTACCGTCTCTACGTTCTGTGCAAACACTTCCAAGCCCGAATCGACTACCCGCTCAATGGCGGCTTTATCAGCGTCAAAGTCGGGTGTTAGGGCTTCTACAACTACTTCCGGCGTGCGGGATTTGATAGCCTTAATACAGTTGGCGTAGTGCGTAGCGCCGCCGTCGTCCAGGTCGTCTCGGTCAACGGAGGTCAATACGATGTAGCGCAGCCCCATCAACTCGACTGATTTTGCTGTGTTTTCCGGCTCATCTAGATCCAGCCAGCCTTTCGGATTGCCTGTATCCACTGCACAGAATCGGCAGGCGCGTGTGCATACAGACCCCATTAACATGATGGTGGCGGTGCCATTGCTCCAGCATTCGCCCATGTTAGGGCAGTGCGACTCTGCACAAACAGTGCTAAGACGGTGTGTAGAGACATTCTTTTTGACGGCTTCGAAGCGTTCGCCCCCAGGGATCTGTGCGCGCAACCATTTAGGTTTACGGTCAAGACTGGGAGACGCCTCATCTGACGACGTTTTACGCTGTTTCATGCCGTCTTTAATGACCGACATGCCATGCTCATTGCGGAATTTTTCGCCGCTAGGGACGCGCGTTGTGGGGTTATTGCTCATAGGAAAGAGCCTCTCTACTGTGCGGCAGGCAATGCCCAAACGTCGTGGCGTCTAACCATATGCTGTGGCGATGGCGTTTAAATGCCATGGCGTTGACAGTTGGATCGCCTGCGCGAATACATGCCAAACCCTGAAGATTCTGAATGATACGTAGGTAGTAGGCTAATGTAACATATCTGTTGGTTAACAAGACACTAAGCCCTCTTCATCGAACCGCCAAACAGACAGTCCAGCCAATCGATAGCCCACTATAGTGACAGTAAAGGTAGGCAGGAAACGCCGTGGCTAGGTAGTGGGCTAGATGGGGCTTGGAAATACCGACGAAAATCTGGCAGGTGTTCCCGTGTAAAGCGTAAAAAAAGATCAGCGACTGGTGTCGGAAAATGATCGCGACGATACACCGTGCACCACGAGCGCCGAATAGGGAAGTTAGGTAGCGGGAGCGCTGATAGCAGCCCTTGTTCTAGTTCAAGTTGAACCGCCAAGCGGGGCAAGACGGCAACGCCTAAGTGGGCCATAACGCCTTGTTTAATGGCTTCATTAGTGCCTAATTCAATGCGGTGGGGAAGGCCGACTTCTTGGTCAACAGCCAGTTGCTCAAATGCGATACGCACCCCAGAACCTGGCTCACGCATCAATACATAATGGCGCGCAAAGTCGGCTAATGTTGGTGCTTCCATGTGAAGTAGTGGGTGGTCTGGCCATACGAGAGCGATGAGTTCATTTTCAAGAATGGGCATGACTACCAGGTCGTCGTCTTCAGGCACCATGGCCATAATCACGACATCATCTTTTTGTTCTGCCAGTCTTTCCAGCGCTTGACTGCGGTTGCATACCTTTAGACGAATACGTACGTCGGGATAGCGTGCTCGAAACCGTGCTAGTAAATAAGGCACCACATACTGGGCTGAGGAGACTGCCGCGATGTTCAGCTCACCGCTAATGCTGCCATTAATCTCCGAGAGATTCATTTGCAGTCTAGAGAGCTGTCCGAAAATTTCGCGTGTGGAGAGCGCTAGGGTATCCGCGGCAGGTAGCACGTGCAGAGTTTTACCGGCATATTTAAACAGCGGCTGACCAAGAGCGAGTTCTAACTGACGAATTTGTGCGCTAACCGCAGGTTGTGTAAGTCCTAGCTGCTCGGCTGCGCGCGAGTAGGAGCGCTGGCGGTGAACTGCCTGGAATACCTGTAATTGTCGGAAGGTCAAACGGTTGAGTAGTGTAAGGGATGACATAACAACCTCTAGGTATACACCCTCCGAAGATAGAAAGTGCCACAAAACAAAAAGTCTCAGCATTACGCTGGAAATGCTACCACCGATGATGTGCGGCGTCTTTATGACAACAATGATGAATTTGCAAAGGTAAGCATCGACGTTATGCAGCGAGTGGCCTAAACTATATTGCATTGCAGCATCAACGCTTCGGGACGGATGCTTTGCATCAACCCAATGGGAGAATTTATGAACTTTCTCGCTCATCCTTTGTTGCCTGGCAGCGCGCTGAAAAGCCTGTGGTCAGGAGCGTCTGATCAAATGGCTCCATTACCGGTCGGCGAGGCCTTTGCTAGCATGGTAGATCCGTTCGGATTCGGACGGGCAGCAGCGGGCTATTGGCGCGACAGTATTGAGCGTAGCGTCCTGTATTGGGATGTTATGCGCGAACGCGGAAATCAATATCTTGAGCATATGGAGCAAACCAAGCCGAACGTGCTTGGATTTGATACAGAGGTGCTCATGGATGGACGCACGCTTCCCCATCCAACCAATTATGAGCTGCTGAGAGTTCTTCCCCCCAGCCATATTCAGATTGATCCTGAGAAACGACCGTTTGTTGTCGTGGACCCCAGAGCAGGTCATGGCCCTGGTATCGGCGGGTTCAAGCCTGATAGCGAGCTTGGGGTTGCTCTAAAGGCTGGTCACCCTTGCTATTTTATTGGTTTTTTGCCTTTTCCTGAACCGGGGCAAACCGTTGAGGATGTGGTAGAAGCGGAAATTGCGTTTTTGCGTCATGTTATCGCTCTGCACCCAGAAACAGCTGAAAAACCAATGGTGGTGGGGAACTGTCAGGCGGGTTGGCAAATAATGATGGCTGCGGCACTTGAGCCGGATGTGTTTGGTCCGATTCTTATTGCCGGTGCGCCGCTTTCTTACTGGGCCGGGGAACACGGTAAAGCGCCCATGCGCTATACCGGTGGCATGACCGGTGGAAGCTGGATTACTGCTTTAACTAGCGACATTGGTAACGGCCTGTTTGATGGTGCTTGGCTAGTACAGAACTTCGAGCGTCTCAATCCAGCCAATACCTACTGGAAAAAGCAATACCATCTGTATGACAACATTGATACCGAATCCAAACGCTATTTAGAGTTCGAGCGCTGGTGGGGTGGTCACGTTGTTTTAGGTGGTCAAGAGATCCAATATATTGTCGATAACCTATTTGTTGGTAATCGTCTCTCAACGGCCCAGCTGGTGACTCGCGATGGCCGCCGTATTGATCTTCGCAATGTGCGCTCACCTGTTGTCGTATTCTGCTCGCGTGGTGACGATATAACGCCTCCGCCCCAGGCACTGGGTTGGATTCGTGATTTATACGAAGGCGAAGAAGATATCATCGCCAACGAGCAGACGATCGTGTACTGCATGCACGACACAACAGGGCACTTAGGGATCTTTGTTTCCGGTAGTGTGTCGCGCAAAGAGCATGCTGAGTTCACGGCCAACATGGACTATATCGATGTTATGCCGCCCGGACTGTATGAGACAACGGTCTCGCATGTCAGCGAGCGAGATGATGCGGAGTTACTTGAGCGTGATTATTTGCTTGAGTTTACATCGCGTAACTTTGAGGAGCTGGATCAGGATGTAATGCATATCCCAGAGGATGATCGTCGGTTTGCAACGGTTGCACGTATTTCCGAAATCAACCTTGGTTTCTATCGGTTATACGTTCAACCCTGGGTGCAGGCCATGATGACGCCAGAAGCGGCACGCTGGATTCGTCGTATGCATCCTATCCGGTTAGGCTACAAGCTTCTATCTGATCGTAATCCGCTGACTGTTCCGCTGCCGGTGATGGCTGAAGCAGTACGCTGCAATCGTCAGCAAGTAGGTCAAGATAATGTTTTCAAAGCATTAGAAACGATGTGCTCCGATCAAATCGTCGCCAATCTCAATGCAGTGCGAGATTGGCGCGATAGCACGACGGAAAGGCTGTTTATGGACATTTACGGACAGCCACTACTGCAAGCAGCGGTAGGTTTGTATGGCGATGCGCATGTGCATCGTCGTCGTCCTGGAGCCGAGCCAGAGCATCAACGTTTTGTTGAAAACCGCAAAAATGAGCTGCGCAATAAAATAGCCCAGGGTGGCGCTCATGAAGCCGTCATGCGCTCAGTTATCTATGTGCTAGGTGGAGCGCCAGCGACAGATGAGCGCAATTTCAAACGGTTACGTGCTTCCCGTGCTGAGTTAGAGCCTAGTTCAACGTTGAGTGAATTTAAGCGTTTGGTACGCGATCAGTTCTTTATCCTGAAATTAGATCGTGAGCGAGCGCTATCGTCATTGCCCGAGCTGTTAAAAGGGCAAAGCAGCAGTGACATCGACGGGCATATCGAGCACCTTAAACATGTGTTCGCTGCGAGTGGTGAATTATCCGAGCACGCAGCAGAGCGTTTTGAGCAGGTGAAGATGCTATTTGATCAAGCGAGGCCGCCGAAAGCCGCTCAACCAAAATCTACTCAGCCAAAAGCCTTGAGCGCACCCGCTACTGACACTAAGCAAGCAGGTGACCAGAAGGCGGCTATTGATACGCAAACCGCTGCAAGCTCTCTAGCTGAAAGCGTGTCGACAGAGACAGTATCGACGGAAAAGGAGGCTACCCAACGCGCATCTACTGAAAGTGTTCCTGCTACTAATAATGTAGCAGCAGATGCAGCTAAAGAAGCAAGCAAGCCTCAGCCAAGAGCGGCGTCGCGTAGGAAATCACCGCGCAAGCGCTAAGCTTTGTAGCGTTTGTCTGCGCCCCTGTTTTGATACAGGGGCGTTTTTTTGTTTCCGTATTTTGGGTTGCCGTCTGCGTATTGGCAGTCTAGTGTCTAGCTACTTCATTATGAAAAATAGTACGGATAGACACCTTGCGCTTCAGCATTAGTTTGTTACTTATGCGTCGGTTGTTACTGGCGCTTGTTGCAGGCCTGGGGTAGGGTAGGCGCATTTTTCTCATGGTCGTCAAGTGGTAACGATAGGCGACAACGTATTCAGAGCATGGGCGATAGCGCCTGAGCATTAGGAAAGTGGAGCACTATGGGCAAGTCACTGGTCATCGTCGAGTCGCCTGCGAAAGCGAAGACGATCAATAAGTATCTCGGCAACGATTTCATCGTAAAGTCGAGCGTGGGTCACATCCGTGACCTGCCGACCAGCGGCTCAGGTAAGGCAGCCTCCGACCCGAAGGAGCGCGCTCGCCAGGCTGCGGCAACACGCAAGATGTCGGCGGAAGAGAAAGCAGAGTACAAAAAACGTAAGGCTCATGATCAGTTAATTCGGCGGATGGGCATTGACCCGGATAACGGCTGGGAAGCGCGCTATGAAGTGCTCCCTGGTAAGGAAAAAGTCGTTGCTGAATTAAAGAAGCTGGCTGAAAAAGCTGATGCTGTTTATCTCGCAACGGATTTGGACCGCGAAGGGGAAGCAATTGCCTGGCATTTGCGCGAGACGATTGGTGGTGATAACAGTCGTTATAAGCGCGTTGTATTTAATGAAATAACCAAAAATGCCATTCAGGATGCGTTTAAGTCGCCAGGGGCGCTAAATATTCCCCGGGTAGAAGCGCAGCAAGCGCGCCGCTTCTTGGATCGTGTTGTTGGTTTTATGCTTTCACCGTTGCTGTGGGCCAAGATTGCCAGGGGCTTATCAGCAGGTCGTGTTCAATCTGTCGCGGTTCGCTTGATCGTTGAGCGTGAACGCGAAATTCGTGCGTTTATTCCTGAAGAGTTTTGGGATGTCCATGCAGATCTCGCTTCCCCGGATGGCGAGCTGGTTAGATTTGCGTTGGTGCGTCAGGATGGTAAACCCTTCCGTCCTACCTCCGAAAAGGACACGCTTGCACGCATTGAGCAACTGCGCAAAGCCAAGCTTGCGATTACCTCCCGTGAAGACAAACCGACGAGCTCCAAGCCTACTGCGCCGTTTATTACCTCAACATTGCAGCAGGCTGCCAGTGGCCGGTTAGGGTTCTCTGTTAAGAAAACCATGACCATGGCTCAGCGTCTCTACGAGGCTGGTTACATTACCTACATGCGTACCGACTCCACCAATCTTTCAAAGGATGCGGTAGAGAGTGTTCGCTCGTTTATTGGTGATGAGTACGGAGCACGCTATTTACCAGACTCTGCTAACCGTTACAGCAGCAAGGAGAGCGCCCAAGAAGCCCACGAGGCGATCAGGCCCTCTAGCGTTGAGCGCAAGGCCAGTGACCTCTCTGGAATGGAGCGTGATGCAGAGCGTCTCTACGAGCTGATTTGGCGTCAATTTGTGGCTTGTCAGATGACGCCTGCTGAGTACCTTTCCAGTACGCTGAGTGTTGAGGTTGATGGCTACGACTTGCGCGCCAAAGGGCGAGTGCTCAAGTTTGATGGTTACACGCGGGTGATGAAGCCATCAGGTAAAAATGAAGACCAAAGCCTGCCTGATTTGCCGAAGGGCACGGCGATGGCGCTTGAAAAGCTTGACCCGCAACAGCACTTTACTAAACCGGCCCCGCGTTATACGGAAGCCAGCTTAGTAAAAGAGCTCGAGAAGCAGGGCATTGGCCGTCCTTCTACCTATGCTGCCATCATTTCCACGATTCAGGATCGTGGTTACGTGAAGTTAGAAAGTCGCCGTTTTTATGCTGAAAAATTGGGTGATATTGTCACCGAACGGCTGAAAGAGTCTTTCCCCGATTTGATGGATTATTCGTTTACGGCTCGGATGGAAGATAGCCTGGATGAAGTTGCGGAAGGCGAGCGTAACTGGCAAGCCTTGCTGGATGCTTTCTATGGTGAATTCAGTCAGGAGCTTAGCAAAGCCGAAAGCGACGAAGGAATGCGCCCTAATCAGCCGGTTCCTACGGATATTGACTGCCCAAGTTGCGGTCGCAAAATGCAAATTCGGACGGCTTCCACCGGTGTGTTCTTGGGTTGCAGTGGTTATAACTTGCCGCCCAAAGAGCGCTGTAAAACCACCATTGATTTAATCCCTGGTGAAGAAGCTGTTGCAGAAGATGCAGGCGAAGAAGCAGAAACCAACGCACTCCGTGCCAAGCGTCGTTGCCAGAAGTGCGGAACCGCCATGGATAACTATCTCATCGATGAGGGTCGCAAACTGCATATTTGTGGCAATAGCCCTGATTGTGATGGTTATGAGGTGGAAGCGGGCAAGTTCAAAATCAAAGGGTACGACGGCCCCATTATCGAATGCGATAAGTGTGGTTCTGAGATGCAGCTTAAGTCAGGTCGATTTGGCAAATATTTCGGCTGCACCAACAGTGAGTGTAAAAACACCCGCAAGTTGCTTCGTAGTGGTGAAGTGGCACCGCCCAAAATGGACCCCATTCCCATGCCGGAACTGGCCTGCCAGAAGGTAGAGGATCACTACGTGCTGCGTGATGGTGCCAGTGGCTTGTTCTTAGCGGCCAGCAAGTTTCCTAAAAATCGTGAAACCCGTCCGCCGCTGGTAAAAGAGCTAAAAGCCCACGCCGACGAACTACCGAAAAAGTATCACTTTATCTTAAAGGCGCCCAGCGAAGACCCGGATGGCCGTCCTGCGCAAATTCGCTACTCACGGAAAAATAAAGAGCAGTACGTGATGACCGATGAAGAAGGTAAAGCAACCGGCTGGAAGGCGACATTTGAGGCGGGTAAATGGCACGTGGAGGATAAGCGCAAGTGAGCCCACGTTCTCGTACCAACCAACTGCTTTATCAAGCTGAGCTTTTGGTTGGTCTTCCAGCAGGTAATGACGAACATGCTCAGGCTCGTCAAATGGCGATTGAAGAGAGCGCCTTGGCGCTCTTTGAGCTGGCATTAAACTCGCTGCTCAAAGAAGTGACCGAGCATGCGCGTCTTAACGAGCATGGCTGGCAAGTGCTCCTTAATGAGAAGGGGCCTGCCGTTGCTGAGCTGCAGCGCTTAAGAGATATGTTGCACCAGCCGGATAGCTGGTTGCACTGGCTGGTAGGGCAAATTGAGAAACTGCACAGTGACGAGGGGGCTAGTAAACGCGCAGTGCAGAACCCCTCAATGATCGCTGTCGGCAGCCAAGTGAGTGTTGCTGACCAGCTGTTAGCTAACCTTCATGCTGCAAAACGGGATATTGCTGCGTTACGTGAAACTAGCCAAGAGTGGTAATTATAACGACAAACGTATTGCCTAGAGAGAGTCAATCGCAAGAGGAGATATAGATGCGCTATAACCAAGTCAAAGACTTCGTTGAATGGGCCGCGGATTATCATGGGCGCATGGCGCGTCAGTATCGTGCTGCAGCTAATTCAAGCGACCAACAACGTCTTGTCATGGCGTTAACGTATTTAGCCGACAGAGAACTCCGGATGAAGACTGGGCTGGAGGCGCTTTTTAGTGATGGCTTTAATCATAAAGAAGTGTTGGAAATATGGTTTGATGACCCTAATGACTTTCCTCAGCCTCCAGCCCTTGAGGCACTTGCTCAACAAACGATTGCAGACTCAATTGATGAGCTGACTCGTGTAGCGGTTGAGTCGCATCGCAAGCTACAGGATCTCTATGAGCATCGTGCATCACGGGCAAAAATAGAGCCAGAGGAAACTTTTTTTAACGCCTTGGCGGAAGGGCATCATGCTGAAGCGCGCAAGCTAGTAACGAGTATGCAAGAATTCGAAGATATCTAGGCAGGCATTTGAAGTGATTTAGATAGCGTTTAATAATGGCGCGGTTGCCATATTGGCGCACTGGCTTGTTTTTTTGCTTTTTTGAAAGCACTGACATTTGGTGTGAGAATAAGGTATAACAACCGCCACAAATGCTTTGTTGGCTGGTGATGCTGGCCTATATAGAGAACGATAATGATGCCTGTAAACCGTCGCCGTTTTTTAGCGTTGGCGCTGGGCTGGCCTGCTGTGGCCAGTGCAGCGACTTCCGGTACCTTAAATAATTATGAGCCCACAGATCTGGTTGAGACGCTGCTTTCGCGTGCGAGTATTCCGCGTCACAGCAATGAACTTTGGGTATTAATTGATGATAAAGACGCCACGTTGAGTGTCTACCGTGGTAATGCGTTGGTTGAGCACTACGCGCCCATATCCCTTGGGCGAGGTGGGGCGAAAACCCAGCGGATCCGCGGTGATAATGTGACACCACTTGGCGAGTTTCGAATTAATCGATTTAATTACGAAAGTCAGTGGCATATCTTTATTGGTATCGATTATCCTACGCCACCTCATGCGAGGATGGCGCTCGAAAAAGGCATTTATTCCCAAGCGGATTATGATGCTTATTTTGATCACTATCAGCGCCACGGCTCACCGCCGCAGAATACGGCATTGGGCGGTGCCATTGGCATACATGGTATTGGCGAGGGTGATCCAGATATTCATGGCCAGTACCACTGGACTCAGGGTTGTGTTGCTGTCACCAACGAGCAAATTGAACGCGTTGCGTCGCTGGTAGGTGTTGGCACTCGCGTAGTGATCCGATAAGCTATGTCGTTGAAGGAAGTTAAAGGTTTTAAATACGTGGCTATAGACAACCGCTGTGGTCTATTATAAAACAGCGTTTGACTTGCGTGCATTGGTGTAATGCCATGGTACAAGTCGCTGTAAAGAACCTGCACCGCAGGTAGACAAAATTGAGCTAACGCTTTAGCCTTAAATTTGTCATACCCTTAACGTTGTACCCAAGGAAGACTCAAGGAGAACATTATGACTCTGAAGACTGCTCTGAAGATGACTGCCGCTGCTGCTTCACTGGCAATCCTGGCTGGCTGTGCTTCTACCAGCGCCCTGGAAGAAGTTCGCATGACTGCTGAATCTGCACAGGCTGACGCCGCAGAAGCACGCAGCATGGCTTCACAAGCAATGAACACTGCTAACCAAGCTCAGCGCGATGCGCAAGCTGCTCTGCAGATGTCTCAGCAGAACCGTGAAGAAATGAACCGCATGTTCCAGCGTTCCATGCAGAAGTAATTCTGCCTGGGCTCTAAGTGTTAAAACTTAGGGTTGCTGTAGATGTAAAAAAACCCCGCCTCGGCGGGGTTTTTTTATTTTGACTAAGGTTATGCTTCTTCCTCGGCTTGTGTCGCTGTTGTGAGCTCAATTTCTTCTAATAATCCATCAAGCTCCACAGGCTCTTCAACAGGGGCTGGTGCTGGTGCTTGGGGGCCATAAAGCGCTATAAGGCGACCATCCGGATTTTCTACTGCTAGTTTTACCTGGGCATAGTCAACTTCTGCTTGGTCTTCAGCAAGCTCGCTTACTCGTTCGATGGCATTAAGCAGTGGCTCAAAATCGCCAACGTTTTCTTCAAGCTGAGGGTAAGACTGCACAAACAGTGTGCCGTCCGCTGCCCAGCCTGCTTTAAACGGTGCATCCATCAAGTTGACTTGAGTGCCGGTAGGCATGCGCTCGTAGAGCGACTTGATATCTTCGGGGAACATGCGGATGCAGCCGCGGCTGACCCGCATGCCCACGCCTTCAGGGCGGTTGGTGCCATGAATCAGGTAGCTAGGCATCGCCAGCAATATAGCGTGACGACCCAGCGGGTTGTTGGGGCCAGCAGGCACAATAGAAGGGGCTGGTTCGCCACGTGCAGCTGCTTCACGACGCATAGAGGCTGGCGGCGCCCAGGCAGGATCTTTTACCTTCACTGTCGTGCGGGTAATGCCGATCGGTGTGGCAAATTCCTCACGGCCAACACTGACGGGATAGGTTTCAACAATGCCAGGGTTGTCAGCCGGATAATAATAGAGTCGCAGTTCAGACAAATTTACGACCACGCCTTCGCGGGGTGCAGGCGGTAAAATATAGCGCGCAGGTATAACGATTTCTGTGCCTTCCCCAGGTACCCACATGCTGACGCCTGGATTGGCCATGCGAATCTCTTCGTAGCCAATGTTATGGCGTCGCGCTATATCGATGAGTGTGTCTTCAGGATCTTCTACGACGACGGTGTAGTGTTCTCCAATAATGTCGCCTTCTTCAGGAAGACGAAAATGGCCGCGGGGTAGTTCTCTTTGCTCAGCGAGCTGGTCAGCGCTGGTAAGCGCCTCTTCTGTAGCAGGGGCTGAGCCTTCAGCTGTATCGGCTGAAGACTGTGCATAAATAGGGGTAGAGAGGCTTGCTGTAAGTAAGACAGCTAAGCTCGTCGGGCCCCAGGCGTTATATAACTTACGAATATTCATGGTGGTTCCTAATTAATTTATGCGCCACATTGCTGCAAACTAGCATTGTCAAGGGCGGCAGTTAGAGGGCCGTGCGTAGGGCTTTCATACAAGTTTGCCCCAAGGTTCACGCCGCCGCTACTTTTTGATTGAGTGTTGTAAGCAGAGCTTCGACTTTATCAAAACGCTGTTCGGTGGTTTCCATTGGGAATTCAAATCGTAAAGTGTCTGAGCCATCCAGTCGGTAGTGCTGTGGCGATTTTTGAATGAGCGTCACAAGGGTTAACGGATCGACCTGGGTAGAGCCGTTGAAAAGCACTCGTCCACGGTTCTCACCGGCTTCAATGCGCGCTACACCCAGTTTTTCAGCGCGGTGGCGAAGCCTAGTCTGACGTATCAGGTTCTTCAAGGGCTGAGGAAGGAGCCCAAAGCGATCAATAAGCTCGACTTGTAGCTCCTTAAGCTCAGCGTCGCTCTGGGTATTGGCGATACGTTTATACATCACCAGGCGCTGCTGTACGTCGTGAATATAGTCGTCAGGAATCAGCGCCGGCAGATTGAGGCTAATCTCGACACCGGTGTTGAAGGGGGCGTCAATGTTAGGCGTTTTGCCCGCACGGATAGCCTTCACCGCGCGATCCAGCATTTCCATGTAAAGCGTGTAGCCGATGGTTTCCATTTGGCCGCTCTGCTCGTCGCCTAGAAGCTCGCCTGCGCCACGTATCTCCATGTCGTGGCTTGCTAAGGTGAAGCCAGCACCGAGATCATCAGAGGCGCTAATCGCTTCCAGACGTTTCACGGCATCTCGTGTCATTGCCTTGGGGGGCGGCGTTAGTAGGTAAGCGTATGCTTGATGGTGGCTGCGTCCAACACGGCCACGCAGCTGGTGTAGCTGGGCCAAGCCGAACTTATCGGCGCGCTCAATCAAAATAGTGTTGGCGCTGGGCACGTCAATGCCGGTTTCGATAATGGTAGAGCACACCAGCACATTGAAGCGACGATGGTAGAAGTCTGACATGACTCGCTCAAGGCTGCGCTCGGGTAATTGGCCGTGAGCGACAGCAACCCGTGCCTCTGGCACCAGTTCGCGGATTTGTTCGGCAGCGTTTTCAATCGTTTTGACTTCATTGTGCAAAAAGTAGACTTGTCCGCCGCGTAATATTTCACGCAGCAGGGCTTCTTTAATGACGCTGCTATCTCGCTGTTGCACAAACGTTTTGACCGATAAGCGCCGTGCTGGTGGGGTGGCAATAATCGACAGGTCTCGGATGCCGCTCATGGCCATGTTCAAGGTGCGCGGAATCGGTGTTGCCGTTAGCGTCAGAATGTCGATTTCGGCGCGCAGCGTTTTGAGTTTCTCTTTCTGCGCGACCCCAAAGCGGTGCTCTTCGTCGATAATCAAAAGCCCCATTTTGGGCAGCTCAACGCTTTTAGACAGCAGTTTATGAGTACCGATTACAATGTCGGTTTGGCCATTTTTGATGCTTTCCAAGGTTTGCGTCATTTCCTTGCCGCCTGTGAAGCGTGAAATAAGGCTAATATTCACAGCGGTGTCGGCAAAGCGGTCGCGGAAGTTTTCAAAGTGCTGGCGAGCTAATAGCGTAGTGGGCACAAGCACCACTACTTGGCGACCAGTCTGAACGGCTAGGAATGCAGCACGCATGGCGACTTCGGTCTTGCCAAACCCTACATCGCCACAAACGACGCGATCCATTGGCTGAGGAGAGATCATGTCGCTTATTACTGCTTCAATGGCTGCCTGCTGGTCAGGGGTTTCTTCAAATGGGAAGCTGGCAGAGAAGCGAACGTATTCATCGCCCGGCGTATCATAAATGAACCCTTCCTGAGCCTCCCTCCGGGCGTAGATGTCGAGTAGCTCAGCGGCAGTGTCGCGGATTTTCTCAGCCGCTTTACGGCGTGCCTTTTCCCACTGATCTGAGCCTAACCGATGCAGCGGAGCGAGTTCGTCATCAGCGCCGCTATAGCGAGAAATAAGATGCAGGCTATCGACCGGGACATAAAGTTTGGCACCGTCGGCATATGAAAGCGCCAGGAATTCGTTAGCTTGACCGCCAGCTTCAAGGGTTTCCAGCCCCAAGTAGCGGCCGACGCCATGTGCTTGGTGAACAACCGGTGCGCCTTCTCGTAACTCAGATAAATGGCGCACGGCCAATTCGTTGTCGTCGGTCGCTTTTTCTCGCCGCCGACTCTGGCGCACGACATCGCCAAAGAGCTCAGTCTCGCTGATTACCGCGACATTCGGTTCGGTAAGCCACAAGCCGCTGCCTACCAAGCTTTCAGTAATGGCAATGCGATCAGTGCTGCTTAAAAAGTCTTGGAAGCTGTCAATATGGGGCAGGCTTAATTTAAGCGGCGCCAATACTTCTTCTAACGCTTCTCTGCGTCCCCGTGACTCGGCAACAAACAGTACCCGCGTAGCTTGCTGTGCATCCAGAAAGGTAGCCAGTTCGTTAAGGGGTTGCTTGGCGCGAGCGTTAATTGCCAGCGAGGGTAGTGCTTGGGCCTTCGGCGCCAGGGCATGGCGTTGCGTGTTGTCTTCGGTTAGTTCGATTCGGGGGCGGGCTTTTATCGCCGAAAAAACGTCATTAACGGGAATGAACGCGCGAAGCGGTGGTAAAAGGGGGCGTGTTGGATCAACACCCAAATTCTCGTAGCGTGATTCAATGGACTGCCAGTGTTGCTCAGCTGCTTCGAATACACTAGGCAACAGTGCTACACGGGTGTCATCGGTAACGTGCTCAAATAAAGAAGCGGTTTCGTCGAAGAACAGTGGCAAATATTGTTCCAAGCCCGGGGAGGGGATGGCTTTCAGTGCATCGTTATAGAGAGGGCACTGGCGCGGATCAACATCAAAAAGCGTTTCAAACTGTTCTCGGAAGCAAGCAATAGCGCTGCGACTGAGTGAATACTCATGAGCTGGGAGTAGCTCAATCACATCGACTTTATTGGTCGAGCGCTGATTGCCAGGGTCAAAATGGCGTAGCGTATCGATTTCGTCATCAAACAAATCGATACGAATTGGCTCATCCATACCCATGGCGAAAAGGTCGATAATTGCGCCGCGCATGGCGTATTCGCCAGGCTCGTAGACCGTTTCTACGGCACGATAACCTGCCCGCGATAGTGATTCGCGAAATGTTTCCCGATTTAGCTTAGCGCCCGCTTTTAGCGTCATCACGCGCCCAGCGATGTATGATACGGGAGGCAGACGCTGCATCAGCGTATTGATTGGCACCAGCACAATGCCGCGTACGCCATCCTGCAGTAAGCGCAGCGTGCGTAGGCGTGACGAGATAATATCCTGGTGCGGGGAGAAGCTGTCATAAGGCAGTGTTTCCCAGTCTGGAAAGGGTAGAACGGGAACATTGCTATAGAATGCCAGATCCTGCTCCAGGCGCTGTGCGCTGGCAGTGTTCGGCGTAATAACCAATAATGGTGCGCTTAACGCGACCTGAGCCAGCGCCAGGGCAGTTGCACTGCCCGGCGGCGCTGTTAGGTAGAGCGTGTCGCGAATCCCTTTGGGTTGGGGCGGTTCGAGCAGAGAAAAAGAGGACATAGTCACGGTATCGTTTTGCGCTGAAACGGAATCTGGATCATACACGATCAGTACTTTCAGGCAGAGGCCTGCGCAAAGCAACCACTAGTAGTTAAGTAAGCCTTGTGGTTCCGATACACTATTGTGGTTTGTAGTCAATCCGCTTTTTCTGTAATACCCCTACATGTTGTGCGACTATCCATTCATTGCGGCATGTAGGTAAGCCCAGGATAATGCTCCAGGAAATTTCTTTTCACTACCCAATGAGGCCGCACGTGAGTCAGCAAGCTCTCGAAAACGTTTTTCAGGAATGGCAAAGCAACGAAGCTCTGGCTGAGCAAATGATTCCGCTAGTGGGTCAGCTGTATCGCCAAAATAATGTTGTCGCCACTATGTTTGGTCGTTCCTTGATTAAGCGGTCCGTCATTCGCATCCTCAAAGATCACCGCTTTGTACGCAAAATTGAAGGCACTGAGCTATCTGTTGAAGATACGTTCCCCATCGTAAAAGCGATGAGTGAGATGAACCTCGGCCCTGCCCATGTTGACGTTGGAAAGTTGGCGGTTAATTTTAAACGCCAGGGCGGTGGTGACCTTGATGCTTTCCTGCGTAAAGAACTTGCTGAGATCATTGATGGCTTTCAGCCAAACGGCAGCAAAGGTGAGCCTCAAGACGTTGTGCTGTACGGGTTCGGTCGTATCGGTCGTTTGCTGGCACGTGTAATGGTCGAAAAAGCGGGCGGCGGCAATCTGTTGCGCTTGCGAGCCATTGTCGTTCGTGGCCGCGGCGATGTGGCAAAAGACCTTGAGAAACGCGCCAGTCTGCTGCGTCGTGACTCGGTACATGGGCCTTTCGACGGCACAATTACTGTCGATGTTGAAGCGCGTACACTTATTGTCAACGGTAACGTGATTCAGGTTATTTACGCCGACTCGCCTAGTGAAATTGATTACACTGCTTACGGTATCGACAACGCGGTGATTGTTGATAACACCGGTATCTGGCGCGACGAGGCTGGATTGGGTCAGCATCTTGAGTGCAAGGGCGCTAAGAAAGCATTGTTAACGGCCCCCGGCAAAGGCGATATCAAAAATATCGTATTCGGCATTAATCATGAAACGATTGGCGATAATGACCGTATCGTGTCGGCAGCGTCCTGTACTACCAACGCCATCGTGCCAGTGCTAAAAGCGCTAAATGATGAATATGGTGTAGTGACAGGCCACGTAGAGACCGTGCACGCCTACACCAACGACCAAAACCTTATCGATAATTACCACAAAGGCGACCGTCGTGGGCGTAGTGCGGCGCTGAATATGGTATTGACCGAAACAGGTGCAGCAAAAGCGGTCGCAAAAGCGCTACCTGAACTTGAAGGTAAGCTCACAGGTAACGCCATTCGCGTGCCTACGCCCAATGTTTCTATGGCTATTTTGAATTTAACCTTGGAAAAGGGCACTGATGCAGAGGCGTTGAACGATTATCTGCGTCGCGTATCGATTGATTCCTCCTATCAGAAGCAGATTGACTTCGTGGATTCAGCAGAAGTTGTATCATCTGACTTTGTTGGCAATCGCCATGCGGGTATTGTCGATGCTAAAGCCACCATCGCAAACGGTAACCACGCCGTCGTTTATGTGTGGTATGACAATGAATTTGGCTATAGTTGCCAAGTTATTCGTATTCTTCAGCATATGTCTAATGTGAAGTTTTTGAAGCTGCCGCATTAAGCTGTTTGAGCATTAATGGCGTTTAAGCAGCAGTTAATGCGCTTTTAACCGCTAAGTTGTGCCAAAAGCCACCTCCGGGTGGCTTTTTTTGTGTTGAAAGCGAGATCAGCTCAAGCGTCTATAGCACTTTAGGAGGCTGTCAGGGATGTGGTCATTGGCCGCGCTTATCTTTATAATACGATGGATTTTTCGGGGTGGTTCAAGCGTGCTTGAGCCTGACTGGTAACAATCTGAACAGACAATAAAAATTTACTGAACAGAAATAAGCATTCGAACCCCTTACCTTCGTATATCCGATCCATCAACTGGGCGAGACTATGATCGAAGTCAAAAAAGGCCTGGATCTCCCCATCACGGGAGCGCCCGAGCAGCGTATTGAAGATGCGCGGCCTGTGCGCCACGTGGCAATCCTGGGCACCGACTACGTTGGCATGAAGCCGACGATGGAAGTTCAGGAAGGGGATAAGGTCAAACTGGGCCAATTACTCTTCACCGATAAGAAAATTGATGGTGTACGCTTTACAGCGCCCGCCAGCGGTGAAGTAGTTGCTATTAACCGTGGCGAAAAGAGACGTCTGCTGTCTGTCGTTATTAAAGTCGATGAAAATGAAGAAGCGATGACATTTGCTTCTCATGATCGTGACGCTTTAGGGCAGCTTGAACGTCAATCTGTTGTTGATCAACTGGTTGAGTCAGGGCTTTGGACTGCTTTGCGCACCCGGCCTTTCTCTCGCACGCCAGCTATCGACAGCACACCTACCGATATTTTTGTTACTGCTGTGGATACTCATCCACTTAGCGCTGACCCTGCGGTAGTGATCAACGAAAACTCCCAAGCATTTGAAGACGGCCTCAAGGTGCTAACCCGCCTGACCGAGGGCAACGTTTTTCTGTGTACGGGAGCTAATGCTTCCATTCCTGGTGGTAATGTCAGCGGCGTAAAGACTGAGAGCTTTGCTGGCCCGCATCCGGCAGGTTTGGTAGGAACGCATATTCATTACCTTTCACCGGTAGCCCTGCACAAAAAAGTGTGGCACATCGGTTATCAGGATGTGATTGCGTTCGGCAAGCTGTTTGTAGAAGGCAAGCTTGATACGAGCCGTATCATTGCTGTCGGCGGCCCGCGTGCTGAAAATCCTCGTTTATTGCGCACCCGTATTGGTGCCAGTACGGAGGAACTCTTAGCAGGTGAGGTCATCAAACCCGATGACACCCGTGTTATTTCAGGTTCTGTGTTCTCTGGTGCCTCTGCTGAAGGGAGCTTGACTTACTTGGGACGTTTCCATAACCAAGTAAGCTTGCTTGAGGAAGGTAACAAGCGCACCTTCTTGGGATGGATGTCTACGGGCGCTAATCGGCACTCAGTCATGGGCATTTACATTTCTAAGATTAAAGGCCTGAGCAATTATGCACCAACCACGTCAACCAATGGCTCTGAACGTGCCATGGTGCCGATCGGTGCATATGAAGCCATTATGCCTCTGGATGTTATGCCAACACAGCTGCTGCGCACGCTGATCGTGGGTGACATTGAAGTTGCCATGCAACTTGGGTGTCTTGAGTTAGACGAAGAGGATTTGGCACTGTGTACCTATGTTTGCCCCGGCAAATACGAGTACGGCCCTATCCTGCGTGACAATCTCACCATGATCGAGAAAGAGGCCTGATGATGGGTATTCGACAAACACTCGATAATCTCGAGCCGCACTTCCATAAAGGTGGTAAGTACGAAAAGTTCTACCCGCTCTACGAAGCGGTAGATACTATTTTCTACTCTCCCCCCAGTGTTGCAAAAACCACCGCCCACGTGCGTGACGGTATCGATCTAAAACGCATCATGATCACCGTTTGGCTGTGTACTTTCCCGGCGATGTTCTTCGGTATGTGGAACGCTGGCTGGCAGGCCAACACCGCCATTGATGCAGGCTATGCATCAATGAACGGTTGGCGTGAAGCGATCATGATGACCCTGGCGGGTGGACATGACCCCAGCAGTTTATGGGCTAACTTTGTCCTAGGTGCGACCTACTTCCTGCCTATCTATCTTGTCACGTTTGCGGTGGGTGGTTTTTGGGAAGTACTGTTCGCCATCAAGCGCGGCCATGAGGTTAACGAAGGGTTCTTCGTGACCTCCGTGCTGTTTGCGCTGATTCTGCCGGCCACGATTCCGCTTTGGCAGGTTGCCTTGGGTATTACCTTTGGTGTGGTAATCGGTAAAGAGATCTTCGGCGGCACGGGTAAGAACTTCTTGAACCCTGCGCTGACTGGCCGTGCCTTTCTCTACTTCGCGTATCCAGCGCAAATCTCCGGTGACGCGGTATGGGTAGCAGCCGACGGCTATACGGGTGCAACGGCGCTCTCCATGGCGTTCCAAGACGGTATGAGCGCGCTGACTGATACCATGAGCTGGTGGGATGCCTTCCTTGGCTTTATCCCTGGTTCAGTGGGTGAGGTCTCGACACTGGCGATCTTCATTGGTGCGGCAGTGCTGTTGTGGACGCGTATTGCATCATGGCGAATCATGCTGGGTGTTCTTCTGGGCATGGTCGTCACCAGTACGCTGTTTAATCTGATTGGTTCTGACAGCAACCCCATGTTTGCAATGCCCTGGTACTGGCATTTGGTGATTGGTGGCTTCGCTTTCGGCATGGTGTTTATGGCAACGGACCCTGTGTCTGCTTCCATGACTAACCAGGGGCGCTTGGTGTTTGGTGCGTTGATCGGTGTGATGACCGTGCTGATCCGCGTGGTAAACCCGGCCTTTCCTGAGGGCATCATGCTGGCCATTCTGTTCGCTAACTTATTTGCACCGCTGATTGACCACATGTTCGTCCAGGCCAATATTAGACGCCGTCTCAAGCGGACTGGCGTAGCGGCCGAGGAGAATGCCTAATGGCACAAGGTAACAACTCCATCAAGAAGATCCTGATCGTAGCGTTTTCGCTGTGTATCGTGTGCTCGGTAATCGTTTCGACGGCTGCCGTTGCGCTGCGCCCTATGCAGCAGCTCAACCAGGAATTGGATCGTAAAACCAACATTCTTAACGTGGCAGGTCTTTATGAGCCCGGCATGGATGTTGAGGAAGCGTTCCGCACGCAAATTACTGCACGTGTAGTTGAGCTTGATACTGGTGAGTACACCGATCAGTTCGACCCAGCAACCTTCGATGGTTTCGAAGCCTCGAGTGATCCTGCAACGGGTCGTACGCTATCCGGCGATCGCGACATTGCAGGTCTGTCTCGTGTTGAAAACTTCGCGACTGTTTATCTTGTCGGTGATGCTGAAAATCCCGAGCAGATTGTTCTGCCCATTCGTGGACAGGGCCTCTGGGGCCGCATGATGGGCTTCCTCGCGGTTGAGGGCGACGGTAACACCATCGTCAGTATCACTTACTACGACCACAGCGAAACGCCGGGTCTTGGTGCTGAGGTAAATAATCCGCGTTGGCAAGCTCAATGGGAAGGTAAGAAGATTTACGACGAAGAGGGCGACCTCTCACCGGAAATCCACCTGACCAAAGGCGGCGCAAGCAACGAGTACGAGGTTGATGCGCTTTCTGGTGCGACGCTAACCAGTAACGGCGTGACCAACATGTTGCAGTTCTGGTTCAGCGAAGAGGCTTTCGCTCCGTATTTGGCTAACTTCCGTAGTGGTACTGAACCAGAAGATGCCGAAGACACCGATACCGACTTCGACGACGTTGAGGGGGCCTGATCATGGCGGATGTAAATGCAAAAAGTGTTTTAACGGCGCCGATTTTTAAGAACAACCCCATTGCGCTACAAATTTTGGGGATCTGTTCTGCTCTAGCGGTTACCACCAGCATGAGCGTATCGCTGGTAATGGCGCTAGCGGTTATTTTTGTGACGGCCTTTTCGAACCTGTTCGTATCGCTGATCCGGAACCATATTCCGTCTTCGATTCGTATCATTGTTCAAATGACCATTATTGCGTCGCTGGTTATCGTGGTTGACCAGATCCTCAAAGCTTACGCATATGAAATGTCTAAGCAGCTGTCAGTATTTGTGGGTCTGATCATCACCAACTGCATCGTAATGGGTCGTGCGGAAGGTTTTGCGATGTCCAATACGCCGGGCATGTCGTTCCTTGACGGTATCGGAAACGGCTTGGGCTACGGCTTTATCTTAATGGTCGTTGGCTTCTTCCGTGAGTTACTGGGTGCTGGCAGTATCTTTGGTTTTACCATCCTGCCAACAGTGCAGAATGGTGGTTGGTATGTGCCCAACGGTCTGCTGCTCCTGCCGCCCTCTGCCTTCTTTATTATCGGTTTGCTGATCTGGGTTTTACGTTCAGTCAATCCTGAGCAGGTAGAAGAGAACGAGTTCAAAATGAAGCACAACACCAAGCCGAAGGAGGCCGTGTAACATGGAACACTATCTAAGCCTTTTCGTTGCTTCGGTTTTTGTTGAAAACTTGGCACTGGCCTTCTTCTTGGGGATGTGTACATTCCTTGCGGTATCTAAGAAGGTTTCCGCTGCATTTGGTCTCGGGATTGCCGTTATTGTCGTACTGACAATCTCGGTTCCGGTCAACAATCTAGTGTTCAACCTGCTGCTGGCTGAAGGCGCTTTGTCTTGGACTGGCATAAGCGGTGCTGAAAACATCGATCTTTCATTCCTGGGTCTTCTGAGCTACATCGGCGTTATTGCCGCACTTGTTCAGATTCTGGAAATGTTTCTCGATAAATATGTTCCTGCGCTATACAACGCGCTGGGCGTATTCCTGCCGCTGATTACCGTTAACTGCGCCATCCTAGGTGGCGTACTGTTCATGGTTGAGCGTAACTACAACTTCGGTGAATCCGTAATCTACGGTTTCGGTTCTGGTGTTGGCTGGGCGCTTGCGATTACAGCGTTGGCTGGTATCCGTGAAAAGCTGAAGTATAGCGACGTGCCTGGCGGTCTTCAGGGTCTTGGCATCACGTTTATTACCGTTGGCTTAATGTCGTTGGGCTTTATGTCCTTCTCAGGCATTCAGCTTTAATCGGAGCCGGTTTTCTCGGCAGCTCAGGCTGCCGAGGTATAGAAAACCTTCAGCAATAGGAAACCGACATGGTTGATACATCTGTCATCTTGCTCGGTGTTGTCATGTTCACGATCATCGTTATTAGCTTAACGGCGATCATTCTGGCAGCGCGCAGCAAGCTAGTGAGTAGCGGGGACGTGACGATTGAAGTCAACGGCGACCCCGAGCACACCCTGCAGACTCAGGCTGGTGGTAAGCTTCTTAACACCCTAGCTGCAAACGGAATCTTTCTTTCCTCTGCCTGTGGTGGCGGCGGTTCTTGCGCTCAGTGTAAGTGCCGAGTAGAAGAGGGCGGCGGCTCTATTTTGCCGACGGAAGAGTCTCACTTCACTATGCGTGAAAAGAAAGAAGGCTGGCGTCTGTCTTGTCAGGTTCCTGTGAAGCAGGACATGAAAGTAGAAGTGCCTGAAGAAGTCTTCGGCGTTAAGAAGTGGGAGTGTGAAGTTACCGCGAATCCTAACGTCGCGACCTTCATTAAAGAGTTGAACCTGAAGCTGCCCGAAGGTGAGGAAGTTGCCTTCCGCGCCGGTGGTTATGTGCAACTGGTAGCGCCGCCTTACGATATTAAGTTCTCCGATTTTGACATCGAAGAAGAGTATCGTGGCGATTGGGAAAAATTTGATATGTTCAAAATTTCCCATAAGAATAACGAGGAAGTTATTCGCGCTTACTCCATGGCTAACTACCCGGATGAAAAGGGCCTCCTCAAGTTCAACATTCGTATCGCGACGCCGCCTCCGGGTACAAGCCACCCGCCGGGCCTTATGTCGACCTATGTCTTCAGTTTGAAGCCTGGCGACAAGGTTACCGTTATGGGGCCGTTTGGTGAGTTCTTTGCCAAAGACACAGATGCGGAAATGATCTTTGTCGGTGGTGGTGCGGGTATGGCGCCAATGCGTAGCCATATTTTCGATCAGCTCAAACGCTTGAAGTCAGATCGTAAAATTACTTTCTGGTACGGTGCGCGCTCCTGGCGTGAAACCTTCTACAACGAAGAGTATGATCAGCTAGCCGAAGAGTTCCCGAACTTTGAGTGGCACCTGGCGCTTTCTGACCCGCAGCCAGAAGATAATTGGGAAGGGCCGACAGGCTTTATCCACAATGTATTGTACGAAAACTATCTGAAGGACCACCCAGCTCCTGAAGATTGTGAGTACTACATGTGTGGGCCGCCCATGATGAACGCGTCTGTTATCAAGCTATTGCTCGATATGGGCGTGGAGCCGGAAAACATCCTGCTGGATGACTTCGGCGGTTAACAACGTGATTGTGTAAGTTGCCTTCGGGCATGAGCGGGGCTGGCCTTTTGGTCAGCCCCGTTTGTATGTGAATGTTTGAAAAACGATGAGTTGCCTGATCATTTTGAAGTGGCTGAGGTACAATAGGCATTAAAATTCTACGGCACTTAACGACATGACCGTTGTCGGCAGGTGAGCAGTTAATGCAATGCTGGGAGGTGAACATGACAATCTGGCTACTGGTATTTGGTTTTATGGCGCTGGTAATGACGGCAATGGCCGTTGGCGTATTAATGGGCCGCAAGCCTATTGCCGGTTCCTGTGGTGGATTAAATCAGTTAGGCCTAAAAGAAGGCTGTGACATCTGCGGCGGCAAAGATGAGGTTTGTGAAGAAGAAAACCGCAAGCGTGGAAGTGTACGTCGGCGTAGCGATGAAAGCCGTGGAGCTGACCTAGGTTATGACGCAACGCGTCGTTAATCTAGCAATTGGCTGCTCAGACGCTCGCTCACCGCGAGCGTTTATGTAAATGCCATTGTTGAGAGCGCTTTTAAGTCAGGAATAAGGAGATCCAAGTCGTATGGCCGTTCACAATTACGATGTTGTGGTGATAGGTACTGGTCCCGCTGGGGAAAGCGCTGCTATTAACGCCGCAAAGCATGGCAAGCGAGTGGCGATTATTGAAAAGCAGGCCCAGGTGGGGGGTAACTGCACCCACTGGGGCACAATCCCTTCAAAAGCGCTGCGCCATCAGGTCAAACAGATCATGGCGTTCAATACCAACCGCATGTTCCGCGATATCGGTGAACCCCGCTGGTTTTCTTTTCCTAAAGTGATGGAGCGCTCGCGTGGCACCATCGATAAACAGGTCGAAATGCGCACAACGTTTTACGCGCGCAACCGCATTGATCTGTTTCATGGTGTGGCGCGTTTTAAAGATGAGCATACCGTGGTAGTGCGAGACCGGCAGGAAGGCGTGGAAGAGCTGGTAGCCAAGAAAATTGTTATTTCTACCGGCTCTCGGCCTTATCGTCCGGCGGATATTAACTTTCGTCATCCACGTATTTACTGCTCTGATACGATTCTCAGCCTTTCCCATACCCCGCGGACACTGGTGATCTTTGGGGCAGGTGTGATCGGTTGCGAGTACGCCTCTATCTTTTCGGGTCTTGGTGTTAAGGTTGATTTGATCAACAACCGCGATAGTCTGCTGTCATTTTTGGATGATGAGATCAGTGATGCGCTTTCCTACCATCTGCGTAAACACGGTGTGCTGATCCGCCATAACGAAGACTATAAAAGTGTCGAAGGTGATGAAGCCGGCGTAACCGTAAATCTGAAGTCAGGCAAGAAAATCCGCGCCGATGCATTTCTTTGGGCGAATGGTCGTACCGGTAATACCGATAGCCTTGGACTTGAGAACATTGGTTTAGAGGCAAACGGCCGAGGCCAGCTTAGCGTTGATGAGCACTACCGCACCGCGATTCCGCATATTTACGCTGCAGGTGATGTGATTGGTTGGCCGAGTCTCGCCAGTGCTGCCTACGACCAGGGATTAAACTCCTGTAACGAGTTACTGGAAAAAGAGTATCGCTTCGTTAGCGATGTACCCACCGGGATCTACACTATTCCCGAAATCAGCTCTTTCGGCCCCAACGAGCGTGAACTGACCGAAGCCAAAGTGCCCTACGAAGTGGGTAAGGCCTTCTTTAAAGATACTGCTCGTGCGCAAATCACCGGCGATACGGTGGGAATGCTGAAGATTTTGTTCCACCAAGATACGTTGGAGATTTTAGGTATCCATTGCTTTGGTGACCAGGCGTCGGAAATTTTGCACATCGGCCAGGCCATTATGCAGCAGGAAGGGGATGCGAATACCGTGAAGTACTTCATCAATACGACCTTCAATTACCCCACCATGGCCGAAGCGTACCGGGTGGCGGCGCAAAATGGCTTAAACCGAGTGTTTTAAAATGTTTTAAGCATGGGGGCTATGCCCCCATACTCACGCCTCACAAACCATCCAGCAGTTGCTGCGCGCGTGGTTGCCAGTCACCGTCTAAGGTGGCAGCCTGAGTGAGTGCTTCGCGCGCACCCTCCCTATTTTCCTTCTGAAGCCTGAGTATGGCTACATTGAGCCATGCAGCGCCCATGGCAGGGTCAAGCTGTGTGGCTGATTCGAAGGCTTCCAGCGCTGCTTGAGGTTGTTGAGCTGCGTATAGCGCATTGCCGAGTGCAAATTGACCCAGCGGATTGGCTGGGAAGCGTTCTACAAAAGCTTGCCAGCTGGAAAGTGTTGCAACAGGCCCATGCTGCTCCTCGTAAGCGCTAATGGCTTCCAGTGCATTGCGGGCGGTAACGCCTTCGGGCAGGCTGCCAGGTTCGCTAACCACAAATCCCCAGCGCTCACTGCGTGCCCAGGTAGCATCAAAGCGGCTAAACGACATCGTATGTCGTTCGATTTCGCCACTACGTAAAATCAGCGTTTCATTAGGTAAATCAAAACCAATGGCCACCGCGTAGTGCCACATCGGGAAAGCTGGCAAAGCGAGGTTTTGCATCACCACCACGGGGTCACCTGCTTCCAGGTGGCCAAGCAATGCATCCATGGTGCCACGAACGGGGATCGCTAACTGCTTATAACGGCGCACAGTGGCTAGCATTTCAGGTTGGACGCTACCCTCTCGCCCAGGCAGAAATACCTGTGGGATTAACTGCTCAAGCCCTGCATCTACCCCCTGGTGATTGAGCACCATTGCCAGCGTTGCTGGGCCACACTGATACGCCGTCTGGGCGTAAAACGGTACTTCGGTAAGCTCAGTTTGCGGTGCTAGGCTAGCTTTAGTGCTTTCTAGTAGCACCGGGCTGCGGGCGCAGCCGCTAAGCAGAGTGGGCAGCAGTAGGGCAAGCAGTAAAACGCCCGCAAAGCGGGCGTTTAAAAGGTGTTTCATCATGGCAGTCAAATTAGCGAGTGAACGGATAAACATCGGTCAGGCCGAGAATGTCAGTCACTAGTAGGATAACGAATACCGCAAACAGGGCGCCAATCACGCCGGCGCCGGCGGGCAGCTGTTCGAGTTGTTCGGCCATTTGCTGCGCTTCTGCATCGCTTAGTGCGGCAACGCGGGCTTCAACGTCATCTAGATCAACACCTTGCTTGAGGAGCTCTTCTTGCACATCTGCACGGGCGAGAATTTCATTAATACGCTCGCGGTCAGCACCTGCGCGGTCGCCTGCTAAAACAGATTGCGTAGAGACCAAGTTTGTAGAGACCAAGTTTGTAGAGACTAAGTCTGTAGAGGTAGCGTCCATACTCTGCGGGGCTGTGGGCGCAGCGGCAACAGGTAGGCTGGTAATGACTAACGCAGCGATCAGTAAGCTTGAGAGGTAAGCGCGCACTTTTTTCATTGTCTTCATCCTTAGACGTATCGGGGAGCAAACTAATTTGTAACCTGAATCAATAGTATAGAAATAAACCGTACTGGATTTAAGGCGAAAACGAAAAGTGCTAATTATTTGCACTAATGCGGTAGGTCCAAGGGGATTCAGCTAAAAGCCCCTTGCCACCCGCCATGGTCATGGCTAGGTCATGTAGTCCTGGCCATAAGGGCACCGCAGAAGCCCCTTTCACAGCAAGATCTAACCGTTGGGCCATCAGCAGGAGTTTGTGTAAACGTTTCATTGATAGGCGACTGATCGCTTTTTGGTAAGCGGGGCGGCGTTTATCAAAAATCATTGGTTTCTGGGTTTTACACGCGTGCTCAAAGCTTTGTCCCTGATCCAAATGCTGGTGTAGCGATAGCAGGGTGCGTAGTTCGCGACTGAGTGCCCAAAGCACGATGGGAGCTTCAACCCCTTCACTGCGCAGCCCATTAACGATACGCGAGGTACGGCTTGGCTCTCCTTTTAAACAGGCATCCGCAAGGTTAAACACATCAAAGCGGGTGCTGTCTTCCACGCCTTGGGCAATGCTTTCAACATTAAGGCGAGTGTTAGGTGGATGAATCAGCGCGAGTTTTTGCAGCTCTTGATCAGCGGCCAACAGATTACCTTCGGTGCGCTCACCCAATAAGCGAGCCGCTTCTAGGTCGATTTGCAAACCATGCAGCGATGCGCGATCCCTCAGCCAGTAGCCTAAGCGCGAAGCATCAACGGGCCATACAGGTACAAATAAACCGTGTTTATCGAGTGCTTTAAACCAAGCGCTTTTTTGTTGCTTGGCGTCTAACTTGCCCATGCTGATCAGCAGTAAGTCGTCACTGCCATCCATCAATTCAGCATACTTTGCCAGTGCTTTACTGCCATCTTGGCCGAGTTTGTGCGTCCCCAGCCTAAGTTCCAGAAGCTTATTAGAGGCGAATAAAGAGAGGTTACTGGCGGTTTCCAGCAGCCGACCCCAGGCAAAATTAGGCTCTACATCAAGCACTTCCCGCTCTTCGACACCCGCTTGCCGCGCGACTGAGCGCACGGCATCACAGGCATCACGATGTTGCAGTGGCTCATCACCGGCAACAATCACCACCTTAGGCAATTTTTTTGCTAAGGCCGCGGGAAGCTGATCCGAAAATACCTTCACTGAATGGCCTCAAGGTTCGCCAGTCTTTCGATAATGCGCTCAGCCAATTGTCGCGTTAGCGTTTGTTCAGCTTCTTGAAAGAGGGTTTCTCTATTGAGCAGATCATCATCGCTGACCCGAATGCGTGTATCGGTCGTTATCGTTGCATTATTAAGCACATAAGCATTGTCCTCTCGCTGCTGTACGGAGAGAGACGTGCTTAGCGTTAGCTCATGTTCTTGGCTGGCGCGTCCTTCGCTGCCAATACGGCGTTGGCGAAGCGTTGGTGAGCCCAGCGTGACCCGCCAGGGGGCGCCATCAGAAACCTCGCTGCTTTGCTGTAGTAATCGGATGCGTAGCTGTTGGGCCAGGGCGCTTTTGTCGTCACCCTCTAGTGACAGGGCAGGCAAGCGCGGCATTGAATCCAAACCGCGGAGGCGAAACCCGCAGCCGCTGAGCAGCACCGCCGCTGAGGCGGCGATGCTGGTAGCGAGGAAACGACGGCGTGTAACGTGTTGGGATGGTTTCATCCACTCACCACAATGTTAACCAGCTTACCGGGTACAACGATGACTTTACGAACCGTTTTACCTTCCAGATGGCGCTGGACGTTTTCGTTCTCCATCGCCAGTTGCTCGATGGCGGCTTTATCTGCGCTGGCCGGGGCTTCTAGGCGCGCGCGCAGTTTTCCGTTCACTTGCACGACTAGTTCGATACTGTCGCGGGTGAGCGCGGCTTCATCTACCTTCGGCCACTGAGCTTCAATGGCGGGCTGGTCATAGCCTAATTGTTGCCACAGCGTGTGGCACAGGTGCGGTGTAATGGGTGCTAGCAGCAGCACGCATGCCTCAAGCGCTTCGCGACTGACCGCTAAGCCGAGCTCGGACGTATCGTCGAACTTGGCCACTGCGTTAGAGAGTTCCATGACTGCGGCAATGGCGGTATTAAAGGTGGTGCGGCGGCCAATGTCATCGCTGGCTTTCTTGATAGTCTCGTGGGTCTTACGACGCAGTGCTTTTTGGTCGTCGTTCAACGCATCAAGGGTCAGTTCGCCCGGTGTACCAGCAGCAAGGTGCTCGGTCACCTGACGCCAAATCCGTTTCAAGAAGCGGTGCGCACCTTCAACGCCTGAATCCGACCACTCCAGTGACTGCTCGGGCGGTGCGGCAAACATCATAAACAGACGGACAGTATCGGCACCAAACTTGTCGATCATCGACTGAGGATCAACACCGTTGTTTTTCGATTTAGACATCTTCTCGATGCCGCCCATTTCCACCGGCAGGCCGTCGCTGATTAGAACAGCGCTTAACGGACGACCTTTCTCATCGCGTTTTACTTCTACATCAGCGGGGTTGAACCACTCCTTACCACCGTTATCTTTAAAGCGGTAGAAGGTTTCCGCGATGACCATGCCCTGGGTGAGCAGTTGCTGGAACGGCTCATCGGAATCCAGCATGCCGAAATCGCGCAGCAGCTTATGGAAGAAGCGGGCGTAGAGCAGATGCAGAATCGCGTGTTCGATACCGCCGATATACAGGTCAACGGGCAGCCAGTAATTGGCGCGCTCGTCCAACATTGCTTCGTGGTTATCCGCGCAGCAGAAGCGGGCGAAGTACCAGGACGATTCCATAAAGGTATCGAAGGTATCGGTTTCGCGCACCCAGCCATCGCCCAGTTCAGAAAACTCGGGCATCTTCTTCAGCGGTGAACCAGAAGCATCCACGGTGACTTCCATGGGCAGTGCTACCGGCAGCTCATCATCAGAGAGCGGCACGGTTTGGCCTTCCGGGCCGTATTTCACAGGAATTGGCGCACCCCAATAACGCTGGCGTGCAATACCCCAGTCACGCAGACGGTAATTGGTTTTTACTTCACCGCGGCCAAGCTCAGTAAGCTTCGCGGCAATCGCATCAAACGCCGCCTGGAATTCCAGGCCATCAAATTCGCCTGAGTTAATCAGCGTGCCGTGCTCAACATAAGCACCTTCGGAAATATCCGGCTGGTTGCCGTTGGCATCGGCCACCACAGGCTTGAGTTCTACGCCGTACTTGGTCGCAAATTCCCAGTCGCGCTGATCGTGGGCAGGTACCGCCATAACCGCACCGGTGCCAAACTCCATTAATACGAAGTTGGCCACAAACACCGGCACTTCATCACCGGTAAGCGGGTGAATCGCTTTGTGCCCGGTGAGCATGCCCAGCTTTTCTTTGGTAGCCATTTCGGCTTCCGACGTGCCACCTTTGGCGCACTCGTCACAAAATGACGCCAGTTCGCTGTTTTGTGCGGCAGCCTGCTTGGCCAGGGGGTGACCAGCGGCGACGGCCACGTAGGTGACACCCAGCAGCGTATCCGGGCGGGTGGTATACACCGCCAACGGCTCGCAGGCGCTGCCGTCTTCCGCCTGAATATCAAAGGTCATCTCAACGCCGCGGGATTTACCAATCCAGTTGCGTTGCATGGTTTTGACCTGTTCGGGCCACTCGACATTATCAAGATCTGCCAACAGCTCGTCGGCGTAGTCGGTAATTTTCAAGAACCACAGCGGGATTTCTTTACGCTCTACCGGTGCACCAGAACGCCAGCCGCAGCCGTCAATCACTTGCTCGTTAGCCAGTACCGTTTGGTCAACCGGGTCCCAGTTCACCGTGGACATTTTCTTATAGACCAAGCCTTTTTCGACCAGCTTGGTAAAGAACCACTGCTCCCAGCGGTAATAGCTGGTATCGCAGGTAGCGAATTCGCGGCTCCAGTCGTAGGCAAAGCCAAGTGCCTTCAACTGGTTACGCATGTAATCAATGTTTTGATAGGTCCACTTCGCGGGCGGTACCTGGTTTTGAATCGCGGCATTTTCCGCAGGCATACCGAACGCATCCCAGCCCATGGGCTGCATGACATTTTTACCCTGCATGCGCTGGAAACGGGACACAACGTCGCCGATAGTGTAGTTACGCACGTGGCCCATATGCAGCTTGCCGCTGGGGTAGGGGAACATGGATAGGCAGTAGAACTTTTCGCGGTTAGCGTCTTCTACTGCTTTGAAGCACTGGTGTTTATCCCAGTACTGCTGAGCGTCACGTTCAATCTCACGGGGGCTGTAATGTGCGTCCATCGGTGTTTTCAATGCCTTGGGGTAATTCGCCCAAAAAGGGCGCAAAGTGAATAATGGATGACGGCTGTCAGATAAGTAACGTCGATTGTATCCTATGCAGGTGTATCCTTGAACGGTTAGCCGATGATAGGCCGCACCTTGGGTCGACAAAAGGAGAGGTACCATGGAACAACATAACGATCACCGTTTGCGCGAAGGCTACGAGCGCCTGCTAGAACGCATGCAGGACGGGGCCAACGATCTTACCTGGGATAATCTACAAAAGGATTTGGACGACGCCGTTGCTTTTGAAGCGGAGCTGGAAGAGTACACCAAAGACGAGCTAGCACTGCTGCGTGCCTGGGTAGAGCGTGACCTGAAAGATATGCGCTACTACATGGCAGATACCGGTAAGCAGGTTGCTAGCTGGTTGGGCATTGATATCGACAGCCTTTCACGGCGTGTGGCGGAATCGCTGCTTTCAATCGCCGACCGCAGCGTGGTGGAGCGCGAACGCTTCGAAGATGACCTGGAAGCCGCCCGCGCCGACTACTGCGAAGGTGAAGTTGCTGCGCCGGGCCTGATGGCGTGCGTACACTGCGATGCCCAGGTGATGCTAGAAAGCGTCTCGCGCCTGGAACCATGCCACCAGTGTGGCCACCGCTATTTCTACCGCTTTCCCAGTAAAATCGTCGAAACCTAAGAGGCTAGCGCACTCATCACTTAATTGACCCAGATGCTCAGGCCTGCGATCGCGCCCAGCGAGAGCAGGCTCATCATGGCGGCATACAGTAAATTGTTTTTCATCATGCGGTAGCCGCTGATTCCGTAGCGCCCCTGCAGCGAAAGGTTTATGCCAGATAACGGCCCAACGCTGGTACCCACCGCCCAAGCGCTCAGCGCAACAAAGGCAAACAGCGTTTGCTCACCGCTGGCTAAATTCAAAATAGATGCCAGCACGGAAACGCCAATGATCGGGTGTAATCCCGCCAGCGCACTCAGTGTAATCGCCGCAAAGCTTACCATGGCTTGCCACATGCCAAAGGTAGCAAATAGCGTCCATTCGTCACCTGCTGCGGCCGCTACCAGGGTAGAAAGCCCCAGCGTTAATAAGCCCGCCGCTAAAAATAGCGAAATTTCCCCGCGCATGGCGGGTAGTCGTGTGGTGGTGTGTTGGCGAATGCGCCGCAGGGTAAAGCGTGTGCCTTCCCGTAAGTTGCTCAGCACCGCTACCACTGGCAGTAAAAAGGTAATAATACTGACAATGGTGAGCGACGGCGTCAGCCAAAAATGAAACAGCATCACCAGTGCTGCCATGCTCGCCGGCATTAACAGGCTGCGTGGCGAAAGTGAAAAGCCGTCGACCTCGGTTAAATCAAACCGACGCCTCAACTCTAGGGTGGTTAATAGCCCCGATAGCATCGCCAACGGAAACCCTATCAGCGCAATCTGGCCGTACTGAACTTCAGGCGCCAAGGCAATCACCACCGCCATAGAGGCAAAGAAGGGTGACCACAATGCCGCACTTGAAAGCCCACGATTTAAGGCCAACAGCTGGGGCATGGTTAACGGAGAGCGCCTAGCTAAGCGGTCGCCCACCATAAAAATCGTCGAAAGATTCAGAATAGTGCCAAGAAAGTGCACTCCCAGCCACGTGCGCAGCACGCCATCTGCACCGGTCACCCGTTTGCCCGGTGGGCGCTTATTACCCTGGGTGCCAATCAACGAAATAAAGCTAACGCCCACCAGCATCGTGGCCACAAACACATTGCCTTGAAGCATGGCAGGCCAATTTACATTGGCACCATAAATCACCCGTGCCACCACTAGCATCAGCACTCCAATGGTAATCAATACCCCCGCCTGAATGCGCGAACGGCGCGGAATGTCCCGCCACAGCAGCGCCACCGCTGCCCACAGCACATAGCTCACTGCCTGCGCCGTCGGCACCACGCCGATAAAGCCAATAATTTGAGCAAACAGCCCAAGCAGAATCAAAACACCCGCCACCCGCTGCCGCATCGTTGTCTCTTGCATCTCAATCCCTTGCTGGTTGAGTTAGCAGGCTAATCGGCTTTTCAACAATTGGCTAGCGGAAGGCGCGGGAAACTTCGCATAAACGTAACAATAAGTGCATTCATGTAGTGCGGTGCGTGCTGCTGCCCATAGGCCTCGAATTATTGTGGGAGGGCGCTTCAGCGCGCGATGATAATGCCGCCAACACTAGCCGCGCCGTTATAACCAATCAAAGCAACTTGTAGCGCGCGGTAACGAGTATCGCGAGGAACGAGTGAATGAGGCACCCGCGAAAGGACTTTGCCATGTCGAAGAAAACTGAGTAATGTCAAAAATATATAGTTTGCTTAACGCAGTATCAGGCAAGAAAAATACAGACGGTCGCCAGTGGAGCATGTTAACGCAGCCCAGTTGTACCGGGGCGGTAGCGTGCTTTTTTTAACAAGCCGAAAGCGCTGCGGTAGCTCTAAGCTGTACCTGAGTGACGTCATCAAGTGCATATCCTCGGACTAATGAGCTAGAACACGCTGTTATGTCCAAAGTATTTTAGGTCAGAATATGTCAATAGAATCTATCGTGGAAACAGCTTGGCCTGAGATATTGAAACTGCAAGCAGAAGTCTACCATTTGGTTGAACCAGACGACGTCACCCCATCTTCAGTAGCAGCCGAGTTTAGAGACTGAAGTTACTTATTGTTTTTTAACATGAAATAGACCGTACACCCAGCTTATGAGCCAGAGCCGATAAGGCTTTGGCGTTACTCACGCGTTTCTGGAGGCGTTGCAATAGCTCCTGTGTACCTGGATTGCCGCGTAGATAAAGTACAGTAGCCTCAGAAAAAGCCCACTTGAGATGAGCATTACCAATTTTGTTACCCTGGGTGTGCCATAGGTCTTACTATCCGATTCGGCTTTGTACTTGATCTGTTGGGAGCAGGAGGTAAACCTTAGCCAAGCAGGCTGAGAGAGGGAGAAGGCTCAATGAGTATCAAATCGTTGGAAACGGTTGTTTGTTCCGCAGGCTGCGTCTGCTTCACAAACGCCACTCAACTCAGGTGTTATGGGCAAGGGAGACAAAATGGAATTTATATACTTAGAAAGCACGGACGAGCTATACAAAGATGCATTGGATTTACGGTATGACTTATTTTTCCGAGCTTCTGGCCTTCCGCGAGAAATATTGTTTGATGCACTCGAGAGTAGTAGTTTTCATATCGCTGCAATAGAGAATGGTTCGTTGTGCGCATATGGTCGACTAAGCGAAGAAATTCCACGAATCTTTAAGATATCTCAGATGGTAGTCCGTCCAGACATGCAAGGGCAGGGCTTAGGTACAAGTGTCCTAACGAAACTGACACATGAAGCGCTTGAAAAGGGAGCTGAAGAAATTTATTTAAATGCTAGGCTACATGCCGTATCAATGTATGAAAAGTTGGGCTTTAAGGCTTCAGGCCAATCCTACGTTGCTAAGAGTACGGGAGTCCCTCACATTAAGATGATCAGGCGCGTCTAAATTTCCCATAACAAAGCATTTAAGACGGATTTCCAACGCTTGGCATTTTGGGTTTGAATTGCTTCAAGTGTTTACGGCACGATGGTTTCGATAGGGTTGGGAAAAAAGATGAGGAGTGGTCAGCATGCCGCGCTTCAAGGCTTATAACTACGACCAAAATGCCATGGTGGTGATCAACTTCACCTAGCACCTTTGAGCACGCAGTACATGACCTGATCGAGCATAAACTCGACTTGTCAGTTTTCTATCCCACGTATCGCAACGACGCGACCGGACGGCTAGCCTACGATTCGGCCATCCTGTTGAAGATCATCCTGTTTGCCCAAAGGCATCACCACCAGCCATGGGATGCAGTGGTGGTGCGAGACCAGCATTATTTTCAAAGCTCTTTTCTGCTATGCCGTTCCGCTCTCAGGGAGGGCAGACCTACAGCTACCGCATGTCGGTAGTGAAGCCGGTATTCGGCAATATTGGCACAACGAAAAGACTGAACCGCTTCAGCCTTCGGGGTGAGAAAAAAGTGCAGAGACAGTGGCAGTTATATTGGCTGGTGCATAATATTGAGAAGTTGGCGAATAATGGTCATTTGGCCACGTTATGAAAGACCCAGAGCGAGATAAGTTGATTTGCAAGAGCAAAAAGTCGTCTTCAACTTGCTTAATGTGGACGCTCAAATGGCTGAGTGCTGATATTAGGATGACTCAGAAAGATAACTTGCTGAGTAAATAAAATAGGATGATAGGCGGCGGAAACGGCTCGAAATCGGGTTTTTCTACAGTCTCGTTATGGTCTTTAGGGTGAGCAATGAAAATCAACCTGTTCGTCTTGCGGTGCAAAGAATTGGAAGCGAGTAAGCAGTTTTATGAACTGCTAGGGTTCAACTTCGTCAAGGAGAGGCACGGCGACGGACCTACGCACTACTCTTCGCAAGATGCAGGTTTTGTGTTTGAGCTTTATCCATTGGCGAAGAACGAGGCATTGGACAATTCCAGAGTCGGTTTTTCGTTAAATGGTACACAACAGGTTCTCTCCCATGTGAAAACTGTCAGCCAGCATGAATTAAACGGCAGGCAGATCTACGTTGCTCAAGACCCTGATGGGAGAAAGGTCGAACTTAGTGAGCAATGACCATGCATGGATGCGTAATTGCATCGCACATGACCACCCAGTTGCATTGCCACTGACCAGATATGTGCGTTCGTGGTGACCACCGTTTGTATCCGGTAGGCCATTACAAGCACAAGAGACGACAGCCAAAGAGCGGACTAGATAGTCGGTCAATGCTAAATCTGTAAAGTTAAGGTCTGACGCCAGCCATAATCCAGGGAGAGCGAAGCATGGGGGCTTGAGCTTTCCCCTAGGGTAAGGAATAAGCTACGTTTTTACCAGTGGAAACAGGAGTTACCATGCTTACCATCGGACAAATGGCCCGTTGTCATGGGCTTACTACCAAGACGCTTCGCCACTATGACAGTATTGGCTTGCTCACCCCGACCTTGACTGGACGCGACAACGGCTATCGTTATTACCGGCCCGAACAGATCATTACCCTGGGGCGAATTGTCTGGCTCAAGCAACTTGGTATGCCACTGGAGGATATCCGCATACTGGCGAACAGTGGCGGGTTGGACAGTGTCGTAAGCCTCTGTGAGTCCCTGGAAGTGCATGCTCGCAAGCTCAAGAGTTCCATCGCCCGCGACCAGCAAGTGCTCGACCAACTCATTCGCTACCTGGCTCAGCCGGAACGTTGCATGCCGGCGATGCAAACACCTGAGCGAATCTATTATCCATCGCTGCGAATCATGGGGATGAGCTGGCAAGAGCAAGACGAAGGCACTATTGGCCAGATGTGGGAACGCTTCTTTCCACGGGAGAAGGAAATTGATCGTTTGCACGATCCGGTCGGCACCTTCGGTGTCTGTCAGCCATTGGATGACGGTCAATGGCGTTATGTCGCAGGTTTGCCTGTGAATGCCGAAGCACCACTGGTGCCCAGTATGGTGGAGTTGCAGATACCCGCTCGCTATTACGCAAAGGTAGAGCATCACGGCGCAGTCACTACGCTGCCGGAAACCTTCCGCGCCGCTTACAGTGAATGGCTGCCTGCTGCCGGAATGGAGCCAGACGAAGGGGTGGAGTTCGAATACAGCGGTGAGCGCTTCCTAGGCCCCATGCACCCGGATAGCGTGACCGAAATTTACATCCCACTCAAAAACTGAACGCCACATAGAGGCAGGCTCGAACTGCTTCTATGTCGCAACAAACTGCAACAATGGAAGGCGCCAGCCTTTGCGAATGTCGGTCGTTCTCTGCCGATCATGGCCACTAAGAATGATGGTAAAGTCCGATGCATATAGTTAGGAGCACACACTATGGAGTCCTGGGAAAAATTAACTAATCCAACTGTGCTTCGGGAAAATCTGATTAGTGCCTCCGTTTACATTTCTGCATATGAGTTGTGCAGATAATTTACTGTCTCCAAGCCAAAGGACTTCTTCACAGATAATTGGGGCATGGAAAGGGGGGTATTAAACGAAGAATACTTTAATGATGTCCTGAGCTTTAATAAAAGACCTCTAAAAGCATCCTTACTCTGGTTCAAAGAGCTAGGTGCAATAAATGATCAAGACATATATAAATTTGATAAAGCACGAGAACATAGATATGAAATTGCAAACAATATGTCTGTGTTCATATCAGACCCAAACCACGAAGTTAACGGCCATATATTTAGCACGCTACTAGAAGCAACACATAAAATTGGCGTATTTTGGGTTGTCAGCTATGAGCTAAGTCTTAGCCCTGATTATGATGACCAAGAAATTGATGAAAGTGGCATTCAAGTAGGCACCATCATGATGATAAATATGATGAGACACATTGCCTTTGGTCAAGAACCTGAAGAAGGTTACTTTTACAATGAGCTCAAGCGTAGAACGGCTCCTAACAAGAACAAGCAATCGCAGCCTGCAGTTGCTGGGGCTGTCAAACGCTAGCGCGTTTGCCAGACCTTGTTGTGAGCGTTGAGGCCGTATAAAAATCCGCTGACGGCTAAGTTTTGGTAGGATCGAGGAAACATACGAGGAGTGGTCAGCATGCCGCGCTTCAAGGCTTATAACTACGATCAGAACACCAAGGTGGTGATCAACTACCAAGATCAGCTCCAGCCAGGCACCTTTGAACACGCTGTGCACTACCTGAACGAACATAAGCTCGACTTGACAGTTTTCCATCCCCAGTACCGCAGCGATACGACGGGTCGGCTGGCCTACGATCCGGCCATCCTGTTTTCCTACTCCAAAGGCATCACCTCCAGCCGCGAGAAGCAGTGATGCTGCGAGACTAATATCATTTTCAAAGTCATTTCTTGCGATGCAGTTCCACTCCCAGGGAAAGTAGATCTACAAACATCGCATATCGGTAGTGGAGCCGATATTCGGCAATATTAGCACGACGTAAAGACTGAACCGGTTCAGTCTACGGGGTAAGAAAAAAGTGCAAGGTCAGTGTCAGCTCAACTGCTTGGTGCATAATATTGAGAAGTTGGCGAATGGTGGTCATTTGGCCGCGTCATGAAGGGCTTAGAGCGGGGTAAGTTGCTTTTTAAGAGCAAAAGGCCGTCTTCAACAAGCTTTATCTGGGCGTCCAAGTGGCTAAATGCCGATATTAAGATTACTCAGCGAGATTATTGACTGAGTAAATGAATTAGGATCACAGGAGGTGGAGATGGTCCAAAATCGGTTTTTTCTACAGCCTCGTTAGGCTTACAATGGGGCATTAAGAGTGTTCTTAGCAAATTCACCAAAAAGAGTTTATCAAGGACTGTAGATGAAAGACGATTTAAGGGGTATTACAATATAGACGAATCCGTATTGGAGGAGCTATGGAAAGATGACAAAACTATTTTTGTGTTTGATACAAATGTTCTTCTTAATTTGTATGGATATGCTAAACAAACAAGAGAGGATTTTTTCAGTATTCTTCAAGCTATAAATGAAAAGTTATGGATTCCTTATCACGTTGGGTTGGAATATCAAAGGCGTAGATTAAATATTATTAGGAATTAAAGGATTGTATTTAATGACATTGAAAGCAACTTGGAAAAAATTCAGAAAGTCTTCAAGGGTGGTTTTGAAAAATTAGCCCTTAAGCGACGTTTTCCAAAGTTGTTTGAAAATACTGAAAAATTAGAAAAAGAAATAAATAAATCCATATCAAATTATAGGAAGTCAGTCCAGTGCTGGGATAGTGAGCAACCATGTATAAGATCATCACGATGAGATAAGAGACAAACTTAATGATTTCTTTGATGGAAAAGTTGGCGATAAACCTAAAGACCAAAAGTGGTTAGACGATTTTTACAAAGAGGGAGAGGAGCGCTTTAAAAAGAAAATTCCCCCTGGGTTTAAAGATTCGGGAAAAGAAAGTAATGACGATGATACACACTTTTATAATGATGGATTGTATTATGAAAGGCAATATGGAGACCTGATCTTATGATATCAAATAATTCATAAGGAAAAAGTGAAATTGTTGAAAATATTATTTTTATCACTGATGATGCCAAAGACGATTGGTGGTATAAAATTAGCTCAAATGGTAAAAAAACTATTGGGCCTCTAGCTGAGCTTCAGTCCGAAATATACCGAAAGTCCAACATTAGAAACTTTCATACGTACAGCACCTCGATGTTCTTAGAGGATGGGAAGTCTAACTTGGCTGTTGATGTAAGTGAAAGTTCGATTGAGGATGCAAGTACGCCGCACGTTTCCGAAAGCTCAAATAATTTAACTTCGAAGCAGCTTTCTGAGATGGCCGACAAATATAGAACTTCAACATTCAACAGTGAAGAACTACGAGAGATTGTAGAGCGTGCGAATAAGCTATCCTCCTTGGATAGTGATAGAATGAGAGAGATCTTAGAAAGTGTAAATAGGGTTTCCTCATTTGACAGAGACAGAATCAATGAGTTTACAGAGCGTGCAAATACAATATCATCCTTTGATGCTGAAAAGTTGAGGAAAATACTTGAATTACAGAAAAGAATTCAGGAAGACGATTATGAAATCTTCAAAAAAATTAATAGATATATAAGGAAGGATGGCAAGGACGATGAGTCCTAGAGGTTATAAGCAATGTAAGCCTAACCCCTATGAGCTTTCTGCTCGTTAATAGGCCCACCGTATTTTTATTGGCCGCGTAAGCGGTCAATATAAAGTCCCTGAGCCATTGATCCTAGTTCATCTATCATCGTTGGCTGTTGGTGGCTTACAGCAAAAATACCGCAAGGGTACTTCCTTCGGTCGCCTATTGAGGCTCTCTTGGTGTGATTGTTAATCACTGCCAGACCGGGTTGCTCCCTGCAAGTTGGTCTGGGGCACTAGACATTCATCGGTTAACCAGCATCTGTCCTATTCAAACAGAGGGTTACTTTACAGGTTCTACTGTTGTACTCAATTAAAGCACGTAAAATCGCAAAACAAGGCGTTTAGGAGTGGTTTCAAATGCTTGTCGGCTTCGCTTCGCTCAAGTATGGCAAGCGCTGGTCACACATTAATACGGCGTTATGTGAGGCCGTGAAAGGAGTTCTTATGACTGATTATTTTGGTTCTTGCCTGTGTGGCACCGTGAGATTTGAGGTAAAAGGCGAGTTTGACAGCTTTTACCTGTGTCATTGTCAGCACTGTCAAAAAGATACAGGCTCGGCTCATGCGGCAAATCTATTCTCAAATTCAGCTAAATTGGTTTGGCAGTCAGGTGCCGATGCAGTGACTTCCTTTGCGCTTCCAGGCTCTCGTCATAATAAGAGTTTTTGTAAGTTGTGTGGTTCAGCATTACCCAATACTCAGATCGCGGGTTTGCTCGTCGTTCCTGCTGGGTGTTTGGACACTGAAATCACTATGTTGCCAACTGCACACATCTTTTTATCTAGCAAAGCTGCTTGGGATGGGGAGTTAGGGGAGGTGCCAAAGTTCGAGGGGCTGCCAGATTGAGCTATCATCACATAACCAGCGGCTGTTGGCAGATGCACCTACGTTGCGCTCTGGCAAGTCGCAAAGCCAAGCGTTAGACCTGGAATTGCCATGAGTTTAGTTGAAATATTAGCTCTGTTTACAGTGATGGCAGCTTTAGCGCTAGTTCCCAGCACTAGTGTCGCTTTGGTCGTTGCTCGCGCTTCTTCTGCCGGATTCTCGAACGGCTGTGCCGTTGCGGCGGGAATTGTAGCCGGTGATCTTATCTTGGTATTGCTAGCTGTTTTAGGGATGACTGCGCTGGCAGAAGCTGTGGGTAGTTTTTTCTTGATACTGAGATATTTGGCAGGCGCGTATTTGATCTGGTTTGGTATAAGTCTTATGAGATCGAAAGCTCCATTGCAGGTGGAGCATTCCGGCCGATCAGTATCGAAATTATCAGCAAGCTTTTTCTCTGGTCTACTTCTCACCCTTGGTGATGTAAAGGCAATATTCTTCTACGCGAGTTTATTCCCTACTTTTGTTGATTTGGCCACTATCCGGACATTGGATATCGCAGCAATTGCGATGATAACCATAGTCGCCGTTGGTGGTGTCAAATTAGGCTATGCATATTTTGCGGGGGTCGTTGCGTCATTTGGCACTAACCATAGAGCAGAACGAGCATTTAAAGTGACGGCTGGTGGTTTAATGGTTGGAGCCGGATCGTATCTGATAGCAAAGGCTTATTGAGCTTCTCTTAGGATGATCGTTAATCAATGACCTTTCCCCCAAAACTAACCAACATGGAAGGTGGCAGATATGGCTCGAAAATGGATTTTCTACAGCCTGTTGAGCCACTATAATGACAGCATTTAGACAGTAAGGAAGTCGAATGAAAAAAATGTTTTTAGCTTCATCTTTCGTAGATGTTGCAGACCTATTTGTGAAATTTACCAGCGCAAAATGTGTAGGAAAAACGGTTACATTCATTCCTACTGCAAGCCTAGTCGAAGAGGTCAATTTTTATGTGGCCGCAGGTAGAAAAGCACTCGAGAAGTGTGGACTAATTGTTGATGAGCTTGAGATTTCAACTGCTCCAAGTGAAGAAATAAACAGCAAGCTTCAAAAAAATGACTATATCTATGTCACTGGTGGAAATACTTTCTTTTTACTTCAAGAACTGAAGATAACTGGTGCAGATAAAATAATAAAGGAACAAATAAGTTCAGGGAAAATGTATATCGGAGAGTCTGCCGGCTCTATTGTTATGTCGCGTAACATCGAGTATGTGAAAGATATGGACGATTTCACGGCGGCACCTAATGTAGGCTCTTTTTCATCATTAGGCATGGTTGGCTTTTATCCAGTGCCACACCATACCAACGCTCCTTTCGAGCAAGTCGTTGAAGGCATAATCACTAGCTATGATGAAAAAATAGACCTTTGCCCAATTAGTAATACGCAAGCCATTATCGTCAATGGTGATGAGTTTGAAGTCTGGACGGCTGAAACTTAACCAGACACAGCAGTTCGCGGACTGTGGTTACGAGTTACTCATTCCCCGCGCTGCTAAAAGAGGTTGCGGAGTAGTATCAGTGCTGGCAAAGCCATCAGTTCGCCGCCGGACGCTTGTTCCACGCGCCGTTTATGATGGCAGCCCAGTCGCTGGCTTTTGGGTGTGGCTATAGCGTCACTACCATACATATGTCTTCAGGCTGACGTTGAGTAGCAGGTGGAAGCTGATATGGGTGAGGTCATCACGAGACTTTATTTCCATCTGAATCAAGATCCATAATTGCTAATCTCAGGTGTTCCAAAAATACTCTCACTTTTTCCAGCGGGTATTTTTTTCCCGAGTAAAACGCATATAACACGAGATCCTCTGGCTGGCAGTTAAGATCAATCTTGATAAGCGATCCATTTTCTATATCTGCTTGGCATGCATGAGTGGGTAAAATAGCAAAGCCAAGCCCCTTCAGCGCGGCAGCTTTAGCCATGTAGCCACTGTTGACCTTATAGCTGGATTGCACCTGAATGGTCTGGTTATTCTTGAATCGCCAGGGCATGCCTTGTAGGACAGACAGGCTGGTAATGCAGGGCGCTTTGCTCAGTTCATCCAGTGAGCCCGGCAATCGGTGATGCTCAAGAAGTTGCGGTGCGGCAACTACGCAACTCGGCCAGCGTTGGATTTCTTTAGCGACCCAGCCAGAATCCTCCAATGGCCCTCTACCGAAGCGTAACACCAGGTCGAATCCTTCTAACAAACCTTCCGAAGGGTTTAATTGGGTGTCACAACTTAGTTGTATTTGAGGATGCTGGAGGCAAAAGTTTGCGGTGATTTCGGCCAGAAAGGGGAGGTCAGGCATGATGATCTTAAGGTGGCCGGATAGGGCGTCACCGTGTAGTGAGGCTTCTTCAAGTGCGTCATTCATCGCCAGTGTGAGCGGCGTGATGGCCTGATAAAGTTGCTTGCCTGCGGCGGTTGGAATCATCTTACGGGTGGTGCGTTCCAATAGTCGCAAACTAAGTTGTTGTTCCAATAACGCGACATGGCGACTGACATTGGATGTTGGCAATTGACGTTGCTCCGCTGCACGCTTAAAGCTTAGTTGTTCATATACCGCCTGAAAGCTAAGTAGCCATTGAAGTTCGATTTTCTCAATCATAGATTCTCTCAGAAAATGGGATTAATAACGCAATAATAGCGTGTTTATCCCTGTGAGTGGATTTGTGACAATCTCTACCGAATTTAACTATTGAGGTAGGGTCGATGAAAAACACTAATCGTATTGCCATTGTTGGTGCAGGGGTTGCTGGAATAGCGCTGGCAATACTCGCCACACAACAAGGCTATCAAGTGAGCGTGTATGAGCGTGACAGTAAGGTCTCGTCCATTGGTGCTGGCGTGACTTTATGGCCAAATGCAATTTTTGTACTGCAACAGATGGGGGTGGAAAAAGAGCTAAAACGCCTGGGTGGTGCTCCCCGTTTAATGCGTCAGTTTGATCAATTTGGCGTTTGGCAGGGTGAGCTTGATATTGAGGAAGTGAACCTGCTGAGTGGTTTCCCCAGTATAACAATATTGCGCCGTGATCTTATGGGCATACTGGCCAAGAGGTTGGATGATTTGGGTGTAAAAATACACCTTGGTTGCCCAATGACGGCGCAGGATATTGACCGATTAAAGCAAGAGTTTGACGTGGTAGTAGGAGCCGATGGGAGAATGAATTCGGTGGTGCGTCACACGTTATATGCCGAAAAGGTGAGCCCCCGTTACCAAGGGTTCATTAACATCATTGGTATCAGTCAGTTGAATGAGGGGGTTTTAGATAACGCCATCCATGATTTTCGTGGCTTGGGTGAGCGGTTTGGAATTGTCCCTGTGAATAATGGGCTATGTTTCTGGGCTGGCGCATGGAATGCCGATATTGATAAACAACGGCCCTTATCTACTTGGTATGATGAGCTGCATCAGCGTTTTCGGTGCTGGCCTGACCCGGTACGCAACGTGCTGAAATTCTATGATGCAGCATCGCTCAATCGCATTTTTGTTCATGATCTTGATCCCCTGCCTTATTGGCATCAAGACAATGTTGTCATTATTGGAGATGCGGCCCATGCGTCTTTACCAACATCTGGGCAGGGAGCATGTCAGGCGCTGGAAGATGCGTGGCATTTTGTCAGGCTTTTGGGAGAGCAAGGTGAGTTGGAAAGTGTTCTGACAAGTTTTTATCAACAGCGAATAGTTAAGACGTCCTCAGCTCAAGCCGTTGGAAGACAGGTAGCCGAGAGAGTTTTTGGAACACAATTTGAGTCTCAGTCAGCGACTTTAGGCATTTCTGCTGAGCAATTAAGCCTGTTATGGATGCAGGGATTAGAAACGCAGTAGGCGTAATTAAAGGAGCAGATAATGAGTTCTTACGGAACGTTGATATTCTTCTGTGGAAAGATGGGCGCTGGAAAAAGCACGCTGTCTGTCAGCATTGCGCGTGAGCGCGGCGCCGTGCTTCTTTCAGAGGACGACTGGTTAGCTACTCTTTTCCCAGGCGAAATCAACGATTTCAACGACTACATCAGTTACTCGTCACGCCTTAAGCCATTGCTTAGGAAACACGTTGAGCAAATACTCTTGGCAGGCACCACTGTGGTTCTAGATTTCCCCGGCAATACCAGGAAGCAAAGGGCATGGTTCAAGGATATCTACTCGCAACGAGGGATATCTCACGAACTGTACTATGTGATGGCAGAAGACGAGGTTTGTCTAAAACAGCTGAAACAGCGCCAAAGGGAGCAGCCTGAGCGGGCGAGCTTCGATACCGAGGAAGTTTTCAGGATGGTAACGGGTTTCTTTGAGTCACCTGAAGAGTCTGAGGGATTCAATGTCGAGGTTGTCGAGCGGGCGTTGACATAAACTCCATATTGCCGATTTAGATGCTTTTGGTACCGTTTTAGCCGCGTTGCTAGTGCTTTGAAGTCATATGCTTAAAGTCTCATTATGGCCTAAAAGGAACTAGAGTATGACTCAAGAAAGCGATAATAGAACAGTTAAAATGGGGATGCTGCTAGGATTTGTTGGAACAATAGTGGTGTTTGTCTCTTTCTATAGTTTTTTGCCTCAAGTTGCTGAGGAGGTTGTCGTAGTAGAGCGACTAAAGCTCGCAATAATGTGCCTTGTTTTTCCTGTTGCACTGTTTTTTTTGATGATTGTTAGAATCGGCTCTCAACGTTACGGAAACCCGTCAGCGGATCCCACTAAGTGTGAAGCAAATACAGAGGGGATGAAGGTTGATCTAAGAGTTCTATCTAATACTCATGAACAGCTTATGATATTCGCTATTAATATACTGGCGCTATCTGTTTTAATTCCTTATCAATTATTGAGCTTGCTGCCCATCTTTTGTTGCTGGTCGCGTCATGTTTTGGATAGGTTACAGGCGTAATGTGTTATGGAGAGCGCCAGGGTTTGCAATGTCTACACTGCCTGCAGTGGTAGGAGTAGGGTATAGCTGTGTTGCGGTTTTATTATCTGCATTCGCAAGCATTTGATAAAATTGAACTTTATGTTGTGTATGTTGTTTTATTATCGATTTTAATTCGAATTTTTTGATTATGGATTTAGTAAAACTTAGAGACCTTCACGTAAAAGATAGGCTGGCAGTTATATCTATGCTGGGAGATCCTACAGTGATGAGGTTTCTGGGGCCTCGTCGTGCTCTTACAGAGGACGAGTCTGATTTATGGTTCAAGCGTGCGCTTGCCAACCCATCTCGCTTTGTTATCGCAGATGTAAATAGTGATGAATTCATCGGATTTTGCGGCATCAAAGAGATGAACGGTGTCATGGATTTCGGTTATTTCATTAGAGCTGAGTTTTGGGGGAAGGGTATCGCCGCCAAGGCCTGTGAGCTGGTCGTGGAAAAGCTAGCCACCGAGGTTGATTGGGAGACTGTCCAGGTTTTCATCGCAGAGGATAATGCGGCCAGTATGAGAGTAGCCGAAAAGCTAGGCTGGCAGGTAGTGCATAGCGCGACCAAGGATGAAGAGTATGGCCGATACTACCGGATCACTATGTAAGCTGTGAAAAGGGATTCTTCTGAAAATAGGGCTGTAGCAATTGTGGATGTTGAAGAGATACATTAATGGCAGCCTTCATAAGTGAAGGCTGCTTGTTCAAATGGCTGGGAACCTGGTTATTTGGCTTGGTGTTTGTCAAATGTTTGTCCTATTACCAACACCCGTGTTTTTAACAACGTGGCTGTGCCAGCCAAGAGAAAGCTCTATGAGGTCGAGCTGCTGCAAATTTCACAGCTCGGCTTTGGATAGCCTGAACAAAAACACTTGCCCTACCGTATTAAGGCACTAAGTGCCAACGCAGGAGCCTTGGTGGGGCTGGTTCGGCGCCACAGTGACCGGACGGGAGTGCATGGCCATGGTGATTTTTGATCAGGTTGATAGAGCAAGGGATAGCGACGATGGATGAAGCAGAGTCCCTTAACAGGGCGATTAATGAGGAAGTGGTAATCTTCCCATCTGATGCTAACTGGCAACGAATGTTCGAGGAGGAGCGAGAGCGTCTCTTTGATTTGTTTCCAGATGATTTTTTGGCGATCGAACACGTTGGGAGTACAGCCGTACCGGGGCTTTCTGCCAAACCAGTTATCGATATCTTGGCTGGCGTGGATTCGATGTCACGTGCCGACAAATTAATGGAACCGTTGTGCCGCGCAGGCTATGCAACATCAATGGCGTTCAACGCTTCGCTAGTTGGTCGGCGTTGGCTTATGCGGTGGGCCGAGGGGCGTAGGACGCATCACTTACACCTCATGGTCTACGGTAGCCGTGAGTGGGATCAGCGCTTGGCATTTCGAAACATACTACTTACCAATGCTGAGCTAGCCCAACGGTATGAGAAGAATAAGCGGTTATGGGCGGCAGAATTTAAGTCAGATAGAGAAGCATATACGGCTGCCAAAGCGGGTTTTATCCTGGAGGCCTTAGAGAGCTCTCTATAGGCCATATAGATAGGCGAAGTGATCAATTTACCTCTCGTTATAGATTTTATGATTTTAAAAGGATGATGAAAGTGGATTGCAAACAACGAGTTTCGCGCTGGGTTATATCGATTTGCTTAATAGCGGTTCCTTCTGTGTTGATGGCTCAGGATGATAATTTGCTTACAGAGGTTGATCGTATAGAGAGACAGTTGGATGCACGCGTTGGTTTTGCAGCCTATGACTTGGAAACTGGGCAGCGTTGGGAATACAACGCAGACCAGCTGTTCGCCATGTCCAGCACCTTTAAAACCTTAGCATGTGCAGCGCTGCTGCAGCGTGTAGATGAAGGAAATGAGCAACTCGAAAGACGAGTGAAGGTATCTGCTTCTGACATTGTCACTTATTCACCCGTTACTGAAGCGTATGCGGATAATCGGGAGATATCGCTTTTTGAGCTCTGTGAAGCGACGATGACAACTAGCGATAATACGGCGGCTAACCTAATTTTACAGGCGATTGGTGGACCACAGGCCGTGACGGAGTTTGTTAGAGAGCTGGGGGATAGTGTCACGCGCTTGGACCGTTGGGAGACAGAGTTAAACGAGGCTGCTCCACATGATGAGCGTGATACCTCCACGCCCAATGCAATGGTAAGTAACCTTGAGAAGCTGGTAGTGGGAAACGCGTTATCGCCCCAGTCGAAAAACCAACTGCGTGAATGGTTGGTTAATAATGAAGTGGCTGATGGCTTGTTTAGGTCACAAATGCCTGATGAGTGGGTGATTGGAGATCGGACGGGAGCCGGTGGTTTTGGTTCAAGATCGATTACCGCTGTTATATGGCCGCCTGAGCGCGAGCCTACCATTGTGGCGTTTTATATCACCGAAACTGACGCATCCTTTGAAGAACGAAATACCGCGATAGCTGAACTGGGAAGTGTGATCAGAGATGCCATTGATACGAGTGGCGCTTTGTAGTTGTCCAGGCATCGCCTCACAGGTGCCTGGTAGGCTCGCGTATCGCTTTCCCGCAACACTGGTGCGTGCGGCTAAATGTTGAGAGTGGCGTGGCGGGCGCTTTCCAGCTCTTCAATCATTTTTTTAGCGGCATTAGAAAGCGTACGACTGGTGTGGACGAGATATCCCAACGGGCGCTGGATGGGGGCGGTGTCTACATTGAGCTCTATGAGTTCGCTATCGATCATGTTTTCAGGTAGCAGGCTCCAGCCCAGGCCCACGCTACACATCATTTTCAGCGTTTCTAAATAGTTTGTTGCCATGCTGACGGGAAGCTGTAGGCCCACTTCGGCAAAACGTTGGCCAATCAAGGTGCGAGTAAAGGTTTTTGCACCTGGCAGCACGCAATTGAATTCACATAATTCAGTCAAGCTGAGCGGGCTGCTGGTGTGGCGGGTACGCTGCGCCAGTGGGTGGTCGGTGGCGCAGACAAAACACAGCCGGTCGCGCCATAGCTCTACCACGTGAAGCTGTTCAACGGGGTGGGGGGCGAGAGTGACTATTGCCATCTCCAGCGTGCCGTCGACCACGCCTTGGTAGGCTAGCTCTGAGTCCAGAAAGTGCAGGTCTAACGCCACTTCCGGGTGGCGATGAGTGTATTGCTTTAAAAGCGGTGGCAGTCGGTGTAGGCCGATGTGGTGACTGGTGGCTAGCATTAGCTTACCGCCTACTTGGCCGGAAAGATTGGCGAGTGCTCGGCGGCTGTCTTCCACGGTAAACAGTATGTGCTGTGCTTTGGGAAGTAATACATTGCCCGCTTCGGTCAGCGCAATGCGCCGCCCGATGCGGTCAAATAACCGAGTGCCAAGTTGGTCTTCCAGAGTAGCGATGCGTTTGCTTACTGCAGGCTGCGTTAAATACAACTGTTCCGCCGCGCGGGAAAAGCTCTGGGTTTCGGCAACGGCCAAAAATGCTTGCAGGCTTTGAGTATCCACTTGCGACTCCCTGAACAGGTATTTCTAACTAGGTAATTAATAGGTGCTACTGAATAAGTATTCCAGTTTGGAATCTAATCTATGAATAACATGAATTGCTTTTATGCGCGACTCGCGTGACACTGCCTATATAGCCACATAAGCAGCACGCAGAGGCTGCCATACCGAACTAGCAGGGCAATGCCCAGGAGAGCAACATGTCAGGTCAAACGCTTTACGACAAACTCTGGAATCAACATTTGGTGAAACAGCGTGACGACGGCACGGCGTTGATCTATATCGACCGCCAGTTGCTTCACGAAGTCACCTCGCCCCAGGCGTTTGAAGGACTGCGCTTGGCTAATCGCAAGCCCTGGCGTTTGGATGCTAACTTGGCAACGCCTGACCACAACGTGCCTACGACGGTAAAAGAGCGCGCTGAAGGCAATAGCGGTATTAAAGACCCGGTGTCGTTAATCCAAGTACAAACCTTGGACGATAACTGCCTTGAGTACGGCATCGAAGAGTTCAAAATCAACGACCCGCGCCAGGGTATCGTTCACGTGGTAGGCCCAGAGCAGGGCGCAACGTTGCCCGGTATGACCGTGGTGTGCGGCGACTCCCACACCGCTACCCACGGTGCGTTTGGTGCCTTGGCCCATGGTATTGGCACCTCAGAAGTTGAACACGTTATGGCGACCCAGTGCTTGCTGGCGCAAAAAATGAAGAACATGCAGGTGCGCGTAGAAGGTGAGCTTGGCCTGGGCGTGACCGCTAAAGACGTGGTGTTGGCGATTATTGGCAAGATTGGCACCGCTGGTGGTACGGGCTATGCCATTGAGTTTGCCGGTAGTGCGATTGAGTCGCTCTCTATGGAAGGCCGCATGACCGTATGCAACATGGCCATTGAAGCGGGTGCCCGTGTAGGCCTGATTGCCGTCGATGACACGACGATTGATTATCTGGCCGAGCGTCCCTTTGCGCCCACCGCACAGCAGTGGGAAGCCGCCGTAGCCGACTGGCGCACTCTGGTTTCCGATGCCGACGCGCAGTTCGATAAAGTGGTTACTCTGCAAGCTGAAGAGATCGAGCCCCAGGTCAGTTGGGGGACTAGCCCGGAAATGGTCACCGGTATTTCCGGCCAAGTGCCAGACCCCCAAGCCGCGTTGGATGACACCGTGCAGCGCAGTCACGCGCGCGCCCTCGAATATATGGGCTTGCAGGCAAACCAGAAAATTACCGATATCAAGCTCGATAAAGTATTTATCGGCTCCTGTACTAACTCGCGTATTGAAGATTTACGCGAAGCGGCCAAGGTAGCGAAAGGTAATAAAGTTGCTGGCTCTATTAAGCTTGCCATGGTGGTGCCGGGTTCTGGTTTGGTGAAACGCCAGGCAGAAGCAGAAGGCTTAGATAAAATCTTTATTGAAGCTGGCTTTGAGTGGCGTGAGCCGGGTTGTTCAATGTGCTTGGCAATGAATGCCGACAAGTTGGGCGCTGGTGAACACTGTGCATCAACGTCTAACCGCAATTTTGAAGGTCGCCAGGGTTACGGTGGTCGCACACATCTGGTGAGCCCTGCGATGGCCGCGGCGGCAGCGATTGCTGGTCACTTTGTTGATGTACGTACCTTACCCGCTAACGACACTAGCCACGCGCAGGAGGCCTAAGCCATGAAAAAGTTTGAACGTTTAGAAGGAATCGTAGCGCCGCTTGACCGTGCTAATGTCGATACCGACCTGATTATTCCGAAGCAGTTTTTGAAGTCGATTAAGCGCACAGGCTTTGGCGTGAACTTGTTTGATGAACTGCGCTACCTGGATGAAGGCCAGCCAGGACAAGACTGTTCGCAGCGTCCGCTGAACCCAGATTTTGTGTTGAACCAACCGCGTTACCAAGGTGCTGAAGTATTGCTGGCGCGCCGCAACTTTGGCTGTGGTAGTTCCCGTGAGCACGCCCCGTGGGCGCTGGAAGATTTTGGTTTCAAAGCAGTGATTGCGCCAAGCTTTGCCGATATTTTCTACAACAATGCTTTCAAAAACGGCATCCTGCTGATTACCTTGGAAGAAGATGTTGTTGACCGCCTGTTTACGGAAGTGGCAGGCAGTGAAGGCTATCAATTAGACGTAGATTTAGAAAATCAGCGGGTCATTACGCCCAGTGGCGAAATTCTCGAATTTGAGGTGGATGCGTTCCGTAAGCACTGCCTGCTGAACGGCTTGGACGATATTGGTATTACTCTGCAGGACGAAGACGCAATTCGCGCGTTTGAAGAAAAACACCGCCAGCAGCGCCCGTGGTTGTTCCGTCAGCCTGCGTAAGTGTTCATTCACCTTTAACGTTTGAAATGCTAAGGAAATTGCATGACTCATAAGGTATTACTGCTGCCGGGTGATGGTATTGGCCCTGAAATTGCGGCCCAGGCGGCTCGCTTGCTGAAGGCCTGCCAGGAAGCTGGTTTGGATATCGACGTCGAAGAAGGCCTTGTCGGTGGCTCTGCTTACGATGTTCACGGTGAGCCACTGCCTGCTGAAACTCTTGAAAAAGCCAAGGCAGCCAGTGCTATTTTGCTGGGCGCTGTTGGTGGCCCCAAATGGGATACACTCGAAGACCTTTCCAAGCGTCCTGAAAAAGGCCTGTTAGGTCTGCGGAAAAACTTAGGTTTGTTCGGCAACCTGCGTCCGGCCATGCTTTATCCGCAGTTGGCTAGCGCTTCTAGCTTGAAGCCGGAGTTAGTGGCTGGGCTGGATATTATGATTGTCCGCGAGCTTACCGGTGGCATTTATTTCGGCCAGCCACGTGGCATTGAAGAGCGCAACGGCGAGCGGGTGGGTTTTAACACCTACATCTACTCTGAAAGCGAAATTGAGCGTATTGGTCGCGTCGCCTTTGAAATGGCTCAGAAGCGCGGCAAAAAACTCTGCTCGGTAGATAAAGCCAACGTGTTGGAAGTCACTATTCTGTGGCGTGAAGTGATGGAGCGTTTGGCACCAGAGTACCCGGATGTTGAGCTTTCCCATATGTACGTGGATAACGCCGCCATGCAGCTGGTGCGCGCGCCGAAACAGTTTGATGTGGTAGTGACGGGCAATATGTTTGGCGATATTCTTTCCGATGCCGCTGCCATGCTTACCGGCTCTATTGGCATGTTGCCTTCAGCATCGCTAAACGAGAGTGGGCAGGGCATGTACGAGCCTTGCCACGGTAGCGCGCCGGATATCGCTGGGCAGAATATTGCTAACCCGTTAGCGATGATGCTGTCGGTCGCGATGATGTTGCGCTATTCATTGAATGAAACCGCCATGGCTGAGCGCATTGAAGCCGCTGTTGGCAGTGTGTTGGATGATGGCTTGCGTACTGCTGACATCGCCTCTGAAGGAACGCGCCGTGTCTCTACCGATGAGATGGGTGATGCCGTATTGGCGGCCTTCGCAAAAAATTAAATTATGTGTAAAGCGTGCTAACTAATTGACGCTGAAAGGTATTAACAGTCGGCCACCCTAAGGGTGGCCGACGTTGTGTCTAATATTTGTGTATAATATCGCTCTCATTCTTAGTTGGAGGACTTCACATGTTGAAAGTCGGTTTCGTGGGATGGCGTGGCATGGTTGGCTCAGTGCTGATGCAGCGCATGCAGGAAGATGGTGATTTTAACGGTATTGAACCGGTATTTTTCACCACCTCCCAAGTTGGTCAGCCTGGCCCCGATATCGGCGTGGACGTGCCTCCACTGAAAGATGCGTTTGATATTGATGCGTTAAAAGCACTGGACGTGGTGGTGACCTGTCAAGGTGGCGACTATACCAAGCCGGTTTATAAAGACTTACGTGAGGCGGGCTGGAAAGGCTACTGGATTGATGCGGCCAGCACCCTGCGTATGGAAGACGAAGCGACCATTATTCTGGATCCGGTCAATCGTAAGGTGATCGATAACCAGTTAGCGAAGGGTGCTAAAACCTTTGTCGGCGGCAACTGCACCGTGAGCCTGATGCTGATGGGCTTGGGTGGCTTGTTCGAAGCAGACATGGTCGAGTGGATGACTTCCATGACGTACCAAGCAGCTTCCGGTTCAGGCGCTAAGCACATGCGCGAGCTGTTGAACCAGATGGGTCAACTGCGCGACAGCGTAGGCGAAGAGCTTAAAGATACCTCTAGCGCGATTCTGGATATCGACCGTAAAGTGACTGCTGCGATGCGCAGTGGTGACTTCCCCACGGATAATTTCGGTGCACCGCTAGCGGGTAGCTTGCTGCCATGGATCGATACCAAGCTTGATAACGGCCAAAGCCGTGAAGAGTGGAAGGGCAGCGTTGAGACTAACAAGATCTTAGGTTTGCAAAACAACCCGATCCCCATCGATGGCCTTTGTGTGCGCATCGGTGCAATGCGTTCTCACAGCCAAGCGTTCACTATTAAGCTGAAGCAGGATGTGCCGCTTGATGAGATCGAAGATCGTATTGCTAAGCATAATGAGTGGGTTCAGCTGATCCCGAACGACAAAGACGCTACAGTTGCTGGCCTAACGCCCGCTGCTGCGACTGGCACGCTGCAAGTACCGGTCGGTCGTCTTCGCAAGCTGAATATGGGCGGCGAATATTTGTCAGCTTTCAGTGTTGGTGACCAGTTGTTATGGGGTGCTGCCGAGCCGCTCAAGCGTATGCTGAAGATTTTACGCGAGCAGTAGAGCTCGCCACGCTTAAATAAAAGCGTTGATTAAAACGGGAAGCTGTTCGCAGCTTCCCGTTTTTTTATTCTCTGGGTGTGGTAAAAAGGAGGCAGTGTGTGATTTTGCTAAGTAAATGTAAGAAAGTGTGGCTTGGCCGCAACCAAATAAAAGGCAGCAGAGGCCTTTATGAGAAAACAGTTAACAGGGATGTTGGGGCTATCGCTGAGCGCTATTAGCCCGCTGGCAGTGGCGCTTGGGTTGGGCCAGGCAACGGTAAGTTCGCCGTTAGATGCGCCGCTTGAGGCCACTGTGCCGCTTCAGGAAAGCGAGCATTTCGCGCTGAGTGATTTACGTGTCGACCTGGCAAACGAATCGGCGTTTAGAGCGCTGGGGTTGGAGTGGACACCCCTTACGGCAAGTATCAGTGTTCAGGTTCAAGAGCAGCCAGCTGGGCATCGACTTTTGCTGCGCTCTTCCCAGGCAGTTCATGAGCCATGGTTGGATCTACTGTTAACGATTTCTTCGCCAGAAGGGCGGCAGACGCGCGCTTTAACGCTGTTGTTTGATCCACCTGAATACGCGTTAGGCAGCCCTGTTGACGCCATTGACTCGGCCGAAGCGACCAGCAGCGCAGCCGCTTCTATGGCATCGGCCGCACGCGATATTGTCTACGTAGCCAGTGGCGATACTCTTTGGAGCGTTGCCGCAAGGGTGAAGCCAGCCGATGTAACCATTCAACAAATGATGACGGCGCTCTTAGCAGCTAATCCCGCTGCGTTTCCCACTGGCAATGTGGATGAACTCCGTGCGGGCCAGACGCTCAATATCCCTACCCGTCAACAGGTTGCGTCACGAACGTCCAGCAATGCTGCCCCGGCGATTCAAGCGATGCGTCAGCCTTTAGGCCGTCAGGTTGAGCCTCAAGAAATGCCTGAAGATCTTGGTGATTCGAGCCCGGAGCAGGCGGGCGAGCCAACCCTGGAAAGTGACGATCAAGGCGCTAATCCATCCCAGGGAGCATCTGGTGCTGTCGCCATCGAGCAAGTGCTCGCTGAACAGCTGTTGGAGGGCCAGGATAGGCTGCTAGCGGCGCTTGACGAGCGCGAAGAAATGCGTGATGAGCTAGTCATGCTGCGTCAAGAGGTGGTGTCGCTAACACAAGCATTGAGTGCGTCTCAGCGCGAGCTTCAGCAAGCTCAAAAAATATCAGATGCGCTGGCGGGGAGTGCCGCGCTGATGGCAAACAGCCATACACCTAACGAGATGCCTAACCTGAACCGTTCGCAGAGTGCGTCAGACACGATTGTTGAGCGCATTACCGCCTATCAATGGCCGCTTGCTAGTACTGCGTTAGCGCTTTTGTTGGGAGCGCTAGTATGGTCTCGCAGACGTCGCGAACGGCAGTGGGAAGATGTTCCGCCCACTTCATCAGTTTATAACGCTGATACGATGCCAACTGCTACGTTTTCACCTACTACGTCTTCACCTACTACGTCTTCACCTACTACGTCTTCACCTACTACGTCTTCACCTACTACGTCTTCATCTACTACAGAACCACCAGCGCGGGATTCATCAACAGCCGATACAGTACCGGCTAACAGTAAGCCAGTACCGATAGTTGAGGCCGAACGGCAGGAGACGTCTTCGCCTTCAGTCATGGGGAGCAGCCAATATGGGCGGAAGAGCGTCGAGGAACGCTGGGAAATCGAAGAGGTGGCATTTGAGCCACGACGTCGGGATAATGGCACATCCTAACTATCTTCTATGTGACGTGGCTTCATGACGCTGTTTTACCATTTTGACGAAACAAAGCCCTTAACGGGGCGCCTAGCGATGGGCATTGAATATGATGGTACGCGCTTTTGCGGCTTTCAGCGTTTGAAGCACGCAGCTTCAGTTCAGCAAGCGGTGGAAGATGCGCTGGAAAAAGTGGCCAGCGCCCCAGTGCGTATTCATGCCAGTGGTCGAACCGATTCTGGCGTGCATGCCACCCGTCAGATCATCCATTTTGACCCGCCTGTTCAGCGTTCTGAAAAAGCCTGGATTTTTGGCAGCAACACCAACCTTCCTAGAGACGTCGCTGTGCGCTGGGTAAAACCTGTGTCCGATGACTTCCATTCCCGCCTGGGCGCACTTGGGCGTCGCTATCGTTATATTTTGTTGAATCAAATTAGCCGTCCGGTGTTAGAACGCCACAACGTAACTTGGTGTCGAGATCCGCTAGATGCCGATGCTATGCATCGGGCGGCACAGGCTTTAGTAGGCGAACATGACTTCAGCAGCTTTCGAGCGGCGGGCTGCCAGTCCAAAACGCCTTGGCGGCAAATGCACTTTGTAGAAGTGAAACGCTATGGGCCAATAGTGGTCATTGATATTCAGGGCAATGCTTTTTTGCACCACATGATTCGCAATATTGCGGGGGCGCTGGTCAGCGTAGGGCGCGGCTCACAAGATGAAGGGCACATTGCGCGCCTGCTGGCACTGAAGAATCGCCGAAAAGGCGATGTCACTGCACCAGCCTGTGGCCTTCATTTCGTAGACTCACTTTATGACGAACGATTTGATCTGCCCAAAGAGCCGTTAGGCCCCAACCTGCTCGCATTTACCGGTGAGTGGACCGGGGAACGTCAGTTACCTGATAATCCGCGCATTGCGGCACGGCGCAAGTTGACGTTTAAGAGTCAGACGCCTTTAAACCAAGAGTCAGCGCCTTCAGAGCAGCAGGAGACCCCATTATGAACGCGCGTTCTGGTCGTACACGGATTAAATTCTGTGGCTTAACTCGCCATGAGGACGTCGCGCTGGCAGCATCGCTTGGTGTGGATGCGCTTGGCTTCGTGATGTGGCCTAAGAGCGCCCGCAGCATAACGCCTGCTGTGCTGGAAGAGTTGGCAGTGGAAGTACCTGCCTTTGTGACGCGTGTGGGGTTGTTTGTTAATCAGCCCGCTGAATTCATTGAGCAGTGCTTACCTTACTTGGATTTAATTCAGTTTCATGGTGAAGAGCCTGCCTCGTTCTGTCAGCAGTTTGGACGGCCTTGGATTAAAGCACTGCGCATGCGTGATGATATCGACCTGCATCAGGCGGCGGCTGACTACTCGCTTGCGCAGGCGCTGCTATTAGATGCCTATCGACCTGGTATCCCAGGGGGAACGGGAGAGACGTTTGATTGGTCTAGAATCCCCGCAACCTTAGAAAAACCTGTTATCCTGGCTGGTGGGTTAACGGCTGATAATGTGGCTTCTGCGGTTAACCAAGTAATGCCTTATGCTATTGATGTCTCTGGTGGTATAGAAATATCTCATGGCATAAAAGATGCCGAGTTAATGGCATCTTTTGTTCAAAATGTGGCGTTAGCCTGCGCCCATTAAGCTCATTGCGTAGCGTACCCGACAGGGTGACTACGCCTCATTGTTAGTTCATTTATTGTTTGCCTGTTCTGGCGATCTTGTGAGGTATGCCTGTGACTGTCTCAGCGACTGAAACCAAGTTCAGCGACCTGACCCGAATGCCGGATGCCCGTGGTCATTTTGGCCCCTACGGCGGCCGGTTTGTGTCGGAAACCCTGAGCTTTGCCCTGGAAGAGTTAGAGCAGACCTACCTGAGTCTGCGTGATGATCCCGATTTCCAGGCTGAGTTTGACCGTGATCTTGCCCATTATGTGGGGCGTCCTTCGCCGCTTTACCATGCAGAGCGTTGGTCACAGTCGTTAGGTGGCGCGCAAATTTGGTTGAAGCGTGAAGACTTGAACCACACAGGTGCCCACAAGGTTAATAACACCATTGGCCAAGCGCTGTTAGCCAAAAAAACCGGCAAGCCCAGGGTTATTGCTGAAACCGGAGCAGGCCAGCACGGTGTTGCTACGGCGACTGTGGCAGCTCGCTTAGGCCTGGAATGTGACGTTTATATGGGGGCGGCAGACGTTCAGCGCCAGAAGCTGAACGTTTATCGTATGCGCCTGTTGGGTGCACGTGTAATTCCGGTCGAATCAGGCACTCGTACGCTTAAAGACGCAATGAATGAAGCCTTGCGTGATTGGGTCACCAATGTTGATAACACGTTTTACATTATCGGCACCGTGGCGGGTCCGCACCCTTATCCGCAGTTGGTGCGTGATTTCAACTCGGTAGTGGGGCGTGAGGCGCGCCAACAGTCATTAGCGCAAATTGGGCGTTTGCCAGATGCGCTAATTGCCTGTGTGGGCGGTGGTTCCAACGCCTTGGGCCTATTCTATCCCTTCGTCGAAGATGATGCGGTGGCGATGTACGGTGTCGAAGCCGGTGGCGATGGTATCGAAACAGGCCGACATGCCGCGCCGCTTTCGACTAATGCGCCGCGTGGTGTTTTGCATGGCAACCGAACTTACTTGATGTCTGACGAAGCGGGACAAGTGTCTGACACGCACTCGATTTCTGCTGGCCTCGACTACCCAGGGGTTGGGCCTGAACACGCGCTATGGAAAGATGTTGGGCGAGTTAACTACGTAGCCGCAAACGATAAAGAAGTGCTGGAAGCGTTTCGTGAACTGACGCACATGGAAGGGATTATGCCAGCATTGGAATCGGCCCATGCGCTTGCTCATGCGAAGGTGCTGGCACCGACCATGCGCCCTGACCAGCATATCGTGGTCAACCTTTCTGGTCGTGGTGATAAAGATATCATGACCGTTGCGAACATCGATGGCATTGAGTTTTAAGGGCTAGCATGAACCGTATTGACCAGCGTTTTTCCGAATTAAAAGAGCAGGGTCGTAAGGCCCTGATTCCTTATATTACCGCCGGTGACCCTGCGCCTCAGTACACTGTGGGCTTTATGCATGCCCTAGTAGAGGCGGGGGCTGATATTATTGAGCTTGGCGTGCCGTTTTCAGACCCAATGGCCGATGGCCCGGTGATTCAAAAGGCCTGTGAGCGCGCGCTTAAGCAGGGCACTCGCTTGGTTGACCTGCTGGATATGGTCGCTGAGTTCCGCCAAGTGGATGCTAAAACGCCTATCGTGTTGATGGGGTATCTCAATCCGATAGAGCGGATTGGCTATGAAACGTTTGCTGATAAAGCGGCAAGCGTTGGCGTTGATGGCGTGCTCGTGGTAGATATGCCGCCTGAAGAGGCTGATGAGTTCGGCCCGCTGTTAAAAGCCCGCGATTTAGCAGCGATTTTCTTGGTTGCGCCTACCACTTCCAATGCTCGTGCCGCTACAATATGCGCCCACGGTGAGGGCTATCTCTATTATGTTTCGCTTAAGGGCGTTACCGGTGCTGCTACACTCAATGCTGACGATGTGGCAGAGCATCTCGCGCCCTTGCGCGAAATGACCGATTTGCCATTATGTGTTGGCTTCGGTATCCGCGATGGTGTGACTGCCGCTGAAGTGGCGAAAGTCGCTGATGGTGTGATTGTTGGCAGTGCGCTAGTGAACCGCATTGCAGAGAGCGTTGACGCACCTGAAACCATTGCTGGTCAGCTTAAAAGCGTGTTGGGCGAAATGCGCACCGCGATGGATGCCTAAGCGCATTCCCTCATCGTCTACACTGAATTGATTGACGACACTCATCAAGCTTGGCGTTGCTAAGCATGACGTATACGGAAACTTTTTGATATGAGCTGGTTAGACAAGATTGTGCCCTCCATGGGGCGTATCCAGCGTAAAGACCGTCGCGCCAGCGTGCCCGATGGCCTCTGGCGTAAATGTCCCAAGTGCGAAGCGGTTCTCTATCTCCCTGAGCTTGAGAAGCACCACAGCGTCTGCCCCAAGTGCGACCACCATTTACGGTTGACCGCGCGTAAACGTTTGGACTGGTTTTTGGATAAAGAGGGGCGACAAGAGATCGCGGCTGAGATTGAGCCTAATGATCGCTTGAAATTTCGCGACTCTAAAAAATACAAAGACCGCTTAACGGCTGCCCAAAAAGAGACCGGTGAAAAAGATGCGCTGGTCGCTATGCGTGGTGAGCTAGACGGGCTCCCGGTTGTGGCTGTTGCCTTTGAATTTACCTTTATGGGTGGCTCAATGGGGGCGGTTGTGGGCGAGAAGTTTGTCCGCGCGGCAACCATTGCCCTTGAAGAGCGACTTCCGCTGATCTGCTTTGCCGCTTCTGGTGGGGCACGGATGCAAGAAGCACTGTTTTCACTCATGCAGATGGCCAAAACCTCGGCAGCGCTTGAAAAGCTTAAGCAGTCGGGTGTGCCTTACATTTCTGTTCTGACAGATCCAGTGTTTGGCGGGGTATCCGCATCGCTAGCGATGCTGGGCGATCTAAATATCGCCGAGCCCAATGCCTTGATTGGTTTTGCTGGCCCGCGCGTTATTGAACAAACCGTCCGTGAAACGCTGCCGGAAGGTTTTCAGCGCAGTGAATTTCTGCTGGAACACGGCACCGTAGATATGATTGTGCATCGTCATGAAATGCGTGCTCGTGTTGGTGGTGTGCTGCGTAAGCTGACTCATAATATCGCGCTACCTACCGAAGGTGATGTCAGTGACGACGCATCGATTGACGAGCCGTTGGTTGATGAAGCGCCAATAGCCGATGCTGTAGATGCAACAGACGTTGATACGCCTGAAACGCATAGCGAAGCCAGCACCGTTAAGAGCGACGATTCGACCCGCAATGCCTAAGTCTATAGCCCCTGAATCTTTAGCTTCTGACTCTTTAACTCCAGGGTCTTTAGCCGAATGGCTGCACTACCTTGAAACCCTACACCCCGTAGGGATTGATATGGGGCTTGAGCGCGTAGCAGAAGTTGCCAAGCGCATGGGGTTACTAAACAGCCCGATTGCACCACAGGTGATTACGGTGGCAGGTACGAATGGCAAGGGGTCAACCCTTGCCATGATGGATGCTGTCGCACGCACGCACGGTTTGCGGGTGGGGACTTATACTTCGCCCCATCTAGTACGCTATAACGAGCGTGTCACGATCAATGGTGACCATGCTGACGACCAGCGGCTAATGACTGGTTTCTCTCGCGTAGAGGAAGCTAGGCTACAAACGCCTGAAATTAGCTTAACCTATTTTGAGGCGGGAACGCTGTGCGCCCTCTGGTGCCTAGCACAGGAAAACCTCGACTTAGCGCTGCTCGAAGTTGGTCTGGGTGGGCGATTAGATGCTGTCAATATCATTGATGCAGACGTTGCTATTGTTACCACCATTGCTCAGGATCATGCCAATTTTTTGGGGTCTGATATTGCCCAAATTGGCCGAGAAAAAGCAGGCATCTTTCGTGCTGCAAAACCCGCTGTATTGGGCAGTCGACTGCTTCCCAGCAGTGTAGCAGAGGCTGCCAATGCAATTGCCGCTCCTGTTTACTGTCTTGGTGAAGCTTTTAGCCACTCAATTACTGATGACTCTGCCGCTGATAGCCTGTCTGAATGGAGCTGGAGTGGGCTGAACTGCCAGGGAGAGGTTATTTCTCTGGCAGGCCTTCCTGATCCCGGTTTGCCAATTGATAATGCAGCAACGGCTCTCCAAGCATTGACACTTAGCGGATTAGTGGTGAATGCAGACGCATGCCGCCGTGCGTTTCATGGGGTGCAAGTGCCAGGACGTATGCAGTGGATAGGGCAGTGGTGCTTGGATGTCGGGCATAATCCTCATGCAGCCGATTATGTCGCTAGGCGACTCCCATCGGTGCCTGAGGGTGGTCGGCAGTGGGCGTTGATCGGCATGCTCAATGATAAAGACGCTGATGGTGTTATTAGTGCTTTGCTACCCCGCATTACTGACTGGGTATGCGTGGCGTTGGAGGGCGAGCGTGGTCGGTCAGCTGCCGAGCTGGCGGGGCGTATCACATCTTTGGGTGGACGTGTGCATCTTTGCGCCAGTTCCCCAGAGGCCGGAGTACAGATAATGGCTGAGCAGTTGGCACCCTCCGACCGGGTGTTAGTTACCGGCTCGTTTTTTACAGTTGCGGCCTTGTTGGAAATAACACTGCCGCAAGCTTAATCGGCCTAACCGTTGTGCTCGCTAAGCTTGATGGAGAGGGATATGAAATACGGTAAAACGGAACGCATCAGTGGTATTGTCATTTTACTCGCGTTGCTGGCGATTTTCGTGCCGTGGTTGATGAGTGATCCTGCTCCCCGAGAAGAGCGCCCTCAGCCTACGTTTGTTATTGAACGGCCTGTAGAGGCAACACAGCAAGATGTTCCGGCTCCGCAAATGCCGTCATCCATCAACACGTCCTCAAGTGAAGGTCGTTCTGTAGATAGCGCGGTCAATAGTGTGCCAATTGATGCCAATCCAAGGCAGCCTCAAACCGGTCAAGCCAGTAGCTCTAACGCGCAGAGTGCTGGAGCAAATGATCCAATTGCTGAGTTAATGGCTGCAAATAACCGTGATAACGCGTCTACAAGTTCTTCTGCCAGCTCTTCTAGCACATCATCGAATGCTGCTGGTCCAACATCTTCTTCCCAAGGCGAGTGGGCCGTTCAAGTGGGAAGCTTTGGTAATGCGGATAACGCGCAGCGGCTAAGTGATCAGCTTACTCAGGCGGGGTTTAGTGCCTATCTACGCGAGCGTGATAATAACCTCACCTCTGTTTATGTTGGGCCATATGCGACGTCTGAAGATGGTGAGTCTGCGATGGCGATTATTAAGCAGCGTGCCAATGTACAGGGCTTGTTAGTGCGAGTGAGAAATTAACTTATGGCACTTACTTGGATAGACGCGCTTTTCCTGGCGGTGCTGGCACTTTCCATGTTGGCCGGCTTTACGCGCGGATTTGTCAGGGAAGCTCTTGGGCTGGCCGCATGGGTAGTCGCCTTGTTGGTAGCGCGGGTCTTGGCAGAGCCGGTGGCGGATCTAATGAGCGGGTTCATCGACAGTTTCGATGCGCGCTTAGTGTTGGCATTTATTTTAGTGATTTTTGCAGTCATTTTACTTTGTGGGATTGTGATCCGCCTTGTTCATGCGGCGGTAGAGTGGGTCGGTATGGGGTTGCTTAACCGCTTTGCGGGAGCTGCCTTTGGGCTTGCTCGTGGCGCTGTCATTTTATTGGTGGCAACCGTCCTTATTACACTAACGCCCTTAGCTGAGCTACAGGCTTGGCAAGAAGCTGAGCTACGGCCGACGTTTATTGAGCTGCGCGATTGGGCGGTAAGCCAGTTAGATCAATGGGAGCGGGAGCTGCCACAAGCACCTGACTCGCTTCGCGATATTTCGTTGCCAGATTTCCGCGCTCAGGAAGAGCTAGTTCCACAGCCTTTTACGCCAACATCTGAGAATGGTGGCCAGTGAGACACTGCTTAATGTTGGCTCAACGCGACGTGATGTTTAGTTAGTAATACAGTTAGCCGCTGTCTACCAATGCCCGCTTTTGCGATCGAAAAATAGGCAGTGGCTCACATTCGTTTGATGAACGTACGGGTTTGCTACGGTGAACCATGGCACTAAAGCGAGGTAACTTGAATGTGCGGTATAGTGGGCCTTCTGGCCAAGCAGGCGGTAAATCAGGGAATCTACGATGCTCTGACCGTACTTCAGCATCGGGGCCAGGACGCTGCCGGCATGATGACTTGGAGCGAGGGACGCTTCCTACTGCGCAAGAGTAACGGGCTGGTGCGAGATGTGTTCCATACCCGCCACATGGCTCGCCTAAAAGGTAACCTTGGCATTGGTCACGTACGTTATCCAACCGCTGGTTCCTCTAGTGAAGCTGAGTCTCAGCCGTTTTATGTCAATTCTCCCTACGGTATTGCGCTGGCTCACAACGGTAACCTGACTAACTCTGAGCAGTTAAAGCAAGAACTTTTCTCGACTGACCTTCGTCACATCAATACCAGCTCTGATTCTGAAGTTTTGCTAAACGTATTTGCCCATGAGCTGGGTAAGCAGGGTCTGCACCTGGAAGCCGAGGATATTTTTGATGCCGTTCGTAGAGTGCACCGGCGCTGCAAAGGCGGCTACGCGGCGGTCGCGATCATTAACGGTTTTGGCATGGTGGCATTTCGGGATCCTCATGGTATTCGTCCCGTGGTATTTGGTACTCGCCAAAGTGACGAGGGCCAGGAGGTCATGATTGCTTCGGAATCCGTCGCCCTAGATGTAGGTGGCTTTGAGCTGGAGCGTGACCTTTCACCAGGTGAAGCGATTTTCGTCGACATGCAGGGACAGATTCACACCCAGGTGTGTGCTGATCGACCTGTGTTGACTTCCTGTATTTTTGAGCATGTTTACCTGGCGCGCCCCGACTCTATTCTTGATGGTGCCTACGTGTATGGCACGCGTATGCAGATGGGACGCAAACTTGGCGACCGCATTCTTAACGAATGGCCTGATCACGATATTGACGTTGTCATTCCAATTCCCGATACGTCGCGCACCTCTGCCCTTGAGATGGCTCAGCACTTGGGTGTGACCTACCGCGAAGGGTTTATGAAGAACCGCTATATTGGCCGTACGTTTATTATGCCGGGCCAAACGCAGCGTAGAAAATCGGTGCGTCAAAAATTGAACGCCATTGATGTCGAATTCAAAGGCAAAAATGTGCTGCTGGTGGATGACTCTATTGTGCGAGGAACCACCTGTAAGCAGATTATTCAGATGGCTCGCGATGCAGGGGCTCGTAAAGTGTATTTCGCTTCTGCTGCTCCGCCCGTTCGCTACCCCAATGTCTATGGCATTGATATGCCAGCAGCAAAAGAACTGATTGCGCATGGCCGCACAGAAGAAGAGGTTGGCCAACTGATTGGTGCAGATCGAATTTTCTATCAAGACCTGGAAGATTTGAAAGCAGCTTGCCGTGAGGTTAATCCTGAGATGGATGAGTTTGATTGCTCAGTCTTCGACGGTAACTACGTCACTGGCGATATTGATGATGCCTACTTGGCGGTGCTTGAAGCGAGTCGTAATGACGCGGCTAAAGATCAAAGTGCGGGCGACCATGCGCTAGTGGATATGCATAACCAAGATGATGATGATCTTGACGACTAATGCCGCTTAATAGCTCGTATTACAACTTTTATTGACGTTTTAAAAGGTGCTCAGCCATGCATGATGATAGTCACCAGGATGATTGGTCGCTAGAGACCCTTGCCATTCGCGCGGGCCATCACCGTACGTTTGAGCAAGAGCATGCCGAGCCCATTTTTCCCACTTCAAGCTTTGTTTACGAAAGCGCGGCTGAAGCCGCGCGCAAGTTTGGGGGGCAGGAGCCGGGCAACGTCTATTCGCGCTTTACTAATCCTACTGTGCATACGTTCGAGCGCCGTTTGGCGGCGCTTGAAGGTGGTGAGCGGTGCGTGGCAACAAGTTCGGGTATGTCGGCCATTTTATCGACGGCGTTGGCACTGCTAAGTGCCGGCGATGAAATTGTTGCATCTCGGTCGCTGTTTGGTTCTACCGTGAGTTTGTTTGACAAATACCTGGGAAAATTTGGCATCACGACTCGTTATGTAGAGCTATCTAACGTTTCTGCCTGGGAAGAGGCCATCGGCCCAAATACTAAACTGTTGTTTGCGGAAACACCTTCCAATCCACTGTCTGAAGTCGCAGATATTCCAGCATTAGCTGAACTTGCTAAGCGTAGTGGTGCACTTTTGGCGATTGATAACTGCTTCTTAACACCGGCACTTCAGCAGCCAATTGCACTTGGCGCTGACTTGGTTATCCATTCAGCAACGAAGTATCTGGATGGCCAGGGACGTGCTGTGGGTGGCGCGGTGGTTGGTAAACACGACGTATTGGAAGAAGTGTTTGGTGTGGTACGTACTTGCGGGCCTTGCCTGAGTCCCTTTAATGCGTGGATTTTCACCAAAGGTCTTGAAACCTTGTCGTTGCGCATGAAAGCGCATTGCGAAAATGCGCTGACTTTGGCGCTCTGGTTAGACCAACACCCGGCCGTTAATAAAGTGTATTACAGTGGTTTAGAAGCCCACCCTCAGCATGCGCTTGCCAAAAAACAGCAGCAAGGGTTTGGTGCCGTGTTGGGTTTTGAAGTGAAAGGAGGGCAGGCGGGAGCCTGGCAAGTGATTGATGCAACGCGCATGCTGTCCATCACTGGCAATCTAGGGGATGTTAAAACGACGATTACCCATCCGGCTACCACCACCCATGGGCGTCTTTCTGATGCGCAGAAAGATGCTGCGGGCATCATGCCAGGGCTGATTCGCGTAGCGGTGGGGCTGGAAAGCCAGGCTGACATTCAGCGCGATCTTGCTACTGGGTTGGATGCTTTGGCGGCTGGCTGAGCGATTCAAATAGCGTTTTGATAAGCCGGCCATCAGTGGCCGGTTTTTTATTGCTTGCTTCGCTGACGGCGTTTTTTAACTACGACTTTAGGAATGTTTTTAACAAACGTTTTTTACGAATGGTATGTTCTGCTTTTTTCAGCAGTGCTTTGATCATTAAGACGGTATGCTTTATATAGCAATGTGCTTACAGCGGGCATGAACAATCGCTGTTTAGAACGAGGAAAGCAAGGATGTGGCGGAACACGCAGAGTGGATGGGGAGTCATTAGTATTGCTCTTCACTGGCTTAGTGCATTAACCATTGTAGGGTTGTTTGCTCTAGGTTGGTGGATGACAGATCTTGGCTACTACGATACATGGTATAACCAAGCACCGTGGGTACATCGCTCGATTGGTATTTTGTTGTTAATAGCAACTTTTGCTCGCTTACTATGGCGCTTGATTCAACCAACGCCTCATGCAGAGGGTAGTCGCTTTGAACGTCTAGCTGCCCATGCTGGGCATATAATGTTATATGTCTTGTTATTGTTAGTGCTTGTTAGTGGCTATTTGATTTCTACTGCCAACGGGCGCGGAATTAGTGTGTTTGATTGGTTTGAAGTGCCAGCGCTGCTCCACGGGCTTCCTGATCAAGCTAGTCTGGCAGGCGATGTTCACTGGTACAGCGCCCTGGCACTTATGGTATTGGCCGCAGGGCACGCGCTAGCCGCGATGAAGCACCATTGGTGGGATCGCCACTCGACACTCGTGCGGATGGTTAACCCTGCTCATGGCCGCAAGCGGTAATGGAATTTTTTTGTCCACTGCGCTGATAGTTTGCTCGTAGTGTTTATTAGGAAAATAAAGGAGATTTCCACGATGTTAAAGAAAACCGCTTTTGCTACTGCAATTGCCGCCGCTTCGCTAGCTACGTTCAGCCAAGCGCAAGCAGCAGAATATCAAATTGACACTGAAGGCCAGCACGCCTTTGTTCAATTCAAAATTAGCCACCTCGGCTTTTCCTATATTCTGGGTACTTTCGAAGAGTTTGACGGTCAATTTTCTTATGACCCAGAAGATTTAGAGGCCTCTTCTGTAGAAATGGAAGTGCAGGTGAGCAGCCTGAACACTAATCATGCAGAGCGTGATCGTCACTTCTTGAGCAGCGATTTTCTTGATGCCAGCGAATATCCTACGGCAACTTTCACTTCAACAGGTTTTGAATCAACGGGTGAAAATGAAGGCGTCGTAACCGGTGAGCTAACGCTTCATGGTGAGACACAAGAAATTGAAATGCCTGTTACCTTAATGGGTGAAGGTGATGACCCCTGGGGCAATTACCGTGCAGGTTTTGAAGGCAGCACCATGTTAACACTGGGTGATTTCGGCATTGATATGAGCGACTTCCCAGAATCAATGCACGAGCTGGAGCTTTACGTGACGTTTGAAGGCATTCGTCAGTAAGCGAGTGTAAGCAAAAAGCGCCATCACCCTTGCCTGGGTGATGGCGCTTTTGCGTTGGGAGTTACTAGAAACAACTTACATCTCGTAGGTTGTAAGTATTGTTAACTAGGTGGCGTTCACCGTTATCTACTCTGTTTTGAGGATTTCTCTTTGGCAGCGGTCATTATGCAGCAACGCGAGCTGGCGATAACCTTATGGCGTCAAACGTGGCCGATGGCCATTGGCGTGTTGGCGCTATTGGGTTTCCAGCTTGTAGATAGTGCTTTTATTGCCCGTTTGGGAACAGCGCCCTTGGCCGCTCAGTCGTTTACCTTTCCTTTGTCATTTCTGATTATTGGTATTCAAGTGGGAATGGGGATCGCGATTGCGGCGCTGATTTCCCGAGCTCTAGGGGCTGGAGAAGAGAGTAGAGCGAAGCGGTTAGGTAGTCTGGTGCTAATTGCCGGTGGGCTTGTCATCGGTCTATTAACTGTAGTGCTCTGGTTTCTTCAAGTACCCATATTCAGGTTGCTAGGTGCCGATGATAGCGCGCTGGTCTATATTCGCGCTTACTGGGGGCCACAGCTATTTTCGGCTTGGCTAGGCGCGCTGCTCTATTTTATCTATAGCGTGTTTCGTGCTCACGGCGATACACGGCTGCCAGGTAAGATGATGGTGCTTAGTAGCCTTGTTAATCTGGGATTGGATCCGCTATTTATTTTTGGTATTGGTTCTTGGCAGGGGTGGGGGCTAGCGGGCGCGGCTTGGGCGACCGCCATTGCATTTTTTGTGGGGCTGTTATTCAGCAGTATTAAACTAAAGCATCGAAAGTGGACGACGAATACCGCACTATGGCAAGAAGCTAGGCGCTCGTGGCGGCTTTTTACCGGTATTGCTGCTCCTGCTATGGTTAGCCAGTTGATGCCGCCACTGGCGGCGATGTTGGCGATTGCGGCTGTTGCTAGCCTAGGAGATACCCAAGTGGCGGCTTGGGGACTTGCCAGCCGCCTAGAAACGGTTTCGCTGATGGTGATATTGGCGATGACGATGTCGCTACCACCATGGCTTGGGCGTTGCTATGGCGCGGGCGACTGGGGACAGATTCAGCAACTGATGCGCTTGGCAGTGAATGTCGCGTTGATATGGCAGCTTAGCCTGGGGCTGTTGCTGGCGCTGGCTTCACCCTGGGTGGCTATGGTGTTAGCCGGGAACCAGGAGGTGCAAAGTGAGCTCGCGCTGCTAATTCGCTTTTTGTTGCCAAGTTATGCTGCGCTGGGCGTGTGTATGCTGGTGGTGTCTGCAGGTAACGCTCTCGGCTGGCCACTTAGAGCAATGCTGCTTTCAAGCGCACGCTTGTTTATTTGCTATCTACCTTGTTTATGGTTGGGTGCGCAGTTGTTTGGCTGGACAGGCTTAGCCGCTGGTGCGGCATTGGGTAACGTGTTGGCAGGTATGGTTGCTTGGATAGTGCTCAAGCGCATTTTATCCCGCCCGCATCGGCAGGCGGGATTCAGCAAGTAATGCAGTTTAGTGCTTCTTGGGGGCTTCCTGGAACGAGAAGTACATAAACAGTAATGCCATGCCCAAGTAACCCATGACAAATTCAGGCGCCGCGTTGAAGGCCAGTTTTGGGGCGTGCATCAGTCCTACAAATGAGAAGCCTGCCGCAATGGCGGCGAATGCGGCTGCACGCCGGAACTGATGATCGATCACCGATACTGTCATGGCCCCTAGGAAGATGGCCATAAACATCGCACCTTGTCCCATGACAACAATGGCACTGGAAATATCGCTGACGACGTCACCAGCACCCCGGTTGAAGCGTGTCATTACGTAGTTGGCAAAGTAGGGCAGCATCGCCAGCGCAATGGCCGGATAATAGCGGGTATCGTTCGCTTGAAATGCAGTGGCTATCATCGACATGCCGACAAATACCAAGATAGGGGCCACTACTGAGACCGGAATAATGGCCGCTAAGGCAGCGATCAGACCAAACATGGTGGCGAGGGCATAAACGGCACCGTTTAAAATGCTGTAGCCTCGTCCTGCCCCCATCCACTTCGCGCCCACCGTTGCGATATAAACAGTTGTCGGGAATACGCCGCCAAATAGAGCGCCGATCATCGTGCCTGCTCCATCCACTGCCTGGCACTCGCGCACATCGTATTTATCGCCAGCCGCTTCCATCGCTTCAACGTTATTCATGGTTTCAATAGCGTTATAGAGGGTGATGGGGAGCACGACGGTAAGTACGGCCAGCATGCCGGTAAACAGCAAGCCTAGCCCTTCATACCATGCCAAATTAGGCAGTAGGGGGTAGAACCCTAAATGTGTAAAAGCATCGCTAAAGCGTTCACTGCCCGCATCGCCAATCAAATATGCCATCGCAGTACCGACCACAATGGCAAACAGCGATGTCGGTAGCTTAAATGGCATGCTGACGCGGGCCACAAGACCAACAATGATAATGCCGAGCACCAGAAGTCCAATGATAGGCATTTCCAGGGTTTTAAATAGCATCTCACCGGCAATAAAGGTGAGTGCGACGCCAGCAACAGCGCCCAACATGGCCGCCCGTGGGAGGTGATACTGCACCCAGCGGCCAATAATGCTAATCAAGGCTTCTATTGCGCCGCTAATAAAGCAGGCGGCCACGGCAACTTTCCAGGCTAATTCCGCGTCACCGGTTAACTGCTTGGCGGGGAGCAATACGCCGAATAGAAACACAAACATGACCGGTGTGGAGATGCCGTAGGAGAGCGCGGTGACATCGCTGCGGTTTTCTTTGCGTGCGAGCCTAGCGGCACTCCATGCGTAATAAAAATTGCCTGCCATGACTGCCACTGCGGCACCAGGTAACACCTGACCATACACAATGGATGTGGGGAACCCCATGCCCAGCATGGTAATTGCGATAATGACAAAGTTGGCAATATTGTTTTGAAACAGCGCGAAGAACGCGTCGGTATCTTCTTTTTTGTACCACGGATAGTGAGTGCCGACAGCCGCCATGATAGGCCTCTTAGTTATGGTGTGTTGTATACAAGGCTATGCTGAGTGTGCCGAAGATTTGACTGATCGGTCAAGCATTGCGTTGTAGCGGACGCCGCACGGGCGCCCCAGGCTCTGGCGGCAAGCGGGCAATTGTACATAACAATCGCTTGCCTGTTCAGTGGCTTATCTTCAATTCATCTACAAAAACGCCCAGGCAATTTGCCTGGGCGTTTTAGCTGTTGACACTAAGGTTAACAACTCACTGGCGTTATTCGTTAACGGCAGCGATGGCTTTAGCGAGGTAAGGTAAATTCTCGTGTGAGAATCCTGCAACGTTGGCACGGCCAGAGCGCACCATGTAAATACCGAATTCGTCACGCAGGCGGTCTACTTGCTCGGGGGTTAAACCGGTGTAAGAGAACATGCCACGCTGTTCTGCAACGCATGCATACTTTTCATCAAGGCCGTAAGGCTTAAGGGCTTCAACGAAGTCGCGACGCAGCGTATTGATGCGATCACGCATTTCGGTCAGCTCTTCACGCCACATTGCAGACAGCTCAGCGTCGTGGAGAATTTCGCTAACAATCGCGCCGCCGTGGGCGGGAGGGTTAGAGTAGTTCTCACGGGCCACAATGGCAGCCTGAGAGCGAACGTTCTCCATCTGCTCGGCGTCTTTTGCAATCAGGATCAAGCAGCCAGTGCGTTCGCAGTAAATGCCAAAGTTCTTTGAGCAGGAACTGGTGATGATAACTTCATCAAGGTTTTCGGCCAGCAGACGAACACCATAGGCATCTTCGTCCAGGCCTTCCCCGAAACCTTGGTAAGCAAAGTCAACCAATGGCAGTAGTTTGCGCTCGCTCAGTACCGCCATTACTTCTTGCCACTGATCTTTGGACAGGTCAAAGCCGGTCGGGTTGTGGCAGCAAGCGTGAAGTACCACAACGTCGCCTTCAGGAATCTTTTTCAGTGCTGCTAACATACCATCGAAATCAAGGCGGTTGTCAGCATCAACGTAGGGGTACTTGTGAAGTTCGATACCTGCAGCGGTGAAAATGCCGTGATGGTTTGGCCAAGTAGGATCGCTGACCCAGATTCCTTTTCCAGGAAGCTGGTGAGCAATAAAGTCAGCGGCTAAGCGTAGTGCACCTGTTCCACCAGGAGACTGGGTAGCGCTCGCGCGGTTGGCTTTCAATACGGAAGAATCTGTACCTAATACCATAGGCAGCACAGCATCACCGTAAGCAGGGGCACCGTGAGAGCCAATATAGGTCTTGGTGGTTTCATTCTTGAGCAGGCGAGCTTCTGCTTCCTTGACAGCGCGCATGACCGGCGTATTGCCTTGTGCATCGCGATATACGCCAACCCCTAAATCGACTTTCTGGGGATTGGTGTCTTTTTTGAAAGCTTCGATCAGCCCGAGAATGGCATCTCCTGGGACTCGCTCAATTTGCTCAAACATTTATTCGGCTACCTCGTCGGTTCTGGCGGCAAGAATGAAATCATTAAGATGCAGGCCCTTTATTGCATGAGACCACCATGTCACGGTGGTTTTACCCCACTCAGTAACAATGACAGGATGGTGCCCAGCCTGCTCTGCTATATCGCCAACGCGCTGGGTGAATGCCAGGGCATCGGCAAAGTTGCGAAACGTAAACTGTCTCGTCAGCTTCATGATGCCATCGTGGTCAACAATCTGCCACTCTGAAAGTGCTTCTAGATGGGGTTGGCATGCGCTATAAGTGAGCGGTATGGCGTTGCTACTGCAAGGTTCACAGGTTTTCTGAGCAAGCGTTGTCATGTGTTGCCTCCTTTTAAAATTGCTCTTATTAGGGTAGAAGGCATACACAGTCGCGACCAACCTCTTTCGCGCTGTATAGAGCTTGATCAGCGCGCTCTATTAAGTTGGCTAAAGGCTCACCGCACCGATACTCCGCTACACCAATGCTCACGGTTACTTGGCCGGCACCGATTCCAAAATCGTAGCTTGCGATGGCATGTCGGAGACGGTCAGCGAGTTTATGGCATTGTTGCAGCGGTGTAAGCGGCAACACGACCATAAACTCTTCACCTCCAAGTCTTGCCACCATATCTTCGCAGCGCAGGAGTTGCTGAGTTTGCACGGCAAGTTGTTCAAGTACGCTATCGCCCTGCAAGTGTCCCCAACGATCATTGAGCTGTTTAAAATAATCTATATCTACCATCATGATAGATAAAGGCGTCCCATGCCGCGTGCTTAATGAGGCTAGGTGCGTTAAGTGCACCATGAGTTTGCGACGGTTAGGCAATCCCGTTAAAGGGTCGGTGTCGCAGAGTTTTCTTAGTCGCTGCTCTTCAGCGACTTGATCAGTAATATCCATCATGATGCCGCTCCAGCGAACACCATTGGATGCCGGGGAAGGGTTAGCACTTACCGCAATCCAGTGCGGTTTTCCTTTAGGGAAGGGGAGGCGGAAGCGAGTTGTGAGCGGTAGCATCCAGCGTGCAGATCGCTCAATAGACGACATGATTTTGGGGTGATCGTGACCGGTTAGGTGTTCAATAAGTTGGCCAGCGTCATGCGCTAATTGTTGTCGGTCGATGTGTGCCAGCGCCTCGCCCCCGCCTTCCAGATAGGGAAAGTGCATACGGCCGCAATGTGATCGATAGAATTGAAAAATAACCCCTGGTATCTGGGATATCAGACTATCAGTACTGTGCGGTACTGGGGCTGTATCATTCACGAGCATGCGTGAAGCTCCAAAGCATATGCCAAATAAAAGTTAATCGTAAAGGTTAGCCCTAAAAACGTAACTAATATGTAAGCCATTACTGACAATGCTTGCTTTTTTTAAAATCAATTGATCTATATATATTCTATAAAAGAATTTTAGTGTGACGTTAAGTGTCTTCCATAGAAACTTTGGCGCGACACGGGAAGGCCTATTGCATTTTAATAGATTGGATCATTTTTTATTGTCGGGGTGTTTCTTTGAGCGAAGTAAAGGCAGCCACTATAAAGACAGGCCATTCGGCTAGCGCTCAAAAAGTTGGCGGTGGTTTGGTAAGTTTGGTAGGTGCTGGCCCAGGGGATCCAGAGCTATTGACGTTGAAAGCGTATAAGCGGCTTCAGGTAGCAGAAGTGGTGCTCTACGACCGCCTCGTTAGCGATGAAGTGCTAGCCCTGATAGGGCCTAAGGCTGAGCGATTTTACGTTGGCAAGGCGAAGGCGTTGCACAGCGTCCCTCAAAATGAAATTAACCAAACATTGGTGGCTTGGGCCAGGCAAGGTAAGCAAGTTGTGCGTCTCAAGGGGGGAGATCCCTTCATTTTTGGCCGAGGTGGAGAAGAATTAGAAACGCTCATGGCTGAAAATGTGGCGGTAGAAGTCATCCCGGGTATTACCGCGGCATCCGGTTGTGCAGCTTATGCGGGCATTCCTCTGACACACCGAGATCATGCGCAGTCAATTCGCTTAGTCACGGGCCACTTGCAACATGGAGAGAGCACGCTTGATTGGCAAGCGTTAGCTAGCCCTGGACAAACCTTGGTATTTTATATGGGGCTGAGTAACTTAGAGGCCATTTGCCAGGCTTTGATGGACCATGGTCTCGCACCCAGTACCCCTTTGGCGCTGATTGAACAGGGCACAACACAGCACCAATGTACGCATATTGGTTCTTTGCAACAGCTGCCTGAGGCATTTCACCAAGGTGAGATTACACCGCCTACATTATTGATTATTGGCAGTGTTGTGTCATTACATGCCACGCTTTCTTGGTTTGAGGTTGCCGCTGCCGATGCGATAGGCTTTAAGGAAAGTAAACACTAGGCTAACCAGCAAACGGGTAACCGTATGGGCCGTTAGTCATATACGTTGATCGCTGGCTAGATGTTGCTAGATGTGTATGCTAGTAAAAGAATGTCAGGTGCTAAATGTCTATCAACGCTGCTGATATCGGTAGCCTAAAAAAGAAGAGAGGGACGCAGTATGCCAGAAGCAAACCACTCGGATAATCAAGCGTCAGCGAGTAAGCCAGGCATGAAAACGCTTTTTAAAGACAACCGTGTCAAAGGCATTGCTGGTATTGCCGCCATTGCTGTTATTTGGGCAATTATGGCGCAATCGAACTCGGGCACACGGCAAGAGCGTGTCGAAACGTTAGAAGGCCAGTTAGCCAGCGTCGAGCAAGATAATAACCAGCTTAGCCAGCGGATTGCAGAAGTCGAGCAAGCTGAGACCGATTTAAGTGTAATGCGTGAGGAAATGGCATCGCTGGAAGAGCAGCAGGCTCAGGCACAAAGCGATCTAGAGTCCGCTCAGCGTGATACAAGTGCGGTGCAATCGCGTCTTGAAGAACTAGAAGCTGAGCGTGATGCACTTCAGCAAGAAGTCGATACGTTAAGTGAGCAAGTGGAAAGCGCTGAAACCGATTTGCAAGCACTCAAAGAAGAACGTGATCAAGTGGTAAGCGCGCGTGACGAAGCTGAGTCTGCTCGCCAGGAAGCTGAAGAAGCTCGTCAAAGTGCCGAAGAGTCCCGCCAAGAAGCGGAGTCGGCACGTCAGCAAGCTGAACAAGAGCGTCAGGAGGCCGTTGACGAGCTTAGTGCCGCTCAAGAGGAACTGTCGGGTTTAGAAACCCAGATTAGTGAAGCTAGCGAACAACTGTCCGGTACTGAGGAAGAGGTGTCAGCCGTTCAAAGTGAATTAGATAATTTGCAAAGCGAGCGTGACTCGCTCACCAGTGAGCGGGATGAGTTGCAAAGCGAGGTTGATTCGTTAACTCAACTGCGTGAAGAAGAGCAACAGAGCCTCGACCAAGTGCGCAGCGAGATGGATGATCTTATGGTCGCGCTGGATATTGGTCGTGAAGAAGTAGCCAATGTTGAAAGTGATATTGAAGCCCGTGAAGAGCAGCTTGCACGCTTGGAAACCCAGCTTAGTGATTGGCGTGACGAGCTTTCATCTTTGGAGAGTCGTTTGCATGTAAGCGATGCGGCGAATGACGAAGTGCCTTCTCTTACTGATGAGCAGAGTGACAACGCTGATTCAAATGGTTCTGAGCAAGCTGAAGAAGCAAGTTCTGAAGAGCAGGATCAACAAAACAGTAACTGATCTATACACTTGATCGTGCGCTGATTGCTAGCGTAATAAAGCGGATGTAGGTACCCCCTGCATCCGCTTTTTGTATGTTGGTTTAGATTGTATGTTGGTTTAGAAATAGGCCGCCTAGGAGTATCATTCAAACCACGGATAGATTAGTCGCAATAGACAGGAGTGCCATTGATGGACGGTGTAAAACATATAGTAGCAGTGGCATCGGGGAAAGGTGGGGTCGGCAAATCGACCGTTACTGTGAACTTGGCACTAGCGCTTTCTGCCCAGGGGTATCGTGTTGGCGTACTGGATGCTGATATTTACGGCCCTAGCCAAGCGCAAATGCTGGGTGTTAAAGAAGGCGTACGGCCTCAGGCGACGGAGGACAATAAGTTTCTGCCGCTAGAAGCGCACGGCCTTCAAGCGATGTCGATGGCCTTTATGGTTAATACCCGTGAGGCGATGGTCTGGCGTGGCCCGATGGTCGTGGGTGCGTTTCAGCAAATGCTGACACAAACCCAATGGGATAATCTGGATTTCCTGCTGATTGATATGCCGCCAGGTACCGGCGATATCCAACTGACGCTGGCGCAAAAAGTGCCTGTTTCAGGCGCCGTGATTGTCACCACGCCTCAGGATATTGCGCTCCTTGATGCCCGCAAAGGCATTGAGATGTTCCGTAAGGTCAATGTGCCAGTGCTTGGCGTGGTAGAGAACATGAGTCTTTATCATTGTGAAAATTGCGGCCACGAAGCGGCTATTTTTGGTACCGGTGGCGGCGATCGCATCGCGGAAGAGTATGATACGACAGTTCTTGGGCGGTTGCCGTTAACGCTTTCTATTCGTGAGCTAGCTGACTCTGGTCGCCCCAGCGTGATTTCCGAACCCGATAGCTCAGTGAGTCGCACGTTTGCAGATATTGCCAAACAAGTGGCGCAATCGGTAAATGCCAGCCATAGCGGCGGCCCCACTATTTCTTTTAGCGAGTGATGACGTAACAAATGAGTATTAAATCTGATAAGTGGATTCGTCGCATGGCACAAAGCGATGCCATGATTGAACCGTTTGAAGCTGAGCAGGTGCGCTATGTGAATGATCAGCGCGTTATTTCTTATGGCACGTCGAGCTACGGTTACGATGTTCGCTGTGCCGATGAATTTAAAGTGTTTACCAACATACATTCGGCTATTGTCGATCCCAAAGCGTTTGATGACAAAAGCTTTGTCGATGTTAAGGGGGATGTGTGTATTATCCCGCCGAATTCCTTCGCATTAGCACGCACGGTTGAGTATTTTCGTATTCCGCGCAGTGTGCTGACGATTTGCCTTGGAAAATCCACTTACGCGCGCTGTGGCATTATTGTCAACGTAACGCCGCTTGAGCCAGAGTGGGAAGGGCATGTGACGCTTGAGTTTTCAAATACTACCAACCTGCCTGCCAAGATTTATGCCCATGAAGGGGTAGCTCAGATGCTATTCCTTGAGTCTGATGAGATGTGCGAAACATCTTATAAAGATCGCGGTGGTAAATATATGGGTCAACGAGGCGTTACGCTGCCTCGCACTTAATATCCGCAAGCTAAACGAAAAACGCCTTACGCGCTAATAGCGGTAAGGCGTTTCTTATGGTCAGAACAGTGACGTTTACGTGTTTTCGTCAAACTCTTCGTCTAGCTCTTCTGCAGCATCTGTGTGGGAGAGCCGCATACCATGGGGGGGCAGGGGATGCCCATCCATGGTGGCGTTTTCAGCGCTATATTGCAGGCGGCCTTGCAGAAACCACTGCACGGCAATTGGGAAAATTAGGTGTTCACGAGCGTGCACCTTCTCCTTCAGCGTCTCAACGGTATCTTCATTTGTAACGTTCAGTTCTGCTTGCAGCACAACAGGCCCACCATCTAGCTCTTCAGTGACAAAGTGCACGCTGCAGCCATGCTGTTTGACACCATCTGCCAGCGCTCGAGCATGGGTATTTAACCCTTGATAGGCGGGCAGCAGTGAGGGGTGGATATTGAGCATTTTGCCTAAAAAACGCTGCACAAAGCGGGGCGTCAGAATGCGCATAAAGCCTGCTAAAACAATCAAGTCAGGCTCATGACGTTCGATGACTTTGATTAGCGCTCCGTCGTAAGCATCGCGGCTGTCATATTCGCGATGAGGTAGCGCAACGGCTTCAATACCCGCTTCTAAGGCGCGCTTCAAGCCATAGGCATCCGGCTCATTGGAAATAACAGCGACGATTTCCCCGCCGAGTCGATCATGGCTTTGTGCATCAATCAGCGCCTGTAAATTACTGCCACTGCCAGAAATTAGCACCACAATACGTCGCGCCGCTGCTGGTTCTGGCGCCATGTCGTTTATGGTGTCGTTGAACGTGCCACTATTGAAGTCGGTACTGCTCATGCGCGAAGGTTCTCCAAAACGACGGCTTCCTCCTGGCGCTGAATAATCTGACCAATTCGATATACGGTCTCGCCTTGAGCTTGCAGATGCGCCATAGCGTCTTCAGCTTGGGCCTGGGGAACTACAACCACCATGCCGATGCCGCAGTTCAGTACGCGGTGCATTTCCGTTTCACTGACATTGCCTTGGGCTTGTAACCAGTTAAATACTTCTGGGCGTTGCCAGGTAGAAAGATCAACGTGGGCTGCGAGGGTATCGGGTAGAACACGGGGAATGTTTTCCAGTAAACCACCACCCGTAATATGGGAGAGCGCGTGAACGGGAATATCTGTGTCGCGCATCATCGACAGTAACGACTTCACATAAATACGCGTCGGCGCCATTAACGCGTCGCCAAGCGGCTGCCCATCCACAGTATCATTGAGTGAAGCGTTGCTAACTTCCAGAATTTTGCGAATCAGTGAATAGCCATTGGAGTGCGGGCCAGAAGAGGCCAATCCCAGCAGTACATCGCCTTCGGCTACCTTGCTGCCGTCTAAAATATCGGCCTTCTCAACAACGCCAACGCAGAAGCCTGCCAAATCGTAGTCATTGCCCTCGTACATACCGGGCATTTCCGCAGTTTCGCCGCCTACTAGTGCGCAACCAGCCAGTTCGCAACCAGCGCCAATGCCGGTCACGACATCTGCAGCGATATCCACATCCAGCTTACCCGTGGCATAGTAGTCAAGGAATAGCAGTGGTTCAGCACCGGCAACGATCAAATCGTTGACACACATAGCGACCAAGTCAATGCCAATGGTGTCATGCTTACCAAGGTCCATGGCAAGACGCAGTTTAGTGCCGACACCATCCGTGCCGGAGACCAGGACTGGCTGTTTATAACCAGCGGGAAGCTCACACAGTGCGCCAAACCCGCCAAGGCCACCCAGGACTTCAGGGCGTGTCGTGCGTTTGGCAACGTGTTTGATGCGATCAACTAGCGCGTTGCCGGCATCAATATCGACACCTGCGTCTTTATAGCTGAGTGAGGGAGTGGCCTGAGAAGTGGAGGTATCGGTCATGACAGATCCTGTGAAGCCTATAGCAATACGGGTAGTGCTGGCGAAATGGCCAGTGCTGGGGCGATAACGGAACGGATTGTAACACCCAGAGACGTAAGTCGCATCGATGTGCGGCGTTAACCGATGTTCAATACGCTACTTTTGTTACTATTCAGTACGCTAAGGGCGCTAACCATCTTTCCAGGAGGGATATAAAGAGCATGCGACATTCATGGTGGGGCGTTGTTTTTTTGGTGGTATTGGTGGGCTGCCTCTACTTATTAGATGCGGTACTGATGCCATTTATTGCGGGTTTAATTTTGGCCTATTTGGCTGACCCGCTTGCTAATTATTTCCAGCGGTTAGGCATGAAGCGGCCCTGGGCAGTTAGTAGCGTCTTTTTTGTCCTGTTACTGATCCTTATTTTAAGCCTGCTTATTTTGATCCCGCTGGTTGTGCAGCAGACAAAACAGCTGGGAGAGGCGTTGCCGAGTGTCTTCAACTGGATTGAGAACATATTAGCGCCGCAAGTTCAGGAGTGGACGGGTTACGATTTGGGCGCTGAGCTAACGAACGTTAGAGAAACTTTGATCGAAAACTGGCGTGATGCGGGTAGCTATGCAGCTCAGGCGTTAAGTCAAATAGGCCGTTCTGGGATGGCTTTCGTTTCCTGGGTTACCTACGTCGCCCTGATTCCTGTCGTAACGTTCTATTTACTACTTGATTGGAGCAGGCTGATTTCTAGTCTTGCTGATTTAGTTCCTCGTCAATGGACAAGCGATGTTTCCCGTTTGGCTCAGCGCTGTGATGAAGTTCTATCAGCGTTTCTACGTGGGCAGTTACTGGTCATGCTGTGTTTAGGCATTATATATGCGGCGGGCCTAACGTTGATGGGGCTGAACTTCGGCCTGCTGATTGGTGTTGTGTCTGGGCTTGTCAGTATTGTGCCGTTCCTTGGTTTTATTGTGGGGTTAGTGGTGGCGCTTATCGTGGCGCTTTTCCAATTTGATACATGGTGGGCTGTGCTGGGCGTGATCGCGGTATTCGGTATCGGTCAGGCGGCAGAAAGTGTCATACTTCAGCCTAAGCTGTTAGGCGATAAGATAGGTTTGCATCCTGTTGCGGTTATCTTTGCGGTACTGGCGGGCGGTCATCTTTTCGGTCTGACGGGCGTACTCTTAGCATTGCCTGCCGCAGCGGTCATTATGGTGCTTTTAAGGGAAATTAAAGACCGCTATAAAGGCAGTGCTCTCTATGATGCCGAGCAACGTCCGCAAGAACAGCAACATTACAATGATGGACTGGGTCGTCACGACGAAAGGGAGTCACCATGAGCCGATTACCGGCACAGCTACCGCTTGGGGTAGGGTTGCGAGACGACGCGACATTTAATAATTACTATGCCTCACAAGCAAACGCTTCATTAATGGAGTACCTGAGCCGGCAGCTTAAGTCAGATGCTGAGCCGTTCTTATATTTATGGGGCGCGCCGGGCAGTGGCCGTAGCCATCTTTTACAGGCGGCGTGTCATGCCGCCTCGGATGCAGATAAGCGGGCACTTTATCTTCCATTGGCAGACCTTGGTCATTTTCCACCGCTGATGCTGGAGGATATCGAACGTTTGGATCTCGTCGCCATTGATGATCTTGAATATGTGATAGGGCGTAAGCGTTGGGAAGAGGCTCTGTTTCATGCCTTTAATCGGCTGCGTGATGCGGGAAAAGCCTTAGTGATTGCCGCCAATACGTCCCCACGTCAATTAGACGTTGCATTGCCGGACTTGGCGTCACGGCTAACCTGGGGAGTTACGTTTCATCTGCATCCGTTGGATGATAACGAACGCCTAGCAGCGTTAAAGCTTCGCGCCAACGTACGTGGAATGCAGTTGCCTGATGACGTAGGGCGCTACATTATGCACCGCGGGCCGAGGGAGTTGGGGGATTTGTGCCATGCGCTGGAAACGCTTGATCAAGCATCGTTATCCGCTAAACGGAAGCTGACTATTCCTTTCGTTAAGTCTGCCCTTAATTGGTAAAGCGCAATTGATAAAACGCCCCTGCCAGTGATCTGGCAGGGGCGTTTTAATGACAGCAAGTCAATAACTAACAGGATTAAGCAGTTTTGCTCATTTTGCTAGCAGCAGCTTGCGCTTGCTTAACATTATCTTCTGTCAGTTTTTGGCCTTTCTGCAAAAAGTCTTGCTGAAGAGCAACGACTTTATCTGCATCGCCTTTTACACGTTCAGCTAGTTCTTTAGCCACTTTTTGCTGGCCTTCCATGTAGCTACGCAGGCCGTTGGCGTCTTTCACGCTCATCAGCTGACGCATTTGGGCGATGCCGGTATCTACGTAAGATTTGTTGGCATCAAACTGTGCGTTAAGCATTTTTTCAGAGTAATCGATGCTTAGCGTCATGTATGCACGCACAGGTGCCATGAACATGTTGTCGAACTGCTGAGTCATTTCGTTGGTGTTAAATGTTTGCATGGTAAACACTCCTGTTCCATTGCCCACTAATCGGCCCATTGATTGACGGTGCCGTTAGTGTTGGTTGATCAGCAACGGTTTTGTTAAGCATCCACCGCAGCTGATATCTAGTTATCTTGCGTTGCAGCATAACAGGGGTTTTTGTGCAGTGCAACATTGTGGTGAAGTGAATTTAAGGATCGTGTGAGTGTGGCTGTGTGAGTCGATGATACGCGCGGATTTACCTAACGCGCCGGTAGGGCTAGGCTAAGCGTATAGATAACCGTTATCACTAAAATAATCGTTGGGAAACGTGACGCTAGTGATGTGAGTGGCGTTAGCTAAGCCGTTTTTAAAAAGGAGTGCCAGGATGGACACACGTATTGAACGGGATAGCATGGGTGAGCTCGATGTGCCTGCAAATGCGCTTTATGGCGCTCAAACCCAACGGGCTATCAACAACTTCCCTGTCTCGCATACCCCCATGCCCACGGCATTTATTCACGCTGTCGCGCGGATAAAGCTCGCTGCTGCGCGGAGTAACTGTCAGTTGGGTTTGTTAGATAAACCCCGCGCGGAGGCGATTGAGAATGCGGCTCGGGCGGTGATTAGTGGCCAGCATGATGGGCATTTTCCTATCGATGTTTTCCAGACAGGCTCTGGTACGTCGACCAATATGAACGTCAATGAAGTGCTAGCGACGCTTGCCAGTCGTAAAGGGGTCGAAGTAACGCCAAATGATCACGTTAATATGGGGCAGTCGAGTAACGACGTTATCCCAACGGCCATTCACCTATCGGCAGCGATAGCCGTTAATGAAACGCTTCGTCCCGCATTGGTGACGCTGCAGGCCACGATTGATCGTAGGGCGAGTGAGCTGGCCCATGTTGTTAAAACAGGTCGTACTCATCTGATGGATGCCATGCCGCTGCGTATGGATCAAGAACTAGGAGCGTGGTCGAGCCAAGTGGGGCAGGCCATCGAGCGTTTTGATAGCGCCATGACAAGGCTGTGTCGATTAGCGCAAGGCGGCACGGCGGTGGGCACCGGTATTAACGCGCCTGAGGGGTTTGCCGAGCTAATGGCTAGCGATTTAAGTCAGCAAACGGGCCTACCTTTTGTGCCTAATGATAGCTTTTTTGCCAGTTTGGCATCCCAGGATGCTGCCGTAGAGTTATCGGGGCAGTTGAAAGGGTTGGCCTGTGTGGTTATGAAGATCGCTAACGATTTACGCTGGATGAATTCGGGGCCGTTGGCGGGGCTGGGCGAGATTGAACTTGAGGCACTACAGCCTGGTAGTTCCATTATGCCGGGTAAGGTAAATCCTGTGATTCCTGAGTCGGCCGCCCAAGCGGCAGCGCAAGTCATCGGTTTGGATGCCGCGGTAACAGTGGCGGGTCAGAGTGGAAACTTCCAGCTCAACGTGATGTTGCCGCTAGTGGCTTCGAATCTTCTCACATCGATTAGATTGATGAGTAACACAGCCACCTTGTTGGGTGAGCGTGCTATCGCCACATTCAAAGTGCGTGACGATAATTTACAGGGGCCGCTCGCACGGAATCCTATTTTAGTCACGGCTCTTAATAGCGTGATTGGCTATAACGCCGCCGCCGCGGTGGCTAAAAAAGCCTATCAAGCTGGGCGCCCAATCATCGACGTTGCGGAGGAAGAGACCGACCTAGATCGCTCAACGCTCGAACGTTTGCTAGACCCTGCAGTACTAACGCAAGGAGGCGTACCTGAGTAGCCTCTATTGAGATATTAAGAGGGTAGGCGGTTAGGTTTCTTGCGTTTCCGTTTTGCCCTTTTGAATGGTTTTGTTCGCCTCTTGACGCTCTTCTGCACTGGCGTCGGGCGTTTCGTGTTCATTTTGACGCGAAGGCCGATAGCAAAAAGTGGCTAATATAGGGAAGTGGTCAGATCCGAACGCCCCAAGTCGCTGCATGTTGACGAGGGTGAAATGCTCGCTTACAAACGCGTGGTCGAGAGGCCAGCGCAATAGGGGGTAATTAGCGTGAAAGGTGCTGTACAAGCCGCGACCACGGCGTGGGTCCAGCATACCCCCTATGCGACAAAAACGGCGTGTTGTACGTGACCAGGCAACATCATTCAGGTCGCCGGCAACGATAGTGGCCTTTGGGTGTCGATGTATCTCTTTGCCAATCCACAACAGCTCTGCGTCACGCCATAAAGATTTTTCGCTTTCATTGGGTGCTGGTGGTCTTGGGTGAACGGCAAATAAGCGAATATGCTGGCCGCTTTTAAGCTCTACCTGGGTGTGAATCGAAGGTATGTCATCCTGGATAAGCCACTTAATCTCAGTATCTTTCAGTGCTAGGCGAGAATAGAGGTGCATGCCATAAAGGTTATCTAGGGGGATCTTAACGCTATAAGGCCACAGCGCATCTAATGCTGGGTCAAGTCGTTCTTGCCACCATTGGTTGGATTCTAACGTGAGAATCATGTCGGGCTGGTGGCGCGTTATCATCGCCAGTAATTCTTCTGACTGACGGTTTGGTGTCAGTACATTGGCGATTAGCAGCGTAATCATCTGGTCTTTAGGGGCATTATGGGCGGCTTTTACCTGCACAGGCCAGAGCTTTGTCCATGGCAAAATGTAGCGCAGTTGAAGCGCTAGCGTGGCGAGTGAGACCAGTGTCGCGGTAACTCGCCACGGCCCTGGGTCTAGTAACCACAGGCTAGCTAAGCCACACGCTAAAGCCATTACGGCAATTTGCAGTCGGGGAAATTCAAAACTGCGCACCCACCACCAGCGCATAGGCACGCGGGCAATCAGTGTGGCGAGTAACAATGAGATGGCGATGCATCCTAGCAAAGGCCCAAGCAAGGTTTGCCTCCTGGTTTAACCGTGAATAGTGGTTAATCTACGTTTAGCTTAGCGGTAACCGTAGATAAGTGTCGATAAGACATTAAAATTGAGGGGAGTTAATTCATTTACGTCATTTCAAAATGCTAAAAACTACTTGCAATTCAGCTATGAAGCCGTAGAATACGCATCCGTTGCACAGCAGGACCATAGCTCAGTTGGTTAGAGCGCCACGTTGACATCGTGGAGGTCGGCGGTTCAAATCCGCCTGGTCCTACCATATTACGTGCAGCTGATTAGTTATATTTAGGACCATAGCTCAGTTGGTTAGAGCGCCACGTTGACATCGTGGAGGTCGGCGGTTCAAATCCGCCTGGTCCTACCAAATACTTAAAAGCCCCATGCCTCTTAGCATGGGGCTTTTTTTATGGCCAACCGATAAAGCTAGTCGATAAAGAGAGGGAGGTCAGTCTGGCGAATAAACGTAGCCACCAGTGCCTCAATACCCGCCTGATCTTCTTGACTAAAGCGTGCGTGCTGGGGGCTGTCTAGGTCGAGCACTCCCCAGAGATAGCTGTCGATCACGATGGGAGCAACGAGCTCTGAGCGAGAGTCAGCATCGCAGGCGATGTGATCAGCAATAGAGTGAACGTCATCAACCCGTTGGGTAGCTTGTTGGCGGGCAGCAGCCCCGCAAACGCCTTTGCTGAAGGGGATTGGATGGCAGGCAGGTTTGCCCTGAAATGGGCCAAGGCTGAGTTGGTTGGGCTGGCGCTGCAAATAGAACCCCACCCAGTTGATGTCGCTCAGGGCATGTTGAATAAAGGCACAGGTTTGTGCGCTGTTGGTTAGCCAATCACGTGTGTCTAGCAGAGCTTCAAGCTGCCGATTAAGCAACGCATAATCAACACTATGCATACGAATTCCTTATAGGATTAAACACATCAGGCCAGCCCTAAGGCTGGCCTGATTATATCGATAGAGAAAACCGTACTGTTTATTCGATCCAGCCGGGTACAGCTGCGCCCTTAAACAATTCTTCTGCTTTTTCGATGACCTCGTCGCGCTGATAAGCGTCAACAAGTTGACGGATTTCTTCGCGATCTTCGTCTCCGCCCCGTACCGCAATCAAGTTGACGTAGGGAGATTCAGGGCCTTCCTTGATTATCGCGTCACTCAGGCTCAAGCCAGCCGGTTGGGCGAACGTATTGTTAATGAACGCCATGTCGACGTCTGGTAGTACACGGGGTAGTTGTGCAGCTTCAATTTCGCGGAAACGGAAGTTGCGGGGATTTTCAGCGATGTCGATGGGGGTAGCTTCCAGGTTGCTCGGATCATTAAGTGTGATCAGGCCCTGGTTGTGCATCAGAATGAGTGCGCGCCCTTCATTAGATGGGTCGTTGGGCAGCGCGATTTGAGCGCCGTCGGGCAGTTCTTCAATGCTGTCGTATTTCTCAGAGTATGCGCCGATCGGGTAAACAAAAGTGTAGCCCGCAATGGCAAGATCATATCCACGGTCATTGACCATAGCCTGCAGGTACGGTTCGTGCTGATAAGCGTTCGCGTCTAAGCTGCCATCGGAGAGGGCAGCATTCGGCGTGACGTAGTCGGTGAACTCAATGATCTCGACGTTTAAGTCATACTCTTCTTTGGCAATTCGCGCTGCCACTTCCATGACTTCGGTTTCCGGACCTGCCACAGTGCCCATTTTGATGGTGCGTGTTTCTGCGTTGGCAACGTTAACTGCAAGGGCTAAGGCAGTCAGGCTGCCGATAAGTAGTTTTTGCATGGTGTCACTCCTGTGGCACAGTAAATGTTGGATGTGATTATGCGGCAATAAGAAATAAAATTCTAATGCGTTTTGGTTATATTCGACTATGCCGATAAAAGGTGCAGACTATCGTCACTTGCGATCACTTTTACGCACTAAATAGTCGCCCAGGCTTTGGAAACCTTGAACCATCACCACCAGTATAACGACGGTAATTAACATAATGGTGGGGTTGAAGCGGTTATAGCCATAGCGAATGCCTAAATCGCCCAGGCCACCGCCACCTACGGCGCCCGCCATGGCAGAGTAACTGACCAGTGTCACTAACGTAATCGTCAGCCCCGTGATAATGCCGCCCCTTGCCTCAGGGATCAGTACCTTGGTAATGATCTGCCAAGGCGTTGCGCCCATTGATTGAGCAGACTCAATAAGCCCCGGGGATATCTCGTTAAGCGCACCTTCGATTAGCCGAGCTACAAATGGAATAGCAGCAATAGTTAACGGCACTGAGGCGGCATTAATACCAATAGAGGTGCCGACCAGCATGCGGGTGAACGGGATAATCGCCACCATCAAAATGATGAACGGAATTGAGCGGCCAACATTGGTAACAATGCCTAGTACTTGATTGAGTGCTGGCATCGCTAATATCTGACCAGGGCGAGTCACGTAGAGCATGACGCCAAGTGGCAGGCCGAGCAGGGTGGCGATCACGCCTGAAATAGCCACCATGTAGAGCGTATCCAGCGTGGCTTGTAAAATAAGATCAAACATTGCGCTGGACATGACCAAGTACCTCTACCTGTAGTTGATGTGCTTCTAAATAAGCCATTGCTTCCTGAGTTTGAGCGGGGCTGCCGAGCAGCTCTGCAATCATCAGCCCTAGGGTGCGGTCTTGAATGGACTCGACCTTTGCCTGGAGGATGCTGACATCAACGCTGCACTCCCGCGCTAAGCGTGAAATAAGCGGCGTCGAAACAGCATCACCGGAAAACGTTAGCCGAACGACGGGATGAGTATGTTCGCTCGGTGTATCGCTTAAACGCTCGATCAGTTCTTTAGGTGGGCTTAGCTGCAAAAAGTCGTTCAGGAACTCCCTACCCAGCTGTGTGATAGGCGCAGTGAAGAAATCACCGACCTCGGCGTCTTCTACTAGCTCACCATCGGAGATGAGGCTTACTCGATGGCAAATAGACTTCACAACTTCCATTTCGTGAGTGATCAACAAAATGGTGATGCCGAGCTGCTGATTAATTTCTCTCAACAGCTCAAGAATCGAACTGGTGGTCTGGGGGTCTAGTGCGGAAGTGGCTTCATCGCACAGTAAGACGTTGGGTTTGCTGGCCAGGGCGCGGGCGATGGCGACACGCTGCTTTTGACCACCAGAAAGCTGGGCTGGGTATTGTTTGGCTTTATCAGACAAGCCCACCAGCTCCAGCAGCGGCAATACGCGATCCTTTATAGCACTGCGGCTTTCGCCCATTAACTCAAGGGGAAGTGCCACATTATCAAATACAGTACGCGTTGTTAGCAGATTGAAATGCTGGAAAATCATTCCAATGCGGTGTCGGGCACGGTTTAATTCGCCGCGACTAAGGCGGGTCATTTCCTGGCCATCGACTGATACGCTGCCAGTGCTTGGGCGTTCAAGTAGGTTGACACAGCGAATAAGGGTCGACTTGCCTGCGCCCGAAAGACCAATAACGCCGTGAATGGTGCCTTTGGGAATCGTTAAATTGACATCTTTTAGGGCATGAACGGCACTATTGCCAGTGCCATAGGTTTTACTAACGTTGCTAATTTCAATCATAGCGTCTGCCTTAACGGTAGGCCGAAGACGGAGTGCGAGGGAGCAAGCGTAGGGCGGGAAATAAAAAAAGGCCACCCTTGCGGGTGGCCATCAACGCTGGACACACCCTTTTAGCTGCACTTCACCAAGCCATTGGCTTGGTGGACGCCCGCAATCTGGGTACAAATCGGCGTCATTACATTTGCGGCGAAAGTCTAAAGAGTGGTGGGTGTCTTGTCAATTAGCGCCGTTCTATTTCATGTTTTAATGCGATAATTCAGGTTTATTTTCTGAGTCAATGATTTTTGTTAGTGATTGATTCTGATGAGTGCTAATGCGGCGCTTGTTATCAGAAAAAAGCCGTTTCAACGTTTGTAGCAAGGCTTCTGGCTGCACACGGGTTGGGTATTAGTAGTAAGCTTGCACAGAATTTTAGGACCTGTTTTGACTTTAATGCGTTGAGAAAGAGGGCGTAGCAATATGTTTACTGGCATTGTGCAAGGCGTGGCTGAGGTCGTCGCTGTTAAAGAGCTGGAAGAGTTTCGCACCCACGTAGTCGCATTGCCGGAGGCGTTGCGTGAAGGGCTCACTATTGGTGCGTCGGTAGCCCATAATGGTGTTTGCCTGACGGTAACCGCGATAGAAGGTGAGAATGTCAGTTTTGATCTGATGCGTGAAACGTTGCGTTTGACAAATCTTGGTGCAATTGCACCAGGTCAGTGCGTCAACATAGAGCGCGCGGCGCGTTTTGGTGATGAAATTGGTGGGCACTCCATGTCAGGCCACATTATTTGTATGGCCAATGTGGTGGCAATCGAAGAGGCACCCAACAATCGTCGGCTTTGGTTTTCACTGCCTGAGAGAGTCGCTAAGTTTGTATTCGAGAAAGGGTACATTGGTGTTGATGGTATCAGCTTGACGGTAGGTGACGTACGTCCCGCCAGCGATAGTGCGGGGGTGGAGTTTAGCGTCAATCTGATACCAGAGACGCTGGCGCGTACAGTTTTAAAAGACCGGTTGCTAGGCGACAGGGTCAATATCGAGATTGATCCGCAAACCCAGGTGATTGTTGAAACAGTTGAAAGGGTGTTAGCGAGTCGTCTTTAGTCGTGTTTTTTGTCTTACCGTTGACCGATCGGTTAGCTCATGGCCTGAAGTTTGCTATTCATAATAGATAGGTGGGGGAGTTCCCATCAACGCTAGCGGCACACGGGGCACTCGCAACGCGTAGAGCCTTTAGGTAGTATGTGCGGCTTTTCTCGCATCAAGGGACGCATTCAGCGTAAGCGCGAAGGATAAAAACGACATGAAACTTCTGGACAACTACTTCAAGCTCACCGAGCAGAAGACCAACGTAAAGACCGAGGTGATCGCTGGATTCACCACGTTTCTTACGATGGCTTATATCATTTTCGTCAACCCGAGCATTCTCTCGGAAGCGGGGATGGATTACGGCGCGGTGTTTGTGGCTACCTGTATCGCCGCTGCCATTGGCTGTTTTGTCATGGGGCTTTGGGCAAACTATCCGATCGCGCAAGCACCAGGTATGGGGCTGAATGCCTTTTTTACCTACGGGGTGGTGCTGGGAATGGGCTATACCTGGGAGGCGGCATTGGGGGCTGTCTTCTTCTCCGGCCTGACGTTCTTCCTGCTAAGTATTTTTAAAATCCGCGAGTGGATCATTAATTCTATTCCACTCTCATTGCGTTTGGGGATTGCCGCGGGTATTGGCTTATTCCTTGCGATGATCGCACTCAAAAATGCCAGTATTGTGGTCGCTAATCCAGCCACCTATGTGGCACTGGGTGATCTATCCCAGCCACCCGCACTTTACGCCTTACTGGGCTTTTTCGTTATTACGGCGCTTTCTTATCTGCGTGTGACCGGTGCGGTAATGATCGGTATTTTGGGTATCACGATCCTTGCGATGCTGTTCGGCCATAACCAGTATGGCGGTATTATGTCGATGCCGCCTTCGATTGCACCTACCTTTATGGCAATGGATCTAATGGGCGCACTGGATGTGGCCATGCTAAGCGTCATTTTTGCCTTCTTGTTTGTGGATCTGTTTGATACGTCAGGCACGTTGGTAGGGGTGGCCCACCGCGGCAAACTGCTGGATGAAAATGGCAAGCTGCCGCGCATTGGTCGCGCTATGATGGCCGACAGTACCGCGTCTATGGCGGGTGCTGCATTGGGTACTTCGACAACGACTAGCTATATTGAATCAACTGCGGGTATCGCTTCCGGTGGTCGTACGGGGTTAACGGCGGTTGTGGTTGGTGTGCTGTTTTTAATTAGCCTTTTCTTTGCGCCGTTAGCAGGTTCTATTCCGGCCTATGCGACAGCAGGGGCGCTGCTTTACGTGGCCGTTTTGATGGCGGGTAGCTTAGCCCACGCAAACTGGGAAGACCCAACCGACGCTGCGCCGGTACTGATCGCTGCCCTGGCTATGCCGCTGACGTTCTCAATTGCTGAGGGAATTGCGCTTGGCTTTATTAGCTATGTTGCGATTAAAGCGCTTTCGGGACGGTTCAGCGATTTGAACCCCGCCGTCATAACGCTGGCGCTACTGTTTGCAGCAAAATTTCTTTTCCTGGGTTAATTACCCGCTTTATCTTTAATCAATGAGAGACGCGATGAGCATCTACGGCGACTACATTAAGTCCGTTATTCGCACGGTTCCTGACTGGCCAGAGCAGGGCGTAAATTTTCGTGATATCACACCGCTACTGCAAAATAGTGCTGCCTTTCGTAAGCTGATTGATAGCTTTGTGCATCGCTACCAGGAAATGAACTTAGATGCCATCGCGGCGATTGATGCCCGAGGCTTCATCATTGGTGCGCCCTTGGCCTATGAGTTGGGCTGCAGCTTTGTGCCCGTTCGCAAGAAGGGCAAACTGCCTTTCAAGACGATCAGTGAGACTTACACGCTTGAGTACGGCCACTCTGAAGTTGAGCTTCATGCCGATGCTTTCCAGAAAAATGACCGTATCCTGCTGATGGATGATTTGATAGCCACTGGCGGTACTATGCTTGCAGCAGCGAATCTAATTCAACGCTCTGGTGGGCACGTGGTGGAAACTGCAACTATTATTGAGCTGCCTGAGCTGGGCGGTTCCCAGAAAATTCGCGACGCTGGCTATAGCGTATTCGCGGTATGTTCATTCACCGAAGACGAGTAACGCCTCTTATGAGCAGCGAACGCTATCATCAGCACTTCACCATTTCCTGGGATCAACTGCACCGCGACGTGCGTCAACTTTGCCATCAGTTAATTGAACGAGATTTCAAAGGTATCGTCGCGATTACCCGTGGTGGATTAATACCTGCGGCGCTTATCGCCCGTGAACTTAATATCCGCTTGATCGATACCGTTTGTATCAAAAGCTATGATCATATGGATCAAGGCGGTTTAGACATCATGAAGGGCGTTGACCATGATGGTGATGGTTGGCTATTGGTTGATGATCTGGTAGATACCGGTAAAACTGCCCGTGCCGTTCGTGAAATGTTGCCTAAGGCGCATTTCGTGACAATGTATGCCAAACCAGAAGGGCGCCCTCTGGTTGACCAATACCTTACCGAAGTGGCTCAGCAGTGTTGGATCCAGTTCCCTTGGGATATGGGCATTGCTTATGTTGAGCCGCTGGCGGATCAACTGAAGAAGTAATATGGCTAACCCGCTACCCGACGATTGGAATCAATGGCTTGGGCAAGAATTTCAGGCTGACTATATGTCAGCCCTGAAAGCATTTTTGGCCCAAGAAAAATCAGCCAAAAAAGTTATCTACCCGCACTCATCGCATTGGTTTCGCGCTTTTGAGTTGACACCTTTAGCCTCTGTGAAAGTCGTTATTCTAGGGCAAGACCCCTATCACGGCCCAAATCAAGCTCATGGGTTGTGCTTTTCGGTGCAGCCGGGTATCCAAGTGCCCCCCTCTTTGGTCAATATTTATAAAGAATTAGCTGCTGATGTGGGGTTTACGCCCGTGCGACACGGCTTTTTGGAGTCTTGGGCAAACCAGGGTGTGCTGCTGCTGAACACCGCATTAACGGTTGAGCAGGGTAATGCCGCTTCTCATCGTGGCAAGGGGTGGGAACACTTCACCGACTGCGCGATTGAAACCGTCAGTCGGTACGCTGAACCGTGCGTTTTCTTGTTGTGGGGTAGTCATGCGCGCCAGAAGAAAGTCCTGATTGATCAGTCGCGCCACTTGGTGTTGGAATCCCCGCATCCTTCGCCACTCTCGGCGCATCGAGGCTTTTTTGGCAATCATCACTTTTCCCGTGCCAATCAGTTTTTAGCAGAGCATGGGCGTTCACCGATTGAGTGGCAATTGCCGGAAACCCCTTAACCTACTGGTCAGTTGCGGGTAGAATGGCGCGCAATTTTGTAAGCTTGTCGATGCGACTTAGGTCGCCATCCTGAATCCCATGCAGCGAGGAAGTCCCATGAGTGTCTACGCCATTAATCATCCGCTTGTTCAACATAAGCTGGGACTGCTTCGCGAAGCTGATTTAAGCACCAAGAGCTTCCGAGAGCTGGCTGGTGAAGTGGCTAAGCTGCTGACCTATGAAGCAACAAAGGGGCTAGAGCTCGAAGATCATGAGATTCAAGGCTGGAACAACGAGCCTATTGCGACGCGTCGCTTGAAGGGAAAAAAAGTAACGGTTGTGCCAATTCTGCGAGCTGGTTTAGGTATGCTGGAGGGCGTAACTGATCTAATTCCTAGCGCACGCGTCAGCGTAGTGGGTCTTTATCGTGATGAAGAGACTCTTCAGCCAGTGCCTTATTTCGCCAAGTTCGCCAATGATATTGAAGAGCGCATGGCACTTGTCATCGACCCGATGCTTGCGACCGGTGGCTCAATGGTGGCGACGTTAGATATGTTGCGTGAGCGTGGTTGTGAGCATATGAAAGTCATCGTGCTGGTAGCTGCCCCTGAGGGTATTAAGCGTGTTCAGGATGCGTACCCAGATGTTGAGATTTACACCGCATCCGTTGATGACCGGCTAGATGAGCATGGCTACATCGTGCCTGGTTTGGGAGATGCAGGCGATAAGATCTTCGGAACGCGCTAAGCACTCCGACTAACAATGCCCCTTACGCTTCGCGTTGGGGGCATTTTTTTGGCTAACCACCGACAACGAAAACATTGGAAACGTTTAGATGAGACATTCAGCAAGTCATGAGTCTTGGCCCAAAATGCTGCTGACAGGTGCGCAAATGCTATTCGTAGCCTTTGGTGCACTGGTATTGGTTCCACTGCTGACTGGTCTAGATCCCAGTGTCGCACTATTTACCGCGGGTATTGGTACGCTGGTGTTTCACGGAATTACCAAGCAGACGGTGCCGGTATTCTTGGCGTCATCATTTGCGTTCATTGCTCCCATTCAAGGCTCGATAGCAAGCTTTGGCGTGTCAGCCACGCTGGGTGGCTTAATGGCAGCAGGGGTGGTGTACGTTGCCATTTCTCAAGTAGTACGTGTTAAAGGCACTGCTTGGCTGCACAGGCTGTTACCGCCTGTTGTTGTCGGGCCAGTCATTATGGTGATTGGTTTAGCATTGGCGCCAGTCGCTGTCAGTATGGCAACAGGAGAGACAAGCGATAACATTGGCTATGGTCAAGCGATCTTTCTTTCCATGGCCAGTTTGCTGGTAACGCTGATATTAGCTGTCTTCGGGCGTGGCATTCTTCGCTTGGTGCCGATAATGGGTGGTATCGCAGTGGGGTATGGCTTAGCGCTTGTTATGGGCGTTGTCGATTTCACTGTGGTGCGTGATGCTGCTTGGCTATCATTGCCAAACTTTACCGCGCCGAGTTTTCACTGGGCGGCTATTTTGTTCATGATTCCTGTCGCGATTGCTCCTGCGGTGGAACATATCGGCGATATGGTGGCGATAGGCTCAGTGACACGCAAAAACTATTTAGAGAAGCCAGGTCTTCACCGCACCTTGTTAGGCGATGGGCTGGCGACAATGGCGGCTGCGCTGTTTGGTGGTCCTCCCAACACAACCTACTCAGAAGTAACGGGGGCAGTGACGCTGACTAAGGCATTCAACCCCATGTACATGATCATCGCCGCAGTGATTGCGATTGTACTGGCCTTTGTAGGCAAGCTGGGCGCGTTACTGCAAACTATTCCAGGCCCTGTAATGGGCGGTATTATGACGCTGCTGTTTGGTTCGATCGCAGTGGTTGGTATGAATACCCTGGTGCGTGCAGGCCAGTCATTAACTGCGGCGCGTAATCTCGTGGTGGTTTCGTTAATTTTAGTATTTGGGATAGGTGGAATGCAGTTTGGAGGTGGTCAGTTCACCCTCCAGGGCGTGAGTTTAGCTGCGTTAGTTGGCATTGCGCTAAACTGGCTGTTACCCGCTGAGAAAGAGGGCGAATAGCCACTCAATCATACCTACCGGTTGGTCATTGGGAGTTGTTAATGGAAGAGGCAATTGATAGTCCATTTCCTGTACTCGGCATTGCCGCGTGGAGTGGGACTGGTAAGACGACTCTGTTAGCGCAGCTTTTGCCTCGCCTGCGCGAAAAGGGGCTCAGGGTGGGGGTGATAAAGCATGCCCACCATAGCTTTGATGTCGATCAGCCAGGAAAAGATAGCTATAAACTTCGTAAGGCTGGCGCTGCGCCTATGTTGATTGCATCCCGAGAGCGTTTTGCCATGATGCAAGAGACACCTGGCCAAGCAGAACCGGACCTTGGCTACCTCTTGTCACTGATGATTACCCAGGCGCCAGATTTGGTCATTGTCGAAGGCTTTAAGGCGTGGCCAATTCCTAAGCTAGTCCTGTACCGTGCAGGAATTGGCGATGTTTCCATTGTCAGTGGTGACTGGGTACAGGCGGTAGCGTCAAGTGGTTCGCTGCCTCCATCAATTCGCCCAACAGCTAAGCGGCTGGACCTGAATAATATTGAAGCGATCACTGAGTGGGTAATCGAGTGGATGAATGCTCAACCCAATGCTGTGGCTAACTAAATTAGCAGCTCCCAAATCAGTATTTTTATAACACCGTGGCTTGATTAAATAGGTAACGATATGCAGCTAACTCACCTCAATAAACACGGCGAAGCCAACATGGTCGATGTCGGAGATAAGCGAGAGACTCGCCGCGAGGCGGTAGCGTCTGGGCGTATCGTTATGCAGCCTAAAACGTTGCAGCTGTTGAGTGATGGCGAGTTGCCCAAAGGCGATGTGCTGGCGACTGCGCGCATTGCGGGTATTCAGGCAGCAAAGCGCACGCATGAGTTGATCCCGTTGTGCCATTCATTAGCGCTTTCAAAAGTCTCTGTAGATTTCGATATTGATCACGCTAACGGCTGTGTTGAAGTCTCCGCGCTTTGCCGCCTTAACGGACAGACCGGGGTGGAAATGGAAGCCCTGACAGCCGTGTCAGTAGCTTGTCTGACGCTTTACGATATGTGTAAAGCGGTGGATAAAGAGATGCGCATTGACGCCATTCAATTGGAAAGTAAGCGGGGCGGTGTTCGTGGCGATTATCAACGAGGTGTGCCAGAACCAATTGTGACTGGCGGTGGCGTTGCGGGAGAGGTTCGCTTAGGCGAGCGATGTGCATCCCCTTGCGTTCGGGTTAAGTTTCTTGCTGAGTTGCGTGAGCGGGTGGAAGAGAGTGACCTTGCCATTGGGCTTGATCAACTGCCGAGTCGAGATGTGGCGGGGTTGAAAGCGGCGTTAAGCGCTATGGATGCACGCTTTAATGTGTTGTCAGAGCAGCGCACGTTGTGTGCTATCAATCAAGTGATGGCCAACGATAGTGCGCGCCTTACCGATGAGGATGAAGTGGCCTTCTTTCCTCCAGTGACGGGTGGGTAATCAGATGGCTGATATTACAGAGACTGAATTGGATATTGCTGTCAGGGTTCAAGAAGAAGCGTTTAAAATGGATGATGGCTATGAAAGTGCGCTGCGCAAGCGCACCGATATCGGCGCTATTGTTACCTTCACGGGATTTGTGCGTGACTTTAATGAATCCCCTGATGTTATTGGGCTGACTCTTGAGCACTACCCAGGGATGACCGAGCGCACATTAACGCAGATTGGTGAGCAGGCCTATCGGCGTTGGGATTTACAGGCCGTGCGGATTATTCACCGCATTGGTGATTTGACGCCGGGAGACCCTATTGTGCGGGTGCTGGTGGCCAGTGCTCATCGCCGCGATGCTTTCCAAGCCTGCGACTTTATTATGGATTTTTTAAAAACCCAGGCGCCGTTTTGGAAGAAAGAGCACTCCCGTCAGGGGGCTTACTGGGTAAAAGAGCGGCATACTGATCAGCAAGCTGCAGAACGCTGGTAGACGATATTGCCAATAGCATTAATATCGCCAATGGCTTTAACTATCGCCAATGGCTTTAACTATCGCTAATGGCTTCTGAAGAGGGCATTTCGGTTGCCATTATTTGTAAATGTACGTCTGGCATGTGCTGTAGGTGATTGGCTAGCCAATGAATGAGCCTCGGTTGCAGTGCTTGACGCAAATCGGCCAATGTCTCTGCTGCTATTTCTAATAACTGATCATCTAGCCATTCGCTGAAACTATCTTCATCGAGTGGGCTGGTACCGCTGGCATCCAGCATCAAACGACCAATGCGGCACCAGCCAGTGTCGGTAGCCGTAACGGGAAGCGCTAAGAACAAACTGCCGCGCCGCGATGAATGAGAGCCGGTATCGAGCCCTGGATGAGGCACGACGCTGTTCTGATTAACGATGCAGGGCGGCTGGGGATAGCGTGCTTCGCAGCGTAAGCCTAGATTGTCGAACATCAACATGTCGCCATTTACCGGTGCGAGCGGGGCGTTAATACCGAGACTGGTGGCAATCTCTTGATGGGCAGCCTGATGGCGCGCCTCCCCATGCACCGGCAGCAATGTTTTCGGCCGAATCCATTGATACAGTTTTCTCAGCTCATCTTCGGCAGGATGCCCAGTAGCGTGTAATTCTGGGTGGTTCATCTCATCGAAAATTGACACCCCAAGCTGCACTAGGCGTTTTTTCAGTTGTTCAATAGGGCGCTCGTTGCCTGGTATGGCTTTGGCAGAAAAAATGATGCTATCGCCTGGCTCAAGATCCACAAACGGGTGCCTCCGCTGTGCTAAGCGTTGCAGTGCTGCACGTGGTTCGCCCTGGCTGCCCGTAGCAATAATCACCACCTCTTCTGGCGGCAGGTAACCTAAGTCATGGGGCGGTACTAGCGGCGGAAAGTCGTCTAGATACCCTAGGCCCTTCGCGACACTCACCATGCGTTCCATTGAACGGCCCATCAGACTGACGCGTCGGCCGCACTGTTGGGCAGCAATCCCAATCGCTAATACGCGGGCGAGGTTGCTGGCAAAACAAGATACCACCACGCGGCCTTTGCACTGCTTCAAGGTGTGAGCGAGTGCTTTTGCAACATCGCCTTCACTGCCTGAATGGCCGGGCATCGGGGCGTTAGTGGAGTCGCCTACGACGAGGTCGATAGGCGCGAGCGCACGAAATTGAGCAGCGTTAATGGGCGAACCAATTAACGGGTTAGGGTCTAGTTTCCAGTCCCCGGTGTGTAGCACGCGATAGTCGCCTGCCTGCATTAGGATTGAGCAGCTTTCAGGAATCGAATGGGTAACTTGAAGGTAACGCAGCGTGAAGGGGCCGAGCTCCATTGCATCACCCGGTTCCACAACGTTTATAGCGGCGCTACTAAGCTGATGTTCTGCAAACTTATGGCGCAGCAATCCCGCCGCTAACGGCGTTGCAAAAATAGGGCAATTCCACTTAGGCCAGAGCCACGCCACGGCGCCAATATGATCTTCATGGCCATGGGTAATGTAGAGTGCCTTTGGGGTAATGTTGAGTGCTGCTAATGTATCTGTATTGGGCACCTGCAGTGGAGAATTAGGTAGATCTTGGCGAATCATCATGCCGCAGTCGACGGCGATCCACTCATCATCGTATCCATACAGCGTAAGATTCATTCCAATTTCACCACACCCACCTAGCGGCAGTAGGCGCAGGGGAGGGCGACGGCGGGGACGAAGTTGAACGCGTGGTGGGTGCATCAGTAATGAAAAGCCTAAAAAGTAAGGCCTTAACTATACGGGAAGGCAGGGGCGGGTAACAATCATCGTGGCATTTGGCTGCGGTGCTTCCTTGATAAGCATAAGGTACACTATTTCGCCTATATACCGCTTACCTACCGCTGGTAGGTGCTTGTCGAACGTGCCGTTAAAATATGTCAAGAGTGTTTATTTATGTCTCATTATTACCGTTTGGTGGTTTCTTGCCCTGATCAAGTGGGCATTGTGGCGCGTGTCTCAAGCTTTATTGCTCAACAAGGTGGTTCTATCACTGAAGCAAGCCAGCATTCTGATCTTGAGACTGGCCGATTCTTCATGCGATACGAAATTTTGGCAGATTCGTTGGGTATGTCGGCGGAGGCGTTACGTAGTGCGTTTGAGCCGGTGGCTAAAGCCTTCAATATGCAGTGGTCGCTCGTCGATACTCAAAAGCGTAGGCGTGTGGTGTTGATGGTGTCGCGGGAGTCTCACTGCCTGGTTGATCTGCTTTATCGTTGGCAGGCTGGGGAGCTTGATTGCGATATTGTCGGGGTTATTTCAAACCATGAGGATATGCGATCACTCACTGAGTGGTATGGCATTCCTTACCATCATGTGCCCGTAGATCCTGATAACAAGCAGGTTGCTTTCGAGCAGGTGCAAACTCAGATTGATAGCGCAAGGGCTGACTGCGTTGTGCTGGCACGTTACATGCAGATTTTGCCACCTTCGCTCTGCTCACGTTACGCGGGACGGGTGATTAACATCCACCATAGCTTCTTACCCTCTTTTGCCGGTGCTAAGCCCTATCATCAAGCTTACCAGCGTGGCGTTAAGCTAATCGGTGCTACCTGTCACTATGTCACTGAAGAACTGGATGCTGGGCCGATTATTGAACAAGATATTCATCGGGTAAGTCATTGCCACACGCCAACGGATCTCGTGCGTTTTGGGCGCGATGTCGAAAAAGCGGTATTGGCGCGTGGTTTACGATGGCATTTAGAAGACCGAGTATTAATCCATGGCAATAAGACCGTGGTGTTCAGCTAAGCATGTTGTTTAGATACGCAGAGTTTTTAGTCAATTCAATTTTACAGCTGGCTTGTCGTTAGCTGACGGGTAGATAGGGGCATCCATGTCTTTCGCGCAAAGTGTTTTAGCTCCCTGGGCATTGTTGCTGACGTGGTTGGTATCGTTGAGCGTACTTGCATGGATGATATGGCTGCGCCCTTGGCGAGTACTGATAGGCGATGTGGCTCTTCAGCATCGGTGGTTAGCCGCGACGCTCGCTGTAGTGTTGATGTGGCAACTGCGTGCTCAGGCAGTCGATTGGCTAACCCTGCACTTAGTATTCACTGTCTTAATGACGTTGGTATTCAAAATGCCTCTCGCATTAATCAGCAATGTGCTGATTAATGTTGCGATGTCAGCTATTGGCCGCAACGAATGGGTGTTACTAGGCGCTAATGTATTGGTAACCGGCATTGTACCTGCGGTCATTACCGGTTTGGTATGGCGATGGGTAGATCGGCGCCTGCCGGATAACTTGATGATCTTTCTATTCGTATGCGGCTTTTTTGGCGCAGCGCTGGCAACACTGGCAGGAGGGTTGTCGGCGGTCTTGCTAATCATGGTGGCGGGTACCGACTCTGAAGCTGTGTACTTAGCCCAAGAGTATGCGCGCTTCTTACCCCTGTTAATGCCCTCCGAGGCTTTCATCACAGGGATGTTGCTCAGTATTTTATTGGTGTATCACCCGAGTTGGGTAGCTACGTTTAATGATCGTCGCTATATAGACTCTCAGTAACATTGCGATAGCCGGTGAGTATCTCTATCGAGTGCCTCACCGGCATTTACACTTACTCGCTTATCCCAGTGCTTGGCCGTTACCGCCACGTATGACACCAACTCCCACCCCTTCGATATCCAACTGCTGCGTGCGTAGGTCAATTTCTATGGGCGCAAAGTCGTTGTTTTCAGCAATCAGCGTCACCGTATGGCCCTGTCGTTTAAAGCGTTTTACAGTTACTTCATCTTCTAGCCTTGCCACCACAATCTGGCCATCACGAACCCGGTCGGTGCGATGCACGGCAAGAAGGTCGCCTTCCAGTATGCCAACATCCTTCATTGACAAGCCTCGCACCCGAAGAAGGTAATCCGCTTTGGGGGTAAAGTATTCAGCGGGGAGTGGGCAATAACGATCAATGTGTTCCGCTGCTAGAATCGGGCTTCCTGCGGCCACTTCGCCAATGACAGGTAAGCCATTGGGTAGTGGTTCTACGTTGGCGGCAGGCGCTGTTGCCGAGACATCACTGACATCCTGCGGTTCCTGATTAGGCAGTCGAATCCCCCGCGAGGTATTGCGAATGATGCGGATGGCACCTTTACGCTCAAGCGCTCGTAAATGCTCTTCAGCAGCGTTAGGGGAGCGAAAGCCTAGCGCTTTGGCAATTTCTGCGCGGGTTGGCGGATAGCCAAATTCAGACATCGTTTTAACAATAAAATCAAAAACATGCTGTTGACGAGCAGTAAGTGGACGCGACATAACAAACTCCAAAAAATTAAACAAGACAGTGGCTACATGTCGGCTTAAACAGTATGTGGTTAAGTATACAGTATGTTGCTCTGTCCAGTACATGCTAGAGCGTTTCGCTATGGCATGGGAGTCGTTATGCGAATGGTGTCAGGAGTGGAGATAAGAACGGTAAGTCTGAGGGGCTCTGTCGACGGAGCGTCTGATGGCAGGCGTTTGAATAGGGGCCTAGGGTGTATTTGAGCGTTGGGTAAAAAGCTAAAGATAAGTGATTGAGCCAAATAGCGTTATGGCATAGTATTTAACGATGTTTTAAACACTCGTTTTCTGGAGGGCGCTATGGCGCAATCTGATACGGTAACACGTATCCTCGATACCGCTGAGGTGCTGTTTGCCGAGCGTGGTTTTGCCGAAACATCGCTACGCAATATCACCAGTAAAGCGCGGGTCAATTTGGCGGCTGTCAATTACCACTTTGGTTCTAAAAAAGCGCTTATCCAAGCGGTGTTTGCGCGCTATTTAGACCCCTTCTCGCAACGTTTTCATACGGCGCTTGATGAGCTGGAAGCGCAGTACAACGGTGATGTGATTCCGCTTGAAGTGCTGTTGGAAACAATGGCAAGCACGGTGCTGGCAGTGCCTGCTGAGCGCAATAGCCTGAAGGTGTTTATGCGTCTGCTAGGATTGGCGTATAGCCAGGCACAAGGGCATTTACGCCGTTATATCCAACAGCAGTACGGAGACGTATTTACCCGCTTTACTGAACTCGTGCGCCAGGCAACGCCAGATTTACCTGATGCTGAGCGTTTTTGGCGACTGCATTTCATGTTGGGCACCGTGATTTTTACGCTGTCGGGTCTAGATGCGCTGCGAGACATTGCTGCGAAAGACTATAATGAGCAAGTAACCGTCAGGGATTTGGTAAGACGTTTACGCCCTGTCGTGGTTGCTGCCATGAATGCTCCGCTACCGCCTGCTGCTGATGAAGGACATTATGCGAACGCCCACGCTAGCTGAACTACCCCCGCAGAATGGTGGTTGGATAGAAATCAATATCAAACAGCAGCAGCTATGCTGGTGGCAAGGGCGTACGCTGCAGTACACGTGCTCTGTATCCACCGGTGAGAAAGGTGTAGGACAGCAGGAAGGTAGTGGTCAAACCCCCCTGGGATGGCATTATATCCGCGCATCGATAGGTGGCGGTTTAGCTGATAATGCTGTTTTTCGGGGGCGACGGTGGACTGGGGAGGTGTTTACGTCGGCGCTTGCGGCGGAATTCCCTCATCGTGATTGGATATTAACGCGCATTTTGTGGCTCTGTGGTTTAGAGAGAGGAGGGAATCGCGGCGGGGATGTCGACACTCAGCGTCGCTTTATCTACCTTCATGGCACGCCACCTGATCAACCGATGGGTGTGGCTGCTTCACATGGGTGTATTCGGTTGCGCAATGACGATCTGCTTTATCTTTTTGAGCATGCGCCGCCGGGCACACCTGTTTGGCTTCATAATGGCTAAGCGTAGGCAGCTTATTATTGATTTTTTGACACGAGAGATTGATCAACTAAAATTGACGGCCCTTTTGTTGGATCCATCACAATGACTCAATCTTTAGGCCCGGTCATGCTTGACCTTGAAGGGCCGCGATTAACCAAAGCTGAAAAACATCTTTTGATGGACCCTGCTGTGGGCGGTGTCATTTTATTCGCTAGAAATGTCGAGAATGCTTACCAGGTTAGAAAGCTTTGCAGTGATATTCGTCGTGTCCGCGGCGAGCTGTTACTTGGTATTGATCAAGAAGGCGGTCGCGTTCAGCGAATTAAAGAAGGCGTTACTCGCATGCCAGCCATGGCACGCATTGGTGATCAATTCGCTGAGGATTCGGCATCCGGTCTTGCACTAGCAAAAGATGCGGGTTGGTTGCTGGGGATGGAAATGGCTGCTTGCGGTCTGGATATCAGCTTTGCGCCTGTTTTAGATGTCGAAAGTGGCATCTCTAGCGTTATCGGTGATCGTAGCTTCAGCACCGACCCTGCACACGTCGCTGCGCTGGGTCAGTGTTTTATCAACGGTTTGCATGAAGCGGGTATGGCGGCGGTAGGTAAGCATTTTCCTGGCCATGGTGGCGTTGCCGCTGACTCCCATGTGGCGTTACCTGTGGATGACCGTCCGCTGGCGCTTATTAAACAGCGCGATCTTGTTCCGTTTAGCCAGCTTGCTACTCAGCTTGATGGTGTTATGCCTGCCCATGTTATTTATAGTGCGTTTGACTCACGTCCTGCTGGCTTCTCACCTAGCTGGTTGGGAATGTTAAGAGAGTCCCTGGGGTTTAAAGGTTGTATCTTTTCAGATGATTTAAGCATGGCGGGTGCTCATGAAGCGGGTGACCCGAAGGAGCGCGCCAGTGCTGCCCTTGCCGCAGGATGCGACATGCTATTGGTCTGTAATGACCGCTCTGCAGCGTTAGACGTTGTTGAAGCATGCCAAGGATTACACAGCAAACGACCAATCAAGCTACGCTATGGGCGAGCCCGTCCAGATGTGGATGCGCTAACGGCGCTTGGCCGCTGGCGTCGTACCCATGCCAAATTAGAAGCGTTGGCGAACTAACCCCATCTTTTCTTAAATTATTTCGTTTTTAAGTCACTGACTAGTTAACCTCTTCTTGGAGTAACCCGATGTCCAAACTGGATAAAGAGGCGCTTGAGTCGCTTGACTCAATGCGTGAGCTGATGGATAACGCTGACTGCTTAATTTCTCAAGAACAAGTTGAGCGCGCACTGGATCGAATGGCCGAGGCAATTAGCAAAGATCTAGGGGATAAGTTGCCGGTTTTTTACTGTGTTATGAATGGCGGCTTGATCACTACAGGGCACCTGCTAACTCGATTAGGTTTCCCTCTTGAGGTTGATTATCTGCACGCGACCCGCTATCGCAATGAGTTGCGTGGTGGCGAACTTTTTTGGCGTGTTTCTCCAGAAATTCCCATGGCAGGGCGCCACGTAGTCATCGTCGATGACATTCTTGATGAAGGCTCTACGTTAGCCGCTATTCTTGCCTACTGCGAGGAAGCCCAAGCGGCGAGCGTTACAACGGCCGTGCTGGTGGATAAGCAGCATGACCGTAAAGCGGTGCCTGGCTTAAAAGCCGATTACTGTAGCCTAGAGGTTGCAGATCGTTACGTGTTCGGCTTTGGCATGGATTATAAAGGCTACTGGCGTAATGCCCCTGGAATATTTGCTCCCAAGGGCATGTGATGTTCTGGCCTAGCGGGGCGAGAAGCGCCTGGCTAGGCCTGTCTCCGCAATCATTCGGGTTGATATCTCTTCTACTGAAAAGCGTGTCGTATCGATAAACGGGATGTGCATCGAGCGATATAGCGACTCAGCCTGTTCAACTTCTTGCAAACACTGATCCATTGAACTGTAGCGGCTGTTTGGACGGCGCTCGTTGCGTATTGCTGCTAGCCTGCGAGCATCAATTGTCAGACCAAACAGCTTGTGTCTATGAGGAGCCAGTGCCTTGGGTAGTTTTAAACTGCCATCTTCATCCAGGTCATCTTCAGTTAATGGGTAGTTAGCTGCTCGAATACCAAATTGAAGCGCTAGATAAAGAGAGGTGGGTGTTTTTCCGCAACGTGAAACGCCAACCAGAATAATGTCGGCTTTATCGTATTGGTGCGTTCGTGCGCCATCATCATTATCTAGTGCAAAATGGACGGAATGGATGCGATCCATGTAGACATCATCGCTACCAATCGAGTGCGTTCTGCCGACGCTGTAAGAGGAGTGTGTTTCTAGCTCTTGCTCTAGGGGTTCTAAAAAGGTAGAGAAGATATCCACCTTGAAACCTGAGGCCTGTCGAATGACGTTACGGATATCCTGATCCACAATGGTATCAATGATAATCGGCCGATGGCCGTCACGGACGGCGGTAGAGTCGATTATTTCCGCTAAAGCTTGAGCCTTTTCCAGCGTATCAATGTAGGGCTTTGTAAGCATATTAATTTCAACATCACTAAATTGAGCTAACAGGCTACGCCCAAGGCTTTCTGCCGTAATGCCAGTACCATCAGAAATAAAAAAAGCTGTTCGCTTCATCGCTAAATCCGTCAATAAATAAAGTTGCTATTGTGGGGTGAGGCGTGGGTTAGCACAATCGTTGCCAAGCCATTCACATTGCAGTTCGTTTTAACGCATATTTAATAAAAATTACCTCATTAAGACTACATAAAAAGCCCTTTATTGCACTTTGTTGTAAAAATCCTCCACTCCGTTCGCTATTAGACCAATGGCGAATGCGGCAGGGCGATGCTAGTGTGACATGGTCAATTAGAGTCGGCCTGTCAGGTCGCAAAGCAGTCTAAAAGCGAGGGGGTTGCGTGGAAGAGTACATTCTATGGTTCGATCAGCTAGGTATGGCAGACGTCGAACGTGTGGGTGGTAAAAACGCTTCGCTTGGCGAAATGATCTCGAATTTATCAGGTGTGGGCGTGACAGTGCCGGGTGGATTTGCCACGACGGCCCATGCCTATCGTGAGTTTCTCTCTCACGAAGGGCTAAATGACCGCATCAACGCCACCCTTGCTCGCCTTGATGTCGATGATGTTAAGGCGTTGGCAGAGGCTGGCAAGACTATCCGCCAGTGGATTATTGATACGCCACTTCCCCCTGCATTTGAACATGCTTTACGCGGTGCCTATGAGCAGCTTCAGGCTAAGCATCCCAGCTTGAAAGTTGCCGTACGCAGCTCGGCCACGGCAGAAGATCTGCCTGATGCGTCTTTTGCTGGTCAGCAGGAAACGTTCCTCAATATTGAAGGTTTTGACAATATTAAACAGGCGGTGCACGAAGTGTTTGCATCGCTATTCAACGACCGCGCGATCTCTTACCGCGTTCACCGCGGCTACGCCCATGAGAATGTGGCGCTGTCTGCGGGTGTGCAGAAGATGGTGCGTTCAGAGACAGGTGCTTCTGGGGTTATGTTTACGCTGGATACCGAGTCTGGTTACCGCGACGCAGTGTTTGTCACTGCTTCCTGGGGGCTTGGTGAAACCGTCGTCCAGGGGGCTGTCAATCCTGATGAATTTTATGTGCACAAGCCCACGCTTGAGGCTGGCCGTCCCGCGGTGCTTCGCCGGACGCTAGGCTCTAAATTGATCAAAATGATCTATGGGCAAGATGCCAGTGCTGGTAAATCAGTTGAAACTGTTGATGTGCCGTTTAATGATCGTGGTCGGTTCTGTATTAACGATGAGCAGATCATGGATCTTGCACGGCAAGCCATGACCATTGAAAAACATTACCAGCGCCCGATGGATATCGAGTGGGCACTGGATGGTGATGATGGTCAGCTTTACATCGTTCAAGCACGTCCTGAAACCGTTGTTTCACAACAGGAAGGAGGAAAGTTAGAACGCTTCCACCTGCGTGAAAAAGGACGCACGCTGATTACAGGGCGGGCGATTGGTCAGCGGATTGGGCGTGGCACGGTAAAAACAGTACTTAGCCCAGAAGAAATGGACAAGGTTCAAGAGGGTGACATCCTGGTAACCGACATGACCGACCCGGATTGGGAACCGATCATGAAGCGTGCATCAGCGATTGTTACTAATCGTGGTGGACGAACTTGTCACGCGGCCATCATTGCGCGGGAATTGGGCATACCTGCGGTGGTCGGTTGCGGGGATGCAACCACTCAGCTTAAAGAAGGCATTGATGTCACGGTGTCCTGTGCCGAAGGTGACACTGGCCACGTATATGAAGGGCTTCTGGCATTTGACTGCAAGGTCTCAAGTGTCGACGCGATGCCGGAGATCCCCTTCAAAATTATGATGAATGTGGGTAACCCAGACCGTGCATTTGGCTTTGCTGGCTTACCCCACGCTGGGGTTGGCCTTGCTAGGCTGGAGTTCATCATTAACCGTATGATCGGTGTTCACCCCAAAGCGCTGTTGGATTACGACACGCTGCCTGCTGATCTTCAGCAGGTCATCGATTTGCGCACTGCCGGTTACGATGATCCTGTCAGTTTCTATGTTGATAAGCTGGTCGAAGGCATCTCAACCCTGGCCGCTGCTTTCCATCCTCAGCGAGTGATCGTAAGGCTCTCTGATTTTAAATCAAATGAGTACGAAAACCTCATTGGTGGCAAGCTTTATGAGCCCGGTGAAGAGAACCCAATGCTTGGTTTCAGAGGGGCCTCGCGTTATATCTCGGATGCCTTTAGGCCCTGTTTTGAGCTTGAGTGCCGAGCGCTGAAGCGGGTTCGTGAAGAAATGGGCTTTGATAACGTTGAAATCATGGTGCCCTTTGTCCGCACAACCGATGAAGCGCGCGAGGTCGTAGAGTTGTTAGCGGCTAATGGCTTACCGCGGGGCGGTGAGTCTAATCCTGATGGCTTAAAAGTTATCATGATGTGTGAGTTACCGGCTAACGCACTACTGGCTGATGAGTTCCTCGAGTACTTTGATGGTTTCTCGATTGGTTCCAATGATTTGACCCAACTGACGCTAGGTCTGGATCGTGACTCGGGTATCGTTGCGCATCTGTTTGATGAACGAAATCCAGCGGTGAAAAAGCTATTAGCAATGGCCATCAAAGCCTGCAAAGCGCAAGGCAAGTATGTTGGCATTTGTGGTCAAGGCCCTTCTGATCATCCGGATCTGGCCAAGTGGTTAATGGAGCAGGGAATTGATTCTGTCTCCTTAAACCCAGACGCGGTGCTTGAAACCTGGTTTATGCTGGCGGGTGAAACCATCGAATAATACTGTCAGCTTGCAGGACTGGCTCGCAACACCAGTGAGTGACATAGTGGGGTGAGTTGCTCATCTTCGCCCGGCCATTGGCCGGGCGACTGGGAATCATAAAGAGATTTTTGCTATTGGCGTAGCCAGTTGCGCAGTTTTACCAGCATTAGACCGCCGTCGCTCAGCGCACGGCGGTCTTCTATTAGCTCGCTCAAACGGTCTGGATAGTCAGTGATTATCGCATCAACCCCAAGATCAATCAGTGCCGACATGCGCGCTCGGTCATTGACTGTCCAGGCGTGTATTTCGTAGTTATAAAGCGCCGCCAATCGAATTTCTTGTGGTGTGATACGGTTATGACGCAGGCCTAAAGCATCGAATTGGCGTCGATCCAGCGTGCCAGCCAAGATCAGTTGGGCGAGTAAGGTAATGCGTAATTCGGGGGCTTGCTGTTTTAAATAAGTCACCATACTGGGTGACATGGTCGCCATGCGCATATCTAGGAATACATTTGGAAACCCGCAGTTCGCGTTCGCATTGAGCGCGTTATCCTGGGTTGCCCAGCAGCGATAACGAATGTCACTTTCTGTCTCAAGGGTTGCTAATACGGCGCGAGCAAGCCTCTCTTCGTCGCCAGGCGAGGGCTTCATGTCAATCATTAAGCCTGCGCGTCCTCGCACTAGCGCCAAAGCATCATCCAAACCAGCAATCCTTTCGTCTTGAAAGGCATCGCCAAACCAGCTGCCGACATCAACTTTGCTCAACTCTGCTCTAGTGAGTGAATCAAATTCTCGCCGATCGCCTGTTAGCCGGGCCAAGCTGCGATCATGGTAAAGAAGCACCTGGTTGTCAGCACTCAGGCGAACATCCAGTTCTACAGCATCGGCACCGTCTTCAAGCGCTTGTCTTATCGCGGATAAGGTATTCTCCGGCGCTACCATCGAGCTTCCTCGGTGGGCGATGACTGCTACGTTATCGCGTATTTCAAAGCTGTTGAGTATCCACCATGCTTGTAGCCCCGCCAGTAGCAGTACGCTTAGTTCAATCGCCCACGCAAGGCGACCAGGATGGGCGTGTTCCGACCGAGGCGAAGGGCGTGTCTCTCGAAAAGCCAGTTGCAGGTATAAGCACGCTGATAGGAGGGCATTGGTGGCAATACCTAAAAATGTAATGGTTAACGTAACCAGTACGTAGCTGGTTAAATAAGCCAACATCGCTGGAATCAGCACGGCATTATGTTCGGGTAGTCCCCATAACAGGGGCGTCACGACACTATCAAATAGCCATGTAGAGATAATCGGCAGACTGATAATGACGATCAGCAGTGTCAAGACCGCCACACCAATCGAACGATGCCAGCCGCGAGTTAAGCGCACGCTACGCTTAAGTGCTTGGAAAGGGGGGCAGTTGTCCAACGCTACTAACGGTAGCGCTAGTAACCAACGCAGGTAGAGCCACGCAGCAAACCCAAGCCAGATAACCAGTAACGGCAGTGCGCAAGCAATAAAATACCACAGCGAGGCTGGGCGGGTTTGTTGTAAATAGTAGGGATCTATACCGCTTAACCACACATCATAAAGCCACGCTAAGCCCATCATAAAAGGGGCTAAAAGCAACAAGTGGGCTCCTACCTGAAGAATGACCAGACCCGCGAGTGCTGGCAAACGGCGTGTGCTTAACCACAGTGCTTCAAAAGCGAGTCGGTAGTGGTTGTCTTTAGGTCTGACGGCCACCAGCAGCATGCCTGCTTGTTGCCAATAAATCAGTAAGAATGCAAAGCCAAGACCCACGAGCAACGCAACTAAGCCCAGTGGACTAAATAGCAGTGTAATCAGCGCATCATTGGTGACGACTGTTCGGTTGAGTTGCGCTAGTAAGGCCCGAGAGATCCACGCAATCAATGGCACTACAAGAGCAGAGGCTAATAGGGTGAAGAGCAGGTGATAGGCAATGAGAGGACGAAGATGGTCGCGCAGAGTGTGGAGTAGGGTGTAGCCCAATTGGTTAAGCGGCTGCATGGTCACAATTTTGTCAGAGTTGAATTACCAGGGTGGCACTAAGTACCACACCTAGCAAGCCTTTGCCTTAGGAAAGTTCAAGCGGTTTTTCGGCGATAATAATGCCGTTGTTATCTGCGTAAAGCCATTGTCCAGTGTGTAACGTGGCGCCTGCAAAGGTAATAGGTATATCGCGTTGTCCTTCGCCGCGCTTTTCGCTCTTGCGCGGGTGGTTACCTAACGCTTGAACGCCAAGTGGCAGTGTGACAAGAATATCGACGTCTCGTACACAGCCATACATCACCACACCAGCCCAGCCATTTTTAGCGGCTTGCTCGGCGAGCATATCACCAAGCATGGCACAGCGGTGTGACCCGCCAGCATCCACAACTAGCACTGCACCATCACCTGGTTCGGCAACAGCTTGCTTAACCATTGAGTTGTCTTCAAAACACTTAACGGTACGAATAGGGCCGTAAAAACTGTCGACGCCACCATAATTAGCAAACATCGGTTCAAGTACTATTACGTCAGGATTCGCATCACATAAATCTGGTGTGACAAAAGGGGTTGCATATGTCATTACACGCTCCTATGAAGCATTATCTTCAAAATTAGCCCATGAAGACCCATTGATGAAAGTCAGGCGGCCATAAAAAAACGCCCCAGCCTGCAAGCAGGTTGGGGCGTTCGGTCATCGGCTCAAAAAGGAGACATTGTCATCCTTCTTGCGATGTTGCGAGCATCGGCGATAAGTTCACGGTACTGCAAAGAGCATTAAGCTTCTTGAGCAACCGGAATCACGTTCGAGGCGATTTTTTGATACTCCTCGATTTCGTGGAAGTTCATGTAACGATATATTTCTCCAGCGAGTGCGTCAAATTCACTCATGTATCGCTGGTACTCTTCCACTGTTGGAAGGCGGCCTTCCACGGCAGCGACGGCTGCGAGTTCCGCTGAGGCGAGGTATACATTGGCACCATCACCTAAGCGGTTCGGGAAGTTACGTGTAGACGTAGACACAACAGTGCTTTTCGCTGCAACGCGTGCCTGGTTACCCATACACAGTGAACATCCCGGCATTTCCATGCGGGCGCCAGCACGGCCATAAATGCCGTAATAGCCTTCTTCGGTAAGCTGGTGCTGATCCATTTTGGTCGGCGGCGCCAGCCAAAGGCGCGTTTTCAGGCTGCCCGCAGGCTGTTTTTCAAGTAGTTTACCGGCTGCACGGAAGTGACCAATATTGGTCATGCACGAACCGATAAATACTTCATCAATTTTTTCGCCGGCAACGTCTGAAAGCAGACGAGCATCATCTGGATCATTAGGCGCACAAAGAACGGGTTCTTTAATTTCGCTCAAATCAATTTCGATGACTTCGGCGTAGTCAGCATCTTTGTCAGCACGCATCAAGCTTGGGTTCTCAAGCCATGCTTCCATACCTTCGATACGACGGCTGATAGTGCGTTCGTCACCGTAGCCATTCGCAATCATCCACTTCAGCAGTGTGATGTTGGATTTAAGGTACTCGGTGACGCTTTCTTCAGACAGCGTGATTGTACAGCCTGCTGCACTGCGCTCTGCTGAAGCGTCGGAAAGCTCGAAAGCTTGCTCGACGGTCAGGTCTTCAAGACCTTCAATTTCCAATACACGGCCAGAGAAAGCGTTCTTCTTGCCGGATTTCTCAACGGTTAGCAATCCCTGCTTGATGGCGTAGAGGGGAATAGCGTGAACCAGGTCGCGCAGAGTCACGCCCGGCTGGCGCTCACCTTTAAAGCGCACCAGTACGGATTCCGGCATGTCCAGCGGCATAACGCCAGTCGCAGCAGCAAACGCTACCAGACCAGAACCTGCTGGAAACGAAATGCCCAGCGGGAAACGGGTGTGAGAGTCACCACCGGTACCCACTGTGTCGGGCAGTAGCATACGGTTCAGCCAGCTGTGGATGATGCCGTCGCCGGGGCGAAGAGAGACGCCGCCACGGTTCATGATGAAGTCAGGCAGTGTGTGGTGCGTATCCACATCGACAGGCTTTGGATAGGCCGCAGTGTGACAGAATGACTGCATGACCAAGTCGGCCTGGAAACCAAGGCACGCCAAGTCTTTCAGCTCGTCACGGGTCATCGGCCCTGTTGTGTCCTGAGAGCCAACGGTGGTCATCTTGGGCTCGCAGTACATGCCGGGGCGTACGCCGTCCATGCCACACGCTTTACCGACCATTTTTTGAGCAAGGGTGAAGCCCTTGCCAGTATCAACCGGCTGGTCTGGCAGGCGGAAAACATCAGAAGGCTCAAGGCCTAGCGATTCACGCGCTTTACCTGTTAAACCACGACCGATAATCAGCGGAATGCGTCCACCTGCGCGCACTTCGTCAAGAATCAGTTGGGTTTTAAGTTCGAAGGTTGTCAGTACTTCGTCGGTACCGTGCTTGCACACTTTACCTTCGTATGGATAGACATCAATGATGTCGCCCATTTCCAGTTTGGCAACATCCATTTCAATCGGCAGTGCACCAGAATCTTCCATAGTATTGAAGAAGATCGGTGCGATTTTGGCACCAAAACAGAAGCCGCCAGCGCGCTTATTGGGCACGTAAGGAATGTCGTCGCCGAAGAACCAGAGTACAGAGTTAGTGGCGGACTTGCGTGAAGAGCCAGTACCAACGACGTCGCCTACATAGGCAACGGGGAAGCCTTTCGCTTTAACTTCTTCAATTTGTTTCAGCGGGCCAGTCGTGCCTTGCACTTCGGGTTCAATACCTTCGCGCTCGTTTTTGAGCATGGCATTGGCATGCAGCGGGATGTCTGGGCGCGACCACGCGTCAGGCGCAGGAGAGAGGTCGTCCGTATTGGTTTCGCCAGGAACCTTAAAGACGGTTAAGGTGATTTTCTCTTCCAGTGCAGGCTTGGAGAGGAACCACTCTGCAGCAGCCCAAGACTGAATAACGTCTTTAGCAACCGCATTGCCATTTTTGGCGCGCTCTTCAACGTCATGGAACGCATCAAACATGAGAAGGGTATGCTTGAGCTGTTCGCCAGCTTCTCGAGCAAGTTCTTCATTGTCTAATAGTTCGACCATGGAGACGATGTTATAACCGCCTTGCATGGTGCCGAGAAGTTTGACGGCATGGATCTTATCGATCAGTGGAGAGGTGGCTTCACCTTTAGCAATCGCGGTTAAGAAACCTGCTTTTACATACGCAGCTTCATCAACGCCTGGGGGTACTCGGTTGGTGATTAGGTCAAGAATAAACTCTTCTTCACCTGCCGGCGGATTTTTAAGTAGCTCAATTAAGGCAGCGACTTGTTCGGCGTTCAGGGGCTTGGGCGGTACGCCCTCTGCAGCGCGTTCCTCGACATGTTGGCGGTAAGCTTCAAGCACGTTGGGGCCCTCTCATCTTCTTAATGGTGACGAGCGCATACCCACACGGTATTGAGTATGTGCTCGGACACGTGACATACGCTTGACAAACAGCGTCTGGTGGATGAAATGGATTCTACGGGAAACTGTCGACAATGTTAAGGCGGCAAGCTCCTGAGGACCTTGTACTTTATGTTGAGGAGATGGTGTGGGGTTTCTTAATAGCGCGTTTTTTTCTTAATTAACCCAGCGGGTGGAAGTTTTTTACCGAACAGGCGTAATTGAGGGTGAGGGCACGTGTGATTATTGTGATGCCGCGTTACCATACTGTTTGATTATTTCGTCGTATTATTATCACTACGGCAGTTGAATCGCGGGTATTGTGGTGTGGAGCTGCAATATAAGCGTAATTTTATATTAGATATGTGCTATATAAAAAGTGCTGTTACGGCTCTTTCAACAGCGAGCGTAATGGCAGGGAACAAACGCCCAGGGCGTTTATATGTTGTACAATAGTGAGATAAGCGCTTGGTAATGGTGTTATGTCGATACAATTAAATATGTTGCAACCTGTAGGTCATGCGCTTCAAGCGGATGATTTACTGCCAGAATGTCTCCATCAGTTTCTTGCTTGCTCAACGCCTGATGCTTGGCTGCAATGGGCGCTGGATAACCCAGAGATACTTCTTATTGACCACGCTCAGTGTGAGAAAAAAGCCGCTTCAACGGCAATGAGCTTGCTCTATCGTTACGTTGATCAGCCGTTACTATTAAGCAAGATGTCGCAGCTGGCTCGAGAAGAACTACTGCATTTTGAGCAGGTAGTTGGCTTAATGGAGAAGCGAGGCGTGGCGTATAGTCACCTTACTGCGTCACGCTATGCCGAAGGCTTGCGCAAGCATGTGCGTAGCAATGATCCTGACCGTTTAATTGATGTGTTAATTATTGGTGCGCTCATTGAAGCACGTAGCTGCGAGCGCTTTGCGCGCTTAATTCCTTATTTAGATGAAGAGCTTGCCAAGTTCTATCGCACGTTAGTGAAGTCAGAAGGCCGTCACTTTGAAGACTATTTGCTGCTTGCAAGACAGCAAACATCGGCATCAATAGATGACAGAATCGCCTTTTTTGTGGCGCGTGAAGCGGAGTTGATTACTTCGCCAGATACGGCTTTTCGTTTTCATAGCGGTGTGCCTGCTTAAGCCACCGCTAGTCTAGGTAGGATATGTATCATGCGCGATGCTCGTGAGACAGACCAACTGACCCTGTTTGGCCATTTCTCTTTATCACAAGGAGAAGATGTGCTGACGCACTTCAGTTATGACAAGGTAAAAGCGCTGCTCGTTTATTTGTTGCTGCACCGACAGCCGGTCAACCGAGCTTCCCTCGCAGAGTTACTTTGGCCAGACCAGGGGCTGTCATCGGGCAGAACCAACCTACGTCATGCGCTTCACTGTCTGCGTCAGTCGATGGGGGACAATGCCGAGCAAGTGTTGAACGTATCTCGCCAGACCATCGCTTTTCAGTTGCCCGCCCACTGGCGGGTTGACTTGCACGAATTACAGCAATTGTTGGAAGGCCCTCGAGATTTGGCGAACCTTGAAGAGGTGATGTCGTGTTATCAGGGGGATTTGATAGAAGAACTCCAGCTTGCCAACTGCAGCGAATTTCAGCGCTGGTTAGTTCAGGTGCGCAACGAGTGGCGTCAGCGTGTTATCCGTTTCGCTGAGCAGGTGTTAGATGCCCACTCCGATGTACCTGACAATTTATTGGAAGGTTTAGTCAGCCGCTTTTCTGGCTACGGACCATTCCATGAGCGCCTAGTACGTCAGTTGGCTGAGCAAAATCAGATGGCTGCTGCCCATGAACAGTACAACAGCTATTTACAGTTGTTAGCACTTTCTGGACAGCAGCCCGAACCGAGCTTTCTACAGTTAGCTAATTATTGGTCAGATGGTCACCATGATCCGCGTGTATTGAGCCCGCAAGGCGCTTTTTCGCGCGTGTTGGCCGCGGATAGTAAGCCTCTTCGCGAAGATGAAATTGAGCTGCGCCAGTTATCTGTGATGGCTATCCGGCTTAAGTTACAAGGTGATTGGCAAGATCGCGCGGCTACTCGTAACTGTTTGGCGCTTCAATTAGAGCTACTGCGCTGGTTAGAACAGCAGTGTCATCACTTGGGTGGCTTCTGGTTGCCGGGCGCAACAGGTGGGCTTGGCTTGGCCTGCTTTGGTACCCATGGTCCGGCTCATCAGTTGGCAGAGCTGGTTGCACTTTATGAACACTGCCGCCTGGCGTTGCCTTTAGAGTCCCAGCGTCACTGGGTCGGTGACGGTGATCCTCCAAAATTTGAGCTCGCCGCAGGTCTTAATAGCGGAAGAGTGGTTTATCTACCTGAACGTCAGCTAGCTGACCCGCTTGGCCAAGTAACCCAAGTATCACTGGAGTTAATGAGTGCCGCAGAAGGTAGCGAGTTGGTAATTTCTCAAGAAGCCAGCCAGCACATGCCGCCTGCACTTGATTTGCAGCCGCGGTTGGTATCTCGCTTAGTGGCTAGCGATGGCCGCGTCCGCTTGAGAGCATTAGTGCTGGGAGTGAATGAGGGCGGTAGGGATGCGCTACCTCCCAGTTTAGTGGGTCGAGAAACATCACTACGCACGCTAAGAGACGCGTTGGCGAGGGCAGGCATTGGCTTGCGCCAGAGCGTGCTAGTACGTGGTGCATCCGGGATGGGTAAATCTGCGTTAATGGTGGGTTTTCGCCAGTTAGAACTGAGTCGTGATGCTGCCATTTGTTGGCAGCCAACGACGCGGCTATCGGTGCTAGAGCCCTACGGTGTCGCACGTACTCTACTCGCTTGGTATGTTGAAGCTACGCCAACTTGTGAAGCTGTTCGCCAACTGCAAGAAACGCTCTCCTTAGAGCCTCTGGAGGATGAACGTCAGCAACTGCTTGAAGAAGCGCTCGGTGTGCGTGATGTTCAAGAAGTTGCTCAGTTAACTCAGAATGGTGAGGCTATTGAGCTAGTTGTAAAGCTGTTACACCGCTTAATCGATCATCTGGCCAGTTCACGGACATTGGTACTAATGATTGATGATCTGCAATGGCTTGATGAACCTTCATTCAAGGTGTTGGCAGGGCTACAAGCTCGGTTGCCGATCAATACTGCCTTTATGCTGGTCGCCAGTCACCATGGCCGAGAGTCACTGCCGGTCAAATTGCACTGGGATCAGCAAATTACGCTTGGAAGGCTGGATGCGCAGCAGTCGTCTCGCTTGCTTTCTCAGTTATCCCGCCGGTATCGCATTCATTTAAGCCCGCGGCTACGCAATCAAATCATTGAGCGTTGCGACGGGGTGCCGCTGTATATGCAAGAGATTTGTCGGCGTTTAGATATGGATCGCCGCGAAGGTCGCAGTGTACAGTTTGATGAGCTGCCCAAAGGGCTATTAGGACTGCTGGCTAGCCGAATTGACCAGTTGGAAGGTGATCGGGAAATTGCCCACGTAGCGGCGGTATTAGGCAAGCGTTTCCGTCTTGATTTTCTGCAAGAGTGCAGTGGTTGGGAAAAGCTGCGGCTGTCCCAAGCAATTGAGCACATGCGTCAACTGGAAATTATCGAACCAGTGGATAAAGACGGGGGCGAGCAGGAGCATCAGTTTAGCCACCAACTGCTGCAAGAAGCCGCTTATCTTTCATGTCCTAGGGACGTGCGCGTTAAGCTTCATCAGCAGGTAGTCACGCTGATTGAAGAGCGCTTCCCTGTATGGATTAGCCGCCACCCAGGTGATTTTGCAACTCACCTACGCCGCAGTGGCCATTACGCCAGGGGTGCTCGTTACTTTGAACTGGCCGCACGGGAAGCCCTCAAGGTGAGTGCTAACCGTACGGCACTGCGCATGGCAGACTTCGGACTTGCTAGCCTGCGTCATGTGGATCATGAAGTTGAGCGCGAAGTGAGCCTGCTGACCGTGCGAGGCCAAGCGGCCTTCGCCTTAGAGGGACATGGTTCGCCCACTGCGCATGAGAGCTTCGTGCGTGCGAGGGAGTTGCTCCGCCAGTCGGGTGGCGCCGCCACGGAAGATCCCGAAGACCTTGAGCAAATATTTTTGGTTAAGTGGGGCTTATGGGTTGGCCGAAGTCAGCGCTATGCCCACGCCGATGCATTTGCGCTTGCCTCGACGCTGGCAGACATTGCTGGGCGTTTAGAAGATCCGCGCTACCAAAGGCTGGCAGATTATGCGCGGGCGCATTGCGAATACTGGGCTGGACGCATTCAGCAAGCGCATGACCATCTGGACGAAATTGACCCGCTCAATGCGCAAATGATGATTGAATGGCTGCCATTCTCTGATCACCCGCAAGTAACCGCGGCTTCTTTCCAAGGTTGGGCGCTCTGCTTGCGTGGTGACTACCAACGCGCAGAGCGGCATATCTCTTCCGCCATCCGATTAGCTGAAAAAATTGGCCATCCCGGTACGCTTGCCATGGCGTTGATGTTTTCCGCCGCTCTTTATCGGCAGCTTGGCCATGTACATCTAGCAGCACGACACGCTGAGCGTGCTGCTGCAATGACGGGTACGCCCGATTTGCAACTGTGGCAGATTTCTGCCCAGGGGATTCTTGGCTGGCAGCGAGCTCTTGCGGGCGATCAGGGGGGCTTGGTGCAGGTGCGGGACAGCCTGGATCAGATGGCAGAGCTGAATGGACGTGATCGCTATCAGCGTCCGGTCCTGTGGTACTCAGATGCGTGTATTGAGCTTGGCGAGTTAAAAGCAGCTGAAGATTATCTGGACCAGTGCCTGGTCATTGCCAAAGAGCGCACAACGCTCTTTTTACCTGAGTTGGCAACACAGTTAGCTAAAGTGCGTGATTTGCTCGGTCACCCTGCTAATGAAGTGAAAGCGCTGGCTGAAATGGCCATTAATCAGGCCCGTGAGCATGGCAATCGCCATCAGGAGCTTGCAGTGCTCGAGCTTTGGTTGACGCGTATTGCACCAAACGACTTGCAGGCCAAAGAGGCATTTAGACGCTTATTAAGTGAAGTGAGCCATAGCGATGCGCCAGTGCTTGTTCGCTGGGTTAGCCTGCTTGATAGACGGTTGCCCCACGCGGTAAGTGTTGAAAACGAAACCTGATTGGGTGACTAACGAGTTGTTGTTTCCAGCCAGTTAAGTGTGGCGAGCGCCTCTTCTCGGTGTTCGCCACACACATCAGCATCATAGTCGAACCGCTCACACACGGCAGGACGACTAGGATCGCCAAATAACCTACATAGATTGTCATCACTTAACTGTGCGCATCGAACGCCCGCCGGTTTGCCATTTGGCATGCCGGGTATATAAGAGGTGATCGACGGTGCAATACAGCAAGCACCGCAGCCTGCTCGGCAGGCGGCGGTGTCTGTTGCGAAAACGTGACTACTCATGGCGAGGCTTCTGCCGTTGCGCCTTTATCAATTCCTTCAAATGCTTGAACCAGTGTTTTATGGCCGCTGTGCTCTGCAATACTCTTGGCAAGCCATAAAGCAATATTCTCGACGGTTGTCGGCTTGGGCAGTACACAGCAGCGTTCTTGAGGCAGCGTGATCGAAAATGTGCCTTGTGCAGACTGGTAACGGCAGGTCAGCTTTTCATCAATCTGGCTTTCAATGTCGGCCTTTTCAAGCAGATATCGATTATCCAGCCATGCTGCCCAGCGCTGCTCAAGCGCTGGCTGACGTGCCTGATGCTGCCAGATAAACAGGCGCGAGCGGTGGCCATGGGCAATCCGCTGACAGTTGCCGAGATGCCGTTTCAGTCCGTGAGTGTAGCCATAGGCAGCGCCGTCTATAGGCTCGTCACTAAGCGTTAGTGTGACACTGTGGACATTGGCTGGCCGTTGCTCTTGCTTTGTCAGCTGTGAGCTTAAATAGTGGGTGACACGCTCAACAGTGATGGTATCCCAGGGGAGCAAGGTAAATGCTTGGGCTGGCCCGCGAACTTCCATTTCGTAAGGAGTCGCTGTTCTAATGCAGATACCTTCAGCGCAGTCAGTAACCTTAATGCCGGGCGCGTTGATAGGTACGAGCAGCGTATGGTCTAGGCCACTATCGAGTGTGCGTTTGATCCAAGGCTTAACTTCCCCGAAGTCAAAAAGCATACCACCTTCGCCTAGCTCCCCATCCAGTTGAGCATCTACTTGCCAGCTACAGCCTACCAACCCTTTTGTAGGGCACCACAGTGAAACATCAATATGGCTGAGACGATTTACAAATAACGCCATTACTCAAATCCTGCAATTTTGTGCGTTTGAAGCGATAGCCGCCACTGGGGGTTAGCCATGCAATACTCGGTGGTTGCCTGAACCGTCGCGTGATTTCTCTGCGCTATGCCGTGGTCCATCGGCTGCAAAAAAAAGTGGTTGAAGTCCAAATTGGCAAATTGAGTGGGTGGCGCTGCAGATTGTGGGAAAACCAGCTTTAACTCATCGCCATGGGTGACCACCAGTGGATTAGTGCCCTTAGGGCTAACACATAGCCAATCAATTCCTGGTGGTGGTATGACCGTTCCATTCGTTTCAACGGCCACTTCAAATCCATCGCTGTGTAGTAGCGTGATCAGCGGGGTATCAAGTTGGAGTAATGGCTCGCCGCCAGTGAATACCACGTAGGGCGTTGCTCTCCCCGCATGAACTGGCCAAAGGGCTTTAATGTGATCAGCGAGTTCACGTGGTGTGTTAAAGCGCCCACCGTTAATGCCATCCGTACCGACAAAATCGGTGTCGCAAAAGGAGCATTTTGCGCTGGCGCGATCGATTTCACGCCCAGACCACAAATTGCAGCCGCTAAAGCGGCAAAATACGCTGGCGCGGCCTGCCTGTGCACCTTCGCCCTGCAAGGTATAAAAGGCTTCTTTGACGTGATACATCAGCCGGTAACCTGTGCAGGGGTAGATTCATACGCCAGTGGGTCTGAAGTATTGTTGGCTGCGAACGCCGCCAGCCGTTCACGGCAACTGCCACACTTGCCGCAAGCCAGTGGGCGTCCTTCATAGCAGGTCCAGGTATCACGGTAGTTCAAGCCCATTGCTAAGCCATCGCGTAAGATATCGGCTTTGCTCGCTGCTAGATAAGGTGCATGCAGCGTTATCGGTTCAAAATTAGCGATGCCAGCGACCTGATTCATTGCGTGAACAAATTCAGGGCGGCAGTCAGGGTAGAGAATATGATCGCCGCCGTGGGCGCCGTAATCGACACGCCCCGCCCCGATATTAACTGCCTTAGCAATGGCTAACGAAAGCAGAATCATATTGCGGTTAGGGACAACGGTGGTAGTGAGGTTATCAGCAGCGTAGTCACCCTCAGGCATTGATATATCTGGGTTGGTCAGCGCTGAGTTATCAATTAAACCGTGAATAGCACGTATATCAACGACTTGATGGGGAATATTGTGCTGCTTACAAACTGCTTTCGCTATGTCCAGTTCTTTGGCGTGGCGTTGGCCATAATCAAATGAGAGCGCATGAACCTCGAGCCCTTCTTTAATTGCGCGGTGAAGAACGGTATAGGAGTCCATGCCGCCGGAATAAATCACAACGGTAGATGACGCGTCTGCGCCAGAGGTAGGGGGTAACGACATAATAATTACTCATTGGCCGGAGAATTTATTGAGTGCTTTAGCGTCGCGCTAAATGAGATTCCGGGGTCCGGTCCGGAAGGACGGCAGTTTACGCAATGCGGGCTTGCCTGGCCAGTGGTAGCGGCAATTGGTACCATTTTCCGTTCGGTATGTGCATGGGTCAACATGCTAAGCTAATCCTTCTAGTCGTAAGGGATGAATCCATGGCCACCATAGAACATAGCGAAATTATTAATGCTCAGCCTGAAAGGGTGTTTGAACTGCTGAGTCGAGTTGAAGATTTTGCTGACTATTCTGATCTGATTAGATCAATTGATACCTTAGGCGATAACCGTTATCGCTGGCATGTCCACGCGGTGGGTATGGATTGGTCATTTGATGTGGCAGTAACCGAGATCAAGCCACCTTATGTGCTGGCATGGGAATCATTGGAAGGCGTTAAAAATCAAGGTCGTTATCAATTGCGTGAAGTGCCGGAGGGGACAGAGGTATCACTTACGCTGAGTTATGAAATCCGTAATCGATTGGTGGAAAAAGCGGTGAACCGTGCTGCAAAGCCATTAGTGGGAAAAGTGAGCAGGCAAATTCTTGAGCGCGTTGAAGCTCGCCTCAATAGTTAATGGCTACATTGGCGCCGTTAGTGAGCGGCGCGCAAAGAGACGTTTAACAGCAATCAAGCTCGTTTGTGCATCGAGGCATCAAGGTGGTCGACAACTTCGGCCCAGTCAGCATCATCTTCCACGGCCTCACGAAGAAAATCAGCTTGGCCTTCGTTCCAGCAGGGAGCCTCTGCGAGTGGCATTTCTTTAGGTAGGGGGGAGTGGCGCTGAATAAAGTGCTCAATGGATTCTGCATCCGAGCGTAGCCCGAGCTGTTCAAATAGCTCGCTAAAATGGTGTACAGGCCGTTCCATACGCTGCTTTCCTTTTTGGTTATTAACGTATGTTTAAACATAGCGTGTATAAGTGACTACGCCAGTGCGAATTGATCGACGTGCGGCGTTTAGCGCTCGCCGACAAGTGACGTTAAAAATCGCTGGCGTCGAATGTCCATGGAAAGGGGTTGAGCCAATAGGTGAACGAGTTTGGTGAAAGCGGCTTCCGGCGTCATGTTATCTCCAGACAGTAAGCCCGCTTCTGCTAGGCCATGGCCCGCTGCGTACTCGCCCATATGAATGCTGCCCTGGGGGCACTGGCTAATCGCGGCCAGCAGTTTTCCTTCGCCACTGGCGTTAGCAATGACATCAATGAGTGCAGGGTCGTTGGGTATATTACCTGCTCCCCAAAGCTGCAGTAGAGCCCCCTTTACGCGCGAATCACCGAGCAGAGCTTCCAATTGCCAAGGCGATATGCCGGGCCACAATGCTAGTCTGATAACGGCGCCATCGGAGACGGCTTGATAGTCTGAAAGCTCAAAGCGGGGCGCGCCGCGTTGTTGAAATCCTAAACCTCGACTTGGGTAATAAATGAAGTCTTCGCCAACGCGTTCACCGATACAGGGATAGCTTGGTGAGATAAATGCATCTAAGGATTCTGTATGCTGTTTAATCGCTCGTGAACCCCTCAGAAGGCGATTTGAAAAGTAGATCGCCACCTCCTGTAATTCAACGTTTGCAGCAAACCTTAATGCTCCGTAAAGGTTGCCGATCGCATCGCTATCAATCATTTCAAGAGGATGCATAGAGCCTGTTAATACAACCGGGCGGTCAATCCCCTGTAGCTGATAGGCAAGACTCGACGCGGTCCAGCTTAGGGTATCTGTGCCGTGGATAACGACAAATCCACGGTAGTTGGCTAAGTGGGCTGCAATATCGTTGGCAATCTGTTGCCAAGTCAGCGGCGTCGCTGCACTTGAGTCGATCAATGACGCATAACTAAGCACGTCATAAGCGGGAAGGGCATGTTGGTGCAGTATAGGAAGCTGGCTTAGTGCGTCTGCCATGCGATCTTGAAAGTTCCCCCCTGGGGCTAGTCCCTTTACATTTGGCTGCATGCCAATGGTGCCGCCAGTATAGATGACCAGTACACGCTCTTGAGTGGGGGCGGCGTTTGCCAGGGGAGAAGTGATGCTCATAGCCGTTTCCTGAATTGGGCGAATCTAAAGGGGTGCTTCTCAATCGTAGCGTCTAGGTACTTGTGTCTAAGTACTTGTGCCTAAGTGCCTGTGCTTAAGTGTCCGTGGCTCAGTATGCTATTGAAGCAGGTGCTGCAAACTGAGGCAGGTATTGCCATGTGCGACTGCTAACCGCGATGTACTAACAACTCACCACTATGATCGTCTAATTGGCGGTTACGCCCAGCCAATAAGGCAAATCCGCAACAAATAACAATTAGCAGAATAAGCAGCCATGCTATGTGGTCTAACTCTGCTCCGGCTTGCAGCATTAGACCAACCCCAAATGGGCCTAGCGCTGCCAACGTATAGCCGCCACCCTGTACTAAGCCAGAAAGCTGCCCCGCAAGACGTGAGTTAGCCGTTCGTAACACCAGCAGACTGAGCGCTAAGCTAAAGCTGCCGCCTTGTCCAATGCCCAGAAGTACCGCGCCGGGCCACTTCCAGGCTAATGGCGCAATAAGCAACATCCAAAGCCCTAGTGCGGTGCTAAAAAGGACTAGCAGTAAGGCAGGGCGTTGGTCGTGGGTTAAGCGGGCTAGCCAAGGTGCGCCCAGTGCTGAAACTAGCTGACACATGATTGAGATGGCCATTGTCCAGCCGGCCGCAGCTTCATCATAACCTCTGTAGACTAATAAGGTGGGCAGCCAACCAAACACAATGTAAGCCATGGAAGACTGAATGCCCATGAACAGCATGACATGCCACGTGAGTGGTTTACGCATTAATTGGGCGAGCGAAGCAGAGGTTCTTGGGTTGAGCGGGGTGTGTTGAGCCGTTGGCATGCTGATCATCCATAGTGCCAGGGCTACTAATGCTAACAGTGACCAGCTCATTAGACTCAACTGCCAGCTGCCTAACCATTGCATTAGCGGAACACTAAGACCAGCGCCTAATGCACCGCCGAAACATAACGCCATGGTGTATAAACCAGTCAGCAGATCGGCGCTGTGGGGCAGCTCTCGTTTAACAAGCGCTGGTAGAAGGGTGCCTGCAAGGCCAATCGCACTGCCTGCCATTGCGGAGCCAATAAAAAGTGCGCCAGGCACTGGCATGCCTCTTAAGATTAAACCGCAGGTTAATAAAAGCAGTGCACTACTCAGGGCCCGTTCGCTGCCCAACTGTTTAGCCAATAGGGGAGCAAGTGGGGCTGACAAGCCTAAAAAAAGCACGGGTAATGTGGTTAAAATGCCCGCTGATGCAGGGCTTAATCCCGCAGTTTCTTGCAGTCGGGAAAGCAGAGGCGCAACTGATGACATAGCAGGGCGTAAATTAAGCCCTACTACGAACATCAGAACAATAAAGGTGTATGTGCGACGAGAAGCCATGCTGGCATTTACTTGAGGTGGGGGCGTAAGTCGCCGCGTACCGCATCAAGCAGGGTAATGAAATGATAATCTTGCTGCGTGTCTAAGCAGTCTACGCGCACCTCGGTACGCATCCCCTTATCAATATTCAGCTTGTCGTAGATTTCGAGGGTTAATTTACGTGCAGGTTTATCCCCAGGCGTAATAATGCCGTCTTCCAGCGTAAAGGTTTCAAGTAACGTTACCCGTACTCGCGTGCTGCTCTCTTCGCTAAGTACCCGTCGTACAAATAACCATCCTTCACAGGGTAGCGATTCGTTATCATTACGTTCACGTAAGAAAAGAGTGCGATAACAAGCGCCCTCTGTAGAGGCTTTTTCTGCCATGCTGCGATACGCTTGCAGTACCTGCCCAGCCGATGCTCGGGCATCCTCTAGCCGCTGTGAAATACCTTGGTGCTCACGGCTTAGTTGCTCCTGGCGTTGAAAGGTAAGCCACTGGCGGTAATCGTTAATAAGTTGAGACGACGCCATAATCACTCCATGAATAAGTTAAGCTGTACCAGCGGAATACGCGAAGCGATAACCTTCGCATATTCCTAAGCAAAGGGCTAGCGACGGGCGCGACGACGACGTTCACCGCCAGTATTGGCTGCTTGTCCTTCCGGTTTACGCTTGGCGCGGGGCTGCTTCTGACCACGGCGGCCATTTTCAATCGGCTCGGGCTTAGCGTTGGGATCAGGTTCAAAACCGGGTTCGATACGTTTAGGCAGGTTTTGCTTGATAAGACGCTCAATCCCACTCAGCAAACCGTGTTCGTCGACACATACGAGCGAAACTGCTTCTCCATCGCTGCCCGCTCGGCCGGTACGTCCAATACGGTGAACATAGTCCTCTGCCACATTGGGTAAGTCGAAATTAACGACATGGGGAAGTTCGTTGATATCTAGCCCGCGAGCGGCAATGTCAGTGGCGACAAGTACCTGCAAATCACCGCTTTTGAAAGCACCAAGAGCACGTGTTCTAGCCCCTTGGCTCTTATTGCCATGGATGGCCATGGCAGGTATGTCTTGCTTAGAAAGCTGCTCTGCTAAGCGGTTTGCGCCATGTTTGGTGCGTGTGAAAACGAGTACCTGAAACCAGCCATGCTGCTGAATTAAATGGGCCAGCAGCTCGCGTTTTTTATCACGATCTACTCGGTAAATGGTTTGCTCAATTTTTTCAGCGGTCGTGTTGCGAGGTGCGACTTCTATTAACGCGGGATTGTTGAGCAACTGTTGCGCCAATAATTGTATGTCGTTGGAGAATGTTGCAGAGAACAGCAGATTTTGACGCTGTTTTGGCACTAAACGCAATAGGCGCTTGATATCATGGATGAATCCCATGTCGAGCATGCGGTCAGCTTCGTCGAGCACCAGGATTTCGACGGCCGATAGATCCACGTGGCCCTGCTGATGCAAGTCTAGTAGCCGACCTGGCGTGGCGACCAATACATCAAGCCCCGCTTTGAGTGCATCCACTTGTGGCTGTTGGCCAACACCGCCGAAAATAATATGCGAGCGTAAAGAGAGGTGCTTGCCGTAAGCGGTTACGCTTTCGCCTACCTGGGCAGCAAGCTCGCGCGTAGGCGTGAGCACTAACGCGCGTACTTGGCGTTTGCCGGGACGTTTTCCATTCGCTAACCGCTGTAACATGGGTAACGTAAAGCCAGCGGTTTTGCCTGTGCCAGTTTGGGCACTGGCGAGCATGTCGCGACCTTCAAGTACAACGGGGATAGCTTTTTGTTGAATAGGGGTAGGCTGCGTATAGCCCTGCGCGGTAACCGCGCGTAGTAAATCGTCGTGCAGACCAAGTTCAGAAAAGCTCATGCGTTCTCCGCAATCGCTTAGTAAGTGACGTCGCTTGGCGCCGTCGTTACTGAGCGTAATGTTCAAAAAGCGAGGATGGTACACCTTCGCGGCAGCGAAGTTTGCCAGATAAAGCACGATGCCGCGATGGTCATTTTTTTGCCGATCAAGACGGTGAAATAGACATTGGCTCGAATCGGGGGTGACGTGGTGATGCTGAAAGATGACTCCTTTAGTATATCATGGATACTTCATTTCAGCGTTTAACATAGCGGTTGGATGCCTTACTGATGTCACATCTGAAAATAATTTCCTTCGCGGATCTCATTGGCGATTTGCAGGGCCACCTTATCCCAACTTTCGCCAAGTGAGCGAACGAGAGCAGGGTAGCCGTCCTGCTGTAGCTCGGTCTCTGCAGAAAAACTTTTTAGCGCAAGTAGGTTATTATCCGCGCCGCGTAACTGCCATTGGCCACTGGTGACCGCTCGCCCATCGTGCCGCCCCTGAAATTGATCAACTTCAAGTAGTAATGTGAGCGCTTCAGGTGCATTGCCATCAGCATGAACGACCTGAATGGACGCGAGCTCTTGGGATAGTTGAGCACGCAATGCACGTTCTAATTGGCGTCCAATACTTTCCGCCCATTGGTGTTCTCGGGCTTCATTTAGGGTGATGTCATCAAGCTGCATGACGATACCGTCCACATCTAGATAGTGTGCTAAACGTGGTGATCGCACCTGCAGTGTGCCAATCGGCTGGCTTGGTGAACTCACTGCATTTTCGCTTGGTAGCATGTAGCGAGAGGGTGGTGTGACACTGCTAGCGCAAGCGCTTAGCAGAATGCAAAGGCCAAATAGTGATAAATAGCGGACTGCCTTACAGCGCATAGTAAGCTCCTTCTTAGCGTGGTGCGCGAGGCACGGGATCTTGAGTATCCAGGTTGTCGAATAAAAGCGCTCTTGGGTTTTCATTTAATGTGCGAGTAAGTGGTTGTAAGTCGCGCATTAAGCGATCCAGCCGTTGAATAGCCGTTGTTAAATCCTGATAGGCTGGAGATGATGGCGATACACCTTGCAAGGTGTTACGTAGCTCCTCAAGAGTCGCATTTACGTTTCCGCCCACTGCCTGAGTATCGGGATCATTCAGCAACTGGTTGATGGAAGTGCTTACTTGGCGTATCTCGTTGAGCACACTTTCAGATGCTTGTAAGTTTCGGTCTAAACCTGCAAGTAATGGCTCAACTTCAAGCGCGTTTAATTTCTCAAGCAGGCTGGTTATCTGCGCTTGGATCTGTGCAAAGCCGCCAGCGACGGTAGGGAATACTGTCCGCTCGGAGAACGTTTCGGCGACATATTCATCAGCCAAGTCGCGTTGAAAATTAAGATCAACGAAAAGTGCACCCGTTAATAGGCTGCCATTTTTGAGTGATGCACGCAGCCCTAAGCCGAAAAGGCGCTTAAAGCGCGAGTCCCACTGTTCTATGTCGATGTCGGCATTCTCAATGCCCAGTCGCTGAGGCTCGATTCGAATCAGCACCGGGATGGCAAACTGAGAACGTGAGTCGGGCTGTGGAGCGGTAAAATTCCAGGGCACCGACGCAACCGTACCGATTCTTACTCCGCGAAATTCGACGGGCGCACCTTTCGATAACCCGCGAACGGTATCATCAACCAATAGCACGTACTCTAAATACTGATTGAAGGTTCCTTCCCGGGCAGTATTTTCATCCGCATAGAGATTAAAGCGTGCATTGGGCTCTACGGGTTGCCCCATCGGCAAGTCTTCTGGCACGCCAAACGTAACGCCACCTCCCAGTAACGCTTCAAGAGACTCCACGTTGACACGTACACCATCAGCATCTAGTTGAAAATCAACACCGCTCGATGTCCAAAATCGAGTGCTATCCGTTACCAACTGGCCGTAGGGTTCTTCAATAAATACTTGGTGGTGCATTGTGCGAGATTCCGCGTCAAACCGAGTATCTTCAACTCGTCCTACGGTATAGCCCTGGTAAGAAACAGGGTCGCCTATACGAAGTGAGTTACCCAGTTGACTGACTAAGCTGATTTGCAAACCAGCCTGCCCAGCTGGGGCAACCGGTGGTGTATCACTTACCGTAAACTCGCGCTCAGGTTCATCAGACTTACCTGCCTCTAGCTGAATATAGGCACCCGACAATACCGTGCCCAGCCCGCTAATGCCCTCGCGGCCGATGCGCGGCTTTACTACCCAGAATCGGCTATCTTCCCTAAGCATAGCTTCCGCTTCTGGTTGGATGCGGGCGGTCATAACGGCGTGGGAAAGATCATCAGATAAGCGAACGTTTTGGACTCTGCCTATTTCAACATTGCGGCTGCGAATAAGCGTGCTGCCCGCTTCGATACCTTCCGCGCTGTCCATTGTTAGTGTAACGAGCGTGCCTCGGCTGGCGTAGTTGTCGTAGACAAGCCACAGTCCGATCACAACAGCAACGATTGGCACGATCCAAATCGGAGAGAGCCGTGTTTGCGGTGATGACTTCGCACGATGTAAATCGTTGTTGTCGTTGGTATCGGCTTTATTTGGTGTTGAATCATTAGCCATCAACAGTTTCCTTGGTGGCCGTTTTACGGCGTGTAGAGCGAGGAGTTGGTGTGTCCCAAATTAAGCGCGGATCAAACGTCATGGCTGCTAACATTGTGAACACAACGACGGCGGCAAACGCGAGCGCTGCCGGCCCTGGTGTAATTGACATTAAAGACCCCGCGCGAATCAGAGCTACTAATATTGAAACCACAAATACGTCAACCATTGACCATCGGCCTATAAACTCAGTCAGCCGATAAAGTCGAGTTCGGCTTTGTGCGTTTAGCTCGTTGCTATGCTTTATAACCATACAGAGCCAAATCAATGCGACTAGCTTGCCAACGGGAACAATAACGCTCGCTACAAAGATAACCACGGCCACGGGCCAGGAGCCCATTTGAACCAGTTGGACAACCCCGCCAATGATCGTTGAGGGTGATGAGTGCCCTAAGCTAGTCGTGGTCATAATAGGGTATACATTAGCAGGGATATACATCACCGCTGCTGCAAAAAGCAGTGCCCAGGTGCGTTGTAGGCTGTGTGGTAATCGTGGGTGGAGCTTTTCTTGGCACCGCCGACAGTGCCCCGTGCCATGCTCGCTAAGGCGATTAATTAGGCCGCAAGTTGGGCAGCCGGTTACTCCCTGGCTTGCTGCTGTCGTTCCTGTAAGAGTGCCTTCTGGCGCGAGGGGTTCTTTCTCTAAAGAGAACCACATCCAATCTGAATCAATGGATTGTGTCGTTAACAGTAAGAGGATGGCAAATACACTGAATGCCCAAAAGGAGATGCCTAATTCAACTTGTGCCATGCCAGCTATTTTTATCAAACTCACCAGTGCCCCAACGATGAAGACATCCGCCATCATCCATGGGTTAAGCCTCGCTAGTGAACGAGCGATGTCCCGACTAAACGGCATTGGATGGCCGCGAAGTAAGCCAAACTGAAGCCAGATCACGCCGATTAGATAAATAGCGGGCAGCACAACAATGGTCATAATGACAGCGATAGCGACAACAGGCTGATGAAAAGAGATGAGCGTAGTGGCTGTCTGTGAAAGTTCTATACGATTACCAATGCCGCTGATGCTAAAGCTCACAAACGGAAATGACACTGCTGCAAGTAGTGCTATCAAGGATGAAAGCGCTAGCGCCATGCTTCTCTGAGCAGGATAACGATGTCGCTTTACCAGCACATGTGAACAGCGTGGGCAGGATGCTTTCTCTCCGGAGCCGAGCGGAGGAAGTGCAGAAACCCAGTCACACTCGTGACAGGCGCGTAAGCGTCTACGCTGGGCGCGTGTTTCGGGAGGATGGCAGTCGACCTGTGGTGAGTTCACCTGCAAAGAAGGTCGTTTAATAAACTGAAAATGAGGCAACAGCAAATTCTCAATACGTTGAGGAATCCAAATTAGTACGGTGGGCAGATACTACTGTCAAATCGAGATTTATCTTCGCCCCGCCAAAACAGCACTTGACCTAACCAACTAGTTAGACAAGGATGCCTCGGCAATGGTGCCTAATGATAGTGCCTAACATTACGTTATTAAGGAAATGAAATAATGTTGCTCCCTTTTTTGGCTGTAGTTTTGGGATTGGTGCTTCTCGTATGGAGCGCCGAGAAATTTATCGATGGTGCTGCAGCTACCTCTAGGTGGTTAGGGCTATCGCCTCTATTAATTGGCATGCTGGTTATTGGTTTTGGCACCTCTGCACCAGAAATGATGGTGTCAGTGTTGGCGGCCATGCAAGGAAATCCTGGTTTAGCGGTAGGTAACGCATATGGTTCAAATATCGCTAATATTGGCCTTGTTTTAGGTTTTGTCGCGTTACTAGCTCCTTTAGCGGTGCACTCCGGTGTGATCCGCAAGGAGATGCCACTGTTGATAGGTGTCATGCTTCTGACGGGTTATATGCTTTATGACGGTTGGATTTCTCGTGGAGAAGCAGTCTTACTGCTAGGCGCGTTGGCGCTCTTTATCGGGGTTAGTATTGTTCGTTCACGAGGGCAGCAAGATGATCCGCTAGTGGGTGAAGTTTCAGAAGCGCTGGATAGTAAAGCCATGTCCCGTGGCAAGGCGCTTATGTGGACGTTAGTTGGACTAGTTTTGTTAATCGCTAGCTCGCGCATCTTAGTGTGGGGGGCGGTCGAAATAGCGGTGGCTTTTGGGGTTAGTGACTTAATTATTGGCTTAACCGTCGTAGCAATAGGAACGTCCTTACCAGAGCTTGCTTCCTCTATCAGCGCTTTACGGCGCAAAGAGCATGATATGGTGCTGGGTAATGTCGTAGGCTCTAACCTGTTTAACAGTTTGGCTGTGGTAGGTCTTGCAGGCCTTATTACACCCATTGAAGTAGGGCGCGAAGTGCTAATTCGTGACTGGAGCGTCATGACTTTTATGACCCTCATGATGGTGTTCTTTGCTTTCTCTTGGCGGGGTCGCCCACGGCGTATAAACCGTATCGAGGGTGGCGTGCTGCTCTCTATGTTCATTGCTTACACTGGCTACATGGTTAGCATCGTCGTGATGTCCTAACTGCGTCAATGCGACACAGTTTTGAAGAAGCGCTAGTAGTGTATAACGTTTGTCACAGCATCAAATGACAACACATTCGAATCTCAGGCTTAGTTGCTGTGTTGCTGCATCGTGCCTAGAGCCCATGCTCATTGCTAAAGTGCAGCACCAGTAAGGCTTAACTAAGCTTGTGTGGCCCCGCAGTGGGATGCTTATCCAGGTCTTAGGAGAGTGTGATGGAGCTTGCCCTCTGCGTGCTATCGCGAATTCAGTTCGCCTTTGTGGAATATTTCCATGCAATTTTTCCAGTTTTTACTATCGGGCTGGTCTCCTATATAGCATTACTCCATGGGCTTTTCTTTAAAACCCAAAACCCAGCTTGGGACCGTCTTTCGCTATTTTGGACAAAGGTGTGTGCAGTTGTCTTTAGCTTGGATGTATCCATTGCTGGCAAGGCGCGACCATCAAGTGCGGAGTGCCACTAACCTTATGGCTACCTCTCAATCAGATCAGGTAATACCCTTAACTTCACGCTCATGGTTGAAATCTCTTGCTCGGCGTGAGCACAAAAAGCTCACGCTAGCCGCAATAGGTGGCGTGCTTGCAGGGGGGCTTACGGTTTTACTAGTGGTGGGGCTTGCATGGTGCATTGATCAGCTTGTAATTCATGGTCGCTCACCGGCATCACTGACAGTTTTTTTCTTGGGGTTGGTGGCAGTGGTACTGTGTCGCTCACTACTTCAAGCAATGCAAGAAGCCAGTAGTGCAGAGGCAAGTCTTCGTATTCGCCAGCATGCGCGAGAGGAGTTGCTAAATAAGGTGGCGATGCTTGGGCCCGTTTGGCTTACTCGCCAACAGAGTGGGGCGATAGCGAATCAGGCGGTAGAGCATATTGACGCGTTAGACGGTTATTTCGCGCGTTTTTATCCTCAGATGAGGATTGTCGTCGCCTTACCGCTACTTATCCTTTGCATTGCTGGATGGCTGGACTACCTCGTGGCCATTTTTTTATTGCTTTCAGCACCACTTATCCCGCTATTTATGGCGTTGGTAGGCATGGGCGCTGAGCGTTTGAATCGTGATCAATTCATGGCCGTGTCGCGTTTGTCGGCTCACTTTGTAGACCGAGTTAGAGGGATGACGACGCTCCAGCTGTTTGGCCATACCAAGTCAGCACAAAAAGATGTTTGGTATGCCACTGATGACTATCGACGACTAAGTATGCGCACGCTGCGTCTAGCGTTTCTATCATCAGCGGTGCTTGAGTTTTTTGCATCCGTGGCGATTGCAGTTGTGGCCATGTATGTCGGTTTTGGTCTACTTGGTTATATCGACTATGGGCCATCCTCTTCTCTAACCCTCTTCACTGGGCTAGCCGTTTTATTGCTGGCACCAGAGTTTTTTCAGCCTCTACGAACGCTATCCCAGCACTATCATGACCGCGCAGCAGCATTAGGGGCAGCTGAAAGTATCGTGGCAATACTCAACGAGTCAGATCTGGTCCCTTCAGCCACGTCAGTGCCTCATTCGGAGAATGCAGTTATTGAGTTTTGCGGGGCTAGTGTTGGATATGAGGGGCGTGCCACGGTCTTGTCCAACCTGAACGCTACCATCCGGCGTGGTGACGTGGTTGCTATTACCGGTGAATCAGGTAGCGGTAAATCATCCATCCTAGCCTTAATGGCTGGTTTTATGATGCCTAGCAGCGGTGAGTGCCGGTATCGCCACAGTGGTCAGGTCGCCTGGCTGGATCAAACGCCTTGCATTATTCAGGGAAGTCTTGCCGATAACCTGCGCTTAGCCGCTCCTGAGGCTGACCAAGCGTCAATGGTACGAGCACTGCAACGGGCAGGGCTGGGTGAGTTGTTATCCCAGCTACCTAATGGTCTGGAAAGTCTGGTAGGCGAGCGTGGTGTCGGACTGTCTGGTGGCCAAGCGCAACGTCTTACGCTGGCGCGTGTCTACCTTAGCGAGGCGCAACTGGTTTTGTTAGACGAACCGACGGCAAGCCTAGACGCTATCACTGAGAAGGCTGTCATTCAGGCACTGTTGGATTGGGCAAAGGAAGGCCGTACGCTAGTTATTGCAACGCATCACTCTGCGGTGGTGGCTGTTGCTAATCGCCATTTTACTTGTGAAGCTGGCCAGCTTATTGAGGCGACGGTATGAGTCAGTTTTATCGCGATATGAAACCCTGGCTGCTCATAATGCTGCGCCGTCGTCAGCGCTTTTTTATAGGTGCATTATTAGCGTTGGTGACGCTCCTGGCAGGTCTTGCACTGTTAGGGCTTTCTGGTTGGTTTATTACCGCGTGTGCGTTGGCTGGCATAGCGTTGGCAGCTGGGTTGCCCGTTACTTTGGATATTTATGTTCCCGGTGGCGGTATTCGTTTTTTTGCACTGCTGCGAACGGTGGCGCGTTACGCGGAGCGTCTTTACAACCACAATACCGTACTGACATTGTTAGCTGATTTGCGCTACCGCGTGTTTGGGGATTTAACAAGGTTGGATGAAGCAACCCTTAAGCGCCGCCGCGCGAGTGAATGGCTAAGTCGCTTAACGTCGGATATTGATACGCTTGACAACTTGTATCTGCGCTTGCTTATCCCTCCGTTAGTTGGGCTATTGAGCATCTTTGTTATATCTGGCTTTATCGCTATTTGGGTGCCAGTGTTGGGTGGTTTGATAGCCGCTGTGTTGAGCGTACTATGGTTTGTAGTGACGCTTGGTTATGCATGGTTGGGGTTTGGTAATAGCCACCAGCAAGTTAGCGACCAAGAAGAGTTACGCCGTCTAGTGCTTGATCAAGTACAAGCGTCGGCTGAGCTAATGAGTTACCAGACCAACCCTTGGTACCGTACACGGATTAATCAACACGAAGGCCAGGCGCTAAGTAATCAGCGTCAGCTTGCTTATAAGTCGGCCATTGGCAATGCGTTAGTATTAGCGGTGACCGGTATGTTGTTGGTGGGCGTATTATGGCTGGGCAGCTTCATTGTAGAGGCTGGTCACGTGTCGGGGCCTATCATTGTTATGGTGGTTATCGCTGTGCTGGGTATAAATGAAGTATTCACTACGCTGCCTAACGCCTTTCTAAAAGTCGGTGCTAGCTATGGCGCTGCTCGGCGATTAAATGCACTGAGCAGCATAATGAATGAGGCGCCGTCGTTGGCCTTGCCTGATGCTTCTCACGGGCATTCAGTGGCGTTTAAGAATGTTTCTTTTCGTTATCCCGCAACAGCCTATTCGGTGCTGTCTGAGACTTCATTTACCTTGCCTGCCGGAGAGCGAGCAGTAGTGACAGGTATCTCAGGGGTAGGCAAGTCAACGTTGGCTAACCTTGTTATGGGTAGAATATCGCCTTCAGAGGGGCAGGTTTGCGTTGCCAACTGTGCGCCTTCTAACGTTACTGTGGAAAGCCGTGCCAAGAATTTTGCTTTGCTCACGCAGCAGATTGATCTTTTTGATGGATCGTTAGCGGCGAATCTGCGTATCGCGAACCCTGAGGCAAGCGATGATCAACTGTGGGAAGCTCTCTCTCAAGTTGCCCTAAAGGATTGGGTAAAGCAGCAACCAAATCAGCTTATGACCCAAGTCGGCGAAAAGGGGCAGCAGCTCTCAGGAGGGCAATCACGTAGAGTGGCATTGGCTCGTATTTTCTTGCGTGATCCAGCAGTCGTGCTTTTGGACGAGCCCTTTGCCGGTGTGGATGCCTTCACCGCTATGCATATTGCTAAATCTCTTGATCATTGGCTCACTGGTCGAACAGCGATCTATTTTATTCACCAAGTAGAATGCCCGTCGTTGCTGCCTGGCGTTAACTATCACTGGCGACTTGCTGGGGGGAAGTTAAATACGGATACTCTTGATAATGTTGGAAATAATTTATCCTAATGACAGGAGTTTCGTATGCATGAATTTCTTCTTCAGCTGCCTAAGGTAGAGCTTCATTTGCATATCGAAGGTTCACTAGAGCCTGAGTTAATGTTTGAGCTTGCCAAGCGAAATGGTATTGAGCTTCCTTATGCTACGGTTAAAGAGGCAAAAGCAGCTTACGAGTTCGATGACCTACAGGGGTTCCTAAATCTTTATTACCAAGGCATGAATGTGCTGCGTACAGAGCAGGATTTTTATGACTTGGCGATGGATTATTTCAAGCGTGCTCGTGGGGAAGGGGTAGTGCACATTGATATGCATTTTGACCCTCAGGCCCATCTCCAGCGTGGTATTCCTCTTGACGTTGTGATGGCGGGATTGCTTCATGCGAAAGAAGAGGCAGAGGCAACGCTTGATCTGTCTGTTGGTGTGATTATGGCTTTTTTGCGTGATCGTCCGGCTGAAGAAGCGCTCAGCGTGCTTGAAAACGCTGCTCCATACTGGAAGTTTTTAGATGCAATTGGTTTAGACAGCGCAGAGCGTGATAATCCCCCGGTAAAGTTCCAGGCACTGTTTGCGCGAGCCAAAGAACTTGGCTTGGTGCGTGTTGCCCATGCAGGAGAGGAAGGGCCTGCTGAATATATTGCTGAAGCACTGGATCTTCTCGATGTTCAGCGAATTGACCATGGGGTTCGCTGCCTCGAAAGTGACGCAGTGGTTAAACGGCTCAGGGAGCGTCAAATCGTACTAACGGTTTGCCCGCTGTCTAATGTCAGTCTGAAAGTGGTTGATGATCTTCGAGATCACCCTCTTCCCCAGTTATTGAAAGAAAATCTTAAGGTGACAATTAGCTCAGACGACCCGGCTTATTTTGGAGGTGGGTTGCTGACAAATCATGTTGCCTGTGCTGAAGCATTTGGCTGGGGTGCGGAGGTATTCCGCATGCTGAACCGTAATGCAATCGAAGAAGCGTTTGTTGATGAGTCACGTCGCCAAGAACTTTTGCAACGTCTTGAGTTGGTATGAAAGAAGCGCCGACCTCGTGTTGATAATGGCTTATGTAAATCGCTTCCCATTTCACCGTCGGCCAGCATAGGTTTGGTCGCTGCCCGTAATGAAGTTCCTACTAGACAAACGGTATTCTCAAGTAGTCGCATATCTTCTTTCTAGGTGGTCATTCAACAAGATAAAAAAGTGTTGACGAATAAATAGAAATGAGTAGAATACGCCCCACATCGAACGGCAACGCCATTCGATAGCTCTTTAACAATTTGATCAGGTAATTCATGTGGGCGCTTGCCGATGAGGGTGATAAATCACCAAATATCAAGGCAAGCGGTCATGAGAACGACAGTTTTTAAACGTAAGTTTTTAAACAATAGTTGAATGAATTCGTTTGAACCTTGAGCCAAGTTTGATGCGCTTTTGTTGTTCGTAAACATCACGTTTTCGAGTGACGAGTAAGCATCACAATGATTTTAAACTGAAGAGTTTGATCATGGCTCAGATTGAACGCTGGCGGCAGGCCTAACACATGCAAGTCGAGCGGTAACAGGGGTAGCTTGCTACCCGCTGACGAGCGGCGGACGGGTGAGTAATGCATAGGAATCTGCCCGATAGTGGGGGATAACCTGGGGAAACCCAGGCTAATACCGCATACGTCCTACGGGAGAAAGGGGGCTCCGGCTCCCGCTATTGGATGAGCCTATGTCGGATTAGCTAGTTGGTGAGGTAATGGCTCACCAAGGCAACGATCCGTAGCTGGTCTGAGAGGATGATCAGCCACATCGGGACTGAGACACGGCCCGAACTCCTACGGGAGGCAGCAGTGGGGAATATTGGACAATGGGCGAAAGCCTGATCCAGCCATGCCGCGTGTGTGAAGAAGGCCTTCGGGTTGTAAAGCACTTTCAGCGAGGAAGAACGCCTAGTGGTTAATACCCATTAGGAAAGACATCACTCGCAGAAGAAGCACCGGCTAACTCCGTGCCAGCAGCCGCGGTAATACGGAGGGTGCAAGCGTTAATCGGAATTACTGGGCGTAAAGCGCGCGTAGGTGGCTTGATAAGCCGGTTGTGAAAGCCCCGGGCTCAACCTGGGAACGGCATCCGGAACTGTCAAGCTAGAGTGCAGGAGAGGAAGGTAGAATTCCCGGTGTAGCGGTGAAATGCGTAGAGATCGGGAGGAATACCAGTGGCGAAGGCGGCCTTCTGGACTGACACTGACACTGAGGTGCGAAAGCGTGGGTAGCAAACAGGATTAGATACCCTGGTAGTCCACGCCGTAAACGATGTCGACCAGCCGTTGGGTGCCTAGCGCACTTTGTGGCGAAGTTAACGCGATAAGTCGACCGCCTGGGGAGTACGGCCGCAAGGTTAAAACTCAAATGAATTGACGGGGGCCCGCACAAGCGGTGGAGCATGTGGTTTAATTCGATGCAACGCGAAGAACCTTACCTACTCTTGACATCCTGCGAACTTGTGAGAGATCACTTGGTGCCTTCGGGAACGCAGAGACAGGTGCTGCATGGCTGTCGTCAGCTCGTGTTGTGAAATGTTGGGTTAAGTCCCGTAACGAGCGCAACCCTTGTCCTTATTTGCCAGCGGGTAATGCCGGGAACTCTAAGGAGACTGCCGGTGACAAACCGGAGGAAGGTGGGGACGACGTCAAGTCATCATGGCCCTTACGAGTAGGGCTACACACGTGCTACAATGGCCGGTACAAAGGGTTGCGAGCTCGCGAGAGTCAGCTAATCCCGAAAAGCCGGTCTCAGTCCGGATCGGAGTCTGCAACTCGACTCCGTGAAGTCGGAATCGCTAGTAATCGTGAATCAGAATGTCACGGTGAATACGTTCCCGGGCCTTGTACACACCGCCCGTCACACCATGGGAGTGGACTGCACCAGAAGTGGTTAGCTTAACCTTCGGGAAAGCGATCACCACGGTGTGGTTCATGACTGGGGTGAAGTCGTAACAAGGTAGCCGTAGGGGAACCTGCGGCTGGATCACCTCCTTAAACGATGCATCATCCTCGCGGTAAGCGCTCACAATGAATTACCTGATCAGATAATAGAGCAAACGGTTTAAGCACGATCCCCTCTTGGGTCTGTAGCTCAGTTGGTTAGAGCGCACCCCTGATAAGGGTGAGGTCGGCAGTTCAAGTCTGCCCAGACCCACCAAATTTCTGTGATACTGCGTTAAAATGCTCCTCGTATAGCAGGCTATACGTCGTTGCATTTTGCCTTGTCTCACAGAAATTAATGGCAAGAGGTTAGGTCGGCAAAAAAATGGGGCCATAGCTCAGCTGGGAGAGCGCCTGCCTTGCACGCAGGAGGTCAGCGGTTCGATCCCGCTTGGCTCCACCATTATGTTGTATTTTACCAACCGTTTGTTGATATTTTGTGACCATTGATAAGACAAGCGCCGAAATTGCGTTGCCTTATCACTGTTCATCGAACAGTCGCTCTTTAACAATGTATATCATGCTGACATAAACGTTTTTTAAAACGTTTATACGTAATTGTTTTGTGATACGTCTCAAGCGTATCCGGCAATCGTTATCATTGCGAGACACCAGACTCCTTCGGGTTATAGGGTCAAGCAATGAAGCGCACACGGTGGATGCCTAGGCAGCCAGAGGCGATGAAAGACGTGGAAGCCTGCGATAAGGCTCGGCGAGGTGGCAAACAACCTGTGACCCGGGCATCTCTGAATGGGGAAACCCACTCATCATAAGATGAGTATCTTGCGCTGAATATATAGGCGTAAGAGGCGAACCAGGGGAACTGAAACATCTAAGTACCCTGAGGAAAAGAAATCAACCGAGATTCCCCTAGTAGCGGCGAGCGAACGGGGACCAGCCCTTAAGCATGTGACTGATTAGGCGAATGCGCTGGGAAGCGCGGCCATAGTGGGTGATAGCCCCGTAGTCGAAAATCTGATCATGTGAAATCGAGTAGGTCGGGGCACGAGAAACCTTGACTGAAGACGGGGGGACCATCCTCCAAGGCTAAATACTCCTGGCTGACCGATAGTGAACCAGTACCGTGAGGGAAAGGCGAAAAGAACCCCGGAGAGGGGAGTGAAATAGATCCTGAAACCGTGTGCGTACAAGCAGTAGGAGCAGACTTGTTCTGTGACTGCGTACCTTTTGTATAATGGGTCAGCGACTTATATTCAGTGGCGAGGTTAACCGTTTAGGGGAGCCGTAGGGAAACCGAGTCTTAACTGGGCGACACAGTCGCTGGATATAGACCCGAAACCGAGCGATCTATCCATGAGCAGGGTGAAGGTTGAGTAACATCAACTGGAGGCCCGAACCAGGATCTGTTGAAAAAGATTTGGATGACTTGTGGATCGGAGTGAAAGGCTAATCAAGCTCGGAGATAGCTGGTTCTCCTCGAAAGCTATTTAGGTAGCGCCTCACGTATCACCGCCGGGGGTAGAGCACTGTTTCGGCTAGGGGGTCATCCCGACTTACCAACCCGAGGCAAACTCCGAATACCGGTGAGTGCAAGCGTGGGAGACACACGGCGGGTGCTAACGTCCGTCGTGAAAAGGGAAACAACCCAGACCGTCAGCTAAGGTCCCGAAATCCTGGTTAAGTGGGAAACGATGTGGGAAGGCTCAGACAGCTAGGAGGTTGGCTTAGAAGCAGCCATCCTTTAAAGAAAGCGTAATAGCTCACTAGTCGAGTCGGCCTGCGCGGAAGATGTAACGGGGCTAAACCAGGTACCGAAGCTACGGGTTCATCCTTTAGGATGAGCGGTAGAGGAGCGTCGTGTAAGCTGATGAAGGTGGATTGAGAAGTCTGCTGGAGGTATCACGAGTGCGAATGCTGACATGAGTAACGATAAAGGGAGTGAAAAACTCCCTCGCCGGAAGACCAAGGGTTTCTGTTCGACGCTAATCGGAGCAGAGTGAGTCGGCCCCTAAGGCGAGGCCGAAAGGCGTAGTCGATGGGAAACAGGTCAATATTCCTGTACCGGACATGATTGCGATGGGGGGACGGAGAAGGCTAGGTGAGCCAGGCGTTGGTTGTCCTGGTGAAAGTGAGTAGGCTGGTATCTTAGGTAAATCCGGGATGCCTTAAGGCCGAGACACGAAACGAACTGACTACGGTCAGGAAGTCATTGATGCCACGCTTCCAGGAAAAGCCTCTAAGCTTCAGATCATGTGCGACCGTACCCCAAACCGACACAGGTGGTCAGGGTGAGAATCCCAAGGCGCTTGAGAGAACTCGGGTGAAGGAACTAGGCAAAATGGTGCCGTAACTTCGGGAGAAGGCACGCCGGCGTAGGGTGACGAGACTTGCTCTCTAAGCCCGAACCGGTCGAAGATACCAGGTGGCTGCAACTGTTTAGTAAAAACACAGCACTCTGCTAACGCGCAAGCGGACGTATAGGGTGTGACGCCTGCCCGGTGCCGGAAGGTTAAATGATGGTGTTAGGATTCGTCCGAAGCTCTTGATTGAAGCCCCGGTAAACGGCGGCCGTAACTATAACGGTCCTAAGGTAGCGAAATTCCTTGTCGGGTAAGTTCCGACCTGCACGAATGGCGTAATGATGGCCACGCTGTCTCCACCCGAGACTCAGTGAAATTGAAATCGCCGTGAAGATGCGGTGTACCCGCGGCTAGACGGAAAGACCCCGTGAACCTTTACTATAGCTTCACACTGGACGCTGATGTTGCCTGTGTAGGATAGCTGGGAGGCTTTGAATCTCGGACGCCAGTTCGAGGGGAGCCAACCTTGAAATACCAGCCTGGCATCATTGGCGTTCTCACTCAGGTCCGTTATCCGGATCGAGGACAGTGTGTGGTGGGTAGTTTGACTGGGGCGGTCTCCTCCCAAAGAGTAACGGAGGAGCACGAAGGTACCCTCAGCACGGTCGGACATCGTGCAGTGAGTGCAAGAGCATAAGGGTGCTTGACTGCGAGACAGACACGTCGAGCAGGTGCGAAAGCAGGTTCTAGTGATCCGGTGGTTCTGTATGGAAGGGCCATCGCTCAACGGATAAAAGGTACTCCGGGGATAACAGGCTGATACCGCCCAAGAGTTCACATCGACGGCGGTGTTTGGCACCTCGATGTCGGCTCATCACATCCTGGGGCTGAAGTCGGTCCCAAGGGTATGGCTGTTCGCCATTTAAAGTGGTACGCGAGCTGGGTTTAGAACGTCGTGAGACAGTTCGGTCCCTATCTGCCGTGGGCGTTGGATGTTTGAGAAGGGCTGCTCCTAGTACGAGAGGACCGGAGTGGACGCACCTCTGGTGTTCCGGTTGTCACGCCAGTGGCATTGCCGGGTAGCTATGTGCGGACGGGATAACCGCTGAAAGCATCTAAGCGGGAAGCCCCCTTCAAGATGAGACATCCCTGAGGCCTAGAGCCTCCTGAAGGGCCCAGCGAGACCAGCTGGTTGATAGGCACGGTGTGGAAGCGCTGCAAGGCGTTGAGCTAACGTGTACTAATGGCCCGTGAGGCTTGACCCTATAACACCCAAGGGGTCTGGTCGTAGTGATAATGAAAACCGGATACGCGCTTCCTGTCAGCGACAGGAAACGAGAGACGCCACAAAACATCAGTAACATGTTCAGCATGATATGCATTAAAAGTTACGCCTGACGACCATAGCACGCGTGAACCACCTGATCCCATGCCGAACTCAGAAGTGAAACCGCTTAGCGCCGATGGTAGTGTGGGGTATCCCCATGCGAGAGTAGGTCATCGTCAGGCACTTATTGAGAAACCCCGGCCATTTGGTCGGGGTTTTGCTTTTTAGGGGTCTCCCCTGGAGAGTAGCGGAGCGCCGCCCGGATCATCGTCAGGCACTTATTTAACAAAGAACCCAGCCCATCGGCTGGGTTTTTTGTTTGCGCGGAAGAAAAAAGCACCCCCTGGCCCCTATCACAAAGCGGCCACCTGCCGAAGCGTGCACCGCACAGTCATTCCCGAGTGAGGTTATCGGGAATCCACCTTGACCTGCAGCAGGCCGAACCCTCTCAGTTCAACATGGATTCCCGCTAAGGGCCTGCGGGAATGACGAGTTAACTTTGAAAATTAATCCCGTTGGTGCTGGCATTCGCCAGCGGCCCAAGTTTCATAGATAGCGCGATCATCAGCGAGCATCATCAGCGCAAATAAACGCTCGCCGAGTGTTTTGCTGTGTTGGATACGGCGCTTCAACAGTGATGTCGCATGAGGATCAATGACTACAAAATCAGCCTCGTACGAAGGGGCAAGCTGGCCGATATGGGTATCTAGGGAAAGCGCTTTTGCATTGCCATGGGTTAAACCGTAAAAACCTTGCCATGCGGTGAGAGGCTGTCCCCCTAATTGGCCCACTTGGTAGGCTGCCTTAAGCGTTCCAAACCCTGATAAATCGGTGCCTGCGCCGATATCGCTAGCATAGGTAAATGCCATACCGGTCTGCTTAGCTGCCTCTCGGTCAAATAATCCGCTGCCTAAGAAAAGATTGGAGCTTGGGCAAAAGGCAATATTGGCGCCTCGGTCCGCTAGGCGTTTACGCATATCGTTATTCAGATGAATGCCGTGCGCGAAGGTGCTGCGAGGGCCGACTAACCCCGCTTCTTCGTAAACGGCTAAGTAGTCGCGGCTACCAGGAAATAGTTCGGCTACCCAGTCTAATTCCCCACTGTTTTCGGCCAAATGAGTTTGTAGCCACAAGCTAGAGTCATTGCGTAAGAGGGCGCCGGCAGCATCCATTTGCATTTTGGTAGAGGTGGGCGCAAAGCGTGGTGTGACGCTATAACCTAGTCGGCCATTGCCATGCCAGTCTTGAATAAGCCGCTCACTGTCTGCAATTCCAGATACGCCATCCATTAGGGCGTCAGGCGCGTTGCGATCCATTAATACTTTACCGACCAGCATGCGTAGCTGACGTTTTTGGCAGGCGGTGAAGAACGCATCCACTGAGCCAGGATGGCTTGAGCCAAATACTTGGGCTGTTGTCGTTCCCGCGCGAAGCATTTCATCTAGAAAAGCGTTCGATAGCGCTTCAGCATGCGCATGATTGGCAAAACGGCACTCTTCAGGAAACGTATAGTCATTTAGCCAATCAAGCAGCTGTCGGCCGTAGGAAGCCATGATGTCTAGCTGAACATAGTGAACGTGAGTATCGATAAAACCGGGCATAATCAACTTGCCGCGATAATCAATAACATGGGCGTCACTTGGCAGTTGATCAGCGAGATCACCATAGTGGCCGACAGCCTGAATATGACTGCCTTTTAGCCACAGTAGCCCGTCGCCATAATGCTCTAGGCTACCTGGCTGAGGTAGGTCATCATTACCTGGGTCGCGTGCAAAGCTGACAATTTCAGCGCGGATGAGCGTATCGATTGAGGAATTCATATTAACTCTGAGTCGTTTTCGTATCGTCAACAAGTGCACGTATTGCGTTCGGCTCAAGGCCGCGCATGTCTAGTGAGGCTGGCTTGTCCGTTAGCCAAAGCAGTTCGGTTACCACCGTCAAAGCAATCGCATAGGGGGTTTTGTTGCTAAGTTTAGTGTTATGAATACAACCAATGGGGCTGCGTACACGCTCTATTTCTTCAGCGGTGTAGCCTTCGCGCTGCAGTCGTCCTCGGAAGCTTGCCCATTTGCTATCAGAGCCGATTAGCCCTATCGAGGCGATGTCATGGCGCTGTAGTAAAGCGGTGATAAGGGCGTAATCTTCATCATGGTTGTGGGTTAATACCAATGCATGACAGTAGGGCGGCAGGGCTGAAGTTCCCTCTTGTGCACTGCTCAGCGTATGGCAGCTGAGTCGGGATTGCTGCTGATCGCGTTCGTTAAATACATCTGCTCGGCTATCAAACCAGTGTACTTGCCAGGGTAGCGGTTCGCTAAGCTTTACGATCTCTCGTCCGACATGGCCAGCACCAAATAAAGCGATATTGGTAGCGGCACCAGGAAACACTTCCAGCAGCACATTGACATAACCGCCACAGCACTGGCCGCTGCGGCCACCTAGCGAGAATGCCTCTAAGTGAAAGCCAGCGCGGCCTTGCTGTAAAAAGTCTCGAGCAGCATGGATAGTTTGCCACTCGAAAGTGCCTCCACCTAGCGTGTCATAGACAGCCTCTTGGGTGATCACCATGCGCGCGCCGGGCTCACGCGGGGTTGAGCCCGCGCTGGTTACCTGAGTGGCCAACACGTGGGGAACACCGCTACGCTGCAATCGATCGAGTGCCGCGTGCCAAGTTTCTGCTGAGGGCTGTGTCATAGCGCTTTTTCTCTAATTGCGTTTGCAGCCAACATCACTCGCTCAGGGGTTGCGGGAGTGTCGAGATGGGGAGACTGTTGGTAATCGGTTAAGCTTGAAAGTGCATCACGTAGTGCATACCAAACACAGATACCAAGCATAAACGGTGGCTCACCAACGGCTTTAGAACGATATAGGCTTGCCATGGAATTTGGGTGGCCTTCCAATAGTTCAACGTTAAAAATAGCGGGAAGATCACCAAACGTGGGTATTTTGTAGGTCGCAGGCCCGTCGCTAACCAGCACACCTTTATCGCTCCACTTAAGCTCTTCACTGGTTAGCCAGCCCATTCCCTGGATAAAGCCACCTTCTACTTGGCCAATATCAATGGCAGGGTTTAGCGAATTGCCAACGTCATGCAGCACGTCAACGCGGTTAACTAAATATTCGCCGCTCAATGTGTCAACACTTACTTCGGCAACGGCTGCTCCAAACGCGTAATAATAAAAAGGGCGGCCTTGGCCCGTTGCACGGTTGTAATGAATCAATGGTGTCGCATAAAAACCCTTTTCTGAAAGCGAGATGCGGTTGAGGTAGGCCGTTTGAACAAGCTCTCCCCAGGGGATGCGACGCTCGCTCTCATTAATCCCCGCAATCAGCATGCCATCTTCCAGGCGCATACCTTCTCGATCTAATCCGCCCTCAAAATGTATCGCGGCAAAGTCGAACAACCTTTCGCGCAATTTACTGGCGGCATCTCGCGCTGCCATGCCATTGAGGTCGGCGCCGCTTGAAGCCGCCGTAGGGGATGTATTGGGTACTTTATCCGTGCGAGTTGCACTAATCCGCACGCTATCTAAATCCAAGCCAAGCTCGCGCGCCACTACCTGACAAATCTTGGTGTGCAGCCCTTGGCCCATTTCAGTGCCGCCGTGATTGATCACGATGCTGCCATCGGTATAAACATGCAGCAGAGCACCGGCTTGATTGAGGTGCTGGGCGGTAAATGAGATGCCAAACTTTACTGGCGTCAGCGCGAGCCCTTTTTTAATAATGGGACTGTTGCTATTAAATGCCTTAATCGCCGCACGGCGTGCCCAGTAATCACTATTGGTTTCCAATGTATCAACCAGCGTATGCAGCAACTGCTTTTGATCCACTGACTGCCCGTAGTGGGTGACGTCTCGCCCGTCGCGATAGAAGTTTCGTTTGCGTATGGTGAGAGGGTCTTCACCGACTTTGCGCGCGATATCATCCATTGCAGCTTCGATAATCATCATGCCCTGAGGGCCGCCGAAGCCCCGAAAAGCCGTGTTAGAAGCCGTGTGGGTCTTAGCTCGATGACCGGTGACGCGAGCATTGCCTATTGAGTATGCGTTGTCGGCATGGAACATTGCCCGATCAACAATGGCGTCCGAAAGATCCGGCGAGTAGCCACAGTCACCAATAACCGTTATCTCTCCGCCTTGGATGATGCCTTGCGAATCAATTGCAAGTCGGTAGCGATTATGAAAGGGGTGACGCTTACCGGTCGCGCGCATATCATCACTTCTCGGTAGCCGTATACGTGTGGCTTTTCCGGTTCTGCGGGCAATGATGGCTGCCATACATGCCCATGGGGATGCTTGGGTTTCTTTGCCTCCAAAGCCGCCACCCATTCGGCGCACTTCAACGGTGACGGCATGAAAGGGAATGCCCAGTACTTCAGCGACAAGTTTCTGGGTCTCACTAGGGTGCTGGTTAGAGGTATGAACAATGACCCCTTCGTCTTCGGTGGGCAGAACCAAGCATGCTTGCCCCTCCAGGTAAAAATGTTCCTGTCCGCCGATGAAAAGCTCGCCCTCAACCGTTTGCTCGGCTTGGCGCAGTTCCGCTTGCCAATCGCCTCTCTCCTGAACGTGGGTAGGGCGAACCACATCATTGCGTTCGGCAGCAGCAACAGGGTCGAGGCTTGCTGGTTGTTCATCGATACTTAACCTGGCCAGCGTTACCGCTCGGCGAGCAGCCTGAAGCGAGGTAGCCGCAACGGCGAAAATACACTGGCCTGCGTAGCTAATTTCTTGATCAACAAAAATGGGGTCGCCTGGAAACACAGGGCCGATATCTGTATGGCCGGGCACATCGTGAAAAGTGATGACATCGACAACGCCAGACGCTTGTTTAACTGCTTCGAGATCAAGTGCGGTCAATGTGCCGTGTGCGACAGGAGAAAGCCCCAGAGCTACATGCAGGGCATCTGCCGGTGCTTTGAGGTCATCAATGTAGGCAGCCTTGCCGGTAACGTGTTTTTCAGCGCTTTCATGGAAGCTAGCGGTGCCTGCTTGGCGCTGACCGTGGCTATCGACAGTATGGCGAGCAAGTGGGCCTGACCCTTGGATGTGGTTATGTAACTCTCGACGAGCGCGGCTGCTGTCGCCATCAAGTTTAGTGAGCGTACGCATGGAGCATCACCTCCTGGTTGGGTGACGAAAGCGATAAGTAGAGGCGTTCCAATAGGTTGAGAGCGGCTTGTTCTCGGTAGTATTGGCTGCCCCGTACATCGCTCATTGGCTGAAACTCTTCAGCAAGGGCTTGTTGGGCTGCTTGAAAGCTAGCTTTGGAAACGGGCTGGCCCTCTAGCGCAGCTTCTGTTTGACTAGCTCGCTTGGGAGTTGCAGCCATACCGCCAAAGGCAATGCGAACATCCTCCATCACACCCTGATTAACACGGTAGCAAAACGCACCTAATACCGCCGTTATGTCATCCTCGCGCCGTTTAGAAAGCTTCCAAACCCTTAGTGTGGCTGTTTCAGCCAGTTGAGGTATAAAAATACGGCTGATGACTTCATCAGCCGCCAGCGCTGTTTTTTTATAGTCGATAAAAAAATCACTCAGCAAGAGCTGGCGAGTATTGACGTGGCTGGTAAGTTCTACCCATGCATTGAGCGCCAGTAGTACAGGTGGCGTATCTCCAATTGGCGAAGCGTTGGCGATGTTTCCGCCGAGCGTTCCCCGGTTACGAACTTGTTGAGAGCCGAGCCTGTGAAGGAGGTGTGCAAACGCAGGAAAGTGACTGTTTAATAAGGGCTCAAGCTGCGAGTACGTAACCCCAGCGCCTACCCACCAACCTGGTTGAGCTTGGAATGTCGCCTCTTCAATTTGGCGCAATTCAGCCACACGCGTGGTATCAATAAGCTGGGTCAATGCGGTAAGGCGCTGAGTGCTTTCCAGCCATAGATCTGTTGCGCCAGCCACAAGGCGTGCATCAGGATAGCGATATCTTGCGTCGGCCAACTCAGCCAAGGTGGTTGGCTGTACAAAGAGTGGCTCACTCTTTGCGGTTGACTCCGGTACATGAAGCGGGTGACTGGCTGGCTGAGACGCATCGAACCACTGCGGTGCTTCCCAAGAGAAATCTTGCATACTCAATGCGGCGTCACGAATCGGTCGGTATCCCGTGCAGCGGCATAAATTTCCACCTAATGTGGCTTCAAGTGTTTCTGGTGTAAGAGGCGAGGGGCGCTGCTGTTGGTTGGCATGCAAGGTGAACAAGGACATGACAATTCCTGGCGTGCAAAATCCGCACTGGCTGCCATGGCACTCGATCATTGCGCGTTGAGCTGGGTGCAAGTTGCCTTCAGTCGCAAGCCCTTCAACGGTAATGACGTGCTGACCGTGAAGTTGATGAGCCGGGGTAATACACGCGTTGACGCTTAAAAAGCGGTTTTGCGTGTCGCTTGGATTGTTGATTGCGACTGTACAAGCGCCACAGTCACCCGATGCGCAGCCTTCTTTTGTGCCAGTGATGCCCAAATGATCACGCAACAGCGTTAGAATGCTGGTGTCAGGGGGTACATGACACTGCTTGGGGGTGCCGTTGAGCAGGAACTCAATCGTAGCCATGCCAAACTCCGTTATGATTGTTCTGACCGATCGGTCAATATTGTTTAGCTTGAGACAAAAGAGCGCACCTTGCAAGAATTTGTTGCTAATGCGGCTGTCTGTGCACTTACGCGGCCGGCGTAGATAAACCAATTATATGTAATAAGTCCCATGGGCTGACCATTGGTGCTTATCAAAAGCGCTTATTAAAGGAGCTTAATCAATGACAGCGGATACCGCTAACCATGAAAATGCCAGCAGAGATCGCATTGAACAGACCATACTGAGCGCTGCGGAGCAGGTGTTTTCTCAACATGGTTATCGTGGTGCCAGCCTTCAGGCAATCGCCGATATAGCAGGTCTTCCTAAGGCGAATATTCTCTATTACATGGGCAGTAAGCAGCTGCTTTATGTACGACTGCTTAATCGAATGATGAACCGTTGGAATGCGGTACTTGAAGACATAACACCTGACAGTGATCCAGCTAAGGTATTAAGCGATTTTATTCGCACCAAGATGATGCTGGGCCAGCGTTACCCCGAAGGTTCAAAGCTATTTGCCGCCGAAATTTTGGCTGGTGCGCCTTTCTTGAGTAATTATCTCTCTGGTGAGTTGAAAGAGTGGGTAGTTTCCCGTGCAGAAATTATTCACCAGTGGTCTCAGCTAGGGAAAATGGATGATGTCGATCCACGCTGGCTTATATTCTTGATTTGGTCGGCTACCCAACATTACACGGAATACAGTGCGCAGGTAACGGGAATATTAGGGACTGAAGTGCTCAGCGAAACGGATTTCGAGTCTATTTGCCGTTTCCTTGAGCATGTTATTTTGAAAGGATGCGGTATTTCAGCGTCGCATTTATCAAACGACTCATCAGTTTAGCTGCTATGCCCATATTGGCGATGTCTACACTTCCAATTGAACAGCACCTCAAGCCGATTCAGGCGGCTCTCTCTGCACATAACCGCCTAATCTTAATCGCCCAGCCGGGAGCGGGTAAGACAACCCGCGTTCCGCTGACCTTGCTGAACAGCCAGTGGGCGCAGGGCCAGAAGATAGTGTTGTTAGAGCCTCGACGGGTAGCGGCTCGTTTGGCGGCAAGCTTTATGGCCGCGCAGCTTGATGAGCCTGTCGGTAAGACAGTTGGCTATCGTATGCGAGGGGACAGCAAAGCGGGCCCGCAAACACGCTTGGAGGTGGTCACCCAGGGCGTCCTGACGCGTATGTTGCAAGACGATCCGTTGCTCGAAGGCGTCGCCGGTATCATCTTCGATGAGTTTCATGAGCGCAGCATAGAAGCAGATCTTGGGCTGGCGCTATCGCTGGATATTCAGCAAAGCATTCGCGATGACTTACGACTGATGGTGATGTCTGCGACGTTAGATGTTGCTGCGTTAAAAAGCGTATTGGGCAGCGATACATCCGTGATTGAAAGTACGGGGCGTGAATTCCCAATTGAAACCTATTATCGCCCTTTTAGCAGTGATGAAGCGTTAGACACTGCCGCTTACCGAGTGGTAACCGAAGCCTTGGCGAATGCCGATAGCCGCGACGTGTTGGTGATTTTACCTGGGGTGGCAGAGATAACACGGCTAGTGCAAATGCTGGAAAATAGCACCTTTGATATTGAGGTGTGCGCATTACATGGCGGCATGCCTATCGAGGCGCAGCAAGCAGCATTGAAGTTACACGAAACTCGCCGGCGGGTGATTGTATCGACGGCCATTGCGGAATCCAGCGTGACAGTTGATGGTGTTAATGTGGTCATTGACGCTGGCTTGGAGCGTGTGCCGTTGTTTCAGCCGCGAACTGGGCTCACTCGACTAACTACTCGGCGTGTCAATCGTGCCAGCGCTGATCAACGTCGTGGTCGTGCAGGGCGGCAACAGCCGGGTGTATGTTATCGCTTGTGGTCTCAAGAGCAGCCACTGGTTGCTTACGGTGAACCTGAGATTGCCCAAGCTGATTTATCAAAACTTGCGCTTGAGGTTGCCGTATGGGGAGCGCGATCGCCTGAAGAGTTAATTTGGATGACACCACCGCCTAGCGGTGCATGGCAAAGTAGCCAGGCTTTGCTTCGTCAGCTTGGCATTCTTGATACAGCGGGTTTATTAACACCACTAGGTAAGCAAAGTGCGCGTTGGCCGCTTGAACCTCGTTTAGCGGTCATGCTGTCAAAGGCAGTGTCATTGAATGCATTACCGCTTGCCTGTGCTTTAGCAGCTCTGCTAGAGGGTAGAGAGCGTGTCAGTGGCTCGCTAAGAGATGCGCTGGCTCAGCGGCTCAGCCAACCCTGGCGATTTCCTCACTGGCAACGAGAAACCAAGCGTCTTATGGACATGGCTAGCCTTCAGGTGCCACATAAGCTACCGCTTGAGCCGCTTAGCTATCTGCTGGCGATGGCTTACCCGGATCGCGTTGGTCAATTCATCAGTCCAGGTCGGTTCAAGCTTGCCAATGGCAAAACTGCCACGCTCTCCGTTAGCCACCCCCTAGCGAATGAAGCATTTATCGTCGCCGTTAGCGTAGAGAGTGCCAGTAGTGAGGCAGCAATTTATCTGGCAGAACCGATTGCTCAGACAGCGCTTAATGACCTTTACCCGGCAACTCAACAGTGGGAGGAGCGTGTTACTTGGTCAGATGCCCAAGGAAAGCTGCTTGGTGAAGCTGTTCAGCGCCATGGTGAACTTGTGTTGGCAAGTCGGCCTTTAGCGGAGTTATCAGGAGAGGCGGTCCAACAGGCGTTGCTGCGAGCACTAAAGCAACGACCAGCAGCGCTTTTTAATGGCAAGGTTAAGCAATTACAGGGGCGAATGGCGCTAGTGGCGAGTATTTATTCTAATGCATGGCCTGACTGGTCAGAAAGCGCGCTATTAGACAGCTTAGATGTTTGGCTGGCACCCTACATGACGGGTATTACACGTTTCAATCAGCTAGAAAAAATGCCGTTCCATAACTACTTAATGGCAACACTCAGCTGGGATGAGCAAACCCGTTTTGAGCGTTTAACGCCATCGGCATTAATGGCTCCTAGTGGTAATCAAGCAACAATTGATTATGAGTCCTGCCTAGCAGGAAGGCCGCCAGTGCTTGCTTTGAAGTTACAGGAAGCGTTTGGTTGGCAGGATACTCCCGCCGTAGCGGACGGTCATGTGTCTGTTGTCATTCATCTGCTTTCACCGGCAAAAAGGCCGCTTCAAGTTACTCAGGATTTACGCAGTTTTTGGTTGAATGGCTACCCAGAGGTGCGTAAAGAGATGCGTGGCCGCTACCCTAAACACCCCTGGCCAGAAGATCCAATTACCGCTCAAGCAACGGCATCTACGAAACGAAGGTAAAGTTAATAACACCGTTTAAAGAGAAGCCAGATCGAAGAAGGTCATTGCGTTTGCTCTTCAGGTATTTTACCTGGCACGCGATAGCGTACTCCGTCGGCACGTTGCTCTTCATAACGCCGGTTTTCTTCTTCTGGAGGCACACCCAGCACAGTCTCCTGCGAGCCATCCGGCCAAGTGTAAGTTGTGCAGCCAGTCAACGATACTAAGACCACGGTCATTAATGAGAACAACGAAATAAATCCACGACATTTGGGCATATTAGGCTCCATCACCAGTCAAAAGCTGCTCTTAGCAAAGCGTGCGTAGTGTGAATGGCACGACAGTAAGTCGCAAGCTTAATCCCAAATTGTTAGATTTCTTCCCAAAGACTACGTCGAAACTCATGGGAAAGCTGGGATACCTTAGCAAAACGCTCAAGGTTAGCGTCGGTAAGCGTTTTGACCATTTCTTGGTAATGCTCAGTGAGTTCCTTAGCGCTGCAGTTTTCTTTGTCATCAGTCAGGCATAGCGTCAGTTTTTCGCTACTTTTAGCGATAGCTTGGAAAAGCTCGGCCTCCAGCTGCATGGCTTCTGTCACGCTCTCAAGCCACGCAATCTGACAACGTACCATTGGCATGGTGCTCAATAGGCAGTAATGCTGCCACCAAGCTGCGATATCTTGGTTCGTGTCGTTGACGGATGAGGGCTGCTTTTTGTTTGTATGGTCCATAGTAGGTTCCTATCGAGTTTTTCAATTTGTGAGGCATTCTTCACAGGTTCTCCTATCTTCAACTATAGCTAAAGCTCTGCAGAAGAGTTGCTCATTTAGGCAACGCGATACGTGATAACGAGGAGAGGCTCAATGTGGTCAGTCGTTAAATCAGTACTTTCAGCACTGCTAGGCGTACAAAATGACCTCAAGCGGCAACAGGATTTTTCTAGCGGTAACCCCGCTGCCTTTATTGTAGTGGGAATTGTGATCACGCTCGTATTTGTTTTGATCTTGGTTGGGATTGCAGTGATTGCGTCGCGATGAAGCGTTGATACACCCCACGATAGTTGTGCGTGACGAATGCCACATGTTTTCTATACTGACGTTAATCAGTTAATCCTGACCTAAGTAAACGGATTGGCGAGAACAACAATAATAACGGAGGTTTCTATGCATCTATCGTGGCAATGGCTGCTAACCATTACCAGTGCCTTCAGTATCACTCAAGCTCATGCTAATAGCTGGAATATGCCTGTTGGGGTCACCGATATCAGCCAAGATATTTTTGGTCTGCATATGGCGATTTTTTGGGTATGCGTGGTCATTGGGGTGATTGTGTTTGGGGTGATGTTTTACTCACTATTTAAATACAGACACTCAAAAGGGGAAAAAGCGGCGAATTTTCATGAGCACACCTCTGTTGAAATTCTTTGGACCGCTATTCCTATTCTGATTTTGGTTGGCATGGCCGTGCCTGCGACGGCGACGTTGAAGAGTATGTACGATTCTTCAGAAGCTGATTTAGATGTGATGATTACTGGCCAACAATGGCGCTGGCGCTACGAATACCTTGGTGAAGATGTTGCGTTTACCTCCAATATGAGTACATCAAGAGCACAAATTCGTGGCGAGGAGGCGAGAGATGAGCACTATTTATTAGACGTAGATGAGCCATTGGTACTGCCAATTAATCGTAAAGTGCGTTTTTTAATGACGTCGGATGACGTTATTCACTCTTGGTGGGTGCCTGAACTAGCCGTTAAGCAGGATACGATTCCTGGGTTTATCAATGAGAATTGGGTGAAAATTAATGAACCGGGCATCTATCGTGGCCAGTGTGCTGAGCTTTGTGGCGTTAACCACGGGTTTATGCCAGTGGTTGTGCATGCGATGGAAGAAGAAGAGTTCGAAGCATGGTTGGCAGAACGAAAAGAAGCCGCAGAGCAAGAGGCTATGGGGGTTGACCGGGAGTGGGAGATGGAGGATTTGATGGCGCGGGGAGAGACCGTTTATCAGGCTATCTGTTCTTCCTGTCACCAAAGCGAAGGCCAGGGGGCGCCACCAGCATTTCCTGCACTAGCCAATAATAATCAACTGATTAGTGATTTAGATTGGCATATGAATCGGGTTATTAACGGTGTTTCTGGCGCTGCTATGCCGGCATTCCGCAGTACGTTAAACCCTGTCGAAATAGCCGCTGTTGTTACTTATACCCGCAATGCTTGGGGCAATGAGACAGGTGATGTGGTGCAGCCAGCTACGGTGGCCGAACGTATCGCACAATAATTTAAGGTACTAACAATAAATCAGGCGGAGATGCTCATGGCGCCCAAACTACCTCCTCAACACTCGCTGCAACACAGCTCTACTGCAGCGGCTGGCGGTCATTCTCATCACGACCATGCGGCTCAGCCCAAAGGGATACTGCGATGGGTTCTGACCACCAACCATAAAGAAATTGGTTCTCTTTACCTGATTTTTTCTCTCACCATGTTTTTTGTTGGAGGCATATTTGCCCTAGTGGTGAGAGCCGAGCTATTTCAACCTGGTTTACAGCTTATAGAGCCAGAATTTTTCAACCAAATGACCACCATGCATGGATTAATCATGGTGTTTGCTGCGGTAATGCCAGCGTTTACTGGGCTAGCCAATTGGATGATTCCGCTTCAGATTGGTGCGCCGGATATGGCGCTGCCCAGGCTTAATAACTTTAGTTTCTGGTTGCTTCCGGTGGCGTTTACATTGCTACTTTCTACGCTCTTAATGCCGGGCGGTGGGCCTAATTTTGGCTGGACATTTTATGCGCCGTTATCGACGACTTACGCACCTGCCTCCACAACATTTTTTATTTTAGCCCTGCACATTGCAGGCATTAGCTCGATTCTTGGGGCTATAAATATTATTGCGACCATTCTGAATATGCGCGCACCTGGAATGCGCATGATGGATATGCCGCTGTTCGTATGGACATGGTTAATTACGGCTTTTCTATTGATTGCGGTAATGCCTGTGCTAGCGGGCGTTATTACCATGATGCTGATGGATATTAACTTCGGTACCAGTTTCTTTGACGCCGCGGGTGGTGGTGATCCAGTGCTTTTCCAGCACTTATTTTGGTTCTTTGGCCATCCTGAAGTTTACATCATGATTTTGCCAGCTTTTGGTATTGTCTCAGCCATCATACCTACTTTCGCGCGTAAGCCTTTGTTTGGATACGCGTCTATGGTGTATGCCACGGCAGCTATCGCGCTGCTGTCATTTTTAGTGTGGGCACACCATATGTTTATCGTCGGTCTTCCGCTAACAGCGGAGCTGTTTTTCATGTACTCGACCATGCTGATTGCCGTGCCCACAGGCGTGAAAGTGTTTAATTGGGTGACCACGCTGTTTCGCGGCTCGATCAGTTTTGAACCGCCCATGCTGTTTGCTTTGGCTTTCGTGGTTCTGTTCACCATAGGCGGTTTCTCAGGACTAATGTTGGCAATTGCGCCTGCGGATTTCCAATACCACGATACCTACTTTGTCGTGGCGCATTTTCATTATGTGCTAGTACCCGGTGCTATTTTTGCCATTATGGCTGGCGTCTATTATTGGCTACCCAAATGGACAGGTTATTATCCTAACGAGCGACTTGCTCAATGTCATTTCTGGTGCTCTATTGTTGGCGTTAATCTAACGTTTTTCCCTATGCATTTCGCAGGCTTGGCGGGCATGCCAAGGCGCATCCCCGACTATGCATTACAATTTGCGGATTTCAATATGCTCTCCAGCATTGGTGCCTTCTTTTTTGGTGCGTCACAGCTGATGTTTGTATTGGTTGTGGTGATGTGTGTGAGAGGAGGTAAAAAAGCACCTGCAAAAGCTTGGGAAGGTGCAGAAGACCTAGAGTGGAGCGTCCCCAGTCCGGCACCGTTGCACACCTTTGAAACACCGCCAGTATTTAACCGTACTCATCACCATGACTAATTAGCTGCCCATCAGCAAAATGGTCTAGGGGGATATATGGCAGTCAACGATACGGTGCAATCACTTGGGGTTAAACGGACAGTCATTCGTACAGTGGCGGCGCTAATTGGGATGTTTGCCTTTGCATTCGCACTGGTTCCTCTTTACGACGTGTTTTGTAGTGTGACGGGCCTTAATGGCAAAGTGGATACAACGGCTAAAGCCATTATTCATGAAGAAGTTGATCAGTCCCGCTATATTACCGTGCAGTTCATTACCCGAGGTAGCGCGGGGTTGCCATGGCGAATGAGCGTCGAAAACCGCCAAATGCGAGTGCATCCGGGCCAAACAGCTGAAGTTGATTTTACGTTTACTAACAACAGTCATGTCGAAAGTTGGGGGCGGGCTGTACCTAGCGTTTCTCCTTCAAGCGCTACGACGCATTTAAGAAAAGTAAGCTGTTTCTGTTTCCAGGAGCAGCAGCTTCAAGGGGATGAGCGTTTGACGATTCCTCTGATATTCCAGCTGGCGCGTGACCTTCCAGAGGATATTAATACGATAACGCTGGTATATACCTTGTATCCGGTTCATCACTTAGTAAAAGACATCTCGAAGAATGACAACAAAACGATAGGGGATTCGATATGAGTGGCGGCTACTATGTTCCTGCAACGAGTCGATGGCCTATCCTAGGCTCGCTGGCGCTCGGGGCTATGATGGTGGGTACAGGAATTAAACTTGTGTACGACACGGGTACCCCGCTCATGCTAATCGGTATGGCTTGTGTCATTACAGTTATGGGGTTTTGGTTCAGAGATGTTATTCACGAGTCAATGAGCGGATTGTACGATGCCCAGATGGATCGCTCGTTCCGATGGGGGATGGGCTGGTTTATTTTTTCTGAAGTGATGTTTTTTGCGGCTTTCTTTGGTGCCCTGTTCTACGTAAGAACGTTCGCTATACCCTGGTTAGGTGGTGAAGGAGCAAAAGGTGTTTCTGCGTTGCTTTGGCCTGATTTTGTCGCTCAGTGGCCGTTGTTAAACCCTCCTGATTCGTCGGTGGCTGGCCCGGATAGTGTCTTAAGTCCATGGCAATTGCCGCTCGTCAATACACTAATTTTGGTAACGTCGAGCATTACATTGACGGTTGCACATGAAGCTTTGAAATTAGGCGAACGTAAGACGTGCAGAAACTGGCTGGCAGGTACTGTATTGCTGGGCTGCTGTTTTATTATGATTCAGGGCGTCGAATATTATGAAGCCTACAACCATTATGGTATTACGCTTGAAGCAGGGATCTTCGGCGCTACTTTCTTTATTCTAACGGGCTTTCACGGCGTTCATGTCATTATAGGTACGTTAATTTTAACCAGCATGCTGATACGTATACATAAAGGGCACTTTGCCCAAGATCATCATTTTGGTTTTGAAGCATCTTGTTGGTATTGGCATTTTGTAGATGTTGTATGGGTTGGGTTATTTATTTTTGTATACGTTTTCTAATCAATTAGCCTAAATCTCCCGACCAGAAGCCAAACACTAACAAGGCCATGAGTAGACATGTTAACCCAATGCGCCATTTAAGGGATGCTAGTAGCCGTCGCGAGCTGCTGTCATCCTTTAATAAAAAACCTGCGCCGGCCGCTAAGCTAGCGACTATTCCAATAAAAACTAGGCCAATGAGCAGCTTTAACCACATGACGAAAACCTCTTTTGGGTCGCAACGTCTATACGTCTGGTGTGTGTTTTGGGGCGTATTAGTTTCGCTAGGTATCTTCCTAGGACTATGGCAGTGGGAGCGTGCCGCTGACAAGCGAGTTTTGTTAGCCGCTCGGGAGGCAGCGCCTTTGGTTAAATCGCCTACTGCTATGCCAGAAGAGGGATCTGAGCTGCATTTACAAGGAGAGTACCTTGCTAATCACACGCTTTATCTGGATAACCGCATTGTGGACGGGCGCCTGGGCGTGGCTGTGTTAACGCCTTTCCGAGACAGTTCTGATCAGTTGTGGCTTATTCAGCGAGGGTTTATTGAGACAGGGCCAAGTAGGGCGGCGCCACAAGCGGACACTCCAGAGGGCAGCGTAACCGTTTCAGGCGAGTGGCAGGTTGCGCGCTCCGGCGGACCGCTATATGGCAAAAACAAGGAAGGGCTAAGACTGCAGCAGATCAGCTTAACCCCGTGGGAGTCAACACTGCCAGCCTTCACTTACACCGGCTGGCTACATGCTGACCAGGGTGAGGGGGTGTTTGCACCCTGGTGGGAAGCTAACGTGATGCCTCCTAGTCGCCATCTTGGCTATGCTTTTCAATGGTGGGGGTTGGCGCTTGCTGCGACAGTAGTCATGGTGTTGGGGGGGCGTCGCCTGCGCAAAGATAGTCTTACAAAAGATAGTCTTACAGGTTACTGAGGGGAAAGCATGGAGCAACGCCAGCCAGTTCGTTATCCGCGAGTTAAATTGTTGCTTATATTTGCAGCATTCGCGGCGCCTATTGTTACTGCGTGGATGATGTTGACGTGGCAAATAGGCATACCTAGTGAAGATACTGCCCATGGTCAAGTGCATGTCAGCGTACCCGCACTAGATGATTGGCCTCTGAGTACTCAACCTGAAAAAAATGATGCATGGACACTAGTGTTTGACTGTACTTCTCTTTGTGATGAGCGCATGGATGAATTGTGGCGTCTGCATCGAGCGTTAGGTCGAGAAGCCCCTCGGTTAGAGCGGCTGCGAATAGGCGGGAGTGCGCAAGAGCTTCCAGGTGAAAAGGTTAGTCGTTGGCGAGTGGAACCTGCATGGCGAGAAGAAAATAGCGTCTGGCTAATGGATCCTTTCGGCAGGCCAGCGTTGTCATTTAATAATGCAGTGCCCGCAGCTGATATTCTCGATGATATACGTCATTTGTTTAAGGTTAATCCGCTATAGCGAACAATATACCGTTACTCTGCATGCTCGACCTCGCAGGTCGTAAGGAAGCAACGTGCCATATTCTACTGAGCGGCGCTTACAATGGCTGAAACGTTTAACCTTGGTCGGCACTGTGCTTACAGCGTTAGTGATTCTAGTTGGCGCATGGACGCGCTTAGTTGACGCTGGTTTGGGGTGCCCAGACTGGCCAGGCTGTTATGGGCGGCTGTTAGTCCCTGATGCCGAGCATGCTGCTCTACGACATCCTGATGTACCTCTTGTGCCTTTTAAAGCATGGGTAGAGATGGCTCATCGGTATGTAGCAAGTTTTTTAGGGCTTATTGTTCTAAGCGTAGTGGCGCTAGGTTTTTCATTGCGCAAGCGTCCAGGGTTTCCATGGAAAGTAAGTATTGCCTTGCTCGTTGTTATTCTGCTTCAAGGCGCGTTTGGCGCTTTTACAGTGACGCTAAAGCTTTGGCCACAAGTGGTTACTTTACATTTGTTGGGTGGGCTAAGTGTACTGATGCTGTTTTTTTGGGTGCATTTGCGAATTCGGCTCAGCTTGACAAGGCCTGTACCTACCTCTACCGACCATACTTCTTCTCCCACACGTTATACCTCTCTATTTAAGAATGCTAATGCGCTCTGGGTAATAGGCGTGTTGATATTAGTTTTGCAGCTTGCTTTAGGGGGCTGGGTAACCAGCAACTATGCAGGTATTGCCTGCCAAGGATTCCCGACCTGTAATACGCAGTGGTGGCCAGAAATGGATATAAGTGAAGGCTTCCACCTAACACAAACGGTCGGTCCTAATTATTTACACGGGCAGCTACATGCCGATGCACGTACTGCAATTCACGTTATACATCGTATTGGAGCGCTTCTACTCGGAATTGTCTTGTTAGCGCTATGGTGGCGATATCGTGCGGCTGCGTCTGTTGGGCGAGCGCTCACCTTGGTGGTAATTGCTTATTTTGCCCAAGTCGCGCTTGGCATTGCTAATGTGTTGTTGTGGCTTCCTCTATGGCTGGCTTTGTTACATACCGCTGGAGCGGTTGCCTTGACCTTGAGTATGGGGTGGGCTGTCTGGTGCTGGAAATATCCTTCTAATCAGCATCTTAATGAAGTGAATTATCTAAAGTCATCTCAGGTTTTCTCGACGTACGATGGTAACTAGAGGTTTTGCTTCGTCAAAAATAATAATGGTTATTACGGAGTGGATAATGAAAAACGTTGCTGTGTAATCCTTAGTTTTATGCGGAAGCAGAGGTGAAGAAATAGTGAGAGTGGTCTCATTGGGGTAATAGGGAGTACAATTGTCGTCAAGCTTTCTACCTCTCCGTTGTGAAAGGAGCGTTATGAGTTCCACAGGAGCGTTGTTGTTATTCATCGTTGCAATTATTGTCATTGCAGCGCTTGGTTTTTATGCTTATAAACTTCGCCAAGAGGTTAAACGTCGAGAAGCATTTCGGCTGGATGAAGAGCGTCGTGCCCATCAAAACAGCCTGGAAAATCTTGATTTTGTAGTTAGCGCGCTTGTGCAAGAGCAAGTTGACATTACAGAAGGGTCTTGGCGATGCAAAGTTTTGCTTGAGATTATTGATTCCAGCCTAACAGAGCGTCCAGACTTTCAAGCGTTTGCAGAGGTATACAATCGTACTCGGCATTTAAAAACTCATTCTGCACGTAAGCAATTGACGCCACGAGAGCGAATGCAAGAAGATAAAGAGCGCCTTGCGGTTGAGAATGAAATGCGTCCTGCCGTACTTGAGGCAGCGAAAAAGGTAATTGACTGGAGGTCTAAAGGATCTGCTGGCCTTCATTAACCTTGTTTAACGAGCATAGGGGGCTATAAGTACGATAACCTATGTTTTTTGACGCTTATTGCGTCAATTTTGCTATGCTGAAAATGTCGGTATTGGCAAGAAGTTGATATCTCGGCATTGTTGCCTTCTGGTGATTAAACGTTAATCATAGGCAAACGTTCAGCCTTATGGTGAAAGTACAATATTGCCATGATGCTGAGCAGCGAAAAATGGATGCTCTCGCAAATTAGAAGCATTGGGATAGATTTGGTCTTATGACCATGTCAGCATTGGATCAAGAAGGAGTCTTGCATGAAAAAATCAACGACTGGCTTGCTAATCGGTTCTGCACTGGTAGTAGGTTTATCAGGCTGTGCCAGCTCAGCATCACAATCATCTGGTCAAACCAGCGCAAGTAGCGACCGCGATTGGTATCAACATCCCTTCGTTTGCGGATTGGCAGGCAGTGTTATCGGCGGCAGTATTGCTTACGCTACTAGCGGCAATTCTGACGAAGATGAAAATACCGCTATTGGCGCAACTGCTGGTGCAGCGATCGGTGGCCTGCTATGTGCAGACCGTACGCCTGAGCCAGTAGCACCGCAGTGCCCAAGCTATGGGGAAGTGCCCGCAGGTGTTGCAGTTGATGCTGAAGGCTGCCCGCTGGACTCCGATGGTGACGGTGTGCCAGATTACCGTGACCAGTGCCCGGGAACTCCTGCTGGTGTAGCTGTTAATGCAAATGGCTGCCCACTCGATTCTGATAACGACGGCGTGCCGGATTATCGCGATCAGTGCCCCAATACTCCTGCAGGTGTTGCAGTTAACTCACTGGGTTGCCCTGACAGCGTTGTGTTGCAGGACGTAAACTTTGAGTTTGACTCTGCACAGTTAACTGCCCAAGCACGAAGTGTTCTGGACGGTGTTGCAGAGCGCCTGGTCAATAATCCTGATGTGCGTGTGAGTATTGAAGGCCACACTGACTCTCGCGGTTCTGCTCAGTACAACAAAAACCTGTCGCAGCGTCGTGCGGAATCCGTTGCTGCTTACCTTGCCCAGCGTGGCGTAGGTGTCAACCGTATGCGTGCTGTTGGCTACGGCGAAGAGCGTCCGGTTGCTAGCAATGATACCGATGCGGGTCGTGCACAAAACCGTCGTGTAGAAATGGATGAGTGGAACTAAGTCACGCATCGCTTTTCATTAAAGGGGTGGGCCATTGTGCCAGTGATTAATGCCCTTTAAGTACGGAACGGGAGGCTTATGCCTCCCGTTTTATTTTACGGCTTGCTAAATTCTGGTAGGCTGGGCAACCCTCAAAAAGCACCTAATACTCTCGATCATTGATAGCGAAATGTGATCCTTGGTATGGATCACCACTGCGCTCAAGGAATACTTAATGCCCATAGTAACATTGCCGGATGGCAGCCAAAGAACGTTCGAAGCACCACTTTCTATCATGCAGCTTGCAGAATCCATTGGCCCTGGTTTGGCCAAGGCCTGTGTGGCTGGCAAGATTGGTGGTGTATTGGTCGATGCTGCTGATTTGATCGAGCAAGATGCTGAAGTGGCGATAATTACCGCCCGTGACCCCGAAGGGCTTGAGATTATCCGCCATTCCTGTGCCCACTTGATTGGACATGCGGTTAAGCAGCTATATCCTGATGCCAAAATGGCCATTGGGCCAGTAATTGACGATGGTTTTTATTACGATATTGATTTCGGCAAGTCGGTAACGCCTGACGACTTGGAAGCTATCGAAAAACGCATGCAAGCACTTATTGAGCGTGATTACGATGTCGTGCGTGAGTACGTTGATCGCGACGAGGCGATGAAAACGTTTATTGAGCGTGGCGAAACGTTCAAACAGGAAATTGTTCGCGATATACCTGAGGGTGCAACAATACGTTTGTATCATCACGAAGAATACACCGACATGTGCCGTGGGCCGCACGTGCCGAATACGCGTCACCTGAAAGCTTTCAAGCTAACAAAGTTAGCTGGCGCATATTGGCGTGGAGATGCCTCAAACCCCATGCTGACACGTATTTACGGTACAGCATGGGGCGATAAGAAGCAGCTCAAAGCTTATTTGAAGCGCCTAGAAGAGGCCGAAAAGCGAGATCATCGCAAATTGGCACGCAAGATGGATCTTTTCCATTTGCAAGAAGAAGCGCCAGGCATGGTTTTTTGGCACCCCAATGGCTGGACGATGTACCAGGCATTGGAAGATTACATGCGGAAAATTCAGCGAGCGCATGGTTATCAAGAGATTAAAACGCCGCAAGTAGTAGATCTTTCGTTGTGGAAGAAATCGGGCCACTGGGGGCACTACAGTGAGCTCATGTTTACCACTGAGTCAGAAAAACGTGAGTATGCTGTTAAGCCTATGAATTGTCCCTGTCATGTACAGGTATTTAATCAGGGACTGAAAAGCTACCGCGATTTACCGTTACGTTTAGCAGAGTTTGGTAGCTGCCACCGGAATGAACCGTCGGGCTCATTGCATGGTCTGATGCGCGTTCGTGGCTTTACTCAAGATGATGCGCATATTTTTTGTACCGAAGGTCAAATTCAGGCAGAAGCAGAAGCATTTATTGCGCTTACCCTGCAAGTTTATAAAACGCTTGGTTTTGAGGATGTTGAACTCAAGCTGTCAACTCGACCTGAGGACTTTCTTGGTGAAGCAGAGATGTGGGATCGAGCAGAGCAGGGGCTTGAAGCTGCGCTCAATGCGACAGGGCTTGATTGGGAGCTTCAGCCAGGAGAGGGGGCTTTTTATGGCCCGAAAATTGAATTCGCTCTGCGTGATTGCCTGAATCGTGTTTGGCAATGTGGTACTCTACAGTTAGATTTTAATTTGCCAGGGCGCTTAGGCGCGCAATACGTTGATGAAGATGGGACACGAAAGACCCCAGTGATGCTTCATCGTGCTATCTTAGGTTCTTTTGAGCGGTTCTTGGGAATCTTAATTGAGCACTATGCTGGTGCGATGCCGCTATGGTTGGCACCTCAGCAAGCTGTGTTGATGACCATTACTGATGCGCAGCGTGATTATGCGCTTGAGTTGGAGCAACGGCTGCAAAAAAATGGCTTACGAGTTAAAGCGGACTTGAGGAACGAGAAGATCGGCTTTAAAATCCGTGAGCATACGTTACAGAAAGTTCCCTATCTCCTTGTGGTGGGAGATAAGGAAGTCGAAGCTGACTCAGTGGCCGTGCGAACTCGCAGCGGCGAAAACCTCGGCACAATGACAGTCGATGAATTCATCGAACGTTGCAGTGCAGAGCGAGCAGCCCTGGCGACATCGTCAATTGCCTAAGGAGACGGAGCAATCAAGCGAAGCAATCAGCGCGGGCGTCCACAAGACAAACGCCCACCAATGAACGAGAGAATTACCGAAGAAGAAGTACGTTTGATCGATGCTGAAGGTGAACAGTTGGGCGTTGTGCCCACCACCGAAGCGCTTGAGCGTGCAGAAGCTGCCGGTTTAGACCTCGTGCAAATTTCGAATGCCGATCCAATCGTTTGTAAGATTATGGATTATGGCAAATTTGTTTTTGAGACGAAGAAGCAGAAAGCGGCTCAAAAGAAAAAGCAGAAGCAAATTCAGGTCAAGGAAGTCAAATTCCGTCCTGGCACTGACGAAGGCGATTATCAGGTCAAGCTTAAAAACCTGACGCGCTTTCTAGAAGGTGGTGATAAGGGCAAAGTCACATTGCGCTTCCGTGGTCGTGAAATGGCGCACCAGGACATTGGTCGTAAGCTAATGGAACGGATCGCGGCAGACCTGGAAGAGATCGGAGCGGTAGAGTCTTTCCCAAAAATGGAAGGACGCCAGATGATCATGATTATTGCCCCGAAGAAGAAGTGATCCAACGGCGAAGCTAACGGGTCAGCGTGAAAGCGCTGATCGGCCCTGGGTTTTCTAAAAAATATCGAGCGGAGTTTTCTCATGCCGAAAATCAAAAGCAACAGCGGCGCTGCTAAGCGCTTTAAAAAGACCGCCAATGGCTTCAAGCACAAGCAGTCTTTCCGTAGCCACATCTTGACCAAGAAGTCGACCAAGCGTAAGCGTCAGCTACGTGGTATGAAGCAGATCCATGCTTCTGACAAAGCGCTGATTCAGCGCATGCTGCCGAATCTGTAAGGTCGAATTTTCTTATCTGAGTGCATTTAGCCTCAGTCATAAAGTCAGGAGTGTGTTATGACTCGTGTTAAGCGTGGCGTAGTTGCCCGTCGTCGCCATAAAAAAGTATTGAAGCAGGCTAAAGGTTACTACGGAGCCCGTTCGCGTGTTTTCCGCGTAGCCAAGCAGGCTGTTATCAAAGCCGGTCAGTATGCTTACCGTGACCGCCGCAACCGCAAGCGTCAATTCCGCGCTCTGTGGATTCAGCGTATTAACGCTGGTGCGCGCATCAATGGCATGTCTTACAGCCGCTTTGTTGGCGGTCTGAAGAAAGCCGGTATTGAAATTGATCGCAAAGTATTGGCCGACCTGGCAGTACACGAGAAAGCTGCATTTGCGGCTATCGTGGAAAAAGCCAAGGCTGCCCAATAAGGCACATTGCACTGAGTTAAATCAGTGTGACGTGTCAGAGGTCATTTCAGTGTGACCCATGCAGGGGAAGAGCAGCCGCTCTTCCCCTGTTTTTTTGTCACCTTCAACATGCCAGCCATCTTTCGAGATGGAAATCGCTTAATTCGGAGTGAATCGGATGGACCATCTTCCTACTCTGGTGTCAGAGGCTCGCGATGCTATTCATGCGGCGCAAAGTGTCCCTGCTCTAGATGAGTTGCGCGTACGTTACTTGGGTAAAAAGGGCGAAGTGACGGCCTTGTTGAAAGGCTTAGGAAAGCTATCAGCAGAAGAGCGTCCTGCCGCCGGTGAGCAAATTAATCAGGCGAAACAAACCCTGGCAGCTGAAATTGATACAAAGCGTCAGCAACTCGAAAGTGAAGCGCTTAACGCTCGCTTGGCAGCTGAAAAAATTGACGTGACACTGCCTGGCCGTGGTCAGGAGAATGGCGGCCTACATCCAGTCACCCGCACGCTTGAGCGTATTGAAGGCTTGTTTACCAGGATTGGTTACGATGTGGCTGTAGGGCCAGAAATTGAAGATGACTACCATAATTTCGAGGCGCTAAATATACCCGCTCATCACCCAGCGCGTGGTATGGCTGACACCTTCTATTTCGATGCTACACGCTTGTTACGTACTCACACATCGCCAGTTCAAGTGCGTACCATGAAAAGTAGTGAGCCGCCGATCCGTATTGTTTGCCCCGGTCGTGTCTACCGTAGTGATTCAGATCTCACCCACACCCCAATGTTCCACCAAGTGGAAGGCCTGTTGGTTGACGAAGGTGTGAGCTTTGCAGATCTTAAGGGGACTATTGAAGATTTCCTCCAGGCGTTTTTTGAACGCGATGATCTTTCAGTGCGCTTCCGTCCCTCTTACTTTCCATTCACTGAGCCCTCCGCAGAGGTCGATATTCAGTGTGTGATGTGTAGCGGTGATGGTTGTCGGGTCTGCTCGCATAGCGGCTGGTTGGAGGTTATGGGCTGTGGGATGGTGCATCCTGAGGTGTTCCGGCATTCGGGTATTGATGCTGAGCGTTACACAGGGTTTGCGTTTGGTATGGGCGCCGAGCGGCTTGCGATGCTGCGCTACGGTGTCAATGACCTGCGTTTGTTCTTTGAGAACGATCTGCGTTTTCTTCGCCAATTTACCTAAGACCGCTGCCAACGACGGGAATCAATATGAAATTTTCAGAACAGTGGCTGCGTGACTGGGTGGCTCCGCAGCTTGATACACAGGCAATTGCCGATCAAATTACCATGGCAGGCCTTGAGGTCGATGCTATTGAGGCTGTTGCGTCCGCGTTTAGTGGCGTAGTGGTTGCAGAGGTGCTGACTAAAGAGAAGCATCCAGATGCTGATAAGCTCAACGTATGTACTGTTAATGATGGTACCGGTGAGCCTGTGCAGGTTGTTTGTGGTGCTGCCAATGTCGATGTTGGTCAAAAAATTCCGTTTGCTCAGGTGGGTGGCATTCTACCGGGCGACTTTAAAATCAAAAAAGCCAAATTGCGTGGTGTTGAGTCACGCGGAATGATTTGCTCGGCCTCAGAGCTAGGCCTTGAGGAAGAGACGTCTCCTGGTATTTTTGTGCTGCCCGCCTCTGCGCCGGTAGGTCTAAGTTTTCGAGAGTATATGCAGCTCGATGACATGACCATTGAAGTTGATCTCACGCCGAATCGTGGTGATTGCCTAAGTATCAAGGGGCTGGCTCGAGAAGTGGGCGTGCTCAATCGTCTTCCGGTGAGTGGGCCTGAGATTGCGGTTATTGAAGCTAGCATTGACGATACTTTTTCAGTGCGTATTGAAGCGCCGGAGCAGTGCCCGCGCTACCTGGGGCGCATTATTAAGGGTGTCGATATTAGCGTCGAAACCCCGCTGTGGATGGTGGAGCGTCTCCGGCGTAGCGGTGTTCGTTCCATTGACCCTGCCGTTGATGTGACTAACTACGTGATGCTAGAGCTAGGCCAGCCGTTGCATGCGTTTGATCGCGACAATCTTCACGGCGGTATTACCGTTCGCTTAGCGCGTAAAGAAGAGCGTCTGACCTTGTTGGACGGTCAGGAAGTAGCGCTAAGACCTGAAACACTGGTTATTGCTGATGATGAAGGGCCTCTAGCAATGGCGGGTGTTATGGGGGGCGAGAACTCAGGGGTAAGTGAGAAAACCGATACGATTTTCTTGGAAGCTGCCTATTTTACGCCGTTGGCTATTGCAGGGCAGGCGCGTTCTTACGGTCTCCATACGGATGCATCACATCGATTTGAGCGTGGCGTTGATCCGGCGCTTGCCAGTGTGGCGATTGAGCGTGCCACTCAGCTTCTAATGGAGATATGTGGTGGTCAGGCTGGCCCTGTTACTGAGTCGTCCAGTGGCGAACACCTGCCAGCACCGCGTAACATTGTATTGCGCGAGGCGCGTTTAGAGAGTGCGCTTTCGAAGCGGCTGCCCGTTGAAGATGTAACTGACATTCTGCAGCATTTAGGGCTTGCGGTTGATAAGCAGGCAGATGGCTGGTTAGTCACAGCGCCAAGTTGGCGTTTCGACGTGGCGATCGAAGAAGATCTCATTGAAGAGATTGCTAGAGTTCATGGTTACAACAACCTACCTGTTCGGCGCCCTGCGGCGCGTTTGGCACTGCGTCCGGCTAACGAGGCGGTGCTAACCCAAGCCCAGCTGCGTAACCAAATGGTAGCTCGCGGTTTTCAGGAAGCGATAACTTACAGCTTTGTTGCGCCTGATCTCCAGACGGTGATGTTGCCGGACGCTATTTCACCAGTGTTGGCGAATCCGATTTCGTCAGATCTGTCGGTGATGCGGGCTAGCCTGTTCCCCGGCTTAGTGCGTGCGCTTGAGCATAATCTGAATCGTCAGCAAACCCGTGTCAGACTGTTTGAAACCGGCTTGGTATTTAATGGCCATTTGGACAACCTCTCGCAAGTCCCGATGATGGGAGCGCTGGTATGCGGAGGTCGTGAAGCTGAAGGTTGGTGCGGGGCTAAAGCCCAAGTCGATTTTTACGATCTAAAAGGCGATTTAGAAAGCCTGTTGGCGCTTGGTGGCGCGCTGGATGCTTGGCGTTTTGAGCCGGGTGAGCATCCTTCGTTACACCCTGGGCAAACTGCAAGGCTGTTGCATAATGGTAAGCCAGCCGGTTGGATTGGCACCTTGCACCCTCAAGTGCGAGCCAAGCTAGGGCTGAAAGTAGATGCCGTCATGTTTGAGGTTCGCTTAGATGCGCTGAGCGAAGGTCTCATCCCGGCCTTTGAGCCGCTGTCACGTTATCCGGAAGTTCGCCGTGACTTGGCTTTCACTGTTAAGGCGGAGATACCGGTTCAGGCACTACTTGATTGTGCAAAAGCACAAGCTGGCGATTACTTGAAAGACATTAAGCTATTTGATGTCTATGCTGGTAAGGGCGTAGCTGATGGTTGTAAGAGTATTGCATTGGGCTTGACGTGGCAGCACGGATCACGCACGCTAAATGACGATGAAATCAACCTGTTGGTAGATTCTATCGTATCGCAAGTGCGAACAGAATTAGATGCTGAGCTACGTGGATAGGATTTGTGGATAGGATTTGTGGACAGGATTTGCGACTAGGTTTGGTGGATAGTTACGTGAATAATTAAATAATGCCATGACACGACGCTTATCACGTTCTTGGCAATGCGTTTGCTACATGGAGGGGGCCTTATGGGTGCGTTGACCAAAGCAGAGCTAGCAGAACATTTACACACTGAGCTCGCGCTGTCGAAGCGAGAAGCAAAAGCCATGGTTGAGGCTTTTTTTGAAGAGATCCGTGCCTGCTTGCGCGAAAATGAGCAGGTTAAGCTATCGGGTTTCGGCAATTTCGATTTGCGTGATAAGCGCGAAAGACCGGGGCGTAACCCCAAGACGGGTGAAGAAATTCCCATTTCTGCACGGCGCGTTGTTACTTTTCGTCCCGGTCAAAAGCTAAAGCAGCAGGTAGAGCGCTACACAAGCAGCTAACTTACGTGTGGGGGAAGCTTCAATGCACTGGTTGGTGGGTGAGTGTGTCGAACAGTTGTGCTGAGCTGATGCGCAGAGTGGTAGCAAATGAAAAGGAGTACCTTCGGGTGCTCCTTTTTAAGTTTTGGACTAAAGTCCACGTCCTTCAATGAGCCAAGTGATCACTACCTTAATGACATAACCCAGCATGCCAGCACCCAGAACGACAAAAAGCATGATCGTGCCAAACTTGCCTGCGTTGGATTTCTTAGCTAAGTCCCAAATAATAAAGCACATAAACACGATTAAGCCACCGACCATGATCGGTGTTATCCATGCCTCAAAGAGCTGCTGCATAAGATTTCCTACTAAATGATTGATAGTGCCTCATGAGAAGGCGTGTGTCGTTTTTGCGAGTCGTGTTAATATTTGACCAAATTCATCGGGTATTTGTCGACTGAACAAAGCACAGTGCGACACTATTGCAGAGGAGTAGGCCATGCCAACGCTAACGATTCTAGTCGGTACAATGTACGGTGGCGCGTTAGATGTCGCAGAGCAAGTAAAGCCGTTATTTGAGCAGGCTGGCTACAAGGTTGATATTTCTGAGCAGCCGACGATTGACGATTTGACCAATAGCCAAGATCTTACGCTGTTTTGTGTATCAACTACGGGCAGTGGAGATTACCCAGGGAATTTTGTTTCTTTTGTGCGCGGGCTGCAGGAAAAAAGTCCCTCGCTTACATCGTTGCGCTATGGGTTGATTGCGTTGGGCGATAGCTCATACGGAGACACGTTCTGTGGAGCGGGAAGGGCGCTCGATGCGTTATTAGCGGATTATGGTGCAACGCGTTTAGGTGAGCGGCTGGAAGTGGATGCTATGGAAACTTTTATGGCAGATGACGCCGCTATTCCGTGGGTAGAAGAGTGGATTGAGTCTCAGCAACTGAAGGTTGCTTAACCATGCAGCGAGTCCCTTTTTCTCCGGAACGTATTAGCGTTGCTCTCGGGCTTTGTATTGTGATGTTGGCCGCGATACCTCGTTACATGGTAGAAGGGCATGAAACACGCCAAACATTGTTACTTATTGCGCTAGCCATTGTGGTGGGTGCTGCCGCTGTTCAGTGGAAAATGCTGTCGGTTGACGCACGAAAAGCGCTGCCAAAATTATGTCAGCGCTTGCTATTTATGCTGCTAGTGGGTGCCTTGGTAATGGGCGCATGGCATGGCCTGTTCACTGACTGGATTAGCTGGCAAGTGTTTATTTCCCACGCAGCAACCTGTGGTTTGCTATTTCATGCTGTTTCTTTGTGGTGGGCGAAGCGCGATTAAAGGCCACTCTTTTAGAAGTAATAGTCAGGCTACAAGGCTTCACCTAACGTTTAAAAATAATTTTGACTGCATTGTGGTCAAAAAACGACCTAAAATGGTCGTTTTGCTAGTGATTACCCTTGTATTTGCGGGTTATGCCCCCATCTTGCGAGCATGGCGCTTGCCACGATGCGCTAGGGTTCTTAAAATTGCCCCCTTGTACTTATTTTACGCAATCAACATAACGCCCAGCCGCTAGAGGACAATTCATGCAAGTTTCCGTCGAGACGACCTCCCAGATCGAACGCCGTATCACTATTCAGGTGCCGGCCGCCGAAATCGACGAGGCCGTCAGCGCTCGCTTAATAGACACCGCGAAAAACGTTCGCCTGAATGGTTTTCGCCAAGGCCGAGTGCCGATGGCTGTAGTTCGTCAGCGCTATGGTGACAGCGTGCGCAATGAGGTGGTAGGTGAAGTGATGCGCGAGCGCTATGTGCGTGCCATCACGGAAGAAGGCCTTAATCCTGCCGGTTTCCCCCAGATTGAGCCAAAAGTAAACCAAACTGGCAAAGACCTAGAGTTTGTGGCGGTTATGGAAATCTACCCGCAGGTTGAGCTTGCGTCTATCGAAGGCACCGAGGTTGAGCGTCCGGTAGTGGCGGTTAACGATGCTGATGTCGATGAGATGATCGATACACTGCGTAAGCAAAATGCTGCGTGGGAAGAAGTAGACGCCGCCGCTGCTGATGGCGATCAAGTTACCATCGACTTCCAGGGCTTCTTGGGTGATGAGCCGTTTGAAGGTGGAAGTGCTGAGGGCCATGCTTTAGTTATTGGCTCTAACAGCTTCATCCCAGGCTTTGAAGAGCAGTTGATCGGTGCGAAGGCGGGAGATGAGAAAACCATCACTGTTACCTTCCCTGAAGATTACCAAGCAGAGCATCTTGCAGGCCAGGAAGCCACCTTTAAAGTCACCGTTCATAAAGTCAGTAGCCAAACGCTGCCGGCCGTAGACGCTGAGTTTATTGCGCGCTTTGGTGTTGAAGATGGCGATGAAGAGAAATTCCGCGCTGAAATCAAAAAGAACATGACCCGCGAAGCGGCCCAAGCGGTAGATAACCGTGTTAAGCAGCAGGTGTTGGATGCGCTGAAAAAAGCGAACGATATTCCTGTGCCAAGTGCGCTTGTTCAGCAAGAAACTGATGGCATGAAGCGTCAGGCAGCACAGCAGTTCGGTCTGGGTGAGGACTTTGATGTCAGCCAGCTGCCGAATGAACTCTTCGAAGAGCAAGCGAAAGGCCGCGTCCAGGTAGGGTTGCTGCTAGCCGAGGTTATCAAGGCGAATGAGTTAGACGCTGATGATGATGCAATTAAAGCTAAGGTTGAAGAGCTGGCAGAGCAGTATCAGGATCCTTCCGAAGTGGTTGAATACTACATGGGTAATGAGCAGCTCAAAACCCAAGTGAAGTCTGCCATCTTGGAAGAGAAGGCTGTTGATAAGCTGCTGGAGCAAACGAACGTTAAAGACGTTGAAATGTCATACCAGCAGGCATTGGCAGCGGCTCAGCAACAGGCCGAGCAAGATGAAGGTGTTGAAGAAAGCGAACAAGCTAGCGCTTAACTTCATCGCGTGGCGCACCCTATGTGGGTGCGCTTTCCCTTACCGGACGCAAGGAATCACGAATGAGTGAGTTTGATATTCAAAACGCCGGCGGTTTAGTGCCCATGGTGGTTGAGCAGAGCGCCAAAGGGGAAAGAGCCTATGACATCTACTCACGCCTGCTAAAAGAGCGTGTTATTTTCCTGGTTGGACCAGTTGAAGATTACATGGCGAACTTAGTGGTGGCGCAGCTGCTGTTTCTTGAGTCAGAGAACCCTGATAAAGATATTCACCTTTACATTAATTCTCCTGGTGGGTCTGTAACGGCAGGTATGTCTATCTACGACACCATGCAGTTTATTAAGCCTGATGTGTCGACCGTATGTATTGGGCAAGCGGCTAGCATGGGTGCACTGTTGCTGACAGCAGGCGCAGCAGGTAAACGTTATTGTTTGCCTAATTCCCGTGTGATGATTCACCAGCCGCTGGGTGGCTATCAAGGCCAAGCGTCTGATATCGAGATCCACACCCGTGAGATTTTAGGTATTCGTGAAAAACTGAACCAGATTTTAGCCCATCATACTGGCCAAGATCTTGATACTGTTGCTCGGGATACTGACCGTGACAACTTTATGAGCGCCACTAAAGCCCAAGAATATGGCTTGATTGACGCAGTGCTGGATAAGCGGCCTACATCCTGATAGCGTGGTAGGATTCTGCTTTTCTAACGAGCTTTTCCGGCGGCGTAAGCCGCCGCAGTGATAGAGGTACGCGAATGGCCGACGGCAAAGGCAAGGACGAAGGTGGCAAGCTTTTATACTGCTCGTTTTGTGGTAAGAATCAAAACGAAGTACGTAAGCTAATTGCAGGCCCGTCCGTATATATCTGCGATGAGTGTGTCGACTTATGTAATGACATCATTCGCGAAGAAGTTCTCGAAGCCGATGCCGAGAGCGATGAAGAGCGTTTACCTACGCCTCGCGAAATACGTCATACGTTAGACGACTATGTCATCGGACAAGATCGCGCCAAAATGGTGCTATCTGTAGCGGTTTATAACCACTACAAGCGTCTTAAGACGGAAGTGCGCGAAGGCGATGTAGAGCTAGGTAAATCAAATATTCTGCTTATTGGTCCTACCGGTAGTGGTAAAACACTGTTGGCGGAAACCATGGCGCGGTTATTGAATGTACCTTTTACCATTGCCGATGCCACTACACTGACAGAAGCGGGTTATGTGGGTGAAGATGTTGAAAACATCATCCAAAAGCTTCTGCAGAAGTGTGATTACGACGTCGAAAAGGCTGAGCGAGGCATTGTTTATATCGATGAAATCGATAAGATTTCGCGCAAGTCTGATAACCCTTCCATCACACGTGATGTGTCGGGCGAGGGTGTCCAGCAGGCACTACTCAAGTTGATTGAAGGCACAACAGCATCCGTGCCGCCGCAGGGTGGTCGTAAACATCCCCAGCAAGAGTTTGTTCAGGTCAATACGGCCAACATGCTGTTTATTGTGGGTGGCGCTTTTGCGGGTCTTGATAAAGTTATCCGTGACCGTGCTGAGAAAGGTGGCATTGGTTTCAATGCTAGCGTGAAGAGCAAAGAGTCTTCGCGTGGTGTGGGTGAGTTACTGGCCGACGTAGAACCAGATGATTTAGTGAAATTTGGTTTAATTCCTGAGTTTGTTGGACGTCTGCCCGTGATTGCGACGCTCACTGAGCTAAATGAAGATGCGTTGGTACAGATCTTAACTGAGCCGAAAAACTCGCTGGTTAAGCAGTATGCCAAGCTCTTTGAAATGGAAGATGTGACGCTCGAGTTTAGAGACGAAGCGCTGCGTGCTGTCGCAACCAAGGCAATGGAGCGTAAAACTGGCGCGCGGGGTTTGCGATCTATCCTTGAGTCTGTGCTGCTAGACACCATGTACGAGATTCCTTCGCTTGAAGGTGTTAGCAAAGTGGTGATTGATAGTTCAGTGATTGCAGGCGAAAGTGAGCCACTACTGATCTATTCGCAGCAGGAAGATGCTCGTGTTGATGGCACCGACGGTTAGTCCCGACGTGCATTCCACGGCCTAGCTTTTACCGCTTGCGCCAAACCAAGGGGTCGCCTAGGCGGCCCCTTGTTATTCATAAGTTATTCATGAAATGTTTGCCTAGCTGCTCAGCGCCCTAGCGCCATGCTTTTCATACTGTGAGGTACTTGGCTAAGTACCCTTTCAAGTACTCATCCGATTTTGAGGAACGTCTGCGATGCAGCAGAACGCCGATCAGACACAATGTTTACCCCTGTTGCCTTTGCGGGATGTGGTTGTGTACCCGCAAATGGTTATTCCACTTTTTGTTGGTCGTGAGAAGTCCATCCAAGCGTTGGAAGCGGCGATGGAGGCCGACAAGCGTGTGCTGCTGGTGGCTCAGCGTGAGGCCTCCCAGGATGAGCCCGATAACGCTGATCTTTATGCCATGGGCACCGTGGCCGATATCATGCAACTGCTAAAATTGCCTGATGGCACTGTAAAAGTGCTGATTGAAGGTAATTTTCGCGCTGATGTTATCGATATTGAAGAGCACGAAACGGGCTACACCCAAGCTTACTTGGTGCCTCGTGAGAGCGAGCCGCTAACCAGTCGTGAGCAAGAAGCACTGGTACGTGTGCTGCTCAACCAATTTGAGCAATACGTCAAGCTGTCCAAAAAAGTGCCTAACGAGGTGCTCAATTCGCTTTCTGGAATTGAGGATCCGAGCCGCTTGGTCGATACCATCTGTGCGCACTTGTCATTAAAAATAGGCGACAAGCAAGAGCTGCTCGAAATGGATCGCGTGCGTGATCGCATTGAGCACTTAATGGCGCTGATTGAGTCCGAAATTGATTTGCTGCAGGTTGAAAAGCGCATCCGCTCGCGTGTGAAAGAGCAGATGGAAAAGACCCAGCGCGAGTATTACCTCAATGAGCAGATGAAGGCCATCCAGAAAGAGATGGGTGAGCTGGATAATGTGCCAAATGAGGCCGAAAAATACGAGCAAGCCATCGCTTCATCTGGAATGCCCAAAGAAGCGGCAGAAAAGGCTACTCAAGAGCTTAGTAAGCTAAAAATGATGGCTGCTAACTCGGCCGAAGCTACGGTGGTTCGCTCTTACCTAGACTGGCTAATAGCTGTCCCCTGGAAGAAGCGTACCCGCGTCAAGCACGACTTAGTGAAAGCGCAGGAAGTGCTGGATCAGGACCATTACGGCTTAGAAGAAGTCAAGGCTCGTATCCTTGAATATCTTGCGGTACAAAAGCGCGTGCGCAAGATGAAAGGGCCTGTATTATGCTTGGTGGGTCCCCCTGGTGTGGGTAAAACCTCTCTTGGTCAATCTATCGCGCGGGCCACGAATCGTAAATATGTTCGTCTGGCGTTAGGCGGCGTACGTGATGAGTCTGAAATTCGCGGTCATCGCCGCACTTACATTGGTTCGTTGCCAGGTAAGTTAATGCAGCGGATGAGTCGTGCTGGCGTTAAGAACCCACTGTTTTTATTGGATGAAGTCGATAAGCTCGGTATGGATCACCGCGGTGACCCTGCGTCGGCGCTGCTAGAGGTGCTTGATCCTGAGCAAAACAATAGTTTTAGTGATCACTACCTTGAGTTGGACTACGATCTATCAGAAACGCTATTTATCTGTACTGCTAACTCAATGAATATTCCTGGTCCGCTGTTGGATCGTATGGAAATCATTCGTTTGCCGGGTTACACCGAAGATGAAAAGTTAGCGATCGCTAGGCGTTATTTGTTGCCGAAGCAGCAAGAAGCGAATGGCCTCAAAACAGAAGAGCTGGCGCTCAATGATGATGCTCTGCTAGAACTAGTACGTTATTACACCCGTGAAGCTGGGGTGCGAGAGCTGGAGCGTCAGATCGCCAAAGTCTGCCGTAAGGTGTTGCGCGAGCGTTTAGAAGCCGAGCAGGCAGCGGGTGGTAAGCAGGGTAGCCATCTGCAGGCTCAACAAGTACTGGCAGCTGAAGATATTGAAGCCTATGCCGGTGTGCGCCGTTATAGCTACGGGTTGGCTGAGCAGGAAGATCAAGTTGGTCGTGTGACAGGGCTAGCGTGGACATCGGTTGGCGGCGAATTGCTGAATATCGAATCTGTTGTTACGCCCGGCAAAGGACGTATCAACAAAACCGGCTCGCTGGGCGATGTTATGAAAGAGTCGGTGAGTGCGGCGCAAACGGTCGTTAAGGCGCGTGCAAAAGAGTATGGTATTGATCCGCAACGGTTTGAGAATGAAGACTTGCACATTCACGTTCCGGAAGGTGCTACGCCTAAAGATGGCCCAAGTGCAGGCATTGCCATGGTAACCGCGATTGTCTCTGCCTATACTCAACGCCCTGTGCGTTGTGATGTGGCCATGACAGGAGAAGTGAACCTACGTGGCGAAGTGATGCCCATTGGGGGGTTAAAGGAGAAATTGCTGGCAGCCCGTCGCGGTGGTATAAAGACGGTCTTAATTCCTGAGGAAAATCGTCGAGACCTCAAGGAAGTGCCAGAAAATATTAAAGGGGCACTTGATATCCGTCCCGTACAGTGGATAGATGAAGTACTGGCCGTAGCGCTACATAACGATCCAATTGACGAGAGCGTCTCGTTGAAAGGTTCTGATCCGGCTTTTAATTCAACCGTCGTAACGAGTACCCATTAAGCGTTAATACTCCATTGAGTTTTAACATTACTTAATAGTTTTGCCCAAGACCTTGAGTTGCGGGCATTTCTCGGCACTGTCGCTTGACAGGAGTTTCAAGGCATTGCTATAAAACACAGCTACGCTTTGAAGTTGTATCTAACGGTGGCAGTGCCGTTCAGAGCCATTTTTTTGAAACAGTTAAGGGGTGAAGTGTGAATAAGTCCGAGCTGATTGAAGCTATTGCCGCGTCTGCTGATATTCCTAAAGCAGCGGCAACCCGCGCATTGGATGCCATGGTGGAGTCTGTCACCGATAGCCTCAAAAAAGGCGAAAGTGTTTCACTGGTAGGTTTTGGTACTTTCGCAATTAAAGAGCGTGCTGCTCGTACTGGTCGTAACCCGCAGACCGGCCAGCCGATTGAAATTAGCGCTGCGAAAGTCCCCAGCTTCAAAGCCGGTAAAGCGCTGAAAGACGCCGTCAACTAATTGGCTCGCGTTTGCTGTAAGCTAATGGGCGCATCGCATTCGCGATGCGCCCATGTTTTTTTCTGGCCCGATAGTTAGGGCGATAGATAGCTGTGATGATCTGAGGCTAGCATGCTGCAAAGTATTCGAGATGGCTCCAGAAGCTGGGGTGCCAAAATAATTATCGGTGTCATGGTGGCTGCCATGGCGCTTTTTGGCGTGGAGTCGCTGTTTAGTGTCTTTGGCGATGACCCTAATGAAGTGGCGAGCGTTAACGGCGAACCAATCATGCGTCAGCAGGTTGAGCTTGAGGTACAACGTGCGCTTCGCTCTGGACAGGTGCCACCAGAGCAAGAGCGGGCGCTTCGTAATGATCTCCTTGACCAGTTGATAACTCAGCAACTGCTAACACAATATGCTGAAGACGGTGGTGTGTTCGTCTCCGATGCCCAACTAGACCAAATGATTGTTGGTCTGCCAGAGTTTCATGATCAAGATGGTCGGTTCTCGGCTGAAATATTCCGCAACCGTCTTGCTGGTGCAGGATATACCCCAGTGGCGTTTCGTGAAGAGCTGCGTGCCGATATCAAGCGCCAGCACTTGCAGCAAGGCCTTGCGTTTAGCGACTTTAGCTTGGAAAGCGAGCAGGAACGCTTAGCTGAATTGCAGCGCCAGCAGCGCAGTTTTCGCTATGTTTTATTAGATGCCGATGATGTAAGCGTAGAGGCGAATGTTACTGAAGCGCAAATGCAGGAATATTTCGATGCAAACCAGGCACGTTTCGAGCGTCCTGAGCAGGTGCGCGTTGAGTATGTGTTAGTTGACCGTCAAGCGATGGCGGAAAACGTTGAGGTTAACGAGCAGAGCTTGCGCGATGCGTGGCGTGAGCAGAATCGCAATGCCGATCGACGTGTCTCTCATATTATGGTGACGTTTGGCGAAGAGCGCAGTCGCCAAGAAGCGCAAGCACACGCTAATGAGGCTTTAGAAGCCTTGAACAGCGGTGAAACTTTCGCCGATACGGCACTGCGTTATTCAGATGATACGGCGAGTGCTGAGGAAGGCGGCGACTTAGGGGTTATTAGTCGTGGTTTCTTTGGTGATGCCTTTGATGAAGCTGCTTTTGCTCTCGATGAAGGTGAAACATCTCAACTGGTGGAAATGGATGGTGCATTTCATATCCTTCAGGTAACCGAGCTAGTAGCACCCGCCTTTGAAGAGCAGCGTGAGGCACTTCAGCAAGATGTTGCTCTGCGTGAAGTCAATGATGAGTTCAATCAGCAAGTTCAGCGCTTAATTGATGAGAGTTTTGCTGCCGATGATCTGCAAAGCGTAGCGGATGACCTCGGTCTAACGCTAAACCAGACTGACTGGTTAGCACGCGGTGAAGGTGAGGGCGTGCTTTCAGAGCCGGGGGTGCTAGATGAGGCCTTTAGTGCTGATGTGCTAGAAGAAGGCTATAACAGCGAAGTGATCGAGCTGGATGATGATCGTCGCCTTGTGCTGCGTGTTGCGGAGCATCGCGAAACGACTCAACTCACGCTAGACGATGTGCGTGACGAAGTCGCTAACGCTGTTGTTGCTCAACAACGCCAAGAAGCACTTGAGCAAGAAGCGGCTCGTATGATCAAGGCGGTGGAAGCGGGCGAGGCCAGCAACATTGATTGGCTTGAGGCTAGCAATATCTCGCGCCAGTCTGACACTGTGCTTCCCCGGGCGGTAGTGCAACAGGTGTTTCGTATGCCGCGTCCGCAGGAGGGTGATAGCGTTTACCGTTCTGTGTCACTTCCGGAAGGCGTTGCCATCATAGCGTTGGATAGCGTATCCGTAGGCGAAGTTGACGAGCAGCTTACTTCTTTTGTAGCTCAAATGGCTGAGCAACTCCGCGCACAGTCTGTCATTCAGGGCTTGGTAGACGATCTGCGTAGTGACGCGAAGATTGAGCGTTAATTAACGCGTTTTTATTAACCCAAAAAGCCGGCCAAAAATTGATTTGGCCGGCTTTTTTGATGGTTTTTTGCTGATGTGCAACGTTAAGTATTAGGGTGGGTTGGCTAAGGTGAATTGACGCAGAATAGGCATGGCGTCATGCTCTGCCGTGCGTTCAACGACGATGTCCCAGCCGTGCTGAACATCCCAGTCACCAAGAACAAAACGTTTAGCAGGTACGTCCTCAACCGTCAGGTCATGTACCTTTGGCCGATGGGTGTGGCCGTGGATCATGGTGGTGACACCAGAGCGCGCCATCAGTGCCACCACTTCTTCGTGTGTCACGTCCATGATCGCTTCCGCTTTACTCGCGTTGGCGTCGCCCGACTGCATACGCAGACTCTTGGCAAGCTCCAGTCGCTGATCAAGGGGTAAGGATAGGATTTGCGTTTGCCACTGAGGATCTCTGGACTGTTGGCGGAACGCCATGTAAGCATCATCTTTAGTGCAAAGACTGTCGCCATGTAGAATAACGACAGGCACTCCTTGGAGTTCCACCGTTTGGCTTTCGGGTAGCAGAGAGGCTTGGCACTCACTGATAAAGCGCTCGCCAATCAGAAAGTCGCGATTGCCGTGCAGGAAATAAATCGCAGTTCCGTTGCTGCTTAATTTGCGTAACCGTCTGATCACTTCCCAGGCAATGTCGCTAAGAGGATGTGGTGTGTCAAGGAGATCATCTCCGATCCAGGCGTCAAACAGGTCGCCTAGAATATACAGGGCGTCAGCCCCAGTAGCGGTGTGCTCTAAGTAACGATAAAACCCCTGATTAATCTCAGGGGTATCACTGCTTAGGTGCATATCAGCTATCAGCAGAGTGCGCATAGAACTCCCGTAATTAGTCGGCTTCTTTTACATAGGCGCGCTCAATGATGACATCGTCTGCGGGCACGTCAGCATGCATGCCACGACGTGTGGTGCTGACACCGCGGATGGCGTCTACCACGTCCATGCCGTCGACAACCTCGCCAAACACTGCGTAGCCCCAGCCTTGAAGACTTTTACCACTATGATTCAAGAAACTATTGTTACCAACGTTGATAAAGAACTGCGCTGTGGCAGAGTGAGGATCTTGAGTGCGTGCCATTGCCAGTGTGCCAACCGTGTTTTGTAAACCATTGTCGGCTTCGTTCTCGATCGGATCACGCGTTGGCTTTTGGTTAAAATCTTGATCGAAGCCACCGCCCTGAACCATAAAGCCATCGATAACACGGTGGAACAAAGTGCCATCATAAAAACCATCGCGGACATATTGCTCAAAATTAGCGGCAGTTTTTGGCGCTTTTTCATGATTAAGCGCAATAGTGATGTCACCGTGGTTGGTCTGTAATACGATCATAGATAAATTCCTGTTCAATAAAGGCGTTCGCCTTGGCGCTGTGCATCGGCGTCACGTTATAATAGCGGTTTTGCTTGGCACCGCGAAGCGCAAACCCTAATAGCTTAGGCATTGGTTGCCTAGCCCGCCATCCACCATGAGGTTATCAACACCACCATGACCAACGAGACCACCCCAGCGCCGAACTTCATTCGCAACCAAGTACGCGACGAAATAGAGGGCGGCCAGGTCACCAAAATCGTGACGCGCTTTCCTCCCGAACCTAATGGCTTTTTGCATATCGGTCATGCAAAGTCGATCTGTTTAAACTTCGGGTTGGCAGAGCAGCTAGGTGGTGAGTGTCATCTGCGTTTTGACGACACCAACCCCGCGAAGGAAGAACAGGCGTATATCGACGCTATCAAAGAGGACGTCAGCTGGTTAGGCTTTAACTGGGCAGGCCCAGTTCGCTTTGCTTCTGATTATTTCGACCAGCTTTATGCGTGGGCACAACATCTTATTCGCGAGGGCAAAGCTTACGTTGATGATCTTTCTCCAGATGAAATTCGCGAATACCGTGGCACACTCACGGCACCGGGTAAGCCAAGTCCTTACCGTGAGCGCAGTGTTGACGAAAACCTAGATTTGCTGGAACGCATGCGTAGCGGCGAGTTTGGCGAAGGCGAAAAAGTACTGCGTGCAAAAATTGATATGGCGTCGCCCAATATCAATCTTCGTGACCCGATCCTTTACCGTATTCGCCATGCCAGCCACCATCAAACAGGTGACAAGTGGAAAATCTACCCGTCGTACGATTTTACCCATGGCCAGTCTGACGCCATCGAAGGCATTACCCATTCAATCTGCACGCTAGAGTTTGAAGACCATCGCCCGCTTTACGAGTGGTTTTTGAATAACTTGCCGGTTCCCGCCAAGCCCCGCCAAATCGAGTTTGCTCGACTTAATTTGGATTATACCCTCACTTCGAAGCGCAAGCTGAAGCTGCTGGTTGACGAGCAGATTGTTGATGGCTGGGACGACCCGCGTATGCCAACTATTTCAGGTATGCGTCGTCGCGGCTATACGCCGGCATCCATTCGCAAGTTCTGTGAGATGATTGGTGTTACGCGCGCCGATGGCGGTTTGGTGGATATTGCCATGCTAACGCATGCGATTCGCTCTGATCTTGAGGACAATGCGCCGCGGGCAATGTGCGTATTGAAACCCCTTAAGGTGGTACTGACCAACGTTCCTGAAGACCACGAAGAAGTGTATGACGTGCCTGGGCACCCCGCGCGAGAAGATATGGCGGTGCGTAAGGTGCCGTTTAGTCGCGAGCTGTATATTGACCAAGACGACTTCATGGAAGACGCGCCCAAAAAGTTTTTCCGTTTAGCGCCCGGCAAAGAAGTCCGCCTGCGTAACAGCTACGTGATTCGTTGTGATGACGTTGTTAAGAACGAAGCCGGTGACGTGACGGAACTGCACTGTTCGGTGGATTTCGATACGCTAGGTAAAAACCCTGAAGGCCGCAAGGTGAAAGGCGTGATTCACTGGGTGAGTGCCGCCCATGGTGTACCGATGGAAGTGCGCTTGTATGACAATTTGTTCACGGTTGAACAGCCGGATCGTGACAAAGATGTCGACTTCCTCGAACACCTGAACCCCGACTCCTTGGCGGTGTGCCACGCCATTGGCGAGCCCAGTTTGGCGGATGCTGTTCCAGAAGATCGTTTCCAGTTTGAGCGGGTGGGCTATTTCTGCGCTGACCGTCATGCTTCCAAGCCAGGGCAGTTGGTGTTTAATCGTACCGTTGGGTTGAAAGATAGCTGGGCGAAAATCAAACAGAAGGGCTAAGGAATCGTCATATGCACATTTATAATACGCTGACACGCCGCAAAGAACCGTTTACCCCGCTGGTGGCGGGTAAAGTCAGCATGTATGTCTGCGGCATGACGGTGTATGACTACTGCCACCTTGGCCACGCGCGGGTCATGGTGGCCTTCGATGTGATAACCCGCTACCTGCGTTATCGCGGTTATGATGTTACTTATGTCCGTAACATCACCGACATTGACGATAAAATTCTCAAGCGTGCCGAAGAGAATAACGAATCGATTAGCACACTCACCGAGCGCATGATTCAGGCAATGCACGAAGACGAAGCACGTCTTGGTGTATTGCCCCCAAGCCATGAGCCTCGGGCGACAGGTCATATCGATGACATTGTTGCCATGATTGAGACGCTGATTAAGAAAGACTTTGCTTATGCTGCTGCCAATGGGGATGTGTATTACCGGGTACGCAAGTTCGCTGATTACGGCAAGCTAAATAATCGTCAACTTGATGATATGCGTTCTGGTGCTCGGGTTGAGGTTGATGTTCATAAAGAGGACCCGCTTGATTTTGTGCTTTGGAAAGCCGCTAAACCGGGCGAAGCACACTGGCACTCTCCTTGGGGCAATGGCCGCCCAGGATGGCACATTGAGTGCTCAGCAATGTCGACGTGCTGCTTAGGCGACACCTTCGATATTCATGGTGGTGGTCCTGACCTTACGTTTCCTCATCATGAAAACGAAATTGCCCAATCAGAGGCAGCGACTGGTAAAACCTACGTCAACACCTGGATGCATGCCGGGGCCGTGCGGGTTAACCAGGAAAAGATGTCAAAATCGTTGGGTAACTTTTTTACCATCCGCGATGTGTTGGCAGAGCATGATCCGGAAGTCGTGCGTTTCTTGCTAGTGGCTAGCCACTACCGTAGCCCAATTAACTACTCGGTAGATTCTCTCCATGAGGCTCGCAAATCGCTTACGCGCTTTTACACAGCATTAGAGGGTGTGGAAGTGTCATCTAGCGGTGACGGTGATGAGGCAGGCTATGCTGAGCGTTTCACCACGGCGATGGATGACGACTTCAATTCGCCTGAGGCGTTAGCGGTATTATTCGATCTGGCGCGGGATCTCAATCGCGCTAAGAGTGAGTCGCCAGAAAAAGCGCAGCGTTTAGCATCGGAATTAACACGTCTAGCGGGTGTGCTAGGGCTTTTGCAGCAAGATCCTCAGACTTTTTTGAAAGGTAATCAGCAGCAGGTAGCGCTGAGTGAGACTGAGATTGAGGCCAAAATAGCACAGCGTAAAGAAGCAAAAGCCAATAAAGATTTTGCTCAGGCAGATGCTATTCGAGATGAACTAGCGAGTTTGGGTATTATCCTGAAGGATTCCCGTGAGGGAACAACCTGGGTGATTGAAGCGCCTTAAGCGTTATCGATGTTGAGCGTGATGACAGTGAGGGCATTGAATAGAAACGTTGTAGATGTCAGGCGCCGTTGATATGGCGTCTGACGTCAATGTCGTTGGCTCTTATACTGAGATGATACCTTCAAGACGCTAAATAATAGGATGACCACTATGCGCTTTACTCTAAAACCGACCATCGTCGCTTGCTTATCAGCCATTACTTTTTCGACTGCTTACGCCAGCGACCCTGTTGTCGTGTCCTCCAAAATCGACACAGAAGGGTCCGTGCTGGGTGAGCTGATTATTCAAACGCTAGAGCGTGGCGGTGTGCCTACAGAAGATCGCCTACAGCTAGGTGGCACCAGCGTTGTGCGTAGTGCACTTGAAGCGGGAGAAATCGACCTTTATCCCGAATATACCGGTAACGGCGCTTTTTTCTTTGATATGACTGACAGCCCTGTCTGGAATAGTGCAGAGGATGCCTACCAGACTGTTAAAGAGCGCGATGCGGCGCAGGGGCTAATATGGCTGAAGCCTGCTAGCGCTAATAACACCTGGGCCATGAGTATTCGTGAAGACGTGGCGACGGCCAACGGCTTAACGACCCTTGATGACCTTGCCGACTATGTTAACGAAGGCGGCGAGTTTAAATTCGCAGCGAGTGCAGAATTTGTAGAGTCCGCTCAGGCATTGCCTGCATTTCAGGATGCTTATGGTTTTGAACTTGGCGATGATCAGCTGCTTGTACTGTCCGGTGGTAATACGGCGGCTACTATGCGAGCCGCTGCCCAACAAACAAGCGGTGTTAATGGTGCCATGACCTATGGCACCGATGGTGGTTTAAGTGCGCTGGGACTGGTTGTTTTAGAAGATATTAAGGGGGTTCAGCCGGTATATCAGCCGTCGCCAGTGGTGCGTGCCGAAGTGCTGGATGCCTACCCTGAAATTGAGACGCTACTCAACGACGTATTTGCAACGCTTGACCTTGTGACGTTGCAAACGCTGAACGCTGATGTAGCGGTGAATGGTTTCTCTCCTGATCAAGTCGCAAGCGACTATCTTGATAGCCTGGATGACTAATGAATGTCGCAGATAGACGCCTTGCCATCGCCACCCCGTCAATATGGGCATTTAAACTCAGTACTGATATGTTTAAGTGCCGCTATGTTAGGGGCCTCTTGGCTACTGGGTCTTGTTAGCGTCGCGCCTAATAGAATTGTAGCGGGTACATCTTATGGCTTATTACATGCGATTGGGTGGCCCGGTGCGCTGCTTGTTTCCTTGCTATTTATCGCTATGGGCGGCTTGGCTATTAGGCCAAGCCGCCTTCATTGCTACGCTCAACTGTGTATCGTTACCCTGACACTCTTATTGATGCCATTCGGGCTTATGGTAGCAGGCCACTGGCTGATTGATCCCACTCTGCCGCAAGCGCGTTTAGGTATTGGTGCTGCCTATTGGGTCGTGCTTTTTTTGCTTTTATTGTGCCTAGTGGAAGTGCGTTTACGTTTGGGGTTGTCGCGTTTATGGACCACCCTATTGCTCAGCAGCGTGGGGGGGGCGTGGCTGCTTTGTGCCGCCTTATGGCTTGAAAATTTAGCCCTTGTTCAGGAGTTTCAAGCGCGCGACCAGCAATTTTATCGTGCCATGCTGCAACATGTAGTACTGGTCGGCATAGCGGTGAGCGTTAGTGTGGTGGTCGGTTTGGTTCTCGCTATGCTAATGCGGCGTTACCAACGTCTACAACGCATAGCGTTTGCATGGTTGAACTTCCTGCAAACGATTCCGAGCTTAGCTCTGTTTGGGCTGCTGCTGGCTCCGCTTGCTTGGCTAGCTGCTAACGTGCCTTTTTTAGCCCAGTTAGGTGTTAGCGGTATTGGCGCCACACCCGCATTGATTGCGCTCATTGCTTATAGCCTGTTACCCATGGTGCGCAATACTTATATTGCGCTTGATGAAGTCGACCCTGAAACCTTAGATGCTGCTAAGGCGATGGGGATGCGACCGTATCAGCGCTTCTGGCAGGTAAGATTTCCTTTGGCGCTGCCAATACTATTAGAAGGTGTGCGAATCACCGCTGTTCAAGCTATTGGATTAACGGCCGTTGCTGCGTTGATTGGGGCAGGTGGGCTTGGCACGTTTATTTTTCAGGGATTGGGCCAAGCGGCTATGGACATGGTGTTACTTGGCGCGCTGCCTATTTTAGTCTTGGCACTAATTGTAGATGCTAGTTTGGGGGCATTAGCCGACGCGCTTCGCCCCGGAGGACATAAATGATAGAGCTTTCCCATGTGTCGAAGCACTTTGGCGAAGACACAGCGGTAGACGACATATCCTTACACGTCGCGAAAGGAAAGTTCTGTGCGCTGGTAGGGTCATCAGGCTGCGGAAAATCGACGACGCTACGTATGATAAATCGTTTGATTGAGCATAGTAGCGGCGACATTATCATCGACGGACAGGCAATAGGCCACTATGATCCGGTTAAGCTTCGCCGGCGTATCGGCTATGCGATCCAGAGTACTGGCCTGTTTCCCCATTGGACGGTAGCGCGCAACATTGGGCTGGTACCGCGTTTGCTAAAATGGCCTGCCGCTGATGTTAAAGCACGGGTCGAAGAGTTAATGCGTCTGTTAGGCCTTCCCATGGAAGAGTTTGCCCATAAGTATCCTCACCAGCTCTCTGGCGGCCAGGCGCAGCGGGTAGGCGTTGCGCGCGCATTGGCGGCAGATCCTGATATTTTGCTGATGGATGAGCCTTTTGGAGCGCTAGACCCTATTACGCGAGAAAAGCTTCAAGACGAACTGGCAAAGCTTCAGGCGCGGCTGCATAAAACCGTGGTGTTCGTGACTCACGATATGGATGAAGCGCTCAAACTGGCAGATCATTTAGTCGTTATGCGCGAAGGGCGTATTGTGCAGCAGGGGTCACCGCTAGCGCTGCTTCAAACCCCCGCCGATCCGTTTGTTGAGTCGCTATTGGGAGGGTTGGAGCGTGGTTTAAAGCAGGCTGCCTTAACACGCGTGAAAGATCACATGTCATCGCTTGGACAGACACTGCCTGCCCAGTCGCGTATACCGGGTGATTTTTCACTGCGCCAAGCGCTTTCAATGATGCTGCGAGACCACTGCGATAGGCTGACGGTTGTCGACCAGCATGATATGCCGATTGGTGAGTTATCGCTGCGCAAAGTGGTGAAAGAGGCCCAGTTAGACAAGGTGAGTCACCGTGACGCGTGATCGTAACCGTGGTGAATCATCGATTGCAGCAGGCCCGCGCTGGCTATGGCCCATTGGTTGGGCACTCTTGCTGCTGATAGGGGTATTGGGTATCCCGGCATTAGAGCCTGCATTTCGTTGGCTGGAGCCAGACGTCCGTCAGGTGATTTATGCCCGCGCTGATTTTGCTTCTCTGCTGGCAAGGCACGTGTTCGTTGTTGGAGTAGCGGCTGTCGTCACGATAAGCGTAGGCGTATTGGCCGGCATTGCAGTCACTCGGCAGTGGGGGCGAGACTTCTTACCCCTTGCCGGGCAGTTGGCTTCACTGGGTCAGACATTTCCTCCTGTGGCAGTGCTTGCCCTGGCGGTTCCTGTATTGGGTTTTGGAACATTGCCGATTATCGTGGCGCTAATGCTCTATGGCTTATTACCGATTGTGCGAAACACGCTTGCTGGGCTGCAGGATGTAGATGCGAGTCTTAAACAGGCGGCGTTTGCCATGGGGATGACCCCTTGGCAGGTATTAACTCGCGTTGAGCTTCCATTGGCCACACCCGTAATTCTGGCCGGTATCCGAACATCGGTAACCATTAATATTGCCACAGCGGCTATAGGGGCGACGGTAGGCGCCAGTAACTTAGGTGACCCGATCATAGCAGGTATCGTGAATGGCAATATGGCGTATGTTTTACAAGGTGCGCTGTTGATCGCGTTGCTCGCGTTGACCATCGATAGTCTATTTGATGCGTTGCAACAACAGCTGCGCACTCGTCTATCTGCGTCTTAAGTTGTATCCCTAAAAGTAGCAGACTGCGTTACTGTCCTTGTGTTGCGTTGATCGAGGTGACACTAACCTCGACAAGCTTGACCTATGCTAGATAAATCCACTGGCAAAAACGGTCAACACCAACAACACTGCCCTCAAAAGGGGTAATACAAGGATAATAAGCATGACAAACTACGTACATCAGCCGCTCTTTATGACCGGCGACGAATTCTCAATGGCTACCTTCAGCCTGCTCGACCCAGAGGGCGAGCTTTACGAAGGGGCGAGAGAGCCAGACCTACCGCGTGATCATGCCAGACGGCTCTATCAAGCCATGCTGGCCACCCGTATCCTAGATGAGCGCATGATGGCTGCCCAACGCCAGGGGCGGCTTAGTTTCTATATGCAAAGCACGGGTGAAGAGGCCGCCGTTGTTGGTGCTGCTGCTGCACTAGACGATGCCGATATGATCATGGCGCAATACCGCGAGCAAGGCGCATTAATGTACCGCGGGTTCTCCATTGACGAGTTTATGAATCAGCTGTTTGGCAACGAGCTTGACTACGGTAAAGGCCGCCAAATGCCGATTCATTATGGATCACGCAAGCTGCACTACATGACCATTTCTTCTCCGCTTGCAACGCAAATCCCCCAGGCGACAGGCTACGCATACGGTCAGAAATTAGCGGGTGATGGGCATTGCACCTTAACGTTCTTCGGTGAGGGTGCTGCATCAGAAGGTGATTTCCACGCCGCGCTGAATATGGCATCAGTCCATCAAGTACCGGTGATTTTTTTCTGCCGCAACAATGGCTATGCCATTTCGACGCCATCAACCGAGCAGTTTGCAGCGGATGGCATTGCCCCCAGGGCGTTTGGCTATCATATGCATGTGATACGCGTTGACGGGAACGATGCACTGGCAGTTTATGAAGCGACACGCCAAGCGCGTCAGATTGCTGTTGAACAAAACAAGCCCGTGCTGATTGAAGCCATGTCTTACCGTCTTGCTGCTCACTCCTCTTCGGATGACCCTTCCGGCTATCGTGCCAAAAGTGAAGAGGAAGCGTGGCGGTTAAAAGACCCCATACTGCGCATGCAGAAATGGCTGTTGAAAAAAGGCTGGTGGAGCGAGGAGGAGGAAACCAGCCAGCAGGAAACGTTGCGCCGCGAAGTTCTAGATACCATGAAACGGGCAGAAAAGCGTTCACCCCCACCGCTGGAGTCGCTGATTACTGATGTCTATGCCGACATAACCCCTGAGTTACAGCGTCAATTTGACCAGCTTAAGCGCCATATTCGCCGCTATCCAGAGGCCTACCCGCGTGGAGCGCGGTCGCTAGACCTTGAGGTGAATACGTCCACAGATTCCCAGGGGGAGGCATAACATGCCCACAATGAACATGCTCCAGGCGATCAACAATGCGCTTGATATCGCCATGGCTGAAGATGGCAAAGTTATCTGTTTTGGTGAAGATGTTGGCGTTTTTGGCGGCGTATTCCGTGCTACCAGCCATTTACAGGAAAAGTATGGTAAATCGCGCTGCTTTAACACGCCGTTGGTAGAACAAGGCATCATTGGTTTTGCTAATGGGCTGGCTGCTCAAGGCTCAGTGCCCGTTGCTGAAATACAGTTTGCCGACTACATCTTTCCCGCTTTTGACCAAATCGTTAATGAATCTGCGAAATTCCGCTACCGTTCGGGGGATTTATTCAATGTGGGTGGATTAACCATCCGCACGCCCTATGGCGGTGGTATCGCGGGGGGGCTCTATCATTCGCAGTCACCAGAAGCTTACTTTACACATACGCCCGGTTTAAAAGTCGTTGTGCCGCGCAATCCCTACCAAGCAAAAGGGCTACTGCTCGCTTCCATTCGCGATCCAGATCCGGTGCTTTTTTTAGAACCCAAGCGTCTCTATCGTGCGTCGGTGGGTGAGGTGCCCCAAGAGGATTATCAGCTTCCTATTGGTGAAGCGGAGGTCATTAAAGAGGGGACTGATATAACGTTGGTGGGCTGGGGCGCGCAAATGGAAGTCATCGGCAAAGCCGTTGAGCTTGCTGAAGAGCAGGGCATTGCCTGTGAAGTGATTGATCTGCGCACGTTGCTGCCATGGGATGCGGATACTGTCGTTGAGTCTGTTCTAAAAACAGGACGTTTGATCGTCAGCCATGAAGCGCCGTTAACAGGTGGCTTTGCGGGTGAAATCGCCGCGACGATCCAAGAGCGCTGTTTTCTCTATCTTGAATCGCCGATTACTCGGGTAACGGGGCTAGATACGCCTTTCCCGCTAGTGCTGGAAAAAGAGTACTTGCCCGACCATCTGAAAATTTTTGAAGCGATTCGCGAAAGCGTTAACTTTTAGCGCCAGGGAGAAAAATAATGAGCGATTTCATGCTGCCGGATATCGGCGAAGGCATTGTTGAATGTGAAGTGGTGGAGTGGCGCGTTGCAGAGGGTGATCGGATTGAGGAAGATCAGCCAATTGTCGAGGTGATGACCGATAAAGCGCTAGTGGAAATTACTGCTCCCGAAGCAGGCGTGGTCACCAAACTTTATGTTGCCCAAGGAAAAATTGCCAAAGTACACGCACCGCTTTATGCCTACCAAGCAGAAAATGACACCCAAGAAGCCGGCGCGACGGAACAGGCTAACGAGCCTCAATCACCTGTAGCTGACGCTGACAGTGGCTCAGCCAAGGCAGTTGAGCAAGCCGCTGTGGCATCCAGTACCTGCAGCCTTAGTACCAGCAGCGGCAAAATACCTGCTAGCCCAGCCGTGCGACGTCTCGTTCGTGAACATCAACTTGAGTTAACTGCCATTGCTGGCAGTGGTAAAGATGGCCGGGTATTAAAAGAAGACGTGCTGGCGCACCTGAATCAACCTTCTGCTGATCCTACCCAAGCACCATCGCAAGTCACCCAAGGAGCACAGTTGCCTCGCGTCGAACCGCTTCGCGGTGTGCGCGCGGTGATGGCGAAAAGAATGGTTGAGGCAGCCAGCTCCATCCCGCATTTCCACTATGGCGAAGAGATCGATGTGACCGATCTGCTGGCGTTGCGCGAGCGTCTAAAGCCACGGGTCGAGGCGCTTGGTGAGCGGCTAACACTTATGCCCTTTTTCATGAAAGCCATGGGGCTAGCGGTTACTGAGGCGCCGATCATCAATGCCCAGCTAAACGCGGAAGCCAACGAGCTGCACTACTACGAACAGTGCAATATCGGCATGGCGGTGGATAGCAAAGCCGGTTTGCTGGTGCCCAATGTGAAAGGTGTTGAGCGTTTAACGCTGCTAGACATTGCTCGTGAAGTGGGGCGTTTAACCATTGCGGCCCGAGAAGGGCGTGTCGATCAGGCTGATCTCAAAGGTGGCACCATTAGTATTTCTAACATTGGTGCGTTGGGCGGAACCTATGCAGCGCCGATTATCAATGCGCCGGAAGCGGCGATAGTGGCGATTGGTAAAACCCAATGGTTACCGCGCTTCGATGAGCAAGGAGAAGTTCAGCGGCGAGCCATTATGACCATCACCTGGGCAGGCGATCACCGCTTTATTGATGGTGGTACCATCGCTAGGTTCTGCAATGCTTGGAAAGGCTATTTGGAAGCGCCTGAAACCATGCTGCTGCACTTGGGCTAAGGTTGCTAGGCATTGAATAGCAAGAGGTTAAATAGCCAGAAGTTGGTTAGCAAGGAATGAGAAATGTCTCAGGCACCGCTCCAGCAGTTTTATATACCGGAAGAGCAGTCGGTATATCTACTCAGCCATCATGATGCCCGTAAGCTTAAAGACTGGGTAGCACTGTGTCAGGCACAGCTCGCCCAGCTGGGCTACACGGGGATTGAGCTGGTTGGTAAAGGTGCCTATGGCTTTGTATTTGCGGGCAGCGCGCAACACCAAGATGTGCCTGCCCACTACGTGTTTAAATTCTCACGTATTACGCTGCCGACTCATTTACAAGAACGCCTTGAAGAAGAGGCGTTTATGCTTGATCAGGTTTCCCATCCCCGCATACCAAAGCTTGTGGCTTACCAACGCTCCCGAGGCCAGTCAATTCTAGTGATGGAGCGTGCGCCTGGTTGGAACCTTGAACAGGTGTCACTGAAAGAAGGCCGTCTCTCTCCGCGGTTAGTGGTGCGCATTGCCGACCAGTTGGCCGATATTCTTTCCGCATTGCGCCGCGAAACGGGTCCTAATGCACGTCCCGTTGTGCATGGCGACATCAAACCGTCAAATTTGGTATTTGATCCAGATACCGAGTCCATTGCGTTGATTGACTGGGGATCGTCCGTATTTGCCCAGTTAGACGAAAAGCTCCAATTTGTCGGGGCAAACGTGATGGAATTAATGTCCGACAATCTGCAGCAAACCAACGCCCGGCTGGGCGATGTCTACTTTATTGGTGAAGAGCAGCTAAATGGAGCGCTATCATCGCCCCGTTTCGATGAGCAAGGGGCCGCAGGAACGCTATATGCATTAGCTTCTGCGCAATCTTGCCGCTTTGGTCATCGTGCCATTCCCGCTAGCTCGCTGGGGCTACCCTTGGAGTTTGCCCGCACCTTGGACGGTATGCTGGATCCCGACCCCCACATACGCCATAAAGCAGGGGATCACTATTTACAGGCGATGTCCCGCATGGCCAAAGTGGTGATGTTAGATTTGCCCACGCCAATACAAACACCGCTAGTGCCTGTCTGGGGCCGTGCGGCGCACCAAGAGATTGATACGGTCGTTTACAGCTCTCGGAAGGCATTTCTGCGCGAAGCGAACGCGGAAGAGACACTTAATGATGTCAATGATGTGCAGTTAGACCGCTATTACAAGCAATTTATGCAGGGCATGGGGGAAACCGAAAAGGCGTTTTTGGCCTCGGTGAGTCGCTTAGGAAAATACCCGGTTGTCGGTGGTTTAGCAGTACGCTGGGAGCGAGAGGGCGTCTATATAGACTCCTCACTTAACCTACACGATCCCGCGTTAAAGCCAGCGTTTATTCAAGCCGTCAACAATATGGTGCACTTGGCGCGAGCCATCCATCGCCAAGGGGTGTTTAAAAGCTGCTTGTTTAATGCCCGCCAAACGCTGCATTTAGAGCGCGCGAGTGCGGAAGAGCCTTTTCATTGTGATCCTGGCACCACGATTGACTACGAGCTGAGCGCGGTTCCAGAAATGGAAGACCTCACTCGCCAGCATAGCTACTTTGAAGACGGCCCTGATCCAGAAGAGCTACTTGTCCTACCGGACACCATTATGCACATACTGCAACGGCTGAATGAGATTCATCACACCGGCATGATTATCTTTGAGTCACTACCAAAGCATCTTAAAATTCATAGCTATTATCGGCTTCTGGACCCTAGCCGGGAGGCCGAGTTTCGGGCTTTGCTGGCGCAGATGTTGGCGTCTGTAAGCCAGATCGAGGGGTTAGGCGTGTCCGGCTTTATGAAAATGCCTTACAAAGACACGCGATTTTTTACCCATTTAGAGTGCCAGCCTGAACATTTTTATCCTAAAGACCCGCGTGATTTTTTAAGAAAGACGCCGTCAATCGGCGGTTCTCAGACTGCTTGATTGCGCCGCAACCCATGCTGAAAGCTGCTCCGCTAGCGCATCGCTAGCCGCGCCAAACGCATTCACGACGTCCGGAATCTCTGGACTATCCGCGCGGGTGCGGATAACAAAACTAGTCGCAGCCAGTGGTTTTCGGTGTTGTGTATTCACAAGCTGGACATCTAATTGAAGATGAATACTGGGTGGGGAAGTGTCGTACTCACTTTGGAAATGGCGCAGTTCGCTCAGTAGCAGTATATCGTGAGGCAATCGGTCGCTACTTACGCCAGTGAATAGCTGGCGCTGCTGCAGATCAGAAATTAAGCGCGCTTGAAGCATTTCTGGGGCGTCCTCATGCCAGCGTACCCCCTCATAGACATTGACTACATTGCCTTCTGGGTATACCACAATACGATTGCTGTTCAGCAAGTGGCCTGCCCCCGGGGTAGCAATGCCTAGTCTTACGGGGAGGGTGGCAGCCATGTGTTCAGACTGCGTGGCAGACGATGGCAGCCGATAGAGCGTTGCGGGATTACTTTCGGGCAGTATTGAACAACCGGCGCTTAATACAAGCGCCGCTAATGTGACGATGCTAAACGTAGAGCGCAAGCTCATGGACGAAACTCCTCTACCTGATCCCGGCCCAGGAAAAAGTCTGCGGGACTCTCTTCAAGCTGGCGAGTAATACGATCAAGATTAGTTAGTGTAGAACGTAGGGCTGAAAGTGCGGGAGCAATGTCTTGTGCCCCCTGCAGCGTACTATCGACAGCATCGGCATTGTCGTTAACGAGCTGTTCAATTCGTTGCGCGGCGCTGGCCACATCACGACTGGCGCTTTCAGCGCTTCGCATCATTTGCTGACCATCTTGTCGCAATAGCTGTGTCGCCTCGAGGCTAAGCGTATCGATGCTTTCAAGGGTCGCTGTGGCTTGGCGTGATACTTCGCCGAACAGTGCCATATTTTGATCAAGCGCTGTTTGTTGTGAGGCGATCATCTCTGTGATCTGCGCAATACTCGTCAAAATAGTGCCGGCTTGTTCACGATTGCCGTCATTAAATAGTTCATTAACGTTTATCAGAATAGAATTAATGTTTTGAATCATTGTTTCGCCTTCATCAAATAGCGTGGCAATCGGTGAAGGGTCTGCGTTGATAAACGGTGCCATACTGTCCGTTTGGTTTACTAGGCGGGGGCTTTCTGGGGTGCCTCCGTACAGCTGAACCGACATGCTGCCGGTAATGCTGGCAAAGGCTAACTTTGCTCGAGTATCTGTTTTGACGGGGGTGTCTTCATAGACTCGCACACTAGCAATAACTTGGCGTGGGTCGTCAGGGTTCAGTGTCAGCTCGGTAACATCGCCAACTTCAATGCCGTTGTACTGCACCTTACTGCCAATTGATAAACCACTAACACTGCGCTCAAACAGAATCCGGTAAGGTTGATAGTTACGCTCTCCGGCGGCATAGCTCATCCATAGCGCAAACAGCAGTGCTGCGACGGCGGTTCCCAGTGTGAACAAACCTATCAAAACGTGATGCGCGCGGGTTTCCATGTGCAGTCACTCCTGGACGTTTGCGTTATTTGAAAAGGCGGTATGAGCACGCTGAGCGGCTCGACCACGCGGGCCGTGAAAGTAGTCTTGAATCCATTCATCGTCGGTATCCGCCACTTTATCGATGGTATCCACCACCAGCACACGTTTCTGTGAGAGTACCGCGACCCGATCGCAGGCAGCGTAGAGCGTATCCAGGTCATGGGTAACCAGAAATACGCTGAATCCCAGCGCATCGCGAAGGGTGACCAGCAACTGATCGAAGGCTGCTGCACCAATAGGGTCAAGCCCTGCCGTGGGCTCGTCAAGAAACAGGATGTCAGGATCAAGCGCTAAGGCACGGGCAAGGGCGGCGCGCTTGACCATGCCGCCAGACAGCGACTCAGGAAACTGCAGCGCGGCCTGTGGCGGAAGCCCGACCAACGATAACTTGACCCTGGCAAGATGCTCGGCGTCTTCACGGGGTAGCCTGGCATGTTCAATTAGCGGTAGGGCAATATTCTCTTGCAGGTTCAACGAGCTGAACAGCGCACCGCGCTGAAACAGCACGCCAAAGCGTCGCTCTATTTGACTGCGCTGAGCCTCGTTAAGCTCGTTAAGCGTTGTGCCTAGGACTTCAACCATGCCGTCATTGGGGCGCTTCAAACCGACGATGCTGCGTAACAGCACTGATTTGCCGGTACCAGAACCACCTACAACGCCGAGGATTTCCCCGCGTTCAAGGGTCAGATCTAAATTTTCGTGCACCACATGAGTACCAAAGCGGTTCACCAAGCCTCGAACCTTAATGACCGGTAAGTCGTTTTGCTCTGTCGGTTTATCTGAATTGATCACCAGCCCATCTCCATAAAGAATAGCGCGGCGACGGCATCAATTAGAATCACCATAAAAATCGATTGAACGACACTTGAGGTGGTGTGTTCTCCCACCGACTGCGCGCTACCGCTGACCTTAAAGCCTTCCAGGCAGCCGATCACGGCGATCACGAAGGCAAACACCGGGGCTTTGCTTAGTCCTACCAAAAAGTGTGTCACCGATACATCTTTTTGCAGCGTGGCCATAAACTGGGTAAGTGAAATATCCAGTGACAGAGAGGTGACCATGGCGCCGCCCGCTAAGCCGCTGAGCATACCTACAAAGGCGAGCATGGGCAGGCTAATTAACATCGCCATTACCCGTGGGAGCACCAAAAGCTCGATAGGATCAAGCCCCTGAGCCTGCAGGGCATCTATCTCTTCATTGGATTTCATGGCGCCAATTTGGGCAGTAAAGGCACTGGCGGTTCGTCCCGCGAGTAGGATCGCAGCAAGTAGAACGCCGAACTCTCTCAAAAATGAGAACGCCACAAGATCGATGGTATAAATTGTGGCGCCAAAATCCTGCAAAACGGTAGCGCCAAGGAAAGCCACCACGGCGCCCACCATAAAGGTGAGTAGCGCGACGATGGGGACGGCATTAAGACCACTCTGCTGGATATGGGCCACGGTGGCCGTTAAGCGCCAGTGGCGTGGCCGCAATGTTAGATGGAAGAGGGTGGCCACGACGAGACCAATAAAGGCCAACAGCTGGCGCTGCTGGGACCAAAGTCCCACCATGTGTTGACCCACGCTGGCAAGCGCTTGGCTAATGCGCGAATAGGAAGGAGGATCAACGTCCAGCGGCGCTTCCATGGCTTCGGCAATACGCACCAGCAACGCCTGCTGCTCTTTCGGCAGTTCTGCTGCCCAATCCGCCACCGCCTGCGCTTTCTCAACGCCAATCAACTCCGCAATGAGTATGGCGCCAGCGGTATCAAGGCGAGTTATTGCGTCTAGTGAAACCGTCGCATCTGTTGGCTTGCCAGGCTCAGTTTGAGTTTCACTTTGCTGAAGCGCCGCTTTGATAAGGCGATAATTGGCAAGCGTCCACTCGCCTTTAAGGGTTACTGTTTGATCATCACGCGCTATCCACTCGCTTGGCATCCCCACTCCTTTGCGCTCTTGGTATTGATACGCTTGTTTAGAAGTCTATGATGCATTCAAACAAATCTTAGTTAAAGCTGCTTCGTTAAGCTTATAAAAATAATGCTTATGAAAATTCGCGCCATGCAGCATAAGTGCTAAGAAAAACGCGCCCAGTCAGGGCTTCTAAAAAATCACTCTTTTTGAGCTGATCCATAACGGGGCCCTTCACCTCTGACAGGTGAAGTTTTACATCGGAGTCTTTTAAACGAGCGTTGATGGCATCCAGGCTCTCGAGTGCTGATGCATCAATTAAATTAACGGCTGAACAGATCAGAACGACGTGCTCCAGCTCAGGATAGCTGGCGACCAAATTATAAACGGTATCCTCAAGGTAACGGGCATTCGCAAAATAGAGGCTTTCGTCGATTCGCAGTAGCGCCACATTACTGACGGTTTCAACATCGTGGCGTTCGGTATTGCGGAAATGCTCGGTGTCCGGAACCCGGCCCACCAGCGCGCTATGGGGGCGGCTGGTGCGATACAAAAATAACGCGATAGAGAGACTCACGCCACCGATGATGCCTGCTTCGATACCTTCAATTAGGGTTAGCAGAATGGTGACGGCCATCGCAGCGAAATCGCTGCGAGAATAGCGCCACGTTTGGCGCAACATGGGGATATCGACCAGGGTTAAAATAGACACAGTAATTGTCGCGGCCAACGTAGCAATCGGCAGGTAGTAGAGCCAGCCAGTAAACGCCATCGTTACCAAGGCTATTCCCAGGGCTGCAAAGGCTCCGGCCGCGGGTGTTTGTGCCCCAGCGTCATAGCTGATGACCGTGCGCGAAAGGCCACCGGTGACCGGCATGCCGCTGGTAAACCCAGCGGCTAGATTAGCGGCACCTAAGCCAATCAGTTCCTGGTTAGGAGAGATACGTTGGCGCCGTTTCGCTGCCAACATTTGCCCCATGGAAACAGACTCGACAAACCCCACCAAACTAATCAGTAACGCCGGAATAAACAGGGCGCGCCATAGTGACGTATCTCCCCAGGGAAAGCTTAGCGCAGGTAGCCCACTGGGAATAGCGCCGACAATGGCAACGCCTTGGTCAGCCAACTGCCAATGCCAAGTAGCCAGCGTGGTAATAACCACCGCAAAGACAGGACCCGCCTTGGTGATTAACTCGGCGAGCGCTCTAGGCAAACCAATAGCACTAAGGCTCTGCTTACCAAAACGCCGCATCATAACGAGAAACAACAGCGTGCCAGCACCGATTACAAGCGTATAGGGGTTTAAGGTGGGGAGATTAGGCAAGAGCGTTACCACACGCTCTACCAGCGTAAAGCCACTGCTGGAGATACCCATTAGGCTTCCCAGTTGACTGACGGCAATCAGAATGCCCGATGCGGTTAAAAAGCCCGAGATAACCGGATGGCTTAAAAAATTGCTAAAAAAGCCCATTTTAAGGGCACCCATTGCCACCAATATGCCGCCAGAAAGTAATGAAAGTACCAGTGCAGCTTGCAAATAGTCGGGGCTGCCGGGCGTTGCAACAGAGGAGAGTGCAGCGCCCGTCATTAATGCAATGATGGCCACCGGCCCTACGGCCAGGGTGCGGCTGGTGCCTAAAAAGGTATATAGAAGTTGCGGCAAAATACTGGCATATAGGCCCACTACCGCAGGCAGGCCAGCAAGTAGGGCATAGGCTAATGACTGCGGAATCACCATCACGGTTACGATGAGTCCCGCTAATATATCGGCACCTAGCAGGCGCTTATGGTAGTGGGGCAGCCATGTAAGAATAGGAAAATAGCGCTTGAACATAAGCTCCTGTCGTCAGCTTTGTTTTTTAAACCCCAACCACTGGTGAGTCCGTCAGTTTAACGTGTTGTGTGGGCAATGATGGCCTTTGCTTTCAAACAAAAGCATGTTCTGACCCGAAAGTGCTACTTCATTGATTAGCATAACCCGTTAAGCTGACTGAAAAGTGGCTAATCGCTCCTTCTTTATTGATTGACTGCTCAATAACGTCAAATAAAAAAGAGTACCCCACATGCGACTACTTTGGCTATTAGTGCCCTTGGCAGTGCTAGGTGTTTCTGTTTGGATGATGACTGAATCTGGTGCTTTTCCCTATGTCGCGCTGCTGTTGGCAACGGGGGCTGGTGCAGGTTTAATGCTCGTAACGATTACGTCGGTTTACTCAGCTGATCAAGCGCGTTTGACAAAACCCATTCACGGTTTCAAGCCCATTCGCGACTATGGTGCGCTTCGCGCGATGGCCTATCGGTTGATGAACCGAGCAAGTAGCACTGCTATCGCCTCGGCAGAAGTTTCTCATTACGCTGATCTTATGGCGCAACGCCTTACTAAGCAGGAAGCCATGGCCAGTGACGCGTCATCGAGTATGAACGCTATTAATGCTGCCATTATGCAAGTGAGTGCCAGTGCTACCCATGTCGCTTCGCTTGCCGAGAGCGCTCGTCAGGCAAGTCATCACAATCATGATGAGCTGGCTGATATTATTGGCGATATGAGTGATGTTTCCGAGCGCTCTGATCAGGCGCTGGAAATGCTATCGGCGCTAAACGACAAAATTGAGCGCGTCCGCAATGTGACGTCGATGATTGAGGGAATAGCAGAACAAACGCACCTGCTATCACTCAATGCTTCTATTGAGGCAGCTCGAGCGGGAGAGCATGGACGAGGATTTGCGGTTGTCGCGGGCGAAGTGCGCAACCTAGCACTGAAGACGTCAACGGCGACACAAAGCGTCGATGAGCTTGTTAAAGATATGCACCAGAGTGGCCAAAGTGTTGTTGGTACCATGGGAGTGCTGATGAACCGTATCAGAGAGCGTTCCCAAGGGATGCAGCAGGTGGGCGGTAGTCTTGCCACTATCACAGAACAGTTCGATCAAGTTGAGCAAGAAATCACCAGCGTCGCAGAAGCAATGGAAAGCACTAAAGTCCATAGCCAAACAGTTGCTGATAGCTTACGTCAGCTTGAAGACGATGTAGATGAGGGCAATCGCGATATGCGCGATTTAGCTCAGCAAGCTCGGGCGTTAATGGAAGCTGCAGAAGGCGTTGATGGCGAGCTGGCGCAGCAGCGTTTACAGGGGCGTCATCAGCATGTGTTTAGTGTTGCTCGTCAAGCGGCGAACCGTATTGGTAAATTGTTTGAAAAGGCCATTGCCTCCGGTGAGTTATCAGAAGCGTCGCTGTTCCAGCCTGATTACACGGTCATGCCAGGGACACAGCCACCGCTTTACCACACAGGCTTTGATGCATTCACGGACTTACAGTTACCCAGCTTGCAAGAACCGTTGCTTACTGAGCACGGGTTGAGTTACGCCATTGCATGTGACCGCAACGGCTATGTGCCTACCCATAACTCAGCCGTTAGCCGCGAGCCCATCGGTGATTACGATCACGATCTTAAGTATTGCCGCAGCAAACGCATTTTTGATGATCCGACGGGCAGTCGTTGCGGCGCCCATGAGAAACCGTTGCTGCTACAAACCTATAAGCGTGACACTGGCGAAATCATGCACGATCTTTCGGTTCCCATTTACATTAATGGTAAGCACTGGGGAGGCTTTCGCGTGGGCTACCAGCCTGAAAAGACAAATGACACCAGTGCAGTGGTGATTGAAAAACCAGTGGAAGAACTAGCCTCAGGTAGCCACCTTCTGGCGCGGACGTGATTGCCAAGAGGACCAGGAATATAGCGCTAAGCTCGCCCAGATCATCACAAAGGTCGCTAACTGGATGAGCCCTAGAGGCTCGCCAAAGATAATGATTGCAATCAAAAACTGAATGCTGGGATTGATATACATCAGAAACCCTAGCGTTGCCAGCCGTAAGCGTCGTGCAGCCCCAGCAAAGGCCATCAAGGGCAGGGCAGTTAATACGCCGCTAATTATTAGCAGGGCGGTCATCGGCACATTATGAATAAAGTGAGACTCCCCCTGCCAGCTGAGCCACGTGAGCGCTATCAGTGCTAGTGGGAATAGCAACAGCGTCTCTACAAACAGGCCTGAAAGCCCATCAAGAGGCACTTGCTTGCGAAATAATCCGTAGCTACCAAAGCTGAGTGCTAGCAACAGGCTGATCCAGGGCAGTTCACCCAGCATCACGAACTGGATTGCAATCGCTAAACTTGCCAAACCAAGAGCAACCAGCTGGAGGCGAGCCATTACTTCGCGTAGCACTAGCACGCCCAAGGCAATGTTTACCAACGGCGTTAGAAAGTAGCCTAAACTGGCTTGTAACACCTGCTTGCTTTCAACAGCATAGATATAGAGACCCCAATTAAAGGCAATCAGTAACGCGCAAGCGAGTACGCGCCCCAAGCGCTTGGGCTCAACAAGTGCGCTAACCACTGGCGTCCAGCGGCGCAGTATGCTGATTAACCCGACCAGGAAAAGGCACGACCACAAAATCCGATGTATCAGGATTTCAAATGCGGGAATGCCATCAAACAGAGCGAAAAATAGTGGGAAGCAGCCCCACATAGTGTAGGCCGTTAAGCCGAACATAACGCCCTTGACCGCTTCAGGGTCCCTTGATGCGGGTGGAAACATAGCAGCCTCATTAATTAAAAATGCTAATCTAGCACATAATTGACGAACACACTGATGCAAAGGAGACATGGCATGAGTCAACTGAAAATGAGCTTAGTGCAGTGCGATTTGCGCTGGGAAGATCCTCAGGCCAACCATGCGCATCTTGAGCGGCTATTAGGCGAATTAGATAGCCGCGATACCGATTTAATTGTGTTGCCAGAGATGTTTGCTACGGGTTTCACCATGAACTCACGGGAAATGGCCCAGCCCATGAACTCGAGCCAGAGCGTTGCCTGGTTACAGACGCAGGCCAAGGCGAGAGGCTGTGTAATGACCGGCAGCGTGGCAATTGTCGATGAAGGGCAATACTTCAACCGTATGGTATGGGCTACTCCCAGCGGCGACTTGCAGTACTACGATAAGCGCCATTTATTTCGTATGGCCGGAGAGCATGAACGCTATGGTATGGGCAACAGCCGGAAAATAGTGGAACTGAAAGGTTTCAGGCTGCTATTGAGCGTATGCTATGACCTGAGGTTTCCCGTTTGGATGCGCCAGCAGCCAGCAGAGGGCGAACATTTCGAGTATGATGCCGCGCTGTGTGTGGCGAACTGGCCTGCACCCCGGCGTCACCCATGGCGCACGCTTTTACAAGCGCGTGCAGTTGAAAACTTAGTTTACGTAGTGGGTGTCAACCGCGTCGGTGAAGATGCCAAAGGACTCGCCTATAGCGGCGATTCCATGCTGGTCGATTTCAAAGGGGAACCGCTGATCGACCACCCTGCAGACTCTCCGTTTATTGAAACGGGGACGCTAAATAAAACGGACCTAGATGCTTTTCGAGAAAAATTTCCTGCCTGGCAAGATGCCGACCGCTTTTCGCTTCTGCCAGGAGTGGGTCAATAATGCGCCTTGATCGCTTTTTGAGTGAAACAACCCCGTTGACGCGCAGCCTAGCAAAGCGTGCGTTAAAAAATGGCGAGGTGACCCTGAATGGCGAGCCCATCAAGCAGTCGGCGACCCAAGTTGACACCCAGAACGACGAAGTAAAGCTCAACGGTGAGACGCTAGCGCTGGTTGGGTTGCGTTACCTGATGATGCATAAGCCGCTGGAAGTAGAGTGCACTGCCCGCCGTGGGCTCTACCCAAGGGTGATTGACCTCATTGATCTACCCAAAGTAGAGCGACTGCAGCCGGTAGGGCGGTTGGATGTAGATACCACTGGCTTGTTATTGCTCACTGATGATGGCCAATGGTCCCATCGTGTCACCTCGCCACGCCATCGCTGTGCCAAAGTGTACATTGCAGAGTTGGCGGAGCCTATGGAAGGTAGCGCCGCTGAGTGGGCAATTCGCCAAGTAGAGGAAGGGCTTCTACTGGATGGTGAGGAAACGCCAACGCAACCTGCCGTGTTGAGGTTTATTACTCCTCAGCAAGCGGAATTGACCATTACAGAAGGGCGCTATCACCAAGTGAAGCGCATGTTTGCAGCCCTAGGTAATCACGTCAATGCGCTTCATCGCCGTTCGATTGGTGATGTGGTCTTGCCAGATGACCTAGCACCTGGTGAATGGCGGGAGCTAACGCCTGAAGAAATTGCCAGCTTCTAAACACACTTAGCGTCACTGCTAGTGGATAAAACGCCCCGGTCAGCACACCCGTGCCTAGGCCAGGGCGTTTTTATTTTGAGCAATGAATATTTATACCGTTATCTTGCTTCTGCGTTCATGCGTGACTAACTTGAAAAAGTGCCGAAACAAACGTTTATGTTTACCAGGTAGCTAGTGCAAGTGGGCAGCTTCTATCAACGCTTTGGTATAGGGATGCTGTGGGGCGGCGAGCACTTCCAGGCAATCCCCTTGTTCAATCACGTCGCCATCTTTTAGCACCATAATGCGGTGGGCCATAGCACGCACCACGGCGAGATCGTGGCTGATAAACAGGTAGCTTAGTTGGCGGCGTGCCTGAAGTTCGCGCAGTAGCGTGACCAACTGTTTTTGTACGGTCCGATCTAATGCTGAGGTTGGTTCGTCCAGTACCAGTAGCTCAGGTTCTAAGATAATTGCCCGCGCCACCGCTATGCGCTGGCGCTGTCCCCCCGAAAACTCATGAGGGTAACGGGCAGCACAACTTTCCGGCAGGCCCACTTCTCGCAGCGTACGATGCACGCGTTCGGTGACTTCTGCATTGGTCAAGTTAGGGTAATGAAACTGCAGGCCTTCACTGACGATATCAAATACCGGCATGCGTGGAGAAAGTGCTCCGTAAGGATCTTGAAAAACCATTTGTAGCCGATGGCGCTGGCGTCGCAGCGTGTCGCCAGAGAGCTGGCTCAACGTGGCATTGCCCAGTATCACCTCACCTTGGCTAGCGACTAATCGCATAACCGCTGACGCCAGCGTCGTTTTTCCAGAGCCTGATTCGCCAACAATGCCCAGCGTTTCGCCAGGAGCGATCGTTAAGTCGGTGGCTTTCAGGGCCTCAAAAGCGGGTGGCTGGCGCTGAAAAAGTCCTGTCCTCGGGCGCTTGAAACTCACGCTAAGCTGGCGTGTGGTTAAAAGTGGCGTGATATCGGTAGGCTCAGCAGGCCGGCCTTCTGGTTCGGCGGCAATGAGGGCTTTGGTGTAGTCGCTTTGGGGATTATTGAATACATCGGCAACGCTACCGGTTTCCTGGATTTTCCCCTGATACATGACGCATACACGATCTGCGTGGCGGCGTACCAAGTTTAAGTCGTGACTGATAAACAGTACGCCCATGCCGTGATGATCGCGGAGTTCTTTCAGCAGGGCTAAAATTTCTTGCTGAACGGTCACATCGAGCGCCGTCGTTGGCTCATCCGCAATCAGCAGTGCCGGATTATTGGCAATGGCCATGGCGATCATTACCCGCTGGCGCTGGCCGCCAGAAAGTTGATGTGGCCAGGCGTCAAGCAGTTCGTCAGGACGCGGTAGTTTGACTTGCTCTAACAGTGCCTTGGCCCGTGTACGTGCAGCTTGCCCGCTAAGGCCCTGGTGTAAACGAAGGGTTTCGCCTATTTGTTTGCCAATGCGGTGAAGCGGGTTGAGCGACGTCATCGGCTCTTGGAAAATAAATCCCACCTGATTACCGCGTATACCATTCCAATCACGTTTGCCTAGTTGATTAAGGTCGGTCTCTTCTAACCAGCGCTGACCACTTACGTGCGCGTTGTCAGGCAGTAAATTAATTGCGCCCAGTGCAGAGACCGACTTGCCAGAGCCAGATTCCCCCACGATAGCGAGCGTTTCGCCTGCATTGACGGTGAGAGAGAGGGAATCGACAACGACGTTGCCATCGAAGGAAACAGAAAACTGGCTTAAGCGCAGTAGTGGTTGGGCATTGTTTGCGTGACTAGGCATGCTTGGTTTCCTGGGCCGGTGACTGATGCTGCTTCACATGTCGTGGGTCGAAGGCATCGCGAAGTCCTTCACCAATAAACACCAGTAGTGAGAGCATAATGGCAAGCGTCATAAACGCGGTGATGCCAAGCCATGGAGCATGCAGGTTATTTTTGCCTTGTGCCGCCAGTTCACCAAGTGAAGGCGCGCCAGGTGGCAGACCAAAGCCTAAAAAGTCTAGCGCTGTGAGCGTGCCAATGGCACCAGTGAACAGGAAGGGGATAAACGTCAGCGTGGCTACCATCGCGTTAGGTAACACGTGGCGCCACATAATCAGCCGAGAAGGGAGCCCCATTGCCTTGGCTGCACGCACGTACTCGAGATTGCGTGCACGCAAAAACTCGGCGCGTACGATATCAACCAGTCCCAGCCACGAAAACAACAGCATGATGCCAAGTAGCCACCAGAAACCGGGCTGTACAAAGCTAGCCAAAATAATCAGCAGAAACAGCACCGGTAACCCAGACCATATTTCAGTGATGCGTTGTCCGATGAGGTCCACTTTGCCGCCGAAGTATCCCTGCACACCGCCTACCACTACGCCCAGTACTAAAGAGCCAGCGGTGAGCGCCAGGGCAAAGGCAACCGATAGTCGAAATCCGTAAATGACTCGCGCTAATACATCACGTCCTTGATCATCGGTGCCTAGCCAGTGGCGCCTATCTGGCGGTGCAGGCGAAGGTCGTGTCATCAGCATATCGAGGGTTTGATAGGAGTAGGGAATCATCGGCCATAGCGCCCAACCGTGGTCGCTAATTTGCTGTTGGACAAAGGGGTCTAAGTAGTCGGTACGGGTGGGTAAGAAACCACCGAATTCGGTTTCCGGATAATCGACCAGTAGTGGTACATACCACTGCCCGTCATATTTCATTACGAGAGGTTTGTCGTTGGCGATGAGTTCAGCAAATAAGCTGACAATAAACAGAACGCCAAATAGCCACAGCGATACTCGAGCGCGGCGATTGGCTTTAAATGCTGCTAGGCGACGCAGCGTAATCGGCGAAAGACGCGAGCTGATAAATGTCATGTTTATGACTCCCTCGACGCAAAATCAATGCGTGGGTCTACCCACACATAGGTCAAGTCGGATACTAGCTTTAGCAGCAGCCCGATCACCGTATACAGAAATAGCGTTCCGAAAATGACGGGGTAGTCTCGCTGCATGACTGCCTCAAAGCCTAATAAGCCAAGGCCATCCAAGGAAAAAATTACCTCGATGAGCAGTGCGCCGGTAAAGAAAATGCCAATCATTGCAGAGGGCAACCCAGCAATGATGATCAGCATGGCGTTACGGAAAACATGGCCATACAAAATACGCTGCTCGTCGGCCCCTTTAGCCTGGGCTGTCAGTACGTACTGCTTATGAATTTCATCCAAAAAGCTGTTTTTAGTCAGCATGGTGAGGGTGGCAAAACTGCCAATCGCGGCAGCCAGTACTGGTAGGGTGATGTGCCAGAAGTAGTCTTTAATTTTGCCCCAGGCGGATAGCTCGGAGAAATCGGGTGATGTTAAGCCGCGTAGAGGAAACCAATCCAGGTAAGTGCCACCAGCAAACACGACAATAAGAAGAATGGCGAACAAAAAGCCAGGGATGGCATAGCCTACGATCACTAGACCTGAGGTCCAGACATCAAAGCGAGATCCGTGTCGTAGCGCTTTGCTGATGCCTAAAGGAATAGAAATGAGGTAGACCAGCAGCGTTGTCCATAAGCCTAACGAAATAGATACGGGCAGGCGCTCGATCATCAGTTCAATCACCGGTCGATCACGAAAAAAGCTGGTGCCGAAATCGAAAGTGAGATAATCCACCATCATGCCGATAAACCGTTCATGAGCGGGTTTATCAAAGCCAAATTGCTGCTCTAACTGCTCAATAAAGCGTGGATCGATTCCACGTGCCCCCCTTGAGTCGTCATTAATTTGAACATCGGCCGCCCCCATATCCAGGCGTGTGCTTGCCATGGCGTCGGCTCCCTCAAAGCGGGCCAACATTTGGTCAATGGGCCCTCCCGGGGCAGCCTGAACAATCATGAAGTTAAGCAGCATGATGCCGAACAGGGTCGGGATCATCAGTAGCAGTCGGCGTAAGGTATAACGTGCCACAGCGCGCTCCATGAGTAATTGGGGGCCAAAAGTTATTGCCGGTAAGCTGTTCGAATGAATCTATGTTGGCTAAATCAGCGGCGTCGATGACGGCGTTGTAGTTCTGCTTCTCGATCGGTGTTTACCCACCAAGCGTCTAAATCCATGGCATAAGCCGGAAACGGTTCTGGGTAGCCAAATTTATCCCACACAGCAATCCGCGTTTCGCCTGAATGATAGTGAGGGATGACATAAAAGCCCCAACGCAGCACGCGATCAAGCGCTTGTGTAATGGTATCTAGCGTTTCACGGTCATCAGCACGAATCAGCTGCTCCACCAGCGCATCGACAGCAGGGTGGGCAAGGGCCATGCGATTGCGGCTTTGTGGTGCCTCTGCAGCAGCACTGGTCCAAAAATCGCGTTGTTCATTGCCAGGATTGTTAGACTGGGGGAAGTGGCTGATGACCATGTCGTAATCGTAGCTGCGAACTCGGTTAAGGTATTGATTGATATCGACAATGCGTAGCGACGTTTGAACCCCAAGACGTGCCATATTGCGTAGCATGGGTTGCACAACACGCTCCAGGCCCGAGTCGTAGAGCAGTACTTCCAAGGTAAGCGGTCGGCCTGTTTCACCGTGCACCAACACACCATCTTCTACGCGGTAGCCTGCGTCGCGCAGCAGATCAAGCGCAAGCCGCAGGCGTTCACGCAGCTCTGTGGGGTGTTCAATGGGCAGCGGGTCAGTGAACAGTCGTTCTGAATGATGGGAGTCCATCAACGCCTCACGAAAAGGTTCGAGTAGCGCAAGTTCTTCTTCTGATGGCGTTCCAGTAGCTTCCATTTCAGAATTTTGAAAAAAGCTTTCCGTGCGCCGATAGGTGCCATAGAAAATATTAGTGTTGAGCCAGGGGAAATCAAACGTGAGGCTCAGTGCTTCTCGAACCCTTGGGTCCTGAAACTTTTCTTCGCGTAAGTTGAAGACAAACGCCTGCATCATGGAGGGGTTAACATCAGGCACGGTAATCCGCTTAATTAAGCCGTCTTGGTAGGCAGGAAAATTATCATAGCCAATCGCCCAAGTGGCAGCACGTGCATCAGTCCTGAAGTCGGTAAGGCCTGCTTTGAAGGCTTCCCAGGCAATATCGCGGTCGCGGTAGTACTCATAAACAACACGGTCGATGTTGTAACGACCCACATTGACGGGCAAATTTTTACCCCAATAGTTGTCATCTCGCTGATAGACAATTCGCCGTCCAGGGTCTACCTCGCTAATGCGATAGGGACCTGACCCAGGGTGTGCATCCAGGGTCGGAGAGGTAAAGTCGCGGGGTTCCCAGTAGTGACGAGGTAAGATGGGTAACTGAGCCACAATCAGTGGCAGCTCGCGTGACTCAGTGTCATTAAATTCAAAGCGCACTTGATGATCGTTTAAGGCGATAACGCGTTCGACACCGGCGTAATAGCTGCTGTAGAAGGGGTTGCCTTGTTCACGTAGCAGGTTTAGTGAGAACACCACATCATAGGCTGTTACCGGCTCCCCATCCTGAAAGCGAGCCTCTGGGCGCAAATCGAACTCTATCCACCGACGTTCCGGATCCAGGCGGACGCCTTCTGCTAGCAGTCCGTACAAACTGAAGGGCTCGCCAGGATTGCTGGCCATCAGCGAGTCATAAATTTTAGAAATACCGGTAACAGGCGTGCCACGAATAATAAACGGGTTGGTAGAGTCGAAACTGCCCCCCACGGCAGTATGGGTAATCGTTCCGCCCTTGGGGGCGGACGGATTAACATGGGGGAAGTAGGCAAAATCGGGAGGTAGCTCTGGGCTATTGTAGAGAGATAGCCCGTGCACGGTCTCAACGGGGGTAGAGGTGTTGTTTTCGACGTCATTTTCAGAAGCCAACAGCGACAGGCTCAACAGCAAGCCGCTGGTTAACAAAAGTGCTTTGGTAAACAACACACCGCTTGGCATTGGTAACTTCCTGTAGCAACGAAGGCTTAGAAACCGGGCTTAGAACCTTAGACACAACTGCTGAGTCACAGTAGCGGCGCTAATAGTAACTGAGATATGGCCAAGAAAGATTAATAAAGACTGCGTTTTAAACCTAGTTAACAAAGCCTGGTTAGATTCCCCAAATTACCGTCCTGAAAGCGTCAGCAGTTGACCTGGCTTCAGTGCCTCTGGGCGTTCAATAGCATTCCACCTGATCAAATCTTGTTGAGTGACATTATAGCGTGACGCAATCACTGATAGGTTATCGCCACTTTCAACGCGGTGAACGCTTGGCGTGCTGGTCGATGCTAACGAAGTACTGTTTGATTGCGAAAGCTGAGCTAACACCTGAGTGTCGACTTCTTCAGGCACAAGTAGCGTCTGTGCACTACGTGGGTCAAGGCTGCCATTCAGCAAGCCAGGGTTTAGCTCGGCCAACGCGGATTGACTAACATCCAGAAGTTGAGAGGCCTGTGCCAGGCTAACTGGCTGCTCAAGCTGAACTTTGGCAAAAGCGGGATCAGGATGAATGTCAGGGAGTGAAACCCCGTACTGTTCTGGATTATTGATGATCGTCGCAATGGCTTTAAGTTTGGGAACGTACTGCATCGTTTCGTGGGGCAGTGATAGTTCCCAGTAGTCGCCTGCAAGGCCTTGGCCCTGAGCTTGGCGTTGCGCACGGTTAACAGTGCCAGCACCGGCGTTGTAAGCGGCTAGCGAGAGCATTAGGTCACCCTCGTACCACTCATCTGCCTGCATTTCCAGGTAATCAAGCGCTGCTGCGGTAGACGTCACGACGTCTAAACGTCCATCGTAGTTGCCGTTGCGAACCAGGCCTAATGCATCTCCGGTACCCGGCATAAACTGCCAAAGCCCAGCGGCTCCTCGATGGCTTCGGGCGCTGGGGTCGAAAGAACTTTCAACAAACGGAATCAGCGCGATCTCACCAGGAAGGCCACGCTCGCTCACTTGCTGGGTGATCCAGGCAAGCCAGGGGGTTGCTCGTTCCGTGATGGCGGCAATATTTTGCGGGCTTGAACGGTAGTACTCTATCCACTTGTCAACGCGTGCTTGAGCATCGGCGGGGAGATTTTTTTCCTGCCACTGGAAGCTGTCACGAAGTGTGCTCCAGGCATCTTGAGGTTGTAGCTCAAGTGCTTCCCAGAAGTGATGCTGAAAGGCATTGGGGCGGAAATCGGTTGAAGCCGGCGCGTCATTGAGGGCGCTGTTAGGTTGATATGCTTCGGTAGTAGAGGCTTGGGAGCTGGCCGCTGCGGCTAAAAATAGGCTCACAATAACAGTGCTTCCAGCGCTTAGTAATAAGCGCTGGCGAATCGTTCGATAAGTCATAGTCGGTTCGTTTTTACTCGATAGCGTTCTTAAAAACGGTTCTTCCACTCGCGTAAAGTGGTGAACGTGGCGAGATCATCATCATTGACCCCATGTGTACCTACTGCTTGACGCACACTATCGGTGCTCACGCGCAAATAGGGGTTGATCTTCAGCTCGCGTCCTATCGTGCTGGGTAAGGTAGGTCGGTCTAATGCCCGAGCCTTCTCACACTCCTGCAGTGCATATTTAACGTCTTCGTTATCAGGATCTGCAGCACGAGCAAATGTTAGATTCGCTTGCGTATATTCATGCGCTGCAAAGACCAGCGTATCCTCTGGGAGTTCCGCTAAGGTTTGAAGAGATGCAAACATTTGCTCTGGCGACCCTTCAAATAAGCGGCCACATCCACCACAAAACAGGGTGTCGCCGCAGAAAAGTAGCGCAGGAATTCCTGGAGTGAAGTAACTCACGTGATCTAACGTATGCCCTGGCGTGGCCATGACTTCAAAAAGACGCCCCATAATACGTACTTCATCGCCATGTCCTACCTGTTCATTAATACCTTCAATAGTAGGATTGGAGGGGCCAATAACCCGAGGCGAGAAGCGTTTAATCAACTCTGTAAGGCCACCCGTATGATCATGGTGGTGATGAGTGATTAAAATCGTATCAAGCGTTAAGGATTCACGCTCAAGAAACTCGATGACAGGTGCTGCTTCACCGGGATCCACCACGCAAACGCTTTGACTGGTATCCTGTCTTAATAGCCAAATGTAGTTATCGCTAAGTGCGGGAATCGGTGTCACGCTCATCATGGGCGAGATCCTTTAGTTCAAAAAAATAGACGCTCAAATTAGACGCTTTCGAATGCGCTAACGCTGGCGTTCAAAACGTTAAAAAGCATTTACTGTGGAGGGAAGCGCTGTTCATGTCAACTTCGTCAACGGCAACTCGGCTCGCCCAGCAGATGGCGGAAAGCCAAGCGTACTGGCAAACAGAGGCTGGCCGCTCGCTATGGGAAACGCAGCGAGCGTGTTTGGGGCCGCTGGTTGAAGGGCGCAAAGGTGGCCACAGTTTAGAGATGAGCATGGGGCCGACGTTGATGACGATGTCGGCTATTCCTCATGTCATTCGCTGGTCACCGACGAGAGCAATGGCGGAGGCTTCGTCCACGTTAGTTTGTCCGCCTGATCACCTTGCCTTACCAGACCGCAGTTTAGAGGTGGTGATTATTCATCACTGGCTAGAGCATTTGCCAGATGCCCATCACACCTTACAAGAGGCTGCCCGGGTAACTTCCGATAGCGGTGTGTTAGTTCTGTTTGGTTTCAATCCGCTAGGATTGAACGGGTTAACCCAGCGTTGGCGTAAGCAGCAAGGGAATTTCCCTTGGAGCGGGCAGTGGCGTACGGCTAGCCGTTTGCGCGATTGGCTGGCGTTTGTCGATTTTGACGTAGAACGCGTAGACTACTGCTGTTTTCGGGGGCCGATGAGCACCACCTGTGGAGAGCGCTGGGAAGCGTTGGGACGCAGGCATAATTTACCATTGGGTGAAAGTTACATGATTCAAGCGCAGCGGCGACAACGCCATGCGCCGGTAGAGCGTCTTAAATTTGGGTTGCGTGCACCGATCACTCCCACTTCTCTGGGAGCTACACGAACCGGTGTTTCTGCGCGATACCACTCAGGTCAACGTCGTCTAGAAAAGGATAGTGAAAGTGAGTAAGCAAGCAACCGATGGGTTGCCTCGCGTTACGGTGTATACCGATGGGGCCTGTCGAGGAAATCCGGGCCCAGGTGGCTGGGGTGTAGTGCTGTCAAGCGGGCAGCATGAAAAGACGTTAAAAGGCTTCGAAGCAGATACCACTAACAACCGAATGGAATTAATGGCGGCCATTATGGCGTTGCGAACGCTAAACAAGCCGTGTGAAGTGGCTCTCTGGACCGATTCCCAGTATGTGCGCCAAGGAATTACTCAATGGATTCACAATTGGATTAAGCGAGGCTGGAAGACAGCGGCCAAGCAACCGGTTAAAAACGCTGAGCTTTGGAAGACCCTTCACGAGGAGACTCAGCGGCATCGTGTCGAGTGGCACTGGGTAAAAGGGCATAGCGGGCACCCCGGTAATGAGCGCGCCGATGCGTTGGCTAACGAAGCCATTGATGAGCATAACAGGAGAGCAGCATGCGCCAAGTGATCTTGGATACGGAAACAACCGGCATTGACCCAAAAGATGGTCACCGATTAGTGGAAATTGGTGCCGTTGAAATGATTAACCGGCGGTTTACAGGGCGCTCCTATCATCAGTATATAAATCCTGAACGGCATATTGATGCTGAAGTCGTGGCGGTTCACGGTATTGATGACGCCAAGGTGGCGAATGAACCGGTGTTTGCCGAAATAGCCGATGACTTCTGGGCATTTATAGCAGGAGCCGAGCTGGTGATTCATAACGCCCCCTTCGATGTGGGGTTTATTGATCACGAGCTGACCATGTTAAACCAGCGGCGACGGTCCCCCGCGTTAGGTCCTGTTAGTGAACATTGCCGCATTCTTGATACGTTGGTGATGGCTCGTCAGATGCACCCAGGCCAGCGTAATAGTCTCGATGCGTTATGCAAGCGTTACGACATTGATAACGGTCATCGTGTGTTGCACGGCGCATTGCTTGATGCCGAGATCCTAGCCGACGTCTATTTGGCGATGACCGGCGGGCAAACGGCGCTGACGCTTGATTCAGAAGCATCGTCAGGTGAGCAGCAAAATAATCAAGCCAATGAGGGGCTGTCGGTGCAGCGTTTAGCGTTGACGCGAGGGCAGTTAAGGGTCGTCCGGCCTAGTGAGGAAGAGCGCGCCGCTCACCAAGCTAAATGTCAGGCGCATCAATTACGTTGGTTCGAGGGTGGTTGGTCTGAAGGTAATAGTGCCGATGCTTAGACGAGAAATTCCCCATTATGCGCGAGAAGGTCGTGTTATCCGCGTGTCCCGTAGTCATCTAGCGCCAGCACCGTTGGCTGAAGGTGGTGAGTTGACGCCGTTACAGCCGACTCAACCGTGGGACGAGCGGATGCAGCCGCTGTGCTACTGGCACGATGAGCCGGTGGCGCTGTTAGTGGAAAGTAAGCCGGGTGAGGACTGGATAGATGGACGGCAGTGGCTAGGGGAGTTGACTGCTTCCTGGTTCAGCCTGTTATCGACGGCGCTTCAGGTCGGTGCTTGGTTAGAGAACCATCGTTTTTGTGGGCGTTGCGGTGAGAAGGCAACCAAGTTGGAAGCTGAGTTTGCGATGCACTGTCATGCCTGTGGGCATCGTAACTATCCGCGCATTTCACCCTGCATTATCACGCTAGTCACCAGTGGGGAGGCGATGCTGTTAGCACGAAGCCCAAGATTCCCTCCTGGACGTTACTCAACACTTGCGGGCTTCATTGAGCCTGGGGAGTCTGCTGAAGAAGCGGTACATCGTGAGATATACGAAGAGGTAGGCGTACATGTAGAAAATCTTCGTTATCACCAAAGCCAAGCGTGGCCATTTCCGCACTCACTAATGTTTGGTTTTTTTGCAGAAGCGACGACGCGGCGCATTCATATCGATGGTGTGGAGATTAGTGATGCCGCTTGGTTTTCGCCAAGGCAGTTACCTTCATTGCCACCACCGTACTCAATTTCACGTGAACTTATTGAAGCGCATCTCGCCCGCTGGCGTTGAATGCTCGCGGGCGAGAACGGGCGTTATTTACTGGGAAACAGGCTGGTCAGCTTAGTGGCCAGCATGACATTGCCGGTAGCTTTCAGCTTACCCGTCATAAAAGCCGTCATGCCGTTGATGTCGCCGCTCATGATGCCTTTAAGCGTATCTGAACTCATGCTTAGGCTTACAGAAGGATCGTCGTGCTCGCCTTCGTGTGCGTTCAGAGTTCCATCTTGGATAACCATGTAATGGCTGCCCGCGTCAGAGAAATGAAATTGAAATACCTCATCCATTCCTTTGGCAGCTTCTGGGTTAAAGCGCGACTGAAGTTTATCTAACGTGTTCGATGACATTATAAATTCCCAAAAGTTATTTGGTCGTTAACCAAGCAGGTGTAAGGCGTTAGGTGAGTTAGTTTCTCACGACGCTATCAACGAGGTTATTTTAAACAAGTGTTTTAATCAAGCTGGATTGTCGAGTAGGAGAGAAGGCATGAGTGACTGGATGGTAGAGATGGGCACGTTTTTGATTCAAGCCACCTTGCTGATGGCGATGGTGGGCATCGTGCTGGCGTTAGTGTTGCGTAATAAGGAGAGTGGGGATAATAGCCTTAAGCTAAGCGTAGAGTCGCTTAATGACCAGCGGCGCTCTCGTGGCCGCAGGCTGCGCGTTACCACGACAGAACAAGGTGCACGGAAAAAACTGGTAAAAGCGTTTCGCCAAGAAGAGAAAGCAAAACACAAGGCCGCCAAGCAAGGTAAAGGAGAGGCTCAGAGCGCTCAGAAGGTATGGGTGTTGGACTTTCATGGTGATCTCAAGGCTTCGCAAACTGAGCAGTTTGCTCAAGAAGTTTCCGCGATTATTGATGTTGCCGCAGCCGAGGATGAAGTTGTCGTGCGGTTAGAGTCGGCGGGCGGGCTCGTACATGCCTATGGCTTAGCGGCAGCGCAGCTTGACCGTCTTCAAGCAGCAGGTTTAACCACGACGGTATGTATCGACAAAGTGGCCGCCAGCGGCGGCTATATGATGGCGTGTACGGCCAACCATATTAAAGCTGCGCCGTTTGCGGTGATTGGCTCTATTGGCGTTGTGGCTCAGGTGCCTAATATTCATCGCTTGCTAAAGCGCAATGATATTGATGTCGAACTGCTGACGGCGGGCAAATACAAACGAACCTTGACCGTGCTGGGGGAAAATACCGAAGAGGGTCGTGAGAAGTTTATTGATGATTTAGAAAATACCCATCGGTTGTTTAAAGAGTATGTCTCTCAGCATCGTCCTGACATGGACATTGATGCACTAGCGACGGGTGAAATTTGGTACGGCAGTGAAGCGTTAGAACAGAAACTGACCGACAGCATTGGTACCAGTGAGGCGTATTTGGTAGAGCGCATGGCGCAGGCTCAGGTGTACAGCGTGAAGCTTGAACCGCCGAAAACCCTCAGCCGTAAGGTAGGCTTGGCTGTGTCGGCGGGCGTCGAGCAAGCCATTGTTAAAGGGCTTGGTTTAATCGATGCGGCTGGTTGGCAACGTCGATAGTCGATAGCTACTGTTAATAGCTGCTTTTCAGTTAGGTGGCGTAGTGGTGCGCCAGGGTGTCAATAATCGCCTTGGCGCTTTCACTACTTAGTGAGTAGTAAATGGTTTGCGATTCGCGGCGAGTGTCGACCAGTTGATCGCGACGCAAAATTGCCAAGTGTTGGCTTAACGCGGACTGGCTCAGCTCCAATTGCTGGTTGATTTGAGTGACTGAGAGCTCTTTTTCTGCCAGAAGGCAGAGTATTTGGAGACGTTTTTCGTTTGCCAATGCTTTAAGTAGATTAGTGCCCGCCTCAATGGCGTGGCAATCATGTTCAAGCAAACGGGCAGCGGCGCTAGTAGAAGCAGACATGAGGATCTCCTTGCCTACACTGTTGTGACAGCGTTGTTATAGGTTATTTAGGCATCGTCGCGTCGCGAGGATCAGTTGTTGAATGATCAGTAATTTAGCGGTGTTTGTCCAAACACTGGTTTAACGATCTATCAATGGTAGTGAAGTAGTGTTTTGTCGACAATGATGTTGGGCGTGTAGCGCTTTAGTCGCGATTTATCCCATAGTATGAGGGTGTGGCGGCTATTTTCTTTATAAAGTGTCAACAATCGATCGCTTTCATTGACACAATAAAGGCAAGCCCATCATGAGCCTCTATCAGCAAACTTATCAGCAATCTGTCGAAAACCCCGAAACATTCTGGGCTGAGCAGGCCAAGCGACTGCCTTGGTTCAAATTTCCTTCCACAATTCTTAGCTATGACGATCAGCAACATGCTCGCTGGTTTGACGATGGCGAACTGAATATTTGCTACGCGGCGATCGATTATCACGTTGAGCAAGGCAGGGGTGACCAGCCTGCTATTCTATGGGATTCTCCCGTTACCCAAACAAAGCAAGCCATTACCTATCAAGCGTTGCGTGATCGTGTCGCGCAGTTTGCCGGAGGACTTGCTCGCCTTGGTGTGACGAAAGGGGATCGAGTGGTTATTTACATGCCGATGGTGCCAGAAGCGCTTATCGCAATGTATGCCTGCGCTCGATTAGGGGCGGTTCACTCGGTGGTATTTGGTGGCTTTGCACCCCACGAACTGGCGGTGCGCATCGAAGATGCTGAGCCAAAAGTAGTGATTGCTGCTTCCTGTGGCATAGAAGTAGATAAAGTGCTTCCTTACAAACCTATTGTTGATCAGGCCATTTCACTCAGCAGTTTCAAGCCGGATGCCTGCGTCGTTTTTCAACGTGAAGCCCACCGTGCAGAACTTCACGAAGGCGACCATGACTGGCAAACATTGGTAGCGGATGCACCGTTTGCTGATTGTGTTCCCGTAAAAGCGACCGATCCACTCTATGTTCTTTATACCTCTGGCACGACAGGTAAGCCCAAGGGGGTTATGCGAGATACAGGCGGATATGCGGTAGCATTAGCCTATTCGATGGAAGCAATCTATGCCCTGAACCCTGGCGATGTGATGTTCACGGCGTCGGATGTAGGGTGGGTAGTAGGACACTCTTATATTGTGTATGCGCCGCTGCTAAGAGGATGTACCACAATAGTGTATGAGGGGAAACCCGTTAAAACACCTGATGCAGGCGGCTTTTGGCGGTTAATTGACGAGTACAAGGTTAAAAGCTTTTTCACTGCGCCGACAGCCTTCCGCGCCATCAAAAAAGAAGATCCTGATGCCAAGCTGCTAGCTAATTATGATATCAGCAGCCTTGAACACTTATATGTAGCCGGTGAGCGTTTAGACCCTCCGACGTTTCATTGGCTCGATGACCTGCTGGATGTACCGGTAATCGATCATTGGTGGCAAACTGAAACCGGCTGGCCTATCGCAGCAAACTTGCCGGGCATTGAATCTGCGCCCACCAAAGCAGGCTCGGCAACCTTCCCGGTGCCTGGTTTTAACGTGCAAATTTTGGATCGTGACGGTGAGCAAACAGACCCAATGCAGCAGGGCAGCGTGGTCATTAAGCAACCACTTCCACCTGGCTGCCTTACCGGTATCTGGCGTGATCCCCAACGTTTTCATAGTGCCTACATGGCAGCCTACCCGGGTTATTACCTGACTGGCGATGGTGGCTACTTCGATGAAGAGGGATACTTATTCATCATGGGTAGAACCGATGACGTGATCAACGTTGCCGGACATCGTCTTTCTACCGGCGAAATGGAAGAAATCGTCGGTGCGCACCCTGCGGTGGCTGAGTGTGCCGTGATTGGTATTCACGACGAGCTAAAGGGCCAACTACCCATCGGACTAGTGATCACTAAAGATGGTTTTGATGGCGATGAAGCAACGCTTGAAGCAGAGCTGATTAGTCGAGTGCGCGAGCACATTGGGCCGATTGCTTGCTTTAAGCAGGTGTTGGTCGTCAATCGATTGCCTAAAACCCGCTCGGGTAAAATCTTGCGCAAGTTGCTGCGTAATATTGCCGACGGTAAGTCGTTCGGCATTCCCTCAACCATTGATGATCCGACTAGCTTAGAAGATGTGCATGCGGCGATGCGCGAGCGTTCTGTCGGCGCGTCAGGTCAAGCTAAGTCGCTAGACGTTTAGGTTAAAACGTTGCTAATAGCGTGATGAATAGAGTCGCCCCGGCAGGTGGGCGACTTTAATTACCTAACGGAAGGCGTATAATGCGCGCCCCAGTGGCGTTAACCGCGCTTAAATGAGGGTTCCCTAACCCCTCGGACTTGCAAAAAAAGGCCAACCTGCATGTTTGCATTAACCGACACCCAGCACCGCCGTTGCCTTCTGGTAATGGTCGCGTTTCATATTGGTATCATTGCCGCCAGTAACTACTTGGTCCAATTGCCATTTACCCTGTTTGGTTTTCATACCACCTGGGGCGCGTTCAGTTTCCCCTTTATCTTTCTTGCAACGGACTTAACGGTTCGTTTGTTCGGGAAAGGACCGGCTCGCTCAATCATACTGCGGGTCATGTTTCCGGCGCTGGTGATTTCCTACGTTGTTTCGGTAATTTTTCCACGGGGAAGCTTTGCCGGTATCGAAGCCTTGGGTGAATGGAATTTATTTGTTGCCCGTATCGCGTTGGCTAGTTTCCTTGCTTACGTGCTAGGCCAGTTGCTCGATGTTCAAGTGTTTGATCGTCTTCGTCAGTGGGCGTGGTGGGTAGCTCCTGTTTGCTCTACCGTATTGGGCAATCTAGCGGATACGTTTGCTTTCTTTGCGACCGCATTTTATAACAGCCCAGACCCTTTTATGGCCGAACATTGGGTAGAAATAGCCGTGGTCGACTACGCCATTAAGCTAGGCATTAGTCTATTATTCTTCCTGCCTTTATATGGCCTGTTGTTAGCGTGGCTAACGCGTCGGCTAGTCGTGTGGACAGGGCAAACTGACGCATCCCCCCAAACCGCAAACGGCTAGGCTTAACGACCAAGCATAAATCCAAGCGTAACGACTGAGGAGCCCGCATGACTGATGATTCCCGTGTTGATCTTTATGTGATCGATTTGCCCGACGAATCAGGTAGCGACGATCAACTACCTCTTGTGGTGATCCACGGTTTGTTGGGTAGCGCCGATAACTGGCGTTCGCATTTAAAGGTTTGGCAGCGCAGTAGGCGGGTCATTGCTGTGGATCTTCGTAACCACGGCCGTTCACCTCATGCAGAAGGTATGAGCTATACCGCTATGAGCCAAGATGTGTTGGAGGCGCTCGATAAGCTTGGGATCGAACGCGCACATGTATTGGGTCACTCCATGGGCGGGAAGGTGGCTATTACGCTGGCGCGTATGAACCCTGAACGCTGTGCGTCACTGATGGTGGCAGATATCGCCCCGGTAGCTTATCAGCATGGCCACGACGATGTATTTGCTGCACTCGAACGGGTAAAAGCGGGTAAACCCACTAACCGCCGTGAAGCCGATGCCTTATTGGCCGAGCATGTTGACTCCCGTCCAACTCGGCTGTTTCTTGCCACCAATTTAGTGCGCAATGAGCAGAGTGAGATGGAGGTGCGCGTTGGGTTGGATGAAATTCAACGTGGTTATGAAGCGATTATCGGCAAACCTGATGGTGACCGCGCTTTCGAAGGGCCGACACTGGTGCTTAAAGGCGCTGATTCGCACTACGTCGCAGATGACATGCTACCAGCGCTACGCGAAGTACTGCCACGCGCAAGAGTAGTAACACTTAAAAACGCCGGGCATTGGCTTCACGCCGATCAGCCAGAAGCATTCCAGCAAGCCGTTGATACATTTATGGCCGCCAACGCGTAGCCTTGCAGGCAACGCTAAGTAGCGTAGAGCTAGAGCGGCAGCACCGTCAGGTTGTGCCGCTCTGGTTCGCGTAAAAAACGGTTTAGGATGCGATAAGTATCCACATCAAATTTAGCAGTGACTCCCTTTAGCCCCAATGCACGCTGTTTGGTCGTGGCGCTGCCTAAATAGCACCAGTGATCGACCACATGGTGGCTAGTTGGGCCATTTTTACGGCTTTTCTCGCGAATAATAATTCGCCCCGGCCAAGGCCATGTTTTTACTTGAAAAGATGCTAGTGCTTCTTGAGCACGCTGCGTGTGGTTTTCAAGTGGCTCCTGTCCACAGCAGGCGCCTCGACACTTGCCTAACTGATTAGCAAAACACCGTCCTGTTCCCTTATCTATTCCTAGCGCTTGCGGACAAAGCTGATGTGTTTCGGCAATATTACGCAGCGCATCTTTAGCTTCTTTGGCACTGCGAAACAGCCCAAAGAGCTTTCCCGGCTGAGGCTGGCTGATGGCTTTGCCGCTGACCAGCGTTGGGCAAGGTTGATCGGTTGGCCAATACCACGTTTTTAAATGCCCCTGATGGCGTAACTGTCGGTTCATAATCGGCATCAGCTCTTTGACTAGTTGAGCCTCTCTTAGCTGGGCGCTTAAATCGCCAGCGGTTTCTTCCCACTCAATGTGCTGTATTTGCTGGGCAAGGCGCATTTCTTTGTCGTCCTGGTGGTCGCGCTGGAAATGGCCAAGCACGCGGCTGCGTAAATTAATGCTTTTGCCAACGTACAAGGGAAGGCGGTTGTGACCATAAAACAAATAAACCCCTGGAGAAGCAGGAAGCCCGGTTAGTTGCTCACTGGGTAAATGTGCGGGCAGGCTTCGGTGGCGCTGCTCATCGGCTAGAGCGGCTTGCCAACTGCCAGCGTCATACTGCTGCTGCCAGGTTTCCCACAGCTTCCAAAGCGCAGTGGCATCATCCTCTGCCCGATGCTGGCGGGCTTGTGGAATGTTGAAATGCGCCAATAAGGCGCGGAGATTGTGCTTGGGCAGTTCAGGTATTAAGCGGCGGGAAATGCGCAGTGTGCAGCGGAGTAGCGGCTGATAGGTAATATCGGCACGCTTGAACTCGTTGCGCAGAAAGCTGGCATCAAAGCGTGCATTGTGGGCTACGAGGCAGTCTTCACCGAGCCATTCGCGCAAGCTGTGCGCAATGGTCTGAAAAGAGGGCGCATCAATCAGCATTTCATCATAAATGCCGGTGAGCTGGCTAATGTGAGAAGGCACGCTGGTGCCAGGATTAATCAGGCTGACCCAGCGATCCACTATGTGATCATTGACTACCTTTAAGGCAGCAATTTCGGTAATGCGGTCACGCGTCGCACGGGTGCCTGTCGTCTCAACATCAATAAATATCAGTGGTGTGTTACTCATGGTGCTTGCGTCATTACTACCTTATTTCAGCGTACATCGGTCAACGTATGAGGATTGACGGCTAGCCGGGCAACCGGCAATGCTGTTTCGATAATACCTGCTTGCTCAAGATAGTGTTCGAATGATGCATAGCGTCGGGCATCAAGAGCCGCCGGACTAATGGCAATGCGGCGTAATAGGTCGTCCCAGGCGGCTTCGTTAATCGCATTATCCAGTACAGGATGGCTGCTAATCAGCAGTGACCACGCTGCTTCCGGGTTTTCGATAATCCAATTGCTCGCCTCTTCCAAAGCAATAAGGACACGTGACCAAGTGGCTGATCGTCTTGTTACTGTGTCGCTATTTGCCAGTAGTATCAAACCGTCATGACGCGGCACGTCAACGTCGTTGTAACGTACGGTGTGGGTGATAATGCCATCTGACGCCAGCTGTTGTGGCAGAGTGTGATAAAAGCCATCGGCGATTGCATCAACTCGGCCTTCTCGTAGGGCACTGGCAGCATCAAAGTGGACGCTTTCCGGCGGGGCGAAATCGTCGATTTGGCGAAATGAGGTAGGCACTAGCTGATCTGCCAGCACATCACGCCCTTCGCGGGTGGAAAAGCCATAGTGCAACCCTGCAAGTTGATCGGTAGTTTCGCCTGTAGGGACGTCTCCCGCCACGATGACAGCATTTAGTGGTGTCTCAATCAGCGTGCCAATACGGGTAATAGCGGCACCATCGTGAACGTGTAAATGCAACAACGGCTGACGCGTTAACGCCAGATCAACTTCTCCCGCCGTCAACAGTTTGATCGCGATAGATGGGTCTGCGGGGGTTAATAATTCAAGTTCAAGTCCTTGGGCAGCAAACAGGCCACGCTGCTTCGCCACAATTAAGGCTGCGTGCTGAGGGCTGACATACCAGTCTAGCATTAGACGAAGCTGCTTTAAGGGAGGCGGCTCTAATGGCGGTGGTGGTGCAAGCGCCATGCTGGGCGCTTCTTCCGGGTCATCTTCTGCTGCGTCATTGCCTGTAGGTGGCCATAGCCCAATGGGCAATGATACCTCGCTCTCAAGCGTAAGCGGCTCACTGCTACTAACTGTTTCGCTGTCTTCATTTGCGTAAGTGGCTGAAATTGAAAATAATAAAAAAATGCTTAATGTGAAGAATACAAGTGAACCGACACGCCAAAAAGCGTTCAACATAACCTTAACTCCCGATGGTATGACGCCGGAGTTTAGCTGTGAGGTGAAGGATCTGGCTAGCCCCTGTAAGCGACAAGCCTAACAAGCTCAGTAAATTGTACGGTGGCATGTAATAATAGAACGGCATTGATGGTGAGACGGAGAGACATGGACGCAATTTACACGTTCTTCTTAGTAGGCGGTTCCCTGATGGCGCTCAGCATTTTAGCGAGCCGTCTTTCTTCAATGATGGGAGTGCCGCTGCTACTGATTTTCTTAGGACTTGGCATGCTGGCGGGGGAAGAGGGCCTGCTAGGGGTTGAGTTTGACGATTACACCATGGCGTTCACGATTGGCCATCTAGCGCTCGCGATGATTCTGCTAGATGGTGGCCTTCGCACTCGATTAAAAACGTTCCGTGTTGGCTTTAGGCCAGCGCTCTCGTTAGCCACCTTTGGCGTCTTCATCACCAGCGCTATTGTTGGTGTCATTTCCATGTGGGTGTTTGATCTTTCCCTAGTACAAGGATTGCTTGTTGGGGCAATTGTTGGCTCCACCGATGCCGCAGCCGTGTTCTCGATGCTTAGCGGCCGTGGGGTTAACCTCAACGAGCGGGTAGGGGCCACGCTGGAAATTGAATCGGGTACCAACGACCCGATGGCCATTTTCCTCACGCTGATGTTGGTCGAGCTGTTGGTTGGTGATATTGGCGGCATTGGTGAAACACTGCTGTTCTTCATCTCCCAGTTTGGGATTGGTTTAGTTGTTGGTATCGGTGGTGGCTGGCTAAGCGCCAAGCTGCTGCGTTGGTTAGATCTAGCCCCGGGTCTTTATGCCATGCTAGCGCTGGCGCTTGGGTTTAGCGTGTTTGGGTTAACCAGCGTGCTAGGCGGCAGCGGCTTCCTGGCCATTTATTTAGCAGGGTTGATGATTGGTAATCAGCCTGGGCGCCACCTTAACTTTATTCTTCCGGTACACGACGGGTTGGCTTGGCTGAGCCAAATTGGTTTGTTCCTGGTGCTGGGCTTACTCGTCACTCCAAGCCAGCTCTGGGACGTGGCATTGCCAGCAGGGCTAGTTGCGCTAGCACTGATTTTTGTTGCACGCCCCCTTGCGGTGCTGATCACTATTAAGCCATTTTTCAAATTCCGCTGGCGAGAAACCTTCTTTATTGCCTGGGTTGGCTTGAGGGGCGCGGTACCTATTGTATTGGCTATCTTCCCGTTAATCGGCGGGGTAGAAAACGCCTCGTTGTACTTTAACGTAGCGTTTGCGGTGGTACTGATGTCGCTGCTTATTCAGGGCGGTTCGCTAACATTTATGGCGCGATGGCTGAAAGTAGAAGTACCTGTAGGCACCACGCCGAACCGCCGAGGGCCGCTGGGCATAATGCCGGATAATGATTTTGAGATGTTTGTTTATGTGGTCGAAAACGAAGACTTAGAAGATGTTCCTATCCGGCTACTGCGTTTCCCTTCGGGCGCATTGATTTCGGCACTATTTCGCAACCACGTTATGCTTCACCCCAAAGGGAGCACGCGGCTTAAGCTTGATGATGTTATTTGTGTCATTGGCCGCACCGAAGACCTCGTCGCGCTCAATCGCCTATTCAACGGCGATGCAAAGCTTAAACAAGAGCGGGCCTTCTTTGGTACCTTTACATTGGATGGCGAAGCGCAAATGCAGGATATTGCCCAAGCCTATGGTTTAACCTTAAGCCCCGGCGAGCAGGACATGACGCTTGCGGAGTTTATCTCGCTACGCGTCGGCGGCCACCCAGTAGTCGGCGACGATGTCGACTGGCATGGCATTCACTGGGTGGTTAGTGAAATGGAAGGCGGGAACATTACCCGTGTTGGCTTAAGGCTCTACTAATTAACCGGAAAGGCGTTGACTTCCAAGGGAAAGCTGTTATTATACGCACCCATAAGCCGGAGGGATGGCAGAGCGGTTGAATGCACCGGTCTTGAAAACCGGCATAGGTTAATAGCCTATCCAGGGTTCGAATCCCTGTCCCTCCGCCACCTCGATTATAAAGCCCCGTTTTTACGGGGCTTTTTTCGTTTCTAGGCTTTCTTTTTCCTTCCTAGCAGCGCCTCGATACTCTCCATCGGTTATTTAACGTGATGAGAACGTGATCGAACTTGGCTACCGCGTCTCTTGCCCGGTATGGCGTAAGGTGCGTATTTCACTCGGTCATGTTGAGAGAGCTGACCTAAGCAAGCTGTTAGTGAATATCAACCGCGCCCGTAACCAGGTCAACGAGTATGCCTCATTGAAAATTCAGCTACTAAGAATTCGTTGGTAAAAAAAGCCATTGCCGTTTGAGTTTTTTTCAATCGCTTAAAGTCAAGCTATCTCTTTTAATTTGTAGCTTAAAAGCTACAATGCATTATGACTGAACTTGCCCACTACCTTACCGCTGATGGCTATGACCCTTTTCAAGCCTGGCTGGTTGCCACTAAGGCTAAAGATCGTCAAGCCGCCATGCGGGTGCTAACACGCCTTAACAGGCTAGCGGCAGGTGGTACCAAGACAGTAGGCGATGGGGTGTGAGAGCTGTGCATTACCATGGCCCTGGCTACCGCGTTTACTACGCCAAGGTAGGGGCGCGCTTAGTAATGTTGTTAATAGGTGGTACCAAACAGCGCCAGCAGTCTGACATCGAATAGGCAAAAGCGTTTTTGGCCGACCACAAAAGGAGAATACGTCATGAAACGTCATGATGAAGCAGTTATTGAGATGCTGCGCACTGACCCCGGTATAGTTCTGGACTACCTGCGAACAGCGTTTGATGAGCTGGACGAAGAGGGGGGAGAGTCAGCCTTCCTGATGGCGCTGCGTCATGTCGTTGAAGCTCAAGGTGGAATGGCGCTGGTAGCAGAACGTGCCAAAGTATCACGCGAAAGCCTTTATCGCGCCTTGTCCCCCAAGGGCAACCCAACACTTCGAACTATGACCGCGGTGATTAAAGCCACAGGCGTTAACTTCCGCGATCTTACTCATCAAGCGCCAGCAAACTAAAACCACTTAAAAGAAGTGTATCGAAGCGCACGAAGCTATGAAATATCAAAAACTGCACATAATTGGTGGTCCGGGAAGCGGAAAGTCATATATTGCTAGAAGGCTTTCAGAGAAATATGGTCTGCCCCAGCACGATTTAGATGACATATTTTGGGACCGAAACCATACGGATTACATCAGGTCTAGCGACGAGGCACGGCAAAGAAACTTAGAGTCAATCCTGTCGAATGACACCTGGATAATTGAAGGGGTCTATTATAAATGGCTAGAGAAGTCCTTTGAGGGCGCCGATAAGATAATTGTTCTCAATACGCCAGTGTTGCTGAGGCAATGGAGAGTTCTGCGGCGCTATTTGGGCTACAAACTTTCACGTAGCCACGAAAAAGACGAAACGTTTGCAAACCTTATTGAACTGATATCTTGGAACCAAAAGTACGACCGGGACAATCTGGTACGGTTTTATGCATTTTCCAAAGCTCAAGCTCATAAAATAGTAGTTTGCAGCAGTTTCTCTGAGGTAGAACGAGCAGTTAATGCATAACCAAACCATCAATTACGCTCCCTTCGGTCGTAGAACGCTCGTTCCTCGCGCCGTTTATGGTGGGCATTAGCCGGAAGCAGTGGCATCAAAGGGATCTATGAGAACCAGAGAAGCGGAAGCAACGGACCTAGAAGCATTATTGGTACTGAATGAGCAAATAGGTACTTTACATTTCGAAAATGCACCAGAAGCATTTACAAAGCCTTCCGCCGCTGACAAAGAGTTTTTAAAAAATGCTCTGAGTGATAAGTCAAGGCTGTTTTTGGTAGCAGAAGTAGAAAGTAGAGTTGTCGGATTTCTAACGGCAATAATCACTAAAAACGAGACAATACCGTTTCTAGTTAGCTGTCCGGTTTGTCGTGTAGGGACGATAGTCGTTGATGAAAAGTATCGTGCTTCAGGCGTTGGCACAAAACTTATGTCGGCATGTAGCAAGTGGGCTGCCTCGCAAGGCGCGGAGCAAATCAGGCTAGAGGTTATGGCCTTTAACCAATCAGCACAAAAGTTTTATCAGAAGCTAGGTTTTAAAGATCACTCCCACATCATGTGCAAACTTATCGGCTAATAAGTGGTTCAAACCGTTCGCTTCGCTCACTACTCCCCACGGCCTATTCACTCATAACGTTCCATCGAAGCGCTCTCAAGCGCTTTTTTAGTTGAGTGAGATGTGGGGTGATTTTTTGTGACAGGTTTCGCTTCCTAAGCTACTGTCATCTTAAGGATTGTGAGTGATTGCGATGGACTGGTTTCGACCTTAAGTCACGTTGAGTAGCGCTAAAAAAGGGAAGTAAGCATGTTTAAAAAAACCAATTTATTCTCTATTTCGACCGCTGTAGCGCTTTCTCTGCTGCTAGTTTCCTCTACGCTGGCCAGTGAGGCCAGTGAGGCCAGTGAGGCCAGTGAGGCCAGTGAGGCGAATGGAGTGTATAGCGAGACGGCAACAGGGATGGTTGAGCTCGTTGTTCAAGCAATCTGTGATGGTGATATAGAAAGGCACCTTGGGATGCATCAACGGAAAATTGAGCCGGATCCCTATTATGAAGAGAAATTTTCTGTCTTCCATGAAGCATGTAACGATGCGGGTATTGCGGAGATTGAAGTAACCTCGGATTTTGATGATGACGTCATGCAAGAGCAGAAGCGGCGCTATTTAATTGACGCGAATATTGTGATGGTAGACGGGGCTGTTTACACAACGTCGATTCGAGTGGCTTGGGGCTCAATCCAGGGGCCAGAAGGCAGCGAGCCCGTTGAGACGTGGCGATTAGCTGGGCTGAGTAGAGTACAAGTACCCATTCTTAATGAAGCACTGTCTCGGAATTAGATTTAGGTTGTTCTTTACTTAATACAACGACCCCAGGGGTAATCGTAGCGTGTTATCCCTGGGGTTATAGGTGGCGAGATAGTGACAGTTTTAGATCTTGATATCGTAGTCGACGTATTTGTTCATTAGCTCGTCGTAGGTACCGTCTTGCTTGATTTCTCGCAGTGCCTCATTGAACAGCTCCGCCAGGGCTTCATTACGAGGATGGAAGGCTGCCGCCACGCCATGTCCGAAATAGTGCTTGGGCTCGCGGATCAGCGGCGAGCTGGTAACAATCCCACTGCCTTCAGCGTTAACTTCAAGCGATGACAGCGCTAGTGGGTAATACATAAAAGCTGCGTCTAAACGACCTGTTCTAATGTCTACCGCGAGATCTTCGCCTGTTGCATAGCGCCGTACGTCAACGAGATCGCCGTAGGTGTCGGTGATGTACTCATCGCGGATGGTGCCACGCTGAACGCCTACCGATATGCCTTCAAGGGCGTCGTGATCCTCAATATCGATCTCTTTGCCTTCCTGAGTCACCCAGACACTAGGGTTGCTGTAGTAGGGTTCTGAGAACAGCACTTGCTCGCGGCGCGCATCGGTGATTGCCATTGAGGACATGATGGCGTCGTATTTGCGTGCTAATAAGCCGGGGATGATGCCGTCCCAGCCTTGCTCTACCCATTCACACTCACGCTCGATGCGTCGACATACTTCTTCACCCAGCTCCACCTCAAAGCCTGTTAGGGTGCCGTCGGGCAAGCGATACTCAAAAGGCTCAAAGGGAACATCAACAGCGAGGCGAAGTGGATCGTCGGAGTAGGCTGGAACGGCAAATAGCAGTGATGTAAGCGCCGTTGCTATTCCTATGTGACTGCGGAGCATAGACTTTCCTTTTTTCGTTTTTATATAAGGTGTTGATTAAGCAATTTTGCATGATTCGCGTAATAGGTAAAGTGCTTTATAAAGGCTTGTTAAAAGCTTCTAAGGAGTCAGGGCCTTTTGTCGTTCCTAAACACTTAGCTTTCGCGATTTAGCCGTTTGGCTTTATGATTTTGATCGTAATGGCCACTACTGTGCATGCCAGGGCAGGTAAAACAACGTCTAATACCGAATCCAGCGTCCAGCCACGCCAAACACCTTCAAATATGCCCACCGGTAATGTTTGCCCCCATTCCCAGCCACGTTGAACGGCTAACCTGTATTCATGTTGTGCAATCTCACGTCCAAGCAACAGTGCTATCGCGATGGCACCGGTGACTCTTGCGTTTGCAAAAGGAAGTAGAGCCATTTGAATCAGCAGCGCGATAAACACATGCTCTAAATGGGTAATATTCACATTAGGCTCCAATATGGCGCTCGTGTGGATAATTTAGTGTGCACTATAGTGCTCATTAATTCTTTTTTGTAGTTATTATGTGCGCTAAACTGCTCATAAGTAATCGGTGGAAGAGTTTTTGAGCACTTTACTGCGCATCAGTAATTTCGGACATCAGCGGCTTTCGACATGGGTGATTCGTGAAGTTAACGATACAGGTTCATTTTGAACAAGCGTGGCATGATGCGGCTGAATTGTCGTTGCCTAACCCTGAGCAGGGTACTCGCGGGGAATCTCGGCTGCGCTATGCGACTGACTATGCCGTTGAGTGGCTATTTCAAGATGACTTGCACGCTTGCAGTATGCGGTTGCCTATCGAGTTAATGCTGACCCATGAATCGCCACACTGGTTTGGTTTCTTGGAAGACATTATGCCGGCGGGCGCTAGCCGACGTTTTTGGGTGGATTATTTAGGGCTTCACGATTTACCGGTTGGGCAACAGGATGCTGAATTGCTGGCACGTGGCACTATCGCGCCGGTCGGCAACTTACGAATCAAAGAATCAGTGCCTGATCTCTCCGTAAAGAAAGCCTTAGAGGAGCGACGGTTTCCGCTGCAAAGCGTTGTAGAGCGTCAGGTGGACTTTTTAGAGTATGCCCAGCAGATGGGGGCGGCCAGTGGTGGTGCCACTGGGGCTGGCGGTGAAGCGCCAAAATTGCTGCTTAGATTGACGAACGACGACCACGTCTGGATTGATACTTGGCAGGATGAAAACCACCGATCTGACCTACCCATGCTGGTGAAATTCCCGCGCGGTAGACGTTCAGCTGACGATTGCGACATCTTGAGAGCTGAATATCACTACTATCAGGAGCTTGCATCGTTAGGGGTGGCCACGATAGATACCGAACAGATGCGTTTGGTGGAGGGAGAGCGTTACCCGTCTCTGTGGTTACCCCGTTTCGACATGCAGTACCTCGACGGCACTTGGGTTCGCTATGGCCTGGAGTCAGTCTACTCCTTGGTAGGCGCCGCGCCGGGCACCTTTCTGCATCATGGCGAAACAATCCGCCAACTGATTAGTTTGCTGAGCGCTCAATATCGCGTGCAAGAACAAGGCGCTGTTTTCGAGGGCGAGCGCTTTGCTTTGGAGTGGATTAAGCGTGATTTGTTGAATATCGCTTTCGGCAACTCTGACAATCATGGCCGGAATACGGCGTTATTGAAGCGCCCCGAAGGCATTGAACTTGCCCCCGTATATGACTTCGCGCCCATGAAGGCTGACCCCGAGGGGGTGACACGAACAACGCAATGGGGAACGCCCCTGGAAGTTGGCGGGGAGTACGATTGGCGAGGAATTGCCGACACCCTGGCAGACGTTGTCGATCCAGAACGAGTGATGGAAGAGCTCCGTGCGCTTGCATTGAAGCTAGAGGGCGTCGATGAACGCTTGGCTGCCCGTGGAGTTCCACCCCGAATCCTTGACATGCCTGCAGTCGGCCTACGCACTATCAACACTCGATTCAAGCGCTGGGGGTTGTTATGAAGCGTTATTCTGATGATCGCGAAGAGGCCCTGGTTGCTCTGTTGAAACGTTTCTATGCGGGGGAAATCACCGATGGTGCGTTATTGCGTGCGTTACGCCGCGATGTGCTGGGGTTGAACCAAACACGTTATGCCGCTTTGGTGGGTATCAGTCGACGAACGTTATCGGATCTGGAAGGCGACAAGAACAATGTCACCCTAGAGGTTAAGAATCGTGTATTCCGGCCGCTAGGGTTAGAAGTGAGCTTGCTGCCGCGTAAGCGTGCTCTGTTGGAGCAGATATTGGCGTTCACCGAGTAACTTGCGTCGAGGGTAAGTGGTTCTCAAGACCGCTAAATTTTGAGTACCTTTACCCCATAATCAAAGGGATTGACGATGCCTTCGAGCTTGCCAATCTGGGTTATATCGCTTTGGAATATCACGCTACTGATGTTGGTTTCAGGAAAGCGCAGATTTTTAACGATATGAACCTGATTCGGCATGCCTTTTGCGTCGACATCCATAACCCAAGCCAGAAAACTGCCCGAGTATTTGGCCAAGCACCCAATTGGGTAAAGACCGTACACTTGGATGTACTCAACTAACACTGTTTTGTCGTAGGCCGTGTCTGCATTATTGACGATACGGTAAGCATCGAGGGGAGAGTGCGCTGGTTCTCCATTACGCGAGTGTAATAGCTTATTGACCACTTTGATGACCGCTATCAAACGAATTAGCTTCGATAATTGATGGCTGCGCTTCGCTGCGGGATAGCCAGAACCGTCTAGTCGCTCATTAGCATTCTCAATGACATCGCGGCAGGTGGGGCTTGGCTTCCAACCTAGCGCGTGAAGTTTATTGAGTAGCTCTTCGACATGGCCACTGAGAATTAACTTCTGCGCCGGGTTCATGCTTACCTTCAACGATGGTAATTCTTCGCTTACTAACAGTGGCTTGCCAATGGTGTGTAGCAGTGCACCGAGCATCGCTTCACGCACCTGTGGGTCGTGCGGGTCTCGGGAGAGTAGTAAGTCGGCCAGCAGACCTGCGACCTGAACGGCATGCCTAACCCAGTCTGGTTCTTCCCTCAGGTATGCCAGCGCATACAGAAACGCTTTGCGATCCTGTTCGATAAGATAACGCAGTGTATCAACGCAATCGTATAAAATATCGCTAGGGAATAACTCGCGATTTTTCATATACATCAGCGATATCTGAAGCTGATGGGCGACATCCATCACACCGCGTTCCATCGGCGGCTGGCGGCCTTGCTTCTCACGCTCTTGGGCTTCTCGCTGCAAGATTTTCTTCTCTTTGAGGCCAGGAATGAAAAGGGAAGAGTGATACGTCAGCTTATCGTTGGATCCGGTACGGTAGGCAGCTTCTCTCTCGGACTCATTAACGAATTGAAATAGGGTTTCGGCTTGTGATGTCGATAGGTTGATGAACTGAACGCCCACCGCCGCATAACCATGATTGCCAAAAGGGCGCATATGGCAGATTCTGCCTTCGGCAAAAAAGCTCTCTCCATTAGGAAATTCGAGTGTCACACCAGGAATGTTCTGGTCGACACCGATTGCTACACTGTCTGCCAAATCGATATCGACCATACAACCGCCGATTGAAAGGTTACGTAATCGCCCCAGCACATGAAGATTGTTGGAGTAAACCTCTAGGCCTACGCGGGCTAGCATACCGAGAATAAAAGGAATGCGAACCGCGCCCCTATTTTCTTGGACAAACACGGACTCTGGTAGCTGGCACTCTAGGCGGTAATGAGTGCTATCCGATTTCTGTAGTTTGGCAGCGACATTGCTGAGGCTGTATGTTTCACGCTCCATGGTATGGGCGCCTTTTAGTGCTTCTAAGTCAAAGTTGACGCTGCCATGAGCAAAATAACGCTCGATATCTAATCCTGCGTATTCGATTCCCAGTACCATGTGCCCAGTGCTCAGGTCTAGCTCTATAACCTCCGCGGTTAAGGCGTAGGGCATGTCCTTTGAATAAACAGAAAGCTCGTTAGTATGCTTCAGCAACGAGCGAATGATATTGGCTGAAGGATTTTGGTGCTGGGCGGGGGAGATCATCTGGAATACCTGCCTATGTGAGTCGTTTTTATTTGCCCAGGGCAAGGCACTAATCCTAGTTGTTATGCGTGCAAACTCGACACATTAGGTAGCAGTGTAATTACTTGGAGAGGCTTTTATACTGTTAAATTGATTAGAAATATCATGAACGTAAGACTAGTTTCCTGTTTATCAGGCTAGCAGTCAGAGGCACTGACCGCCAGTGTCATCACTGTTATATAATTATTTTCTTGAGTAATGCGCTATTTTGAGGTCATCTGTTATAGATGCTAATGAGAACAATATCTATTAAGGATGTGTTATGCCGATCTATACCAACATTGAAGACCTTCGTCGCCATTACGCCCGCCGTACACCAAAAATGTTTTATGACTATGCCGAGTCGGGCAGTTGGACAGAGCAAACCTTTCGTGAAAATACCAGCGACTTCCAGCATATTCATTTAAAACAGCGTGTTGCGGTCGATATGTCAGGGCGTTCTACGCGAAGTTCTATGCTGGGCGAAGATGTGGCTATGCCGGTTGCGCTTGCACCTGTAGGGCTAACGGGAATGCAATCGGCAGATGGCGAAATTAAAGCAGCACGGGCGGCTGAAAAATTTGGTGTGCCGTTTACGCTGTCGACCATGTCGATTTGCTCGATTGAGGACGTCGCAGAACACACTACGCAGCCGTTCTGGTTCCAGGTGTATACCTTAAAAGATGATGATTTTATGCGCCGCTTGTTTGAGCGTGCCAAGGCGGCTAACTGCTCAGCTGTTGTGGTCACTGTCGATTTGCAAGTACTGGGGCAGCGCCACAAAGATCTCAAAAACGGACTCTCTGCACCCCCTAAATTGACTGCAAAATCGATTGCCAACATGGCGGCGAAAATTCCTTGGGGTCTGGAGATGCTGAAAACCAAGCGTCGCTCATTTGGCAATATTGTGGGGCATGCCAAAGGGGTTACTGACCCTTCCTCATTGTCAGCGTGGACAGCAGAAGCCTTCGATGTATCGCTGGACTGGAAGCGTATTGCGCAATTCAAAGAGTGGTGGGGCGGTAAGCTGATTGTGAAGGGCATTATGACCCCTGAGGATGCGCGCTGTGCCGTAGAGATAGGCGCTGATGCCATTATTGTTTCTAATCATGGCGGACGTCAGCTTGATGGAGCAATGAGCTCGATCCGAATGCTGACAAGTATTATCGATGAAGTGGGTGACGAGATAGAAGTCCATCTCGATTCTGGTATCCGTTCGGGCCAGGACGTGCTGAAAGCGTTGGCGCTGGGGGCTAAGGGAACCTACATTGGGCGTGCTTTTACCTATGGTTTAGGGGCTGCCGGTGAAGAGGGCGTCACCAGGGCGCTACAGATTATCCATAAAGAGCTTGATACCACTATGGCGCTATGTGGCGAAACAGACGTTAGCCGCTTAGGCCCTCATAATCTTTATGTGCCGCATGGTTTTGCTGATCCTACTGTCAAGCTTTAGACCGCGCTCAGTGAGGTCTATGCTATATCCAAAGTAATAAAAGAGGGGTGCCCAAATGGCACCCTTCTTTTTTGTTACAAGCAATTTGTGACAAGCAATCAACAGATTAACTGGTAAAGCCTCAGTGGTACCCTTCGCCTACTTTTACCTTGCCGCGGAATACCCAGTAAGACCAGGCGGTGTAGGCCAATACGATAGGGATTACAAACAGCACGCCGATCAGCAAAAACAATTGCGACTCAGGTGCTGAAGCGGCATCCCAAATTGTATAGTTGGGCGGTACGATAACCGGCCATTTACTGGCGATGAGGCCTAGGTAGGTAAAGATAAATAGGCCCAATGTTGAGACAAACGGTAAGCCTTCCTGCTGGCGTTTTACGGCACGATAAAGAGCTCCAGCGCAGACCATGGCAAGAATGGGGAACAGCCAAATTAGGTGGATCTGGTTCATCCAGCGGTCACGCACTTCTGGACTAACCAGCGGTGTCCACAGGCTAACAATGCCAAATACCACCAATACCGCTAAGAGTAATTTTGGTGTGATGCGATAGGCCCACTGCTGGACATGGCCTTCTGACTTCAGGATCAGCCACGTAGAACCAAGCAGTGCGTAGCCCGCCATTAGTCCAAGCCCCGTCAATACAGTAAAGGGCGTCAACCAATCCAGTGCGCCACCGACATAGCGAAAGTCTTCGACAGCAAACCCTTGGATGTAAGCGCCGACGACCGCGCCTTGAGCGAAGGTCGCAATGGCAGAGCCCCAACAAAATGCGCGGTTCCACCAACGGCGGTTTTTCTTAGACTTGAAGCGAAACTCGAACGAGATGCCGCGAAAAATCAAGCCAGCCAGCATTAGGAAAACACCGATATAGAGCGCGGGCAAAAACACGGAATAAACTAAAGGAAAGGCGCCGAGCAGCCCTGCACCACCTAGTACTAACCAAGTCTCATTGCCATCCCACACGGGAGCAACAGAGTTCATCATCACATCGCGTGACTCTTCATCAGGCGCGAAGGGAAACAAAATCCCAAGCCCTAGATCGAAGCCATCCATCAAGACATACATAATGACGCCAAAGCCAATAATGGCAGCCCAGATGAGTGAAAGATCAATACTCATGTGTTGGCTCCTTCCAAATCATCATCAAAGGGGGTGTGTGCTGCTGATAGGGGGCGTTTCGGGCGTTCAACCTCGCCTTCAACTTCAGCCTGTGTTTCTTCTTTCATGCCATTGCGCACAACGCGCGTTAGATAATAAATACCGGTAAAAAACACCACGCTGTAAACAGCGATATAGCCAATCAAGGTAAACAGCGCCATACCGCCAGTAAGGGAAGGCGTTAACCCTTCCGCGTGAGTCATGACGCCATACACTAACCAAGGCGCACGTCCTGATTCGGTAACAATCCAACCACCCAGAACCGCAAGGAAAGGGGATGCAATCATGACGGTAAGCGTTTTTAAGAAAAGCGTGTTTTCATAGACACGCCCCTTACGACGCAGAAACAATCCAGTCAGCGCAACAGCAATCATCAGCAAGCCAATGCCTACCATGACGCGGAAAGCCCAGAATACAATGATGACAGGAGGCTGCTCTTCTATCGGTACTGCGTTAAGCCCCGGAACTTCACCATCGACATGGTGCGTCAGAATCAAGCTGGCAAGGTTGGGGATGCCAATTTCAAAATGATTGGTCTGGGCTTCTTTATCAGGAATAGCAAAAAGCAGAAGTGGCACATTGGTTTGCGTTTCCCAGTTACCCTCCATGGCGGCTACTTTCGTTGGCTGGTGCTCCAAGGTGTTCAGACCGTGAAAATCGCCGACTACCGCTTGTGCTGGCGCTAAGATCAGCAGTAACCACAAACACATGGATAGCGCTTTTTTGTTAGCTTCAACATCACGCTTGCGCAGTAAGAACCAGGCGCTAACACCTGCAACGACGAACCCGCCGGTTAGGAAAGAAGCCATGCCCATGTGAACAAAGCGATACCAGAAGGAGGGGTTAAAGAGTGCTTCCATCCAAGAAGTGATATGAAACCGACCGTCGATCAGCTCAAAACCTGCAGGAGTTTGCATCCAACTGTTGGCAGAAAGTATCCAGAAAGAAGATATAAACGTGCCTACAGCAACCATGATGGCAGCAAATAAATGCACACCTTCAGGTACTTTATTGCGGCCAAATAACAGTACGCCTAGAAAAGCAGCTTCTAGGAAAAAGGCCGTTACTACCTCATAGCTGAGGACAGGACCTAAGAAGTTAGATGTGGCGTAGGCAAAGTTGCTCCAGTTAGTACCAAACTGAAACGACATAACAATGCCTGATACGACGCCCATGCCAAACACAACGGCAAACACTTTTGTCCAGAAGAGCGCCAAGCGATCCCAAGCGGGGTTTTCCGTTTTGTAAAACAGGCCATGCAGTAGCGCGATGTAGGAAGCCAGACCGATAGTAAACACCGGAAAAATGGCATGAAAAGAGACAACAAAAGCGAACTGCAGCCTTGAAAGCAACAGAGGATCTAATTCCATGGCGACCTCCTAGATCGTGTGGCATGAAAGTATTGAAAATCAGTAGTTGTCGCAGGAGCTATATTCTTAAAGGCTATGGCTATATTTCTTTAATCATTAATAATAGTAGTTGAAACCACTCTGCGACGTAAGTTGAAAGTATCTAATGATGCATGGCGTATTGTCGCATCTATGAGAACGCTGCACACAAGTGGCTTCTGCTTTAGGCGAGCTCCAGGCGATATTTCTGCCATAATCAAATCTGCTTACAAATTTTGCTAAGCTATTCAGCTGTTTTTTTGCTGGCGCTTTTCCTCCATGTCTTCAATACGGTCTTCACTACCGTCTTCACCTCTGCCTCCATTTCGACCTTCGCGCTGGCTGCCAGGTGGACATTTGCAAACGCTCTATAGCCCGCTATGGCGGACATCGCCCCAATTACAACGCCGGCGGGAGCGAATGAGGCTTCAAGATGGTGATTTTATCGATGTGGATTGGTATGGGCCTGAGGGTGAGTCGGCGAATTGTGTACTGCTGCTTCATGGCCTAACTGGCAGTTCTTCTTCACTGTATATACTAGGGCAACAACAAGCGTTAGCGGCGCGCGGTTGGCAGAGCGTGGCTGTCAATTGGCGTGGCTGCTCTGGTGAGCCAAACCATCGTGCCAGGGGATATCACTCTGGCGCGAGTGAGGACTTAGCGGATGTGGTTCAGCAACTAACGTTACGCTATCCATACAAATTGTTTGCCGCGATAGGTTACTCATTGGGTGGCAATGTGTTGCTCAAGTATTTGGGTGAAGAGGGTGGCAATACTCCGTTGCAGGCGGCGGTAGCAGTATCGGTACCGTTTCGGCTAGACCACTGCGCAGACCGAATAAGTAAAGGCTTCTCCAGAATTTACCAGGCCCGTTTCCTGCGAGACTTGCGCCAGTATGTTGAACATAAACAGCAGGTGTTTTTACGCCAAGGGCGAAGGGAAGAACTGGCGTGTTTAGCGGCGCTTGAAACATTACAAGGTATGAAGACGTTTTGGGACTTCGATGGCCGCGTTACTGCGCCACTGCATGGCTTTGAAAGTGCTGATGACTATTACCATCGCTGCAGCAGTGCTTTCTTCGTGGAGCACCTTCGTATTCCAACGCTTATTGTGCATGCGCTAGATGACCCTTTTATCTACCCACAGAGCGTTCCTAATGCGGAAACTTTGCCAAGCAATGTCACCCTGGAGCTTCATGCCTCGGGTGGCCATGTGGGCTTTATAGAGGGGCCTCCGTGGCGGCCGCGTTATTATCTTGAACACCGATTGCCTGACTGGCTGCAGTCGCAGGTTTGTAGCCAGGGGTAAAACGCATAACACTAGCGCACTACTATCCAATTAACGTCAATCACCCAGAGGTTGCTATGTCCGTGTTCTTTGACCGATTAAACGGTGTCTCGTCTCCTCGTATTGGCTTGGGATGCATGAATCTTTCCCATGGCTATGGGCAGTATGTGCCAGAAACAGAGGCGCTTCGGGTATTGGAAGAAGCCTTTGAGATGGGATACCGCCATTTTGATACGGCGACGCTCTATGGTGGAACAGCAAATGAGCGGTTGTTGGGGCTCGCTTTAAAAACAAAAAGGCACCAGCTGTTTCTCGCCAGCAAGTGTGGAATGGCATTGGATGCTGAAACAGGGAAGCGCATTATCGATGGTCGCCCCGGCACATTGCGTCGCCAGTGTGAAGAGAGTCTGTCACGACTGAAAACGGATTATTTGGATATTTACTACCTGCATCGCCTAGATCGCAGTGTTCCTATCGAAGAGAGTGTTGGGGCGCTGGGCCGACTAGTGGAAGAGGGTAAAATTGGCGCGGTTGGTTTATCTGAGGTATCGGCAGAAACACTTAGTAGAGGTAATGCGGAATATCCAGTCGCAGCAGTACAGTCAGAATACTCACTCTGGACACGTAATCCCGACATTGCTCTGAAGGATGTATGTGCGGAGCTCGGTGCCGCCTTAGTGGCGTTCAGTCCACTTGGGCGTGGTTTTCTGACGGGGGCAGTGGAAGAAAGTACCCAGTTTTCGACAGGGGATATGCGCGCCGGAATGCCTCGCTTTAGTAAAGACAATTTACCTCACAATATAGCTTTGTTGGATGACGTTAAAACAATGGCTAGGCGTCTTGAGATCTCACTCGCACAGCTGGCGCTAGCTTGGTTAAACGCCCAGGGCCATCATATTGTGCCTATTCCTGGTTCCTGCTCAGTGACGCATATACGCGAGAACTTACGCGCTGAAACGGTCGTACTGGATGACGCAACAGTGACTCAGCTCAACGGTATGCTGTTGCCGAGCCAAGTCGCTGGCGCTCGTTATAGCGATGCGCAACAAGCCGATATTGACACTGAAGAATTTGCGGATTAATAGAGTAAATTGATAGGGCAAATGGTGATTTTACCAAACACCGTTGCTTTCTTTCCGCCTAGGACTATTATTCGCTACCAACGACGATGTTGTTAGCCCACCAAGGAGCACTGCCATGTTAAAAGGTCTGATTATTTGTTTTGCCGTGCTATTTGCACAGTTGGCGGTGCTGAACGTGATCGATGCACGTCTCTATAACGCTCAGGATGCGCGTCAAGCAGCGACAATGCAGCATTTACCTCACAAGGAAGAAGACGACGATAACGTTTCACCGCCAGCAGTGAAGCTGTAAGCAGAAGAGGCGAAGATAATCACGCCAAATGTGGCACGGTCAGGGGAATTTTATAGCGCATTTCTATGTCCAAAGTGGTGTGGAATGTTAAGCATAGTCAACGCTGGAGGAGCAAGTGCCTTAAAAAGCAGTTGTTTGCGTGGAAGACAAATACTTGCGTCTGGAACTTGGTAACGGCATCCTTGTCCGTTGTTAGTATTACCATTAGGGAGCATAGATAAATGGCTTTTAACGATTCGAACACGGCGAGAGCGCAAACGCGCAGCGAAGTAAGTAGTGTTAGCGCTAATAAAGTTCTGCGTAACACCTACGCGCTATTGGCCATGACATTGCTATTCTCTGCAGTCACCGCTGGTGCCTCTGTCGCAATGGGCATCCAACAAATGAACATTTTTGTGTTCTTTATCGGTGCATACGGGCTGATGTTCCTGGTTCACAAAACGGCCAATTCAGCAGCTGGTCTGCTGGCGACTTTTGCATTCACCGGATTTATGGGCTTTACGCTTGGCCCAATCATTTCCGCCTATCTTACGTTGCCTAACGGTGGCGCTTTGATAATGAATGCATTGGCAATGACTGGCTTGACGTTTATTGGCCTTTCTGCGGTTGCATTAACCACCAAGAAAGACTTCAGCTTTTTAGGTAATTTCCTAATGGCTGGTGCCATTGTGTTGATTTTGGCCATGGTAGCTGGGCTGATCTTCAATATTCCTGCGCTTTCATTGATGGTTTCCGCTGGTTTTGTGCTGTTTGCATCAGCTGCGATCCTCTACCAAACCAGTGAAATTGTTCACCGGGCGGGAGAGACCAACTACATCCTCGCAACTATTACGCTTTATGTTTCCATTTATAACCTGTTCATCAGTCTGCTCTCGATTTTAGGCATTATGAGCAACGATTGATCAACCCCTGCAGTACTATCGCGACAGACCCTACTTGCTAGGGTCTGTTTTTTTTAGGGCGGACTGTATCGAGATAATCCGATGGAGTATGGCTTATTGGTCATGGGGGCGCCGTATAGTAGTGCAGCCCCTCATTCCGCGCTGCGATTTGCCCAAGCAGTGCTAAATGAAGGACACCACATCAAGGGCGTTTTTTTCTATCAAGATGGCGTTCATAATGCCTCCCGACTAATGTCTCCTCCACAGGATGAGCTCAATATGCGAGATGCTTGGGTTGACCTGCATCATCAGCACGGGGTGGCATTAGATGTATGCATCGCGGCGGCGTTACGCCGTGGCGTGGTGAGTGAAGCAGAGGCAAAGCGGCACGGGAAAGTGAACTTCAATCTTGAGCCACCCTTTGAATTAACGGGGCTAGGACAACTGCTTGAGCTACAGCAGCGCTGTGATCGTTTGATTACGTTTGCTTAGTAGTGAGAACAGGGCTGAAAACAGGGCGACCAGAGTAGATAGGTAGGACTAAGATGGCTGAAGCAAATGAGCGACTTATCGTTATACGACATGCGCCCTATAGCTCAAATGAGTTGCGGGAAGGGCTGGATGTTGCGCTAGTGTCTGCTGCCTTTGGGCAAGCTGTTGATCTGCTGTTTTTAGGGCAGGGGATATTCGCGTTACTCAAAGAGCAACAGGTTGGCGCGCCTGGCCAAAAAGCCACGCTACCGACAATTAATATGTTAGAAATGTACGATATAGAAAACATATTAGTCCCTACCGAGACTCTACAAGCCTTCAATATAGCCACTGATCAGCTGGTTGAGGGAGTTACCCTAGTCTCGCCTTCAGACGTGCCAGACCTATTCCAGCGTTATAATTATGTTCTTAATTTTTAATTTTGCGCTCAATTTTTAGCAGAGTAGCCAATAACTATGCTGCATATTCTGAATAAACCTCCCCATAGCGATGCTGCTGTGCAAATGCTTAACGCACTCAGCAATGGCGATTCTGTTGTGCTGATAGAAGACGGCGTGCAGGCTGCGCTCTATCCTGAATGGCAAGGCTGGGCAGCCAATACAGCGTCGATTTTTTTGCTAGCTGAAGATGCTATTTCGAGAGGGGTTCACTCTGTTGCCACAAGCCATGGGCTGCCTTTGATAGAGATGGATGGCTTTATTAGGTTGACCGAGCAAAATGAAAAGATCATTTCCTGGTATTGAATATGAGTAATCAAAGTTTATACCGTTATCTTGATTTATCACAAAAGATTCAACTAGATCCTGAGGGATATCTAGTTAAGCAGGATCAGTGGAGCGATGAGGTTGCTCAGTTACTCGCTGAGGATGAAGGGTTAACCCTCACAGAAAAACACTGGGAAATTATTCAGCTGGTGCGCGATTTTTATACTCGATATGAAATGGCACCCGCAATGCGGCCCTTAGTGAAAGCCACAAAACAGGCGCTGGGTGATGAGAAGGGGAATTCGATTTATTTAATGATGCTGTTTCCGGGGAGTCCACCAAAGCGTATTGCTCGCATCGCTGGCCTTCCTAAGCCCACAAACTGTTTATAGCTATTTTTTGCGGTTATTTTGAGCAATACGAAATCTTGGCGTTAGACCGAGTCGCCCCGTGTGCAAACAGAAAGCACGACCGCATCTTCTGGGCTGGTAGAAACAAGGGCATGCCCCATGTCGCTATCAAAATAAATACTATCGCCTTCGGCGAGCATGAGTGGCGCATAAAATTCTGTGTATAACAAAATATCGCCTTCTAAAATCATCAGAAATTCTTCACCGTCGTGTCGAACCCACTGATGATACTCATCAAAACTGCGTGCTCTAACAATGGTCTTGAAGGGAATCATGCGCTTTTGAGCAAGCTGATGCCCTAGCAGCTCATGCTCGTAGGTAGGGGTAGGGTGCACTTGGCCCTTGCCCTTACGGGTAAGATCTCTACGCCCCATGGTATAGCGCTCACGCTTCGGCGGCGTAAATAGCTGGGGCAGGTCGATGTTCAGGCCGGTAATAAGTTTTTGAACCACACTGAACGTAGGCGACACTTGGTCATTTTCGATCTTGGAGAGCGTTGACCGTGCTAAGCCTGTGCGCTGGCTGACGTCTTCCAATGTCCACTGGTTAGCAAGGCGAATCTGTTTTAAACGTTCCCCCAGGCGTAAAGGTTCGACAAAGGGCTTTCGCCCAGAGGCTATGCGCAGCGCAGCATGCTCTTCAGTAGTAGCGGTCATAAAAAGCCACGTGAGTAAACGTCAATAAAACCGCATGTTATCACAGACGCTCTGTATCAAGGTCGCCGTCGCATGACGTTTCTCAATAGTGATTGGCATACGTCATGGAACATCCGTAAAGGGCAAACCCAATAGCGCTTTTAAGTGAGCTTCTGCTCCGCTAGCGAGGGTTTTCGGGTTATATCCCCCCTCAAGTACTGAAACTACCCGGTTTTCTGCATAGAGGGCTGCAATCTCCATTGCTAAGTGGGTTATCCAATAAAAGTCCTCATCTTCTAAACAGATGTCTCCCATAGGGTCGTCGCGATGGGCATCAAAGCCTGCAGAAAGCATTACTAAGTCTGGTTTGAACGCATGGAGGGCGGGAAGCCACTGTCGTTCGATAATGCGTCTAAACTCTTTACTATCAGTGCCTACTTCCAGCGGCGTATTGACCACATTCTGCCATTCACTGCGTAAATAACGCCATGGGTAAAACGGATACTGGAAACTCGTGCACACCAGTACCTCTGGATCATTTTTGAAGATATCAATAGTGCCGTTGCATTGATGGACATCAAAATCGAGTATTGCGATACGTTTAGCACCATATTTTGCTTTTGCATGGGCCGCACCGACGGCAATGTTGTTATAGAAACAAAACCCCATCGCATCAGCCGCTTCTGCATGATGCCCTGGTGGCCGTACTGCGCAAAATACGTTGTCAGCTTGGCGCTTAAAGACTTGATCAACTCCGCGAATGACGGCTCCTGCGGCCACTCTCGCCGCTTTTAGGCTATCGGGGTTCATCATTGTGTCGCTATCGAGTGTAACGATGCCTTCTTTCGGTAGGCACTTCTCTAACGCATTAAGATGCCTTGTTGGGTGCACTCTTGCTAACGCCTCGTCACACGCCTCTTTGGCGTCCGCCTGCATGGTTTGTTGAAGAAGGCCTGCTAGAGATAGGCGTGCACGAATCGCTTCAAGCCGTTGAGGGCTTTCAGGGTGCTCGGGCCCCATATGGTGCAATGCGCAGTCTGGGTGAGTAAGGTAGGCAGTAATCATGCAAGCGCTCCGAAGACAATATCGCCACCTTAATCGTCTCAGGGGCTTGCGCGACAGTGTCAATAAGTCGTACACAGTGGTTATTAATTTCAGGGGAGACGCATTCGTGAGCACACGTTTTTTGCATCATTTTTTCGAACCGCGCACAGTGGCCGTGTTCGGTGCCTCTGAAAAGCCAGCCTCGTTGGGTGGTTTAGTGCTCAGTAACCTCCAAGAGGGCGGTTTTAGGGGGAAAATATGGGCGGTCAATCTGAAAGGATATGACACAGTCTTCGGCGTGGATTGCGTCCGCACCGTGAATGAACTGCCAGAAATCCCTGATTTAGCGGTTATCTGTTCCCCAATCGATGGTGTTCCTAGTCTTATCAAAAAACTTGGGCAGTTTGGTGTTAAAGCTGCTTTGGTGCTTTCCGGTGGTGCCTACCTTGATCGTGAGACGGGCAACAAAGGCTCAATCCGGCAACGTATGTTGCAGTCGGCGATAGAGTCGGGTATTCGGGTGCTAGGGCCCGAGTGCATGGGGCTGATTGTGCCTGGGAAGAAACTGAATGTTTCCTATGCCAGTCAGCCAGTTCAAGCAGGCAAGGTGGCCTATTTAGGGCAATCGGGCATGTTGGCAAATGCCATGATCGATTGGGCTGCAGGTCGCGATGTTGGCTTTTCACACTTGATCACGGTAGGTGACAGTGTTGATGTTCTACTGCCAGATTTGATTGATTATGTGAATCAGTTTTCTCCAGCGCAAGCGATTCTGCTGCACCTTGAGCGCGTGATGGATGCTCAGCACTTTATGACCTCCGTACGTGATGCATCGCGTAACCGCTTGGTAGTCGCCATCAAGAGTGGGCGAACGCCACAGTCTGATATTTCGGGTATGGCTCCCACACCAGGTATTGCTAATCGTGATGTGGTTTTTGACGCGGCCTTCGCTCGAGCGGGCGTTGTTCGCGTCAATGATTATGATGAATTGCTGGATGCGCTTGAAACCTTATCGCGCATGAAGCCGCTTCGCGGCGACCGATTGGCTATTGTGTCTAATGGCTTAGGGCCCGCCATGCTGGCGATCGATAAACTGATAAGTGCGGGCGGTAAACTGGCGGAGTTTAGCGAAGAGACCCAGCGTGTGCTGCATAAAAGCCAGGTAGATATGAGCAAACCCGGTGAGAACCCAGTGGATTTAGGCGGCAACGCGACGCCAGAGCGTTTTGTAGAAGCGTTAAAAATTGTCACTGCCGATCCAAATGTGGATGCCGTACTGGTGGTTCACGCGCCTACTCGTTTAGCGCCCTCATTGGCCACCGCTCAGGCGCTGATTGATCATCGAAAAACATTTAAACGTAACTTGCTGACGAGTTGGATGGGGCTGAAAGAAGCCCTGAATGCTAGGCATGTGTGCAATTTGGCGGGTATCCCCACCTATACATCGCCGGAAAAGGCAGTGAAAGCATTTATGCATATGGTGGACTATCAGCGTGTTCAGGCGCTGCTGCATGAAATTCCGCCTAGCTTACCTTTTTCCACCAGCGCAGAGATTCGTGCGGAGTGTCGCGCGCTGATTAAAAATGCCAAAGCGGAGGGGCGGCAAACGTTGACCCATTCAGAAACAGCCCAAGTGCTAGAAGCCTATGGCATTCCTGCCGCACCTAGTGTCTATTTGGCTAATCCGGAAGATGCCTTAGCGATGGCAGATCATTTTCCAGGTCCTAAGGCGCTAAAAGTCATTCACGAGGGCAATTGCCGCCCTTATCGCTACCGTAAACACCCCCATAAAATATCCGCGGGTCTACTGCAAGATTTAGAAACGCCGGAGCAAGTGGCCGAAGGGATCCGTCAGCTAGGCGATAAGGTGCGCGAGAAATTCCCCGAATATGCTATTCGCGAATACTGTTTGCAGCCAATGCAGCGTGGTAAACACTCAATGCAGATCTGTGCCGGGATCACTCGTGATCCTGTGTTCGGTCCGCTGATTGTTTTCGGGATAGGTGGCTATAAAGTGAACGTGCTAGCGGATCGTCAGATTGCGCTACCACCACTGAATATGAGTTTAGCCGCTGACGTGGTGGGTAGAACCCATGCGGCTTCATTGATTCGCGAGCATTCGGCCGATCCCGAACGAGATATCCAGCGGCTCTGCCAACTGTTGGTCAAGCTATCCCAAATGGCTTCTGACTTGGGCGACTTGAGGGGGCTCGAACTCAATCCTTTGCTGCTGAACCGTGATGGGATGTTAGCAGTGGATTTTGCCATGGACTTAGGCCCGCCTGCGCGTTTTGCCATCATGCCTTACCCTGAAGAGCTACGTGAATGGGTAACGCTGACAAATGGATGGCGGGTAGAGGTTCGCCCCATCCGCGCGGAAGATGCCCCTCTGATTACGACGTTCCACCGACAGTTATCAGAGGAGAGCATTCGTTTTCGTTATTTCCATAATAAATCCAACCTAACCCAGCGTGATTTGTCGATTCTGTCGCATATCAACTACGACCGACAGATGGCCTTTATTGCCGAACATCAGCACGATGACGGGAGTAAGGAGATGTTGGGTGTCGTTCGGGTATGGAATGATCCCGATAATATTCGCACGGAATTTTCGGTCATTATCCGTGACGACTTGCAGGGGCTTGGTATTGGTAGCCTGCTAATGAAAAAGATGATCGATTACTGCACCAACATTGGCACGCTCGAAATGATCGGCAAAATTATGGTAGATAACCATCCCATGCGCGCCTTGATGAAGCACTTGGGCTTTAGATGTCGCTACAACATGGAAGAGCAGGTGATTGATGCCGTGCTCAGGTTGAACGAGCCTGAAAGCGAATGGCAGCGTCACCGGTTGGAGAGCCAGCCTGACTAAGCTATTGCTGACCCAAATAAGCCTGCCTCAAAAGAGGCAGGCTTATTCATGGGATGGGTAAATCGAGTGAAAACAGTGTCTAAATTAAGAAACCACTATATTAATAGATTTCTTAATTAAGGAGCTAAGCGGAAGCGGCTCCAATCGCCGCCGTCACGCCGTTCAAAGCGTAGGCGGTCGTGAAGACGACTGGGTTGCCCCTGCCAGAACTCAATCATTTCAGGATTAACTCGATAGCCGCCCCAGTGATTCGGACGCGGAATATCTTGTCCTTCGTAGGCTTGTTCAAAGCGTTTTTGCCGCTCTTCAATCCAATTACGATCAGGGATCACAACGCTTTGGGTAGCAATCCAGGCACCCAGCTGGCTACCACGAGGCCGGCTCGAGAAGTATTCATCAGACTCTTCTTGTGCCACTTGTTCTACGGGACCTTCGATGCGAACTTGCCGTGACAGCGAGGGCCACCAAAAGGTGATGGCGGCAAAAGGTACGTTGCTCAGCTCGCTACCTTTGTGGCTATGGTAGTTGGTAAAGAACACCATACCTTGCTCGTCAAACCCCTTGAGCAGAACGACACGGGCATGGGGGCGCCCCTGACTGTCTACCGTAGCAAGGGTCATTGCGTTACCGTCTTGTCCTTCTGTTTCCAGCGCTAGGCTAAACCACTCATCAAACAGCACAAAGGGATTGTCGGGGGCTTGGGCTTCATCAAGGCGGCCACCTTCATAATCGCGCCTAATATCAGCTATATTGCGTGTCATTGAATACTGCTCCCTTTAAATTTTGTTCATGGTCGCTGGTCTTTCGGTAAAGCTCAAGCCCTGTCTCTAAGCTTTGCTGACAAGCTCTATTTAGAAGCCCAGCCGAGAAGTTGATGGCGTTACGGGTAATGCAAAGTTGCTTGATTGTATAACGCGTCGACTGTGCTCTGTAATGCGTTATATCAGAAACATTGAAGAAATGAGAAAATGTATGAATAGAAGATAAAGGGCAACGTAATGCAGAATGAAAGAAAACAGCTGGCCGTTTGGGACGTCTTTGTACGCTTATTCCATTGGTGTCTGCTGGCAGCGGTGATCATTTCGTTTTACACCGCAAAAACCAATGGCGCACCGTTTTTGTTTCCGATTGAGGCTCATGCCCAAGCAGGCTACCTCATTATTGGTTTATTGATATTTCGCGTGATATGGGGCGTCTCAGGTCCTGCCTATGCTCGCTTTAGTGCGTTTATCTATGGTCCAAAAGATACGGCAATTTATGCAAATGCGCTGCTGAAGCGACGTGCCCCCCGCTACGCGAGCCACAACCCCCTGGGGGGGTGGATGGTGGTCCTTTTGTTACTCTCACTGAGTTTTCAGGCAGTGAGTGGACTGTTTTTGAGTGACGATATCTTCTTCCAGGGTCCACTTTACGGTTTGCTGGGCCGAGACATAAGTGGCGAGCTAGCCAGTTTGCATTCACTCAATAGTGATGTGCTGCTTATCCTGATAGGCATCCATGTTGCGGGCATCATTGTGCATGCTCTGCAGGGAGAAAATTTAGTCGCTGCGATGGTGACGGGAATCAAACATTTCAACAGTGAACCGATTGATATAAAACCTGCCCACCGAACTAAGCATCGCCTGTTTGCGCTAGGTGCTTTTTTAGTTGCGGCGGGCGTTTGTGGCTGGTTGTGGTTTTATCCTTACTGATATTTATAGCAAACAGAGCGTTATCTAAGCTTACTCCTGGCGCTGTTGACGACTGCGAAAACGTGCGTACGCCATACAGCCAGTAAATAGTGCCAGTGATGTAACAGCTTCCAGCACACCGCGAACCCCTTGGCCGGGTAGGGTTGCCAGCATAGTGCCTTGAGTAAAGTACAGTAGGCTGACAAATGCTAACCAAGCATGGCCTCTGGCTCGCTGACCAATGATAGAGGGTAGGAATAGTAAGAGTGGCAGTACAAATGCGACAACAGGACGCCAGTTAAAGGTATCACCCTGAATAAAAAAGCCACGATAGATAACTAGCAGCAGCAGAATGACAAAGCTGACGAGTACTAACTGCCTTGCTTGCTGTGTGAGCTTATCGAGTCCATGGCGAGTCTCGAGACCTTCTAACCACTGCCTCATGCCGCTTCCTCCTGGCGCATTTTATGCAGCGCTCGCGCAAGCCTAGCCAACCGCTTGCCTTGAGCAAGACACAGTGCACGCTCGTGCTCGTCGACAGAACGGTCACTTCGCACACCGGCAACATGACTAGCCCCGTAGGGGGTGCCACCGGTTTGGGTGCTAAGCAGGGCGGTTTCATTATAGGGGATGCCGGCGTAGACCATGCCGTGATGCAGTAACGGAATTAGCATGCTGAGAAGCGTGCTTTCCTGGCCACCATGGAGGCTGGAAGTGGATGTGAACGCACAGGCAGGTTTATCAATCAACGCGCCATTCATCCATAGGCTACTGGTCGTATCTAGAAAATACTTAAGCGGCGCAGCCATATTGCCAAAACGCGTAGGGCTACCCAATGCCAACGCGCTGCAGTGGCGCAAATCCTCGAGGTCTGCATAAACTGCTCCCTCTGCTGGAATTTCGGGATCAACGGCTTCACAGGTTGTGGAGACAGGGGGAACGGTGCGCAACCGCGCTTCAATCCCCGTAATGCTTTCGACACCTGCTGCAATTTGCCTTGCCATATCCGCAGTGGCTCCTGAGCGCGAATAGTAAAGAATTAAAACAAACGGCGTGGAATCACTCATGAGGTATCCTAGAAATAACGACGTAAAGAGGGCACTGCGTTGTCTGCTTATGGTACCAGAGCTACCGATTGTACAGGAGATGAGTTAAGCAATTGGCTAAGCGTGGGCAGACGTAGATAAACCCATACGGTTGAACCGTCCGTTAGCGTTTGTTTGACCCGCTCATAGCGAATACCTAGGCGCTCATAACGATCCAAGCGCAGTAGCTGATCCGCAGTGACTTCTAACCGTAACCCTTCTACATGGCTATGGGTATCGGGAGTCAAGTCCAGGCCTTGTTTTTTAAAGCCTTCAAGACGTGCTGGTTGTGGGTTGCCTGAACTTCCCATCACCACCCAGCGCACAGGGAGATAGCGCAGCGTGCCATAGACGAAGACACTGTGGGTGCGTTCTTCAATGACTGGCAAGTGGGAGGGGCGCTCGTAAAACCACGGGCTCAGCATTGTCAGCCAAAGCCAACCTGCAGCACCGATTAGTAGTGCTGCGCTACACGCGATCAAACGTTTTAACCAAACCATGCCCACTCCTTTGATAATGTTGGCTATCAGCGTGGCGTTAGATGTTAATGAAAACAAGTCTTAAGCAATGTCGGCGGGTTTGCTAGGATAAGGGCATTAGACCCTGTCAGAGGAGCCTGTTATGAATCAATCACTTCGTGATGAGATGGATTTCAGTGCGTTGGTCGGCGATGTAAAGCCGTTACCCAAGCATAACCGCGCAGATACAGGTACCCAGCGCCAGCGGCCTACAGAGGCCCAGCTTGCTCGTCGTGAAAGTGCTGAGCAGCGTCTGGAAGAGCGTAATTTCTTATCTGATGATTTTGTCGACTTGTTGCCGCCCTTTGATCCGATTGAATACCGCCGTGAGGGTATTCAGCAAGGTGTGGTCGATAAACTGAAGCATGGTGGTTACAGTGTTCAGGCCCAACTACATCTGCTACGACGGCCGTTGGCAGAGTGCCGTAGAATGCTGTTCCCGTTTATTCAAGAAGCTTACCTCCACGACCTTCGCTCTGTGCTCATTGTGCATGGGAGAGGTCGAGAAATAGATAGTCCTGCGAATGTCCTGCGTTCCTATCTGGCTAAATGGCTTGCTCAGTTCGACGAAGTGCAGGCTTATATTTCTGCGCAACCTTCGGAGGGTGGCCTTGGTGCTACCTGGGTCATGCTACGTAAAAGTGACCGTGCCAAAGCTAACAACCGTGAGCGCCAGCAAAAACGCCGCGGATAGCCTGCCATTGTTTATCAAGTAATTGTTTATCAAGCAAAAGGGCAGCCGAGAAGCTGCCCTTTCTGTTTCTATCTCTACTTCTATCTTTTTACTTCTATCTCGATACCGTTTGCGGTTACTGCTTGGTGTCCGCCAGGCGGCGTTCGAACAATGCTTGGCGCTGCTCAAAATCGGTTTGGTAGCGAACGCTAAACATGTTTAACGCACGGATAGCGTCGTCTGGATGCTGATCATCACGCAGAGCCATGGCGGTAAAGCCACAGCGGCGCATGTAATCCAACTGGTCGACCAACACATCACCGACCGCACGTACTTCACCAGTATAGCCGTAGCGTTCGCGAAGCAAACGAGCAAGCGTGTAGCCACGTCCATCCGTAAATGCCGGGAAATCAATGGCAACCGCACTGGTACTGCTTAGCTGCTGGCCAAGCTCCGTGGTTAACTCGGTATCACTTGAAAGCAGCGGTGCTAGCTCGGCATCGTCCTGATTCGCTTGCCAGAGTGCCAGCGGCACAAAGGCGGGACGCTGTTCAGGGAGCGTGTCTGCGTCATAGGACACACACCACGCATTCTCTGCTGCCAGTTCACCATCAGCGATCAGATGGTCGACATGTACCGGCGTGAGCTCAACCGCGTCAGTCTGAGTGTCATTGCTGGGCATAAACACGCTCCTTAAAGGGTTTTAAGCCAATACGGCGATAGGTGTCGAGGAACCGCTCGTCTGCGTGACGTTCGGCCACATAGACTTGAAGTACCTTATCGACAACGTCCGGCACGTCTTCGCGGTAGAAAGAGGGCCCTAGGATTTTACCTAACGAGGCATCGTCAGTTGAGTTACCACCAATTGAGATTTGGTAATACTCTTCGCCTTTTTTGTCGACGCCAAGTATGCCGATGTGACCAACGTGGTGATGCCCACAAGCGTTCATGCAGCCTGAAATATTCAGATCCAGTGGGCCGAGGTCATAGAGGAAGTCCAGGTCTTCAAACCGCTCCTGTAGTGCTTGAGCGATGGGAATCGAGACCGCGTTGGCCAAGCCACAGTAGTCGCCGCCAGGGCAGCAGATAATATCGTTCAGCGTACCTACAGTCGGATTGGCCATGCCCAGTGCATCAAGCTCTTTCCAGAGTGCTTCCAGCTCATCGACGGGAACGTCAGACAGCACTAAGTTTTGCTCGTGGGTCACGCGCACTTCACCGAAGCTATAGCGATCGGCCAAGTCGGCGACGGCTTCCATCTGATCCGCGGTGACATCACCAGGCGCGTGTTCGCGGCGCTTAAGTGAAAGAGTCACTGCTTTATAACCAGGGACTTTGTGGTCGGTGACGTTATTCGTCACAAAGCGGGCCAAACTACGATTTTCGCTGCGTAACTGTTCGAAATCGGCAATGGCGCTCTCAGCAACCGGACGACGCTCTGGTTCAGGGAAGTGAATCTTGGCCGCATCAACCGCTGCTTGGTTGAGTGTTTGTGGGCCATCTTTAAGATGCGCCCACTCTTCGTCAACGCGGCGGCGAAACTCTTCAATACCGAGCGCTTTGACGAGTATTTTAATACGTGCTTTAAACTTGTTATCGCGGCGACCAAATTGGTTGTACACGCGAACACACGCTTCCAAATACGTTAACAGATGCTGCCAGGGAAGGTCTTCGCGCACCACGTCGCCAATCATCGGTGTGCGGCCAAGGCCGCCACCTGCTAGCACTTTAATGCGTACGTCGCCGTCCTCGTTACGCCATAGCCGCAGGCCGATGTCATGCACTTGAATAGCTGCGCGATCTTGGGCGGCACCGCTGACAGCAATTTTAAATTTGCGCGGCAGGTAGGCGAACTCTGGATGTAAGGTTGACCACTGACGAATTAGCTCACACCAAGGGCGTGGGTCTTCCACTTCATCCCCCGCGATACCGGCAAACTGGTCACTGGTGGTATTGCGGATGCAGTTGCCGCTGGTTTGAATAGCGTGCATTTGTACTTTGGCGAGGTCAGCCAAAATATCGGGCACGTCTTCCAATGCGGGCCAGTTCAGCTGCAAGTTTTGCCGAGTCGTGAAGTGGCCATAGCCACGGTCATAGCGGCGGGTAATGTCCGCTAACGCGCGAAGCTGCTTGCCCGCCAGCATGCCGTAGGGGATGGCGATTCGCAGCATTGGCGCATGCTTCTGAATATACAGGCCGTTTTGGAGTCGCAGCGGGCGAAACTCTTCTTCTCCCAAACGCCCGGCGCGGTAGCGGTCCATTTGGTCACGAAACTGAGCGACGCGCTCGTCAACCAACGTTTGGTCGTGAATATCATAACGGTACATGTGGCACGATCCTGCTAAAAGCGAAATGGTCACGTCGAGACGGACGGTAATGTGCCGTCACCTTAACGCGGGCGTCATATTCTACAAAAGAATATATAATTATCTTTTTATCGCTAAATGGTATTTGGGATTTATAAGTCATAGCGCTTGAGCTAGCCAGCGTCGACGCTGCCACACCCATAAGAAGCTGCTGGAATTGAGCGCACGGTAGAAAAGCTGCACTAGCCATACACCGAGTAGCCCATATTCCAACTCAATGCCTACCCACCAAGCCAGTGGCAGAAACACTAGCCACTGCATGCTCAAAGTAAGCAACATCACTGTTCGCTGAGCGCCAGCGCCCATTAACGTTTGGGCCAGCACCAGCGCGGCAGCATCCAGCACTATCATTAGGCCAGTAATTTGTAAGGGAAGAGTGCCTAACTGAATGAGTGAGTGATCTTCAAAAAAAATAGCCAGAACAGTTGCTGGCAACAACAGCATAGGGAGTGCCAACACTGTCAGCAGCAAACCAGCGACGCTTAATGCGTCGATTCCCCAGCGGTGTGCTGCTTGTTGATCATCGCGCCCTAACGCTTCACCGACCAAGCTCATTGCCGCCACACCCACCCCGACTCCAGGTAAAATAAGTAGCAACGATAGATTCACTAGCACATGGCCGACAGCGACACTCTGCGTGCCCATCCTACCTAATAGCCAGAACAGCACCACATAGCCGGCGGCAAACCATACTTGTTGCAGTGAGTGTGGGATAGCCAAAAATAGTGTGGTCTGTAATGAACGCAATGTCAGCTTCTGTCGGGTAAGTGCGTGGGCGTTATACGTCACGTAAGCCCAAATAATCAGTCCCAGCAGTAGCGAAAGCGTCGTGCCAATACCTGCACCATTGGCACCCAGCGCTGGAAGGCCACCAATGCCATAAATTAATCCTGCACTAGCGATCACATTGAACACATGCACAATGACGATAATACGCAGGTAAAGGTGCGTGTGCTGCCGGCCGTTCCAGTAACCGCGAAAGCAAAGTGTTAAGGCAATCGCGGCTAACGATACAACGCGCCAGCGGAAATACTCCACGGCAATGGTCGTCACATCATCTGCTGGCGTAATTAATTGTATTAACTGGGGAGCCTGCCACCACGCTAGACACGATAATGGAATACCGACCATAACGGCGATCAGCAAGCCAGAGTGAAGTGAGCGTGTTAGCGGGAAGTGTTCTGCGCCCAGGTCTTGAGAGGTTTGCGACTGGACGCTGGAAGAGAGGCCAAAAACCAATGCCGTCATCATAAACATGGCATAGCCGCCGATACCAACACCTGCCAATGCCTCTTGGCCTAAATGGCCTACCAGCGCAGCATCAATAAGGTTGAGCATGCTCTGTGAGAGCATGCCCAGCATGATAGGTAAGGCTAAGCGTATGACCTTACCTTGGCGGCGGCCCACTGCTGACATTAGCTAGGGTCGTAAGAGAGTACCGGAGAGAGCCAGCGTTCCATTTCCACTAACGGCATCTGCTTGCGTTGCGCAATCGCTTCCACTTGATCCCGGGTGATTTTTCCAGTGGAGAAGTATTTTGACTGGGGGTGGGCGAAGTACCAGCCAGAGACCGCCGCCGCAGGCCACATAGCGAAGTTCTCGGTCAGTGCCAAGCCGGTATTTTCTGTCGCATCAAGCAGCCGGAACAGCGTGGCCTTTTCGGTATGATCAGGGCAGGCTGGGTAACCGGGAGCAGGGCGGATACCCTGATATTTCTCGGCAATTAGCGCGTCATTATCCAGCGTCTCTTCCGGCACATAGCCCCAGAACTCTTTGCGCACGCGCTCGTGCATGCGCTCGGCAAACGCTTCTGCCAAACGGTCGGTTAATGCTTGCACCATGATGGCATTGTAATCGTCACCAGCTGCTTCATAGGCTTTGGAAAGTTCATCAACCCCATGGCCTGTGGTAACCGCAAAGCCACCAATCCAGTCGGCTTTGCCGCTCTCTTTAGGCGCAATAAAATCCGCAAGGCTGTAGCAAATACCGTCACGCCCTTTGGTGGTCTGCTGGCGAATGTGGTGCAAACGCTCAACTACTTCGGTGCGACTTTCATCGGCATACACTTCAATGACATCGTCATCGACGCTGTTGGCGGGCCACAGACCAATGACGCCGCGCGCTTGAACACGCTTTTCGTCGATTAGCTTGCGCAGCATCACTTTGGCATCTGCAAACAAATTGCGTGCAGCTTCGCCGACTACCTTATCTTCAAGGATTTTGGGGTACTTGCCAGCGAGCTGCCAGCTCATAAAGAACGGTGTCCAATCGATGCGTTCAACCAGCTCTTCAAGGTCGTAGTTATCGAAAGTTTTTAGACCCAACACCTGAGGTTTTACTGGAGTAAAGCTGTTCCAATCCGTGCGAAAGCGCCGTTTACGGGCTTGGGTATAGTCCAGGTCTGCGGCTTTAGGGCGACGTTTGGCGTTACGCTCGCGCACTTTTTCGTACTCTTCGCGAATCTCTGCAACGTAGGCGGCTTTAAGGTTCGGCGCCAGTAAACGGCCTGCAACGCCAACCGCTCGGGAGGCATCGGTTACATAAATCACGGGGTGATCGTATTGTGGCTCAATTTTTACGGCTGTATGGGCTTTGGAGGTAGTGGCACCACCAATGAGCAGCGGCAGATCCATGCCCCGACGCTTCATTTCTTTAGCAACATGCACCATCTCATCAAGCGATGGGGTAATCAGTCCTGAAAGCCCAATGATGTCAGCATTATGGTCTTGAGCGGCCTGAAGAATTTTTTCGGTGGGCACCATCACGCCAAGGTCGATAACTTCATAGTTATTACACTGCAGCACCACGCCAACAATGTTTTTGCCGATATCGTGAACATCGCCTTTAACCGTGGCCATTACGATCTTACCTTTAGCCTTGGTCTCTTCGCTTTTTTCCGCTTCGATATAGGGAATCAGGTAGGCAACCGCCTGCTTCATGACGCGAGCCGACTTAACCACCTGGGGTAGGAACATTTTGCCGGCACCAAACAGGTCGCCAACCACGTTCATACCATCCATTAACGGGCCTTCGATCACCTCGATGGGCCTGGCGGCCTCGGCGCGAGCCTGTTCGGTGTCCTCTTCTATATATGCAGTTACGCCTTTAACCAACGCATGCTCGATACGCTTATTAACCGGCCAACTGCGCCACTCCAGGTCTTCTTTTTTGGCCGCACCGCTGCCATCGCCTTTGTACTTGTCGGCAAGGTCAAGCAGTCGCTCGGTACCATCGCTACGGCGGTTGAGTACGACGTCTTCTACCGCATCACGCAGCTCGGCGGGTAAGTCATCATAAACCGCCAATTGGCCCGCATTGACGATACCCATGCTGAGGCCTGCACGAATGGCGTGATAAAGGAATACCGAGTGAATAGCTTCACGAACGGGGTTATTGCCTCGAAATGAAAACGAGACGTTCGATACGCCACCGGAGATCATCGCGTGAGGCAGGTGCTCACGGATCCACTGGGTAGCCTCAATGAAATCGACGGCGTAGTTATTGTGTTCATCTATGCCGGTCGCGATAGCAAAGATATTAGGGTCGAAAATAATATCTTCCGCCGGGAAACCAATGTCATCGACTAGTAAGCGGTAGGCGCGTTCACAAATCTCGGTTTTACGCGCAAAGGTATCTGCTTGGCCTTCTTCATCAAACGCCATGACGACAATGGCGGCGCCAAAGCGGCGACACTTGGTGGCTTGCTCGCGAAACGCGGCTTCGCCTTCTTTCAGCGAGATAGAGTTAACCACCGCCTTGCCTTGAACGCACTTAAGGCCCGCTTCGATGATGTCCCATTTGGAGGAGTCGATCATGATCGGAACGCGAGCGATGTCGGGTTCACCAGCGATTAAATTCAGGAAACGAACCATCGCTTCCTGGGACTCCAACATGCCTTCGTCCATGTTGATGTCGATAATTTGCGCGCCGTTCTCGACCTGCTCCAAGGCGACTTCAAGCGCGGTGGTGAAGTCTTCTTCGACGATCAGCCGCTTAAAGCGTGCCGAGCCGGTCACGTTAGTGCGCTCACCGACATTGACAAACAGCGCGTCGGCTTCAATGTTGAAGGGCTCTAAGCCAGACAGACGGCACGCATGACTACGCTTTGCAACCTTGCGGGGCGCCATCGAGCTGACTGCCTCAGCGATGGCACGAATATGCTCAGGGGTTGAGCCACAGCAACCCCCAATAATATTGACCAGTCCACTTTCTGCGAACTCGCTGACAATGGCCGCCATTTCCTCTGGGGTTTGGTCATACTCACCAAACTCATTGGGTAGACCCGCATTGGGGTGCGCAGAAACAAAGGTATCGGCTTTAGTGGAAAGCTCTTCGATGTAAGGGCGCAGCTCTTCCGCACCTAGAGCACAGTTCAAGCCAACCGAGAGCGGCTGGGCGTGGCGAACAGAGTTCCAGAATGCCTCGGTGGTTTGACCAGAAAGCGTGCGACCTGACGCATCGGTAATGGTGCCGGAAATCATCACCGGCAGCCGCGTGTTCAGGTCATCAAACAACTCTTCAAGCGCATAAATAGCGGCTTTGGCATTAAGTGTGTCAAAGATAGTCTCGATCATAATAAGATCGGCACCGCCTTCGATTAACGCACTAGCAGCTTCGTAATAGTTCTCGCGAAGCTCGTCGAAGGTGACATTGCGCTTAGAAGGGTCGTTGACATCTGGCGACAGAGATGCGGTGCGTGAGGTTGGCCCAAGTACCCCAGCGACATACCGCGGGATATTCGTTTCAGCAGCCACGGCGTCACAGACATTACGCGCCAAACGTGCCGACTCACGATTTAGCTCAGGCACCAAATCTTCCATGCCATAGTCTGACTGAGAAAGACGTGTGCTATTAAACGTATTGGTTTCGATAATATCCGCGCCAGCTTCTAGATAGTCGCGGTGAATACGTGCCACTAAGTCCGGACAGGTAAGTGCTAATAGGTCATTATTACCTTTAAGATCCGAGGGCCAGTCACGAAAGCGGTCACTACGGAAATCGTCCTCGCTGAGTTCGGCGTTCTGCAACATGGTGCCCATGCCGCCGTCCAAAATCAGGATACGTTGGGAAAGGCGTTGGGTGAGGGAAGCAGTCAAATCACTAGCAGCCATGGCAGGGGGGAATCTCCAGCGTCTCAGTCGAAAGGATATTTTTTATAGTCGTCGTCATAGTGTGAGCGGCGCCTATCATAACAAAGGGCACACCATAGGGCAGCAAGTAAGGGCGTGAAGTTATTGCAGTATCTTAATGAGTCGCGCTCATATACATAGGCAATAGCCTACTAAAATAGTCGGGATTGTGCTGGCGAGCAGTTTTGCTTACCATAGGCGTTAATGAAATAGTTATAAATGACATGTGATGTGGCCAAGCCACAACCACGGGAGGATAACATCCCTTATGACCGCGACTATCGAAACTGATACCCAAGGTATTGATATTACTGACAGTGCTCAGGAATATCTTGCTGAACTGTTGGAAAAGCAGAATGTTGAAGGCATTGCTGTGCGTATTTTTATCACCCAACCCGGCACGCCTTACGCGGAAACATGTTTAGCCTATTGCCGTCCAGGTGAAGAAGAACCCACTGACGTTAAGCTTGAGCTTGAAAAAATTAACGTATTTCTCGATAAAAACAGTTTGGCGTTTTTAGACGAGGCGGTTGTTGATTTTAACGCGGATCGTATGGGCGGCCAGTTAACCATCAAGGCTCCTAACGCGAAAATGCCTAAAGTTAACGCGGACAGCCCGCTGGAAGACCGCATCAACTACACGCTTTACAGTGAGATTAACCCAGGACTGGCGGCCCACGGTGGTGAAATCAAACTGGTAGAGCTGACCGAAGACAAGGTGGCGATCCTTGCTTTTGGTGGCGGCTGCCAAGGTTGTGCAGCGGTAGATTTAACGCTTAAAGATGGCGTTGAGAAAACGCTGATGGAGCGGATTCCTGAGTTAGCGGGTATCCGTGACGTGACCGATCACACGGATACAACGAACGCTTACTACCGCTAACGCACTGTTGGTGGCACCGTGTTCGCTTCGAAAAGCTCAGCAGAAATCTGCTGGGCTTTTTTTATGAGTGGTAGGTTGTGAGTAATAGGTTATAAGTGCTAGATCATTCGTTGGGTGGATTATCTTCTTTTTCTTGCGAGGAGAGCGTCTCGGGCAGCGCTGTTAATTGTGCCTGAAGGGCTTCCATTCGTTGCCAAAGCTGTTGCTGCCAGTTTTCGTCCTGAAGCGCCGTTTTGTGCTGCTGTTCTAGTGCTTGGTGGGCCTTATCGAGCTCGCTCTGCAGGCTGGAGTGCAGCTCTTTTAGCGATATATTGTTGCGCTCAAGCTCGTCAATTCGTTGTTGCAAGCTGCTGTTGTCTAACTGGTAGTGCTGCAATGTGTCTTTTTTGAGCTGAAGCTCTTTCGCCAAGCTGTCTGAGCGCTGCTCGAACTGGAGTAGGCGCTTTTGTAGTGCTTTTTCTTCTTGGGCACGCTCTTGTCTTAGCGTGTCTAGCAACGCCATCAGTTTTCCTTCTGCTGCTTCGTTACGCTGCTCTTCCTGAGCAATGCGCTGTTCCCAAGCGGCTTGGCGTTGTTGCAGCTCCTCAGTGAAGCGCTCTTTCAGCGAAGCTACGTCATGCTCAGACTGGGTAAGCAACTGCTGGTATCGCTTAGCATCTTGGGTGGCTTGCTCTGCCTGTTGCTGCCACTGATGCTCGCTCGCTTGGCTAGCGGCCAGCTCACGATTAAGTGTCTCCAAGCGCTGTTCTGTATGTCGCAAATGCTCTGCAAGGGCGCTTTCGCGTTGTTCCGCATTGGCTGTCTGCTGAACCGCTTCGGCGGCTTCCTGCTGGGCGCTCTCTACCTGCCGTTTAGCATCTTCGCGATAGTGGATGAGCGCTTGATTGGCGACCTCTTGCGCCTCGCGCCATAGCTCGGTTGCGACGTTAACGATGACTTCTGGAACGCCCTTAGGTGGCGGAACATCGCGATTTTGCTCTCGTTCAATACGCCAATTACGGAAATGCTCACTGATTGTTGTGAAGCTGCCAGTTCCCAGTACTTCGCGAATGCGTTGCACGCTAGGGGTGTCGCCGCGAGCGAGCAGGGTATCGATTGCTTGCTGAACATCACTGTATTGAATCCCGCTGCGAGCCATGGTGCTTATCCCTGTCAGATTGGTAGCGCTATTTTCGTAGGGTTTGGTTAAAATTACAATAATTACGTAATACATAAAACGTAATATTATTTACATTCATCGCTATAAATTCAAGATTACTGCCATAATCTTGAATTTTAACGCTGATAACAGCACACTTAACCCATTGAAAAATCATGCAGTGGACATGGGGAAACGCAGAGATGCCCGGAGAGGTCGCGAAACAGCAAGAACAAGCATATAAAGGCCTAGAAAAGGGCGGTTGGCCTGATTTGCTGGCTAAGTCTTCCGTGCCTGCCCCCCCGGGAACTGACACGCAGTTAATTGATGCTCAAAACGACGTTGAGGCTGTTGCTGCGTGGCTTAGGGAGTATCAAGACAGCCCTCAGACATTGAAAAGTTATCGCCGAGAGGCGGAGCGCCTGCTGCTTTGGCTGTCCAGCCATAACACGTCGTTATGCGATATGAATCGTGAAATGTTGCGCCAGTACGAGGCTTTTTTGGCAGATCCTCAGCCAGCTGAGCAGTGGGTGGGGGCAAGTAAGCCTCGCTATCATGCGCAATGGCGACCTTTTCGTGGTGGGCTCTCGCCTGCAAGTCGGCGGCAAAGTCTGATTATTCTGCAGGGCTTGTTTAGCTGGCTAGTGGAAGCTGGGTGGGTACGCCATAATCCATTTGTGCTAATGCGCGACAAGGCTAGGCGGCTGAATAACCAGGCTCAAACCATTGAGCGTTATCTAGAACGAGATCTTTGGGCATGGTTTTGGCAGTGGCTGAATGCGCCAGTCGGGCACGCTAGTGAGCGAGAAGCGTATGAGCAAGCGCGACGACGATTTATATTCTGCTTCGCTTATCTACTAGCGCCTCGTATTAGTGAAATGGCTAACGCTCGGATGGGTGACTTTCAGGAAAGCGAGGGGCGATGGTGGTGGGTGGTGGTCGGTAAGGGGAGTAAGCTTGCACGTATTCCGGTGCCCGATGACATGCTTGAGTGCGTGCTCGAATGGCGGGAAGCGCTTGGATTATCAGGTCTGCCCAGTTATCACGAACCCGACCCTCTTATCCGTGCGCTAGATAAACGTCGTGGCATTAGCGATAACCAACTTTACCGGCTGATTAAAGGTGTATTTAGCGATGCGGCTGACGCGTTAGAAGCGCAAAATGGCAAGCCTGCCTATGTGAACGCGCTGCGTCGTGCAACACCCCACTGGCTGCGACATACGGCGATTACACATCAAGCGCAATCGGGGGTAAGCCTGCGCCATTTAGCCGAGAGTGCCCGTCATTCTAAACTGGATACGACGAGTCGCTACTTACACACCGAAGATAATGAATGGCACCAAGAGCAGCAGCGTCATCGCTTGAAAACAGCCCCAAAAACGCCTTCTGACCCGTTATAATAGGCATGATATTGAGACACCAACCCAAAGGAAACGCCATGGCAACTTCAGGCGCTGAGCTGGCCCAGCAAGAACTGGTCGAAGAGTTTGAAATATTTGATAACTGGATGGATCGTTATCAATACATTATCGATATGGGGAAGCAACTGCCTGACTTTCCGGAGGAGCAGCGAACTGAAGAGTTTAAGATTCAGGGCTGCCAATCTAACGTGTGGATGTGTCACGAAGGGCAGGGCGACAAGCTTATCTTCAAGGCAACGTCGGATGCGGCCATCGTTTCAGGACTGATTGCGTTGCTGCTAAGAATCTATAGTGATCGCACACCTGATGAGATTAGCCAAACCGAGCCTCACTTTTTGAAAGATTTAGGTTTGGATAAGCACCTATCACCTACCCGCAGTAATGGCTTGCATGCCATGTTGGAGCGTATTTACCAGGTGGCAAAACAGTCTTAATTGTAAACGCGCATTGGAAAGCTTTATCAGTGATGATGGTCGCACTTTGAATGCGGCGGTGCTGTTAAGTCGGGGTCTTCACGACACAGTTGCTCGCTTCTGCCACCAGGCACGGGATCGATGCCACCGGCGCTGCCTGGGTGGCATCGCATAATACGCTTTATCGCCATCCAGCCGCCTTTGAAAGGGCCATGCACTTGAATGGCTTCAACGGTATAGGAGGAGCAGCTTGGCCAGAAGCGGCAGCGCGGCCCCAGTAGGGGGCTAATGGTGTATTGATAGACCTTGATACAGCCAATCATGACGATGGCGAGTGCCTTCAAGGCCCCGTGCTTTGCTTGGGATAGCAGCTTTACCACTTTTCTTTTACCACTATTTCTTGCCGTAAAGTGCCGCTGGGTCGATAAGCGGCTCGCTGGTAATCGTCGCACGCTCTTCACTTACCGATAAGTAAAAACAGCTGCGTCGACCGGTGTGGCAAGCGGGTCCAGTCTGATCGACTTGCAGTAATAGTGTGTCACCATCGCAGTCGAGAGCCGCAGATTTCAGCTGCTGTTGTTGACCCGAGGTTTCACCTTTGCGCCAGAGCTTTTTACGCGAGCGTGAATAGTAGCAAGCACGCTGCGTTGCTAGCGTTTCTTCGAGTGCCTCGCGGTTCATCCATGCCATCATTAACACTTCGCCTGAATCAAACTGCTGGGCAATGGCAGGCAGCAAGCCTTGTTCGTTAAAGTGCACTGCGTCAAGAAGTGCTTCCGTCCCGGGCAACGTGTCGGAAGGGCTGGCAGACTCTAGGGCTTTGAATAGGTCGCTCGGGGCTAATTGGTCAAAACGTGACATTACTCATTACTCGCAGATCGGCAATTTTGGCACAAGCCTTGAAGTTCTATCGTTTGGCGCTCGACGTTAAACCCTTGTCGTTTGGCTAATTCGGCCAGCTGAGCGCTTATTTCATCTAAGTGAAGCTCTTCAACATAGCCACAATGGCGACAAATTAACAGCTGAAAGCCATGGGCATGCTCAGGGCAAGCGCAGGCAACGTAAGCGTTTTGTGACTCTATACGATGCACGAGACCTTGCTCGATAAGAAAGTCTAGAGCACGGTAAACCGTGGGAGGTCTTGCTGCGGCATGCTCAGTGGATAGCTGGTCTAACAAGTCATACGCTTTTAGGCCGCCACCATTCTCAGCAATCAGTTCCAATACTCGGCGGCGAATAGGAGTAAATCTCACGCCTCGGGTATGGCACTGGGATTCCGCTTGTTGTAATAGCGTATTAGCTTCTGTCATTAGGGCACTCGTTGAACGGGATATGCGTAGTCTACGCCGTCGCCGAAGAAGTGTCAGGCGTTTCTACGAGTTCGCTTTGGCGGGCAAAGTGGTGCTGTGCAAACGCTACCCGCTCAGCAACGGGAACACCGTCAGGCTGCTGTTCAATCAGGTCAAGCCGGCGACGAAGCCCTTCTCCGTTGGTCATTTGGATAGCAAGCCCGGGGCGCGCATTAAGCTCAAGCAGCATGGGGCCATGCTTTCTATCCAGTACCATATCGGTGCCAAGATAGCCAAGCCCGGTCATCTCGTAGCAGCCTGCTGCCAGGTGGAGCAGAGTATCCCACTGTGGGACAACCAGACTTGCCAAGTCGTGACCTGTATCGGGGTGGCTGAAGCATGGGCGGTCGAACTGCACCCCGCGCAGAGCCGCGCCTGTGGCAATGTTCAACCCAACACCCACAGCCCCCTGATGAAGATTGGCTTTCCCATCTGATGCCGCGGTAGAGAGCCGCATCATGGCCATGACAGGATACCCTTTAAACACGATGACTCGAATGTCCGGTACGCCTTCATAGGTATAAGCCATCAGGCTTTCATCGAAATTGATCAGCGTTTCGATGACGGCGACATCCGGTGAGCCGCCTAGCGAATAGAGACCAGAAAGTATGTTCGAAACATGGCGCTCAATATCTTCAATCGACAAACTGACACCGCTTGGCTTGATAAAGATACCCTCTTGTACCTTTTCAATAACAAGTATGCCTTTTCCGCCACTGCCTTTGGCTGGCTTGATCACAAAGCCTGAATGGCCGCTCAGCATCTCACTGATATGCTTGACACCAAACTGAGTCGTTACCGTACCAATGAGTTCAGGCGTTGTAATGCCGTAACGCTGCGCAAGAAGCTTGGTTTTCAGCTTGTCGTCAACAAGCGGATATAAGCGTCGGGAATTATAGCGGCCAATGTAGCGAATATTTCGCCGATTCATGCCGATAATTCCCTTGTCTCTAAGTCGTGTCGGCCACGTCCAGTTCTTTAGCCAGCTCATGAGGATTTCTCTTCATCGGTAATTGGCTTAAAACGGCGTAGCTCCAATAAACGGTAGCCCGTGTAATTACCAAGCAACAAGATGAGCGCCATCAGAATGAACTGAACGCCAAGGAAGTTGAAAGTAATGTGGCGAACCCAGGGGTTGTTCATGGCAAGGAACGCTAATACAGCGGTTAAGAGGCTGCCTCCGCCTTGAACCAATACCTGCTTTGGCCCTTCCTCTTCCCAAAGAATCGACATCCGCTCAATCGTCCACGCGAGAATGATCATTGGGAAAAATGTGACGGTTAACCCCGAACTTAGGCCCATACGATAAGCAATGACAGTGAAAATTGAGATGATTGCTATGACAGTGATGATGACCGCCGAAACCCTCGCTACCAGCAATAGATTGAGATATGAAAGATAATTACGAATGATCAAGCCCATGGCCACAATCAGCAGGAAGCCAATTAAACCCGTTAGCAGGGTAGTTTGAATAAATGCTAATGCAATAAGCACCGGCATAAACGTGCCCGACGTTTTCACCCCAACCAGCACGCGCAAGAACACTACTACCAGTGCACCAATGGGAATCAGCAGAATCGTTTGGAAAAGTGCCTGCTCTTCCAAAGGAAGGCTATGGATAGAGAAGTTCAGTAGCGTGTCGTCAGAATAATGATTGCGAACCGCCGCAGACGCAGGCTGATAATGCGTCAACATAGAAAAGGTAACCCGTGAGTTGGTGCCGCCCTGAACTTCTAGGACAGCGCGACCGCCAGTTTCCCAGAGCAGAAGGTTGTCGGGCTTTCCTTGCTCGCCGGTCGCGGGATTAAATAGTGTCCATGTTTCAGCAGATTCATCGAACACTTGAATCCAACTGCTGAGGGTTTGTCGACGACGACCATCCTCCATCAATAGACCGCTGACTTCCCTTGCATGAACACCCGCTTGATTCAACAAGCGCACAATCAGCGGCGATGGCTGTTCTTGGGTTAAGAGTAGTCGTGCATTTTCCCCTTGGCGTTCGCCATTAATATCTAAAATCAATTCTCTCGCAAAGGTGGCGTTATTGGCGCTACGTGCCCAAGCGCGATCAATTAATTGGCTAGCAGCTGAGTCGTACGGGCTTTCCCAGGGAGGAATAGTCGATAATTCTGGTGGCGTTTGCACGGGTGAGCGCGCATCTGGCGAAACAAGCATCTGCACAGAATAGTAAAGCTGTTGGCTGCCGGCGGCATTGCGAATAGTCCACTCAGCCTGACGACCTAGTTCATCTGCTTTGTAGGCAAGCCCATAGCCGGAAGATGCGGTGTTTTCCGTCAACACCCGATATCCAGCCTGATGAGAAGGTAGCGCTAGATCAACCTGCACAGGGCCGTCCTGGGCATTAAAATTGATAACCGCTTCGATTTCCCACACTTGGCGCTGCTCACCGGGTAGCCAGGGGATTTCAAACTGAACATGTCGATGTACACTGGCGGCGATGCCAACTAACAGCAGTAATCCAACGATTAAATAAAATGGCAACCGTGACATCATGATTCCTTTCAGCGAAAAACGGCGGGGGAGAGCTGTTACTCTTCAGTATCGTCTTGATCTGCTGCTTCATCTTCAGCGGCTTGATCGGCGGGTTCACCACCCGGGAATTCTGGGCGTTCGTAAAGATAGGTTTGAGCAACATCAATGGTGGCAATATCCATCATGAATCGCCGTCCTAACAGCACTGGGTAGTCCAGATGGGTGCGATTATTAAGGGTGAACTCAACGTTTTCGCGGATTGGGCCCAGGGTCATTAACAGTGAGATCACTGGGCGAGACTCTTCACCAGATGCCTGAACAATACGCACCCTACGTACAATTGGCGCTTCGATCCATTCATCACGCACGCGATCTACGACCACGTCATCGTCATTTAGTGCCAACTTAAAGCGCACCCAATTTTCGCCATCACGTTCAAAGCGGGTAATTTCAGATGCTGATAGTGATGACGTGTTGGCTCCTGAATCAACGCGCGCCTTCAAATAAGTGCCAACGCTGGGTAAACCAATCCATTCACTGCGGCCTAGCAGCGTTTTGTTGTCTTGAGTGGCCTCAACATCGCACTCTTCACGAACAATAACGGGATCTTCACCGCGAGCTTGTATACCAGCCACATCTTGACGCAAATAGCGCAACAGACTGCCGACTTCGCGAACATCAGCTGTCAACGCTTGCTGCTGGTTAAGCTGCTGCTCGTGTAGTAGTGCAGACGCGGATGCACACTGCTGGGCAAGAGAGGTTTCAAGTTCAAGGATGCGGGTGTTAAAAGACGCTTCGCTTAATGGCGGTGGCTCATTCGTTTCTGGCGGTGTCACAGCACAGCCTGCAACCGAAAGCGACAAACCAGCCATTAGACACAATACACCTGAGCGCATAACGTGAGATATCCTTAAACAAGAAGAGCATGAATGATAAGGAGAAGGACACTGGATTGTCCAACTTGATCAGCTGGTTTTGGAACCTTTATCTATCTGATTTAACATAATATATATTATACGAACCTATAGATTATGTAGAAACACCTGTTAATGCTACTGTAACGCACCAATTTCTCCTACAATAGCTATACGATTAACATCCTTCGTGTAGGAATATTCTAATGATACGCAAACTCATAATTGCCACTACCCTATTTGTGCTTGCTGGCTGTGCCAATGTCGAGGTTGAAGATTATGCCAGCACAACTCCTCGCTTAGATATCGCTGAGTACTTCACTGGCAACACCCAAGCTTGGGGTATGGTGCAAGACTACTCTGGTGAAGTACAGCGCCGTTTCACAGTCGATATCACGGGAACTTATGACGGCAACAAGCTGACTCTTGATGAAGCTTTTTTGTTTGCTGATGGTGAGACGGATCGACGGGTGTGGGAGTTTGAGCGAGTAGACGATCATCACTGGGTTGGCACTGCGAATGATGTTGAAGGCCAAGTAGATGCGCGTCAGTATGGTCACGCCTTCCATATGCGCTACCCGCTTGATATCGAGGTTAGCGGCCGCACTATCCGTTTCTTAATGGATGATTGGATGTATCTGCAGCCCGATGGGCGTTTGATAAACCGCACCGCGATGAAGAAATTTGGCTTTACCTTAGGAGAAATCACCTTGGTTTTCGAGCAAGTCGATTCGTGAGCCTGATTTCTTAACACCTAATTTCTTAGCAACTAATTCCATATCACCTATGCCAATCTTCCATTAAAAACAGCCTGCTTAATAAAGCAGGCTGTTTTGTTTTGTCATTAGCCAATTAGAAAGCTAACGTTGACCTTATCACTCACTAGCAGGTGCAGCGTATGAGCCGTCTTCCTGGTGTACTTCATTACCAGTAATTGCTGGCGTGAAGACGCATGCGACGGTCATGCCTTTTTCTTTACCGCGTAACAGATGTTCGTCGTGCTGATCCAGCAGATAAATATCGCCTGCTTTGATCGGCCAGATTTTACCATCGGCTAGGGTTTCTACTTCGCCTTCGCCTTCATAGCAAAACACAGCTTCATAGTGGTTTTTGTAATGAATATGCGTCTCAGTACCTGGGAAAATACGGGTAATATGAAATGAAAAACCCGCATTATCATTGGCTAGAACAAGACGCGTGCTGTCCCAGTTGCCATTTTCGGCAGTGACAAGACGATCTGTTTTACGTGCTTCTTCAAGATTACGAACGATCATAGAATTGCTCCGTTATGAGGCACTTGGTATTAACCGAAGCAGCCCAGTGCTGAATCGATGCTGCAAAATTAGCCTAACTCTACATCACGCTTGGATAACAGCATTGACTGAGGCTTCTAGAATATCCAGCGCTTCCAGCAAGTCCTCATCACTGATGGTCAGCGGGCATAGGCACTTCACTACTTCGCCGTCTTGGCCGCTGGTCTCAATAATAAGGCCGTGCTCAAATGCTTTACTGGTGATCTTATCGGCAATATCACCAGAGACAACATCAATACCACGCATGAGGCCACGTCCACGTTCAGTGGCAGGCATACCGTTCTCACTGAGTAAGGCCGCCAGCTTTTGGAAACGTTCTTCAACAATACGCGCTTTGCGCTGAACATCACGCTCAAAAACATCATTTGACCAATATTTTTTAAGCGCAGCCGTAGCGGTTACCATTGCCAGACTGAAGCCGCGGAACGTACCGTTGTACTGTCCAGGCTTCCATTTATCAAGCTCTGGGCGCATCAACACATGGGCAAAGGGCAGCCCGAATCCAGAGAGTGATTTTGAGTTAGTCACGATATCAGGCGTGATGCCCGCGTGTTCAAAGCTAAAGAACTTACCCGTGCGGCCACAGCCAGCTTGGATGTCGTCGATGATCAACAGAATATCATGGGCGTGACAGATGCTCTCTAAACGCTTGAGCCATTCAAGGCCTGCCACGTTAATACCGCCCTCGCCTTGCACAGTTTCGACAATAACACCCGCCGGAATATCGAGGCCGCCAGATTTGTCGTTAAGTAATTTCTCGAAGTAATCCAGCGTATCCGCATGCTCTCCCATATAACCATCGAAGGGTAAAAAGCTTGCGCCTTGTGTAGGAATGCCACCGGTCGCCTCGCGGAATTTGCGGTTACCCGTGGTTGCCAATGCCCCCATAGTGACGCCGTGGAAGCCGTTGGTGAAGGTCACAATGTTATGGCGACCTTTAGCAACACGGGCCAAACGGATGGCCGCTTCTACTGCGTTAGTTCCTGTCGGACCAGGCAAATGTACCTTGTAGTCTAAGCCGCGAGGCTTGAAAATAACCTCTTCAAGGGTTTCTAGGTAATCACGCTTTGCAGCGGTCCACATATCCAGGCCATGAACAACGCCATCTGTTGACAGGTAGTCGATCATCGCTTGTTTGAGATGTGGGTTATTGTGACCGTAATTGAGAGTCCCGGCACCGGCCAGGAAATCAATGTACTCACGACCATTCTCGTCTGTTAAACGAGCATTCTGGGCTTTCGTAAACACAACGGGGAATGAGCGCGAATAAGTACGTACGTTAGATTCCATGCGTTCAAGCGTCTGGGTCTGCATTAACGACCTCCTTTTTAAATCATTGAGCCAAGCGTAGGGCAAACTGGCGGAAGCAGTGGTAACAAATTTAAAAACGTAACCAGCTATGGAGAGCCGCGTACTGGGCGATAGCTGGTCCGTTCCGTTACATACTGTCTGTTTGAAATGGACCTATGCGAACTAGGTTTTCAGGATCATGCTCTCCACCGAGTTGTTCGGTAGAGAAATATTCACGGCTATTTAAAGGGGCTTGCCAACGTGCCGCTAGGCGGCGAAATAAGCCCCAAGAGGCCTGATTGTCTGGAGTGATCGTCGTTTCCAGATGATGCACATTATCAAGTTCTGGACGCGACATAATGGCTTCGACTAAGCGGCGTGCCAAGCCTGTGCCACGTGCTTTTTCACCGACGGCAACCTGCCATAGAAAGTAGGTGTCCGGCGCGTTGTCTTTCACATAACCAGATACAAACCCTACTATCTCGCCCTCTTCATTTGTTGCAACCGCACAAGTGTCACGAAACTGAGTTGCCAACAGTAGATAAGCATAAGCAGAATTAACATCAAGCGGCGGACAAGCTTTTATCAACTCGTAGACGCCCCAACCATCATCTGCATTCGGCTTGCGAATAAATAACGGAGTAGACGCATGCCCAACCACAGCATCAGCGACTGTCGGGCGGGCAAGATCTGCAGAAGGGGTAAAAGGTGTTATTGGCGTGCTCATGGTTATGCTTCGCTGTAGCGAATTTGAGCGCCATTATAACAGCTGATTATGAGCAATTCAAAAATCATATTATTCATCCTGTCCTTTTCCATAAATTTTGGTTATCAAAAGCGTCTCTACCTGCAAAAAAACAGCTGAAAGAACCGCTGTATTGGAAGAGTTTAGATCAACCTCACATAGCTGCGAGACAAAAAAGGCGAGCTGATGCTCGCCTTAAAAATGTGAATTTTATGTAATCAATTGCGAGTAGCTGTTCTCATTGTCACAAACTCTTCCGCACCTGTGGGGTGGATACCGATGGTACGATCAAAATCTTCTTTTGTAAGCCCAGCTCTGACCGCAATAGCGATCCCTTGTATTAATTCACCGGCCTCTTCACCTACCATGTGAGCCCCTACGACAACATCTGTCGCATCATCAACGATTAGCTTCATTAAGGTGCGTTCTTGGCTACCTGACAATGTGTGTTTCATTGCTTTAAAGTCCGCGCTATAAACGCGAATCTTGCCAATGTTTTCTCTGGCAGCCTCTTCAGATAGCCCTACCGTCCCAATATTGGGATGACAAAAAACAGCCGTAGGAATCGTGGTGTAGTCCAGCGGTTTAGGCAGTGTTTCATTGAAGTGGATATCGACTAGCTGCATCGCCTCAGCCAATGCCACGGGCGTCAATTCAGGCCCCTGGGTCAAATCGCCAAGCGCCAAAATCGAAGGGACTGACGTTTCGTAGCGCGCATTCACTGGGATTTTTCCCTTGCTATCAAGATGAATGCCCAATGCTTCAAGCCCTAGCCCCTGCGTATTGGCATTACGTCCTGTCGCTGCTAAGACGGCATCTACCTCTTGAACATCACCGTTAGTTAAATACACGTTAAACGCAGAGCCATTGGGTTCAATCCGTTCAATATTGGTATTGAAATGCAGATTGACGCCTTTTTTGCTCATTTCATCGCGGGTAAAAGCTCGAACTTCTTCATCAAACCCTTTTAGAAACAGCTCTCCACGATAAATCAAATGCGTTTCACTACCGAGGCCGTTAAAAATGCTCGCGAACTCGACTGCAATATAGCCGCCCCCCAAAACGAGAAACCGCTCTGGAAAAGCGTCAAGGTCAAATATTTGATTTGAAGTGACTGTATATTCACTGCCAGGAAAATCAGGTACCCATGGCCAGCCACCTGTAGCCAGCAGTATCTTTTGTGCTGTTACTTGGGTAACACCCTCTTCAGAGGTCAATGAAACGGTGTGTGCATCTGTCACGGTTGCTCTAGCGTGAAGCAATACGACCCCCGCGCCCTCCAACATCCGCTGATAAATGCCATTTAGGCGTTTTATTTCACTGGTTTTATTGTCGCGTAGCACTGACCAATCAAAGACAGCAGGCCCAGGCAACTGCCACCCAAAGCCCGCGGCATCATCGAAGCTGTCGTGAAAGTGGGCCGCATAGGAGTACAGTTTTTTAGGCACGCAACCGACATTGACACAGGTACCGCCCAAGTAACGATCTTCTGCTATAGCAACTCTGGCACCGGTTGCCGCCGCCATTCGTGCGGCGCGAACCCCCCCTGACCCTGCTCCAATTACCAGTAAATCGTATTCATATTCCGCGTTATCTGCCATGTGCTACTCCTATCCTGAACCATTGCATGTACTTATCGGTCATGCACTTGCCGACAACGGTCGCTAAGCACAAAGATTGACCTTAGATTCCGAGAAGGTTAAAACCCCTCTCTCTGTATCCTAGTTTGCTCTATCTTGAACCTAACAGCTCCTAACCTGTGACGGAGATCCAATGTCTAACGCTATTGAAACACTGCTTGATAATAATCGCGCCTGGGCAGAGCGTATGTGTGAGGAAGATCCTGACTACTTTAAACGCCTTTCCAATCAGCAAAACCCTGATTACCTCTGGATTGGTTGTTCTGACAGTCGTGTGCCCGCTAACCAGATTATTGCCCTTCCGCCAGGCGAAGTCTTTGTCCATCGTAATGTCGCTAACCTTCTCCACCATACCGATATGAACGCACTATCAGTTGTGCAGTTTGCGGTGGATGTACTCAAGGTCAGTCATATCATGATTGTGGGGCACTACGGTTGTGGTGGCATTAAGGCGGCAGTAACCGGCGGTGAATGCGGAGTCGTCGATTACTGGCTGCATTCGGTGCGCGAACAGTATAACCGCCACCGTGATACGCTTGAACACTTGCCATTGGAAGAGCAAATTGACCGCATGTGTGAATTGAACGTAAAGGCTCAAGTTAATAGCTTGTGCCGAACTAAAATTCTGCAACGTGCCTGGCAGAGAGGCCAGGATATTTCAGTGCATGGTTGGGTCTATGGGTTGAGCGACGGCCGTGTAAAAGATCTAAATTGCACCATAACCGGCCTGGAGCAGGTTGAGACCCTTTATCGTATCGACCGCCTTCAACAAAGCGACTGACACTATCTGTGCCTATCGCTCTAATGACATCGATCCCAGTTAGTTATAGCGGTAGGCGCGATGACAGCTTTTACAGCTTAAGCCAACATCAGAAAATGCTCGCGTAGCCGCGCGATAATCCTCTTGCTCGGCAGCATCAATCAGCACTGCCACCTTTTGTTCAAGATCTGTAAATCCCGCTGCGAAGTCTTCCCATTCCTCCCATATTTCTGGGCGAGCGTCAGACCCGCGTCCATGGGTGCCGACAATAAACGCGGGCAAAAAATGAGCTTGAGTAGCTTGTTCCTGAAGCGTTGCTAACCGTGGAGCGGCTCCGCGGGCATCCTGGTTATTCACCAAGTCAAAACGCAGCTGACGCAGAAGACTTTCTAGCTCTTTCAATTCATCCTGACGCCATATGACTGCTTCTCGTTCACTGGCAAACGGGCTTTCTTCAACCGTTTGAGGCATCGCTGGAACGGTGTCTTCAGTGACTTCCTCAGCCATGACCGGTGTAGCAATTACACTAGAGATAGTCAGAGCCCAAACCGAAGGCATGAGCCATGAACGTTTTAAAGTGTGTGGCATTTTACTGACCTTATGATGAATGATTTGGCCCTCACCACGACTAACCGATGGGACAAGTCACACCGGTACCTTTGAGCCCACAGTAACCACCGGGGTTCTTGTTCAGGTATTGCTGATGATAAGCCTCTGCGTAATAAAAGGTATTCAGCGGCTTGATCTCGGTAGTAATAGCACCACGGCCAGCCTTATCGAGAGCCTTTTGGTAGGTATCGGCACTCTTTTCTGCCGCAATCAACTGCGCATCCGTTGTTGTGAAAATAGCAGAACGGTACTGGCTACCTACATCGTTGCCTTGACGGTTTCCTTGTGTAGGGTCGTGCTGTTCCCAAAAAATTTGCAACAGCGTATCTAAGGATGTGGCACTGGGGTCGTATACCACTCTAACCACTTCGGTATGGCCTGTTTGTCCCGTACACGTTTCTTGATAAGTTGGGTTTTGTGTTTCTCCCCCAGCATAACCTGCGGCAGTGACGTAAACCCCCGGTACTTGCCAAAACAGGCGCTCAACGCCCCAAAAGCACCCCATACCTAACACAATTTCTTCATACCCTTCTGGAAAAGGAGGGTGAAGTGAGTGGCCAGTAACGGTATGTACGCTACTCGTTTCAATCGGCGTCACGCGGCCAATTGGTGTTGAATTTGCTTTAGAAAATAGCGCCATAACGCCCTCTTATTGCCGTGGATAAATCGTAGGGTCACCGGGCCGGGTGAAGGTATAAATTAAGTCGACGGCTTGATTGGCACCCGATACTGCCTGCACGTATAGATTACGCCAAAGTGTGTAGCGTAACGTCAGTTCTGCAATGGGCGAGAAAATGCCAACACCGTAGCTAATACGGATGTCATCGGTTAGCTGCCCAGTCAGCGCTACTTGACTGTTGTCACCTGCCCCAGTGGTATCCAAGGTTAAATCGCTAATACCAAAGGCTTCTCCAATTGAACCAACGGCTTGGCCTGTCCGTCCAAGAGACATTCCAATCAAGGCGGTAGTTAGCTCGCTGCCAATTCCACCACCAGCAGCATCTGGCGCCCGCCCTCTCAATAAATATGACAGTGCACGGGTTTCACTCATTCCTGGTTCTGAAAAAATAAGTACGTTAGGTTCTTCGGCATTGCCTCTGACGCGAAGGCCGGCAATAACCTCATCTTCTGTGATGTCTGGATTTCGAATGGCTTCGAAATCGAGGATTGGAAGCCCTGGAGGACCACTGAATATTAGCTGTCCACGGCGAATCAGGAGATCTTGACCAAAGGCTTGAAAGCGGCCATCGACTAAATTGACATCACCAAACAGCTGTAGTGCACCACGGTTTTGACGAATTTCTAATGTGCCACCCAAGCCAGAATTAAGCCCATATGCTGATATTTGCATATCACGACCCAAGGTTAGTGTGATGAGCACATCAAGGGCCATGCCTGATTGTGAGAGCTCGTCAGCCGCGCTTGAATCGTTATTGGCAGCTCGTTGCTGAGCCAGCCGTTCCGCTTTTCGGTCGTCACGCTCGGTGATAATGACTTCGTCAGAGCTTGGGCTAACAGCCGAGGCAGGAAGATCGCCAATCTCTAAGCGCGCCCAAGGTAGATCGACATTGCCACGCACTTGCAAGCGATCCGGCGTTACGCGAATGCGGATATCAGGGGCTGCTTCTAAACGCCCAAACTGTGGTAAAACGATTAATAGTGGCTCCTGGGTAGCGTTTACATCGACACCAATACGCCAGTCGTCACCTGCGGGCCAAAACGCATCCCCGGTAATATTTAAGCGGCCACGTTCAGCCGCAATAAAACCATTTATGTCCCCTTGCTCGCCGTCAAACGCAACGACTAGCTCGCCATTTTTAATATCAAGAGGAATATCTGGGCCATTAGCGCTTAGATTGCGAAGTGCAAGCTGCCCCTGTAAATCTGGCTGACTGGTTGTTCCAGTAATTTGTATACTACCATTTAAGTCGCCCTCTAAACGATCCATACCCACCACTAATGGGCGGTAAGGCGTTAAAGAAAGCTCTTGGGCCCTTAGCTCTCCACTAAGACCACCACGACCAAGTGGATCACTAATGGTGAGATCGAGTGTCAGCTCACCAGCATCTTCAAGCGACAGTACAATATCGGCATCAGCTTGAGCTTGGCTGGCTTCTAACTGCGTGTTTAAACTAATCACAGGAAGCTGTACGGGCTGGCCGTAATCATTGACTGCAGTAATCGCTAACTCACTTAATACCTGAACGTCGGCTTGCCACTGAGCTCCCCCTTGGCGCCAAGCTGCAACAAGGTCTGCCGTCGTGTCGCCTTCAAAGCTCCACTCTTTAGGCAATAAAGGCTCCAGTGCTTCCATCGGCACTTCTCTGATGCTTAGCACTGTGCGCCCTTGATCAGCTGATGCAGTAACCGGTTCTTCTGAACAAACAAGCCCTCCTTCTTCGCGCCGCAAACAGAAAGGTGAGAGTTGTGCTTGGCCGTTAGCAAGGTTGTAACGAATATCAAGAGGGGCTTCTAAACGTAGGTTGCCAAACTCGGAGTCAACTTCCAGTGGGGTTAGTTGGCCCTGATACTGCTGCGCTTGCTGATCAAAACGACCATTTAGCGTTAAAAGCGCACGGCTTAGCATGTTATCGGCCTGGCCATCGATACTAACAGCGAGCGCATGTTGAGATAGGCGGCCGTTAAGCTCAAGGGTAATACTTGAAAATGCCTGCCCACCTGCATTGACTTGCTGCAATCCAAGGTTAATGTCTAGCGATGGATCGTCGATACCCTCGATATTACTGGTCAGTGATAACGTTTCAATACGGTTCTCGGCAAAACGCAAATCGCGACCAGTTACTTCGGCCTCTACTCTCGGTTGGCTAATGCTACCTCTGGCAAGAATATTGCCTGTTAATGTACCCGCTAAGTCTGGATGCAGCGTCTGTAATTGACGTAATGCAATCTCAGTATCTAGCGACATTGCTTGTTCACTAACCTGGCCAGAGGCCGTTAATCGGTTGTCTCCCTGAGTGAAAAGTAGTTCTTGGATATCAACTTCAAGCGCACTGTTAGCCTCTAGGGAGGCTTGTAGCGTCAGAGGATACTCCTGGAGCTCCCCATTAATATCGAGGACTGGCAGACTGACTTCCCAGAGGTCGCCCGTTTGGCTCACACTAGCGGTAATATCGCCATTGAGATTGCCGTTGAGCTGTTCGACAAAGTGAGAAGGATCGAATTGATCCAGCCTGATGGTGGTATCAACTCGAAGTGACGAAGCCCAGTTAACTTCCCCTTCACTGCTAAGCGAACTGTCATCTATCGTTAGGGTTAGTGGCGCCCAGCGGAACGATGAAAGATCTCCGTCGCCACTGAGGCGAATGTTGGTGGCTGGCACTTGCGGGCCTTGAGCGTTTAAGGAAAGCGTTGTCTGGTACGCTTCCAAATTGCCGCTAGCAACGATGTCTATATCTTCAACAACATAAGGTTCTGCCGTTGACTCATCACTACTGGGCTGTGTGAGTGGCCACTGTACTCGGTTACTCTGTAGTCGTATATCAAAGGGTAGCGTCGGTGCTAGTGCATCGACTTGAGCCTCCAGTGTTGCATTAACGACACCGGATGCCCCTAAACTGGCTGTAAGCTCATCTAGGGATCCCGACAGCTCCAAAACAAGCTCTTCCCCACTTAGCTCGGGAAATATCTCGGGTAAAAACAAAGTTGACGTTAATCGAGCATCTATCGGATAACTGCCTGATAATGTAGCGTTGGCTGTTAAGTTTGCCTCGGCATCTGGCGTGAGCAACTCTAATGACCGGAGAGCTATTTGGTTGCCTTCGGCACTCGCAACCACGGCTAATCGTTCGACTTGGTAATCAACGGCTCCGCTGACAGTGACGTCAGTCACGGTGAGGGATGCTAAGTCGATATCAATGGGAAGCATTACTTCAGGTAGCTCAATTCGCTCCCGTGCTGTTAAGGCCTCTACTGCTTGATCAGGTTCTTCTATGAGGGGTTGGGTAGCCATAACAGCACCATCAATGCCAGATGCATGTAACGGCGTCTGAATACCTTCGGTCAGTTGAGTGCCTGCCGAGGGAGGTAAGTACACGGTTGGCTGCATGAGCGTAGTAGGCGCGATACTGACAAGATGCTGTTGTGCAGTGATCGCGGTTGAAAACGATTCCCAACCGATGCGAGTTCCATCAGCTAGCTGCAGCTGAACGTTATTGAACTCAACTGAGCGTAGCTCAATAGGAAAAGGAAGTTGGATGCTAGGCATCCCCTCTGATTCTGGTGATTCAGGGTCCGGTTCAGCGCTTTCCCCCAAACGTATATCTGCACCTTCTATATGAAATTGATCTAGGCAAAGCTTGCCTGACAGCACACAGTCTTCAGCCCAAGCGAGCTCTAGGCTGTCGACGTTGACGCGTGTCTCACCGAGCGATAGTTGAAAACCGCGCAATGCAAACTGGTCGAGCAGTGCACCTTCTTGGTGTTCATACGTAAAGAACCCCCGTTGCTCGCCTTGAGAAAATAGTTGTCCTGTTCCCCAAGGAGAGAGCGCAATGCCTAATAGAAGAGCGACCAAACCAAATAGCCAGAGTGGTAGCACAATGGCTAACCGTACAAAACTCCACAAAAACAACCCGGCACGATGTTTAACTGAGAGCGGTTGACGCTTAATGGATGCCGCTGTTACAACCTTAGCCAAAATGCTCTCCTAAAATTCTGGACCGATGGAAAAATGCAGCCGCCAATCGTCTTCATCGTCAAATGGGTGTGCTACATCAAGTCGGATAGGACCCACAGGGGAAATCCAACGTACACCAACCCCTGCGCCCGTTTTTAATTCTTCTGGCCCCCAGTCATCGAAGGCATCTCCAGTATCGACAAAAGTGGCTCCCCACCAGTCTCCAGAAACTCGACGCTGATACTCGAGGGTCGAGGTCAGCATTTGCTGGCCGCCACGTAAAAGCCCTTCTTCATTTCGCGGCGATAGGCTTTCATAGGAGTAACCCCGAACGCTTCGGTCGCCGCCTGCAAAGAATCGCAACGAGGGTGGCAGCTTATCGAAATTATCTGTTTCGATAGCACCGATACTTAGCCTTGCAGAAAAGCGGTTGTCATCGCCGATGGTGCGAATCCATTCAGTATCGCCTGTTACACGTGCGAATTGGGCGTCTGAGCCCCATAGGGTGTCTGAGTACTCAATCGATAATTGTTGTCTATCTCCCCAAAGCGGAAACCGCTGGGGGCGCGTTCTCGTACGAGACCACTGAATGCCTGGATAAAACAGTAATACTTCATCAGACACTCCCCCTTGGGTGAAGTCTTCGTAGGTGGTGCGGAAGTAAAGTGTTTGCACCCAACGGTTTTCAAATTCCCATCGACGAGCAATTTCTACGGTGCCCTCTAATGATTGGGTATCACCGTCATCCAGGTTACGCACACCATATTGAAGGCGATAGCTGTCACGTAGAGGGTCTTCTAATGGAATATTGTAGGTACCGGTGAAACGCTGGTCGGGTGCTGAAACATACAGATCATGATTTAAACTATGACCAAAACGATTGATCCATGGCTGTTTCCAGCCAAATCGCATACGCGGCCCTACGTCAGTTGCGAAGCCAACCCCGACTTCAAATTGATGGCGATCAGCAGGCTCTACACTTACGTCAATAGGCAAGCTGGTATCGTCTCGTTTAGTTATGCTAAGTGCGCTGGCAAACGCTACGCTGGAAAGTCTGGGGCGTTGGGGCTGTGATGCTGTTGCTTCATCCCACCACGGTGAGCCACCTGTTGGTGGCGATAAGGTCAGTTCGCGTGCTGTCGCTAAACGTGGTCGAACCGTCACAGAGCTGAACCATCCTGTTTCAGCCAAACGTTGATTATAAAGGGCTACCGATTCCGCTAGATAAGGCTCTCCCGACGTAAAGGTCTGCATTTGAAGTAACCGCTCAGGCTCAATATGGCTGCCTGCAATAGTCGTATTGCCAAATTGATAGCGTGGGCCGCTGTTGAAATCCATATAGAGACGAGCGCTTTCAAGGTAGGGTCTTATTTCCATTCGGCGATCGGTAAACTCCGAGTCGAAATAACCACGTTCCAGTGCTAAGCCTGAAAACTGGTTGCGCAGGCGATCCCATGGGGCATGCCGCAATGTATCGCCTTCCTTCAAGGGAAATGCATCGAGTGCTTCCTGAAACGGAGGATCATCGCTCGCTTCACCGGCGATATTGACAGAAAGCACATCGATTTTGACCGGCGAACCGGGCTCGATACGGAGTGTGATGGGTGAGCTACCAACCTCAACCGTAATGTCTGGTTCGTAGTAGCCGAAAACGCGCATGGCTTCTTGCGCACGTTTCCGTATCTCACCTTCTAACCTGACATCGGTGTATTGCTCTTCATTAATATTTTGTAGATAAGCATTAATATTGGCCTCAACTTCACTGCTAACACCATTGATGGAAGCGTTGAGTGCCCACAAAGGTGCTGACCACGTTACAAGAAGTGGTAAAACCACCCCACAAGTCGCTTTTTTAACGGTAGGCCATCGCCGTTTTCTTTCCATGCAATTCATCCCTAACCAAATCAGCGACTCGGTGGCTTTATTACTAATTGCCCTATGATACCGGCAATCTTTAACGGTGTATTTCTAGCGGAGCATCTCCATCTGGGCACTGAATGCCAGTTGGGCTTGCCGCACCTGACGGATATCACTTTCTAAGGTGTTTAACCGTTGTACCCACTGCTGCTCAAGCGCTTCTAAAGCTTCTTGAGTAGCTGGGATATCAGTACTTCTTAGCGTTTCGAGAGCAGAGTTTACCTCAGTAAAACGCTGATCGATCTCTTCTTGCCATGCTGTAACCTTTGTTGCCAATTCGCTGCTCTCATTTTCCAGTTGAGCAACCTCATCTAACCGGCTTGCAGTAGCAGACAAGCGTTGTGACAGCATTTCTTCGAGGTAAGTTACTTCTTCTGCTAAATTTTGCCGCCCAGACATGCCCGCTTGCTCAAGTGAATCAAGTGATGTGCGTATTGCGGCAAGCTGCTGGTCACGCAACGCTGCTTGTTCTTCCAGCAGACTAATACGGTCAGCAATGCTGCTCAGGGCATCACCATTAATGAGCTCTTCGTTTGACGTCAAGAGCCCGTACAGCTCTTCACGTGTGCTTGTCACCGCAACGGCTAATTGCTCTTGCTCTTGGAACAGTGTTCTCATCTGTGCTTGTAAAAAGGCTATCGCATCTTGTGTATCCGTGTCACCTGAGTCGAGTCTTGCATGAAGATTAGACACTTCTCCACTAACGCGATGCACCTCTTCTAATAAGCGTTCTCTTTCATACCAAAGGCCCCCTGCTGCGGCGCCCAGCGAAATGATAATAAGCATCATCAATAACCACAATGGCCACAGTTTGGGCCCCCTGCGATGACGCAAGTGTTGTGCGGTCAAGCTTTGATCCACATCGGGAACAATGCGAGAAGATGCAGTACTGTTGGGCATGACTTTTCCTCAATACGTTGTGGGATCTGCTCGACGCCCGATTCCTCTATACCGTAAGCCACAGCTAGCCACGAAGGCTGGATCATAAATATTTCGTCCATCCAACACCAACTTAGCGCTCAATAAGGAGGCTAAACGATGCCAGTCAGGGTTCCAATAAGATTTCCATTCAGTCACCAACATTAGTGCGTCGGCTCCTTCACATGCCAGATAAGGGTCACTGGTAAACGTAGTTAGATCGTTTCGGTCACCGACAGCGTTGAGCAGCGCGGGGGTTGCCGCTGGATCATGAAGCTTCACCTTCACCCCTTGTGCCCATAAGGCGGCAAGGAGTGTCAGCACTGGCGCATGATCGATTCGGGTAGTTCCAGGTTTAAAGGCAGCCCCCCAAATAGCAATTGTTTTGCCGGCTAAATCGCCCTCGAAGAACGTCCATAGCTTCCTAAATAACGTCTCTTTTTTCTGTTCATTGATGTCCATTACTTGCTCTAGCAATGCCGAATTACGACCACTGGCTGACTGAACATCAGCTAAGCGCATTAGGTCGCGAGAGAAATTGGGGCCACCAAAGCCACAGCCAGGATATAAATATTCATAACCAATGCGAGTATCAGCCCCCATGCCTTGGCGTACATGTTCAACGTCAACTCCGAGCGTGTCTGCTAGTCCTGCAATCTCGTTCATGTAGCTGATACGTGTTGCCAACATGCCGTTAATAGCGAGCTTAGTCAGCTCAGCCGCTCTACAAGGCATACGCTGGAACACATCATTGCGGCGATTAAATGCACGTAAAAGCTCGCGCGCCACCTGTTCACCTGTTGCATCATCGCAGCCTAATAGCCAGCGTGAAGGACGCGTAAATGAGAGCCAGGCCCGCCCTTCTTCCAAAGTGTCGGGTAAGGCAACGCTACTGTGCTGGGGCCCCATAAGCGCGTGCAACTGCTCTGTTTCGCCTACTGGAAATGTTGAATTATTAATTAATACAGCACCACTATGGCGCTCAAATATAGAGGCTTCAAGCAGTGCCTTGGCCGCCTGACGCTGATTGGGCGACAGAGCCAACCAAACTACATCAGGAGAGTGAGCCTGCTCTGGCGCTTCAATGATTCTCAGTGTTCCACTGGCTAACGCTTGTTCAATATGCGTCATTAACTCAGGCTCACTGCGCAACCAGTCCGCCTTTAAAAGCTGTGGCCATGGTGCGCTTTCGTGTAGTAGCCACTCAACTTGATGGCCTACCCAGGCTAACGCTGCGGCGGCGGTGGCGGCACTTAGTTCACTTCCGTGGAGTAATACTCGCATTCATCACGCTCCCTGAGAAAATAAAAGTCGCGAAAATAGAGGGTTAAGATTCATGTCGCGTTCCTTTTCATGCGTTCCTTTCCAGGAGTGGTTAGAATGACATAATACTGAACGACTGGTTGGTTGCCACCTTCATGCCAACTTACCGACAATGGGAGTTAAAACATGCAAGCGATACCTCAGGATAGCACTACTCATCGCAACCACGACAATGTCGACGCAGCGGAAGTTGCGAAATTTGAAGCACTTGCTAGTCGTTGGTGGGACGCAGAGGGGGAATTCAAGCCGCTGCACGCTATCAATCCCTTGCGGCTTGACTTTATTGACGCGCGTGCAGGCTTAGCCGGTAAAAAGGTGCTTGATGTCGGCTGTGGTGGTGGGATTTTAAGTGAATCGATGGCCCATCGAGGTGCTAATGTTACCGGCATTGATCTTGGAGAAGCACCCCTTAACGTTGCCCGACTACATGCGGCAGAAAGCGGTGCATCGGTGGACTATCGGCTGATAAGTGTTGAAGCGTTAGCAGCAGAGCAGCCAGGGCATTATGACATCGTAACCTGCATGGAAATGCTTGAGCATGTGCCTGACCCTGCATCGGTCATTCGTGCTTGCAGTGAGCTGGTTCGCCCTGGGGGCTACGTTTTCTTCTCGACCCTAAATCGTACCCCTAAATCGTATGCTTTTGCGATTTTAGGTGCTGAGTATGTGCTTAAGCTATTGCCGCGCGGCACCCATGATTATGCAAAATTTATACGTCCTTCTGAGATGGCCGCATGGGCAAGAGCCTCAGACCTTGAGATTAATGAACAAACGGGACTGACCTATAATCCGTTGACTCGTCACTACCGCTTGGTCGCAAATGATGTATCGGTCAATTACATGATGTATTGCCGAAAAGCGAGCCAATAAATGTCAACATCAATACCTGAAGCCATACTGTTTGATCTAGATGGAACTCTTGTTGACACTGCCCCTGATCTTGCTGAAGCAACGAATGCATTGAGGCGGCATCATGGGCTGACACCACTGCCCTATGGGAAAATACGAGGTCAGGTTTCTAACGGAGGCAGTGCCTTAGTAACCTTGGCTATTGGTATCGAAAGTGGTTCAACTGAACATGATACGGCGCGACAGTATTTGTTAGATAATTATGAAAAAGCAGTTGCTGTTCACAGTCGGCTATTTGAACCCCTTGACCAATGGCTAGACCGCTGGCATTCAGCATCACGCTTGTGGGGAATCGTAACGAACAAACCAAGGCGCTATACCCTTCCGCTACTTGAGGCCCTGGCGCTCACGCCAGGAGCTCTTTTATGTGCAGATGATCTAGCGGTCAGAAAACCCGCTCCGGAACCTCTTTGGGAGGCTGCGCGCAGGCTTAACGTGGCGCCACAAGCGTGTTGGTACGTCGGTGATCATATCCGTGATATGGAGGCAGCAAAAGCGGCGGGAATGACGGCTGTTGCCGTTGGCTACGGGTATATCAGTGAGGAAGACGACTATCAGCAATGGCCAGCTGACTTATGGTTTGAAACCTGTAAAGACTTAGTCGATGCTCTGACTGCTTTTCATTCATAGCGTTAATTGAATGAAAACGCATAGAGCATCGACAAGCGGTGCGGTACGTCAGAAAGCTATGGGCAAGGTACGTTTATGCACGTGGTGGTTGAGCGTCAAATTTCTGGCCACTAACCCCCGTGCTGTCTGGCCCCATAAGCCATAAGTAAGTGGGCATGATTTCCTCAGGGGTACGCAGCGTCAACGGATCTTCGCCTGGATAAGCAGTTCGGCGCATTTGGGTACGTGTTGCCCCTGGGTTTAACGTATTGACCCGCACAGTAGACTGGTTTTCAAGTTCGTCAGCAAGCACTTCCACAAAACCTTCAGTGGCGAACTTTGAAACCGAATATGCCCCCCAGTAGGCTCGGCCTTTTCGCCCAACGCTTGATGAGGTGAAGACCACAGAAGCATCAGCTGACTGCTGAAGCAGTGGTAGCAACGCTTGGGTCATCCAAATAGGCCCATTGATATTGACCTGCATGACTTGTTCCCATAACGCTGGATTGTACTGCTCAAAAGGAGTAATTCTGCCTAGCAAGCCAGCGTTATGCAGCAATCCATCTAAACGGCCAAATTCTTTGTCCAGCGTTTCAGCCATATCGTGAAAATCTTTGAGTGTTGCACCCTCAAAGTTGAGCGGAAAAATTGCAGGCTGAGGCCCGCCTTCTGCTTCAATTTCGTCGTAGACACGCTCAAGCTTGGCTATCGTGCGGCCAAGCAGTATCACAGTTGCCCCATGGCGGGCGTAGGTAAGTGCAGCAGCACGTCCAATTCCATCACCCGCACCGGTTACCAACACGACGCGGTTTTCCAAAAGATTGGACGCTGGTTGATAGTCGATTTTGCAGCTCATGAGGTTTCCTTGATACAAAAGTGTAAACAGACGTTATCCTGCCGACTGACGTAAAAAGTCATTGGCAAGTCCTGCAGCGCTACTCTGCGGATAATCATCACGTACTTGTTCCAGCAGTTCACGACTGCGTTCAGCCTCGCCCTGCCGCGCTTTTACTAACCCTAGCTTATAAAGCGCATCGGGTACTTTACTGCTGCCGCTGTACTGCTCAATAACACGGCTAAATGATTCATCAGCAGCGCCAAGTTCACCTTCAGCAGCATAAAGTTCCCCCAGCCAGTAATGTCCGTTCGCGGTCAGACTGCTGTCGGGGTGATCAGTAACAAAGGCTTTAAATGCATTGATCGCATCTTCGAATTGACGTGCTTGAACGTGGGCAAACGCTGCTTGGTAGTCAGCCTGAGCGTCTTCGCTGACGTTCCGAGTAGAAGCTGCGTTGGCAACTTGCTCTGCCGCCTCGGGTTCCACTGCAGGAGTCGATTGTTCAATTTGGCTAGGGCCGCTATTCATCAAACGATCTTCAATATCCAGGTATTGCTGCTGTGATTGCCGGCGAAGCTGCTCTAACTGGTGTCGAAGTTCTTCAATTTGACCACGTAGTTGTTGAATCTCCTTCTGGTGTTCTTGTACCTGATTAAATAGTACTAAATTACCACCAGAAGCTTCATGGCGCTGAGCTTCCTGATAAAACCCGCCTGACCCCGATGATAAGTCATGCACTAATGGCTGCTGACCAAAGGCTGTTAAAGGCAATACGGACAGCGGGAGCACTATGGCTCCCGCACCGCACAGCCTCTCAAAATAACGTTTGAGACTGTGGATCATGATGACTCCGAACATTAAGGGTTGGCGCGCAGCGCGCGCCAATGCCATCAGTAATTAAAGACAACACGACGGTTCTGAGCGTAAGCGCTTTCGCTTTGACCGCTAGCCACCGGACGCTCTTCACCATAGCTCACAACGCTCATTTGAGACGGTGATACGCCTTGGATATTCAAGAAACGCTGTACAGCATTAGCACGACGCTCACCAAGAGCCATGTTGTATTCACGTGTGCCACGCTCATCGGTGTGTCCATGCAGGACAACACGCGAATTCGGGTTGGCGCGTAAATAGCGGGCATGTGCCATTACAACCGACTCATACTCACTCTTGATGGTATCGCGGTCAAAATCGAAATGAATGGTGCGCACTTCTGGAATGCGAGAATCGGCTTGTTGACCAGCGCCTGCGCCGGAACCAGATGTAGAACCATACTGGCCACCAGTGCCGGCACCTGAGGTGCTAGTTCCGGTACCGCTGCCATCCTGGCTTCCATAAGAGTCACCGTCCTGGGTTCCGCCGGTGCTGGAACAGCCAGCGATAACTACGATAGATAACGCTACTGCCAATGAGCGAGCCAACGGTTTAAGTTGCATAATCAGACTCCTTGCCTGAAAACAAAAAAATAAAACTTTTCGTCAATCAATTTAAAAAAGGTGACCACGCGGGATCGCGCACATCACCCTGCGCTGCGGGTAATCTAAATGACGAGCGGCCATCCGCTGAAACGGCACTTAGCACCCCATTACTACCCTGTTGGGTAGCGAAGATTACCATGGTCCCGTTCGGCGCAACACTAGGGGATTCATCTCTTGTTGTTTCACTGATGACAACAAGGCGTCCTCCATCACGCTCCTGACGTGCAACTTGGTATCCACGGTTGGAGCGGTGAATTAAAAAGATATACTCCCCGTCAGGTGAATAGCGTGCGCGCGCATTGTAGTTACCGGTGAATGTGATGCGATTTGCTTCACCGCTACCTAGCGAATATTCATAAATTTGCGGCCCACCGCTACGGTCAGAGGTAAACAACAGACTACGTCCATCAGGTGCCCAAGCTGGCTCGGTATCAATGCTACTGTTTTGAGTTATGCGCTCTACTGAGCGATTATTGATATCTAGGATATAAATTTCTGGTTGTCCATCTTTGGACAGTGACATAGCGATTTTGCGCCCGTCAGGTGACCATGTAGGAGCACCATTGATACCGTCGAAAGAAGTTGCCTGTATCCGTTGCCCAGTTGAAACATCTTGAATATAGATAGCCGGACGCTCTGTTTCAAAGGATACGTATGCCAGTTTCCGACCATCGGGAGACCATGCAGGTGACATGATCGGTTGGTCGGAGGTAAGCACTTGTTGACTATTACGACCATCCGCATCGGCCACATACAGACCAAATTGCATATTATCGCCTAATCCTTGAGCAGTTACATAAGCAATTTGAGTTGAGAAAGCACCCCGGATATCAGTAATTTCTTCAAAAATTTGATCGCTAATATAGTGAGCAGCACCACGTAAATCGTTCGTGCTTGCAGTGACCGTTTCGCCAATCATACGGCGCTGTCCACTGATATCCATTAACTCAAATTGAATCTGATAACCACTACCTGTCTGTTGCGCTCTACCTACCACTAAATATCGCACATCTAGAGAACGCCAAGTGCCAAACTCAACGTCATCCGCCTGGCTTGGCCTATCAAACATCGCACTGCGTTCTAAAGGCGCAAAAAAGCCGCTGCGTTCGAGATTGTCCTGGATGATTTGAGCCACGTCTTCAGGCATGTTATCGCCGCCTGCAAAGGGAACGATACCAATCGGTAAGGCTTGGTCGCTCCCACGTGTTATTTCGATAGTTAGGTTTGCATTTGCATAACTACTAACGAATAGCAGCACACAAAACAGCCACACTTTGCTTATGGTTTGCATCAGCGAACATCCCCCGGGGTAAATCGCAGATTAAATTGACGTAAGTTACGCTGCTGCTCTGCGGGCAAATCCCTCAGCTCGCTGAACGGAGCAGCGTGTTCAACAGCCTGCATTGCAGACCGATCAAAGGCACTATCACCACTGGATGAAGCGATAGTGGTTAAAAGTACCTCTCCTGATGGGCCAAGCCTTACTTGAATCGTAGCACTCATTGCGTCACTGGCACCTGCTGGAATTAACCATGCCTGCTCTACCGCTCGACGCACAATATTAATAAAACCATTCGCAGCTTGCTGCGCCTGCTGTGCGTTAGCAGCAGCCTGGGCTTCTCCCTCTAGCTGACGCTGCATGGCCGCCTCGGCTTCCCGCTGGCGCTGGGCTTCTGCCTCGGCTTCCCGCTGGCGCTGGGCTTCTGCCTCGGCTTCCCGCTGGCGCTGGGCTTCTGCCTCGGCTTCCCGCTGGCGCTGAGCTTCTGCCTCGGCTTCGCGCTGGCGCTGGGCTTCTGCCTCGGCTTCGCGCTGGCGCTGGCGCTGGGCTTCTGCTTCGGCTTCGCGCTGGCGTTGGGCTTCTGCCTCGGCTTCGCGCTGGCGTTGGGCTTCTGCCTCGGCTTCGCGCTGGCGCTGGGCTTCTGCTTCGGCTTCGCGCTGGCGTTGGGCTTCTGCCTCGGCTTCGCGCTGGCGTTGGGCTTCTGCCTCGGCTTCGCGCTGGCGTTGGGCTTCTGCCTCGGCTTCCCGTTGAGCCTGTTCTCTAGCTTGAGCTTCTACTTCCTGCTGTTCGGCTAGACGCTGTGCTTCTTCTTCTCGTCGCTGCGCCTCGGCTTCGGCCTGAGCTCGAGCCTCCTGCAGCTCGCGAGCTTGCTCTTCTGCTCGTGCTTGAGCTTCTTCTCTAGCAGCGGCCTCATCTGCCTGCTGCTGCTGCAATGCTTCTTGCTCACTTGTATCAGGCTCAGGTGCTGGCTCAGCCTCATCGGGGTCGGTTGAACTATCGAGAGCTGCTTGCTGATCCGTCGTTTGCTGTGCTTGGTCAGTGAATGTTTCAGTACTGACGAATGTCGCTTGCACAATAGAGGATGAGTCTGGCTCTGCCGTTGAACTTGGCAGGCTAACCAAACTAAAAAGCACAACTAATAGATGCACCGCAACCGCCAGGACTGTTGGCCAAGTATAGCCAACATCCTGTGGGTCACGGGGTGGTTTGATTGCCATTTGCGCGCTACGTTTAACCATCTTGTGGCGGCTCAGATAACAGACCTACATTAGCGACACCCGAGCGTTGCAGTGTGCTCATCAATAAGACTATTTGTCCGTATGGAACGTTGCGATCGCCGCGAACCATGACAGGCGTCTCAGGTCTTCGCTGTAATATCGCTGTTACTCGCTCTGCCATTTGCTCAAGAGAGACAGCCGTTGAGTCTTCGCCAAGCGTGATGAAATAGCCTCCATCCTGATCGACAGAGATAATAATCGGATCGCTTTCGTCTTGGCTTTCGATAGGCTCTGATGTGACTTGAGGCAGGTCGACTTGCACCCCTTGAGTGAGCATTGGTGCGGTGATCATAAAGATCACCAGCAAGACCAGCATGACGTCAATAAAGGGGACTACGTTGATTTCAGCCATCGGCTTTTTATTGCCGCTGCGATTAAACGGGCCTTGCATAGCGTACTCCCTTAGCTAGCGCTGGACTTACTTTCACGACCTTGCAAATTACGGTGCAAGATAGCGTGAAATTCCTCGGCAAAGTCTTCGTACTTGCCCAACAAACGAGCGGCATCATTCGATAGACGGTTATAGAAAATTACCGCAGGAATAGCTGCAAACAGGCCCATGGCTGTTGCAATTAACGCTTCAGCAATCCAGGGGGCAACGGTTGCCAATGTAGCTTGCTGTGTCATAGAAAGGGACTGGAAAGACCCCATAATCCCCCAAACTGTTCCGAACAAGCCAATGTAAGGGCTCGCGGATGCCACCGTTGCGAGAAATACAAGATGCTGCGTTAGGCGGTCTTCTTCCCGTGACCAGGCGACTCGCATACTCCGCTGCACGCCTTCTAAGATGGTGTCGGGGTTTCGGGTTTTTGGCATTAAGCGATTAAATTCGCGAAAGCCCGCCTGGAAAATATGCTCTGCTCCATAGCGTGGGTCGTCAGCAGGAATTTCTCGGTATAACTCGTTTAAATCGACACCCGACCAAAAGGATTCTTCAAATTGGTTGTATTCCTGTTTTGCCCTGCGCAGGGCAATGCTACGTTGGAAAATAACCACCCATGAGAGGATTGACCCCACCACCAGCAGTAACATCACCAGCTGAACAACCGTGCTGGCACTCATTATCAAGTGGGGGATGGACATGGTGTTATCGTTCACAGTTACCCTCATCAAGCTATTAATGTCGGAATTTCCGAACAGTGGTGGTATATAAAGGTCATGAAGTACGCACGCTACATCGCGCTATCTACTCCATAGGTTTACACATGTTATAGGTTTACACATGTCATAGGTTTATGCGTGTTTTCGATGTTCGTCTTAAACTAATCAACCAAGCGCTTGCAATGTTTTTGGCCATGCTTTTGGCCGCATCTTATGCGCGCATAAGCAGGCTATCTCGACTGTAGCAGAGCATAAGAGTTCCTCATCTCGCTGCACTTGCTGCAAAAAAGTCATCCGGCATCGACCAACATTCTCAATATTTGTACTGACAATAAGTGCGTCATCCAAGCGTGCCGGCTTGCTGTAGTGACAGGCCAAGCGATATACCACTAGCTGGGTGCCATCGTCTAGCAAAGATTGCTGATTAAGACCTAGCGTACGTAACCATTCGCTGCGGGCGCGCTCCATAAACTTCAAGTAGTTAACGTAGTAGACAATTCCACCGGCGTCAGTATCTTCCATATATACGCGCACCGGCATCGTGAACCCATTGCTCATGGGCGCCGCTCTCCTTCTGGATCAATAGCATGTTCGTGAGGCGTTTTATTGAAGTGTAGCCACGCTTGTCGCGTCACTACGCGCCCCCTTGGCGTGCGCATCATCAGCCCCTGCTGTATTAGGTAAGGTTCGATGACGTCTTCAATGGTACCGCGTTCTTCACTAATAGCGGCTGAGATTGAGTCAATCCCAACAGGTCCGCCATCAAACTTATCAATCATTGCCAGCAAGAGCCGCCGGTCCATATGATCCAGCCCATGGTGATCGACATTCAGCATGTTGAGTGCCGCATCGGCGAGAGTAACATCAACGATGCCATTGCCCTTTATTTCTGCATAGTCACGTACGCGACGCAGCAGCCTATTGGCAATACGCGGGGTGCCTCTGGAGCGCTTGGCAACCTCCACTGCGCCTTCATGGCTCGTTTCAACACCTAGCAAGCGGGCAGAGCGAGTCACAATCTCAGTCAGCTCTTCAAGGTTGTAAAACTCCAGGCGTTGCACAATGCCAAAGCGGTCACGTAATGGAGAGGTTAGTAAGCCTGCGCGCGTTGTCGCACCTACTAAGGTAAAGCGAGGCAAATCTAGTTTGATTGAGCGGGCTGCGGGCCCTTCACCGATCATAATATCCAGTTGGAAATCTTCCATTGCCGGATAAAGTACCTCTTCTACCACGGGTGACAGCCGGTGAATTTCATCAATAAACAGTACATCACCTGGCTCTAGGTTCGTCAGCATGGCTGCTAAATCACCTGCACGCTCAAGCACTGGGCCAGAAGTTGACTTCAGCCCTACCCCCATCTCGGTAGCAATAATATTCGCAAGCGTTGTTTTACCCAGCCCAGGGGGCCCAAATACCAAGGTATGATCTAGGCTTTCCTGACGTAGCTTTGCGGCCCCCATGAAAATCTCAAGCTGCTCGCGTACCCGTGGCTGCCCAATATAATCCTTTAAGTGTTTGGGACGAATAGCATGATCAATACGCCCTTCCCCTTGTTCGGGCTCAGCCGCAATTAATCGGTCATGTTCTAACATAAAGTGCGCACTATCAGTCGTTCCATGAAATAACCCACGTTGTTACCCAGTCATGCGTTTTGTCAGCGCGGCTTTAATAATCGCCTCTGTTGACTGCTTGGGATTAATGTCAGCCAGCATTTTTGAGGCTTCAGTCAGCTTATAGCCCAAGCTCACCAGGGCAGCTTCCGCATCTGCTAATGAGTCACGGGGAGCAGGTTCACCATTCGCCGCTTCTAACGCGAGGGGCGCATCCGCCGCGTTCCCCCATTCAGGGAAACGGTCACGCATTTCAATAATTAACCGCTCGGCGGTTTTTTTACCAACGCCCGGAAGCTTCGTCAGTGCTTTGCTATCGTCGTCACGGACGCAGCGCATAAAGGCGGCTTCGTCCATTCCAGAAAGGATAGCTAGTGCTAGCTTTGGCCCTACGCCGTTGACTTTGATTAGGGCACGAAACAGTGCGCGCTCTTGTTCACGGCCAAAGCCGTAAAGCAAATGGGCATCATCACGAATTGTAAGATGCGTATACATGGATACGCTCTCACCTACGGCTGGAAGTGCCACTAGGGTATTCATAGAGGCTTCAAGCTCGTAACCGACACCATGCACATCAACCACAATCCAAGGGGGGTGCTTTTCTAACAAAAAACCATTAATACGACCGATCATAGGTATGCTCGCAATAATAAAAAGCAGTCATTTACTATAAAGACACTCTGTACAAATGACCAGTAAGCAGCTAAAGCCGCCACCGCCCTGTGCTGCGCCGACGACTGCCCTTAGAGGGTGCAACAAGTAAGCCATGTCCTGCATACGCATGGGTAAGCGCGATAGCTAGCGCATCCGCGGCGTCCGCCTGTGGCGTTGAGGAGAGCTGCAGAATAGCGGTGACCATATGTTGCACCTGGCTTTTCTCCGCCCCGCCTTGGCCAGTAACGGCTTGTTTGATCTGCCGTGCTGCGTATTCTGCAATGTTCAGACCGTGATTCGCGATGCAGACGAGAGCCGTGCCCCGTGCTTGGCCAAGCTTCAATGCTGAATCGGGATTTTTAGCCATAAAGACTCGCTCAACGGCGACGGCATTGGGCCGATGCAGCCCCACTACTTCGCTTAAACCTGCATAAATTTGCGCCAAACGCTGCTCTAAAGGGCCATCGGTCGTTCTAATGCAGCCACTGGCGACATAATGAGGCTTAACACCTATTAAATCGATGACACCATAGCCCGTGATACGCGAACCAGGGTCGATACCCAAAATCCTAATCGCGGGAGCGGGCTGTTTTTCATCCATGGCAGCTGTCCTATTGGTAGCGAGCGGTTCAAACAAAAACACCGACGCCTAAACGTCGGTGCTGAACTACTAGTTGGCGAACTTCTCGTTGCTGAGCTACAAAGCAGAGCTGAGCAATTATTCGCTGGCGGTCTCTGCTTTCGCTTTTTGGCGCAGACGGATGTTCAAGTCTTTCAACTGATCCGCGCTGACTTCACCTGGTGCATCAGTCATTAAACAGCCGGCGCTTTGGGTTTTCGGGAAGGCAATCACTTCACGAATTGTCTTAGCTCCAGCCATCAGCATCACTAAACGATCTAAACCGAACGCTAGACCGCCATGGGGAGGCGCACCGTATTGCAGAGCATCCAGCAGGAAGCCAAATTTTTCTTGCGCTTCCTCTTGGCCAATGCCCAAAATTTCAAACACAGTGCTTTGCATGGTTTGATCGTGAATACGAATAGAACCACCACCGAGCTCGGTTCCGTTAAGCACCATATCGTAAGCACGCGACAAGGCCTTTGCTGGGTCAGCTTTAAGCGCTTCTGGCGAGCAAGAAGGTGCAGTAAACGGGTGATGTAACGGGCTGAGGCGACCGTTGTCGTCCGCTTCAAACATCGGGAAATCGACAACCCATAACGGCGCCCACGCCTGGGTGTAAAGCTCAAGGTCGGCACCCAACTTGACGCGTAATGCACCAATGGCCTCATTGACGATGCGCGCTTTATCCGCACCAAAGAAAATGATATCGCCATCTTCAGCGCCTACGCGATCAAGCAGCTCTTCAACCACATTTTCCATGAACTTAACAATGGGTGATTGAAGACCTTCAAGCCCTTTGGCACGCTCATTGACCTTAATCCACGCCAGCCCTTTCGCACCGTAAATACCAACGAACTTAGTATATTCGTCGATCTCTTTACGAGACAATTTGGCGCCACCCGGCACTTTCAATGCCGCTACGCGGCCGTCTTCCGCACTTGCAGGTCCCGAGAAGACTTTGAAATCAACCTGCTGCATCAGGTCATCAACATCGGTCAACTCTAGCGGAATGCGCAGGTCAGGCTTATCAGAGCCAAAGCGATCCATTGCTTCTTGCCAAGTCATCCGTGGGAACTCAGGCAGCTCAACGCTCAGCACTTCCTGGAAGAGTTGACGAATCATGGCTTCGGTAATGCCCATGATATCGTCTTCTTCCACAAAAGAGGCTTCGATATCGATTTGCGTGAATTCAGGCTGGCGATCAGCCCGCAGATCTTCATCACGGAAGCATTTAGCGATCTGATAGTAGCGATCAAAACCAGCCACCATTAACAGCTGCTTAAACAACTGTGGCGACTGCGGTAATGCAAAGAAGCTGCCTGCATGTGTCCGGCTAGGAACGAGGTAGTCGCGGGCACCTTCCGGCGTTGCGCGAGTCAATACCGGCGTCTCGATATCCAGGAAGCCTTGGTTTTCCAAGTAAGCGCGGACGTTATGAGAAATACGCGAACGCAAGCGTAGCTTCTCAATCATATCCGGGCGTCGAAGGTCGATATAGCGATGCTTTAAGCGAACCTCCTCGCCTACTTTGTTGTGTTCATCCAACTGAAAAGGTGGTGTGGCAGCTGTGTTGAGCACCTCCACCTCTTTAGCTAATACCTCAATCATGCCTGTTGGCATGTTGGGATTTTGCGTTCCTTCAGGGCGCAACCGGACACGGCCAGTAATACGAAGCACGTACTCACTGCGAGCACGGTCAGCATTAGCAAATGCCTCGGCGGTATCAGGGTCGACTACGAACTGAGCGATACCATCGCGATCGCGCATATCCAGGAAGATGACCCCACCATGATCACGGCGGCGATGAACCCAACCGCAGACAGTGACCGTTTGTTCCACCAAAGTTTCGTTAAGCTGGCCGCAATAATGGCTGCGCATGTCTAATCCTGTTCTGTTGCGTGGCAATGAGATTGTCGTGGGCCGTTCTGACCCTGACAACCGCGGCTAAGCCGCGGCGCCCTTTTTCGTTGATGCGCTACTGGTATCGCTTGTGGCACCAGTGCTAGAAGTAGATTGGCCTTCTGCTGCCAAGTTTTTCTTACTTCCTGTTTTAAAATCGGTTTCATACCAACCGCCGCCAGCAAGGCGGAAACCAGCCGCCGAGACCAAGCGTTCAAGACTGGCTCGCTGGCACGCGGGACAATCCTTCAGCGGATCAGCGCTGATTTTCTGCAATTTTTCCATGCGATGACCGCAGGCCTTGCACTCGTACTCATAGATGGGCATGTTGATAACTCCTGAAAAGCTCAACTCCGACAGGCTAAGTTTGTATAAACTAGTGGCAAATCCAACGCTTGCCAGGCAAAGAATATGTGGCCTGCTGGGATAAATTCCAAGACTGCGGTTGATAGAGCAACACATTATACCCTTTTGTGCCCCCTGCTGAGCAAGGCCAAGTGCCTTTCGGCAGATAATGGAGAAAAGAAAAATGCCCAATGCGGTAATGCTGGATGCCGAGAGCTTAGGCGCGGATATCAATCTAACAGCAATTAGAGACCTTGTTAGTCATTTAGAGGTGTATCAGCAAAGCACTGCCGAACAGGCAAGTGAGCGCTTGTCAGATGCGGACATAGCGATCGTCAACAAGGTTGTACTGAACGCAGAAACACTATCAACTTTGCCTAAACTCAAGCTTATTTGTGTGTTGGCTACTGGGCTTAACAATATTGATCTCGACACAGCTAAAGCCCAAAACATTATTGTAAAGAACGTCACCGCCTATGGAACAGCTAGCGTTTCTCAGCACACATTAATGTTAATGCTGACACTGGCAAACCGATTGCCACGTTACCAAGCTGACATCGCACGAGGCGAATGGCAGCGCAGCGATTTCTTTTGCTTACAAGCTCACTCGACGCTGCAGCTTTCCAATAAGCATCTGGTGATGGTGGGGCAAGGTGAGCTTGGCTCAGAAGTGGCACGTTTAGCTGAAGCGTTTGGGATGAAGGTTACATTTGCTGCTCGTCCTGGCAATGAATCAAACGACAAGCGGCCCTCTCTCGACGATTTATTACCGACGGCAGATATTATTAGCTTGCATTGCCCGCTTAACGAAACAACCAAGCACCTTATTAATCGCACACGCTTGGCAAACGCTAAGTCATCACTGCTATTAGTCAACTGTGCCCGGGGCGGCATCATTGATGAAGAAGCGGCACTTGAGGCGCTTCGTGCTGGCAAGATTGGAGGGTTAGCGGTTGATGTGCTCCCCAATGAGCCGCCGAAAGAAGGTCATCCTCTATTAACAGCATTAGCAGAAGGAGAGGCACTTAATTTGATAGTGACCCCTCACAATGCCTGGATTACCCCTGAGGCTCGCCAGAACATTGTGGCGCTCACTGCTGATAATATTAAGCAATGGCAAACTGAGGCGAGTGGATTAAGCGCCAATTAGTAGGTTGCGAAATGATCAGGAGCGCGGTGGCCATCCAGCACTTCAATAGTGACATGGGTTACCTGCGCTCCTTTGGGTCCCTGCCATAACCATTCAGTAACAGAAGCCACGGCAGTGGAATTACCGCATAGCACTACCTCTACCCGTCCATCGGGTAAGTTTTTGGCGTAGCCCGTTAGCCCTTGTTGAAGCGCTTGTTCCTGTGTTGAACGCCGAAACCATACTCCCTGCACTTTTCCTGTTACATAGGCGCGTACACAACAAGTAGACATAAACTGTCCTCTCAGTGTTTATACAATAGCATTTATAGACTTCAGCCTGGTAAATCGACAGGCTGAAGTCTGTTGATATCCACTCTTTTCAAACGAGCTCTCTATAGGGCTCTTTTTACCCACCTTTTTTAAACCAATTCTTGTCTTACACTAACTCTCGCTTCACCAGAACTGCACTATTACGTGGCACCAATGGCCGCCCACGACGAAGTAGCAAGGAACGAGTAAAAGCGGCGCCAAACAGTAGAATTAATGAACTGTAATATACCCATAATAGAATCATCACAACAGACCCAGCTGCGCCATAAGTAGACGCTGTGGCGGTATATGTTAAATAAATAGCTATAACGCTGCGTCCAATTGTAAACAGTACGGCGGTTACTACTGCGCCAATCAACACATCCTGCCAACGGAGAACAACATCCGGCAATACTTTGAAAATAGTAGCGAATAACAATGCCACCATCGCAAGTGAAATTAATGACTCAAGCGATGTCGTTAATAAACTGGCATAGGGCAATAAATTTCCAGCTCCGTGGAGCATCCCTCGCAAGGCAACCGCCAACACTAACGATATTAGTAGGATGAAGCCAATAGACAGTACGACCGTTAAAGAAAGTAAACGATTTTTTATAAAGATAAGAGCGCTGTTGGAGGTGGGCTTTGCAGTAACGCCCCATATGGTATTGAGCGAAAATTGCATCTGTGCAAACACGGTCGTGGCCCCTACTAACAAGGCCACAAAGCCAAGCACTGTTGGTAAGATACCTGACTCTTCGATACGTGATTGGACAACGGCCTGCTCAATCGCAAGTGCTGCGTCAGCGCCTAACGTGTCCTGAAGCTGAGCAACTATTTGACCTTGGGCAGCATCTTCACCCAGCACCACGCCTATCACTGTTACCGCGATAATAACGGTAGGCGCTAAGGAGAAAAGTGTGTAGAACGCTAATGATCCGGCATAGCTGAAGGCATTTCGTTCAAGCCATAACGCCGTTGCATCTTGAACCACGTTCCACCAAAAAATGATCGTTTTTTTCAGCATATTCATTCCCTTAACAAAAGAGTGTCCCTATCAAGCACTAGCGCAAGATACATCTAACAATCATACCGAACTAAAACGTTGAGCGCAGGCGGAGGCGCATTGCGCACCTTAACTGCCCACTTCATAATGGCTCTCTTTTCTCTGCTACTTTCTCACCCACGACCAAGGAAGCGTTATGAATTCGGATGCTGTTAAATCTACTACGGCTTACGACTTTGATTGCTTGGTGTTTATTGGTCGTTTTCAGCCTCCCCACCTTGGCCACCTTGCCATTATCCGAGAGGCGTTAAAACAGGCACGCCAAGTCATCGTATTAGTGGGCTCTGCTTGGCAGGCACGCTCTTTACGCAACCCGTGGACGTTCGATGAGCGACAGGCAATGATTCGTTCTGGGTTTGATGAACAAGACAATCAACGCCTGGAAATTACTCCCCTACTTGACGCGCTTTACAACGATGATGTGTGGGTACGTGATGTGCAGCGTAAAGTGCGTGATTTGACTTCCCCTGCTAACGCTCGCTTACCCCGTATTGGTTTGATTGGCGCAAGCAGAGGACAATCAAGCTACTATTTATCGCTTTTTCCTCAATGGGAGTCCATCAGTGTTCCACTCGTTGAAGGTATTTCAGCGAGTCAAATACGTGAGCGGTTGTTTCGCTCGCCTGGTTCTACCGATGACTATTTGAGTACAGGTGCATACCACGACTTACCACCAGAAGTCGTCAAAAGCGTTGACAAGTTTTGCAAAGGTATTGCCTACCACGGCCTACTGGAAGAGCAGCAGCTACTCGATCAATACAAACAAGCCTGGGCACAAGCCCCCTATCCGCCCATTTTTGTGACTGTTAATGCGGTTGTCGTCCAATCAGGCCATATTTTGTTGGTAAAGCGAATGGCTGCGCCGGGTAAAGGACTTCTTGCATTACCCGGAGGCTTCATCAATCCCCATGAGCGTTTACTAGATGCCTGTTTAAGGGAGCTCCGTGAACGATTAAGGCTTAAAGTGCCCGAACCCGTTTTAAAGGGCTCGCTACGCGGACAACGCTTGTTTGATGAACCTCATCGCAGTTGGCGTGGACGAACGTTAGCTGAAGCTTTCTATTTTGCTCTTAGACCTGATCAGCAGTTGCCCCGTTTAAAGCCAGTCAAGGGCGGCGATCATGCTCGCTGGGTCGCCCTTGCTGATCTAGAACCCGAAAGCTTGTTTGAAGATCACTTCTTCATTATTCAAAATTTTCTTGGATTGCCGGCAGATTTAGGCACATTTTAAAATCTAAGGTATTTTTCTAGTCGTTCTGCAGGCTAAGCCTGCAGAAAATCACGTGGCAATTTCATCATTTGGCGCCAGAGACGCTCAACGCCAGGTTTATGGACTAACGAACAGCGGTAAAGTCTAATTTCTAGAGGGATATCCCAATTTTCATCGCCAGCTCTTACTAATTTGCCGGTTTTGAGCTCTTCACGAATACAAAAATCAGGAATCCAAGCAACTCCCACTCCCTGAAGTACCATGCCTTTCAATCCTTCTGCCATGGCCGTTTCATAAACCGTACGCAGCTTCAGTCGTAATGGATCGTTTTTGAGCAGCATGCGTACGCTCCGCCCCAGAAATGCACCCTGCGTATAAGCTAAATAGGGAATTGAACTGTCATTTTGAATCGAGAAAAGCGGTTTGCCCTCTTCATCTGGTAGTGAAACAGGCAACATTTTCACTTGGCCAATCGAGAAAGAGGGAAAGACTTCTGCGTCCAGCTGCATAGTGGCAAAGGGGTCGTAATATGCCAGCATCAGATCACAGTTACCTTCGCGCAGAACATGGATCGCCTCTCCAACGTTCATAGCGACTAATCGTGTAGGCAGTTCACCCAAGCCTTTTTGTAAACGAGAAATCCAAGGTGGGAAGAAGCTTAATGCCAGTGAGTGTGCCGCGACGATATCAAGCGCTTCATTCGCAATAGAAACTCCCCGGAGATGGCTCAATGACTCGTTCAATTGCTCCACTAGGTTGCGTGCGGTGATCAAAAACAATTGGCCCTCTGAGGTCAGGCCAATCGGTGTTGTCGAACGATCTACTAAGATGACCCCTACCGCTTGTTCTAGCGCACGAATACGGCGACTGAAAGCAGGCTGAGTAACATGGCGCTGCCTGGCAGATGCCGAAAAACTTCGTGTATTGGCTAATGCAACGAAATCCTCGAGCCATTTTGTTTCTAAATTCACCCAAAACTCCTTTTGCCTAATCGTTGTTAGCGGCGTGCAGGGTTATTATTGATTACTGAATAGGTGCGGTTAAATATGCCGCACGAGAAACTACTTTCTTCCACATTGGGCGCTGGCTAATTTCATCAATTGTAACGCGTCGACACTGAGCAAAATCTTGCTCTAACATGGCGTGTACTTTACTGGCAAACGCTGTGCTGGGTATGAAAGCTGTTATTTCAAAGTTGAGCCGAAAAGACCGATTATCCAGGTTTATTGTGCCGACAGTTGCTGCGTTGTTGTCAATGAGCATGACCTTTTGGTGTAAAAAACCAGGAAGATAACGGTATATTTTCACACCCGCTCTTAACATATCAGGCAAAAATGAAAATGCAGATAGAAACACCAGCAAATGATCGGGGCGCTCGGGAATCATAACCCGCACATCTACGCCTCGCATTGCTGCTAACCTAAGCGCATCCTGTACTCCTTGATCTGGTACGAAATATGGGCTAGTTACCCAGAGCCTTTCATTAGCACTATGAATTAACTGTTGAATTAAAAGGCTAGCCGTGTCCTGTTTATCGGCTGGGCCAGATGGCACAATAACCACATGATAATCATCTTGCGGATGACTCTCGGCATGCCAGTTTAAGGTAATGACTTCCCCTGTTGCCCAGTGCCAATCTTCCCAAAAAGCTTCCTGCAAACCCAGCACACACGGTCCACCGAGGGCTAAATGGGTATCACGCCAGGGGCCATGCCGTGGATTTTGCCCAAGGTATTCTACACCAACATTAAAACCACCTACCCAGCCCTGCTTACCATCTACGACTGCTATTTTACGGTGGTTGCGAAAATTAAGCTGAAAGCGATGTTTGAAGCCACGCGAAGAACGAAATGCTTTTACTTCGATGCCTTCTTTGATCATCTCATTTAAAAAGCCATCGTTCAGTTTCCGACTACCCACTTCATCGTATAGAAAATAAACACGCACCCCCCTCTGTGCAGCTTTGATTAAATGATCCTGCAATCGTTTGCCTAAAGCATCGTTACGCACAATGAAAAACTGCAGCAGCAGATACTCTTTTGCCTGATCAATACCCTCAAAAAGGCTTGTGAAGGTGGCTTCACCATCGATCAACAAGTCGGCACTATTACCTTTAGTCAGTGGCATCATTGCCAACTGTTCAACTGCCTGAATATCGATGCTAGTCGGCGATGAAAGGTGCGGCTTAATGTTATGGCGATAACGTACCAACACTCGACGTAATACGTTATCTCGTTCCCCTCTTGCTGTTACATAGCCATAGAAACGCGGGCGACCGAAAAACCAATACGCAGGCAGCGCAACATAAGGAAACGTTAATAGTGAAATAATCCAGGCGATAGCCCCCTGAGACGTTCTGCTCGACATAAGCGCCATGACCGCTGACACGATACCTAATAGATGTATCAACATAATGCCGGTCCCTAGCAACCATGAGGTCATTGCCTATTCCTCGCTATGAAGTGAGCTGTTTATCAGATTATTTCACTGCTAATGCACAAAAGCCCCGCGTGAGACGGGGCTTATTTGTCACTGATTGCAGTTCTACGCCATCAGTATGCTACGCCTTTTGGGCGATGATCTCCTTCCATTTGGCCGGGCCTGTCTGGTGGACGGAAGTTCCTTGGCTGTCGACAGCAACCGTGACCGGCATATCTTCAACTTCAAATTCGTAGATGGCTTCCATTCCTAGATCTTCAAAACCAACAACGCGTGACTTTTTAATTGCTTGGGCAACAAGGTAAGCAGAGCCGCCAACAGCCATCAAATAAACCGCCTGGTTATCGCGAATGGCATTAATGGCGGTCTGACCACGTTCCGCTTTACCAACCATGCCAAGCAGGCCGGTCTCTTCAAGCATAGTGCGGGTGAATTTGTCCATTCGAGTAGCGGTGGTCGGACCAGCGGGGCCAACGACTTCGTCACCTACCGGATCAACAGGACCCACGTAGTAAATAAAGCGGCCTTTCATATCAACCGGTAATGGCTCGCCTTTGCCAATCATGTCCACCATGCGTTTATGCGCCGCATCACGGCCAGTTAATAGCTTACCATTCAACAGCAGCGTATCACCCGGCTGCCACGTTTTGACTTCTTCCGGAGTGACGCTATCCAGGTTAACGCGCTTGACGTTATCGCCTGCTTCGCGGGTAATTTCTGGCCAGTCTTCAAGCTTAGGAGCAGGAAGCGCTACTGGGCCACTGCCATCAAGCGTGAAATGCGCATGACGCGTGGCTGCGCAGTTGGGAATGATTGCCACAGGCTTATTGGCCGCATGGGTTGGATAGTCTTTAACTTTAATATCCAGCACGGTGGTTAAACCACCTAAGCCTTGAGCGCCGATACCGCTCTTATTCACTTTATCGAACAGTTCCAGGCGCAGCTCTTCAGCGCGGTTGCTAGGCCCACGGGCCTGCAAATCTTGAATATCGATAGGGTCGAGCAGCGCTTCTTTGGCAATCATCATCGCCTTTTCAGCGGTGCCGCCAATACCAATTCCCAACATACCCGGCGGACACCAGCCTGCGCCCATTTTAGGCAACTGCTCCATCACCCAGTCCACAACGCTATCGGATGGGTTTAGCATCGCAAACTTAGATTTGGCTTCGCTGCCACCGCCCTTCGCGGCGACGTGGATATCGACCTTATCGCCCGGCACAATCGAATGGTGGATAATCGCGGGTGTATTGTCTTTGGTATTGGCTCGCTTACCATCGGGATCAGCGAGAACAGAAGCACGCAACACGTTATCAGGCAATTGATACGCGCGGCGCACGCCTTCGTTAATCATATCATCGAGGCTTAGCTCGGCGTCCCAAGTGACGTTCATACCCACGTGAACGAATACCGTCACAATGCCCGTATCCTGGCAAATTGGACGATGTCCCGTAGCACACATTCTTGAGTTAATTAAGATTTGTGCAATCGCATCTTTCGCAGCGGGGTTCTCTTCACGCTCGTAAGCGGCTGACATTGCATCAATGAAATCTTTAGGATGGTAGTAAGAGATGTACTGTAGAGCATCGGCAACGCTCTGAATGACGTCGTCCTGGCGAATCACGGTCATGGACTAACAGCTCCTCGGTTATCGTCTTGGCTGCGGCCTTTTTAATGGCCGTCTAGATGTACCGGTAAGTATACCGTATTGGCCTTTATGCGGCAGCCACAACCACGGTTAACCTACGTATGATAACTAGGGCATTAGTCTGACGTTTACCAGAACATACAAGATAACGGTATAAAATTATAGGTACTGGCACGTTGGACATAAATATAAACGGCGAGAGCCAACCATTATCCGTTCGATAACTGAACCACAGCGGTGGCAGGAAAGGCCAGCTCGTTCAAACACACTAAAACGCCATTGTCGGCGTGGCTCACCGGAGGCAATGGCCTGTTTAATCCAACCCTCACGATTAGTAACACCCGCTTCCAAATACGCCTGACGCGTCGTTTCCACAATCATAGTGGCGAGCAGGTCTAACTGATTTTCAGTTAAGTCACAGGGGCGCTTCTTAGGGTGAACGTTAGATAAAAAAAGAATTTCAGAGCGCAAGTAATTTCCTAACCCAGCGACAAGCCCTTGATCAAGTAACAATGCACCAAGGCTTCTACGCATAAACGCTGGATCAGTCAGGCGTTGTTTCACATCATCAGGCGATACGTTTTGACTTAATAAATCAGGCCCCAAGCGAGACAAGAAAGGGTGATGGCTCAACTCACTCTCATGCCAGAGCGAAATATCAGACGCGCTATAAAGACTAGCCACCTTGCCCTCAGCAACCAGCCGAACTCGTAATGACCTTTTCGTGCTTGGCGGCCTACTCTCGCTATGTAGCTTCCATACGCCATAAAGCTGATTGTGGGAATACAGCACACGATGGTCTGCAAAACGGATTAGCATGGCCTTGCCCCACGTATCAACTGCCTGAACCCGTTGACCAATCAATGAATCCGCTTGCACGGCGAGTTCAGGAAATGCAAACCACACATCATCAAGATGTTTGCCACCTATCTGCTTCTCAATTTTATCTGCTGCACGGCGGATTTCAGGGCCTTCAGGCATCGTTTACCCCAGCGCCAGCTGTTTTTCTTGCATTTGATGAAGTTGATCACGAAGCCTTGCCGCCTCTTCAAACTCCAGGTTCTGCGCGGCTTCAAACATGGCGTCCTCTAGCTTACTAATAGCCTCGAGCAGATCGTGTTTGCTCATCGTGGCCACATCATATTCAGCAGCACTCTCTGCCACTTTGCGCTCGTTGCCACGGCGACGACTGCTCTTCTTGCCTGGTGCCTGGGCGGCTTCAAGAATATCCGCCACGGAGCGCGTCACGGTGGTTGGCGTGATGCCATGCTCTTCGTTATGAGCGGTCTGCTTGGCGCGGCGACGTTCGGTTTCATCGATGGCTTTGCGCATTGAATCGGTGATTTTGTCACCGTATAAAATAGCTTTACCATGGGCGTTACGGGCTGCACGGCCAATGGTTTGAATCAGTGAGCGTTCAGCGCGTAAAAAGCCCTCTTTATCCGCGTCCAGGATAGCAACAAGCGACACTTCGGGAATATCTAAGCCTTCTCGAAGTAAGTTGATACCGACTAAAACATCGAACTTACCAAGACGCAGGTCGCGAATAATTTCAACCCGCTCAACGGTATCAATATCCGAATGTAAATAGCGCACGCGGATACCGTGCTCATCAAAGTATTCGGTCAGATCTTCCGCCATGCGTTTAGTCAACGTCGTCACCAGAACACGCTCACCTACGGCGGTGCGTAAGCCAATTTCTGAGAGCAGGTCATCAACCTGAGTGCTGGCGGGGCGAACCTCTATTTCTGGGTCTAACAATCCCGTTGGGCGCACCACCTGTTCGACAATTTGACTGGCATGTTCTGCTTCATACTTGCCTGGCGTTGCCGACACAAAGATGGTTTGTGGCGAAATAGACTCCCACTCTTCAAATTTCATTGGGCGGTTATCTAGCGCTGAGGGTAGCCGAAAGCCATATTCAACCAGGGTCTCTTTTCTAGAACGGTCGCCCTTATACATACCGCCAACCTGGGGTACGCTCACATGAGATTCATCAATAAACAATAACGCGTCATCCGGCAGATAGTCGAAGAACGTCGGGGGTGGCTCGCCAGGCGCGCGGCCTGAAAGATAGCGCGAGTAGTTCTCAATGCCGTTGCAGTAGCCAAGCTCTAGCATCATTTCAATATCGTAAAGGGTTCGTTGTTCTAAGCGCTGCGCTTCAACTAAACGCTCGTGCTTACGCATCCACTCAAGACGCTCCTTAAGCTCTGCCTTGATCGCATCAATAGCACCTAAAATAGTTTCTCGCGGAGTAACATAGTGAGATTTAGGATAGATGGTCATGCGAGGCACATGGGTACGCACCTCGCCAGTTAATGGGTCAAATAGGCGAATAGAATCAACTTCGTTGTCAAACAGCTCTACCCTCACCGCTTCTTCGTCAGAGTCCGCAGGGAAAATATCGATCACATCGCCTCGTACCCGGTAGGTACCTCGACGAAAATCCATATCGTTGCGGGTATATTGTAACTCGGCCAAGCGGCGTAAAAAGGCACGCTGATCAATTAGCTCACCACGGGTGAAGTGCAACCGCATCTTAAGATACTGATCCGGATCACCAAGACCATAGATTGCCGATACCGAGACAACGATAAGCGCATCACGGCGTTCCAGCAGCGCTTTCGTAGCAGATAAGCGCATTTGCTCGATATGGTCATTTATCGAGGCATCTTTCTCAATAAAGGTATCTGAGGAAGGGACATAGGCTTCCGGCTGATAATAATCGTAGTAAGAGACAAAATACTCGACAGCGTTATCCGGAAAAAACGATTTGAACTCACCATATAGCTGGGCAGCTAGCGTCTTATTGGGCGCCATTACAATCGTTGGGCGCTGCTGCTGCTGCACAACATTTGCCATCGTGAACGTTTTACCCGAGCCAGTCACCCCTAACAAGGTCTGATGGGCAAGCCCCGACTCAAGCCCACTAATCAGACTGCGTATCGCGGCGGGCTGATCACCAGCGGGCTTAAATTTGGACTGCAGCCGGAATTCCTTGCTCATCATTACTCCTTAGAAAGGCAGTGTACTACTCGGTAAACGTGGAAATTTCTACCGTCGCCTGGGTCATCAACCGCTGTATCGGGCAGCGATGGCTAATGTCTTCTAGCTTTGCCCGCTGTTCAGGATCATCAATGCCGTGGAAAGTCATCGTCACAGCTAACTTATAGACACCTTTTCGTTCCTCACTATCATCGCGCTGGACCTTAACGGTGATGCCTTCCAGCGGCCACTCTTTGCGCCTAGCATACATTTGCACAGTAATGGCTTTACAGGTACCTAGGGCAATATCGAAGTAGTCATGCGGGTCTGGTGCACTACCGTCTCCTCCGACTACCGGCGGTACGTCCCCATAGAGGTCTTCCAAACCATCGACTTCAATACGCTGACGAAATGTATGGTTACGCTCACTAATAATCGTGATTGGCTTATGCATCAGGAAACCTTTATACCGAGGTTTAACTTCTCGACCGCTTTTATAAGCGCTTCACGCTTAGCCCGCCCTTCTACTTCTGCTCCGTGGCGCCCTACCTCAGCACTATCGACGCCATCCAGCATCATCAGCGCCGTGGTAATCTTATTCACCTGATCTACTGTTGTGACACCTTGGAACGTTAATGATTGATATGCCATTCCTTGCCCTTTTCTACGCTGAATTGAAGTGAGTACGCTATTGAAAACTATGCAAAACTGATACAGGCAAAGAAGTCTAGCACGCGCCAGAGCCCTTGCAATCTACCCGCAGTGCCCGCACCTTTGATACAAATGCGATTACGTTACGTTTACCCTATCTTCCCTTATGGAGTCTATATGGCGACTGTCTCTTCGTTACTCAAGATGAATGGCTGCGTCCGTTTGCCTCACCTCGCCGCCTTAGATGTCAAAGGTCCAGATGCTGAGAAATTCCTACAAGGGCAAACAAGCGCACAAGTTAGTTTAGCCAATGGTTTTTTTGCGCCTCTTACCTGCTTTTGCACACCAAAGGGAAGAATGCTGGCCAATGCTCAATTACTGAAAATCAGCAACGACCATTATAGGCTACTGTTGAGCACCTCATTGATCGATATGCTCGCCAGTCATTTAGCCAAATTTGCCGCTTTTTATCGCGTCGAATTGCAGGCTCAGACATCGATGCTTATCGTAGGCGCCAGCGAAAGTGCCAACAAGATTGCTCAAGCGTTTGGTTTAGCGCTTCCTGATCAACCTTATACCCATCACAGCAATAACCAAGCGACAGCCCTATGCCAGCCAGATCACGGGCGTTGGCTAATCAGTATAGAAAATTTTGCTGAACAGAATGCCATTGAAATAAATGATGATGAAGATGCGTTTAATACGTGGCAATTAGCAGATATCCGCAGTGGTTTGGCGTGGTTAACAGCCCCACAGCAAGATCACTTCCTCCCACAAATGTTGAACTGGGAAGCGCTGGGGGGAATTAGCTTTAAAAAAGGTTGCTATACAGGACAAGAAGTCGTCGCACGGGCGCATTTCCGGGGCCAAGTGAAAAAACGCTTAGTGCGCATTACTGCCAGTGTTAACAGCTTACCCCAGGTCGGTGACACGCTAGTGGATGGACAGGATAAAACCGTAGGTGAAATCGTTAGCAGCGCATTTAGTGGCGACCAGCAAATTGAGATGCTCGCCGTTGCAAATACTAAAGCGATTGAAGCGCTCTCGCCCCTTTATTGGCAAGGACATCCGATAGCTCTCTGCGACCTGCCCTATACCGTTGAGCGCCTGGATCCTGAACAGCTGTTCAGCAGCCTAAATGGCTAACGGGCGTTGAAATGTGGCAGCTGAAATAACCGAATAGCATTTGCACTGCTTAGTGCCGCTATTGTTTCAAATGACTGATGCCGGAGTGCTGCCACCACGCCAGCTACCTTTGCCACCCTGCATGGTTCATTACGTTGCCCCTGATAGCCGCTAAGCGGCATATCGGGGCTGTCAGTCTCTAACACAAAGCCATCGTCAGGTAAGCGTGACACCACGTTACGAAGTCTTTGTGCGCGCTCGTAGCTAATCGCCCCTCCCAACCCCAAGATATAGCCTAGATCGAGAAACTTAGCGGCCTGCTCATAAGAGCCTGAAAACGCATGGATAAGCCCACCACTGGGAAGCGCCAGCTGGCGTAGGCGTTTGCTTACTTGATCATTCGCTTTTACGCAGTGCACCACAACAGGTAAAGCGAACTGTTTTGCTAAACCTAGCTGCGCATCGAAAAAGGCCCACTGTTTATCTAGCGACTCCGTAAAACGGCCATCGATACCGCACTCACCTATTGCTACAACGCGTTTTTCGGCCTTCTGCTCAGCTAAAAGCTGCTCCAAGGCGACTAAATCGTGGTTAGCGTGTTCATCAATGAAGTAAGGGTGAAGACCAACACAAATACTTATCTCCTTACGCGCGCCAAGCGTCAACACATTTGGCCATAGGGAACGCATCGTTGATGGCACAACAAAGTGTTCGACACCCACCGCCTTGGCATTTTCGATGACCGCATCGCGATCATCGTCAAACGCCTCAAAATCCAGGTGGCAGTGGGCATCAATCAACATAGCAAGGAAATCAACATAGCAAGGATGGCTCGATCAGTGCTCGCGAGTGGGCTGGAAGCGAATATCCGGCCAGCGCTCTTGGGTCATCTGCAGGTTGACCCGCGTTGGTGCGATATACGTCAGGTAGCCGCCACCATCGATAGCAAGGTTGGAGCTCGCTTTACGCTTAAACTCTTCCAACATCTTGGCGTCTTCGCAATAGACCCAACGTGCGGTTTGTACATTGACCCCTTCATATAGACAGTCAACTTTGTACTCTTCCTTCAAACGGTGAGCAACAACGTCAAACTGCAGCGTACCGACAGCACCAAGAATCAGGTCGTTGTTATCCATCGGCATAAAGACTTGCGTAGCGCCTTCCTCAGAGAGCTGCTGGAGCCCTTTTTGCAGCGCTTTCATTTTCAACGGGTCTTTTAAACGAACACGCTTAAACAACTCTGGCGCAAAGTGAGGAATGCCGGTAAAGCGCATATCTTCACCAACGGTGAAGGTATCACCAATCTGAATCGTGCCGTGATTGTGCAAGCCGATAATATCGCCTGGCCAAGCCTCTTCTACCTGAGAACGGTCTGACGCCATAAACGTTAGAGCGTCGGCAATTTTCACATCCTTGCCTATCCGCACGTGGCGCATCTTCATATTCTTTTCGTACTTACCGGAACAGACGCGTAAAAAGGCAATACGGTCACGATGGTTCGGATCCATATTCGCCTGAATTTTAAACACGAATCCAGTAAAGCGATCATCTTGAGCGGTTACTTCGCGGATGTCTGTCTCGCGTGGCTGGGGCGGAGGCGCGTACTCAACAAACCCATCCATCATCTCTCGTACGCCGAAGTTACCCATTGCGGTACCAAAGTACACGGGCGACAGCTCACCACGGCGATAGGCATCAAGATCAAACTCATGGGAAGCACCGCGCACCAACTCGACTTCCATGCGCAACTCTTCGGCCTGCTCTTCGCCAAGTACAGCGTCAACTTCCGGGTTATCTAAACCCTCAATTCGCTTGTCATCTGGAATACGGCTGCCTTGCCCCTGGGTATACAGATGAATGACGTCATTATAGAGGTGATACACGCCCTTAAAGTGCCGCCCCATGCCAATCGGCCATGTCATCGGCGCACACTGGATATTCAGTACGGTCTCTACCTCATCCATGACTTCGATGGGGTCGCGGATATCGCGGTCCATCTTGTTGATGAACGTTAAAATAGGCGTGGTGCGCAAACGGCAGACTTCCATCAGCTTGATAGTACGATCCTCAACACCTTTCGCACCATCAATCACCATTAACGCGGAATCCACCGCGGTTAATGTACGGTAAGTATCTTCAGAAAAGTCTTCGTGCCCCGGCGTATCCAGCAAGTTCACGATACGCCCGCCATAAGGGAACTGCATCACCGACGTCGTGACCGAGATCCCGCGCTCTTGCTCCATCTTCATCCAGTCTGATGTGGCATGGCGATCATTACGCTTGCTCTTAACAGAGCCAGCTAACTGAATAGCATTTCCGAATAACAGCATTTTTTCGGTGATGGTGGTTTTACCAGCGTCGGGGTGCGAAATGATGGCGAACGTGCGTCGAAGCCCCGCCTCATGGGCTAGCTGAGTGTCTTTCATCTTACCTCTGCGGAAATTTGTACTCAGCTTTGTACTTAACTTTTAAGTTACTGCCGCTGAGTTATTCAGAATGGCGCAGATTGTAACGCTCTGGCGCTAATGGTGCTATGTTGATCAAAACGATCAAGAGACGCCTATGGCTCCTCCGACGAATACTTCACATGATGAGCAACGACCAGTATAGGTATCTAGCTACAAAGTGGCGCAAGTCACTTGAGCGTCGAGGCTGGCACAACATTAGGAAAGGAGTGCCAATTAAGCTAGTGGTAGAGTTTCATATCATCTATCGGGGAAAGCTTTACAGCGGCCGTTGTGTGGTGGGCTGGCTCAGCGCTCAAGACACTTATCAACCTGGCACTTTGGCGTTCATGTTTCGACGCAGGGATCAAATCACCGAAGGCGTGTGGCGTCGAGCAAGAAATGTAAACGGCGAACTAGGTGTGGTGGTAAGAGATTTTAAGATATAGCTTAAGCTTCTTGGTTTAGTAGACACCCTTCAAGTAACACATAATCAACGGTTCCTTCATCGCTGATTGCCCGCTCACGACACAGCTGCTTTTTTGCAGCCTCGTAATGATTCCACTGCGACAGCAAGTCTTTCATCGCAACTCGTTGCTCATGCACGCACCAATGTATAGCTGATAACTCCTCATTGCTGTATGGCTCATACATGAGAGGGGTATCAGTGCATTGAGCCACATGATCCCCCAAGGGAAACGAGTCCGATGCATGAACAATGGATGTCAAAAATAAACAGATGAAAATTGCGTATCGCACGATTTATCCCTCCATGGAAGTAACCTTTCAGCCATAAATATGCTGGATTCATTGATCCAATTCCAGCACAGAAGGCTATGGAATTTCCTGAGCAATAGCAGGCCCTCGCAGTAAACAGTCCTCAGATATAGTATATCCTTCATTAAAAGCCGCTGGAGTCTGCAATGGAATTGGGCAATTTACTCGGCATCGCATTAACACTTTTGATGCTAGGGGGACTAGTCATGACACAGCTCAACGGTGGCTTAGGTATGTGGCTGGCGGTTAGCTGGGTTGGCATCCCTGCCTTCTTTTTGGTGGCTGGCCTGCTGGTCAACCACCACTCCCTCCTGTTTGGCTTGGCTATCGCCATGGGTATCTATGCCTTTAGGCGTCGTTAGCCAGCCGCTGTTGCTCTACCTCCCTTCCCAATACTTCAACAATGCGGTTGCGTACCGTGCGTAAGCGCTCAAGCTCGCGACGCTTATAGTCTGGGTCCATCTCTGCACTTTGGCGTACTTGATCCATTCGCTTGTTAATGTCGGATAGATCGCCACGCGCGTCCTGCAGCTGTTTGCGCAAGCGAAGCAAGTCACCCTTGTTTTGCGCGAGCTCCCTCGCCTCCTCTATTGCCCCCATCTCTTCCATTTTCCGTAAGTCTGAATACACGCGGTCGGCTTCTTGCAGGCCTTTATAGAAAACATCCATGTAGCGCGTCGAGTAAGCAGGCGTCTCTAAGTCACGATAGAAACGACGGATAGGCCTTGATTCCGTCCAGCGGCTACTAGGCGCTTGCTGCCCATTCGCGCGGCGCCAGAAAGTGTCGGCCATACCTGCCGCATAACCGCCAACGCTTCCCAAGTAACCGTTCACTAGGTAGTCGATCTGCAGAGGCGAGAGTGCCAGCATACTGTCATTGCCGACGACGTTTTCAAGACCGCCTGACAACCAGCGCGCCGGCATGGTTGTGCTAGACCGAAAACGCAAGCTAGGAGATAACTGCTGATCCCAATACGGCTCAATTGGCCGATCACGGAAGGGGTCGCGGTTGGCGTAAATATCAAGCAAGGGCGCGGCTGCCTGCGGTACCGGATTAAAGCTAAACGTCTGGCTAATCATGTGCCATAACCGCTCTTTGAACAGGTCGCCGCCTGCCGTGTCGTCAATAAACTGCTGGGTAACGCGCTCGGCCATGGTGGAAATAGCACCCACTTCAAACGGCTTAGGAATGAAGTAAACGTCATCACCGTTGCGAACGTACCAGTAGGTATCCTTCTGCCATTCCGGTAACGCCTGGTACTCCTCGTCATCGTTGTTGTGCATCAACAAGCCGATAGACGCCACCATCAATGCGCCGGTTACGATGGAGAAGCGCTTAGCGCGCACCTTGTCAGAGTCGCTACCTTTGCCAAAGGCTGTTAGCAGTGTTGGTTTAAAGCCATCGCGGTACAGCTTATCGAGGCCCTGAATGCGTGCATTCAGGAACGGCACGGTATCAATCAGAAACCGCGTCATAAACCAGCTGCCATGGCTCGAGAAGTCCATCAGGTCGCGCGCCTGGAAGGCGGCGTATAGCTTCCCTTTATCAAGATTGGCTTGGTACACCTTGGCGCGGTTAATGTTCTCGGCAAACTCGGTGGCTTCATTCCAGCGGCGCCATAAAAACTTACCAGCCTGCAGTGCAGCGGCTGGGTCGTTAATCACCTTGGCGCGGCGAAGGTTGCGGTTTAGCTGAGCTTTCAGTTCGTCGCTACGGTCGCCGTATAGGTGGCCGAAGTTGAAGGAGCCTCCGCTGGCAATCATTTGCGCACGGTTCCGCTTGTTGGCGTAGTAACCCGCGCCGCGTACCGCATTCCATAGCGGGTTCATGCCCGCTGGTGTTACCGCCGCTGACTGCAGGGAATCGCGAATGGTATTCGCCGCCACGAACTCAGGCGTGACCGTGACCATGTTGGTAAGCAAACGCTTAAACCAGCGCATGGCTTTCATGCCGGAACTATCCATAACGGCTTTCATGCCTGCATCCGTCATGTTTACCAACGCCTTGTAAACCAAGTCGTCGCTGATCTCGTAAAACACCTGCTTACCGTCACGGAGAATAAACGTTGAGGTTTTGGGGTCCCGGTTAGATTCGGTCACCTCACCCGCGATCCCCACCGCCACTGCGTTATCAATGGCCTGCGTGGCCGCTTGGTTTTTCAGAGACGCCGAAAGCAGGTGGTGGTAATTCATCAGCGTGTTTTCTAGCAGGTCGCCAATACGCATATCCGCACCTTTAAGGCGCTGGTAGGCACGCTGCCGCGTCAGGCCTGCCGTGGAAGCTGGCCCCTGTACATCGTGGGTGTTCTCATCCAGCACGCGATAGAACGGCACGTAAAATTCTTCCGCCCATATTTCACGCTGGTCGCGGGTCAGCGACGCCCACTCCTGCATGATGTTGTTGTACTGCTGGTCTGGCGTATTCAGCGCATCCGGCTGCACTGTGTCGTTGACGTAGGTGTCTAGCCATTGTTCTAGCTCTTGGCGCGCCTGCGCATATATAGCCTGGGCGTTATCGAGCATGTCGCCTTCGGCATCATTGCGCATGGAAATATCAGCGCGCTTCAATTTATTGACCAGCGCTTCCGGAGCGCCGTACTGGCGAGCGATCACTAGCGCAGCCTCCGACTCGCTCATGGCTTTGCGCAGCAAGCCAGACTGCTCAGCGATGCTCAGCACGTCGTCACGGATGGCTTGGAATTGTTCGAAGACTTTGGGATAAAGCGTGCGGCGAGCCTCGCCATTTTTAGCGCGACCGTTATTCAGCTCCATCAAGCCGCGAATATGACGCTCTTCAAAATAGTTTTCACGGCCTTGCTCCCGCAGCTTTTCAGCGCGATTACCAGCGATCCAGCCCATAAAGCGGCTTACCTCAGCGGCATCCCCTAGCTGTGCCAACACTTCATGCAAGCTGTTTTTCTCGCCCTCCTGCAGCTCAATCACCTTTTGCTCAGGGTCGAGACGGATACGTCCGCTGTGAATTAGCGTGTGCAACGCGCCCTGTGCTGCCGGAGCCATACGCGCCAATATCCAGCTGGATGATGCCGTGCTGGATTCAATAAAGTCGCGGCCTAGCGCTTTTTCATCCAGCGCTTTCAAGGCAGCGAATTTGTCGACTATGCCTGCACGCAGCTTAACCGCAGCTCGATCCGAGACTTCGCGCACTTTCACCATCGCTGAACCGGTCGCGCTCAATGGCCCGATCATATCCAGTGCTTCGGCTTGGTCAGCATCAAGGTCTGTGAACTCGTCAGAGACGCGGCTTTGGTCAACACGACGACGCATAGCAAACGTCATGTTGTCGGCATTGCCCTGGTCGGCTTCTGCCTGCAAGCGTTGCAAGTAGTCGCGAGACTTCTCGCCTAGCTCAAGCACGTCAGTCGTTGTCCAAGGGATCGCAGGGAACGCGCGGCGCAACAGTTCCTTTATTTTCGCAACGGCGCGCTGCCATGCCGCAGGCCGGTGCCCTTTCTCAATGAGGTGGGCGACCATCTCTTCAGCAATAGTGACTTGGTCGTCAGGGCTATTACGGTCAAGGAAGGGATAATCACGCAGCACTTCATCACGCGCCTGGCGGCCAATCTTACTATGCGGCAAACGATTGTAGAGCTGACGCATCACCGGTACCAGCTCGTCACCCAGTACGCCGCGCACGCCTTTATGGCCGACCGCTTCGTGAATAGCTGTCTTAACGGCTTGGTCTACGCTGTCGTTATTAGCTGCGATGACATACAGGCGATTGCCTTCATAGAAACCGCGCACATCTAGCGGGTTAACACCACTCAGTGCCATTTTAAGCAGTGACATAGGCGGCAGTTCAGTGGTGCTCTCTACCACTTCAAAGTCGCCAAGCTGCTCGCTCATATTTTCCAGCGCTGTGACTACTTCATCAGCTGACGGCGCGGCTTCAGGACGGTCTGCTTGCGGTTTGACTGAATAGCGCTGATCAGATGAAGTTTCACTAGCCGCATCGATAAACGCTTGGCGTTGCGCTGTAGTTTCAAACTGAAAGCCAGGAATCGCGCCATCACGCTTATAGCTTGACCAGTAGCCGCCGTTTGCTTTAGCTAGATCGCGCAACGCGTTAAAGGCTTCGCGTTCAATACGGCCATTCATCTTGGCAACGAATAGCTCGATCCCCTTTTTGGCGTGCGTAGTTTGTGCCGTCTCAAAGCCTACTTCTTGGCCAGATAGGTTCGCGGCAGCGGTGTCTACTTGCGCCTCCGTCGGTAGCTCCACTCGAGTACGGTCAATGTCCACGCCTTCAATGCGGTCGAACAGATCGTTGATAGAATCCGAATTGCTCAGGTCAACTAGGCGGCTAGGTGCGCTGCCCTCATTGTCAGCATGCTTGTCTAAGATGACGATGCGCGTGGCTACCTTCGTTGAGGCACGCTCAAAGGTGGAGGTTGGCAACTTAACGTCAGCCGCCATACTGACGCCTTCCGTTTCCTCAAACCATTTGTCAAAGCGCTTATCGGCAGCAGGTCCGGTTGGGATTAATGCCACCACACGTCCACCTTGACGCAGGTGTGTCTTGAACGCTCGATCAAGGTGCGCAACCGCCGTTGAGCCACCAAGCCCAAACGGCGGATTCATTACAATGCTGTCGTACTTGTTGGATTTAGCTAGGTCTTCAAATGTCGACTCATACACCTTAGCCTCGCCAGCGGCCAAGCGAAGGCGAGACGCTAGCTCGTAAGAAGGCTCGACTAAATGCGTTTGAGCGGTTTCGGGAATCCAGCGGGCAATCGCGCCATGACCAGCACTAGGCTCTAACACATCATCCCCAGCACGAATGCTTGCCCACTCCACCATTTTGAGGCCGACCGGCTCAGGTGTCGCAAAGTAATCCTTACCTTCGCGGGATTTATTGCGAGCGGTGCGTTTTTGTTGGCCGTAATAAAACGACTTGGCGCGGTCAAAGTCGGTCATCTCGGAAGCAGTGCGGTCGCTGTTTTTGCCGCCTGCACCTTCACCTTCCATGCCCGCTGGGAAGTCGTCAGCATCTTGGTAGGCTTCGATGATGTTGTCTTTCAGCGCACGCGCTAAGTTACCCATTGCTAGGTTTTCAGCAGTACCAGCACGTTCTGCCAGCTTGCTGGCCACCATTGAACGCTCCATAGAAAGGCCGGTACTCATGTAACGCATAATGGCGTCCGACTGAACGCCCACGCGATAGATGCGTCCTTCGATCTGGATAGCCGCCGTCGGCTTGACCGGCAGCCCAAGGTTTAACAGCACCCGTTGGTGTTTGCCGGTGGTGTCATGCAGCGAAATACCGGCACCGCCTGCGTCAGACTGCACTGCAATCACATCGACGCCGCTACCATCCTGGTTAAACCGCTCAACATTCTTGGCGCGCTCAGCCTTACCAATTGTGCCGTTAAACTCTACTAGCTTGTCGCCAAATGCCTTACTTAGCGCATCGCGAGGGGAAGACAAGCCGGAAAGGTCGAGGTTATAAAGGTCTGGTCGCTCCGCTTTGAAACGCTTGAACATGCTGGAATCACCCTCGCCTGCCATCGGCCGGAAAGGGTGGAAGCCGCCGCCCTGGTTGTAGTCGTGGAATACGACCACTTTGCGGCCTTGCTTTAAGTGCTGCTCGATATAGGGAATTGCATGCTTGGCTTTGATCGATTCCAGCAAGTAGGCGCGATTGAGGTAGCTAAAGCGCTTGCTGATTCGTTCAGAAAGCTCGCTCCATGCCGAGGCTTCTGCCTGGGCGACGTCGTCACCTTCACGGGCCTGGTCTCGAGCGGAGCGCGCCCGCTCTTGCAGCCACTCCAAGCCCTCATCAATGCGCGTACCGATGCCATCGGCTACTAACTGGAAGCGACGATCATAGTCCTGATCCACTTCCAGCATCCGCGCGCGCATTGCGCCTTCGCTCTTGAGGCGTTCGTTAAACTCGCGCTCCATCAGGCCAATGTCGACCTCTGGCCCCGGCGCGTTGAGCTTGTTGTAGCGCATCCGATAGCCAAAGTTTTGCATGAAGAAGCTTTCGCGGGCGTCGCCTTCGTTATAGCCACGCACGCGATCTTGCTCTGGCTGGCCTTCGGCATAATCGAAGAGGTAGCCGTTCGCCCACTCAACAGACTTGCGGTAAGCAAACGGTGTGGCTGACAAGAATACGGCATGGGTATTGCGAGCTTCCCACTGGCGCACTTGTTCGCCTTCAATCTCACGGGCAACTTGGTCGAGCGCATCCGCTGCTTTTTTGCGTGCCAGTGACAATCGATTCTCTTCATTAGCGTCTTGGGCGCGTCCGCTGTCTAACGCCTGCACTCGCGCGGCTTCCGCTTGAGACTTAAGAGTTTCAAGCTCCTCCACTAAGTCTGGGCGCCGCATTTCGGCCAGTCGGCGGGATGAACCAGGGTAGCCAGTTAGAGCGCGAAGTGTAGAAAGCGCCCCCGTCTCTTGAAACTCATCGCGCTGTAGAAGATTGTGGGCCTCGTCGGCCATAATCAAATCCCACTCACGCTCAGCCAGACTGTTGTTCTGGCGGAAATTCGCGTAAGTGGTAATGACTGCGCCCTCGCCGCCATTGTCGCGGGTATCAAGCAGTTGCTTAATACTTAGGTCGACGTTCTCCCCTGCCGCAATCCAGTCGCGCGCAATCTTGTCGCTGGGCACCACAATCAAAATATTGGAACGCCCCATTAGCTCGTAGCGCTTCGCGACACCTAAGCCTGAGTAGGTCTTACCAGTGCCAGTACCATTAGCAAATAAAACGCCACGTCCGTTGGCTTCAAAAAAACGACGCTCAGCAAAGGCAACATCTTCCTGCTGTACTTTAAGAAGCTGAGGCACCGTTTCGGCAATACTGTCCAGCGACGCGGGGACCACATCAATTTGAGAGCCAGAAATGGGGGCTCGCTGATTTACCGCATCGAGAGCCTTGCGAGCATGTCGAGCAACTGCTTGGCTTGCTCCGGCGTTAATCGTTGCTCTTCGATCATTAACATTGTCGCTTCTTCCGGCGTTGTCACGTCCGGCAGGCTGGCTCTTAGCGACATACTCCCCGTTTCCTCGATGAACGCGGTTATCGCTTCCTGCTCGGCCAGCACCGGCGCGATCTTCTGATACGCGATTGCCACTGGATCGGGCACCCCGTGCGCCTCCAGCGCTTGGGCTTGATCCTCTAGGGCTTCGTTGAGCTCGTCCTGATCCATCGCGAATAACTTCTCCGCCCACGTCGTTTTCAGCGGCTGAGACTCCAGTATCTGGTTCAGTACGCTGGCCGGTACTTGGTACATCGGCATCGCCCTCATCGGTTAGTGTGTTAAGCGCCTCGCGCACTGCACTGGGATCGTCCATGCCTGCAATATCAAGGCCGCTATCTTCCATCATGTCTCGACCGCCATTGTACCAAGCGCGCAGGTAGGGACGTATCTGCTCGACGTTGGTGCCGAGGTCGCGTGCCATAGTGCGAGAGAAGTCGGAAAAGCGGCGAGCGCCTGCCTCAAGGTGAAAGGCTGCTAGCTCGGTGCCTAAAGACAGCATTTCAGGATCGATGCCGCTGTTTAGCTGGCCTAGCTTGGCGCGCAGTCGTTCGCGAATCTGGTCGGCGCGGTCGCGGGTAACCAGGGTATTGCTATCACCCCAGTTGTTAGAGGTCTCTTTCGGTGCAATAGGTGGCTGCTGCTGTGCAGTATGGGCGCGATTTGCCTTGATTCGCTCAACCACTTGCTGACGCGTCAATGCATCATAGTTGGCCTTTTGTTGACTGTAGGCATTGATATTAGCTCTGCGGTTTCGTCCAGCGGGAAGGCTCATAACGAAGCTGCTTGACTGAGTGGTGTTGAAAAAACTGTCGACCACCATATCTATGGCGCTATCGTCTATCCGAGCATCTCCCACTCCCTTATCCGCAATCAATAACCTCGCTATCTGATCGGCTAGTTGCTCTGTTGTGTATAGTTCGATACCACTTTCTGGTGTCGGCTCTGCGGCTTGTGTTGGCAGCGCATCAGAAATATCACTCTGATCACCGCTTTGCTCAACCTTTATTACTTCAGCAATGGGGGCTTTGGTGCGCCTGCTCGCCTGCAACCACTCCCCTTGGCTGATAACGGTGGAGCTGCCGCTTTGCGCGTTTGTGACGTCAAGGCTGCCATTCTTCCCTATGGCATTCACTCTATATCCGTTTCCAGTGCGTGCGTACCCGGCATCGCTACTCATAGTGATCATATCGCCAGGCATGGCACCGCCGAAGGCTTCGCTTGCTCGCTGCTGGCGTGGATTCAACTTGGCGAGCTTTCGCGGCTTGCTTGCTTTAGGAGCGGCTGCCGGTGGCTCGCTAAGCGACTGTGCTGGCTGTGCTGGCTGTGCTGGCTGTGCTGGCTGTGCTGGCTGTGCTGGCTGTGCTGGCTGTGCTGGCTGTGCTGGCTGTGCTGGCTGTGCTGGCTGTGCTGGCTGTGCTGGCTGTGCGCCAAAAATATCACTTTGCCCACGCAAAGCGGCAATATCAGCAGTACGTTTGCTGCCGCTTAGCATAAAGTCGTCAGCCTCACGGTCTGCCTGGACGCGCTGAGCCTCTTGGTTGCGCTGGTCGGCTTCGGCCTGTTCGGCGGCCTGAACTTCCTGCTCGCGCTGCGCAAGGCTTTCTTCTGTTTGGGTTTCGAGAAACACTTCTGATTGTGCAATTTCTTGCTCAGTAGTAGCGACATCACCAGTATCTTGCGCAATATCCTGCGCAATAAATCCCCACCCGCCCTCTACCTCAATGGGCTGGGCGTTCGGCGTGTCACGGAAGCGCTTAGATAGCTCGACGGCGCGGCGCGTTTGGAAAGGCTTGCCGTCGGTCTTTAGAGTTACCGCTGGCTCTGCTTGCGCTCCTGCTCCAATGCGTGAGCGTTGTTCTCCTGCACGCGCTGTTCGTGCGTCGTTGACTGCAGGTACTGGGTCACTTCGTCCAGCGTCTTGCCCTGCTTGATCAGTCTGTCCGCTGCTAGGTGCTGGTGTACGTCCTTCGCTCGCTGCTGGGCTGTTTGTGCCATTCAGTAGTGCCTCTTTAAGTTCTCGCGTCACGCTTGCCAGCGCTTCGCCATCCTTCACGCGGCGCGCGGCGTCATTGATTTGTTGGTTAATTTCAGGCGTGGTTGTGGCCCGCTCAAGTAGCGCAATGGCTTCTACCGAGGTTTCCTGCAGAGCGTTGTTGCGATCCTTGGCGATGCGGTTACCTGCCTGCTCAGCCGTTTGGGCGTTATCGTTCAGCGTAGCGAATAAGCGCTTGTCGCGCACCAGGGTTTGGCGCAGGTTATCCATTACCTTCACACGCTCGCCAATGAGCGATTCTGCCGGATCATCACCAAACAAGCCGCCTTGCTCGCCTTGGCTTTCAGCAAAGCCAGCTTGGCGCACTTCATTGGCTAGCAACTCGCGCTGATTATCGTTGGTGGGCTTCACGCGTTGGAACACGCCCACGGCGGCCATTTGCTGGTCAGGGTCAGCAAAAGAGCGGCCGATGACCGCGCCGTCTTTTTCGGTGATCACCTTGTTAAGCACTGCGCCAAAGGGCTCGGTATCGAGCTTGGCAATATTGGCACCGTCGCGCACAAGCTGAGTGCGTGGCAGGTTACTCTCGCGTATCACCGCATCGATATCGCCTTCGCTATTACGGAACACCTTGGCGGCATCCATCGCTGTGGCGCTACCTGCGGCAATGTTCGCCTCGGCGGCCGCGCGGCGAGCATCCTCAACAGTAACGCCATCGGCTTCTCGCAACACAATGGCGTTCACGTCAGGCTGCTGCAGCTGACGAGCCAAGTTAATGCGGTGGTGGCCATCAGCCGCGTACACGCTTCCGTCAGTACGCTCATGCAGGATTAGATTGCCTGCGCGCAAGTCATCCCACTTCTCGATGCCTTCCAGGCGAGTATCCACGCCCTGCTCATTGACCTCAGTGCGGAACTGGTAGGCCTCTGGGTCTACTTGTATACGCTCCACAGGCATACGTCGCGGCGTTTTGGTGTCCGGGTCTACAGAAGGCTGATCGGGGGCAATGGCGGGAGTCGCTTCTTCTGCCGTCTCCCTATTGGCTGTAGGCACATTGCCGAAAGGCAGCTCCATAGCGCCTTTACTAACCCACTGCTTCAGGTTTTCAACGGGCGTTTCAGAAATATCACCCAGCCCCTGCCAACCGTCTTCATAATTATCTAGGTAACCTTGGCGTGCCTGCTCTAATGAATCAAAGCCAAGTAGCACCTTGTGCTCATCAAAGGTGCCATCAGGGTTGATTTGATCAACTACATAGGCACGCTGGGAGCTAGGGTTATCACCTACAAAAACATCGAGATTGTCGCCGTCTGCCGCCTTCGTGCCCTTAATATCACCATAGTGGTGTGCCATCAGGCTTTCCCACTGAGCGCCTTCTGGTGTGGTACCACGACGTGTTGAGCCTTTAGGGTTCTCGATGGCAATGTCAAATCCGTTTAGCCTTATACGCCCCTTTCGATAGTTGCCCGCCTCGGCTTGAGCGGGGGTAGGCTCGGTGTTTGTCTCGCGGGCTGCTTGTTCAATTTGCGTAGTAGAGTCTTGTAGCTGTAAGCCACCTGCTTGCGCTGCGTCGTCGCCGTTAATCGTAATAGTGGTGTCGGGAAGATCAGTATTAGGGTCGTAATCGTCAATGCCATCTTGTGCGGCCTGCTCGCGCCACGCATCCTCCCAACGGCGTTGGGCGTCCATATCCAAGCCTGTCGCTTGCTCCGGTGCCACTTCGGCTTCAAACGCAGCGTCAACCGTGGGTTCTGGCTCTTGAACAGGTTGTGATTGCGGCTCTCGGTTATCGTACTCCTCATTAATAGCGGCAATATCTTCTGGCGTACGTTCTCGAACGGCATCATTAGGCGTGCGCTCAGGCGTGGCGTCTAAGCCGCCACCAGCTGCCCCAGCAAGGCCAAGGCCGCCGCCGAACATACCGCCTAGCACGGCATCGCCAAACGTGCCTTCGCTAATATCCTGATTGCCGCCAATCGCTTGGTTAGTGTTAGCGCGAGCCATCATTGTTTCGCTGACTTCCTGCAACGCCTCTGCAGGTGCCTCAAGACCGACACTTTTAATTGCTCGACCAGTAATGCCACCTCCAACTGCACGCTGCATAGGCCCAAGCACATAGCTCGTCACCGCACCACCGGCAGCACCTATTGGCGCGCCACCCAAAAACGCCGCAGCGCCTGCTGTTTTAGCGGTCTGCTGCCGTGCTACTTCATGGCTTAGGCCGTTATCGCGTAAGTCGCGGTATAGCGTTGACGCTTCACTCAACTGCGTCTCGTCCATACCCATCACGCGGTCTTCGGCCTCACTGGCTTGCGAGCCACCGGCTTGCGTGCCGCCCATTAATGTCATGGCCACGGCCACGCGCTGCGGCGAGCCTGCGAGCATGGTGGCCGCCTGCGGTGCAAACTGGCCGATCAGTCCGGCCATTTGTGCGGCATAGCCGGTAACGCTGGGGTCTTCACCCATGGACCAAGTGCTAGGTTTGAAAACATCGCCTTCTGGCGTGCTGTTCTTCATTACTTCGCGGAAGGCCTCGGTCTGGCTGGCGTCAATTTGCTCCGAACCTTTCTGCATCCAGCCTTCAAACGCCTGGAACGCATCGCTCGGTGCCATACCGCCAAGCGCGGCATCGCCTTTGTCGATCAAGTCGCCCAAGCCTAGTTTGCGTAGGCCAGACTCCACTAGGTCGCCACCCCACGAAAGGAAGTCACCCGCACCACCAATGGCAAAGCCGGTGCCGCTAACGCCACCTTCCAGTGCTTCTAAACCAAAATCACTAGCGCGAATAGTGTCAGACGGCTGCTCGACAGGCGATTGAGGTTGCTCTTGCTGAGGCGCGCGCTCCATTGCCAATCCTGTTGGCTCTGCTGGCTGCTCGCTAGCAACAGGCGCTTCTTGGCTGGCATAACGCTCCCAGGGTTTGGCAGGCGCGGCATTTGAGGGCTGCTGTTGCTGATACTTTTCCCATGGTGCTGCCATTAGCGCGCTCTCCAATTGTCCGGATTAGCGGGGTCGCCGCCTAAAAATTCATAACCGTCTTCTACGTGACCAACTTGCGGAGCTTCTGGCTGTACATTTTCCGGAGGTTGTGAGCGCTGCTGACCTGCAGGTCGGTTAAAGACTTTTCGAGACGCGGTATCTAGCTCCGAGGCCAACTGCTCGCGCCTTTCGGAAAGCTGGGTGCGCTCATCATCCGGAAGGGAATAGGAGTCCAACTGATCGTCAATACGCTTCAGTTCATCGCCAAGGAAACTGATATACCGCGTATCTGTCTGAGTGCCTTCACCCGCTCTTGCGCGCACCGCTTCGTAGGCTTTTGCAAAGGTTGGGTAGACCTCGCGCTCCACCAGCGCTTGCGCCTCCTGAATACGGCTTGGCGTGCTGCCGCTGCCACCACTTGCGACGCGTGGCGCCCGTCCTAGCACCTGCTTAGTTTCACCAGTCACCGTATTGCGTTGCAGAATTGAGCCGCCCGGCCCTTGCACTTGCTCCCAGCGTTCGTTGCTATCACCACGTAATAGGCCAAGCACCTGTGACGCACGTTGCTGGGCTTCTGGCGTGCGCATGGTATTGCGTAGCAAGCGCATGCCTTGCACCTGCTCTACTAGTGCTTCCACTGGCACGTATTTCACCAGGTCATCGTCAGCGGTACCGCGCCCTTCGGTCATCGGCGCGCGGTAGGTGTTGCCGTCTTCCCCCACCACCTCAAGCTCAAGTGCCACACTTTGGCCGTCGGGAGCCGGATACATGCCCACCACACGTTTTTGCCCACCCTCGCCGCGGTTAATCTCAGCACCAAACATTTGGTTGAGCGCTTCCAGGCTTTCGGGATCGTTGGCATCTACGGTGGTGTTAGGGTCGATAACGTTCATCGCTTGATTGATCGATGCGTCTGTTTGAGGGTCGAGCGCTGCCCAAAACTTGGGATACTTCCTCAGCGTTTCCAGCTCGTCCTCAGCCACATCCATGCCCGAACCAATTTTTCCCAACGTGAACTGTATGTTTTCCATGTCGCGTTGGCGTTGCACATCTTCCTGCTGAGCGCTGAATTGCTCGCGCTGCATATCCATACGCTCTTGCTGCATGCCCATTTGCTGGTCGGCGCGCTCATCAGCACGCTGACCGCGCTGGTACTGATTCATCAGCCCAAAGCCTTGAGCAAAGCCACTCGCCAAGCCGCGTGTATCTAGTCCTGCCATGGTGTTCTCCTAGAAGATTGAGCTTGCGAGAAAGCCAACGCCTGCGCCAATCGCCGCACCAACAGGGCCGCCTGCCATCATGCCGATGCCTGCACCGGTACCAACGGCACTCATTTTTTGAGCGCTCTCGGCCTGCTTCATTTGATCTTCTGCCACCTTCGCTTGGCGCTGCTGGCCTGCGAGGTCGCCTAACCCTTGCATGGCCTCGCCTTCCATTTTTTGGCGTAAGCCTAAAAGTCCGTAGCTCATTGGTTCATCACCCGATCAGGAATATTCGAAAGGCCCATACCGCCGGCGAGAATTGCTTGCTGTCGATCTTGGGCAGAGATGCGCGCTTCGTTACCTGCACTGACCATTGAGGCACTGCGCTCTAGGCTGGTGCGACGCTCTTCGGCGGCTTGCTGCTGAGGTGTCTGGCTTATACCGTACCCTTGGCGCTGCTGGGCAAGCCCTTGCTGGCTACTGTCGAAAGCCAAGCCCACCGCGTTACTAGCATTAGCAGCGGCAGTACCCGGGGCATTGTTGTCTTGAGCCACGCGGGCCAGCTCATCGACGTACGGCGCAAAGCGGTTCTTCCAGTCTGTCCATTGGGCGCGGTTGAGCTGGCCAAGTAGTTGTGAGGCTCCTTGGTCGCCGCGCATGGCTTGGTTTGGGTCAATGCGTTGCTGTGCCGTTTGAGAGGGCGCGTAATTAATCTGCCCTAGCGTGGGTTGGTATTGCATAATCACACCCCGCCTGTGCTGACTTGATCGTAAAGGTTCAGCCCTTGGGGCTGACTGGGCTGGTTGAGATAGTTGACGGTACCCGCACCTGCAGCTTGGCCAAGCAATTGAAGGTTAGCGCTACGGCGATTAAAGCGATTAGCAGCTGTTTGGCGGGCATCGACCGCAGACTGACTAGCAATGCTCGATAAGCCTTGCTGTGCCTGGCCCGCTTTGCCCTGACCAATGGCGACAATATTTTGGAGACCGCGCACCTGCTGATTTTCCTGCTCAAACTGAGCGCGCCCAAGGGTTTCGCCGCCTGCGCTGGCACCGCCTAGCGCGATGCCGCTCATCGCGGATTGCGCGCGACCGCTAGAGGGGTCGATACCGGCCTGGCTTAACTGCAAACCTGCTTGCTGACTGGCATCGCTCACCGCTTGCTGCTGACTTTGAAGCGTTCGGCCAGCGATATAGCTCATATTGGCGTCGCTGGTCATATCGCCTACGGATTCCATGTAAGCGTTTTCGAGTGGTGCCAGCTTCTCTTGAGCGAAGTTCCACTTTTCGGCGGCTACCTGGGCAAGCTGGCGTTGCTCTGGCGTATCTTTAACCGTGGTATCGCCGCCGCCACCACCGCTCATAGGTCATCACCATTTAGCGATTCATCGACATCTTGCTGGTACGCTTCGTCTTGCGTGGGGTCGAGCCCAGCCAAGTAGTCATCAAGGCCGTCTTCATGGAAGTGGTCGCGAATCGACAGGCTGACTTTGTTCATCCAGTCGTAACCACCTATCAGATAGGCGCACTGCGTCACTACGGCGGTAAGCTGGTCACGCAGTACAAAGGCAAGGGTTTTGTAATGGCGGCTGTCAGAGCGCTCTAGGCATGCGCTATCACGCCAGTCCTGTAAGGCGCTGGCCATTAGCGGGCGAAGGTAAGGTTCGTGCTCTCGGTAAAACGGGTTAGCGGGCAGCTCAATTAGCGCTTCCCAGAACGTGCGGATCAGCGTGGTATCGGCTACGGGATTGTCTTTATCAACGAGGTCGTCGAGGGTCTGGGAAATACGAAACAGCATTTCACAAAATTGTGCGGCCGCTTCGTTATTGCGGAGTATGCCACGTAAAAACGTAGCTTCATTCTTGCGGGGCATGCAGCACCTCACGGTGGGGCAATTTAAAGGGTTATTGTAGCAGGGTCAGTTGTTGCTTAAATTCTTTTATCTCTTCATGCATCTCAGCGGCAGTATTAGCTTTACGAATGTTTGCTTTTGCCTTTACTCGATCTAACTCAATGCGATGGATTCGCAGTTGTCTCTTTTCGTGCTGATGAAGAATGGCGTTAATTAATACATCTAAAGGCATTCCTAATTCTTTAGCCTCTGACTCTAGTAATTTACCACTGCCTTCACGGGCTTCTATTAACTTCTGTTTATAAACGTCAGATTGAGCTGGATCGATATACCGCGCGCTTGACGCAAGCGTATCAATCAACGTTAGAAAGTGGTCTTCCGCTTCTTCACGGCTTTTGAACGTATTAGCATTAAGGTTCGCCAATGGTCACCTCCTCGACTCGATCTAGATACTCAACATGGCCACTCAGCTTAATCTCATAGGCCCCAGGCACATCGTATTCAATCACTAGTGGCTCATCATCCGTGACCGTTTCCATACCATTGGTCGTGGCTCTCAAGCCAGCAGGAAGGCCCGACAACGTCAGCGTTAAACCATCGACGGTCTCATCAAACGTTAGTGGGCGTTTTTCATGTATGACACTGGCTTCGTCGGCGTAGTGTGTATCATCCGTCACGTTTTCGGCGCACTTAATATAACGATAAGGCCCATGAGTAATTTGCAGGATCGCGCCATCGTCATCAACCATTGCGTATGTGTGCATTACTTTATTACCTTCGAGTTGCTAATAGGCCTAAAGAGCGGCCGCTAATGTCTGTAAAGTTGCCGATCACATGCACTGTGAATGTCGAGACACCCGACGACTCAGCGCCGACGTGCGCTGCAACGCTAAAAGCGCCGTTGACGCCTGGTCGAGCAATAACAGTTGTCCCGTTTCTTCTAATCTCAACTCTATAACCACCATTACCAACATTGGCACCAAACGAAACCATAACCATTACGTTGGCGCCTTTAGCATCGATAGACGCGCTGAGTATTTCTCTGTCGGTAGGCGACTGAGGGAGGCTAACCACTGACGATGCGGCAGTCGATACCGGGATCGTGACTGCGTTTCCCTGAATCACCAAGGTATCTACATACGCGTCTGCTGTAGAAATTCGGTTTCCCCAAATTAGGGTAGACCCAGGCCGTGTCCATCCGTTTGTTGTCCCATGGGCAAGATTTCCCCTGTTTGCCATGTCTCGGACGGTGGCCGCGTCCCATCCCCCTACTTTCGCGGTATCCGCTGCCGTGTTGCTGGCAGTGCGATCAGCGTTAGTCGGTGGCTTAGCACCCGATACTTCCGAATAACTCAGCGAGTTCTTCGTCGCTAATGACCCAGCCCCCGACACGTTGCCGATATTAACAACGCCATTAAACTGGCCTTCGTTGAACTCGACATTGCCATTTTGGCGTATACGCCAACCGCTTTGCCCCGCAATGTAGTTCCCCGACTGCACGTCAGCATAAAAGCGCGCTGCTTCCGCCACGCTGAGATTATCAACGTCAATCGCATCCGCACGGATTAAGCCGCCTGCCGTGGTAACCGGTGTACCGTCATCCAAGAAGAACTTGCCAATAGTGATAGGCCCAAGATGCCCCTCTTGAATTGAGCCGTTACGAATCATGGCGTTGTTTATATAAACAACGTCGCCATCCATAATGAACGGCTTACGCTTGTTGCTATTGGTTCGTCCTAACCAGAAGCGGTCTACGTCAAAACCCGCGTCCACTTCAGTACCATCGTTGTAGATACCAAAGCCACCAATTAGCCCACCGCTTTGTACCTTGGCAGTGTAAAGCGAGCCTACAACTGAATCCGGGTGATAACCTTGAATATCGGTCACATGCAAAGCGCCTGAACCACTAGGCAAACGCCTTACCAGCGTATACGCCCTAACCGCCCCTTCGGGAGCTGTCAGCTTTATTAACGGTGAAGTATCCCAAGCAGTTGACGTAACACGTTTAGAAAAGACAGTTTCAAATACCCCTCTGCCGTCCGATAACAACCACCCAACAGCAAAAACAAAACCAACATCGACATTGTTGCCGCCACCAGCATAAGAAATCCTAAAGGTATAAGCCTCGCCACCCTTGGTCGAAAAGTTACTACCCCTCAATATTTGCTGATCACCCCAGCCAGAAAAAGCGTCCCATCTAGCGGCATATCTAGTAGGCATAGTGCGAATGGCGTTGGTACCACTATTCCCGTCAGCCTCAACAACATCCACCAGCGATGGAGCGCTCCAACCTGATAAGTCTCCAGTTGCAAATTGACCGTTTGCTACAACAGACCCCGCATTTGCCATAGCGCGAACTTCGACCGCGTTTAGGCCGTTACCTAAATCTGTCTGAACGCTCTGAACCAACTCCGCTGTCGCTTCGATCTGGCCATCAACGCGAGAAATCTCACTATTCAGGTTCTGCTGAACCGTGGAAATTTGCCCATCAAGCTGAGATTGTGCCGTGGTAATGGCCTGGGCATTATTCGCCACGTTGCCGTCAATGCGGTTGACGTTAGTGTTTAAGCGCTGCTGAACAGTCGCTATGTCACTACCAAGATCAGAACGCACTTCGATAATCGCATTCGCATTGGCGTCGATAGCATCATCAACCCGCGCTATCTCGGTATTAAAATCCTGTTGCACTCCCGCCAATGCATCATCAGTAGCACTTTGAACATCGGTGATTGCCTGGGCGTTAGCATCAATCTCGTCGTCGATACGGTTAACGTTCGTCGTAAGGTTTTGCTGGACTGTCGAAATGTCACCTGAAAGTTGCGATTGCACCGTGCTGATAGATTGCGCGGCACTGTCAACACGGCCATCCAAGCGGCTGACTTGAGTATTTAGATTCTGCTGTACCCCCGCAACGTCACCTTCCAGATCGGAACGCACTTCTGTTACCGCCTGCGCGTTAACATCTATGCGCCCATCAAGCCGCGTAACCTCGGTATTAAAGTCTTGTTGCACGCCTGCTAGAGAATCATCCGTCGCTGACTGAACGTCGCTAATCGCTTGGGCGTTTGCCGATATGTCGCCATCAAGACGCGTGACTGCAGTATTAAAATTTTGTTGAACAGTCGTAATGTCGCTTTCTAGCTGGGACTGAACGGTGGTCAGCGCTTGCGCTTGTGAGTCAATCCGCCCATCAAGCCGCGTAACGTCGGTAGTTAAGCTCTCCTGAACCGTTGCAAGGTTATTTTCGAAACCCGCTTGAACCGCCGTAATAGACTGGGCGCTGGCTTTATAAACGGCCGAGACAACCGCTTGCTCATTCTTTAGAAACGATACCTCTGTATTAAAATCCTGCTGCACACCAGCAAGCGCTTCCTCGCTTGCTGACTGAACATTGGTAATCGCTTGCGCAGTCGAATCAACACGCCCGTCTAACCTTGAAACTTCAGTATTAAAATTTTGCTGTACCGTCGAGAGCTCGTCTTCTAGCTGAGACTGCACCGTTATTAATGCCTGCGCAGTCGAGTCAACACGCCCGTCCAGGCGACTTACTTGCGTGTTCAGGTTTTGTTGTACACCAGCAACGTCGCCTTCTAAGTCAGAACGAACTTCAGTCAACGCTTGGGCATTGCTATTGATTCGTTCATCTAGGTAGCTAGTCTGTGCATTAAAATCTTGCTGAACGGCAGATAACGCATCGTCAGTTGACGCTTGAACATCAGTTATTGCTTGTGCGTTTATCGAAAGCTGCTCATCAATGCGGCTAACTTCAGTTTCAAAATTTTGCTGCACTGTCGATAAATCGCTATCGATCTGTGATTGAACGGCCGTGACCGCTTGGGCTGTCGCATCGACACGATCATCCAGGCGCGTTACTTCCGTGCTGAGGGTCTGCTGAACCGTCGAAATATCACCATCTAGTTCAGCAACCGCCGTGTTAATTTGCGTCGCTAACGCCTGATTTTCTGAGGCGCGCAAACTCTGCTCTAGTTCGATAGCAGAAAACGCGTCAGCTAGCTGCACTTCAACGCCATCAATGCGTAACGCAGTAGCCGCACTATCCGCAAGCCGCACTTCATCCAGGCTATAGAACGTTGCCGACGCAGTGCCACGCGACGCAGAGATAACTCGCTGAACAGCGGCAAGAAGGTCATCTTCGGTGGCTCGCACGCGCGACTCACCGGTAATGCGCGCCTCGTTCTCTCCCACACTCGCCCACAAATCTAGTACGTCCCCGGCGACTGCTTCCACGGCAGACGTCCAGGCTTCACGTTCAGCGGCAATATCTGCTGCATTGCTCTGAGTTTGAGCCGTTAGGGTTTGCAGGTCACTGGCTAGCGCACCGTATTGAGTAGAGCGTGTTTCGGTTTCGTTATTGATAGCAGCTGTATTGTCATCCAGTTGAGACAAAAACCCTTGCAACTGGCTGGCGACAGCTTGTTCTTGGTCAGCAAGCGCCTGATGAATTTGTTCAATTGCTGCAGTGACTTCTGGTATATCCGTTTCTGCAAACGTAACAAGCACACGGTCTACAAAAACGCCATTTCCGCTGCCTGCGGTGTCACCCCAGATCACCAATTCGTGGATTAGCTCCCCCGTATTGGCAGGCACATCGACAACCACATCGTAAAATGTATATTCTCCGGTGGGGGTAAACCGCACCCACTCTCCATACGCCCCATCAACACAGTAGGCAATAGCGAATTCCGCACTGCCATTACTGTTAGGCTGTTTGGCGTAGAGCGAAAACCGTATTTCATTCCCCGCGAATTCGCTCGCAGTATCCGAATCAACCGTACGGCGAATGCCATGCGTTTGAGGGTTCGCGTTTGCTGTCGTTGATGAAACTAAAGCGGCCTGCTGGCCTGCGTACACATCCGATGTTTCAGGGGAAAGGTTGCTACCGGCGGTCTCTATCCATGCGTCAAAGTCGCTGCCTGGTTCAAAACTGCTTGCCAGAGATGGCCTTGCATCAAGTCGAGCGGCAAGGATCCCCACCTGCGTTACCAGCGAGCTGTTTTGATCTATGCGTATTTGACGCTCGTTCAGGATCAGTGCATTGTTGTCTTCGACACTGCCGTATAGCTGATCAATCTGAGTAGCGAAGACTTCGTTGTCATTAATTCGAACCTGTGACATCGAGTAAATTGACGCTGCGTTCGCGTCATAAGTCGCCGCTATAACATTTTGCTGCAATGCTAATAAGCTATCTTCTAGCTCCAACTGCTCAACGGCTTGGGTAATTGCGGTGGTGCGGTTTTCTACCTCACCTTGAATCGCTTGCGCACGCGCCTGAGCTTCAAATGTCAGACTATCGATCCGCTCAATTCTTTCAGATTCCAACGCTTCTATACGGTCGTCACGCTCTGCCGCAATGCGGTTTGCTACCGAACCATCTAGCGACTCTGGCCCACGTAACTCAGCTTCAATTGGTCCAATACGCTCAATAGCGGTTTCAATCGGGTCTAGCCGCTCAATCGCCGTTTCAATTGGGCCAATGCGTTCAATAGCCGTTTCAATCTGCCCAATGCGCTCGATGTTAGATTCAATCGCCGGTATCTTTTCGATTTCTTCACGTAACGACTGTGCTAATACGCCCGCGTCAATCTCGCCAGTTAGCAGCTCAAGCACATACCCTACGTCCGCTAGCGGTGCCGCGTACGTGCCATTCGGGCTGTTAGGTGGCCCCTCGATATCAGCCACCGACGTGAACGTGATCCAGTAGTAGTAACCCTTGAGCTTGGTCGGGTCGTCAGGATCAACAGCATCATCACGCACATAGTCGGTATAGAAACCGCCCGCTTCACGACCAATAACTTCTGCATTAGCAAAGTTATCTTCTTCGCTGCGAAAGATGTTCGTATAAGCATGGTTACGATACTGCTGGCCTGGAATGGTCCAGCTGAGGTTAATCATGCCGTAGAAGCCGCCTTGGGCATCAAAATTGGCAGGTGCTGGCGGTATGCTTAAATCCGGCGCTGGCGGCAGTGCGCCAGAATCTAGATTCCCATCTTGGCCTGGGCGCATGCCTGGCTTTAACTTACCAATGCCGCTATCCAACAGGTCACGCAACGTTACCTTGCGGTCTAAGGGGTCGCCCCGAACGCCTTCGCCGGTTTCCAAAATCTCGGTCATGGCAGCAATCAGGGGGCGTAGCTCGCTCGGCGCCTTCGGCGGCACAGGCGGCAGTGTCCGACGACGTCGGTTCATGGGCACCTCACGGTGAGCCTGAAAGGGTTAAATCAATTCGCTGGGAGAGGTCGCGATCTGAATGGACTGTACTTCGTTGCTGCTTTGAATCTCGATTTCCCAATCACGGCATAACGTATAGCCTGCTGGAAGCCGAAACATTCCAGCATCAAAAATATCGGCATCCACTACATCATTGCCATCAGCACGAATAATCAAACGAACGGGATAGTGGGAAGCGATCAACTTGCCACAGGTAAAGCCCGCGCTTCCTGGGGGGACTTCATGTAAGCGCGATCGCCAGGTGTACGTCATCGGACCACCCTGCCCCCAGGCCTTTATCGCGCTGTTCTGAATTAAATAGAGAGTTCCCGCTGCAATGTCGTGATAGCCACCACTGGCGTTAATATCCAAAAACTCCACGCCTTCTCCAGGTGTAAACACCATGCAACCGCCACTGTAGAACGCTAGGTAACGGCCATCGTAACGATATGCGTGCATGGTGCTTGGGGTCAGCGCTTGCCACTGATCTTTGGTGAACACCTCGGCAGTCACCACGCGGGCATCACGACCACCGGCAGCAACTAGCCCTTCGTGGCCTGCGTAGATAACATACTCGCCCATATCCACCAGCGAGCGCGCAGATATACAGGGCTGGTCAACGTCTAGTTGCATGGGTGACATGGCTTCGGGACTGGCACCACTGACAAGGTACGGCTGCCCTTGTGTCGCGACGATCAGGCCCGACGACGTGGCGCCAATGGCAACAATGTTGTCTTTGAAGGCGAGCTGGTAAGCCACTGGCCACGCGTGGGGCAAGTACGCCTCACTAAAGCACAGAGTGTTTTCAAAGAACCCAGCAAGAATTCCGCCAGGTAGTGCGGTTAATCCCTGCAGCCTGGGATCAGGCATATCCCACTCGACTGACAGCAGTGAGCGGCCAAGCTGAGCGCTGGGAATGTTGTCGAAATACTCGCTATTAGCTGCATTAACGTCGGCTACATACTGATAAATACCGTTCGTCTCCGCGCGATAAATACGCTTGGTCACAATGTCATGGCTACCGCTGGGTACGTTTGGGAGTGCTAGTTGCACCTCGCCCCCAGTAGGCGCACCACTAACCATATCCCAGCGTTCAATGATGTTGCTGGGGGCGCTGGGTGCACCTTCTTCGCCAAAACGGGATACCAGCGTGACTACATATGAGGTTTCTAGCGTCGTCGGTGGGCGATCACTGATAGGCGTGCGGCCGCTAGGTTCTGTTGCCGAGGGGCCGCTATTCGGAGCGGGGACACCTAGCCGGTAACTGCTGCCAGGGTACGGTGGTGTGCCACTGGTAATGTCGCTAATACCGCCCATCTTGGGTGGGCCGTCACCTGTCCAATACACGCGGGAAAAGTCGTCATTCGCTAGTGGCGACTTCACAACGTGAACGTTACGCCCCATCCCCCAGGTCAGCCAGAAGCCTTGCCCATTGTTTCCGCTGGGGTAGCGGTAAAGCGTTGAAGGATTCGCCACCGAGCTAAGCGACTCGACGGCTAGAGGTACGCGTTCGGGCTTTAGCGTGCCGCGCTTTAGGTAAACGTTACGCGCCCGCTGGGCGTTGTTTTCTGGCAACAGTCGAGCGTCCATTATCGGCAGCTCGCCACGAAAAGCGTTATGCTGTATTTTCATATTTATCTCATGGAATAAAGCGACCGAAAGATGCAAGCCAGTTACTTATAGATATTTCTAACACACATAAAAGTAGTTAAAATTTTTAATTAAAACCAACATCATAAATAAGATACACAATGTTCAATAAACTTAAAAAATGCCGCTTAGCCTTACGAACAGCTAAACTAGAAAAAAGAATTGAAAATTTAGAATCATTTAAAGAGCATGCTAGCAAAGAGCTATCTAACATCAAAATAAAAGAGAGGGAAAACGCGAGATACAAATTCTCTCATCTCTCGGCATCAATATTATTTTTTTCATTTGGGGTTCTTATTTTAATTTTTAATGATTCATTCAAAGGGAATGTATACTGGAGTTCAGTATTCCCTACTACTTTTCAAGTTTCTCTTTTATTTTCAGCAAAAGAAAGGGGTGGGCTCGCCCTGGGCCTAAGCATACTATCAGTTGCAGGTACCGCGATTTCTCTCTATCTAGTATCGACTGGTTTTTTTAATACCTAAAAAAATCATCTTGTAGCGCTAATACTCTATAGCTTTGGCAGCTTCTATACTCTGCGATGCACGCACCGCTTTTACCAGCCGCTGCCGTTTCCCGGTCAGCTGCTGGAAATGAGTGAATCGCTCAGCATTATCAACCACCGCGTCACATAACTCCTTCATCGTCTCTGTGCCGTCTTCGCCGTTCCGGCCTAGTAGTATCGCGTCCAACACAGGCGTTGATGGCTGCTCACTCTGCGGGTCTTCATGCCACGCCAAGAAAGCGCGCGCCTCAGCTTCTTGCGCAAGCCACGTTTGCTGCTCTATCGCCGGATACTCTCTGATTAGCGGCTCAGCTTCGGCGGTATACGCCGCGTTGATCTCTGCGATCTTAGCTGCCTGGGCGTCTGCTAGTAGCTCAGCGTCTGTTTTGGGCAGAGTCACCTCTGCGTCATTAAGCCAGCTCATGGTGTCATATCCTCCTCCACTTCAGGCACTACGTCATACAGCGGTAGTTCGATAGTCCCGTTATAGTTTTCCAGCACGATAGCCTCTGGGAACCGCGTTTCGTGTGAAGCGTTAGGGCCATGGCCTAGACGTATAGAGCACTCATACTCGTCGCCGTTACGCTTCACTGTGCCAAGGTCGGGGTGTTGCGCTGTTGCGCCGTCAGGTAGCTCTGATAGATCGTAGTCGGTGCCGTTGACAGTTAAGACCGTGCCGCTGACGCTAGCCGTGGTTTCTTCGTCTGCGCGGACGGGGGATAAATTGAGTGCTAGTTTCATAATGTTTTCCTTAGTCGTACCAGCGTCCGATATGAGTTAATACCATTGTGGCTGTACTAGATGTTGGAAACTCATTAACTATTCTAACTCTAGCTGTAGTAGGAGTTTCACACCTAGCGCGCCCTCTGTTAGATAAGCCAGCACTTCCCCCGGTGTTTTGCACATAGGCAAACCCATTTGAATACAAAGATCTGGTCGAGGTTGGCAAATCAAATTCTACGCTACCGTCAGAGCCGTTACCCTCCACGGTTATCTCTTTATAAGCTGTATGTATTATTAAGGTGCCGTCAGCGTATTTTGCATACTCCCCGTTAGCATTACTCCCCCGCTCAATAATCGCCCCTGTAGGGATTCCATTAGACTGAGAGACGGTGCCAAGGATATTTTGTGAGGTATAAATCTCTCCCCATGGCCCCCACTGGCGTCCCCCATTAGTGTCAGGGCTGTTCGCACAAACACGAATCCATTGGCGGGCTTTGCTGGGAGACCTCCCTGTATAATTAGTAGCGGTTTGAAGTAGAGATTCCCCCGAGTAGGTTGATTGAGTCTCGACCCAAAAAAAAGTGATCCCTGGACTACTAGGAAAAACTCCTTCATTACTACTGGAGTACAGGGCGCACTCACCTGCTTTAGCAAGATCGACGTTACCTGATGTAGAAGAACCCGAATAGTAACTACCAAAATAAGCCCTTGATGCGTATACGATGTCCCTTAGCCTAACTAATGAGCTATCGGAACCAAAACTATTCAGCCCTGTTGTCACATCACGTCCTAGCAGTGGCCCCAGCTGATCAATCACGCTGTTCAGTTCATTCCTGTCAGGGAACTCAGCGATCAACTCGGCGCTAGATCCCTGACGGCGGTAGAGACGCATATAGGCACCGTTACCTGGAACGCTGAAATATTTACCATCAGCCGTGTTCTGACGCCCTTCTGTGATCGTTGAGTAGATCGCGTTAAGACCCATCGCTGCGTCGCGGAAACGCACCACTTCTTCTTGCAGCTTGGAGTTCGTTTGTTCTAGCTGTACGACAGCCTGCTCGAATGACATAACGCCCCCTAGATAAATCGTCGTGGTTGAACGCGTGCGCCCTGCTGCTGCCCGTACACTGACAAGCGGTAGGCATCGTTGATGCCTGCGGTGAAGTGCCTTTCGTGATACGCCGCTTGCTCGACGTTTCGCCACGGCTGCGGCAGCAATAGGAGGCGATGGGTAGCGCCATGACGCAGGGTTTCAAAATGCTGGCGACGCAAGCTGTCTGGCAAATTACCGTTACTGGTGGGCTTGACTGCGACACGCGCTGTGAACGTATCGCCACCACTCGCTCGATGAATGCTCACCGACTCTGGAGATAGCTGCTCGTAGTCGATGCCTGGCGCCATTACGCGGTCGCTTAGATACAGCGTTAGCACACGCACACAATGGGTTCCCTCGGGGGCCATGATGGCCCCCTCCGGCGTTACTGATGCATCAACAATCCATGCATTGCCGTCCTGGCACAGCCGAAACTCTGCCCAGCGAATAGCATCACGCACGCTCATCAACGGCGCTTCTGGAACGTCCTGCACCACTGTTTGCAATAGATCCATTACTGCCGCGTCCGTGGCGGATTGGATGAGTTGTCAGGCGTGTTAGGCGAGATAGCGCGCGCGACTTCAACCTTCTGCCCCAGTGCGCCCATATACGCCTGCATGTGCATCTGGGCGCGATTCAGGTTTGCCGCGTGTTCAGCGTCTTTCGAGTAAGCGCGATACAGGATGTAATCGGTGATAACTGGCGCATAGCTGTCGTTGAGGCGAATCGGGTCTTCTTTCAAGCCATCCAATCCCAATGCGACATCGTGCGGTGTGGGTGTTGATGAGTAGATCAGCTCGACTTCGGCACCATCAGCAGCAGGTGGGTACACATAGAAGCGCGTCGGGTCCTGATCATCGAACACATACTGCTCAATGTTCACACTAGGCTCGTCGGCGTGCCAGCTGCGGCGCGTGGTATCCAGTGCACGGCGACTGGTCACCAAAATACCTAGTTTATCGCTGAGGTCTGCCGTATTACGGACTACATCAATAAGGCGAAGACCATCGTCAGGTATCTCTTGCCGGGTTCCTGATACCAGTGGCACCGCTGCGTTGATTGAAGATGCATCGGGTTTAATCTGAACGATGGCCTGGTAGCTCTCGTTTAGCCAGCCGATCAGCTCCTCATTAGTCCAGCGGGTACCGGCGGCCGTCACTTCCTGCAGTACCAGTTTGGTATTGCGTATGACGGTGCCTACAGTTGTGACGGCCATTGCTTACACCTCCTGCATGTAACGGTTTTTAGCCAGTGCAGCCGTCCACGGGAATGTGCGCCCGTTTTTCAGATGCTTGAGCATGCGCCCCTGATACTTAGGCTTTTCGGGCTCTTCAGGCTCGGTAGGCGTCTCGTTAGGTGTAAGCTCTTCAGGCGTGGTGATACCCTTTTCTGCCAGCGTTTCAGCGGCTTCAAGTAGCTCCGCGCGGATCGTCTCAACGCCTTGGCGCTTATTGAGCTCAACACCTAGCTTCACGGCTAGTGGGTCGAAATCATCCTTGGTCACCGCTTCTTCAATCTGCTCAATCAGTGTCTTGGTCATGCGTGTTTCCTCACGGAAAGTAAAACGCCACCCCGAAGGATGGCGTAGGTGGGCGATTAGGCGGCGCGTTGTGCGTACAGATGCCCCATGGCGTTGGGGTCGATGACCTCATAACCAAAGACGTTCAAGCCTCGCACTAGCTGGCCGAAGTCGTTCGGGTTTTTCAGGTCTTCCATCTTGGTCATTTGCGACGCAAACGTGAGCGCCTTCTTATGACCAAAGATGCAGTTTGTGGCCTGCTTGGTGGTTGTTGCGTCTGTCACCTTCGACATGTTGTTGCTGACATACACGCCGAAGCGGTCGAGCATGCCCACCTTGCCGTTACGGAATACCGAGGTGTTGTCACCCATGGCACTCGCGTCACGCAGGTCAGACTTCTTGAGCATGCCGTTCATCCATGCGGGAATAACGATCCAGCGGCCCTCGTCGGGCACATTTTGCTCGTCCAACACCGAACCGCAATCCACGAACACGTCGAGAATGTTGGTTTTGCTCACATCTACCGGCGCACCGGCTTCACCCATGTTGTAGCCACTGGATTCAAGACCGGCAGCAGCGCCTGCGTTCTCGGCCGCAGCATCCGCAAACACGTCGCCAAGAATCACCTTGTCAATGGCAATTTTCATCTGCTGGCCAGCATCATCTGACCAGTTATCCATCAGTTTGATGTCTGCTTGGTACTCATCGACATTATTCACTTCAAAGGCAAAGTACTTCGCCTTATCAATGTGAAGCTCAACTTTGTCGGAAGTGGGCTTTTCGTAGTTAAGACCACCGCCAACTTCATAGTCTCGGATGGTGATAGACGGTGTGGTGCGGATCATCACCGTGTCGCCTTGCGACTTAATTTCTCCTTCATAATCCGTATTGGAAATTTCAGCGAAACACGTTCGCGTATACAACTTTTCAATCATCTTTCCCGACCAGACCTGTGGGATAAACCCAGAGGACGACGTGCTGGAATAGTCGGGATGCGATGCGTCGCGTGCTGGACCTGCCATTGGAGTAACCTCTTATCGCCTCACGGCGAGGAATCGGAACCGCCAGCCGGGTTATCGAACCCGGCCTTCACGTTGGGCGGCGAATATGTCGGCTTCCAGGCGCTGCGCTTCGTCAGCGGAGTAGCGGCCAGCGGTCTTGTCACGATAGAACTGGGTAATGTCGGCACCCGTCCACAGCTTCCCGCCTTGCGCTTGCGGCGTTGGGGCTGCTTTGGTGGTGCGCGGTTCTACTTGCTCATCGGGGACCGTGCGCTTCTCTTGCGGCTTCGGCGCTGCCTGACTCAGATAGAGTTTGAAAACGTCAGCCACCCCTTTAGCGTTTAGCGCCTGTTGCGCCTGGCTGAGTGCCTGCTGGTACTGCTTACCCGTTTGAGGATCGAACTGGTTGAGAAACTGCAGGAATGCCGCTTCACTATTGATCTGACGATAATTGGGCACCGCTTGCTCTAGGTTCATCCAGAAGCGTGCTTCGGCGTCTTCTTGCTTGTCAGCTTCGAGACGGTCTAAGCGTTGCTGTAGCTCCTGGGTGTTTCCAGCATCAGCGGTTGTTGCCTTCGGCTGAGCCATCCGCTCAATGAACGTCACCAGGTCTTCACCGTACTCCTGCTTGAAGTGGGCGAGCTGTTCATCAGTGATGCCGCTGTTATCAGTCGTGGGAGCTTTTTGCTCTTGTTCCTGAATGCGGCGATCTTTCTCGGCAACCTGCTGTTTCAGCTGCTCGTTCTCATTACGCAGCGCTGGAAGCTCACTGTTGTACTTGCCTTGAAGCACTTGAAAACGGTGTTGCCAATAAAGGGCGTCTTGGCTTTCTGGCTTAGGCTCGTCTTTCGGCGGCTCGGCGGGTTGCGTATCGGGTTTGTCAGTGTCCGGCTTCTCAGCGTCGCGTGGCGGGTTTTGCTCACTATCAGGAGCCTTGGCCTTATCGGCGTCGGGGTTCTCTGGTTCGCGGTCAAAGTGCTGTGCGGCGGCGTCAACTTGCGCCTGTACGGACTGGGGTAATGACATTTCAACTCCTATGACGCCTCTCGGCGTGTCTGTGAGCCGGACTTAGCCGGGGTTCACGATTCGGGTAACGGGTTCAACCTGCAGTGTTGAGCGTTGCCCACAAAAAAGCCGCCTCCGGAGAAGCGGCTTACTTGTGAGGCCGGACGACTCCGGCTATTTGAAACGGGTATCTATTACGTCGTGTGCGGTTTCTAACTTTTCGATAAGGCCCGCTAGTGCAGTGGCCTCGCCCTGCTTACGCGCCAACTCTGTGCTATCGCGGCATTGCTCCAAGTGGTTGCGACAATCCTCGCGCAGGGACTTGAGCATTTCCAATAGGTGCTTGCCGTCCTGACTGCTGTTGATTCGCGACAGGGCTTTCCACTGCTGCTCGTTCATTCGCACCTCTCTGAGTTTCGGCTATCAACTTGGCAATCTGTGCGAGCAGGTGTTGGGCATCCAGCGGTGCCATTTGCTGCGCGATTTGTGTGTCGGCTTGAGTTTCGGCAGCGTCGGCGCCGTACTTCTGTGCCTGCGCCTGCTTAACGGCCACGTCGGCTTGCGCCTTGGCTTGCTCGATCTCTTGCTGAGCTTCTAGTTGCGCTTGTTGAGCTTTCTGTTGCTCGGCTAGGTTCTGCTCCATTTGCTCTTGCGTGGGGATCAGGCCGGGCATATCCAGCTTCTCGGCCGTGCTTTCTAGCAACTTGCGGCGGCCTTCCATGCCTACGATGCCCATATCTATCTCGTTGGCGGTCATTTGTAGGAACTGCTGGCGTAGCATGTTGGTCTGTTCGCGTATCAGCATGGCTGAGCTACCGCGCGCGACGACATTACAATCACCCTTGATGCTTGGGTCTTCGCTGTACTGCATGTTGTAGAGCCAAAGCGCCTCAATCACGCGGCGCATCACACCACGGTCAATGTGCCGGATGGCGTCTTTGATACCTTTGTTGGCTGACTCCATCAGCATTGATAATCCACTAGCAGTATTACCAGCACCACCAACATTCTCATTGCCATAGGTGTACCGCGGGATGTTAGTGGCATCGTCTGCGCGCCGCTCAAACTGATCGTAAACAGCGAGCAATTCAGCAGCGTTACTGCTGGGCTGGTAGAAGCGAACGGCGGCGTTATTACCGGTGACCTGGCTGTCTTTAGTACGCCAGATTTTCCACGGATAAATGTTGGTCGGGTCTTCTTGCGGCTGCAGGCGATCTTCGTACACTTCCACCTGCGGCCCTGAACTAATAGCGAGGTTGTTCACCAGGCTTCGCGCGGTGGCGTTGCACACGTCTTGAATGTCGGCCATGAGTTCAGGGATGGCTTGGCCCCAGAAGCTGCCTGGCACTGGCTGGTAGCTCGCTTTGTGATAAGGGCGACGCTCTAGCGGGTCGCGGTTAATACGAACGCGAATAACGTGCTGACCAATCAAGATGGCCTCAATCTCATACTCTGCCAGCGGGTCTTCAATATCGTCAGGGTTAACGCCCCACTGCAGCAGCGTCACGCCTTGTGCACCACCAGAATAAATAAGGCCGTCGATAGTTTCGCCGTGGGTCAGCCATTCATGGCCACGCCCTTCTAGCTCGGCACGCTCGCCATCTGTCCATAGCCAGTCGCGTAAGCCACCTTGGCCGTACTGTTCCAGCACACGGCGGATAGATTCTTCATTGAATGACGGCACGCCAATCAGTTGGTTGAGCTGCATACGCGTGAAGCGTGCACGCTCAATAAGAAATGCGCCGTCATCAACGCTGGTGGCGTCTGGGCTTGGGTACAAATCGAATGGGGATACTCGCTCAAACTCTGGTCTGATCGTGGTGGTTTTAACCGGTTGCCAGCCTTCTAGCCATTCCAGTGTAGGCACGCGGCGCAGAATAGGTGCGCGCACAAATGCGCCCGGGTAGGTAACGAAATCATCAACGAACTGTTCAAATGCTTCAGACCAGCCGCCTTCGGCTAGCTGATCGGCTATCACGTCTTCATGACGCTCGGCAGCTTCTTCAGCTTTCTCTTGCGCCATTTGCCGCACTTGCTCGCGCGCTTGTTCGATCAACGCAGCCATATCGACTTGCTGACCTTCCTGCTGAGCCTGTAAGGCTTGCTGCTGCATCTGCTGGAATACAGGGGCAACGTACTCGTCGGGCACGTCTGCGACCGGGGTAGGCTGCAAGCCCCACGGCTGCTCATTGGCGGGCATCATAATGTCGCGAATCCAAGCGCCTGCGGCGCGGCACTTGGTGGCGGTCAACATCATGTAAATCTCGGCACCGCCTTCCTTGCGAATCGCCGCTAGCTTGTCAGGGCCGTACTCGCCTTTACGACGACGCAGACAATCCAACAGTCGGTATTCAACTTCTTGCTTGGCTGTCTTTGCGGATTCCCATGACCGGCGAATGTGCGCACCCAGCGACGACTCCATGAGCTGACGACGACGCTCTTCCTCGGCCTGCATTTGTTGAGCTTCGGCGGCTTGCTCGGCGTGCATCTCAGTCGCCGACTTGTATTGCAGTAGCCCCAAACTAGCCATTAGCAGCACCCTGCGTTATCGCACGGTAAATAGCGGCATCGGCGGCACGCTTGTGGGTACGCATCCGCTGAACGTTGCGGCGCATCGGGCCTAGCTGTTTAAAGAGGTCGGTCACGTAGCCAGCGGGATCGTCTAGGAACTCCAACAGCTTGACGTTAAACGTCACGCCCATATTGCCCTCAACTTCAAACTGCAGGCGCATACCTGGCTCTGGCGTCGTCACCTTCTCTTCGATAATGATCATATCGATTTGCACGTTGCCAACGTCCGGACGGAAACGCTTTGAGGGAATCGGGATACCGTACTTCATTAGCTCTTGCGCAATACCCATGGCGGCATCGCGTGCAAACTTTTCAATCTCACGGCTTTGCAGGCCCGCTAGGCGCAATGCTGCCGTGCGCGCCCGCTGTTGCTGCGAGCCGTTCGGGGTGGTGTGGATCATAGCGCCTCCCGGCGGGGTGATTAGGTGTGAGCGTTCCAGCCGCCACGCGATGAACGATTAGCAGGCGTTGACGGCAACTGTGCTCGAGTAAATAACGATGAACGTGCGAGTGTTTCCAGCGCCTTAGCACCGTGGGATGCCCAATCATGTCGAGGCGTTGACTTGTACACGCCGCGTTTGTCGTCCCATTCCTTGCGGTAGTTATCGAGACATAACACGCCCTGGTGGCAGGCCTCTTCGTCAATCCAACACATTGGCAGGAATTGGCGCGTCGCTTGAACACCCTCGGCGTGGTTGCTAATGCGCGGTACCGTTTCAAAGTTAATGCCGAAGCCCTTGGCAACGTCGGAACGACTCAGGCCAGTGCCCAACTCTCTAACGGCTAGATCGTGAGGACCGAAGTGGCCGCCGTAGCGATAGCCTTTCTTGTTGAGCAGGTCGGCGTAGTATTCAATGCCCTCGCCTTCACCTTCCAGATAGTCGACAAGATGCACTTCACGCCCAACGACTTGAGCAAACCAAATGGCCATGGTGTCGTTCATGCCCAAGTCCCATGCGGTATAAACCGGCAGACTGGGATTAACCTGCACCTCAGACGTGAGCCGCTTGTTCTTGCGAAGGTGTTGCATTTGTGTGGCGAAGTAAGCGCCTTCTACTGACTGGTTGAACGCTTCCTCTGGTGTGCTGGGGTACTCCCGCTGCATATCATCCTGCAGCTTTTCGGCTTTCTTCGCGTACCAGGCACGCTGTCCATCACTAGTCTTGATGCCGTGCTTGTGCTCAAGCTGCTCGAAGTATTCGTTTAACCGCTGCGGTATCACGACGCCTTTCGGGTTCATCGTGTACCTGGGCTCTTGCCACCAAGGAAAGAAATGAAACTGAAAATCCATTTCCGTCAGCGGTCGGCCCATATCTTTAAGCTGCTGCGCGGTCTGCGAGTACTCGAAGAAGTACCCTTCACGCCCCTCAGCCGTGGATTCAAGCGTAATTTGATTACCTGGACCTACTGCTTCAAAAGCACCGGTGACAATCTCTTTGGCCTTGTGCGGGAACTGGCGGCAGATTTTACCGAACTCCGACACATGCAGCCGTTGCAGCGTGCCGCCACGGTAAGATGTGGAAACCTTGATACTTGAGCCGTTATCGAAGACATAGGCACCGCTACCGCTCTTGTCGCTGATAGCCTTTGGTATCCTAGTGCCCAGCATCTTCAGTAGCGCGTGCCAAGCGTCGTCGATGTTCTCGTAAGCGAAGGTAATCTTGTTTCTAAAAATGTCCTGGGCATCTTCCAATTTGTGGCAGATACAGCCCGCAGAGAAGTTGTCTTTGAACAGACAATCATCGAGCGCGTCGATCATTTCAAACGTGGTAAAGCCTAACTGGCGGGCCTTGAGGATCAAATCTAGGCAGTGACCGCTTAGGTAGCGCTCATACTGCGCTTTGTTGGGTCGAAACCGAACTTTCTTACCGTCAACATCCTTAATCTTGTACAGCGAATTGAGCCGAAACCATTTCAAGCTGAGTGCAGCCAACAGGTCGGCTTTGTCGGTTAGCCTCCCCTTAGCGTGTGCCCGCAGGTAGGCCTCTGCGCGCTTGACCTGGCGCGCTCGCTCACTCGGCGGCAGGATCACTGGGCGCTACCTCGGCCATTAACTCTTCAAACGTCTTCACGCCTTCGTCTTTATCGTTGGCGTCCAGACCGTAGTTCTGACGCTCCAGCTTCACAACGCGCTCAAGTGCTTGCGTACCATGGCCCATACACTTGCCGACATACTCCAACGGCACGTCGATTTCAGCAGTGCCGCCCGTGGGTAGCTCGACAGCGATCTTGCCTTCGGCTAGCTGGTTTTCCAGCAGCACAGCAAAGCGCTCGGTAATGCCACGCCAGCGCTCAAGAGCTTTGCGGTGGCCCTTAACGACCGCTGCATTCTCGTTTGCGGCCTGCTCTACCACCTCGTCATCGAGCGCGGCTTGCGCCTCTGGTGGAAGCGTTGCGCGAGTGATCTTCTCTTGCGTGCGCTCCCTTACTCGCTCGGTTAAATCCTTCTTCCAATCATACTTTTTGGCACGGCGATGAATCGTAGAGCGGTTAACGCCGTGGCGCGCTTCCAGCTGCGCGAGCGAAAAACGACCGGTTCGATATTCCCGCTCGATCAGCTCCCAATCGTTTCGTTTAGCCATAAAAAAACGCCGCCATTACTGGCAGCGTCTCCATAGAATAGGGTGATGCGGTGGTTGGCGCTCATCTCAACATCCTGGGCTAGATCCGTGCAGCTAACGCCGGATTCGAACCGGCTACTCCCAGGTACCCTGCTAGAAGCACGAAAGCACGTGCATTCACCGCATCAAGGTGCCGGACGCTTCACAGCGTGCGGCGAGGTTGGCACTGCCTCACGGCATGGCCGGTGCAACGCTTCACAGCGTGGCGTGTCGCTTCACAGCGAGAACTTTACGGATTGCGCCTCACATCGGCGTCGCGATACAGGCCGGATTGCATAGCGGATTGCTCTACTTTCCCTTGCTGCCAATTCTTGATGCCCTTGTCTACCGTGCGGCCAGCAACGTAGCCGCCAACACCTAGCGTCATCAAATCCCATAGCCGCTCAGGTAGCGGTAGCGTCAGGCCGACGCCAAACATCGCACCCAGGTATGGGGCAATCAGGTAGTTGTTACCGATGATAGCGACGATCACTAGCATCAATACGGGACGCCAGTTTCGCTGCGCCCAGCTATCGCCTTGCGCCTCAGCGAGGATGATCTGCATCTGAGCTTTAAGCGCTGAGTTCTGCGAGTCAATAAGCTGCGCTTGAATCTCCGTCTTGAGCCGGTTAGCTTCGTCTTTATCGGTGACCACTTGATCAAGAACATCGAACAGCGGGCCAGTGATGACGCTAAGCGCTTTAGAAACAAGGTTCATTGCACACTCTCAATAGCCGACACGCGGCTGTCTAGGCTATCAATCCGGTTTTCGATCTCATCTAGCTCACGCTGGGCATCGGCTTTCCTGTAGTAGGTGTCATTCCAGCCCCTTAATTCCTGACGCATCTGTTGGAGAGTTAAGCCTTGCGTTGCTATACGCTCCTCCAGAACAGCTGACTGGCGTCCGATCTGCACTAGCTCGGTGCCTGCCCAGAAGATCAGCCCAACCAAGAGAACTTGGATTCCTGTCTGCATATGCCGCTCAAATACGGAAGGCTTCACATCGCGCTCCTGGGGCATTACGCCGCCCTCCGTAACTTTGCACGGTCGTACCAAGTCTGATCGGATTCGCACAGTTCTCCTTGGGCGCGCTGAAATACCAACAGCAAGCGTTCAAGTGAATGCTCATGCTGTCCATAGCCAGCGCCTGGCAGTGAGGCCCATATATTCCGGCAGCGGTGAATGGCTTCGGCTATCTCTCCAGCCTGAACTAGCGACAATGCACGCTGCTCACGGATTTGCTGAATGGCATAGCGGTCTTGGCTCAATGGACCAAAGTCCAGCAAGCCAAGCTGATCTCGATAGTGAGGCCAAAAGCGGCTAAGAATCTGGTACCGGCCTGCCGCTGTTGAATGCAGCCCTTTACGCACCTTCACGCTTTGGCGCGGGTGGTCGGTATAGTCATCCAACAAGATCAGCTTGCTAGGAATAGACCCAACAATAACGCGGTAACCGTCATCGGTACGTGGGTCTTGAAGCATCGGTGTGCCGATCTCAGCGAACGCCAACACGTCGAGAAACGCGCAGACGTTCTTGCCGCCAGCGGCTTGAGGAGTGATACGGGGCATATAGGCACCTGCTGTCTCACGACAGTAGAAAATGAAAAGCCCCGCCGGTTGGCAGGGCTATGAGAATCATGCTGCTGGTATAAAATCAGCTTTTAGCTTTGTGGATTATCTTTTTTTCAATTTCGCTGCATAACAAGCTAATTTTATTACCTAATTCCAAAGAATGCCCACGTAGATTATCGACACCGTCTTGGCTACCAGCCCAGCTCTTTAAAGAAATTTCTTTAAACAGCTGATTGGCGAAGTGAGCCTGTGTCAATAGCATGTCAGCGCAATCATTTGTCTCAGGTGCATGAAGCTTAGCTATGCTTTTAATCTTTTTAGCCACTTCGACATTTTTAAAGCGATCAAAACCAGCAATCACTGCTTGCGCATTTTCAATGGACCCGCCCCTTCTTAGCACATTGCTAAGCGTTTTCAGATTAGAGGCGTGAACGCTTTCCATATCGTCTATGAGCGTTAAACATTCTTCTAGCTTGCTCTGTCGTACAAGCCTGCTATTCGCTTTTAACGTCCCTCTATATGCAACAAGCCCACCAATCAAAGCACCACCAAAACTACCGAGCAGCGTTGCAGCTGCAGCAAGCCATATTGGCCAAGGTTCGCCAGGAGGTAACGATTGCACCACAATCTGAACAGGCTGGCTTAGGTACTCTGGCAGCAACGGCGGCACTCGCAGGGCCTCATAGCAAAACGCCCCAGCTCAAAGCCAGGGCGAAGAAATAGATAATGGATATACTTTATTCTAAAAAGATGCAGTATGCAATGTCGTAACTACGCTGATCCTATAGTACCTCCCGAGAACCACATACTTGCAATGTTTTGATTCTCGAAAGGATACGAGCTAAAATTACTAAAAAATTCTTCAAGCTCTTCTTTATTTCTAGTATGCATACTCCTAGTGCTACGACTAGCCACAGAAAAAAGAAAATTAGAAACCAATGTGATTTTATCAACCATGACTGCTAAATTCTCTGCATACTCATCATCATATAAAACAAAAACTTGTGAACCATAGTAATAGCAAGAAGCAATTTTAGCTAAACCTTCTGAAACTATTTCTAAAGCTTTCACTTGATCTCTTGCATCCAGATGACTATTAACGGGAAGCTCAGAATAAAAAATTATATTATAAAAACCAATTTCCTTTGAGGGATAGCTTTTAAATCCAAGATCACATAACAATCCTGACATATAACTTTCCTCACTCAACCAGCCTGCTATCTTTAAAAACATTTCCTGTCTTTTGGCAAGAGCTTTCAAGCCATTTCCTGAAGTAAATGGCTGACTAAAAAGTTTTTGAGCCTCATCAAATAAATTATTATCTAAAAACCCATTTTTCAAATAATCATCACGTTTCTTTCCTATAAAGTAATGGAAGCACTTCACAGGATGATTAATATCTTCCGACTTAAAAATAAACCGACTTTTTTTTCCAAAGGTCTTTCCATGGTACTCTTCAAGGTAAGCTATATAATTTTTAAGAAGGTCATTAACTTCATCTTTTTTTCGTCGCTCATTAGCGGCATTTATTAATTCCGCTGTTTGCTCAGAGGCATGCATCCTTGCAAAAGTTGCACCAAGGGGTATCGAGAGAGCAGCAATTGCTAAAAAGAACTTCCCACGTTCGTAGAACGTATCCACGCCATCAAGAGATCGCGAAAAATCAAGATTGAATAGTCCAAAGAATCCAGCCAAGACTATCGCAATGAAGAGCGGGCCCAATACAAAGACCCAAAACCAGCCATGTCGAAATAGTCCCTTATCAGGTTTGAGCATTCATTATTTCCTTTCTCGCAATAGGTTATGCTGCTAGACATATTAATGTTGCGACTGGCTGTAATAGATTTTGCTCCCATCGATCAAGGGCCAACAGCGACAACTCCCAAGCGCCCCCCCAAGTTGCTCTATCTTTACGTGTCCAAAATCGCACGTCGATTTCCGCGCCTAGGTGTTCATTAAACCATTTCCGCACTGCGTTGGGCGAGTGTAGACCAGAGCGTGAATAAGGCCATGTTGTCTCACTGTGATGATAGAGCGCGGCCATACATAGGTAGCGTAACGTTTCAAGCTGCTGAGCAGTCGGTTTTCCTTTACCTTGTCCTGGTAACTTCACTCCATCTGTTAGCATTTGTCGATACAGTGCAATTTCGATCGTCTCACGATCCTCAGCCAGCTCATCTTTGGTAAACGGTCCAAAACAGTAGCGTGCTAATGCCTGAAGATGTGGAGGCTGATTCTCGACAGCGCTAATCACCATTCCTGCTTCCAATCCGTTAACAATGCGCCAATCGTTGTTGTTACGCTGTGTCGTCTGTACCTGTGCACCCATGTGCGCTATCTCCTGCGCATACGCCATAACGCTTCCACGCTGCTCGTGATACGCGTCAAAGATCATCTGTCGAGCTGAGATATATCGCATCACTTCCCCCTACCGTTGCGTTTTCGTTGCGTTATTGCGCAACTGTTGCGTTTTGTTGCCTTCTGCGTTGCGTTTATCTCTGCAACCACTTCATCCCAAACGCTTTTTAGGCGTTGCGTTGTTGCGTGTGGAAATTTCTTTAGCCATTTATCGTGTACAGCTTTACGGCTCTCCTTTGGCACACTGAGCATTTCCCGTAAGACGAACTTCAGCTCGCATTCCTCGGCCCACTGGTGCCACTCAGGGGAATAGCCGTTTGTGCTACCTAGCGGGCGACCATCGGGCCATGCTGTCGGCCTATCAATCACGCCGCTATATCCTCGATCTGCCAGCCGCCGCCACGCTTCTTGGCAAGGGGATATGCCACCTTGAACCGGAACGGATACATTTCAGCCGCCACCTTCATCTTCACTCGGGCATCATCGGTGAATATGCGAGGACTACCCTTCGTGTCATGTAGCTCCATCACCCCATCGCCCGCCATGACGGCAAAGTCCACTGTGAGGAAGGTCTTATCCGCTAGGCGCAGCTTGATGCCGTCGAAGCGATACTACTGGATATCACCGGCACGCTTGAGCATTTCTAGGTGCTGCGCATAAGCCGCTTCGGTCTTATTCATCTGCCCTGCTTTGAGGCGGCCAAGGGCTAGAAACTCTTTATTCATGCCAGTACTCCAATGGTTCGCCTTGGTCGTCGTAATCGTGAGTGATGTAAAGCCCCATCCCAATCAGAAACAGCGCCCCGGCGACAATTACGCCTAATAGAATCCATGGGCTCATCACTTCACCGCCTTAACCAGACCACGCCTGGCTAGTTGGTCCAGTGTCAGTACAATGGCCTCGTTCATACGCGCTCGGCGCTCTTCACGGCTCAAGTCTTTGCCGTTATCAATCTGGTGGTGGCACTTGGGGCAAAGCGCAGCGGTCAACGCATCGCTTGCCTTCTGGCTCCGGCCACGGTGTTGGTTGCTATGGGCGGCTTGGATGCCCCAGGCACCGCAAAGTACGCAGCTATCAATCTCATGCACGTTGCTCAACCACTGGCGGCAGCGATGGGGTTTGGTGGGTAGGTAGCACTCATTGGGAAGCATCAGGCCACCTCGCGATAGTCAGTAGGGCTAAAGCCTTTCACGTTTGGATCCGTCAGCCGGAAACCGAGTCCGGTGAAATGCTGCCAACACATATCTAAGTACTCGGTCTTTTGCTTTTTAGTCATTGCCCGGGTGACCGGGTAGTCGTGGGGTTCCATCATCAATGCGATGCACTGCTCATAACTCAGGGAGCCAAGCACTTGCTTGCAGGCGTTGCGATAAGCCTCAGAGTCTCGGCATAGCACTTTGAGACCGAAGTGGTACTTGCAGTAACCGCGGTACCACTCCGCATCGCAGTCTCCCTGCTCGGCGGCTTCCTTACACCACAGGCGCTGTAGGCGGTTTTGATCGAGGCTACGCCTTGGCTCATGTTTCTGTACGACAATCTCAACCTGCCCCCACTGTTGGATGGCTGTTGTCAGCACGCTAGGAAGTCGACCAATAGCAGCTAGGGCCTCCTGAAGGTTTGCCGCGCGACTAACAAACGGTTTAGTAGTTGGCTTGCTCATATCAGCGGCCCCCCTGTGTATTCACTCCAAGCGCGGGTGGCTCTTGCCCAAGCGCCGAGAAGCCCTTTGGCACTGACGGTTTGCTTATCGGCAGAAAATCCTGCTGCTGCGCTTTCGAATTCATCGGCCCTCGTTCGCAGCGCGTGATTGGGGGCCAAGCCATCAGCATCAGCGAGAGCGACCATTTTGGCGCCGAGATTAGTTTTGTAAGTCATGCGTCATTTCCCCGTAGCAACCCTTTCAGCGCGGCAATGCCCTGCTCGCCACTCATGCGGCGACCGAATTTTGACTCAGCCTCGGCGGCGGCCTGTTCACGACCGTTGCGCTCTGCAATCTGTGCAGCGCTTAGCTGGCCGTCATGGCCCACCAGCCCACGCGCTTCAACCGTTCCACCGGCCATGACGCGATTCACCACGGCGTCGTACTGCTTGCGGAACGTCGAGCGCAGGGCACGAATCTTGGCGTCGCTGCTCGCCTGAGCCAGATCAAACCAGCCAGTTGCCTTACCCGCTTCACGCACGGCGGCATGACTCCAGCGGTGGCCAGCTGGGTTCTGGCTGTTCTGAATCGCCTCGCTGAATGCAATCTCCACGTCAGGCATTCCAAAATCCTCCGGCCTCGGCTTCAAAAATCTCACCAGACTGGCCACGCTCGGGGGCCATTCCCCGCCTTCTGCCTTGATCCGCTCGACCGCTGCATCCACGGCTTGCGTCGTCGGCAGGGTTGACCACTTCGCCATCGAGGTAGCCACCTCCCGTTTTGCCAACGTCAGCATCTGATCCGTGCTGAACGCCGTTCGCCACGTCCTTGGGTATATCGCTTCCAGTCGCGTAAACACTCGGTTCACCAGCTCCTGCAACTGCGTCTTCTTCGAAGAGCCCGTCCATCCAGCCGTCGTCGTTTGGGTTGGCGAGGCGTGCTGCGATTCGATCCTGTTCAGCGCGCTTTGCGTCAGTTCCTGAGCGGTTGGCATGGCGAGACTCCTTGTAAGCGATAACCTTCAGTTCGAGCTGATCCCACTTTTCGCGCAGCTTCGACGGGCACAGCACGTTGGTTTTCCAGAATGAGTCTCTGGAAACCCAGGTGATCAGGTAGCGGATTTGCTCGACGGTGCGGCCATCACGAGTACGCATCAGGCGCATATCGTTGGCCCAGGCGGTCAGATTGGGCTTCTTGGGATTGGTCAGCTCAGCGGTGACGGTGGCGTGCATGAACTCGGCAAGCTCATGGTCAATTTCCTCGCCCCATTTTTTCGGAGAAGTTTTTTTCTTCGACGAAGATTTAGAACCTTTAGGTTCTAAGCTATCTATCTCTCTATTGTGTGTCCCCAAATCGGTGACGCTTGGAGTCACCTTTTTGGTGACAGTGTCACCATTTGGAACTCCTTTGCGTTGAGGTGCTTTTTTTTCAGGACGAGAACTAAAATCCCATTCGCTGTGGTGCTTGTTAACCCCAATTTTTCTTCCGTCCGGAGAGAGCTTTAATACCTTCATCGCAAGCAGCTGAAGCTTAGCGGGGTTAATCTTTTGGCGCGGAATGCCAGTATCGGCAGCCAGCTGCGTATCAGCTATCTCGTCCATGGTTTTGTTGAAACCATAGGTGCGCACAATAATGGCGTGTACGATCCTCAAGTGTGTTCCGGTACCAGGGAACGTATGGCGATTGTTAATCACCTTGTAGAGCTCATCAGCTATTCGCGTATAGCCGTCTTCCACTTGCGGCCCCCTGCCCGAGCGCTCAGGCTCCGGCCTATCGACGTCTTCTCGACGTGGAAACTGGATTATTTCAGCACTATTAGTCATAATTAACCTGCGTTATGAAGTTCAAAGCCCAGCACGCTCCCCAGCGTTTATTGCTGGGCTTTGTCGTTTCAGGACTGCCCTATCAGGGCCTAATGTCGAAAAGCCAGGCTTACGCCCGACCTCCCTCAATAACTTTTAACGCTGGCGTGACGCGACGCAGCGAATACAACTGGTCTTGAACCATTTCCAGATTCGCCTCCAGCACAACATCCTCAACACTCATGCGGCGCTTAACCGCTTCTGCCTCCGCTGCCTGACGCCCTTCTGGCGACATACTTGTCACCGCGAGCGCAATTACTTGGCGATCAATCACGAATTACTCCTCGGCCCTTTCAGGCCATTGCGCGCTGTGCCACCTTGTCTAGCAAGTGACGTTCAGCGTTGCGGGCCATCAGATCGGCCAAAGCTTGGCGGGCGCTTTTATCGAGCGGTCGCCCATTCGCTAAGTCGTCTAATAGCTGCGCTTGCCTCATTCGCCGCGCCTCCAGGGCTTCAAGTGAAAGCTCATGAAGAAGCGGCGCAATACGTCCGCCAGTCGTCATTTCGGCCGCTTGCTCTATGTCGGCAAGCTCAGCATCGGTGAAGCGAACCTTCACCACGTTTGTTAAATGTTCGCCTTCCTGTTTACGGCGGCGATCATCGGGCAGGTATCGAGTCATGGAATTACCTCTGTACCGTGGGAATATCGCGGCCTTCACAGGCAGGCGGTTTAAATCAAGCAGCAGCTTTGCTAAGTGCTGCATGCATTTCATCGATGGCGCGGCCAACCGAATAGCTGGGGTTGGCAATCGCGCCGGTTCGAATCCGGTAAACGGTGGATGAATCGCACTGAGCGCGTTCAGCAACCGCTTTATAGGTGGCCCCGGATGCCAGAATGGCCTCCAGCTTTTTGGCCAGCTCATCGCCATGCATGGACATTTCCTCCGAGTAGAGCCTTATGCATAGGATATGCGTTAATGCATAAAAATCAAGCGCAAATGCATTTGCCGTATGCACACAGGTCGGCAATCATTGCATTCATGCAAAAAAATACTGTCAGAAAGGTGCTTCAGCGCCTTATAAGCGATTCTGGAAAACGCCCTACTGAGGTGGCGCGTCACTCTGGCGTGTCTCAGTCCACGCTATCGCGCATCCTGAATGGGAAAATTGAGTCTCCTAGCGACCGCCAGATATCACTGTTAGCGGATTACTTTGGTGTGTCAGGCGACCAATTACGAGGATACGAACCGATAAACAAGATAAACAATTTGAGTAGCACTACTAGGCCTGCCACTAACGACATCGAACTTCACACCGTAGAAATCGTTGATAGTGAGGAGCCACTCCGGGCCGATGAAGTCGAGTTACCCTGTTTCAGAGAGGTTGAATTTGCTGCCGGGGATGGCCGCACACAAGTGGTTGAAAACCATGGACACACCATGCGTTTCCCACTTTCAAAGCTTGCCAAGCTGGGCATCTCACCGGAAAACGCTGCATGTGCCACGTCAACTGGCACATCAATGATGCCCACGATCGCAGACGGTTCCCCTATCGCGATTGATAAAGGCACACGACACATCATTGATAGTAAAATCTACGCCCTTGACCATGGTGGCATGCTGCGCATCAAACGGCTTTACAAGCTGCCGCTTGGGCGTGTACGCCTTGTAAGCGACAACAGTGATGAATACCCAGAAGAGGTTCACAGCCTGATGGGGCCTGATGCGCCCAAAATCATCGGCAGGGTCTTCTGGTGGGAAGTGTTCGATTGAAACAATTATTTTTAGGGCTGTATTAAACCATGTTAGTTTTAGAACAGTCCTAAAGAAATACACCTGTAAAGAAAGATCAAGGGAAAACAATGAGAATACTTGGCATTAGAGCGGAGCCTAGAAAAATCTATATAACAATTTTAGATACTGAGCTTAAAGAAGTTATCAACTTGGAAGCCATTAACGTTCCCTTGTCACTTGATATGCCTGGCCAGCTTAAATATATTAGAAATACCACTCTAGATATCATCCGCGAGTACAACGTTGAGAAAGCTGGCATAAGGCTAGCAGAAGGAAACTCTCAAACAATTAAAATAGAAAGGATATATACAGAGGCTGTTATACAAGAAGCATTCTCTTCTAGCCCAGTAGAGTCATATTTCACGGGAAGGAAGAAAAGCATTAGCAGTCGATTAGGAATCACTACAAAACAGTTTGACTCTTACGTCAGGGGGCAGGAAGGTTGCGATCTTGTTGAGGGATGGCCAGCTAAAGGAAACGCTGCTAAGAAAGAGTCAATCTTGGTGGCGCTAGGGGCATATGTATGTTGATGCAATATCAAAACGCCGAGTTGTTTTTCAAGCTTGATCGGGAAATTGGCCAAGAGGGCCAAAATTCAACAACATGGCTGGCTCATGATAAGCAACTTGATGCAGAAATTGTAATCAAGCGCATTCCACAGCACTATCTCGTTGAAGAAGAATTTTTTAAAGAGTCCGGATTGCTTTATAAAAGCTCACATCCCAATGTGGTAAGCGTCATGTACGCTTGTAAAGACGATCAATATATCTATATTGCTATGCCATACTATCGGAATGGAAGCTTGCAGGGAAAAATTGAATCAGAATTCCTTAGTTCAAGGCAAATTATTAAATACGCTATTGAGTTTGTTTCTGGGTTGCATAATGTTCACTCAAAGAAACTCTGCCACTTTGACATAAGGCCTAGTAATATATTGCTTTCAGAAAGAAACGAAGCAATGTTAGCAGATTTTGGGATCTCTAATCACATTAGGGATGATAGTGGCTTAGCGGAGGCTTATAGTGCATACAGCTTACACGTCCCACCAGAATCATTCTCCGGCGGCTCATTCACATATACCTATGATATTTACCAAGTTGGATTAACACTGTACAGAATGTGCGTGGGCACTGTGGAGTTTGACCGACAAGCCCAAGTTGTTGAAAAAGCAAATGATCCTGAGAGATTTCTGAGAAACAGCAATTTTCCAGATAGAACAAAATTCCCTCTTCATATTCACAAAAAGCTTAAGTCAATAATTATTAAGTGTTTGCAAGTGGAGGAAGACAGTCGATACCAAACATGTCTAGAGCTTCTGAATGACCTTTCATTACTAGATGGTACACAGCTTGACTGGAAATACCACAAGGATGAAAGTACTGAAACTTGGTATCGAGGTGAAGAACGAGCTATGATAAAGTTAGTTCGAAATCTTGAAACAAAGTCCTGTCACGCAACAAAAGGTGCGAAACAGCAACGTATAACGGAATTTTGTGTTGACGAAGGCGACGATAAGCACGTCAAACATTTCCTTGAAAGGATGTAGGGTAGGCATGAAGCGATTTGTAGTACGCGACCCTAGCGATTTTTTGACTAGAGAAAAGCTTCTATCACGCCCAGTGCGTGATTCTGCTTCTGGAGCTTCTGAGCCTCTTATGAAGCCAGAATCCCGCCTGCGTCGCGGTTTCGTTTCACGTCCTCGTTCTCATTCCTGTACTTAGGCCCATTGTTTAAGCTATAGCGAAGTTACACATAGGCTCTACTTGTTTTAGGTTGTGACAGCCGCCTTTTGTGGCGGCTTTTTAATGCCTTTCCTGCCAAATTCTTGCTACTCTCCCCTCAGCCACCCTGATGTGGCCAACCATAAAAATCATAAACAATTTGAGGGAACATAGATGGCTAAATATCTAGCTATCATTATGGCGTTGCTCATAGCTTTGCCAACTTCTGCAACAGAGCCCACCGCCGCTGCGTCCCATCCCGAGAAGCAAATACAAGCACTACCCGATACCCCACAGCTTGGCGGTGCAGCATGCCAACAGTTTCTTGGGGAATTTCCTGAAGAGCTAAATATTGCACAGGGAGGATGCTGCCGCGTATGCCGCAAAGGAAAAGCATGTGGTAACTCATGCATTAGCCGGAACTACAACTGCACAAGGCCGCGCGGTTGCGCATGCGACGGCTAATAAACAAAAGATTAAAAAACCGCCCATCGAGGCGGTTTTTTTGTTCTTATGCATAAAAATATGCATTTATGCATTGACATTAAATGCATCAATGCATAAATTTAAATGCACGAACACAGCGCAACTTGTTCAGGCCCTCACAGGCCACGCTCTTTAACAACATGCCGTAGTACGCGCACAGCCACCCCGTATGCGGAGGCGAGAAAGCACACATACAAGATGCACTCGTCGCGGGGCGTTTCCTAACTGACGTGGAGACGTAGGCACTCTGGATTGCGACCCCAGGCTGCCGGTGAGTGACACCAGTTGTGCGTAAGGAACGAAAGTTCGATGGCTGCTCCTTGTTAAAGGCAGGGAGCATCCGAAAGCTAATTCGCGGAGTTGGTTTTCGGATTAGCGGCGTTTGCCGCCGCCAGGAGAGCCGCCCTGGAAAACACTAACTGATGTGAAGTTTGTTGGCCCCTGCGAAAAGCCCCCTCTTTTTCCTATTGCAGTGTTTTTGCGCTCGTTTCGACAGCCTTCGCACAGTACAGGCTTAGGATTCCATTCAGGCAAATAAGAAAAGGTGGCTCTGCAAATGGTACAGCGAGCGCGAATCCAGTCATTACGCTTTGGTTTTGGCTGGCTATCGGCAGGATTTAGCTTTTCCTTCTTCTTTTTCGGCTGCTTGGGGAGGCTGGCGGCTACCGAACGCTCATCTTTTTTCTTATTAATCTTCGGTTTTTTACGCTTTTTAACTCTTATTTTGGCATCGGCGTATTCAGCAACGCCCATGGTTTTAGCCAAAACCTTGAAGTCATCAGGAGATAAGCGACTTGATCCGCTGCGCGGTGCTGCGGGTTGCCTTTGCATTTCCTGCTTTAAGCGCTGCAGTTTGGCAAGACTCTCGGAATCCATAGAGCCTCCCCTTTTTGGCCATTAATAGCACTTAGGGAATGACACAACAAGTAGCAGGGCGGCACCGGCCACCCTTCACGAATTCAACAGGAGAGCGTTATGCCCACATATGAAGCGTTTTACACATTTCTTAAGAAGCACTATCGCCACGAGCGGTTTGAGGGTCGCAACGGCAAAGTTTGGGGCGAGGACTATAGCCATGTCGTTGCGCGTTCATCTTACGAAATGCTTAAAGCTACAGGGTCAGGGGTGATCAGTCGGCATGAGAGCAACAGCGGCGAGTCAGTCAGCTACGACCAGGGCCTAAGTTCAACGCGCTCCGCTGCGTAGTGCGGTGCATAGCCTGCCGCCTGGGCTAAAAACACAGGCGGCATCGGTATGCTGCTTGCCTCATGACTGCCATGGGCTATGGGGAAGCGCCAGGCAGCATATCGATGCACCCGCATCAACTCTCTGCTTGCCCGCGCCCAGCGGGCTTTTTTACGGCATGGCCTCTTGCCGAGTCGCCATGCCCGCGTCGCTTGAATTCCACTAACCGCATTGGCACTGCATTAGCGCAGGCGGCGCGCACTACACAGGAGGCTTTATGGCAACTCTACCCACTAAGGCAATTACAAAAAGCGAGCTAAACAGCCGCAACGATAAAGCTGCAGCTTTGCGTTACAGCCGTCGGCGCGAGATTGACCAGCGCAAAGCAGATAAGGCACTACGAGATCAGCTCCGAGAGGTGTGGGATGACCCGCTTTATTCTGCGTGAGCAGCATCGTCACTTGACTATCCCCCGCCCCGACTTGGGGCTTTTTTGTAGCCGCAAAAATGCTAAGCGAGCAGCTAAGCGCCGCGGCTACCCCTTTTCACTCATCTTCAAGGTGAAACGACATGAACGCCGCACTGATTGAGCAGCGCGCACAACGACGCGCGAAGGGCTTTGCAGTAGGCCAGCGTCCGAAATTAGCAAGCCGCCCTTTTCAACCCGATTTAAGCAAGCCAACTGACAGAGCAAACGCTGCTCGAATGGAAGCATACGCAAGCCGCCGAGCCGGTACCGCTGAACCACTACTGCAGCTTTGGAGCGCCTAATGAAACGCTCGACAGAAATTCAGTTACGCGCCGAATCACTGAGCGAATCGATACATGACAGCGATCCCGAAGGGGTAGCTAAGTTTGCCGCTTACCTTGACGAAGTTGGCGATTTAGCTAGTGCAGTCGATGAGCTCACAGCGTCAACTACTGTCGCGCAGATGGTCGATGCCTATATCCAGTCCACTGCTGGTCAAAGCGTGTTGTACGCCTGGGCAAAAGACGTCGCTGAAGATGAACAGCTTGGCATCGAAGAAGACCAAGCCGAAATGGAAGCAAGCTGGAGGGCCGCATGAGCGAATGGCGACTCACAGGCAAAGCGGGCTGGGATGAAGAGACTGGCGTGGCGGTTTACTACGTCACCAAAGACAGCACCAGCTTGAACGTCAATGACCACGTTGAGCTAGGCAAGCTGCTTGCGGAAGCACAGGACCAAGAGCCAAGCCGCGAAAACTAAAAAGCCCCTTTCGTGCGCGAACACGTCAGGGGCCATTGATCGACGTCTGAGAAGATCATAGGGGAGTATAAACCATGAGTTCAATTAATGAGAAGCCACGCATACGCGTGCCTTCCGGACGCTATCGCGTTGTCGATAGCGCCGACCATCTCGAACTATGGCGCCAAGTCGATAAGACGCCAACCACCGCTGTTCGTGAAGCCAGTGTAGATGGGCAGCAAATCACCACCTTGGATGCGATGCACGTCATTGAGCTGGCAACCAAAGTCTTTGGCCCTATGGGTATCGGCTGGGGCTACCGCATCGAAGATGAACGCTACGACATTGGCGCACCAGTGCTAGACAATAAGGGCCAGCTAATTGCCCATGAACAAACTCACACCATACGCCTAGCACTCTGGTATCGCTGGCATGGCGAGCGCGGCGAAGTCACCCAGTTTGGCCATACCCGCGCCGTATACCGCACCGGTACCGGAAAGTGGAAGACCGATGGCGAAGCGCCGAAGAAGTCGATCACAGACGCCATCAAGAAGTGCCTGTCACTGCTGGGCTTCGCGGCAGACGTCTATTACGGCAAGTTCGATAACAAGGACTACACCGAGACACAGCAAGCAGCTACCCGCATCGCAGTAGCTGAGAACCAAGACGCTGAGATAGACAAGCTTCGGCAGGATTATGCCGACTGGCTCAAGCGTGAATGCGACACCCTGCGCAACAAAATCCCACATCCCAAAAGCATCGAGCTTGCTTCAGCAGGCATCCTCAGTCGTTTGCCTGATAAAGCCAGTATTGCTCGTGTGGAAGCTGACAAAGGCAGAGACATGATCATCAAAGCACGCGATGAAGGTATCGCCCGCGTCTATGCCGAGCAAGAAAAAGCCAAACAGCAAAAAGAGGAAGCGACCCATGACTAACGCAGCCCCCAATACTGATTACAAAGGCGAGCTGATCGAGCTAGATGCAGTAGAGCAGGCCCTGGCAGGGCTGCGTGAAAAGTACGGCACGGTGCCCGATGTTCGCACCAAGGACGGCTACGTGCTGTGCAAGACCGGCATACGCGAGCTGACCAGTTACCGAACTAGCACCGACAAGCTGCGCAAGGAGATTACACAGCCGCACCGTGACTTCATTGAGCGCGTGAACAGCTACGGTAAAGACCTAATCGAGAAGCTGCGTGAAATAGAACAGCCTCTTAAAGACGCCAAAAAATCAGAAGACGAGCGCGCAGAACGTGAAAAGCAGGAACGCATCGCCAAGCTGCGCGAGCGTATTAATGTGGAAATTTGGAGCTTTCTGGATACCGCCGTTGGGCTTGATTCAAACGGTCTTGCCGACCTTCACGATGCTGCCGTAGCCATCGACGTAGACGGCTACTTTGATGTAACCAATGAAGCTGAAGACGCAAAGGCTGCGGTATTAAAACGCATTAGTGAACAGCACGGCCAAACTCTGGAAAAAGAACGCCTAGTAGCCGAGCAAGCCGAGGTAGAAGCTGAGCGTCGCCGCTTACGCGAAGAAAACGAGAAGCGCGAAGCTGAACAGCGAGAACTTGAAGAACTTCGTCGCTTCAAGGCTGAACAGGAAGCCAAACGAAGCCCGCCTCCCCAGCCTGAACCAAAACCTGAGCCAGCTCCCCTGCCCGCCGCTGCTGAAAGCAAAAACCCAGCGATTCTGGGTGTCGATTACGCTAGCGGGCCAGACAAAACGGTGAGCCAAACCTTCGATACCAGCCACCTGAGTGCCGCCGCTGACTCCTACACAAAGGCCACAGTACCGGCTCCAAAACCCGAAACGGTCACCATCAGCCGCGGCGAGTATGACCAGTTGCTAGCCGACCAAGCCAAGCTGCGCGCACTAGAAGCCATGGGCGTCGATAACTGGTCTGGCTATTCCGCTGCGATGGATCAACTAGCCGCTTAACCAACTAATACTTCCTACCACAAGGGGCCTCAAGGCCCCTTTTCTTTGGAGCCTACTATGAACCCTGTTCTCTTCTTCGACACTGAAACCACTGGTCTACCCGACTGGAAATCTCCCAGCGAAAGCGAACACCAGCCGCACCTGGTGCAACTAGCCGCCATTCTGGCTGACACCGATACGCGTAAGGAAATCGCCACACTGGATTTGATCATTGCTCCTGACGGCTGGGAAATTCCTACCGAGGTATCTGACATTCACGGCATCACACATGAGCATGCTGCCGCTGTCGGTGTAGATGAATCACTAGCCCTCAACCTCTTCTTTCAGCTTTGGGGCCGGTACCCACGGGTCGCTCACAACCGCACCTTTGATCAGCGCATTATCCGCATCGCCGCCAAACGCTATATGAGTGAAGGCGACGCAGAGGCTTGGGCCGACAAAGAAGAGTTTGCCGACACTATGCTTCTGGCCAAGCCGATTATGCAGATGCTTCCCAAAGGCCGATATGGCTACAAGTCGCCGAAGTTGTCAGAAGCTTACGAGTTCTTTACCGGTAAGCAGTTGGAAAATGCGCACAGCGCTATGGCCGATACCCGAGCTTGCATGGAGGTTTACTGGCACCTGCTCGATCACGAAGCGAAAGCCGCTTAACTCATCCCCACCCTTGGGCCTCTAGCCCTACTCACCACACCTCAATGAGGTAACTCGCAATGTCTCATCCCACTGATGTGACCAAGTTCATCGAGGACTTGGACGGCGGCGTATTGGCTGAACGCCTGGGCAAAGTTCTTAGCCATGCAGCAGCAGCCGCAACGGATAACCCGAAGAAGAAAGCCAAAGTGTCGATTGAACTGACTATCGAGAACATTGGTTCTGGCAGTCAGGTAAGCGTGCTTCACAAGCTCGCCTTCAAGGTGCCAACCAACCACGGCGACACTGCCGAAAACCACACCACCGAAACGGTCATGTACGTCAATACGGGCGGCGAAATGACGCTAGAGCCCAAGAACCAGTTCGACATGATCGGCCACCCGCATCGTAAAGATGCCCACCACGGAGAGCAGCACTGATGTCATTGACTAAAGAAGCCCTACAGCACATTGAAGCCAGCCACAAAACCGGTACCGAAGCCGCCGAGGGTCACGCGCTGATCGTGGGCGACAACTTCAAGCTGGTGGATATGGAGAAGTACCAAGACCAGCGCCGCCGCTTTCGTGGGCAATTCAAGACCAAGGGGTTGAAAGACTTCATTGCCTACGTGGCTGGTCGGCAGGCTGATGCACCGGTATTTATCGACCGAGACGCCATGGCTGCAAGTTCATATCTGGATATCGGCGACATCGATCTTCCCGGGCATTGTGACCATTCCGCCACTCTCACCCTACCCAAAACGCCAGAATTCACCGCTTTTCTTCGGGCCGATGCCAGCACCTTCGATCAAGAGGAAATGGTCGAGCTGGTAGAGGACTGGGGCCATCTACTGACGTTTGAAAACAGCGAAGGCGAAGCGCTGGAGCGTAACAAGGTCCTTCACGCTTTCCGCAAGGTCAAATTGGACGACTTGACCAGTATCGAAAGCGACAAACAGGAGCATTCCAGCCGCGTGGGAGTGATGAATAGCGTCACCGTAAAGAACGCCGACCGACTGCCCACAGTGATTTACTGGACGGTTACCCCTTACGAGGGGCTGACAGAGCGCACGCTGGCAATGCGTGTTTCCAGCAAAACCAAAGGCGGTCCATCGTTTGGGCTTCGCGCTATCGCGCTAGATGCCGCAAAAGAAGAGATCGCCGCCGAGTTCGCCAAGTTGGTGACCGATGGCCTGACAGAAAGCGAGTGCTTGCTGGGCACCTTCCAGCCTTAACGGCAGCACACAATCACGTAGGGCCTTCGGGCCCTTTTTATTTGGAGGTCACATGGCCCGAGGCATTAACAAAGTCATTTTGATTGGCAACCTGGGCCAAGACCCAGAAGTGCGTTTCACCCCCTCCGGTACAGCGGTAGCCAATATCAACATTGCCACCAGTGACAGCTGGATGGATCGCAATAGCGGCCAGCGACAGGAACGCACCGAGTGGCACCGCGTCATTTTGTTCAAGAAAACGGCAGAAATTGCCCAGCAGTACCTGCGAAAAGGCTCAAAGGTCTATATCGAAGGACGGCTTCAGACGCGTAAATGGCAAGACCAAAGCGGGCAAGACCGCTACACCACTGAAATCGTCGCTAACGATATGCAAATGCTAGATAGCGGCGGGCAGCAGCAAGCGCCACAACAAAGCGGGCACCAGCAACCGCCTCAGAATCAGCAGCGCGGTGGCTATCAACAGCCGCCGCCGAATAACTCAGGCTATGGGGCTCCACGGCAGCCCAAGGGCCAACACCCTCCGCAACATAACCAGCAACAGGCATACGGCGCTCCCAACCCTGCACAGTACGACGACTTTGACGACGAAATACCTTTTAACTGACGCCTTATCGGGGCGTTCAAATACCGAAAACGCAGCGCCTAGCGCCTCGCTTTGCGGGGCTTTTTACTAGCTGGAAATCATTATGCTTAACGAAAAATCTGTAATAGGCGCATCCGGAGGGGGTATGAAGAACCGCAGCAAGCCAAGACCCGAGCGAGGAGGCGGGCCTGGGCTGAGTCAGGAGTGAGCCAGCCTGGAGGATACTTCCTTCTTCAGGCGCTCAATCTCTTCCTTGTCAGCTATGTCGGGCACATTGATTTGCAGAACCCGAATAGACTCACCCTTTTCAGGATGCTCCAGAGACACCATTTCGGACGCGCTACGATCAGACCACAGCCTGATGGTGCGATAGACATCATCACCTTCAGCAACAGGCCCATCTTCCTGGACTGCCTCAATAGTGTTGAAGCCATCCAGGCTCATCGCATCTAACTCTTGCGGTGAGACCAACTTAACATCCGTGATCACATTCATGGCACAGCTCTCATGTTGGCAAAAACTCTAACACTAGCCGGGCGGGCAATTTCTGTCCAACAGCCATCCAAAGCAGGCCACCACGCGGCAGCTTTTTTCATTTCTGACGCCTCAGTGATGGGGCTTTTATTTGGAGGTATTCATGAACGTATTTCAGTCAAGCGGTAAAGGCAAGAGTCGTGTCACGATAGATGGCCGTGATTTTGTGGGTCGCTACGTAGTCATCAATGGTGATGGCCATGTGACTGTTGATGGTGTTGCGCAAAGCGGTTCTCTAGTAGGCCCTGTCACCGTTGAAATTCATGGTGACACCGACAAAGTAGAAGTTGCCGCTGGCAGTGTCAGCGTTACAGGGAGCTGCAGCAGCGCCAAAACGCAAAGCGGTGATATCACATGCGGCGATGTGACTGGCAGCGTTAGCAGCATGAGTGGAGACATACGCTGTAAGCACGTTGCGGGTAGCTGCAAAACAATGTCAGGCGATATTTACAAAGGCTGATTATGAAACTGAACATCACAACGCACATCATCGGCGATGACGAAAACGACAAACGCCCGCTATTAGCGGGAGGCAAAGTAAAGATGGTCACCGCTTTGGGCGATCTAAAAGCAGAAGTCACTGAGGGTAAGCATAAAGGGCGCATTATCGAGGCCTTTGCCTGGCTCGCTTGCGATGACGAAAGCGCGACAATCAATATTACCGAGGCCTCAACGGGCTACTGCCTTGAGCGCGTCCATGCCATTGCCGTTATAAACGGCAAGCCATGTAGCGCCACGAAGCTACCAGACGAAGCGTTGCGGAACATGACGCCCAACTTTATGGAAGCTGCCAAGACAGCGGGGTTCTATCGCTTCGAGAAAGCCGACGACGCAGAAGCCGACACGCTTTTCGAGCGCATCGACGCTTTGCCGAAAATCAAAGCGACTGGATCGCTGGTGGCCTAGGAGAGAAATGAGCTATTACCCAAAACCCACGGCGTGCATGTCTTGCCGCCACGCCATAGCCGACTGCGACCACCTGCCCTTTTCGTCAATGCCCATACTGAGCAAAAGCAAACACCGCATTATCGTCAGCTGTAAGGAGTACCAAGATGCTCGACCAGCTCCCGAACGCCAAGCGAGTCGCCGAGATAGTCCGCAAACGGCGGCTTATTCCTGATACGCCACGCTGGCGATTATCGACCAAGTTATTCAAAGACTACCGCCGCCAATGAGCGGTTTTTTTGTGCCTGGAGGAATTTATGACTAAAGGTTATTTAACAACCCGCGAGGTGTGCGAACGTTATAGTATCGGCCGCACTACGTTGTATCGCTGGATGCAGCGTAAATCATCCCCCTTTCCAGCCCCCGCGATTAGCGGCAATGCTGGGCAAAACCGCTGGCGAATTGAGGATATTGAAAACTACGAAGCCCGCATAGCGGCATGAGTTTCAACTATTTCTTGAATTTTCTCCCACCATGCATCATATCCGGCGCGCTGTTCATCAAGATAATCATAATGATCATAAACAGACTGCTCTCCTGGCAGCTTATGCCCTACCATCGTCTCAGCCACATGATAGGGCGCGAGGCGACTCATGTTAGTGCGCATAGTTCGACGAAGATCGTGCATTGACCAGTGAAGGACTTCGATTTTCTTATGCCGCCTTGTCCACTGCATTAAGTTATAGGGTGGCGCTAAACTAGCGCTATCCGTCATCCGCTCACGCGAACCATTATTATTAAACACCGCTCCGCCTTTTGGTGCGGTGGGTGACAGCCGTATTGCTTCCTCAATCCACCGTCTAACCGGCCCAGTGATAGGCCTTTTCAATGGTTTTCCCGTTTGCAGGCCTGTTTTGTGATGCTCAGCCGGTACCGTCCAAACCCCTTCCTCTAAATCCCAATCCCCTCTATTGCTTAATCTCAACTCCCCATTGCGGCATCCATAAAAAAGTGCCAGCTTCACGAATAAACGATTTTTAGGTGTTATCCGTGATCGCTCTAACGCCTCCCACATCAACGCTATCTCTTTATCGTTAAGCACTCTGACAGTGGTTTTCTTCTTCACACGTAGATCAGTTGCGCTGCCAATATGCAGCACTGGGTTACTGTGAACGCGTCGGCGTCGCTCAGCCCATTTGTATGCTTGCTTGGTGTTAATCAACAAGCGTTCAGCTATGGCTGGGGTTAGGTCGCGTACATCTTCCAGTAATGTCAGCCAGCGTTCGGTCGCTATCTTATCTGCAGGCAGATGGCCTACGTGCGGAAAGCAATGAATCTCAAAGCTACGCAATATCTGCTCTGGGCTTTTCTTTTGTTTCACGCAATACGAGGCATACCAATCTCTAAATAACGCCTCAAAATTTTCCCCTCCTTTTCTCTCCAATCTGATCAGTTCACGCTCGATACGCGGGTTGCTGCCTTCCTCAACATAGCGTCGTACTTGGAGCGCTTCTTCACGAGCCTGCTTTAGCGAGGTGATTGGGTAAGTGCCAACATCAATTCGATGTTGCTTACCTTCAAAACGATATCGGACTTGAAAAGTTATCTTACCTTTAGGTGACACGCGCGCACCAAGGCCGTCACGGTCATTCTTAACCTGTGTTCGTTCTTGCTCTTTGCCATGCTGGGCTTTTAGCCAACTATCAGTAATTGCCATACCCTGCCTCGTTTCGGTGAGTACAAACTAAAAATACGAGTCACAGCACAGTAATTTGTACTCGCCCTTGTACTTAAAAAGATTGGCACGAAAAGGAATGAAATGGAACAGTTCAGAACAGGCAAAAAGCAGGCAGGAAGGGAGCGGGAATAAAAAAGCGGAACAGTTTGGAATTAAGCGGCACAGCGCCAATGATTTGGGTGCGAAATAATCGCAAACGTACGGCGTAGTTCTGCTTCGCGCGCTAATTTGGCGTCAGACATGGAGTTCTCTAAAAATGGTGCAACGTTATGACTGGGATGGCGCCTTAAATATCGGCGTTTACATGGATATATGGTAACGCAACTAGGCCGCTGCGGCATACCATGGATAGCAAAGGGGGAATCAAGAATATAGGCACTAGCGGCGTAAAAAGAGGAGCTAGAGCAACCGCTAAAAGGGTCGTGAAGGGAAATTGAAAAAAAGCGCCGAACTTGTCGGCGCTTTTTTCGTACTGACGTTTATTTGGCTAGGCGTAAGTATTGACCTGAGTCCCCACGTTGCCATCTTGGGCAAGGTCTGGCTGAGCCCCCATGTTGGCAGAGGCAAGTACTTCCGACACTTGCTGTGCTTGCATATCAAGAGACTGCTTAAAAAGCTGCATCTGTGCTTGTTCAGCAGATTGTGCTTGATTCATATAGAGTGCGGTGCTCACTGCGTTGCTTACGGCAACATCCATCTTTCACCTCACGATTGCGATATGTTGCACCAAGATAGCAAACATCATGCTTTACTACCAAGCAGCCTTTCCCATTAAGTACTTATCCAACAGTACTAAGCCAACAGTACTAAGCCAACAGTACTAAGCCAACAGTACTAAGCCAACAGTACTAAGCCAACAGCTACCCACTGATTTAGAAACGGTCAGCTCTGAAAGGCGCCATATCAATCTCTGTCGGCTTACCTTCTATCATATCCGCCAGTAATTGCCCGGTAGCAGGACCTAGGGTAAATCCCTGATGCCCATGTCCAAAAGCTAACCACAGACCACGATGCTTGGGAGCCGGCCCTATAACAGGCTTCATGTCAGGCAAACATGGTCGCGCGCCTTTCCAAGCAGAGGCGTCGCGACGCTCAGCGAGGGGGAATATCGTGCGTGCAACTTTTTCTGCAGCAGCTAACTGCTGCTCATCTGCTGGCGACTCAAGCCGGTCAAGCTCAGCCCCGGTGGTTAACCGGACGCCTGCATTCATAGGCGCAAGCAAGTAACCCACCTCCGCATCCATTAACCAGTAATGAAGCTTTTTAGAGGGCTGTGTGGCGTAGTGCATGTGATAGCCGCGCTTAACAAAGGTCGGGAAATGATAGCCTAAGCCTTTCAGCCAGCTACCTGCCCATGGACCTAGTGCAACGACAACCTCATCTGCTTCTAGGCACTCAGCAGCCGTATCGACTTGCCAGCGCTCTCCTTGCTGCTTCACCCCCTCAATATCAGTTTGCAAAATACGCCCGCCCTGCTGGACAAAAGTATCGGCATAAGCGGCAACCAGCCCACCTGGGTCGGCAACTGTCCAAGGGTCAAGCCAGTGAATAGCACCAATAATATCGCTACCCAAATCTGGCTCTTTAGCCTCTAATGCAGCGCGGTCCAAAACGTCAAACTGAACACCAAAATTGTCACGGGCGTCTTGCGCTTCTTTTACGCGTTTTGCTAGCTCCTCAGGCGTGCGATAAATTTCCAACCAGCCTTCCCGGCGAACCAAATGATCAGCATTTGCCGCTTCAATCATGGGGCCGTGAGTCTTCAAGCAGAGCTGTATCAATGACGCATACTCAGGCACTATTTTTTTATAGTGTCGGCTAGAAGAGTTATGCCAGTAGCTCAACAGCGGCGAAGCAGCATTAATCATGCCTGCAGGCCGATAACGAATATCAACACGCTTGTTTGGCAGCACGCTCAGGATGGTTTTCATATCCCGCGGGAAAGCATAAGGACGAACCGCTTCGCGCTGGATAATGCCAGCATTGCCGAAAGAGGTTTCACGACCAGGTTGGCGACGATCAACCAGCGTTACTTGATGACCACGCTGCTGCAGGTGCCATGCAATGCTGACACCGACCATACCTGCCCCTAACACCACCGTTTGACGCGCCATTGCGTTGCACTCCGTAAAAGAAAATACTGCCTACAGTTCAAATGATTATTTTCAACAAACAACTCATTAAAAAATATCACTAACCAAACAGCATTAAAATAGCTTAAAAAACTGTTTTTAGACCAAAAAGCAGCAACAAATATCGCATTAAAAAATAATATAGATGACTTCACTACACGTATCGCCAAAGCCATCAAAATGCACCAGCGCTTCTTACTAAAGACCTTTTTAAGCGGTTCATCAAGCGCAGACCTGCTCCCCTACTAAGGCGGCATCGCGATAAGAAGCCTAGGGAAATTTCGCAGCAATTTCAGATAGAGAGTAATTTTTCGGGCCAGAAATGAATCAAAGGACAAAACCTAGGAAAGGCATTGCGTAGCAAATAAGGTAAAGAGGCTTAAAACACGAGCGACCAAAAACGCAAAAAAGCCGAACATAGGTCAGCTTGGTTTCAAACAAAATAATTAATAAAGGGGAAAAGTAATGACAATGGGAGAGGATTTTTTGAGGATAAATATCAAGGTTAATGGGGTGGATGATGGGGATCGAACCCACGACCACCGGAGCCACAATCCGGGGCTCTACCACTGAGCTACATCCACCACAACCTAAAACTAGAATTGCATATAATTAATACGTGTCATCAAATGGGGTGGATGATGGGGATCGAACCCACGACCACCGGAGCCACAATCCGGGGCTCTACCACTGAGCTACATCCACCATTGATGAAGTACTGACTTACATGTCTTACCGAAAGCGTCCAATAAAAAGCTTTAATGGCACGCCCAGCAGGACTCGAACCCGCAACCTACGGCTTAGAAGGCCGTTGCTCTATCCGGTTGAGCTATGGGCGCACATAAAGCATTCTAAGAGACTGAATACTGATGAGCACTTGACCACAACCAATGTTCGGAAAAGCAAGTTACCACCTTCCGCGCTAGGTATGTGGTCGGGATGGAGGGATTCGAACCCCCGACATCCTGCTCCCAAAGCAGGCGCGCTACCAGACTGCGCTACATCCCGATTTCTTACCTTAGACGCTGCTGCATGTCCCGTCTCAAGCGAGGCATATATTACTATTTCTGAGTTTAAAGTCAACACCTAAAGTGATTGATTCGTTAGAAGCTTTGCCTTGCCGCCCTAGCATGCGAAAATCAGGCCTTCTCGAAAGCCAGTGACCTCCTGCGCTCAGCCACACAATTCCAGGGGCTGAATTATAGATAGCAGGGTTTAAGTATCGGTGTTCGGGCACGATGCTCACGCGCCGCCCCCATACTTTAAACGCCACGGCCTAGACATAGTCACTCAGCTTCGTTTCTAACCTTCACAGGGATTCTATTACATGACCGCCCAACTTATCGATGGTAAGGCCATCGCCGCTAATGTCCGCCAGCAAGTTGCCGAGAAAATCAGCGCGCGCCAGCAAGCTGGCGCTCGGGCACCTGGACTAGCTGTTGTTGTGGTCGGGGAAGACCCAGCCTCCCATGTTTATGTCAGCAACAAACACCGCGCCTGTGAGCAGGCAGGCATCCACTCTTTTCAACATGCGCTACCCGCTGATACGCAGCAGCATGAACTTGAAGCACTGGTCGATCAGTTAAACAACGATGCAACGGTTGACGGCATTCTTGTTCAACTACCATTGCCAGAGCATTTAGACTCTCGCCCTATTCTTGAGCGCATTCGCCCAGACAAGGACGTTGACGGCTTTCACCCATACAACATTGGTCGTCTAGCGCAACGTATGCCCTCGCTCAGGCCCTGCACACCTAAAGGTATTATGACCATGCTCGCCCATAGCGGCATTGCCGTTCGAGGGTTAGATGCCACTGTAGTCGGCGCGTCCAACATTGTCGGTCGGCCGATGGCGTTGGAGTTGATGCTGGCAGGTTGCACCACCACGGTATGCCACCGCTTCACGCTACAGCTTGAGTCTCATGTGCGCCGCGCTGACTTGGTTGTTGTCGCTGTCGGCAAACCCGGCATTGTCAAAGGGGAATGGATCAAACCAGGCGCCATCGTGATTGACGTTGGCATTAATCGCCAAGACGACGGCACGCTCACTGGTGACGTTGATTTTAAAGCCGCGGCAGAGCGTGCCAGTTTCATTACACCCGTGCCTGGCGGCGTTGGGCCGATGACCGTTGCCACGCTACTTGAAAACACGCTAGAAGCCGCTGAACGGCACGACAAAGGCCTAGAGCAGTAGTGTTACACACACCACTGCCGTTAACGATTTATTAAGGAGTAATCACGAGTGCAACGTATTGGAATCATCGGCGCGATGGCGCAGGAAGTGAACATACTGGCAGGACAGCTAGAAGGCGCTGAACGCTACGAGCATGCTGGCTTCGTTTTTTATACGGGCACACGTCACGGCTTGGAAATTATTGTGCTGCAGTCGGGGATAGGCAAGGTCAATGCGGCGGTAGGCACCGCGATTTTACTTGAGCGGCACCAGCCTGATGCGATCATTAACACTGGTTCCGCAGGCGGCTTTGCGAGCGACCTTGCTATTGGTGATGTGATTATTTCGGATGAAGTTCGCCATCATGACGTTGACGCAGTGGTCTTTGGCTATGAGCTTGGTCAGGTACCTGGAATGCCGGCAGCCTACCAAGCAGACAAACAACTTCGTGATATTGCCCGCAACGCCATTGCCTCATTAGGTGAAGTCAATGTACGTGAGGGGCTCATCGCCACAGGCGATGCCTTTATGGCCGATCCTGTTCGTGTCGCGACTACCCGTGAACAGTTTCCAACCATGCTAGCCGTCGAGATGGAAGGCGCCGCTATTGCACAAACATGTCATCTTTATGGCTGCCCATTTGTGGTCATTCGCGCGCTGTCTGATATACCCGGCGGCGGTGACAACCACCTGTCATTCGAGCAATTTTTAGACATCGCGGCTGACCATTCATCACGGATGGTGGATCAGATGCTGATCGAGCTTGGTAAGAACAAGAAATAGACGTTAAAAAAGAGTGCTTAAAGCGTTAAAGAAACGGAGCCAGTTGGCTCCGTTTTTATGATTTGCTATCCAGCTATACGAACTACGCTTTCAGCTTCCATGCCAAGCTCTCACCCGCCATTAATGGAATAATATGCTGACCAGCCGTATAGGGATAATGCGCTGGCAGACTCCATGAACGACGCTCCAACGTCACGCTATCAGCATTAGCCGGTAATCCATAAAAACGTGGTCCATTGAGGCTGGCAAACGCTTCTAACTTGTCCAAGGCACCCATTTCCTCGAAGGCAGCTGCATAGAGCTCAATGGCAGCAGGCGCTGTATATGCCCCTGCACAGCCGCAGCTAGACTCTTTGTCACCCTGGGCATGAGGCGCACTATCGGTGCCCAAAAAGAATTTAGGGCTGCCGCTGGTCGCCGCTTTTAACAACGCCTGACGGTGCTGCTCACGCTTTAGTATGGGCAAGCAGTAATAATGCGGACGAATACCACCTGCCAGCATTTTGTTGCGGTTAAACAGCAGATGATGGGCTGTGATCGTGGCAGCAATATTATCAGGCGCAGCAGCGACAAACTCGGCAGCCTGCTGGGTCGTAATATGCTCAAACACTACCTTAAGATTAGGGTGTCTAGCCAAAAGCGGTTTCATAACCTGCTCAATAAACACCGCTTCTCGATCAAAAATATCAATTTCATGATCGGTAACTTCACCATGCACCAACAGCGGCATACCAACGTTTGCTAGCATCGCAATAGTGTCATCGCAGTGCGCAATGTCGGTGACGCCCGATGCAGAGTTAGTGGTAGCGCCCGCGGGATAGAGCTTCACGGCTTTCACGACACCACTTTCAGCAGCACGCTCAATTTCTTCAGGGGGCGTCGTGTCTGTTAAATAGAGCGTCATCAAAGGTTCAAAAGAACTCCCTTCGGGCAACGCTGCTAAAATTCTCTGCCGATACGCTAGTGCTTGTGCGGTAGTGGTTATCGGCGGCTTTAGATTAGGCATTATAATCGCACGCCCCATTTGGGCGGCGGTATGACCTACCACAGCGCTTAGCGCCTCATCATCACGTAAATGAAGATGCCAATCATCGGGGCGAGTCAACGTAATAGCGTCCACGGCAAGTCCTGTGCAGAAATGAATTAAGTAAAAGGGTCAGAACAGTATACCCAATACGGGTAAGGGATAAATCTCCCCTATCCATCCCACAGTCGTTCCCAAGTGTCGTATCATGGCGACACTTTGTAAGATCAAGGACTCAGTTTTTTATGCAGAATGTGCGTCGCTATGCGGACATTATCGCCAGTATTGAAGGATTATTATGGCTTGGTCTTGCCTGGTCGATATCCTTTTCAATGTATTTTGGGAGTACCGAACCGACGCTGGCTGTCCTATTCGTTGTTGGTGCACTCGTGCTATTCGGTTGGGCGCACCGTCCATTGCGTTACCTGTTGAAACGCTATCACGTACGTAAGCGCCGTACTGACATGTGGATTCATACGCTAGCACTGCCACTCTTGCTCGCTATGTTTTTCCATATCATGTTAGAGGCTGTACTGGGCAGTGCCTGGCTACCTCCTAAAATGCTGCTATTCAACTTGCTTGCCTCGGCGGGATGGCTGACGTTCGTTATGACGTTATTTATAAAATATGTTATTCACAACGTGAAAGCATCGAGCAAATAAGCACGCTATGCCTACCGCCCTACCTCTCCCGCTCTCGACGCCAAACCGTAACCTCGTTCGATTAACGATCGTCAGAGGTATCACCTGGACCGGTTTTTTACTGGCCATTATTGTTGGCATAGAGCTACTCGCTTTCGACTTGCCAGTGACCGCAGTCGTCAGTGTTGTGATTGCCATGGGGATACTGAATATCGTCACATGGTGGCGTTTAGGCAGACCAAAAGCGGTTAATCATTTCGAATATCTTGCCCACTTATTGGCCGATATTGCAGGCTTAACGCTGCTATTTTATTTTTCAGGCGGCTCAACAAACCCCTTTATTACTTACTATTTAGTGCCTGTCACTATTGCCGCCGCAACACTTCCCTGGCGGCATGCTTGGATCATCGCCGCGTGTTCAATGGCCGGGTACACCTACCTGATGTTCTTTTATCACCCGATACCTCAGCTGGGCCACATTAACAGCGACGGCCCACTAAGCCTGCACGTATTGGGTATGTGGCTTAATTTCGGCTTATCAGCCGGGCTTGTCACGTTCTTTATCTACAAAATGGCCCACGCACTGCGTAATCGAGATAAAGCACTATCTCGCACGCGAGAAGCGGCCCTGCGCAATGAACAGGTATTAGCCGTTGCTACTCAGGCCGCTGGTACGGCTCATGAGCTTGGCACGCCGCTTTCAACCATGGCCGTACTGCTAAATGAAATGTACCAAGACGCGCCTAATGACTCCCCCTTGCAACAAGATATAGCCATTCTTCGCCAGCAGGTAGACGTGTGCAAATCACGCTTACAACACCTTGTCACGACGGCTGATCGTCGGCGCATGGCAGAACCAGAGATACTGGATGCTGAACTGTGGTTAGCCACCGTTGTGCAACGTTGGCTCGTTATCAGGCCAGATGTTAGCCACTTTTTTGATGTTGCCGAGAAACGCGGCCGTCCCTGGTTGGCCGTCGATGCCACATTAGATCAAGCGCTAACCAATTTGCTGAATAACGCTGCCGACGCTAATCCAGAGCACATTGCTATTCGCTTGGATTGGCAAGATGAAAGCGTTGTTATTGATATACGCGACCACGGCCCCGGCATCGCCATGTCGATTGCTGACCAGCTAGGCGATACGTTTATTTCCACCAAAAGCAAAGGCATGGGGATCGGGCTGTTTTTAACCCATGCCACCATTAATCGTTTCGGTGGTGGAGTAAGTCTGTACAATCATCCTGAAGGCGGTACGTTAACGGAAGTGACGTTGCCGCTTTGTTCCGCCCCTGATAAGTAACAGCGACGCAGAGCATTCGCCAGAAAATCGAGGACATCATGCAGACGCAAGACCAACGCCTTTTAATCGTCGACGATGATGAAATGTTTTGTCACGTGTTAAGCAGAGCGCTTTCGCGTCGTGGTTTTGAAGTGCAAGTTGCCCACGATGCTGATCAAGCAATGACGCTGATCACGCAGTTCATGCCAACGATGGCAACACTCGATCTAAAACTTGAGCATAGTTCCGGGCTTAAGCTACTGCCCGACATGCTGGCAAGCGCACCGAATTGCCGTATTGTGGTATTAACGGGGTATTCCAGCATCGCCACAGCGGTAGAAGCCATCAAACTTGGCGCCGTTAACTATCTGTGTAAACCAGCAGATGCCGACGATGTTATTGCAGCTTTTGACCATCAGGATGGCGATCCAAATATTGAGCTAGCCGACAACCCTCCCTCTATCAACCGTATAACGTGGGAGCACATTCAAAAGGTGTTGCAAGAGCATGATGGCAACATTTCAGCCACGGCTAGGGCACTCGGCATGCATCGGCGCACATTACAACGCAAATTACAGAAGCGCCCGGTACGTCGGTAATTCCCCCACTCTTTGCGCAACAACGACGCAAAGAGTGGGCGTCAACTTGATGTTATTGGGCGGTCCATCCTAGATCAATGTTCCAACTTGCGCCCGTTACAGCGCCTGCCGCATCGGAAGCTAAGTAAGCAACTAGTTGAGCAACCTCGGAAGGCTCGATCAAGCGCTTAACCGCTGCGTTTTTCAGCATGATTTTTTCAATCACCTCTTGCTCATCCATCCCATGTAGCTTGGCTTGGTCGGCGATCTGATTATCTACCAGCGGTGTTTTCACATAGGCAGGGCAAATAGTATTGGCGGTAATCCCCTGCTCGCCACCTTCTAAAGCGGCGGTTTTCGTTAGCCCGATCATGCCGTGCTTGGCACTGATATAAGCGGCTTTGCCAGGCGAAGCCACCTGCGCATGAACAGACGCAATATTAATCACACGTCCCCAGCCTTTTTTACGCATATGTGGCCATGCTGCCTGGGTAAGCAAAAACGGCGCTGTCAGCATTAAATCAATGATTTGACGCCACTTCTCTTCAGGGAACGTCTCAATAGAAGCGACGTGCTGAATACCTGCATTATTAACCAAAATATCGACGCCACCAAAGCGTTTAACCGCATCAGCAATCGCTCCACGGCACGCGTCGGGGTCGGTTAAATCCCCCTGATAAAACGCTGCGCCAGCCGCGTCAGCCACTTCTTTTCCAGCCGGGTTAAAGTCTACTGCTAACACTTGAAAACCCTGCTCACAGAAATGTTTCACCACCGCTTCACCAATACCGCTGCTAGTGCCAGTGACCACAGCAACACGGGGTGTGACAGCTTTTTCAGAGGACATAAACGTTCCTTTTGCTGAGATTATTCAGAGTAAAAATGTAAAAACAACAGTGTAGATAGAGGTAGACGTTTCTGCCTAACCAACCTCTGAAGAAGATTTATCAGACACCATTAGCTGCATCATCATGCGTTGGGCTAGTCGCGCAGCTTCCTGCATACTTTCCAGATCACTTAGATCCTCCAGAATGACGCGCTTATAAAGCTCGCTGCCGCTGGGCAACTGTTCACATGAGAGCGAATAGTGGCCAGAAGGAAGGTTGAGACGCAATGCATTTCCCAGGGGACCATGCTGATTCAGGCATGGCACAGCAACTAGCCACATCGCACAAGGTGTTATTAACGCACCGACCAGTAGTGACGCATGCTCCTCTTCCCAAGGCTGGAAGCACAGTGCATCAACTCCAAGACGAGGGTTATAATGATCCGCCTGCTTCATTGAGCGCAGATGCGCATCTCGATAATGCAACGCTAATTCAGCTAAGCGCGCGTATTCTTGGGCAGCTAAGGTTCGCATACGTTCTTCCAAATTATTAAACATTCGCCCATAACACGGCTTAATGAAGCGTGTAGTGTAGCGCTATTAGCCAAACTGCATGAGCTGCGCCACAATAGGCAACCCATTTTTAATAGATCTTTATCCTAAAGGAGTTTCTACGATGTTTGTGGTAATTTTTGGCCGCATGTCATGCCCTTTCTGCGTACGCGCAAAGCATCTCGCAGAGCATTTAGAGAATAACGGAAAGATAGAAGGCTACCGCTACGTTGATATGCCTTCAGAAGGCGTTACCAAGGAAGATATTGCAAAAACGGCTGGCAAACCTATTCATACCGTTCCCCAAGTGTTTGTTGACCAACAGCACATCGGTGGTTTTACTGAGTTCGACCATTTTGTGCGCCAACAGCAGCTGCTGGCTTCTTAACCCAGGCGTTAAAACTGACGTTTACACCCGTTGAACAACCAAATCTTCGCTTGCCTATACTGAAGTATCACAGTTTATATGACAGTTCATGTGGCGTTCGATTAGGCGGCGAGGGTATCCCAATGCAGCGAGAGGAGTTTGTTCAACAGCTTTGGCTGGACTACGTGCATACACACCCAGACCTTGGCGGACTAAGATTGTGGCCGCTAAGTACGTCAGCCGAGTATTTGACCTTGGTGACGCTAAATTATGGCCCCTTTGCTGCTAGCGAGCTCAACACCAGCCTTGCACATATGGGCTACCGATCAGTTGGCCATTACGCTATGGCTGATAAAGGCCTTTTGGTGCATTTACTTGCACCTAATGACAGTAGCAGTTGGCTGGTATTAGCAGAATTGCAGCTGGGTGCGCTTTCAAAAGCACCCCGCGAAGCACTAACGCAGCTCGTGCTACAAAGTCATCCGGCCGATTGCCAAGGGCAAAATTTACTATGCCGAGGACGCCCATGGCCAATGCCCTCTTGGGCACTTTACCAGCAATTACAACAGGCACACCCCCTCGCTGCCTGGCTAGCGATCATGGGCCCTAGACTGCATCACGCAGGTTTCGACTGCTCAACGATTGGCGAGCCCCTAGACACCTTGCATAGTCAGCTTGAAGCATGCGGCATGCCCAGTTTTGAGGGGCAACAAAACGGCGTATTTGCCGTGTCACCGCTAATTGAGCATCGATTTTATCCTGCAATGCCATTAAAGACCGTTTTCAGCTCAGGCGATGAGCATCGCCTTTGTCTGGGGGGACTAGCACTCGTGCAAAAACATGTCGGCGACGACCATGAGCGTATTGCTGAAATCCTGCTACCTTTCCACACCCGCTGTGAAATGGCGTGAGCTGATCAGCTCACGCCTGCTAAAAGTAGTCGACTAAGGGTTATTCCGCGTCAAACGTCATTTCAGGAACGTGGTCGGGCACAATCAGTTTGCCAGCTGTTTTTTCAATAATTTCTTCAACACTGACACCCGGTGCACGCTCTTTGAGAATAAAAGCACCGTCTTTAATTTCCAAATAAGCGAGGTCGGTCAATACACGATTAATGCAACCTGCCCCTGTTAGAGGAAGCGTGCACTTTTCTAGTAACTTGGACTCACCGTGTTTCGAGGCGTGCGTCATGGTACAGATAATGTTTTCTGCGCCAGCAACCAAATCCATCGCGCCGCCCATCCCTTTGATGAGCTTGCTTGGCACCATCCATGACGCAATATTTCCCTCTTGGTCCACTTCAAAAGCACCCAGCACGGTCAGATCCACATGACCGCCACGAATCATAGCGAATGATTCTGCTGAAGAGAAAATAGCAGCCCCAGGACGAGCGGTGACCGTCTGCTTACCAGCGTTGATCATATCAGCATCAACTTCTTCCTCAGTGGGAAAACGCCCCATACCCAGCAGTCCATTTTCGGACTGCAGCATGACATCAATGCCGTCAGGCACATAGTTGGCAACCAGCGTAGGTATGCCGATACCTAAATTGACGTAAAAGCCATCTTCAAGTTCACGCGCAACGCGCTGTGCCATTTGCTCACGTGTTAAAGCCATGGTGTATACCTCTTATTGAGTGAAAATGTCTAAACCAGAGAGCGATCAGCTACGTACCGTGCGTTTTTCGATGCGCTTCTCGAATGAGCCTTGAATAATGCGATCCACATAGATACCGGGGGTATGGATCTGGCTTGGCTCCAATTCGCCTGGTTCAACAATTTCCTCAACTTCTACAACCGTTATTTTTCCAGCGGTGGCTGCCATGGGATTGAAGTTCTGTGCCGTATGCCGATACATGACGTTGCCGTAGCGATCCGCTTTCCAGCCTTTAACAATCGCGAAATCACCGGTAATGGCTTCTTCTAAAATATAGTGGCGGCCGTTAAATTCACGCACCTCTTTACCTTCACCAATAGGTGTTCCGTAACCTGTGGCGGTATAAAATGCGGGGATACCCGCACCACCGGCGCGCATTTTCTCGGCCAGCGTGCCTTGGGGTGTTAGCACAACTTCAATTTCGTCGTTAAGCATTTGCTGTTCAAACATTGCGTTCTCGCCAACATAAGAAGCGAGAATTTTACGAATCTGACGATCTTCGAGCAGCACACCTAGCCCGAAACCATCAACACCGCAATTATTAGATACTACCGTGAGGTCAGTGACAGCCCGACGTTTAATCTCAGCGATCAAATTCTCAGGAATGCCGCAAAGGCCAAAACCGCCAGCAATAACGGTCATGCCGCTTTCGATACCTTCCATCGCTTCCTCATAGGAAGATACACGCTTATCAAATCCTGCCATTGTTATGCCTCGCATTATTATCGGTGGTACGTTGCACGCGTCGTTATGATGCGGTTGGATCTGTATAGCCAGTGTTGTACCAGATGATATATTTGTTAAGTTTGTTTTTCTTATCAATTTATATAAAAAACTTATTAAAGGGTCTGTATGACCGTTAAGCAACTTCGCGCTTTTCTGGCGGTAGCCCAAACTCTGAGCTTTACCCAAGCCTGTGAGCGCCTGCACTTGTCTCAGCCAGCACTCAGCTTGGCCATCAAAGGGCTTGAAGATTCGCTGGGGGGAAAACTGCTGATACGCAGTACCCGTAGCGTTCGACTCACACCTGAAGGTGAAACCCTTATCCCACTGGCGAAGCATTTACTTGCTCAATGGGATAATACTGAAGAGCGACTACGCCAACGCTTCACTCTCCAACTTGGCCGTTTAAGCGTAGCAGCCATGCCCTCTTTTGCGTGTAATTTGCTTCCCAGCGCTCTGGTTACCTTTCGTCGGCAATATCCTAAAATTAATATTACTGTCCATGATGTTATCAACGAAGAAGTCATCGACATGGTGCGCTCTCGCCAAGTGGAAATCGGCATTGCCTTTTTACCCGAAGGAACCGGCAGCTTAACGTTTACGCCACTCTTTGAAGATCAGTTTATCGCTGTTGTCCCCCCCGAATCAGGCTTGGCCCAGGCCAACACACTGAGCTGGGCCACATTGTTACAACAGGATTTTATTACCCTTCAACGCCCATCAATGGTGCGTAGATTGTTAGAGCAGGGACTTGCCAAACAACACATTGACTTACCGGTCGCTTTTGAAAGCCATCAGCTCTCAACCGTTGGTAGAATGGTGGCAGATGGCTTAGGTGTAAGTGCCGTGCCTTCAATGTGTATTCAGCAAATGCACCAACTCGGCGCTCGTTGCGTTCCCTTAACCTCACCAGGCATTGCCTGCCGAGTTGGGATACTGACGCATCATGAGTTATCTGTCGCGGCACAGGCACTGAGTAAAGTGCTAATCGAAGGTATCAACACACCGACACTGACGCCCTAGCACATCCGTTAAGCATGCTAAGGTTTGGTAATATACTGGGCAGCGGGGGCGTGATCCTTTAGCATTTACGCGGGGTTGCCTTTAAATTGGTCACCTATCGCTAGAATTGCACCACTGGTGTCATCATACGTAAAAGGAACTGTGGTATGTCTACTGCCAAAGGAGTCGTCAGCCTGTTGTTGCTGACGCTAACGACGCTGTTTTGGGGCGTGCCACTCATTTTGTTAACGCTGTTAAAAGTCATCACCCCAGGACGACATCAAAAACAGAGAATTCTTGATGGCCTGTGCAGCGTTGCGCTCAATTGGATTGGCGCAAATCTGTGGTGGATGCGCCGGTGGATCAAGCCTGATGTCAATATCAGCATTCCGGACTCACTCAGTCCACATCAATGGTGGCTGGTTATTTCAAACCACCGCAGTTGGACAGATATCTTCATTCTGTTTATGGCATTGCATCGCCGCATTCCAATGCCTCGGTTCTTTTTGAAACATCAGTTAATTTGGATTCCTATCGTCGGGCTGGCATTTTGGGCGTTAGAATTCCCTTTTATGCGGCGCTTCAGTCGAGAGCAACTTGCCAAAAACCCTAAACTCGCCACTATCGACCGTGAGTCAACTGAGCGCGTTTGCCGGCAAGCTAGAAATGCCCCTATTGCAATATTTAATTTTGTCGAGGGGACACGCTTTACCTTAGCAAAACGGGAAAAACAGCAAAGCCCATTTCGGCACTTACTGAGACCCAAGGCTGGCGGTGTCTCTCAGGTGCTTAGCCTGCTTGGTGACAAACTGGATGGCATTTTGGATGTAACCATCAGCTATGAAAATCCAACGCCAACTTTCTGGGGTTTTCTATGCGGAAAAGAGGCTTGCATTACACTTAACGCAAGGCAACTCGCTATTCCCCAATGGATGAACGAAGCCAACTATCACGAAGAACAGCAGCACAAGGAACGGTTCCACGCATGGATCAATTCACTCTGGCAGGAAAAAGACGCCTTGTTAGCCAAGCAAACCAACCACGACTAGCTCGGTGGTTAGCGGTCTGTGTGCTAGCAACGTTGTTAGTGGGATGTGCTGGCTCTCACTCTTCAAATGATCAAAATAACCCTGTCCCCAGTAGTACTGCCGGTCAAATAAATGGTGAATGGGTAGAGGTACAGCGCGGCGATACGCTGGGAAAACTTGCGAACCGAGCAAACGTTCCACTAGAACGTCTTGAACGCTTCAACCCCGGAACAAATGCTCAACGCTTAAACGTTGGACAGCGTTTATTAATACCTACCCAGCAAGAGCGAGCGCCCTCTGGCGGGCCCTATCGCTACCAGATTCGGCCTGGCGATACCTACTCAAGTATCGCGCGCCATTTTGGCACCACGCCGGGGCGTATACAGAGTGCCAATCCAGGCACCTCTCCAACAGCGCTCAGAGTTGGCCAAATTGTCAGTGTACCGCTTAGTAGCAGCACCACCTCAAGCAGCGCCAGCAGTTCCAGCGCAAGCCGGCCAGCGTCGGCACCGACGCCAAGCGCAAGCCTACCTGCATCTGCACGTCGTTGGCCTTGGCCCTTAGAGGATTACCGGATTGTGCGCCGTTTTGGTGCCGATAGCCGTGGTACGCTTCAACCTATGCTACTGGCCACACAAGCAGGTGCCAAAGCCCAAGCAGTCGCGCCAGGTGAAGTGCGTTTTGCAGATGGAATGCGCCAGCTTGGCGAAGTTGTCATTATTCATCATGCGGATAACTTACAAACCGTCTACGCGCTGTGCGAACGCATTTTAGTCCGTGTCGGCCAGCAAGTGAGTACAGGCGACCCGCTGTGTGATGTCGGCCAAAGTAGTGCGACACAGCGCTACGACTTGCTTTTCGACCTGCGTCAAGGTGGCAAACCGATTGATCCTCGACAAGTATTAAGATGACGTAAAAAAGCCCCTGAATTTCAGGGGCTTTTTTATGAACATTGGCGGTGTTAGCCGCGATAATAGCCCGGCTTCACAAACGGGGTAGGTGTCACCACCATCGGCAGCTGTTTACCTCTCACCAACGCATAAACAGTGGTCTCAGGCGCTTCCCATTCGCGCCCCACGTACCCCATGGCAATTGGCTTACCAACACTTGGCCCAAAGCCACCGGAAGTCACAACACCAATTTCATTGCCATTTGCATCAACTAAAAGCGCGCCCTCTCTTACTGGTGCACGCCCTTCTGCCACTAGCCCTACCCGCTTACGCGTATGATCTTTCGCGGCTACTTGGTGCAGAATAAGATCCGCTCCTGGGAAACCTGCTGGACGCTCCCCATCATGTCGGCGAGGCTTACCAATCGCCCAAATAAGCCCAGCTTCTACAGGCGTCGTCGTCATATCCATATCGTGCCCGTACAAACACAGCCCTGCTTCTAGGCGAAGCGAGTCGCGCGCACCCAAACCAATCGCTTCAACTTCGGGCTCAGCTAACAGCTGCTCTGCAAATGCCTGGCATGCATCAGAAGCCACTGATATTTCAAAGCCATCTTCACCGGTGTAACCGCTACGACTAATCCAGACTTCCTGCCCCGCCATCGTGAAGCGGCCATGCTGCATAAACGTTAGCTCACACGCTTGGGGGCACAAACGTTCCATGACATCGCGTGCTTGCGGGCCTTGCAGAGCCAGTAGCCCACGGTCGAGCACCTCAATGTGATGAGTAGCAGCAAGATTCGTACGCAGATGGGCAATATCCTGCTCTTTGCAAGCAGCATTGACGACTAAATAAAAATGATCACCTGCATTGACGGCCATTAGATCATCGATAATACCGCCATCAGTCCCGGTTAATAGTCCGTAGCGCTGTTCACCTTTGCTTAACCCCACTAGGTCTGCTGGGATGAGTGACTCAAGCGCTTCGGCAACATTGTCACCAGAAACCGCTATTTGGCCCATGTGAGAAACATCAAACAGCCCACATTGCTGACGTGTGTGCTCATGCTCTTTTTTGACACCCAATGGGTATTGCACCGGCATGTCATAACCCGCAAAGGGAACCATTTTGGCTCCTAGCGAAAGATGCAATTCATGGAGTGGCGTCTGTTTAAGGTCGGTCATGGGATTTCCTCGGTCGAGAAAGAGAAACGGGAAGCCATGACTGGCTTCCCGGCTCTATTACATCTTATCGGCCCATATTACGTTGAATAGGGCTTACTTATCATGATCCAGCGCTTCACCTGGCAGCACATCTTTGCCTGCAAAGTAATCACGGGTAAGTTTGAATACCACTGGCGAAAGTAGCGCCAGCGCGATCAAGTTAGGAATGGCCATCATAGCGTTAAAGGTATCAGCCATCAGCCAAATAAAACCAAGCTGCGCGATAGCACCCAGCGGGATTGCCAGAACGAACAGCACGCGATACAGCATAATCGAACGTGTACCGAACAGGAACTGACAGCACTTTTCGCCGTAGAAAGACCAGCCAAGAATGGTGGTGAATGCAAACACAGCTAGGGCAATCGCAACAATCTGGTTACCAAAACCGGGCAAGGCAGCATCGAACGAAAGCGCCGTCAGTGATGCACCCGCCTCACCATCAATCCATACCGTGGAGGTCAAAATAACCAGTGCCGTAATGGTGCAAACGACGATGGTATCGATAAAGGTGCCCAGCATGGCGATGAGGCCTTGGCGAACCGGGTTTTTGGTCTGCGCTGCTGCGTGTGCAATTGGTGCACTACCTAAACCTGCTTCGTTAGAGAAAATACCGCGTGCTACACCAAACCGGATAGCTGCCATTACTGCCGCACCGGCAAAGCCACCCGCTGCTGCCATCGGATTAAAGGCGTAATAGAAAATCAAACCAAACGCTTCACCAATTTGGCTTGCATTAATGATCAATACCAACAGCCCGGCAATCACGTAAGCAATCCCCATGATGGGCACTAGTTTACCGGCTACTTTTGCAATGCGCTTAATGCCACCGAGGATAACAGCACCCGCCAGCACCATGATAATTACGCCGGTTAGCCAATGCGGAACACCAAAGGTAGAATCCATAGCATCCGCTACAGAGTTGGACTGTACGGTGTTACCGATCCCGAAAGCTGCTACCGCACCAAAGAATGAGAACAGCCCCCCCAGCCAGAGCCATTTCTTACCGAGGCCATTCTTTATATAGAACATCGGGCCACCGACATGGTAGCCAGTGCTATCGGTTTCACGATAACGCACAGCCAGAACTGCTTCAGAAAATTTAGTGGCCATCCCCACTAACGCAGTGATCCACATCCAGAACACCGCACCTGGGCCACCAAGCGCAATAGCCGTTGCCACACCCGCGATATTACCTGTGCCAATCGTGGCAGATAGCGCCGTCATCAGTGCATCAAAAGGCGAAATCTCACCGTCTTGGTCAGCAGACGCCTGGTCAGCATCTGCTTTGCTAGGCTTAGGGTCGCGGCCTTGCCACATTAGTTTGAAACCCACACCGAGCTTTCTAATCGGCATCAGTTTCAAGCCAATCTGTAAGTAAATCCCTACACCTAGCAGTAGGACCAACATTATCGGGCCCCAAACGACACCGTTAATTGCCCCTAGGAGGTTAGTTAGTATTTCCACGCGCTTCTCCTTACCCTGTTCGTTAGCTCGTTTATTATGGGTACCGGGCAGTCAAGCTGCCTTATTTAATGCTGCTGAGTTATCAAACATTTCCACCATAGCGCGTCTCACGCTTTGAAAAAACGCATGATCAGCATGTTTTACACCATTTTCCTAGTGCGCATCCATCGTGATGTCGCAACTCAGCAGAGAAAGCATCTGTTTTTACAAATTCTAACAGATGTAAAGCATCAGGAAACTCGAAGTGGCTTTTTTGCCGCCATGGGGTGTTGAAGAAATTTGTTTCCGATTGGAAACACGTTAACATATGGCACAGATCGCCTGACTTAGAACTGGCCAATAGTCGCCAAGGCGAACGACAGGCGTTAGTATGCTCCTGTCCAGACAACTGTTTCATAAAGGGAATCATCATGAGCAATCTTCCTGCCAATCTTCGTTATGCCGAAAGCCACGAATGGGTACTTGACCACCAAGACGGTACCGTCACGATCGGCATTACTGATCATGCCCAAGAAGCGTTGGGTGACGTTGTTTTCGTTGAACTGCCAGAAGTCGGTCAGGCACTCAACAAAGGCCAAGAGTTTGGCGTTATCGAGTCTGTTAAGGCGGCTTCTGACCTTTACTCGCCGGTTAACGGTGAAGTTATCGAAGTGAATGAGGCACTTGAAGATTCGCCGGAGACAGTCAATGAAGCGCCTTATGAAGGTGGTTGGATCATGAAGGTGCGCCTGACAGACACAGCCCTTGAAGGGTTGCTAGACGCAGATGCTTACCAGGCAACACTTAGTTCAGACGATTAATTAGTCGGAAAGCCTGCGTAAAGCAGGCTTTCTAGTTTCACCCTGCGCGGTTTTCTCATTACGTTCGGAACCCTCCCATGCCATTTGAAACACGCCGTTTGGCCGAACTGGCCGACCATGATGCTTTTATCAAACGCCACAATGGGCCTAGCCCCGCTGATGTCGACACCATGTTAAAAGCGCTCAATTTGCAGCGCATGGAAGATCTTATTGAGCAAACCGTGCCAAGCGATATCCGCCTTGGCCGTGAGTTAGCCCTGGACGACCCACGCAGTGAAGCAGAAGCTTTAGACTATTTAAGCCAGCTGGCGCGCCAAAATCGAGTAGCCAAAAGCTACATCGGGCAAGGTTACTACGGCACCCACATGCCGGCAGTCATTCAGCGCAATGTGCTGGAAAATCCGGGCTGGTACACCGCTTACACGCCTTATCAACCTGAGATATCTCAAGGCCGACTAGAGGGCCTGCTCAACTTTCAGCAGGTCATTATGGATTTAACCGGTATGGAGCTTGCCAATGCTTCATTGCTGGATGAGGCGACCGCCGCAGCAGAAGCGATGGCGCTATGCAAGCGTAGCAACAAGAAAAGTAAGTCAACGGCTTTCTTTGTTGCCGATGATCTATTTCCGCAAACATTAGACGTTATCAAAACTCGCGCGGAGTTTTTTGGCTTTGAGCTAATCAGTGGCCCAGCAGAAACGCTGGCAGAACACGATGTGTTTGGTGCCCTGGTGCAATATCCTTCCGCCAGCGGCAACATCACGGACATTTCTCCTCTACTAAGTGCTGCCAAAGAACGCGGCATCATGACGTGCGTCGCCACGGATCTATTGAGCCTAGTGCTGCTTAAAGAACCAGGCGCAATGGGCGCTGATATCGTCGTCGGTAACTCCCAGCGTTTTGGTGTCCCCATGGGCTTCGGTGGCCCGCATGCGGCTTTCTTCGCCACATCCGACAAGCTAAAGCGCTCGATTCCTGGCCGCATTATTGGTGTATCCAAAGATAGCCGCGGTAACACTGCATTACGCATGGCCATGCAAACCCGCGAGCAACATATCCGCCGCGAGAAAGCGACTTCCAATATTTGTACTGCTCAGGCACTACTAGCAAATATTGCTGGCTTCTACGCTACCTACCATGGTGCAGAAGGCCTACGCAAAATTGCAGGCCGCGTGCATCGCCTCACCACCTTGCTAGCGGAAGGTCTTAAGCAAGGTGGGGTCATGTTAGCGAACGACAGCTGGTTTGATACGCTCCGCCTGACCCAAGTAGATGCTGGAAAAATTCATGGCCGCGCCATGACGCATGATATCAACCTTCATTACTTCGCCAATGGCGATGTGGGCATTAGCCTGGATGAAACTACGACAGCTCACGACGTCGCGACGCTGTTTGATGTGCTGTTAGGCGATGAGCACGGCTTGTCCGTCGCAGCGCTGGATGGACAGGTTATTAGTGACGAACTCAGCGGCATTCCTCCACTGTATCGGCGTGAAAGCAGCTTTTTGGAACACCCCACGTTTACCCGTTATCGCAGCGAAACCGAGATGCTGCGTTATTTGAAACGTCTCGAGAACAAAGACCTTTCCTTGGCTCATGCCATGATCCCGCTGGGTTCGTGCACGATGAAGCTAAACGCTACCAGTGAAATGATTCCGATCTCCTGGCCTGCGTTTGCGCACCTCCACCCGTTCGCCCCCCGCGACCAAGTGGCCGGCTATCATCAAATGATTGATGAGCTAGCCGCTTTCTTAGTGGAAGTGACGGGTTATGACCATATCTCCATGCAGCCCAACTCAGGTGCCCAGGGTGAATATGCGGGGCTGCTAGCCATTCGTCGCTATCAGGCAGCACAAGGAGAATCCCATCGTGATGTGTGTTTAATCCCCAGCTCTGCCCACGGCACTAACCCTGCGTCGGCCGCCATGCTGAGCATGGACGTTGTCGTGGTTGAGTGTGATGCCAACGGCAACATTGACTTGGATGACCTGACGCGCAAAGCCGAGCAGCACAGTGATCGCCTATCTGCAGTAATGATCACGTATCCCTCTACTCACGGTGTATTTGAGTCCCATGTTCGCAAGATTTGCGAGGTAGTACATCAGCATGGCGGCCAAGTGTATGTGGATGGTGCCAACATGAATGCTCAGGTGGGTTTGACGCGGCCCGGTGACTTCGGTGGTGATGTCTCGCACCTCAATCTGCACAAAACATTTTGTATACCCCACGGTGGCGGTGGCCCGGGCATGGGCCCGATTGGTGTCAAAGCTCACCTTGCCCCCTTCGTTTCCAATCACGTGGTTACGCCTATTAATGGTGTTAACCCAGAAAACAGTGCGGTTTCCGCTGCAGCATTTGGCAGCGCGTCAATTCTGCCAATCTCTTGGGCTTACATTAAGATGATGGGCGCACGTGGGCTTCGCGAAGCAACTGAGCTGGCTATTCTTAATGCCAATTATATTGCCAAGCGATTAGAGAGTGCTTATCCGATTCTCTACCGTGGCCAGAACGGCAATGTCGCCCACGAATGCATCATCGATATTCGCCCGCTCAAGAGTGCTTCTGGTATCAGTGAAGAAGATATTGCCAAGCGTCTGATGGACTACGGTTTCCATGCACCGACCATGTCGTTCCCTGTACCAGGCACACTGATGATCGAGCCTACAGAGTCTGAGTCACTCTACGAAATTGATCGCTTCTGTGATGCCATGATCGCGATTCGAGAAGAGATTGCGCGCGTCGAAAAGGGTGATTGGCCGCTGGATAATAACCCGTTGGTGAATGCCCCTCATACCCAAGCAGATTTGATGGATAGCGAGTGGCAACGCCCTTATGACCGTAAGCTGGGCGCCTTCCCAACAGAGGCTGTAGCTGCGTCAAAGTATTGGCCTGCGGTTAACCGCGTTGATAACGTATTCGGTGATCGGCAACTTATCTGCACTTGCCCTAGCATTGACGAATACCGCCGTTAATACTCAACGCATACGCTATTAGACGACAAGACATCCCTGTCTCTTAAACGCCCTTGGCGCTCGTTATTCGGGCACCAGGGGCGTTTTTTCTTGCAGGCGTTGGTGATGAAACCCCTCCAGTAGCTTTTCATAACGTTTCGGCAAGACCGAATCTCGCCGGCGCAATAGATAAAGCACTTCATTAATCCCTTGAGGTAACGCCAACGCTTTTACTTGGCGCTGCCAAGGGGAGGTTTCTAACACCAGGCGTGAGACAACGGTAAAACCTAGCCCTCGCGCGACCGCATCCAGCACCATGCTCACTTCATTAGTAAATCCCTGATGTCGAAAGTGCGTCATTGAACGAAATTCGTCTGGATAATTGGCGCGCAGCAGTGCGTTGGCGTGATTAATGCCGTCGTAGTAATTAAGAAAGCCTATGCCCATCAGGTCGGTTAGCGTGCTACCAGCGAAATCAGCAGGCACGACTAAACATAATGGCTCTTTGTGCCATACCGTGCAGGTCAATTCGGTATGGTTGACCTGCTCAGTCACGATGCCAATATCGTAGCGGCCTTCAAGCAGGTCATTAACGATTTCGTGATTAAAAGCAAAACTGTAATTGACCGTTAAGTTGGGGTGCATCTGCTGCTGGCCAAGAATAAAAGGATAAAACATCAACCCAACACTTCCTGGGGATGCAATCCGGCATTCACCGCTATCCAGCGAGTCGTCATCTAAACCATGGCGAAACTGCTCATGCTCGGCAAATAGCTTCAACGCATAATCATAAGCCCTTCGTCCAGACTCCGTTAGCGTAAAACTTCTGCCCTTTCTCTCTATCAGCGGTTTATCTAAATAGCTTTCTAACTTGCGGATATGCTGGCTGACGCCAGGCTGCGTCATCTCCAAACGGCGCGCAGTTCGTGTGAAACTCCCCGTTTCCACTAACGTTATAAACGTCCGAAAATACTGGGCATTAAACATAATAAAGCGCCATCTTAACTAGCCACCGTGTGCTCTTAACGAGAGCACAGAGTAGCACAATCCGACTCTTAAACGGACGCTAAGGACCAGCACTACCCTTATTGCTTGAATTCAGTTAGTAAAGGCCATGATAGTATGTGGTTTCGTTAACAATATGATTAGGGACAGCCAGACTAATGACGCAACTCCCAGTGCCGCGCGCCACCATTTCCAGCATTATTTCCCCGGAAGGGAGCCTCGAAGTGCTTTCCCAGCATGAGGTCAACCGTTTAAAAAGCACCTCTAAAAGTGGCCTGCATGACCTGCTACGCCGCTGTGCACTCGCGGTGCTTAACTGCGGCAGCCCAACGGATGATAGTTTGGCCATCATGGAAGCCTACAAAGACTTTGATATTGAAGTTTTACAGCAAGACCGAGGCATCCGCCTGAAGCTAACCAATGCTCCCGCCGAAGCCTTTGTCGACGGACGAATGATTCGTGGTATACGTGAACATTTATCATCCATTCTTCGCGACATTGTTTATGTTTACAACGAAATCCAACACCACAAGCGGTTTGACTTAACCACGGGTGAAGGCACAACTAACGCCGTGTTTCATATCCTGCGCAAGGCGGGCACGCTGAAGCCTGGGCGCGACCCAAGTTTGGTGGTGTGCTGGGGTGGCCACTCGATTTCCAGAGAAGAGTATGAGTATACCAAGGACGTTGGTTATCACCTTGGCTTGCGGGATCTAGACATCTGCACCGGCTGCGGCCCTGGCGCTATGAAAGGCCCCATGAAAGGAGCTAACGTTGCCCATGCAAAACAGCGTCGTAAAGATGGCCGCTATTTAGGTATTTCTGAGCCAGGTATCATTGCAGCCGAAGCGCCTAACCCTATCGTTAACGAGCTAGTTGTCATGCCAGACATCGAAAAACGGCTCGAAGCATTCGTGCGTTTAGGGCACGGTATTATTGTTTTCCCCGGAGGGGTGGGTACTGCAGAAGAAATTCTTTACCTGCTGGGAATCCTGCTGCATCCAAGCAATCACGATATTCCCTACCCACTCGTGTTTACTGGCCCAGCTGATTCTGCCGAGTACTTCCAGAAAATCGATGAATTCTTAGTTTATACGCTGGGCGAGGATATCCGCCGCTACTACACGATTATTACCGGCAATCCTGTGGCTGTCGCACGCAAAATGCGTGAAGAAATTGACGAGATTGCAGACTTCCGCCGCAAGCATCAGGACGCTTTTTACTACAACTGGCGTCTTACCATTGCACGTGACTTTCAGGCCCCCTTCGAGCCAACCCATGAAGCTATGCGCGGTCTAGCGCTTCACCGTCAGCAGCCTACTCATGAACTAGCGGCCAACTTGCGTCGTGCTTTTTCTGGCATTGTGGCGGGTAACGTTAAAGAGCCGGGGATTCGAGCAATTGAAGCCCATGGACCTTTTGAGTTAACCGCTGAACCAGAACTCATGCAGCGCTTAGACGAGCTATTAACCTCATTTGTCGCCCAAGGACGCATGAAACTTGATGGACAAGCATATACACCCTGCTATGTTCTCAAGTAACTAATTTAGCAAGCACAGCCTTTATCAGGCGCAACCCAGCCACGCTGCGCCTGATACATCAGGAAACTCACCGTGATTATTGCTCTTTTAACGCTGATTGCAGCAGGCATCATCAAAGGTGCCATCGGTTCTGGCGTGCCAGTCATAGTCGTACCTGTTCTCACCATGCTCTACGACGTGAAGCTAGCCATTGCCGTATTAATCGCCCCCAATTTGTTCAGCAATGTTTTACAGGTTTGGCAATACAGGCATCATTTGTTGCCACTGCGTTTTCTCGCTGCCTTCTCTTTATCAGGTGGGTTAGGCATTGTGTTGGGCACATGGGGATTAGTCGTGTTATCACCCACTCTTTTATCGCTTGGGGTGGCCGCGTCGATCGTGCTCTATTTAGTCATCAAAATAGCTAGGCGAACGCTTGCTCTTCCTTTCGCGACCGCCAACCGCATCGTACTGCCTGTTGGCTTGCTCGCTGGCGTACTGCAAGGTGCGGCGGGTATGTCAGCACCCGCGTCTGTAACGTTTCTAAACGCAATGCAGTTGGAGCGACGCGTGTTTATCGGCTCTATCTCTGTGTTTTTTGTTGCCATCACCTGCGTGCAAATACCCGCGCTGCTGAGTGCGGAAATACTCACACTGGAACGCACGCTTTACAGCTTTATAGCGCTATTCGTCATTCTCGCCGCCATGCCCATCGGCGCACAGCTCGGCAAACGCCTACCGCACCGTTGGTTTGATAATCTCATCATGCTGTTGCTAGCAGGCATTGCAGTCAAAATTATTGTGGATGCTGCACTTTAAACCATGACGACCGCCTCACTGAGCAGAAAGAGTGTCAAACCGCTACACTGATAACGCAGTCGCAACTCCTTGCCTAGGCGTTAATGGCAAGGTGAGAACCACCACCAAGGAAAGGATAAACAGCATGGAAATGATCGATCAGCTTCGGGATGGAAAAACCAAAGCATTCGCCAAGCACTGCTTTGAACGCTACTCCCCTGAAGAGCTGAATGCAGCCTCAGAAGGTGCGCCGGATCAGGATGAAATGGCGCACTGGGAAATTACCGCAGGCCAATGGGAAGAAGCCATTGCAGCCGCACTTGCAGATCACCACTCACAAGGCTAAATAGAGTGCTCAGCAAAAATGAGTATGGTTGCGCCACCTGTGGCTTGTTCTTCAATTCCCCTAGGTGGCGCTGATCTTTCACAAATAGGTATTGGCTTATTTCTGCTTAGCCTCGAGTATGCGCCAGCCCATTTTCTCAGCCTCAATTAACAGATAAATCATTCCGCTACTTAAAATGATGGCTAGCCAATGCATAATGCTTAACCCTTCGCTACCGAAGATAAGCTGCATAAAGGGTAGATAGGTAAACGCCATTTGCAGCAGCATCACCATCATAATAGCGATCCATACCGGCCGACTGCCAAAAATGCCAGCAAACGACAGCGTACTATTAATTAAAAAGCGGCTATTGATCAAATAAGCGGCACTACCAGTGACCAGCATATTGACTGCCCCTGCCCGCGCTAGCGCTTCGCTGCCACCTTGGTTGAGTATCCAAGAGAACATGCCGAAGACGCCAACAAGCAGTAGCACAGACACAAAAATCACTCGCCATAATAAAAACAGATCAAGCAGCGGTGCTTTAGGATCTCTTGGCTGGCGCGCCATTAAGTCTTTTTCCCCAGTCTCAAACGCTAATGCCAGACCTAGCGTAATCGCTACCACCATATTTACCCATAATGCCTGTAACGGCGTTACCGGTAGCACCGAGCCGGATAGCACGGCTAGCATGATCGCCAAGCCTTGAGCACCGTTGGTGGGCAGAATAAAGGTGATCGTTTTACGGATGTTATCGTAGACTTTGCGGCCTTCTTCAATAGCACTGACAATGGTTGCGAAGTTATCATCTGCCAGTACCATTTCAGAAGCATCTTTCGCCGCCTCAGTCCCCTGTACTCCCATAGCAACGCCGACATCAGCACGTTTTAAGGCAGGCCCATCATTAACACCATCCCCAGTCATGGAGCAAACACCGCCCCGCGCCTGCATCGCCTTAACTAAACGCAATTTGTGCTCGGGTGATGCCCGAGCAAAGACATCAATCTCTAAAATGATATCTTCTAACGCTGTATCGGACATCGCTTCAATTTCTCGCCCGGTCAGCGCTTTATGGGTTTGCGCAAAACCCAGTTGTTTAGCAATAGCCAGCGCTGTCGAAGCATGATCACCGGTAATCATAACGGGACGAATACCCGCTTGTTGGCAACGTTTAACCGCTTCAATGGCCTCTTCTCTTGGTGGGTCCAGCAAGCCAATAATTCCCAGTAAGCGCAACCCACCTTCAATATGGTGATGATCAAGCTCATCGATTGCAGCGGCAGGTTTATCCGCAATAGCTAGTACGCGTAAACCTCGCGAGGAAAGCTCGTGAATACGGTTTTCCCACTCATTACGATCAATATCGACAGTGCCTTGCTTGGTAGCAACGCTGTCGCACATTTCTATCAAACGATCAGGCGCCCCCTTTACGATGACACGCTGGCCATCAGCTCCTGCATGCAGAGTGGCCATATACTTAAAGTCTGACTCGAAAGGGATTGCATCTACCCGTGGAAACTGCTGGCGCACCTCTGACGTTTTTATACCTGCTTTTTCACCGGCAACTACTAACGCGCCCTCTGTCGGGTCACCATAAATCTGATACTGTCCCGCTTGCTGATGCAGCTCAGTGTCGTTACACAATACGCCAGCACGTAAAAAATCGCTTAACGGTTGGGCACTGTCCATATCGACACATTCTGTTTCTTGTTCACCGCAGGCACGCAGTCGATAAAAAGCCCCCTTGGGCGAGAAACCGATACCCTCGATGAAAAACTGCTCGTCACCCAGCCATACCGCTTGAGCCGTCATTTCATTGCGCGTCAATGTGCCCGTTTTATCGGAAAAAATAGTCGAGATGGAGCCCAACGTTTCTACAGCAGGAAGCCGACGAATAATGGCGTTGCGCTTCGCCATGCTTTGCACACCAAGCGCGAGCCCAATGGTAACAATGGCAGGTAGACCTTCGGGAATCGCGGCCACCGCTAGACCGACAGCAGCCATAAACATATCCGCAGCGGGCTGGTCATGAAGAAGCGTGCCTAACAGCGCGGTAATAGCGGCGGCACCCAAGATAAAAATTGCCAGCACCCTACCCGCACGATCAAGCTGCTGAAGCAGCGGTGTTTTAATTTTTTCTACACCACGCAGAAGTTCAGAAATTTTGCCGATTTCAGTGTAACGCCCCGTCTCAACGACCAAACCACGGGCATTGCCTTGCACCACAATTGTACTGGCAAACGCCATACTGCTGCGCTCCGCAAGATCCACATCTGCGCCCACTGGGTGCGACTGCTTCTCAACAGGAACCGACTCCCCAGTTAGAGCCGCCTCGTCGGTGCGAAAACGCCGCGCTTCAATCAGTCGCACGTCCGCAGGTATCCGGTCACCACTCTCCACCAGCACGATGTCCCCTGGCACTAACGCTTCGGCAGGAATTGTGGTGCGCTTCCCGTCACGTATGACATTGGCCTGGGGAGAAAGCATATTGCGGATGCTATCAAGCGCTTGCTCAGCTTTTCCTTCCTGGATAAAACCAATCAGCGCAATCACGGCTACCACCCCCACAATGGCCGCCGCATCAATGACGTGCCCAAGCAGGAAACTGGCAATAGCAGCAACCAGCAGTATAAGAATTAAAATATTATTGAGCTGATCCAATAAACGCCGATACCAAGGACGTCCCTGAGCCTGCTGAAGACGATTCGGACCATAGCGCTCTATGCGCGCTTGAGCCTCAGTGGTAGATAGGCCGTCGGCAGTAACACCCTGCCACTCAAGCACTTGATCTATCGAGGCACTATGCCACTCTCGCGATGACTTGGCAGGTGTTTGAGGGTTTTCCATCCATAAGCTCCCTTGTTAAATATATTGTCAGCTTACAGCAGGTTGCTGCGCTGCAGTACTACTGTTATCCATAAAGTAACAAGGAAATGATGCAACGCAAAAAACGCCACGCCACCCAGGCTAAGTAGCGTCGCTCAGCATTTAATTAGCTATTTTGATCCGTTAATTTTTGGAATAGGTCGTAAGAATCAAACTAAAGAGCTAAACCTTCTCGTAGATAGTAAAAATATGATCAGCGTCAAAGGAGCAGCTACTAATGACAACCTTTATTCTGGGCGCGACTATGCTATTCCTAACAGGGTTCGACTCCTAACTGCACACAAGGAACCAATACAATGACAACGTTAATGTTTCCCAATCTGACAGCGAATACAACCAACAAGGATACGATACTGGTTCTTTGGCATCAGCCTTGGGTGGAAGCCACACATTCGGCCGCAAAGCTGCAACGCGTCTGGCTAGAAACTATTAACGAAGCACTTCGGTATGAGCTTGATTTCATTTCAACCGTGGCCCCCATCTACAGCAAGCTAACCTGCTGCATGCTCGGTTTTGAAGGACCTCAAACCCCAGCATCAATGGCAGCTTGCTACCACAGCATCGCAGGAGACATGACAGAGGCCACTTTTAACCGCATGCGCAAGGTATCGGAACTCAGCGAGGACTTACGCGAGCGGATATGGAGTGAGCTGTAAGCTGTGGCTAGACTAACCTGAGGGCTGTGAGCAATTATTCAACGGCCCTCTTACCCCAGGGAAGTACGAGGCCTTGATATGCCAACCCCAAGCCGTGAAAGTCTACTTAGCGACCATCACCCTGATGCAGTGCGTAAACGGCTAGCGACTCCAGTAAAAGCATCAACGCTTCCAGATGCTGTGCTCGGCGGTATCGATGGTTGCGTGACGACTTTTGCGGTTGTATCAGGGGCATTTGGAGCAGGTTTTTCACCACAGGTGGCGCTTGTACTGGGTTTCGCCAACTTACTCGCTGACGGCTTCAGCATGGCAGTAAGCAATTACGAAGCCGGGCAGGCACAGCTTGCTCAGATCGCCAGTACTGAGCGTATCGAACGGCAACATATTGACCTGGTGCCTGAGGGCGAACGCGAAGAGATTCGCCAACTTTTTCACGCTAAAGGTTTCGAAGGAGAACTACTTGAACAAGTAGTGGAAACGCTATGTCGTGAACCGGATAGATGGGTGACTACTATGTTACAAGAAGAACATGGGCTTTCATCTGTTGGACTTAACCCTCTTCGAGCAGCGTTAGTTACCTTTAGTGCTTTTTTGATCGTAGGCGCTCTACCGTTACTTCCGTATACGATACCTAGCATAGCAACCACGACGCAGTTTCTAGCCAGTCTAGGGCTGGCTTGCGGCGTATTCCTTGCTATTGGCATGCTCAAGAGCGCCGTCTACGGCCTACCGGCTTGGCGCTCAGGCCTGCGTACTCTTTTCATGGGTAGCGCTGCGGCCGGGCTCGCCTTTGCGACAGGCTATCTCGCGCAGCGTCTATTAGCAGGCTAGGCCTATAAAGACCTGCTTGGCTATTAATAATCATAGTATGTCAGTAAGCTTCACAACTTATGCTAATGATTGCTAATCCAGAATGAAGCTTAAAACCAAAAAACGGCCACCGCTGTAATAGCTAAGTGACCGTTTTATCTGTTTGGTCGGAGTGACAGGATTCGAACCTGCGACCTTTGCAACCCCATTGCAACGCGCTACCAAGCTGCGCCACACTCCGATATCTTGGATTGACAACGAATGTTAACCAACATCGTTTGCCTCAAGACGGTGCGTATACTAGCGCTTTCTTAACCAAATGAAAAGCTCTTTTTGCGCTTTCTTTTCAATTGGTTGCCGCTTGCACTTACTCGATGCTCTTAAGTAGCGATGCCATGGCATCATATACCTTGGGCGTTGTGACGAGCAGTTGCTCTGGGTAGAGGTCAACTGGCACGCCGTCAGGTACCTCAGTTAAGTGGCCTACTTTCGCGCCTGCTTCACGAGCAATGACCCAACCCGCGACAAAGTCCCATGGTGAAACGCTTTCGTAATATGCGTCTAATCGGCCGCAGGCGACATCACAGAGGTCAATCGCAGCTGCGCCATTGCGACGAACATCCTGACAGTTCACCAACACGGCTTCCAAACGTGGTAGAAGCTGTTTGCGAGCCTGTTTATCGTAGGGAAAACCGGTAGCCACCAGAGTGCTTTCAAGCGTATCAGCGTCACTCGGTTTGATTGGTTGCTGATTGCAGTACGCACCTAATCCTTGCGCGGCACTGAAGGTATCACCCAAGAAAGGTGCATGAACAACGCCTACTTTAGCGATGCCGTTCTCTATCCAGCCAATCGACACCGCCACATGGCGCAGGCCTTGGGCAAAGTTGACGGTTCCATCGATAGGATCTACCACCCACAGCTGCTCGGCGGGGGTATGCAGCGCACGCTCAGGGCTTAGTTCTTCACTCAGCCTCGCTTCACCAGGAAAATGCTCCTCCAGGCGCTGGCTAATTAGCGTATCAACTGCCACATCAACATCGGTAACCAGCTCAATGCCGGCTTTTAAACGTTGACTGAAGTCTTGCTGTTCGCGGGCGCGGCGAATCATATCGCCTGCCTCCTCCGCAATACGCACTGCCAGCGCCAGCCGCTCTTCTAGGGTGTAAGCCGTCATTAACGCTCCTTACTTGATGGTTTCACATTGCCTGAAATAAGCTCAGCTTAAGCGGTGACGCATGGCATTACCATGACGCCATGCGAAACAATCCTTAACGAAGTGCATCCACCAGCACATCGACAACGATACGGGTAGCCGCCTCAATGAGTACGACATCGGCCCCTACGCGCTCCCATTCGTAGCCGGGATACTGGGGAAGCTGAGATGCCAACGGACCATCAAAGCGTTTTGCAATTCCCGGAGGAAGGGGTTTACCGCGTTCTAAGTTGCGCTGAATACCCGGCGGCAATGGCTGGGCACGTGGCGCATCGTATTGCCGCAAGAGACGAAGCAGTTCACGTTCGTTGATACGAGGAAGATCTACAACGCGTTCGTCGCGATGGCGACGCTCATGTCGGCCTATATCCTGCCCGCCACGCTGGCGCTCGGAATGTGGGCTGCTGTCTCTAGCACCATGGGCGGGTGCGTGTGCTGGCTGTGCGACTGCCGCCACTTGCCACAACAGGGTGCAAACTAACAGGCAAGCGCTAAGAGAAATTGATTTCATTATCGGCTCCTTATGACCAGGAGCATTGAGTATAGAGAGCAAATGCGCAGGCAGTGTGAAGATTGAACAATATTAAAAATACGGGCAAAAGCCTGCAGATACAAAAAAACCATTAGCTGGCACAACGACCAAAGCTAATGGTTAGATTTTAAGGCGCTGTACACTATTCCTCGGAAGTCATAGAAATTATCCCGCTTCCAGATACATACACAGTTTCCTGACGATCCTGAGTTGAAACTTCAATAGCTTCTAATGATTGGTTATCTTCAGCGCCTGCAAATACAGTGAATAGCTCCTCGACATCCGTATTTTCAGTACATGACTGAAAGCTGAATTCAGGCGCGCCCTCTCCGAGAGACGCTTCCGCGATTGAAAGTGTTCGATATGAGTTGAGTTCTCCAACACATGCTGAAGCCTCTGAGCGGTCCAAGTAGCTTCCATACTTGGGCACGCCGATGGCAGCCAAGATGCCGATAATAGCAATGACTACCATCAGTTCAATGAGAGTAAAACCACTCTGTTTGTGAATTGTAGTTATTTTAAAAAATCTTTTATCCATAACACTTCTCCTTTGTGTTATCAAACTTCCTCTTCAATAACATGAAGACCGAAAGTGTGTTAAACAAATCAATGCCACAATATTTAACAACACCAACAGCTTCTCAATGCTATATTTAACCAACTATAGCAAGCTCACCGTTACATTTCCGTTGACCATTAATAATAATTAATATTTAACACAAAAAATAAAATAAACATGATTGAGTTTAGCCATGAACGATTTAACCCCCAGGCCGGCGCTGAGCAAGGCGGCCATGCATAGCGGCCTGCACGGTATCACTAAACGGCTGATAGAACATGGCGTGCTGACCGAAGCCCAGGCGAATGTCGCGGAAAGCACAGCAACAGAGCTTGACGTGTCGCTGTTACAGCACGTGGTCGATAGTGGGCTAGTAGAATCAGGCGCAGCAGCGCTGGCCGCTGCTTGGGAGTATGGTTTACCGGTCGTTGACCTAGATGCCATTCGTATAAACGCGCTACCACCCGCCAGCGACTACCCCGTTAAAATATTAGAGCGTCTAGATGTTCTTCCCCTGGCACGCCACGGGCACCGCCTTACTGTCGCTGTACCCTACCCCGCTACGCTAACCCAACTGAATGAACTTCAATTTGCTACCGGGCTAAGTGTAGATGGAGTACTGGCTCCCGCTGATCAACTTAAAAACACTCTAACGCAGTATCTAGCGCAAAATGAGCGCAGCATGCTAGATGAACTGGAAAACGTAGATGATGCGGTCAGCGCGTTGAGTATTGTTCAGCTTGACGAAGATGAGGCGACATTAGACAAGGCAGTAACAGATAGCGAAGATGCCCCCGTCGTCAAATTCGTCAATAAAATACTGCTAGATGCTATCAGCCGCGGCGCTTCCGATATTCACTTTGAGCCCTATGAAACCCAGTACCGGGTGCGTTTTCGTATTGATGGCATGTTGTTTGAAATTGCTCGCCCACCTTTTGCGCTGCGGCACCGCATCGCGGCACGTGTAAAAATCATGTCTCGGTTGGATATCTCTGAGCGGCGCCTGCCTCAGGATGGTGCAATCAAGCTGCAGCTTTCACGCACACGCTCAATTGATTTTCGAGTGAACTCACTGCCCACTGTGTTTGGTGAAAAAATAGTACTGCGTTTGCTAGATCCTGCCTCTGCTCAACTCGCTATCGAGCAGCTAGGCTTTAGCCCTGAACAGCAGGCCGTTTATGAACACGCGCTTAAGAAGCCTCAAGGAATGATTCTGGTTACCGGGCCTACGGGGAGCGGTAAAACAGTGACGCTTTATACAGGTATCAACATTCTTAACCAAATTGAGCGCAATATCTGCACCGCCGAGGACCCGGTAGAAATTAAAGTGCCGGGGGTCAATCAGGTGAACGTTCTCCCTAAAATCGGTCTGAACTTCGCCAGCGCTCTGCGCGCCTTTTTACGCCAAGACCCTGATGTCGTCATGGTGGGCGAAATTCGCGACTTGGAAACCGCCGAAATTGCCGTAAAGGCAGCCCAAACAGGCCACTTAGTGCTATCTACCGTACACACTAACTCCGCCGCTGAAACGCTAACCCGTTTAGCGAATATGGGCATCGCATCGTATAACATCGCAAGCTCCGTTAGCTTGATTATTGCCCAGCGCTTGGCACGCAAGCTATGCGACCTATGCAAAACACCCGCTAAGATTCCTAACGAAGCGCTGCGTCAAGCTGGCTTTAGCCAACAGGATATTCGCAACGGCACGATTTATTCAGCGGTCGGCTGTAAACAGTGCACACAGGGCTATAAAGGTCGTATTGGTATCTATGAAGTGGTGCCTATTACTGATGCCATGCGCCAGCTGATTATGCGCGATGGCGATGCGCTGGATATCGACCAACAAGCGCGCCGCGAAGGTTACCCTAGCCTTTATCAGCGTTGCCTACATCGTGTGCTGGATGGCAGCACTAGTCTGGAAGAAGTTAACCGCATCAGTAAGGAGTAACGCGCCATGGCCAACGCTAAAGCATATCGCACCAAGCCAACGCCGCTACACCGTTGGAAGTGGGAAGGCAAAGGGCCACAAGACCGAGCTATGCGAGGCGAGCTGATTGGCCGCACCAAGCCGGAAATCATTGAACAACTGGCTAAGCAGCGTATCGTCGCCACAAAAATCCAAAAACGCAGCAGCTTTAGTGGTCGCAGCAAGGTAACCAACGTCGATATCATGATTTTTGCACGGCAAATGGCCACTATGGTACGAGCAGGTATCCCTATTCTTCAGGCGTTACAAGCCGTTTCTGAAAGCCTAAAAAAACCCGCGATGGTAGCACTAACCCAGCAAATCATGGAAGACGTCTCTTCGGGTGATAGCCTTTCCAGCGCCATGGCAAAACACCCCAAACAGTTTGACCGCCTGTTTGTTAGCCTAGTCGACGCGGGTGAGCAGGCTGGTGCGCTTGACCAGATGCTGGAGCGGGTAGCCAGTTATAAAGAGAAAGTTGAATCACTCAAAAATCGTGTCAAAAAAGCACTCTGGTACCCCACTACGGTGATGATCATTGGTATTGCCGTTACCATGCTGCTACTCATCAAAGTCGTGCCTGAATTTGAGAGCATGTTTCAAGGTTTTGGCGCAGAACTGCCAGCGCTCACTCAGTTTACGGTTAACTTATCGGACATGGCCCAAAAGTACTGGTTACAAGCAACGGGTACACTAATCGGCAGTATCATGCTGCTGAAAACTGCAGCGCGACGCTCACCACGCGTCGCTTATCGGTTAGACAGCCTGATGCTTCACCTGCCTATCCTTGGCGATATTTTACACAAATCGGCTGTCTCACGATTTACACGCACTTTAGCGACTACCTTTACTTCTGGCGTGCCACTAATTGAGGGGCTCGAAACTGCCGCAGGTGCCGCGGATAATCGCGTGTATATCAGAGCTATTAATGAAGTGCGCCAAGATGTAACTACCGGACAACAGCTGCATTTCGCCATGCGTATGACCAACCGCTTTCCAGCGCTGGCAGTTCAAATGGTGAGTATTGGTGAGGAAGCCGGCTCACTGGATGCCATGCTTAACCGAGTAGCCGATTACTACGAAGAAGAAGTGGATAATAAAGTAGACGCCCTGACCTCGTTAATGGAACCGATTATTATCGTTGTCCTTGGCGCGCTAGTGGGCGGCGTTGTAGTCTCCATGTATTTGCCTATTTTTGAAATTGGCACCGCACTATAAATAAACCGTTCATACGCACTTCCCCAACAAGCACTTCCCCAACAATTGGAATACCATGGGTTTATCACCAAGCTTTTACCTCTTTTTTGCTTTACTAATCGGCCTCTGCTTTGGCAGTTTTCTTAACGTTGTCATCACCCGTTTACCCGTTATGCTGATGCGCCGCTGGCGCAATGAAGCACGTGCCTCCCTTGAGCTGGCCGAAGAAACATCCCCCCGCTTTAACCTTGCTACTCCAAGGTCAATGTGTCCACGCTGCGAACACCCAATTGCTTGGCACAATAACCTACCCTTAATAGGCTGGCTAAAAAGAAGGGGGAAATGCGCTCATTGCCAAACCTCCATCAGTGTACAGTATCCATTCGTAGAGCTGATGGGCGGACTACTTGCAATCGTGGTTGTGGCCTTGCATGGCCCGACGCTAAGCGCAATGTTTATCTATGGTGCTTGTATAACGCTACTGGCTTTGGCAGTGATCGACTTTCGTACCTATTTACTCCCTGATATGTTGACCCTACCGTTGTTATGGGCTGGCTTAGCTTACCAATTGCTCTTTCAGCCTCTGCTGCTCCCTGGCGCTGTTATCGGCGCAATGGCGGGCTATGTTGTGTTATGGAGCTTTTACTGGCTATTTAAGCTCATAACAGGCAAAGAAGGCATGGGATTTGGGGATTTCAAGTTACTCGCTGCCCTTGGCGCTTGGGTGGGTTGGAGCATGTTGCCGCTACTGATTATTTTATCTGCGGGTATTGGCGCAATCATAGGATTAGCCGCTCAAGCTATTTCTCCCCAGTTACGTGGCCAACCTCTCCCCTTTGGTCCCTTTCTTGCGCTGGCGGGCTGGATTTGCCTACTTGTAGGCAACGAGTTAATGACACTCTATACGTCGTTGCTGTATTAAGCCTAATGTCGGTTTTAATTCAATTTTTTTGGGGAGCATGCATGATCATTGGACTGACAGGTGGTATAGGTTCGGGAAAGTCTACTGTTGCCCGTGCGTTTGGAGAACTGGGGATTGGCTGGGTAGATGCCGATGATGTCGCTAGAGAAGTCGTTGCCGTTGGCGAACCCGCGCTAGCTGCTATTGCCGAACACTTTGGCACAGACGTATTGAACTCCGACGGAACACTGAATAGATCAGCACTGCGTACCATCATTTTTGAAGATCCTGTACAACGGCAGTGGTTAGAGTCTGTCACTCATCCCAAGGTACGCGAACGCCTTCTTTTGCATCTGGACCGTCTGCAGGCGCAGTCGCCTTATGTATTATTAGTGTCTCCTCTGCTTTTTGAGTCTGGTCAAGATAAGCTGGTCAATCGTACGTTAGTCATCGATGTGCCCGAATCGCTGCAATTATCACGCACACTTGCCCGGGATGGGGTGAGTGAATCCCAGGTGCGTGCTATCCTCGCCGCCCAACTTCCACGCGAAGAACGCCTTGCTAAAGGCAATGATGTCATCGACAACAGTGGTGACCATGCGAATATGATGCGCCAGGTCATCCAACTGGATCGTCGTTATCGCGCCGAGTGCACTTAACGACGTACTTGAGACGCACTTTTGAAACAGGAGTTTGTCATGCCCACACCGGCAAATGATTCACCGCTAGAGGTTGCTTGCCCCCAATGTGGCAAGAAAGTTATCTGGGGGCCAGAAAGTACTTATCGCCCTTTTTGTAGCAAACGTTGCCAACTGCTTGATTTGGGCGCTTGGGCGGAAGAGTCGCATCGCATTGCAGGTGAATCCGCCATGGATGAGGCAGACTTAGATACCCTGCTTGCTCAAGCAGATAGAGACACACCTCTTTCTTAAAGGCTCGCCCAACATGACTGACGCCACGCTGCCTCTATATCATCTACTGCATGAGCTTGATGCCCACTTTGATCAACTGGTAGCCACCATTGAGCGGGCTGCAGCGCTATACGAATTTAACCCACCACCTACTTGGCGGTTTCATCATGACGTTAGCGAGCCTATTTGGTTGCGGGATGCACTACTGGACATGTGGCATCAGCAGGGACAGGATGGCCGCGAAACGCGTAACTACATCGCAGTCATCGCCGCTAACGATGATTTATTAGCAGCGTGTCATCAAATTAACCACGCAAAGGCAAATATCAGCGACTTACTCGCGCGCATTAAGCAGTCTCATCCAAACGCGTTGAGCGACGCTAAGTCTCGTTTACCAAACCGTCATCCCCATATCGACGACATACTGCGTAAAAGCGGATTTGCAAGACTCCATCTAAAACAGTGCTGGCGACAACTCCCCATTGCCCCTGCGCCGGTGTCTAGAGTTAGGCTAGCGTGGTATAGCAGCGGTCGCTCAATCAAACGCGTTAGTGTTCAAGAGGCTGAGCAAAAATTATTACAGCTAGACAGTGATGCACCACATATCCGCATACAACTACGCAAGCTCGCCAGCATTCCAAGTGGAGAAATATTGGCGCAGGTGCAAACCCAAGCCCCTTTAATGCGCGCAAATCTGTTTTTTGTCGAACCGCTTGCGGATGGACACACGCGACGAGCACTTAATATTGCAATGCCGCTAATTGTGCCTGCAAATGAAGGACGATTACCACATCTCAAAGCCCCAGCAGAAACGCCTCCAACGACTCGCACAAGAGCTAAGCGGCGCGACGAAAAACTCGAAGATGACGTATATTTACCTAGCTTACGCATCTATCGGTATCGCTAGCGAGCTACCTCACCTCATAACGTCGCATTATCTACCTGCTACAGGCACGTCATCAAGCTTCCACTGCTTAGACTCCAGCAGCGCGTGTACGACCTCGCTTACATCTCGCTCCGACAAATCATATTCGCCAATCAGCACTTTTAAGCGTTGATCAAACAAGCGCTCTTGCTCATGCGAATGTGCCACTTCGTCTGCAGCTTGATCGTCAGCTTCCAACGCCGCAATTGAACGTACTGGCGGTCCCGTTGGAATATTGAAATCGCTGTTAGGATCTTCTAACTGGCGCAGCGCTTGCGCGAAGGCATCATCCAACTCACGAAACTTACGTAGTTTTTCACGCTCATCTAGCTGTTTTTGAACCTTTTGATATTTCATCGATGTTTCATTTACACCTTACTTGAAATGGATGACAAGTCTGCTGAAACAGACCTTTTTCCGACAAAACTGTGCCCAAACGCGTAAAGCCTCTGAGCAAACTTGCCTTTGCTCTATCTTCCCAGCATAAAGGCATCACAGCTTAGTAATAAATAAGCTGCTCCCGATATAAAACAGGATGCTCCTACTGGCAGAGCAAAAACGCCCAGTTAAGCAACCTAAGGTGGCGCATATAGCGGCAAATTCATCTAGTAGGCAAGCAGCAATGTTAATCGCCTATTAGATCACTAGCAACGCAAGCACCGGGATGGTGCATTACAGGTGAGATGAGTAGCGCGACCTGTACGACTTAAGCATAGGAGGCCAGATAATGTTCAATGCAATGATGCGAGCTGAGATCTGGCTGCAAGACACTCTCGATAAACCGCTTGGAATCGAAGACCTTGCTAACCACTTAGGATACTCAGCATCACAAATACGCCGGCAGTTCCGCCACTGCTTCAACATTTCACCTAGTGCTTACCGTGAAAAAAGGCGTCTTGAGCGAGCCGCTGTCTTGCTTTCACTCACCTCACAAAATATAGCGCAAATCGCTATTCGTTGTGGATATACTAATCACTCTTCTTTCTCACGCGCATTTCAGCGCCGCTATCGGCTGTCACCCCGCGAATATCGCCAAGTGGTAAGCAGCCTGTATCTTCTGAACAGACCTGACAAAAAATTCACAATCAGCATTGAAAAAAACCGTCCCGCACATGTGGTTTTAATGCGCTTGTACCAAGCACCAGACCACATTCATGGGCTAGGCAACACAAAGTATCACGCTAACCATTTAGAGCACCTACAAGCCCAACTAGAGACATCTACCCCAACCATGGTATTGCCAGACCTTTTAACAGAGAAAGTGACGGCCGCTGTAGAAGAACCTGCACCGAACCACACTAGAACTGATATCGGGCTCTATCTAGAAAATAGAGATACTGCCGAATATCTAGCACTGCCAGTCAACTACCGTCGGGTAGACATTCCTTCACGCTACTATGCAAAAATATACTTCGATAACATTTCACAATTATCTTATGTAATGTCTGAAACGCTAGTGGCATTAATGGATGAAAAAAATCGTTTAAATATCAGCGGTGATGCACCGCAAGTATTATGGCATCCAGATCATATTGAGCTACGAATACCTTTATCTGCCTAGCCAGCCTGAATAGTTTTTATCCGCTTTCATTAAACCAAAACCGGCACTTCTTGTTAGAAATGCCGGTTTAAAACGACTCAGTCTTCCATACGCTCTAGCCAGGATTCGACAGCCTCATCACCATGCTCATCTTTCCAGCTACGCAGGCCTTTATGATTACCGCCGCGGGTTTCAATCACTTCACCAGTATGCGGGTTCTTATAAATCTTCAGACGACGCTTACGACGCGTAGAGGATGCCGCAGCACCTTTGGATCCACGCTGATCCGCGTTAGGGTCCAGCAATGCAATAACATCAGAAGGGCGCTTACCAAACTCGTTCATTAACGCTTCAAGTTTAGCTTTAAATTCAAGCTCGCTTTTCAAGCGCTGATCACCTTCCAAGCGCTGTAAGTCTTCTTGTAGTTGTTTTAGCTGCTGTTCCTTTTGAATATACTCATTTAATAACGACATGGGGATTCCTTTTAGCATAGGTTTGACTGCGTGAGTTAATCAATCTACCAACTCAATACGCACGAGTTCAGGATGCGCGCACATTATTGCTTTAAATGCGCCAGCTGACAATAGTCTAGTTGACTTTAGCTTAAATACTAATCAATTTTTATTGCTTAGTTGGAACTATAAAAACTAGCTTTATACGCAAGTCAAACATAGGCTAGTGATCTATTTCACATCATACAAATTCATAAAAAACGCCGCCCATTAGGGCGGCGTTTTTCTGGGCTATCAACTACTTAATTAGTCTTGGCCCATCTGCTGTTTGATTAGATCACCGATAGTGGTCGGACCACCTGCTTCCGGCTCTTGATCACGCAGCTTCTTCAGATTTTGACGAGTATCATCTTGCTCTTTCGCTTTAACCGACAGATTGATCTGACGACTCTTACGATCAACGCTTACGATACGCGCTTCAATGCTATCGCCTTCATTCAGCACGTTACGGGCATCTTCAATGCGATCAGCACTGATTTCAGACGCCTTGAGGATAGCAATAACATCAGTCGCTAGCTCAACGTGTGCTTCTTTGGCATCAACTTCTACGATACGGCCTGTAACGATGCTGCCTTTGTCGTTAACCGACAGATATTCAGCTACTGGATCGGAATCCATTTGCTTAATACCTAAGGAGATACGCTCACGCTCAGGATCGATTGAAAGAATAACGGCTTCAGCTTCGTCACCTTTCTTGAAGTTACGGACAGCTTCTTCGCCAGTTTCTGTCCAAGAGATATCAGACAGGTGAACCAGACCATCAATACCGCCTTCAAGGCCGATGAAGATACCAAAGTCAGTGATTGACTTGATGGTACCTGAAACACGGTCGCCCTTGTTGTATTCAGCGTTGAAAGTTTCCCAAGGATTAGCAGTACACTGCTTGATGCCCAGAGAAATACGACGACGCTCTTCATCGATATCAAGAACCATAACGTCAACATCATCGCCCACTTGGACAACTTTAGACGGATGGATGTTCTTGTTAGTCCAGTCCATTTCTGAAACGTGAACCAGACCTTCGACGCCCTCTTCCAGCTCAGCAAAGCAGCCGTAGTCAGTCAGGTTAGTGACGACTGCGTGCACTTTGGTGCCTTCCGGGTAACGGTCTTTGATGTTGACCCAAGGATCTTCACCCAGCTGCTTAAGACCTAGAGATACGCGGTTACGCTCACGGTCAAACTTCAACACTTTGACGTTGATCTCGTCGCCAACAGCAACGATTTCAGACGGATGCTTAATGCGCTTCCACGCCATATCAGTGATGTGCAGCAGACCATCAACGCCGCCTAAATCGACGAAGGCACCGTAATCAGTCAGGTTCTTAACGATACCTTTGATTTGCTGACCTTCCTGCAGGGTTGCCAGCAGTGCTTCACGTTCAGCACTGTTTTCGGCTTCCAATACAGCACGACGCGAAACAACGACGTTGTTGCGCTTCGGGTCAAGCTTGATGACTTTGAAGTCTAGCTCTTTGTTTTCCAGGTGCGCAGTGTCACGAACCGGACGAACGTCAACCAGAGAGCCCGGCAAGAAGGCACGGATAGAGTCGACGTCGACTGTGAAGCCGCCTTTGACCTTACCGTTGATCACGCCCTTGACGACTTCGTCTTTCTCGAAGGCTGCTTCCAGAATCTTCCAAGCTTCTGCGCGCTTGGCTTTTTCACGGGACAGACGCGTTTCACCAAAGCCATCTTCTACGGCTTCAAGTGCAACGTGCACGTCGTCACCGATAGCGATGGTCAGTTCACCGTTCTCATCGCGGAATTGTGACGCAGGGATCTGACCTTCAGATTTCAGACCAGCGTTAACGGTAACCCAGTCACCGTCAATGTCGACAACCTGAGCCGCGACAATTGCGCCTGGCTCCATGTTGATGTCGTTAAGAGACTGTTCAAACAGTTCAGCAAAGCTTTCGCTCATGGTTTTCCTACGTGATCAACGTTGTTGAGGCATAAATGCCTTCTCCGTACCACCAGCAAGTACGGGCCTAATGTCATTCTGCTTCTGGAGGTGTTAGCGCTGGTTAGACCTGACCGGGCTCTCTGATATGGAGTAATCGCCCTGCCACGTCGTGACACCTTTCCAAAAACGCCGCAAGGGAGAATCAGGTGCCGTTTACCATGCCACGCTGGGCCAGCAATTCGGTCAACTGATCAACCACTTCCGGTATGCTCAGGCATGTGGTATCAAGCGTTATGGCGTCATCTGCCGGCTTGAGAGGAGCCACACTGCGCTGCGTATCGCGTGCATCGCGTGCCTGAATCTCCTTTAAAAGACTCGATAGACTAGCATCCACCCCGGCTTCCTGCAACTGTAGATGCCTACGCCGAGCCCGCTCCTGCGCACTTGCAGTCAGAAAAATTTTTAATGGCGCATCAGGGAACACGACGGTTCCCATATCACGGCCGTCGGCTACCAAGCCTGGCGATTGTTGAAAATCTCGCTGACGCTGAAGCAATGCTTCACGAACTTGCGGTAGAGCCGCCACACGGGATGCCCGCTCACCAGCCTGCTCTGTACGTATCGCTCGAGAAACGTCTTCACCTTCCAAAAGCGTGCGAGGCTGCCCATCAAGCACTGGGAAAGCAACATCCAGCTGTGCGGCAAGCAACGCCAACGACACCTCGTCATCCAAGGCCACGTCATGCTTTAAAGCTGCCTGAGCAGTAAGCCGATAAAGCGCCCCACTATCTAATAGGTGCCACCCCAGACGTTCAGCGACCAGTCCACTGATGGTGCCTTTACCTGCACCACCCGGCCCGTCAATCGTTAGCACAGGGGATTTAATCGGCATTAGCTCCCTCCACACTTACCTGCATACCGATACGCTGCGCCAAGGTCACAAAATCAGGGAAAGAGGTGGCCACATTAGCGCAGTCATCAATAATAATCTCATCGCTTGCACGCAAAGAGGCTATTGCAAACGCCATGGCAATACGGTGATCACCTAAGCTATCAATACGACCACCGCCGTAGCTCGCCACGGCATCGTCAGCATTGCCAACAATATCAATACCATCTTCAACAACCGTGTGTTCAACGCCTAGTATCGCCAGCCCATCGGCCATTGCCTGAATCCGATCAGACTCTTTGACCCGTAGCTCTTCAGCACCGCGCAAGCGCGTTTTGCCTTGCGCGTTAGCAGCCGCGATAAACAGTGCGGGAAACTCATCAATGGCAAGCGGTACTTGATCAACCGGGATATCAATCCCTTTTAAAGGCGCATAGCGAATACGGATATCCGCCACCGGCTCACCACCTACCTCGTGCTCATTTTCAAGCGTTAAGTCAGCTCCCATCAGGCTGAGGATGTTAATCACACCAACGCGCGTAGGGTTGATACCTACGTGCTCAAGGGTAATGTCAGCCCCTGGCGTAATTGCCGCAGCGACGAGGAAGAACGTGGCAGAAGAAATATCAGAAGGGACATCTATCGGGCCTGCCGTCAGCTTACCACCACCTTGAAGCCAGCAAGTATCGCCCTCGCGCGAGACCTCGTAGCCAAAACCATTAAGCATACGCTCGGTGTGATCGCGAGTAGGCGCTGGCTCACGCACGCGAGTTTCACCTTCGGCGTACATACCGGCTAACAGCAAACAGGATTTCACCTGCGCACTGGCCATCGGCATGTCGTAGTAAAGACCCTTCAATGCGGCGCCACCTTTAATTTTAAGTGGCGGACGCCCACCTTCAGCGGTGTCGATAGTCGCCCCCATCAAGCGCAGAGGGTCAGCAACGCGCCCCATTGGCCGTTTGGTTAACGACTCATCACCGGTTAGCTCACTATCAAACGCTTGACCTGCCAATAATCCCGCAAACAGGCGCATGGCTGTACCTGAATTACCCACGTACAGCGGGCCTGCCGGGGCTTTCAAGCCATGCATCCCTACGCCATGGATAGTAACTCTCCCCTGATATGGCCCCTCAATGGCAACACCCATTTCACGGAAGGACTGCAAAGTCGCGAGGCTATCCTCACCCTCTAAAAATCCTTTAACTTCGGTAACACCCTCCGCCAGAGCACCCAGCATAATGGAGCGATGGGACATTGATTTATCGCCCGGCACGCGCAGACGGCCTTGCGCCTGGCCGCCCGGCTGCACCCGATAAGTCACTTTACCGTGTGGTTGCATATGATATTCCGCCTGATAGCTGGTTTTATTCAATAACGTATCGAAATAATGGCGTGCATGACTGGCACGATCAAACGTTGCAATAAGGGCATCGCTATCGCCACTTTCTACCGCCTTCCGCAACCGAGCGAGCCCCGCCTCAAAATCATCTAACGACGACAAGACGGCGTCCCGGTTGGCAATAAAGATATCTCGCCACATAACAGGGTCGCTGCCCGCGATTCGGGTAAAATCACGAAACCCACCGGCTGCATAGCGAAAAATTTCTAACCGCTCGTCTTGACGTGCCAGCGTATCGACCAACGAAAATGCCAGCAAATGCGGCAAATGACTGGTACGCGCCAACACTTGGTCGTGCCGCTCTACACTCATTTGCAGTACATCTGCGCCAGTGGCACACCACAACGCCTCAACCCGCGCAAGCGCTCCTGCGTCGACATTCGGCTCAGGCGTTAGTATCACTTTGTGATTGATATAGAGGGCGGGATCTGCTGCGGCAACACCACTTTTTTCAGAGCCTGCAATAGGATGACCTAGCACCACTGAAGGGGGCACCTCCCCAAAGGCACGCACAGCACAGTCACGGATCGTCGCTTTCGTGCTGCCCACATCGGTAATCACCACATTTTTAGACGCACGGTGAAGCGAACCTGCCAGGGTGGCCATCACACTCTCCATGGCCAATACCGGTACGGCCAAAATCACCATAGAGACGTCATCAAGCAGTTCTGCTAGCTGCGAACCACCATGGTCTATCAACCCTAAATCAATCCCCAAGGCGATTTCTGACGCATTGGAGTCACACGCTGAAATATGTCCTTTGAAACCTGATTGCCGTAGCGCGGCGGCCAGCGACCCCCCGATCAAGCCAAGGCCAACAATCAATAAATGTGACTCTTGGCAAGATGACCTAACGTCAGCGCGACTATCCAAAACTTGCAAAGTACACTCCGTCACAGCACGCCTAGAGGATAGGAGCCAAGCACACGCAGCTCAGAAGCACGTAGTCTTACTTCTTCGAGCACTGCCGCGACCTGCGGCTCATCCCGATGCCCTTTGAAATCGATAAAGAACACGTAATTCCAAACACCAGTCCGCGAAGGCCGTGTTTCGATCCGCGTTAAATCAATGCGGTGACGATGGAACGGTTCCAGCAGATCATGCAGTGCACCGGGCTGGTTACGCATAGCGACAACAATTGAGGTTTTATCCTCGCCAGATATCGGCACATCTTGATTACCAATAATTAGAAAGCGCGTGGAGTTATCAGGGCGATCTTCAATCTTTTCGGCAATGCGCTCTAGACCATACAGTTTGGCCGCCATATCTCCGGCAATTGCTGCACTGTGCCACTCTGTTTTGACCAGCTTGGCAGCTTCTGCGTTAGAGGAAACAGGCACCCGCTCAGCATGGGGATAGTGAGCATCAAGCCATTTACGGCACTGGCCAAACGATTGCGGGTGGGAATAGATGCGTGAGACCTTATCCCGACGCGTGGTTTCACTAATTAGCAGGTGGTGGTGAATGCGTAGTACTACTTCACCGCAGATCTTGATCGATGAGTCCATAAAGGTGTCAAGCGTATGATTGACAACCCCTTCGGTGGAGTTCTCTACCGGCACCACCCCATAATGAACAGCACCTGCCTCTACTTCACGAAAGACTTCATCAATCGCTGCCATCGGCATACTGACAGCACTCTCACCAAAGTGCTTAAGCGCCGCCTGCTGGGTAAATGTACCCTCTGGGCCTAGGTAGGCAACTTTGACAGGCTGCTCCAGCGCAAGACACGCCGACATAATTTCGCGAAACAGCCTCGCCATCTCTTCTGAGTCTAGCGGGCCTTGATTCAACGACATAATGCGACGCAGCACCTGCGCCTCCCGCTCAGGACGATAAAATACGGCGTCTTTATCTTGAGCAAGCTTAACGTGTGCCACCTGCTGGGCGCAGTTGGCGCGCTCACTAATCAAGCGCAGAATATCGCCATCCAACTGGTCGATACGTTGACGTAAGTCGTCTAAATTAATCGGCGTATCGGACATGATGGTTAGCCTCTTCGTTGTTCAAAGTCCGCCATAAAGGCGATTAGCGCATCAACGGCCTCTTCAGGCACCGCGTTATATAAACTCGCACGCATGCCGCCAACACTACGATGGCCCTTTAGGTTAAGAAGCCCCGCCTCGTCAGCTTCTTGCAGGAATACGCTATCTAAACTGCTATCGGCTAGCACAAACGGAACATTCATGCGGGAACGGTTACGGCTGGCAATCGGATTAGTATAAAAATCACTGGCATCAATAGCAGCGTAAAGCTTCTGTGCTTTGCGCTGGTTAATGTCATCCATCACCTCTAAGCCACCGATGTCATCTTTTAACCACTGGAAAACAAGGCCAGCCAAGTACCATGCAAACGTTGGTGGCGTGTTGACCATAGAGCCTGCGTCTGCAAGCATTTGATAGTCAAACAGCGACGGAATGGAGCTAGGCGCTTTGCCGAGTAAGTCATCACGAATAGCAACCAGAGTTAAGCCAGCCGGGCCAATGTTTTTCTGAGCTCCCGCGTAAATCACTCCAAACTGCGTTACATCGATAGGGCCAGATAGAATGTTCGAGGACATATCGCATACCAGAGGCACATCAGCACCATCTGCGCGCTGCACCCTTGGCGTATAGTCGAACTCTAAACCACCGATGGTTTCATTTGAGGTGTAATGTAAGTAAGCAGCATCGCTGCTAATCGCCAGTGCATTTTCATCCGGCACCGCCGTATGACCATTATCTTCACTACTCGCTGCCACATTACAGTTAAACCCTAACCGCCGGGCTTCACTAATCGCCTTTTTGCCCCAAATGCCTGTTTGGATAAAATTGGCGCTTCCCCCTTGTCCAAGCAAGTTCATCGGCAGCATCGCAAACTGCATGCTGGCTCCGCCTTGCAAGAAAAGCACTTTGTAATTACTGGGAATATCCAGCAAATAACGCAGGTCTGCTTCTGCTCGATCCGCAATAGCGACAAACTCATCACTGCGATGACTCATCTCCATAACAGACAAGCCACGCCCTTGAAAGTCCAGCAGTTCGTTGCGCGCACGTTCAAGCACGGCAACAGGCAGGGCCGCTGGCCCTGCACAAAAGTTATAATGACGTGTCATCGGTTCCCTGTTCCTGTTCGCCATCGTCAGCGCTATCTGGCTTGCCTGGATCAACAGCATCGCTATCGACGACATCGGTATCAATCGCACCGGTGTCTAGAACGTCTGTTTCTGAACTATCTGACTCAAGCTCATCTACTTCGGCAGGCTCATCCACACGGACAGTTTTAACTAGTTTTTCTTCTTTACCCAGGCGAATCAGCATAACCCCCTGAGTATTTCGCGAGGTCGTGGACACTTCTTCAACCCGAGTGCGCACCAAGGTGCCGCGATCAGTGATCAGCATCATTTCATCGCTGTCATAGACTTGCATTGCGGCTACCAGAGCGCCATTACGTTCGCTGGTTTGCATGGCAATAACACCCTGCCCACCACGACCACGCAGCGGAAATTCTTCTAGGCGCGTACGCTTACCGTAGCCATTCTCACTGGCCGTGAGAATATAGATTTGACCTTCCGCTTGAGCATTCTCGGCCGTGACAACCTGGCTATCAGCATCTACATCGGCGTCATCTTCAGCGTCAATTTGCTGGCTCTTGGGAATGATCAAGCTAATAACTTCAGCATCCCCCGCCAGACGCATACCGCGCACACCACGGGCGGTACGCCCCATGGCGCGCACATTGCCTTCTTCGAAGCGGATAGCCTTACCGTTAGAGGAAAGCAGCATGGCGTGATCAGAGCCAGACGTAATAGCAGCCCCCACCAAACGGTCGCCCTCTTCCAAATCAATAGCAATCAAGCCGACACTACGTGGGCGAGAGAATTGCTCAAGACTGGTGCGTTTAACGGTACCTTTCGCCGTGGCAAAGAAAATGTAGTGCTCAGGATCGTAATCACGCACTGGCAAAATGGCGTTGACGGCTTCGCCTTCTTCAAGCGGTAGCATATTGACCAGTGGCTTGCCCCGAGAGCCACGACTGGCGTTGGGCATCTCATACACTTTCAGCCAATACACCTTACCCCTGTTAGAGAACAGCAGCACAGTGTCATGGGTAGATGCGACCAGCAGGTGTTCAATAACGTCTTCATCTTTCATCGCAGTGGCTGATTTACCTCGTCCACCACGGCGCTGAGCCTGATAATCAGACAACGGCTGAGTCTTGGCGTAGCCTGAGCGGGAAACAGTGACCACCATATCTTCTTCAGCGATGAGATCTTCAATCGACAAATCAAGGTGGCTCGCCTGAATTTCCGTACGGCGGTCATCGCCATACTGCTCACGTACAGCATGCAGCTCTTCTCGGATCACTTCCATCAGACGATCTGGAGAAGCCAGGATGGTCGTAAATTCCGCGATTTTCTCAAGAATCGACAGGTATTCGTCTAACAGCTTCTCGGTTTCAAGACCCGTTAGGCGATGCAGACGAAGCTCTAGAATTGCTTGAGCCTGCGCGGGCGACAGTCGATATTCCGTCGCCGCCGTATTTAGACCAAACCCTTCATCTAGCTCTTCAGGCTTGCATGAGGTTGCGCCAGCGCGTTCCAGCATCGCGGTAACCTGTCCAGGCTTCCACGTTTTAGCCAACAATTTTTCACGCGCTTCAGAGGCATTGGGAGATGCCTTAATCAGCTCGATCACTTCATCAATGTTGGAGATGGCAACTGCCAAACCTTCCAACAAATGACCACGCTCACGGGCTTTTTTCAATTCATACAAGGTACGGCGAGTAACAACTTCACGGCGGTGGCGAATAAACGCCTCAAGCATCTCTTTTATGTTCAGAGTGCGCGGCTGACCATTTTCCAGCGCCACCATGTTAATCCCAAACACATTTTGCAATTGTGTTTGCGCAAACAAGTTGTTGACGACGACATCACCCGATTCGCCGCGTTTGATCTCGATCACTACGCGCAGGCCGTCTTTATCCGACTCATCGCGGAGTTCAGCAATACCCTCGATTTTCTTCTCTTTTACCAGCTCAGCGATTTTCTCGATCAATCGCGCTTTATTCACCTGGTAAGGCAGTTCAGTGATAATAATGTGATCTCGACCACTCTTATCATCATGCTCAATCGTGTGGCAGGCACGCACATAGATACGCCCGCGCCCGGTGCGGTAGGCGTCTAAAATACCCGCGCGACCGTTGATAATGCCCCCGGTAGGGAAATCCGGCCCTGGAATGTACTGCATGAGGTCATCAACGGTGAGCGTGTAATCATCAATTAACGCCAGACAACCATCAATTATTTCCCGCATGTTATGGGGCGGAATATTGGTCGCCATGCCCACCGCAATCCCTGATGACCCATTGATTAACAGGTTAGGAACTTTGGTTGGCAGCACGGCTGGAATGCGCTCGGTGCCGTCGTAGTTATCGACCCAATCAACGGTATCTTTTTCCAGGTCAGCTAGCAGCTCGTGGGCAAGGCGTGCCATACGCACTTCGGTGTAACGCATGGCGGCCGCGTTATCACCGTCAATAGAACCAAAGTTACCCTGACCATCCACCAGTACGTGACGCATGGAAAAGTGCTGGGCCATACGAACGATAGTGTCATAGACCGCACTGTCACCGTGCGGATGGTATTTACCGATGACATCGCCGACGACACGCGCCGACTTCTTGTACGGTTTATTCCAATCGTTGCTCAGCTCGTGCATGGCAAAAAGCACGCGCCGGTGAACAGGCTTGAGGCCGTCACGCACATCGGGAAGAGCGCGACCAATAATGACACTCATCGCGTAGTCGAGGTACGACTGTTTAAGCTCGTCTTCAATATTGACGGGCAAGATTTCTCTGGCGATGTCACCCATGAAAGTCAGATCCTTTGCACTGCATTGGCACTGCGAGAGTTGAAAGCGCTTAAAAAAGCCGCCCTTGATACCACACCAAGGCGGCGCGCAGAGTCAGCACCATCATACCACTGCATAAGCACCATGGGCAGTCAGTGGCAACGGCATTACGCTTTACGCTAAAAAGGCGCCTTTATCGACCACAAGCCCCTCAAACACCTCTCGCACGTCTCCTTCAATAGGAGCAGCCTTATTTGCCTTCGTATCTAGCAGCACAAAGGTCAAATCTGCCTGAGCAACCAGTACGCCGTCTTGACGCACAATTCGATGATGGCAAATCGCGCTACGATCACCCACATCTACTATGCCGGTCATAACCTGCAAATCATCGTTCTGAACAGCGGCTGCTCGATAATCAATATTCAGATTGACCACGACAAACGCTCGGCCTGCCTTATGAAGTTGATTTATCAGGCGCGGATGGTCATCAAAAAAAGCCCAGCGCCCCTCTTCCATAAATTCAAGATAGCGCGCGTTGTTGACGTGACCGTAGCCGTCTAAATGGTAACCACGTACTCGCAGTGCAACACTGGATATTGCTGTAGACATAACACCCCCATTTTTAAAAATCTGTTAACCATTCACAAAACCACTCAAATCAAACACAAGTTTTAAACCAGTGCAACAACAAGGCAATCCCCTAAGGCGCTGGTAGGAAAGGCTTGGTTTCGCCATAATGTGCCACCTTTTTAATAGGATTGGTGACATGTGGTTTAAGCACCTACATTTATACCGCCTTCACGGCGCCCCTGAGCTTGATAGCGATACACTAGCGAATGCACTCGACGAGCATGCAGCCAAGCCGCTAGGCAGTGCGGATGCGCGTCGTTTAGGGTGGACAGCCCCGGCAGGACGACTGGGTGGTGGTCAGCGGCTGCATGAAATCCAAGGCCACCGACTACTTTCAGCCCTGCGCCAAGAGCGCTTGCTTCCTGCGTCTGTAGTAAAAGAGGAAGTGGACGATAAAGTCGCTGATATCGAAGCCAGCGAAGGGCGCAAGGTAACGCGCAAAGAAAAAACGGCGCTGAAAGAGCAAGTCACTGAGGAACTAATGCCCCGCGCATTTGTTCGCAGTCAGAAAATCGATTTATGGTGGGATACGCGCCGTCAATTAATTGGCGTCAATGCCAGCTCTCGTACACGGGCAGAAGACGTGCTGGATCTACTACGTGAAACGTTGGGCAGCTTGAAAGTCACGCCGCTCACATCACAAACACTGCCTATCCGTGCGATGACGCAATGGCTGGGCGAAGCGGAAAGCCGCCCTGCCGACCTTGTGTTAGGGGATCAGGTTGAGTTAAAAGCCAAAGGCGATGATGGCGTGCTGCGTGCTCGCCAAGTTGATCTAGACAGCGACGAGATCCAGCAATTGCTTGAAAGCGGACGTCAAGCCAGCAAGCTCGCAGTTAGCCTGGAAGGTCGTTTAAGCTTTGTTCTGCATGATGATTTAGCGCTGAAATCATTGCGTTTTGGCGATGCATTAATAGAGGAAGCTGATCACGCAGATGATGGCGATGATGCACTTGCTCGCTTAGAAACTGATTTTATTTTGATGGCGCAGGCACTTTCTGACGATATTCCTCGCCTAATCGAGTGGCTGGGTGGTGAAGCTCAGCGCGAAGCTGCTACGCAGCCAGACGCTTAATTCAGCCGTTAGCCTGCTGATATAAACTGTTTATTTCTGCCTATATCCAACGGATCGCATGACTCATCACAACAACGCACTTAACGCCGACACCGCCAACGACCCCTGGGCTGACATTCGCCCCTATATGGATCATGAAGTGGCCAATGTTCTTGAGCGCTTATCACATGATAGCGAGCTTTTAAATGCATTGACTCAGTTCAGGCTCCCGCGCATGGCCAAGTGGGCGCCCCCCATCGCCCGCGCTTTAGCAGGCCATGCCGTCCGTCGTGAAGTAAAGGGCGTTACATCCGTATATGACTTCCAGATGCGTATCGCCAGCTATATGGAGCGCATGATTCGCACCACCACGGATGCCTTCGAAGTCTCCGGGCTTGATAAGCTCGATAACAACAGCGCTTACCTGTTTATAGGCAACCATCGCGATATATCGCTAGACCCCGCCTTTGTGAACTATGCGCTTTATCTGGCTGGTCGCGATACAGTACGCATTGCGATCGGAGACAACCTCCTGAAAAAGCCTTACGTCACCGATCTGATGCGGTTAAACAAAAGTTTTATTGTACCGCGCAGCGCCCGAGGCAAGCGTGCGATGCTGGCGGCATATCAGCAGTTATCAGCCTATATTCGTCACTCAATTACTGTTGATCAGCACTCTATTTGGATGGCGCAGCGAGAGGGTCGTGCTAAAAATGGCATTGATCGCACCGATCCCGCCATCATCAAAATGCTGACCATGGCCAGACGCAACGCTGACCGGGATATGGTATTCGGTGATGCCATTGCCGAGTTGAAACTGGTGCCGGTATCGATTAGCTACGAATACGACCCTTGCGACCAACAGAAAGCTCAGGAACTCCACGATATCGCTACCGAAGGAAGCTACGCAAAAAGCGAATTCGAAGATATTCGCTCTATTGTGTCAGGTATCACGGGCTCTAAAGGTCGGGTGCAACTGCGTTTTGGTAGCCCAGTAGGCGCTGATATGGCAACGCCGGATGAAGTGGCAGCGGAAATTGACCGCCAAGTGATCGGTGGCTATCGCCTGTTTCCTAGCCATTATTTAGCACTGGAAGCCCTAGGCGAATCACCAGAACTGATCGCCCGCAAAACGATAACGCGTCAAGACAGAGAGCGTTTTAACGCTCGGCTGGCTAGCATACCTGAAGCGTTGCGGCCTTATTGGTTGGAACAATACGCTAACCCTGTCAAACACAAGGCTGGGCGCCTGAGCCTTTAAAGCGCAAGGGTACTGGAAACATACGTCCAGGAAGCAACCTTACTGGAACAGTGTGCTAGTAAAAGCCAATAGACTGCATCCAATGCTTCCAGGAACCCATGCTCAGCTGTAAAAAAAGTGCTATGGTCAAAGCATTCATTGGTCTCGCTTGAACATCCCTCAAGCGCGGTCTTAAGGAGAACTCCAATGTCCGCATCAGAAATTCAAAAAACACGTATTATTAATGAACTACGCGATTTTATTCGCAAGCTGCTCCAAGACCCAAAAATCTTAGAACAATCCCTAGCGATTGCACGACAGCAGCTAGTCCAAGGCAACAGCCCTGCCGTAATGGCCAAAATTGCCAACGAAATCTCCGACACTACGAGCGTCCATATTCCCGAAGACCCCACTGAGCACTCTGAAGCTGACAAGCTTTTTTTAGAGCTTCTGCGTGAAGTCGTTCAGGAAGAGCAGGCACTCTACTAATGGAGAAATAGCTGTAAGCAGCATGTTGACGTTACCGGCGAAGCGCACCCCTACTTCGCCGTCTTTATTTGCACTGCCTAACCGGAATTATCATTCACCATGTCAAATACTGCCCCGCGCAACATCTTGGTGACAAGCGCGCTTCCTTATGCCAATGGCGCCATTCACTTGGGTCACCTTCTTGAGTACATCCAAACCGACATTTGGGTGCGTTTTCAAAAAAGTCGTGGACAGCAGTGCTACTACGTTTGCGCCGACGACGCCCACGGCACTGCCATTATGCTGCGGGCTGAGCAGGAAGGTATTACGCCCGAAGCCCTGATCGAGCGCGTTTCCCAAGATCATCAAGAAGATTTCGCCCGCTTTGGCGTGGGATTTGATAACTATCATTCCACCCATTCAGAAGAAAACCGCTATTTTAGCGAACTGATCTACACCCGCTTGCGTGATAAAGGCCATATTGCCACCCGCGATATTGAGCAAATGTTTGATCCGCAAAAGGGTCTATTCCTAGCTGACCGTTTTATTAAGGGCACGTGTCCTAAATGTGGTGCCGATGATCAATATGGCGATAACTGTGAAAAGTGCGGTGCCACTTACACGCCTGCTGACTTAATCAACCCTGTCTCAGCTATTTCTGGGGCAACGCCAGAAGTACGTAGCTCTACGCATTACTTCTTCAAGCTGCCAGACTTTGCTGAATTTCTTCAGCAATGGATTAATGATGGCCATGTACAGCCACAAATTCGTAACAAGCTGATGGAGTGGTTCGAGTCGGGCTTTAATGAGTGGGATATCTCCCGAGATGCGCCCTACTTTGGCTTTGAAATTCCTGATGCTCCAGGTAAATACTTCTATGTCTGGCTAGATGCCCCCATTGGCTATCTAGCAAGTTTTAAAAACTTATGTGATCGGGAAGGTATCGACTTCGATACCTTTTGGAAGAAGGGTTCCGATGCAGAGGTTTACCACTTCATTGGCAAAGATATTGTCTATTTCCACGCCCTGTTTTGGCCTGCCATGTTGCACGGTGCAGACCTTCGTACGCCGACTGCGGTCAACTGTCACGGTTTCTTAACTGTAGACGGTGCCAAGATGTCAAAATCTCGTGGCACTTTCATCAAAGCAGCTACCTACGCTGAACATTTAAATCCAGAGTATTTACGCTACTATTTTGCCGCTAAATTAACGTCCAAAGTGGATGACCTGGACCTTAATCTCGACGACTTTTCTGCGCGAGTTAACTCTGATCTAGTAGGAAAAGTTGTCAATATCGCCAGCCGCTGCGCCGGCTTTGTGAAAAAACTGGGCGGCGGCAAGCTGGCTGAACACTGTGCCGAACCACAAATGGTCGCGCGCTTTATCGCGGCTGGCGATGAGATTGCTGACGATTTTGAGGCGCGTGAATTTAGCCGGGCCATGCGCAAAATTATGGAATTGGCCGATGAAGCCAATACGTACATCGCCGACAAGGCCCCCTGGGCACTAGCCAAGCAGGAAGACCAAGACGCCGAAGTACTGGAAATCTGCTCAGTAGGCATCAACTTGTTCCGCCAGTTGATGGTCTATCTTTCACCTGTGGTGCCAACCATGGCCGAACAGGCACGTGAATTCCTGGCGATTGAGTCACTTGACTGGGACAGCCGCAATACCGTACTAGTCAATCACTCAATCAATAAATTCAAGCCATTAATGACGCGTGTTGAACGGGCTAAGATTGACGCTATGATTGAGGCATCCAAGGAGGATTTAGTGGAAGAGCAGAAACTGAAAAACACTCCCAAAGGTCCCCTGTCGGAAGAACCGATTGCGGCAGAAATCAGCTTTGAAGATTTCGCTAAAGTTGATTTACGCATTGCCCGCATTGCCAAGGCACAGTACGTTGAAGGTGCTGACAAGCTGCTCCAGCTTACGCTGGATTTAGGTGGTGAAACACGTAATGTCTTCTCAGGTATTCGTTCTGCCTATTCACCAGAAGCACTTGAGGGCCGCTTGACGATCATGGTAGCTAATTTAGCTCCTCGTAAGATGCGCTTTGGTTTATCAGAAGGCATGGTATTAGCATCTGCTAACAAAGAAGGCATTTACCTACTTTCCCCCGATGCCGGTGCGGAACCAGGACAGCGCGTAACTTAATTAGGTATACTTTGACAAAGGGGCTGAGCACGCAACCTCAGCCCCTTTTTCATGAGTTCATACTGATATTTTAACCCTACTGAGTTCGCTATATGCACCAGCGTATCCCACGCTCATTGCGTTTTCGTTTTTTCGCTGCCCTTGGCGGATTACTTCTATGTGCAATAGCCGCGCTGGCATCAATAAGCGCATGGCTTATATTCCCGGCACTGCAAGCAGAAGAACGGGCTACGGTAAAACGGGAGCTGGACCGTGTTGAACGTAGCTTTGAGTTGGATCAACAGCAGCTACATTCGCAAGTACGGGACTGGGCTCACTGGGATGATACTTATCAGTTCATACAAGGAGAGTATCCACGCTATGCAGACGTCAACTTTAGCCAAGAAATGTTTGAAGACATGCGCTATCAGCTCATGGCATTTTTCACAGCCAGCGGAGACGTGCACTTTCTTGCTGGAATAAATCCAGTAACAGGCGACTACCAAACATGTAGAGCCCCTATCGATGACTGCAGTTGGATGAACCCATGGGTAACCAATATGCAGACAGCCATTGCCGAAAACAGAACCGATCAGAGTAGCATTTACCCTGACCGCCCTCCGGCAATAATGGCCTCTAGCCCAATTTTACGCACTGACAAAAGTGGCACGGCAGCTGGGTGGTTATTCAAGACGCGCTCATTAGATGATGATTGGTTGGCGTTTATGGAGGTTTATACAGGGCTACCTATCACCCTCAACCTCAGTAAGGAGACGATTTCTATCAGCGATGTTTTCAGCTTTTCAGGCAATACGGTATTTGCCGAACGTTACTTCCCTACATCGAGCTATCTCAGCTCTGTATCGTTAGGCGTAGGCATTGAGCTTAATCGTACAAGTTATTTAACCAGCTTAACCACATTTCGTTATGTGCTGTTATGGACCGCTGGCTTGATGATCATGGTCATTGCCTTGGTACTACTGCTTCTTGAGAAAATTGTGCTAAAGCCGCTACGTTTATTAACTCAATTTACTCAGCAAGTAGGCATTGATGGGGCGGATGCCCATGGGCTTACCAAACGCAACGATGAGATAGGGTTACTGGCACGTACGTTTCAAGAGCAATTCGCCTGCCAGCAGCAGCTCAATGCCGAGCTGCTGAAGCTATCCACCCATGACGCACTAACGGGTCTACCTAACCGCCGGCTTTATGATCAGCGCCTAGAAACGGCCTTTTCAGACGCTGTCTCAACACCAAGTGAATTAGCGGTTATGATGTTGGATATTGATCACTTTAAGCTGTACAACGATCACTACGGTCATCAACAAGGCGATGAATGTTTGCAGCAAGTTGCTGGCGCTTTTAATAGCATCGCAACCAAATTCAACTTCCTAATTGCCAGAACGGGAGGAGAAGAGTTCAGCGCCATCTTGCCGGGAGCTTCTCCAGATTCTGCCAAGGGCATTGGCGAGCAACTGACGCGAGTGATAGACCAACTGCAGCTACCCCACGCCACATCACCCGTGAAGCCCTATGTAACGGTAAGCGTTGGTATCGCTACGCTGAAAGATAGCAAATCGCCTTCGCCAAGCGCCATAATGAGTACAGCCGACCAAGCGCTCTATCTTGCAAAAGCAGCCGGAAGACATCAGGTTGTGCTATTTACCCCCCCTAAAGCCAGTAACACTCTTTCTGCGCAAAATACGCCGCTATGAATGAACTCTTCTTGATTTTGGTCAGTACTGCGCTGGTCAACAACTTCGTATTGGTACAGTTTTTAGGGCTCTGCCCGTTTATGGGGGTTTCCAATAAGCTGGAATCCGCGATGGGTATGTCGCTAGCGACGACGTTCGTGCTGACACTAGCATCTGCCGCTAGTTATGTGGTCTATCATGGCTTACTTGTGCCCTTGGACGTTACCTATCTTCGCACTATCAGCTTTATCGTTGTTATTGCCGCCGTCGTGCAATTTACCGAAATCATGGTGCGTCAACTCAGCCCCCTATTGCATCAAGTGCTGGGGATCTTTCTACCGCTGATTACGACTAATTGTGCGGTACTTGGTGTTGCCCTGTTATCGCTTAACCGCGAGCTGAGTTTCTTTCATACGACTCTCTATGGCCTGGGTGCTGCGCTTGGGTTTTCGATGATTTTGGTGCTGTTCGCAGCGATGCGCGAGCGATTGGTCAATGCTGATATACCAACCCCGTTTAGAGGTGCCGCCATTGCAATGGTCACAGCGAGCCTTATGTCACTGGCCTTTCTCGGTTTTTCAGGATTAGCACAGGGGTAACCGCCATGGGAGACATCTTTTCTTGGTGGGGCATTCTCAGTGCAGTGGGTGTGTTGACCGGAATTGGAATAACGTTTGGGGCACTACTGGGAATGGCCAGTGTGCGCTTCAAGGGCGAAGAAAATCCGCTGGTAGAGCAGATTGATGCGCTGCTGCCACAAACCCAATGTGGCCAGTGCGGCTACCCAGGCTGTCGGCCGTATGCCGAAGCCATCAATCAGGGCGATGCGTTAAATAAGTGCCCGCCTGGCGGCGAAGCGACTATTCACGCATTAGCCGACTTATTAGGCCGAGAGCCTGTGCCACTGGATGGCGAAGCAGCCACCGAAGATACCGTCGCATTTATTCGTGAAGCCGAGTGCATTGGCTGCACTAAGTGCATTCAAGCATGCCCAGTAGATGCCATTATTGGCGCTGCAAAGCAAATGCATACAGTGATAGAAGATGAATGCACCGGCTGTGATTTGTGCGTTGCGCCCTGCCCGGTCGACTGTATTGATATGTTGCCCAGAAGCAAGCCTCTCAACCAATGGCAGCCTGTCGTCACCAACGCACCTTTAATCACCAGCGATCGCCAGCTAACCAGGAGTCAGCATGCCGGCCTATGAATTTCCGGGCGGCATTACTCCGCCCGAACGAAAAGATCGCTCGAACCAATCGCCGCTTCGCAACGCGACTTTGCCTACCCAAGTAACACTTCCGCTTAAACAGCATTCAGGTAATCCCGCGATCCCCTGTGTTGCTATCAATGATACGGTTCAGGTGGGTAGCCTAATTGCCCAGCGAGACGGCATGGTATCGGCCAACCTGCACGCCAGTATTAGCGGGACAGTGACTCAGATTAGTGATAACGCCATCACCATCGACGCTGATGGCTTAGATCGCTGGCAAGTGCTGCCCTCTCTTAACTGGCGTGCCGAAGACCACCAAACGACCATTGCGAGACTAGACAGCTGCGGGCTAGTAGGCCTTGGTGGTGCCGGTTTTCCCGCTTATATCAAAGCCCAAATAGCGGATCATCACCGCATTGATACGCTCGTCGTCAACGCCGCCGAATGCGAGCCATATATCACAGCAGACGACTTGGCTCTTCGCCACTATCCAACCGAGATACTGGAAGGCGCGCAAATGGTCGCTAGGCTCTGCGGTGCCCATCAGATTGTGGTGGGTATTGAAGATAATAAGCCCGAAGCGATCCATGCATTAAAGGAGGCGCTCTCTCACTTTCAACAGTCTGACTGCCAGCATCCAGTGAGCATAACGATGAAGGTCATCGAGACCCGCTACCCCAGCGGTGGTGAGCGCCAATTGATCAAGAAACTGCTCAACCTCGATGTTCCCAGTGGTGGCCTTCCTGCCGATGTCGGTGTTCTCTGTCACAACCCCGGCACACTGCTGGCAGCGCTATACGCAGTTCGTGATGGCAAACCTTTGGTCGAGCGAATTGTCACCTTGACGGGAGACGCCATCAGCACACCAGGCAACTACTGGGTACGCCTTGGTACATCTATTGAAACGCTGCTTCAGCAGGTAGGGTTAGCAAACCAGCAGCTTCATCAAGTCATTGTGGGCGGCCCGATGATGGGCTTACCACTCACAACACTTGATGTCCCGGTGACCAAAACGACAAACTGCTTGATTGCAGCCACCCGTGAAGAACTTCCTCCAGCCCCCAGTGAGTCTCCCTGCATTCGCTGTGGCGCTTGTGAAAGTGTTTGCCCTGTTCAGCTTCTTCCGCAACAGCTGCATTGGTATGCCCGTGCAGAGAACGACGCTACATTGGAAAAATTCCACCTATTTGATTGTATTGAGTGCGGTGCCTGCAGTTATGTTTGCCCTAGTTATATCCCATTAGTACAAGACTATCGTTCGGCAAAGCAGCGTATTCGCGTTAAGCGCATTGAGTCCGCCAAAGCCGAGCACGCTAAACATCGATTTGAATTTCGTCAGGCTCGCCTGGCGCGCGAGAATGCAGAAAAGCAAGCTCGTCGCCAAGCGAGGCAGGCACAAAGTCGTCAGACGTCAGATAGCTCAAAGGCAACCGACAGTACAGTGCAAGTGGTGGATTTACGCAGCTTGCGCATTGCTCAAACCGCCGCTAAAGCGGCAGTGAGAAAAGCTGAAAAAACCCTCGCAAGGGCTGCAGCAGAAGACCCAAGTCAGCGCCACGATGATTTAGAAACTCAACTGGCCACCGCCCAAGAAAACCTTAAGGCAGCTGATACTCGGCTGGCTGAAGCTCGCGCCACGATGGCACAACAGGAATCGCCATGAGCATGATGCACGCCTCGCAGCGAACGACTGAATCATTAAATACGATGCCACCCACCGCCCATCTAATGCGATGGGTAATCGTCGCCACCGTGCCTGGGCTTGCCGCAATGACGTTTTACTTCGGCCTGGGCGTTATTAGCAATGTGCTTTTAGCAGCCCTGTTTGCACTCGGCGCAGAAGCGCTGGTGTTAAAACTTCGCCAGCGCCCGTTACAGCCTGCACTTAGAGATTCAAGTGCAGTATTAACCGGCGTACTGTTAGGTGCATCGCTACCACCTGCTAGCCCCTGGTGGCTCCTTGGGATAGGCGTTATTGCGGCCATCGTGGTTGCTAAACAACTGTATGGCGGCCTAGGCCAGAATCCTTTCAATCCCGCCATGGTGGGCTACGCACTACTACTCGTATCGTTTCCCACTTACATGACGTTATGGTCGCCGCCGCAGCCTCTAATCTCTGAAAACCTATGGGTCCAGATAAGCGGTACCTTACCGACTTCCACACTTGATGCGCTAAGTGGTGCTACGCCGCTAGATGCCTTTAAACATAAAGGTGAAACGGTACTGGCCAGCGAATTTTGGGCTAGTCAGCCTTTACCTGAAGGGACATTGAACGCTTGGCGCAACGTCGCGCTAGCTTGGTTAGCAGGTGGACTGCTATTAATTGCCAAACGAATTATTAGCTGGCATATCCCTGCTTCGATGCTTGTTAGCATGGCAGTGCTCGCCACGCTTTTTTATGCCAGCGACCCAAGCCACTTCGCTTCACCGCTGTTTCACCTAACCACAGGTGCAGCAATGTTCGGCGCATTTTTCATTGCCACCGATCCCGTCTCGGCAGCGACTAGTCGCCGAGGAAAACTGTTTTTTGGCGCGGGGATTGGCGCGTTGGTCATGATTATTCGCACGTTTGGCGGCTACCCCGATGCCGTGGCATTTGCCGTTTTACTGATGAACTTATGTGTACCGCTATTGGATATCTATACCGTGCCACGCCCTACGGGCCAGCCTAAATTACAGCAGCATGCAAAGCACGGTGACTCACCATGACGCCCCGCCAAGCCATGCTACGCGGCGCTTTCGCCTTAGGAATGTTCTCACTGGTCACTGCTGGCAGCGTTGCGTTGACCCGTGCGGTGACTGCCGAGCGTATCGCTGATCATCAGCTAGCCTATCAACACCGCCAACTGCAGGATGTATTGCCTGCCGCATTAACAGATATAGCGGTTCAAACGGTTTTAGATGGCGTATTCAAGCTCCCTAACCCGGAACAGTTGGGGCACCGCGAACCTCAACAGGGATGGTACGTCCAGCGCGATCATCAACGGGTCGTCATCCTGCCGGTCGTTACTCGCCAAGGTTACAATGGCGAAATTCGGCTACTGGTGGGCATTGACCAGCAACAACGCATTACCGGTGTACGCGTTACCCAGCACCAAGAAACGCCTGGGCTTGGCGATGACATTGAGCGCCAGCGAAGTGACTGGATAACCGAGTTTAATGGCTTGAGTTTAAACAGCCTGCCACCGGGTGGATGGGCCGTGCGTAAAGATGGTGGCCACTTTGACGCTTTTACGGGCGCCACCATTACGCCACGCGCAGTCGTCAACGCTGTCCATAGTGCACTGAGCTATGTCACCGAAACAGAACTCCCTATCACCTTCGAAGAGTCCACCCCATGAGTCAGTGGCGCGAACTAGCCCGAAACGGCCTATGGTCGAATAACCCTGCTCTCGTTCAGTTATTGGGGCTATGCCCCTTACTGGCTGTTAGTGGTAGCGTTGTCAATGCACTGGGATTGGCATTCGCTACCCTGCTTGTCATGGTGTGCGCTAGCACTACTATTTCGTTGATTCGCCACCAGGTTCCCAGCGCAGTAAGACTGCCTGCCTTTGTCATGGTGATTGCCGCTTTCGTGACCTGCGCTGAGCTTTTAATGGCTGCATTTGCCTATTCGCTTTACCAAGTGTTGGGGATTTTTATTCCGCTGATTGTCACTAACTGCGCCATTTTAGGGCGTGCAGATGCGTTCGCTTCCCGCCAGCCAGTCATACCGGCTGCCATTGATGGCTTTATGATGGGCCTCGGGTTCGGTGCCGTATTGATTCTGCTCGGGGCGCTACGCGAGTTGCTTGGGCAAGGCACGCTGTTTAGCGATATGGCGCTACTATTTGGGCCTATTGCTACCAACTGGCAACTCACCTTCGTAGATGATTATCAGTTTTTGTTTTTCGTGCTGCCGCCCGGGGCTTTTTTCGTTGCGGGGCTATTGATTGCGTTAAAGAATGTACTTGATCAACGCCGTAGCGCTCGCGCGCAACCTGCTCAAGCAGTGCCCCGAACAGATCGTCGAGTACGTGTTACTGGCACTATCAAATAACCAAGAGAGCATCCGATGAATGCCCAAAAGCGTTATGAAATTTTTGCTCGCCTACAGGCGGAGAATCCCCATCCCACGACTGAGCTAAACTGGAGCACGCCCTTTGAACTGCTAGCAGCAGTGCTGCTGTCTGCTCAAGCGACGGACGTTGGCGTTAACAAGGCCACTGACAAGCTTTTCCCTGTGGCCAATACGCCCCAAGGGATTATTGACCTGGGTATCGATGGGCTAAAAAGTTATATTAAAACCATCGGGCTGTTTAACACTAAAGCCGAAAACCTGATGAAAACCTGTCACTTGCTGATCAATCAACATGGTGGCGAGGTGCCTGAAACACGCAAAGCGCTGGAAGCCTTGCCGGGAGTAGGGAGAAAGACCGCCAATGTGATTCTAAACACCGCGTTTGGTCAGCCCACCATCGCCGTAGACACGCACATTTTTCGAGTTTCTAATCGCACGGGTATCGCCAAAGGCAAAGATGTCGTTGAGGTTGAGCAAAAGCTACTACGCCATGTTCCAAATGCATTTAAACAGGACGCCCACCACTGGCTGATTCTACATGGGCGCTATACCTGCATTGCCCGCAAACCACGCTGCGGCAGCTGCATTATTGAAGACCTGTGCGACTATAAAGACAAAACCGAACTTGCTTAAGCCCACTGGTTGTTAACGTGAGCAAAGCAGGACCTCGACCAACAATTCAGTGATCAGTGCCCCATCAAAAGCGCACGGTAAGCGCGACGCCATTCGGGCCACTGCCACTGCTGAGTATTCAACAGTGCTGGTTGGCTAGCGGGGTCGGTTAACCAAGCGTGCAGTCGTTGGTAAAGCCCCTCTTGCGTGCCATCAAAGCGATAGTCGTTAGGGTATAATTCAGGGAAACACAGCCTGTCTGGCACTAGCGGAATCGCGCCGCGCTGGGCAGCTTCCATAATGGCTAACCCCTGAAACTCGTGCCACGTGGTCGAGACCACAATACCACCACCCGCTAGCAGTGCTCGGTACTCTGCTTCTGGCTGCGGCCCCCAGCAAATCGTGTGCGCCGCCAAGCGTTCTTCTGCTTCTTCAAAAATAGCGGGTACATCACAAAATCGCTGCCCAAGCACCGCCAGCTCAAAAGGAACCTGCTGCTCACTCAGCTTGAACAGCACTGCAAAGAAATCCTCGGGGTTTTTATCGTACTCCCAGCGATGATTCCAAATAATCCGCCGTGGGTGTGCGTTAGTTGGGGAGGCTTTACCTGACGGTATCATTGGCACAGGCAACACTTTTGACTGTTGGCGTAAACGTTCTAATGGTTTAGCTGCTGGCAGGTTTTCAGGCATCTTTTTTAACCACCGCCGCGCGCCGTCAAAAAAAGAGTCACGGTTGTAAGCGGTATTAAACACCAACGTATCCGCCGCCAACGCCGCGTATAAATTGACCATTTTGGCCTCCACCTGGGAGATTTGATCACTAGACTCTGGGTAAGCAAACTGGTTTTCATGAAAGTAAACAACCTTTCTGGCACGCCCCAAATGAGGGAATAAGCCAACGAGCGTGGCAATATCGACCATCGAAGTGGCTAACACAACCTCATAGGGTTCACTCAGTGTCTCATACTCTTTTAACCACCAACTCAATGGGTTACCGCGGATTCGCCACGAAAAGTGGCGTGGCGGCAAGCTCAGCAACGTCCAAGAGACATCATTTACTTCAGCCATCAGACTTTGTGCCCAATAGCGGTGACTAACAGCCTCATAAGCAGACAATAATAAAACGCGCATAAACACCTTAATAAAAGCCCATTAAGCGAAGTAAAAAGCAGCCACTTGATGAGAGACGTTACGAGCATTCGGCCAAGGTCGTCTTGGCCTAACCTGTCGCGCTACATACACTCTAATCAAACACCTAACAACGACCCCTTTAGGGAGGGCATCATGGCCAAAGTACTCGTGGTCGACGACGAGCCCAATATTGTACTGTCTCTGGAATTTTTAATGGAGCAGGCAGGCTTTCAAGTTGTCACCGCCTACGACGGAGAAGCCGCACTCGAACGTATCAACGATTCCGCCCCCGACCTGCTACTGCTTGATATCAGCCTGCCCGGAATCAGCGGTTTTGATGTACTAGAGCATCTTCGCCGTTCAGAAGCGACCGCTCAGCTGCCGGTCATTATGCTGACCGCCCATGGGCGAGATATCGAACGTGAGAAAGGCTTAGCGCTAGGGGCTGATGACTACATCACCAAACCGTTTTCGACCCAGTCGCTAATTGAAAAAGTTAAATCACTGCTCAATGGTAACCCACAATGACCCGTGACGGGCTCCCTAAACGTCAGCGACTCATTGGCCTATGGCTGCTGCTAAGCGGTATCAGCTTGCTGGGGGGCGCTATTTTTGCTGCGTGGCTGGATGCTCAGCTTTCGCCTACTGGCCCTACCCGTGTAGCGCTCTGGTTGGGCAGTTTTTCCGGCGGCACAACGATATTTTTAGTTGGCCTGCTATTAGAACGTATGCTGTTCACCCCTCTACGCCATTTACAGGTTCAGCTAGCCAGATTAGTGGCAAACCCAGATGCTCGTGATGAACACCCGCCAGAAGGCTGGCTGAAAGGGCTTGGCCCTGACCTACGAAGAGTGCGCGAGAGTTGGCGCATTGACCGCAATCAATTAGCTACGGCTCATGCCGATGGCGCACGTAGCGCCGCAAAAATACGTCGCGAATTAGAAACGCTGCTGCAAGTACTCGAAACCCCCTTATTACTATGTGACCACCACCGCCGTTTGATGCTATTCAACCAGGCCGCGGAAGATTTCTTTGTCGATAATACGGCGTTGGGCTTGGGTAAACGCTTAGAAGCGCTACTACCCGTTGCCAGCCTACAACAAGCTCTTAGCCAACTTCCCGCGGATGGTTCGCCCCGCGAACTGCTTGCCCCCTGTGATAACCGCTGGTTAAAGGTCGTGCTACGTCGAGTTCCTGGCAGTGATGGAGAAACACTACTAACGTTTAGCGATGCAACCGCGTCCTGGTCAAATGAAATGGGTGTTAGAGCAGAACTCGCCACCAAGCTACCCCTCCTACGCCAACATACGGCAAGCCTGACCAGTGCAGCGGATGCACTGATACAACTGCGCCATAACGGCACTGAGAACCCTATGTTACGCCAGCGGTTCGAGCAGGTAATCCAAGAGGAAGGCGCCACCCTAGGTGATAATGTTGGTCAAATCGGACAGTTATTGGATGATTTGCAACATCAAGGCGAGCGCTTAACCCCCATGTGGTCGAATGACTTCTGGCAAGCCCTGGATGAACGCTTAGATCCAGCGCATCGGCTCATCACCCCCGTCGGCATGCCTGCCTGGTTTAAAGGCGACGCACCGGCACTGATTGTTCTGTTTGATTCCTTAGTCAAGCATCTTAACTCTCACCTGCCGGTTAGCCATTTTGAAGGTGAGATATGCCTTGGCAACAAGCGGGTTTATTTGGACTTAATTTGGCAAGGCAGCCCCTTACCAGAGCATGAGCTAGCGAAATGGCGTCGCCAGCCTCTGCCATCGCTGCCGCTTAATCCGCTGGTGTCAGACGTACTGCGCCAGCATGCGAGCGATATTTGGAGCCTTGCTGACGATGATGCTATTCATGCGCGCCTGCGCCTGCCGCTACCAGCCATGGAGCGCGTTGGGGCGCCTCGAGAAACCGCACCTCCGCGACCAGAGTTCCATGATTTCGGCATTGCTGACCTGCCGCCACCCGATGAGGAATTGGCTAACCGCACGTTACGCAGTTTAGAGGTGGTTGCATTTGATACTGAGACCACCGGCCTTGAGCTTCGCCGAGGGGATACGGTGATTAGCCTAGGGGCTTGTCGGGTGGTCAATGCGCGGCTGTTGGCCAGCGAGGTCTTTGATCAAAAAGTCGATCCGAAACGTCCAATCCCCCCTACCAGTACAGCGATACACGGATTGACAGATGCTGATGTGGCCGGCGCACCGCCCCTTGATATTGTCCTAACGCGCTTTCGAGATTACATCGGTGAAGCGGTTTTATTAGCGCATAATGCCGCGTTTGATATGCTCGCCATTACTAACAAAGGGGTTATCTTTGATTTGCCTGTCATCGATACCTTATTAATCTCAAGAGCATTAGACGAAGCGTTAGATGGGCATGATTTAGATACCTTGGCACAACGATACGATCTTACGTTCCCACCAGGCACTCGCCACACGGCGCTTGGTGACGCCCGTGTAACCGCTGAATTATGGCTAGCGTTGTTACCCCGGCTTGAAGCACGTGGCGTGGATACGTTAGAGCAGCTGTTGGCGCTGCAGGCCAACGCGTTTGATCGTCAAGATGCTAGCGCCTCATGAAACATCCAGGCTCACGGCAAATCGAGCGTTTAATAGCCTTATTCGCCCTAGCAATACTGCTCTTCAGCCCCCCGCTGATTATCATGGTTGACCGGCTCAGCTCTTTGAGCATGAGCTGGTTACCGCTTTATCTGTTTATTGCTTGGGGCGCGGTAATTGGCCTCACCGCCTGGTTAATGGAACAACGTTCGGGACGCTGATCATGCGTACAGATGCAGTGATTCTAGGAACGGCATTTGGCTATTTGGCGCTGCTGTTTGTCGTCGCCGCGTGGGGGGACCGTCGTGCCGAGCAGGGCCGATCATTAATTGGCTCGCCCACGGTATATGCCCTATCGATTGCCGTCTACTGCACCGCATGGACGTTCTATGGCAGCGTGGGACGCGCAGCAGACCATGGCCCCAGCTTCCTGCTTATCTATCTTGGTCCAACCCTAGCGATGCTTCTCGCCCCTGTCGTCATTCGCAAAATGGTACGCATCGCATCCCGCCAGCGCATCACTTCTATTGCTGATTTCATTAGTGCTCGTTATGGCAAAAGCACCAGCTTAGGCGCACTCGTTGCATTAATGGCCCTTATTTGTATAACGCCCTACATTGCACTGCAGTTAAAAGCGATCACCGTTAGCCATGCAGTACTTGTGAACTACCCCAATACAGCGGATGCCACCCTGGTTGATGAGCGTTTCTGGCTGGACAAATCGCTTTGGGTCGCCTTAGTGCTTGCGGTATTTATTATACTTTTCGGCACCCGCCATCTCGATGCCAGTGAACGACATGAGGGAATGGTTGCTGCTATTGCCTTGGAATCACTGGTGAAGCTAATTGCGTTTATGGCCGTCGGTATTTTTGTGGTGTTTGTGTTGTATGAAGGCCCCAGTGCGCTATTCGCCAGCGTCGCCACAATGCCAGAAGTAGCGGAAAAAATGGGGTTGGAAAGCGTACCAGGCGGTGCCACTGGCTGGGCCGGAATGCTAATACTGGCTTTTCTGGCTTTTTTAACCCTGCCTCGTCAGTTCCAGGTGCTGGTTGTCGAAAACGTCGATGAACAGCATTTAGCCAGGGCGAGCTGGTTATTTCCGCTTTATATGTTGCTAATCAACCTGTTTGTTATTCCTATCGCCTTTGCTGGTCTTCTGTTAGGAGCTGGCGCGGGCGATTCCGATAGTTTTGTGCTGACACTACCCCTTTCTGCAGGGCTTGAAGGATTACCCTTACTCGTATTTATAGGCGGTCTTTCAGCAGCTACTGGCATGGTGATTGTTGAAACGATTGCACTTTCTACCATGGTGAGTAACCAGCTCATTATGCCCTTACTGCTAAGAACACAACGCCTTCACCTGAGCACGTCCGGCGAGTTGGCAGGTTGGCTGTTGGGCATTCGCCGAATTGCCATCGTTTTGATACTGCTGCTTGGCTATCTATATCACGCGCTGATTGGTGACTCCTACAGCCTTGTCACTATCGGGCTTGTATCCTTTGCGGGGGTGGCACAATTTGCCCCAGCCCTGTTAATTGGCCTCTACTGGCGCGGCGCGACTCGCCAAGGAGCCACCGCTGGCTTAATCGCAGGCTTTTTAGTCTGGTGCTATACGTTACTGCTGCCAGGTTTTGCCCAATCCGGTTGGTTAGATGCAACGTTTCTAACTCAGGGGCCATGGGGCATTTCTTGGCTGATGCCTTACCGCTTATTTGGCCTGGAAGATTGGGATATTTATTCCCACGCACTGCTGTGGAGTATGCTGGCAAATGTTGGCTTACTGATTGGCGTGTCACTTTTTAGCCGCCCTACGCCACTTGAGCAAACCCAAGCCGCCCTTTTCACTGGCGCCTTACACCCTAACTTGCAAACGACCTCTTTATGGAGAGGACAGACGACTCAAGGCGCCTTAAAAGAATTACTTATTCGCTACCTTGGCAACCAAGTCACCCATCGGGTGTTTAACCAAAGCATTAATAAAAGCGACTACCGCTCAGACGAACCGGCAACGGCCGATCTAATTACCCGTTCAGAGCAGGCGCTAGCAGGTTCACTTGGCAGTGCATCAGCGCGCGTACTAATCAATTCAGTGGTACGCGGAGAAGCACTGGATCTTGAGTCGATTTTGAGTATTTTAGACACCACGTCACAAACCCTGGAGTACAACCGTCGACTAGAGCAAAAATCACAAGAATTAGTCGCCGTAAGTGACGAGCTACGCAGTGCCAATGAACAGCTGCGCGAGCTTGACCGCCTGAAGGACGAGTTTGTCGCTATGGTAAGTCATGAGCTTCGAACCCCGCTAACCTCGATACGCGCGTTTGCCGAAATATTACGCGATAGTGATCAATTACCCGATGAAAAACGCCAACATTTTCTGGGCGTTATTGTCCATGAGAGCCAGCGTCTTTCGCGTTTAATCGAGGAAATTCTTGACCTTGCGCGCTTAGAGAGCGGTCGCTTGACGCTTCATCCTCTCACCCTCGACCTAGCAGCCCTAGCGAGGCAGAGCATCGATGCAGTTGCCCGCTTACATGAAGATCGAGGTATTACCCTCGATATCAGTTTAGCGGCTGACCCCGCCATGGTGGTCGGTGACCAAGACCGCTTGGAGCAAGTCATTATTAACCTGCTCGATAACGCCAGTAAATTTGCTGACCGCCAGCAGCCTCAAGTGCGGCTGGCACTTTATCGGCACCGTAATCATTTTCGTTTAAGCGTTGAAGATAACGGCCCAGGTATCAGCGCTGACGAGCGTGAGCGCGTATTTGAGAAATTTCATCAAATACAGCAAAGCGGTGAGACACCACGCGGGCGCCCCAAAGGTAGCGGCCTTGGCTTACCTATCAGTCGAGGCATTATTGCTCACCTTGGTGGAAGGCTTTGGGTGGAAGACGCTAAAACGCTAGGTGGCGCATGCTTAACCCTAGAGCTGCCAGCAGCCCCTAAGGAGTCAACTCTAAGTAACTCTTCGCAGCTTACAGGGGAATAGCCGTTATAAGCGCTTTACTTGGTTAACAAACGCTTTGATTTGCTGTAAATCAAATTTCAGCAGTAACCGCTGATCATCACGAAGACGTCGCAGGTCCACCCAGCCGTCAGCTGTCTGCCCGTGATACTTATTGTGGCGCTGCTGCTCTAGCAGCAAGTGCTGCATACGGTTAAAAGCGGCTATCAGTAAGTCCGATTGCTCCTTCGTCAACGCACGTGTGAAATGGGCAAGTGCCGTTAGCCGTTCACGTGTTCCTATCTCACTTCGCTGGTATCGCACACAGAGTAATCGGGCAGCGCTTATTAGAGGCATCAATCCTTGTCGCTTAAGATCGATTGCTTGGTCATAGGGAGCAGCTAGCCCAGGATGTGAAGCAATGCGACCAAACCGGTCAAGCGCCACCGGCAACTCATCTAACAACGCCGCCATTTCATCCATGAACAAAGGCGCGCTTGAGAGAGTTGAACGCACCCGTTGGCCTAACGTTTGTGCGAGCTCAGGATTCCCTGCCACAGGATAAAAATCGAGCCATATATTGGTTTGCTGCACCCGCTTAACCTGACGATCCGCACTCCAAATTGCAAATTGCTGCTGCCATTCGCTCAAGCGCTTGCGCCACATTGGCCAACGCGCCATGACATGGCCACGGCAAAGCGGAATGCCCGCTTCATCTAAGCGTTGTGTAAAACGTTCGCCTAGCGCCTGAAAGTAGCCATCAATTTCAACGTGTCGAGCGTCAGGATAGTCGTCAATAATCAGCGCATTGTCCTGGTCAGGCCCAAGCAAGCTTTCAAAGCGTGCCGCCGAGCCGAGCGTAACAACGCAGTAATCCACCGGCGGCTTACCCCACCCTTGTGCCTGCATTTCATCTAGCGCTGCTGCTATCGATTGGCGATAAAGCCAAGCGATGTGGTCGCTAATGAGTTCGCTAATACGCCAAGCAGGCAAGTCATAACGCAGCAATGTCTCAACAAAAGAGAGCTGTGCGGCATAGGCGTCAGATAAGGATGGATTAAAAAGAGAGGTATGCGCGTAAAAATCGCGAAGTGGAGCACTTAGCGCCGAGATATCTAATGAGCCATGATGACATACCAAGGAGCGCCAAGGGGAAGCACGGTACACCATGTGCATACTCCGCTCCTCAACTAAACGAAAAGCTTGCTAGGTTTCACTAGCATTACGAGGATCAGCCGTAAACATCTCCTCACCCACTTCATCAATAAAGCGCTGCGCTTTAGCGACCATCATCGCATCACAGGCTTCACGACCTGGCAGCATGTCAGAGCGTTCAAAGCGGTGCTCGTGAGTAACGCCCTCGCCATCCAACTTACGGATCCAACCGCTGACGCGAAATTGTCCGCTTTGGTTATCAGGCTGAGACACAATTAAGTACTCTTTATATTCAACTGGCTCGGCCGCTTTGGTGCCTCCTTCCGAGGCTCCAGCACCCGCGCCACCCAACAGGCCAGAAAATAGTTTTTTAAACATTCGGACTCCTTCGCAACAAAAGCGGCCAGACTTCGCCTGGCCGCTTAGCATGCTTAGCTCTGTTGACGACCTTTACCGGCAGCAATCCGTAGACGCAATGCATTCAGCTTAATAAAGCCTTCTGCGTCTTTTTGATCGTACGCGCCCGCATCATCTTCAAACGTTGCAATCGACTCATCAAACAACGACTGCTCGGACTTACGCCCTACAACCGTTGCATTGCCTTTATAGAGCTTCATGCGAACAACGCCCGCAACGTTTTTCTGTGTTTCGTCGATCGCCGCTTGTAGCATACGACGCTCTGGACTCCACCAATAACCGTTGTAGATCACTTCAGCGTATTTAGGCATTAGTTGATCTTTCAAGTGCGCTTCTTCACGGTCAAGCGTCAGCGACTCAATGGCGCGGTGAGCACGGAGCATGATCGTGCCCCCCGGTGTTTCGTAGCAACCACGGGACTTCATACCAACATAACGGTTTTCAACGATATCCAGGCGGCCAATACCATTATCGCCACCTAGCTTGTTAAGCTTTTCAAGCACTTCATGAGGCTTAAGCGCTTCACCATCAATAGCGACGATATCGCCATTCTCAAACGTCAGCTCTACATAAGTCGGCTGCTCAGGCGCGGCTTCAGGAGAAACACTCCAACGCCACATGTCCTCTTCTGCTTCGGCCCATGGGTCTTCCAAAATGCCGCCTTCATAAGAAATGTGCAGCAGGTTGGCATCCATGGAGTACGGTGATTTTTTCTTTTTATTAGAAAAATCAACGGGAATATTGTGCTCTTCGCAGTAAGCCATCAACTTCTCACGCGAAGTGAGATCCCACTCGCGCCAGGGCGCAATAACCTTCACGCCAGGTTTGAGTGCGTAGCCACCCAGTTCAAAACGAACCTGATCGTTACCTTTACCCGTTGCACCGTGAGAAATGGCATCAGCGCCCGTCTCATTAGCAATTTCAATTAAGCGCTTAGCAATCAACGGACGAGCAATAGAAGTGCCGAGGAGATACTCGCCTTCATAGATGGTGTTCGCTCGGAACATTGGGAATACATAATCGCGAACAAATTCCTCGCGAAGATCTTCGATATAGATCTCTTTAACACCTAGTGCTTGAGCCTTAGCGCGTGCGGGCTCGACTTCTTCACCTTGACCGATGTCGGCTGTAAAGGTCACTACCTCGCAGTTGTAGGTCTCTTGCAACCACTTAACGATAACGGATGTGTCCAGGCCGCCTGAATACGCCAGCACAACCTTTTTGACATCGGACATTCTTTGCTCCTTGTTCATGAAAAGTAGTTCACCCAACGACACCGCGCTGAGCGCAGTGCAATAACATAAACTACGAGTATAGCGCTCTCAATGCTCAGCGAATACCGTCAACGACGCCTAAGGGGTAAAGCTGCTAGAATCATAGCCAACAAAGGGGTTGCTTTAACCGCTTATTTTAACTACTTACTCGCTTTACTAAGGAGAGCTGCATGAGCGAGGCATTTGCCCGCGAATTGATGGCCCAACGTTTTCGCAGTTATCTGCCGGTTGTCATTGATTTAGAAACGGGTGGGTTTAACGCCCAAAGTGACGCAGTACTCGAAATTGCTGCCGTGACGCTTACCATGGACCCTGACGGTAATTTATTACCCGACGCCACTTACGCGTATCACATTCATCCGTTTGAAGGCGCGAACGTTGAGCAATCTGCGCTTGATTTCACAGGCATTAATCTAGATGACCCACTGCGTCGCCAAGTGGCGCTAAGCGAATCTGAAGCGCTAGGTGAAATTTTTCGCCCCATCCGCAAATCAATCAAGGCACATGGGTGCTCACGGGCAATACTGGTTGGTCATAATGCTGCCTTTGATCATGGCTTCCTAAATGCGGCGGCGAACCGCTGCAGCGTAAAACGGAATCCGTTTCACCCTTTTTCCAGCTTTGACACAGCAACCCTGGCAGGCTTTGTATACGGCCAAACAGTGCTTGCTCGTGCGTGCCGCGCGGCAGGTATCGAGTTTGATAACAAGTCCGCCCACTCGGCCCGCTACGATACCGAACGCACAGCAGAGCTCTTTTGTGCGATGGTCAACCGCTATAAAGACTTAGGCGGATGGCGGCTGGCTCAGCAGGAACAAGAACTGGATGACAGCGAGTAATGAGCCCCAAGATGCACCCACTGAGGCTTTGCGCTAAACTTCGCCGCTGCAAACCCCGCGTTTGCACAATTTTATATAGAAGCGTGCTCTAGCATTACACGCGTCTAAACGCACAACGATTAACACAGGCAAAGGATAATTATTGTCCTTTGCTTGACTACTGTTTTAACCATCCGTTTTCAGGAGATGAGACGTTTCCATGGCCCAGCATAATGCCTTTTACGCCCAGTCCGGTGGCGTTACCGCCGTCATCAATGCCAGCGCCTGTGGCGTTATCGAAGCTTGCAGACAAGCGCCCGACCAGATTGGCAAGGTATATGCCGGTCATAACGGCATTATCGGTGCCTTAACGGAAGACCTCATCGATGTGACTCAAGAGAGCGATGAATCGATTGCTGCCTTGCGCCACACGCCTGGCGGTGCATTTGGTTCCTGCCGCTATAAGCTGAAAGACATTGACACTCACCGTGCTCAATATGAACGCTTAATCGAAGTCTTCAAAGCCCACGATATTCGCTACTTCTTCTACAATGGCGGCGGTGACAGCGCAGACACCTGCCTCAAAGTGTCCCAACTGTCTGAAAAACTCGGCTACCCGCTAACTGCGATTCATGTACCGAAAACTGTTGATAACGATCTGCCTATTACCGACAACAGCCCCGGGTTTGGTAGCGTTGCCAAATATATCGCCACCTCGACGCTTGAAGCCTCATTGGATATTGCGTCTATGTGCGCCACATCCACTAAAGTATTCGTCCTTGAAGTGATGGGCCGTCATGCTGGCTGGATTGCAGCTGCAGGTGGTTTAGCGGGTGAAGGCGAAGGCGAGCCGCCTCACCTAATTATCTTTCCTGAAGTATCGTTTGACCGTAAAGCGGTCATGGCGCGCGTTGAAGAGTGCGTTCAGAAGTACGGTTATTGCGTCATCGTTGTTTCTGAAGGCGCACGCTATGAAGATGGCACTTTCCTTGCCGATGCCGGCAATACGGATGCCTTTGGGCACCGCCAATTAGGCGGCGTAGCGCCGACACTTGCAGGGATGGTGAAGCAAGACCTTGGTTACAAATACCACTGGGCAGTTGCTGATTATTTACAGCGCGCGGCGCGCCATTTGGCCTCTAAAACCGACGTTGAACAAGCCTATGCAGTGGGCCGCGAGGCGGTAACATTAGCACTTGCAGGCAAAAATGCCATGATGCCCGCCATACGCCGTATTTCACAGGAACCCTATCAGTGGGATGTCATCTCGGCGCCGCTGTCACAAGTGGCTAACCAAGAAAAATTCATGCCACGGGATTTCATTAGCGAAAACGGTTTTGCGATTACACCCGCTTGCCGAGCGTATCTCTCTCCGCTCATTCAGGGCGAGGATTTCCCTCCGTTTGAAAACGGCCTGCCTAAAGTAGCTAAGCTAAAGCTCGCAAAAGTGGAACAGAAACTGCCTAAATTCACGCTGTAAATAGTTAGCGTGTTGTAAAAACGGGGCGGTGAAATGATTCATCGCCCCGTTTTTTATGGTTAGCGTTTATTAAGTGAGCAACGTTAAGCTTTTAGCGCAATAACCAAGAAAGCACCAATAAGAGCAGCAGAATACCCGCCACCCCCTGCCAAAAACGCCGTGACTCTTGGCGAGGCTCCTCACGACTGGGCACGCGCCCTAACGGGACTCTTAAGGCATGAAGAAATTCGGAGAGCCGCCTAAAACGCAGTGCACGCTGAGGATCTAGAGCACGACGCAACGCGTCATCAAGCTCAGCCGATATTTCTGGATTGGTTGTTCGGGCGCTACGGTAGCTGAGCTCTTCAAGATCGGTGTGGCTGCGCAGTCGATTAGGCGTCAACGTATAAGGCAATGCCCCTGTCAGCAACCAATAGACCGTTGATGCTAATGAATACTGGTCACTGCGCCGACCTACGCTATCACCCAGTGCGTACTCAGGGGCCGTGTGTTCATTAAAACCAATTTGGCGAAGTAGCTCGCCCGAGTGGCGATGGCCATCCACCTCGCGCATATGGCAGGCACTGAAATCTGCCAACACGAGTTTGCCGTGTGGGTCGATCAGCACATTATCAGGGGTAATTTGCTGATGAATGATATCGCGATGATGCAACGCTTGAACCGCTTTACCCAGTTGATTGGCGATATCCAGACGCTGCACCAAACTCGCTTGTGGATGCCTTTCCGCCCACTGGCGGAGCGTTTCACCTTCAACGTGCTGCATTAAATAATAAAGGTAACGGCGTGGTCGTGACGACTGCATTACTTTAACGACAAAGGGCGAATTTACACGCTCTACCACCCATTGCTGCAGTAAAAAATGTTCCAGATAGGCATTACGCAAAGAGAGTTCTGGGCTGGGTGCTTTCATCACCATTTCACGCTCTGAATGCACATCACGGACGCGATAAACTCTTGATTGCGCATTACGTGACAGCACCGACAGCACCTCAAGCCCATCAAACCGCTCTCCTGGCGTCAGCTCGGGGGGAATAGGCAGGTCACCATAAATAAGCCCTGGGTGATCTTCAGACTCTTCCGGCAGCTCATCAATACGCAGCAGCTGAAAGCAAAATTGATCACCTCCATACCCCCTATCTTGGGCACGCTGCTTTGCTTCGCTCGCTAAGCACTCACAGGCCGCGTCTAGATCACTGGCATTTTGGCGGATCAGACGAACGTAATCAGATGGCATTAAGGTGCCACGGACGCCCTGAGTAGTAAAAACAAAAAAGTCGCCCTGTTTAAGCGGTAGATGGGTATAGTCGATATCGACGCTTCCATCCATCCCCAAAGCACGTGAGGGGTAACGATAGCCGCCAATATCAGTCACATGGTCGCGGGTTAGCTGCTCGAACTCAGCGCCTCGCAATCGAAAAACTAACGTATCCCCCATATGAAATAGGTGCGCTTCACGCTCGCGAAAGACCATCGCGGATAGCGAAGATACGAAACTTCCTTCTTTAACATGCTTGCTTTGGCTGTAGCACCAACCGTTGAGAGCACGAAGTACCCGGGTTGCCGACGTTTTCGTGTCCCAGTGGTCAGGCGTAGAGTAATAGTCAGCCAAAAAACCGCGAACACTTAAATCACCTGCCTGTTTAGCCAAGGTGTTACGAGAAATCGAGTCACTAATAACTGCGCAACCCCCTTTTACTTTCAACAGCTGCGCATCAGGCAACCGCACCGACATGGAGCTACGGTGTAGACGCCTATCAGGGGCCACAAAGGCTTGGCCATAACTAATTAGTAACTGGGCGTGCGCCAACTCATCCTCCTAGGCTTTAGGCTCTTCATGGGAACCACACAGTGGTTATGATACACGCTGATCAAGGGAAGCGATGCCCGCCAAACGTCGTGATGGCGAAAAACGACGCTTATTTTTGGATTCATCGTCATTGTTAGCGGCACACACCTATGTCGCATTGGTAATCCACTAGCCAACTTCGTATAATTCTCCGCCATTAATGCAATGCATCAACTGCTTAGCCTTCGCACTAAATAAGCCAAGCCAAGGAATAAACGATGAACTTCGATAACATCCCCGCTGGAAAGGATCTGCCCAACGATATTTACGTGGCGATCGAAATTCCCGCTAATCACGCGCCGATTAAGTATGAAATCGACAAAGATATGGGTGCCCTTCTGGTTGACCGCTTCATGGCAACCCCCATGTTCTATCCGGCTAACTACGGCTTTATCCCCCACACCCTGGCCGATGATGGCGACCCGCTGGATGCTTTGGTAGTTACCCCCCACCCCGTGGCTCCGGGCAGCATCATTCGCGCTCGCCCTGTTGGCATTTTGAATATGACCGACGAAGCAGGCGAAGATGCAAAATTGGTATGCGTCCCGCATCCCAAGCTGAGCACTCTGTATGATGATGTTCAAGAAGTGACTGATCTTCCTGAACTGCTACGTCAGCAAATCGCTCACTTTTTCGAGAACTATAAAGACCTCGAAAAAGGTAAGTGGGTGAAAGTAGAGTCTTGGGAAGGTGTTGAAGCGGCACGCAAAGCGATTGAAAAATCAGTCGCGGCTTACCAAAAAGCTTAATCTATCGGGTTGAGCAATAACGCCAGACCGCACTTCCTCTTAAAGGCTGCCCATGTGGCAGCCTTTTCTATTATCTGTCGTTTAATTCCGAGGCCTGAGATTCAACATTAACGGAGCATGAAGAAGCGCGTCACGTCACCGCAGCATCTACGCTGACATCACAAGGTAGGATATGCTATTTCAAAATCTCCCTGATCCGTCTGCGTAAGGATACTTCGTGTTGCCTTTTAAGCGTTTAAGTCTGTTACTGTTACTCTGCTGGCTTCCCCTGCTAGCCCATGCTCAGTGGTTTTCCTCTTCCAGTAATCAAAGCGATTTTTTACCTGTTCTAGAAGCCTTTCAGCCTACTGCTTGGCATGATGGCAGCGCCATTTATATTGGTATCGATATTGCGGACGACTATTATTTATACCGCCACCAATTTAGCGTTAGCAGCAAAACGGACGCTGTATCCCTTGATGAACCGCTACTTCCGCAAGGAACATTCACAACTGATGAATTCATGGGCGATGTGTATGTTTTTCGTGACAAATTAGTCTTTGAAACGCCATTTTCCCCCTCCTATAGTGGCCCGATCGATATTGAACTGACGTTCCAAGGTTGTGCCGACGCAGGTCTTTGCTATCCGCCAGAAACTATATCGCTTGAAGCCTTAGAGTCATCTCCTCCCACGGCCTTTGCTGACTGGGACGCTGCAGATCATGCACTGTCAGGCGCTGAAGGCAGCGATGACCAGCAAATTAGTCAAACCGCGGGCACCAATAGCAGCACTGAATTTTCAGCTCCACAAAGCGAAGACAGCCGCTTTAGCGCATTGCTCGGCAGCGCCAGCCTCCCTCTTGCCTTGGGGTTATTTTTTATCGCTGGACTGGGCCTTACTTTCACGCCCTGCGTCCTACCGATGGTGCCTATTTTGTCCTCAATTATCGTAGGACAAAAACCAACTCGACCCCGAGCGTTTGTACTCTCAGCCAGCTATGTTTTGGGCATGGCGTCCACCTACGCGTTAGTCGGTGTGTTGATGGGTCTGTTTGGCGCGGGCTTAAATCTTCAGGCCCACCTGCAATCAGCGCCGGTGCTAGTTACCTTTGCTGTTCTATTTACGCTATTTGCCTTAGCTATGTTCGGGGCGTTTGATTTAAGGGTTTCGCCGCGACTGGCCTCAAAAATTGACGGCTGGCAAGCACGTGCACAGCAAAGCGGCCCTGCAGGCCTAGCCCTGGCAGGCGCACTATCGGTATTAGTGGTTTCACCCTGTGTAACAGCCCCACTTGCCGGTGCGTTGGTGTTTATTTCCTCGACAGGAAACGCTGCCATGGGCGGAGCTGTTTTATTTGCACTAGGCCTAGGCATGGGTGTGCCACTGCTATTAGTGGGCACCTTTGGGGCAACGCTACTACCCCGCTCAGGCGCTTGGATGAACGGCGTTAAAATTGCTTTCGGATTGCTGTTACTGGGCGTTGCCATTTGGATGGTTGAGCGATTAGTGCCGCCTTCGATAGCGCTTTTGCTCTGGGCAGCGCTGGCCATAGGTAGCGCACTCATGCTGGGCGCCTTAAATATGAATCAGTCGCAAGGCTGGCCTAAAGCACGACAAACATTAGGGCTGATGCTACTGGCATGGGGCATTGCTCTTGTCATTGGCGCTGCCCAGGGCGGCAGCAATCCATTACGCCCCTTAACGGTATCAAGCTCCTCAACGGACAGCGGCACGCCGCAAGCAACGCTTGCTTTTCAGCAAGTTGATGAACTGAGCGCACTTGAAAACGCACTCTCTGAAGCCGCGAGTGCCCAACAGCCTGCCTTTGTTAATTTTACTGCTGACTGGTGTATCTCCTGCAAGCTAATGGAGCGCGATGTTTTTCCAGACCCCAAAGTGGTCGCTGCATTGAACGATTTCCGCCTGATTGAGGTCGATGTCACCAATACGGATGCTCAAAGTCGGGAACTGCTAAACCGCTTTAACTTATTCGGCCCGCCAAGCCTGCTTTTTTTTAGCCAGGGCGAAGAAGTACGAGATGCGCGCATTCAAGGTGAAATAACGGCTACCCAGCTAGTACAGCACCTGGAAGCGTTACGGCGCTGGCAACAAGGCTGAGCTGAAGCCTATGACCACCTTGTGTCGCGAACGTCGTCAAACAGTTGTTTAAATAACCAGCAACGAGCTTATGTCGGCCTTCACTAGACATGCCCGTACTTTTTCGGCAAACTTCGCAGCCATATCAGCTAAAATCTTCATGTTTTAGGACTTAGCACCGGGTAACGTTCAACATCGTGCAGCGTTCTCTTCATTTTCAAACAAGGTTTACTGCGCTGTGACAGCGCTCAATGCAGTTGGCGATACGATACTCAACTGCATTGCGATTAACTTTCATCACTTTTGGGGCAACAGGTATGGATATTCGTAAAGTTAAAAAACTGATTGAACTCCTCGAAGAATCAAACATTAGCGAAATCGAAATTCAGGAAGGCGAAGAGTCCGTCCGCATCAGCCGCCATCCGAATGGTGCAACGTGGCAGCCTCAGCCGATGCCACAGTACGCTCAAATGCCGCCTATGCAGCAGGCACCAACTCAACCCAGCGCTCCGGCTGCTGAGGCAGAGCCCCAAGGCGTAAGCTATCAAGGTGAAGCGGTTAATTCACCCATGGTAGGCACGTTCTACCGTAGCCCAGCACCGGGCGCCAAATCGTTTGTGGAAGTTGGCGATACGGTTAAGCAAGGCGATACGGTATGTATCGTTGAAGCAATGAAAATGATGAATCAAATTGAATCCGATCGCGACGGCGTCGTCGAGGCCATCCTAGTGGAAGACGGAGAGCCGGTGGAATTCGATCAACCTATGATCGTCATCGCTTAATCTTTCAAAACAACACGGGTGGATTCTCCCATGCTGGACAAGGTACTTATCGCAAACCGCGGCGAGATTGCCCTTCGTATTCTCCGGGCCTGTAAAGAGCTAGGAATTAAAACCGTTGCGGTTCACTCCAAAGCCGACCGTGAATTGATGCATGTTCGCTTGGCCGACGAAGCGGTATGCATCGGCCCCGCCTCCTCAGCGCAGTCGTACTTGAATATTCCTGCATTAATAAGCGCTGCTGAAGTGACAGATTCAAGCGCCATTCATCCTGGTTACGGCTTTCTCTCGGAAAACGCTAATTTTGCTGAGCAGGTTGAGCGCTCTGGCTTTACCTTTATTGGCCCGCGCGCGGAAACTATCCGCCTGATGGGTGATAAAGTTAGTGCCATTGAAGCAATGAAGATTGCTGGCGTTCCTACCGTGCCTGGCTCAGATGGCCCGTTAGGTGACGATGAAGCCACCAACCTAGCCACTGCACGCCGCATTGGCTATCCGGTAATTATCAAAGCTGCTGCAGGCGGTGGTGGCCGCGGCATGCGGGTGGTGCACACTGAAGGCCATCTGCTTTCAGCCATTACTGTCACTCGCACTGAGGCGCACTCAGCGTTTGGCGATGGTACGGTTTACATGGAAAAATTCCTTGAGAAACCCCGCCATGTTGAGGTCCAGGTGCTGGCTGACGGCCAAGGCAATGCTATCCACCTTTATGATCGCGACTGTTCTTTACAGCGTCGTCACCAAAAGGTTCTGGAAGAAGCGCCTGCCCCTGGAATCGACCCGGAAGCGCGTGCAAAGGTGCTAGAAGCATGCCGCCAAGCGTGCCTCGAAATTAACTATCGTGGCGCGGGCACCTTTGAGTTTCTATACGAAGACGGTGATTTCTTCTTTATTGAGATGAATACCCGTGTACAGGTAGAGCACCCTGTCACCGAGATGGTCACAGGCGTAGATATCGTTAAGGAACAGTTGCGCATTGCCTCCGGCCTGCCACTTTCGATTCGTCAAGAAGACGTAAAGATCAATGGCCATGCCTTTGAGTGCAGGATCAATGCGGAAGACTCGCGTACGTTTATGCCCTCTCCAGGCAAAGTCACCCTGTTCCATGCTCCGGGTGGCCTTGGCGTGCGTATGGACTCTCATCTGTACACTGGCTACACCGTACCGCCTCATTATGATTCACTGATCGGCAAGCTAATCACCTGGGGGGCTGATCGCGAGATTGCCCTGACGCGTATGCGTAACGCCCTAGATGAGCTGCTGGTCGAGGGGATCAAGACCAATATTGATCTGCAAAAAGATTTGGTGAGGGATAGTTATTTCCGCCAAGGTGGCGTCAACATTCACTATCTTGAAAAGAAACTCAGTAGCTAATACCAGAAATTAATATCTGCAAAGGCGCTGAGCTGAATAGATAGCTGATAATGCTCAACGGGGTGGCCATAGCCACCCCGTTATTGTTTTACCTTTGCGTGAATGCACGCACGCAGTGGAGATTACTGATGCCCTGGCTCCAACTCAAAGCCCACGTTGCTCCAGAACAAGCCGAATTACTAGAAGATCTACTGTTAGAGGAAGGCGCGACGGCCATTGGTCTTCAAGACGCCCACGATGATCCTGTTTTCGAACCAGAGCGAGGCACTACCCCGCTTTGGCAAGATACAATTCTCACTGGCCTATATGATGACTTAGATGGCGTTGAATCCATGCTTGAGCGCATTCAAGCCGCTTGGTCTGAACAAGTCCCCGGCGAACCCTGCCCAGCGATTGAGTATGAACTTTTAGCCGATAGAGACTGGGAAAGAGAGTGGATGGATGACTTTACGCCGTTGCGAATGGGCCAACGGCTATGGATCGTACCGAGCTGGCATGAGCCCCCAGAAGCCAATGCCGTCAATCTCATTCTTGACCCAGGCCTTGCCTTTGGCACTGGCACCCATCCCACGACAGCGCTTTGCCTGGAGTGGCTGGATAGCCTTGCGGTTAGCGGCGGACTGGAAGATAAAACCGTCCTAGATGTGGGCTGCGGCTCAGGCATTCTTGCCATTGCCGCGCTAAAGTTAGGGGCAACCCACGCCGATGCTACTGATATAGATCCACAGGCACTTCAGGCAAGCCGTGACAACGCAGCGCGCAATCAGATTAGCGACGCACAATTGTCCCTTTACTATCCTGAACAGCTGATCGACGGCCACTACCCAGTTGTCACCGCCAATATTTTAGCTGGGCCATTAGTTGAATTAGCCCCAATGATTGCAGGCCATGTCGCACCCGGCGGACAAATAGCATTGTCTGGCATTTTAGCGAACCAAGCGAATGAGGTCTTGCAAGCCTACGAAGCCCAGGGCTTGATAATGGAAGAGCCCACAATTCGCAAAGGGTGGGTTCGTCTATCAGGCTACCGCGCCGTTTAATCTAGCCAACGGCCTTCACCCCATCGCCGAGTAGGCGTATCATACGCCCCCTTGAAACGCCTACTCGGCGATTTTTATCTGTATCTACAGCGCAGCACAATGACCACACAAAACTTTCAGCCACCAATGATAGGGCCTCACCAGCTACCCAACCAAGTCATCTTGGCACCGATGGCTGGCGTTACCGATCGCCCATTTCGCCAACTTTGTAGGCGTTTAGGTGCTGGATGGGTGGTCGGCGAAATGGTGACAGCCGACCCCTCTCTTTGGCATACCCGAAAGTCCAAGCTACGCATGGATCACCAAGGCGAGCCCGACCCACGGGTTGTACAAATTGCCGGGGGTGACGCTGAAATGCTTGCCAATGCTGCGCGCCTTAACGCCGAACTAGGCGCCCAGGTGATTGATATCAACATGGGATGCCCAGCTAAAAAGGTCTGCAATAAGGCTGCTGGTTCGGCCCTAATGCGTGATGAAGCCCTAGTAGCCGAAATTCTAGACGCCGTTGTAAAAGCCGTTGATATTCCAGTTACCTTAAAAATTCGCACAGGCTGGTCTGCTGAAGCTAACAATGGCCTACGCATTGCTAAACTCGCGGAATCTGCAGGCATCCAAGCCTTAGCAGTACATGGACGTCATCGAGAGCAGCGCTATACTGGATGGGCTGAGTACGACACTATCGCTGACATAAAATCGCACCTGACGATACCGGTTATCGCCAATGGGGATATTACCAGCCCTCAAAAGGCCAAAGAGGTCTTGTCATATACAGGTGCCGATGCAGTAATGATTGGCCGCGGGGCGCAAGGCAACCCATGGATATTCGAGCAGATTACCCATTATCTTGCCCATGGAGAACTGCTAACACCCCCAACTCTTGATGAGCGCCGCAACGTTCTCAATGAGCACTTACAAGCTCTGCACACGTTTTATGGCGATACAATGGGTGTTCGCATAGCGCGAAAACACCTAGGTTGGTACTTGAACGAAGACCCTCGCTTCAACGACAAACAGTATTATCTGCTGAAGCAGCAATTTAATGCGCTTGCCACCCCAGCATCGCAATTTAATTGGATTAATGATGCCATGACGCAAGACGCTGCAGAGCGTCTGCTAGCTAAAGGAAGCCATGCTGCATGACTGAACGCGACCTGCTTTCGAACGAGCTCTCTCACCGTCTCTCAGGCACTCTGGCGGACCCCGCCGCGAGCGTACCGCCCCAACCACTTAGAGAAGCGGTTGAGACAGCGATACGCCGTTACTTCGAGCATCTCGATGGCAGCCAGGCAACTGATCTCTACGCGATGGTGATGGCCGAAGTAGAAGCGCCGCTACTTAGCTGCGTAATGGAACATACTGAAGGCAACCAAACCCGAGCCGCGGATGTATTGGGTTTAAACCGTGGCACATTGCGCAAAAAACTTAAGCTCTATGGATTGATTGAAGGTGACGCCCCATAAGGGGCGTTGTCGTTTGTAATTTTCGATGTTAACTCCTTGACTCTGCACACGAGCACTCTAATGGCTGATAGTACTGCTACCCCCGTCCGTCGCGCCCTTTTGAGCGTATCCGATAAAACCGGCATTGTTGAATTCGCCCGCGGTTTAAGCCAACACGGCGTAGAACTTCTTTCAACTGGCGGAACCTTCCGACTGCTTCAGGAAAATTCTGTTCCTGTTAAAGAAGTCTCTGAGCACACTGGTTTTCCTGAAATCATGGATGGCCGTGTAAAAACACTGCACCCCAAAATCCATGGTGGAATTCTGGCGCGCCGCGGTCAGGATGATGCGGTGATGGCAGAGAACGACATCACCCCCATCGACATGGTGGTCGTTAATCTTTATCCATTTGCTGCCACTGTTGCCAACCCAGACTGCACACTGGAAGACGCCATCGAAAATATCGATATCGGCGGGCCGACCATGGTGCGCGCATGCGCAAAAAATCACGCCTTTACCACCATCGTGGTAAATGCCGATGACTATGCTCGGGTACTGGGAGAGCTGGCTGCGCAAGACGGTCAAGTGAGCGCCGCTACCCGCTTTGATCTGGCCGTGAAAGCATTTGAACACACCGCCGGTTATGATGGCGCCATTGCCAATTACCTTGGCCGTAAAGTGACTAGCGAAAACGCAACGTTTGCTCGCACTTTCAACCTGCAATTGGACAAAAAGCAGGACATGCGATACGGCGAAAACCCGCATCAGCAAGCTGCTTTTTACGTGGACCCCCAAGCAAGCGAACCGAGCGTCGCCACTGCAAAAACTCTGCAAGGTAAGCCACTCTCCTTCAATAACGTGGCCGACACAGATGCAGCATTTGAATGCGTTAAAGCGTTTGATGAAACGGCTTGTGTCATCGTCAAACATGCCAACCCTTGTGGTGTAGCCATTGGCGCTACTGCACTTGAAGCATATGACAAAGCCTTCGCTACCGATCCGACCAGCGCTTTTGGTGGCATTATTGCGTTTAACGTGGCGCTAGATGCCGAAACCGCTCGGGCAATTATTGATCGCCAGTTTGTTGAAGTTATTATCGCACCCGGCGTAAGTGATGAGGCAGTTGCTATCGTGGCAGAGAAGCAGAATGTACGCCTGCTTGATGTCAGTGCCTACTGGCCTGGCGAAACACAGCCTGCGTTTGACTTTAAACGTGTTAACGGCGGACTTTTGGTACAAGAGCGCGACCAGGGCATGGTAACCCGCGAAGAACTAACCGTAGTTAGCGAGCGAGTTCCAACGGAACAAGAACTTCGCGACCTGGGTTTTGCTTGGCGAGTCGCTAAATTCGTTAAATCGAATGCGATTGTATACGCCAAAGAGGGTCAAACAGTGGGTGTTGGCGCAGGCCAAATGAGCCGCGTTTACTCAGCGAAAATTGCGGGCATTAAAGCGGCAGATGAAGGTCTTTCAGTACCAGGCTCGGTAATGGCGTCAGATGCATTCTTCCCTTTCCGCGATGGTATTGACGCCGCCGCAGCCGCAGGCATTACTGCCGTTATTCAGCCCGGCGGTTCCATGCGTGACCAGGAAGTCATTGATGCCGCTAACGAAGCAGGTATTGCCATGGTATTTACTGGCATGCGCCACTTCCGTCATTAATCGCCTCGTCTTGCCATAAAAACAGGCCCCCAGCGGATTTTTCCGATGGGGGCCTGCTTGCTGATAGTGCTGTTTATTTATAGCACTATTTATTTGTAGTACTTGCGCCTGCGCTTAACCTAGATCAATACACAGATATTTTGTCTCAAGGTACTCTTCCAAACCTTGATGCCCACCTTCACGCCCAAGGCCGGACGCTTTAACGCCACCAAAAGGAGCGGCTGCATTAGAAATAAGGCCGGTGTTAATTCCCACCATGCCATACTCAAGTGCATCAGCGACGCGCCAAACGCGACCCAGATCTTGTGAGTAGAAATAGGAGGCTAAACCATACTCGGTGTCATTAGCCATCTCGATAGCAGTTTCCTCTTCATCGAAGGGAAAAACTGCCGCCAGAGGGCCAAAGGTTTCTTCGTGAGCCACCTTCATCTTATCTGTTGCAAAGCTAATCAGCGTCGGAGTAAAGAAGTTTCCACCGAGTGGATGCGGATGGCCACCTAGCAGCAGCTCAGCCCCATTGTCGACCGCATCCTGCACATGCTCACTAACCTTTTTGACCGCCTCACCATCGATCAAAGGACCAATATTAATATTGGGCTCGGTGCCATTACCTACGTAAAGCTCACTATTCATAGCAACCGCCAACTTCTCACAGAAGGCGTTAATAACGCTGGACTGCACCAAGAACCGGTTAGTGCATACGCATGTTTGGCCAGCATTACGAAACTTCGCAGCCATGGCACCTTCTACAGCGGCATCAAGGTCTGCATCTTCAAAAACGATAAAGGGCGCGTTGCCACCCAGCTCAAGGGATATTTTTTGCACGTGCTCAGCCGCCTGAGCCATAAGCTTGCGACCAACTTCCGTAGAGCCCGTAAAGGTAATTTTGCGCACTTTGGGTGATTGAGTAAGTGCACTGGCGATATCTGCAGCACTGCCAGGCACTACATTAAACACGCCACGGGGAATGCCTGCTCTTTCTGCCAACATGGCGAGAGCCGTTGCAGAAAATGGCGTTTGGCTTGCAGGCTTAACGACAATCGTACAGCCCGCTGCTAACGCGGCGCCTGCTTTACGCGTGATCATAGCCGCCGGAAAATTCCAGGGGGTAATAGCCCCCACAACACCGACAGGCTGTTTTGTCACCACAATACGCTGGTTCGATTTAGCGGCGGGAATAGTCTCGCCATAAACACGGCGCGCTTCTTCTGCAAACCAACGTAAAAAACTAGCGGCATAGACAATCTCGCCCTCTGCCTCTTTTACTGGCTTGCCTTGCTCGTAGGTCATGAGCAAAGCGAGATCGTGTTTATGCTCCAGCATGAGATCATGCCACTTCAGCAGCAGATCAGCTCGTTCTTGAGCCGTCAACGCACGCCAGGCGGGTAGCGCAGCATCCGCCGCATCGATAGCGCGCTCAGTCTCAACTTTGCCCAGTCGTGGCATATCACCAACGGGCTCGCCCGTCGCAGGGTTTAAGACATTAATTTGCTCACCGCTGTCGGCGGCTACCCAGCTACCATCGATATAGGCAAACGGGCAATACAGCTGTGTTTCTTTCAGCGCTTCCATGACAGACTCCTGACCAAATATTGGCCTCACGGGCTCATTGACCTGTTCATGCTAAGACGAAACCGCGTGTTTAACCAAATCTTTGCAATGAAATCTGCCAAAGATTCTTAGCCAATATTTCAGCTGATTAACGTTAAGAACTCCTGCCGCGTTGCTTGGTTGCTGCGAAAACTCCCCAGCATCACAGAAGATGTCATGCTTGAATTTTGCTTTTCCACACCGCGCATCATCATACAAAGATGGCGTGCCTCAATCACCACAGCGACACCTCTTGATTGGGTAACTTGCTGCACTGCCTCAGCAATTTCACGCGTCAAGTTCTCTTGAATTTGCATACGCCTAGCATACATATCAACAATACGGGCAAACTTCGAAAGTCCTAGTACTTTTCCGCTAGGCAGATAGGCGATATGGCATTTGCCAATAAAGGGTAGCAAGTGGTGCTCGCACATGGAGTACAGTTCAATGTCTTTTACAAGGACCATTTCATCTGTTTGTGACTCAAATACTGCGCCATTAACAATCTCCTCAAGTGATTGCTGGTAGCCAGCATTCAAGAACTGCATTGCTTTTGCGGCTCTTTTGGGCGTATCGCGCAGTCCTTCACGGTCAGGATTTTCACCGATTGCGGCGATAATGTGGCGATAGTGTTGAGCAATGTCGTCGGTCATTTGAAGCCTCATCAAAACTGTACGTGCTAGCCACTGAAAAACGTCTGGACTACTAAAGCGTTTAATCAACAGCGAAATATTGCTATCTATCAATAGCTGAGAGCTGTGCGCCAATCATGTACAAAAAATATACGCTAAACAACTTTTGCACAATAATAAACACCACATCCCGTTATTTTAACGCACCTAACCCTGCTGTGGCAGAGTGCCGCGCACCCCCCTTTGAGACTATTTAAGCTGTGCTATCATGGGTCGAACTAGTCAGCTTAATTCGTAGCGCTCATCTGAGAGTTCCTTATGTCATTCAAACCTGCACCGTTTTTCTTAACTGCCCTATTGGGAACTGCATTGGCAACACCCTTGTTAGCCGCCGAACAGACATTAACACTACCTAAAGGTGCCAGTGTCGGTGTCGAGGTCATCGAAGAGTTTGCTTTTACCGACAGCCAATCGCGTTATGAAGATATCTTACTTCATCCAACCCAAGCTGGCAGTGCCTCGCATCAGTTGCCCGAATACTGCGTTTTAGTCGCCAATGCACAGTACACTAATGGACGCATTCGCATTACAACTCAAGACGCAACCTGCATTGAAACACACGATGCTGAAAGCGCTATTTTCACCGGTTCATTTAGTGCCGGTGCGTATGCAGAAGACGGTCAGTATGGTCTTGCCTGTGATGAGTCGCCTTGCACCTTATCGCCAGGCCAAGCATTCGTGGTGACACTGGATGAAAATATCGATATCAACGCTCAAGATAACCCTTCAGCGGAGATTAATGCTGCTCGACGAGAGGCTGATGGAGAAGGCGTAGCCAACCCCATCCCATCAGATCGGCCTGACCCCGATGCAAGCGCTGAAAACCCACGCTCCGTCAATCAACCTGAATAAAACCATGTCACTCATCGTCAATGGGGGCGATGCTTAATTAACTATCGGTGCAATTGTTATGCTAGCCAAATAGGCTTTTCAAGCTGTAACAACTGCTGCTCAAGCTGGCGGATGTGCTGATCCCAATAACCGCTCTCCGCCAGCCATGGGAACGCACGAGGAAACGCTGGATCATCCCAGCGAGAAACAAGCCACGCGGTGTATCGGATAAGACGATAAGCCCGCAACGGCTCGATTAGCGACAGCTGTTGTTGCGGAAATGTCTGCTCCTCTTCATAGCCTTCAACAATTTCACTTAGCTGTGCTCGCCAGCTAGATGGATCATCAACGGGTAACAGCATCCATACATCTTGGATAGCGGGCGCCATAAGGCAATCGTCAAAATCCACCAAGGTAAATGAGTCATCTCTTCCTAAAACATTGCCCAGATGACAATCACCATGCGTTCGAATCATTTGATTGCTGGCGATGGGGTGCTTTTCAAGATGACGAAGAATTTTCTGTACAACGTTGTGATAAGCGCGCTGCTGATGCTTGCTTAGCCTTTTACTCTCGATAACACGGGCCTCAGCATCATGAATATCGCCCTGCCACTCTAATGTTGGACGGTACACAAACGCCTTTCGTGATGACACTGCATGTAACCGCCCTAACGCATTACCTAATGCAAAAAGATGCGAAGGATTGTCTAACTCAGGCGCTTGACCACTGCATTGAGGGTAAAGCGTGAAGCGAAATTGCTGGTAAGTATGGAGTGATTTGCCATGCTGATCCCGCCAGGGCGCAACAACGGGCACATTAGCAGCAGCCAACTCTTGAAGAAAATCATGCTCTTCCTGAATGACCTCATCTGCCCAACGATCAGGACGATAGAACTTCACAACCCAGCGCTTACCGTCATCGTCACGAAACATCAGCACTCGATTTTCATAGCTATTAAGTGCAAACGGTTCGCCAGCTGGCCAAATCCCAACAGACTCCGCAGCAGACATCACTGTGTCCGGAGAAAGCGTACTAAACGGGTGTGGCATATACCGCTCCTGTGCAATTAAGCCTGCATTCTATCAATTATGCACCAGAGGTGTTCGAGCAACTGCCCAAATATCGACACGTTTAGCACCCGCACGAAGCGCTTCTTCAGCAAGTGCTTGGCAGGTCGCGCCAGTAGTAACAACGTCGTCAATAATCGTGAGATGTGGTGGGAGTGGACCATTAATATGAAAGGCACCTACTAAATTTTTTGCTCGCTCATTTCTGTTTAACGTCCGTTGAGAAGGCAGCTGTTGACGACATTCAGCCGTTAACACGGGCAATTTGACCCGCTTGCCTAGTTGATCAGCCAACCAGCGAGACTGATTAAAACCACGCTGCCGCGCTCGAGTGGTATGCATCGGCACAGGCAAGAGACCTCCTCCCAAATAGCTGGGAGCTTTACTCATCATCAGCTCTACCAGCAACATTCCCGCACGGGGCGACGCATTAAATTTAAAGTCATGAACTAACTCTCTTATAGGCTCTTCAAATAAAAGCTCCACCGTCGCGACGGTAAACGCTGGAGGGTTCTCTCTGCAGTGACCACAAACAGATTGAACGGATGCTACGCCCCCAACACCCCAAGGCTCTTTACACTGCCAGCAGCCATTGGCATTCCACGGCAACTGTTCAAAACACTCCTGACACCAACCACCACTGGTTTGCCCGGGAGAAAGGCAAAACGCGCAGTAGCCTGGCAGCCCCTTTTTGGCCCAAGTGTTTGCACCATGTACCAACCGCGTCAGAAACATACTTTTCCCAGACTGGTTTAATTAACAATTTTAATGATACACCGTTGACATTAATACGAATGCTGTTAATATACGTCTCGTCTTCAGCGGATGTGGTGGAATTGGTAGACACGCTAGATTTAGGTTCTAGTGCCGTAAGGTGTGGGAGTTCGAGTCTCCCCATCCGCACCAATTTAAAGGCCTTTGCCTTCGAAAAATTCGGTAGCTTTATGCTAACCGAATTTTTTTGTTTTACGACCCCAACATTACTCAACTAGCTGACCCCAACCTCTTTTTGAGCTACGTTAGCAGTTATCAATGCCACTTTGATTTGAGAAGGACCTCAACCCATGGAATGGCTTAAAGATAACGCCCAAGCAATCTCTGCGATTGCCAGCATCTGCACCCTTCTTGTCTGGGTATTTTATGCCCAACTGCTTTACAACGGCTATGTCCGCCAGCGACGCCCTAGGATTATCGTTAACAGAGGCAAGGGTGTTGGCAAAGACGCGCTCTGCTTGATAAGCAACATGAGCAGTGAAGCCATTTATATTCAGCATTTAGTTGCTGTATTACACACGAATGAGCACAGCTATGAGCTTGATGTTGTGGAATATCAGCAGCAAAGCGGCGATGATGAAAAAGCAGGTTATCGGACACACCAAGGCCCCCTAGCGTCGGGCGACTATCTTCACATACAATCCTTTGGCGCTATCTTGCAGCAACTTATCCGCCACTATGGTATTGATGAGCACTCTTTAAGACAGCATACGCCTCAACTCGAAATACGCGTCATCGCTATTTATAGCTCTGAAGATATGCCTGTCGGCGCAACACGGCACTTTGAATTAAACTTGTCAGCCGACCCGCTTCAACAACTAACCCCGCTGCAGGTCGATACGAAACGTATGACCAGCCGCCGGGAAAGACAACGCGTACTGCAATGGGCTAAAGATATTGAAATGTACAAAGCAAAATAACAAGTCGCATTCGGACAACATTTTTCTAGGGACCCTTCGATGAAATCAGTGCTCGCTGTCGTTTGCCTTGGCGTATTTTGTGCACTGTCGCCACTCTCTTATTCTGCTGAAACCTCTATTGCTGGAGCTACCACTGCAGAGACCTATTCTATTGAGGAGGAAGATAGCGACTTACCGGAGTGGGCTGAAGCGCGCGTTGAGCCATTTCGAGCAAGCATTGGCAACTGGGTAGACAACACATCAAGAAACATTGACTCTTTTTTTGGTGGTGATCAATCAGCTTCTGTCGATAACAGATCTTACCTTCGCCTTGGCCAGGAAATTGACTGGATGGAAGGCGAAGGCACTAGCGGAGACATTAGCGTGCGCTATCGCATCGATCTTCCCACGACAGAAGACCGCCTTCGCTTAATCATCGAAAGTGATCCAGAAGAATCACAAGGCACGTTGGCTGATCAAGGCTCTGGGCGGCTCTATAACGATCAGCGCGATCGTAGAACATCGACATTCGGCCTTGATTGGTTAGAAAGTAGAGACAAACGTGAGAACTGGAGCAACCGCTTTGGCGCTGGCGTACGCCTTCGTCTGCCTCTTGACCCTTATGTCCGCTTTACCAGCGAACGCCTGTGGGACTTTAAGGATAGCCCCTGGCAGCTAGAATCATTTAATCGACTATCCTGGTTTAACAACTCAGGTTATTCAGCACGCACCGAGTGGGATTTTGGCCGCCCGCTTTCCACCAATCGCCACCTGCGATTTATCACCAATGTGCAATGGCGTGAAGAGGAAGACACGCTTGAATACAGTGAGGTAGTGCAGCTAAACCAGCGTTTGAACCGCCGTAGTGCACTTCGCTATTCAGCTATCGCTATTGGCGAAAGCCTGTCTAACCCACGAATGACAAACTACTACCTGCAAACTCGCTACCGCAGAGATATTCATAAAGGAATACTGTTTGCAGATGTCATTCCAGAACTGCATTTTCAGCGAGAGGTTAGCTACGACCCGCGCTGGGCGATGACATTACGGGTAGAAATGTATTTCCAGCGCGAACTCCAGCGCGATTACTTCCACTTCTAGCAATTAGTGGCCCACCGCGAACACGCGATAGGCCACTGGCAATTCAGCCAATGGCCTATTAGCTAGTTGCCACCGTTATTTAAAGCCGCAAACCGCCGTCACACTCGATAATTCGCGCCGTGAAGTAATCATTTTCAAAAATGAAGGCAACGCTTTTCGCGATGTCATCCGGATTACCCAACCGCTTAAGAGGCACACTGGAAGAGATTCTTTCCAACATGTCAGGCCGCATGGAAGCTGTCATGTCGGTTTCAACAAACCCTGGCGCTACGGTTCCAGTGCGAATACCGTAACGGGCAAGCTCTTTGCCCCAGGTAACTGTCAACGCATGGACACCAGCTTTAGCAGCAGCATAGTTACTTTGCCCCATATTTCCGGCTCGGGAAATACTTGAAATATTGACAATAACGCCCTGGTGCCCAGCTTCTACCATCTGCGTTGCCGCTTCCCGGCCGCACAGAAAAACGCCAGTTAAATTGACATCAAGCACTTTCTGCCAAGCAGATAGCGACATACGTTTTTCAACCACCCCTTCTTTTGCTTTGATCAGCAAGCCATCGTCAGTGATCCCTGCATTATTAATACAACCGCCTACCGGTCCCATGCGGGCCGCAATGTCAGCAAATGCCTGCTGCACTGACTGCTCATCAGCCACATTGGTCACAAATGCGTGTGCTTGAATATCTTGAGACGCTAACGCTGATACCGCCTCATCCAATGCTGCTGCACTCATATCCAAAAGCGCCAACCGAGCACCTTGCTTGCCTAGCCGCTCCGCCATAGCAAAGCCCAGACCGCGAGCTCCCCCGGTAATCGCGATCACTTTATTTGTCAGGTTCATCTGATTCTCCTTAGGCCGATACTTATAAAGACCGATACTTTAAATTGCTTGCTAAGCGCTACCTATATCGCCTCGTAAAATGGCGCCATTGTGCATCGCAGCATAGAAGCTATTGAGCGAAATATCGAGCATTAGAACACATACGCAAGCAAGCTAACCGAACGCTGGCTGCTTGTTTTCGTGAATTCTGCCACCATATTGACGAATTACGTTTGTTATGGAGTCTGTCATGCCCATTCTTCTTTTTATATCGCTGTTTACGTTAGTTGATTTTGTACTACTGTTTTCGATCGGTAGCCAAATTGGTTTATTAACCACTCTGCTTCTAGTACTGGGCACTGGTTTCATTGGACTACACCTAATTCGCAAAGAGGGTGTTTCCACTCTGGCGCGCGCGCGACAGCGCATGCAAGTGGGCGAAATTCCCTCTCAAGAACTGTTTACCGGGGCCGCTCTGATTTTCGGAGGCGCCCTACTTTTGGCCCCAGGCTTTCTCTCTGACGCGCTAGGCATCGCCTGCCTGCTGCCTAACGCTCGCCAGTTAATATTTAAAGCCCTCACCTGGCTAGGCTTAAAAAGCACTGCTGACCAACAGCAGCAAGCAAGCTACGAACAGGCCCAGACATCACGCTCAAGCAGTCAAGAAGGGCCGATTGAAGGTGAATTCATTAGCCGCGATGAAACAGCAAGGCGGCGCTGAAGGCTCATCGAAGAAGAATGCCAAAAAACCACATTTTTTTATCACTTACCCCTTGAAAGGCTACGAGCAGCCCCCACTTTTGAGTCAGCACACAAGTTCGGCGGATGCACTAGCTTTCGCCATTAACATGAAGGTGACTTACCTTCACTTTTCGCGGGCAAGAGGCCCACGAAAATCTCATTTAGCTAACTGCCCTTATGGGCTTTGACGATACTCAGGAGAACGTGAGCATGAATATCCGTCCTTTGCACGATCGCGTCGTTGTTCGTCGCGTGGAAGAAGAGCAGAAAACCGCTGGCGGCATCGTGCTTCCGGGCAACGCCCAGGAAAAACCCACTCGCGGTGAAGTCCTGGCGGTTGGTAATGGTCGCATTCTCGACAACGGTGACGTTCGCCCGTTGGACGTTAAAGTTGGCGACTCGGTGATTTTCAAAGACGGTTTCGGCGTTGAGAAACAGAAAATCAACGGCGAAGAAGTTCTGATCATGAGCGAAGCCGATATCTTGGCAGTCGTCGAAGGCTAAATCTCGCCTCGACTACTTACTTTTCCTTTTAAATTTCAATGTTTAGGAAATAACGAACATGGCAGCTAAGCAAGTTAAGTTCTCCGATGATGCACGCAAACGCATGGCACGTGGCGTTGACGTTCTGGCCAACGCAGTAAAAGTTACCCTCGGTCCGAAAGGCCGTAACGTGGTACTGGACAAGTCCTTCGGCGCACCGACCGTTACCAAAGATGGTGTATCAGTTGCCAAAGAGATCGAACTGAAAGACAAGTTCGAAAACATGGGCGCGCAGATGGTTAAGGAAGTTGCTTCCAAAACGTCTGACGCTGCAGGCGACGGTACCACTACGGCAACGGTTCTGGCTCAAGCAATTGTCGCAGAAGGCTTGAAAGGCGTTACTGCGGGCATGAACCCGATGGATCTTAAGCGCGGTATCGACCAAGCGGTTAGCGCAGCGGTTAAAGAGATTCAGGCAATGTCTGTTCCTTGCACCGACACCAAGTCGATTGCTCAGGTAGGCACAATCTCTGCGAACGGCGACAAGCGCATTGGCGAGATCATCGCTGAAGCGATGGAGAAAGTCGGTAAAGAAGGCGTCATCACCGTTGATGAAGGCCGTGGCTTCGAAGACGAGCTGGAAGTCGTTGAAGGTATGCAGTTTGATCGCGGCTACCTCTCGCCCTACTTCGTTACCAACCAAGACACCATGGCTGTCGAGCTGGAAGACCCTTACATCCTGCTCGTAGACAAGAAAATCTCCAACATCCGCGAATTACTGCCGGTGCTGGAAGCGGTTGCTAAGCAAGGTAAACCGCTCGCGATTATCGCTGAAGATATCGAAGGCGAAGCGCTAGCAACGCTGGTTGTGAACAATATGCGCGGCATCGTTAAAGTTGCTGCAGCTAAAGCACCTGGCTTCGGCGACCGTCGCAAAGCGATGCTGCAGGATATCGCTATCCTGACTAACGGCACCGTGATTTCTGAGGAAGTTGGCCTGACGCTTGAGCAAGCGAACCTGGATCACCTGGGTACCGCTAAGCGCATGACGATGTCTAAAGAAAACACCACCATCATCGATGGCGCTGGTGTCGAAAATGACATCGAAGCACGCGTTAACCAGATCCGTGCGCAAATCGAAGAAACCTCTTCTGATTACGACAAAGAGAAGCTGCAAGAGCGCGTTGCCAAGCTGGCAGGCGGTGTTGCTGTTATTCGCGTCGGTGCGGCTACCGAAGTAGAAATGAAAGAGAAGAAAGCTCGTGTTGAAGATGCGCTGCACTCAACCCGCGCTGCAGTAGAAGAAGGCGTTGTACCTGGTGGCGGTACTGCACTGGTTCGCGTCATGGCTAAAGTACAAGGCCTGACTGGCGACAACGAAGACCAGAACCACGGTATCAACATGGCGCTGCGCGCTATGCAGTCTCCGCTGCGTCAGATTGTTACCAACGCCGGTGAAGAAGCTGCTGTTGTTATCAACCGCGTTAAAGATGGTGAAGGCAACTTCGGCTATAACGCACAAACGGGTGAGTACGGCGACCTGTTCGAAATGGGTGTTCTGGACCCGGCTAAAGTAACCCGTACTGCACTGCAGTCCGCTGGTTCTGTCGCTGGTCTGATGATCACCACTGAGTGCATGATCGCTGACGATCCTGAAGAGAAAGACGCTGCTCCAGACATGGGTGGCATGGGCGGAATGGGTGGCATGGGCGGCATGATGTAATGCAACCCTGAGCCTATCGCTCTGACGTTTAACGTCGCTAAGAACCCCGCCATGGCGGGGTTCTTTTATGCGGCAATGCCTCTCTCTAGCTCTAACGGTAGCTAAAATCATGCTACCATCAGCGCCTTTATCCGGCAGCTGTAGGTCTTCATTACCGTGCTCTCCAATATTCGCATCGTACTAGTGCAAACCTTCCACCCAGGCAACATTGGCGCTACTGCTCGCGCGATGAAAACCATGGGCTTATCCGAGCTCTTATTGGTTAATCCGCGCGCATTCCCAGATGACGAAGCAACTCGCATGGCAGCGGGTGCAACAGATGTGCTTGAAAATGCCCGTTGTGTAAGCAGCCTTGAAGAAGCGGTTAGTGATTGCGTACAGGTAGTCGGTGCAAGCGCAAGGCTCCGCAGCCTACCGCTCCCGCATTTCGATGAACCTGATGACATGGCGCAGCAGGTAATTGAGAACGCCGCACAAGCGCCGGTTGCACTCGTATTCGGGCGTGAACGCTCAGGTCTCACCAACGACGAAATACGTTGCTGCACACACCAAGTCAGCATACCTGCCAACCCTGAATACGGTATTTTAAATCTATCGCAGGCCGTGCAGATTTTAGCCTATGAAGTACACCGTGCTTGGCGGAAGCGCGATGATAGTCACTTCATGTACCAACGGCCACTTGAAGCCACGCCGCCCAGCCGCGAGCAGTTTGTGCACTTCCAGGAGCATCTTGGACGTCTGATGCAGCAAAGTGGCTTTCTTACCCAGCCCCATGCCCGCACTGAAGAACAGCTTCAGGCGCTGTTTTCCCGCGCCCAACCCAGCCGCAAGGAACTCTCCCTGCTCCGTGGCCTGCTCAGCGCTTTCGAGGCACACCTACCTGGGCAATAATCATGGTTTTAGTATAAAAAAGGGCAGCTCATGGCTGCCCCTCTTGGTCTGCGTGTTGGTTTGGGTGTAAAAACTTAAAGCGACATCGCTGCCAACCACCCAAAAGCAATCAGCGGTATATTGTAGTGCAGGAAGGTAGGCACCACGCTGTCCCACATATGATCATGCTGTCCATCAACATTTAGACCTGACGTTGGCCCCAGCGTGGAATCAGACGCTGGCGAGCCAGCATCGCCCAGTGCAGCCGCCGTACCAACCAGCACAACCGTCGCCATTGGCGAGAAACCGAACTGCACCGCCAGCGGTACAAAAATCGCTGCGATAATGGGAATGGTTGAAAACGATGAGCCAATTCCCAGGGTAATAAACAAGCCTACCAGCAGCATAACAAACGCCGCTAAACCGCGGTTATCACCAAACAACTCAAACGCACCTGTCACTAACGACTCGATATCCCCTGTCGCCTTCATTACTTCTGCAAAGCCAGCCGCTGAAATCATGATGAAGCCGATCAACGCCATCATGCGCATACCGCTGGTAAATAGATCGTCTGCTTCACGCCACTTAAAAATGCCGCCTAGCGAAAGCAAACCAATCCCCACTAGCCCACCAATAATCATAGAGCCGGTATATAGCTGTAAGCCTAACGCAGCAACAATAGCCACGCCCGACATCACAAGCCCAAACGTATGAGGCTTTGCAGGCGAGTGACCTTGGTGGGCATTAGTCGCCACTAGATCTTTATTAGTGTATTCACGCTGCCCACGGTAGCTGAAAAAAAGTGCTACGAGTAAGCCAATGGCCATTCCTCCTACCGGAATAGCCATTGCCATGGGCACCATGCCCCGGGTAATTTCCAAGCCCAGTGACTCGCCGGCACTATTTAAATTTGCCAGCAGAATATCATTCAAGAAGATCGCGCCAAAACCAACAGGTAGCAGCATATATGGAGCGGTTAACCCAAAGGTGAGCGCACACGCTACCGCGCGGCGGTCAAGCTGGAGACGATTCATTACCACTAACAACGGCGGAATCAGCACCGGGATAAACGCTATATGCACCGGAATGGCGTTTTGCGATGAGATAGCCACTAAGAGCACTGCGACGAGCAAAAACACCTTTACCCGTGCCTGATGTGCCGCAGTCGCTTCTTTTCCCAACATTGTAATCAGGCGATTGGCCAGCATATCTGGAAGCCCTGAACGTGAAATAGCCACCGCAAAGGCCCCAAGCGTGGCATAAGCAAGGGCTACTTGCGCGCCTCCACCAACACCATCATTGAATGCACTGAGCGTTTCATCCAGTGACAGGCCGCCAACCAAGCCGCCAACCAGCGCACCTACAACCAGTGCAAACACCACGGATACCCGAGCAAGCGAAAGCGCCACCATGATTAGCACAGCAAGAATTACCGCGTTCATTAAGATTCCCAGTTAGATAAGTGAGTGAGCTTACAAAAACTGGGGATTCTATCAGATCAGTGGTTTCTCGGTAGCGGTAATGACAGTAGTAATCACCACAACAATGACAACACTCAACCCCCCCTACGGTCAGTGGCTCAACTAATCTCCTGGGCACTATCAGGTGGCAGAATTAAAACTCGGTTTAATCCGCCCTATTGAGAAGCGCTAGGCAATCACTGGCTATCACTCGCTCTTCATCGGTTGGAATGACCCAAACGCCCACACGACCACTCGGCGAAGAGATGCAACAGGCATCACGCTTATTGGCTTTTTCATCAAGCTGCATACCCAACCACTCACACTGCACCACAATACGTGCACGCACGGATGCAGCATGCTCACCAATACCGGCGGTGAATACCAATTGATCAAGCCCGCCCAGCGCGCCAGCTAAACTGGCGATTTCCCGCGCGGCGCGATAGCAGTAAAGCTCAACAGCCTCTTCGGCTTCAGGGGCATCACTTGCAAGCAACTCACGCATATCGCTACTTATTCCGGAGACACCGAGCAGTCCTGAACGCTTGTATAAAAGCGTCGACACGTCCTCAACACTCATTTCTTCATGACCAATTAAGTGGAGCACCAACCCTGGATCCAAAGCACCAGAACGTGTCCCCATAGGCAGTCCATCAAGCGCAGTAAAGCCCATGCTTGAGGCTACGCTGACACCGTCGTGGATAGCACACATACTGGCACCATTACCCAAATGCGCCACCACCACCCGTGAACGAGGTGCATCATCCGGTAATACATTGGCTAGCGTGCGCTGAATATAATCGTAGGAAAGGCCGTGGAAGCCGTAACGTATCAACCCCTTGGCAGTCAATTCCCGCGGCAAAGCAAACTGCCGAGCCACCCAGGGCTGATGAGCATGAAACGCGGTATCGAAACATGCGATCTGCGGTACGTCTGGCAGACGTGCCATCAGTAGTTTGATAGGCGCAAGTCCATGGGGCTGATGCAGCGGCGCTAAGCTTGAAAATTTTTCCAACTCGATCACGTCGTTAGCGCTTAACCTAGTCGCTTCATAGTAGGTTTGGCCGCCATGAACAACGCGATGCCCAATGGCAACCAGAGTACCTTTATCCTCACGCTGCTTAAGCCATGCCATCAACTTTGTAATGGCCTCTTCATGGTTTATTGCCGGGGTTAGCCCCAGCGCCGCCAGAGTTTGCAAACCATAGCGATGCGGGGGCTGCCCAGGTTCGCGATGCGCTAACGACACGCGACATTGCGACGTTGCCAAGCCCGAAAAATGGCCGCTATAGGCGAGCGTCAACTCCTCCAGAGACCCACCGTCAGCGTCTTCAGCAGTGATATGATAAAGAGCAAACTTGACGCTGGAAGAACCACTATTCAGCACCAGTATTTCCTGCATGATTATGCTCCTGAAGGACTACTTAGTAGGCTCCGACGCTGATAGTCAGCTAGTAGTAACGCTAATGCACTGGATGCCATGCGCGTCAATGCATCATCCGCGCGGCTTGTCAGCATGATCGGTACCCTAGCGCCGACGACAACGCCCGCCCCCGTCGCATCTGCCAGGTGAGTAAGTTGCTTCATCAACATATTGGCCGCTTCAAGATCTGGTGCAAGTAGGATGTCGGCGCGCCCTGCCACTGGCGAAATGATGCCTTTGGTTCTCGCCGCCGCTTCTGAGACAGCATTGTCGAAAGCCAGCGGCCCATCTAAGGTGCCACCGCTAATCTGGCCACGTTCAGCCATCTTACACAGGGCCGCCGCATCAATCGTAGAAGTGATTTTGGGGTTGACGGTCTCAACAGCAGATAGAATCGCCACACGGGGATTGTCGTTACCCAACGCGTGAGCCAACTCAATCGCGTTTTGAACAATATCGCGTTTTTCAGCCAGCTTAGGATAGATATTGATCGCCGCATCCGTGATTAACAATGGTCGCGGGTAGGTTGGCACATCAAAGGCCATCACATGACTTAGGCACCGCTCGGTACGCAACCCTGTGTCGCGCTTAAGCACTTCACGTAAAAGCTCATCGGTGTGCAGCGCACCTTTCATCAACGCGCCTACGCGGCCCTGACGTGCTAATGCCACCGCTTGTTCAGCAGCCGCGTGGCTGTGGGGAACATCTATCAGTTCGAATGCACTGATATCCACCTCGGCTTTTTCAGCGGCGAGCTGGATTTTCCCTTTGGGCCCAACCAGCACAGGAATAATTAAACCTTGCGCTGCTGATTCAACCGCTCCACAAATGGCGCTTTGGTCTACCGGATGAACGACTGCGGTGGGCATTGGCTCCGGATGATCGGCAGCAGTTAGAATCTCATGCAACCTGCCACGCTCGGTTAAACGCACTTTGGGCAGCAACGCGCGAGGCCGTTGAATTTTTTTAATCGGTGCCAATACGCTAGCGTCACCTTCAATGACCGTATCACCGCGTTGATTTTCGCAACGGCAGGCAAAGGTGATCCTATGGTGCTGATCGTCTTTTTCGATAGCCCGCACGGATACCCGCAGTACATCCCCCAGCCTTACGGGTGCCTTAAACTGCAACGACTGGGTAAGATAGACCGTGCCCGGTCCGGGCAGCTGCGTTCCCAGCACAGTGGATATCAGCGCGCCGCCCCACATGCCATGAGCAATGACTTCCTGAAAACGGCTGCTCTTAGCAAAGTCGCTGTCGACGTGTGACGGATTAATGTCACCTGACATCACAGCAAACAGTTTGATGTCCTCCATGGTCAGGCGTTTTTCTAGGTGGGCTTCATCACCGACCGTTATTTCGTCATAGGTGCGATTTTCAATTAGATCATTAGCGTCATTGGCCGACATCGAGTGACTCCTTTAAACCACTTCCTTAAACTAGGAAACTTCCTTAATCACCCAAACGTTAGAAGCGAATATGGTGGCCTGCATCTACGTAGTGGGTTAAACCCGTCAGTGATGCTCCAGCATCAGAGGCGAGATAAACGACGGCATTGCCGACATCCTGCACGCTGGCCAAGCGACGTAATGGTGAGCGCGTTTCGCCGTCATAGGCCAACTCATCAAACGCCTTAAGTCCAGATGCTGCCCGTGTGCGAATAGCGCCAGGCGATACCGCATGAACACGGATACCTTGAGGGCCAAGTTCGGCAGCCATATAGCGCGTGGCAGACTCCAATGCGGCTTTCACGGGGCCCATTAAGTTGTAGTTATCAACGACCTTCTCCGCACCGTAGTACGTCATATTGAACAGACTTCCGCCCTCTTTCATCAGCGGCTCGGCATGCTTGGCCATGCGAATGAAGGAGTGGCAAGAGATATCCATAGCGAGTGCAAACCCCTCTTTGGAACAGTCAACTACTCGTCCGTGTAAGTCATCAAGGGGAGCATAGGCAATCGAGTGGACGACAAAGTCTAGCCGGCCCCAGCGCTTGCGCGCGCGAGCGAATAACGCATCCAACTGATCATTGTGTTGCACATCACACAGCATTAATTCCGGCTCCCCCATATCGCCTACCAGCGGCGTGACAAACTTTTCGGCATTGGGAGAAGCGTAGGTCACTAAGCACTCAGCACCGGCGTGATGCAGCGCCTGGGCACAGCCAAAAGCGATACTGTCTTGATTAGCAAGGCCAGCAACAATCCCGACCTTGCCTTGCATAGAAAAAGGATTCAGCACCACTGGCCTCCTACTAATCAATTATGAAAAATAAGCCTACACCAACAAATGAAGAGGTTCGTCGGTATAACCCACACCTACCTGTCCTAACGTAAGCATTTTTTATGTCATTTAAGCGTCGCTAATAAACGTGGATCATTTGTGATACAAAACGTACGACTTTAGTCAAAGCACACTTGTTGCTTTGCAACATACTACCTAGTATGCCGCCCTCAACTTATTACCGACACTGCTAATTCGTACGAAAGTTGATAGCTTCTAAAAAAATCCGACCCGTGAGATAGTTAGTTAACGCGTTAACAAACTACATAATAAGGGACGTAAAATGGTATTGCCGCGACATCGCACGCTACTCTTTATCGTGCTAGCAAGCTTGGTTATTTCCACTGCTATGGGTCTTCGACATGGTTTTGGGCTTTTCCTTGAGCCGATGAGCAGCGATTTCGGCTGGGGGCGCGGCGTGTTTGCATTTGCCCTTGCGGTTCAAAACCTTATTTGGGGGCTCTCGCAGCCTTTCACCGGTGCGCTGGCTGACCGTTTTGGAGCGGCGAGAATTATTGTCATAGGGGCCATTTTATATGTGGCTGGACTGTGCTTTATGAGCCTTTCCACCAGCGCATTAGGCATGACTCTAAGCGCTGGATTCCTCATTGGTTTAGGCCTATCCGGCACTACATTTTCAGTAATTTTGGGTGCAGTGGGACGCGCTGTGGCCCCCGAAAAACGCAGTATAGCGATGGGCATTGTCAGTGCCGCTGGCTCTTTTGGACAATTCGCGATGTTACCCGGCACACTGGGGCTAATTGAGTGGCTTGGCTGGTCAGCAGCTCTTCTAGCGATGGGTGCCATTGCTGCGCTGATGATTCCCCTGGGGGCGATATTAAAAGACCGTCCAAGTCCCAGCGCGCTGGGTGATTTAAGCTTACGCGACGCACTCAATGAGGCGGTCGGTCAGAAAGGCTTTTGGCTACTATGCCTCGGCTTTTTCGTCTGCGGCTTCCAAGTCGTATTTATTGCTGTCCATCTACCGGGGTATTTATTCGATAATGGTCTGGCCATTCAGGTGGGCACCACTGTGCTGGCACTGGTCGGTTTGTTCAACATTTTGGGTACCTACACGGCAGGATGGATGGGAGGAATTTGGTCAAAACCGCGCCTACTTAGCTGGTTATACTTAATTCGCGGCGCGATAATTGCCGCTTTTGTCATGTTGCCGCTGACCTCTACCAGTGCTTATTTATTTGGTATCGCCATGGGCCTACTTTGGCTCTCAACCGTGCCGTTAACCAACGGCATTGTGGCGTCTGTATTTGGTGTTCGCCATTTATCCATGCTGGGCGGCATTGTATTCTTATTTCACCAGCTAGGATCATTTATGGGTGTCTGGCTTGGCGGATATCTTTATGATCTCACTGGCCATTATGACACTGTCTGGAAGATTGCCATTGTGCTCTCACTGGTCGCCGCTGGTCTGCACTGGTTTATTAGCGAAAAACCGTTAGCACGAAACGTCGCCCCTCAGGTGGTCTCATGAAGCAACTAACAGCGTTTACACTGTTGATCGTACTAGCAACGCTACTGCTGGGCGGAGTGGTGCTAGCCTGGTGGGGCTGGCACTCTTTAGATGGCTCGCTGCTGCTATTTGGCAGTCGATTGTGCTGAACATTTTCTCATAGCGACTTTGGGATTCTTACTACTTGACCATTCCATACCCCGAACATTTGGTCGTCGTAATAACTACTTTCATCGCTGTCGTACTAGCGGTGCTGCTTCACTACGAATCACTGTGGCTTATCTCACGACAAATTGAACGATCACATAAGCCTCATCGCCAGCGTATCCTTGGTATGGCATTTGGTGTTTTATTGACGCACGTTGCCGAAATTTGGCTGTTTGGTATGACCGGATGGTGGTTAACAGCGCTCAACGGTATTGGCGCCCTGCAAGGTTATGACAGCTTTAATCTATTAGATTATATATTCTTTTCTGCCGTCACCTACACCACAGTCGGTTATGGGGATATTTATGCAACGGGCCCCGTTCGATTCCTATACGGAACGCTGGCATTAACAGGCTTTGTCCTGATCACTTGGTCGGCATCGTTCACCTTTATTGAAATGCAAAAACATTGGCGAGTGGGAAGATAACCAAGCCACCTTTATGTTAAGGATTCAGCATGTTTGAAGTGCTTATTTTATCGTTTGCTCTTGTCTTCGGGATTATTGCCCGTCAGCTTAGCTTACCGCCCTTGGTGGGCTTTTTGGCCGCCGGGTTTGCACTCAACGCCTTCGGCCCTAGCGTTGGCCTGCCCAGTGAAGCAGGTCCATTACTAGAACATCTTGCCCACTTAGGCGTTCTATTGCTGCTCTTTACCATTGGCCTAAAACTTAACGTGAAGAGCCTTGCTGAGCCCGTCGTGCTTGGAAGCGCATTTATACACCTAGCCATTACCTGCTTATTTTTTACGATTGGCTTCGTCGTGTTTTTATCGCTATCTATGGATAAGGCAATATTGCTTGCCATTGCTCTGTCATTTTCAAGCACCGTTCTTGCCGCTAAGGTACTTGAGGCTAAGCGAGAATTGCGGGCTCTCCATGGCCGAATTGCCATCGGTATTTTAATTATTCAAGATTTGGTCGCCATTGCAGTACTCAGCTTTTATAGTGGCCAGACCCCCAGCCCATGGGCACTACTGGTATTTTTACTACCACTACTTAGACCCCTTCTTTATTGGTTAATGAGTATTGCCCAACACGATGAGCTGCTGGTGCTGCTAGGCGCTGTGCTAGCAATTGCTATCGGTGGAATGGGGTTTGAAGCCGTCGGGTTAAGCTCAGAGGTAGGTGCCTTAGTCATGGGTCTATTGCTTGCCAAACACCCGCGCGCCCAGGAGCTTTCAAAGGCGCTATGGGGAATAAAGGAAATGCTCCTAATCAGCTTTTTCTTACAAATAGGAATGGCTGGGCTACCCGACACCAATGCCTTGATTTTTGCCGGAGTTCTCGCCTTAGCACTGCCCTTAAAAGGACTATTATTTTTTGCGCTGTTGATCGCATTTCGTATCCGAGCACGTAACGCTTTTCTGGGAGGTTTAAGCCTAACTGCCTACAGTGAATTTGGCCTAATCGTTGCCTCTAGTATTTTAGAGGAGTGGTTGGTACCGCTCGCCATCGCTGTCGCATTATCTTTTGTCATTTCGGCACCTCTAAACCGCTTGGCTCATGGACTTTTCGATCGCTGGGAAAGGTCGTTAACACGCTTTGAGCGTGATACACGCCATCCAGATGAACAACCCGTTAATATCGGTAATGCTACCGTGTTAATACTTGGCATGGGACGCACAGGTAGCGCTGCCTACGACTTTTTTAACGATAAGGGGGTGTCAGTTGCGGGTATTGATTCTGATCCTAATAAATCGGAACACAAACGCCACGTCTACTATGGCGATATAGAAGACGTGGGATTTTGGCATCAATTAGATATTTCCAAGCTGTTGGCAGTAACGTTGGCCACCCCAGAGCTTGAAAGTAAATTAATTGCAACTCGCGAGCTGCGTAAAGCAGGCTTTACTGGACAGCTGCTTGCGGGCATACACTTTCAGGATGAAGCAGCCCCATTACATGAGGCAGGTGTCGACCAAACCTACTTATTAATGACAGGGGCTGGTATTGGCATCGCAGAGAAGGCATGGGAAAGTCTCCAATCTCGCTCTTAAGCGTTATCGGCAGTACCGATCTTACGATGCCCCATAAGCGCATTAACACGCTGTGCCTGGGTGAAAACAACAGGGTCAGGAAAAAGCAGCAAGTCGCTACTAGCACAATGATTAACCAGCCATACTGCTTGGTCATTATTTCTTCCTCCTGTGCTAGGATCCCAATAAGTACAGCTGCAGCTCAACAAAAAAGCTTTATGCAAACAGTTTAGCCATGGCTAACAATTATCTAAAAAAATGCGCTACCATCACTAATTAACGTTTCCACTAACCTTGATAAATTTTGCCAATGAGTGAATACCAACAGCAACACTCTCCTACCGCATACGGCCAAGATGGAGATGCGCTACCGCCAGTGGAACAGCATGCACAGCAGTATGAGACGGTGCGTAATGCCCACGAAACGGAACTGATCGAAGATTATGTCGAGTTAATCGGCGACTTATTACGCCACCGTGGAGAAGCGCGCGCAGCCGATATCGCCACCCGAATGGCCGTTAGCCAAGCTACCGTCTCTAAAATGATTCGCCGCCTGAATGAGCTGGGCCTAGTGACAAGCAAGCCCTATCGCTCGCTCTTCTTGACCGAAGAAGGGCAAAAAATGGCCGAAATTTCCCGGTCACGCCACGATGTGGTGCTGCATTTCTTGCGTGCCCTTGGAGTTGATGACAGCACAGCGCGTATTGATGCAGAGGGCATGGAGCATCATGTTAGTGATAAAACACTCACGATCATGCAGCGCTTCACCGAGCAACAGCGAACATAATTACTCTACTGAATTCACTTGATGGGTACCGCTGAGAGGCGATTCACTTGGGCTATTCGCCCGTTCCAGATCATCTCAATATGAGTGGTCTGGATAATATCCAGGACGAACTGCGGCGTCATTAACGCCCAGCAAGTGGCACCTGGTTGCCGAACAGAATGATAACGCAAACCGGTACGTTGCTCTTTGCGAAGCTCTCTGCCTAACGTGCGCGCTGCTCGATAATCGTCGGCATCATAAATGACATGGGACGATTGAAGCACTAAGCCATCACGACAGGCTTTTTCATTAAATAGGCACTTAAGCCCACGGAAGATAAACCGTTCAAAATGTAACGATGGTACGTTTTTCCAATAGATTTCCTGATGGTGCCTCACTTCACTGATTGCCGTTGGTTGTGCATCCGCAATGTAAAGCACACCAAAGCTGCCGTCGCTAAAGCGAGAACCCTCCGGATTAACGTGGGTAAAAGGCGCTGTCGCATAAGAGCATCCTCGGATCCCAAAGGGAATCTGATTGTGAGGAATGAGCCCCAAATCACCAGCCTCGTTACGCAGCCTTGGATTCGTCAGCGCCTGCAGGGCATAAAGCGCTTCAAACTCATCGAGGCTCGCAACATCGTCAAACAGCCCAATGGGAGGAAATTTACTGTTGACTAAGCGATACCCCACTACCTCTTTCGATTGACAAAGGGGCAGCGAACCTTCGCTTATTCCCGCCGAATCTACCACTGAGCACCTCGCAAGCTATCAATACGCTTGAAGGTTTCATAAAGTGCTGCGAAATCTCCAGTACCAATCACCTCAAGCGGCGTACGCCCGTTAAAGTAAGGATTGTGATTTGCCATAGAGACGAACCCGTAAACATTATCAGGGTTTTCAAACAGCATTCGCAGTGCCGCATGAATATTGAGCAAATAACTGATTCGTGCCAATTGATCACTGTCTAACTTGATCTCAGCTAAATCTCCCCGCCGCGCGCGGGCATAGCTGCTGTGGGAGACGCGTAGAATAGATTCGCCCTGCTCACCTGTCGCCCGCCATTTATCCAAAATACGCACAGCGGCTTTTAGACCAGCCGCAGCGGCGGCCTTGTCCTGAATAACATTGCTGGCTGTTTGCATAAGCACCTCGTACCCTGTCTGCATCCACCTATCCATAGATACTAAATCAAAAGATTTGTGTCTGCAAAGACTGTGCCTGTCAATACCGTATCTACAAATACAACTTAATTCATAAGACTATTCACCTCAATGCGTAACCTTAGACTTATCAGGCACCTACTGATGAAGACGATAGTCTGCTGCTCCCTAAAAATATTAAGTAAAAAAAATGCCTCGCCGAATATTTCTTTAACATTCGGCGAGGCATTTATAAAAACAATACTCGACTACCGCTAACCCATCACCACTCACCACTCACATAATTTCAAGCTAAGATCTTTCTGGCTTAGCCAGGCCGAGGAGTAACGCCAACCTGTACGTGGCTGAATAAGATTTAAAATAATAACACAATAGATAAGCTAAAAATCTCTCTGAAAAAGTCAACTCTTTTTCTAAAAACAACTTTAGCGCTTTTATTGGTGGGAAATAGCCTTTAGCTAAAATTATAATAAAACTTCTCTTCGAATTCTTTTTCATTTTATTCAACTGTCCTCCCATCACTCGTCTTCGTTTTTTAAGAATATCCTTTACATTTGAGCGTGCTGGATGGTTAACAATAACCTCCTGGGCGTATTCAACAGGAATCCCTTTTTCGCTCGCACGCACTCCCCATTCATTGTCACCACCAGACATAAGGTTATCGTTAAAAAATCCAACTATTTCAAAATTTTTCGACCAAGTTACCATATTCGCAGTCACCGCTCCTCCCCGCTGAGCATAGCGTTCTTGATCAAATCCAAAGGCCTTTTCATAAATTTCAACAAGCGTCAGTTTTTCAGATTTGAAGAAAAGCTCTACTTTACCAGCAACGCGTTCTGCACCTTTATCGAGTCGATTAATAGCTGTCTCCAGCCAATAAGAATCTGGGATACAATCAGAATCAGTAAACGCAACTATTTCACCTCGAGAAATCTTTAATGCGGCATTTCTTGCTGCATATGAACCTGGTTTCGCTTCTTTGATCATGGTGAAATTTTTGGGTAAGTAAAAGTCCGCTGGCGGAGAATCATCAGAGGCATTATTGACAATAATGACTTCAAAATTGTCTTGAGCAAGCGACTGGTTCTCTAATGCAACAACACACTTTTTTAGACGTGACCAGTCATAATAAGTCGGTACAATCACAGAAACCCTTGGAAAACCAACTCGAGCACCACCATTTGCATCGTCACTTACCTGCCTGCTCTTTATCCCTTTTTCATAAAATGACATGTCGCATCCCCATAAAATCATTGAGAAGCTAGCTTTATTCTCTATTCAAACTACGTACTCACCTTGTAGTTACAGTCATTCAGGCATGGCTGGTTACTTCGAGGCGACAGCTGTTACGCAGATGAGAGGTGACGCGTTCACACTCTCTGCCATCGTTCATAGCGGCATGGCGAGCTACAAAAGTTGCTAAGCGCTGGTGATGGACCTCTTTAGTCAAGGAGTCCCAGGCTTCAGGTAAATACTCCCAAGATTCGATTACCGGACCTGGCGCGTCAGCAAGATAATCTCCATAAACCCCTACATCGAGGTTGAGATAATCATCCAGGTCAGGTGCCATTAAAATGATGGGACGATTCAAACAAGCATAGTCGAACATCAAACTCGAGTAGTCAGTGATAAGTACATCCACTGCCGGAAATAAAGCATTTACATCTGGAAATATACTGACAGGCGCTTCACGAATACTCGCATTTCCCTCCATTAACGCTTGTACACCGCTCATTTTCAACGAGGTGTGCCCGCGGATGAGCAATAGCACTCGATGCTTTTCAAGCCATGGCAGTAATGCTTCTAGGCGTTCTCCTTGGGACACATCAAGCCCCCCCTTGCCTTGCATTCTAAGGGTCGGTGCATATAGCACTATCTTGTCGTACGCTACTATATCGATGCCAGCCCTTTGCAATAATGTTGACGCATTTTCTTGGAAAGCATTCCAACGAGGATAGCCAAGGGCAGTGACACGATCACTTGGTAAACCGAAGGCAGAGATCATTCGCTCTCGGCCGACGTCGGAAGCCACTAATACTTGCTGAGGCCGGCGCTGCCCAGGTAGTACCCTGCGCAGGTAACGATCAAACACGCTGGTAAAAACGCCAAGCCGGGAAGAGCGAGCATCCTGAACCAAACGCTTAAGAGGGGTTCCATGGGTTAGGTTGATTAGCTGCCCCCCAAATGACGCATGGGGATTAACATCTTCTGCCGAATGAGTGACGAGAAAAAGCCGCGCACGCAGCGACAACAGGATTCCTTTGACTGAGTAAGCAAGATAGGATTCTCCGCCCTCTTCACGAACTCGCTTAACAACCTCTTGATCATGCGCAAGCCAAACCGCTCTCAAGCTAGGCTCGTGATCACGTACATGGCGGTACAAATAGCTTGTGTTGTCAGCGAACTGTCGACCATGCCAAGCACCAAATATCCATAAACGATCATTGCGAGGAAAGCATCCGCCGATCAGGCACAGCGGTAACCATGCCAGCTGTTTTGCTAAACGAAGTGTGTAAGAGGACATTGTGATTTCCTTGGCACTATCGCCATCAATCAAAGGAACATTAGCCGAAGTCTTTTCTTAACGTATCGAGCACGTCAAAGGCATTCATTAATTCATCACGTGAAACGCTATAGAAAGGATTAAGTGAACGTTTCAATTGAGTCGTAGAGACGCCATCGGTACGTGGCAGATATATCACTTCACAGTGGGGTGAAAGAAAGTCAAAGTGGCCTTTCCAATCATCACCAATGGCAAAAGTGTCAACTGAATAGCGCATGATATCCTGAAGCTTTTGTTCCCAGTCGGTCTCGGGAATCACTTGGTCGACATAGCGCAAGGAGCGTACAATCTCAGCACGGTGCTCAAATGGAATCAACGTGCGCTTGCCTTTGAGCGTGTTAAACTCATCCGTTGAGATTCCCACTACCAAACGATCCCCCATTTCAGCCAAACGTCTTAGCAAATTCAGATGGCCAATATGGAACATGTCAAAGGTGCCATAAGTAATTACTGTCTTGGTCATGAGTGCTGCCCCCTTTGCTTGCAAAGATTATTTAATACGGCGACGTAACTGATTGTAATAAGGTTGGGGCACTAGTAATGAGATAGCATGCAGCCATAAACGCATGTTCATCCCTCCCAATCTTAATGCTTCTAAATCCAAGCGCACTGATTGGCCAAGCAGCTTCTTCTCAACGGCCCAAGAAAGAACTTTGCGATTTATTGCCAAACGCAATTGTCGCCGCTCACTACGCTTTAATGTAGATTCATACTGTTTAAAAAGATCAACACCAGGATGTAAACCAACAAGGTTGCGTTTATCACGCGTGATATCGCTGTTTTCAAGCAGCCATAAAGTAGTCACATTGGCGTTGTAGTGAATCGTTTTTAATTCGCAAAGCACTTTCAACCAGAAATATACATCGCCACCTCGGCGATAAAGCCCAGCAGGAAACCCTCCCATAGATAAAAAACGCTGACGCGAAATACACGCACCATTCATGTGAATAAAGTCGAAAAGTGCAAAGAATTCTAAGGCCTCCAAGCGGCTCAGGCGACCACTAGCCCGTCCTTTTATTCTCGGCAGCCGCCGCCAGCCTTCCATCTTCTGGTAAGCATTGACGTATAACTCAATATCAGAACATTGACTAATTGCATTGGCAAAACATGACAAGTGGTCTGATAACATAATGTCGTCAGCGTCAAAAAAAACCAACCACTCACCGGTGGATTTATCTGCCCCTAAGTTGCGCGCAGCATATCCTCCTGAACCGGGAGAATCACGCTGGTAAAGCCTTAATAAACCGGCCTTCTCATACTGCTGCAAAATGCCAAGAGAGCCATCTGTAGAACCATCATCTACGGCAATCACCTCAAAATCTTTGAAATTTTGCCTATATATACACTCCAGGGAATCACTTAAAGTGTTCACCTTATTATAGACAGGCATGATCACCGAGAAGAAAGCCATATCAATAGGTTCTCATAATTTTATTAGGAATAGAATTAATAGGTTTTATTCAACAGACCATTAAGCCTTAGGAAATAATTTTATATTTTCAGGCTTCATTAATAGCATTATTGTTAACTAGCGCTTGCTCTCGGCCACTCGCTACCAGACCTTTTATTTCCATCGATTTAAGCATGACGGCATTAACTTTATGAACATCGTACCTATCTTTAGCAATTTCATACGAACGTCGGCCCATGGTTTGTACTAGGGCAGGACTATCAATGAACGTCTGCATGGCAACCTCAAGCGCATCGACATCTCTAACGGGTATCAAGTAGCCATTATCACCCTCAATGACAGTCTCACGGCATCCCGGCGCATCGGTAGTGATCACCGCCCGCCCCATCGCCATGGCTTCCAACACTGAGCGGGGTGTACCTTCCCGGTAATAGCTGGGAAGTACATAAACACTGCAATTCGCTATTGCCGGGCGCACGTCATTAAGCCAGCCTAAATGATCAATAGAGCCCTCCTTAATCCAGATATCCAATTCTTCCCGAGTAATCGTATCGGGATTACTATCAATGTCACCGGCCAGTTGAAATACTATCTCGGGATGCCGCTGTTTGATTCGGCGTGCAGCATCAGCATATTGACGCACGCCTTTATCGCCCAACAGGCGAGCAATCAGTAAGAAGCGCGGTGGGCCTGCGGGTATAGGAGCTACCGTAAAATGGTTCATGTCTACCCCTGATCCATTGAGAACCTGCGAAGGCACCTTCTCACGCAGTATCCCCAGCTCACGAAACAAAGCGTTATCATCAGGATTCTGGAAAAACACCTTGTCTGCTCTATTGAGTGCCGCGGCATATAACCTACGCACGACTTGATAGACCAGAGCACGCTTGCCGCTGGCCTGACTAGCAAATGCGTAACCTAGCCCGGTAACTAATGCATAGCGGCGAGGAACTCTAGCCAGCCAGGCTGCTAGTAGTCCGTAAACAACTGGCTTGATCGTGTAGCTAAGCACCATTTCTGGGCGAATCCTGCACATAAGACGATAAAGTGCGTGCAGCGTTAAAGCATCGCGCCACGGGTTTAGTCCATTTCTCTGCATCGGAAAGTCGTGAGCAACAGCCCCCCAAGCTTCAAGTTGCTGGCGAGTAGTCATGTCTTCAAGAAGCCCTGAAGCAGCCACATGGACGTCTAATCCAGCTTTGATCAAGGCTTGCACCAGTGGCCCTCGAAAATTGACCAACGAATAGCTTGTGCCCGATATCAGCAAAAAACGCTTATTCGATGTAGCAACCTTAGGCTTCATAAAAACTCCTTAACGAAACACCAAGCCACACAGGTTGAGTGCTCGTTTGCCGACATTAACTATTTTAAATAGTGAGTATTAAATGCAGGTAGTTTTAAAGACAGCTGATCTTTTAAATACAGATTATCTTTTAAATTCTGAAAGGCTTGAAAAAATGATTAAACAACTAACGCCATGACCTCTTTAAGAACTTGACATGTCTTATCAATCTCTTCTTGGGAGAGTGTCGGGTGGCACAAAAACATCAGACTGGTTTGACCAAGCTCATGTGCAACTGGCAAATTGCTTTGCGGCTGCCAGCCAGCGTTTAAAAAGGCCTTTTCGAGATATACTTCAGAGCAACTGCCTGGAAAACAGGGCACTCCTCTTAGGTTGATATCACTCAGGATACGATCGCGATCCCAGCCATTCCGTAGCTGACGCGGATCAATGAATACATAGCATTTATAAGCGGCATGCTTGGTATCTTGCGTTAGTGATCCAGAGGCCATATCTAAACAAAAATCAGGAACACGCAACCCTTTGCAATCTAACGCAGCTTGCCAGATATGTTGAGCATTCATCTGGCGAATCGCACTCCACTCAGACATCCGTTTAAGTTGAATACGACCAATGACGGCCTGCATTTCAGTCATGCGCCAATTGGTGCCAAACGTATCATGCAACCAGCGGAAACCCGGTGGATGTTCTTGCACATAGACAGCGTCCCAGCTCTTGCCATGATCTTTATAAGCCCACATTCGTTTCCAAAGCGCGGAGTCATTGGTAGTGACCATTCCCCCTTCACCACCAGTGGTCATAATTTTGTCCTGGCAGAACGACCAACACCCCACATGACCTATTCCTCCGACGCTTCGGCCTTGATAACGAGCGCCATGAGCCTGAGCGCAATCTTCGATGACATAAAGCCCGTATTGCTCTGCCAACGCCATGAGCTCCTGCATTTCGCAGGGCCATCCTGCTAGATGCACGGCAACAATAGCGCGAGTACGCGGGGTAATTTTTTCAGCGACCGTGGCGGCAGTGATATTTTGAGAGTCGCGATCAACATCAGCAAAGATTGGCACAGCCCCGACATTCGCAATGCATGATGCTGAAGCCACGAACGTTCGAGAGGTAACAATTACCTCTTCATGCTCTTTTTCGCCAATACCCAGCCCTTTTAGAGCTAAGTCTAGCGCGTTAGTCCCATTTGCTAACGCTATGGCATGCTTAGTCTCGGCAAATTGAGCAAACTCCTTTTCGAATTCAACGCACTCCTTGCCTGTCCAATAGTTCACTCTGTTGGAAAGCAGTACGTCCTGAACAGCCTGGGCCTCTTCCAGAGTAAAGGAAGGCCAAGGAGAAAATGGTCCGTTAAGCATGGTGGGGATCCATATTTAATAGATCTTTTTCATTCATTACAACTGGCTTTTCATCCACATCTCTTAAAAATATTGCTCCTTTTGGAAACTCATAATGTTTGTATACGTGTGAAAAGTTGTCTGGATTAAGATTCATCTCAAGATAGTCTAGAGGAAGATTAGCGCCTGCTTGAGCCAAAGAGGAAATAAAAGCAACAAACCTTACATTTATTTCGGTGATCATTGGATTCCCCTGCGCATCCTCTTTGAAATCTACTGTGAATATGCCATTGGCTTTCGATTGATAGTGATTAAAAAATGAACTAATCGCATCATCAGCAATATTCACAAGCTGAGTATCATTAATCATACGACCAAACGCAGTGTTGCCAGTTATTCCAGAAGGTGCAACCTTAGACATGATATACGTTACTCTCTCGGCACAAGCGGAGCGTATAATCTTGCCGTCCATATAAATAACCTTACACGCAAGATTTCTTCCCGGCAAAAACTCAGATGCGATGAATTCCTCAATGAGAGGGTTTATTTGCATCCATTCATCAAGTTCTTCTTCACTTGTAATTTTTAAAGAACCTAGCCCGCTTGAACCAATAGTACCGCGTACCCAAAAAGGATAATCAAGCGTCAAATCACGGCTTTTAAAGCCGTTTAAAAAAGTACAGTAACGGGGTATATAAGGCTTATCCATCAGTATTTCATGCAGCTTTTTCTTATCTATTATCGCTTCGGTGGGCTGGCTTGAAGAAATAAATGTTTTACAAGGCAAGCCTTCAAGGTCTTTCCGCTTCGACCATGCCACTACTTCAACTTCAGGCAATACAACTGCAAATTGAATCTGATGATGATCAATTATTTTTGATATTTCTAACCAGTAACGTTCATCATCAGCCCTTGGTACTAAATAGGTATGCTCATATGAAGATTTATCATAAAGACCAATCGCTAACGGGTTAGCATCAACACCAATAAAACAATAACTATCAGTTCCAGAATCAAGGACAGACCTGACAAAGCTGCGTGGCGTTGGCCCACCGACGCCAGTGACAAGGATATTAATTTTTTTAGCCATTTTGTCCACCTTTGTCGTTTTTCAGTTTTGATTCTTTAAAGTTTGGCATCGCTACATCACCCGAGTAACTGATACCTTCGCGGAAAAAAACTTTTTTCACTGTTAATAGTAGTATTTTTATATCCAAAAGCAGTGTCTGGTTATCTACATACCAAATGTCGTAATCAAACTTTTTTTCCCATGAGATACCATTACGACCATTTACTTGTGCCCAACCTGTCACGCCGGGGCGGGCTTCATGCCGACGAAATTGGTGGGCGCTGTAATAAGGCAAATATTCCATTAATAAAGGCCTGGGGCCGACCAAGCTCATATCTCCTTTCAGTACATTCCATAGTTCGGGTAGCTCATCCAGACTGGTAGCACGCAAACGTCGACCAAAAGGAGTCAGCCGCTCTTTTTCTGATAATTTTCGGCCTTGCTCATCATAGGCATCTCGCATAGAGCGAAACTTGATGATTTCAAATGGCTTACCGTTTAGCCCTGGACGATATTGACGAAAGAGAACTGGCGTGCCTAGTTTATAGCGAACAAGCAGTGCTATAACAACTAGCAAAGGGGATAGCAATACTAACCCTGTTACTGAAATAGCAATATCAATCTGGCGCTTTAACATGAGCCACCTACCATTAAAAACACAATACAAAGCCAGCTACAACAATTAAATACCCAAAAAAACAACCATATTAGATATCGTCTTTAATTACTGGCAGTTACCAGATGGCGTTCAGCTTGGGATGTTATTGACAGCGTTGGATTGGCTCTACCTACCGAGTAGTAGTTAAACCCTTTAGCTTCCATTCTGTGTGGCTCATAAAGATTTCGACCATCAAAGATAGTCGGTTCCGATAACTGAGCCTTGATAAGCTCAAAATCAGGCGCTCGGAAATTTTGCCACTCGGTAACGATAATTAACGCATCACTATTTTTTAACGCGGCTTCTTTGGTTCCACAAAGGGTTAAATGCTCACGACTGCCATAGATTCGCTGCGCTTCTTCCATAGCTTCTGGGTCATAGGCCTGTACCTTTGCACCTGCCGCCCATAGAGCCTCCATAAGCACTCGGCTGGGCGCATCACGCATATCGTCCGTATTGGGCTTGAAGGAAAGACCCCAAATAGCAAAGGTTTTACCCTTTAACTGTGCATTGAAGTGCTGATTTATTTTCTGGAAAAGTGTGGTTTTTTGCTCTTTATTACGGAATTCCACCGCTTTGAGCAGTTTGGCGTCAAAGTCGATACTATTTGCAGTGTGAATAAGCGCCTGTAGGTCTTTGGGAAAGCAGGAACCCCCGTAGCCTACACCAGGGTAAATAAAGTGGTAGCCAATGCGTGGATCCGAGCCGATTCCCTTACGCACGGCTTCAATATCGGCTCCCAGTAGCTCGGCTAAGTTTGCCATTTCGTTCATAAAACTAATCTTGGTTGCTAACATGCAGTTAGCGGCATACTTTGTTAACTCAGCACTTTTTACATCCATCACGATAACTTTGTCGTGATTGCGATTAAAAGGCGCATATAATTCTCGCATGACCTCTATTGTTGCATCGCAACTGCTACCAATAATAATTCGATCTGGCTTTTGGCAGTCTACGACGGCACTACCTTCCTTCAGAAACTCAGGATTAGACACCACTTCAAAGCTGATGTCGCTTCGACCACGCCTTTTCAATACTTCTTCCATCACGACACGAACTTTGTCGGCGCTACCTACTGGCACAGTGGATTTGTTAACGATAACTTGGTCGCGCTCCATGTGTTCAGCGATAGTCGTCGCCACGTTGAGTACATAGGATAGATCCGCACTTCCATCTTCATCCGGAGGAGTTCCCACGGCGACAAATTGAACCTGACCATGTTTAATCGCGGCAACCGCATCGGTAGTAAAATCGAGCCTTCCAGCAGCGTGGTTCTCTTTTACTATCGACTCCAATCCAGGTTCATAGATAGGCGTGATACCCATCTTAAGCTGTTCAACCTTATGGGCATCCACATCTACGCAAACAACGTGATGACCAACTTCAGACAAAATTGCACCTTGAACCAGGCCAACATAACCCGTTCCGAAAACTGTAACGTTCATTGGAGTTCCTGCTAGGGTTGGGTGTACTAAGGGAGAAGTAAGGAGTTCATATCACTTAATTAAGCCAGACACTTCGCTTGCAGCATCAGAGGAGGCAGTAGGTGAATATTTTTTTAATGAGTAATAGTCGCGATACCAAGCAATGAAGTTTTCAATGCCGTTAAAGATTGGTGTAGAGGGTTTATATCCCACCCTTCTTTCTAACTCACCTGAGTCGGCATACGTATCTAGCGCATCTCCTGGCTGTAGAGGCAGCATTTCTTTGATGGCTTTTTTACCTAGCGCCTTTTCAATGGCTTCGATATAAACACTGATCGTTACCGGATCATTATTACCTATGTTAAAGAGGCGAAACGGTGCATTACTGGTAGCAGGATCGGGGCTATCGCTATTCCACTCTTGAGCCGGGGTTGCGATGTCGTCACTGGCGCGAATAATGCCTTCTACAATGTCATCTACATAAGTAAAGTCGCGTGTATGGTGGCCATAATTAAAAACCTGAATAGGCTCATCAGCCAGAATGTGCTTGGTAAATTTAAAAAGCGCCATGTCTGGGCGACCCCACGGCCCATAGACAGTAAAAAATCTTAGGCCAGTCGTCGGCAGTCCAAACAGATGACTATAGCTATGAGCCATCATTTCGTTAGCTTTCTTGGTGGCCGCATAAAATTGCAACGGATGATTGGCGCCCTTGTGCTCGGAAAATGGCATTAGCGTATTGGCACCGTATACGCTGCTGGTGCTGGCGTAAGTCAGGTGCGCAACCTTAGCGTAGCGACACGCTTCTAATATATTGGTAAAGCCAATTAAGTTACTTTCCACATAACTAAGCGGATTTTCCAGTGAGTAGCGCACGCCAGCTTGGGCAGCAAGATGAATGACGCGATCAAAATGGTGCTCTTCAAAGCACGTTGCCACCGCTTGCTGATTAGCTAAGTTGGCACGAATTGAGAGATAGTTATTTCCTGTCTCAGCTGCCGTCTGTTCAAGTATTTTGAGACGCGCTTCTTTTATAGCAGGGTCGTAATAGTCATTAACGTTATCAAACCCGACAACACTATCCCCCCGCTCTAGCAGACGTTTAGCAGTGTGAAAGCCAATGAATCCAGCATGGCCGGTTACTAGAATCTTCATACAGTGACTCCATGACGAGACAACCGTGAGCAAGAGGAAGAAAGGGAGATAGATCAGTTACGCACAAGGCGCTGAATATGTTGCCAACTCACTCGCCTTAAACCGTCTAACGTTAAAGGCACTAGTGCCGCCGAGCGCACCATGGTGAGAACCGGTCTCGGAAGCTTGTTCAAACATAGGGTTCGAGGTAGCCCGGTATAGGGGAACCAGCGCTCATGATAGGAGCCTTGATGAGCCGAAATTGGCAAATCTCCCTTGAAACGTGATGGCACGTCATACCAAGCATAATTGCCCTTCAGACTTTCTATCTCGTCGGTGCCAGGCTGAAGAAATTCGAAATCGATAATTTTAAGGCCTTGGCAAGGGTCATAAATCAGGTCTTGCGGATTAAGGTCAATGCACTCGTAGCCAAGACGTCGATAATGCAAGATAACCGCTCTGACACGCTCAATTGTCCAGAGAGGTAGTAACCCATGTGGTGAGAACGGTGCACGGGGAGAAAGGATACGCTCCATACGATTTGAATAGCGCTCAAACACTAGGTAATGAGGCCCCACTTCTAACAATCGCGATACTTCAGGTAATGAAGCGCCTAGCTCACGGGCTTTTACTTCACGCTCTAAATACCGCTCACGCCCCGGGCGAAAGGTTTTGCAAATTGCTTCCGTGCCGTGAAAATCCACCAGCTCTACTTTGGCTCGACATACCTGCTTACTCACGTCGGCTAGCACTGGATAAGGGGTGCGAAACTCCATGTTATAGCGCTGCGCTATCGTACGTATTTTACCGATTTGCTGTGGAACTATTTTCTTTAGGTATTCAAGTGCCTGAGTGGTGCTACAAGACAAATACAGTGGACTGACGTGTTCTTGACCACTGCGCCCATCGTTGACCTTTTGAGTTAGCACTGTTTCTACAGTAAGCAGCCGTACATTATCGGTTCGTCCTGGTGTCTCCCTTGAAGAAGGTTGCTCCATCACAGGATGCACATCGTGCACCACCAAAAAATAAGCTGGCAGACCGCTATTACCAGGCCAATCCACAGGCTCCTGTTCACTACTATCAATCCACTTTGCCAACGTTTGCCGCTGATCTTCATGAATTGCTAGTTCGCACAAAATAGTGAAACCGTAGCGATCAAGCAGGCTACGTAAGACATCTAAATATGCCAGCCCACGCTCCCTAATTAGAAAAACGGCAACGCCAGTTAACCACTCATTTTCCTCAATATTATGTTGTTTATTCATCGCAGCCTTTCTCCTTTAAAACTAAAGGGAGTGTTGTAAAAAGCTAACAAGAGGCTTTATAAAGCCTCTTATAAAAATCATTAAAAAATAATTTAAAATGAAAAAACCACTAAAGAGAGAAAACAATAAATAATTCAGGAAGAGACCAAAACACCTTAGACAGAGTGGTTTTATTAAAAAATAATTTTATATACTAATTGGCAAAGTAGTTATCGAATATTTCGAGGGCTGTTTCTTGGCTAAATAAACCTAAGGTCACTGTAGGCCAAAGGGCAACGTCTTCACGCCGAATAAAACGCTCCACCCGAATAGTAGCCCGCGGCGCTCCTAACGCACTGATCACCGCGTAGCGATGCTGGCCACCATGTACAACCCAGCGCCAGCGCCCATCTGAGTGCGTCAAAACGTTCGCCCGGATATCTCCATCAGTGCCGTCATGGCGACAAATCCCCTGCCGGCGAATCGATTCAAGTACCCGAGCCAAGCGCTCAACCTCAACTTCAAGCTTATCTTCGCTGACGGGTCCACAGAACTTCCAACCCGCATTAATGCCCAGGCGTTTGCCTAATATTCGGGTATTTTCACGTAATTCAGTTCGCTGGCGTTTGACACTCTTTTCTGCTGCATTATGGGAGTCCCATGGCGAGTAAGCCTGCCACGGAGGTACATCGACTAGCTCACCCGCTTGACCAGAAGAAACTCCCAGAAATTCGGCAGCATTGGCTGGCTGCCAGTCAGCATAGAAAACACGGAGCGCTTCACGGAGCAAGTCGCGCTCCCTGCCAGGATTATCAAATGCTTCCTGTATCACATCATTCAGAAAGCGCCGATGACCACTGAGATTGAACAAGCCAAACCCCCACTCCATAGGCGCGTCAAGGAGCAGCTCTCTGCCAGGATAAAGATAATTTAACTCAAGTGGATTGCTCAGATGCCCACGAGCATCCACTGGCCGAACATGTTTCATCGACTGAATGTGTAATCCCGCACGCTCGGCCTTTCGGAGCATCCACACTTTGATAGACAATGAGTCGATCAGCATTTTAGCTTTCCTTGGTGGCGGGATTAAGTGCTTGGTTAAGAACTGGATCGAGTCGGTTCATAGACGTTAAGAATGGATTCGTAGTTAAGCGTTGGCCCTGTGGCTCAAAGGGCGATGCCTGACGCGCTGCCCATACTAGGTCCGCTATGTCGCCTAAGGGGTGATAATCTAATGGGGCCGACTGTAAAAGTTGACGGATACGCAAATGGTCGGTCTCGATAAAAGCCTGTTCCAATTCTTTTAAAAAGGTTTCAAGCCTTGGCCATTCCCAGAAGCGCTCTTTTGAAGTCATTATCCGATCGTGACGAGTCCGCCTGACGTCATCGCCGATTAACAGCTCTTCGTATAACTTTTCTCCTGGGCGCAAACCGGAATAAACAATCTCAATATCACCTTCAGGGTGTTCGGCATCTCTCACTTCAAGCCCTGAAAGCCTAACCATATTCATTGCCAAATCCAGAATACGAACCGGTTCACCCATGTCGAGAACAAATACCTCGCCACCTTCGCCCATGGCGCCAGCCTGAATAACTAGCTGGGCGGCTTCGGGAATTGTCATGAAATAACGGGTGATTTCCGGGTGGGTAACTTTGATAGGGCCGCCCTGCTCAATCTGTTTGCGAAACAACGGCACAACAGAGCCACTTGATCCCAACACATTTCCAAAACGCACCATGCAAAAACGTGTATTTGACTGCGCATGAGCGAAAGCTTGGCAAATAAGTTCGGTCAATCGCTTGGAAGCCCCCATCGCATTGGTGGGGCGAACTGCCTTATCGGTGGAAATAACCACGAAGGTTTCGACACCGGCTGTCATTGCCGCCTGAGCCAGGTTTAAGGTGCCAAAGACGTTGTTACTGACCCCTTGGACAAGATTAAACTCAACCATCGGCACATGCTTGTAAGCGGCTGCATGGTAAACGGTATGCACCTGAAAGCTCTCAAATACTGCTTTGAGGCTACCCGCATGCTGAACCGAAATAAGCAGTGGTTTTAGTTCACAGCGTGAATGGGTCGTTTCAACTACCTGTCTTAACTCCTGCTCAATGGCGTATAGGGCAAATTCGCAGTTGTCGACCAGTAACAGGCGTATGGGATTCTGAGCAAGGATCTGACGGCATAGCTCACTACCAATTGACCCCCCAGCGCCGGTGACCATAACCGCCTTATCGCGAATATTGGCCTGCAGCAACTCAGGGAAGGCAGGCACGGCCTCTCTACCCAACAGATCTTCTAGCGCCACGTCATGAAGCTCGCTAATTTTTGCTCTCCCAGCAATCACGTCGGCGCTACCAGGAATTGTTTTTAGAGGAACAGACAGGCCCGAAAGCCAGTGTAATATCTCACGGCGTCGCCAACGCGGAGCGCTAGGAATTGCCAGCAGAACCATGGCAGCCTGATACTCTTGCACCAAGGCGGCTAACGCAACCGGTTGGTGTACCCTCAGCCCTTCGACCATGGCACCTTCTAGCCCACGCCAATCATCTACGAAAGCCACCGGCTCATACTCACCACCATGGCGAAGTGCATCAACCAATTCGCAGCCAGCAGCTCCTGCCCCATAGATCACTACTGGCTTGCGTTGACGACGCTGGCTATAGCGATACAGTTCACGGATAAAAAAACGCAGGCTACCAATACCTAATAATAAGAGGAGCGTATAAATGACGATGACGGATAGCCCGACAGAGTGTTCAACCATATAACTGACTGGTACCACTAATAGCGCTGACGTCACGACGACCATAGCGACGGTCGGCACAGTGACATGGCTCATATAACGAATCACTATTCGATATAGCCCGAGCCAATGGAAAAGCAACAGACTTGTTGGCACTAACAGGCCAATAGTCATCCACAGGGAGCCATCTCTTAGTGGCTGCAAATTTTCCAAGTGAATCACCGTTGCCAGCTGTAAACTACCCGCTACAATCACACCATCCAGCAAGACAAGTACTCTGCGTTTTATCCATCGGGGTGTCACCGACAACGATTTCATTAAGCTATCCATGATTCCCCCGTTATTATTCCTTGCTGGCGGTACGTGCTAGTTATCTGGCCACATGAGTGGCAATGGTGTTATTTCAGCGCACGTCAGGCATCAGCCGATGATACGAAGCAGCTAATGCCCCTTGTCGGTAAAGGTGCCAACACAACACTAGCACCAACCAAAATAGCGTCGCGCGAAGGCCATTATGGGTAGTGGAATAAATCAACGGTCCGGCCACACCCGCCCAGACATACAGCGGTGCTCGTCGTAATGCGATAACGATCGTTAATAAGAAAAGTCCTAGTCCTGGCAGCCCATAGGCAAATAACATGTTGACAAAAGAGGAGTGAATTTCATGCCCGTCGTAGGGGGCAAAACGCTGACGTTCAGCCTCCCCTGCACCTAAAATGGCGTATTCAGGGAAGTTCGTTAGTCGGTCAAATTTGCGTTCTTCATAGACGCTGTCTACTTTACTTGGCGCTCTGTCCAAGCGCGCCTCTAAGTTGCGCAACACTTGTCCATCCGAGCTGATATTGGCGAACAAAACACCCAACAGTAGCAACGGAAGTAACAGTAGCAAGCGCGCAAAATGCTTAATTTGGCGGGCATTGGCCATGGCCCATCCAATCAGGACCAAGACACCTCCCCCCATTGCTGCAAGCGATGACGCTGCTAGAATCCCCAACACGCCGGAAGCTAGCCCAGCCAATCCCAAGAGCCTCATCCGCGGATGAAAATCATCAAGCATCAATAACACCACCACGCCACATAATGAAAAATAAGCGAGCTGGTTAGGGTTATTGAAACTTCCCGTTGTGCGATTAACTCCCATAGCTAACTGCAACAACACCTGACTACCCGCGATCAATAGCGCGATTGCTACACCGTTACGGATAAGCCCTGTAGCGCGTTCGCCATATACGCTAAGAAAACGTAATAACGCCATGCCCACCAGGAAATTAAACAGGAAAAACTGAGCAGGTCTGAAAAAGCTGGTCGTTCCCAAAATCAGCGTCCAGCTAAGGCAAACCATCAACACCCACAGCACCATCATTCCCCAGCATATGGCGAAGGGTGAAACTTTCAGGTGTTTATCACCTAGTGACATCAACAGCATCACACCCACAAAACCTATCAAGACAAAATCAGTCAGCTGCGGTCCACCACTAGGGAACAAATAAAGACTACTTAATGAAAGACCCAAAAACAGTAGTAGTGCGCCGATTAAGTTCATGGCGATACCCTTTTGTCTATCTTGGAAGAGACGCCTGGCTAGAGATTCGCCATCATCTGGAAAGTATGGTTACGGCTGGCCAAGTCGTCGTAAGTGCCAGCATCAATTACCTGCCCATTCTCAAGCATATAAATGATGTCGCACCCCTTAACGGTCGCTAGACGATGGGCAATCATGATGACGGTCATCTGGCCGGAAAATCGCTGAATGTCTTCCATTACACGGCGCTCGGTAATGCCATCCAACGCACTCGTCGCCTCGTCAAACACCAGCACTCTAGCTTGCTGATAAAGGGCGCGAGCGATTCCCAGGCGTTGGCGCTGCCCACCAGATATCTGAACACCGCGCTCGCCTATGCGTGTTTCAAGCCCCTCCGGGAATCTATCAAGCAGATCATCCAATTGCGCCATACGCAGCGATTCCTTAACCCTCTCAACATCAATATCCTTGCGCTCGATAGCAAAGGCGACGTTTTCGAGGATGCTGGCATCGGACAAAAATATCTGCTGAGGCACAAACCCCACCCCCGCCTGCCATTGGCGTAAATTCTCATGCGTTAAGGGAACACCATCAATCAGTACTTGACCTTGCTGGGGCTCAATCAAGCCGAGTAATAAATCCACCGCCGTGCTCTTGCCACTACCAGAGGTTCCCACTAGCCCCACCATCTGGTTGACGGGGATCGTTAGCGTGAGCCGATCAAGCGCCAAGGCCCGCGTTCCTGGATAGTCGAAGACCACATCCTGGATTTTTATCTCTTGCTGAGGTACCCAAGGCGTTATTGAAGCTGCTGACTGAGTTTCATTAATGGCGATATCGCCGTTTTTCGTCTCATCACGGCTGGCGATCAAGTCATCACGAATGGCGTTATAAGCGGCTAAGTTGCCGCGAATTTTTGTAAGTGAGGTGTATATCTTTTGAAAACCAGGCAGCATTTTAAAGCCTGCCAGCGCATAAATAGAGAGTGCTGGCAAAATTGCCCCAAGATTACCCTCATAAAGGTTAAGCAGATAAAGCACCAACACAATAACCGAACCAAAAGCTACCAGTTCAATGGCATAACGTGGGGCTTCACTTAGCCCCTGCGTCACTCCTTCACCACGCGCGATAGAATTGCAGGCATCATCAAAGCGTGTGGTAAAACTTGCCTGTCGATGTAGTAAAAGCAGATCCTTAATGCCACCGAATCCTTCACTCATCAATTTAAAACGCTTGGATTGAGCTTTAGAAATTCGTCTTCCGTTAATGATTAAAAAACGCCTAACAGTTTGGTAAAGCAGTAAATAAGTCCCAAAAAAGACCACTACACCAATTATCGCCACCAAGGGGTTATAGAGAAAAATGGCTAAGGTCATCAGTGATAGCATGATCAACTTAGCATTAAGCTCCATAACAGGATTGATGATCTTAAGAGACACACGCTGGACTTCCGCAGATACCTTAGTGGTCAGAGCACTGGTATTTTGATTGGAATGAAACAACCAAGGCTGGTGCAGGTAATAGCGGTAGAGGCGACTTGACAGTTCTGCCCCCACACGGGCGCTGTAAAGCGCCAGCCGCCAAGACGTATAGATAGACAGCAAGGCCGCCATCAACAGAACGCCGAGTACCATGGCACCCAATAAACTTAAGAAAGCCTTGGGGCTTTGCATACCGGTAACGCTATACGCCATAGCAAGCCAACCATCGCCCTGGAGCTTATTCATATCACCCACAACCGCCATAAACGGCCCAATAGCAATGACCCCAGCAATTTGTGCCAACGCCATACCGATAATCAGCACCTGGAGCCTCAATAATTGGCGCCGCTGTTGCTGCGTCAATAATGAGTAGAGTTCGCGCAATTGCTTCAGCATCTTGGATCACCGGTAAGCATAGAGGTAGCTGCCATAGTAGCCATGACGGCTGTTGGTGGTTTTCTTAACGCCGTTTAGGATTGCACCTTTAATATTCACGCCAGCGCTCTCCAGACGGCGTTTAGCAGCCTTAATTTCTCCAGGAGGATGGCTGTCGAAGCGGACTACCATCAAACTGGTTCCCGCCAGCTTACCCACCACCGTTGCATCGGTTACCGCCAGTATCGGCGGCGTATCTACGATCACTAAGTCATAGCACTGGCTCATGGCTTCCAGGAAATCGTGGAAGCTTTGCTGCATTAACAACTCCGATGGATTAGGCGGCACACTGCCCCGGGCAACATAATCCAACCCTTCTAAGTCGCTATGGCGAACAGCTTCTTCTGCATCGATTCGTCGTGCTAACAACTCTGAAAGGCCTTTAACGCCCTTGCTGTGAAACGCATGATGCAGATGTCCACGACGCATATCGGCATCAATCAGTAGAACTCTTTGCCCCGCCTGGGCACAGACAGCGGCTAAATTAGCGGCGACAAAGCTCTTGCCAACCCCTGGGCTCGCACCGGTAATCATCAAGCGGTTATTGTCCGATTCGAGCATCGCAAAATAGAGGCTAGTTCGCAGACCACGCAACGCTTCCACCGCAATTTCGGCGGGTTTTTTAATCGCCAGCAAGCCTCGGAAAACTTCCTGAACCTTTTTAGAATGGCGCGGACGAATTCGCTCGGTAAGCCCTGTTTGCCCGCCAGAATCTGGCAGCGTTGCATAGACAGGCAACCCCAACTCTTCCAGTTGCTCGGGTGACTTAATCGCGCGACTCAGTAACAACCGCACGACCACCAGCATCGTGGCCAGCAACGCGCCTATCAGTGCACTGACAGCCGTTATCAATGGAATGCGCGGTGCGATAGTGCCCGGATTTAGAATAGCGGCATCAAGGATGCGTACGTTACCCACCGTACCGGCTTTAACCAAACGCATCTCTTGAAGTTGATTGAGCAGTTGAACATACACTTGCTGATTGACCTGACTGTCCCGAGTCAGGCGAAGCACTTCTTGTTGAGTTTCAGGCAATTCATTGACCTGGGCATTGAGACGGTCACGCTCCTCTACGAGTTGAGAGCGCTGCCTTAACAAGGTTTGATAGTTGGGATGCGAGGGGCGGTAACGCTCAGCTAGGTCGGCCTCCCTCATAGCCAACTCGCTGAGTTGATTTTCTACATCTACCACACGGGTGAGAAGATTTTGCGTCTCGAATGTTAAGTCGACTGAGTCACGCTGCGCCCGATAGTCATTGAGCATTCCCTCCGCATTAGATAGCTGATCCCTAACTTGGGGAATTTGCTCGCCAAGAAAGGCGATTTGTTTCTCTGCTTCTTCTGAATGACGCTGCACATTTTGAGTTAGAAAAACCCCTGTTAGGGTGTCAAGTGTCGGCTGGATCTTACTGCGGTCCGCACCACTAAGCATAAGTTCATAGACACCTGACTCAATACCTCTCGGCATAACCTCAAAACGACTCTCAAGGTCTTTTATCGCATTAAGAGACGACATACGCGTCAAGCCGAATTCAGCACCAGGATGGGCAACTGCCTGGCTAATAAAAAGACGATAACCTACCCCCTCGTCTTGAACGGTTTCCCCAACGTTACCGATAAGCACTCGCTCATCTTCTAGCCATAACTCAAAGTTACCCTCTTCCTTTATGCGCAGTAAGTGCTCGCTTCCCACATGTTCATCGGGCACAGAAAAGCGTGAGACACGCACAGACTCATTGGCCCACACATAAGGATTTTGCCAGCGACTCTCTTCTCCCATTCCTAACCATTCGCGCATAAAGGCCGGGGTTAGGCTTTCGATTAAATCCTGACTAACCCCATGATTGACAAGAAAGTCTCCAATGACCGGCAATCGACGCGGTTCAACCTTAATCGCCAGGTCTTGCCGTTCAGCTGTTTCTCCCAACACCATACGTGATCGCAATATTTCGAGCTCTGCGGCGGTAGGGTTACCTGGCTGTTGCTCACCCAATGACTCCATAAACGCCAAGTTAGCCCCTCGACTCTCTATCTGAACCAATGCGTCAGCCTGATAGATACGTGGCTGAGAACTGGCATAAAAATATCCTGCCAGGAGAAAAAGCCCCGTTATCGTTACGATAAACCAACGATGGTCAGATAGTGTGTCGACCAGCTTGCGCAGATTAAGGTCATCACTCTCCTGAGGACCAGTTGATGATGAAGGTGGATGAGGAAAGTAGTTCATGGTCATGCCTCGCTATTCAGAAATGCTATTCAAAATAGCCACTTAAAGCTCGCTGGCATCACTGGCTACCGTTACAACATTACCCGGCAGACTGACTGATGGCAGCAGCAGAGAAATGACCGAGTTCCAACGAGCCAATGGTGCTGACGTCACGTACACCACATCCTGAGGCTGGAGAGGAAAGCGGGTTCCAAGCAATAGCCGTGTAGCATCTCTGATATCTAACTGATAAACAGTGGCAAACTTTTCACTACCTGGCGAGTTGCCTCGTACTACAAAAATTCCTGAAGGCTCAGCGCGGCTCTCATTCACACCACCTGCCCTGCCTAATGCATCCGTCAAGGTGATCCGCTCATTGCCAATAGCGATTGTGCCGGGACGTACTACCTGCCCCATCACCACGACGTTCTGGTTCTCCATAGTAGGCACATGAAGCAAGTCACCATCACGCAGCAAACGATTCTGCGTCATATCCCCCTGACGCATCATTGCATAAAGTGAGATGCGCTCTTCGCCACCATTACGACTCAACGTTACGTTTCGCCAGTCGGCATTTTCCCGCGCCCCGCCTACTGCACTGATGGCATCCAGGATTGTCATCGGCACGATGGTCAGTGGTAATGTGCCAGGGTTTTCGACAGCACCACTGATATAGACTTTCTGGGAGTTAAACGCGGCGATGCCAACTTCCACTTGCGGCTCATTGATCACATTGGCTAGACGCCGAGTAATTAGGTTACGCACTTCATCAAGCGTCATTCCCTCAACCCTTACACGCCCCACGTATGGATAAAACATGGTGCCATTGGGCCGTATCCGGTTACCGGTTTCTGCTGCTGAGCGCTCAGAACCTGCTGGGATGGTCAGTTCTGGATGGTCATAGACAATCACACTTAAAATATCGCCAGGCCCCACCCGGTACTCATACCCCGGCACCACTGGATTCAATGCGGGAGATGGAACCCGAGAAGAAACATCTCTTTCAAACATCGCATTCACTAAATCTGGGGTGATCTGCTCCACGTCCACTCGTCCATCTAGTGATTGCTCAAGGTTGTCCTGATCAATATGGCCACCAGGGGCCATAGCGCAGCCACTGAGGACTCCCAGGAGCACGATCAATACGAGATAGTGGACTAGTCGAACTGGACTTCTTCTAGATTCCACTCTTTCTACTTCATTGAAATTATTCATGGTTGCTCCCTTTGCTTTTGTCTAGCCACGCTACCGCCCGAGGATTTTGGTCAGGCATTTCCCAGAGCCTTATGGAACACAGCCCAGGCGACATCAATTCACTATCGCCATGAGACAGAACTACCCACTTGGTAATTATTTTTAATGTTACATAAGAATACAAAAAGAATAACTTTATTTACATAACTACCAGAGGGTGAAATAACTACTACTTTTTTGAGCAGGGAGACATGCTTAAGCGGTAGCAAAAACAGGAGAAACTCTAGGTTTCTAGGGAAGGAAAAAAAGGAGAACTGGTATTATTTCAAATAATAATTACGAAAAATCAATATATTAAAAAATATGAATAATATTTAACAATATTGTCATTAGATTTTTACAGTACCTATATAAAGAAAACAGGTGCTCTCTGAAAGCCAATTTTTCATGTAACATAAACGTTACAAACATAGGATTAACTTAGGTTGGGGCTTTGTGTGCGTAAATTCTTAATTAGAAATCAATCTGGCTATTAATAGCCGCTCGCTGCATCAGTGAAGATTCAGCGAAAGAGAGGAAGGAAAGTCTCAGAAGGAGAAATCTAGAAGGCCACCTGACGCAGATTAGGGGGCCCTGCTCAAAATGACCGGTATCAACGTAGCGTTTTTGGAAGCTTGTCTACCCACAAAAAGCTCGCATCCTTTAACAGCGTATGCACATGCTCAAAGACATCTAGCGTCTTTCTATACGGATCAGGGATGTCTTGCCCTTCACCGTCATTCAGCCAGCGTCCAAGTAACAGCGTCTTCCCCAAGGCCTGCGGTGTTTGCTTTCCTAGAGCACGACGCTGGCCTTCCGTCATGACCAAAATGAGATCGGCTTGCTGAATCATTATCGTCGTCAACTGGCGTGCTCGGTGGTGAGTGACATCCAGGCCATCCGATTCTGCCAATTGTCGTGCAAACAATGATACTGGCTCCCCTTGTAAGGCACCTAAGCCAGCGGAGCTAATCTGATAGTTGGGGAGTTGCTGCCTGAGAATTGCTTCAGCGACAGGGCTGCGGCAGATATTACCCGTACAAACCACCAAAATATGCTTGAACATAAGCTACTTATTTCCTTAACAAGAAGCGGAGCGTCTAGCCTTCAAATAGCGTGCTTAATGCATACACCCGACAGCAAGCCGACCCCGCATTCGATACAAAGGTGATAGTCATCAAAGCCATGGGGTATCACTATTGTTGCAGCCAACGCATTAATTAGCGTATCCATAGCGACTCTTCTGCGGAAGTGTCTCGGGAATCTGAACCCACAGGAAAACCAGCCAGCTAGCATATACGGCTATACCTGCAGGGTAAGCGAAAAAAGAGTAGCTCAAACCAAAGCTTATAAAGGCGACTGTCAACAGTACTCCAGCGACAGAAAAGGATTTATGCACTGGATTTTCACTGCGCAAACCTGGAAAGAAATGCCATAAGGGCACAAGGTAAAGCCCCAGCACTACTAACATGCCAAGCAGTCCTCGCCTCACCCAGGCATCCAGTAGATCATTGTGCGCATGCCAGTAATTGCCTAACTTTGGGCTTAGAACCCCTTCAGCTTCTAGCCTTTGCATTGCGGGCTGATAGCCTTCATGTCCGTAGCCCATGAACGGATGCTCACCTATTAACCATAAGGCACCGCGATACATTTCCAGACGCGCTCCGATAGAGCCAACATCCGTTCCCTCAATATAGTGGTGCACATCAGCTACCGCCTTATTCACCCGCCTTTCCACTCCGCTTTGCGGGATGACATACGCCACCACCAGCACTGCCACGACACAACAGATACCCAACCAACGCCATGCTGCTCGCCACTGATGCGCATAACTGTAGTAAAACACCCCTACCGCTAATGGCAGGGCTAACCAACCACCTCGCGTACCGGAAAGTGCCGATGCCATTACGCCTCCTGCTGCGCCCCCCAGTAACAGTAACAACCAACCAAAACGTGACGCTCTCTGATGCCAGGCCCAGCTCAAACCAGCCAGACATAACAGCGCACTCAATAACGCAAAATTACCGAAGAAAATGGAGTGTAACGGCGGGTGCCCTGTCGCGCGCGTCAATCCAACCCCAAATTTTTGCCACGCAGCCCATCCACCCGCTCCTAACCCGCTTAATGCCAGCCCAGCCCACCACCCTGCTGGCGGTGGTTTAACGGCGCCAATCATCAACACAACCAGCGCAGCTAGCCAAGCGGCTCCCGCCAATGGAAGTGCCTGTTTCAAGCTGCCATGCCATACGCCAATGACAATATCGACGACACCCAGCCCAACGATCAACACTAATAAAAGGTGATCATCACGCCCACTCGTACGCTCTATACAGCGCCAATTTGGTGTTTTTCTCCAAGCAAGGCTTCCCCCTATAAGAGTAACCACCAGCCCTAGCCAATAGCCTAAAGGCACCAACAGCGGGAATGTGGTGATTGCGATAGCCTGCATAAAGCATCTGCCTTGTCAGTGTCACCGGGAAGCAATCTCTAGCTTGTTTACGCAAGCCCATAGCCTTTTAAATACTTGCACACAGTTTGTATTATTTACTTGCACAGTATTGCTGGCAATTTGGATCTATCAAAACTACTCAATAAATTACGCGTAAAATCTAGGCACCGACATAGATTGTAGGGGGAGTTCCCAATTAATAGAACACTATTGATCAGCTTAACCTTATCGATAGTAAAACAAGCTGACGATAGCTTGCGAATAATGAGCCGGCACATTAATCAATAAAGCTTAACAACATCAGCCACACACGATTAAAAAGCTAATTATCTGCAGGCAACAAGAACCTAAGCGCGATGACAATACTCACTGGGAACTTGCTACCAGCGGCTTCTTCTCCCCTTTGCCTCCTCTTTGCAGTGAATAAAAACGCACTAAAAGAAAAGAGAACAGCAGCAATTATTGATCCGCATGTGTTGTTGCTTACGCAAAACGTAGAATCAACCAGACGGCTATCGCTAAAGAATAGAGCGCTGTCTTTCCCAATACTGGATTGAGTGCCGCCCCATCTCGCTGCCAAAACACTACATTTAATCCTACGCCTATTAAGCCCAGGCAGCTCCATACCCCCCAGCGCCAAACTTCTGTTGAGTAAGGCAGAGATACCATCCAGGGGCCGAGCGTTAAGAAGCTAAAAAGCCATCGAGTGGCTCGTGGTCCGAGCCGCACTGCTAGTGTTCGTTTACCAGCCCGCGCATCAGTAAAGCGGTCACGAAGATTATTAACGACCAAAATGGCAGCCACGGGTAGCCCCATCAGCAATGCGCTGATGATGGCTCTTTCGTTTACTGGGCTTTGTTGGGCCAGCAGGCTACCTAACACGGCCACTGGGCCAAAAAACAGCCAGACGGCCACTTCTCCTAATCCCAGATTGGCATAGGGACTCCTTCCACCGCTGTAACCCAGCACACCAAGCAGCGCTAGCCCACCAAACACCCACAATAACCAATGCCCAAAGAAGGCTAGCCATACACCCGTTACCAAGGCAATGCCTAGCATTAGCAGCAGTCCTACCCGCAGCTCACTAACTCCTAACAAGCCAGACTGGAGTGCACGTGCTGGCCCTAGACGATCGTGCTGATCGACGCCCGAAAGCCCATCAAAAAGATCATTGGCCAAATTAACCGCAAGCTGTAGCGCTAATGCACTAACCAAGCATAAGAACGCGGTGAGCCAGGAGAAATGGCTTGGTAGGACTAACGCCTGCCCTAACAAAATGGGGCCTACCGCTGCAGGCAAAGTACGCGGGCGAAGTGTTTGAATCCAAATGGTCAGTTTGTTGCTGGAAAACTCACCTTGAAATGGCTTAGTACGCGTCATTAATTGTCTTCTTTGGGTTATTGATCATTCCTGGGGCATAGCAGCGATTCTAACCCCGTCCTAGTCGATTAATTTAACAAAGGTACTGCTTCGCTTCCCGTTAGGACAAATGTTAACGCATACAAAGGCTCGCCATTAAAGACAAATTGGTGGCAATTTTTTATGCGAAGCAGACAGAGTTAACGGCGGGACACGACAAAGCATCCTTTCGCAGAACCACTGCCAAAACGGATGAAATCAAGAGGAAATTTATGCCAACTCAAGGAGGGCCGATTCAGTGGCTATCTTAAAATCACCTTCACCGAAGCTCCTCATATTAAAAATATACTTAGATCACTTCTTAGACTCTATCAAGCAGGTACAGTTTGAAGTAAAAATTGCTTTCGGCAACGCTGTACTAACCGCCAGTTGCATTCATAAATCGCAAAACCTGGACCTCACCATCGGTCGTAAAGTGGTGCCGCTCAGGCTTTTTCGTCATCGCCCCCACAATGGCTGCTTTTAGGCGCTGGATCTCCCCCGGATAACGTCGCATTACAGCGCGTAAATCTACCGAATGCTCATTGCCCAAGCAGAGGAGTAGTCGCCCTTCCGCCGTCACTCGAACACGATTACAGGCAGCACAGAAATTGTGGCTATGGGGAGAGATAAAGCCAATGCGCGATTGGCTGTCTGCCATGCGGTAATAGCGGGATGGCCCTAGGGTGGTCTCGGTGGTGGGTAGGAGTGGGTAGTGGTTTTCTATGGTCTCACGAACCGCATCAGTGGAAAGAAAGGTTTCACCACGGTTATGCTCGCTGATTGCGCCTAGCGGCATTTCCTCTATAAAGCTGATATCGACTTGTTCATCCCGGGCAAAGTTTACCAAGTCGATAATTTCGTCGTCATTACGCCCCTTAAGCAATACGGCGTTGAGCTTAATCGACTGAAAACCAGCGCGACGTGCGGCACGGATACCCGCGATCACTTGGTTTAAGTCACCTGTTCGAGTTAATGCTTTAAAACGCTCGGGCTTGAGCGAGTCGAGGCTAATATTGAGCCGATGTAGCCCGCCTTGCCGCAAAGCATCGGCATGTTTGACCAGCCCTGAGCCGTTGGTGGTCATAGCCAGCTCGCGCAGGCCCTCCAATTCAGCGAGTTTTTGCACTAGCGTTAGCACGCCCTGGCGTACCAGCGGCTCACCGCCAGTTAGACGGATTTTTTCCACGCCCAGCTCGACGAATGCCTGCGAAAGCGCGGCTATTTCCTCAAGGGTCAGCAATTGGGCTCGGGGCAGGAAGGTCATCTCCTCGGCCATGCAATACACACAGCGAAAATCACAACGATCAGTTACCGATATACGTAGGTAACGCACCGTACGGCCAAACCCATCGACTAGCGCACTCATTTTTCGGACTCCTCTTGGGAACTGACATTAACGGGCAGCCGAGCAATGAGTCCTTTTACCTCAGCGGTCACTTCGATGATTGTTTGCTCATCATAAAACTGACCCCGCCGCTTGCGCAGGCCGTTTTCATATAGCTTTACGTGCTCTGTAGGTATCACATCCGCGTTGGCGAGACAGTGGCTGGCACAGTGCATCTGGCACCCATCAATGGCTACGATAGGCCGCCCGGAACGGGCAATGCGCACCAGGCCAGGCACACCACCACCGACACCGGCAATGCATGACATTTCTGCCTCTCCTGCATGGTCAAGTCGCAGGGCAACACTATTGGCTAGTTGCGCAACATCAGAGCAGCCGGAACAAGCATAAATCAGTGCGCGGGGTTTGTGATGTGAAGACATACCCTCTCCTATAAAAAACTAACGAGGTCAGTGGTCACGACTGAAAAAGTGATTCAAGCGGCGAACTGATTGATGGGGTAGTAGTGATACGCCTCCCCTTCTGCCACATCGATTTCGGGGTTAATCATTAAATAACCATCAGCTTGGCTAGCCGCACCAAGCATATGCGAGCCCTGTCCGCCCGCTAACTGCGCCACGGGACTCCCCTGTGACCAATCCAACACTACCCGTAATAGCTCGCAGCGCCCCTTGGGGCCACGCTGAGAGAAGCCTGCCTTGACTGGAAAACACTGTAGCGCAGCTAAGTGTCGACCCTGCATAGCATGAATAAACGGCAGCGCCAGCAGTTGCCAGCCCACCAGGGAGGCCACGGGGTTACCCGGCAGCGCCATTAACGGCGTGCAAGTGGAAGGCTCCGCGCCCAGATAACCGAATGCAAAAGGCTTTCCGGGTTTCATCGCAACACCATGAAAATGTAGCCCACCGCGCTGCTCGATCACCGGACGAACGTGATCCTCCTCGCCTACCGAAACGCCACCGGTGCATATCACCACATCTGCAATGGTTTGTGCGTGCTCAAAGGCCTGGTGCAATGACTGCGGCGAATCAGCGATGACGCCCAGATCCAGTACATCGCACTGCGCTTGTGCGAGCAGTACGTTAAGCATGGCGCGATTGCTGTCGTATACCTGTCCCGGAGATCGCACCGCGCCTGGGGCAATCAGCTCATCGCCGGTTGAGAGCAATGCCACCCGTAGGCGCCGCTTGACGGCAACGATATTGATCCCGTGGCTTGCCAGAAGCGCAATCGACGCTGAGTCAAGAAACTTACCCGCAGCGAGTAGCGGGGTTCCCATGCGGGTTTCCTCGCCTTGACGGCGAATATTAGCGCCTAGCACCAAGCTACCCTCGAGGTGTATATGCCCACGCTTATCAAGGGTTACCCGCTCTTGAGGCACCACAATATCAGCCCCTATGGGTACCGGCGCGCCGGTGAAAATACGCGCGCAGCCCCCTTCGGGTAGCAGCATGACACCTGCGCCAGCTGGCACGCGTTGAAGAATGGGTAGGCCTGCACCGCGAGGTGCCGCTTGGTAATCAGCCAGACACAGCGCGTAACCATCCATAGCGCTATTGTCCACGCCCGGCATATCGAGAGGTGCAACCACCATTTCTGCCAGCACTCGCCCCGCCGACTGTTCAAGGGAGACGTTTTCTACGGCATTAATCGGCGTGGCTGCGTCGATAACTCGTTGGCGTGCATCAAATAAATTTAATAAGCCGGGCGTGACTATTTCTGCGCATTGACAGTTCATAAGCGCTCCGAAACATGCGACGTCGTTTCTACTTGACGTCCACTACAAGCAGGAGCAGAAGGCAACACCATTGCTACAAAGTTGCAGGGCCGAGTGCGGGAGTCCAACTGCAATGAGATGATTTTTTCCCACGCCAATTCACATGCTTTGGGCGAACCGGGCATCGCAAACAACAGTGTCTGGTTGGCAACCCCCGCCACTGCCCTAGATTGAATAGTCGACGTGCCAATCGTTTGCAGAGAGTAGTAGCGAAACAGCTCGCCATACCCCTCAATTGCTTTGTCAAAAAGAGGAACTAACGCCTCAGGTGTGGTATCGCGAGCAGTGAAGCCCGTACCGCCATTCACCAGTATCGTCTGAATTTCTTTACGCGCAATCCATTCCGAAACCACAGCACGAACCTGATAAATATCATCAGGCACGATGCGCCGCTCCATTAGGTTATGGCCGCTTTCAATAAGATGCGCGGCGAGTAAGTCACCACTGCCATCCTCATCGAATCCACGCGTATCGGAAACGGTTAACACCGCGATGCCAAGCGGAATGAAAAGAGCATCTACAGGAACATGGGACATCAAGCCTCTCCTATTAGCTTTCCTATTGCTTCAAGCTATTGCATCAAGCTGCCGCCAGCATCGTCATCCAGCACAATCCCTTCGACGCCTATTTCGCTCTCTAACATCAGCAAATAGTGACGCAGCGCACGTCGAGTTGCCTGCTCCCGAAGGCTATGGCGCACCCGGTCAATCACTTGATCGAAAGGTAACGCCCTACCTTCTCTGCGCTCGTCAATACTGACCACATGCCAGCCATAGCGAGACGCCAAGGGGCGCTCATGTAGACCTTCGGGCAGGTGCTGCAAAGCGCGGTCCAACTCTGGAACGGTTTGCCCCGACACTAGCCAACCCAAATCACCATCCAGCTCTTTTGAAGGGCACGCGGAGTGGTGTTGAGCAAATTCGGCAAACCGTTCGGGTATCTGATTAAGCTGTTCGAGTAGCTTTTCGCCAAGCTGGTAAGCATCGTCGCGACCCTGGGAGTCATCGGGTGCGGCCGCGAGCAGGATATGCCGAACGCGTAACTGCACTGGTTCGCTAAAGCGCTCACGGTGGGTGTCAAAAAAGCGCTGGCAATCTGCTTCCCCCGGTTCGGGCACCTCAAGCTCCTGTTCGAGCAAAGCAGCAATCGCCGCATCTTCCTGTGCCTCGCTAACGTCCTGTGTCAATAGTAGGCCCAGGACGCTAGCACGCTGGCGAAGCAGCTCTCTGACCACCAACGCACGGGCTGCCTGAAGCTGGGCCTCTCCCGCCGTTTCGGCGGGGTGGTACTGCATCTCCAACGCAATCGTTGCTTCATCGATAGGGGTATCACCGACACGTACCGGAGGCGCAGCAACGCCCCCAGGTAACTGTTCGATATCAATCATCTGCATATTATTTCTCCTCTAGGCCTGGCCGAGCACAAGCCAGTTTTTAGCCACGACGGCGGACAAGCTGATAACGCCGGGTCACATAGCCAAACGGCGCGCTCCACACATGCACCAAGCGGGTAAAGGGGAACAGCAGGATGATGGTCAGGCCGATAAAGATATGCAGTTTGTAGATCCACGACACTTCCTGCATGTAGTCCGCCGCACCGCCGCTGAAGAAGACAATCGACTGCGCCCAGCTGGAGAGCGTTAGCATCATCTCGCCGTCCATATGGCCCAACGAGAAGATGATGGTCACCATACCTAGGCACGCCTGTAAGACGATCAAGCCCAAGATCAAGGTATCCATCATGCTCGACGACGCCTTTACGCGCGGGTTGGCCAGACGACGATAGAGCAACATGGCGCCGCCCACCACGCACATGGCACCGGCAATACCGCCCACCACGATAGCCACTAGCTGTTTAGTACCGGCGTGCAGGAACGGCTCATAAACCCAGTGCGGCGTGAGCATGCCCACCAAGTGACCGAAGAAAATCACGATAATCCCGATATGAAACAGGTTGCTGCCCAGGCGCATGTTCTTTGAAGAGAGCATCTGGCTAGAACCGGTCTTCCAAGTGTACTGACCATGATCAAAACGGAGCAGGCTGCCAAGCAGAAACACCGTGCCCGCGAGATAGGGGTAGTAACCGTAGATCAGATGGGTTAAGTAATGCGCAATCGCGTCATACATGGTGATTCTCCTATTAACGATCGGCGGAAGGAGCGGAAGAGGCATTTAAAGACGGAGCAGGCATAATGCGTACCGGCTGGCTCTGAACGGTGTGCTTGCGCTCAACCAAGCGGCGACCTTCAGCAGACTGCAGCGCACAGTCTTCGTCAGAGGTCGCTGAGAAACGCACCGCTTCTTCTTCCCATACGGCGTCCAAGGCTTCGGGGGTGTTGTCCGGCACTTCTTTTTTGACCTGGGGCCGATGCTCCTCGACATCTCCCTCGGCGCCGATTAACGCCAATAGTGACAGCGGTACTAGCGCGTGATCCGCTCCCCGCTCCTCCAGCCGTGCCGTCAGCAACGCTAGAATATGGCGTATTTCGCCCAGCCAGCGGCCTATCTCGGCGTCGTCGCACATTGAAAGGTATTCAAGAAATACCGGTAGATGATCGGGCAGTTCACGGGCATCCAGCTCAAAACCGGCCGCGCTGTACTCGGCCATGAGATCCACCATGGCCTGACCACGATCACGGGACTCACCGTGAACGTGTTCGAATAGCAGCAGCGACGTAGCCCGCCCCTTATCGAACATGGCGACGTACTCGGCCTGTAGCTCAAGCAGGTCGCCCTCTTGGAGACGCTGACACCACTCCATTAGCGACGATTTGAGAGCCGCCCCCAGGCGGCGCTCGGCATTGAGAATTTCGATGAGCTCGCCGCTGGCATCCTGCAGTTCCTGGGTCGGGTAATCGAGCAGGCGGGCCAGTACGCGTAGGCTACGCATACCCTGTAGCGGTTCGAGCGACGGCTCTACCGGGATCGGCGATTGGGTAGCGGCTTCAGTCATGACGAGACTCCTCAAGTTGTGGCTGCGGGTCGAAGACCTCTACCGGTTTCACCAACACGCTGGTCTGCTTACGGCCATTAAACAAGTTGGGCTGGCTCTCACCATGGCAACCATCACCAAAGGTAAAGCCGCATCCGCCCCGTTCCGGGAAGGCTTCGGTGGCCATTTCTCGATGGCTGGTGGGGATCACAAAACGATCCTCATAGTTGGCAATGGCTAGGTAGCGGTACATCTCCTCTACCTGAGCGACGCTCAGACCCACGGCATCGAGCACGTCGGCGTTGGGTGAACCCTCTACGTGCTTGCCGCGCATATAGACCCGCATCGCCATTAAGCGCTTGAGTGCCAACACCACGGGCTCCTCTTCACCGGCAGTCAACAGGTTAGCTAGGTACTTCACCGGGATACGCAGCGATTCAATCTTGGGCAGGATGCCGTCGAACTCGACATGCCCCGCCTCAGCGGCGGATTGAATCGGCGACAGCGGCGGTACGTACCACACCATCGGCAGCGTGCGGTATTCCGGGTGCAGCGGCAGCGCCAATCCCCAGTCGATAGCCATCTTGTAGACCGGAGAGGCCTGGGCGGCTTTGATGACGTTATCCTGGATGCCATCCCGCTTGGCCTGGGCAATCACTTCCGGATCGTTGGGATCTAGGAAAATCTCGCACTGGCGGTGGTAGAGATCACGCTCGTCAGGGGAGCTTGCCACTTCCTCGATACGGTCAGCGTCATACAGCAGTACGCCGAGATAGCGAATGCGGCCCACACAGGTCTCGGAGCAGATGGTCGGCTGGCCGGCCTCGATACGCGGATAACAGAAGATACACTTCTCGGACTTACCGCTTTTCCAGTTGTAGTAGATCTTCTTGTAGGGGCAGCCGGAGATACACATACGCCAGCCACGGCACTTGTCCTGGTCGATTAGAACGATGCCGTCCTCTTCCCGCTTGTAGATCGCACCGCTGGGGCAGGACGCCACACAGGTGGGGTTCAAACAGTGCTCGCACAGGCGCGGCAGATACATCATGAAGGTGTTTTCGAACTGGCCGTAAATATCTGCCTGCACCTTGTCGAAGTTGGCGTCTTTGCGCCGCTTGGCGAACTCGGTGCCGAGAATCTCTTCCCAGTTGGGGCCCCATTCAATCTTTTTCATACGCTGACCGGAAATCAGCGAGCGCGGACGCGCCACCGGCTGGTGCTCGCCGATCTTGGCGGTATGCAGGTGTTGGTAGTCGAACGTGAACGGCTCATAGTAGTCATCCATCTCGGGCAAGTCGGGGTTGGCGAAGATATTCGCCAGCACCCGCCATTTGCCACCAATACGCGGTTCAATCCGACCGTCGTTACGGCGCATCCAGCCGCCCTTCCACTTGGCCTGGTTCTCCCACTCTTTGGGATAGCCGATACCGGGCTTGGTCTCGACATTGTTGAACCAGGCGTACTCCATACCTTCGCGACTGGTCCAGACATTTTTGCAGGTCACCGAACAGGTGTGGCAACCAATACACTTATCAAGGTTGAGAACCATGCCTACCTGGGAACGAATCTTCATTTCACGGCCTCCTGAACGCTGTCATTGCCCTCACCATCCAGCCAGTCAACGTGCTTCATCTTGCGCACTAACACGAACTCATCGCGGTTTGAGCCGACGGTGCCGTAATAATTAAAACTGTAAGAGAGCTGCGCGTAGCCGCCGATCATGTGGGTTGGCTTGGGGCAGACCCGGGTGACCGAGTTGTGAATACCGCCCCGCGTACCGGTGACCTCAGAGCCAGGGACGTTCACGTTGCGCTCCTGAGCGTGGTACATCATCACCATGCCCGCTTTGACCCGCTGGCTGACCACTGCCCGCGCAGCAATCGAGCCGTTGGCGTTGTAGACCTCGATCCAGTCGTTGTCCTCGATATCGATCTCAGCCGCATCTGCCTCGGAGAGCCACACCACCGGGCCGCCTCGGTTAAGCGTCAACATCAGCAGGTTGTCCGAGTAAGTGGAGTGGATGCCCCACTTCTGGTGCGGCGTGAGGAAGTTCAGCGCCTTGCTCTTGAAGCCGTTGTCGGCGGGAAGCTGGAAGCCTTTGGCCGCCTTGGTATCGATGGGCGGACGATAGACCAGCAGGCTTTCACCGAATGCGCGCATCCAGGCATGATCCTGATAGAACTGCTGACGACCACTCACGGTGCGCCATGGAATCAGCTCGTGAACGTTGGTGTAACCGGCGTTATAGGAGACATGCTCATCCTCAAGGCCGGACCAGGTCGGGCTGGAGATAATCTTGCGTGGCTGAGCGACGATATCGCGGAAGCGAATTTTCTCTTCGTGCTTAGGCTTAGCCAAATGCGTGTGATCACGCCCGGTAATCTTGGAAAGCGCATCCCACGCTTTTACTGCCACGGCGCCATTGGTTTCCGGTGCCAGGGTCAGAATCATCTCGGCGGCATCGATAGCGCTGTCGATCAACGGACGCCCTTTATGCGGACCATCCAGCTTGCGATGGTTGAGTTTGCCCAGCAGCTCGACTTCCGCATCGGTGTTCCAAGCGATACCCTTGCCGCCGTTACCGATGCTTTCCAGCAGCGGCCCTACGGAGGTGAAGCGCTCATAGGTTTCGGGATAGTTGCGCTTGACTTCAATCAGCGATGGCATGGTCTTGCCGGGAATCGGCGCGCATTCGCCCTTCTTCCAATCCATCACCGCCGGTTGGGCCAACTCTCCTGGCGAGTCGTGCTGCATCGGCAGCGTGACCAGGTCGGTCTCTTCGCCCAGGTGGCCTACACACACCTTGGAGAAAGCCTTGGCAATACCCTTGTAAATATCCCAATCGCTACGCGATTCCCAGGCCGGGTCGGTGGCGGCAGTCAAGGGGTGAATAAAGGGGTGCATGTCAGAAGTGTTAAGGTCGTCCTTCTCATACCAGGTCGCCGTAGGCAGCACGATATCCGAGTAGAGGCAGGTGGTGGACATGCGGAAATCCAGCGTCACCAGCAGGTCGAGCTTGCCTTCCGGCGCCTCGTCACGCCATACCACTTCTTCGGGCTTCTGGCCGCCGAAGTCGCCCAGATCTTTACCCTGAATACCGTGGCGAGTACCCAGCAGGTACTTGAGCATGTACTCATGGCCCTTACCGGAACTACCCAGCAGGTTGGAGCGCCAGATGAACATATTACGCGGGAAGTTCTCTGGCGCATCCGGGTCTTCCGCGGCAAAGCGCAGTTCACCGCTCTTGAGCTGCTGAACAGCATAGTCGGCTGTCGACATACCCGCGGCTTCGGCTTTTTTCGCTAGGCGTAGCGGGTTAGTGTCCAGTTGTGGTGCTGACGGCAGCCAGCCCATGCGCTCAGCACGCACGTTAAAGTCAATCAGGCTACCGGGGTAATCCTCGGCCTTGGCCAACGGCGAAAGAATTTCTTTAATCTCTAGCTTCTCGTAGCGCCACTGGGAGGAGTGACTATAGAAGAAGGAAGTAGAGTTCATATGGCGCGGCGGGCGCTGCCAGTCGAGGCCAAAGGCCAAAGGCGTCCAGCCAGTCTGCGGACGCAGTTTTTCCTGACCAACATAGTGGGCCCAGCCGCCACCGCTCTGACCGATACAGCCACACATGACCAGCATGTTAATCAGGCCGCGGTAGTTCATATCCATGTGGTACCAGTGGTTCATACCGGCACCAACGATGATCATGCTACGGCCGTTGGTTTTATGGGCGTTATCGGCAAATTCACGGGCAATGCGGGTGCACTGCTCTGCAGGGACGCCGGTGATTTTCTCCTGCCACGCGGGGGTATAGGGACGAATCTGATCAAATGAGGTCGCGCCATCATCTTCGCCGTCGCCAACAAAGCCACGGTCGATACCGTAGTTGGCACACATCAGATCAAAAACGGTGACCGCCAGCATGTCGCTGCCATCGGCTCTCTTCAAGCGTTTGGCGGGCAAATTGTGGAACAGTAGGTCATCGGCGGCGCCTACACCGGCCCCTTTGACGTGCTCAAAGTGCTCGTGCTCGATGCCACCGAAGTAAGGGAACGCCACGCGCGCGACGCTATCGTGGTGGTTGACCAAACTTAGCAACGGCTTGATTTCAGTGCCTGCGGCGTCCAGCGATTCCAGATTCCACTTGCCCACTTCGTCGCCGGTTTCGCCCCAGCGGAAACCGATTGAACCGCGTGGCACCACCAGCTGGTCACGGGTTTCGTCCCAGGCGACGGTTTTCCACTCGGGATTGTTTTCCTGACCCAGGGCAGCATCAAAATCACTTGCACGCAGTTGGCGACCCGGTGCGAAGCTGCCATCTTCACGCACTTCCAGTTCCACCAGGAACGGCATGTCGGTATAGCGGCGCACATAGTCAGTGAAGTAAGCACTCGGGTTATCGAGGTGGAACTCTTTGAGAATGACGTGGCCCATGGCCATCGCCAGGGCGGCATCGGTGCCCTGTTTGGCGGACAGCCACTCGTCAGTCAGTTTGGAGACTTCGGCATAATCCGGGGTGATCGAGACCGTCTTAGTGCCCTTGTAACGTACTTCGGTAAAGAAGTGGGCATCCGGGGTACGCGTTTGAGGCACATTAGAGCCCCAGGCGATAATATAGCCGGAGTTGTACCAGTCAGCGGATTCAGGTACGTCGGTCTGCTCACCCCAGGTCATTGGCGAGGCCGGCGGCAAGTCACAGTACCAGTCGTAGAAGCTCATGCAGACGCCGCCTATCAGCGACAGGTAGCGGCTACCCGCGGCGTAGCTGACCATCGACATGGCAGGAATCGGCGAAAAGCCAAGGATACGATCAGGGCCGTACTGCTTAGCGGTGTAAACGTTAGAGGCAGCGACCAGCTCGTTGAGCTCATCCCAGTTACCGCGAACGAAGCCGCCCATGCCGCGGGCACGCTTGTACTGTTTAGTTTTGGCAGGGTCTTCAACAATAGACGCCCAGGCGTCGACCGGGTCTGGATTAGCCTTGAGCGCTTCGCGCCATAGCGCCAGCAACGGCTTACGAATCAACGGGTACTTGAGGCGGTTAGCGCTGTACAGATACCAGGAGTAGCTGGCGCCGCGGGGGCAGCCACGCGGCTCATGGTTAGGCAGGTCGGGACGGGTACGGGGGTAGTCAGTCTGCTGGGTTTCCCAGGTAACTAAACCGTTCTTAACGTAGATCTTCCAGCTACAAGAGCCGGTGCAGTTCACCCCATGGGTGCTGCGTACCACTTTGTCGTGCTGCCAGCGGGCACGATAACTATCTTCCCACTGGCGGGATTCGCTGCGTAGCTCACCGTGTTCGTTGGCAAAAGGCTCACGGGACTTGCGGAAGAAATTCAGCCGATCTATGAAGTGACTCATGGTCGATCTCCAGGCTCCTCGGAAATTTGCGTACCCGCCAGGCGGGCTCCATGGAGTGGATTCTGCGTGATCGACAAGGGAATTACTGCGTGATTACCTCCATATACACCCTATCTACCCCTAAGGTGATAGAGCGGCCAACGTAAAGGAATAGACGGTTGGCGCTGTTGAAATTACACCGTGCTTGAATGCTTGCTGTAGCGGAGCGGAATATGCTCGCAGGCCTTCAACTACGTTTACATTGCAACTCACTGAACATTCATACAACATGCTTTTTATAGCCGGATTACTCTCGGAGCAAAACGCACTCCATGCACCTCACCCGATTCACTGATTATTCGATACGCGTATTAATCTTTCTTGCTACCAAGGGAGAGGAGCGCTCTACCATTCACGAGATTGCCGAGACCTTTAATATCTCACGCAATCATTTGATGAAAATCGTTCAAGAGCTAAGTCAAAAGAACTACGTTACCGCTATTCGTGGCAAGAATGGCGGCTTACTGCTGACACGGGACCCCGCCACCATTGGGTTAGGCGAGCTAGTACGCGAGATGGAGCATGACATGGCGTTAGTGGAGTGCTTTCATAGCGACAACGCCTGCATCATTACGCCTGCATGTCGCCTTCAACCGATTCTTAATGATGCACTGTCAGCATTTATAGGTGTGCTAGACCACTATACGTTGGCCGACCTGCTGGGCAGTCAACGATCTCAACTGGCGCAACTTATGCGCATTCCTACCGTCAGCGCATAGCACTCCCTAGCCATCCTGACCGTCGACTCGCGCCTGCATCAGCGGCCAAGTGTAGTGCGCGAGAAATATTGCGTAGGCTAAGCACCAGAAGATGATGCTCAGCGTATAGGTCCAGTGGGTAATCTGAGGAAATAACGCCAAGACGGGTGAGCGCACCAAGGCGGCTATTAGCATTAAGCCCAGCGCCACACCAATACCAGGCAATGTGCGTATGGGGCGGCCCGTATGACCTAGCGAAACCCTGGCCATCATGGCCAGCATCATGGTGCCCATGCCACCAATGGTCAGAGCGTGCACGGCAAGTTCAACGCGCATCAGCCCCATGAGTGCCAAGACCCACATGACAAGCCCTAGCGGAATGCAGGCGTAACTACCATGGAGCCCCCAAAGTAAAGGTTCACGCCAGCTATGCAACCCACCCCAACGCGCCATGCGAACAGTGTTGGCCAACGCTGCTAAGAGCATCACTCCCCCCATTAATAAAGTAGGAATGGCAACCCCCAACATGATGACCAGCTGCAGCACGACTACGCCAGCCGTACTCAACAGCGTCACTCCTTCGAGCAAAGCAATAGGTTCAGGTTTGGTGCGGCCCAAACGATTGGCAGTGAACATGGCAATCACGCGTCCGCCCACGACGGTCATCATCAGTGTGATTAACAGTACGGCTAAGTAGGCGGCTTGGCGGATCAGCTCGGCGTCGCCTTGCACCACCCCTAAGTGCATCGCCAGGTTAGCCGTGGCAAACAGCAACAGCACAGGTACAAAGATCAAGTTGCGCCAACGCTTTGCGGTGATAACGAGACGCGCCATAACAATAGCGACAATTGGCAGAAACGCTAGGTCAACCGTCAGCAACATCCACTCCGGCAGCCCCATGGGGAAAGCCATCAGCCCCCGACCTAATAGCCATAGCACCACCAGACCCAGCAGCGGCCCGCCGTTTAAACTCGGCAACCCTGTCCAGTTACGCACAGCGGTTAGTAAAAATCCTGCTACCACCGCCGCGGCAAAGCCAAACAACATTTCATGCTGATGCCAGAAAACCAGACCGCCATAAGGTCGCAGCAAAATAGTGCCGTGCCAGAAGGCCAACCACACCAAGAGGGACGCCACACTAAACAGCGCGGCCAGCAGAAAGAAAGGCCTAAAAGCCAGGCGCATTAAGGGTAAATGCTTAAGCTTAGAAACAGGCTGGGATGAGGTGGTCGTTGACATGGCGTAATCCCGACTAATTTACTTGGAAATATGAGTGTGCGCCTAGACATCAACAAAGACCATGACATGCATCAAAAATACATCTTATGGCTAGCTTTTGTAGACCCATATCATTAAGATGCATTTTGAATACATTTTAATATACCGAGGTAGTAATAGTGCTAACACATGAGCAGGAAAAGCTGATCAACGCGACAGCTCCCATCGTGGCCGAACACCTAAATGCGATTACCCAACGCTTCTATCCGCTGATGTTTAGCCGCTATCCAGAGGTCAAACCGCTTTTTAATGAGGTACACCAGCAAAGCGGCGGCCAGCCTCGTGCTCTCGCCAACGCCGTGTTGGCCTATGTGCAACTACGCAGTAATCCAGCTCAGGCGCGTGCTACTTTGGATGTCGTGGTCAGTAAACACGTCTCGCTAGGCATTCTTCCCGAGCAGTACCCTATTGTCGGTGAATGCCTACTGGCGGCCATTGGCGAAGTGCTGGTTGAAGCTGTCACCCCGGAAATCGCCGACGCATGGGGCGCTCTATATAACGAGCTTGCCGCCCTGTTGATCGACCTCGAAGATCAGCGCTATCGTGAGTTTGAACAGCGCCCTGGCGGATGGCGTGGCACACGCCGTTTCAAGATTGCCAGTACCCAGCAGGAAAGCGCTTTAATTCGCTCTTTTATCCTTGAACCTGAGGATGGCGGTCGTGTGGCTGACCATGAGCCGGGGCAGTATATCGGTGTACGTCTAACCATTAATGGCGAGCTGGTTTATCGGCATTACAGCCTCTCAGACACGCCGAATGGTCAAAGCTATCGAATCTCGATCAAACGCGAAGAACAGGGCCAAGTCAGCCGCCACTTCCACGATGTCTTACAACCCGGCGACACCTTGGAACTATTACCACCAGCAGGTGACCTCACGCTGATTGAAGGTGACGAGCCTCTGCTGCTTGCCAGCGGCGGCGTTGGGCAAACGCCCCTGCTCCCCATGGCACGCCATGCCCTGTCCCTTGGGCGGCAAGTTATCTATCTACACGCCGCCCTGGATGCCGAACATCAGGCCTTTAAAGGTGAATTAGAGACGCTGAAAAGCGAGTATCCTCAACGCCTTAAGGCTGTCCGCATTCATGAGCGTGGCAACGAAGCCGAACATATTGGTCGTATCGACCGCAGCTTATTAGCTCACTACCTGCCTGATCTTAAGGCGCGCTGCTATTTCGTCGGCCCTCAAGGGTTTATGACAGCGATTAATAATGCGTTGTCAGAATTGGGAGTCGACGAGGATCGCCGACACTTTGAGCACTTTGGCCCCTCACGCCCACTCGACGCAGCTTAATAATGGGCGGCCTCGGCATCTACCTGAGGCCGCTCATTAACAGCTCAGCCAACTGCGATCCTCTCGTTAGATGAAAGCAGAACTACCTTGACAGAACCGCCAGTAAGTCCTACTCCTTAAATAACATCACAACATGATATTTTAATTATCAGCTACGATCTCAACCGGCGGCGAGGCTAACACAATGACCCCTCTAAGCATTATTCAATTGCCCTTTACCCATTTAGCGGGATGGAAAGACCTCCAGCAACGCCATCCTTCAATCGCCACTCTGGCTTGGTGCATCGTGCTGCCCATGTCGTTACTCCCCCCGGTGATGCTCTATTACGCGGGCACACACTACGGAGATATTTTTGCTCCAGGCTTTGCTGACCGACAGTGGCGCTTCATCACTACCATTCTGTTCTTGGCTGAGCTGCTCACCTTCTTCGTGATGGGCTGGCTAATTCACGCGGTGGTCAATAGCGATCGGGATCTATCAATTAGCTACCACGACGCTTATCTGGTGGCAGCCCTAGCACCTTTACCACTTTGGTCTGCAGCGATCGCCCTGCTGATCCCTAGCCTGTTGTTCAATACCCTGATAGTGCTAGTAGCACTTGGTATCTCTTGCAGTTTGGTCTACCACGGGTTGCAGGCTCTGTGTAAACGCTCAGCAAATGACGTCACAACAATGTCTGTAACTTACACCGTTATGGCCGCCGGAATGCTGGCATGGGGTCTACTGATGGCTATTGTTTGGGCTTATTAAACTTCAGGTAGAACGGAGGCTACTAACTCGCTAGGTTTAGAGGGCGATACAGTGACTAACGAGGTAACGATGAGTATCGAATTAAAGCGTGCCTACGAATCACCGCACAACAAGGATGGTTATCGTGTTCTCGTCGATGGTATCTGGCCACGCGGGGTGTCCAAGGAGGATGCTAAAATTAATGAGTGGCGTAAGGAAATTGCACCGAGCAGCGAGCTTCGCAAAGCGTTTCATACTGACTCACTCGATTGGAATGGCTTCCGCCGACGCTATCTCAAAGAATTAACGTCCTATCGCGAGACTCTTCGGGACCTTGCACAACGTGCCAGGAAAGAGCGAGTTACTCTGGTGTTTGCTTCTAAGGAAGAGCGCCGCAACAATGCCGAGGTACTTCGCCAGTACTTAAGAATGCTGAAATAATCAGCCCAACCAGGAAAGCGGGCTGTGGTGAACAGCAGCCCCCACCATATAGGCAAAGATGGCCACTGCCACTACCGCGGCTAGGGCTCGCACCGCTGGCGTGGCCCCACGTTTAATCGCAATGGTACCAATACCGATATAGGCCAGCAGTGCTAATAGCTTGGCGCCAAGCCAGGGAAGCTGCCAGGGCCATACGGAAAGCAATACCATCAAAGTCACCCCCAGCCCCAACAGAGCCGTATCAATAAGATGAGGCAATACCTTGACCCAACGGGCGTTGAGTCGCGGGCTTTCCTGCACCGACCACCAGGCGCGCACTACGAATAACGTGATGCTCAGCGCAGCGGCCGTCATGTGCAAATGCTTGATGAGGAAATAGTGCTCCATGCTAACCATCCCTAGCCGACGTTAACCGCATTGCCGTGATGATCGAAGGCAAGATAGGCGGTGATATTACCCATTTGCAGCGACTCCATCATACGCTGGAGTTGCCGTTCAACCTCGGCATCATCTTTTGGATCGTCCATGGCAGCAGTGAAGACAAGATCCCATTCGATCTCGGTACGCCGTGACTCCTCGACCAACGCCGCCATACTGCTCAGTTCCTGGGTCGACTTATCTACGCAGACCACCGGCACCAACACACCCCCTTCACCCTGTTCGAAGCGACGGCGCTGTTCAGCATCGGGGAAATCGGGCAGCTCTGCGCGAACGAACACAAACAGCAGGCGCTGGGGATTAGGTTGTTTACGTGCTTCCTGCAGTAAATCGGCAAACGTCGCTATAGTCATAAAACCGGTGGTCATAACAACTGTGGTCATAAAGTGAGCCTTATCGCTAGTAGTTAAGAATCAGAAGGAGAGAGAGAGTAGTTAAGAATGAACAGGTGAGACTAATAGGCGACGTTACTCAGGTGACTCTACGAAAAGCCACAGCAGCAGCATTACCATGAACAGAGGGATCAACAGGCTAAGTGGCGCCGCGCGCCAACCATAGGCTTGAACTACCAGGGGCGCCATTCGCAAGGAAAGCCCTACCCCCGCCGCTAACGCCAGAAAAAGGGCGATACAAAGACACACCCAACGACCAGGCATCCAGCCTTTGGCGTGGGCGATGCCGGTGGTAATCACCGCTCCTCCCAGCCCAAGCCCAGCCCCTACCAACAAAAACTCCCACGGCTGGCTAGCCAACCCAAACCCGCCCAGCGCCAACGCTAGCCCCAACAATAGCCACTGCATCAAGCGGCAGGTGTCGCCCCGTTTGGCGATATACCAGGCCGGCCACGCCAACAGCACACCACTCATCAACGGTACCAACACATAGACAGGCTGCTTTGCAAGCAGAGCATAAAGTGTCCAGGTCGCCACCGCTAAAGCGCTTGCTAGCGGCATTAGCAGCATGGCTACCAGCAACTGATAACCATTTACTGGCTGTGTTGATGTCTCCAACGTGGGAGGCGGCACAGATGATGGCATGGCGTTTCCCAGCGAGGGTATAAAGACATCGGAAGACATGCCAGAATTGTCGGTAAATACTGGGCGTAGGTCAAAAAGGCATCGGAGGTAGGCTGGCTAACCCCAAAGGAATAGCCCTCGTATCGAAATGCAGACAGTGCCACACTCTCTTACCTCTTTCGCGCTATCGGAAATGCCATGAAATTACTTCAGCGCTCCCTGGTTGCTCGCATCATTGCGTCCCTGCTTGCCATTAGCGGGATGGCACTCATCAGTATCACCCTGACCATGACAATGTCTAACAGCAGCCGTGGCGATGCGGCCGCGATTAATGTCGCTGGCTCGTTACGCATGAATGCCTATCAGATTATGGGAGCCTTGCAACGCCTGGAGTATGCTCCAGAGAAGACAAGCGAGGAGCAGCTCGAAGGACTGATTTCGAGCTTCGATCAACGCTTGTATGGCACAACGCTACAACAAACGATCCCCATTGATGATCGTCATGAGCGCCGCCGTCAACTGGAAAAACTTCAGAGCTACTGGCAACACTCGCTTCGCCCGGCACTAGAGGCTCCGGCCGATGGCACGGCGCTAGACCTCGCTACGCTAGAAATGATGATCGTTGAGATGGTCAGTGACATTGAAGTGCTAGTGACCTATCTGGAGCAGAGCACCGAGGCTAAGGTGCGGCTACTGGGGATGATGCAACTACTTTTTCTGGTGCTGATCGCTATCGTGGTTTCGATAGCCCTTTACGATGTTCGCCATAACCTGGTAGTGCCGCTGCGCCAGCTGATGGTGCTTGCCCGCGAGGCGGCGCAACGTAATTTCAAGCCACGCTCAGAGCTACGCGGCAGTGATGAGCTGGCTTTGCTGGGCCACACCTTTAATAAGATGTCTGCCGAGCTGGCAACCAGCTACGCCGCATTGGAAGACAAGGTATCGCGCAAGAAACAGGAGCTTGAGCGCAGCAATCAGGCGCTGCGAGTAATGCATGATGCCAGCCGTTCACTGTATGGCGGCGGTAACGACCTTTGCTCTAGCGCAGCACCTATGCTGCGCGAACTGGAAAACCTGCTGGATATCGGGCCGATTCGGCTTTCCCTCAACGATCCTTTCGACCAACGGGAAATGCCGGTTTTGGAAACCCACTCACGTACCCGGCCAGAGTATTGCCGTGACCAGGAGTGCCACGCCTGCCTGATTGATCCCCGCCCCTTGGAGATGGTGTCCAATAACCAGTCCCAATGTTTACTGCTACCTATCAGCGTCGGCGACACGCTGCTTGGCACCCTGGAAGTGTGGTATCACCAGGAGCGGCTCAACGATAGCACCCGTCGGTTGCTCACCATGTTAGCCGACCAGTTGGCCACGGCGGTGTACCTGCAGCGGCGTATCGAGGAGCAGCAGCACGTCACGCTGATCAACGAGCGGACCATCATTGCCCGCGAACTTCACGACTCGCTAGCCCAATCGCTCTCTTATCTAAAGATGCAGGTTGCGCGACTCGAACGTATGCAGCAAAAAGACGCCTCTCGAGAGATGCAGTCTGCGGTATTCGACGAGCTGCGTACCGGTTTAAACAGCGCCTATCGTCAACTGCGTGAACTGCTTACTACCTTTCGGCTCAAACTAGAGGGGCCAGGGCTGCAATTTGCCTTACGCCAGACCGTCGAAGAATTTAGCCAGCGCATGGAGGTAACGGTCGAGCTTAACTATGATGTGCCGCCTTACCTACTTAATCCCAATGAAGAAATTCACGTGCTGCAGATCATTCGCGAGGCGCTGGCTAATACCCACAAGCACGCCCAAGCCCACTGGGCTGGGGTCACTGTGCATTTCGCCGATGCTCGCCTGTTAGTGCGTATTGAGGATGATGGTATCGGCCTGGAAGACAATAGCTCGCCGCCTATGCACTACGGTTTGGTGATCATTCGCGACCGAACCACTACCCTGAACGGGGAGCTGAGTATCACCAATCGCCCCGCTGGAGGAGCCAGCATTGAGATAGCCTTCACCCCGTTGACCGCTCGCTTAATTCAGCAGCAGCCTGTTACGGCTGCCTCAGACTCTCACTTAGGTACAGGGGCTTCTTAATGACGCTGACCACTGCCAACGATACACCCGCCACGCTAATGATTATTGATGACCACCCGCTACTGAGGCGTGGCGTCGCCCAGTTGCTTGAACTAGAGGACGATCTTGAACTGGTTGGCGAGACGGGCGACCCTGAAGAGGGCATTGCACTGGCTCTCAAACTGGAGCCTGACTTGGTTTTACTGGATTTAAACATGCCGGGCGTCAATGGTTTAGAAGCCTTGCGCCGCCTACGGGAAGCCAACTATAGCGGCCGTGTGGTGATGTTCACTGTTTCCGACCATGAGGATGATGTGGTCGCGGCGCTACGCAACGGTGCCGACGGTTATCTGCTAAAGGATATGGAGCCTGAAGACATGGTGCGCCAGCTGCGTCAAGCTGCTTTGGGACGCATGGTCATCAGCGAAAGCCTAACCGCCCTACTCGCTGAAGCGCTGCGTAATCAGCGCAATGCCCCCACCACTCCGGATATTCATAGTCTGACGCAGCGTGAACGCGAAATTCTACAACAGCTTGCTGGCGGACTCTCCAACAAGCTCATCGCGCGCAAGCTGGATATTACCGAAGGCACGGTCAAGGTTCACGTCAAGCATCTGCTCAAAAAGCTCAACTTACGCTCCCGTGTCGAAGCCGCCGTCTGGGCAGTCCAGGAAGGTATCGATCACTAGTCGATTCTGTGTGGTTACCTCCAAAGACTCACAGAGTACTTCTGCCCTGACCCGCCTTTACCCCCTCTCGATTTTTTCTCTTTAAAATCAACGAATCGAGGCTTTTCAGCGACTACCTCTCAAGAGGTATGTCGCTGTTTTTCATGTCATTTTCACCTATTTCCCAATATCTTCCTCCAGCGTATCTTGCTTTCTAACTGCTAGATGCAGAAAGGTTCGATGCCAAGGGGAAATCGCCATGAGCAAGAGAAATGCCGACATTGAGAAATGGAATGTCGAAGACGCCCAATTCTGGGAACAGGAAGGCAAGCACATTGCCAACCGCAACCTATGGATATCCATTCCCAGCCTGCTGATGGGATTCGCTGTCTGGATGATGTGGGGAATGATTACCACCCAGATGCAGAACCTGGGTTTTTCGTTCACGGTTAACCAGCTATTTTCACTAACAGCGCTTGCCGGTCTAGCAGGTGCCACACTGCGCATCCCAGCATCGTTCATGATCCGCATCGCTGGCGGGCGTAACACTATCTTCCTGACCACCGCGCTATTGATGATCCCTGCTGCCGGCACTGGTATCGCCTTGATGAACCCAGGCACGCCGTTTTGGGTATTCCAGGCGTTGGCGCTACTTTCCGGTATCGGTGGCGGTAACTTCGCTTGTTCAATGAGCAACATTTCCACTTTTTATCCCAGCAAACAGCAAGGTTACGCCCTGGGCATGAATGCAGGCCTTGGTAATTTCGGCGTCACTACCATGCAGATTGTCATCCCACTGGTAATGACCGTCGGCATTTTTGGCGCTATGGCCGGTTCGCCAATGGAATTGCAAAGCGCTAGCGGTACGTTGATTGGTCGGATCGAAGCAGGGACCGACACCTGGATCCAGAATGCTGGCTTTATTTGGCTCGTATTCCTGATCCCATTAGCGTTCGCCGGTTGGTTCGGCATGAACAATCTCCGCACCATTACGCCCAATCCTGGTTCGCCGCTGGCGGCTTTCAGCAAAATATTAGGCCTCTATGGCGTCGGCATGGTTACCGCGATCATCGGTATGTTGGCTCTCAGCTGGCTTAATATGTGGATTGCCTTGCCGCTAACCATTGTTCTAACCCTGGTGTTGTTGCGCCTGATTCCTGGCGATATCAAGCCCAATATCCAGAAGCAATTCGCGATATTTTCCAATAAGCACACCTGGTCAATGACCATCCTCTATATTCTGACCTTCGGCTCCTTTATCGGCTTCTCTGCGGCCCTGCCGCTCTCTATCAACGTCATCTTCGGCAACATGATGGAAGCCACTGCCGATGGCACGCTGATTCGCGTGGCCAACCCAGAGGCGCCCAGCGCTTTAACCTGGGCCTGGATAGGCCCCTTCGTGGGCGCTCTGATCCGTCCGCTGGGCGGATGGATCTCCGACAAAGTGGGCGGCTCCATCGTTACCCAAATAATCTCTGCGATCATGGTGGTCGCCTCTGTCGCCACTGGCTACGTGATGATGCAGGCCTATAACGCCACTGATCCTAATCAATTCTTTTGGCTATTCCTGCTGCTTTTCATCGTGTTATTCGCTGCCAGTGGTATCGGCAACGGCTCTACCTTCCGCAGCATCGGCGTGATTTTCGACCAGCAGCAGAAAGGCCCAGTACTTGGCTGGACCTCTGCCGTCGCTGCCTATGGCGCCTTCATCGCCCCGCGAGTAATGGGTGAGCAAATCCAGGCCGGCACACCAGAACTTGCCATGTATGGCTTTGCGGTCTTCTACACCATCTGCCTGGTCATCAACTGGTGGTTCTATCTACGCAAAAGTGCCTACGTTAAGAACCCCTGAGAGACGTTTAGAACCCCTTAATAGGGCTTGCTTCTTTACGCCCGGAGCCAAGCTCCGGGTCTTTACCCCCTACCCCACTGCGGGAGGACACCATGAAAATCATGATCGCCTATGACGGTTCGCGAAACGCCAAGCTGGCTCTTGCTCAGGTCGTCAATATGTTCCGCTGTAACCAACCACTGCTGATACTGGTCGGCGTGGTGGAAAACCCACTCGACGCTACCGATAACAACGAGGCGCTTTTTCAGCAAGAGCACGATGAGGTTAAACAGCACCTTCATGAGGGTGTGGCATTCGCCATCGGCGAGGGCTTCCAAGCCGAGCAGCTTCTCGCCGAGGGTGACGCACGCAAGATGCTGCTTCAGGCCACTCGCAAACTCTCTCCTGACCTACTGGTGATTGCCCGCCATAGCCATCAGCCGGACGGCGGCATCATCGCCAAGTCGTTGACTTATTTTGTTGATGAACTCGACTACATGACTTTTGGCAGCGTCAGCTCGTTCCTGGCCCGGCGCGCCGAGTGTCCCTTATTGATCCTACCCAGCCCTTGAGTAGCCTTTCCCTCCCTTTGGCATAGACCACATTTGGGACACAGGACGATACGACCATGAAAGTTTCCGCTGTATTCAAGTTTCGCAGCCCCGAAATTCGGGCCTTGCACCTGACCTGGATTGCCTTCTTTATTACCTTTTACGTGTGGTTCAACATGGCGCCGCTCGCGTCGAGCATGCTCAAGAGCGTCGACTGGCTAACCACGGATGATCTCAAGCTGTTCGCCATCTGCAACGTCGCCTTAACGATTCCCGCGCGTATCATCGTTGGTATGGCACTGGATCGATTCGGCCCGCGACGGGTGTTCTCGGTGCTCATGGTCACTATGTCGCTACCGGCGCTGGCGTTTGCTTTCGGTAACAGCATGACGCAGCTACTAGTGGCACGCCTGGTACTGAGCTCGATTGGCGCCAGCTTCGTGGTCGGTATCCACATGACGGCGTTGTGGTTCAAGCCCAAGGACATCGGCTTCGCCGAAGGCTTCTACGCTGGCTGGGGTAACTTCGGCTCCGCCGTCGCGGCCATGTCGCTGCCAACCATCGCCCTGAGCATGTACGGCGGCCCCGATGGCTGGCGCTGGGCAATCGCCCAGAGCGCTATTGTTATGGCTGCTTACGGCATTTACTACTGGTTCGCGATTACCGATGGCCCGGATGCTCAGGCTCACCGTAAGCCACGCAAATCCGCTGCCATGGAAGTGAGCTCCTGGGGCGATATGATCAAGCTGATCATCTGGACGATCCCACTGGTCGGCGTACTCGCCATTCTGGTCTGGCGTATTCAGTATATGGGCTACTTATCTGTTACCGGTGCGACTATCGCTTACCTAGCCATTATCGCGATCGTCATCTATCAAATTGTCCAGATCCTGCGAGTCAACCTTCCGATCCTGCGTAAGGGTGTACCGGAGGATGATAAGTACTCGTTCAACAGTGTGGCGGCGCTTAACAGCACCTATTTTGCCAACTTCGGCGCTGAACTCGCGGTGGTATCGATGCTGCCCATGTTCTTTGAGGAGACCTGGGGCCTGAATGCGGCTACCGCTGGCCTGATTGCTGCGTCATTCGCGTTCGTCAATCTGGTGGCGCGCCCCATGGGCGGCATGGTTTCCGACCGCATGGGCAACCGGCGTTTTGTAATGCTGTGCTACATGTTTGGCATTAGCGTTGGGTTCTTACTGATGGCTTTGCTCAATTCAAGTTGGCCACTGATTCTGGCCATTGCGGTGACCATCGGCACCTCGATTTTCGTGCAAGGGGCCGAGGGAGCAACCTTCGGTATCATTCCCTCCATCAAGCGCCGCATCACTGGGCAGATATCCGGAATGGCCGGCGCTTACGGCAATGTTGGCGCGGTGGTTTACCTAACCATCTTTACGTTTGTCACTCCATCGCAGTTCTTCTACATCATCGCGACCGGCGCTTTCATCAGTTGGGTTATCTGCTTGGTGTGGCTCAAGGAGCCAGAAGGCGCTTTCGATGACGAGTACTACGTCTCTTCTGTTGATAGAGACATCGAAGAACAGGCTTTACAGAGTGCCAAGCACTAAACGTTAGAATCATCTGTAGCATCACCGCACTGTTCGCGTCGATTGGATTCGGACAGTGCCTCTATTGTTCAGCAACTAACTGAAATGCCATACAGCACACTTAAGAGCTATACACGGCAATCGCCCCTATCATTTCTGACAAGGGTACGGAATGTATACTGACTATATTAAACCTTCTAAGTGCTGCATTAAGTGGGCTTATTCCAGCCAGGAAATGGCGTCTCTTCCTGCAAATGACGCAATTCAGGTTGATGAGCTTCAGCAATCTGCGTCACCCGATTCACGCCCTCTTCCAATAAATGCACTTCTATTTGGCGGCGATCCTCACGCCCTTGCCGCCGCACAACCAGCGATAGTTGCTCACAGCGGTCGACTAGCGCCACTACTCCATGATGTTTTGATTGAAGCCGCTCAGCAAGTTCCCCCACCGTTGCCCAATCTCTTCCATGGAAGCCACGAAGATGTAGCAGTAATTGATACTGCAATGGCGTCAGCCCATAGCGGCGACAGATATCTTCACTCTGGCGAAGAAAACAACGTAATCGATAACGAAATTGCGATAACCGCTCAAAGTCATTTTTATCAAGGGCTTGTTTTTTAGTCATTTTCCAACTCTGTTTACCACATACTCAACTATGGCTGACTCACTAATTTATAGCGTCTTTAAAAAAACATAATATCACATCATGATATAAATAATCATAGAAATTACACCTTCAAGGAGACCTGGAATGAGAGCACTCACTTTTCTCAAATTACCATTTAATCATCGTGAAGGCTGGAAAGAGTTACAGACTTCCTGCCCCTCCATTCCTTTACTAGCGTGGCTGGTGGTTTTACCCATGTCGCTCTTACCGCCAGTAATGCTCTATTATGCAGGCAACCATTACGGCGATACATTTATGGTGGGCTTTGCTGACCGAGAGTGGCGTTTTATCACCACCATTATTTTCCTTGCAGAAATATTGAGTTTTTTCGTTATCGGGTGGGTAATCTACGCTGTAGTCAATGGCACTGAAGAGCTATCTATTAGCTATCAAGATGCCTATTTACTTGCCGGGCTTGCACCACTGCCTTTATTTGCTTCGTCGTTGGCACTCCTGGTACCCAACTTATTTTTTAATGTCGTGATTATACTCAGCGGGCTGGGCATCTCTTGCAGCTTGATTTACCACGGCTTACAAGCACTCTGTACTCAGCAAGAAGTTGATGTTGCTACTATCTCAGCCACTTACACAATTATGGCTGCCAGTGCTCTGGGATGGGGTATTTTGTTTGCGGTTATCTGGGCTTATTAAGCCATTAACATTAGGCGCACTGGCCTACAGGGGCGCTAAACCAGTCATCATCAAGCCAAATGATGACGCGTTAAGCAAACGGCCTAACGCTGGGAAGTGGCTAACGTGTGCGCTAGGCAGGGAGAGGAGCAAAATTCACGATCACTCGCGTCTTCCTCTGCAAGCGCTAATAGCGTCAGTTCTTTTATTACCGAAAGATGGGAATCGTCAATTTGACGAGCGGCAGTGAGTAGGGTCACCCGACCCGCGCGTGCGAATCTCATTAAAGGCAGTAGCTTATCAGGGCACGCCTTCAGCTCACTCCTGTATCGCTCAAGAAAGAGTGGTTTACTGATTTTTTGCTGACGATACTGACGGCATAGTTGAGATGCAGGTGCTATCTCCGGGTACCATTCATCTAGAGCAAGCAAGCGGCGTGATAGGCTTCCAGGCCATAAATCAGCCAATATACGAGTACCGTCACAAGCCTCTATCGGCGCATATATTTGCTTGAGCATGATTTCATAAGACATCGGCTATATACCTCTGCCGGCGAGCCCATGGCTTCAGCGAGTCATTCATATAAATATAGTACAGCAGAGATGCCCGACAAATTAACTAACAGAAAATCAGGGATATCGCTTTGTAGCGATGCGATATAGAGAGCGTCCAGGCTGCGCTTCGAAGATACAACAGCATCTGAATACTTAGAATGAAAAACAGTATCAAACTACGACGACAACAATTAGTACGCTAATAGCCTTTTTGCGCTAACAAATTTGCAGCAATTTTTGACGCGGGAGCGATGGGCATTACTTCTATGAATGGCATCACTATTTCTATAGCAATGTTACCAAGAAATAATCTATACCAGTGGTTTTAGGTAAGAAAGGCACTAGAAATGGAGGCGGCCCCAAAAGCCACATCCCGGCACACGCAGCCACCACTACCGTTGCTCCCTTCCGGGCCTGGCGGGGTTTGCAGTTTAGCGTTGCGGGAGGACCTAAGGGGCCACCATAACGGTACACTCTGATATTTCTAAGTGAGTGTACTAATGCTGATGTGGTGGCTACGCCCTGATTTGAACAGGGGACCCCATCATTATGAGTGATGTGCTCTAACCAGCTGAGCTACGTAGCCTTTCCCTCATCAACGGGTGCAGATTATGCCTATCTTAACTATGAAAGGCAAGCCAAAAACGACCTACCTTTCATTCAACTACCCTGTTAAGTGAATAGTGTACTTATAAAGCTGCTTGGACTGCTGGCAGCGCTTCTTCGCCAGCTCGAGTAGTCACCCCTTCGAGCCATGCTGCTAACACATCATCGTTTTCATTAAGGTAACTACGCGCTGCCTCTCGCGGATCCACCCCATCGTCCATAATGGCGCTCATCAATTGGTTTTCCATTTCCAGGGTGAACGTCATATTTTTCAGCAGTTCACCAACATTAGGGCACGCTTCAACAAACCCTGCCCGGGTATTGGTATGCACGGTTGCGCCCCCCAGGTTGGGACCAAAATAGTCGCCAGCATCAGATAAATACGCCATATCAAAATTAGTGTTCATTGGATGCGGTTCCCAACCCAAAAACACCATCCATTTTTCATTGGGTACCCTCGCGCGAAGCTCAGCCAGCATACCCGCCTCGCTCGAATCGATGACTTGCCAATCACCTAGCCCATAGGCGTTATCATCAATCATTTGCTCAATCAGCTCGTTACCATCATTGCCAGCTTCAATGCCGTGTAAACGCTGCTCAAACTGATCAGCATGCTCTGCCAGATCATTAACGGAGGTCACGCCCGCATCATAGACATATTGGGGCACCGCCAGGGTGTACTTAGCTCCCTCAAGGTTGACCACTAAGCGCTCAACCTCGCCACGCTCCACATAGGGGTCGCTGATAGAAGCCATCGATGGCATCCAGTTACCTAAAAAGACGTCAAAATCATTATTACCCATGCCCGCATAAGCAATCGGCACCGAGACAGTATCGACACGCGTTTCATAACCAAGTGCTTCCAGTACTTCACTAGCCAATGCTGTCGTTGCTGTAATATCAGTCCAACCCACTTCTGCAAAGCGAACACTACTACACTCATTAGCATAGGCAGCTGCCGGTAAACAGGCAGTCAGCAGTAATGTACTTAGGCTTCGTGTGTATGTCCGTTTCATGTTGACCTTCCCCATTATCGGTTTTATATGAACACGCCCTATACGCAACAGTCGTAGAGACGAGAAAACAACGCAGGCTTTTATTGATTGAACGTTCAATAAAAAAATGTCATCATACTCAGGTAATCATGCCTACTCCTGGTTTTCAAGGACAGGAGCCAATGGGCATTCAACGTCAGTAGGAGATAGCTGTGCCTAAGGTGGGAATGGAACCGATACGCCGCCAGCAGTTAATTAAGGCTACCATGGCGGCCATTGACGAAGTTGGTTTAGCAGAAGCAACCGTCATGCGAATTGCCCGTCATGCTGGCGTTTCGGCGGGCATTATTAGTCACTACTTTGGCGGCAAGGATGGCCTGCTGGAAGCAACGATGCGGCAGATCTTGACCGATCTTAGCGACGCCGTTGCAGCACGCCGCCGTGCGTTAGAAGACGACTCCCCTCGGGCGCATATTGGCGCCATCATCGAAGGTAACTTTGATCGCACCCAGGTGACCGGCCCCGCCGCTAAAACATGGCTCGCCTTTTGGGCTAGCAGCATGCATAAGCCCGTGCTTCAGCGGCTTCAGAATGTCAACGATCGCCGTTTGTACGCCAATTTATGCCATCAATTCCAGCGCGTCATGCCCCGCGCAGACGCTCGCAATGCCGCCCGCGGGCTGGCCGCGATGATTGATGGTCTATGGCTGCGTGGTGCACTTACACCAGAAGGGCTCGACGCCGCTGAAGCGCGACATCTTGCGCACACCTATCTCGACCAACTGCTTATTCATCATGGATGCCAGCAACGTGCATCCACTGCAGAAACACAGTAAGGAGACCAACATGGCCGCTCAAGATATTCAGCCACTTTATATTGATGGTCGTCCGGTAGACGCCACTTCAGGCGAGACATTTACCGTTTCAAACCCCTACGATGGCAGCCTGCTTGCCACGATTGGCCAGGCAAGCCAAGCTGATGTTGATAGCGCTGTAAAGGCCGCTCAACGCGGGCAGCGTCAATGGGCTTCGATGACGGGCATGGAGCGCTCACGTGTTCTGCTGCGCGCTGTTGCACTATTAAGAGAACGAAACGATGAGCTTGCCGAGTTGGAAACTCAAAATACCGGCAAGCCTATTAGTGAAACCGCCAGTGTCGATATTGTGACGGGTGCCGATGCCCTGGAGTACTACGCAGGCCTTGCCCCCGCTATAGAAGGCAGCCAGATTCCGCTGCGTGATAGCTCCTTTGTGTATACCCGTCGCGAGCCACTCGGCGTCATTGGCGCCATTGGAGCCTGGAACTACCCCATTCAAATTGCCTGCTGGAAAGCCGCACCTGCGCTGGCGGCGGGCAACGCCATTGTCTTCAAGCCCAGTGAAGTAACGCCGCTAACCGCTATCAAACTGGCTGAAATTTTCACTGAAGCAGGCCTGCCTAACGGTGTTTTCAATGTCGTTCAAGGCGATGGCCGTGTTGGCGCGATGCTGACTGAGCACCCTGGTATCGCCAAGGTATCGTTTACTGGCGAAGTCGGCACGGGCAAAAAAGTGATGGCCGCTGCGGGTGGCTCTACGCTGAAAGACGTCACTATGGAACTAGGTGGTAAGTCTCCGCTGATCGTGTTTGCCGATGCTGATTTAGATCGTGCTGCCGATGCCGCCATGATGGCCAACTTCTACTCCAGCGGCCAGATTTGCACTAACGGCACTCGCGTGTTCGTGGAGCGCAGCGTCAAAGACGCCTTTGAGGCGAAGCTGGTTGAGCGCGTTCAGCGTATCAAAGCGGGTAACCCGATGGACCCAAGCGTTAACTTCGGCCCGCTAGTAAGCTTTGAACATCAGCAAAAAGTGCTTTCCTATATTGCCCTGGGTAAAGAGCAAGGCGCGCGAGTATTGGCTGGCGGCGATGAGTGGAATAGCGGTGACTGGACGAATGGCGCTTGGGCTGCGCCCACCATTTTCACCGATTGCACTGACGATATGCGCATCGTAAAAGAGGAGATCTTTGGCCCAGTAATGTCCGTACTCTTCTTTGATGACGAAGAAGACGTTATTCGCCGCGCCAATGACACCAAATACGGTCTAGCAGCGGGTGTGTTTAGCGAAAGCTTAAACCGTGCTCACCGGGTTATTCACCAGTTGGAAGCCGGCATTTGCTGGATCAACACCTGGGGCGAGTCTCCTTCTGAGATGCCGGTAGGTGGTTACAAAGAGTCGGGCATTGGCCGCGAGAACGGCGTCGAGACGCTCAATCACTACACCCAGACCAAGTCAGTACAGATCGAGATGGGGCCGTTTGAGTCGGTGTTCTAAGCGAAGTAATGGACGCTCCCGGTAGGTATATCGAAGAGAAGTATCTCTTTTATGCCTACCGGCTCATTACCCATCATTCGGCTCCTCCAAGGTAAAAGCATGTCTCAATCACGCGAATTTGATTACATCATTATCGGTGCAGGCTCGGCCGGCAATGTACTAGCTACCCGCCTCACCGAAGACAGTGACGTCAGCATTTTGCTGCTTGAAGCAGGCGGCCCCGATTACCGTTTCGATTTTCGCACCCAAATGCCTGCCGCACTGGCCTACCCGCTACAAGGCAAACGCTACAACTGGGCATTTGAAACCGATCCCGAACCCTATATGGATGGCCGCCGTATGGAGTGTGGCCGAGGCAAAGGCCTGGGCGGCTCTTCACTGATCAATGGCATGTGCTATATCCGCGGCAACGCCCTGGATTACGATAACTGGGCCAAGCAACCCGGCTTGGAAGAGTGGGATTACCTCAGTTGCCTGCCCTATTTCAAAAAGTGCGAAACCCGCGACATTGGCCCTAATGATTACCACGGCGGCGACGGCCCGGTCAGCGTGACCACGCCGAAAGCTGGCAATAATCCGCTTTACCGCACGTTTATCGAAGCGGGGAAGCAAGCGGGCTATCCAGAAACCGAGGATGTTAACGGCTACCAGCAAGAGGGCTTTGGCCCTATGGACCGTTTCGTCACGCCCAAGGGGCGCCGTGCATCGACTGCACGCGGCTACCTGGACACTGCCAAGCAGCGCAGTAACCTGACCATTGAAACCCACGCAGTCACTGATGTAATTGAATTTGATGGCAAACGTGCTGTTGGCGTGCGTTACGAGCAGAAAGGTCAGCCGCACAAGGCCCGCGCTCGCCGAGAAGTACTGCTGTGTGGCGGTGCCATTGCCTCACCACAGATTCTTCAGCGCTCTGGCGTAGGCAACCCCGAATGGCTTCGGGAATTAGGCATTTCAGTTGTCCATGAGCTACCCGGCGTAGGCGAAAATCTCCAGGACCACCTTGAGATGTACATTCAGTACGAATGCAAAGAGCCTATTTCGCTGTATCCAGCGCTGAAATGGTACAACCAGCCAAAAATTGGTGCCGAGTGGTTATTTAAAGGTACTGGCGTTGGCGCCAGCAACCAGTTTGAATCCTGCGGTTTTATTCGTAGCAATGATGAGGAAGAGTGGCCAAACCTGCAGTACCACTTCCTGCCCATCGCGATCAGTTACAACGGTAAAAGCGCCGTTCAGGCACATGGCTTCCAGGCCCACGTTGGCTCGATGCGCTCGGAAAGCCGTGGACGAATTCGCTTAACCTCGAAAGACCCACACGCGGCACCCAGCATCTTGTTTAACTACATGGCCAAAGAGAAAGATTGGCAAGAGTTCCGCGATGCGATTCGCTTAACCCGCGACATCATCGCGCAACCAGCGTTTGATAAGTACCGTGGCCGTGAAATTTCCCCTGGCCCTAGCGTACAAAGTGATGAAGAACTCGATAACTTTGTCAAGCAACACGCTGAAACGGCTTATCACCCGTGTGGCAGTTGCCGCATGGGCGAAGGTGAGATGGCAGTGACCGATAGCCAAGGCCGCGTACATGGGCTCGAAGGCCTGCGCGTTGTCGATGCTTCGCTGTTCCCAGTGATCCCTACCGGCAACCTAAACGCGCCTACTATTATGCTGGCGGAGAAAATTGCTGACCACATCCGTGGACGTGAACCTTTGCCACGCGCCAACGTGGATTATTACGTCGCTCACGGCGCACCCGCTAAACAGGCTTCGTAACTCACTCACACCTGCATGCAACACGCTAAACGCCATGGCCACTCGCCATGGCGTTTTTTTATGGCCTATTTACGCTACAGTAAAGAGACTATAGCGAATGTATAAGAGTGAAATGCTTGCACTGATATAGGTGACTCTGACAATATTCAAACATACGTTTAAATACGTCCACAATTAACCACCCACGGAGAAACATCCATGCTCACCTTACTACTCATTGTGCTTGCCGTTGCAGGCTTGCTCGTGGTGATGCGCCGCGAAGCAGGCGCTACGCCAGCACTCGCCCTGCTTGGCGTACTGGGCTTAGTAGGCTTAGTGCTTGGCGCAAGCGTTATTGGCACGCTGCTATTGATTGCGGCTGCCGCCGTTGCAATTGCTGGTCTACCAGTATTACGCAGCAAGTGGCTGACGCCGCGCATTTTCGCCACCTTCAAAAAGGTAGCGCCGAAAGTGTCCGATACGGAGCGCACGGCATTAGAAGCGGGCAGCGTCTCCTGGGATGGCGAGCTCTTCTCTGGCAAACCTCAATGGGAGTCGTTACTTAGCTATAAAGACGACGGCCTGAGCGAGGCAGAACAAGCGTTTTTGGACAATCAGTGTGCGAAAGCAGCTGGCATGTGTAACGCCTGGGATATCGCCCAAGAACGCGCTGACCTACCCCAACAGCTTTGGGATTATCTAAAGAAAGAAGGCTTCTTCGGCATGATTATTCCGAAGGAGTACGGCGGCCTCGGATTCTCAGCTAAGGCACAATCCATGGTACTGCAGAAGCTCTCAGCTAATGAGACGCTGATGGTCACCGTTGGCGTACCGAACTCACTCGGCCCAGGCGAACTGCTGCTTAAATACGGTACTCAACAACAGAAAGATCACTACTTGCCCCGTCTTGCTGATGGCCGCGAAATCCCCTGCTTCGGCCTAACTGGCCCGCGTGCTGGCTCTGATGCCACGTCGTTACCGGATACGGGCGTCGTCTGCAAGCAAGTTATCAATGGCGAAGAAGTGCTTGGCTTACGCCTTAACTTCGAAAAACGCTGGATTACCCTGGCTCCCATCGCCACCGTGGTAGGCCTAGCCTTCCGTCTTTTCGATCCAGAAAAATTGCTCGGTGACGAAGAAGACCGCGGTATTACCCTTGCACTCGTTCCCCGGGATACTCAGGGCATGGACATCGGTCGCCGTCACCACCCTATCGGCAGCCCGTTTATGAACGGCCCGATTAAAGGTAAGGACGTGTTTGTGCCGCTGGATACCATTATTGGTGGCCCAGACATGATCGGCCAAGGCTGGCGCATGCTGGTCGAGTGCCTCTCGATTGGTCGCTGTATTACCTTGCCTTCTGGTGCGACCGGCACCGCCCGCTACGCGCTAGGCTGGAGCGGTGGTTTTACCCGCGTACGTCGCCAGTTCAACGTACCCGTCGCTGAAATGGAAGGCGTACAAGAGCCGTTAGCACGCATGGCCTCGCTGGCTTACATCTCTGCTGCTACGGTTTACCAGACCGCCAACCTGATCGACCATGGCGAAAAACCCGCTGTTCCTTCAGCCATCTTGAAGAGCCAATTGACCGAGTTCCAGCGCGTGCTGCTTAGTGACGCAATGGATGTTCACGGCGGTAAAGCCGTTACCCTTGGTCCACGCAACTACCTAGGCATTGGCTACAGTGCTAACCCGGTGGCCATCACCGTGGAAGGCGCCAACATTATGACCCGCAACCTGATGATCTTTGGTCAAGGTGCGATTCGCTGCCATCCCTATGTACTGGACGAGCTAGCCGCTAAAGATGCCAACGACGTTAAAGCCTTCGACAAAGCCTTCTTTGGCCACGCAGGACTGATTTTCGGCAACGCTGCCCGTGCCTTTACGCTTGGGTTTGGCTTGGGCAAAGCAAATGTACCTTTTAGTGGCCCTGCGGCTACCTACGCCCAGGATATTGCACGCATTTCAGCAGGCTTTGGCTTGTGTGCCGACGCCGCCATGGCCAGCCTTGGCTCTGAACTCAAGAAGCGCGAAATGCTGTCAGCACGCTTGGGTGATGTTCTGTCTAATCTGTATCTAGCTTCCATGGTACTGAAGCAGTGGCACACCGGTGACCAAGTAGAGGGTGAAGAAGCGCTGCTACACTATAGCCTGCGGTTCTTGCTAAACCGTGCCGAACAGGCGTTCGTTGAAATTTTCGATAACCTACCGAACCGCGCGTTAGGCAAGGCATTGAAAGTTATCATAATGCCGACCGGCCGCCGTTGGAATAAACCGCATGACGACTTGGCTCGCGATATCGCACAGCGCGTATCCACACATAGCGCCCTGCGCAGCAAGCTACTTTCCAATACATGGGATAAAGATGATGGCGCAGAGTCTAACCCGCTTGCGCGCTACAACGCGCTGCTGGTGGATTATGACCGTGCCGAAACCCTCTACCGCACGGTGAACAAAGCCTATGCCAAAGGTGAGCTGCCACAAACGGCACTACATCCTGAAGCACGCATTGAAGCCGCACTGGACAAAGGGATTATCAAAGAAGACGACGCACAGTTTATGCGCACTTTCGAGGCGGAAGTACTCGAGATGCTGACGGTTGATGATTTCGCCTATGACGCGTTTGCTAATGATAAATCGACGTTGATTAATCACAATGCAGCGCCTGTGGCCACGCCGCAGCAAGCAGAAACCAGCGTTAAGTAGTCCTTTCTCGCTTTAACTAGCGATCCTAACCGGCCTCTCCAGGCCGGTTTTTTTACGTATATTTTCAAAAACGAAACAAACGAACATTCGCTTATCTCACTCAGCGGCTGCTTTCCTTCTCTAAACACCTCGTTTTAATGCCAATTTCTCACCAAAACAACCGTCATTCAGCACTCCCCACCGCCGGAGCAGCAGCGATATACGCCTAAAAGCGAATACAAACAGCTACAAAAGTCGTTGCAAGTTCGCAAATGATCAACTAGCCTTTCGTTATTGAAAATAAAGTGAATGGAAGTCCGCTTGATGGTTGGCTGACAATAAAGTGCAAACAGCCAAGGCTAACATCTCGAATAAGCGAGTATTGCTTCACTTTCATCAATAGCGATCAACGCAAGACCTCTACCAATAACATTTATCTATAACAATGACGTTAGCGAGATCGGCATGTCCTTACATCTGCAAAATATCGACCACATCGTCGGTGGTGAATCCCATATAAGTGGGGTGGACCTCGAGCTGGAGCCGGGTTCTTTCAATGTGCTGCTAGGGCGAACCCTGGCAGGTAAAACAACGCTCATGCGATTAATGGCGGGTTTGGAGCAACCTACCCGGGGGCGAATCTACATGGATGGCAAGGATGTCACGGGCGTATCCGTCCGCAAGCGCAATGTCTCCATGGTGTATCAGCAATTCATCAATTACCCAAGCCTTAACGTTTACGACAATATAGCGTCACCACTTAAGCTGGCTAAGGCATCCAAGCAGGAAATCGACAAGCGTGTGCGTGAAACTGCCGCCATGCTGGGGATTGACCACTTGCTGGACCGCTTGCCGCTTGAGCTTTCTGGTGGGCAACAGCAGCGTACCGCCATGGGCCGCGCTTTGGTTAAGGATGCGGACCTGATCCTGTTTGATGAACCGTTAGTCAATCTTGACTACAAACTGCGTGAAGCGTTGCGCGATGAACTTCGCGGGCTATTCAAGGCACGTAACTGCATTGCCGTTTATGCCACCACCGAGCCCAACGAAGCGCTAGCGTTAGGGGGCAACACTGCCGTATTGCATGAAGGCAAGCTGCTGCAATATGGCTCAACCGAGCAAATTTATCGCGAGCCTAACGGCATCCTAAGCGCTGAGATGTTTTCAGAACCGCCTATCAATATTGTGCCTGGGCATCTTACTGCCAATGAAATCACCTTCGACCAGGATATCCATTTCCCCTGCGATGTCGCGCTACGTAACCTACCCGCGGGAGCATACCGATTTGGAGTCCGTGCCTCTCATGTCAGCCTACAGCCGAATGCAGCAGATGATCTAGAGCTTGAAGTTGAAGTTGAAGTGGCTGAAATCAGCGGTTCGGAAACCTTCCTCCACGTGCGGCACAACCTATTTTCTTTAGTACTCCATTTGCTTGGTATTCATACACCTAAAGTCAATCAGCGCATAAAGATCTACTTCCCTACCCACAAGCTGTTTGTCTTCGATCAGCAGGGTTCTATTGTTCATACGCCGGAAACACGGGGAGTGCATCAACATGGCTGAGATCATACTAAAGGCTCTCGCGCATACTTATAGCGCTAACCCGAAATCACCTGAAGATTACGCGATTCGCCAGATGGAACATATCTGGCACCAAGGCGGCGCTTATGCCCTGCTGGGGCCATCGGGGTGTGGCAAATCCACCCTGCTGAACATTATTTCCGGGCTGCTCGAACCTTCCGAAGGGGATGTGCTGTTTGATGGCCAGCGAGTTAACGAGTTGCCGCCTGAGGAACGTAATATCGCTCAGGTTTTTCAGTTCCCGGTGATCTACGACACCATGACGGTGTTTGATAACCTCGCCTTTCCATTGCGTAACATCAACATTCCAGGTCACCGCATCACGCCAAAGGTAGAGGAAGTCGCCGAGATTCTGGAGTTAACCCCACTGCTCAAGCGTAAAGCCAAAGGGCTGACCGCCGATGAGAAGCAGAAGGTTTCAATGGGTCGCGGCTTGGTGCGCGATGATGTCTCGGCAATTCTATTTGACGAGCCGTTAACGGTTATCGACCCTCAGCTCAAGTGGAAATTACGCCGTAAGCTGAAGGAGATACACCAGCGCTTCAATATCACCATGATTTACGTCACCCATGACCAGCTGGAAGCGGCAACTTTTGCCGACAAAATCGCTGTGATGTATGAAGGTCAGGTGGTTCAGTTCGGCACTCCTCAAGAACTCTTTGAAACCCCTGCGCATACCTTTGTTGGCTACTTTATTGGCAGCCCCGGTATGAACATTCTGGATGTACACCACCATGCGGGGGAAGTCATCTTTGCTGATATACCGCTCCCCATACCGCAGGCGTTTGTTGACGCCATTGCCAATACCAAAAGTTCGAATATAAAAATCGGCATTCGCCCCGAGTTTGTAACCGTGCATGCCAGCAAACGTGAAGGTGCCCTGCCCGCTCGTAAACGGCAAGTGCAAGATCTAGGCACCTACTCAATTGTTACCTTTGAGTTGGGTGGTCAGGCGTTCAAGGCACGCTTGCCGGAAGGTCACCCTGAATTCGGAGACGATATTTATCTCACCTTTGACCATGATCAGTTAGGGCTGTTTGTGGACGAATACCGGGTGGAGGTTACCTCATGAATAATAAAGTCTATAACAACCGCGCTTGGCTATTAGTTCTACCAATGTTAGTGCTCGTGGCGTTTTCCGCCATTATCCCCTTGATGACAGTGGTCAACTACTCGGTACAGGACGTGCTAGGCCCCAACGCTAGCTTCTTTACCGGCACCGAGTGGTTTCGCACTATGCTCAACGATTCAGCGCTGCAAGCTGCATTTGGTCGGCAGATACTGTTTTCATTGATCATTCTGGCTATCCAGATCCCACTGGGAATAGGAATAGCGCTGATTATGCCAAAACAGGGCTGGCAGGCGTCCGCCGTACTAATTCTGATTACCCTGCCCCTGCTAATTCCTTGGAACGTCGTTGGCAGTATCTGGCAAATCTTTACCCGTGGCGATATTGGGCTAATGGGCTGGGGGCTGCGCGAGCTAGGCATTAATTACAATATTACCCGTAATGCTGGTGACGCCTGGGCGACCATTATTTTAATGGATGTTTGGCACTGGACGCCGCTTGTCGCAATGCTCTGCTATAGCGGGCTGCGCTCTATTCCTGAAGCCTACTATCAAGCGGCAAGGATTGACCGTGCTTCTAAGTGGGCAGTGTTTCGCTATATTCAGCTACCGAAGCTAACTAACGTTCTGGTCATCGCCGTACTGCTGCGCTTCATGCACTCCTTCATGATCTACGCCGAGCCCTTTGTGTTAACCGGAGGTGGACCTGGTAGTTCAACCACGTTCCTAACCCAATCGCTTGCCACCATGGCTATCGGCCAGCAGGATCTGGGGCCTTCCGCCGCCTTCTCGATCATCTACTTCCTCGTCATTCTGTTAGTCAGCTGGGTGTTCTATACCACCATCATGCATCTGCAGAAAGACAAGAATTCACAGGGAGGCGTGTAAAATGTCTTACCAACTTGAAAATACCCAGCAGGGTGAAAAATACAACACTATTTTCAGTAAGGTGCCAGCAGCTGAGCGACGCAAGCGCCACTCACGCTCTCGGCTGAGAAAGCGGCTTCTGCTTGGCACCTATATCGTGCTGCTGATACTGCCCCTTTATTGGCTGCTCAATATGTCGCTGCAGACTAACAGCGAGATCCTCGGGTCGATGACGCTGTGGCCGCAAAACCTGACCTTTGACAACTACATCGGCATCTTCACTAACCCAAGCTGGTACATGGGGTACGTCAACTCCATCATGTATGTGGTGATGAATATGGTCATCACCATGTTAGTGGCACTTCCGGCCGCCTATGCCTTCAGCCGTTACAAGTTCATCGGTGATAAGCACCTGTTCTTCTGGCTATTAACCAACTTGATGGCGCCACCCGCAGTATTTTTGCTGCCCTACTTCCAGCTTTATTACTCGGTCGGCTTATTCGATACGCACATCGCCGTAGCGCTAGCTCACTGCCTATTCAATATTCCGCTGGCCATCTGGATTCTAGAAGGCTTTATGAGCAGCGTGCCTAAGGAAATCGACGAAACCGCCTATATCGACGGCTACAGCTTTCCCAAGTTCTTCATCAAGATCTTCATTCCCATGATCAGTTCTGGCATTGGTGTGGTGCTTTTCTTCCTGTTCATGTTTTCCTGGGTTGAACTGCTGCTGGCACGCACACTGACGTCTACAGACGCTCAGCCAATCGGCATGATCATGACCAGAACCTCGACGGCATCAGGTATCGACTGGGGCACCCTTGCTGCCGCCGGTATGTTGACCATTGTTCCCGGCATTCTGGTGGTTTACTTCGTACGCAACCATATCGCCAAGGGCTTTGCCCTGGGCCGCACCTGAGTAGGAGGAAACCTTATGTCCTGGATGGTATGGACTTTACCGACGGCTATTTTCTTTTCTTCCATTGCGGCCATGCTAGCTGGCATGACGATCTGGGAACTACGCTCGCCAAGCATTGAAAGAAAGGGATTTTTACCCATTAGCACCACCCGCGGTGATCGGCTGTTTATCGGCTTGCTGTCTGCCGCGTTTATTCACTTGGGCTTCATTGGGTTCACGTCGCTTTCAATTTGGATTGCACTAGCACTTTCAGCGGTATGGCTGCTGGTGTTAATGCGCTGGGGTTAGCCAATCAGCAATTCCAGGAAAACCCTGGCGTTAAGTACGGCAGTATCAAGGACGCTCAAGATATCAGGGAAGAGCACAACAAAACGAGGTCAACATGCGCAACAACAAGTTCAAACTTACTACCCTCGCCGCCAGCCTCATGCTCGCATCGGGGACACTGATGGCAGACGATCACGATGCGCGGGCAATCGCGGAGCGCTTGGTCGACGAACACTTCCAAAACTCTACATTGAGTCGTGAAGAGCAAATCGAAGAGCTTCTTTGGTTTGCAAAAGCTGCTGAGCCTTTCCGCGGTATGGATATTCAAACTGTCGCAGAAGGCTTGACCACTCACGTCTATGAAAGTGAAGTACTGGCAGAAGCATTCAGTGAGTTAACCGGTATCAACCTTACTCACAATATTATCGGCGAAGGCGACGTCGTTGATACGATGCAAAATCAGATGCAATCAGGTAACAGCATCTACGACGGTTTTGTTAATGACACCGACGCTATCGGCACGCACATTCGTTACGGCACCACCATCAACCTCACCGAGGCGATGGAAAACGAATGGGCTGACTACACACTTCCAACGCTGGACCTAGACGACTTCATTGGCTTGCAGTACGGCACTGGCCCCGATGGCAGCCTATACCAACTACCCACTCAGCAGTTCGCCAACCTTTACTGGTTCCGTTATGACTGGTTCCAGCGCGAAGACCTGCAAGATCAGTTCCGTGAAATCTATGGCTATGATCTTGGGGTACCCACCAACTGGACGGCTTATCAAGATATTGCCGAGTTCTTTACCGAACATGTTGGTGAAATCGACGGCACTACCGTCTATGGCCACATGGACTACGGCCGTCGTGATCCGTCGCTTGGCTGGCGCTTCCACGACTCCTGGCTCTCAATGGCCGGTATGGGTAGCCCGGGCGTACCATCAGGTAATCCAGTCGATGACTGGGGTATTCGCGTTAACGAAGATAGCCAGCCGGTAGGTGCCAGCGTTAGTCGTGGCGGTGCAACCAACTCGCCAGCGTCTGTCTTTGCCATGCAAAAAGCCGTTGATTGGCTACGTGACTTCGCTCCGCCTGAAGCACAGGGCATGACCTTTGGTGAAGCGGGTCCTGTGCCTGCTCAAGGTCATATTGCTCAGCAAATTTTCTGGTACACCGCCTTCACAGCAGACATGACCGATCCTGCTGTAGCAGTGACCGACGATGAAGGCAACCCACTTTGGCGCATGGCACCTTCCCCTACCGGCCCTTACTGGGAAGAAGGCATGAAAGTGGGTTATCAGGATGTAGGTGCATGGACGTTCTTTGACTCCACACCCGAAGACCGTCGAACCGCTGCTTGGCTATTTGCCCAGTTTACGGTAGCCAAAACGACCTCTCTTGAAAAACTGATGGCTGGCCTAACGCCGATACGTGAATCTGACATTTTCTCTGAGCAGATGACCGAAATGGCACCCAAGCTTGGTGGTTTGGTTGAGTTCTACCGCAGCCCCAACGAATCCAACTGGACGCCTACAGGTACCAACGTACCCGATTATCCGCGCATGGCACCGTTGTGGTGGCAAAACCTAGCGCCGGTAATGAGTGGCGAAGTTACCCCTCAAGAGGGCTTGGATAAGCTGGCGGCAGATATGGATAACACCATGCACCGCTTAGCTCGCGCGAACGTCTTCGATAGCTACGCCCCAGTGCTTAACGAAGAGCGCGACCCGCAATACTGGCTGGATCAAGAAGGCTCTCCTAAGCAAAAGCTTGATGATGAAATGCCGCAAGGAACGACCGTTCCTTACGATGAAATGATGGAAGCCTGGATGGAAGCGGGCACCCGCTAATCCAGTTAGGGCGGGCTTCGGCCCGCCCTATTAAGGCTCAAAAACTAGGTTTCATCAGCGGCGAGCAAATAACAGCAGGGCTCGCTGGTCTACATAGGCTTATTGCTTTGTTGTCATGTTGAAACCGCTACCTAAACACGGGGCTTTTTCTTTGTTAATTGGAACCGCTATGAAACTGCGTAACCGGAATATCGAGAAATTGCACACTGACGACTTTGACGCACTAATCATCGGTGGCGGCATTAACGGCGCAGCAACTGCAGCCGCGCTTGCAGGCAAAGGCGCTAAAGTCGCCTTAATAGACCGCGGTGATTTTGCGGGAAGCACCAGTATGCACTCCTCCAACTTAGTTTGGGGAGGCATTAAGTATATGGAAAGCAAGGATTTCGCATTAGTACGCAAGTTGTGCAAAAGCCGTAATCACTTGATTAAAAGTTACCCATCTACCGTTCAGGAAATTCGCTTTCTTACTACCATCAGTAAAGGTTTCCGCCATTCACCCTGGTATTTGTGGGCAGGCACCTGGCTCTACTGGCTGATGGGAAACGGGTTTACTAAGCTGCCCCGCTTACTATCTCCCAAGAACATTAAGCAAGAAGAACCCATCATTGATATCGAAGGCTCAGTCGGTGGGTTTGAATACTCAGATGCCTACTTACACGATAACGATGCCCGATTTGTATTTAACTTTGTTCGCCATTCGCTTAACTATGGGGCGATTGCAGCCAATTATGTTGAGTCGCTTGGTGCTGAACGTGAAGGACAGCACTGGGTAACGAAAGCGCGCAATGTCATGGATGGCAGCACGTTTAATATCCGTTCCAAAGTATTAATTAATGCTGCTGGCCCCTGGGTAGATCAGCACAACGCACTTACCGGCGAGAAAACCACCCATCAACATCTTTACTCAAAAGGCATTCATCTGATTGTTCCGCAATTGACGGAAACTAAACGGGTACTGGCGTTTTTTGCCGACGATGGACGACTGTTTTTTGTTATTCCCATGGGGAATCGCACCTGCATCGGCACGACTGATACACATATGGAACATCCAGAGGTAGATGTCACCGCTGAAGATATTGAATTTGTATTGGAAAATATCAATAAGCGCCTAACGTTAGAAAAGCCGCTTACCCAAGACGATATTATTTCAACACGCTGTGGTGTTCGGCCGCTGGCTATCAAAGCGGATCAAGGTAACGATCGCGATTTTCTCCAGCTGTCGCGTAAACATGTCATCGATACCAATGCGGATAGCGCCCACATTAGTATTTTTGGCGGTAAATTAACCGACTGCTTGAATGTAGGTGATGAAATCGCAGAAGAAGTGGTCCGCCTAGGTGTCAATCTCAGCGATATCAACTATCGCTGGTACGGTGAGCCACCAGAGCCTGTTAAACAGCAGTTTATGGACCAAGCTAAACGGATGAATCTAGATGCGATGACCGCACCGACGTCTACCGAGCCGCTCTCTTCCCGGCTGTGGCGGCGTTATGCAGAACAGGCCATGCAAATGCTGGAAAAAATTCGTCAGGATCCTGCGGAAGCCGATATTCTCATTGAAGGTACCGAATATATTCGCTGCGAACTAGAGCATGCCCGAGACCACGAAATGATTACGCAACTGGAGGACTTCCTGCGCCGAAGAGCCAAAGTGTCACTGGTGGTTCACCATGAACAGCTGCGCCACTCTAAGGGGCTGAAAGAAGCTTGTCGTGTCCTATTCGGAGACCAAGCGGAAGAGCGCTTTGCTACCTACTTTGCTGAAAATCGTGACACCTCACAGCCCTTCGTTGCACAAGCAGAGCCACAGAACACTCACTGATTAACCATCAACAACATTAAAAAGCCGCTATCATCGATAGCGGCTTTTGCATATTGAAGTAGCCAATAAACGGTTGTTAATTACAACGCACGCGATTCACGGCATCTAGCCAACCCTGGTACAACTCCTCCCGAGTCGATTCTGGCATTTTAGGTGTAAAGCTCTTTTCGCAACGCCAGAGTTGCTCAATTTCTTCAAGCGTGTCATACCAGCCCAAACGCAAGCCTGCCAAATAAGCAGCTCCAAGCGCTGTCGTTTCAAGAATAGTCGGCCTATCCACCTGGACATCGAGCATATCGGCTAAAAACTGCATCACCCAGCTGTTTTTCACCATGCCACCATCGACACGTAGGTTACCAGGCGTGGCTTCCATATCGTCGTTCATACAGTGCTGAAGGTCACGGGTCTGGTAACACACCGCCTGGAGCCCCGCCGCAACGATTTCGGCAATACCGGTATCCCGGGTGAGGCCAAAAATGGCGCCTCGCGCTTTAGGGTCCCAATGGGGCGCGCCCAAGCCAGTAAAGGCCGGTACCAAGTAAACGCTATGTCCGCTACGGGTTTCTTTAGCAAGCGCCTCTGTTTCTGACGCATCTGCAAACAGGTTCAACCCATCGCGTAGCCACTGCACAGTCGCTCCAGCAACAAAAATACTGCCTTCCATCGCATAGGTCGGCTTGCCATTAATTCGGTAACCAATGGTGGTTAGCAGGCGATTTCGTGATACCGAGGGTGTATCCCCGGTGTTAACGATCATAAAACATCCGGTGCCATAGGTGCTTTTACCCATTCCTGGCTGAAAGCACGCTTGCCCCACTAACGCGGCCTGCTGATCCCCTGCCACACCCGCAATAGGGATAGACGCCCCTAACCAATCTGCGTCAGTGGTGCCAAAATCATCGCTGGAATCTTTTACCTCGGGCAGCATGTTGGCAGGAACGTTAAACAACGCTAACAGCTCATCGTCCCATGTTTGATTATGGATATTAAAAATGGCTGTTCGCGATGCGTTGGTAGCATCAGTGACGTGTTGCTTGCCATTCGTTAATCGCCAAATCAAAAAGGTATCGATAGTGCCAAAGAGTAGCTCACCACGCTGCGCACGCTCGCGGGCCCCTGCTACATTATCGAGTATCCAGGCGAGCTTGGTGGCAGAAAAATAGGGGTCTATTAAGAGGCCTGTCTTCGCTTGTACTGCCTCTGTATGCCCTTGGTCACGGAGTGTTTGACAAAGTTCAGAGGTCCGCCGATCCTGCCAGACAATCGCATTATAGAGCGGCTTACCCGTCACTCTATCCCACACTACCGTGGTTTCACGTTGGTTAGTAATGCCAATTCCATCAATCTGCTCTGGCGAAATATTCGCCTTATCTAATACCTCACGACAGGTGGCGAGGACAGTCTCCCAAATATTTTCGGGATCATGCTCTATCCACCCATCTTGAGGGAAGTGCTGGGGAAATTCCTGTTGGGCAACCGCCTCTATTTGGCCTTGGCGGTCAAATAAAATGGCGCGCGAGCTGGTCGTACCTTGATCGATGGCGAGAATAAAGGAGGACATATCACGTTCACTTTGTTGTAGGTTCTTTCGGTTTTGTGTGTTTTGTTTCGCTTTATTATCATCCAAGGCTACTCTAGACGCCCCAAATGCTCAAGTATGAAACTACTCTCCTTCGCTCTTAAACTCGTCGGTGGCCATCTTCTGCCGTAGCTTACGCATCATGCTTAAGCTATATGCAATGCGACACCGTGCTGCGATAACAGCTGCAGAATCGATTCAGGAGGCTTCCGATCAGTGAACAGAGCATCAAGCTGGGAAATATTCCCTTGGCGCACTACCGGATTACGATGAAATTTTGAGTAATCTGCGGCGAGATAAATGCGTCGCGAATTGGCAATAATCGCTTGAGCAACGCGTACTTCCTGGTAATCAAATTCAAGGAGCGAGCCATCCTCATCAATACCGCTGATCCCGATGATTCCGTAATCCACTTTAAATTGATTGATAAAATCGATAGTGGCTTCGCCGATAATACCGCCATCGCGAGAGCGAACTTGCCCGCCAGCAATAATCACCGTGAAGTCCTCTTTGTGCTGAAGAATGGCGGCCACGTTCAGATTATTGGTAATGATTTCTAAGCCCTGGTGTTCAAGCAACGCCTGGGCGATCACCTCGTTACTGGTACCGATATTAATAAACAGTGAGGAGTGATGAGGAATTTGCTGCGCCAAGCAGTGAGCAATCCGCTCTTTCTCTTCTAAATGTAGCGTTTTACGCGTGCTGTAGGCGGTATTAACAGTGCTCGACTCTATTCCTACACCGCCATGCACACGACGAACCCGCCCTTCGTTTGCTAGCGTATTTAAATCACGCCGAATGGTTTGTGGCGTCACTGCAAAGTGATCGGTCAGCTGCTCAATGCTCATATAGCCATGCTGGCGTACTAACTCGACGATAGCATCTTGGCGAAACTGTTGGTTCATAAGCCCGGCCTGTTCGTTATTTATTGGTGTATAAGTGCTGTTCTCTATGGGCTATAGAGTAGCAAATTTTCGAAATTCAATAATACGAACATTGGGCCTTCCCCATTTTCTCGCTAAGTACCTGCTCCATTAGAGCGGCCAGGCCCATAAAATGGCAGGAATAGCGACTACCATCACTACTAACGAAAGTGGAAGGCCGAGCTTCCAATAATCACCAAATTGATAGCCGCCCGGGCCTAACACTAGCGTATTGGACTGGTGTCCTATCGGCGTTAGAAAAGCACATGAGGCACTGACGGCCACTATCATTAAAAAGGGATCGAGTGATACATCAAAACCACTCGCAAGACTGGCGGCAATAGGCGCCATCAACAGCGCGGCTGCGGCGTTATTGACCACGTTGGAAAGTAACATCGAGAGCATAAACAGCCCTGCCAATGAAACAATAATGGGCCACTCAACGCCGAATCGTAGTAATGCATCAGCAATAATTTCAGCGCCACCGCTCGTTTCAAGCGCTTCTCCCACCGGCAGCATAGCCGCCAAGAGAACAATAACGGGACCATCAATGGCTTGGTAACCTTCTCTCAGCGGCAGTACACCAATCAGTAGTGATATCAACGCCGCGCTACTCATGGCAACAGCGGCAGGCAGAAGATCAAACAGCATTGCAATAATGGCGAGGGCAAAAATACCAATCGACAACGCCAATTTTCGCGGTTGACCTAAGTGAAGCTCACGATTAGCCAGCGGCAAACAACCAAGGGTCGCTAAGCTATCGGCGATTTCATTTTCACTACCTTGTAACAGCAGTACATCACCGGTTTGAAAACGAATATCTCGAAGACGCTGCTTTAAACGCCCCCCATCCCGAGCTACCGCCACTAAATGCAGGCCGAACTGCTGATTTAACCGCAGCTGGCGTACGCTTCGATTGACCATCATTGAATCGTTACGCACCACCGCTTCAATCAGTTGCAGACCTTCCGTATCGACAGGCTGGCGCTCATCCGACGGTTGTGAAGCCCCATTCTCACTATCGGCCTCATCGCTATCTTTTTCATCTTCTTCTGGTTCCGCAATGGCGCTCAACCCTACTTTATCTTCCAGCAGCTTAAGCTCATCAGGCCCTGCTTCCAGCAGCAAAATGTCCCCCTCTCGAAGCACCCCATGAAATGAGTACCCTGCGCGGCGATTATCTTCCCGTACCACGGCAAGTACTGGGATGGTCTCTTCTAGCTCATCATGTAGTTGCTGGAGTGTCAGACCATTAGCCTTTGACTCTTCTGAGACCTTTAGCTCAACCAAATAATTAGCAGTATCAAACATTTCTTCGGTTGAAGCCTGCCCACTGCGCTTAGGCGTTAAGCGCCAGCCCACAAGCACAATAAACACCAGACCGGCTAACGCAACAGCAATCCCCACCGGGGTAAAGCTGAACATACCGAAGTTTTCACCGGTGATATTACCCCGGTATGTGGCAATAATGATGTTGGGTGGCGTGCCAATCAGCGTGGTTAAGCCTCCCAGCAATGAACCAAACGCCAACGGCATTAATAACAGCGACGGGGATGTGTTGTGCTCTCGAGCAAGCCGCATGGCAACGGGCAACAGTAACGCCAGTGCCCCTACGTTATTCATAACCCCAGAAAGCACCACGACCGTGCCGACCAACACGAGTAATTGTAGTAGCAGCCGTTCACCTACTTTGAGCACTTGATTGGCGATAATATCGACAACACCCGAGCGCTCAAACCCTCGGCTAATGACCAATACCGCGGCCACCGTAATCACGGCTGGATGCCCAAAGCCTTTAAAAGCCTCATCGCTAGGCACAAGCCCAAGCATTACCGAGCCAAGCAATGCCGCAAGCGCAACGAGATCATAGCGAAATCGACCCCACATAAAAGCGGCAAGCGTTAATCCCAAAACGATAAAGACCAGCGTACTGGGCGCAAGCCCGATGCTTTCCATTGTCATGCGATGTCCATCTCCTTGTGTTGGGTACGCTCGGCTGATGTGCCAAATAACTAGCAACACATTAGATGATGACTATACGGCCGTATAGCCCTAGAAGAGCAGAGCAACAAAAGAACGTTAGGCCAATAAAATGCCTGGCCACGCCAGGCATTCATAAAAAGTGGTTAAAGGACCACTAAGCCACACAGCTCACTCCATGTTGCCAAAAATGGCGGCAAAGCGTGGCCGTTTAACCAGGCGCGTAAACGTATTAAGGCAGTAGCACGGTCGATCCAGTTGTTTTGCGGCTTTGCAGGGCATCTTGAGCCTTTCCAGCGTCCTTAAGCGGGTAGCGATTTGCTACGTCAATATGAAGCTTGCCGCTTTTGATCATGCCAAAAAAGTCATCGCACATCATTTCAAAGCGTTCACGGGTATCCGCATAGCCGTTCAAACTTGGGCGGGTTACAAAGAGCGCGCCTTTTTGGTTCAGAATACCTATATTCACCCCGTCTACTGGGCCAGACGCATTACCAAAGCTGACCATTAGCGAACGAGGCTTTAGGCAGTCTAACGACATTTCCCAGGTATCTTTTCCTACGGAGTCATAAACCACATCGCACATTTCGCCATTGGTTAGCTCACGTACCCGCTCTACCACATTCTCTTCGCTGTAGTTGATTGTTGCCCATGCACCGTTGGCCATCGCCAGGTCGGCTTTCTCTTTTGAGCTAACCGTTCCAATCAGTTTAACGCCTAGCGCTTTGGCCCACTGGCAGGCAATCGAGCCAACGCCTCCAGCAGCGGCATGAAAAAGAATGGTCTCACCGCCCTTTAGCGCATAAGTTTGACGCAGCAGATACTGCACGGTTAGCCCTTTCAGCATACTGGCCGCAGCGGTTTCAAAATCAATAAAGTCCGGCAGCTTAATCACCTTGGTCGCTGGCAATGTATGCATCTCTGCATAGGCACCCAATGGCCCTTGTGCATACGCTACCCGGTCACCCTCTTTTAGATGGGTAACGCCTTCACCCACAGCGTCGACAACCCCTGCACCTTCAGTGCCTAATCCAGAAGGCATAGATGGCGCAGGATAGAGCCCTGTACGAAAGTAGATATCGATAAAATTCAGGCCCACCGCTTTATTAGCAATACGCACTTCACCGCTGCCGGGTGCCTTAGGCTCTGTGTCGACCCACTCCAATACACCTGAATCGCCCGTTTTTGAAAACTGAATACGTTTAGACATCTGGGCATACTCCCATTATTAATTACTGGACACACATTAGCAGGCTATCCAACCGCGTTGTGCGTATCAAATCAAGCGATTAGCCAGCCATACAGGACATATTGCTGTCATGCACTCATGCTAGACTATCTGAAAATGTTGATAACAATGCTTATCGATTACTCTAAAACGGACAGACTATGACGCACCCAGCAATCTGTTTGCCTACGCTTATAGCCCATCGCGGATACTCAGCCGCCGCACCTGAAAACACCCTAACGGCAGTGCGCGCCGCTCATCAAGTGGGCACTACTTGGGTGGAATTAGACGTTCAACTACTGGGCGATGGTACCCCTGTCATCTGGCACGATAGCGATATTAGCCGCTGCTCCGATAGCCGTGGCGACCTTGCTAGCCTGACGTGGCAGCATGCACAACAGCTTGACGTCGGCAGTTGGTTTGGAGATTTGTTTGCAGGTGAAAAAATGGCCAGTCTAGAGGCCATGCTAGCGCTGTTGAACGAACTCAATATGGGGGTGAATTTAGAGATCAAGGTAAACAAAGGCCGTGACCCCATCGCCTTGGTGGATACCGTATTACCAATCGTATTAGCAACATTGCCCCCTGAACGGCTGATTGTGTCCTCGTTTGATGCCCGAGCGTTAGCTCGATGCCGCCGCTTCGCACCCAAAGAAGCCCTCGCGCTGGGCGTACTATTTGGCAGCACACCACCAACCTGGCGTGACCAGTGTGAAGCCATCGACGCCTTTAGTATTCACCCTCATTGGCCGCGCTTAAAACACACACAGGCCGCTGCCATGCGCCGAGATGGTTATGAAATTTTATGCTATACCGCCAATGACCCCAGCGCTTTTGAAAGCCGCTGGGGCTGGGGAATAGCCAGCGCGATCACTGATGAGCCTGAAGCATTTCAACGCTATTTGAATAATCGACGTCGACACGGTTAAATTCGTCAATATCAATATTCTACCTAAGGAAGACTATGCACTATCTTGGTGCCCACGTAAGCGCCGCGGGTGGCGCGGATCAAGCAGTGTTCCGTGCGGTAGAAATCGGCGCAAATGGCTTTGCTCTGTTCACCAAAAACCAGCGACAGTGGAAAGGTAAACCGCTGACCGATGAGGCTATTGCTGCATTTAAACGAGCCTGCCAAACCCACGGGTTTGGCCCGGAACAAATTTTACCCCACGACAGTTACCTGATTAACTTAGGCCACCCGGAAACCGCTGGGCTTGAAAAATCACGCGCTGCGTTTTTAGACGAAATGCAGCGCTGCGAGCAACTAGGTCTCACGTTATTGAACTTCCACCCAGGCAGTCATCTGAACAAAATCAGCGAAGCCGATTGCCTGAAACGCATTGCAGACTCCATCAACGAAGCATTACTAGCCTCACAAGGTGTTACGGCAGTGATTGAAAACACTGCCGGGCAAGGCACCAACCTCGGTTGGCGCTTCGAGCACTTAGCGGAAATTATTGCCCACGTCGATGATAAAACCCGTGTTGGCGTTTGTATTGATACCTGCCACGCCTTCGCCGCAGGGTATGACCTACGTACCGCCGAGGCCACCAAAGCAACGTTGGACGAGCTAGGCAAGGTAGTCGGTTTTGAGTATTTACGCGGTATGCATTTAAACGATGCCAAGAGTGCCTTCGCCAGCCGTGTAGACCGCCACCACAGCCTGGGTAAAGGCAATATCGGCCTGGATGCGTTCACAACGATCATGCGAGACGAACGCATTCATGACATACCGATGATTCTGGAAACCGTCGAACCCGGCATTTGGGCTGATGAAATCAACTGGCTACGTGCTCAAGTACCAGGTGCTCAAGTACCCGGTGCTCAAGTGCCTGAAGCAGCGCCTGGCAAATAGTGAATCACATCGTGAAAACGTAGCCGCGTCGTAGCGCTGTTACGCATGGCGTGGGGACGATCGGCAAAAAAACGCAGCCCCTCGCCTACTCGTAGCGTTTGCCAGCGCTCGTCAATGCGCAGCTCCATCTCGCCTTCAACAACGACGATATGTTCTACCACACCGCTGGCGTGGGGAGACGACTCACTGATCGCCCCTGGCGCTAGCTCAATCATAAACATTTCAAAGCCCAGCAGCGGGTCGTAAGGGAAAAGCAGCCGCGCTTGCATCCCAGCGCTATCATCGCCCCAAACGGACTCCCAGCCATCTCTGTGTAGTTCGCCTAACGCAGGCTTGTCACCATCAAACAGGGTTGAAAACGACACCCGAAAACCACTCGCGATCTTCCACAGCGTTGAGATGGTAGGGCTAGACTCACCACGCTCTATCTGTCCCAACATGGCTTTACTCACACCCGTTTCACCCGCCGCGCGATCTAGGCTCCAACCACGATCTTTACGTAGCTTTTTAACGGTTCCCGCAATGTGTTCGGCAATGGTATGAGGGTCACTCACTATGTGGTTCTCCATAGAATTTAGTGTCGTAGTTTACCTATCCGAACAGCGATGAACACCGGCGATGCCAATATTGTGCGCTATAACGCACAGTGATAGTCTTGCAGCATTGTGCGCTATAGCGCACGCTACCCAACGTAAACGAGGCAACACTATGGAGGCACCACCTACCCTACAGCCCACAGGAAGCCATAGAACTCCTTTCTGGCGAGACATTAGCCTCTCGGCCGTCACAGCAGGTTTCGTTGCTGTCACTATCGGCTATACAAGCTCAGCGGCAATCATTTTCCAGGCGGCAGCCGCGGCGGGCGCCAGCACTGAGCAAATCAGCTCTTGGCTGTGGGCGTTGGGCATTGGCATGGGCATTACCTCGATAGGACTATCGCTGCGCTACCGCATGCCTTTATTGACAGCGTGGTCAACGCCAGGCGCGGCGTTTTTGGCGACGAATCTTCCTGGCATTCCACTTGATGAAGCCATCGGTGCCTTCCTCTTCTCCGCGCTGCTCATTACGCTCTGCGGCGTAACAGGTTTATTCGAGCGCTTAATGCGCTATATCCCCAGCGCAATCGCCTCGGCTCTACTGGCAGGTATTCTGCTGCGCTTCGGTTTAGAGCTGTTTAACGTGATGGAAAGCCAATGGCTGCTACCACTGGCCATGTTGGCCGCTTGGGTAGCAGGTCGGCGCCTATGGCCAACGCTCGCAGTGCCTGGCGTACTGTTAACCGGCATTGCTATTGCCCTTTGGCAGGGTCAACTTAACGTACACAGCATCCCGTTAGCACCTACCGTACCTGTTTTCACTGCGCCTACCTTTTCGCTGACAACGCTGATCAGTATAGGAATCCCCCTGTTTGTCATTACCATGGCGACTCAAAATTTACCTGGCGTAGCCGTGCTACGGGCAGCAGGTTATCAGCCAAACAGTTCGCCGCTCATTAGTTGGACAGGGGGCGCAACGCTGTTACTTGCGCCCTTCGGTGGCTATGCACTCAATATGGCGGCCATTAGCGCCGCGGTATGCATAGGGCCTGATGCCCATGCGAATCCTCTTAAACGCTATACCGCAGGCGTTGCAGCGGGCGTGTTCTATATCGCGATGGGCATATTTGGGGGCACAGTTACCGGTGTTTTCAATGCGCTTCCCAGCGTCCTGGTCATGTCGCTGGCAGGTATAGCGTTACTTGGCACATTAAGCGGTGGGTTAGCGAATGCATTTGAAAATAGCGGGCAACGAGATGCTGCCATTGTTACCTTTTTACTAACCGGCTCAGGCATCACGTTGTTAGGTATCGGCGGTGCATTCTGGGGGCTTGTGGCGGGCTTGGTGGTACTAAAGCTGACAAAGGCTCCAAATCATTAGCGGTATGTTATTCATGCAATAACTATTTATTTAATAACAATACGATAAAAAATGCCCCCAGAGTGTTCACTACTGGGGGCATTTTATTATTTCTGTTCAGCACTATCTGCCTCTACATATGAGGCCATTACGCATTACATCGTAGCGAGGCGTTCTTCATCCAGTACGCCCGACATCCGCACCATGGCTAACGCTTCATCCAGGCTGGCCACTTCTTCCATCATCAATAATTCGTTTTCCAAGCTAACAGGCTGTCCCGCTTTATCTGACAGCAGCTTTTCCAGCGAAGCTACATCCATAGCGTCGTCTAAGTGGTGAATATCTACCGACGCACTGCTCGCACTTGGTAAGTAGATAGTGCCATTAGAGAAATCCACGGCATAAGCGATAACGCCTGGCACAATAAAAAACAGTAAGCCGACACCATTGGCGATCGCCACCACGGGGTCAACATTACCGCTCATTTGTCCTTTACGTTCAGGATGAAAAAGCGTCCCACAACCACTTAACGTTACAATGGAGACACCAACAACGGCCCCCGTTAACCAACGGCGTACTGCTTGCTGCATGAAGGTTCCCTCAAAGTCCTAACGTACCGATAGCTGAAGAAGATGCGCTTGTTTGCCCACTGCTATCGAGCCACAAAACTGGGCAAGTTTAACACATTTGATTACCAGCACACGCCAAGCTGTTAACGTAGGATTTTGCCGCCATACCCGCTTAGCCGTACAATGCCGCATTCAACGCTAGTTTAAGCGCTACGTTACTAAACGATTAAGCATCACCCCTACCAACAAGGAATGCTCACGCCCATGCGCGCCAGCCAATTATTGATTGCGACATTAAAAGAAACCCCGGCCGACGCTGAAGTCATCAGCCACCAGTTAATGCTGCGCGCCGGTATGATCCGTCGTCTTACCTCCGGCCTCTATACGTGGCTGCCGCTTGGCCTACGCACGCTGCGTAAGGTTGAAGCCATTGTCCGCGAAGAGATGAACCGTGCCGGCGCTCAGGAAGTATTAATGCCCGCCGTGCAACCTGCTGACCTATGGCAAGAGTCTGGCCGTTGGGAGCAGTACGGTCCGGAGCTACTACGCCTGAAAGATCGCCACGAGCGTGACTACTGCGTAGGCCCGACCCATGAAGAAGTCATTACCGATTTGGTGCGCAAAGAGATTGCCAGCTACAAGCAGTTGCCGGTTAATTTTTACCAAATCCAAACCAAGTTCCGTGACGAGATTCGCCCGCGCTTTGGGGTGATGCGTTCTCGCGAATTCATTATGAAGGATGCTTACTCCTTCCACCTGGACGAAGCCTCCCTCAAAGAGACTTACCAGACGATGTATGATGCCTATACACGCATCTTCACCCGCCTGGGTCTCGATTTCCGTCCTGTGATTGCTGATAACGGCTCAATTGGCGGCACTGGTTCTCACGAATTCCACGTGCTAGCAGAATCCGGCGAAGATGATATCGTGTTCTCCAACGCCTCCGATTACGCCGCTAATATGGAAAAAGCTGAGGCTCTGCCCGCGCCGCTAGGCAGCAACGCCGAGCGTGCAGCCCCCAGCGAAGAGATGCACCTGGTCGATACGCCCAACGCTAAGACAATTGCCGCCCTGGTAGAGCAGCATGGCCTGCCGATTGAGAAAACCATCAAGACACTGATGGTGCATGCCGCTGAAGGTGGTTTGATTGCCCTGCTAATCCGTGGTGACCATGAGCTTAATGAAGTCAAAGCTGAAAACCTGCCCCAGGTAGCCGCCCCGCTTACCATGGCAAACGAAGAAGAAATTCGCGCCGTGGTTGGCGCTGGCCCAGGCTCACTTGGTCCAGTTGGCCTAAACATGCCGATCATTATTGATCACAGCGTGGCGCTTATGAGTGACTTTAGTGCGGGTGCAAACATCGATGGCAAGCACTATTTCGGTATTAACTGGGAGCGTGACGTGGCGCTGCCCCAAGTTGCCGATCTACGTAACGTTGTCGAAGGTGACCCTTCGCCAGACGGCAAAGGCACGCTGTCTATCAAGCGCGGCATTGAAGTGGGCCATGTCTTCCAGCTTGGACAAAAGTACTCCGAAGCAATGAACGCGACGGTGCTGGGCGACAACGGCAAAACCAGCCATCCGTGGATGGGCTGCTATGGTATCGGTGTTACCCGCGTGGTCGCTGCCGCCATTGAGCAAAACCACGATGATTCAGGCATTACCTGGCCAAACGCTATCGCACCGTTCCAAGTGGCATTGGTGCCGATGAATGCCCACAAATCACAACGTGTGCGTGAAGAGTCCGAACGTCTCTATCAAGCGCTAACAGCCGCAGGCTTAGATGTACTGCTTGATGACCGCGACACGCGTCCCGGCGTCAAGTTTGCTGACCTGGAGCTTATGGGAGTGCCTCACCGTTTAGTGATTGGTGATCGTGGCTTGGATAACGGCGAACTGGAATACAAAGGCCGCAGGGACAGCGAAGCCACCATGGTTCCTGCTGACACAATTGTTGATTTCCTACGCGAAAAAGCAGGACTGATCAGCGCATAACCGTTTATAACGGCCACGACTAGAACTGCATCGTGGCCAATAAAAGAGACACTGGCAGGCATCATCAGTTAGGTTGCCTCGCCAGTGCCAGCGCTAATCGGCGACAGGCTGCACTAATCCCAAGCTGACTAATTGGCCCAATAACTGGCAGATATCTCGCTTGACACTTTGCCTGCTAGCGCCAACAAAAAAAGCCATCAAGGTATCAATAATTTCATCTTGGCATAGAGCCTCATGCTGCAGCAGTACCCACAAGGCTCTACTCGTCACATTCAAACGATGAATTTCGCCGCCCTCTTTAGCAATGACGAACAGCTCTTCACCCAGTGGAAACTCGTGAGCCACCGGACTGATTTGCCACCTGCGCGCGTCGTTTGCTGCCAGCACCTGACTCTGTTTGAACGCCTCCGGCTCAGTTTGACGACGACACGGATTCGTCGCCACAGCACCGTCAAGAAACCCATCGCTATCTATCTCAGTTGCCAGCCACGTTGCCGCTTCGTAAGCATCTCGGTAACGCATTAAAAAACACGGTAAATCTTTTAAGAGTGGCAAAAAGCGCTCAATCAACGTTTGATCCGACTCATGCTCGGCGAAATTCTGCTGCAACAACTGCCATAACCCATCTCCCGGCTGCAGACGAACCAGCTGTGGCTCACTGATCGATTCATCGCGTTCAATAAGCAGTACGGCGCCTAGCGGACAACGCATCCCATGCGATGCCAACTGCTGCTCATTTAACGCCAGATAGCCATAGCGATCATCATGAGGCCCTAGGTGGTTGGCAACAAACTGATGGAACTCAGACGCAAGAGTCTCTGGCAACGGCAAGCGCAGCCTAGGTGCAACGCCCAGCGCGACCCCTTCACCACAGCTAGTGAGTGCCAGCACATCATCGCCAAACACCCGATAACCCGCCGCGGCGAACGCCGCCGTGAGAGTACTTTTTCCCGCTCGATGACTATCCGGAAATATTACTAGCTGTTGATTAACCTCTACCGCCCCACAGTGAAGCCCAATATGCTCAGGATGATGTCGAAGATAAGCACCCGCTAAATCAGCAATCACGCTGCATGCGGTTCCTGCTGGTGTATCTAATAGCATGCCTCCTGGCAGGGCCGGCGCTTCCTGCCAGTAACCATTAGGATGCCGCCAAACACAAATAGAAGGTGCGGGCTGCTGAACCTCACAGGGCGTTAGCCGCCACCCAGGCATGGCTTGATGAATTACTGGTAGCAGGTCCTGTGCATCATTCAAGCGTATGCAAGGGCCAACATTTTCCAACGCATAATCGACAGCAATCGATGTAGTAGACATGGCACCTACCCCTACCAGCGAGGTAATAAGCGGCTTATGCGAATCTCAATCACAGCGTCTCCATCCCAACGGGAGCGCTGTGGGCGAGCGTAGGAAGGACGTGAATAATGGGGACGTGAATGACTGGGTTTAGAATAACGGGGTCTTGAATAGCTGGGTCTTGAATAGCTGGGCCGCGAGTAACGTGAACGGGAATGGTGATGTTCGCGCGCTTCAGCTTGCCCCATGGAAAACAGCGTAGGGGCAACGTAAAGTGCAGCGGCGCCAAGGCCTAAACTTGCTAACACTTGTCGGCGTGAACGCCGTTTATTCAGCAGGGAATCGGCTTCATTGCTCATATCAGCACTCCGGATTAATCGCTAGAAAGGTTATGAAACACTGTTTTAAAAACAATCCTAGCCCCGAAGTACACATCAAACCACTGACTGAGCGTCACTTTCCCATTGTTTACTTTTTTTAACTATACTTCAGCGTTTTGTGAAAACATTATGCAGCTGCAGTAATTTGCCAATCATTACGGCCTGCGCTCTTTACTCGGTAAAGCGCCTTATCAGCAGCTTTGTAGGCATCTGGAAAGGTGGCTTCCCCTGCGGTAAAGCGCACTGCCCCAATACTCAAGGTGACCCTTTCATTATGCGGATGCGCAGGGTGTTTGAAATCAGCCTGCTCTAAAACAGACGTCAATTGATCACAGTAGCCAATCAATAACGCGTCATTATCACAAGGCAATACTGCGGCAAACTCATCCCCGCCTAATCGGTACAGTTTTGCTTTTGCTCCAAGTACATATTTCAATAGACTGGCTAGGCGCCGTAACAGTTGATCACCCTCTGGATGCCCCAATGAATCGTTGTACTGCTTAAAGAAGTCGATATCGACCAAGATCAAAGCAAGCGCAGCCCCTTTTTTGGCAGCGACATCCTGATGAAGCGCACTGCGGTTACCTATCCCCGTCAGCGGATCGCGCATCGCATGCTGCATCCAGGCTAGGGTTTGCTTAGTAGCGCGCTCTGTACGCCGCAACTGACGCTCATGCATTCCCCAAAACAGCAACCCTAGTGCAAAAATCACCATACTCGAATAGGTGAGAATCTGATTATGCCGCCGGGTGTTTTCAGAAAACTCATTAATTGCCATACCACGCAGGTCGAGCTGGTTCATCTCAATGTTTGTTAAACAATCAATTGGACCCAACAATTCAGCTGCGGCATCAAACGGCGTCACGGCATTTTCTTTAAGGCGCTCTGTTAGTAAATTGAGGGTTTGTAAACTCGGCTGGGTACAGCTGTACCTTTGACGATATACCTCGACATCAATTAGCCCATAGGCAAGATCGAGATTAAGCCTAACCATTTGTCGTTGTTCATCATCAAAGGGCTGTTTGCCTAACAAATGTTGCTGGGCAAGCTGTAAATATCCCCGTGACCTGGTGGCCAATTGCTGCCCTGTCAAATTGCCTGTTTGGCTGAAGTAAGCCTGTATTTCGGGATATACCCAGCGCGCCTCATAAACAATAACCACCATCAATGCCATAAAACTCATGAGGCTCAATGATAACCACGTTACATAGCGGCGCTTCCTCGCTAAAGGAGCGGGTGGTGGCAGTGGTACGGCAGGTGGAGAAGGGGGCGGCTTAGTGATCACCAACGGGCCTCAATACTTCGAATCATCCATATCCAGTCATTGAATTCACGTAAATTTTTGATATCACGCTGATCATTATAAGCCTGATCAACCAGCCGCAATGGCCCTCGCGAACGCAATGTGAGTAGCTCTCCATCCTCTTCCGTAACCATTAACCACTTGGGATCATCCCAGCCACCTAACGTCACTTCGTAATCATCCCATGTCGTAAAGTGCAATGCGGGGGGAACTTCGCCAAACTGATTAATTAGAAAGCGACGGAACTCAAGTCCGTGCATATCTACTTCTCGCCCTTGAAAAGGATCAAATATTGACAAGGTAATCGTAGACTGTTGACGCAACTCGTTAAGAGAGAGCGCTGTGGTTTTCTCACCATTAATTACGCTTAATGCCTGAGCATAGACCGGCATTGATAGCCAGCTAAGTAATAGTAGGATGCAGGCAACAATGGCTTTGGGATAATGATAAGCGCAACAGCGTATGACAACGATTAAATTAACAGCATTCATGGCAAATGGCTTCCTAGCGGTACAATGCCTTATTGTGCTGCCAGATACTTTACCAGACGGTTAATGCGAATACTCGGAAACAGTTTTTAATCAACAAAAAAAGCCGGCCCAAATGGGCCGGCAACAGGAAGCTCGTTGTTAAAAGCAAGCTCCCTCCCCTGACGACGGTCACCACAACGGCGTTAATGCTTTTTACGTTCATCCTTACGGAGGTGGTCGCGTACAATAAAACCTACCCAACCAATCATAAAAGCAATCATTAACGCGACAGTAACTAGACCGAAAATAACAGCATCATCCCAGTACATGGTGATCCCCTCCTGCCGTGATGTATGACACCATCCTAGTGCGTTAATCGCGGCAGGAAGCTGACCTGGGTCAAGCTTTTCAGCGGGGTTATTTGCGGCCTGTCAGGAACTTGATATGGGTCATTTTTTAGCGCTCAAAACTGACAGCTAAAGGACTTTTCGATCTTCTACTTTGCTGTGTTCGGTTCCCGGCGGTAGAGGGTGGCCTTTCGCCAGCTCTGCACGGGTTGCATCACGCACATCCAGCACGTTGACTTGATAGCGAAGCGTGTGGCCTGCCAGCGGATGATTTGTATCGACCGTTACCATGTCCCCATCAATACTCATCACCGTGACAATTTGCGGGCCTGCTTCACCTTCTGTTTGGAAACGGCTACCTGGTTCAAGTGCTGCGCTGCCAAATGAGGCACGACTCACTTGTTGCACCAAGTCTTCATTACGGATGCCGTAGGCATCAGCAGGCGCAAGCGTGACACGCAGCTCATCTCCAGCGGCTTTATCTTCCAGAGCACTCTCTAAACCGGGCAAAATATTATCGTGTCCATGAAGGTACTCTAAGGGCTTATCACGCGCGTTGGAGTCATCTAGCACGCGGGTACTGCCATCGCTAAGCACATCGCTTAACACGTAGTGTAAAGTGACTACTTGATGGGCTGTAATCGACATTGAAAACTCCTCTCCGGTAAGCTATCGGCTTTGTCATGGATATCAGGCCTAGTCTACCACTGAGCGGTTTTTAGCGGGCCTCGATGCAGACGTTTTCTTTCCTGGAGTGTTAACCAACATGCCCACCCCTACTCCCCAGCGCAGCTGGCTGGATGCGCTAGGTATTTACTGTCGTGCACCTGTCATCACCATGCTGTTTCTAGGTTTTTCAGCAGGCTTACCTTTTTTGCTGGTGTTTTCCACTCTCTCTGCATGGCTACGCAGTGACGGCGTTGAAGTAGCCGCTATTGGCTTCTTCGCCTGGATTGGCATGCTCTACTCAATCAAGTTTTTTTGGGCGCCTATCGTTGACCGGCTTGCCCTGCCAATCCTGACCCGCACGCTTGGCCAGCGACGTGGCTGGATGCTGCTTGCCCAGGGGATGATTGCGGCAGGGCTAATTGGCTTAGCGGGAGTCAGTCCCGTAGGCAACTTAGGCTGGGTAGCAGCCTTTGCGCTGCTGATAGCCTTTGGTTCGGCCACCCAAGATATCGCCATTGACGCGTATCGCATCGAATCCGCAGATGACGATGTACAAGCAGCGATGGCCTCTACTTACATTATCGGTTACCGCGGTGGGCTATTAGCGGCAGGTGCCGGGGCGCTGTATGTGGCATCAGCGATTTCCTGGAACGCAGCGTATCTCTGCATGGCTGCGCTTGTGGGCATTGGCGTGCTCACCGTGCTGATTCGACCTGAACCAAAGCGCGCATCGTTGACGGTTCAGCTCATTCACGAACCCAAGGTACGCGCATTCATTCGTGCCAGCCGTGGCCAGCCAAAAGTTTTGCGACGTCTAGGTGCTTGGGTGATTGGTGCCATTGTGTGCCCTTTTACCGACTTCTTCCGCCGCTACGGGGTGAAGGCGTTGGGCATTTTAGTGTTTATCGCGGTGTTCCGAATTAGCGACCTTGCCATGGCCTCTATGGCAAATCCGCTGTATATCGATTTAGGCTTTTCACTGGCCACCATCGCCAACGTCACCAATATTTTTGGTATTGCCATGAGTATAACGGGGGGCATTCTTGGCGGCTTGCTGGTTGCTCGCTACGGCATTGGGCCACTGCTGGTCATTGGCGCAGGCTTTGTCATGGTGACCAACCTGCTGTTTGCCGCGTTAGCGTTGATAGGCAACCAACTCCCCATGCTGGTCGTCACCATTATTGGCGATAATCTTGCCAATGGCTTAGCCAGCGCTGTCTTTATCGCGTTTCTTTCCAGCTTAACGTCGCGGGCTTATACCGCCACCCAATACGCACTGTTTTCGTCGCTAATGACGTTACCAGGGAAGTTTCTGAGCGGTTTTGGCGGGCTGGTTGTCACGGCTCAGGGATACGCCACTTTCTTCGTAGTGGCCACTCTGCTCGGTTTACCCGCCATTCTGCTAGCCATCTGGATCAGCCGAGATAAGCAGTTGGTGCCTACCCCAGTGATCGCAGAGGCAAAATAAAGTTAGCGGTGATCCGCTAACCACGCCAGCGCGCCTGGTGTGGTACGCCACTGGTCACGCATCAAGGTACGATACTGCCACGCTTCCGCACGGGAGCCAGGATCGACTTGCCCATCCGCGTGAGGCATTGAAGGCCGCGGGTTCTCGGCACATAACAGCTCAATCGCATAGCGATTATGAGCGACCACATCCGCCAACGCTGCTTCAGCGGCATCGTGCTTTTCCAATCGATACAGCGCCAGCGTACGGCCCATTAATAAACCCAACTCTAAAGAGCCATCATCTTTTTGGGGCTCATCAGTAAGCGCTAGCGCTTCTTCATTGCGGTCATCACGCAGCAATTGATCAAGTACTAACTCTCTTAAGCCAAGGCTATCTTCCTGGTCTATGGCTAGCAGCTCTTCAGCCAACTCGCGGGAGTGCTGGCGCGCTCCGCGCTCCATGCCCACCACCAGCGCAAGGCCGGTGCGCAGCAGCATGGCGTTATCGGCGTCGTCCCAACACAAGCTGCCGTCACCAGCTGCACGGGCCTGCTCAAGCCAGCGAGAAAGGCGCAGTGCCAGCGGTTCCAGCAGGCTCGGCGCCATCCATGGCAGGCTACCAAAGCGGCTGGTCAGTGCTAACGTTACATCTTGCACTACCTGGGGGGCATCTAACCATTCTGGGTGAGCACATAGCTCAGACATCCACTCTATCGCGTTGCCCCACGGATCATCGCGAAAGCCCAAGGCGACCTCTTCATCGACCATGACCTGAAACTGTTCGTGCCAAGCCGCAAACAGGGTTTCTTCACGAGCAGTGGTGGTGTAGTGCAACCTACCGGAATCGGCATCTTGTTCAATGGTCAGCTTCGGTGCGATTGGGAGTGCAGCCAACAGCGCCTGTAGCGATACTAGCGGCGTCGCCATATCTTCTTCGGCGCTCAACAACTGATCGGCCAAAGTGGCACCAGGATTTTCAGCCAGCGCTGCCAGGAATTCGAGCTGCTCTTCATCCAAGTCGCCCTGGCGAACCAAGCGGCGGTACCAGAAGTTAGCTCGCTCTTTGGCCTCTTCCTCATGACCTTCATGCAGCAGCAACATGGCTTCAATGTAGGCTAGCGTCGGTGAATCCGGTAGTGCCTGCTGGGCTTTTACGAACGCAGCGCGGGCGCTGTCCAAGTCGTCGTTATCCAGGTGCATGAGGCACAACCGCTCAAGCGCCACGCCGCGCAAAAACAGTGGGCCGCGCTCCATAACATCATCAAGCAGGTCAGCACGCTTGCGGGTAAACCCACGCTCTTGATAGATATCTAACAGAATTTCAAACGCAGGCTCGGCCTGCTCCGGCAAGCGCGACCAATCACTACCGTCGAACAGTGACTCAAGAATCTGCATTGAACGACCGGTTTGACCGCTTTCAGCAGCAATTAGCCCGGCTTCTAATAACGCCTGGGCAGGTGCTTGCTGACTTTCCAGCGCTGCTTTCAACGTAGCACCTTTCCACTCACGCAGGGAAAGCATCCACATCATCTGCTCAGGAATATCCGTGGGGAAGTCAACGCGGTAGCAGCACTGTTTGAATTTACGCCCTGAATCACACCAGCAAGGCTCGTTACGCCCTGGTGTGGCCAATGGTTCGTTCGCAAAATTAAGCCGCTCTAGCGGCGTTTGCGACCATAAAATAGGCGCAAGCGCCTGGGCAGTTGCCACATCGCCATTAAACGAATCTGCGCCTTCGGCACGTACCCAGGTCATAAAATCGGGGTAGTGTTCCTGTTTCCTAATTGCCGAGAGTGCCCCAGAGGCAAATCCCAGCAGTTGATCGACCCATACCGCCAGCATTGCCGTCTCCACTGTCTTCAAAACGCGATTGAAAAGCGCAATAGTCTAGCATGACAGGCAGCTCTCCCGCAGCGGCAATTAGTTAGGGTCTACGCGCCCAGGCTAGCAGCGGCTCGGTGCGCGTATGCATATCCAGACGCGCTTTCAGACGTACCAAGTTCCAATAGTGCCCATTCAGCGCCCGGGAGAGCAGCAAGGTATCCGCAGGCGGTTGCAGCCGATCCATGGCAGCCCACACTTTGGGCGTTAGCTCGCGCAGGCGGCGGTGTACCCGCACATCGCTGAAATCCTGCTCACCAGGGAAAAATAGTGGCGACACGCACTCAGCGGACTCTCGATAAAGTGCCAGCGGCGCACCCTGCCCCTGGCGGCCGCCCATTTTCATTAACGCATCATCCATTGCCATCGGGTCTTGCGCCAAGGTGGCGTCTAATAGCTGCATCATGGCTTTTAGACGCGCTTCGGGCACAGGTATGACCGCACCAAAATCGTAGATGACCAAGCGCCCTTCAGCATCCGCCGCAAAGTTACCGGCGTGGGGGTCGGCATGCAGCTCACCGTAGGTAAACAGCTCCTCGGTAATCCAATCAGCCAACGCCACGGCCACTTTCTGACGAGTGCCATCATCGGTGCTTTCTAAATCCCGCAGCGGTGTACCGTCTACAAAGCGCATAGCAAGGACATGCTGGCCAGATAGCTCAAAAAGTGGTTCGGGTATGACCAACTGAGGGTTATCCTGATACCGCTCGCGATAGCGAGCCAGCGCCCGTGCTTCGGCGTGATAATCCAGCTCTTCACGCAGCCCCGCCGCCATCTCTTCAAACAGCGCATCCAAGCGCGCTTGAGGCACTTTGAACCAGCGGCCCAAGCTCATGATCCGTTTGACCTGCTTAAGATCGCTTTCCAACACATCCGCAAGTCCAGGGTACTGCACTTTCAGCACCACGGTTTCACCTGCATGAGTTACTGCTTTATGCACCTGCCCCATGGAAGCACTGGCAAACGGACGCTCTTCTATATCGCTAAAGTACTGATCAATATCGCCGTACTGCAGTAGCAACGCTTCATGGATACGCGGCCAAGGCATTGGCTCTGCTTGACGCTGCAAGCGAGCAAGCTCATTAGCTAGGTCTGGGGGCAGCAGGTCATCCCACTGGGACATAATTTGCGCTAGCTTCATGGCCGGACCTTTCAGCTCCGAAAGCCCTTCAAACAGCGCTTCACCAAGCGCCCGCCAATCAGCTTGACCACCTAGACGAGTTTTCAGCAGCGCCCCGCCAGTGCGGGCACCCAGACCCAATAAACGTCGTGTTCTGCCGCGCTCGCGCATGGAAATCGCCTCATTAATTGCTTTTTGACAGCTTACTCAATTTGTTAATTTTATACAAAAACTATACACAGAAATAAATTCATCCATCTACAAAACAACCTACTAGCCATCTATCACACGAGCTAGACGCTAACCTGTTGCGGGTTCTGCTAAGATGGCAACTTGTTGTTTCCAGACGCCAGGGTCAGACACTGTATGCGCTTGATTATCGCCGAGAAACCCAGCCTTGCACGGGCCATAGCCGACGCGCTGCCCGGCAGCGCAAAACGCCAGGATGGCGCTATGGTCTGCGGCGACACCACCGTCACTTGGTGCCTAGGCCACTTGTTAGAACAAGCCCCGCCCGAAGCCTACGATCCTGCCGATAAACAGTGGCGACTAGACCGGCTACCCATTGTGCCGCAGCAGTGGAAACTGATGCCGCGCCCCAAGGCGCGAGGGCAACTGGCAGTGATTCGCAAGCTGATTAAGCAGGCCACCAGCGTGGTGCACGCTGGCGATCCAGATCGCGAAGGCCAGCTACTGGTGCAGGAAGTAATTGAGTACATGAAGTATCGCGGCCCCGTTCAGAGGCTGCTGATCAGTGACCTTAACAAACCCGCCGTGAGCCGTGCACTTGCCAAGCTGCGCTCCAATATAGAATACCAGCCGCTGTTTCAAGCGGCCCAGGCGCGCTCGCGTGCTGACTGGCTTTACGGCATTAATTTAACCCGCGCCTGGACGCTAACCGGCCGCCAAGCGGGACATGACGGCGTGCTTTCCGTTGGCCGTGTGCAAACACCAGTACTCGGGTTGATCGTGCGCCGCGACAATGCCATTCGTGATTTCAAGCCTCACCCGTTCTACCCGCTATGGGTGGATTTACAAGTGGCCCAAGGCCAGCTGCGCGCCTGGTGGGCACCTAAAGAGCACCAGCCCTTAGATGAGCAAGGACGGCTGATTGATCGCACTCCCGCCGATGCCTTAGCAGCACAGCTTCCCGGCGCACGAGGCACCCTAACCACCCTCGATCAACAGGAAAAACGCCAAGCGCCGCCGCTACCCTATTCGCTTTCCGCGTTACAAGTAGACGCCGCGCGCCGCCACGGGCTCTCCGCACAGATGGTGCTGGATATTTGCCAGCGGCTTTATGAACAGCACAAGTTAGTCACCTACCCCCGCTCCGACTGCCGCTACCTGCCCGAAGAGCATCTAGCGCTGGCCCAGCGTAGCTTGAGCAGCGCCTGCCAAAACGATGACACGCTGCGTCAGTGGCTGGGTGGTGCTGACTTTACCCTGCGCTCAAAAGCCTGGAACGACAAACAGGTAGGCGCGCACCATGCCCTAGCGCCCACCGGCAAGCCTGCAGACTTTAGCCAACTTTCCGCCACTGAAGGCCATGTATTTCGGTTAATTGTGCGCAATGTGATGGCGCAGTTTTATCGGCCGCTGCGCACCTTTGAGGTGAAAGCAGAGTTCACCCTGCTAGATGAAGCTTTCCGTGCCCGCGGCCAGAGCATTCTTGATCACGGTTGGAAGCCACTCTTCACCACCCGCGACGAAACTCCGCCGCTACCGCCGCTCACTCAGGGGGAAGCCTGCCAAGCGCTTGGCGCAGGCGTTGAGGAGAAAGAAACTCGCCCGCCGGAACCATTCACTGATGCCAGCTTGATTAAAGCGATGATGAACATTGGCCGCTACGTAGATGACCCTAACGTGCGCCGCACGCTGCGTGACACCGATGGCCTTGGCACCGAAGCAACCCGTGCAGGTATTATTGAAACGCTGGTGCAGCGTGGCTACTTAGTGCGGCAGCAAAAAGCCCTGCGTGCCACTAAACTCGGCTGCGCGCTGATTGCCGCCTTGCCAAGCGCCGTAAGCACGCCAGAACGCACTGCGCTTTGGGAACAGCGGCTTAGGGCGATCTCAGAACAGCAGGATGACCCCAGCGCATTTCAGCAAGCACTCCTGGATGATCTACGTGGCCTACTCACCCACAGCGATGCGGCCAAGCTGAGACACAGCCTACAAACTGCCCAAGGTGAGGCCGGAGGCCCAGCAAAACGTGCAACTAAGCCAAGAAAAAGTTATCCAAAAAGGAAAAGTGCCGGGGCCAGAAAGAAGACGAGCTAAAAGAAAGCTTATAAGCGCACATTGCTTACTTGACGCTGATAGATGAGTGGCAGGAGACGGCTTGAGATCATCCCAATTGATCACAACTCATAGCTGACTTTATTAGCCACCAGCAATCATCATATTGCCGACTAAACCGAGCAAGAAGCCAGTAACTGCTCCCACTGCGGGCATGCTTTGATGTACAAGCTTAGATTCTGGTGCAATATCCTGGAAAACTAAGTAAAGAATTCCCGCACTGGCGAACAGCATTAAAGCGCCCATCAACTCGTCATACTGGGACAGCAAATAATACCCTGTGGCGGCAGAGGCAGGACCTACTAACGCTAAACCGCTAAAAGCTAGCACGATTTTATTTGGTGAGAGTTGAGAGTTACTACTTAACTCCTCAAAGGCATTAAACCCTTCCGGTAAGTTTTGCAAAACCATTAGCAGCGCCAGCAATAAGCCAGCGCTTCCTCCAGCGGCGAAGGCTGCGCCTAAAGCAATGGCTTCTGGAACAAAATCAGAAAGCATCGCAACCAGTTGACCAACAGAGCTGTTCAGCCTACTCAAGAAAGTATCCAAAAGATAAAAGCACACCCCTCCCGCGGCAAAGCACAACGCGGCCAATAAAGGAGACAGCTTGCTCGCTCCCTCAGGAACTAGCACCAAAGCGACTGCCGATATAAGCGCACCCCCGCCAAAAGCAATGATGAAATGCCGCCAAGAAGCACCCAAGAAATAGGGGTGCACAAGATCAAGCCGAGCGAGCAATGCCCCCGTGGGCATTGCCGCGCCAGCCAGCAATGATAATAATAAGATATAGGTAATTTCAGTCATCGATATTGGGTATCACTTTTCTTATAGACCTTAATCTTCAAACAATACTCTCTCTACTTTACAGCACTTGATAGCTCATCTGACAGCAGTGGCGGCATCGGGCAGTCGAGGATATCTGCCATTACCCGAAATAACTCAGCTTCGGCTGGGCGAATATGTCCGCTATGCTCAATGCAGCGCGCCATGGCTTGCAGAAGAACGGGCTTTTGCAACGGCTTCAAGCGCCGTAAACGTTCCAAGGCCAAGCTTAATGCCCGCATATCACTTACTTCGTCAGTGGCAGACAAGGCAAACGGCAGCTCGCTTTCCGCTGCATTCAGCGCTGCGCTAATCTCGTCAGGATTATCCTGGCCAGCAGCTGCCAACACACTGAGTAGGCGCTGACACTCTCGCTGTAAATCACTGAGTTTAAGATGAGAGAGCCCGCTGTACTTTTCGCCCAGATTGTTCAACAGCAGCTGATACAGCGCCCATTCAAACAAGCTGACGTGGCCATCCGCGTTGATCAATTGCTCCATACAGAGGCGAAAGTGCTGAGCCTGATCAACGGAAAGCGACTTTAAGGCTGGTAGTGCCAACTCAACCAGCGGTAGACGTAACTCGATATTCAGCCTCAATACCTCGGGGCCAATGTCCATCAGCGCTTGATAAATATCTGGCAAGGCAATTTGTTGTAATGCATCTAACTGCTGCTCACGAACTGATGGTTCATCGCTTAGCAGTAGTGCATAAATTAACGCTCGGGCGGTATAGGGTTCCTGGGCCGCGGTTTTGATTCGTTCTGGCAGCGCATTTAGCGTTGCCCTGGCCTGCGCCAGGTGGCGTTGACTGGGCTGGCCGATGGCGTTAATGGCCGTTTGAGCAGAAGCTGCTGTTAATACAGCAGCCAATGTCCCTCTGCTTAGCTTCGCATCAGAACGGTCTTCACTGCCATCTTTACTATCATCTTCATTATCTACTGAGCCAGGGGCGTCATGGTCAGTTTGCTGCGGGGGCCAGCGAACCTCGAAGCGGCCATCCCAGTCTGGCATTACCCGCTGAATACGCTCTTTTAGTGGCGGGTGGGTCGCCATCATACGAGTGAACCCCTGCTTGATGCCCTGGCCGAAAAACAGGTGGCTGAATTCGGCTGCCTGTGGCGCTTTCAGGTAGGAACCCTGGCTATGCGAGCCAATCTTGACCAGCGCATTACCAATACCATAAGGGTTACGGGTGAACTGTACTGCGGAAGCATCCGCCAGATATTCGCGCTGACGACTGACCGCTGACTTAATCAGGTTGCCAAAAAAGGTGCCCGCATAGCCGACCACCATTAGCGCCGCTCCCAAACCCAAAATTACCGCCGCGGAGTTGTTACGTTTACTGCCCCCGGCACGCCGATAGCGCATGCTACGTAGCAAAGTACCGCCCAATAGCCCAATCAGCAGAATACCGTGGAGGATGCTGACCAAGCGTATGTTTAGCCGCATATCGCCGTACAGAATATGGCTAAACTCATGCGCGACGACCCCCTGCAACTCTTCCCGTGTCAGGTTGCGGATGGTGCCACGGGTAATACCGATCACCGCATCGGTGGTTTGGTACCCTGCCGCAAAAGCATTAATACCCTCTTCCTCTACGATATAAACGGAAGGCACCGGCGTGCCCGATGCAATGGCCATTTCTTCAACGACATTGAGAATGCGGCGTTCATCGGGGTCCTGGGTCATTAGATTAATCTCGCGCCCACCGAGCGCTTCTGCGACTGCCCGGCCACCACCACTTAGCTGACGTTGTTTGAATAGGCCGCCCAGCACCACAACAGCCAGCACCCCGGCAGCCACACCAGCCACTAGCTGGAATGAAAACGCGGACCATACTCCCTGCGCCGAAAGGCTGGTTTGTTCTGCGCCACTCATCAGCTGCAAGGCAATGGCAACCACCAATGTCGTCACGGCAATCAACGCCAGCACTGCTAGTACCAGCAAGACAACCAGATGCCAAGTTTTGCGCCGAGCGTGTTCCTGAGCAGTGAAAAAATCCATCTAATCCTGGCTCCTGCGCAGTAGCTTAGAACGACACTTTGGGTGCCACCTGGATCTGGGCGCTGTCTTCAAATTCTAGCAATGAGGCATCTTGGCCATGCCCAAACATGCCAGCCACCGCCACTGGAGGGAAGCTCTGCCGATAAGTGTTGTAGTGCATTACCGCATCGTTGAATGACTGACGCGCAAAAGCCACCTTGTTTTCCGTGCTGGTGAGCTCTTCTGACAACTGCATCATATTTTGCGAAGCTTTTAGGTCTGGGTAAGCTTCCATGACGACATTGAGCCGTCCCATCGCTTGAGTTAGCGCACCTTCAGCACCACCAAGATCAGCAATCGCTTTGGCGCTACCAGGGTTCGCCGCCGCCGCTTTAAGTCCGGCCACTGCCGTGTTACGAGCCTCAATGACCGACTGCAGCGTTTCCCGCTCATGGTTCAGATAGCCTTTGGCGGTCTCTACCAGGTTAGGAATTAGGTCATGCCGCCGCTTAAGTTGTACTTCAATCTGGGCAAAGGCATTCTCAAAGCGATTTTTCAACGAAACAAGACGGTTGTAGATTCCGATAACGTAAAACGCGATAACGGCAACGACTACCAAAACAATGATGAGTGTCAGCATTTGGGTCCATCCTTAGAGTTAGCGGAAAAGTGCTAGCGGAAAAATAATAGCATTTGAGCTTCAGATGCGTATTAACGAAAGCGCGCATTTGGCCGCACTACAAACCAACTGGCCAGCACCAAACTACCAAACAGGGTATAAACCACGATAAATACCCATTCCGGCAAAGTGAAATAAAGCAAGCTCTGCAACCAATATTGAACAAAAGAGCCCGCATAAGTGTCCGCCCCAGCCTTGGCCCGTAGCGCCATTTCCCACGTAGTTAATGGGCAAACGATGCCAAACCACGCCTGCACGACCACATAACCAATGGCACACAGATGAATGATCCGGAATGTCCGATGTCGCACCCACCGCCATTGCAGGAAATACCCTGCGTAGATGGCTAACAAGCCGACGACAACAAAAGCCACAAACAGCACATGGAGAACCAGTACCGAATCCGCCAGAAGCAAGAGTAACGTTTGTTGAGTCATAGTCATCTACGTCATCCTCAAAAAGTGATCAACCTCCCTATCGACAAATGGCTAATTAAATTAGCCGATATTGAATAACGAACCCATGTACGCTGTGATCTGTATCATCGACTGTGGCCATAAGCCTGTCGTTATTACACTGACGCCGCTCTCTTTTAAACAACAATCAATAGCATCAAGGAGTTATTAATGACCACACCTGTCACACTACGCGAACTTTCAGGGCTTGAGCTCACCCCTAGCAAACTTTCTGAGTCTGCATTAATCCTTATCGATTGCCAAAACACCTACCGGGAAGGCGTCATGCAGTTAGAAGGCGTAGAAGAAGCCCTGCTAGAAGCCAAAAAGCTCCTCGAAAAAGCGCGCGGAGCAGGCATTCCGATCATTCATATTCAGCATGATAGTGGTGAAGGATCGCCTTACGATATCAAAGCACCCATAGGGCAGATCGCGGATATAGTAAAGCCGATAGACGGCGAGCCAGTTATCATTAAATCGTTTCCCAACTCCTTCGTTCAGACCGATCTTGAAGCACAGTTGAAAAAGGCCGGCTGCAACAAACTGGTGCTAGCTGGTTTCATGACCCATATGTGTGTCAACTCCACTGCACACGGTGCATTCAACCTTGGGTTTGAAGTGACAGTAGTTGCCAGTGCGACCGCTACCCGCTCGCTTCAGGCTGACCAAGGCAAGACGTTGTCAGCTAAAGCGGTTCATGAGGGGGCGTTAGCGTCAACGCGAGATCTGTATGCCGCAGTGGTGGATACCGTCGACGATCTCCCCGCTTAATAAGTGGGGAGATCGTTTCACTGATGCGCGGCGAGGAGGCATTGTTATAGCGTCTAATTGTTAGGGCGTTTGCGCTTCGTCGCGCATCACTCTGAGCGAAGTGATTTCAATGGTAAGCGCATCACGCGTTTTTTCTAAGTCACTTACCTGCTCACCGACCGCGGCAAGCTGGGCATTGGCCTCTTCAAGTTCAGTGTTGAGCGTCTCAAGGTCTTCTTCAGCCTGCCTCCGAGCCTCTTCTGCATCTTCTTGCGACTGTTGAGCGGCATCGCGGGCTGCTTCAGCCTCTTTTTTATCCGCATCTACCTCGGCGTATGTTTTATTCAATTCTTCTAAGCGGCCCTGCTTTTCGTCTACTTGCTCATTTAGGGTGGCAACCTCTTCTTCGCGAGATTCACGCTCACCCCGTAAAGTGGTCAAATCGTCTTCAGCATTGGCAATATCCGCTCGCGTTGAAGCAAGCTCGGCTTCAGCTTCGGCTTGCTCAACCTCTAGCGCGTTCATTCTCTGCTGTAAGGTTGCTAGATCAAGCTCTGCGGCTTCGACCTCAGACATCTGCGCCTGAATCTGCTGATGCTCTCGCTCAGTTTCGGCCAACCGCGCTTCGAGCGCTTCCTTACTGTCTTGTCGCGACCCTGCGATAGTGTGCGCAACGATAGCCCAGACCACCGCAATAATGGCGATGGCTAAGATCACCTTTACACGGTTGTCGCTCAACAGTTCAATCGTTGATGGTTTAGTAGTCCCTGTCATTAGTGCATTCCTCTCGCTTAAGGGCTATCGCTACTATGATGGCTAACATATGAACGCTAGCGGGTCTTTAACTGATCCATTGTTAATATGAAGGAAAGTTCATGGTTCGGCTAGGAGCGACCATTCAACACATACCAATTTAGCACTTGAATTAACTGCCCTAATTATCTCAATACGCCTAGCGGGCACTTCTCACTCATTGCGATCATTGAGCGCCAGCACCACTTCGTCAGGCGGAAAAACCAAAACAGCGCGTTGCCAGAAACTCCCCCTTACCAACAGGGACGGTACATGTGGTGAATTCTGGGTCTGCCAACACCAGCGCCATAAAACTAGCCATTTCATCGGCATGAGAAGTGGCGTTATCCACCACAAGAAGCCCACCTTCTCTCAAGACCCGCTTAATATTCGGCCACCACTGCACATACTCAGAACGGTTAGAATCGAGAAAGAGCAGATCGAATGAAGAATCGTCTACGCTTTCCAGCAACTTGCCAGCATTACATTGCAGCAGGGTAATGTAGTCAGAAAGCCCCGAGCGCTCAAAATTCGTGGCGGCCAGATCGAACTTGTATTCGGAAAGCTCTACTGTCGTGACGTGCCCGGAAATCTTCTGAGCTGCCTGGGCAAACCACAAGGTGGAATAGCCATTAGAGGTACCAATCTCCAGTACTCGTGTTGCGTTCGTGGCTTGGGTAAGTACTGAAAGAAACTCCCCCGTATCACGGGTGATATTCAGCATACGATGCGGGCGATCAGCAATGGCAGCATCGTTTTCCTGGCCAAATTGCTCTAACTCGGTTAGCAACTCGCGTAATGATTCGACCACACTTCCCCCCTAGCAATCTAAACAGCTTTAAAACGAGAGCCGACTGGCCAGGCTCAGAAGGTGGTAAAACATCATGCCCACCTAGCTTAGAAACGTAACGTTTTAAGATTAACGCACATAATGAACTTCACCAGATTGATCGAAGGCCTGAAATTGGCCAGGAGCGGATGTTAAAGAGTTTTCAGATTAATGATGTTCACAACATCTATTCCACGCCCCCTTCCCTAAAACGCGGAGCGTGGCGGTCTGGAAATGTCAGTTTCCGTCCTTAAATTTTGCTTTACAATTGCCGCTCATGCACATGGTACAGTAGTGCTCTCTATCCTCATGCTGGGTACTCTCAGCGATGATAATGCCGCAGCCGTTGCAGAACAGGGTGCCAATCCCGTCTTCGAATTTCACAATTGCATGTTCGTAGTCCATAAAGTTCTCCGCGAAGACCCCATCCTGCAAGAACGGGTAGTAATAGCTTGTCAGCAAAAGCCGATCTTTATCTGATATTTCCTTCGATGGCGCTATCAGGCGTCAGTTCAATTTCCTCTCGACCATCAGGTTGATACAGATAATAACAACGCACCTAAACAGCAAAGGCTAAGCAATTCTCTCCCTGGCAACAGATGCATTCAGTGCCATGATTCTCGGATATGCAACTCTGCATCACCAAAGTTGGCTTGGCCGCTATCGGCCAAAAGCGGTCTTTGAAGAGACACTGATATAACGCCGCGCTCTGCGGAAAATTTGGAGCGCAGCGGAAAATTTGTCCGATAGCAGCACTTTGATACTCATTGAGCCTTCTCCCCCAGCTCAGCCCGTTTGGCTAAGCTGAAAAGGCGACCAAACCTAACAGGAGAAGACTCAATGAACTTTTACAATAGCACTCATCGTCACTACTGTGGCATTGATCTACACGCCAGAAGCCTTTATGTCTGTATCCTCAATCAACAGGGAGAAACCCTGTTGCATAAAGAGATTCCCGCTAGCCCAGAACCTCTACTTCGGCTAATCGACACCTACCTGGATGATCTAGTGATCGGCGTCGAATGCATGCACTGCTGGTACTGGGTCGCTGATTTCTGTGAAGACCACGGCATTGCTTTCATTCTCGGTCATGCCCTTTATATGAAGGCCATTCATGGCGGTAAAACCAAGAATGATCGCGTGGATTCTTACAAAATTGCCGCGCTTATTCGCGGTGGCAACTTCCCCCTCGCTTATGTCTACCCACGCAACATGCGAGCTACCCGTGACCTGCTTCGCCGCCGAACTGGGCTCGTTCGCCACGGCGCTGATCTCAAAGCTCATGTTGTCAACACAACGAGTCAGTACAACCTGCCACCCAACAAGGTCAATTTAAAAAATGTCAGTGCCAGAGAACAATTGGGCAGAACCTTTGATGACCCGCTTGTTCAGCGCAATATCGATCTAGATATAGCCGTTTTAGAGTGCTACCACCGGGAACTAAGCCAGGTGGAATGGCTATTGGAAAAGCAGGCTAAAAAGCATCAGCCGACCTACTACCACTTATTAACAACCATTCCCGGCGTTGGCCGTATTCTGGCCCTCACCATTCTATATGAAGTGGGTGATATTCGACGTTTTGAATCTGTTCAGAAGTTTGCCTCCTATTCCCGACTGATCAAGTGCAAAGCCGAATCGGCCGGTAAGACCTATGGCACCCAGGGCAACAAGATTGGTAATGCCCATCTAAAGTGGGCTTTTTCTGAGGCTGCGGTGCTTTATCTACGCGGTAATCCAGATGCACAAAAGCTGTTGCAACGCTTCCAGAAACGCATGAGTAAAGCCAAAGCCTTATCGGCCCTGGCCCACAAGTTGGGGCGTGCAGTCTATTTCATGTTAAAGAACGAAAAGGTATTTGATGAACAACGCTTTTTAACGAGTTAGTCACGGAGCAGGATGATGATCAACGTCTAACTGGATCATCATGGAGTGTGCTGAAACAGGGTGTCTGCTGACTGATCTTGAGATCTGAAACCCGACTTCTACACCCAACTCGAAGCCCGTCGCTTTGATTATCCATCCTGCTGGCGTGCATCAACACCCTGAGCGAGTGGGCTTACATCGGCGCTGAACTTGAAACTAACTGGGACTGTAGAGTAACCCGCTTTTTGAATAGGACAGATGCTGGTTAACCGATGAATGTCTAGTGCCCCAGATCAACCTGCAAGGAGCAACCCGGTTTGGCAGTGGTAAACCACCGCGTTAAGAGAGCCTCAATAGGTGTTTGCTGTAAGCCACTCACAGCCAACGATGACAGATGAAGTAGGATCACTGGCTCAGGGACTTGATATTGACCGCTTACGCGGCCAATAAAAACACTACGGCCTATTGACAGACAGAAGGCTCATAGGTGTTATACGCATCTCTACTCATGACACAACATCCATCATTTCTTGATAGTGCTTTTCGTCCAGTTCATTTATCCAGTCAAAAATATCTGAAATGACTGTAACACCTTCACCAATCAAGTTTTCAACGAAGTCTTCATTGGTTTCAATAAGGTCGTTATGTGAATACTCATTAATGAACTTTCGAATCTTTTCTTTTCCTTCGTCTTCAGGATTTTGACTTGCCGAAACTGCCGTATTAAACAAGTTGGCAAAGTTCCCCCGATTCTTTGGAAATTTGAAAGACAAAAAGGATTCAAGTAGCTTTCGGGACAAGTTGGCTGCAAGAAAATGATCGTCTGTTTCAAGCGTCTGTTGATTCTTTAACGAATGCAATCGTGAAAAAATATAGTGGTACTCTGAATTGTACGAAATTAATGCTGATTCGGCGTCTGTATAGGTTGAAGTCCTTGGGACTTCGTTGTTTGCCTTAACAACATAAAAGTTTGCAATATTCTGATTGTCTCGTTTATTCTTCCGCGAAATCCAATCACGAACCAACTTGAAAAACGTAAAGTTGTGGGTAAGAACAAACAGTTGATTTGCTTTTTCACAATTCACTTTCATAAATGAATAAGCGTGAAAAAGGTGATTAGAATCGAAACTTGAAATGGGATCATCCACAACAACAATAGTATCTTCAATTTTGTTGTCATTTTCTTTAAGTTTGGTTATGAAGTAGACGAAAGCAATAGCCGTTTTCTCCCCCTCACTTAAATTTCCGCCGACCTGTTCTGAATCGTTCCTAAGTATTTCATACCCTTTTTTTACAGGATTGAACCGAAGGGTTAATTCACTGCGTCCAAGGAACTTATGAAGTGATTCATTGAACTGGTCAGCGCCCACGCCTTCATTTGATAGTGAATCTTCAAGCGTTCGGATTTCTGTGCTTCTAGTGTTGATTGTTGTTTTTAGCGTTCCATTTGCGGCTATTCGATCAACGACTTCTTTTTTCTTATCGTGATACCCGAATGATTTGACTTCAGTAGTTGCATAATGAAGTTCAAGTTTCTTTTTAGCTTTATCAGTTTCTTCTTTGAAATTTCCTGACTTATGATTGTGCTTATCAACAGCCGCTCCAATAGCATACATAGCATCGTTAAACGACTTCACGGATGATTCACTGATAACTTCAACAGTAAGACCAGTTTCAAGCGGATTGGCTATCTTTTCCTTCAATACAGTGTGCCAGACCGTTATTTCTTCGTTCAGGGCTTTTATTGCTTTTTCCAACGCTGTACATGCTTCGTTGTACCCATGTTTGAATTCGTCATAAAAATCACTTGCGGCGGGTAACGTTGGGGGTTGAACATATTGGCCAGCAAGCCAACCATCAGCACTTTCAAGCCGGGTCTGAAAGGCTTTGTAATCGTCATTAAAGTGGGATTCAAGTTGTTTGGTGCGTTCTTCGGTGATGGTGTTACCACAAAATTCACATTGATTTGTGTCATGGCGCTTATGAAGGTCAAGACCAGCTTCAACCCAAGACTTTATATCACCATGATCTACAAGCCGCCGAATAGTTTGACTGACCACACTGGTTTTCAAAAGATCGTCAAGTCGTTCTTTAGCTTTGGTAAACGTTTCTTGATTAATAACATGTTTATTAAAGGTGATCGGGGACTTTTGATCAGGCTTCGCGGCATTGGTTAATTCAACAATTTGTTGATCATCAAGAAGTGAATCGTCCGACTTGCACTCTTCAAGATGGCCTTCTATGAACTTTTCAAATTTACGCTTATCGTAGTTAAGGTAGTAACTATCTGTCGTATCAATTGACTGAAGACTTGTCTTCATGTGTCGCGCGCTATCGGTTCCAAACTTTGAAACAGCGCTATCAAGCTTTCTTATTGCTTCAGTTTCTATGCCGTGCGATTTACTATCGACTTCCTGTTCTTGTTTTAGTTTTTCTAGCTTTTCACGTTCTTCAATCTTTTCTTTATCAACAAGCAGTATGCTTTTTACAACACTATTCCATGAGATATTATCGTCAATAAAGTCATTATTAAAGGTGTAAACATTAAGGTTCGAATCCGCCACGTTTGCTGGTGTGATTGCCGTGCCAGCGTCCACGTTTACAATGAATTCCGAAGAAGGAAATTTACTTGAAGTGGATTTATTTTCGATACACCGAAACACCCCCGAAAGCGTGGATTTCCCGCTTCCATTCCAGCCATAGAATAAATTGTACTTTCCGAAGTCTTTAGCGTTCGCATTCGTATGGTTTTGGAATATGCCGAACTGCTTCAATTTTTGTATATTTTTTATTAACATGACATCCCTGACCTTAAGCTATCTCCGGACTAAATTTTCGTATAACGCCGTTATAAATTGCCGAAAGAAGCGCAGCGTATTGAGTTCAATTTCATAACATTGTTATATTACTTTGTCAAACATGAAGTCTGCATGCTTCATATGTTCTGATGCACTTGAAACATAATGCAGCATTTTTTGGTCTACTCGATCCGTTTTTAAGATTAACTCTTTTATTAATTCTAAATTTTGTTTTTGCAAAGGATTCAGGGAATCTTTGATACCACTGATTTCATTTGCGCATATATCGTTAACAAATGTAAAATAATTTTTAAAAAGCCCGCTTATCACATCAGAAAGCTGAACCTCATAATAATCTTTTGAATCAACAAACTTATAATCCCCTCCACTTAGTACTGGGTCATGATCCTTTATAAAATTGAAGTGCTCCTCGATTTTGAATTCATTATCATATATATGGCTCGATGTAGGATATTGTTCCAGCCTGTAACGATAAAACACCTCCAAGCCATCAATTAAAACACCTTCATTTTTTTCATAAACTAGCTCTAGCCCAGATGCTTTTGAGCAAAGCTCAAACAGTTTCTGAAGACTCTTAAGCTTTAGTTTATCCTCTCTTGATAACTTAAATTTCATTCGAGCTGCTGGTGAGGTAGCAAACTTACATATTTTTTTGAGCTCTTTAATAAGCTTCGTTACTTTCTTTCCTTTTACATTTGGGTAACCACAACTTCTCAGTGCAGCTATGAAAGTTGCTTTCCTGATCTTTAATAATAGATAGAGCGCATCTTTGTGATACTGAGTATAGTTATACCTTCCCCCAGCGGGGTCATAATTTAGTGCTTGATTTGAATCTGCATAATCACACAGATCATCGATAATATCTAAAACCGCCCAATACTCCATGTTCAAGTTACTGTAATGTATTAAGTAGTCACTATCTTTAATCCAAGTCAGTAAGCTCCTTAACTTGGCAGACTTGAGGTTGTCAAGAAAGGTTCCTGTAGCGACATTTTTAAACTTCATTTCATCGGAGTTTTCAGGCAGATTTATCTTCTTGTTTAAAATTTCAATCTGACTTTCATCTACGGCAATGCCAGAGTCAGGTAACGCAACTCCAGCCAATAAGAAACATGGCGATGGGCTTTCATGCGCATCCGTATTGAAGCCATTACTCTTAATTCTCAGCACACGGATATTATTTGATTCATCATAATAAAATTTCACATGTATCCTCAACTTTTACTTTTATAGAAAAATATAACATAGATTATCGTGACGGCTGCATAATACAGCTGAACCAGCATGCCGCTTTCGCCGAAATGTCCGTTTTGGGTCGAGCCCCGACTTTAAATTAACCTTAGCACATGATGTGCACGAATTGATCCATTCTTTGACCTCCACCTGATGGAGGATCATGCCATGAACGTTCCGACTGAAATCTTCTGTACACCTACACCTTGGAATAAAGGCAAGTTGGTTGGACAGAAGGCGCCTCTGCGCCTTCGAGACATCTGGGCCATCCGTGTTCGTCTACAGCTTGCCAAAAAGACGAGAGACCTCGCCCTCTTCAATTTAGCCATCGATAGCAAATTACGAGGCTGCGACCTCGTCAATTTACGAGTACGGGATATAGCTCATGGTGCGTGTATATCCCCACGAGCGATTGTGATGCAGCAAAAAACGCATCGACCTGTTCAGTTCGAAATAACCGAGCAAACGCGCATCGCTATTATTGACTGGATACAGCTGGCTCAGCTCCGAAACGAAGACTTTTTATTTCCCAGCCGAATCAATAGCGCAAAGCATCTCTCAACGCGCCAATATGCCCGTATTGTCAAAGCTTGGGTTACCGAAATAGGTCTAGATGCGTCAATTTATGGCACGCACACGATGCGTCGCACGAAAGCTTCGCTGATATACCGTCGCACGAAAAACTTGAGGGCCGTGCAACTGCTCCTGGGTCATACGAAGCTTGAAAGCACCGTCAGGTATCTAGGGATAGAGGTAGATGACGCGTTAGAAATGGCAGAACAGACAGAAGTTTGATGAGGGTAAACGACGGCCTATTTCGGGCCGTCGTTGACCGGCCAAATGCGGACATTGACGGCCCCCGACGGTGCTGCGGCGCAGCTTTCGCCAAAGGGCAAAAAGGCTTCTTGCTCTACTATGAATGGGGCTCTACCAGAGCCTCATCTGAATTGCTTTGCGGCGGCATCCAAAGTGTTGGCGGGATAGGCAAGCGGTAGTGCCTACAGGCCGTCAAGAAAAGTGGAACCAGTCCTCGCTTCATCGCTGTCATTTCAAAAATTGCCCCACACTCCTTGATTGCTAGGTTCAAGGCATCTGCTATCTCCGCATTTCCACGTGCTGGCGACAAGTCAGTCACGCAAATCCCATGGTAGGTATCCCCACGCCAGATTTTTTGGTCTGTCTCCTCATCGGGGAACCACGCCTGATGTGTGCAATCGGGTATTTTTTGGGAAAGTCGTCTGGAGAATTCTTCAATGAAAACTTGTTCGGCGCAATACTGAAGCCAAGTGAATAGGTAGGGATAAAGGACACTGCCAACACAAGCCTCATCACGGTACTCCTGTTCATTACTCGCAGGATGAGCAAGCAGATCGTTGTAGTCGCGAAAGCACGTCGGGTAGCTGGCATTGGTTAGTAGCGCGAACGATGTATTCTCAGCCATGGCATAAAACCAAGGCATAAATCGCCTCCCTGACGATGTTTGTTGCGCGAGATACATGACCAAGGCTGCCTCGATCATATGATCGTCCTTAAACGGAGACCCCAAAGTCGGATTGTTGTTGATCAGGGCCACCAACATATCCAGCATTTTCTTTGTCTGCTCGTTCAGACTGCGAGCCAACTCGGGGTTCGCCTCCGAGAGAGCTTTCCCGAACAAATCCGTCCAGATTGCACGGGTGGCCGCACGCCCGAGTAAGTCGAACATCGCAAGATTGGCATCGACCGCTTCTCGCGACTTTACCGAAACCGATAGGGCATGAAGCGTCTCGGCATGAGGGTACAGGACCTTGTCAAAATAAATCTCGGACATCATCAAATAGAGCCTGACGTACTGATCCAAAATTTCCGTCAGAGCGACTTGATGTTTGGTGGGCTTCGTCTTGACTGGTTGTTCTCGCATTGCATCCCAGCAGAACAGCAAGCCCAATTCGGATATCCGATAAACAACATCGAGGCTCTTTGCTTCAACGGCCCAAGCGCAAATGGCGTGGAGGCAAATATACGCTTGCCTGAGCCTCAATAGGCGCTCTTTGTCTTTCATTTCCTCTTCGGAGAGAACGATGGCGACAAAACTTCTCGTGTACTCGTAGCAGGCCTCTGGCTCGTTCACCATTGCAAGGGCTTTCTGAAAATTCCTTCGCGCTGTTTCGTCCAGCAACTCCCGAGCCAACAAAGACTTTTCCATAAATCCAGCTAGGCGGTCGCCATTCCATAGCTCAAAGCATACTTCGCTTGTCGCGTTTTTCTGCGTGAAACCAGCCCAGTTGCCCTCAACAGTTTCTTTTAACTCACCCCCCATGCACAAACATATTTTGATCGGTAAACCTTGATGCTCTTTTGCAACTTTCGAACCTATGTAGACATCCAGTATTTCCTGCAACTCTGGACGCACTGACTGTGGCCCTGCATCCCAATCGCTGCGCCCTACGTCTCCTGCCTTGACGCAGAGCAAATAAAGATACTTCCGATCATCGTCTGGCAACTGACCTACAGCAGAAATATCAACTCCATCTTGGCGCGTCCCGATCATTGGGGTTTTAAGAACCTGCAAGCCCATCGCAGAAAGCAGGTTGGGCAACAACGCTTTGTCAAGGTCACCTCGTTCCTTAAGGGAGGCAAGATATTCTTTGAGTATCAGTTTCATTTTGTTTTTCTCTGCTCGACCCTACAAACCGTGAGAAGCGCATTAAATCCAACCGGATCAACTACAGACAAACGAGGAAATTCATAGCTATAGGAGTGTTCGCTCAGCGGGGTGATGCTTGAAAACTTCTCGCCATCAGCACCCGTGATCATACTGAAGCTTTTGCGACCGTAGAGCATCGTCGCAGTATGAAACAGATCGCCAAGTATAGACATCTTGCGCGCTTGCTTTTGGATATCCGTGTTTCTCTGGTGATCTTTGATCGCCGCGGCCCGTCTCGCTTCATTTGATGGCTCAAGTTCGCTAAGGTCCTGTGCCTTTTCAAGCCCCTCGATGTACGCCTTGTGTCGCGCTATCAGGTCTTGAGCTACCTTAGCCACAATCGGAGAAGCACTAGACGCTTGCTGCTCAAGATATGGTCTAAGCTCACTTGAGTAGCTAAGCAGAAGAGGCTCCCAAAGAAGCCCTTCGATCACCGGAACAGCATCTGAATGTCCATGTTCCACTAGGCTGAGCAGAATTGACGCCGCCGTGATCTCATGCAGCCAAAGAAAGCCGATACATTTTCGGGCTAGAAAGACTTGATCTACCGCTTCTGGAGGTAAGTCTTGCGGCAGGAGAGATAGCGCAGCTCCCTTATCTCCGCCGCTGACCATTTCGGCCAAGAAGCTGCATAAGGAGAAGTCGCCAGAATTAAGCCAGCGCGCGAAAAGGTATGAAGTGTTTGCAGGTTCTTCCCAAACCCATTCGCAAAAGCTATGAAACTGCTTGCTCTTTGCTGGCTGCTCGAAGTGCGGAACCATGGCCTCTATGAACGCAATCACCTCCTTGAATGACCAGCGTTCATCTTTCCAGGTTAGTGCGTTATCTATCCAGTGGCTTGCTGTCTCGAAGCTGGAGGATATGCTTTGTGATCTACTCAATACTGCACTGATAGTTTGCTCTGTGGATGCATTCTTGTGATAGAAAAGCATCGCGCACAGGCGCACCAAGTCGTCATCTGTCGGCTGGGCGAGAAGGGACTTTATCGCTTCGTCTTGCCGATATTTTTCCTTGGTCGAATCATTGTCCCAAATGCGAAAAACGGCCTCAATAGCAGCATTTCGCGCATCATCAGAAGACGGGCTTTGAATTTCCGAAAGGCAAGCATCTATACCAGTTTGGTCGTCCTGTGATGTCATGTTCTTGAGCCTTACTAAGGCGCGAAATCCTATAGATCGGAATTCCGCTCTACTGTCCTCTAAGAAATCTACCAAGTATCCAAAGTCATTGAGACCTTGTAAGGCAAACACACAGGAACGTTGGCAATCCTCTTGGCCGTCTTTTGCGCCTGTTATAATTTTTCTGGCTTGTGAGGGGTGTTTTTCGCACCAACGAACGAATGACACAAACGGAGTGTGAGAAGCCCCATCGTTGCCCGCTCTCTCGACCAGACACTCGGCAAACTGCTGCACAGCGGGATAATCATCGACCACGTGCTCAATAGCGTTAGACAACACGCCGAATATCATCCAAAGTTCATTGTGCTCAAGCCGTCGTATGGCCTCAAGGTTGTCGTTCGAGAGCAGTGCGATTTCACCCGAGTTGTGCAGGTCAGCTAAGAAACCGCCTAGATCACGTTTTCTGTCTTTGTATTCGAAGTCGAGAATGATTGGGATAAGGCGTCCGACGGCATCGCCATCGATAATCAGCTGAGCTAAATCACTTTTTTCTGTCACGCTGCCGGCCTCGTTCAGCAATGTATTCTTTGCACAACCATACCGCGCAGACCAGTCGTTGGAAACTACTGCCTCTCAACAAGGTGCAAGTAATTTTCACACAGACTGTCGCGACTTTTTACCTGCTGCGAACGGCAGCTATCCGCCCTCCACGTCGATGATCCGACATATGCCGCACCCTGCATGACGGTCCGCTTTGGGTCGAAAACGGACTTCTAGCAAGGTGTCTAATCGCAGTAACCGACTCCGCTTACTTTTATTCAACAACCTGCAAATATCAAAATCCACTTAGCCTCAAAGCTAGCAGATAATAAGTGCTGCCGTCATTAGAAATTAGTCATCTAGCTTTGGTCTCACCATGGATAGGCGCGTGATGCCGCCACTTATTGTGAATACCGGCATCCCTGATCATGATTAATTCCGTCGGCTTCCTGACTGTCTAAAATCACCAACCGCCTATTTCGCAGGCCGCTTATTATGCAGGTCGTTTGGCCAGCAGCGCCCACACACCTGCCGAAGAAAGTAACGTTCCGCCGACTATATTGAAACGGCGCTGGGCGCGGCGTGAGGCAAGCATCTTGCGTACGGATGAAGCAAACACCGCGTAAAGCGTGGCATTGAGTGTCGCTAACGCCACGAACGTGACTGCCAGAATCCACAACTGCTGCCCCGCATTAGCGCCCGGGCTAACAAATTGCGGCAAAAAGGCGACGAAGAAGATGATGCCCTTGGGGTTCAGTGCCGTTACCAAATAGGTATTGGTGAACAGCTTCCAGCGCGATCCTGATACCGCAGGTGTTACCGGCTGAACCGACGATATCCCGGCACGCAACAGCTTTATACCCATATAGAGCAGGTATAAACCGCCAATCCATTTGATAACGGTGAACCAAAACGCCGAAGCGGCCAAAACAGCACCCAAGCCAAGTAGCGAAAAAATCAGCGCCGTGGAATCGCCTAGAGCAACCGCAGCGACAAGCGGAATATTAGCGCGTCGGCCTTGGGCGATGGAGTAGCTGACAACCGTCAAAATCGTCGGCCCAGGAATAGCGAGCAAGGCCACGGATGCAAGCGCAAAGGCAAACCAAATTTCGATAGACATGGGACAGCACCTTAGACGTGGTAATGACTAAGTTAGCATAAGCCGCAGAAGGCTGGAGTCCCCCATTAGCAGCGCCCTCTGATATCCCACTATTTTGACGATGTGAGCTCCCCTTGCGGTCGAACCCGCACCATATTTTTAACTAAATAAATATAAAACGTTGACGAAATATAAAAATGTAGATATTTTTTAAGCGTAGGTTATTTATTCAGTCGGTTCTTTTTCACCCTTTTGCTAAAGAGAGGCGTCCAATGAACGCTCCAGCCACTATCCCCGCACAGCAGCATCATGGTTTCACCCTTGGCCGCTCACCGCAGTCGGACCGCTTACTGCAACTGAGCTTCCCTAAGGAAACAGTGAAAGCGTTTCTTGACGCCGTGTCGGAATGGCCGGTTCAGGCACTGGAATATAAGTCTTTCCTGCGTTTTCGAGTGGCCAAGATTCTTGATGACCTGTGTAAGAACACCCTACAGCCGGTGTTGATCGATACCATGGTGGATCGGGATACAGGGGCATTTCTGGTGACGCCAGAGGGGCTGGATCAGGTTGAGCAGGCCGACGAGATGGTGATATTCGCCACGGCGGTGGCTCACTTGATGGGACGCTCAAATTACGATGCCATGAGCGGCCAGTACTATGCGCGGTTTGTGGTGAAGAATGTCGATAACTCAGACAGCTACCTACGTCAGCCACACCGCGTGATGGAGCTGCATAACGACGGCACGTTCGTGGAGCAGGACACCGACTACGTGCTGATGATGAAAGTTGACGAACAGAACATGCAAGGCGGCAACTCGTTACTGTTGCACCTCGATGACTGGGAAGGGTTAGACAGTTTCTACTCTCACCCACTGGCGCGCCGTAACATGCGCTGGACCGCGCCGCCCAGTAAGAATGTTGATCGCGACATCTACCACCCCGTGTTCGATGTGGACACCGAGGGTCGCCCGATCATGGCCTACATTGACCAGTTCGTTCAGCCGAAGAACTTTGAAGAAGGTAACTGGCTAGCTGATCTGTCTGATTCGCTGGAAGGTAGCCAACATCAGCTATCGGTTCCGGTCGCTACTGGCAGCTTCCTGCTGATTAACAATCACTTCTGGCTGCATGGTCGCGATCGCTTCACCCCGCACCCTGACCTGCGTCGTGAGTTGATGCGTCAGCGTGGCTATTTCACCCATGCCAAAACACTACGTCAGCCGCGTCAGGTATAATCATTTAGAATAAGCTGGCCACCGCCATGACGGTGGCCATTTTCCCTTGGCTACCGAGACGCCTATGTACGACTACATTATTATCGGGGGCGGCATTCTTGGGCTGTCGACTGCCATGCAGCTTATCCGCGCCTACCCTGACAAGAAGATGCTGCTGGTCGAGAAAGAGGATGGCCCTGCCCGCCATCAAACAGGCCACAACAGTGGTGTGATTCATGCTGGGGTTTACTACACGCCCGGCAGCTTAAAGGCGCGCTTCTGTCTAGAGGGAAACCTCGCCACCAAAGCGTTTTGTGACGAGCATAGCATTGCCTACGACGAATGCGGCAAGCTGCTGGTCGCCACGAATGACCTCGAACTCCAGCGTATGAAAGCACTGTGGGAGCGCACGGAGGCTAATGGCTTGGAGCGGTATTGGCTGACGGCAGAAGAACTGAACGAACGTGAGCCTAACATCACCGGCGTCGGCGGTATCTTTGTCCCCTCCAGCGGTATCGTCAATTATGCCGAAGTGGCTGCCGCTATGGGCCGCGAATTCGAAGCCGCTGGCGGTGAGATCCGCTACAACACTTCAGTGACCGGCTTAAATGAGCGAACCAATGAGGTGGTGGTATCCACCAGCCAGGGCGATTTTTCTACCCGCTATATGGTGTCCTGCTCTGGCCTGATGGCAGACCGAGTGGTACGCATGCTGGGTATCGAGCCAGACTTCACCATCTGCCCGTTCCGCGGCGAGTACTTCCGCCTTCCCGCGCAGCACAATCAAATCGTTAATCACCTGATCTACCCGATTCCTGACCCTTCGATGCCGTTTCTTGGCGTTCACCTGACGCGCATGATTGACGGCAGCGTAACGGTCGGCCCCAACGCGGTGCTGGCCTGGAAACGTGAAGGCTATCGAAAGACCGACATCTCGTTTTCCGACACGCTCGCCATGCTGCGCCACCGCGGCATCCGCCAAGTGCTGAAAGACAACTTGCGTCCAGGGCTTTCCGAGTTTAAGAACTCACTCTATAAAAAAGGCTACCTTCAGCAAGTGCGTAAGTACTGCCCAAGCTTAACACTGGCAGATCTTGAGCCTTACCCGGCTGGCGTGCGCGCCCAGGCGGTGTCCAACGATGGCAAGCTGGTCGATGACTTCCTGTTCGTCAACACGCCGCGTACTGTCAACGTGTGTAACGCACCCTCGCCTGCGGCGACGTCTGCTATTCCCATTGGGGCGTATATCGTAGAGAAAGTTAAGCAGCAGGTTGGCGATAGCGCCGCCGTAGTATGCTAGGAACTCACGAAGCTGCTTAGTAACGAGCCTGTTTCGGGCGCATAGTTTGCGTCCGAAATATTATTCAGCGGTTACTTAGCCAAAACTACGTAACGCCCTCACCATAGGCTGCATCATAAGAAATGAATCACTCCGAAGCGGCATCGGCTGCCCCTTCGCCATAAATCCAGACGACCGATACAAGCAAACTGCTGCCTCATTACTGGTTGTAACGTCAAGCGCGAGACAATCGCACTCTTTATCTATCGCCCAGGTTTTAATTTCACCCAGAAGCGCCTTGGCGATGCCTTTCCCTCTTGCCGCAGGCAAAACCCACATTTGGTAGATGTGAGCGGTTTCCACCTCTGGCGCATGTATCACACCCCAAGCAAGCCCCACCGGCCGGCCACCCTGCTCTGTCACTAACGGAAAAGCCACAAGCCCCCGCGCGCTAAGATCTAAGCGCGCTTGCCAATCAGAATCCGACAATACAGATTCCTGCTCGTAAATGGCACCAAACGAGTCAGGGGAATCCTTGAGCGATTCCAGCCTAGCGGACTTGTACAACGCCCAATTCTCAGGGGTTAGTACTTTGATGTTGAAGTTTTTCATATAGGGGACTTGCTGCATGGTGCAGAGGTTTCGGGTGATTTAATAAGTTTGTTACCAGTCGCTTTGGTCAGTATCCGGGTAAAAGCGAACTTTCGGATACTTCTAATGTAATGCCATACTCAGTGGCTTGTTCGCTGCAATGCTTTGTTAAATATCAATCGGACTCAGAGCCAGCACCTAGCTTCCGCTATTACCGTTTCTATTCTCTTCTGGTATCCCCGGTGACGCCGGATGCAAAGGTATAGTGTCTCACTCACCGGGTTAGGAAGTCGGTGAGCCTTTATTTGTTCGGGCTTGTGAAACGCCTCAACCGCATGAGCCGGTAATGCTGTAAACCCCAGCCCGATGCTGACAGGCTCCAGAATCAACCCGATCTGGTTTGAGTACCCCTTTCTTAGAAACTGATGACTGTGCTGGAACTCAGGATAATTTTTGCTAAGCAGCAGGTTGGCGTGGTGACTTCCATCAGGATGGTCAATAAAACCGAGGGCCATCAACGTCTCCCAAGATGGCTCCTCAATGGTCTCAGGGGTCACCAATAACAATGACTCTTCCGCGATAGGCGTGCAACTGACCTCGGCCAGGGTAGATTTTGACGTCATGAAGCCAAGATCCACGGAAGATTCGGCGATGGCGGTTTCTACGTCGGAGTTGGGTGCAAAGCGGTAATCAATTATGAGTTTTGGATACTTACTCTGCAGCGCCAATAAGCGTGGATATAGCTTAAGCCCAACACTCCCGGGTGACATCACCCGAACTACCCCTTCGTAAGGCGAATCTTCTTGGACTGCCTGCTCCAAACTCGATAACGCCTGCAGAATGTTCTGCGCTTCGATGTATAGCCTTTCGCCTGCCTGCGAGAGTGAGAATTTCTTCCCCTCCCGGATTAGCAACTCAACACCAAGTTGCTCTTCCAACTTACGCACATGCTGGCTCACCCCTGACTGAGTCATGTGGAGACGTTCGGCCGTACGGGTGAAATGTCCTACATCAACGAGGGTGCAAAAGGTAGTTAACCAGGTGGTGTTTATCATCACTATCCATAATTATCACAATCAAAAATGATAATTTTAAGTAATTAAAGGCGTTCTGTAACCTACTATCAGTCACACCAGAGGAGGACAGGCAATGCCCAACGTTTACCCAAGAAGTTTCTCACACATCGGTATTTCTGTACCGGATCTTGAGCGAGCCGTACAGTTCTACACCGAAGTGATGGGCTGGTATCTGATCATGGAACCCACCGAGATCAAAGAAGACGATAGCGCCATAGGAGAGATGTGCACGGATGTCTTCGGAGCCGGGTGGGAAAGCTTCAGAATCGCACATCTATCTACCGGAGACCGGATAGGTATCGAGCTTTTTCAGTTCAAGAATCAGACCGACCCAGAGGATAACTTTGAATACTGGAAAACCGGCGTCTTTCACTTCTCTGTGCAAGACCCCAATTTGGAAGAACTTGTTGACCGTATCGTAGCCGCTGGTGGTAAGCGGCGCATGAAAAAGCCACGCTACTACTATCCAGGTGAGAAGCCCTATCGCATGATTTACATGGAAGATCCATTCGGAAACATTGTGGAAATCTATAGCCATAGCTACGAACTGACCTACAGCGAAGGCGCCTACTAAATTATTAGCGATTAGAATTCGAGCAGGCTTGATAAGCCTGCTTTAAAAACGCCAGTTTCATTAACTTTTTATAAGTTAATTAACATTAGGCCGCATTTCCAAACTTAGCGCCTTGCTGTATTTCCCAGCACGTTCGCTTAGGCTCGGTTACCCACCATTCAGCACAGTCCCGCTTTTTCTTAAGCCCCTCATCCTGCACGTAGTCAGCCAGCTCGTTACGGCCCAGCGTCACATGGTTCACGGCATCTCCATATGCACTGCAATGATGGTCGCATCAGGAGCCGCCCGATGGGTATTCAGTATGTCTTCTATACCCATAATTGGGTGGCGCCAGTATTCAACACGATTACTTCTGGGTGCCTGTTTATGGTGCGCGAGTATTACGGCAAGAAGAATTGCCAACAAGATTGCCCGTATCATGGTGGTTCCCCCGCACCGCGAAGGTGGATAGGCGTACTTTCACTCGCCGCCTTCAAGCCTCGTCGCGTTTTCGGAGCTATCTCATGGATTAGCCAAACGACGGTTAAAGCCAAGCTGTCGTTATATGGCCAGGAACAGCCCTTAGGACTATATACCCAAGTGTTAACAGTAATAGCTGGAAAATGGCTGATTTCTGTGTGCCGGGCAGTGGCCGTTATGATCAGTAAACTTTACATAACACACATAGGCGGCCATGAGTCTGAGTTTTAAGCCCACGATTCGAGTCATACCGAAAACGTCTAGACTAAAGTAGTCCTGTCATGCGTCCGATTGTTTGGACTAGCGAATTCAATGCAGATGAAGCATTTGTAACCGTGTTAAGGCGATCCCAGAATACGCTTTTCGTATCTTCACTCTGCACACCCTCTGGCTTAGACATCTCTTCAGTAAAAATTGCGATATCCGATGCTGCGGCCTGACGCTGCGCTGGCGTTAGGCTCTCATCTATCTCGATGCTACGGCGCAGCTCCGCCAAGACCGATTTTAGCTCGCGCTCAGCGTCAGAGCAGTAGGCATTAACATCCAGCGCGCGTATGTACCCATCCAAAGAGCTGTTGACGACTCCAACCTGACTCTGGATGAACGTTCCACCTGCCACTATATTTGTTACCGGTGTCATCGTCATAGCTACTCGCTGCTCATTGTATAAGTTAATCGCATATTCTAGGTCGTGATGGCCGGTTGCTGGTTGATAAAATACGCAATCATGCTCTCGATTAAATAGCTCATGTTCTTGGATCTCATCGGTGCGAAGTTCTGTACCGAGTTGCTGAATGAATTCTGGCCTTTCTGCGTAACAGTAAACTGCCACAAATGGAAATGGATCATTGCTCTCTCGGTCTATCACTAGTGCATGATTAAAAGCCTCAGCTTTTTCATCACCTCCAACCCGGGCGGCGAAAGCGATACGAGACTCACGGATTAACAACGAACATGTTGTGCACCTAACCATGGCATTACCTTTAAGTGAAGCACGCTTAAAACTGAACCCACTTTTCTTTCTTGTAATGTGGCATTGGCAGCCCACTGCAACAAAAACATCGCCAAGATTTCAGACACCGAGGGTACTAACAGGCTCCTCTACTGTTCAACAATGCTATGCTGCGCATTTAAACAACAACGTCTATTTACCAGAATAGACTACGTGTCGAGGCTGCGTAATTAATTTCGCATTGCGGCCAGGAGCGGCCATTGCGGTAGTGCTGATATAACGCCGCGTTCACCGGCTTGTCCGATGCAACGCTTTGTTCAGCACCATTTACGACACCCTTATTTAGAATGTTAGTATGCCCAAGCATTCTGTTTGAACAGCTCGATTTCTTCGGGTTCAATCACTTCTGTTGCCTCTGCTACGTCCGCAACCACAATACTTTTCACATCAATCGCATTTTTCAAAGCTTCACTAGCGATCCAGTCACACCCCCACAATTGCGGTGCTCCACCATTAACTATCTGGCAAATTGGCTCAGAACTATCGAATGGGATACCCACGGCTTTTGGTTGAGTTACTCGCTGCAACCATATTTCAAGATAACCGTTGTAAGGAACCCGCTTAATTTTCTCTCGGACTTTAGTCCAGAGTCGAACCTTGTCTTCGGTTGGTGCAAGCGCAATAAGATGGCTCAAAATTCCAGCTACAGCGGGAAAAGTTGCTGGAGACACATAGGCAATATCTGTTGCGATTGCCACTTGAACATCGAGGTCGCCGGGAGATTCCGTTTGGCTAGAAACGTTAGTGTGAAAATCGCCCACTAACCGACGTAACGCACCGCTATTCGGATATCGTTGACCGAACGCATGGAGTCTCATTAATTGTTTTTGGATCGTTTTGGCATTTTCTTTTCCAAGGTCTTGCAGTTCAATACCTGCAAGTTTGTCTGGCTTGATAGACCCTTCCACTACGTTTCCGCTGGAAAAAGTCTTTGAAACCCCAAGCTTCATCCCGACCGTTCGCAACTTATCGCTTACAACCTTAAGAACTGATTCTGCACGTTCGTCGCTGTTTGCAAAAATGCGGTAATCATCTCGGTAACGAAGGATTCGGATATCAGTACAGCTACCTAGCTCAGTATTGATAAGCTCATCGACATAGCCAAGTACGATTTCGGCGATAAAGTCCATAAGTACCGAGCCTTGGCAAATTCCATTTGTTTGGCCGTAACGACTAGCCTGGATGTGGAAATCAATCTTGTTTCCAAGAAGCGACTTCTTAGTTTTGTTTTTCTTAGCTTCTTCGATCCCATGGATAGCCCATGCAATGCTATGCGTGTACAGCGAGCCGTAACAGTCTGTCACATCGGTGTGAAGAAGGTGATTGAATTCCAGCGAATAAGTCAAAGAGCGTTGTTCAACAGCCTGCCACCACCCTTTAATCTGAGTGGCAACATCGGTCTGGTGGTCCACTGACATTACAGGCGCGCTGCAACAGTCGATGACGCCATCCTCAAACTCAGCCATACGGGATATGATTAGAGCCCAGTTTTCCTCGTCGCAAATAACGTTTACCAATGAGACGTATATTGCAGGATTCATCAACTCATATGGTCGCCAAGCAAACCTTCCGTCCTTGTTGGCAATGAAATTGTAATTTACATCAGGAAAATCGGCTGGACTGCTTTTCTTGAACTGATTAAAACTAGCGCCGCCTAAGATTTCCGAAACACTTGCCAAAATAGGCTCGAAATTAATGTAGCTCGGAATATCGCCATTGAAGTAGCTACTCCCCTTCAAGAAATGAGCACGTGCTTCTTCATTGGTTAGGTCGATTAATCGCTTCATTTATTCGTTAGCCCTTGTGCGACGCTGAACAGTTTATTAGTGCGCATGCGTGTTTTTCTGGCCACCACCATCCTGACCATATAGTTATAATGCATTGAAATTTAGAGAAATAAATGCCGTCTACGCGATGCGCTTTGCCAGAAAAATGCGCATTGTGAGCCAAAGGCACTTATGAATATCCGGTCTCAGCGAAGTCCGCTTTGGGTCGAAAGCCGATATTGCATATACCACTTCGCACAAGCCTTCCTCTCCCCTGAGGCGCGTCTCAGCCTCTCAAACAAAATCTTCTTAGCCTTAACGCTAGCAGATAAACCTCAGCCCCGTCATTAGTCATTAGCCGCGCATTGCGGTCTTCTGCCACGCCTAGAGCCTATTCGCTCATAACGCCCTTTAGCTTCTATCACCAAAACAAAAAACCAATGCGGTGAACCAAGCTAGCACGGTCAACTGCATCGGCACGTTACGTCCTGCTACGGTGAAGCAACTGCTCACCTCACCTTCATTTCCTTATGCGGAACACGGTAAGCTTGGCGGCAACACCGCTGCTAATGGCTAAAAAACAACGATGACTTCCCATTGGATACTTGGCCCTGGGGCCATTGGTCGCCTGTTGGCGCATTCGCTTTCGCCCTTCACTGACGCCATATTGATTGGCCGACGTGCGCTGCCTGAACAACAACGCCTGACCACCCCTGAAGGTGAAGAGCGAACTCAGCGCCTGGCGAGCGTTACGGTTGCAGAGCTGACCTCTCATCCACTGCCCGCACCTGGGTTTGTACATATCACCACCAAAGCCATGGCCGCCGAGGCGGCGCTTGCCAGTATTGCCGATGTGGTTGCGCCCACGACCCCGCTGGTGCTGTGGCAGAACGGTTTTTTGGCACAGCCGCGCATTACACAAGCGTGGCCGGGGCCGGTGCTGTGCGCGACGACGACTCAGGGTGCTTATCTCACTGGGGATGATGGTGTGGTTCACGCGGGGCGCGGGCCTACGTTTATCGGTGATTTAGATAATCAGCACGCTGGATTGGCGGAGACGTTAGCGGCGCTATTGAGTGAGGCAGGCTTTACCGCAACGGCGGTGAGCGATATACGCCAACGCTTGTGGCAAAAATTGGCGGTGAATGCGGCGATCAACCCATTGGTGGCGCTCAATGGCGTGCGCAATGGTGAGCTGCGCGGTGATGCTTATGCAGGCCGTTTGGCAGCGGTGGTCAAAGAGGTCGCGGCGATTCTAAAGCAGGAAAACATTGCACCACCGAATGGTGGCGAAGGTGAAGACGCGTGGTTGGCGCTTGTGTGGCAGGTGGTGGAGAACACAGCTAACAATAAGGCCTCGATGTTGCAGGATGTTGAGGCCAGGCGTCCCACCGAGCGCGGGGCGATTTTAGGGCCGTTGATTGATAGCGCCGAACGCCATGGTTTGCCGTGTGGGGTGCTGAAAGAGCTTGATAGCGAATTGGCTAAATTGGAGGCGGAGTTTTAGGGAACATTTAGTGGCTGAATCATCGCGCGCTAAAGCGCCCTCCCGCAATATTAAATTGCCCTTATTTACTGTGCTGTCAGGGCTGTGCTGTTCCACTTACAACCGCTGCGCCGGGCTGCCATTGCGGGTGCGCTTCGCTTACCACGCACTACGAAGCCCGTATGCTCCATCGCATAAATGCACGATAAAGCCCGTGTATTTAGCCGTTTAGCAAACTGTAGCGCGCTAAAGCGCCCTCCCTTCATCAGGAAGGGCCGCTATCTATATCACGTTACAGGAATCATCACTACGTTCTGAAAGGCGGGGCGTTCTGCAAGCTGTTGGTACCAGCGCTCCAGGCTGGGGCGCCGCTGCCAGGTTAACCCAATGTTCCATAAATTATAGATAAAAGGCGCTAAGGCGATGTCGCCGAGGCCAAATTCATCGCCGGAAAACCAGGGTTGGCTTTGGTTTGCCAGCGCGTTATCTAGCAGTTCAAATGACCTTTCACAGGCTAGCATTCCGGCATCAATAGCATCGTTATCACGCTCTTCCGGCGGTGTTCTTACGAACCCTTGCAAAATAACGCGGTGCCTGGGCGAAAGCGTATTGTTCGCCCAATCCATCCATTTCTCTGCCTGGGCGCGCTTGGCGGGGTTATCTACCCATAAGCTACCTTGGCCATACTGCGCGGCCAAGTAGCGGATAATGGTGTTAGATTCCCATAACACGCTATCGGTCGCGTCGTCTTTAAGTAGCGGCACTAGCCCATTGGGGTTCATGGCCAAGTACGCTGAGGTATTGTTGACCCCGTGCTGCATTCCTGCCGGAATTTGTTCAAACGCCAAGCCGAGCTCTTCGAGCACCCAGCGCACTTTTTTGACGTTAGTGGAGTTATTGCGGCCCCAAAGCGTAATCATGGCAGTCCTTTTATCTGAGCATACATCTGAGAATAGCGAAGAAAATGAGTGTGCCCGCCCTTGAGGCCAGTGACAAGAGGCGGCTTATGCCGCCCTCTCGCGGGTGCCTAGCGCTGCTCGTTCCGCGCAAAACTCGCTACCATGCGCTACACCATCACTTGCTCCTCACCATTTTCCATTCACGCCTTAGCCTCACTCCTTATCTTGATAAAACTGCAGCAGGCTGGAGAAGTCGAGTTTGCCGTTGCCACCTGCTTTATGCAGGGTGAATAGCGAACGTGCGGCAGAGCCCATGGGCACTGGTGAGGCACTTTGCTGGCTAACATCCATGGCGAGACCCAGGTCTTTAATCATCAGGTCTACCTGGAAGCCGCCTTGATAGCCCTTCGAGGCGGGGGCATTTTCCATCACCCCGGGGTACGGGTTGTAAACGTTTAGCGCCCAGTTTCCCCCAGAGCTTTGTTTCATTATTTCGGAAAGCACCGCTGGGTCCAGGCCATTTTTCACGCCCATATTGATCGCTTCGCAGGTGCCCGCCATCAGAATGGAAAGCAGCATGTTGTTGCACACTTTGGCCACCTGACCTGCACCGTGGTCGCCGGCGTGGAAGATATTCTTACCCATCACCTCGAGCACGGGCTTAGCCTGTTCAAATTGTGCCGCGCTACCGCCCACAATAAAGCTCAATGTGCCGGCCTGCGCTCCGCCTACCCCGCCAGACACAGGCGCGTCGACAAAGCCAACGCCTTTTTCAGCGCCAGCGGTAGCGACGCTGCGGGCGGTATCCGCATCAATGGTCGAGCAGTCAATCACCAGAGCGCTCTTTTTGATGACATCAAACAGCGGCTCGTCGCCATCCACATACAGCCCACGCACATGTTTGCCTGCGGGCAGCATGGAAATAATAAAATCTGCGTCGGTGGCCGCTGCTTTTGCAGAGGCTGCCACTTCACAGCCTTGGGATTTCGCTGTTTCCAAGGCTTGTTCAGAAAGATCGAACGCGCGAACGTTAAAGCCCGCTTTCGCCAAGTTGGCCGCCATGGGGCCGCCCATATTGCCTAAACCGATAAACGCGACAGTGGTCATCTTTATTGTCCTTGTTAGAAAATTGATGGGGAAATGGGTTGAAGAAATAGCTTAGTGAAGATCCGCCAGAGGGCTCTTTTGCCACGGCGAAGCCAGCAGCTCATCGATAAAAGTTTGTTCGACGGACGCGACATCTGGGTATTTCCAGGCAGGCTTACCGTCTTTATCGACCAACAGCGCACGTACGCCTTCGGGGAACTCCTGATGGCGGCAACACTGCACTGAAAGCGCCAGCTCAAACTGAAACACCTCAGCCAACGACATGTGCTTGGCACGTTTTAGCTGCTCATCAATCAGCTTCACTGATACGGGGCTGCCGTGGGAAAGCGTTTTCTGCGCTTTGCTGAACCATTTGTCGTCACTGCGAACCGCCAGTACGGCATCCACGGTTTGCTCAACCGTATCGTGATCCATTAGCTCACGAATCAATGCGGCGGATTTTTGAACCGGCGATTCCAGCTCGGCGAATACCTCTTGAGACGCTTGTTCAAACTCGCGCAGCACGCGATTGACGACACCATGGGCGTCAGTTTGCTTTCCTTCTCCCCAGGTGGCATCCATCAGTTTTTGAGCCAGATCTGCGCGGTAATGGCTAGCAATCGCGCGATCAGCCAGGCCGAGATGAACGGCATCTGGCGCGTTAATTTGACTGCCGGTCATGGCTAAAAAGCGTCCGGTACCATTTGGCAGACGGTTTAAAAACCAGCTAGCGCCAACGTCCGGGTAAAGGCCAATCGTCACTTCTGGCATCGCCAGCCGAGAGGTTTCCGTCACGATTCGGTGGCTGCTACCGCTAAGCAATCCCATTCCCCCACCCATCACAATACCGCTGCCCCAGCAAATGACCGGCTTGGGATAGGTGTGCAGCAGGTAATCCAGGCGATACTCGTGTTCAAAGAAGCGCTCAGGAAAATCTGGCTCGCCGTCACCTTTAATCGCTTTATACAGATTGACGACATCGCCCCCTGCGCAAAACGCTTTTTCACCAGCGCTATCCAACAGAACAGCGACAACTCGCTCGTCGGTTTGCCACGCTTTCAAGCGCGGCAGAATTTCTTCAATCATCTCTAACGTCAAGGCATTCAGCGAACGCTCGGCGTTAAGCTTGATCTCGCCAATAACATGGCCATCTTGGGTGGCGTGTTCAGCAAACAGTACGCTACTCATTCCATTGTCCTTGTAGTTGGCTACAGCTCAGAGGCACCATCAGAGAGCACGCGACGGGAAATAATCAGCCGCATGATTTCGTTAGTTCCTTCCAAAATACGGTGTACACGAGAGTCACGCACATAGCGCTCCATCGGATACTCTTTAATGTAGCCGTTGCCACCATAGAGCTGCAGCGCCTCATCACACACCTTGAAGCCGACATCAGTCGCAAAGCGCTTAGCCATGGCGCAATAGGTAGTGGCATCGGGGTGGCCAGCATCCAGTTTTGTGGCTGCCATACGCACTAGCTGGCGAGCCGCGACAAGCTCAGTAACCATATCCGCCATACGGAACTGAAGCGCCTGGAAGTCTGCCAAACGCTTGCCAAACTGCTTACGCTCCAGCATATATTCACGGGCTTTGTTGATCGCCTGCTGGGCGGTGCCGATTGAGCAAGTAGCGATGTTGATACGACCGCCATCCAAGCCTTTCATGGCAATTTTAAAGCCATCGCCTTCGTTGCCTAACAGGTGGTTGGCGGGAACGCGCACATCTTCAAAGGTAATCATGCGGGTTGGCTGACTGTTCCAGCCCATTTTGTCTTCCTTACGGCCGTAACTAATGCCGCTTGCTTTCGCATCAACCGCAAAGGCAGAAACGCCGCTGGGGCCTTCGCCCCCAGTACGTGCCATCACCACCAAAAAGTCGGTGCTGCCCGCGCCAGAGATAAACATCTTGCTACCGTTGAGTACGTAGTCATCGCCATCACGCTTGGCGGTGGTTTTAAGCGAGGCCGCATCAGAGCCTGCATTGGGTTCAGTTAAGCAGTAAGAACCCAGCAACTCGCCAGTGGCGAGCTTTTCGCCCCACTGTTCCACTGCTTCAGAGGTGCCGAAGTCAGCCAGCATCCACGTCACCATATTATGAATGGTGAGATAAGCGGTGGTTGAGGTGCAGCCCATGGAAAGCTGTTCAAAAATAATGCTGGCATCCAGGCGGGAAAGACCAAGCCCGCCAACGCGCTCTGGCGCGTAAAGTGAACAAAAACCTAACTCCCCCGCTTTGCGGATAACATCAACAGGAAAGAAGGCTTCTGCATCCCACTGTGCAGCGTGGGGCTCTAACTCGTTCTGGGCGAATGCCCGAGCCATATCGGAAAAAGCGACCTGGTCTTCACTTAACTCAAAATTCATGGCGAATCTCCGCAGCATGCGTCGCTGAACAGCCTTTGAGCAGGCTGGGCAGCTTGGCGTTTGCTATTATCTTTATTAGCCGTTGGCGTTATTGGCAATTGTCTTTACTGGCTATCGTCTTTACTGGCAATGTTGACGTTTACGTTAACTTATATTCTTACTCTGACAGGTGCAACCGGCTTAGCTCACTACCTTTGGCGTAGAGGCGTAATTTGGGTAGAAAAAAGGGTGCCCTAGGGCACCCAATCATCGGACAGAACCGGTTATTTGAAATTTTTGCGATACATTTTGGTGAGCTCACCCACAATGCCGCTGCGGAAGCTAAGTACGCAGACAACAAAGATAATACCCAGAATGACGCTTACCCAGTTACCCAACGGCGACTGTGCCAAAATGTGCTGCAGGCTAACCACAATGCCCGCACCCATAAGGGGCCCAAGCAGTGTGCCTACCCCACCCAGCAGCGTCATTAGGATAACTTCACCTGACATATGCCAGTGTGCATCGGTTAACGACGCCAGCTGAAACACGACGGTTTTAGTAGACCCCGCTAACCCGGCCAACGCCGCAGAGAGCACAAACGCCAGCAGCTTGTAAGCATCAACGTTGTAGCCCAGCGAAATAGCACGCGGTTCATTTTCACGAATCGCTTTAAGCACCTGCCCAAAGGGGGAATGCACGGTGCGTTGGATTAGCGCAAAACCAAATATGAAGATGGCAAAAACGAAGTAATACATCGCCAGGTTGCTGCTCAAACTGATTACGCCAAACAAGTCACCGCGTGGCACGCCATGCAGGCCATCCTCACCACCGGTAAACGATGACTGAACAAAGACGAAAAACATCAGCTGAGCCAGTGCCAATGTCACCATGGCAAAGTAAATGCCCTGACGCCGGATCGAAAGCACCCCGAATAACAGCCCTAACAGGGTTGCCATTAAGGTGCCCGCAATAATCCCCACCTCTGGCGTTAGCCCTGGATAGCTTGCCAACAAGTAGCCGGTAACATAACCACCGGTGGCTAAAAATGCCGCGTGCCCGAACGAGAGCAACCCCGCATAGCCCAGCAACAAATTAAAGGCGCAGGCAAAAAGCGCGAAGCATAGAATTTTCATTAGAAAAACGGGATAGGCCAAAAAAGGAGCGACTAACCCGATGGCCAAGAGCGCTATATAAAACATGTTACGGCGCATTTTGGCCCGCTTCTGTCGCTCTTTTACGGCTGATGGCGCATTGAGTGCTTGAGAGTCTGCCATGGTTATGCCTCCTTACCGAACAGCCCAGCGGGGCGTAACATGAGCACCAATATCATCACCAAGAAGATCACGGTATTGGAGGCTTCGGGGTAATACACTTTGGTTAAGCCTTCGATGATCCCCATACCCAGACCAGTAAGAATCGCACCTAGAATAGATCCCATTCCACCAATGACGACCACCGCGAACACCACAATCAGCAAGCTTGACCCCATGGTCGGTGATACAGGATATAGCGGCGCTGCCAACACCCCCGCAAAAGCGGCTAGCGCTACGCCAAAGCCATAAGTAAGCGTAATCAATAGCGGTACGTTTACCCCAAACGCTTGCATCAGCTGGGAGTTTTCAGTACCTGCACGCAGATAAGCCCCCAACCGTGTGCGCTCAATCATAAACCAGGTAAATAGACACATGGCCAGTGCCGCTATCAGCACCCAGGCACGGTAGGTAGGCAGGAACATGAAGCCTAGATTCAGGCCGCCTTGCAGTGCTTCAGGAGTCGCGTACCGCGCACCCGAAACGCCAAAGAAATTTACCAGCGTGCCTTCAAAAATTAGTGCCAACCCGAAGGTGAGCAGCAGTCCATAAAGATGGTCTAAATGGGCAATGCGACGCAGTAAAAAGCGCTCCATTAACATGCCGAAACCACCCACCACCAGTGGCACCAGAAACAGCGCCAGCCAATAGTTGATGCCTAAATAGCGAAAGCCTAGCAGTGCGGCGAAGGCTCCCAGCATGTATTGCGCCCCATGGGCAAAGTTGACGATCTTCAGTAGGCCGAAGATGACCGCCAGACCCAAGCTAAGCAGTGCGTAAAAGGCTCCATTCACAAGCCCAAGCGTTAGCTGGCCCATGAAAACGGCTAATGGCACGCCGAATATCATCGTCATTGTATGACTCTCCTCGCCGTCAAGCGGTTGGTGGCAAGTTGCCACCAACCAGTTCTAACGTCACTTGCGGTTGTTATTCGACTTAGTTTTGAACCAGTTTGCACTGGCTATCAGAGAGCGGACGGTAGGCTTCATCGGCAGGAATGGTGCTGAGGATTTCATACAGATCCCACTCACCGGTAGACTCTTCCGGTGTTTTCACTTGGGCAAGGTACATGTCATGAATCATACGACCATCTTCACGAATGGAGCCGTTACGCGCAAAGAAGTCTTCAATAGGCATATCAGCCATCTGGGCGCGTACAACTTCAGGGTCGTCGGTTCCCGCTGCTTCTACGGCTTTCAGGTAGTGCATGGTGCTTGAGTAGATACCCGCCTGAACCATGGTGGGCATACGGCCAACTTCTTCAAAGTAGCGCTCTGACCATTCACGAGACTCTTCATCCATGTTCCAGTACCAGCCAGTGGTTAGCAGCAGCCCTTGGGTGGATTCCAGACCTAGCGCGTGAACATCGTTGAGGAAAATCAATAGGCCTGCTAGCTGCTGGCCGCTCTGCGTGAGACCGAACTGGCTAGCGGTGGTGATCGCGTTAACAGTGTCGGCGCCAGCGTTAGCCAAACCAACAATCTTCGCACCAGACCCTTGGGCCTGCAGGATGTAAGAGGAGAAGTCGCTTGTCGGGAACGGGTGACGCACGCCGCCAACAATCTCGCCGCCATTGGCTTCAACTACGTTGGTCACATCTGCTTCCAGCGCATGGCCGAACGCATAATCAGCGGTTAACAAGAACCAGCTGTCGCCGCCCTGCTCTACGACTGCTTTTGCGGTACCGTTCGCCAGAGGGTAAGTATCGTAAACCCAGTGGATGTGGTTTGGCGTACAGTGTTCATTGGTAATGCTTGATGCCGCAGAACCCGACACAATGCCCAGGCCATTGTTTTCTTCAAGCACTTTAGTGACGGCAATAGACACCGAGGACGCCACTAGGCCACCCACCATGTCGACGTTACGCTGGTCGATCCACTCACGCACCGTGTTAGCACCGACGTCGGCACTGTTACGATCATCAGCACTAAAAATCACGATGGGCGAGCCGTTAACACTGCCACCAAAATCAGCAACCGCCATTTCCATGGCTGTTTCGCCACCTGGGCCAGCTAAGTCACGGTAAGTACCTGACATATCTGCCAAATAACCAATGCGTACCTCATTATCGCTAATTTCAGCGTGAGCGGTTGAGACTGCCATAGTAGAAGCGGCGGCAACGGCGATGCTGGCGGTCAGCGTTTTTTTCATAAAGGTCATGTTCGTCTCCTGGCCCTTGAGGCCTTTGTTGTTGTGTTACGACGTACGAATGAAATACTTACAGAGCGTTTAGTGTTGTTAATGCTGTAGTGCACATACTGCGAAGCTGATGCTGCGTTTATGATCTAGATTGGCGTTATACCCCCAGCATAGTGTTGAGATGGTCTCGACGTGACGGAAGCTGCTCAGCGCTAATCTCTTCAACAATTTGGCCGTGATCCATTACAAAATGGCGATCTGCCAGCGGCGCTGCAAAACGGAAGTTCTGCTCCACCAGAACAATGGTCATACCGCGCTCTTTCAGTTGAATAAGCACTTCGCCAAGTTTTTGCACAATAACGGGGGCTAAGCCTTCGGTAATTTCATCGAGCAGCAAAAGACGCGCACCGGTGCGTAGAATGCGTGCCATGGCAAGCATCTGCTGCTCACCGCCAGAAAGCCGCGTCCCCTGGCTTCTGCGACGCTCGTAAAGGTTAGGAAACATGCCGTAGATTTCATCTAAGCTCATTCCACCAGAGCGAACTGTCGGTGGAAGTAATAAATTCTCGTGCACATCCAAGCTGGCAAAAATACCGCGCTCTTCGGGGCAGTAACCAATACCAAGCCTTGGAATATGGTGCGCCTTCATATTCAGCGTTTCGTTGCCATTAATCACAATCGAGCCGGTGCGACGCCCGACCATATTCATAATGGACTTCAGGGTAGTACTACGTCCCGCGCCGTTGCGACCCAGCAGCGTAACCAGCTCTCCACGCTTAACATCGAAGTTCACGCCGTGAAGAATGTGTGATTCACCATAGAAAGCGTGCAAGTCTTGCACTCTCAGCATTTCTAGCGTTTGGGAATCGGCTAGCTCGTTGGTTTCATAGGCTTCAGCGGTATTCATACGGCAGCCTCATCTTCAGCAGCTTCACTGCCCATATAAGCCTCGCGCACTAATGGATTGCGGGAAACTTCTTCATAATCACCTTCGGCCAACACCGCGCCACGGGCTAATACCGTAATACGGTCACAAAGCCTGCTAACCACGCTCAAATTGTGCTCCACCATCAAAACGGTGCGCCCTTTCGAGACACGCTTAATCAGCGCGACGATACGGTCAACATCCTCAGCCCCCATGCCCTGGGTCGGCTCGTCCAACAGCATCATCGTAGGATCAAGCGCCAGCGTGGTGGCAACTTCCAGTGCGCGCTTACGGCCGTAAGGCATTTCTACCGTTAATGTATCGGCGTATTCACGCAGGCCTACCTCATCAAGCAGCTCTAACGCACGCTCATTAAGGTGATCTAGCGACTTCTCTGATTTCCAGAAGTGAAACGATGTGCCTAATTGACGCTGTAGCGCTACTCGGACGTTTTCCAGCGCCGTCATGTGCGCAAACACCGCTGAAATTTGAAATGAGCGCACGAGACCCAGCTGTGCGATCTCATTGGATTTCTTGCTGGTAATGGGCTTACCGCGATAAAGAATTTCTCCACGTGTAGGCGGCAGAAACTTGGTTAGCAAATTAAAAACGGTGGTCTTTCCAGCACCGTTGGGGCCAATCAGGGCGTGAATATGCCCTTCCTGAACTTGAAGATTAACGTCATCCACGGCGGTAAAACCGCGGAATTCTTTGGTCAGCCCTCTGGTCTCGAGCACTGGCCCATTAAGAACATCGTCTGCACGCATGGAGTGGTAAGCCTCTTTTTGTTCTTGTGTTCGGGTGTTCTTGTATCCGGGTGTTGGGTGCTGACATTTCACCAACTGCGTCACCAAGTGAAACTCGTTAGCCGGCAACACACCCTTACCTGAACGTAAGGTGTAGGTGCAAACTAGCAATCACTTGAGGGGTATTACAATTACAACTTTGGTCTACGCTTCTTTAACGTTTCTTCACATTAACAATCTAAATTATTATTTTTCAATAGCTTATAAAAAAATCAAGGAAAACAAAAAAGCACAACTACTGCTTTACGTTAACGTAAACTTGTTTTAGCCTCATGGTCAGTGTTCCATAGGGACATTCCCCTATCGACGAGAACAATGATCATGAGCAAAACCTACACGATCAGTGAATTGGCCAGCGAGTTCGACGTTACCACTCGAAGCATTCGCTTCTATGAAGATCAGGAGTTACTCCACCCTGCTCGCCGTGGCCAAACACGCATCTACAGCAGCAAAGATCGCGTGCGTCTGAAATTAACGCTACGCGGTAAACGACTCGGCTTTTCCTTAGCAGAAATTCGCGAACTCTTTGAGCTGTGGGATGAAACCCGCAGCGGCAGCGAAAAGCAGCTGCATTTGATGCTAAGCAAAATCAGCGAGCGTAAATCGGCTCTAGAACAACAAATGAAAGACATCACGATGGTGCAGCTGGAACTTGAAAGCGCTGAAATTCGCTGCCGCCAGGCTCTTGAAGAACTCAATGAAAAACCTTCTTTAACGACGAAAAGCTCCCTTTAACAATGACAAGGTGATTGACCATGTTTTCACACTATTCAGAACTCAATTTCGGCCTCGACGATGAACTGAACATGCTGCGCGAGCAGGTCAATGCCTTTGCCGCTAGCGAAATTGCCCCGCGTGCTGCTGAAATCGACCGCAACAACGAATTCCCAAATGATCTGTGGAAGAAGTTTGGCGACATGGGTCTATTGGGGATTACCGTATCTGAAGAAGATGGCGGTAGTGGTATGGGCTATCTTGCCCACTGTATTGCGATGGAAGAGATTTCCCGGGCAAGCGCCTCTGTCGCACTCTCCTATGGCGCGCACTCAAACCTGTGTGTCAATCAGTTAAAGATCAACGCCAGCGCTGCACAAAAAGAGAAATACCTGCCCAAGCTGATCAGCGGTGACCACGTAGGTGCACTGGCAATGTCAGAGCCAGGTGCGGGGTCTGATGTCGTGTCAATGCAGCTACGCGCCAAGCTGGATGGCGATCATTACATCCTTAACGGCAACAAGATGTGGATCACCAACGGCCCTGACGCCGACGTATTAGTGGTGTATGCCAAGACCGACCCGGAAGCAGGCTCTAAAGGCATTACAGCGTTCATTATTGAAAAAGGCATGCCTGGCTTCACTACGGCACAGAAGCTCGACAAGCTGGGTATGCGCGGCTCTAACACCTGCGAACTGGTTTTCCAAGACTGTAAAGTACCGGTTGAAAACGTACTAGGTGAGGTCGGTAAAGGGGTTCGCGTTCTCATGAGCGGTTTGGATTATGAGCGCACCGTTCTGGCTGCTGGTCCTATTGGTATTATGCAAGCCGCCATGGACGTCGTGCTGCCCTACATTCATGAGCGCAAGCAGTTCAACCAGTCGATCGGCGAGTTCCAGTTGGTGCAAGGTAAAGTGGCGGATATGTACACCACGCTGAACGCTTGTCGCGCCTACTTATATGCCGTTGCCGGAGCCTGCGACCGCGGCCAGACCTCGCGCAAAGACGCAGCGGGCGTGATTCTTTACTGCGCAGAGAAAGCCACCCAAGTTGCCCTAGATGCCATTCAGCTGCTCGGCGGCAACGGCTATATCAACGAGTACCCCACCGGTCGCCTTCTGCGCGATGCCAAACTGTATGAAATTGGCGCGGGCACCAGCGAAATTCGCCGGATGCTGATTGGCCGCGAACTCTTCACCGAAACAAAGTAAGGGCCGCGCCATGAGCACACTCTCTACACAGATCAATCCCCGCAGCGATGTCTTTCAAAGCAACGCAGCATCCATGCTGGGGGAAGTTTCCAAGCTACGAGAATTGACCGCTGCCGTCGCCCAAGGCGGCGGCCCCAAGGCGCGTGAACGCCACGAGAGCCGCGGCAAGCTATTTGTGCGTGACCGTATCGATCACTTAATTGACGAAGGCTCGCCATTTTTAGAGTTTTCCGCCCTGGCAGCCCATCACGTTTACGATAGCGACGTGCCTGCGGCAGGCGTGGTAACGGGCATTGGCCGGGTATCTGGCGTTGAGTGCGTGATTGTGGCCAACGATGCCACGGTAAAAGGCGGTACGTATTTTCCGCTAACGGTGAAAAAGCACCTGCGCGCCCAAGAAATCGCCCGCAAGCACCGTTTGCCGTGCATCTATCTAGTCGATTCAGGCGGCGCATTCTTACCCCGCCAGGATGAAGTGTTCCCCGATCGCGATCACTTCGGACGCATCTTCTATAACCAGGCCACCATGTCGGCAGAGGGCATCCCGCAAATAGCGGTGGTCATGGGCTCCTGCACCGCTGGCGGTGCGTATGTACCCGCCATGGCGGATGAATCAATCATCGTTAAAGAACAGGGCACGATTTTCCTGGGCGGCCCGCCGTTAGTGAAGGCGGCCACGGGCGAAAACATTAGTGCAGAAGACCTGGGCGGTGCAGATGTGCACGCCAAAATCAGCGGCGTAGCCGACCACTACGCTGAAAATGATGCCCATGCTCTGCAGTTGGCGCGCGCTTGCGTGTCCCGTTTAAATTGGCAAAAGCGCGGCAAATTAGCCATGCAAGCGCCCAAACCTCCCAAACTCGATCCCAGCGAACTTTACGGCATTGTTGGCACCGACCTTAAAAAGCCTTACGACGTTCGCGAAGTGATTGGTCGAATTGTCGATGGCTCTGACTTTGACGAGTTCAAGCGCTACTACGGCGACACCTTGGTAACCGGCTTTGCGCATATCCACGGCTATCCGGTTGGCATTGTGGCGAACAACGGCGTGCTGTTTTCAGAGAGCGCGGTAAAAGGTGCGCACTTTATCGAGCTTTGCGCCCAGCGCAAGATTCCGCTGGTGTTCCTGCAAAACATTACTGGCTTCATGGTCGGCTCTAAGTACGAGCATGAAGGCATCGCTAAGCACGGTGCGAAGTTAGTAACTGCCGTAGCATGCGCCAAAGTACCCAAGTTCACCGTTTTGATTGGCGGCAGTTTTGGCGCAGGTAACTACGGAATGTGTGGTCGCGCTTATGACCCCAACCTGCTGTTCATGTGGCCCAACGCGCGTATTTCGGTAATGGGCGGCGAGCAGGCAGCAGGCGTGCTCTCGCAGGTCAAACGTGAGCAGTATGAGCGCGATGGCCGCGAGTGGAGCAAAGAGGAAGAAGAGGCCTTTAAACAGCCCACTCGCGACCAGTACGAGCACCAGGGTCACCCCTATTATGCTAGCGCCCGCCTATGGGATGACGGCGTCATTGATCCACTTCAAACTCGCGACGTATTAGGGCTTTCTCTAGCCGCGGCCATGAATGCTGAAGTAGAAGAGACGCGCTTCGGCGTGTTCCGGATGTAAGGGCGAACACTATGGCTTACTCAACGCTACTGATCGAAGAAGGCGTGGCGCGCCTGACGTTAAACCGCCCAGAGGTGCATAACGCCTTTGACGACAGCCTGATCGCTGAACTAAACGCCCATCTAGACGAATTGCACGCGCTGGCCAACGCCGGTGACGTTCGGGTGGTGGTGCTTGGCTCTGAAGGTAAGAGTTTCTCTGCTGGCGCTGATCTCAACTGGATGAAGCGCATGGTCGATTACGGCTTGGAAGACAACCTAGCGGACTCACGCAAACTGTCAGCGCTTATGTTCGGGTTAGACACCCTGCCTTGCCCTACCGTTTGCCGAGTTCAGGGAGCGGCCTTTGGTGGCGCGGTGGGTCTAGCCGCCTGTTGCGATCTGGTAATCGCTTCAGATAAAGCTAAATTCTGCCTGTCGGAAGTCAAAATTGGCCTATCGCCCGCGGTGATTAGTCCCTATGTTCAGCGCGCGCTTGGCGAACGCCAAATGCGCCGTTACGCACTCACTGCTGAAGTGATGGATGCGCCAACGGCGATGGCGCTCGGCTTGGTTCACCAAGTGGTGGAACACGATGCCTTGGATAGCGCCGTAGACGCCATGCTCGACACCCTGCTGGGTGGCTCTCCACAAGCCCAACGGGCAACCAAAGCACTGCTGGCAAGCGTGGCTCAGGCACCCGACAGCGACGCCACCCGAGAACACACCTGCCAAGTGATCTCCAAACTGCGGGTGAGCCAAGAGGGTCAAGAGGGCTTAGCTAGCTTTTTTGAAAAGCGCCGCCCTGCCTGGACGCAACCGTCTGGCCTTCAAGAACCCAACACTGCTGCGGAGCCACGCTCATGACGCTTGACCTTACTAAATTCGACACGTTGCTAGTGGCCAACCGCGGTGAAATTGCCTGTCGCGTAATGCGCACCGCCCGCCGCATGGGGCTGAAAACGGTTGCCGTTTATTCAGATGCCGATGCCACGGCTCGCCATGTACGCGAGGCCGATGAAGCCGTTCGCTTAGGCCCTGCCGCCGCCCGCGAAAGCTATCTTAATGTTGATGCGGTTATCGATGCCGCCAAACGCACTGGCACTGGCGCCATTCACCCCGGCTACGGCTTTCTTTCAGAAAACGGTGGGTTTGTTAAAGCCCTTGAGCAAGCTGGCATCATCTTTGTTGGCCCCCCTGCGTCGGCAATTGCCGCGATGGGCGATAAATCTGCCGCGAAAGCGCGTATGGCCAATGCGGGCGTACCGCTGGTGCCTGGCTATCATGGTGACGATCAGGATGATGCGCTGCTGCGCAGCGAAGCCGATAAAATCGGTTATCCGGTGATGTTGAAAGCCAGCGCCGGTGGTGGTGGTAAAGGCATGCGCGTGGTTGAAAGCGGCGAAGGCTTTAAAGCAGCGCTTGATGGCTGTCGGCGCGAATCCAGCGCCGCTTTCGGCGACGACCGTATGCTGATTGAGAAATACTTGGTGCAGCCTCGCCATGTCGAAGTACAGGTATTCTGCGACCGTTACGGCAATGGCGTGTACCTATTCGAACGGGATTGCAGCGTTCAGCGCCGCCATCAGAAAGTCATAGAAGAAGCGCCCGCTCCTGGCATGACGCCCGAACTGCGCAGTGCGATGGGCGACGCTGCCGTTCGCGCGGCAAAAGAAATTGGCTATGTGGGCGCAGGTACTGTGGAGTTTCTGCTCGATGCCGACGGCTCGTTCTACTTTATGGAAATGAATACGCGCCTGCAGGTTGAGCATCCCGTTACTGAAATGATTACCGGCCAGGATTTGGTCGAATGGCAGTTGCGCGTTGCGATGGGCGAACCACTCCCCTGCACACAAGACGAGCTCACCATCACCGGCCATAGTTTTGAAGCGCGCCTGTATGCCGAAGACCCGGAGCAAGATTTCCTACCGGCTACCGGTTTGTTGACTCGCTTCGCCTTGGATTTAGAAGGTGCCGACTTAGATAGCGATCGGGTGCGTTTAGACAGTGGCGTGGAAAGTGGCGATGTGGTTTCCATGCACTACGACCCCATGCTGGCCAAACTGATTGTTCACGGCGCTGACCGGGATGCGGCGCTGGCCACTCTCAACCGCGCGTTGGCGGCGCTGGATGTACAGGGCGTGGTGACGAACCGCGCCTTCCTGCAACGCTTGGCAAATCACCCCGGCTTTAAAAACGTCGAGCTCGACACGCGTTTTATAGAACGCAACGAAGCCACCCTGTTTGCTCCGCGCAGCTACTCTACCGAAGCGTATGCCAGCGCCGCGCTGATCGGCCTGAACCAACTGGCCCAAGAGTGCGAGAGCGACTCTCCTTGGGATCGCCATGACGGCTTCCGCTTGAATGCCCCCCATACCATTCGTATTGCGCTATGTGACCCGGCAAGTGCCCAGGCAGCCGACAGCGACGCAGCGGTGGTGATTGTTGAAGGTAAACGCGAAAGCGGCGAATCGCTGTGGAATCTGACCATTGGTGATCAAACGTTGACCGCTAGCCTACAATCGCTGACAGGTGATGCGGTCGCCGTCACACTAAACGGCCACCGCCGCCGTCTACAGGCACGCCGCGATGGCCATATCGTGGTGATGGCTGAACCCAGTGGCGAAACACGCCTCTTCTGGCGACGCATCGATGCCATTGACCACGGTCACCATGAAGCGGAATCAACGCTGACTGCCCCCATGAATGGCACCGTTGTCGCGCTGCTGGTAGAGCCTGGCGCGGCGGTCGAGAAAGGCATGCCGTTGATGGTCATGGAAGCGATGAAGATGGAGCACACCATGACCGCGCCTGCCGATGGTAGCGTGGAGACGTTCCACTTCCAGTCGGGCGATACCGTGAGTCAAGGTGACGTGCTACTCGACTTTGCCCCCAGCGAATAGGAGCTAACCGATGGCACTGCCTACATCTATTAAACTGTTTGAAATGGCCCCCCGCGATGGCCTGCAAAACGAACCGGGCACCCTAGTGCCCACCGCCACCAAAATCGAACTAATCGAACGGCTGGCGAATGCTGGCCTTACCCATATTGAGGCCGCCAGCTTTGTCTCGCCAAAATGGGTACCACAAATGGGCGATGCCAGCGAGGTAATGCGCGGTATTGCCCGCAAACCCGGTGTGGTTTATTCGGCGTTAACGCCTAATCTGAAAGGCCTGGAAGGAGCACTGGCAGCTGGCGTTGAAGAAGTAGCGGTATTTGGTGCAGCCTCTGAGGCGTTTTCTCAGAAAAACATCAACTGCTCGATTGCTGAGTCGCTGACACGCTTTGAGCCAGTGCTTGCGCGCGCCAACGAAGCAGGTGTGCGGGTGCGTGGCTATGTGTCCTGCGTGCTGGGCTGCCCCTATGAAGGGGATATTTCACCGCAAAAAGTTGCCGAGGTAGCCAGCGCACTTTATGAGATGGGCTGCTATGAAATCTCTCTGGGTGACACCATCGGTGTCGGCACGCCGCTAGCCGCTAAGCGGATGATTGAGGCTGCCCGTCAGCAGGTGCCCATCGAGCATTTAGCGGCCCATTTCCATGACACCTATGGCATGGCGCTAGCTAACTTATATGCCGTAATGGAAGAAGGCGTGAGCGTGATTGACGCAGCGACTGCAGGGCTTGGTGGCTGCCCTTATGCCAAAGGTGCATCCGGCAATGTGGCCACGGAAGACGTACTTTACCTGCTAGAGGGGCTGGGCATTAACACCGGCATAGACCTCCAGGCAGTGATTGATACAGGCGTCTGGATCACTCAGCAGCTTGGTCGCAAGCCCAGTTCTAAAGTCGCGTTGGCCAAAAGTACGGTTAGCTAATAATAAATATAGAAGCCAACTGCTTTCTTCCCGTTGAGACAAAAAAAACAGTTCGGAGAGACACCCATGGCATCACCTGCACACACCCTACCTAGCTACACCAGCAGCACCGCAGATAAGCCGCTGCTGGGCATGACCATTGGCGATAAATTTGATCAAATCGCCGCACAGTATCCCGACAACGACGCGCTAATCGCCCTTCATCAGAACATTCATTGGAGCTACCGCCAGCTTCAGGAAGAAGTTAACCGTTGCGCACGTGCGTTGCTGGCCATTGGCGTAAAAAAAAGCGACCGGGTTGCCATCTGGGCACCAAACTGCTGCGAATGGACCCTAACCCAGTTTGCCACCGCCAAGATTGGCGCGATTTTAGTCAACATTAACCCCTCTTATCGTACTCATGAGCTGGACTACGCGCTTAATCAATCCGGTGCGCGCTTTTTAGTCACTGCCAATCAATTCAAAAGCTCTGATTACACCGCCATGCTGTTTGAGCTCGCGCCTGAACTAAACAGCAGCGCAGAGGGTCAGCTAAAATCACAAAAGCTGCCTGATCTTGAGTGCATCATTAATCTGAGTACTGAAAAACATAGTGGCATGTGGCGCTGGGAAGACTTCATTAACGAAGCCAACAAGGTCAGCCAGACGGATGTTGATGACCTGCAGGCCACGCTACAGTTTGATGACCCGATCAATATTCAGTACACCTCGGGCACAACGGGCTTTCCGAAAGGCGCGACGCTCTCTCACCACAACATCCTCAACAATGGCTTCTTTGTTGCCGAAAGCATGGGCTTTACCAGCGAAGACCGCTTGATCATCCCCGTACCGCTCTACCACTGCTTCGGCATGGTGATGGGTAACCTGGGCTGCATGACCCATGGCGCGGCGATGATTTATCCGGATGAAGGGTTCGACCCCGGTAAAGTGCTAAAAGCGGTACACGAACAAAAAGCCACCGCGCTTTACGGCGTACCCACTATGTTCATCGCCGAACTAGAGCACCCCGACTTTGCCACTACTGATTTTTCCACGCTGCGCACCGGCATTATGGCGGGTTCTATTTGTCCTGCTGAAATCATGAAGCAGGTCATCGAAAAGATGAACATGAAAGGCGTACAGATCGCCTACGGCATGACAGAAACCAGCCCGGTTTCCACCCAAACCGGCGCTAACGACACCATTGATAAGCGCGTTTCCACCGTTGGCCGCACCCAACCCCACCTGGAAAGCAAGATCGTCGATCCTGGCAACGGCGGCATTCTGCCCCGTGGTGAAATTGGCGAGTTATGCACCCGTGGCTACAGTGTGATGCTAAAGTACTGGAACAATGACAAAGCCACGGCTGAAGCCATTGATGAAGCCGGTTGGATGCATACGGGCGATCTTGCCACGATGGACGAGGAAGGCTACATCCAGATCGTTGGCCGCATTAAAGACATGGTGATTCGCGGCGGTGAGAATGTATACCCTAAAGAGATCGAGGAGTTTTTATACGCCCACCCTGCGATTTCAGAAGTACAGGTCACCGGTGTTCCGGATAAGAAGTATGGCGAAGAGTTAATTGCTTGGGTGAAACTCAACAGCAGCGCAGGAGAAGTCACTGGAGAAGACCTGCGCGAGTACTGCAAAGGCAAAATCACTCACTTTAAGATTCCTCGCTACTTTAAATTTGTTGATGAGTTCCCGATGACGGTAACCGGTAAAATTCAGAAATTTAAAATGCGCGAAATTTCTATCCAAGAGCTTGGGCTTGAGGATCAAAAATAACCCTTTAATTAACGCCGGCCCGTGGTCGGCGTTAATTTTTGTAAGGTATTGAGACACCAACATGTCCACTCAACAGCAGCTAGCAGAGCATTACCACCAAGGGTTACGCGATGACGCTATCCTTAGACAAATTCACACCCATTACCCCGATGGCCCAACGCTTCACCAACTTGCCCCGCTAGACCAGCTACATATCGGTGGTATTGCCGCCTCTAAAAAGCTGCTTAACCTACTTGATCCTTCACAACATACAAAGGTGCTTGATATAGGCTCAGGCTTAGGCGGATTAATGCGTCAAGGGGCAGCGCTAGGTTTTCAACTTACCGGTTTAGATATCACCCACCGCTTTAACGTACTTAATCAGGCACTGACTAACTTATCGGCTTCTCCGGCAAATTCGTCACTTAGCTGGGTTACCGGAGATGCCTGTGAATTACCCTTTCCGGAGAACACATTTGATGCCGTGCTATTTCAGCACAGCCTAATGAACATGCCCGACCCCGCCCGCGTTATTGCCGAAAGCCGACGTGTGCTCCGCCCAGGCGGCAAGCTTGTCATGCATGAAGTCGTTAGTGGTAAAAACTTTGCCGAATTACGCTACCCGGTTCCTTGGGCAGCATCGCCAGAGCATTCACACTTACTTTCGATGACTGAACTGACTGACTTGCTGGCAGCAAACGGCTTTCAGCTCCAGCACAGTGAAGATTGGAGCAGCACTGCGCTTGAGTGGCGTCAGCGGCAGCGACAAAAAGAGCAAACGAATACCGTCGCCGTGCTTTCTCCGCAATGGGTATTTGGCGAGCGCTTTTTGAAAATGGGTAAAAATCTGCTAGCAAACTTATCAAATAACGCAATTAATGTGGTAGAAATCAGCGCCCGTTGCTAGGCTGATTAAGATAACTTCCTTAGTCAGGGACACGAGGAACGCCAATGAAACGCTTGGCAAGCACCCTGTTTTGTAGTTTTGCTGGTTCCATGCTGCCATTTATGGGCTGTTTAGCCAGCGGCGGAGATACCGACCTCGCCTATGCGTCTCCGAACAGCGAGTTTATGGCCCTGCGCAACGGTGTCGTTTTAGAAGGCAGTGACTTAAGCAGCCTCGATAGCTACACAACAGGTTTCCGCTTTTCGGCCGGCTTTAGCCCATGGCAATTACCACAGTTGGATATTGGTGCTGAAATTGCCTACCGCGAAAGTGAAGAAGTTCCCATCACCTCCAGTGCTGACCCCCTCATCATGGATACTCTCAGCTTAGGCGGAGCGATCGTCGCAGGCGTGCGAATGGGCGCCTTCAGCGTTTACGCTAAGTCTGGCCTCACCGAGTGGCGTGGCGAAACCGATCAACCACTGGCCGACGACGGCGGCACCGCCTTCCTGCAAGGCTTTGGTGCCACCATGACCATCAATCGCTTAGTGAGCCGCGTAGAGTACGAACGCATCGATGCCCCGACCCTCAGCCACCTCAATATGTTAAGCGCTTCCCTGCACCTGCCGTTTTAGCGGTTTTCTTCGGATGCCTGTTCAGGCGACGTCCATACGGGTTCTTCAGCTTGATTTGACTCATCCCAACCGTGCCGCATTGACCTACTCAGCGCCTCTTCCAGCTTCATAAACAGTTCGCCGTAACGCGGGCTAAAGCTAATACCCTCCTCAATCTCTTTCCAGGCTTCAAACAGCTCATCTTCATGAGCATTTTCGTGTTGCTCAAACGAGTCGATCATCTGCTTGGCACGCATAGGATGCACACCCATAGCCGTTAACGTATGGCCGCCTAGCTCCAGCGCAGAGTGATAAACCTCTCTGGTTATATCGTCAGCCCCTGCTTCGCGAAGCTGATACCCATGGCCACGGTCAAATGCACGCGCCAATACCCAAACGTTGGGATAGTAATGCTTGACGTGCTTCACCATATCAACAGCACGATCGCGATCATCAATCGCCACTACCATCACTCGCGCATGCGCAATACCCGCGGTTTCTAGAAGATCTGAGCGACTAGCATCGCCAAAGTAGCTTTTAATCCGAATATGGCGGAGGAGTTCAATTTGCTCAATTTCGAGATCCAAAGCCACGATGGGAATGTTATTGGCGCGCAACAAGCGACATACAACCTGCCCAAAACGACCGACACCGGCGATAATCACCGGCGCTTGCTCTTCGATCTTATCGGCATCGCGCGTATCATTTTTAGCTGTTTGGTAGCGCGGCAACACTAAGCGGTCGTAGGCAATAAACAATAGCGGCGTCGCAAACATGGAAAACGCGACAACAAGCGAAAGTAATTGCGATACATCAACAGGAATAACGTTGCTCTGCACGCTGTAAGTTAACAGCACAAATCCGAATTCCCCCGCCTGAGCAAGGCTTAACGTAAACAACCAGCCATTGCTATCGCGGACCCGGAACAACATGGCTAGCCCGAACAGGATAATGCCCTTTACAACAATAACACCAAGCACTAATACCAGCACAGCTGGCCACTGTGACGTGAGTACCTGAAAGTCGATACCAGCCCCAACCGTGATAAAAAACAGACCGAGCAAAAGCCCTTTAAACGGTTCGATGTTGGCCTCGATTTCGTGCTTGAATTCGCTGTTAGCGAGTACGATACCGGCTAAAAACGCGCCAAGCGCTGGAGACAAATTGACAACCCCCATCAGCGCAGCGATGCCAATGACCAGCATTAAAGCGGCAGCTGTAAATACCTCTCTCAAGCCAGAGGAAACCACATAGCGAAACAGTACTGGCCCAAGGTAATGCCCACTAATAATTACGATCCCGATAGCCCCAACCACCACCAGCCCGTGGAGCCATGCTGGCATACCCTCGACAAGGCTAAGGCTGCTATGTTCAGCATAACTACCACCTTCTCCCATTAGTTCAGGGAGCGCCAATAGTGGGATCAACGCCAACATCAGGATCACCGCGATGTCTTGAAATAGCAGCACCGAAAACGCGCTACGCCCGCCTTCAGTTTTCGTGAGTCCTTTTTCGTTTAGGGTTTGTAGCACAATCGCCGTTGAGGAAAGCGCGAAAATCAAACCGATGGCCAAGGATGTTTGCCAAGCAAGTCCCAGCCACCAAGCAACAGCGGTACCTGCAGCGGCTGTTATCAGCACCTGTAAACCACCCATCCCTATCAGGCTTACCCGCATGGCCCACAACCCTTTTGGGTCGAGCTCCATACCGACTAAAAACAGCATCATCACCACACCAAACTCGGCGAAGTGCTGAATCGTGGTGGTTTCCTGGCCGACTAATCCCAGCATTGGGCCTATCACCACCCCAGCTACCAAATAACCGAGCACCGAACCAAGTCCAAACCGCTTGGCAAGGGGGACAGCGATTACCGCTGCAATGAGATAGATAAACGCTTGAATAAAATAGTCGGTCATCGGGCTTCCTCAAATTAACACGAATGGCTTGACTTCATTGCGTAATAGGATACCGTACTAGTACGCTAGTACAGCAACTTATTTCCTTAATTTTGTGGCAATACGGTGAACTCACTTTATGTCATTTGATGATGACCATCAGGCTGATTTAGTACGCTATTTACTTGCCATTGATTCGCCAGAAGCAATGGACGAGGCACTCGCCAGCTTGTTAACGCCCGCAGAGTACCAAGAAATCTGCAAACGCCTACAGATTTTTAAGCTTTTGCGTGAAGGAGTCCCCCACCGCAAAATCGCTGAAATCCTGGGCGTCGGTATTGCCACGGTATCCCGCGGTTCGCGCGCTTTAACCACATTACCCTCTTCAACGTTACCTTCATCACTACCGTCACCCACTTCACGGACCGATTAATCATGACGACGACTACGCCTGCTTCATCAGGCCCGCAGCCTTTTACGCTGTCGCGCAAGCCTCACTACGTCACCCTGGCGGCGGACTGTGACTTTTTTGCTCTGTTTCAAAAAATTGAACGCCAATTTGATACCTGCTATATGTTGGAATCACTAGGCGAAGATAGCCATATGGCGCGCCACTCGATTATTGGCTTTGATCCTGAGTACACGCTTTACGCCAATGGCGGCACATTAACTATTGAAGATCGTGACGGTAATGCAAACCACTATCCAAGCGATAACCCTTATGAGTTGCTACGCAGCTTGATTCCGCAGAATATTATTTCTCGTAAGTATGCAGGCGGACTAAGTGGTTATCTTGGTTATGACGCTATGCAATACTTTGAGCCTTCGTTATCGTTGAAAGCTAGCGACGATTTCGACACGTTTCGATTTGGCCTTTATAAAGATGGTTTGATCCTTGACAAAATGACCGGGGAAGTGACCTATTTTTATTACGACAACAGTCGCTACGAGTTTCTGCAAACCTTGATCGACGCTGAAGATATCCCTCCAGGCTCATTACACATCACTGCGCTGGGCGACACCATGAGCCGCGAAGAGCACGCCGAAGCGGTGGCCAAGGTGAAGCAGGACATCATCGACGGTAAGGTTTTCCAGTGCGAAGTCGGCTTTAAAAAGCGCTTTAGCATTAAAGGCGATACGCTAGCGCTCTACGATCAGTTGCGCACCATTAACCCATCGCCACAGATGTACTACGTGAAATTCGGCGAGCAAAAGCTGATTGGCGCAAGCCCCGAGCTTCTGTTCAGGCTCCGCCAGGGCGAGATGGAGACCTTCCCGCTGGCAGGCACTACCACTCGTGGCAAAACCCCGCAAGAAGACACGCAGTTAGCCCGCGCGCTACTCAACGACCCCAAAGAGATTGCCGAGCATAATATGATTGTGGATTTGCATCGCAATGATATTGGCCGGGTGGCGCAATTTGGCACGGTGAAAGTACGAAGCCTGATGGACATCAAACGCTTTAGCCACGTGCAGCATATCTCCAGTGAAATTGTTGGCATTATTGCCGAGGGCGAAGATATGTTTACATCCCTTGCCAGCAACTTCCCTGCGGGTACGCTGACGGGCGCGCCAAAAATCGAAGCAATGAAAATCATTGATGATTTAGAAATTGACGGTCGTGGCCCTTATGGCGGCGCGGTTGGCCAATTCTCTTTTAATGGCGACTGCACCTTCGCGATTCCCATTCGTACGGTCTTTGTAAACGGTGAAAGCGCTTACGTGCAAACCTGTGGCGGCAACGTGTTTGATAGCAACGCCGAGGATGAATACGAAGAAATTCGCCGCAAATTTGCTGGCACCCGTAAAGCCCTTGCCCCTTTTATGAGCGCGGATATGGACATGGAGAGCCAAGCATGAAGGTGCTAATTATCGATAACTACGACTCCTTCACCTATAACCTGTATCAGTTTATTGGTGAGATTTTAACCACGCAGAAGAACCGCGGCGAGCTGCCCCATTTCGAGATTATTGTTAAGCGCAACAACCAAATCGACTTAAAAACGATAGAAGCCATGGCGCCTGATCGGATTATAATCTCTCCTGGTCCAGGCTCGCCGGATGATCCGCGTTACTTTGGCGTCTGTGCCGACGTTATCGAGAAACTCGGCAAAACCACACCATTGTTGGGCGTTTGCCTGGGCATGCAGGGCATTGTTCACGTTTTTGGCGGCAAGGTGGTAAAAGCGCCTTTACCGATGCACGGCAAAATCAGTCCGATCAACCACAACAATCGCTCGGTATTTAATGGCGTACCCGACCAGCTTGAGGTGATGCGCTATCACTCATTGATTGCCGACGCGTTCACCCTGCCCGACTGCCTGGAAGTGACCGCAACAGTGGGCGCGCTAGGTGCTGAAAAATTTGAGCAACGCAGCCACTGGCAAACAGTGGGTGAGTTTGAATTGATGGGCGTTAAGCACCGTGATTACCCCATTCACGGCATTCAGTTTCACCCCGAATCGTTTGCCACAGAAGGTGGCAAAGAACTAATTGCTAACTTCTTATTTGCCTGATCCATCAGCTTGTAGGTATGCAATAGGTTAGGCGCTAAAGGCGGGCACCCAGGGCTGCCCGCCTTTCTATTTTTACCTAACGCTTCCCTTTCGCCCGACCAACACGGCCTTTACCAACTGGCTTAGCCCCGGCCTTACCTTTTACGCTAGGCTTACCCGCGCCAGCAGCTTTGGCCTTAGGGTGTGGCTTACCCGATGCACTAGCCTTCGGGCCAATACGCGCTTTTCCGCTGGCAGCTTTTTTGCCCTTAGGTGGCGGTTTGCTGCCAACCGCTTTAGCTCCTGGCCTAGCCGGCTTCTGGTGCCCCTGTTTCTGCCTCCCCTGTTTCTGCTTCCCCTTGGTGGCTGTTTTTTTAGGTTTGTTAGAGCCTGCCCCCGAATTGTAATCAGGCCGTGCCGTCTGGCTCTTGTCAGGAACTGCCTCAGAGCGTTCTGTCAGCGCGACAATCGTATCAATCTCTTTAGGGGTTAAATCCCGCCAATCACCTAGAGCCAAACCTTGCAGGGAAACATTCATTATTCGTGTGCGAACAAGCTGGGTGACCTCGTAGCCAAAGTACTCGCACATACGGCGAATCTGGCGGTTCAACCCTTGCACCAGCGTAATAGTGAACACAAACGTCGACGACTTGGTCACTTTACACTTTTTAGTCACCTGCCCAAGGATCGGTACCCCCTTCTGCATGCCTGCTACAAACTCATCGGTAATCGGCTTATTGACCGTAACCACATACTCTTTTTCATGATTATTATTAGCGCGCAGGATTTTATTAACCAGGTCGCCATTATTGGTTAGAAAGATCAGCCCCTGTGAGTCTTTATCGAGACGCCCGATGGGAAAGATGCGCGTGCCATGTTTCACGAATTCAACAATATTATCTTTTTCGCTGGATTCGGTGGTACTGACAATCCCCACTGGCTTATTCAGCGCAATAAGCACCAAATCCTCTTCTTCCTGAGGCTCTATCTCCTGACCGTTGACCTTAACCCGATCACCCGGCACCACTTGATCGCCTGTCGTTGCCCGACGCCCATTAATCCAAACGTTGCCTTGTTCAACATAGCGGTCAGCCTCTCGGCGAGAACACAAACCGCTTTCGCTGATGTATTTATTGATGCGGGTAGATTTTCGTAACGACATAAAACGCCATAGGCAAAAGTGTGGTGAAGTGGTTAAGCAAAATTCAAAAGCTAATGTTAAAAGCCTAACTAGAAGCCGGACCCAGGTTGTTTAAGAAACTCTATTTCGGCTGGCGTAGATACCCGGCCCAACACTTCGTTGCGGTGGGGATAACGACCAAAGCGGTCAATGATCGCTTTGTGGCGAATCTCGAAATCCAAGTTATTCTCTAATCCAGGTTGATCAAACAGCTGCATTGCCACCTCATGAATAGCGGCAGACTCACTGTGCATATAAGGCATGTATAAAAAACTACGCTCGACGGGAGCCAGTTCGTTATCCGCTGCTAAAGCAACCGCTTCCTGTGCAAGCGCTAAAGCTAACGCGTCACTGGCGAAGGCTTGCGGGTGGTCACGGTAGATATTTCGAGAAAACTGGTCCAACACAATAATTTCAGCCAGCCTTCCTCGAGCAGTACTGCGCCACTCATAACATTCACAGGCAGCCGCTTTGGTCAGCAGTGGGCCGAAACGCTGGGTAATCTGCTGATCCATCGACGTATCTTTTTTAAACCACTGCGCTGGCGTTAATTCATTAAACCAAAACGACAGTACTGACTGAGCATCCTTTATCATCACGCCCCCAATTCCTAATAAGGTGATGACGACGCCGCCACACGTAGTGGCGGCGTACTGTTATTTTTAACCCGTATTGCGTAAACCTGCTGCAATACCTGCCATGGTCACCATGAGCGCACGAGAGAGATCGGCACTAATGGCACCATCGGCGTCCCGATTACGCTGTAGAAGCTCCGCTTGCAAGCCATGAAGCGGGTCGATGTAAGGGTTGCGCACATCAATTGCTTGGCGAATAAGCGGGGTGTTTTCAAGCAGCTTCTCTTGCTGAAGGATATCCAGCACGACGTTTTCAAGCCGCTCAAAACGCTCACGTAGCTTCTTACCCAATGCTTTCAGCGAAGGCTCGTCGACTAGGCGATGCTCATAGTAAGCTGCAATCGCTACGTCCGCTTTGGCCAACAGCATTTCCAACATATCGAGATAGGTGCCAAAGAAAGGCCACTGACTGCGCATTTCTTGCAGCACTTCCCGGCCGCCTGGTTGCTCCAGGCGTCGCGAGAACGCCTCACCGCTGCCCAGCCAAGCAGGTAACATCAAGCGAATCTGTGTCCAAGCAAAAATCCACGGAATCGCGCGTAAGGTTTCCACGCCACCATCCTGGCGACGCTTGGTTGGCCGAGAGCCGAGCGGCAGCCTACCCAGCGCCCCTTCTGGCGTGACAGCACGGAAATACGGGACAAAATCAGGGTCTTCACGCACTACGCCCACATAGGCGGCATGGGCTACTTTCGCCAGTTGGTCCATCTCTTCACGCCACTGAGGCTCCGGTGCGGGCGGTGGCAAGAGCGTCGCTTCCATGACCGCACAGGCGTAAATTTCCATAGAGCGCAGCGCGATATCTGGCTGACCAAACTTAAAGCGAATCATCTCACCTTGCTCGGTCACCCGTAGGCTGCCATTCACTGAACCTGGCGGCTGGGAGAGAATCGCCGCATGCGCGGGACCTCCACCGCGCCCAACGGTACCGCCACGGCCATGGAAGAGCGTCAAATCTACGCCATGCTTGTCACATACATCGACTAACGACTCTTGGGCACGGTACTGTGCCCAGGCAGCAGCAAGCTGTCCGGCGTCTTTAGCAGAGTCTGAATAGCCAATCATGACTTCTTGACGGTCTTTCGCCAGGGCACGGTAACCGGGAAGCGCCAGCAATTGGTCAATGACATCGCCCGCATGGTCAAGGTCGTTCAGGGTTTCAAACAGCGGTGCGATGGGTAGCGTGACTTGGCCACCCACCTCTTTCATCAATAACGCAACGGTTAATACGTCCGAAGGCTCGGCAGCCATGGAGATAATATAAGTACCCAACGCTTCAGCATGCTCTTGAGCAATCACTTTGAAGGTATCGAGCACTTCGCGGGATTCTGCCGAGCACTCCCAACGGCGTGGGATCAGCGGCCGGCTTGATTCAAGCTCTGCGAGCAGGAACTCTTGGCGCTGTGCTTCGTTCCAGTCCTGGTAGTGCCCCAAGCCCAACGCACTGGTGAGTTCTTCCATTACCTGGGCATGGCGACTGGCCTCCTGGCGCAAGTCAAGTTTGGTCAGCGTGACACCGAACACTGCCACGCGGCGCAAGGTATCAAGCAGCGCACCGTTTGCAATGGTATCCAGCCCGACATCACACAGCGAGCGGTAACATGCCAGCAGCGGTGCGTAGAGCTGGTCGCGGGTTTCAATAATTGGCCCGCCGTCATAGTTGCGGCCATCCAGCTCTGCTTTTGCCCAGTCGCGTGTGGCTTCCATTTTATTCAGCAGACGCTTGAGCAGCTCGCGGTAAGGCTCAGCAACTTCTCCCACCTCTGCCTTCAGGGCGCTGTTGGCTTTCCACATGGAAAGCTCGGTTTTCAGCTGCTCAAGATCGCGCAAATAGAGATCGGCGGCCATCCAGCGGCCCAATAACAGCACCTCTCGCGTCACCCGCGCGGTGACATTTGGATTGCCATCTCGGTCACCGCCCATCCAGGAAGCGTAGCGAATAGGCGCGGCATCTAGCGGCAAACGCTCTCCGGCAGTATCGAGTAATAAATTATCCAAATCGCGATGGAAGTCTGGCACTGCCTGCCATAAGGAGTTTTCGATAACCGCGAAACCCCATTTGGCCTCATCAACAGGGGTTGGCCGCTCATGACGAATCTCATCGGTATGCCACGCTTGACTGATCAACTCTTCCAGGCGCCCCTGGGCGCGAGTGCCACGCTCTGGATAGTCCTCAGAGCTTTCAATCGCGGTCAGGCACTCGTCGATAGCATCATATTTCTGAATCAACGTGCGGCGGATAACTTCTGTGGGGTGGGCAGTCAGCACGAGTTCAACGCGCATACTGGCCAGGGTTTCTACTAATTTACGGGGCGAATTACCCGCCTGCTGTGCACGGCTTAGCAGTTCACCAAGCACTGGCTGGGTACCAGGCTTGTAGTCTTCCACCCGGCGAAAGCGCGCCCGGTAGTGCTGTTCAGCAATGTTGGCAAGGTTCAAAAACTGGTTAAACGCGCGCGTCACTGGCAGCAGGTCGCGTTCGGGCAACTGGCGCAGATACTCAATAAGCTCACGCTGCTGCAATGAATCGCCCTGCCGTCCCCGCTTGGCATGGGCACGAATCGTTTCAATTTTATCAACAAATGACTGGCCTAAATCATCGGCAATCGTACGGCCCAGGCTATCACCGAGAATACGCACGTTATCACGTAGCGATTCGTGTAGGTCGTGACTCATTGGCATGGCCTCCTTACGGGGTCGCATTAGTTGTTAAAAGCTAGTTGTTAAGGGGTAAGCGTTTTTTCTTGTGCTTTAGCGGCTTGCCAGTGTGTTTCCATTTCATCCAGCGAGGCGTCGGTTAGCGAACGCGCAGCGGCGGCAAGCTCGCGCTCTACGTAGCGAAAGCGGCGCTCAAATTTGGTATTTGTGGTACGCAAGCACTGTTCGGGGTCAGCACCCAATGTGCGCGCTAAATTAGTCACTGCAAACAACAAATCGCCGACTTCTTCTTGAGCGTGCTGTTGGTTACCCTCGGCAAGGGCTTCTTCAACTTCAGCCAGCTCTTCACGGATTTTGTCCAGTACACCGCTGGCATCCGGCCAGTCGAACCCGACCCTGGCGGCACGCTTCGAGAGTTTAGCGGCACGGCTAAGCGCAGGTAGCGTGCGCGGAACATCGTCAAGTACAGAGGGCGTGCTTTGCTGTGAACGCTCAGCACGCTCACCGGCCTTAAGCGCTTCCCAACGTGAATTAACGTGCTGGGTTTGTACGTCCTCGGCACTCACTCCGGGTGGACGCCGTGACGCTAGCGTGCCATCAGGAAATACATGCGGATGACGTCGCAGCATCTTTGCGGTCAATGTATCGACGATGTCGTGAAAGTCGAAGCGCTGCTCTTCAGCACCAAACTGGGCGTAATAGACTACTTGGAACAGCAGGTCACCCAACTCGCCGGGCAATTCATCAAAAGCGCGCCGCTCAATAGCGTCAGCAACTTCGTAAGCTTCTTCCAGCGTATGGGGCACGATGCTGTCCCAATCTTGCTTAATATCCCAAGGACACCCCTGTTCCGCATTGCGAAGTACCGACATCAATGTCAGCAGATCCTCTACGCTATAACGCATCAGGCGCCTCCTTTACGGACGTTTTTCTCTGGGTCGGCATTACGTAGACGACGTACTTCCGTCACGTTGGGCAACTGCTGGATACGAGAAAACAAACGGCCTAACGATTCAAGACCGTCGACTTCCAGCGTGATGCGCAGTCGCGCAATCCCCTCGTCAGTATCTGTCAGCGTATTAACAGCTAATACATTAACCTTCTCGTTGCCTAGTAGCCCTGTCACGTCGCGTAGTAAGCCGGAGCGATCCCAGGCTTGAATTTCAATAGTGACGGGGTAACGGGTGTGGGCACGTTCGCCCCACTCTACTTCGATAATGCGCTGGGGCTCTTCCATGCGCAATTGAAGGATGTTGCTGCAATCTTGGCGATGGACGGTGACGCCGCGACCTTGGGTAATAAAGCCAACAATCGGTTCGCCTGGCACTGGCCGACAGCAATTCGCCATGCTGGTTTTTAAGTTACCGACCCCCAGCACGGTGATGTCGCTTTTGGTCGCTTTGCTTGGCTGGCGGCGTGGCTTCGCCAGCAACCGATCCAACTGCTCTTGGTCGTCCGTTTCACCAAACAACTGCTGGGCTTGATGAAGCACTTGGCCGATGCGCAGGTCGCCCGCACCAAGCGCCGCATACATATCGTCGGCGTTTTGGTAGTTAACAGCACCAGCAAGCTTAGCAAGGTCAAGCCCTTCAACATCCAAGCGGCGCATCTCACGCTCGAACAGCGCCCGCCCTTCGTCTAGGTTCTGGTCTCGTGCTTGGTACTTAAACCATGCCTGAATCTTCGCCCGCGCGCGTGAGGTGCGCACATAGCCCAAACTGGGGTTTAACCAGTCGCGGCTGGGGCCGCCTTTGGTGGCCGTTAAAATCTCGACCTGCTGGCCGGTTTTTAACTTATAGGTAAGCGGTACTATCCGGCCGTTAATCTTGGCACCACGGCAGCGGTGACCAATTTCGGTATGCACGCGATAGGCGAAGTCGATGGGTGTGGCAATACGCGGCAGGTCAATGACATGACCATCGGGAGTGAACACATAGATGCGGTCTGGCGCAACGTCGCTGGAAAGACCTTCACGCAGGTCGCCAAAGCCACCCACTTCATCCTGCCACTCAAGCACTTGGCGCAACCAGGCAATCTTTTCTTCATAGCTACGGCTTTTGGCGTTGGTATCATGCCCTTTATATCGCCAGTGTGCGCACACGCCTAATTCTGCTTCGTCATGCATAGCAAAGGTGCGAATCTGGATTTCCAACACCTTATTTTCTGGCCCCATCACCGCGGTATGCAGTGACTGGTAACCGTTTTTCTTCGGGTTGGCGATATAGTCATCAAACTCGTTGGGTACATGGTGCCAACGCGAGTGAACAATTCCGAGTACGGTATAACAATCGGCCACATCAGGTACCAGAATGCGCACTGCGCGCACATCGTGCACCTGGGAAAAATCAATCCGTTTGCGCTTCATTTTGCGCCAGATTGAGTAAATGTGCTTGGCTCGCCCATCGACGTCATAGTGGTGAATATTCTGGGCTTCCATCAAGCTCTTGATGGTTTCCACCACGTCATGAATATAGCGATCACGATCTAAGCGCTTTTCAGCCAGCAGCTTAGCAATCGCTTTGTACTCATCTTCATGCAGATAGCGAAACGATAGGTCTTCAAGTTCCCACTTGATTTGTCCTATCCCAAGTCGATGAGCAAGCGGCGCATAAATATCAGCCACTTCACGTGCGACTTGTAAGCACTTTTCACGGGGCGCATCTTTTACTTGGCGCAAGGCGCAGGTGCGTTCAGCAATTTTGATCAATGCAACGCGTACATCTCCAACCATGTTAACCAGCATTTTGCGCAGATTTTCCTGCTGATTATGCTGGCCCATACCATGGTTGGGCGCTAGTGGGTAGCTAATGGCCGCCATTTGTAAAACGCCATCAATCAGCTTAGCGACCTCTTCGCCAAACCGTTTGGTAACGGCGTCTATACTCAGCAGCCCTTCGCGAACCGCGCGATACAGCACGGCAGCCTCAAGGGTTGCTTGATCAAGCTTGAGCTCGGCCAGAATGTCGGCCATTTCCAGCCCCATTCGAAAACTTGAACCTGGCGAGAGCCACACACGGTGGGTTTGCGGCGCCTCTCGCTCCAACTGTTCAGCAAGCGCGCACGCTTGCAATAGTCGTTCGGGTTCACGTAGGCGCACATCCTCTTGAAGGCGCGCTAACCACTGCTGTATGTCCACCTTTCCGCTTTCGGTAAGCGGCTGGTCTTCACGCACTTTCACCATGACAATCATTCATCCTTTCAGGGTGACGGCTAGCCACTTTCCGTCACCGAGGCTTGATGCAATGGGCAGGCTAGCCCTCGTATTCAAATAGCATCAGCGTTTCCAGGTGAGCAGTGTGTAAAAACATATCGGCCACTGCTACTTGCTTGACGCGATAACCTGCATGCACAAGATGTGCCGCATCGCGAGCAAGCGTTGCCGGGTCACAAGAAATATAGGCCACCCGGGGTACATTGTAACTACCTAATACTTGGCAAGCTGCTTCTGCGCCGCTGCGCGGCGGATCCAGCACAATCGCATCAATTTGCTGATGCTCGCTCAATAGCATTTGCACCTTTTTGGCGTCACTTAAGTCTGCTTGCTGGGCATGCACATCCAGTAGATTAGCATCAGCGTTAGCGGTAATTCGCTCCACCATCGCTGGATTGCCCTCTACAGCAAGCACCTTTGCTCCTGCGGCGGCTAACGGCAAACTGAAGTTACCAATCCCTGCAAAGAGATCTACGAGCTGTTGCCCCGGCGCTGGCTTTAACCATGCTACCACCTGGGCTACCATCTTTTGGTTAACCTCAGCATTTACCTGTAAAAAGTCACCTGGTGAAAAACGTAACGTCACTAGGCTGGATGCTTTATCACCCGACAAACAGTGTTCACTTGTGGGTGAACTCGCTCTTTGAATTCCGAGTTCATCAAGATTAAGCACTTCTTGTAGAACGGGTGTAGCGCCTCCGTGTGCACCATTCCAGTGCAAAACAGGTGTTTCCCGCCCTAACCAAGTGCCGAGCGAGACCTGCTGCTGTTCCGCAAACTGCTGCCAGCGAGCTCTATCTTGATCATGGGCTTTTAACTGACGCACTAGCACGACTGTCGCCTCATCGGTCGCCAGTAATTCGACATGGCCAACGAGACGGGGCGAGGCTAATGTTGCCAGCAGTTGCCGTAACGGAAGAATCAATTTGTTCAGCGCTGGCACCAGCACATGGCACTGCTCAATATCAACTAATCGGTGGCTGTTGGGTGCTCGAAACCCCAGTAGAACATTCCCCTGACCATCTACCCTAACCCCCAAACGGGCGCGACGTCGGTAGTGCTCGCTACTACCATCTAACGCAGCAATAGGACCTAGCGTAAGGCCCTGACGCGCCATTAGCTCGGTGACAACGTCGCGCTTATGCTGGCGTTGTGCAGTAAGATTAAGATGCTGTAAATCACAGCCTCCGCACTGCCCAAAGTAAGCACAGGGAGGCTCAACCCGCTGTTCTGAAGAGGTGAGCCGATTTTTTATATGCGCTTCGTCATACCGCTTGCGCGTCACGTGTATCGCTACATCGACATGCTCACCGGGAAGCGCTTGATCAATAAAGACTGTTTTTCCCTCGACATTATGCGCCACACCACGACCATCATGAGCTAAACGCTCAACCACCAGCGTTGTCGAGATATCATCTTTTGACTCAGTTTTACGGCTTGGTTGGCGAACTAGCCCTGAGTGTCCCGAGGCGGGGCGAGATGGCCGCCGCTTACCCAGCATGGCCATCTATAACTCCGGGGCAAATAAGCCTGTGGAAAGGTAGCGATCGCCTCGGTCACAAACGATGAAGACAATGACCGCGTTCTCAGTTTGTTCTGCGATACGCAATGCTCCAGCCAAACTGCCACCTGACGACACCCCGGCAAAAATACCTTCTTCACGAGCCAAGCGGCGCATGTGGGCTTCTGCTTCTTGCTGAGCGATATCAAGGGTAATATCGACCCTTGGTGCTTCAAAAATCGACGGCAAGTACTCTTTTGGCCAACGACGAATCCCCGGGATGCTCGCACCATCCGCCGGTTGCAAACCGACAATTTGGATCGCTGGGTTTTGTTCCTTAAGATAACGAGACACTCCCATGATGGTGCCCGTGGTCCCCATTGAACTGACAAAATGCGTCACTTCACCGCCGGTTTGCTGCCACACTTCGGGCCCCGTTGTGCGATAGTGCGCAAGCGGGTTATCTGGATTGGCAAATTGGTTTAGCGGTTTACCTTCGCCTCTTGCAATCATCGCATCGGCAATATCTCGCGCCTCTTCCATCCCGCCTTCTTTGCTCGCTGACACCAATGTGGCGCCGTAAGCCGCCATCGCCTGCTTACGCTCTTCAGAAGCGTTTTCAGGCATGATTAGCGTCATTTTGTAACCTTTGATAGCCGCGGCCATGGCCAACGCAATACCCGTATTACCCGAGGTTGCTTCCACCAGCGTATCGCCTGGAACAATATCGCCCCGCGCTTCAGCTTCACTTAACATAGAGAGTGCTGGGCGATCTTTCACCGAACCAGCAGGGTTATTACCTTCTAGCTTGGCTAGAAGCGTGTTATTACGACCAGCCGTTATGCGCTTTAAACGAACCAGTGGCGTATTGCCAACCACATCTTCGAGCGTCGGATAATTCATCGTACATTCCTTATCATCACCATTATGCTGCATTATATCGGTGCTGCCGTTAGCTTGACAGGCAACCTCATTGAATCAACGAGCTTCTCTCATGTCTTTAAACACGCGCTTACTCTTTGCGTTACTCGGATTTCCGCTTCTTGTCTATGCCGTCATGGCACTATTGTTGGTGATGCAAAGCGAGACCACCGGCCATGACATGCTAGAAGAGCGCTTAGTTAGCGCCGGTGAATTACTGGCACCAAGCCTGGGTAACGCCATGTTAGATGGCGACTTGCCTCGCTTAGAAGCCATTGCCAGACAGCTTCTGGAGCACAAAGGGTTACGTGCGGTGACGCTTTTCGACGAGCAAGGGAGTCGCTTATTGGTACTGGGATATTCGATACCTCCACCACCTCGCCTAAATGCCCCCAATGCTACGACACTCACCATGGATGAAGCTATTTGGCGTTTACAGGTACCTTTAACCACGTCTTACGGCCAACCATCTAATCTCGCTAATACTGGCTGGCTTGAAGCCGAAATGGACATACGCACGCTTAAACTGGAGCGCTATAAGCTCATTGCCAGTCTTAGCTTAGGCGGCATGCTGCTTGGGCTGCTGCTTTTTTTAGTCGCGTTTGCGATCAGCCGCTACGCTACTCGTCCAATTGAAGAGGCGAACCAAGCGCTTTATCGCCTATCCCGGGGGGACTACCGGCCTTATATGGTGGCTGCCCGCCCTACTGAGTTTCGGCAACTGGCAGAACATATCAATGGGTTAGCGGAACATTTCCGGCAAGCTCAGCATGATATGCAAAGCCAAATCGAGCAAGCGACCAGTGAACTACAAGAGTCCATGGAGACGATTGAAGAGCAAAATATCAAACTCGATCTTGCTCATCGAAGCGCTCTACGCGCGAATGCAGTGAAGTCCGAATTTCTGGCTAATATGAGCCACGAAATCCGCACCCCTTTAAATGGCATCATCGGTTTTTGCCGTTTATTAGGCCGCTCATCTCTCGACGCTCGGCAGAAAGAATGGCTAGAACACGTGCACCGTGCGTGCGATAACCTGTTGATGCTAGTCAATGATGTGTTGGACTTCTCGAAACTAGAAGCCGACCGGCTGACGTTAGAAGAAGTCGATATCGATCTTGTGTCGCTGATGGATGAAGTTGTTGGCCTTCATGCACCTGAAGCTCAACGCAAACGACTGCATTTAGTGGCGATGGTTTATGACGATGTGCCGTCAACGCTTCGCGGCGACCCGCTACGCATCCATCAAGTCCTCAATAATTTGACCAGCAATGCCCTGAAATTTACCCAGAAGGGAGAAATCATCATTCGTGCCATGCTGGACAGTCAGGAGGGCCAGCATGTCGTGCTGCGAATTAGCGTTAGTGACACAGGCATTGGCTTGAACGATAAACAACAAAAGCAGCTATTTAGTGCCTTTTCCCAGGCAGATCCTAGTCACTCCAGACAATTTGGCGGTAGTGGTTTAGGGCTGACGATTTGCAGGCAATTAGTTCAACGAATGGGCGGAGAGATTTCAGTTGATAGCGAGCCTGGAGAAGGTGCGACGTTCTCATTTACGTTGCCGCTACTTGCCGACATGACCAAGGAACGGCCGCAGGAACTCTCACTCGACGGCTCAATTGTTCGTTTACATGAGCCCCATCTACCCACTCGCAATGTGTTGGAACACTTAATGGAACGCTGGGGCGCAACTGCCGTCTCTTTTATTGAATCTGGCAACGAACAGCTGCTACTGCTGAGCCTAGATCATGATGACTTCATCGGTGAGCGAAAGACGTATTGGCAGTCAGTAATTGCTCAAGCGCCCTGCCCAACACTCATCCTTGCAAACGCCACTAGCTTTGAACTGCCTCACTGGGAGCTTCCTAATGGGGGGGATATACTGTGTAAACCATTTACCAGAACTCAATTGGTTGCCACGTTCAAACAACTATTAGAACCTGTCACAACCACTATTTCTGCCAACGCACAAACGATTAAAGCACTTCCTTCGTCAACATTCACGGTTCTGATCGTTGACGATAATGCGCCCAACCGCGAACTATTAAAAGCCATGCTCGAAAATGAGCATATCAACATTGTATTAGCTGCAAGCGGCCAGGAAGCGTTGGATTACGCACGCCAGAACGAAGCAGACATGGTGCTAATGGATATTCGTATGCCTGATATGGACGGTGTTCAAACCACCCAGGCTTTGCGGCGCATTAATAATAGCTGGGCGCGCTGCCCAATTATTGCCGTGACCGCACACGTGCTAAGCGATGAACGTCAGCAGTGGCTTGTGGAGGGTTTAGACGACGTATTGGTGAAGCCTATCAATGAAACTCAGCTGCAACAGCAGTTACAACGCTTCTTAGGTATTACGCTGCCAATCAGTCCGCTGTTACAGGCGACCCCAAAAGCCCCTGCTCTTGGATATACACCCGCCTCGTTATCCGTCATTGACCTTGAGCTGGGTACGCGACTAGCAGGCGGCAACCCCGAGTTCGCCAAACAGCAGCTAAAGCGACTGATCGATAGCCTAAGTGAATGCGAACAGCAAATTCGCAGCGCTTTCGAAGAAAACAACCTGACGGTCTTGCTCGATCATGTTCATGCGCTCAACGGTGCCAGCCGTTACTGCGGAGCACCCGAGCTCGCGCTAACGGTCGAAACGTTGGAGACACGTTTACGCACCGGGGGCTTGGAACAGGCTGAAAATTTACTTGATAAGCTGTATGCCGCCATCAAACGCCTCAGGGAGCAGCGAAGCACCTTGAATCAGCGCTAGTCCGTTAGCGCTCAAGTACTAACGTTCAAGTACTAACGTTCAAGTACCACAAATGCCACCGCGTAATCTGCTTCATCACTGAGCGTTATATGAGTAGCCGAGGCGCCGCTAGCTTGAAATAGACGAAGCGCCTCACCACTTAGCTGCAGGCTTGGCTTACCAAGTGAATCATTGAGAATCTGAATATCGCCCCATTGCATACCGCTTCTCAGGCCAAGCCCAAGCGCTTTAACATACGCTTCTTTCGCCGCAAAACGCTTTGCCAAATAGCTAGCGGGATGACCTTTTGTCTGCCACACAGCTTGCTCTTCAGGGCCTAAAATTCGCTGGGCAAAGCGTGGCCCATGACGCTTTACTGCCTTAGCAAAGCGCTCGACACGGGCGATATCCGATCCAATTCCGACAATCATCTTAGTGGCTACAGCAACCGTCATGCTTGTGTTCGTGCTCATGTTCATGCTCATGCTCATGTTCATGCTCATGAGCATCTAACGCCGCCATTAATCCAGCTTCCTGACCAGCAATGATCAAGCGTTTCATTTCTTGAATGGCGTCCTTCAACCCGACAAAAAGAGCTCGAGCAATAATGGCGTGACCAATATTGAGCTCATTAACACCCGGCAGCGCAGCAATCGCCTCAACGTTGTGGTAGTGCAAGCCATGCCCAGCATTAACCACTAAGCCAGCAGAAACAGCGTGAATGGCCGCTGTACTCAGGCGTTCATATTCAGCAATAGCAGCCGTACTGCCAGGTTTTGCTTCTGCATAGGCTCCGGTATGAAGTTCAATCGTTGGTGCCCCTGCACGAATGGCAGCATCAATTTGTGCGTTATCAGGATCGATGAACAAAGACACGTCGCAACCGGCTGCGCTTAAGCGTTGACAGGCATTGGCAATATGATCAAAACCACCCACAACGTCCAAACCACCTTCAGTGGTTAGCTCTTCACGCTTTTCTGGTACTAAACACACGTGCGCCGGGCGTATTTCCTCAGCCAGCACTAGCATTTCTTCAGTGACAGCCATCTCTAAATTCATGCGCGTATTAAGCACTTCTGCCAATAGGCGAACGTCTCTAGGCTGAATATGGCGACGATCTTCACGCAGGTGAACCGTGATGCCATCAGCGCCGGCTTCTTCTGCTAGCAGTGCCGCTTGAACAGGGTCAGGATAACGAGTACCGCGCGCTTGACGTAGCGTCGCAATGTGATCGATGTTAACGCCTAATAAAATCCTCGGAGGATGCATCACGTGTCTCCAATAAGTGATATCAAGATGCCCACCTAGCGCTGTCGGCGGCGGGCCAAATCGAGCATTAGTTCTCGGGAACGTAAAGCAGTCGCGCCCAAATGAGGCGCAAGTGCTGCCCGCATAACCGCTTTTAATGCACTTGCTAAGCCAACGGGCTGCCAATCGCCTTGATCAATATAGCGCAGCGTGCGGCCTTCGATGCCCTGCTCAGCAGGTACAAAAGCACGGCTTGCTGCATCAAATCGATAACGCGTTTGAGGATCGAGAGCACCGCCATCGTAGGTACAAAAACGCGGCGTTGCCTCAAGCGTCTCCAACAGCGCCCATTCAAAACGTCGCAGCGCCAAGGCGCGGTTTGCCGGTGTTGGCAATGCTTCTAAAAGCGCGCTATAAAATGCAAAAACCTCTGGCGCTGCAAGCTCCAAAGGCAGTAGACGCGTGGCTATTTCATTGGCATATAAGCCGCAGAGCAACCCTTCTCCGGCTAGCAGTGCCGTCTGGCCTCGCGACTCCATCAGCATTAATCGCTTTAGCTCACGCTCGCCGCGCCAAGACACAAACAAAGGGGTAAAGGGTTGCAGCCGTTGACGCGACTTAGAACCTGGCCGCTGCCCTCCATGGGCAACGGCGCGGATACGGCCATGGTTAAGGGTTAACAAATCCACCAGCGCACTGGTTTCACGGTAAGGCCTGCGATGCAGTAAAAACGCTGGCTCTGCCGACATGGAAGCACTCAATCGAGATCGTAGCCCAAGCTCTTTAATGCCCGCTCGTCATCAGACCAGCCGCGCTTCACTTTTACCCATAGATTGAGCATTACCTTGGTACCCAAGGCACGCTCCATATCTAGGCGGGCTTCGCGACCAATGCTTTTAATACGCTCGCCATTCTCACCGATCAAGATAACCTTTTGCCCCTGACGTTCGACCAGAATTAAGGCACTGATATGGGTCACACGCTCGGTTTCACGGAACTCTTCGATTTCCACGGTCATTTGATACGGCAGTTCATCACCAAGCTGACGCATGACTTTTTCACGCACCAACTCAGCCGCCATGAAGCGCAAGCTCTTGTCAGTGATTTGATCTTCTGGGAAAAAGTGAACGCTCTCTGGTAAGTATTTGGCAACTTCCTGTTCGAGCGTATCCACTTGGGTGCCATGCTTGGCAGAAATAGGTACAACCGCAGCAAACTCACGACGTGCACCTACTTCAGCTAACCAGGGTAACAAGTCACTTTTATCGTTTAAGCGATCTACCTTGTTGACCACTAGGATCACCGGTGCTTTCACGTGCTCAAGCCGCTTTAGCACGGCTTGATCTTCATCCGTCCAACGGGTGCGGTCGATAATAAACACCACACAGTCAACATCACGCAACGCCTGTGTTGCCGCTTGATTCATAAAGCGGTTGATCGCTTTATTGCGGTCTTTTGACATGATGTGCATGCCAGGCGTATCAACATAGATGAACTGTGTCTCTTCTACCGTCTTAATGCCCATTACCTGATGCCGCGTGGTTTGAGGGCGACGCGAAGTAATAGAGATCTTTTGCCCTAGAATCCGGTTCATGAGGGTTGATTTGCCTACGTTGGGCCGCCCAACGATGGCCACGAAGCCGCAGGTTTGACTCATGACTTGTCTCCAGGTGTTTTTTCAAGGTGGAATAGCGCTTCTTCAGCTGCCTGTTGTTCAGCATGGCGGCGGCTGGGACCTTTACCAGTGGTATGCTCGGTTAGCAAATCAATGTAGCACTCCACGGTAAAGGTCTGGGCATGCGCCTCCCCCTTTACAGAGACTACTTCATAGCGTGGCAACGCTGCCTGACGCGATTGCAAAAATTCTTGCAGACGTGTTTTGGGATCTTTTTGTGTATCTTGTAGCGAAATATTTTCAAGCCGCTCGGCGTACCATGCCAGCACACGTTGACGAACTACGTCCATGCCCGCATCTAAATAAATAGCGCCAATCACAGCTTCTACTGCATCAGCCAAAATGGATTCGCGGCGATGCCCGCCGCTCTTCATTTCTCCTGAACCAAGCCGTAAGCATTCGCCGAACTCCATTTCTCGAGCCAACTCAGCCAATGTCTGGCCTTTTACCAAACGCGCTCTAAGACGTGATAACTGTCCTTCCCTAGCCTGAGGGAAACGTTGAAAAAGCGCCTCAGCGATTACAAAATTGACGATAGAGTCACCCAGAAATTCCAGGCGCTCATTGTTACGACCACCGTAGCTACGATGGGTCATGGCCAGTTCCATCAGCGTTGGGTCACCGAAGGTATGGCCGATTCGTCGGCAAAAAGCGGTTAAGGAATTACTCACAGTGCTCCTACGTCGTTGACGTTAACTAATATGACAGCATTAACAATTTCTAAACTATTTTTCATTCAATACGCCGCACGCTGGTAAAGCTAGGCAAGCCACCGTCCCAATGCATCCAAACAGCAAATGCTCTTCCAACAATATTATCTTCAGGAACAAACCCCCAATAACGGCTATCGTTGGAGTGGTCACGATTATCACCCATCGTGAAATAGTGCCCATCCGGAACAACCACTTCACGCATCTGGGGGCCAGGATCACGGGGGTTATTATATATATAGTGGCTAATGCTACCTAATTGCTCTTCCAATAATAGTTGCTGTGGCGAAAGCGCGGGACCTTCTTCAATTAAAGTTTTATTGATGGGTTCACCGTTCACATACAGTTGCTTCCCCTCATAACGAATACGGTCGCCCGGCAACCCTACCACACGTTTAATAAAGTTGACCGACGGCTCTTCTGGAAAGCGGAACACCATCACGTCTCCGCGCTCAGGATCATCAACCTCTAAAAAACGGCTGTGCAGCACCGGTAATCGCAGGCCGTAGGCAAACTTATTCACCAAGATAAAGTCACCCACTTCAAGCGTCGGCTTCATTGATCCAGATGGAATTTGAAACGGCTCAACAATAAAGCTCCGTACGACAAGCACCACCAGCAGAACTGGAAAAAAAGAGCGGGAGTAATCAATCGGCCACGGTTCTTTTAGCAATGTCTCTCGCGTTGTTTCATCCAAGCCTTCCGTGGTAGCTGCTTCAGCAGTGGCTAATCGCTCACGCCGCTTAGGTCTAAACCAAAGCACATCTAGCAAATATACTGCCCCAGAAAGTGCAACGGCGATCACCAGTAGTAATGAAAAATCCATGTGGGGTAAGTATCCCTAGTCGTTTACCTTGAGCACAGCAAGGAAGGCATCCTGGGGAATTTCAACACGCCCCACCTGTTTCATCCGTTTCTTACCGGCCTTCTGTTTTTCCAATAGTTTCTTCTTACGGCTTACATCACCGCCGTAACATTTGGCCGTCACGTTTTTACGCAGCGCTTTGACTGTTGAACGCGCAACAACCTGGCCACCAATAGCGGCTTGAATAGCCACATCAAACATTTGCCGCGGAATCAGCTCTTTCATTTTTTCCACTAGCAAGCGACCACGGTTATGCGCATGGTCACGGTGGATAATGACGGCCAGTGCGTCAACTTTATCGCCGTTGATCAGCACGTCCAGGCGAACCAACTTAGCCGCTTCAAAACGTTCGAAGTTGTACTCAAGTGATGCATAACCACGAGAAATAGACTTCAAACGATCAAAGAAATCCATGACCACTTCTGACATGGGCAGCTCATAGGTTAACTGGATCTGATTACCCAGGAACTGCATATCTAATTGCGTACCGCGGCGCTGCTCACACTCAGCAATCACGTTACCAACATACTCCTGAGGAACCAGAATACTGGCGCGCACGATGGGTTCACGCATCTCATCAACGTCTGCCATATCAGGCAATTTCGAGGGGTTCGATACGTATTGAATCTCGCCGTTTTTCATGGCGAGCTCATACACCACTGTCGGCGCTGTAGTCAGCAGATCAAGATCATATTCACGCTCTAAGCGCTCTTGAATGATCTCCATATGCAGCGTACCCAGGAAGCCGACGCGGAAACCAAAGCCCAATGCATCCGAGTTTTCCGGCTCATACTCAAGAGAAGCATCATTGAGCGCAAGCTTCTCAAGCGCGTCACGAAAGTCTTCGTAGTCATCGGCACTAACCGGGAACATACCTGCATATACCTGCGGTTTCACTTTTTGGAAACCAGGCAAGCGGGGAACATCAGGGGTTTTGGTGTGGGTGATTGTATCGCCCACCGGTGCTCCGTGGATCTCCTTAATGCCAGCGACAATGAAGCCTACTTCACCAGCGCGCAGAATATTGGTCTCTTTGCGAAGCGGTGTAAAGATCCCTACCTCGGTGGCCCCCCAATCACGCCCTGTGGACTTGATGCGGATTTTGTCGCCTTTGCGCAATGTTCCGTCGAATAAGCGCACTAGAGAGACAACCCCAAGATAGTTATCGAACCAAGAGTCGATAATAAGCGCTTGCAAAGGTGCTTCTGGGTCACCCTTAGGAGGCGGAATATCCAGCACTAACCGCTCTAACAAGGCGTCGATGCCGATACCGCTTTTAGCCGACACTTGGCAGGCATCGGTGGCATCCAAACCGATAATTTCTTCGACTTCCTGTGCGACACGATCAGGGTCAGCCTGGGGCAAATCAATCTTGTTAAGTACGGGGAGTACTTCCAAGCCTTGTTCAATTGCAGTGTAACAGTTAGCAACCGATTGAGCCTCCACGCCTTGTGCGGCGTCTACCACCAACAGCGCCCCTTCACAGGCGTAAAGAGAACGCGACACCTCGTAAGAGAAGTCCACGTGCCCAGGCGTGTCAATGAAGTTGAGTTGATAGACTTCACCGTCTGCAGCCGTGTAGTCAAGCGTGACGGACTGCGCCTTGATGGTAATACCACGCTCGCGCTCAATATCCATGGAGTCGAGCACTTGCTCCTTAAGCTCTCGCTCGGTCAAACCGCCGCAGGTCTGAATCAAACGATCTGATAGCGTCGATTTACCATGATCGATATGCGCGATGATGGAGAAGTTGCGTATGTGCTTGAGCTTTCCGCTGGAAACGTCTTGAGACATCGAGTGTGTTCTGCCTTATGGGTGTGCAAGGTGTAGCTGGCTTTATAGAGCCAATATGCGCAGGCAATAAAGATTGCCGCACGACTACTTTGCCAATGTTCGTCAAAAAGATAAGCGCTATTGTAGCGATATGCGCGGGATAGGAACAGCAGTCCGGCGAGAACCGCCGGACTGGAGAGACAATCAGTGGATTACTCTAGACGTAATGCCACAAATAGCGAGCGTCCATCTCGATACAAGCGCAGTGGAATTGCACGATCATCTGGCAGTTCTTCAACAATTCTCAACAGCTCATCTGCCGAAGCAACGCTGCGATGGTCAATGCTGACTAATATATCGCCCACACGCAGCCCCGCTTGCGAGGCAACACTGTCGGGGTCAACCTGACGCACTTCCACGCCACCACCAATATTTAGGCGCTCACGGGTTGCCTCATCAACTTCTACCACAGCCACACCCAGACGAACCTGATTATTGCTGCTCGAACTATCGCTATGACCAGCTTCTGAATCAGGCCAGCTACCCAGTTCAAGCGTTTCGGTCACCTCTTCACCATCGCGCATCAGTGTTAAATCCACATCACTGCCAGGAGCAACGCGACCAATCAGACGCGGTAACGTGCTGGAACGATCAACCTCTTCACCGTTCACTGCAATAATGACATCCCCTGCTTGAAGACCACCTTGCGCCGCGGGCCCATCCGGATCTAGGTCAGCAATCAGCGCGCCAATGGCTTCCTCCATGCCAAACGACTCAGCAAGATCACGAGACACAGGCTGAATCATTACGCCTAACCATCCACGGTTCACGTGTCCGTCTTCACGTAGCTGGTCAGCCACGTCCATGGCGACATTAATGGGAATAGCAAAAGAGAGCCCCATGAAGCCACCGCTACGCGTAAGTATTTGTGAGTTAATACCGACGACTTCCCCTTCAAGGTTAAATAAGGGGCCACCGGAATTACCTGGATTAATGGCAACGTCGGTTTGGATAAAGGGTACATAAACATCACGAGGCAGCGTGCGGTTAATAGCACTCACAATGCCAGCAGATACAGAGTGGTCAAAACCAAAGGGTGAGCCTATGGCAGCCACCCACTCACCGACTTTTAACTCATCGGAGTCGCCCAGATCAAGCACTGGTAAATTGTTGGCATCCACCTTCAGTAGCGCAACATCTGTTTGCGTATCGCTACCCACTAGCTCTGCGGTTAGTTCTCGACGATCGTTTAATCGCACAAGAATTTCATCAGCATCTTGAACCACGTGAGCGTTCGTCAGCACGTAACCATCCGCACTAATGACGAAACCAGAACCAAGTGACTGACGCTCTTCACTGCGGTTTGGCCCTCGACTAGGGGGAGGCGTAGGAAAACTATCGCCAAAAAAGTGGCGGAATATTTCGGGGATATCCTGGCCACCGAACCCTTGAATAGAAGGCCCAGAGCTACGCTGAATCGTCCTGCTAGTAGAAATATTGACCACACCAGGGGCAGCGTCTTCTACCAATTTGGTAAAGTCTGGCAAGTTCTGCGCGTGGGCATTTTGCCCAACGAACAAAAATATAATAAAGCACAACCAAAGTGCGGAAGGAAAAACCAAGCGCTTCATGCAACAGCTCCTAATCAAGCAAAAGTACTAACCACGTACTAAACACAAGGGAGTGCAACTCTCAGCGAGTTACAGGAGTATTAACTGACCAGACGCGGGCGGAAGCGTTCCACTCGTCCGCGTAGTAGATATTTCAGGATGACGACAGAGCCAATTAACGTACTAAAAAATAGCATCGCACAAACCCCATCACTCGCCCCCATTCCTGACGCCGTACCCGTAATGATGATGGTAAATAGGAGAGGCAATGCATAAACGAGCAGCGCCAGAATACTTACATCACTTTTAGTAACGGTGAACGAAACTGAGCTACCTATTGGATAAAGGCTTGAATATTGCGAGGGCAAACCGCCCGGATCAATGACGGTGCGTGGTTGACGGCGAGCTAACAACCCTGCGCCACATCCACGCCCTTCAGCACACTGTTGGCAAGCGACATTGCTCGACACATCTACCACTAATCCTGCTCCAGAGTGAGCAATGACGGTGCCTGAGCGTACGATAGCATTGCAATCTATAGTGTTCACAACGATGTACCTGGTTATTCAAATTGCACTGACTGAACAATGCGCTGCAACAATTCAACGGGCAGCTCGCCGATGCCCACTAATTGCCAGCTCTGATCTCCGACATCAATCAACGACACAGCAGCATTAGATACACCGACTCGATGAAGACCTTCCTCCAACGCTGGCTGACTGGCGGGCGACACAAACACGCTCACCGCCGCTAATCCGTCGCTATACACACGCTGGCCGCTTTGCTGCCCTGGCTCCAATGGCTGCTCGACAAATCCTTCAGGCAGCCAAGTTGCTTGCCAAGGCTGGTCAAGCATCTGCTCATCGGTGGGTCTGGGCACTTCACCACTATAGGCGGTAGGAGAGCGAAGCTGGGTAACTTGGAAGGTTTCAAGGACACGGTCTTGAGCATCGCTAAGCACATGCTTAAGCAATAGTCCTGTCGCTTGATCGATCCACCAAGTATGTTGATATCGCTGGCTATCGATAGGCGAAAAGCGAAGCTCTACAGCATCACGCTCGGCGACTCGTGTTTCATCCTGAAGCGTTATGTCATAGTACTCGGCAACATGCTCTGCCCATGCTTCTGGTGCAGATACTGAGTCAGACTCGCCAGATGGAAACCAAGCTAAATGCCCAGCGATGGAACGGCGCTCAACGCTAACGGACGGACCATCCAAATGCTGCACAACTTGTTGGCGAACGCCATCTCGCACACGGTGGGAGAGCGCCAGCGTTCTAACCCCGATAGCATCAATAGAAACCGCACGCGCTTGAAACTCAAAGCAGTGCCCAGCATAGACACTAGCCACTAGCCACTCATGAGCAGTAGTGAAAGGGGCTTGGCTGGGAGCATCTGCGCAGGAAAGCGATGGGTAGCTATCAGCTTTCAAATGGAGAGGCAGTAAACAGGTGCTCAATACGCACAGGCCAACTGCAAGCCTACCTCTACCTCTCCCGTAAAGATATTTACCTATCACGTTTCCAGCCACGCGGGCCCTCACTTGGTTAAAAAAGTTGGCCAACGCACCTAATATTAACGTTGTCCTAAAGGCTCCGTTACTGAAGAAGAGCGCATTAATGGCATCCAGCTATCACCACTTCCACCGGCAGCACCCTGCGCGTGCTGTTCAAGGTACGTCTTAAGCAGGCGAATCTGGTCAGCATCAATAGCCAGTGTCTGCTGGGCCATATCCCCCTGGGGCGCATGGGGTGTTGAGAACCCAGCGTCGCTGACATTCATAAAGCCGCCTTGTCCAGACTGACCATTCACACGAAACGGCGTTCGTTCAAACATCGGCATTTCTGATGGCGTCATGGAAGCGGGTTGAGAAGCCGCGAGATTAACAGGCTGAACCTGCACACCACTGCCGGACTGGGCAGCAATGCTATCGCCTGCACTCTGCGCGCTACCTGACGTTGTGTTGCCGTTGTTAAAGAACTGCACCCCGGTAATCACCATCAGTGAAACGGCAGCCGCCACCCCGGCACCACGGGCAAAGGAAAGTCCACCAGAACGAGTGGGAATAACCACGGTGTCGTCTTCAAGGGCTGGAGCAGGTTCATCGCGCAATCGATCCATAATGCCAGCGGAAAGATCGATGCTCACATCAACATTTCTTTCACGCTGCATCATGCTGCGCGCCAAATGGTAGCGCCGCCATGTCTCTGCCGCATCAGAATCGTCAGGCAATGACTTCAACACTCGGCGCAATTCAAGCTCGTCACTTTCGCTATCCATCAATGCTGAAAGCGACTCCCGTGTGTTATGACTCATACTTCACACCCTCACACTGTGTTATTAGAAGCGCTGCGGTGGCACTGCTACCCAGTGTTTACCACCACAGCCACTCCACAGGCCAAGACCTCGTTTCAAATCGCCAATTCCTAAACGCTTAATTATCAGCAGATTAAACTGTTTGACTACTGAACATTGAACGTTCACTTGGCGCTTACTCGACCCAACTAAGATCGTCAGGTTTTATGACGCTTCACTTTCCAGACAGTTCACAAAAAATGTAAAAACGTAATCAAATGTGAATTTAAAGCTCTGCTCCTACAGCTCTCTGCCCCTTACTCATCACGACTATTCCGGGCCGTTGTCACTAATGGGCGTATATGCTCATCAACCGCCTCGCGGGCGCGAAAAATACGCGAACGCACGGTTCCTACGGGGCATTGCATCACTTGGGCAATATCCTCATACGCAAGACCATCCAGTTCACGCAGCGTGATCGCTGTGCGTAAATCATCTGGCAGATTTTCGATGGCTTCGTAAACGGCTGCTTCCAACTGATCCCGAGCAATCGATGCCTCTGGCGACTCTGCGTCAGCCAACCGTCCACTTTGGTCAACCATTTCAGCATCGACAATATCCAGATCACTGCCGGGCGGTCTACGCCCCCGAGACACTAAATGATTTTTGGCAGTGTTAATCGCGATACGGTACATCCATGTGTAAAACGCACTTTCCGACCGAAATTTCCCCAGTGCTCGATACGCTTTGATAAAGGCTTCTTGCGCCACGTCTTGTACTTCGGAGTGATCGTGAACATAACGTCCGATCAATCCAATAATTTTGTGCTGGTATTTTTTGACCAGTAGATCGAAAGCGCGTGTATCACCTTTTTGGGCACGTTCAACCAACTGCTGGTCTGTTTCACGAGTGCCCATTCACCCCCCCCTCCCGCTCGTACGACTTACGCCGAGCGTTATCTCTCTTCGCCCTTTCATGTGGGCCTTCACAGCAAGCAGCATAGTGTCCCTTGGGCATTAGTTAATCTTAATGATGACAGATAATAATGAATGATTCGCTAACCACATTCAGTGTAAAAAAGTATTCAATGGTACTTAGTGTTGCGCGTTCTTAGCGGGGCATCAAGCGCTTACACACACTCCCCCCCTCATTCCGCTCAACTTGACCCACAGCCCCCGCAAATCTTGACCATGACACTTTTCGTCTAGATCAAGTTCCGTAACAATTGATTTTTACCTGCCTGACACGCCATAGTAGAGCCACTTTTAGTCCATAGCGCACGCACAGGTAGCAAGATGTCAGATCAGCAGGTTAGTAATCTTAACGTCCTTGCACAGGATGTTCTCACCACCCCCGAAGCCCTTAAAGAGACTATTCCGCTGACAGAAGCTGCGGAACGCTCTGTTATTGAGGGCCGCCATACCATCCAAAACATCCTCGATGGTAAAGATCACCGGCTTCTCGTCGTTGTAGGTCCATGCTCCATCCATGATGTCGATGCCGCACTGGACTATGCCCGCCGCCTGCGTAAATTGGCAGATCAAGTGAGCGACAGCCTGTTCATTGTCATGCGCGTCTATTTCGAAAAACCCCGTACCACAGTAGGTTGGAAGGGGCTGATAAACGACCCTCATCTTAACGACTCTTTCGAAATTGATGAAGGCCTCCATATCGCGCGCAAGCTACTTGTCGATTTGGCTGAGCTTGGCCTGCCGCTCGCAACGGAAGCGTTAGACCCGATCTCCCCCCAGTATATGCAAGACTGCATTAGCTGGTCTGCGATCGGCGCACGCACTACAGAATCGCAAACCCATCGTGAAATGGCATCAGGGCTCTCCTGCCCAGTCGGCTTCAAAAACGGCACCGACGGCAGCCTCGACGTCGCTATCAATGCCCTGCAGTCTGTTGCCAGCCCGCATAACTTCCTGGGTATCAACAACGCAGGCCAAGTTGCGATTATCCGTACACGGGGTAACGCTTACGGCCACGTCGTGTTGCGCGGTGGTAATGGCAAGCCAAATTACGATAGCGTCAGCGTTGCTCTGGCTGAAAAAGAGCTTAAAAAAGCTGATCTTTCAGCCAACATTATGATCGACTGCTCTCACGCCAATTCTAACAAAGATGCTGGCCTACAGCCGCTGGTGCTCGAAAACGTCACCAACCAAATCCTAGAAGGCAACAAGTCCATCATTGGCCTGATGGTTGAATCAAACATTGGCTGGGGCAACCAGAAAGTTCCTGCCGATCTTAGCCAGCTAACGTATGGTGTTTCCATCACCGACGCCTGCATTGATTGGGACACAACGGTAGAAACCTTTACCCGCATGAACGACAAGCTTGCACCAGTGCTCGCCCAGCGTATCGCACAGTAAAAAACGGCTAGCAACGCTAGCCATAAGCGCCCCGCAAGGTAATTCGCCTTAGCGGGGCGTTTTTATTGCTACCTTTTATTACGGCATGATTTCTCGCTTGAACGGCGGCAGTGCATCTAGCAACGCCTGGCCATATCGACGCGTAATCACCCGGCGGTCCAACAGCGTAATGACACCGCGGTCGCTCTCCTTACGGATCAATCGCCCACAGGCCTGCACTAGCTTGATTGACGCATCTGGAACGCTAATCCGCATAAATGGGTTACCGCCCTGGCTTTCAATCCATTCGGCAAGCGTAGCCCCCACAGGATCATCTGGCACTGCGAATGGCAGCCGGGTAATCACCACATGGGTGAGATAGTCGCCAGGCAAGTCGATACCTTCAGCAAAACTAGCCAAGCCAAAAATGATGCTCCCATTGCCATCATCGACAGCCGCGCGATGACGCTCAAGCAATTCGTGCTTGGGTAACGCATCCTGCGCTAACACCCGCCCCTTAGCCGCCGCAGGCAAGGCTTTTTCCACTGCTCGCAATTGCGCCCGGGAAGAAAACAGCACCAGTGCAGCTTCGTCGTCTCCCAGTTGGGTCACGAAATTCACAATGGCGCTTTCATGGGCATCACGATCACTGGGATCGGTCGCCTCCTTAGGTACGCGCAGAATGGCATTGGCGTAATCAAAGGGGCTCGGCAACGCCTGATAGCGATAGCGGTTTGCTAGCCCAGCGCGCTCTTGGATTCGCTCAAAACGCCCCAGCGCGGTAAGTGTTGCTGACGTTACTACCGCGCCATGGCAGCGACCCCACAAATGTTTCGCAAGGGTATGCGCCGCGGATACGGGGCTTGCCGAAAACTCAATTTCCGGCTCTCCTGCCACACGACTAAGCGTAATCCAACGAGCACTGGGCGGCGCATTGGCAGCATCCTGCTCACTGAACGCTTGCCATAGTGAATGGGCATCAAGCGAACGCCCATGCAGCAGTGCAATCAGCGGCAACCACGTGTCGGCTTGATCCCTATCCAACCCTGTTTGCTTATCAGGGTCGAGGCTTTCGCGCAGGATATCGCTAATGCTCTCCAGACTGCGTGACAGCGTGGCGAACATAACCAGTAGTTGCTGAGCTTGTTCGCGAAGCGCTTCTGGTACCTGACCCTTTTCAAAACGAAGTTGATGATTAGCTTCTTCATCCGACAAGCCGTTTTCCCGCCCAGCCAGCTGGTGCCCCATGCTAAACACATCGCCCAAAGCGGGCTCTAAGCTATGCAGCAGCTCAGGTAGCCCAGCGAGCAAACGCGCAATCGTCGGCTGAACTGCTAACCCTTGATGCAGATCGGTTAGACTGCTTTTCAGTGTTTTTAACCAACGCAGGCAACCATGCACCGCAAAGCGATGGGCAAAGTGGGAAAGTGCCTTATCCGGCAGGTGGTGGCCTTCATCAAAGACAAAAATGCAGTCAGCGGGATCAGGTAGAATCGCCCCCCCCCCCAGTGCTAGGTCAGCAAGAACCAAGTCATGGTTGGCCACGATTATATCGGCATCTTCCAGATCACGCCGGGAACGGAAAAAGGCGCAGGCACCGAAATGACCACAACGACGCCCGGTGCACTGACGATGATCCACCGTAAGCTGTCGCCAATGACCGTCGTCGATCGACGCCGACCATGTATCGCGATCACCTGCCCACTCACCTTTTCCGTAGGCTTCGGCCAGATCCGTGGCTAATAGGGAAAAGTCACTGCTGTGGGATTGAAGTGACTGCTCAAACAGCGACAGTGTCGGGTTCGGCTCAGAGCCTTCTAACGCCTGATCAAGGCGCGCAACACATACGTATCTGCCACGCCCTTTTGCCAAGGCGTAACGAAAGGCAATACCGCTATGACTGGCAAGCGAAGGCAAGTCCTGATTAAGCACCTGCTCCTGCAGTGCCACCGTCGCGGTGGAAACAATCAATCGCTTTCCCTGCGCCTTAGCAATCGGCAATGCGGCAATCAGATAGGCAAGCGTTTTACCGGTTCCAGTACCCGCTTCCAGCACGCACACATGATTATCGTTTGTGCGCTTGCCTTCACTATCCTGCTCAATGCCACCTAGCGTACGAGCGATTTCTGCGATCATCAGACGCTGGCCGTAGCGTGGTGTCAGCTCAAGCTTTTCCACCACGCGACGATAGGCGTCTTGAATATCACTTTTCAGCGCATTATCGAGCATGCGCGTTACAGCATGCCTTCCGGCGGATGTTCGCAGGGCAGCTTACCGTTAATGTAGCGCTCAATTTCTGGTAGCGAGAACGCATCTTCTTCGCCAACAAAACTAATCGAGACGCCTTTGGCACCCGCACGACCGGTACGTCCAATGCGATGAACGTAATCTTCTGGGTCTTCCGGCAGCGTGTAGTTGATCACGTGGCTGACATCTTCAATATGAATACCACGCCCTGCGACATCCGTTGCCACCAGCACTTGGATTTCTCCCTCACGGAAGCTCTCCAAGGTTTTGATGCGCTGATTTTGTGGCACGTCACCAGACAGCATAGCAACACTGACGCCTGCTTTTTTCAGCAAATCATCTAGCTTGCGCACGAGATCACGACGGTTACCAAACACCATCACGCGCTCGAAGCTCTCCTGCGTCAGCAGGTTAACCAACAGTCGCTGCTTGTCGTCATCAGAGACTAGATAAACACGCTGATCGATATCTGCCTGGTTCTCAACGGTGACTTCAATCTCTACATGAGCAGGATCGAGCGTCCATTGACTCGCTAGGCTTAAGATATCGTCGGTGAAGGTTGCCGAGAACAGAAACGTCTGGCGCTCCTCTTTCTTAGGCGTATAGCGAATAATACGTTTCACATCGGGAATAAAGCCCATGGAAAGCATGCGATCCGCTTCATCCAATACCAACACCTCAACTTCGGAGAGGTCAATATCGCGCTTCTGGTGGAAATCCAGCAAGCGACCGGGTGTTGCCACCAGGATATCGATCTTCTTACCCAAGCTGTCGCGCTGCTTTTGATAGTCCATACCGCCGACAACACTGGCCACATTGAGCTGCGTGAAGCGAGCAAGCGCTTTAGCATCTTTTTCAATTTGCAGTGCCAGCTCCCGGGTAGGCGCAATAATCAACGCACGGGGTGCGCCTTGTTTTTGGCCATCAGGGGTCGGCTCTTCCAGAAAATAAGCCATTACCGAGATCAAAAAGGCGGCGGTTTTTCCGGTGCCTGTTTGCGCCTTGCCGACAATATCGCCACCCAGCAACGTGTGACGCAGTGCCTCTGACTGAATAGGCGTGCAGTACTCAAACCCTTGGGCATGAATGGCACGCATTAAAGGCAGCGGTAAATCAAAGTCATGGAAGCGCCACTTGCCGGCAACGGCGGGCACCTGAAACTGACGAAGATCCCAGTTCGATTGACGACGACGCGGCTTCCGACGGCGGCGTTTAGGCTTGCGGTTCTGGGCCGATGCTGTGGTCTGTTCCGACTCGCTCATAGGCTGTGTATCTGTCCATTGCTGTGGATGTTAGGCATCACGAAGTGCGCATTGTACCAGGGGTTGGCGATAAGAGCGCGTCCTGCTGTCGAAGGAGTGCGCTTGCCTGTTAGAATGAGGCATAAATTAACCCAAGGAGCGCGACATGACGCGTAAGAAAAAAACTCGTTCGCTAGCGGATAAGGTAACTATCCGCACTGGTCGCCGCAAAGATTACAAAAAATGGCGCCATGACAACCCTGACCAAGTGGCTCCTTCACGCCGCTTTGTGGCTAAGAAGCAGCAACAACGCAAGCTTCAAGCGGTGCGTAAACTGGCACGCCAGCAAGACGGACAGAATATTGCCATCCATCCTGATAAAGAAGGAGACAACCCTTCAGGAGATCGTTCGTAATGCGTTTGGTCTCGTTTAATATCAATGGCATTCGGGCACGGCTTCATCAGCTTCAAGCGCTGATTGATACGCAGCAGCCAGACGTCATTGGCCTACAGGAAACCAAAGTACACGACAGCGAGTTTCCTCTGGCTGACGTTGAAGCCATGGGCTATCACGTTTTTTATTACGGTCAAAAAGGCCATTACGGGGTTGCCTTAATGTGTCGGCAAAAACCCCAAGCGGTATTTTATGGCTTCCCTGATGATGAGGAAGACGCCCAACGCCGGATGATTGGCGTACGGTTACTAGCCGATAATGGTGAACCGGTCACTGTTTGGAATGGCTACTTCCCCCAGGGTGAAAACGTTGAACACCCAACTAAATTCCCTCATAAAGCGCGCTTCTATCAGCAGTTGGCAAGCCTGCTACAAAACCAGCACCATCCTGAAGAACAGCTGGCGATTATGGGAGATTTCAACATATCGCCGGAAGATCAGGATATTGGTATTGGCGAACCAAGCCGCAAACGCTGGTTGCGCGAGGGCAAAGCCAGCTTTCAGCCTATCGAACGAGAATGGCTTGAAGGTATAAAAGCGTGGGGCCTTAGCGACAGCTATCGGCTGTGCCACCCAGATAACAGTGAGTGGTTCAGCTGGTTTGACTATCGCTCAAAAGGTTTTGACCGCGAGCCAAAACGCGGCCTGCGCATTGACTACATTCTGGTGTCTAAACCGCTTGCCGAATGCGTCACCGGTGCAGGCATTGATTATGAACTGCGCAGCATGGAGCGGCCTTCCGATCACGCTCCTACCTGGAGTGATTTTGCGCTGACGCTTTCACAGACAGACTAAGCACAAACAAGCCAAACACACATACGCCCCTTACGTTATTCGAGGGGCGTCTACCGAGGGCTTGTCACTTCACTCTTCAAAATTCGCCAACCACTGCTCTGCCTGATCATCACCCAGATTCGCCGCCTTGATAAGCGCTCCCTCCGCCTGATCATCTTGCCCCCAGCGATAAGCCAGCTGTCCATACTGCCGCCAGTCTTCCGCTTGCTGAGTATTCTCAGCAAGTGCTCTCCAAGCGCTTAACGCCTTATCAACATGCCTCGCCTGCTGCCACGCCCCCGCCAGCAGCCGCAACGTTTCTTCATCACGCGCCAACACACCTTCTTGAATAGCCACTTCCAAGTGTTCACCTGCCCTAGCTGGCGTACCCCCCGCTAAATGCAGACGAATTAACGTTAAGCGATCTTCGACCGTGGTGAACTTCCCCAGCTGCCACGCCATCTCCCACACGCCAGCCGCCACACCGGCCTGCCCTGCTTGCTGGGCAAGCCCTGCCGCCTGACGCCAAGCATCAGGCTCGCTCTGCGCATTCAAATCACCCACTAGCCAACCTAGAGCTTGCTCGTTTTGTCCCGCATTGCGTAACACCACCGTGGTTAGTGCCTGCTGCGCATCAGTCAATCCGCCTTTTTGCAGTAGCGGGGACAACCATTCAGCGGCGTCTTCCCAGCGCTCCTCTTCCGCTAATAAGCGAACGAGTCGCCACGCAGATTCATCGTAGTGCGGATTGCCCTTGGACTGGGTTAGCCACTGCTCATATAGCGTGATAGCTTCAGTGCTCTGGTTACCTGCACGACGTAGCGACGCCTCATCACGCAGCCAGCGCAGAATTTGGCTGCTAGGCACGCTAGGGCGCTGTCGTGCGCTGGCTAACTCATCAGCTGCCGCAACGTGATCACCTTGACGCACCAACGCACTCGCGGCGAGTTGATGATAGAGCGCACTCGCCCACTGGTCCGCACGATTGCCGCCAGCGAGGCGCTCTGCCTGGGATCGCGCATGTCGCGTAATACGGTTGAGCACATCGCTATCAGCCTCGCCGCTGGGCTGCTCAGCTAATTGGCTTTGCAACCCATTAAGATCGCGAACAATATCACCCGGCAGCGGTTCGTTCGCGTGCGCCATGACGCTTAGCGCGCTTAATACGGCGATTCCCACCCAACGCTGCATACTCTTTCCTCGACTGGCATTTTCAATGGACTGACTCAACGAACCATTCCAACAAACCATTCCAACAAACCATTTCAACGAACTATTCCAACGAGCTATTCCAACGAGCTGTTCCAACGGACTAACTCAACGGGCTATCTCAACTGGAATTCAATACGCTGCGTGGCGCGACGAAGCTGCTGACCGGGTTCGAACTGCCAGCGCGCGATCGCTTCGCGGGCTGCGTCTTCAAACACTCGCCTCGGCTGTGCCCGCGTCACGCGAATCGTGCCGTTATCGACACTACCATCTCGGCGAATAACAAACTCCACCTCAACAAAGCCCTCCATGCCCCGCCGCTGAGCACGCGGCGGATAAGAAGGGTTCACGCGACTGGTCGGGGCAACTTGCCCGACACTGACAGGCTCATTCGATGGCGCGGGCTCTGCCACTGGCGCGGCCTCACGCTGCGCTGTCGAAGGCGCTGCCGCTTCTGCTGGCTGTGGTGGCGCAGGGTCAGGTTGCGGCGCTGGTCGTGGAGACGGCTTCGGCGTGGGTTGCGGGGTGGGTTCGGGGGTAATTTCAGTCAGCTCTGGTAACTCACTCTCCAGCTCAACCGGTTCCACTGGCTCGTCAGGAAGCTCTACCTCAGGTAGCGCAATCGTACTCTCAGCGATAGGTGCCGGCGCTGGCATAGGCATCGGCGGCGGTGTTACTGGCGCTGCCTCTGAAGGCGCAGGCGGCGGCGCTTCCTGCTCTGGCGCCATCTCTGGCGCTTCTATCATAGTCATCGACATTGACATTATAGGTTCTTCTGGCGAGCGCTCCGGGGGCGCCACCAGTAGCGCCAACATCCAAAACAAGCCAACGGCTAAGGCAATGCCACCCAGTATCGAGAGGACATGACGAATCATGGTGCACTCCGGCTCGCTGCCACGGCGATCTGGTCAACCCCCGCCTGCTTGAGGCGATCCATCACTTCAATCAACAAGCCAGTCGTGGATTCCCGATCGGCCTGGATAACAACGGAGCCATCATCACTCAACATGCCGGCGACCTGCTGGCCAATACGATGCACATCAACTGGCTTTCCATCGACCCAAACAGCCCCCTCCGGCGTCACAGCAATCAGTACCTGTGCGTCGGGGCGCGGGCTTGCCGCTGCCGCTTCGGGGCGTTCAATCTCAACACCGCTCTCTTTAATGAAACTGGTCGTCACAATAAAGAAGATCAGCATGATAAAGACAACGTCCAGCATCGGCGTTAGGTTAACTTCATTACTATCAGCCGTGGTGTCTATGGAACGGCGTCTACGCATCATTCTCCTCCAAGGCACGGGCTAAGCGGTCGTGTAACCGCTGGTCTTCGCGACGAATCACGTGCTCTAAACGACTAATAAACAGCAACCCCACCACAGCAATTGCCATGCCGGTTAGCGTGGGCAGCGTGGCACGGGCAACACCGTCGGCCATGGCCCGCGCCTGATGAGTATCACTAAGAGAAAGGCTATCGAACACGGTAATCATACCGGTGACAGTACCCAGCAAGCCTAGCAGTGGGCATAACGCTACAAGCAGTTTGATCCAGGGCAACGGGCGGCGTAGCTTAGCAACCAGCGCCTCTGTCCAGACATTGCGTAGCGTGCGTGCACTCCAGCTACGGTGATCACTGCGTGCCGCCCAGCGACGAATCAGTTGGCGACGGGCACGCCGCCAACTAAAGCGGTAATACCACCAGCGCTCAATTGCCATCCCAAACACCAGCACGGCAACGAATGCCAGCACCACTAAAACGGCACCACCGGCATCAAGCAGCCGCTCAACGGGCTCAAGCCAAAGAGGTAACGTGGGCATATTAGGTCACCGCTTGCGCATTAGCCGTCGACTGCGCTTCAAGATGATCAGCTAAGGTGGCACTTGCTTCACCTTCAATGGCTTGGGTAATCAAGCGACTCCGACTCGCCAAGGCCGTCTGAGCAAATAGCAGCGGCACTGCTGTCACAAGCCCCAGCACCGTTGTCACCAGCGCCTGACTGATACCACCCGCCATTAGCTGCGGGTCGCCGGTACCGAACACGGTAATTGCCTGGAAGGTGACAATCATGCCGGTCACAGTACCCAGCAGACCCAGTAGCGGCGCAATGGCTGCCAACAGCTTAACAATCGGCTGGCCACGCTCGATACGCGGTAGTTCAGCCAACACCGCCTCATCCAACCTCGCTTCCAGTGCTTCCGGTGCTTGGTGCTTATCCATCTCCTGGAAACGCTGGAGCACGCGACCCAGCGGGTTATTAGCATTCGGTTGATCCAGCGCTTTACGCTGGCGGTGCAGCCGTGCACTGACGACGACCAGGTAAAGGTACTGCGCCAATGCCACTAATAGACCAAAGCCACCCAGCGCTACCACTACGTAACCGACATAACCGCCCTGCTGGAATCGCTCCCAGAGACTTGGCTGCTGAGCAAGAGCTTGCAACACGCTACCTTGGGTAGGATCAATGGCAAATACGCGGCTTTCACCTTGATGATAGGCCGCCAGCACATCACTGATTTCAGCAGGAGTATGCGGCACTTCAGCCAAGCCACCATCATCCTGGCCTTTCCTGAGCAACGCTGTGTCAGTAAACGCTGCAAAATCACCCAAGCGCACAACGCTTCTCGATTCAATCTCGCCACTGGCATCGGCCACCGGTAATTCAAGGCGCTCGGCACGCCCAGTGCTCAGCGTTAGCGTCGCTAAACTGTCCACGACAGTTTCGATTTGTTGACGCTCCAGCACCTCGATCTCATTGAGACGCGGTGGTAACGCATTAGCATCTAGCGTCAGCCAGCTATCACCGCCTAGTTCGTTACGCACCTCTTCGCTGTGCCGTGACAGATCCGCCAGTAGCGAGGTGAGCGCTTCGCCCTGCTCTGCCTGGCGCGCGGCCAGCGTTTGAGCCTGCTGCGCTTGTTCCTGCTGTTGCGCAGCTAATGCTGCTTGCTGTTCTTCTGCAGCTTGATGCTCAGCCCGCGCCTCTGCTAACGCTTCATCCAGTGCCTCTTGATCTTCAAGGAACGACTGCAAGCGCGCTTGGTCACGCGCCTCAGCGGCTTCGCGAGCTTCACGTAACGAACCAACTCTGTCAGTTTGCGCCATTGCCATACTGCCGCCCAGAAGGCTTGCCAGTAATGCAAAACAGATTATGCTTCTGCGCGCGCCTCGCTGGCGTGTTAACAGACTCATTGCTGGCCCCCTGCGTGGTCGTTAGCAATAATGGAAAGCGGTAGGCGCAGCAGCTCTGGCGTGCGCTGATCGTCAGCAATACGTAGACCGTTACGCACCTCGCGGCGGACGCTTTCATCAAGTGGCTGCCACTCACCGCTCGCCTTATCCCACATACCCCCTTCTCGACCATCAGGGGTTAGGTAATAAAAGCCGATTCGGCCAATGCGCAAATATTCCACTTCACGCGGATTACCTTCTGCTAATTGCAAACGACCACGCCAGCTATCCACTTCACGGCCATACGACAATTCAGCACGCCAAGCTTCCAGCAAATTGGCAATGCGCGCCGCACTTTCTGAAGGCTGCTGCTCAGTGGGTTGAACACGCGCCAAACGCTCGGCTTTCAGAAACGGCAGGTCAGACTCGATCCAACTGATTAGCTGCTCTGTCATATCCTGCTCAACAGCAGGCAGCGCGGCGCGCGTGTCGCTTAACGTATCGAGCGCCTGACCAAGGCGCTGCTGGCGCTCGGCTTCACTGGCCAGGCGGCCACTTAAAGCAGCATTGGATGCTTCCATCTGGCGGGTTTCCCGCTCTAGGCGGCGTAGCTCTTCAATCGCTGAACGCGTGGCGTCATCAGCCTCATCAATTTGCTGCTGAAGTGCGGACTGCGCTTGCTGGGCCTCGACACTCTGGGCCGCTTGATCGACTGTCTCATCACTTGCCATTAGCGTACCGCTGACCAGCACTCCGGCAAGCCAGCCTCCATGCAAGGCAAAGAAAGGCCTTTTCAGCACGTTACGTCTCCGTTACTGATTAGCACGTCGCCATTAACGGCGCGCTAGAAACTCATTAGGTATAATGAACGATTTGCGTTTCGTTTAAGCAGTGCATAGCCTAACACTAATAGAATAAATGACAATATTTATCATTAGCATTCAATAGTGCTTCGCTGCAGACCGTCACTCCAGCATAAAAAAGGGCGCCAAGTGGCGCCCTTCAGTAAAGACATAGGGTTTGTAAAAATACTGGTTCAGTAAAAACACAGGGGCAGTAAAATACAGGGAAAGCGCTTCTAAGCAGCAACCACAACATGCTGCTTGGTCAGCGGTGCCAACGGCAGCTTTAATGCCTCTTCGCGGGTTACCCAAACCGTTTCAGCAATCTCCGCCCCAGCATGGACAGGCTGATCAATCACCAGACTGAACAACTGCGCTTCAATCACGGTGTCTGGCTCATTGGCTGCTAAAGCACGCTGCATGCCCAAAGGAAGTAACTGATCACTTGCTATACGTAAGCCAACTTCTTCCTCTAACTCACGGCAGAGTGCCGCTATGGCTTCCTCTCCCTGCTCAATTTTACCGCCTGGTTGCATAAAAAATCGCGTGCCCTGCTTGCGTACTAGTAGCAAGCGCCCTGAAGAGTCGCTCACGACTGCCGCTGCTATTTTCAGCAAATTCTGCGCCTTATCACTATTGCCCGACACTGCTCCCTCCTTGCCTCATCAAGCTATCAACGACGTTGAAAAGCCGCCGATGGTAAGCTTAAAACGCCCAGTCGTCGTCTTCGGTGGCAACGGCCTTACCAATCACGTAGGAAGAACCAGAACCGGAGAAGAAGTCGTGGTTTTCATCCGCACTCGGAGAAAGCGCGGCCATAATGGTTGGATCGACGTCGGTGACGCTGCTGGGGAACAACGGTTCAAACCCGAGGTTCATCAGCGCTTTATTGGCGTTGTAGTGAAGGAATTTCTTCACGTCTTCCGTTAAACCCACCTCATCATAGAGCGATTCGGTGTAGCGCACTTCGTTGTCGTAAAGTTCTAGCAGCAGCTCATAAGCGTAGTCTTTCACTTCTTGCTGGCGCTCGGGCGTGGCTTCTGCCAGCGCTTGCTGGAACTTGTAGCCAATGTAGTAGCCGTGCACGGCTTCATCACGAATGATCAAACGAATCAGATCAGCCGTGTTGGTCAGCTTGGCGTGGCTCGACCAGTACATCGGCAGGTAGAAACCCGAGTAGAACAGAAATGACTCAAGGAAGACGCTAGCCACTTTACGCATTAACGGATCGTCGGAGCGGTAACGCTCAAGAATCAACTCAGACTTCGCCTGCAGCGTCGGGTTTTCTTCACTCCAGCGAAACGCATCATCTACATCCCGCGTCGCGCACAGTGTTGAGAAAATCGAGCTGTAAGAGCGCGCATGCACCGATTCCATAAAGGCGATATTGGTATAAACCGCCTCTTCATGGGGTGTGCGTGCATCCTCCATTAATACCGGCGCTCCCACGCTGCTCTGGATTGTGTCGAGCAGCGTCAGGCCAGTGAACACACGAATCGTCAGCTGTTTTTCCTGCTGTGTCAGGGTGTTCCACGACTGAATATCGTTGGAGAGCGGCACTTTTTCCGGCAGCCAGAAATTGCTGGTCAGGCGGTTCCACACTTCCAGGTCTTTATCATCCTGAAGGCGGTTCCAGTTGATCGCATCGACCCGCGATAAGCGTTGCATAGTGGTCATCAGAATTCTCTCACCAACATGATCTAATAAAAGCGATATACGATTACAGCGAGCAGGAGACGCAGCCTTCTACTTCCGTACCTTCAAGCGCGCTCTGGCGTAAACGGATGTAGTAAAGCGTCTTGATGCCCTTACGCCACGCGTAAATTTGCGCTTTGTTGATATCCCGCGTGGTGGCGGTATCAGGGAAGAACAGCGTCAACGACAGACCCTGATCAACGTGTTTAGACGCTTCAGCATAGGTATCGATAATTTTCTCAGGGCCAATTTCATAGGCATCCTGGAAATAATCGAAGTTCGCCTCGTTCAAGAATGGCGCCGGATAGTAAACACGCCCCAGCTTGCCTTCTTTACGGATCTCAATTTTCGCTGCCACCGGGTGAATACTAGAGGTAGAGTGGTTGATATATGAGATAGAACCCGTTGGCGGCACCGCCTGCAGGTTACGGTTATACAGTCCGTGCGCCATTACCGATGCCTTTAGCGCCTGCCAATCTTCCTGGGTAGGTAATGCAATACCGCTACGCTCGAACAAGTGACGCACTTTCTCAGTTTTCGGCAGCCACGCTTGATCTGTGTACTTATCAAAGAAAGCGCCCGATGCGTAGGTGGAGTCTTCAAACCCTGCAAAGGCTTCGCTGTGTTCGATCGCCAGCTGGTTAGACGCACGAATCGCATGGAATGCCACGCAGTAGAAGTAGAGATTGGTAAAGTCCAAGCCCTCTTCCGAACCATAATAAATGTGTTCACGCGCCAGGAAACCGTGCAGGTTCATTTGCCCGAGGCCAATGGCGCGAGACTTGGCGTTACCTTCAGCAATGGAAGGCACACTGCGCAGGTTGCTCATCTCAGAAACCGCGGTCAAACCACGAATGGCAATCTCAACGCTGGTGCCAATATCGCCTGAGTCCATCACTTTAGCGATGTTCATCGAACCAAGATTACAGGAGATGTCCTGACCGACCTGACGATAGCCAAGATCGTCATCGTATTCGGTGGGCGTATTCACCTGGAGAATTTCAGAGCAAAGGTTGCTCATATTGATACGACCGGCAATCGGATTCGCACGGTTAACCGTATCTTCAAACATGATGTACGGATAGCCCGATTCGAACTGTAGCTCGGCCAGGGTTTGGAAGAATGCACGTGCATTGATCTTGTGCTTACGAATGCGCGCATCCGCGACCATTTCATGGTACTTCTCGGTCACGCTGATATCCCCAAACGGCACGCCATAAACCCGCTCAACATCGTAGGGCGAGAACAGGTACATATCGTCGTTGCGCTTGGCCAGCTCAAAGGTAATGTCCGGAATCGTTACGCCCAGCGACAGCGTTTTAATGCGGATTTTTTCATCGGCATTTTCACGCTTAGTGTCGAGAAAACTCAGAATATCCGGGTGGTGAGCATTTAAATAAACCGCACCTGCGCCCTGGCGCGCACCTAACTGATTAGCGTAGGAGAAGGCATCTTCCAGCAGTTTCATAATCGGGATAATACCCGAGGACTGGTTCTCGATACGCTTAATGGGTGCGCCGGACTCGCGGATATTAGTCAACAAGAAGGCAACACCGCCGCCGCGCTTAGAGAGCTGCAACGCGGAGTTAATCGAGCGACCAATCGACTCCATGTTGTCTTCAATACGCAGCAGGAAGCAGGAAACCAGCTCACCGCGCTGCTGTTTACCGCAGTTCAGGAAAGTCGGCGTAGCAGGCTGAAAACGGCCGCTAATAACTTCATCAACCAGTGACTTGGCCAATGCCTCATCGCCACGCGCCAGCGTCAACGCCACCATGCAGACACGGTCTTCATAGCGCTCAAGGTAACGCTTACCGTCGAACGTTTTCAGCGTGTAGCTGGTGTAATACTTGAAAGCGCCCAAGAAGCTCGGGAAACGGAATTTATAGGCGTATGCCTGCTCAAACAGCGCCTTAATAAAGGCAAAGCTGTACTGGGCCAGCATTTCTGCCTCGTAATACTGCTCTTCCACTAGGTAATCGAGCTTCTCTTCCAACGAGTGGAAGAACACGGTGTTTTGATTAACGTGCTGCAGGAAATACTGGCGGGCGGCTTCGCGATCTTTATCGAGCTGCAATTCACCGTTGGCACCGTATAGATTCAACATCGCGTTCAGCGCATGGTAATCCAGGGTACGCGCCTCGGATGCCCCCGCAGCAGGCCGTTTTGTTTCTGCCGAGTTTTTTGTAGCAACGTTGTTAGAAGCTACGTTGTTAGAGACTGAGCTTGACGTTTCCAAAACTCTTCTACTCCTTTGCGGACCTTGGCGACATCGTCGTCAGTGCCAAACAGTTCAAATCGATAAAGCAGCGGCACTTGGCACTTTTGGGCAATGATTCGCCCTGCCAACCCATATGCTTCACCAAAATTCGTATTACCAGCGGCAATAACACCCCGTAAGAGATGTCGATTGTGCTCATCGTTTAAAAATCGGATCACCTGCCCCGGCACTGCCCCTTCGGCATAGCCGCCACCATAGGTAGGTGTCACTAATATGTAGGGCTGTTCTATGCGTGGTGTCGGTTCTTCACGGTTTAGTGGCAGCCGCTGAGCGCTTAAGCCAAGCTTTTGTATAAAACGGTGGGTATTGCCTGACTTAGTGGAAAAATAAACTAAAGAACGATTACGCCCAGCTTCCACATCAGCGTTTTGCATAGCGACGTTTTACGCTAGTGCTTGAATGCGGTCAGGACGAAAACCAGACCAATGATCCTCACCCGCAACCACGACGGGTAACTGACGATAACCCAGCGCTTCCACTTCCTCCTGGGCACCGCTTTCAGCAGTAATATCGATAACGGTATATTCTAGGCCCTGCTTATCCAGCGCACGGTAGGTAGCAGTGCATTGAACACAAGCAGGCTTGCTATAAATTTGGATATCCATGGCTATTTTTTCCTTTTCATAGCGGTGTTTTTCGGGTAGAGCATATCTTGTGCTCGCCCTCTCTGGAAGACACAACGCATACTATATATAGACCATGAGAAAATCAATTCAAGCATATATGGTATTTTTTCATCCACAGGTTATTGACAGCTCGTACCCAATATCATACCCAGCAGCCTCTCAATAGCCGTCTAAAACACCCCTCCCCTAACCACCCCAGGAACGCTCTCAATAGCTCTCATTAGGGCCATCACAAGAGCGGCTTCAGAAATAGCTAAACCTTCTCCCAAAAACAAAAAAACCGCTTCTCAATGGAAGCGGTTTTTTTCCAAGGCGCCAACGAGCTTGGCGCCTTTCTCACAGCGCGTGAGTTTAGGCGATAGCCGCCTGATAACGACGCTCAACATCTTCCCAATTGACTACGTTAAAAAAGGCTTCTACGTAATCAGGGCGCTTGTTTTGGAACTTCAGGTAGTATGCGTGCTCCCAAACATCCAGACCCAATACCGGCGTGTTGCCATGCATTAGCGGGCTGTCTTGGTTCAGGGTATTTTCAACGACCAGCTTTTTCTCAGGTGTAACGGAAAGCCATGCCCAGCCGCTACCAAAGCGACCCAACGCTGCTTTCTTGAACGCTTCCTTGAACGCATCAAGACCGCCTAGTTCAGCTTCAATAGCTTTTGCTACATCACCCTGAGGCTGGCCACCGCCATTAGGTGACATCATTTGCCAGAACATAGAGTGGTTGGCATGGCCGCCGCCGTGGTTAATAACGGCTTGACGCTTCTCTTCAGGTACACGATCAAGATTGGCAACCAGCTCTTCTACCGGCACGTCTTCAAGGCCCGTGCCTTCAAGCGCAGCATTCAGACTAGTGACGTAAGTGTTGTGGTGACGAGAGTGGTGAATCTCCATCGTCATCGCATCGATATGCGGCTCAAGTGCGTCATAAGCGTACGGTAATTCTGGAAGTGTATGTGCCATGCTAACTTCTCCTTAAGTGGCTTTTGTTACGTTCACTCAACTAGGTGTGGTCTTACCCCACCTTTTTCAACCATCACGGCTATAATTAATTACCGTGAGCAGCGATTATTGATAACCGATACGTTTTATACCCCAGTACCTTAGTCAACTATTGGCAGTTTATCGAACTCATCGCCAATAAAAAAGCCGACTTCTGGTGAAGTCGGCTTTTAGCCAGTTTAGATTCAGTGGCTTATAGCTTGCTTTCAAGCTCCGGCAGAACCTCGAAGAGATCACCCACCAAGCCGTAATCGGCGACTTGGAAAATGGGCGCTTCTTCGTCTTTGTTGATCGCAACAATGACTTTAGAGTCTTTCATGCCCGCCAAGTGCTGAATAGCACCAGAAATACCCACAGCAATATACAGCTCAGGGGCCACAATCTTACCGGTTTGGCCAACCTGCATATCATTGGGCACAAACCCAGCGTCTACGGCCGCTCGTGATGCACCAATGGCAGCACCCAGCTTGTCAGCAATGCCGTCAAGCAGCTTAAAGTTTTCGCCGTTGCCCATACCACGACCACCAGACACCACTACTTTGGCACCGCCAAGTTCCGGACGGTCGGATTGCGCCAGCTCTTGCTTAACAAAGCTAGACTGACCATTTTCGACCACTACTTCTACCGCTTCTACAGAGCCGCTACCCGTGCTCTCGACCGCATCAAACGCAGTGGTACGCACGGTCATCACTTTCAGTGCGTCGTCGCTTTTTACTGTGGCGATGGCGTTGCCCGCATAAATTGGACGCAGGAAAGTATCAGCACTTTCAACGCCAATCACGTCGGACAGCTGGCTAACATCTTTTAAGGCAGCCAAGCGCGGCAGTACGTTTTTGCCAGTGGTAGAGGCGCTAGCCAACACGTGGGTATAGTCGCCAGCCAACTCAACCAATAGAGCGCCCATTGGCTCGGCAAGCTGATGGGCGTAAACAGCGTTATCGGCAACGCGAACTTTATTGACGCCTTCAAGCTTTGCAGCAGCATCAGCCGCCGCCTGAACGCCTTCACCGGCCACCAGCACGTCAATGTCACCACCAATCGCCTTGGCAGCAGCAACTACGTGAGCGGTTGCGCCCGCTAACTGACCTTCATGAAGGTCGGCAAGTACCAGAATGCTCATGAGATCAGCTCCTATTAAAGCACTTTGGCTTCGTTTTTCAGTTTGTCGATCAATTCATCTACCGAGGCGACTTTAACACCACCTTTGCGCTCTGCCGGGGACTCCACTTTGAGCAGGCTCACCTTGGAGGCCACTTCAACCCCGTAATCAGCGGGCGTTTTGGTATCCAGCGGCTTCTTCTTAGCCTTCATGATGTCGGGAAGCTTCGCGTAACGCGGCTCGTTCAAACGCAAATCGGTGGTAACGATAGCGGGCAGAGAAAGCGCTACGGTTTGCAGACCACCATCGATTTCGCGAGTGACGTTGACCTTGTCACCGTCAACAGCAACCTCAGAGGCAAAAGTACCTTGGGGTAGATTGGTCAGCGCGGCCAGCATTTGGCCCGTTTGATTGTTGTCGGTATCGATAGCCTGCTTACCGAGAATCACTAAACCAGGCTGCTCTTCGTCAACAACCTTAGCTAGCAACTTGGCTACCGCAAGCGACTCAACGCGCTCGTCGGTTTCAATATGAATAGCACGGTCTGCCCCAAGCGCTAGCGCGGTGCGCAACTGCTCTTGAGCCGCCTTAGGGCCAACGGTAACGGCCACGACTTCTGTCGCAACACCCTTCTCTTTGAGGCGCACCGCTTCTTCTACGGCAATTTCGCAGAAGGGGTTCATCGCCATTTTGACGTTGGTAAGATCAACGTCAGAGTTGTCCGCTTTCACGCGGATTTTGACGTTATAGTCGATGACGCGTTTAACCGCGACGAGTACTTTCATAGATTCCTCGCTTGGCTTGTGATGGAAGCCGTTAGCTTGTCTCAGCATCGTACCAGCTGATGCTTCTAAAATAGGGGCGACGTGTATTTAAAACGACACCTTAAAAAATTCATGCAAGCGTTTGATAGGTCTGTAAATGAAAAACCCTATCAATTTGCCACAACCTAGTGACTAGCGACAACACCGATTAACTACGGCCTTGGTCGTAGCAGCGATGTAAACTCCATGGATAAATGGTGCTTTTGCCATCGTAGGGGTGACCTTACAGGGGTATTATGCCTATCATGGAGCATAACCAGAAGCAAACGACCGTTTAAAATTAAGGCCATCTTTTTATAAGCTAGTTCTCATAACGCTCATTTGACGTTTGTACAGGCTAGTTTTTGTAAATAATGGCTCTTATGAGAATAAGGAGAAGCCGGGTGGAAAATGTTGAACGCGATGTCATGGACTTCGATGTAGTCATTGTCGGGGCTGGCCCCTCTGGCCTAGCTTCCGCTTGCCGCCTAATGCAACAGGCAAATCAAGCAGAACAAGAGTTGACGGTTTGTGTAGTAGAAAAAGGCTCCGAAGTCGGCGCCCATATTCTTTCTGGTGCTGTCTTTGAGCCCCGCGCACTGGCAGAACTATTTCCTGATTGGGAAGAGCGCGGCGCACCGCTTAACACACCTGCCGTTCGTGACGATGTTTATCTATTAAAAGATGCTCAAAAAGCGCAAAAAATTCCTAATGCGCTAGTGCCAAAAAGCATGCATAACACTGGCGGCGATCTTACCCGCTATGTGATTAGCGCAGGCAACCTATGCCGCTGGCTGGCCGAGCAAGCCGAGGCTCTTGGGGTGGAAATTTTCCCTGGCTTTGCTGCCCAGGACGTAATTATCGAAGATGGTGCAGTACGCGGCATCCTCATTGGCGACATGGGTGTTAGCGCAGATGGCACTCCCAAAGATGGCCATATGCCAGGCATGGAACTGCGCGCGAAATACACGCTATTTGCCGAAGGTGCCCGCGGCCACTTGGGTAAACGGTTAATCAAAGAGTTCTCACTAGATGCTGGTCGTGACCCGCAGCACTATGGGATTGGCTTGAAAGAACTGTGGGATGTTCCCGCCGACAAACATGAACCCGGACTTGTGCTTCACGGCTCGGGCTGGCCGCTTGAAAAAGACACTCACGGCGGCTGGTTCCTTTACCACGCAGAAAATCAGCAGGTCGTCGTTGGCCTCATTATGGATCTTGGTTATAAAAACCCCTGGCTGTCACCTTTTGATGAATTCCAGCGCATGAAGCATCACCCGGTGCTTAGCCAATATTTAGAAGGCGGCAAACGGGTTGCTTATGGTGCGCGCGCCATTACCAAAGGCGGCTTTAACTGCCTACCGAAAATGACGTTCCCGGGTGGTCTATTGATTGGCTGCGATGCGGGCACGCTGAACTTTGCCAAAATCAAAGGCCTGCACACAGCGATGAAATCCGGCATGGTCGCTGCAGAAAGCGTCTTTGAAGCCATTAAGGGGGGTGATGAAGGTGCTCAGGAGCTAAGTAGCTTCACTGAGAAATGGCAAGCCAGCTGGGCCTATGAAGAGCTAAAAGAGAGCGCAAGCTTTGGCCCTGCTATCCATAAATATGGCACGGTAGGCGGCGGTGCTTACAACTTCGCCAATCAACTACTGGGCAATAAGCTACCCAACGTTCACGACACCACCACCGACCACGGCGCGCTAAAACCTGCAGCCGAGTTTGAAAAAATCACTTATCCGAAGCCCGATGGCAAATTGTCGTTTGATAAATCGACTTCCGTCTTTTTGTCCAACACCAACCACGAAGAAGACCAGCCCTGCCATCTGCGCCTAGCAGATCCAGAGCTGCCGATTCGCGACAACCTGCCAACCTATGCAGAACCGGCCCAACGCTACTGCCCTGCGGGGGTTTATGAAGTGGTGGAAGATGATCAAGGCAAGCCACGCTTCCAGATCAACTTCCAGAACTGCGTGCACTGCAAAACCTGCGATATTAAAGACCCTGCCCAAAATATTACCTGGGTAGCACCAGAAGGCGGCGGCGGGCCTAACTATCCCAATATGTAACCATCCGACTATGTAATCCGCATCACTAGGGTGCCATACGGCGCGGCCAGTTACGCTGGCTGCGCCGGTGGCTCTAAGCACTCAATCGGCGCACGTCGAGCAATGAGACGACGCCGGCCAGCCTGTGCGAAGCGCACATCGATAACAGGATCGGAGGGGTTACCTTCTACCGAGGCCACCTCACCTTCTCCAAACACGGCATGCATCAAGCGTTGTCCTGGGTAAAAGTGTGCATCAGCCTGGTAACTTGCCGCCGCCTCATTGACCTGCGGCGCCGCCAGCTCAATGTCTGTTCGTCCTAACCGCTCAAGATAGCGCTTCACCAAGCTCGGCGATGTTACCTGCACAGCCGTTACGGGTGTATCTTGGCGCGACAGACATGACGCCACCCGCAAACTATCCTGCCAAGCGCTTTCCGCAATAAAGCGACTAGGCCGATGAACACCACCATCATGCAACACCAGCAGCTGCTCTTGAGCCCGCGTAATCGCTACGTAAAACAGTCGTCGCTCTTCTTCTAACCTCTCATCATTGAGCGGATTGTCTCGACTGTAGTGCGGAAAGTCCTCTTCGTTCACTCCAACAACGGCGACCAACGGCCACTCCAGACCTTTCGCTCCGTGAACCGTGCTAATCAGAACACCGCCAGCTTGGTTCTCTACTGGACGTTCGAGCAGTTCGATAAACGCATCTGGATCTTTCACGCTATCGGCTTGCTCGATAAGCACATCCAATAGACGAACGTCCTCTTCGCCCTTATCGCGTCTTGCCGCTGCTCGCTTTAAGGTTTTTTCCGCTTCGATCGTTTCCACCACATGACTCAGCAGCTTTGCAGGCGGCCAACCACTTAATTTGGGCAGCTCACATAGCAGCGCCCAGCGTTTTTTGAGCGTGCGGCGCTGCAGCGGCTTTAGAGAGGTTAGTACCGGCTCGTGGCGTTCAGGCCAGCGCTGGGTGCTGGCCAGCTGATAAGCGAGCTTCTGAAGCCGCTCACGGGCAACAAAAGGCGTTGGCTGAGAGAGCAAAAGCAAGAGTTGCTCTGGGTCGTGCAGCAGCTCTGGCTGGCGAGACAGTTTCAAATAGCCAGCCAATGCCTGCACGAGAGGGAGTCGGAAAACGAAACGGTCTTCTCGTTGAAGACGAAATGGAATACCCGCCTGCAGTAACGCCAACTGAAATGGCACCGAAAGCGCCCAACTACGCACCAGCAGACTAACATCGCTCAACGCGCGCCCCTGCGCTTGCCAATCGACTAAGGCATCGAGCAGCAATCTGCTGCCCTGACCAACAGATATATGGGTCTCAGGATTATTAGCATCCGCTAAACAGAGCTGGTCTGGTCGGCGCTGATTAGCCATGATGGCATGGTTTGCGGTTAGCGCCAGCGCGTGGCCATGACGAAACGTGATAGAGAGCGGGTAGTCTGTGGCGCTGCCAAACGTGGCGGTAAAGTTTTCCAGCATGGTGTCAGGGCGTGCGCCCCGCCATTCGTAGATGCACTGATTCGCATCACCTACCGCCATCACATTGGCGCTAGAACCCGCCAGCACCGCCAGCAACCGCTGCTGGGCAGTATTAATATCCTGATATTCATCAATGATCACATGATCAAGAAAACCTTCCACACGACTGCGCAAGGTCTGTTCAGCTTCTAACACTTGCAGGGGCCGGTAGAGCAAGTCAGCGTAGGTCATGACGCCTTCAACGTGCAACAACCGTTCAGCTTCATCAAATGCTCTGGGAAAGTAGTCAGTATCCGGCTCGTAATTAAGACGCTTGTAAAGTACATCAGCCGATAGCATTTCCGCTTTTACCAGCCCACAGAAGTGAGCAAGCGCTTCTAATCGGTCGCCTTCGATAGCCGCATCGCGACGCTCAACGGCATCGTGAAGCACATTCAAGCTCGCCTGACGCAAAAGGCGCTCTAGCTGCCAATCAGCAGACAGCAGGCGTCTCGGCGCAAGCGCCCCCCAGCGACACAGACTCTGCGTCAACCGATGACCAAGGGAGTGAAAGGTACGCACATCTGGCAATGGCTGCCCTTGAGGCGCCATGCTGATCAGGCGACGTTGAAAATCGTCTCGAGCTGAGCGGTTAAACATCAGCACCAGCATACGCTTCGGCGACACACCAGACGCCAACAGGTGGAGCACCCTTGCCGCCATGGTAGTGGTCTTACCCGCCCCCGCGACAGCCGCTACGCGGGCATGCCCCTCGCGATGATGGACAACGGCTTGCTGTTCAGCGGTTAACTTCACGTCACCTCGCCTGGCATCGCATCATTGGCATTAAACTGACCTAAGACATACCAAGATCCTGCGCTGTAGAGTCGGCATTGGCATTCGCCGTCGTCTGCTTCGCTCAGCGTGGCCTGCTCTACCAATCGATAATACACATTGCGATGCAAGCGAGCCGCTAGCCCAAAGCGCACGGCACACTCAGGGGCAAGGACACCCTCAGGCGTTTTGGAGAGACTAAGCGGGTGCTCTGCATCCACACGAACAACGTCATCGAACTGGGTCGTCAGCCACCAGGCATCATCGTGAAAATCTGCTTCTACCGCCACGAACGGGCAGTCAACCACGGTGACACGCCAACGTTCAACAGGCGTTACCAGGCAATAGCCATCGGCATCGCGTCGTAATAGGCTCGCTAACAACCGTGGTATGGCAAGGCGCTCAAACGGCTTTCCTTCATGCAGCCACGTGCCATCAGCCTGAATAACGATATCAATATCGCCACTAAGTGCTGGCTGCCACTGATCAACGGGGGGAATCGTCGCCGAACCGTTAAATTGCTGCATAAGCCGATCAATATTCATCGCTTACCTCCCAAGCTGTGCTTACAGCCACTTATACCACTAAACCGGACTGCGCCAACGCTTCCTTTACGTTATCAGGTGCATCAGGCACGGCAGCGCGGAACAGATGATAAAAATTGGCGCTGGTTTGCATCGCCACTTCATCAACGCTGATCCCTCGTTCTTTAGCGATACACTCTGCCACCTCAACCACCCAAGCAGGTTCGTTGGGTTTTCCACGATAAGGTACAGGCGCTAAATAAGGGCTATCGGTTTCAATCAGTAGTCGGTCAAGCGGCAGCTTTCTGGCTAGTTCTCTAAGCGACGCGGCATTACGGAAGGTGATAATACCCGATAACGAAATATAGAACCCAAGCCGCACAGCCTCACGCGCCATGTCTAAATCTTCAGTAAAGCAGTGTAATACGCCGCCCACCTCCGGATTAGTGTGCTCACGCAGCAACGCTAACGTGTCTTCTTTCGCTTCACGAGTATGAATAATTACCGGCAGCTCTAGCTCATTGGCCGCAATTAAATGGCGCTTAAACCGCTCGTGCTGAACCTCTACAGGCACGCTGTCCTGATAGTGATAATCCAGCCCTGTTTCACCAATGGCGACTGCACCATACTGCTCAGCAGCATCAACAATATCGCTAACGATTGGCTCTTTCGGAGCCTGATGAAGTGGATGCAGTCCCGCCGAAATAACCACGTCGTGGTGCTCACGAGCGATTGCCGCCAACCCCGGCATCTCCTCAAGCGTCACCGCAACAGCCAAGAACTGGTTCACATTAGCAGCACGAGCAGCTGCCAGCGTTGCGGCAATATCACCGTCGTGGGTTAGCTCAGATAAACGGTCTAAATGGCAGTGGGAATCAACAAACATGCAGCTCTCTTAAATTCTCGTAAACAGGTGAAGGGCAGGCTTTGTTCAATGTTATTGCGGTGCTAAGCGGCTATCAAAGCGTAAAGGATGGAGGTGCTTTATCTAATTGGCCGGCCAACAACGTTTCAATGCGATCACGTACTGAGTAGTCCTGCTGGCTGAAATGCACCCCAATACCTGGCATTCGCTGTCCACTCACGCCCTCAGGAGAAACCCAAACAACATGGCCGGAGATAGAAAGACGTTCACTCTCTCCTGGCAGGGTCAGCAATAGATAGACCTGCTGTCCAAGTCGATAAAGCGCTTTAGTCGGGACAAAAATACCGCCTCTATCTAGAAAAGGCATATACGCGGAAAGTAACGTCGGTATATCCGGCATTGTCAAAGAAAGTGCTTTTTGAACCGTCATAACAGCCTCCTTGGCAACAACCCTATTTAGCAACAGCCCTAGGAGCGTAACAGCGCCGACCAGCGTACCAGCCACGCTTCAAGCACTAGCTGAGGGTTCGGGTTAGCGCCGACTGCGAATAAACGGCGCTGCTCTCGAGCATAATCCAGTAATCGGAACCAATCCTGCACCCGCCCATTTTTCATCGCTTGGCGGTATAACGGCTCTAAATCGGGGTTATGCAGCACCGAGGTTTCGCCAGACAAACCCAGCCGGATCAAGTCTTCAAGCCAAGCAATACCGTACCACAAGATGGCATCAATGGCCTGACGATCAAGCCTGGCAGCTTCTGAAACAGGCTCAGCACCACGCACTAACTGCTCGAAACTGTCATGAATTTGATGGCGAAGAGCGCGCTCCTCAGGCGTTGCCAACTCCACAGCAAGCAGCGGCAAACCACCCGACACTCGCCACCAAAAATGTGCTTCGTCGCCGCCGAGTTTTTCAGTCAACCAGCCTCGGCAATCCTCAAAGGGAACACTGGCTAATGGCCACTGCTGACAGCGGGAGCGAATCGTGGGTAGCGTTCTCGAAGGCACGTCTGACAGCAGAATAAATAGCGTTTTATCGCCGGGCTCTTCAAGGCTTTTGAGAAGTGCGTTTGCCGCTGCAATATTCATTGCTTCCGCGGGAGAGATCACGATCACACGATAACCGCCCTGCTGCGCGGTTTGCGAAACAAAACGGTTTACATCACGTATGGGGTCAATGCGAATCTGGCGCTTCCCCTCTTCGGGAGAAATGCGCATCAAGTCGGGGTGGTAGCCCGAAGCCAGCATGGCACAGCTATGACAGTGACCGCAGGCTAGCTCGCCAGGCTGGGCGCATAACGTTCGAGCAATCAACGCTTCCGCCAACTGCTGCTTGCCAACTCCGTGAGCACCGCTGATTAACAGCGCATGCGGCAGTCGTCCTTCATTGGTGAGACGAGTTAACTGCTGCCACGTAGACTGATGCCAAGGCAGCACTCCCATTATTGCCATAACGCCACTCGCTCTTCTAGCGCTTGAGCTAGAGACGCCTGCACTTGATCAAGCGCTTGCCCCGCGTCAACAATTGCAAAGCGCTGGGGGGCGGCGGCAGCGCGCGCTAAGTAAGCTCGCCGCACTGCTTCGAAAAAGGTTATTTGCTCTTGTTCAAAGCGATCACGCTGCGTTTGCTGGTCTCTTAAACGCCCTTCAAGACGCTCTTTAGCAGCATCGGGTGACATATCGAGTAACAGGGTTAGATCTGGGGAGAGACCTTTTTGCACGAACTGTTCCAGTTGAGCAATCCGATCTGTCTCAATGCCGCGGCCACCGCCCTGGTAAGCAAAGGTAGCATCGGTAAAACGATCACAGATCACCCAGGCACCGCGCTCAAGGGCTGGCACTATTTTTTGCGCTAGATGCTGGGCTCGCGCGGCAAACATTAATAGCAATTCGGCATCGCTGTGCAAGGGCTCATCGAAAGAGGGATCAAGCAGCAATCCTCGAATCGCTTCAGCGCGCGGCGTCCCTCCGGGCTCACGGGTTCGCACAACCTCTATCCCGCGCTCTTGTAGCCATGTCTCTACAAACGCTACGTTAGTAGATTTTCCGACTCCCTCACCACCCTCAAGGGTGATGAAGCGTCCGCGCTTGCTCATTGAAGCCCCTTACTAAGTAAATTCGAAAAAAACACATCGCAGTTAAACAATGACTCGACCTAATTAGCGATTGCGAATATAGCGATTAACCGCATTATTGTGCTCACGCAACGTCCGTGAAAAATGGTGGGTACCGTCACCGCGCGAGACGAAGTAAAGCGTTTCTCCAGGTAGCGGATTAACAGCCGCTTCAAGGGAGGCGCGCCCGGGTAAGGCAATCGGCGTTGGTGGCATGCCGTCAATCACATAGGTGTTATAGGGGGTCGCCTCACGTAAATCAGCACGTGTGATCCTCCCTTCATAGCGTTCGCCCATGCCATAAATGACGGTGGGATCTGTTTGCAAACGCATTCCCTGTTCCATACGACGTTTAAAGACACCTGCAATCTCCCGACGCTCTTCCGGCGCGCCTGTTTCACGCTCAATTAGCGATGCCATAATGAGCGCTTCATAAGGTGTGTCGATGGTCAGATCATCATCACGCCCGTCCCAGACTTCTTCTAGAATCTGCTCCATGCGGGAAAGCGCCTGACGTAGAATATCTACGTCACTCATACCCAGGTGGTAGCGGTAGGTATCAGGGAAAAACCAGCCTTCAGGAAAAGTCCCCTCTCGATCCAGCAACGACATAATTTCGTCGTCACTTAACTCTGCCGTCCGATTCTCAAGTTTTGGCGCACTGTCCAACAGCTCGCGCATCTGGCGGAACGTCCAGCCTTCGGGAATCGTTAACGGATAAGTGACAACGTTATTGCTGCCCAATAGAGCAATCAGTTCAAGACCGCTCATGCCAGGGGTTAGCTGATACTCCCCCACCCGTAAGCGTGGTACACGCTCAGGCTCAACACGCGCCAATAATTGAAATGCCCAAGCATCTTCAATAAAACCCTGGCTTTCCAGCTCTCGAACGACCTGATTGAACCCAGCACCCGCAGGAACCTGGTAAAGCGCGGGCTCCTCAAGTGAGACCGATGCCGATAAGCGCTGCTGCCAGTAAGCATAGCCGCCCACAACGGCTGCAAATCCAACCACGACCACGACACCTACGGCAGCTAAAAACCGTTTCACCATGACACCTCAATAATGTTGATAAAATTCTGCCTAACGGGATGTCAACGAATAACCAAGTAAGTCATGGCCTATTGCTTGCAGCCTATCTTGGCCTGTCAGCGACCAGGACTTCAGGACCACACCTGTTTCACTTAACAGCTTATTCACTGGCCACACACCTTGTACCGAGTTAGCCACCCAAAGACGCTCAACGTTATGGATAGCGTTCAACGCAATAGGGGCTTCCTGCACGACGCCATGATCCAATAATGCCGCTCGCAGCGTACCCGCCACGCCGCACTGCGATAATGGCGGTGTGAAGAGCACTCCCGCTTGCTGCCAAAAGACATTCATACTGGTGGCTTCCACCAGCCAGCCATCAGCATCTCCAAGCAACCCCTCGGCGATGTCGGGATCACTCCACTCCTGGCGCGCGAGTACATTTTCCAATCGATTAAGGTGTTTAATGCCTGCTAAAAGCGGCTGATGCCCCAAACGCAACTGACAAATCCGTACGTTAACTCCCTCATGCCAACGGTCAGCATTTACCACAAAAGGCGTTCTACGGCTAAGCAAGCGAGGTTGAGAGCTATCCGGCGTTGCATACCCTCTCCCACCGCTTCCTCGGGTTAGGATTAGTTTGAGTATTTCAAGCTCGGCGCGAGACGGAGATTGCCAGGTGGCGACCAGTTGCTCTATGGAGGGCAACGGAATATTCAAACGCTGACAGCCCAGCAGTAAGCGTGCGTAATGATAATCCCATAACACAGGGACACCAGCGCGCAGCAGCACTGTTTCAAATACTCCGTCACCATACGCAAGCCCTCGGTCGTCAAACGGCACCTGGGGCATTGGCATTGCGTGCTATACCTTTTTAAACAGCAGTGAACCGTTGGTACCACCAAACCCAAACGAGTTTGAGAGCGCTATTTCAATGGGCATCTTCCGTGCGGTGTGCGGTACGTAATCAAGATTACAGCCTTCCTGCGGGTTATCCAGGTTAATGGTCGGCGGCGCAATCTGGTCTCGAATAGCCAGAATACTAAACACCGCTTCAACCGCTCCTGCAGCACCTAATAGGTGGCCAATCATTGATTTGGTAGAACTCACGGCAACCTGCTGAGCTGCGCTACCAAGCACTTTTTCAATCGCCCGGCTTTCTGCTAAGTCACCCGCTGCGGTAGACGTGCCATGCGCGTTAATATAATGCACATCCGCTGGATCAATACGCGCATCTTTAATGGCGTTGCTCATGGAAAGTGCAGCACCACGCCCATCTTCCGGCGGCGCCGTCATATGATAGGCATCATCACTCATACCAAAGCCTGCAAGCTCTGCGTAGATGTTGGCACCACGCGCTTTAGCGTGCTCGTACTCTTCCAAAACAAGCACACCCGCACCGTCTGACAGCACAAAGCCGTCACGATCAGTATCCCACGGGCGACTCGCCGCCTGAGGGTCTTCATTGCGAGTAGAGAGCGCTCGCGCGGCCGAAAACCCGCCCAACCCTAATGGGGTAGTGGCCATTTCCGCACCGCCACAGATCATTACATCGGCATCGCCGTATGCAATCGTGCGAGCACTGTAGCCAATATTATGGGTACCCGTTGTACACGCTGTGGTAATCGCGATATTCGGGCCTTTGAAGCCGTGCTGAATCGCCATGTTGCCAGAAATCATATTAATGATTGAACCTGGCACAAAAAACGGCGAGACGCGGCGTGCGCCACCCTTATTCAGCGCATTATGGTTATGTTCAATCATCGGCAAACCACCAATGCCTGAACCAATAGCCACCCCAATGCGCTCAGCATTCTCTTCGGTACATTCAAGCCCCGAGTCCTGAACGGCCTGGGCTCCTGCCGCCATGCCGTACTGGATAAACAAATCCATCTTGCGTGCGTCTTTAGGGTTCAGATAGGGGCTAATATCGAAATTTTTAACCGATCCTCCAAAACGCGTGTTGAAGCCACTTGTATCAAAGTGCTCAATCGGCGCTATGCCACTTTTGCCGGCGACAATATTTGCCCACGACTCATTAACACTGTTACCCACTGGGGTCACCAGGCCTAACCCAGTTACCACTACCCTTCTTCGCGCCATTAGCTTTCCTCCAGGCATCCATGGTGACACGACCCATCTGGGTCATTTGCTGCAGAAATTCGGTGACTAGTATAACGGAGATTGAACGTTATATTCATTGTGACAACAAAGCAAAAAAGCCGCCCCTACTCAGGACGGCTTTTCATACGGGTGGGTAAGCACCCCACCCTGGTTCACTGCTTCGACTCAACCCTTACTGATGGGCGTTTACGTAGTCGATAGCTTCTTGAACCGTGGTGATTTTTTCAGCTTCTTCGTCAGGAATTTCAGTATCAAATTCCTCTTCAAGCGCCATCACCAGTTCAACGGTGTCAAGAGAATCAGCACCCAGGTCTTCAGTAAAAGAAGAGCTATTCTGGATATCTTCTTCTTTAACGTTCAGGCGCTCTGCCACAACTTTCTTAACGCGCTCTTCAATAGTACTCATCAACGTACTCCAGTCGTTCACATTAGCCGTTTTTGATAACCAGCCATTTGGAAACCGCAAGCCAAAAGCTGCGGGGTAGTTTATAGACGCCCTTAAGCTGACGCAACCGCCAAACCTAAGGCCATCAACGCATATTCATGCCGCCGTTAACGTGTAGCGTTTCGCCAGTGATATAACCTGCAGCATCACTTGTCAAAAACCCAACGGCAGCGGCAATTTCCTCAGGCCCGCCTAAACGCGAAAGAGGAATTTGCTTAAGCAGCATTTCATGCTGCGCTTCAGGCAACGCTTCTGTCATATCCGTTGCAATAAACCCAGGCGCAACCGCATTAACCGTAATAGCACGGGAAGCCACTTCACGCGCTAAAGCACGACTAAAACCTTCCATTCCTGCTTTGGCAGCGGCGTAGTTAGTTTGGCCTAGGTTACCCATCGTTGCCACTACAGAACTTATCGACACGATACGCCCAAAGCGCGCCTTTGTCATACCACGCAGACATGCCTTGCTAACGCGATAAACAGATTTGAGATTGGTATCCATCACGGAGTCCCACTCATCCTCTTTCATGCGCATTAACAAATTGTCACGGGTAATACCGGCATTATTGACCAAAATCGTGGGCGCACCAAAACGTTCGCCAATTGTTTTGAGCACCTGATCAATACTCTGCTGATCAGTAACATTAAGGCACATACCTGCACCTTCAATGCCATGCTCTTTTAGATCCGCATCAATTTTTTCAGCACCCGATTCGCTAGTGGCAGTTCCCACCACAATACGTCCTTGACGCCCAAGCTCATGGGCAATGGCTCGCCCAATACCTCGGCTAGCACCAGTAACTAGTGCAACTCTTCGTTCTTGAGTCATAACGTTCTTCCTTCAACCTAACTAAGCAAGGGTAGCGGAAAATAGTGACTTATCACGCACCATTTTTCACGCACCACCCGCCGACGCCTCACGTGCTAACTCAAGGGCTGAATCCAGGCTATCAGGATCATTTACCGCCAACCCTTTGGCACTACGCACAATGCGCTTATTCAATCCGGTAAGCACTTTACCAGGCCCACATTCAATGAACACATTAGCACCTTGCTCGACCATCGCTTCAACGCAAGATGACCAACGAACGGGCTGATACAACTGCTCGATTAAGCGCGTACGCAATGTCTCAATATCAGCATGGGCTTGCGCATCGACGTTTTGGATAACCGCATAACGAGGGGCACGCAGCTCAATTTTTTGCATAGCCTCGGAAAGTCGCTCAGCAGCTGGCCGCATTAACGCACAATGGGAAGGTACTGACACCGGCAGTGAAAGCGCTCGCTTGGCTCCCGCTTCCTGGCAGGCTGCGATAGCACGCTCCACGGCATTTTTGCCACCTGCGATAACAACCTGCCCAGGCGAGTTGTAATTAACGGCAGATACCACTTCTCCTTCAGCCGCTTGGGCACAGGCCGCTTCAACTGCGCTATCGTCAAGCCCAAGGATCGCCGCCATGCCACCTTCTCCTGCAGGGACAGCTTCCTGCATAGCTTCACCGCGCAGGCGAACAAGGCGCACGCCTTCAGCGAACCCCATCACTCCAGCGCAAACCATAGCACTATATTCACCAAGACTATGGCCGGCCATGACACTTGGGCGAGGCCCTTCCAGCTCTTGCCAGATACGCCAGATAGCTACGCTGGAGGCAAGTAGTGCCGGCTGAGTGCATGCCGTCGCATTCAACGCTTCTTCTGGACCTTCCTGGACGACTTTCCACAAATCGTAGCCCAGAGCGTCTGACGCTTCCTCAAATGTAGTTCCCACCACACTGTAGCGCTCGGCTAGCTCTCGCAACATTCCAAGTTGCTGAGAGCCTTGCCCGGGAAAAATGAGGGCAAGGGGTTGAGACATGTCGTTCACCTTTGCTCTTGTAGGCATTTGCTCAGTTGAGCGATAAGCGTGCTATTGGCGCCGTTGCTAAAACAGCTTTTGGCACATCCTGCCACCACCAATAGTCCGCAAAAATATATAACGTCTTATTATCTACTGCGCTGATAGCGCTCAAGAACACGACCAGCGCGCTGCAATTCGTACAGGCAAATCATGCTCCACTTCTTGCAATGCACGCTGAATTGCATAATAAAAACCATCCGCTTGGGTGCTGCCGTGGCTTTTCACCACAATACCCTGCAACCCCAAGAGGCTGGCCCCATTATAACGTACAGGGTCTAGCTCCCGCTTAAGCCTCTTCAGTACAGGCCTGGCCAGTATACTTGCCAAACGCCCACTCAGGCGTGATTCAAACGCCATTTGTACACGCTCCACCAACATACGAGTCAAGCCTTCACTGGCTTTCAACGTGACATTACCAACAAAGCCATCGCAAACCACGACGTCAAGATCGCCCTGAAAAATATCCCCACCCTCAGCATAACCAAGGTAATCAAAGCTTAAATCGCTGGCACTTTCACGCAGCAAACGATCCGCTTCGCGCACATTAGCACTACCTTTCGTGGCTTCAGACCCCACATTCAACAAGGCAACACGAGGCCGCCTAATGCGATCCATACACTGAGCCATGGCGGCACCCATCATGGCAAAATCAAACAGTCTGGATGCAGGCGAATCTACATTTGCCCCTAAATCAAGCAAATAACAGCGTCGCCCTCCACGCGCGGGGATTGCAGTACTGATTGCCGGCCTGGATATACCAGGCAACATACCAAGCTCGCGCCTCGCTAAAGCGACCAAAGCTCCGGTATTTCCCGCACTCACGCCTGCAACCGCTTCACCTGAAGACAGGCTACGCAGCATACACGCCATGCTGGTAGCGCCTCCGCGGCGCATTGCCCAGGCAGCAGTTGCCGCTTGAGAAACGCTTTCTGGAGCATCGGCTGCCACCAAACGTGACGTTGCCGCAGCCAAAGGCTGCGGCAAACGCGAAAGTTCAGCATCAATCTGCTGACGCGGACCAAACAGAGTTAATGCTAGGTCGGGGCGTTCAACAACCGCCCTTGCGGAGCCTTCGATAATGGCACGGGGGCCTTGGTCACCCCCCATTACATCAATCGCTAGGCGCACACAGCACCCACCCTGTTTTGCCGCTCATAAAAGCGCTAAGGCTTAAACTTCGACCACTTTACGACCGCGGTAGAAACCGTCGGGAGAAACGTGGTGACGCAGATGAGTAGTACCGGTTTCTTTGTCCTGAGACAGAGTCGGTGCGCTCAGCGCATCGTGGCTACGACGCATACCGCGCTTGGAACGAGTTTTACGGTTCTGTTGAACTGCCATGGGTGTTTACTCCAAGGTAATTAAGGTAAGTGATGCTTACTTTTTGCCTTTCAAAGCGCCACTGCTTTTCAAAGCATTAAGCACTGCGAAAGGGTTCTTGGCCGGAGCGGAGTCTTCCGCCGTGCCTTCGGTCTTGCTGACCAGCTGCTCCGCCGAGACATGGCATTCGGTCTCATCGTGATAGACCACCTGCGGCAAGCTAAGGATAAGTTCATCCTCTATTACCGTCAGCAAGTCCAGCTGTTCATTTTCCACCAGCACCGGCTCATGACTAGCAGGTAGCTCGGCAGCCAAAGCTTCGTCTGCAATCATTCCTAATAAGAAATCACTGGAAACGTCTTGGCTTAGCGGCACTAGACAACGGCGACAAGGCAACGCCAGGGTCGCTTGCAAATGGCCACGAATTTCGCGACGGCCTTGGGCATCAACGCCAAACTCGAGTACGACATGACAGTCGCCGGTTTGGTCACCTGCTTCTTCAGCTAGGCGTGGCAGCTTGTTCAGCGCCACAATGCCTTCTAGTCGTTCGCGGCGGGCTGCAAGCTTATAAGGCTCAACCCGGCTGGGGATTTGTGAGGTCAACATAGGCGCGCAATGATAGGCACTCGCCCCCCTGCTGTCAAAGCTGTCGGTGCAATTCTTACGAGATTATCTCCCAAAACCACGTAAATAGGCAGGCTAACAAGGTTTCGTTACACTCGCTTGAACGCCGATTAATGCTCAACCAGACCTATTAAGGAGAACACTGTGCCTCAAACCAATAACGCGCCACTTGTCCTTGCATCAAGCTCTCGCTTCCGCCAAGCGCTACTGGACAGGCTATTACTGCCCTATCAATGCTGCTCTCCAGACATCGACGAAACGCCCTACCCTAATGAAACGCCCAATGCCTTAGTGCACCGTTTGGCGCTCAGCAAAGCCAACGCCGTTGCTGAGCGCTTCCCCAACCATTGCATCATTGGCTCTGATCAAATAGCTCTGTTTGAGGGCGACATTCTAGGCAAACCTCATACGGAAGAGCGCGCTCGGGAGAATCTGGCACGCTTTTCTGGCCAAAAAGTGACTTTCTTGACGGGCTTAGCATTAGTTGATACCCGCCACCAACGGCATCACGTCCATATCGAGCCGTTTGAGGTGTTCTTTCGCTCACTGAGCCAGCAAGAAATTGCACGGTATGTTGCCCTTGAGCAACCTTTAGACAGCGCTGGCAGCTTCCGCATGGAAGGACTGGGGATTAGCTTGTTTGAAAAACTCGAAGGCCGAGACCCAAACGCACTCATAGGGCTTCCACTCATCGCACTATGCGACATGCTTCGCCAAGCAGGCATGAACCCACTCGGCGACGCTTAGTCGTTACTGAGCCTGAAAGCGCAAAGGAGCATGCGCATACTGAAGCCCTAGCACTTCAGCAGCTGTTTGAGTAAAGCGGCGTGTCAAACGCTCGAAGGGGTCTAAGCTAGGCGTATAGTTTTCCCATTCAGCATCGCCTACCTGCTCACGAGCGACTTGCTCAAGACTGGCCAACTCATCTATCAAACCTAGCTCTAACGCTTGCTCACCGCTCCAGATAAGCCCTGAGAAAATCTCAGGGCTATTGCTCAAACGATCACCACGCCCTGCCTTCACATCGTCTATAAACTGCTCATGGGTTTGAGTCAGAACGCCCTGCCAGAAATCAGCAGCCTCTTCATCAATCGGCTGAAAAGGATCCAAAAAGGCTTTGTTTTCACCGGCAGTCATTACGCGACGCTCTACGCCAATCTGGTTGATCGCTTCCTGGAAGCCAAAGCCAGCATAGATAACACCAATAGAGCCAACTAAGCTTGCACGAGACGCCACGATGCTATCGGCAGCAGAAGCAACGTAGTAAGCGCCGCTCGCACCAATATCCTCTATCACGGCAATAATGGGCTTTTCGCCCTGATCACGCAGCCGCATAATTTCGTCGTAAATACGCTGCGATTGCACAGGGCTTCCACCAGGACTATCAATGTGCAACACAACAGCAGCAGCGCTCCCCGATGACCATGCACGATTCAAACCTTTAATGATGCGTTCAGCATTTGCTGGTGCATCACTGGCAATCACACCATGCACTTCCACCAGTGCTACGTGGCTCTCGGTGGGCAATGAGGCCGTTGGCTCAGCGAGAAACACGCGGTATAGCACTGTTGTTAACGATACCAATACAATCGCCAGCAACATCAAACGAAAGAACAGTTTCCAGCGCCGAGTTCTGCGCTGTTCCGTTAAAACACCGCCAACCCAGCGGTCCATCATTTCCAACTGCGCTAACCGCTGGCGCTCGCGCAGTATTTCGGCATCATCACTCTCCACTCCCGGTAGCGGTTGCTTTTTGGCCTGCTGGACAACCTCTGGCCCATCAGTCCAACGGTCACCACTCTCCTGGCCAGAAAAACCATCACCCGCCTGAGAGCCACCACCATTACCACTTTCATCGCGCTGCTGCTCATCACTCATATACGATTCCTAGTGTTCGCTTGATCGTACAACCACTACTCTCAGTGGCTGTTAACGCCACTAACCGTGAAGCCAGTCGAACAGGCTATCTACATCATCCGCCAGCCACACAGGCTGGCTAGCCGCTAACCGAGCGGGGGCATGCACACCGTAAGTAACGCCTACACGATCCATATTAATAGACCTTGCCATCTCAAGGTCATACTCGGTATCCCCCACCATCACAGCACGCTCAACGGGCACTTTTAGCTCTTCGAGCAGTTCAAGCAGCATCTGCGGATGAGGCTTAGAACGTGTTTCATCTGCTGTTCGACTGGCATTAAACCAACCACCTGACTCTGTTTCGGTAAAAACCCGATCTAGACCACGACGACTCTTCCCCGTCGCCACCGCCAAACGCTGATAAGGACGCTCACGCAGACGAGCAACTTGCTCTTTAACGCCTTCAAAAAAAGGCATGGGCGTCGAATCACCATGAACGAAATGGTAGGCATAGCGTTGACGCAAGCGCTCGGCCTGAACCGCTTCAATACCAGGGCATAACGTCGCTATCGCCTCAGGCAGGCCCAGGCCAATAATATTCTCGATAGCACTGACGTCTAACTCATTCCACTCGGCATCAGAAGCAGCGGCCTGCATGCAGGCGACAATTTTCGGCACAGAGTTCATCAATGTGCCATCCCAATCAAAGATAATTAGCTCATAGCGCATTTCGCTTCCTTATTTACGAGCGCGTTTTAACGTTTCTTCTAATGCCTCAGGCAGCGGTGCTTTCACCGTAACGGGTCGACCATTGCCAGGCTCGGGAAACGTTAATGCACGGGCATGAAGAAATAGACGCCCCAAACCAAGGCGCTGCGCCATATGATTACTTTCGCGGGTACCGTATTTATCGTCACCCAATAAGGCGTGCCCAGCATGAGCCGCATGGACACGAATCTGGTGGGTGCGGCCTGTTACAGGCTCCGCCTCTATCAGCGTGACCTTTTCAAAGGTTTCCACTACCGCAAAGTGAGTCCGTGAAACCTTGCCATTTGGATCTACCCGCACTCGCCTTTCACCATTACCCGCATCAAAGCGGTCTAAGCGAGCACTCACATAACTCTTCCGAGCAGGCCAACGACCACTCACTAACGCTAAGTAGCGTTTGTCCATTGCATGCTTTTTCAGCGATTCGTTGAGTGTGACGAGCGCATCACGAGATTTTGCCAACAGTAAGCAGCCCGATGTATCACGATCCAATCGGTGGACAAGCTCTAAAAAAGTAAGGTCATCGCGCACTTGCCGAAGCGCTTCAATGAGGCCAATTTTGACGCCACTTCCGCCATGGACTGCCAATCCGGATGGTTTGTTAATCACCATCCAATCGGGCCCTTCCATAATGACGCTACCAATTAATAAATCACGTAAGTTGTCACTCACCTCTTTAACCGCTTCTCTCGGCGCTAATCGCAGCGGCGGCACACGCACCAGATCACCCGCTTGAAGTCGATAATCTACTTTGACGCGTTTTTTATTAACCCTTACTTCGCCTTTCCGCACAATGCGATAAATCAATGCACGAGGAGCACCTTTTAAACGCGTCATCAGAAAATTATCGATTCGCTGACCTGCTTGTTCCGGGGCGATATCCACCCACTGTACTTCCCGCCCTTCGGACATTAACGCTCACTCCTGGTGTGATCTAATAGCGACAGGCTAAAAACGGCATTCTAGCGTAGACCAATGCGCATTGCGTCAATTGCTGGTAGTTGTCTTTACTGTTATATTCCAAAACGTTCAGCGGCCAAGTGTGGCTTACCCGTAAACAGACACGTCGTAACGGGAGCACTACCACTCTTGCCAAGCGCCTGCCCGACAAACACGCAGGCCAGAGCACAGGCAAAATGGCGTAGTGTACGCATTACCCACGCGCCTTACGTACTGGATATACAGTTACTCTGTCGCATGCTTTTTGACGGCAGAGACACTTTTGCTTCGCCCGCAATGGCAGGCAATTGAATTAACAAACGTCACGCCCCAAGCAGCCTATCCTGTTCGTCACAAGGTGCTGCTTGACTTGGGGCGCCAAGTTCAACGCTGTGCCGATGACCGGCGTTGACGAATCGATGAATGCCAGGTGTTGGCGGTGTCAGCAGAGCCGGATGGACGTGACAGCCACCGAAACATGTTCTGCCTCCGCCACGTACTCAACGCCCTTACGGCCGGGTCGGCATGATTGCCTTCCCGGCTTAATGCGTCAGCATAGCAATGCGCCGAGCACAAGCACGCAGCACCCAGCGATTCGTCTACGCCACGCCCAGACGGCTCGTCGGCTCGCAATGCTATGTGAGACAATATGAAACGGATGCTGATTAACGCAACCCAGCCAGAAGAGCTGCGGGTTGCGCTGGTAGACGGGCAACGCCTTTACGATTTAGACATCGAATCTGGCGCTCGAGAACAGAAGAAAGCCAATATTTACCGGGGTAAAATCACCCGGGTAGAACCCTCCCTTGAAGCCGCTTTTGTTGATTTTGGCGCCGAACGCCACGGTTTCCTGCCACTAAAAGAAATTTCCCGCGAATATTTTATCAAAGATGTGTCTGGTCGCCCCAGCATCAAAGAGGTGCTGAAAGAGGGCCAGGAAGTCATCGTCCAAGTTGATAAAGAAGAGCGTGGCAATAAAGGGGCAGCACTGACTACCTTTATCAGCTTAGCGGGCCGTTTTCTCGTTCTGATGCCGAACAATCCCCGTGCAGGCGGCATTTCACGCCGCATTGAAGGTGATGACCGCAGCCAGTTGAAAGATGCCATGGGCCAACTGACAGTGCCAGACAAAATGGGCCTGATCGTTCGCACCGCCGGTATCGGCCGTAGCCCAGAAGAGCTGCAGTGGGACTTGGATTACCTCGTCCAAGTGTGGGAGTCCATTACCACTGAAGCTGGCAAGCGCTCAGCCCCATTCCTGATTTACCGCGAGTCTAATGTCATTATCCGCGCCATGCGCGATTATCTACGCCAAGACATTGGCGAGGTGTTAATTGACAGCCCCGAGATTCATGCAGAAGCACTGGGCTTTATTCGTCAGGTAATGCCCTCTTACCAGCAGAAAATTAAACTCTACGCCGATGAAGTTCCGCTTTTCTCGCGTTTCCAAATTGAGTCGCAAATCGAAACTGCTTACCAGCGCGAAGTAAAACTTCCTTCTGGTGGCTCCATTGTTATCGATCACACCGAAGCGCTGGTCTCTATTGATATCAACTCTGCCCGGGCTACACGTGGCAGCGATATTGAAGAAACCGCGCTGCAAACCAACTCTGAAGCAGCCGATGAGATTGCTCGACAGTTGCGCCTGCGTGATATCGGTGGCCTCGTCGTTATCGACTTTATCGATATGGGCCCTGCGCGCAATCAGCGCGAGGTTGAAAATCGCATGCGCGATGCCCTGAAGCTGGATCGTGCTCGCGTTCAGATTGGTCGGATTTCTCGCTTTGGCTTAATGGAAATGTCACGTCAGCGGCTGCGCCCCTCGCTAGGCGAAACCAGCGGTGTTGTTTGTCCGCGCTGTAACGGCCAAGGCACTATTCGCGATGTTCGCTCGCTTTCGCTCTCTATCATGCGCCTGATTGAAGAAGAAGCTATGAAAGAGCGCAGCGCACAAATCCGCGCCATTCTTCCAGTACCTGTCGCGACCTACCTACTGAATGAAAAGCGCAGCGTTCTAGCAGACATCGAATCACGTCAAGGCGTACGCGTAGTTCTACTGCCGAATCCCGAAATGGATACGCCGCATTACGACGTTCAGCGACTACGTGATGACCACCTAGACGATGATGAAAGCCTGACGCTATCCAGCTTCGAGCTTTCGACTGATACTGAAGTAGGTAAAGAACCCGATCCTAGCTTCACTCCGCCCGCCATGCGTGCTGAAGCAGCGGTTAAAAGCGTTGTACATAACGCACCAGCGCCCGCCTCTCTTCAGACTGAAGAGAAGGCAGAGAGAGCTGCCAAAGCAGATAAAGCCGTTACAGCGACTCCCCCCTCCACTGAAGAGCAACCCAGTGTGATTGGCCGCTTTATCAGAGGCTTCGCCAAACTGCTAGGCGGTGAAGATACCAGCACGAGCCAGCCTGAACCGGAAGCTCCTGTTGCCCGCAAGCAGCCTGAGAGAACGAGCAAAAATCGCTCACAACGCAGCGAAAGCAAGCCAAAGCCTGCCCGTGAACGTGGCGAAAGCGCCAGCAGAAACGAGCAGCGCAGTCAGCAGCAATCGAGCAATCAACAGCCGAGTAACCCGCAGCCTAGCCAACCGCGCAACGCTGATAATAACGACGACGCTAACGATAAACGTAGCGGTCCTAGTCGTACTCGCAACCGTCGACGCCACCCTCAGCAAGACGATGCCAAGCTCCAGGACAATGATCAAAAGAGCAGTCGTCAAAAAGAGCAGCAGACAAACCTAGCGGCTAAAGAGTCACCTAAAGATGAGGCGGCTAAACCTACTGCTCAACCAGAAAATCGTCGCGACAAACCACGTGATGCCAAGCCGAAAAACGAAGTTACCCGTGAGTCTGCATCACAAACGGACGACAAACAGGATGACGGCAAGCCGAAACGCACGCGTAACAATCCGCGCAACCGCACGCGTAAACAGGCCGTTAATCCTCAAGCCGAAGCGGAACAGCTGAAACTGCAAGCCGCAGCGGCTGAAGCTCCCTCTGCAGACGCTCCTTCTGCTGAGGCTGCTGTTGAATCACCTGCTGTTGAAGCGCCTGCTGTTGAAGCGCCTGCTGTTGAAGTGAACAGCAGTAAAGCAGCGCCGGCCAGCCCCTCTTTACAAGATGGGGCCAGCACAACAGCTGCACCAACCGCCGAAGCAGTGACTGAAGCGCCTGAACCAGCTGTAGAGGAATCAGCAGCTGCCGATGGAACAACGGCTGAGCGCCCTGCCGAAAAGGCGGAGAAAGCACGCAAGGCTACGCGCCAGCGTCGCCAACCTCAGCAAGCGGCAGAGAAAGCGGAACCTGAAGCAGAGGAACGTGTAGAGAAAAGCGCTGAGGCCAAACCTCAACAGCCAACTGATGACGCAACTGCTGCTCAAGAAGCGCCCCAAGAGGCGGCTAGCGGTTCGTCTGAGGTTGTGAAAGCTGATGCGGGAGTAGAGCTGGAGGAAGAGAGTAGTTCAAACGTGAAAGAGTTTGATACCGCCAACAGCGAATCAGTAAGCTCACGTGGCGAAGAAACTGCAAAAGAGACTGACAAGCCCCAGCAGTCGGCATCTCAAGCTGCTGAGTCTCAAGAACCTTCTGAGTCTCAAGAACCTGCGTCTCAAGAACCGCAGGAGACGGCACAAGAGACATCCGCAGACGCCAACACACATGCAGAAGCGCCGAAAGCTGCTGAGACTGCTGAGACTGCTGAGACTGCTGAGACTGCCGACAGTGACGCTAACACTCAGACACTCTCGCAAAGCGTAGCAGCTAGCATTGAAGCAAGCTCACCAGAGTTTGCTGAACAGCCGGAAGCACCTTCTTTAGACAGTGACGCAGTGAGCAATACAACTGCTTCAGACACGACAGCTGCTTCAGAAACCGCGAATAACAGCGCTGCTGCTCAAGAAAGCACAGAGCAGCCTACATTGGCGACTAATGAAGAGGTTCAAACGCCCTCACCAGAGGCCCCCGTTGAAACAGTGGCACCTGAAGAAGCAAAGCAAGCGCCTGCTGCTTCTACCCAAGACGAGGCACCTAAGCCACGTCGCCGCCGTCGTCGCGCTCATAACGATCCTCGTGAACTGCGCAAACAAGCACAGAACACGACTAATGAGTGATCGCTAGCACTCGACACTAGCACTAAAAAACCCCGCTAAGCGGGGTTTTTTTATGCTTGTACCAAGCGTGGCTCAGGCTCTAACTCAACACCAAATTGATTATAGACCTTGTGGGCAATATGCTCTGCAAACTGCAGTAGCTCACACCGATCACCACCGCCAAAATGCACAAGCACCAAGGCCTGCCGCGCGTGAACACCGAAAGCCCCTTGCCGAATCCCTTTCAACCCACACTGATCAATCAACCACCCCGCTGCCAGCTTGCTTTGACCGTTAACCTGCGGAAAATATGGCATGCTAGGGAATGCCTGTAGCAAGCGCGATAACTGATCGCTGTTAACTAGCGGGTTTTTAAAGAAGCTACCCGCATTTGCGAGCACCTGAGGGTCCGGCAGTTTTTCCTGACGAATAGCACACACTGCTTGAGCCACCGCCAAGCAATTCGCCGAAGCGGCTACTCGGGCAGCTAAATCTCCATAACCCAGTCTTGGCAGCGGTGTTTTTGATAGCCGCAGCGCCAACTGAGTAATAACGACTTTATCCGCTAGCGATTTTTTGAAGATGCTATCTCGGTAACCAAATTGGCAAGCATCGGCGCTTAACCAACGTACATTACCCGACGCCAACTCTACTACCTGCACCCCTACCAGAACGTCTTTAAGCTCGACACCGTATGCACCAATGTTCTGTACTGGCGCTGCGCCGCAATCACCGGGAATCAGCGCTAAGTTTTCAATGCCCCACAGGCCGCGAGCCGATAGCGTCATTACTAACGAATGCCAATTAACGCCAGCTCCCACATGAGCAACAACAGACTCTCCGCAACTTTCTAGCCACCACTGCTGCATAGCAGGCCGAATCGCAATGCCTTTCAGCTTAGCGGGAAGCAGCACATTACTGCCACCTCCCAAGAGCGTAATGTGCCACTGCTTAGCAACGGCTTCACGCACCACATGCTGGAGTGCACTTAGCGTTTTAGGGGCAACATACCGCTCCGCCTGACAGGGTAAACGCAGCGTGTTCGCGGAGGTTAAATCGACTGACTGGCAACGACTAAGCAGATCATTATTACTTCTTTCACAACTCGTGATTTCACAACCTGTCATTTCTCAGCCCGTCATTTCTCAGCTGGGCAATTAGCTCTGTAGAAGCCGCCTCAATTAAATTCAGGACATGTTCAAAGCCCTCATCACCACCGTAATAAGGGTCAGGCACTTCAGCATCAGGCAAGTCGGCAAAATCTAGCAAGAGCCCTACATGGGCACGACTGGTACTCGGCTGTAGCGCTCGCATTGCCTCGAGGTTGTCGCGATCCATGCCTAGCACATAGTCGAACTCAAGAAAGTCACTGGCGCTTAGCTGACGAGCGCGCAAATGACTAATATCGATACCACGCTGTAAAGCAGCTACCTGGGCACGGCTGTCTGGCGCTTTTCCGACATGCCAGTCACCTACACCACAAGAGTCAACGCTGATATGACGATTTAAGCCAGCCTCTTCAACAGCGTGCCAAAAGACGCCTTCGGCCGTTGGCGAACGACAAATATTGCCCAAGCAGACAAATAGGACGCGCTTCATTCGCTTCCACCTTCACTTTCACTCGCCAGAAGCGCTCTCACCCTGGCTAAGTCTTCCGGCGTATCCACACCAGGAGGATTGATAGTGCTGGCTAGCGCAACTTGAATGGCATAGCCATGCTGTAGCGCGCGCAGCTGCTCTAGCTGCTCCAACTGCTCAAGGCTCGACGGCGCCAGCTCACGGTAAGCGGCAAGAAAACTGGCACGGTAGGCGTATATACCAATATGACGCAACCATGCATCGGTGGCTAAAAGCGCGGGTTGGACTTTAAATTGCTCTCGATCCCAAGGAATGGGAGCACGAGAAAAGTACAGAGCACGCCCCTGCAAGGAGCGAACAACTTTGACGACGTTAGCGTTAAATAACGTTTCAACATCAGTAATAGGCTCAGCAAGCGTCGCAATGGCCGCTTCTCGATCTTCGGCTAAACGCATCGCCACTTGGTCAATTAAGGCCGGTGGGATAAGCGGCTCATCGCCTTGCACATTCACCACTAAAGTGTCGTCGCTTAGCCCGAGCTGCTCTGCCACTTCGGCCAGTCGGTCGGTACCAGAAGGATGATCCGCGCGAGTCATAACGACATCCGCACCGTAGGGCAACATCGCATCACGTATACGAGGATCGTCAGTTGCTACCACGACACGACTTGCTTGGCTTTGACAGGCTCTTCGCCAGACATGGGCAACCATAGGCTCACCCGCGATATCCAGCAGTGGCTTACCCGGCAAGCGGGATGAGCCAAAACGCGCGGGAACAACTGCAATAAATTCGGTCTTAGCGACTGACATTACACCTCTCCGGTACGACCAGGCGAGATAGGTAACTTTTCATCGGCATCCATCGCGCGCGCCTCTTCAGGAAGCATCACAGGGATGCCTTCTTGAATAGGATACGCCAAACCGTCGTAGTGGCAGCAAAGCTCCTGGGCTTCACGATTATACTTGAGCTTGCCATTGCAAAGCGGGCAAACCAGCATTGCCAGTAGTTCTTTATCCATCGGTGTATCCCTTTTCAGAAAGCGCTGACAATTTAGCTGCCAGCCAGTGTTCAAACTCTGGTGGAAGCACGGCTTCTACCTCTAGCACCCAGCTATCGGGTGGCGCTAACGCTTGGCACTTCACTGCGTCTTTGGCGGTCATCACAACGGGGCGCTGATGACTAAAACGGAAAGTCTGGTCATCAAAACGCTGATGATCTGCTAGCGGACGCATCTCGCCGTCCAAACCTAAACTGCGCAGCGTATTAAAAAAACGCTCAGGATGGCCAATTCCCGCCACAGCATTCACAGGTAGCGTAAATGGCAGAGGGGTAAGCGGCATACGTTTACCATCCTGCACTCGGCGCCAGCTTAGCGGCGCTAGTTGCATCGATACTCCCTCTATAGGCAGAGGGCGACACTGCTGACCATTAATAATCACAGCATCAACTTGAGCCAATCTACTGGGTGATTCTCTCAGCGGCCCAGCAGGTAAGCAGCGCCCATTCCCTAACCCCCTGGCTCCATCAACAACAACCAACTCAATATCACGCCCTAACGCCAGATGCTGTAATCCATCATCACTGACAATAATGTCGCACCCACTATCAACCAGGGCTTGAACGCCTCGTGGACGGCGCGGATCAGCCACGACCGGGCAGCCCGTTTGTTGCGCCAACATTAATGGCTCATCGCCGCTTTGCGCAGGGTCAGTGATTGCAGTTACCAGTAACGGATAGTGCGATGCTTTACCACCGTAACCACGGGTAATAATACCTGGCGACCACCCTTGCCTTACTAGCCAGTTGACCAGCCATGCCACTAGCGGCGACTTGCCGGTTCCACCAAGGGTAATATTACCCACCACGATAACGGGTACGGATGCTTTAACAGCTAGCTTTTTACCAGCATGGTAGTGAGAGCTACGGCGCGTCATAAGATAACGGTATAAAGCACCCAGCGGATACAGTGGCGTTAGCCATTTGCTTCCGTGATAGGCCGCCTTAAGCCAACGTTGCTCCAGGCTCATTCACTCTCCTGAAACTGGAGCTGATGCAGTGCCGCGTAGGCCCCTCCCGCATCTAGCAACGCCTGGTGGGTACCCTGCTCAATAATGCGCCCTTGATCCATCACCAAAATACGGTCAGCCCGTTCGATGGTGGATAGACGGTGGGCAATGACCAATGTGGTACGCCCTTCACACACATGCTCCAGCGCTTTCTGGATATAGCGCTCGGATTCGGTATCCAGTGCCGATGTCGCTTCGTCCAGGATAAGAATAGGTGCATCTTTAAAAATCGCCCGAGCGATTGCTAGGCGCTGGCGCTGGCCACCGGATAACATCACACCGTTTTCACCTACCACCGTTGCATAGCCCTGAGGCAACTTCTCAATAAACTCACTGGCGTAAGCCGCCTGAGCAGCCGCTTCAATAGCGGCTGGGTCTGGGTTAGTAACGCCATAGCCAATGTTGTCAGCAATGGTTGCATTAAATAGCGTGACTTGTTGCGATACCAATGCAATATGCTGGCGCAAAGGGCCTAACGCATAATCACCGGCATTCACACCATCAATCAAAATGCGCCCTTCGCTGGGCTGATAAAAACGCGGCAGCAGGCTGACCAAGGTTGATTTACCGCTGCCAGAGCGGCCAACAATCGCCACTAACTCACCCGGTGCAACGCTTATATTAATATCGTGCAATACATTAGGCTGATCATCAGCGTAGCGGAAACTGACATTATCGATCACCACGCTGCCTGTTAGCTGATGGGGAATTGTCTTACCTTCATCCTGTTCAGGAGTCAAATCAAGCAAGCCAAATAGCTCAGAAGCCGCCGCAATGCCTTTTTGAATCTCACTATTCACTTCTGTGAGCTGGCGCACAGGCTTGATCATTAGCGCTGCCGCGGTAATAAAGGCAACAAACTCTCCCGGCGTCATGTTTTCCATAAGCGCAGGCGCCATGGCAAGCCAAACCAGAATAGCCATGGAAATCGCTACCAGCATCAAAATCACAGGTGAGCTCACGGCACGCGTCATCGCCTCTTTCATACTTTGACGACGATTTTCTTCACTTACTCGTTCAAAGCGCTGTTTTTCATACTCCTCAGCACCATGCGTGCGCACGACGCGATAGCCGGAGAGCGCTTCAGAAGCGACGTGAGTAACATCTCCCATAGAGTGCTGGATACGCTTAGAGATACGCCTAAAACGCTTACTAACGTACCCCACTACAACAGAGATCACTGGTGTTACACCTAAAAAAAGCAGCGTTAACATCCAGTTAGTCCAGAACAAATAGCTAATCAACCCAATAACAAATAATCCTTCACGAAGAATAATGGTAACCGCGTTGGTAGCTGCACCCGCTACTTGCTCCACATGATAAGTCACCCGCGATACCAAATGGCCGCTGGAATGGTGATCGAAGAACCGCCCAGGTAGGTGTAGTAAATGAGCAAACACATCACAGCGCAGCGTATGAATCACATAGCGCCCCACATACGCCATAAAGTAGGTACTTAAAAATGTCCCTAGCCCTCGCGCCGCAAACATAATCACGACAAACAAAGGCAAAAAGAAACGAAAGGCAGCATCAGGGTTCTGGATGCCATCAATCAATCGCTTCATCATTTCGGCCAATGCTGTACTCGATGCAGCATAAATAACAAACCCTATTATCGCTAACGCGAATGCGCGCCAGTGAGGTTTGACGTAAGTTAATAATCGCTTGTAGAGAACCCAACCTGAATCAGTCACACGCGCTCCCGGCCATAGTGTGCAGTTGCGAGAATTCTACCTTATGGTGACGCGCATCAACACCGCTTACGAACGCCCTGTTGCTTTCGCATGGGAATGATCTGAATTGGCTGAGTCGCTGTGAGGCTAAATTCGAGAGCGCCATCCTGGGCGGTACTCCACAAGCAGCTCTGTTGTTGCCGAAAGCGGCGCACTACCGCGTCGACCGGATGGTTAAAGGGATTATCTTTCCCGGCACTAAAAATGACATGCCGAGGACGGCTTACTTGAACGAACTGAACACCCGAACTTGTATTGCTGCCATGATGCCCAGCCACTAACACGCTAATCGGCATAGTAACATTCGCTAAGATTCTCCTTTCGATGTCCTTGCCCGCATCTCCCGTGATCAGCAAACTCTGCTCACCAACGCTTACCTGAAGCACACAGGAGCGATCATTTGAGGACAGTACGTTATCTCCCTTTGGGGGCCATAACATCTTGTAGTCAATGCCATCACGCCGCCACTGCTGTCCTTGAACACACTCTGTACTAGCAACAGGCAGAAGCTCTCCATGGGGAGCCCACCACTGCGTTATTTGATGGTCTTTTAAGAGCGCACTAATCCCTCCCGCATGGTCGGTATCGGCATGACTGACAATAACGTGATCGAACGATTGACCTGGAGGCCAAAGAGTTTGCAATGGCATAAAACCACTGCGAAAGCGAGGTCCTGTGTCGTACAGCAATCGATAGTTGGCGCTACGTAACTCAATCAGCTGACCTTGCCCGACATCATAAACAATGACGCGTAGCTCACCTTGGTTAAGCTGCTCATCCGCTGACCACCACGGAAAGCTTAACAGTAGCAGGGTCGCGCCAATACGTAGCCACCCCGGAACATTAGGAAGCCCCCAGCACAGCGACATTAATAACAGTGCACCTACCAACGGGAATACCAATATTGACGGTGGCTGCCAAAGCGGCGCCCACTGCACGGTAATGACTAGCAACTGATGAAAAATCTGCAGTGCCTGCTCAAAACACCACCACACAAAAAGCCCTATTCCAGGCAGTGGCGATAGCACCCACCCCAATAACGCACTGGGTACCATGACGGAGCTGACCCAAGGTACAGCAACAAGATTAATCAACGGGGCCGCAGGGGCAACTCTGCCAAACGCCACCAGCACTGCTGCCGCCATCAGCGGTGCGATGAGTAGTTGAGAACGCAGTAGCGCCCAGCACCACCCTTTGAGCCCTTGTGGGCGGGGGCGGCCTTGCCAAATAATAATCAACCAACCTACCGCAATAAACGATAGCCATAGACCGGGCCGCCACGGTGCAAGCGGATCAACCACTAACACTATCCCAAGTGCAAGCCACCAACCTTGCCAAGCTCCTGGTGCATGCCGTCCGCTAAGCACCCACAAGCCTAACAGCGTCATGATCATAGCTCGCATGGCAGGAGGCGCTAGTCCAGCTAACATGGCGTACCCCACAGCCGCCGCTCCTGCTAGCCACCAGGGCCAAACACGCAGACGCCAATTGGTAGGCGTCATCAGCCTGGCACTAAAACGAGCCAGCAGCAGCACAAATGAAGCGACAAGCCCAACATGCAATCCAGAGATAACCACTAAATGCGTCGTACCTGTTGCGTTGAGTAAGGTCCAATCTTCTTGAGACAACTGCTCACTATCACCCAGCGTTAGCGCCGCAAGCCAGCGTCGAGTTCGCTCATGCAACGGTTGGCTAGACAGCGTTTCAATTGCTTTCTGACGAAGTGTTTGCGTAGCCCCCGACAAGCGTTCCGGCGTAGGCTCTTGCCGCACATAGCCCGTTGCATGTATGCCTTCGCGCCACAACCACTGCTGGAAATTAAACGTATGTGGATTAGTAAAGCCACTGGGAGGGCGGAGCCGCAGCGTCATCCGCCAACGCTCCCCAACGAGGTAGCGTTGGTTGCCATAGGCACTTACTCGCACGCTACGCAGTGCGCTACAGCTCGGAAGCCCTTCAGGAGAGAGGCAGGATTCAACTGCCAGACGTATGCGTGATGACCCCGCTTCCGTTTGAACATTGATTACTCGAGCCTGCAGAGTGACATCTTCACCACTGAGCCCAGATGGCAAACGGTACCCCCACTCTTGCTGCACGCTGATAAAAACCCAGCTTGAAATAACCAACCAAATTAATAAGCTACGGCGAAAAACAACCCCGAAAAGCGCCACCACCAACACACTAGGCAAGAGAACCTGTAGATGCGCTTCAGGACCGCTTAACCACGCTGCTAGCGCACCCATCAATGCTGCCAAGGCAGCAGGTAGTGCAGCGCCTAATTGCATATCCCCTCCTTGGAACTGGGTCATTCATACCCACGCCATAGCCGAAGCACGCTGCTATATGGATAATAGGATATACCAATTGAAAGAGTACCTGACATGCCGCGCCGTTTCCTGCAGCGCTACATGCCAAAACCCGACACATTAAGGCGACAGCGCTCACTACGCTTTATTGCGCCGTTAATTGCGGATCCTGGGTTATGGCTTTTAACACGTCGAAGCGTCGCAAACGCGTTCAGCGTGGGGCTTTTTTGCGCCATGCTGCCTATACCGTTTCAAATGGTAGTTGCAGCACTAGGGGCAAGATTTAGCCGTTGCAACCTGGCACTTTCAGTAGGGTTGGTGTGGATTACGAACCCGCTCACCATGCCGGTTATTTTTTATTTTAATTATCGGATTGGCACGTTTCTGTTAGAAGCACCAGTAAGGGAGGCGCCATCGCGCATATCAACACCCTGGATTGCAGAACAAATGCACGACATCCTGCCACCGCTAATGCTTGGATCATTAATTTCTGCCTTACTATTAGCCATGATTGCCAATATCGTCATACGGCTAATTTGGCGCTGGCATGTTTCCCATCACTGGAAGCGCCGCCGCCTGAAGAGACGGCAGCGCCGAGCTTGTATTGAATCAGAGTTCGACGACTAACCCCCTAGGGTATTAGTCGTTGTTCTGCTCAATTAACTGCCCACTATCCAGCCTTAATACCCGATCCTGATGGGCAGCCAAACTGACATCATGAGTCACAATAACAAACGCGCAGGCGCTCTCTTTAGCCAATTCGTCCATAAGCGCTAATATGGTACTTGCCGTGGTTTGGTCAAGGTTCCCAGTAGGCTCATCCATCAGCACAAGACTAGGGTCTGTCACTAACGCACGAGCAATGGCCACCCGCTGACGCTCACCACCCGAAAGCTCGCCAGGCTTATGATCAGCCCGCGCCTTCATGCCCACCCGCTCAAGCAGCTGCATAGCGCGCTGCTCCGCTGCCTTTTTAGACTGGCCACGAATAATTAACGGCAGCGCGGCGTTCTCTACCGCAGTGAACTCAGCTAGCAAGTGATGAAACTGATAGACAAAGCCGATATAGCGGTTTCGAAAACGGCCTAGTGCCGCTTCGTTAAGACCGGCTAACGGCTCACCAGCAATCACTACGCTACCAGCGCTAGGCCGATCGAGCCCTCCTAGCAGGTTTAACAGCGTTGTTTTACCCGAGCCTGAGCTCCCTACAATGGCAACACGCTCTCCAGCATGTACCTTAAGCTCAAGCTGATCTAATACGGTAAGATCTTGAGGGCCTTCGCTATATACCCGTGTCAGGCTGTTACATTCCAACATAACTGTTGTTGAGTGCTGTGTACTTGAGGTCATCGTTGCTTCCTTATTCATAACGCAGTACATCGGCAGGCTGAACCCGAGCGGCCCGCCAAGCGGGATAAAGCGTCGAGAGGAAGGTCAGACCAAAGGCAGCGATGACAATATCACGCACATCACCCCACTGCAGTTGAGAGGGCAAGTCACTAATAAAGTAAACCCCGGCATCCAAGAACTGAATACCGAAAGTTGTTTCAAACCAACTGATCAAATCAGAGATAGTCAGTGCCAGGAGAACACCCACAGTAACGCCAATCGCAATACCTATCAGACCGATGGTGAGCCCTTGCACGATAAAAATCCCCATGATCGAACGTGGGGTGGCGCCTATGGTTCGTAAAATGGCAATATCCGCTCGCTTATCGGTCACTACCATCACTAGCGTAGACACTATATTAAACGCGGCAACGGCAATAATGACCGTAAGCAGCAATGCAATCATGCGCTTTTCCATCTGTATCGCTTGAAATAGACTGCCATGGGAAGCAGTCCAATCCGTACCGCGGTACCCTGCGCCAAGTTCGTTAACGATCGCTTGCGTTTCACTGCCAGCCACGAACAGGTCATCTAGCTCCAGCCGTAGGCCACCCACCGCGTCGCCCAGGCGCGCTAACGTTTGCATATCTTCAATATTGGCATAGGCCAGATTAGCGTCTAAATCAGCGCCTACACTAAAGATACCGCTAACAGTAAATCGCTTGAGTCTTGGAAAAACCCCCGCAGGCGTAATCGATGCCTCTGGAACAAGTAGCGTGACGCGATCACCTACCCCAACGCCCAACCGACGTGCCAGCATAGACCCCAGCACTACGTTCCACTCACCAGGCACCAGATCAGAAAGCTGACCTTGGCGCATATGCTCACCAATAATCGACACTTGATCTTCCCAGTCTGGATGGATGCCATTCACCATAGCGCCTTGGTTTCTACCACCCGCTGAAAACATTCCTTGCTGTTCAACATAAGGCGCTGCACCAATGACTCGCTCTCGCTCAACAAGCTGTTCTGCTAACGCCTGCCACTCAACTAACCCTGCTTGTGATTCAATTTTAGTGTGAGGCACCATTCCCAAAATTCGAGTACGGAGCTCGTGATCAAAACCATTCATCACCGACAGCACAAGAATGAGCACTGCCACGCCAAGCATTAACCCCAGCATTGAAGTTAGCGAAATAAATGAAATAAAGTGGTTCCGGCGTTTAGCGCGCACGTAGCGCAGCCCCACCAGAAAAGGCAAACGATCAAGCATGGCATCATTCCTTAGTAATAAGCGTCCATGGTACGGTTTTTTTAGCATGGGTGCATGTACGAACGCTGCGTTAGAGTAACAAGTCTGCCTACCGTTCCCTCAAGCACGGTAACGCTTGCATGTTGCTAAGCAAGCCCCTAAATTGCGCCCATTCTTCTTGTCGTTAGGGCAAGGATTTTTTCGACTATTAAGAGCATTCGTGACGTTGGCTAACAAGACTTACCGTTTATTGCCCGAGTGGTCCCCCCAAGACGGCTTGCAACTGACTTGGCCCCGCCCAGACGGCGACTGGGCACCGCTGTTATCGCGCATCGAAGCAACACTTGAGCGTATCGTGATTGCCACGACACGCTATCAGCGCGTGTTAATCAGCGTTCCTGATGACACCACCCAGCGCCGCTTGGCTGAGACGTTTGAGGCCTATGGCATTGCCCAACAACAACTGATGCTCATTGTCGCTCCCACGGATGACACTTGGGCCCGAGACCATGGGCCGATCACCGTGGTGGACGAAGCGCAGCAGCCACTCATGCTGGATTACACGTTTACTGGCTGGGGCGGTAAATTTCCTGCCGAGCATGACAATCGCCTCACTCAGTGGCTGGATGATGCAGGGGTGTGGACCTGCCCCATCGCTCCACGCAGCATGGTGCTAGAAGGCGGCGCGATTGAAACCGACGGAGAGGGCACACTGCTAACCACTGAGGCCTGCCTACTGAACCCCAACCGCAATCCGTCGCTTTCGCGTACGGATGTTGAAGCCCAGTTAGCGGAAGATTTTGGCGTCGATCGAGTCCTATGGCTAGCAAATGGGCATCTTGAAGGTGACGATACTGACAGTCATGTTGATACGCTCGCGCGCTTTTGCAATCCCTTTACCATTGCATATGTCCGCTGCGACGACCCGACCGATCCTCACTATCCAGCGCTAAACGCAATGGAGCAAGAGCTCATGGCGTTTCGCCAACGCAACGGCGAGCCCTACCAATTAATTGCTTTGCCGTGGCCACAAGCCTGCTTTGATCCTGAAGATGGTCATCGTCTCCCGGCTACCTACGCTAATTTTTTAATTATCAATAATGCCGTACTGGTGCCCACTTACGGCGATCCCGCCGATCTGGTCGCGCTGCAAGCGTTGAGTATTGCCTTTCCAGAACACACCCTGATTCCTATCGAGTGTAATAGCATCATTCGCCAGCATGGCAGCCTTCACTGTTTAACCATGCAGCTACCGAAAGGCACCCTTGCCCCTGCGCTTAGTCAATCCTAAGGAGCCATCATGTCTAACAGCTTAACCGTCGGTATTGTTCAACAGCCAGCGTGGCCAGATAAAGCACGTAGCCTTGCTGCCAGCGAAGCAGGCATACGCTCAGTTGCTAGCCAAGGCGCACAATTAGTGTTGCTTCAGGAGCTGCATGCCACGCACTACTTTTGCCAGTACGAAGACCCTGCACTGTTTGATTTGGCTGAACCACTAGACGGCCCTACTGGTCAGCACCTGGCCGAACTAGCCAAGGAGCTGAATATTGTGCTGGTGGGGTCGCTGTTTGAAAAGCGCGCGGCGGGGCTTTACCACAATACAGCCGTCGTTTATGACCGCGCAAAAGGACGTGTAGGACAGTACCGTAAAATGCACATCCCAGATGATCCGGCCTTTTACGAAAAGTTTTACTTTACCCCTGGTGATTCTGACGACGGACGTGGCCAAGGCTTCACGCCTATTGACACCTCTGTTGGGCGGCTAGGTATTCTGGTTTGTTGGGATCAATGGTACCCGGAAGCGGCACGCTTAATGGCACTAAGTGGTGCGGAGCTGCTTCTCTATCCCACGGCCATCGGCTGGGATCCAAGTGATGATGACGCTGAAAAAGCCCGCCAGAAAGATGCTTGGACAATTATACAGCGCTCCCATGGCGTCGCTAACGGGCTGCCCGTGCTGGTCGCTAACCGAGTCGGCTTTGAACCCGACCACTCTGGCGTTGGTAACGGCATTGCGTTTTGGGGAGGAAGTTTTGTATGCGGCCCACAGGGAGAAATGCTAGCGCATGCAGGTGAAGAGACGCAGCAACTAGTCGTCAACATCGATATGGCGCGTAGCGAGAACACTCGGCGTATTTGGCCTTATTTGCGCGACCGCCGCATTGATGCTTACGGTGACTTAACACGCCGCTATCGCGATTGATAACCCACTCGCTAGATAACCAATCTCGACTGATAAAAACACAAGCTGGTAAAAACATAAGCTGGTAAAAACATAGACGCCTGCTCTCATCGAGAGCAGGCGCAGCGTTCAAAATGCTAACGTGTGGCGATTGGCTTTGGCTTTACTTCCAAAAATCACGAATAGACGCAATTCCCTGAGCGCCAACAGCGCGTGCATGGTTAGCATCAAAACGTGTCATACCACCCAGTGCAAATACCGGCATACCAGCACGTTCCACTAGCTGCTGGAAGTCATGCCACCCCAGTGGCGCCACTTCAGGATGCGAAGGCGTAGTGCGCAACGGCGACAGCGTGACAAAATCACAACCCAAAACCGCAGCCTGAGAAAGTTGCTTTTGATCGTGAGTCGACGCCGAGAGCCATTTATTTTCTGCAATCGGGCGACGCTCAAGGTCCATTAACCGTGCGCTGGTTAAATGAATACCGTCAGCATCAACAGCGTCAAGTAGTGCAGGCTCTCCATTCAGCAACAGCTTCGCATCGTACTGACGGCAAAGGCGCAGCGCGCGCTCAGCACGGGCAATGTATGCCGCTTCATCAAGATTTTTTGCCCGCAGCTGTACGAGTCTGACACCATCTTCACTAAGCGCTCTTTCTAACAAGCTATCGAAACGCTCTTCGTCAGCTTCTTCGCCGGTAATCAGGTAATCAGTGGGCAACATCACCGCACGCAAAATAGGCAAGTTAGCGGCAGGGAAAGGATAGTTCACCAACTCTTCCATAGGCACCCAGCGCACAGCCTGCCCCTCGCGGCCAAACGGCTCACCTGCAAACTCTTGGACTTGCCAAACATCTAGCAGGATGTGCTTATCAGGATACTCATGATGAACGCGGATAAGTGGCCGAGCCCGTACAATCTCGACGCCAAGCTCTTCGTGAAGCTCACGCTTGAGACCTTCCAACCCTGTTTCATAAGGCGCCAGCTTGCCCCCAGGAAACTCCCATAGGCCGCCTTGATCGACATTAGAGGGCCGACGCGCAATCAGCACCCGCTTCTGATCGGCGCTGATCATTGCAGCCGCCGCGACATGAACTCGTCGTTTTACCATTACACTCATTACGTCTTTACCCACTTTTTGCGCGCCGCCCTAACCAAAGACGACGCTATCTCGCTGCATTAGCACGTCACTGCAACTGTTTTGGCTACTTTTCAGTGCGCTTCAGCTACGGTAATCCGCGTTGATAGTCACATAGTCATGAGATAGGTCCGAGGTCCACACAGTGGCACTCTCTTCACCACGGCCCAAATTAATGCGAATGATGATCTCTTCCTGCGCCATGACAGCGCTGCCCGCTGCTTCTGTATAACTGTCGGCACGGCCGCCCTGTTCAACCAAGCGAACGTCACCTAAATCAATCACGACTTGATTAACATCGAATGCCTCAACCGGCGCGCGCCCAACAGCGGCTAGAATACGCCCCCAGTTAGCATCAGAAGCGTAGAGCGCAGTCTTCACCAGCGGCGAATGAGCAACGGTAAAAGCGACATCCAAGGCTTCCTGCCGAGTGGTCGCTTCATCCACCTGGAGCGTCACAAACTTAGTTGCCCCTTCACCATCACGAATAATCGCTTGAGCAAGCTCGGTCATGACGCATTGCAGCGCATTGCGGAAAATGGCCACCTGCTCTTCATTTTCGATGCGAGCGCCGGTACCTGTCGCTGCCAACATGCACGCATCGTTGGTTGATGTATCGCTATCGACAGTGATGCAGTTAAAGGAGTGATCTACCGTTTCACGTAACAAACTTGCTAACAACGGCTGCGCAATCGCCGCATCCGTTACCACAAAGCCCAACATGGTAGCCATATTAGGCTTAATCATGCCTGAACCTTTGGTAATACCGTTGATCGTGACCTGCTGATCGCCAATTGAAACGGTTGCCGTTGCGCCCTTGGCACGGGTATCCGTGGTTAGAATTCCCTCACCCGCTTGCTGCCAAGCAAGGCTAGTATCCGTTAAGGAATTTAGCGCATGGGGTATACCGGCAAGCAGGCGCGTCATGGGCAGAGGTTCACCTATCACGCCGGTTGAAAAGGGCAAGACCTGGCTTTTATCAACGCCCATTTGCTCAGCAAGCGCTTCACAGCTGGCATAAGCATCCTGCAAGCCTGATGCGCCAGTACCAGCATTGGCATTGCCAGTATTTACCAGCCAGTAGCGAGGCACACGCCCTGCGCTTGTACACGCTTCAAGATGCGCTTTCGCAACGACCACTGGGGCAGCGCAAAACGCATTACGAGTAAAAACCCCAGCTACCGTGGCAGTTTCAGGTAGCTCAATCACCACAACATCACGGCGATCCGGCTTTTTAATACCTGCCATTGCACTACCCAGGCGCACCCCATTAAGGGGTGGCAATTCCGGAAAAGCAAGATTTCCCACCGCCATGTTTTTCTCCTTTGCGCTCAATTTCGCCACGCGTGATTAGCTTAGTTTTCCGCAGCACTGCTTATATTTTTTACCGGACCCACATGAGCACGGATCATTGCGCCCTACTTTCGGTCCTTCACGACGCAGCGGACGACCATCAGTCCCTGGCGCTTCCTGTGAAACATCGTCCTGCTGGGCATTAGGGTCGTCGTGGCGGCTTGCTGCTGTCGCACGTTCACGTACTGACTCTTCACGGCGCTTTTGCTCTAACGCATCAACCTCTTCAGGCTGACGGACCTGAACATGGCTTAAAATACGCGTAACGTCAGCTTTGATGTTCGTTAGCAGATGCTGGAACAACTCGAAGGACTCTCGCTTGTACTCTTGCTTAGGGTTCTTCTGGGCGTAGCCACGCAAATGAATGCCGCGACGCAAGTGATCCATCGACTGAAGATGCTCTTTCCAACGGGTATCCAATACCTGGAGCATTACTTGCTTTTCAAAACGGCGAATCAACGTGGCACCAGCAGCCTCAATTTTGGCTTGATACGCATCGCGGTGCATCGCTTGTAAACGCTCACGCAGCTTCTCTTCACTGAAGCGCTCATCCTCTGCCGCCCACTGGGTAACAGGAGCATCAAGATTGAATTCAGTTTTAAGATGCGCCTCTAACCCAGGCAAATCCCACTGCTCAGCCAGGCTCTGAGGTGGCACATAATCACTGATGGCATCTTCCATGACTTCTTCACGAATACCGATAACGGCGTCGGAAACCTCATCAGCGGAAAGAATTTCATTTCGCTGTTCGTAGATAACTCGGCGCTGGTCGTTAGCGACATCATCGTATTCGAGCAACTGCTTGCGGATATCAAAGTTACGCCCCTCTACTTTTTTCTGGGCGCGCTCAACAGCATTAGACACCATCTTGTGCTCAATCGCCTCACCGCGTTCTAGCCCGAGAGCCAGCATCAAGCGCTTCACTCGGTCAGAACCAAACAAACGCATCAAACTGTCTTCTAACGAGAGGAAGAAGCGTGTAGAGCCTGGGTCACCTTGACGTCCCGCACGACCACGCAACTGGTTATCAATACGACGGGACTCATGGCGCTCAGAACCAATCACATGCAAACCACCCGCTTCTAAAACACCGTCATGACGCTTCTGCCACTCCGCCTTGAGAGCATCAATCTGTTCTTGGGTAGGATTTTGCAGCTTAGCTGCTTCTGCTTCCCAGTTCCCCCCCAGGACGATATCGGTACCACGACCCGCCATATTCGTTGCAATAGTAATGGCGCCAGGACGACCTGCTTGAGCGATGATTTCTGCTTCGCTTTGGTGCTGTTTAGCATTCAGCACATTAAACGCCAGGCCAGCTTCGCGCATAAGGCGAGCTAGGTACTCAGAGGTTTCAATCGAAGCAGTACCGACTAGAACAGGGCGTCCCGCTTCGGTTTCGGCCCTCACATCTTTAATAATCGCTTCGTATTTCTCTTCCGCACTCAGATAAACCAAATCATTCAGATCTTTACGAGCAAGCGGTCGGTTCGTTGGAATGACGACCACATCCAGGCCATAAATTTGCCGAAATTCGAACGCTTCGGTATCAGCGGTGCCGGTCATACCTGCGAGCTTTTCATACAAACGGAAATAGTTCTGGAAAGTAGTCGATGCCAGTGTCTGGCTCTCTCGCTGAACCGTCACCCCTTCTTTCGCTTCAACCGCTTGGTGAAGCCCTTCTGACCAACGGCGTCCCGGCATACTACGCCCAGTATGCTCATCAACGATGACGACCTGGCCTTCAGATACGATGTAGTCAACGTCTAAATGATAAAGATGCCGTGCGCGCAGCGCGGAATGCATATGCTGAAGCAAGTTTAGGTTTTGTGCGGCATAAAGCGATTCGCCCTCGCCCAACAGCCCTTCGGCACGCATTAGCTCTTCAACTTTGTTATGCCCCTGCTCGGTAAGCTCTACCTGCTTTTGTTTTTCATCAAGCAGGAAATCTCCCGTGACCGGCGCATCACTGTCCTCAGAGGCTTCACCTTGCTCTAACTGTTGAGCCAGGCGATTCACAATGCCATACAAATCAGTGTTTTCATCCACTGCGCCTGAGATAATTAACGGCGTACGGGCCTCATCAATTAAAATAGAGTCAACTTCATCGACAATGGCGTAATGCAGACCACGCTGCACTTTATCCTCAAGCGCGAATGCCATGTTGTCGCGCAGATAGTCGAAACCAAACTCATTGTTAGTGCCGTAAGTGATGTCACACTGATAGGCATGGCGCTTCTCTTCACCCGTTTGACCAGCATAGATAACGCCTACCGATAGCCCAAGAAACTCATACAAGGGCCGCATCCACTCAGCATCACGGCGAGCAAGGTAGTCGTTAACGGTGACAACATGCACACCCTTGCTTGGCAGCGCATTTAAATAGACGGCAAGCGTCGCCACCAGGGTTTTACCCTCACCGGTTTTCATTTCCGCAATACGGCCACGATGCAACGTCATGCCACCGACCATCTGGACGTCAAAGTGGCGCATTTTCATTACCCGCTTACTGGCCTCTCGCACGACGGCAAACGCTTCGGGCAATAAACTATCAACAGACGCGCCTTCTGCTAATTTTTGACGGAGCAGCCCTGTTTTTGCCTGCAACTCAGCGTCACTCACCCCTTCAAGCGCTTGCTCTAAAACGTTAATACTGAGCACACTTTTTTGCATGCGTTTAACGTCGCGATCATTTTTAGAGCCAACGACTTTACGTAACAAATTATTAATCATGAAAGTTCCAAATCTTCACGAGCGCTCCATTCAGGCGCGCCCTTTATATAAGGCAAATAAGGGTAAATTTAGTAAACGGACAGCTGAGCTGGCGGGCCACGAGGGGTCAGCACATCAATCGCGGCAACCAATCGACGTGGGATATGAAGAAAGTAGCGGGAACAGTGCAAGACGACAGGATGGATACGCGCTTTTTTTCTTACCCAGCGGCGCAGCGCAAAGCGCTTCTTAGCGATCCATTCAGATTGGGCACGCAGCATTGCGGGTACCCAAAAGCAGATGATGACGCCGCGTTCACCACTACGAAATGCATCTGAAGGATGTAAACTAGCAGGTAACAAACAGCTCACTAAGAGGCCTGCCAGCCACCAACGCGCTAGGCCATTTCGGCGTTGCCGCCGCGGCGAAGCAGACAAAACATCTGGCGTTGATGACATGCTGTGGACTGGCTCCCGAGCGTGTTAGGCTCTATCAATTAAAAGACAATACAGAACGCTGGTGGCAACCGTGAGTGTGGCGCAGCCAGCAACGTTCCAGGAATCAAGTTAATGAGTATAAAGGTTAAGCGATCCCGCGCACAGCCCATTACCCAACTGCTGACCAAGTCGGGCAGCGCTGGACAGCTTATGCGACAGTCCCGCTTAATTGATCAGGCTCAGCGTCATTTACGCGCCCACCTTCCTGAAGCAATGCGTGAGCATATTTTCGTCGGGGGCTTTCGGGACGGCCGATTGACGTTAATAAGTGGCCAAGCAAGCTGGTTAACGTGGTTACGCTATGAACAGCCGCGATTGCTAACCCTACTGCATCAATTGCCAGGGTTTGAAAGCGTTACCGGCTTTACCCTGAAAGTGCGGCCCGTTCGGCCAATTGAAAGCCCCAAACGCTACACGCGCACCCTCTCAGAAAATGCAGGAAAAACGCTGACCGAATGCGCTAAAGACACTGACAACCCCTCACTTAAAAACGCCCTGGAGCGCCTTGCGGCGCATGCACCTAATCATTCAGATGACAAACATTCATAGCCACGTATTGCCAGTGCCAATACGCAAAAAGCACCGCTAAAGCGGTGCTTTTTACTATTGCTGTATGCTTACTCACCCGCCCAACAAGCGTTCAATCTATGCCATTGCAGGTGCCGAGTAAGAGATAGGCGCAACCGCTTTATCTTCTTCAAAAGTGACGATTTCATAGGCGTCGGGCTGCGCCAATAGCTCGCGGCACAACTGGTTGTTGAGCGCGTGTCCCGATTTAACACCCTGGAACTCGCCAATCAAACTGTGGCCCAGCTGGTACAAATCACCAATAGCATCCAGCACTTTATGCTTGACGAACTCATCGTCGTAACGCAGACCACCTTCGTTCACGATGCGGTAGTCATCCACAACAATAGCATTATCTAAGCTACCACCAAGCGCAAGATTATTGGAGCGTAAAAATTCGAGATCGCGCATAAACCCGAAGGTACGTGCACGAGAAACCTCTTTAACAAACGACGTCGTTGAAAAATCGATCAACGCAGTTTGTTTTTGCTGCTCAAACACAGGGTGATCAAAGTCAATTGCAAAAGAAACTTTAAAGCCTTGATGCGGCAAAAAAACGGCTTCTTTATCGCCATCACTGACGGCAACGCGGCGCTTAATTCGAATGAATTTCTTAGGCGCATCTTGCTCTAAAATGCCCGCCGACTGAATTAAGAACACAAAAGGGCTGGCGCTGCCGTCCATGATAGGCACTTCAGGCGCACTTACATCGACATAGGCATTATCAATGCCCAATCCAGCAAATGCCGACATCAAATGCTCGACCGTCGCGACTTTCACACCCTTGTAAGAAAGAGCAGTGCATAATGTGGTGTCTTCCACCAATTCGGCACGGGCCGGTACGTGAACCACAGGCTCCAGGTCGGTCCGGATAAACACAATTCCGGTATTAGCTGGCGCCGGGCGCAAAGCCAAGTGGACTTTTTTGCCAGAGTGCAGACCCACTCCGGTAGCGCGAATGACGTTTTGTAATGTGCGTTGTCTGATCATGGGCAGTGGTCGAACTCTAATGACGGCGGTCACCGGCAAAAGTGCCGACAAGTACCGCTAGGGGAAAGAAGGTTAAGAAACAGTGTTCACTTTAACAGCAAACGAGCGTTTTAACCAATAAAACTCTCGTTTACTGTTTCAATGACCCCGATAGCGTCAGTTAATCTGCCTGACGGCGTAAAAATGCGGGAATGTCCAAATAGTCATCTGCATCAGGGGTGCGACGCTTCTCGGAACGAGGCTTCGCAGCTGGCTCAGGCGCTTCTTTACGCGCCGTTGCCTGCTGACGCATGACAGTTGGCTGTTGCAACTTGCGGTAATCTGATGACGCTTCAGCAGCAGACCGACGCACTGGCTCACGTGAAGCAACTTTACCTTTGTTACCATCCAGCCCAGCAGCCACCACGGTCACACGCAGCTCATCGGACATTTCCATGTCGATAGAGGTACCCACCACAATGGTCGCTTCCTGAGAGGCAAACTCTTGAACTGTAGCGCCTACGTCATTGAACTCACCGATCGACAAATCGGGACCGGCAGTAATATTAACCAAAATACCGCGAGCACCGTGCAGATCAATGTCTTCAAGCAGCGGGCTACGAATGGCTTTTTCAGCCGCTTCGCGAGCACGATTTTCGCCAGTTGCTCCACCTGTGCCCATCATCGCCATGCCCATTTCTGACATAACGGTGCGTACATCAGCAAAATCGACGTTAATAATGCCCGGACTGGTAATCAACTCTGCGATACCTTGAACGGCTCCCAACAACACATCGTTAGCAGCGCTGAAGGCGGTTAGCAGTGTGGCGTTCTTTCCTAGCACAGAAAGCAGTTTTTCGTTTGGAATAGTGATCAACGAATCAACGTGCTCAGAAAGCTCTTTCATACCTTCTTCTGCGGCGCGCATGCGCTTCGGCCCTTCAAACGGGAAGGGCCGAGTTACCACAGCAACCGTCAAAATACCTAACTCTTTGGCAACCTGAGCAACGACAGGCGCACCGCCGGTACCTGTACCACCACCCATGCCAGCCGTGATGAATACCATATCTGCACCGGTTAATAACTCAGCGATGCGATCACGGTCTTCCATGGCTGCTTGGCGGCCGACTTCAGGATTGGCACCGGCCCCAAGCCCCTTGGTGATTTCACCACCAAGCTGCAAGACTGTTTTTGCAGACACTCGCTTAAGCGCTTGAGCGTCGGTGTTAGCGCAGATAAACTCAACGCCTTCGATATTACTTTCGACCATGTGGTTGACCGCGTTGCCACCGCCACCGCCAACACCGACCACTTTGATGACCGCACTGCTCGAGGGTGCGTTATCTACCAATTCGAACATAAGCCCCGTCTCCTGAACCGCGCTTGCGGCCCTGTCAGAAATTTCCTTTGAACCAGCCTTTAATTCTTACCAGCGCCGATTGACCTTCCTTGATATCACGCCTGACGACTTCGTTGCGCCCTTTATGCGCAGCAACGACTTCCCCGTGGCTTTCTAGGCCTTGCCCATGTCGCGCTTCTTGCAATGCATAATGCAGTAAACCCACACCTGTTGCATAAATTGGATTGCGTACCACATCAGCCAACCCTTTGACATTTTGCGGACATGCAATACGAACAGGCATATGAAAAATCTCTTCTGCCAATTCGCTAACCCCTTCCATACGCGAGGTGCCACCAGTGAGCACAACACCAGCAGCCACCATATCTTCATAGCCACTACGGCGTAATTCGTCTCTCACCAACGTAAATAGTTCCTCGTAACGCGGCTCAACCACTTCAGCAAGTGCCTGTCGCGATAAATCACGAGCCGGACGATCTCCTACGCTGGGAACTTTAATCATTTCATCGCTTGCCGCTAGCTGTGTCAGTGCGCAAGCGTATTTAACTTTAATCTCTTCGGCATGCTGCGTTGGCGTGCGCAATGCCATTGCTATGTCATTAGTGACTTGGTCGCCCGCTATCGGTATAACGGCAGTATGGCGAATGGCACCTTCACTGAAAATGGCCATATCAGTGGTCCCCCCACCAATATCCACCATACAAACGCCTAATTCTCGCTCGTCTTCGGTAAGCACCGCCATACTAGAAGCTAGCTGTTCAAGAATAATTGCGTCAACGGCCAGACCACATCGCCGAACACATTTCTCAATATTTTGAACGGCGTTCAATGCCGCTGTCACAAGGTGAACCTGCGCCTCTAAACGAACGCCTGACATTCCTAAAGGTTCACGGATACCACCTTGAGCATCGATTGAGAACTCTTGGGGCAATACATGTAATACACGCTGCCCTTCCGAGACCGCACGTGCGCGGGCTGAGTCAATAACGCGCTCAATATCGGATGGTGTGACTTCCCTTTCTTTAATCGCAACCACGCCGTCTGAGTTCATTGAACTGATATGGCTACCAGCAACGCCGACATAGACAGAGTGAATATCACAACCAGCCATTAATTCCGCTTCTTCAACGGCGCGCTGAATAGATTGCACTGTTGATTCGATATTAATGACCACACCACGCTTCATGCCGCGTGATGGATGAGAGCCGATACCCGCTATCTCAATCCCGCCGTCATCGGTGGGTTGACCGACTATCGCGACGACTTTGGACGTTCCAATGTCCAGCCCGACAACCATATTGGATGCGTTGGGTGAGCCTGCCATGAGTCGGATAATCTCCTAGAAAAATTTTAAAAAAACTTGTTAGTCGTAACTGCGCCAACATTGTTAAAACGGCGATACAAAATCACACGTAATAACATTGACGCCTACCGTAATATCAAGCCAAATGCTGATCGTAATTAAATAAAAAAGCCCATAAAAAAACATCAGCTATAACATAGTATAGAAACAATACTGACAATACGACTAGCGCACGCCTACGATAATCGCCTTTGTGTGCGATTTAAACCCTATTCATGGCTTTTCGCTGTTGGCAACCACTTACATTTACCTACTTTTTGCACATTGTAAGTCGCTTGTTACTCATTCTCTTCTGCAAAGTCACTTTCTCCGTGCCAGGCAACTGCAACACCATTGGGGTAACGCAAATCGATATAGCGAATATGTTCCCCAACCTGAGCAAGCTCACGCTGCCACGATGCCGACAAACGAGCTAGTCGGATTTCATGCTGACGTCTTCCTAACATTACCCAGGCACCATTGCTTAACTGGAGCCGCCATGCACCACGGGGCTCTAAGCGCAATTGAGAAAGTGACAACGATAATCCCTGGAAATGAGGCGTTAAGCGGCGATAATAGGTAAGCACCTCTTCACCACTTCCCGTCGGCCCAGCCAAATCAGGAAGCCCTTGAGGCACGCCTAGTGGCGCAAACGCAAACGACTCACCTTTGGGGTTAAGTAGAAAATCATCGTTCCAGCGGGCCACTGGCGTTTGCTCTACCAGCTCAAATACAAGTGCATTTGGCCACTCTCTGGAAATTCTAACCTCATTCAGCCAGCCAATTCTCAACGCACGCCTACGCAACTCACCTAAATCTGCCGAGAGCCAAGTTGCCTCTTGAACGAGCGGCGCTAGCTGAGTACGGAGGTAATCAGCACTCACATACTCCCACTCGCCACGAATAGACACACGCTCAATAGGCTTATCTAACCATAGCCATAAGGCACGCCCACCAGCACCGAGCAACAGTGTCAGCAATATGAGGCCTAACCACGCATTACGCTTCTTCATGAGCAGCTGCGTTGAACCGCAGTATTCAATATACTCAACACCAACTGATCAAACTCTATGCCCGCATGCGCTGCCGCTTGAGGCACTAAACTATGATCCGTCATTCCTGGCACAGTATTAACTTCAATGAGCCAAAACTTGCCCATCGCATCGCGCATCACATCTACACGCCCCCAGCCTTCGCCACCTACAGCATCAAACGCTTTCTTGCATAGCTCCGCCAAGGCCTGCTCATCACTAGATGCTAAGCCACTGGGCAGGTGATACTGAGTAGTGTTAGCAATGTATTTCGCTTCGTAATCATAAAAACCGCCTGGGACTTCGACACGAATTGCCGGCAACACGTCATTACCAAGCAGAGCAACGGTATACTCTTCACCTACAATGAACCGCTCAGCCATAACACGGGCGTCATAGTTCGCCGCCTCGTGATAAGCAGCTTCTAATGCTTCCTGGCTTTTAACGATACTAATCCCCAGCGTGGAACCTTCGTGAACAGGCTTTACCATCATTGGTAAACCTAATTGCGACACCACCATAGACCAATCAGATGTGTCGCTGAGCATGATGCTTTCAGGTGTGGGTAACCCTACAGCCTGCCAAACCTGCTTCGTACGCTGCTTATCCATTCCTAACGCTGACGCCAGCACCCCACTGCCGGTGTAAGGCAGCCCTAAAAGCTCTAGCGCTCCCTGCAGCGTACCATCTTCACCACCACGACCATGAAGAGCCACAAAAACAGCCGTTGGGGCAAGGCGTTCTAGCCCTACCAAACCCTCTTCTTTTGGATCGTAGCCAATGGCATCGATACCTTGACGCTTTAATGCGTCAAGCACAGCTGCACCGCTTTTAAGCGACACTTCGCGCTCTGCTGAAGTACCGCCATAAACAACAACAACGCGTGCCAAGGGGTCATTCAATGACATTGCTGTACTCATAGCTCTACCTTATCTAGCGCCAACTTGGCTTGCGCGAAACGCAGCGAAATACCACCCACATCACCGGCACCTTGAGTAATAAAGATATCCCCAGGGCGCAGAAGTTTGCTTAACAGTGCAGGTAGCTCCTGTTTATGCTCAACGAACACTGGATCGACTTCTCCTCGCTGACGAATAGACCCAGCAAGGGTGCGGCCTTCGGCGCCTGGAATCACGGCTTCCCCAGCGCTATAAACATCCAATAGAACGAGCGTATCCACTTGAGAAAGCACACGAACAAAATCTTCATAAAGATCGCGGGTGCGACTGTAGCGATGCGGCTGGTACAACATGACCAGTCGACGATCCGGCCAACCTGCACGAACCGCCTGAATGACCATGTCAACTTCACGGGGATGGTGCCCATAATCGTCGACTAACATGATCTCGCCATCAGCCTTGGGGGCGCTGAAGTGGCCATGCACTTGAAAACGGCGCCCTACACCAGCAAAACTTGCAAGCCCACGAAGAATGGCATCGTCGCTGACCCCAGCATCCGTTGCTACAACAATCGCCGCCATAGCGTTTAACGCATTATGGCGACCAGGCATTGCTAGCCGAATAGCTAATGGAGCAGCTTCCCCAGGACGCACTGCGGTGAACGAGACTTCACCGCCTTGCTGAGTGAAGTCCACAATGCGGTAATCAGCATCTTCATCGAAACCGTAGGTGACAAACTGACGCTTCACCTGATCACGCATCGACCGAATGTTAGCGTCATCAATACACAGCACTGCCAGCCCGTAAAACGGCAAATTATGCAGAAACTCGATGAATGTGCTTTTTAAGCGCTCAAAATCCCCACCATAGGTCGCCATATGGTCTGCATCTATGTTCGTCACAATAGAGACCATTGGCTGAAGATGAAGAAAAGACGCATCCGATTCATCAGCCTCAGCGACTAGATAATCACCCTCCCCCAACCGAGCGTTAGCGCCAGCACTGGTGAGTTTTCCACCAATCACAAAGGTGGGATCCAATCCGCCTTCCGCCAGCAGCGTTGCCGTCAAACTGGTTGTAGTCGTCTTGCCATGGGTTCCTGCGACAGCAATACCATGGCGAAAGCGCATTAGTTCGGCCAGCATTTCAGCACGCCTAACCACGGGCACACGATGCTCATGAGCCCAACGGATTTCAGGATTTGTTGCATCAATGGCGCTGGAGACAACCACGACGTCAGCGCCTACCACATTCTCTTCAGCATGACCGATAGCAACGTTAACGCCACACTGACGAAGGCGCTCAACAACATTCGATGCCTTCATATCGCTACCGCTGACGCTGTAACCCTGATTCGCGAGCACCTCCGCGATTCCACACATACCTGCGCCACCGATACCAACAAAGTGCAAACGCTTAATACGGCGCATACCAGGGCCGCTTGGACGGACACCTGAGTGCAACGTATTATTAATAGAGTCGGTCACGCAGTCTCTCCTTGTTTAACCAGCGCTAAACATCCCTTTGTAAGACGCTCAGTCGCCTCTAAGCAAGCCGCTTGGCGGGCTTTAGAAGCCATATCTGACAAAACGCTCGGGACTAATAGCTCATCTAAATAGTGTGTTAATCGCTCGGGGGTCAGTTCAGACTGTGTGACACAAAGTGCCGCCCCGGCCTTTACTAAAACGCCAGCATTGACTCGCTGATGATCATCAACAGCAAATGGAAACGGCACTAGCAAGGCGGGCTTTGCAGCTGCGGCAAGCTCTGCCACTGTTAGCGCTCCGGCACGGCAAACGACTAAATCTGCCCACTTATACGCAGCCGCCATATCGTCAATAAAAGGAGTGACATCTGCCACAATTCCATGCTCGACGTAGGCGCTTGCCGTCGCCACATCTCGGTCTTTGCCCGCTTGATGGCGAACATCAGGGCGTCGCTCTGGAGGCAAGCCCGCCAACCCGGGCGGTAAACGTTCATTCAATGCGACCGCCCCTAGCGAGCCACCAACAACTAATAACCGCAGCGGACGAACGGCCAGTTCAGAATCACTTCTTGGATGCTCACCCAGTGCAGCAATATCTTCTCGCACCGGATTGCCAATCACTTCTGCCTTGTCACCAAAAGCCTCGGCAAACGCCGCGTAAGTGCGTGTCGCCAATTTCGAGAGCACTTTATTGGTCAGCCCAGCAATAGCATTTTGTTCATGTATCACTAATGGCACCCTGGAAAGCCACGCCGCCAGCCCACCAGGGCCACTGGCAAAGCCACCTAACCCAACCACCACATCAGGATTGAAGCGGCGAATTACCTTTCGCGCTTGCAGTACGGCTTGGGAAAGGTTCAGCGGTGCCTTCAGCCAGCCAGCTACTCCTTTGCCACGCAGACCGCTTATGTCGATGGTATGAAGCGTAATACCTGCTTCTGGCACTAGGCGATTTTCGATCCCTCTTGGGCTTCCCAGCCATTCAACGTCGACATTGTGGGCTTTGAGCGAACGTGCTAATGAAAGCGCCGGAATAACATGACCTCCGGTACCTCCCGCCATAATTAAAATGCGTCGACGTGCGTTCGTCGTCACAAACAACTCCTTGAGTAGTTACGGTAACCGAGGTTCATGGCGTGACTTATAGGGTGTTGATACACGACGCGGACGGTGACGCGTCTCTGCATCTACGCGCAACAACAAGCCAATCATCATACCGGTTACCAATAAACTTGAACCGCCATAGCTAATCAACGGCAATGTTAGCCCTTTCGTTGGCAACAGCCCCGAGCTTACCGCCATATTGATAAATGCCTGAGCTGCGATAACGAAACCTATGCCATAGCTGACATAGGCACCAAATAAATGGCCTGCCAATTCTGCGCGACGACCAATCAACATCGCCCTGGTAATGAGCAAGGTAAATAGTAGTACAACGAGAATGGCCCCTATCATGCCAAGCTCTTCTGCGATGACAGCAAAAATAAAGTCTGTGTGAGCTTCAGGCAGGTAGTGAAGTTTTTGCACACTATTACCTAAACCAGTACCGGTCACATGCCCACGACCGAAAGCAATCAGCGCCTGGGTAAGCTGATAGCCAGTCGCAAACTGATCAGCCCAGGGGTCCAAAAAGCTCGTCCAGCGCGCTAAGCGGTAAGGCTCCATAACGACCATCATGACGGCACCAACAGCCAATACGCCACCACTACCAAATAGCAAGGTAAGTGAAGCGCCGCTCATCATTAACATACCAATAACGCACACGGTATATACCACCATGCCGCCAAAATCGGGAGCAAGAAAAAGCAGCCCTGCCGGAATGGCAAGCACCGCTAAAGGTCGCCACATACTTAATGCACGTTGGCGCAGATCATAGGTAAAGCGAGACATGAAGGCGGCCATGTAAAAAATCAAACCGATTTTTCCAAGCTCCGAAACTTGCAGGCTCGGTAAGGGGCCAGGCAGTGAAATCCAGCGTTTGCTGCCGTTAACTTCCTGACCAATCACGAGCACCAGCACTAGCATGATAATGCTCACTAGCAAAATTAGCGCTGCGTTTTGCCGCCATGCTTCCAAAGGAACACACAGCATAAAAAAACAAGCCAATATAGCCAGGAGTAGAAAAATGCCATGCTGCCGAGAGTAGTGATAGCTGTTTTCCAGCAGACCTACCGATGCTGAACTTACCATCACCCAGCCTAACCCAGCTAACGCTACGGCGGCGGCGATCAACCACACATCGGAGGGTAAATGTCGCGTTGTCAAAGTATCGCGGATACGCTGTACTCGGCTCATAACCTCTCTCCTGAGTGATTATGCTGTTTATGCTTTTGCTCAACCCAATCCCGAAAGGCATCGCCTCTCGCTTGGTAATTAACAAACTGATCTAGGCTTGCGCAGGCGGGTGACAGCAATACACAGTCGCCGGGCTCAGCTATTTCCCAGGCCACTTCCATAGCTTGAGTTAAATCGTGTACTAGATGCACTGGAACAGCAGATGACAAAGCGGCTTCAAGACGGAGTGCGTCAGCGCCAAATAGCACCGCAGTTTTGGCACACTCTGCTAATGGCATTGCCAGGGGGGTAAAATCAGCACCTTTACCGACACCACCGGCCAATAATATTACTTTCCCTGTCAGCGACGCGCTAATGCCTTGAATCGCGGCTAGCGTAGCGCCAACGTTAGTGCCTTTTGAATCATTCACCCACATAACGCCATTGATACGAGCGATAACTTCACTACGATGGGGCAGCCCCTTAAAAGCAGTTAATGCTTGGCACATCGGTGCTTTTGCGAAGCCCAACGCCTTACCCATTGCCAATGCTGCTAGTGCATTGGCATAGTTATGTCGCCCTGCCATATTGAGAGCTTCTGTGCTAAGCCAAGCAGTATCACCTTGGAACAGCGTTAACTCGCCACCTTTTTCAACTACTCCCCAGTCATTAGCTGCGGGTGCGAAGGCCGTAAAACGCTCTACATGATCAACAGGCGACTCTGGCCAAGTGAGCGCGTCATCCGCGTTGACAATGACTGATTGTGCACCGCGAAAAATACGCTGCTTAGCGCGGCGGTAACCCACCATATCTCCATGACGATCTAAATGATCTTCACAGAGGTTTAAAAAAGCAGCCGCTTTAGCACCCAAATGAGGCGTTGTTTCCAGCTGAAAACTTGAGAGTTCAAGGATGTAAAGCTCGGCATCTGGGTATTCAGCTAATAAATCCAATGCAGCCGTACCCAAATTGCCACCCACCGCAGCTTTAACACCAGCAACTCTAGCCATCTCGCCGAGTAACGTCGTAACAGTTGACTTGGCATTAGAGCCAGTAATAGCGGCGACCGGCGCATTCACCGCGCGAACAAACAAAGCAATCTCACCTACCAGCACGGGCTCCCCCGTTGCTGGATTATAACGCTCTAGCAAGCCATCAAGCCCTGGCGAATGAGGATCTACACCAGGGCTGACAACCACTTCGTAGGCATCTGTAAAATCAAGCGCCGTTAACGGACCACAATAAACCTCAACATTGGGGTTCTCGTTCTGAAAAGCGTGTAGCCCCGGAGGTTCTGCTCGCGTATCTGCTACCATAAATGGCACGCCTTGACGCGCCAAATGCCGACAAATAGCTTGCCCAGAAATCCCCAGGCCAATAACAACGGTGACTCCATTTGCGACTCGCACGATGACCGGCTCCTTTGTGCATCACGCTAATAGTGGCAACACTGCCGCTATTACTTTGCTAATCATCGAACTTTAAGCGTAGCCAACCCTAACAGCACCAGTACGACGGTAATAATCCAGAAACGCACAATTACCCGCGGCTCAGGCCAACCTTTCAGCTCGTAGTGGTGATGCAACGGCGCCATACGGAAAATACGCCGACCGGTAAGCTTATAAGAGCCAACTTGAAGAATCACCGAGACCGTTTCAAGCACAAAGATACCGCCCATAATAAACAGCACAATTTCTTGGCGCACTATAACGGCGACAACGCCTAGTGCGGCACCTAGCGCCAGCGCCCCTACATCTCCCATAAACACCTGAGCGGGATAAGTGTTGAACCACAAAAAACCCAGGCCCGCACCAGCAATAGTGGCACAGAAAACAGCCAACTCGCCGGTGCCATGAATAAAAGGAATATGTAAATAGTTGGCAAACACAGCATTCCCACTTGCATAGGCAAATACGGACAAGCCCATTGCCACCAGTACAGTGGGCATGATCGCCAGGCCATCAAGACCATCCGTGAGATTGACTGCGTTAGAGCTGCCAACGATCACAAAATAGGTCAACACGATATAGAACACGCCAAGCGGCAACGCGACATCTTTAAACATCGGGATCAATAAGCTAGTTTCAGCCGGTGTGGCGGCCGTGAGATAAAGCACCAAAGCAGCGCCAATACCCACCACCGACTGCCAGAAATACTTCCAACGAGCGGGTAATCCACGCGGGTTCTTTTCGACAACCTTGCGATAATCGTCGACCCAGCCAATAGCCCCGAAACCTAATGTGACCAGTAGCACCACCCAAACATAATGATTGGTCAAATCGCCCCAGACCAGCGTACTGATAGCAATAGCCAACAATATCATTGCCCCACCCATAGTGGGCGTACCTGCTTTAGACAAATGAGATTGAGGGCCATCATCACGAATCGCTTGGCCAATCTGGCCCTCCACTAACCGGCGTATAACCCAGGGCCCAAGCCACAGGCATAGCATAAGGGCCGTTAGCGCTGCGAGAATGACACGTAAGGTTAAATAGTTAAAAACTTGGAAAGCAGACTGATATTGGGCTAGAAAATTCGCCAAGTGAAGTAACATGAACGGCGCTTACCTTGTTTCATCCGCACGTAGCGCAGCAATGACATTTTCCATGCCTGCACTACGCGATCCTTTCACCAGCAGTGTGGTGTTAGGCGGCAGAGTATTAATAACATGACGCACTAGCGTCTCGTGGTCGTCAAAATGCAGCCCGCGACCGAAGGCTTCACTTGCTGAACGGGCAGCATCACCAAAAGTCAGCAATGTATCGATACCCAGTGACGCAGCGTAATGACCGATCTCAGCATGTAGGGCATGAGACTCGCTACCCAACTCCCCCATTGCGCCAAGCGCGCACCAGCGCGGTGTAGGAAAGTTCGCTAACGCATCCAACGCCGCTTTCACAGCACCAGGATTTGCGTTGTACGTGTCGTCTAACAACGTCGTATTGCGCACACCGGGGACGATGCTTAACCTACCAGATAATGAGGACAATTCGCATAGCCCCGTCACTACTTGCTCTGGTGTAACGCCTAATGCGAGAGCCGCTGCAGCAGCCGCCAAAGCATTACTCACATTATGTTTACCAATCAAGGGCAGTTGGACGTCGCCCAGCACTTGGCCACGCTCAACAAGCGTAAAAGCATACCGCCCCAAAGAGTCGCACGAAAGTGCGGACGCGTGAACGTCCGCATCGCCATGTAAGCCGTAGCTTACAACTTTCTTGCTTCCCGCACAGGCTGACCAAAATTCAAAGTAATAGTCATCGCGATTTAGCACCGCAATACCATCTTCAACTAGCCCGGTTAATATTTCGCTTTTGGCTTGGGCAATTTGCCCCATACCGCCAAACTCTCCGACATGTGCGCCTGTTACATTGGTAATGATGGCGACATTAGGGGAGGTCAACTGGCTGGTCCAGGCAATTTCGCCCAAATGGTTAGCCCCTAGTTCAATCACACCTACCTGATGGTGCGTTGCTAAACGCAGCAATGTCAGCGGCGCACCAATGTCATTGTTTAAGTTGCCCACCGTAGCAAGCACACCGCCTAATGGAGAAAGTAGCGCAGCCGTCATCTCTTTAACGGTTGTTTTACCGCTGTTGCCGGTGACAGCCACCAGCGGCAGTTTACAATGTTCACGCCAAGCCCGCGCCAGCAGGCCAAGGCCCAAACGCGTGTCTGCGCATACTAGCTGAGGAAGCAAACTGCTTACCGGGCGCTCAACCAGAGCAGCTGCAGCGCCTTTCTCAAGCGCCTGCTCAATAAAATCATGGCCATCAAAACGTGGCCCCCTCAAAGCCACAAACAGACACCCAGGCACAATATGACGCGTATCGGTAATTACCGCTGTGACCGACAACTCGCATAAAGTTTGCGGGACAGAAAGCTTTAGTGCTGAGGCAATACTAGCTAACGACCAGTTCATCACATGGCAGCCCTAAATTTGAAGGCTTTAATCACTTGTTCGCTATCTTGATAGTCATGACGCACGTTACCGATGTGCTGATAGGCCTCATGACCTTTTCCAGCCACCAAGATAACGTCCTGGGTATCAGCATGCTGAACCGCATGACAAATTGCCTGACTACGATCACCTATTTCCGTAAAGGCAGCCGCAGCAGAAAAGCCCGAAATAATTTGTTGGCGAATTTGCTCGGCAGACTCCGTACGCGGATTATCGTCAGTAACGATCACGTGGTCAGCTCGCTGCTCTGCTACAGCAGCCATTTCAGCTCGCTTTCCCGTATCACGCTCACCACCACAACCGAACAGACACCATAGTTTTCCAGCGCTCCCTAAATGCTCTTTCAGCGCTTCAAGAGCATTAGCTAATGCATCCGGCGTGTGGGCATAATCGATAACAACGCTGGGCGCATCAACCTCGCGATATAACGCCATACGCCCAGGCACTGGGCTCAACTCAGTTGCCGACTCAAACAACTGATCTAAAGGCTCGCCCAACCCATAAAGTACACTAATGGCTAACAGCACATTGTCTAGGTTAAACCGCCCCATCAAACCGAGATTAAGCGTTTTTTCACCTTCCGGCGTAGCAACAAGAGCCTGTTGACCATATTCATGGGGATGCCAACCAATCACGCGCAGCGTCACTGCTTCATCGTCGCCTACTGCCAAAACACGCACACGGCTATCGCAGCCTGCCAGCATTAGCCGCGCAAGTGGATCATCTGCATTGACGACCGCAAGTACAAGCTCAGAACGCCGGAACAACTTTGCTTTTGCAGCGGCATAAGCCGCCATACTGCCATGGTAATCAAGGTGATCTCGCGTCAGGTTGGTGAATACGCCTGCGGCGACGTTCACTGCGTCTAAACGGCGTTGCTCAAGGGCATGCGAAGACGCTTCAAGCGCCACACGCTTCACTCCTTGGTTAGCTAAATCAGCCAAGGTTTCTTGCATTGCCAATGAACCAGGCGTAGTAAGGCCTGTGTCGACCAATTGGCCAAGGCGACCAACACCCAATGTCCCGATCACTCCAGCAGGCTTGCCAAGCAATTCGCTTAACGCTGCTATGTAATGGGTAACAGAGCTTTTCCCATTGGTGCCCGTCACCCCAATCACCTGGAGGTCTTCGGGAACAGAAAACAGTGTGCGACCTAGCTCACCAAGTCGCATAGACAGATGCGGCAAATAAAGTATTTGCCCGTCCAGAGAAACACCACCTTCTTTCGTGTGCGCCAAAACGAGTGATGCACCTGCCGCCAATGCTTGGTCAACAAACTCATAACCATCACGCTGACTACCAGGAATAGCCACAAATACATCGCCCATCGCTAACTTACGCGTATCCGTCACTAAGCGAAGCTGCTCTGGTAATTTAGGCAACTCCTCAGGTAATACAGCGTTAGGCCAAACCTGCTTTAGCGCAACCCATAGACTCTCTGGGGACAACCTCATGCAATCTCCTTATGCTACTCGACCTCGTGATCGGGCGGCACGTCCAGCAAACGTAGGGCATTACCTGTAACGCTAGAAAACACCGGAGCAGCCACTGCTCCACCATAAAATTGGCCAGCGCGAGGGTGATCAATCATAACGACGGTAACAATACGCGGGTCGGAAATAGGCGCAATCCCCGCAAAAACACTGCGGTAAGCATCAGTGGTATAACCTTGCTGCCCTATTTTACGCACCGTGCCTGTTTTCCCCCCCACACGATAGCCTTCAACGCGCGCTCGGCGACCACCGGTATAGGCGGCGACCGACGTTTCTAAAATATTCAGCAAATCATTGGCCACTGTGGGCGATATAGCAGGACTCCCCTGAGGAGGCTCAGAAAGCCTCAACAGCGAGGGCGGCAAACGCACGCCATTATTGGCTAGCGCAGTGTAAGCACTGGCCAATTGAACCGCTGAAACAGAGAGACCGTAACCATAGGAGAGCGTCGCTCGTTCACTTCGAGACCAGCGAACTGGCGCTGGCAAACTGCCTGTCGCCTCACCAGGAAAGCCGGTTCCCGGTGCTTGTCCAAGACCTAGCTGATTGTATTTTTCCCAAATGGCCGTATCGCTTAGCTGTAGCGCTAAACGAGACATACCAACGTTTGAAGATTTTTCTAGAATCCCCGCTAAATCTAAATCGCCATAATTACGGAAGTCTCGAATAGTGAACTGATCCAGGCGCATCCAGCCAGGCGAGGTGTCAACGATAGCATCACGATCTACAACACCACTTTCCAGTATTGCAGCCATTGCCAAAGGCTTCATAACAGACCCTGGTTCAAACACATCAACCAGTGCCTGGTTGCGTAAACCTCGCGGATCTAACCCAGCGCGGTTATTCGGGTTGTAAGAAGGCAAGTTAGCCATTGCTAACACTTCCCCTGTGCGCGCATCGAGCATTACTAACACTCCACCGTCCGCCTCATGCTCAGCGACAGCAGCGCGCAATTCACGGTAGGCCATATATTGAATACGCTGATCAATCGCCAACGTTAACTCACCGCCAGGTTGCGCTTCACGGATAACTCCGAGCTCACGAACTAAACGACCTCGTCGATCTTTTATGACTCGGCGTTGTCCAGGATGCCCCGCTAAGTAAGGCTGATAGGAGAGCTCTAGCCCCTCTTGCCCCACATCATCCACATTGGTAACACCCAGCAACTGCGCCGCCACTTCACCGGCTGGATAATAACGCTTGTATTCACGCTGCTGATAAACACCAGGCGTGCGTAAATCCAGTATGCGCTGGGCCGCATCGGGCGTCATTTGACGACGAAGGTACATAAATTCTCGACTGCTATATCGAGAGACACGGGATTCAAAGTCATCGAGCGACATGCCTAAAGCTTGCGCCAGCATTACTCGCTGAATGGCATCGGTAGGTAGCTCTTGAGGATTCGCCCAAAGTGTTACAACAGGCGTAGAAATAGCCAGAGGTTCACCATTACGATCAGTGATCATACCGCGGTGTGCGGGTATTGCCTCATGGCGAAGCGTACGGGCATCGCCCTGGCTCTGTAAAAACGGGCGATCAATTACCTGAAGCAGCGTAATCCTGCCGACTAAAATGGCTGACGCAAGCATTACAATAATGAGAATAAATAAAAAGCGTCCGCCAGCTAATGGCGGCGCAATAGGCATTTGACGGGATATCCCTCCCCGACTTTCGCGCTTCATGGTCGAATCACCTCGACATCATTCACATCGGGAATGCGCATTTCAAGCCGTTCCGTAGCAATTTGCTCTACACGGGCTGGAGTAGACCACGCCCCCTCTTCCAATAGCAGCTGCCCCCACTCGGTTTGCAGCTGATTTTTTTCCTGCTCTAACTGCTGTAGCTGCGCATACTGCACTCGCGTCATATGCGTGGTGGCAACCACTAAACCACCGGTCACGACACACGCCAAGAACAGCACGATAAGGATAACCGGCCAAGCTCGAAAACGTAGCTTGAAAGGCCATTCGGTGCGCAGCGTTGACGCCCAACGCTCTATCCGATCCATGCTCATGATCACACTCGTTTACGGGCGGCCCGCATGACGGCACTGCGCGCCCGAGGGTTAGCTTCCACCTCTTCATCACTTGGGCGTATTCCTTTACCCAAGGCTTCAAGACGGCGATTTAGCTGATCATCGCGAATAGGCACGCCTCGTGGCAAGTGCGTATCACCCCGCACATGGTGACGAATGAAGCGTTTTACACGACGATCTTCAAGCGAGTGGAAGCTAATCACAACCAGATGCCCACCAGGAGCCAGCACTTCCAATGCCCCCTCAAGCGCTGCATCCAGTTGATCGAGCTCACCATTTAAATAAATACGCAGCCCCTGAAACGCTTTGGTCGCTGGGTGACGACCCTTTTCCCAAGCAGGGTGAGCCTCTTTTAACACCTCGGCCAAGTCAACAGTATGCGTAAAAGGCTTTTCCACACGTCGAGTAACAACGGCTCGTGCCAAGCGCTTTGCGTAACGCTCTTCACCATAGGTTTTAAACACATTGGCAATATCATTTTCGCTAGCACGGGCTAAAAACGCAGCGGCACTCTCTCCTTGAGTAGGATCCATACGCATATCAAGAGGACCGTTGCGCATAAAGCTAAAGCCTCGCTCTGGATCATCTAACTGCGGGGAAGAAACACCAATATCTAGCAATACACCTGAAAGCTTTCCGTAAACCCCTTGCTCTTGTGCATATTCAACTAACCGAGCGAACTCTCGCTGCGTTATGTCGAAACGAGGATCATCGATATCTTTAGCGGCTGCTATTGCTTGAGGATCACGATCCATGGCCATTAAACGACCTTGTTCGCTCAAGCGCGAAAGAATGACGCGGGAGTGCCCGCCTCGCCCAAACGTACCGTCTAAATAAATACCATCGGGATTATGAACAAGTGTATCTACCGCCCCTTCTAATAAGACGCTGGTGTGGCGAAAATGGGAAGTAACCTGGTCAGCGTCAGGAGAAGGCATGTTAATCTCACACAGTGTTAAGAAAGGTGCGAACGGCGCACCTTTTATGGAAATGGGGAGTCGGCCGATAAGCCGGGTTCTGTCGTGGACAGTCATTCCTCTAGGCGCTGCGTCACCACAGCGCTCAAGCAACCTACCCGGATCCAGCGCGGGCCACGCCATTGGATCCCTATTTGGTCTTGCTCCGAGTGGGGTTTACCATGCCACGCACTGTTGCCAGGCGCGCGGTGCGCTCTTACCGCACCCTTTCACCCTTACCGGCCTCGAAAGGCTTAGGCGGTCTACTCTCTGCTGCACTTTCCGTCGACTTACGCCGCCCAGGCGTTACCTGGCACTCTGCCCTATGGAGCCCGGACTTTCCTCCCCCAACACACTTTTACAAGTGTGTTAGCGGCGACTGTCTGGCCAACTCCGGCGGCAAGCATACCAGCGCCCCGCCGTCGCCTCAATGCCCACCTTTCAATGCTTGCAATCTTGCGTACCACTCCTGCTTTCGGCCGCCTAGCATTTTTGCAGCAACGGCTGCCCCCTGCTTGACGCCAACCCCCTCTGCTAGCATGGCTTTAAGCAACTCATCAGCAGCAATAGATTGCTCATCGCTTTGAACAACGGGCGGCGCCCCAGCGATCATTACGACAAACTCTCCACGACCTTGGTTAGGGTCTTGCCTAAGCTGATCCAGCAATGATGACGGCGAGCCCTGCAAAAAAGTCTCATACGTTTTGGTCAATTCTCGCGCCAGAACAACCGCTCGCTCAGGCATTTGTTCACATAACGATTCGAGCGTGTGCTCAATACGGTGAGGTGACTCGTAAAAAACCAGCGTTTCTTCTCGACACTGCCATTTTTCAAGCGCTTGCCGTCGCGCACTTGGCTTAGATGGCAAAAACCCACCAAATGTAAACTTATCAGTCGGCAACCCAGCCGCTGAAAGTGCACTGACCAGCGCACAAGGCCCAGGAAGCGGCACAATCTGCCTACCCCGCAATCGCAACTCTCTTACCAACACGAACCCCGGATCACATATAAGCGGCGTCCCCGCATCACTAATTAGGGCAACATTTTCCCCCGCCATTAAGTAACTATCCAGCGTATCGACTCGCCGTGCTTCATTATGCTCATGCAATGAGAGCATCGGCTTATTAATGCCTAGATGCGCCAACAAGCGGCCGCTGTGGCGTGTATCCTCCGCAGCAATACGTGATACCTCCGCTAATACCCGAGCAGCGCGTGGCGATAAGTCTTCCAAATTCCCAATTGGTGTTGCAACCACGTACAATATACCCGGATGCTGGTGTGTCATCGTGACTCCCGATTTGTTAATAGCCTGCACTGACGGTGCGCCATGCTTGTGCAATGGTAAATTTATCTGCTCATTGAGCGACGGCAGCGCAAATGGAAACTAAGGAAGGATACATGAAACAGTCAATACGTGGATTACTAGCCACTGCCTTCATGGCGCTTCTGATTACAGGGTGCGCTATGCAATCCCCAAGTGTGGTTGACCGCGTCCCTGACCAGGATGCCAGCCGACTACTTAGTCAAGCTGAGCAGCAAGCACCTGAGCAAGCTGCCAAGACGCGACTGGAAGCGGCTAATATCCTTGCTAGACAAGGGCAACGCGAAAATGCTTTTGACGCAGCCGATGCGGTTGATGAAAACATGCTTTCAGAATCGGATCGGGTGCGCTGGGCAATGCTTTTCTCTGAACTTGCTCGTGGCATGGACAACCCCCGCGCGGTCCTGCGCGCGACCCAGGTGCTTGACGACGAACTCCCCATGCAGGCAAACCAACAAGAAACCCTTGCAGAACGGCAGCAGTGGGCACGCCAAGCCTTGGATCAGGCTGAATATACGAAAGTATCCATACCTGAATTAGAGGGTGTCGAAATACGCCGCATAGCAGTGGCCTTACCAGAATCTGGCCCACTAAGTAGCGTGGCTAACGCTATCGCTTCTGCCATGCGCCGTCATCACGACTTGCGCGGAGATAATGTACAACTTAATTTCATCAATGCGTCTCAATATTCATTAGATGAAATTTACCAACGCGCAGAGCAGATGAATGCCCAACTTTTGATTGGCCCAATTGACAAAGGTCAAGTCACTCAACTTGAGCAGCGCAATAGTGTACCACTACCGACACTGGCTCTGAACTATGGCAACAGCGCAAGCAATCAAGCACCTCAACTCCTTCAGTACGGTTTATCCGCTGAAGATGAAGCCCGCCAAGCAGCTCGCCGAGCCTTTCAGGACGGCCATCGTCAAATGGCTATTATGGTGCCCGACAATGCCTGGGGACGCCGCGTAGGTGAAGCTTTCTGGAATGAGTGGCAAAGTCAAGGTGGTGAAATCACCAATGCCGTCCGCTACAACCCTAGCAGCGCCGTAGCTAACGCAGTCAAAACAGCCCTAAATGTCAGCGGCGATCGCGCCCGCCTAGGGAACATTGATGCACTATTCTTACTAGCACTTCCCGAGTACGCGCGCCAAGTGCCGCCGACCATGGACTACTACTACGCCCCCAACCTGCCTGTTTATGCTACCTCCCACCTTCATGAAGGGCGTCTACAGACACGTTTAGACCAAGACCTAAATGATGTGATGTTTATCGATATTCCATGGCAAATCCCTGACGCAGCAGTTGGCGGGGAAGAAGCGCTGCCCTTCTATTCGACATATGCAGAGCTTCGCAACGAGTCAGACGCGTCAATGTTCCGCCTGATGGCAATGGGCGTGGATGCTTACGAGCTTGGCATTCGCCTATCAGACTTATCAGCCCTTGACGGCATGAATGGAAGCACTGGCACTCTTCGCTTATCAGATGATGGCAGGGTTTATCGAGAACTACCGTGGGCGAAATTCCAAAATGGCGTGCCTTCACCCATTTTGATTCCCGGCCTACTGAACGATGACCAATAGTTATCAGAATCCCAATACACCGCAAACAGCACGGACGCGGGGCGCAGCCATTGAGCAATTAGCCGCTCAATGGCTGCAGCAACATGGCTTAACACTTGTCACTAGCAATCATCACGTTAAAGGTGGTGAGCTTGATCTTGTGATGAAAGACCAGGATATCCTGGTCTTTATCGAGGTCAAACATCGCACCACTACCCGTTACGGCCACCCCTTAGAGACCGTCACTGCACAGAAGCGACACCGCTTAATACGAGCAGCCAAGCTCTATATCGCTCGGCATGCTGTTTCAAGTCCGTGTCGCTTTGATATCCTAGCGATCACAGGCACGCCTCCCACGCTTGAATTCCAGTGGGAAAAAGCGGCTTTTGATGCTTACTGATACCTTTACCTAGGAAGCCCTAATGGACTTTCAATCACGCATACTTAATCACTTTAACGCCAGCATAGACACGAAGACATATGCCAGCGAAGTGCTGCCGCCTTTTATCGAAGTCGCCAGCCAAATGATGGTTCAGTGCTTAGTTAACGAAGGTAAAGTTCTCGCCTGCGGCAATGGCGGCAGCGCAGGCGATAGCCAGCACTTTTCGTCCGAGCTATTGAATCGTTTTGAGCGTGAGCGCCCAAGCCTACCCGCACTAGCACTGACAACCGATACCTCAACACTTACCTCGATCGCCAACGACTACAGTTATAATGAAGTGTTTTCCAAGCAGATCAGGGCGCTAGGCCAGCCCGGCGATGTCTTATTAGCCATTTCCACTAGCGGCAACTCAGCCAATATCGTTCAAGCCATCCAGGCGGCCCATGACCGCGATATGACGGTTGTCGCGCTGACTGGCAGAGATGGAGGCGATATGGCGTCACTACTAGGCCAGGATGACTGTGAGATTCGCGTTCCAGCAACATCCACTGCACGCATTCAAGAGGTTCACCTACTCGTCATCCACTGCTTATGTGATTTAATTGACGAACAGCTCTTTGGCGGAGTCGACTAAATAGTCAGCACAAAACAAATTAAACTGAGCAGATCAAACTGCACAGACACAATCAAACGGGTAGATTAACACCTACTGACTTTACATTTTGAAAGGAGTCATCGCCATGGTCCTACGCTATTCTTTATACAAACTGACTGCCGTTGTGACACTGAGCGTTATTTTACTTACTGGATGTGCAAATAACGCAGCATCTAACCCTTCCAATTATGGTCAGCGCAGCAGTGATGTTGAAGCCATTGACACAACTATTGAACGTGAAGCACCACGTGCACTGGAACGCTCAGATGCCCGCTTAAGGGATGCACGCATCAGGGCGCATAGCTATAACGGCTCACTACTTCTGGTAGGGCAAGTACCTAGCGAGGAACTACGCAATAAAGCAGGTGAAGTCGCCAGCTCTCTACGAGGCGTAGACCAAGTACACAACGAACTCAGTATTGCTGCAAACCTACCCGCTAGCCAACGCCTAAACGATACCTGGCTAACCACCAATGTGATGAGCCAACTCGCCACCAATGATCGCATCGACTCATCAAAACTGAAAGTCACCACCGAAAACGCGACTGTGTATCTGATGGGCATGGTGACTCGAGATGAAGGTAACCGAATTGCTAACGCGGTATCCGCGGTTGGCGGCATTCAGCGAATCGTTAAAGTCTTTGACTATATCGATTGATTAAACACACTGTCATAAAAAAACCTCGTCCTCGGCTTTTCACCGAGACGAGGTTTTTTATTCACCAACTGCTTTACTAAGAAAAACCGTCGCTCAAGAGCATAAGTTAACCACTTAGCTAAAAACCACGCTACTTAACCACGCGTAGCGTCGGCTTTTTCTTAGCCTTTTTAGTCGATAGTGCAGAAACGTCACCCTCTTTTTCAGGGACAGGCTCTGTTACCGTTAACTCAGGCTTGGACGATTCATCAAAAGCGTCTGAAAAATCGCCATCTAATTCGGCATCATCAAACTCTGCCGCATCCAGCTCTGGCTCATGCCCAAACACCATACCAGCACCATTTTCACGAGCGTAGATCGCGATAAGCGCAGGCGTAGGAATCATTACCTGCATAGGCTGGCCACCAAAGCGAGCGTTAAACCCCATGGCCTGATTTTCCATAAACAGGTCACGCACAGCGGTCGGCGCTACATTCAACACAATTTGTCCATTTTGAACAAACTGCCGCGGTACTTCCACGCCTGGCTGAGTAGCATCAACCACCACATAAGGCGTTAACTCATTATCCAACAACCACTCATAGAGAGCTCGGGCGAGATAGGGACGGCTCGATTTCATAAGACTCCCTCCTCCTGACAAATATGCCCCTTACCCGATTAAGGAGAAGAGGCAGCATGAATTCAAGCGCGCATCTCTTTTTCACGCTCGTTTAAAGATGCTTTAAACGCTTCGCGTTCGAATACCCGCGACATATAGCCCAACAGAGGCTTTACCTGCTTTTCAGGCAATTCGATATTCAGATCAGGCAAACGCCATAAAATCGGCGCTAAACAGCAGTCTACAAGCGTAAACTCCTCACTCATAAAGTAAGGCATATCTTCAAAGATAGGCGAAATCCCAATGAGGCTTTCGCGCAGTTCTTTACGCGCCTTTTCCGCTTCTTTTTTACCACCGGTGCGTATTTGCTCCAGCATTGGGCACCACTCGCGCTCAATACGATGCATCCACAAACGGCTTTGCGCCCGCGCCACCGGATAAACAGGCAGCAGAGGAGGATGAGGGAAACGCTCATCCAGATACTCCATCATGACCTTAGATTCATAAAGCACTAAGTCACGATCTAGCAGCGTAGGCACGCTGTTGTACGGGTTGAGGTCTGCTAACTCTTCAGGTGGACGCTCGTCGCTGACATCAACGATATCAACCGCCACCCCCTTTTCAGCCAGAACAATGCGCACACGATGACTAAAATGATCATCATTACCAGAGTAAAAGATCATCGACGACCGCTTGGCCACAACACCCATGAAAGCATCCTCGCATCAAAACAATCTTTGATAATAACACGCCAGCGCTAGCTTATGGGATGGTAACCCGCTTTGCATTACGACTGACTAAATAAACAAAGGGCGCACGGCTTCCGCCGTGCGCCCGACATGCCATTCATCACTTAATTATTAGTGAACATCTCGCCAGTACTCACGCTTAAGCAAGTAGGCAATCACACCAAAAATGAAAATGAAGATCAGCACTTTAGGTGCCAGCGCCTGAGCTTGAAGCTTTGAGGGTTCGCCCACATAAGCTAGGAAGTTAGTAAGATCATACATCGCTTCCTCAAACTCAGCAGGCTCCATGGAACCTGGCTGGGTCACCTGCAGAACATCACAAGACTGGTACTTACCCGACAAAGGATCGGGTGACTGACCCGCCACCGGATGATCAGTTTCTGAGCACACCAGCTCTTGTACGCCCTGCAAAGGCTCCAACACGTTAGGCATCGCAACCAGATCAAATACCGTGTTGTTAACACCGGTGGGGCGGCTCGGATCTTTGTAGAAGCCAAGCAGATAGGAGTAGATCCAATCCGCTCCACGCACACGCGTTTTTAGCGATAGATCGGGCGGCGGAGCACCAAACCAAGATTCAGCATCGCCACTATTCATTGCAATATGCATCTGATCATTAAACGCCAGATCAGAGGAGAAAATCAGATTTTCTTCAACCAAATCCTGGGGCATCCCCAGATCTTCAGCCGCACGAGCAAAGCGTTGATACTTAAGCGAATGGCATCCCATGCAGTAGTTAACATAGAGCTTCATGCCATTTTGCAGCGAGGCTTGATCATGCAGATCAGGATCCATCGAGTGCGGGACACTCGCACCACCGGCAGCCATTGCAGTTACTGGCACTAAGGCGAAAAGGAGTCCAAAAAGATACTTTTTCATTAGCCAGTCACCCTTTCCGGAACGGGTTTAGTCTTCTCCAGCTTGGTGTAGAACGGCATCAAGACAAAGAAGGCGAAATAAATCACGGTGCACGCCTGGGCTAGTAGCGTCCTGCCCTCTGTCGATGGCAACACACCCAAAACACCAAGGATGACAAAGCTGATAGCAAACAGCGTCAGCATGGTTTTCGACATCCAGCCTTTATAACGCATTGAGCGTACCGGACTACGATCCAGCCATGGAAGGACAAACAATATCGCAATTGCAGCCCCCATGAATATAACACCAAGGAACTTGGCGTCTAAGCCGAACACCGAGAAAGTAATGGCGCGAAGAATGGCATAGAAAGGCGTCATATACCAAACGGGCGCGATATGATCAGGTGTTTGTAGCGGGTTAGCTTGATCAAAGTTTGGCTTTTCAATAAAGTAGCCGCCGCCTTCTGGGAAGTAGAACACCACCACACAGAAAACGAACAGGAATACCGCAACACCCACCAAGTCTTTTACCGTGTAGTAAGGATGGAAGGGAATTCCATCTAACGGCACGCCCGCCTCATCTTTCTTCTGCTTAATATCAATACCATCAGGGTTATTTGAACCCACTTCATGCAGCGCAATAATATGCAGCACGACGAGCGCTAAAATAACAATTGGCAAAGCAACCACATGCAGTGCAAAGAAACGGTTGAGGGTAATGCCTGAAATCAGGAAGTCACCACGCACCCACTGAGCCAGATCGGGACCAATGCCAGGAATCGCTGAGAACAGCGAAATAATAACCTGAGCACCCCAGTATGACATCTGACCCCATGGCAACAAATAGCCCATAAAGGCTTCTGCCATTAGCACCAGATAAATAGTCATACCAAACACCCACACTAATTCGCGAGGCGCTTTGTAGGAACCATACAAGAGACCACGGAACATATGCAGATAGACGACAAGAAAGAAGGCAGAAGCGCCGGTGGTGTGCATATAGCGAATCAACCACCCCCACTCCACATCACGCATAATGTATTCGACAGAATCGAATGCACCTTCAGCAGAGGGGTTAAAGCTCATGGTTAACCAAACCCCGGTCAAGATTTGGTTAACCAACGCCAACAGCGCTAATGAGCCAAAGAAATACCAAAAGTTGAAGTTTTTAGGCGCGTAATATTTGGAAAGATGCTCTTGCCACATCTGAGTAGCAGGGAAGCGATCGTCTACCCAACGCATGAGGCCCTTTTCCGCCTTGGCTTTATTCGGATTACCCATTAGGCAGCCTCCTCATCTTCGCCGATGACAATAATGTCATCATTTTCAAAGCGGTAGGGTGGAACCTCAAGATTAGTCGGCGCAGGTACATTACTGAACACGCGACCGGCCAAGTCAAAGCGAGAGCCATGACATGGGCAGAAGAAACCACCCGGCCAATTATCAACCCCCACCCCTTCAGCATTCGGCTCAGGCCGGAACAGGGGCGAACAACCCAAATGCGTACAGATACCAATCAATACGCCTATTTCTGGCTTGATAGAGCGCAAGTCACCCTGGATATACGCTGGCTGCTGCGGCACCTCCGAATTAGGATCCGCTAAACTGTCGGCACCTAACGCTTCCGTTCGCTCGATCATTTCCGGCGTACGATTAATAATCCAAATCGGCCGACCACGCCACTCAACGGTCATACGCTGCCCAGGCTCAAGCTTCGATATATCAGCTTGAACAGGCGCACCTGCCGCTCTTGCCTTGGCACTAGGCTGCCAAGAAGCCACAAAGGGGACCGCAACCCCGACAGCGCCCACCGCCCCCACAACGGAGGTGGCGCCTACAAGGAAACGGCGCCGACCTTTGTTTACGCCGTTATCTGCCATTTCTGGTTTCTCCCATCAGCTTACCCGTTCCGCCGCAAAGGCGTCTTGCGACGACGAATATCAAATACGCTCTATGTTAAAAAAACAAAGCGCTCTGCACAAGAACAACCGCCCGTGACCATGGTGGTATAAGCGTTATAATTTTTTGATATTCCAATAAAAAGCGCCCAGGTCTTTGACCTGGGCGCTTTTGCCGCATAGCGTAAAATTAACGCTTAGAGAACTGCGGACGACGACGTGCTTTACGCAGACCGACTTTCTTACGCTCAACTTGACGAGCATCGCGGGTTACATAACCAGCGGCGCGCAACGTTGGACGCAGATCTTCATTGTAGTTCATCAGGGCGCGAGTAATACCGTGACGAATGGCACCTGCTTGAGAGGAACCACCACCGCCAGCAACAGTGACAAATATGTCAAACTGATTTAGCGTCTCAGTCAACTCAAGCGGCTGACGAACAACCATACGACCAGTTACACGACCAAAATAAAGGTCAAGATCTTTATCGTTGACGGTAATTTTGCCAGAGCCCGGCTTCATAAACACGCGAGCGGTGGAAGTCTTGCGGCGCCCGGTACCGTAATACTGCTGTGTCATGGCGAAGATTTCCTCAGATGTTCAGTTCAAGCGGCTGTTGGGCAGCATGCGGATGCTCGGCACCGGCGTACACTTTTAATTTTGAGTACATGGCGCGACCCAAAGGACCTTTCGGCAACATGCCTTTAACGGCAGACTCAATAATGCGCTCAGGGGCATGATCAAGCATTTTGTCGAATGTCATAGAGCGCAAACCGCCCGGGTAACCAGTGTGGCGATAGTAGGTTTTAGCCTTCGCCTTGTTGCCGGTTACGTGGACTTTTTCAGCGTTGATAACAACAATGTAATCGCCAGTATCAACGTGAGGAGTAAATTCGGGCTTATGCTTGCCACGCAGGCGGCGAGCAATCTCGGTTGCCAGACGACCGAGCGTTTTGTCCGTAGCGTCGACTACGTACCAGTCGCGCTGGACGGACTGCGGCTTAGCACTGAACGTCTTCATGGATAAAATCACCAGATTAAGTGTGTTGGGTAGCTTACACCGCTACGTAAGCGATGAAGCACCATCCCTATTTTTTTTGGTTGCCAGAAAAAACCAGCAACATGCAGCGAGGCGGCATTCTACAGCAAGTATCACCGCAAGTTAAGTACCGCCACTCTTTTTTATTGATATCGCTCTTATTGATATTATTCTTGCTTGCAGCGTACTTATCGGAGTACCCGATACTAGGGCTTATGGGGTAGCGCCAGATACTCTTTAGACTGCATTTCCTGCAGACGCGACAGCGTCCGCTGAAATTCAAAGGTCAGCTTACCATCGCGATACAGCGCTTCAACTGGCACCTCTGCCGACATCAACAGCTTAACCCCGCGATCATAAAACTCGTCAACCATATTAATAAAGCGGCGAGCCTGATCGTCTGTTTTGACATTCATCTGAGTGACGTTAGATACCAAAACTGTATGAAATTCTCTGGCAAGCTCAATGTAATCATTCTGGCTACGCGGCCCATCACAGAGTTCGACAAATTCAAACCATGCCACATCGTCGTGGAGTCGGCGCGTCTTTAAAACGCGATGATTAATCTCAAGAGGCGCCCCCTCCTCACCTTCATGACCGGCTATTTCTCTGAAGCTTCTGCTTAGCTCCTGCTCGGCCGCTTTATCAAGCGGTGCATGAAAAATCTCAGCCCGCTCCAAGGCACGCAAACGGTAGTCAACACCAGAATCGACATTGACGACCTCGCAGTGGTGATTCACTAGCTCAATGGCAGGAACAAACCGTGCACGCTGCAACCCATCTTTATAAAGGTCGTTCGGCACTATATTGGATGTCGCCACCAACACCACGCCACGCTCAAACAATGCCTCAAGCAAATTTGCCAAGATCATTGCATCGGTAATGTCTTTGACAAAAAACTCATCAAAGCAGATGACGCGCGCCTCAGCAGCGAACTTGCCAGCAATCAGCGTCAAAGGGTTCTTTTCGCCCTTATAGTGAGTCAACTCATTGTGGACACGCTGCATAAAACGATGAAAATGGGTGCGCATTTTTTCAGGGAACGGCAGCGCCTCGTAGAAAGTATCAACTAGATACGTTTTCCCACGCCCCACGCCTCCCCAAAAGTAGAGCCCCTTAACCTCCGGCAGCACTGGCCCGCCGGCGCTGACCTTTTTACCCAGCAGCCCGGCAACTTTTGCTTTTAACCCTTTGTTAGCAACTACAGTTTTAGGAGCACTAGCGGGTATGGCTAATAACTCATCATAAAGGCGCTGAAGATGCTTAACCGCCTGCTCTTGAGCAGGGTCGTACTGGAAATCGTCACGCTTTAAGTCTTCCTGATACCGCGCAAAAGGCGTTAATCGGCTCGCCTGCTCACTGTCTTGACGTGCAGATAATGATGACATCAACTCGCTCCCACAGCACACATCGTGAACGAAACTGTGACGTTGTAAGAACACAGCCTGCCCTAATAAAAAAGGAATATTATACGCTGCATAATAACTAAGCGCATGAGCGGATTGACCCAACCGACGGATACGCGCCTATAATGGTCACGCTTTGTTAAGCTGTTTGTTAAACTATTTGTCAAACCCCGCCATGCGCTTGGTGGCGTGCATCATCTCTAGGGAGAATACTGTGGAAGCAAGCTCGCCATTCACTTTTGCGATTATCGGTCTCGTTATTGGATTTGTTATCGGCTTAGCGTGTTATCGCCTGTTCAGCAAAAGCCAACGTGACCACGCCACATTAAAGCAGGCTTTACTTGAGCGTGAACATCAAATAGCCGAGCTTAAGAAAGGCATGGGAAGCCACCTCACCGGCATCCAGCAGCACATCATTAATATTCGCCAGGAAGCTGATCGGCTAGAACAGCAAATAGACAGCGAAGCTGCTGAATGGAGACTGGAAACGGCCATTACACCTTCCACAAACAAACTCGCGCCTAACACAGAGGACGAAGGTGATGTTAACACTCCGCGTGATTATGCAGATGGCAAAAGCGGTACGCTATCTGAAGACTTTGGCTTGAAGAGCAGTTTGAATGAGCATGACACAGCCACACCTCAACCTCCTCGTTATTAAGAAACAGCAAGGCTAACTGCTTTTAAAGCACCTGCATGACAAATAGCATCCGCATAGCCAACCGATGCGGATGCTTTGCACAAGTTAACGCTAGGCGGGATTATCGATATCGACAAATCGGTGCTCTATACCATACTCACTCGCCAACCACTCACCCAGCGCCTGGACACCAAAACGTTCAGTCGCATGATGACCAGCCGCGATGTAATGAATACCCATTTCTCTAGCCAAGTGCGTCGTGCGCTCTGATATTTCCCCAGACACGAAAACTTGCGCCCCTGCATCGTAAGCCGCCGTAATCATGTCTTGAGCACCTCCAGTGCACCATGCGACCCGCTCCACAGAGCCAACTAAAGGCGACTCGACCACTAAAGGCGCTCGATGGAGCACTGCAGCCAATTGACCTCCCAGCTCAGCAACGCTTAGCGGCTCAGCCAACCGGCCGGACCACAACAACCCTTCGCCAAGCTCACCATCAATGCATCCCTCGACCTTCCACCCCAGACGCTTGGCCAGCTCGGCATTGTTGCCAAACGCTGCATGCGCATCTAATGGCAAGTGGTAAGCAAGCAAGCTCATTTCGTTATCCAGCAGTGTTTTAATACGTTTCTGCTTCATGCCGGTAATAGCTACCGGTTCATTTTTCCAGAAATAACCATGGTGCACTAACACCATGTCCGCTCGCCAAGCGACCGCCTCCTCCAATAACGCCTGACATGCCGTCACCCCTGACATCACCCGCGTTACAGTGTCACGCCCCTCCACCTGAAGGCCGTTAACGGTAAAATCTTTAAATTGCGATGACCGCAATTGATGGTCGCAAGCAGCAACTAGTTGGTCGCGATGGATCACACTGACTCCTTAACCGATTAACAGGCTATCGTGAGGAACATCTCAATAAAGTGTTACGATGGAACTATTGTAAATCTCGCTTCGCGTTATCGCGAACCTCACGAACATTTAGACTATCACCCGCTGAGGAAATTTCGCATGCACCGCTCTGTGCTGCCCTATATATGGCCAATTATCACCGGGTTATTGCTCGCTGCCTTGGTGCTACTTGCTTTCCCAGAGTATTTGCCCAATCCGTTTCGGCAAACGCCACCCGCAACGGTCGAACCCCCCTCTTCGCTGGTGCCTACTAGCGGAGAGTCGGCAGCCAATCGACCTGCTCCTGAGATTCGCCAAGCAGAACCGCTCAACCGCAACCAAGGGCCTGCAAGCTACTCCAACGCCGTTAATCAAGCGGCGCCAGCCGTCGTCAATATCTATTCATCACGCATTGTTGAACGCGATCAGCATCCATTAATGTCTGATCCTTTTTTCCAGCAGTTCTTCAGCGGCGACGATGCAACCACTCATCAGCGAATGCTGTCGAGCCTGGGTTCTGGCGTTATCGTCAGCCATGACGGCTACGTGCTAACCAATCACCATGTCATTAATGGCGCCGATCAAATACAGGTAGCACTTCGCGATGGTCGGGAAACACTTGCCGAGGTAATTGGCACTGACCCAGAAAGCGACCTTGCCGTATTACGCATTACCCTTGATGACTTGCCAGTGATCGAACTTGCTGACTCAGAACAGGTAGCCGTGGGTGATGTAGCACTCGCTATCGGCAATCCTTTCGGTGTTGGGCAAACCGTTACCATGGGCATTATTAGCGCAACGGGGCGCAGCCACTTAGGTTTAAATGCCTACGAGGACTTCATTCAAACCGACGCCGCGATAAATCCAGGCAATTCCGGGGGCGCATTAGCCAACCCTGACGGCGCCTTAGTAGGCATTAATACAGCTATTTTCTCACGGTCAGGGGGATCACAAGGAATTGGTTTCGCGATTCCAGCCAACCTTGCCCACAGCATCTTGAATGAACTGGTTACCCGCGGTCGCGTCATACGCGGCTGGCTTGGCATAGAAGCACAAGCACTCTCCCGCGAGCTGGCCGCATCGTTTGGGCTAAGAACCCCTCAAGGCGTGATCGTCGCTGGCGTCGTGAAAGACGGGCCTGCCGCTAAAGCAGGCTTACAGCCCGGCGATGTTCTGCTGTCTATTGACGGTCAAGTGATTTTGGATGCTCGGGTAACAATGAGCGCGATTGCTTCCATTCCACCCGGCACGAAACTACCGCTGACGATCGTACGAAGCGGTGAGCGCATGGACATGACACTGGAAGTAGGTGAGCGGCCGGTACCCATTAATGCTACATCAGGAGAGCATCAGAGCGACTCGTAAGTCGCTCTGATGGTTATCAGCGGCTTGTTCAGACGGCGCTTTTTTCAAACAAGACTCAATCGTTAATACGATACTCCGCTGAACGAGCATGGGCCGTCAGTGATTCGCCTCGGGCAAGTACAGAGGCTATTCTGCCAAGCTCAGACGCTCCGTCAGGCGAGCAGTGAATAATGGAGGAGCGTTTCTGGAAATCATACACCCCCAGTGGCGATGAAAAACGGGCTGTTCCAGACGTGGGCAGCACATGATTCGGCCCCGCACAATAGTCACCCAGAGCTTCCGAAGTATGCCGCCCCATGAAGATAGCCCCAGCGTGACGCACGTCATCAAGCCAGTCGCCGGGCGCCTCTACAGAGAGCTCAAGGTGCTCTGGAGCAATACGGTTGATCAATTCAATGGCTTCGCCTTGATCTTGACATAGGATTAATGCCCCACGACGCTGCAGCGAAGCACGGGCAATATCTTCACGCTCAAGTGTCGGCAATAATCGTTCGATTGCAGCCTCTACGGCTTCGAGATGCGCAGCGTTCCAACTAACAAAAATCGCCTGGGCATCCTCGTCGTGCTCAGCCTGGGAAAACAAGTCCATCGCCAGCCAATCTGGGTCTGTCTGGCCGTCAGACACCACCATGATTTCAGAGGGGCCGGCAATCATATCAATACCAACCTGACCAAATACCGCGCGCTTAGCAGTCGCCACGTAGATATTTCCAGGCCCTACGATTTTATCTACCCGCGGAACGCTTTCCGTGCCATAGGCAAGCGCTGCGACCGCCTGTGCGCCACCAATCGTGAACACATAATCGACGCCCGCCAGATGCGCAGCTGCCAGCACAAGATCATTCAACACACCGTCCGGAGTCGGCACAACCATCACAATCTCGCGCACACCAGCCACATGGGCAGGGATAGCATTCATCAATACCGATGAAGGATAAGCGGCTTTTCCGCCTGGCACATAAATACCTGCGCGGTCCAGCGGGGTGACCTTTTGGCCCAGCACCGTTCCATCAGCCTCTTCGTATTGCCACGAGCTTGGCTTCTGGCGCTCATGATAACGCTTAATGCGCTCAGCGGCGGCTGACAGCGCATTACGCTGTTCAGCAGGCAGACCATCAAAGGCCTTTTTCAGTTGCTCAGGAGATAGGCGTAGCTGCTCCATACTCTCGACTGACAGGCGGTCAAAGCGATTTGTCGCCTCAACCACCGCACTGTCACCTCGCCGTTTAACATCTGCCAATATCTCTTCAACACGAGCCTGTACTGCCTTATCAGACACCCCTTCCCAATCCAGCAGCGCATCTAAATGCTGATGGAATGCCCCATCAACAGTCGAGAGACGGGCAATGGTGGCTGTGGACTTATCGCTCATGGTAAACCTCGTGTCATTCAATAGGCTGAGTCTGACGCTTTTTAACCGCACTTTCCAGGCGGGCTAACAATGGCTTAATACGATCATGCTTCATGGTCATGGCGGCTTTATTAACCACCAGGCGGGTGCTGATATGGGCAATGAGCTCTCGAGGCTCCATGCCATTGGCGCGTAGCGTATTGCCGGTATCAACGATATCAACAATTTCATCGGCCAAATTCATCAGCGGAGCAAGTTCCATCGCCCCGTAGAGTTTGATCACTTCGGCTTGAATACCCTGCTCTGCATAGTAACGCCTCGCTACATTTACAAACTTAGTAGCTACACGACGACGCGCTTCAGCAGGCAACTGACCTGTCACACCAGCAGTCATCAGCTTGCAACGAGCGATATCCAAGTCTAGGGGCTCGTATAGACCTTCAGCCCCATGCTCAAGCAGAACGTCTTTACCCGCAATACCTACATCTGCGGCACCCAGCTGCACATAGGTCGGCACATCGGTTGCCCGTATAATCACCAACTTTACATCTGGCAAATTAGTATCAAACAACAGCTTACGGCTTTTACCCAAATCTTCTGCCGGAGTAATTCCCGCATCTGCCAACAGCGGCAGCGTTTCGTCCAGAATACGCCCTTTTGAAAGGGCCAAAATCAGTTGCTTACTCATTATTTAGGCCAATGGTTAATAACATGGCTTAGCCAGGAATACGGCGAATGCGCGCACCCAGCAGCTGTAATTTTTCCTCAATGCACTCATAACCACGATCGATATGATAAATACGATCTACAAGCGTTTCACCTTCAGCCATCATTGCCGCGATCACCAATGATGCTGACGCACGAAGGTCGGTAGCCATTACCGGCGCACCTGAAAGCTTTTCTACGCCTTCAATCAGTGCCGTATTACCTTCAAGGGCAATATTCGCCCCCATCCGGTTTAGCTCTTGTACGTGCATAAAGCGGTTTTCAAAGATGGTTTCCACTACCCGGGAATGCCCCTCAGCGACAGCATTCATCGCCACAAACTGGGCCTGCATATCGGTAGGAAATGCAGGATAGGGCGCAGTGCGAATATTAACCGCCTTTGGGCGCTTACCGTGCATATCCAAAGCGATCCAATCATCGCCATTGGTAATCTCAGCACCCGCTTCTTCAAGCTTCGCAAGCACCGCTTCTAAAATATCGGCACGGGTGCGCTTCACTTTCACGCGACCACCCGTCATGGCAGCTGCCACCAGGAAAGTACCCGTTTCAATACGATCAGGCATGACATCGTGCTCGCAGCCGTGCAGCGTCGCAACGCCCTCAACCACGATTGTGTCAGTACCATGCCCGCGAATATTAGCTCCCATCTTGATCAAACACTCGGCGAGATCGACAATTTCCGGCTCGCGCGCAGCATTTTCAAGAATAGTGGTGCCCTCAGCAAGGGTTGCCGCCATCAACAGATTTTCGGTACCCGTTACCGTCACTGTATCAAAGAAGATAGTGGCTCCTTTCAAGCGTCCATCAACTCGGGCACGAATATAACCCGCTTCAACGCGGATCTCTGCGCCCATCGCCTCAAGACCACGGATATGCAAGTCCACCGGACGTGAACCAATTGCGCACCCGCCTGGTAGAGAAACATCTGCCTTACCGAAATGTGCTAACAACGGGCCCAACACCAGAATGGAGGCGCGCATCTTCTTAACGAGCTCGTAGGGAGCATGACACTGCGTTACCTGAGAGCCGTCAAGCTGGATACTGAGTTTCTCACCCATCACAGGTTCAACGCCCATTCGTCCTAGCAACTCCAGCGTAGTAGTGATGTCCTGCAAATGAGGCAAATTACCAATAATGACCGGACCATCTGCCAAAAGGCTGGCACACAAAATTGGCAACGCCGCATTCTTAGCGCCACTCACCCACACTTCGCCATCTACCGACCCATTGCCGGTAATGATTAATTTATCCATAGAGAAGCCGCTACTATGCGTTTTCCGGTGCAGTTTGCCACTGCGCCGGAGTAAACGTTTTGATACTAATGGCGTGCAGAGCGCCAGATGCAATTTCATCATTTAGCGCCGCATAGACCAGTTGCTGACGCTTTACAGGAGAAAGACCTTCAAAAGCTTCGCCAACCGCGATCACCTGAAAATTGCAGCCTTCACCCTGGATATGAAAATCACATCCATCGATGCGGGACTCAAGCAGTGCTTTTACCTCGTTGGGTTGCATAAGACAGGAAACTCCTTTGGGCCATTGAATTAGGTAATTGAAATAGGGAGGACGTTGAATTAGTGAGGAACAGGAGAACATGATAAAGAAAAGCGACACGCTTGGCGATGCTAGACGAGCACTCACACTTCAGCGTTGGGCGAACCTATTAGCGCGTCGAGTTCAGCGAGCGACGTTAAACGCTCAAGCGGAGCAGACAATGCAATCGACGTAACGACAATGTCTAGCGAGTGACACGCACGCAGCCATTCAAACAGAACGCTAATCGCCGCGCTACTTGCCTTTGAAACGCCTGAAAAATCGAGAACAACATCAGTTAATCGAGCACTTTCAAGCCATTTAACGCCTGCAGCGGCCACATCGGCCGCTGCATTGACATTGAGATCACCCTGAACAGCCAACGCGCAAGACTGCGCAATCAGCGAAACATGGGGCATAGATAACAGCGTCGTCACGCGTTGCCCCCTTGCTCAAGCTCGTCGACACCAATTTCAGGCGACCAACTACGAATGACTGCATCGTAGTCTCGGTTATTTTCGCGCATCGACTGATCAAACTGATTACGGAAGGTCAGCCCTAAATTGATGCCATTAACAATAACATTGACCACTTTCCACTCACCATTTGAAAGTCGCAGACTGTAGCTAACGGGGTAAATCTGACCATTTGTGGCAACAACTTCCATATCAACACTGGCTTGATCTTCATAGCGCTGACCGCGCTGGTCGGTCAACACTCGCAACTCATCGTAATCAAAGGTCACGAGACCACGCGTGTACGTGTCGATCAGGGTTTGACGAAAAACATCGGCGAACCGACTACGCTGTTCTGGCGTTGCGTTGCGAAAGTAGCTTCCCATCACGCTAGCGCCAATATAACGAAAATCCGCTACATCATTCAGGCTATCGTTGACTAACGCCTTAAGCTCATTAAGATTATTGGCGTAATAATCTTCTCTACCGTTAATCTGCTCCATGAATTCATTGACGTTTTCACGAACCAACGCTTCTGGCGATTTCGACTGGGCCTGGGCAGCAAAAGGCAGCAGAACGACCGCTAGCGTCAACAAAAAAAGCAAACGACGGGCCAACATTACGCTATTTTCTTTCATTAAAATCACCTCATGACAACTGACAGCACCCACGGTGCTTAGTTAGTAACCATATTGGATACAAATTGCTGGATAAGTTCTTCGAGCACCAGGGCAGACTGGGTATCACGAATAACATCCCCCTCCTCAAGCACTTCAGGAGCGCCGCCAACACTCAGGCCAATATACTGCTCACCGAGCAGCCCAGCCGTCAAAATAGCTGCGGTAGAATCTTGTGAAAGCTGGCCTTCAAGATCACTATCGAGGCTCAACACCACCCGCGCATCATACCACTCGGTATCAAGCTCAATAGCCTCTACCCGTCCCACAGTAACACCGGCCATGGTGACCCGCGCACGTGGTTTCAGGCTGCCAATGTTGGAAAAACTGGCCTCGAGACGAAACGTGTCGGAAGATGTTGAAAGCGTCATGCCACTTACGCGTAAGCCCAAAAAAACAAGCCCCAGAATGCCCGCAAGCATAAACAGGCCAACACCAAACTCCATGGTTTTACTGCGCTTCATGTTATTGCTCCACCCATTAAAGGCCGCCAAACATCACGGCGGTCAATACAAAATCCAGCCCCAAAACAGCAAGCGATGAATACACCACCGTGCGGGTTGTCGCACGCGAAATACCTTCAGAGGTAGGCACTAAGTCATACCCTTGGAACACCGCAATCCAGGTGACGACTACTGCAAATACAAGGCTTTTGATTATTCCATTACCAATATCATCAACAAACGAAACACTAGCCTGCATATTGCTCCAGTAAGAGCCTTCAAAAACCCCCAGCCATTCCACGCCAACCAAATAGCCCCCCCAAATCCCCACTACGCTAAAACCAACGGTAAGAATAGGTAGCGCAACAAAACCTGCCCACAACCTTGGCGCCACAACCCGGCGCAGAGGGTCAACGCCAATCATTTCCATGCTGGTTAACTGCTCAGTCGCCTTCATCAGGCCAATTTCCGCCGTTAACGCAGAGCCCGCGCGCCCTGCAAACAGTAGCGCAGCGACCACTGGCGCTAGCTCTCGAAGAAGCGAAAGAGCAACCATCTGGCCAAGCGCCTGCTCTGCCCCAAAATCAACCAATATGGTATACCCCTGCAGCGCAAGCACCATGCCTATAAACAGCCCTGACACCAGTACAATAGCCAGAGACAGTACACCGACAAAGTGCACTTGGCGCAGCCACAACGACCACCCTTCCCGAGAAGGTACCCCTACTGCCGACTGGGCAAGAAAGACACCTGCACGCCCTAACGACTCTAAGGCATCACACCCTTTTTGCCCCAGCCGAGCGACATGCGAAATAGCATGTTTAATGTTTGATTGCATTTAACGCACCTTCCCTGCAGAGGCTTGGCCTAGAATATCGCGGTAAAGTGTCTCAGCGGGATAGTGAAACGGCACCGGCCCGTCTGGCTCACCATGGATAAACTGGCTTACTCGGGGATCTTGGTTCGTATCTAAGGTTCTTGGCGTGCCAGAGGCTACCACCTGCCCATCGGCAATGAGGTACAGATAATCCGCAATGCTGAGGGTCTCTTTGATATCGTGCGAAACGATCACTGACGTAAGCGACAGTGCCTGATTCAGCCGTTTAATTAGCTGTACAAGCACCCCCATAGAAATGGGGTCTTGCCCGACAAAAGGCTCATCATAAAGGATTAACTCTGGATCAAGCGCTACCGCCCGTGCCAGCGCCACACGCCTTGCCATACCCCCCGAAAGCTCAGCTGGCGACAAGTGCCTAGCCCCGCGCAAACCCACTGCCTGTAACTTAAGAAGCACTAGATCGCGTATCATAGGATCAGGCAAGTCAGTATGCACCCGAAGCGGAAACGCTACGTTTTCAAATACATCAAGATCTGAAAACAGTGCGCCGCTCTGAAATAACATACCCATGCGCTTACGCAGCGTAAACAGGGCCTTACGCGACAGGCGATGCACATCTTGACCGTCGATTAACACTCGCCCCCGGTCAGGCGTTAATTGCCCACCAATTAGCTTTAAAAGGGTCGTCTTTCCGGTACCGCTTGGCCCCATGATAGCCGTTACCTGGCCTCGCGAAATCGTCATGTTGATTCCGCGAAAAATATCATGATCACCCCGCGAGAAGTACAAATCTTCAATTTCGATGAAGGGAGCATCGGTCATGGGCTGGCTGGCCTTGATGGTCGTCTTGCCGCAACAGCATTAATATATGCTGGCTACGCATTAGTTAGTTAAAAACAGATAATTCAAAAAAACAGCTAGTTTATAAAGAACAGACAGTTTAAAAAACAGTGTTTTCGAAATATTATCGAACATCGTAACTTAACGCTACTCACAGTAACAGATGCGCTCATTGCAACCGCGCTGAGGAGTAGGATACGCGCCTTACCTACAAACCGCGCCAAGATGTTATTCTTACCGACCTACTTTTGACCGCTTATGAAAAGAGATGCCCTCATGCGCCAGCCACTATCGACACCTAGCCCACTGCGTGAAAGTGCGCTGCGCACACTGCAAATTGAGCAGGCCGCTATCGGTGGACTTCAGGCAAAACTTGATGAGAGCTTTGACCACGCTTGTGAACTTATCCTCGCCTGCCAGGGCCGCGTAGTGGTAACCGGCATGGGTAAGTCCGGCCATATTGCGGGCAAGCTGGCTGCAACGTTGGCAAGCACCGGCACGCCTGCTTTTTTTGTACACCCAGGTGAAGCCAGTCATGGCGATCTCGGCATGATCACCCGCGCAGATGTTGTACTAGCACTTTCGAACTCTGGCGAAACCGCAGAGGTCACTGCGCTGCTTCCGCTGCTGAAACGCCTAGGAACCCCCCTTGTCAGCATGACTGGACGCCCTGGTTCCACATTAGCCAAACACGCCGATGCTCACCTTAATAGCGGCGTTGAGCGCGAAGCCTGCCCTCTCGACTTAGCGCCGACCAGCTCAACCACAGCAGCACTTGCCTTAGGTGATGCCTTAGCCGTGGCATTATTAGAAGCACGGGGCTTCACCGCGGAAGATTTTGCGCTTTCACACCCAGGTGGAAGCCTCGGCAAACGCCTACTTTTGCGTGTAAAGGATTTAATGCACAACGGATCACGCCTCCCCCAAGTAGCATTAGGCAGCCCGTTACGGGACGCACTCTTGGAAATTACTCGCCAAGGGTTGGGCTTTACCTGCGTAATCGATAGCGAAGGACGCCTTGCCGGCGTTTATACCGACGGTGACTTACGCCGAACGCTGGATCAGTTTCATGACCTACGTGACGTCCTAGTTGATGATGTGATGACACGTCCTGGAAAACGTATCGGTCCCGATGTGTTAGCAGCTGAAGCGGTACGCATCATGGAAGACAGTCGAATCACCGCACTGGCGGTCGTGGATGATCAGCAGCGCCCCATTGGCGCGCTACATATGCATGACTTACTTGCTAGCGGTGTCATTTAATCAATCTTTTCAAACATTAATAATACGGAGGCTTCATGGCCCTACCTGACGCTCTACAAGACCGGATTCGCCGCGTAAAATTGCTTGCCATTGACGTTGACGGCGTACTTACCGATGGCCGCCTCTATTTTCAAGCTGACGGCATCGAAATCAAAGCGTTTCATACCCAAGATGGCCACGGCCTCAAACTTTTGAAACGCGTCGGAATCCATGTTGCCTTAATTACTGGGCGTGATTCCCCCATGGTCAGCCAACGTGCTGCGTCGTTGGGAATTACCCATGTGTATCAAGGGTGCGAGGATAAACTCACTACGCTACGCGCGCTTTGCCAACGCCTAGACATCACGCTTGAGCAGGTTGCTTATTGTGGTGACGACCTACCAGACCTTGCTCCAATTAAACGTTCTGGCGTAGGCATCACCGTCCCTAATGCTCCTGATTATATGCATACTCACGCTGACTGGATCACCGATCGGCTTGGTGGCCACGGCGCTGTACGTGAAATCTGCGATACCTTATTGATGTCTCAAGGCCATTGGGATGCTGTTTTAGATACGTACCTACACGGCCAATCGTAATGCGCTTTTGGGTTAAAAAACGCATTTGGATAACCATCATGGTGTTTGCCTTAGGTGGCGTACTGGTATGGCTGGATCCACGCGGCCCTCAAGACCAATCAATCGACGCAGAGGCTCGTGCTCAAGAGCCCGGCCATGTACTAGAGAATGCAGAAATTACTCTGTTTGGTGACACCGGAGCCATCCAGCAGTCGCTGACGACGCCACGCTTAGTTCATACCCCTCAAACGGCGATGACAGATGTCCTCTCCCCCAGGGCGACACTATTTGATAGCGAAGAGCGTCAATGGCTAGCGACGGCGGAGACCGGCACCCTAAATACTGACACGCAGGCGCTCACGCTAGCTGGTTCAGCCCAATTACTTGCACCTGATGAGGGCTGGCAGTTGAATACTGAGTTATTACACTATGATGGCATCACCCGTCATGCTTGGAGCGATGCCGAAACCATACTTCAGCAACCGCCCCAGCGCATTGACGCTTCACGTATGGATGTATGGCTGGATGATAGCCAGATCCGCTTAACCAATAACGTGCGCGGCGTTCACCCGCCTGCCACTCGTTCTCAGTAGGAGTCGCGATGAACGTTCTTATTCGCACGGCACTCTTCGTCATTGCGCTACCCATTTCAGCGGCAGCGCTACCGGTTATGGCACAAAGCCAAGCCCCCGTAGAAGTAGAGGCTGACCGTTTAGATCTCGATCAACGCGCAGGCACCGCAGTGTATTCAGGCAACGTCGATATTCGGCAGGGCAATATGCAACTGCGCGGCGATCGCGTTGAGATTCAGCGCAACGATGCTGGCGAGCTATCGCGTGCCATTGCAACCGGTGGACGAGCCTACATACGTAACCAGCTCGAAGACCAAGCTAGCCCAATGGAAGGCTGGGCAAAACGTATTATTTATCATGTTGCCGAGCGTCGGGTAGAGCTCATTGACCAAGCGGAACTGACCCAGCAAGCAGATCGCTTTGAAGGTGGGCGATTAGAGTACTTTATCGACCAAGGTGTGGTTCAGGCGCGTTCTGATGTTAGTGGTGGTGAGCCACAACGTATCCGCATGACTCTTCAGCCGGAACAATAGGAGTGTCCAGTGGCGACCAATAACGCAGAGCCCGCACCTCAAACCACAGCCTCAGAATCAGCATCAGAAACCGCGCCGATAAAAACACTTTATGCCCAACACTTAGCTAAAAGCTATAAACGCCGCCGTGTCGTTAAGGATATTAACCTAGAGATATCTCAAGGCAGCGTGGTAGGGCTACTAGGCCCCAATGGCGCAGGCAAAACGACATCGTTTTATATGATTGTCGGCTTGGTTAAGTCTGATGCGGGAAAGGTTGGCATTGATGAGCTTGATTTAACCCATGCCCCCATGCACGAACGTGCAATGGCTGGTATTGGCTACTTGCCTCAGGAAGCCTCTATTTTTCGCAAACTTACCGTCGCCGACAACATCATGGCAATCCTGGAAACCCGCAAAGAGCTCGATCGTAGCGCCAGGGAGCAGCGCCTTGAGTCGCTACTGGAAGATTTTCACATCACGCACATTCGTGACAACTTCGGCATGAGTCTTTCGGGCGGAGAGCGTAGACGTGTTGAGATTGCCCGCTCCCTCGCGACCGAGCCTGCCTTTATCCTGCTTGATGAGCCGTTTGCCGGCGTTGATCCAATCTCAGTGGGCGATATTAAAACGATCATTCGAGCCCTCAAAAAGCGCCATATCGGCGTGCTGATCACTGATCATAACGTCAGGGAAACACTGGATATTTGCGATATTGCTTACATTGTAGGTGACGGCCATATCATCGCCAGTGGCCCCCCTCAGGAAATTCTCAACAACCAGCGGGTAAGAGACGTTTATTTGGGGGCTGATTTCCGCTTGTAAACAGCCATCTGTAGAAAAAATAGTAGTGGTGGCATACTTATTGCACTTGCACCAAGCCATAACTCGCACTAGGGTGGAGCTTTCTGATTAACGAGCGGTTCTCAGATGGTCATGAAAGCTTCTCTTCAATTGCGTATCGGTACACAGCTGACCATGACACCTCAGCTGCAGCAGGCCATCGCCCTGTTACAGCTATCAACGCTGGACCTCCGTCAAGAAATTCAGCAAGCACTTGATGCCAATCCAATGCTTGAGCAGGAAGATGAGTTCGGCGAACAGGCCGTTAGTGAACACCAGGAAGCTGAATGGTCCGAAAGCATTCCTAACGAACTCTCAACTGACAGTGACTGGTCAGACACTTATCAAGACCTTGGTAGCCATGGTGCCAGCAGCGAGGGGCCTGACTTTGAGCGTCAAGCCGCTGGTCAAAGTTTGCATGGCCACTTACTTTGGCAACTCGCCATGACAGATTTTTCACCACGCGACCACGCCATTGCTGAAAGCCTCATCGATGCACTGGATGCCAACGGCTACCTAACCCAGCCTCTCAATGACATTCGCGAAGGACTTAAAGCCCAAGGGCATGAAGGCCTTAGCCAGCGTGAAGTTGAAACAACCTTGCTTCGTCTTCAACAGTTTGAGCCCACCGGTGTATTTGCTCGCGACCTGCGGGAGTGCTTAATGCTGCAGCTCGCCTCACTACCGGAAGATACACCGCTGCTTATGCCTGCCAAGCGGTTAGTGCGTCAATTTCTGGAAGCGCTTGGTAAGGATGATGTGCGTTTGCTAAAGCGGCGGTTAAGTCTAGATGATGAGCAGCTTGATGATGTCATCCGCTTGATCCGCAGCCTTGATCCTCGCCCAGGAAGTGCCTTTGGCGACACTGATGACAGCTATGTAACGCCAGATTTAGTCGTACGCCATGACCACGAAGGATGGCACCTGGAGCTAAATCCTGAGGCATTGCCGCGCTTGCGCATTCAACCTGACTACGCAAGCCTGATCAAACGGGCTGACAAGAGCCAAGATAACCAATTTTTAAAAGAGCATCTCCAAGAAGCTCGCTGGCTCATCAAGAGCCTTTCAAGTCGAAATGATACGCTACTGCGGGTGGGCCGAGAAATCATAGCTCGCCAGATAGGCTTTCTGGAACACGGCGAAGAAGCCATGAAACCGCTGATTTTAGCCGATATCGCAGACGCCGTAGAAATGCATGAATCCACTATTTCCAGGGTCACCACCCAGAAATACATTCATACTCCGCGCGGAGTGTTTGAGCTCAAATACTTCTTTTCAAGCCAAGTAAGTGGCCAGGACGGCGGTGACAGTCACTCCAGCACCGCCATCCGCGCTCGAATCAAAAAACTGGTGCAAGATGAACCGCCCGGGAAACCTCTCTCAGACAGCCGCCTCGTGGCGCTATTGGAAGAGGGTGGCATTAATGTGGCAAGGCGAACGGTGGCCAAATATCGCGAGTCGATGGGTATACCCTCTTCAAGCGAACGCCGCCGTTTACGCTAATAAAACAGTGCTAACGAACAAAGTCTGTCTAAGGGCTTTGCAATAGCGCAAAAAGGGTTACAATCGAAGAACAGTCCGATGGATAAGGAGCACGTCAATGCAAGTAAATATCACTGGTCATCACGTAGATCTGACTGACGCCTTGCGTGACTATGTAAATGAGAAGCTGGAACGCGTTGAGCGCCATTATGACAATATCACCACCGTACAAGTGACCTTATCTGTTGAAAAGGAGCGCCAGCAAGCTGCCTGCACCCTGCATGCTGCAGGTGCCGATCTACACGCAGAAGCATTAGACAACGATATGTACGCTGCGATTGATGCACTAGCGGACAAAATTGATCGTCAACTCGTTAAACACAAGGAAAAAGCACAAGCTCGCGCCCAAGGCGCTGGCGTGCGTTAACTCAATGACGTTGGAAACTATTCTTCCCCCGGAGCGCGTGCTGTATGACGTCCCCGGGGGCAGCAAAAAAAGGGTGCTGGAATTTTTCAGCACCTTTATTGCGCAAAACACGCCAAGCCTAGATAGCCAAGAAGTCTTCAGCCGCCTGATTGGTCGTGAGCGTTTGGGTAGCACTGGAATAGGCAACGGCGTTGCTATTCCTCACGCCCGTAGCCCTCACTGCAGCTCGCCTATCGCTGGTTTTTTAAAGTTAGCTGAGCCAGTAGATTTCGATGCTATTGATGGCGACCCCGTCGACCTTGTTTTCGTACTTTTAGTGCCCGAAGAGGCGGACGACACGCACTTAGCCTTATTAGGGCAAGTGGCGTCCATCATGAACAACGTTGACACACGTCAGCAGCTTCGTAGAGCGGCTAGCCAACGTGAGCTATTGGACCTTATTACAGCAAAAATTCGTGAACAACCTGTTACCTAAATGGTCCACCGCTAGACACTGCCTACTAGTTTAACGTTTACCTCCATTTTTATTGGCATGCCAAGAGAAACTCTATGCAACTGGTGATCATTAGCGGCCGTTCAGGGTCCGGTAAATCTATCGCCTTACAAGCGTTAGAAGATCTTGGCTATTGTGCCATCGATAATTTGCCCGCCATGTTACTCGGCTCCCTTGTGGATGAGCTTCGCGAGCAAGGGGCACGCCCTCAACTAGCGGTAAGTATCGATGCGCGTAATTTACCAGCTGCGCTAAAGCAGCTGCCAAAAATGCTTGAATCTTTGCGTCAGAAAAGCATTCACTTCCAGGTTATCTATCTAACCACCGATGCGCGAATTCTTCTTGAGAGATACTCAGCCACGCGTCGTCGCCACCCTCTTACGCGTGATAGTGACATGACGCTTGAAGAGGCCATCAATAAAGAAGAAGAAACCCTGCTCGACATCCGTGATCTTGCCGACCTGATGATCGACACATCGCGTCTGTCGGTTCATGACCTGCGCCGCCGAATAACGGATCAGGTTGCCCAACAGCGTGAAGATAGATTAACGCTGACACTAGAGTCATTTGGCTATAAACGTGGCGTCCCACTTGACGCTGATCTCGTCTTTGACGTGCGCTGCTTACCAAATCCCTACTGGGACCCTACGCTGCGCCAATACACTGGGCGTGACGCGAACATCATCAACTTTCTTAAGGGATATCCCGTCGTAGAAGAAATGCGCAATGATATCCAGACATGGTTGGAAAAGTGGCTACCCGCTTACCAAAATAGCCAGCGCAGTTATATGACTATTGCTATTGGCTGTACCGGCGGGCAGCACCGTTCTGTCTATATGGTGGAACAACTGGCACAAATGCTGGTGAAACAAGCGGGAGAGGTTCAACTCCGTCATCGTGAGCTAGGCCTGCAGTACACCCTAAGTGAACAGCAGCCCTCCACATCCGAGCCTTCAACAAACGCGCAATAAGCAACGCCTTTTCTTCACGACCCCACTCGGCTAAAAGGAACCAGAGTGCCAGAAAGAACCTTAACACTCACTAATCAGCGCGGCCTTCATGCTCGTGCAGCGACAAAACTCGTCAAGTGTAGCCAACAGTTTTCGGCCAACATTCACGTTTACAAACAACAGCAAATGGCTGATGCGGCCAACATTATGTCGTTATTGATGCTGGCCGCCCCTTGTGGCACTGAACTTAGAGTCCATGCGGAAGGCGACGACGCCGAACAAGCACTAGAGGCCATTGAAGCACTATTCGACGCACGTTTTGACGAAGAGCACTAACATCAGTGAATACCACTGACATCATTAAAACAGCATCAGCCAACGTGTTAACTGAGCTGTTAGCTAAGGTGTTAGTTACCAGCGACGGTCATTGCATCAATTAGCCAGCTACCCGTGTGAATACTGCCACGGGTATCGATGTCATCACCGACTGCGACCAAGCCAGCAAACATGCTATTCAAATTACTGGCAATAGTGAACTCCTCGATAGGGTGCTGTATTTCACCATTTTCAACCCAAAAGCCGGCAGCACCTCGCGAATAGTCGCCAGTCACGCCGTTAACCCCCTGTCCCATTAGCTCAGTCACCCAAATGCCACGCCCCATCTGCTTCAGCAAATCATCTCGGGGCGTCAGCGGCGCTAACAAACGTAAATTGCGTGCCCCACCTGCATTACCTGTAGATTGCATACCTAAACGCCGCGCACTGTAAGCAGACAGCATATAGCTAGCCACACTACCCTGATCAATAAAGCGATTGTTGCGAGTTTGAACGCCTTCAGCATCAAACGGCGAGCTAGCCGTCGCACCCACCTCCATAGGCCGCTCTTCCAAGCCAAACCAGCTCGGGAATAGCTGGCTACCTAAACGATCACATAAGAAAGAGGATTCGCGATAAAGCGCCCCACCTGCCAACGCCCCCATCAAGTGACCTACTAAGCCGCTGGAAAGTGACGGGTCGAACAGCACCGGAAAGGTACCTGTTGGCGGCCGTTGAGCGCCTAACCGACGTAGCGTGCGTGACGCCGCTTCGCGGCCAACCTCCGCGGGATCTCGAAGCATGGCGGGATTACGTGCCGAGGTATAATCGTAATCGCGCTGCATGCCCTTCTCATCCTGTGCAATCAGCATGCAGGAAAGTGAATGACTACTGCCTTTCTGGGTGCCGAGGAAACCGTGGCTGTTAGCGTAAACTCGCACTCCCTCACCACTGGATAGCGAAGCGCCTTCCGACTGATGAATTCCCGCAACATCACGCCCCGCTTTCTCACATGCCAGCGCCAAATCGATTGCTTCATCAGTCGTCAACGACCATGGATAATGCACTTTAAGGTCAGGTAGGTCAGTTGCCATTAGCGACGCATCTGCTAACCCTGCGGCAGGGTCCTCCCCCGTATAACGGGCAATTGCCAGGGCTTTCTCTACCGTGGCTTTAATTGACGCGCTGCTGGCATCGGTAGACGAGGCGCTGCCCTTGCGCTGCCCAACATATAGCGTAATGGCAATTCCTTGATCACGTGAAAGTTCGACAGTTTCCACCTCTCCAAGACGCACGCTTATCCCAAGGCCTTGATCTACACTAGCGCCGACTTCAGCAGCATCTGCGCCTAATTTTTTTGCCAGCGCAAGCGCCTCTTCAGCACGCCGGGTTAACAGCACCTGCTGGGCCGCTGCATCAAATGCTTGTGCCATTTTGGCCTCCTTTTCGCCTGAATCGCATTGGCGGATCAATGTTGTGGTCGCAGCCTGATATAATGCTGCAAACGAAACTAATTAGTGAGTTCTAGTATGCCTAAGCAACGCCCCGAACCCCTCGATATTGATGAACAAGAAGAGCGCCCTAGTAAGTCTCAGCTCAAGCGGGAAATGCATGCTCTCCAGGCGCTTGGCGAAACGCTTATCGCGATGAAACCAGCCGAGCGCGCAAAATTCCCGCTCTCTGACGACATGTTACGCGCCATAGAAGAAACCTCTCGCATCCGCTCCCATGAAGGCCGCCGTCGCCATATGCAATATGTGGGCAAGCTTATTCGCAAAGAAGACCTTACTGCCATACAGGGTGTCTTCGACGCTATCGAGCAGGAAAAAGAGCAGCGCGATCATGCCTTTCACCGGCTAGAAAAATGGCGCGATCGGTTAGTCGAAGAAGGCGACAGCGCTGTCGATCTATTTATGGCGGAATACCCTAACGCTGACCGTCAGGTAATACGACAACTAGTGCGCAATGCGCGTAAAGAGCGTGAGCAAAGTAAACCACCGACCAGCTCGCGCAAGCTGTTCAAACACTTACGCGATACGCTGGCACTCTAACCCCTATATGTCTCAATGACTGGGCCATAAAGGCTAGTTCATAAGGACCAAGTCATTAAGACCAAGTCATCAAGACCAAGTGATGACAATCAAGTCACGAAGACTGAGTGCCGCCGACCGTCAGCTCATCCAGCTTAAGGGTGGGCTGACCGACGCCTACCGGCACACCCTGCCCCTCTTTGCCGCAGACACCGATACCTGTATCCATTTCCATATCATGGCCAATCATTGAAACACGCCCCATTGCCTCAGGACCGTTGCCAATCAAGGTAGCCCCTTTAACAGGCGCAGTAATTTTGCCATCTTCAATGAGGTAGGCTTCGCTGGCTGAAAAAACGAACTTGCCTGATGTAATATCGACCTGACCACCACCGAAACTGACCGCATAGATACCGCGCTTAACGCTTTTGATAATGTCGGCAGGTTCATCTTGGCCTGCCAGCATGACAGTATTGGTCATACGCGGCATCGGCAAATGGGCAAAAGATTCACGCCGCGCATTACCCGTTGGCGCCATATTCATTAACCGTGCATTAAGCTTATCTTGCATATAGCCAGTTAAAATACCGTCTTCAATCAGCGGCGTGTATTGCCCTGGCGTGCCTTCATCATCCACGCTTAACGAACCACGGCAATCAGCAACGGTAGCATCATCGACGACCGTCACACCTTTCGCCGCAACACGTTTCCCCATCTGCCCTGCAAACGCTGAACTACCCTTACGATTAAAATCGCCTTCAAGCCCGTGGCCCACCGCTTCATGAAGCAAAATACCTGGCCAGCCAGCGCCGAGAACAACCGGCATTTGACCAGCAGGTGCATCGACTGCCTCTAGGTTAACTAAGGCTTGGCGAACAGCCTCTTTCGCATAGCGTTCCGCTACGTTCTCATCTCGCAGCCTGGACATGGAGTAACGACCGCCGCCCCCAGCACCGCCTCGCTCTCGCCGACCATTTTTAGCCGCGATAACACTCACATTAAAACGGACTAATGGGCGGATATCTGCCGCTAAGGTGCCATCACTGGCACGCACTAACACCACTTCATAAGTGCCTGACAATGAGGCGCTCACTTGGCTAATACAGGGGTCAGCTGCACGCGCGATGCGGTCTGCTTCTTTTAACATTGCCACTTTTTCGTCAGCAGTAAGCCCCGCCAACGGATCAAGTCCTGCATAACGACCGGCAGCGCTGACAGCCACTACCGGCTGCCCAGGTAACTGCTTACCACTACGCACAATGCCCGCTGCTGTACGGCCAGTATCCATTAGCGCATCTGCGGTAATTTGATTGGAGTAGGCAAAGCCTGTCTTTTCACCTGCTAAGGAGCGCACACCAACGCCGCCATCAATGTTATAGCTGGCTTCTTTTACTTCACCATCTTCCAACACCCACCCCTCTTGCCAAGTACGCTGGAAGTAGAGATCGGCATAATCAATACCGGCCCCCAGGGCATAAGACAGCCCTGTATCAAGGGCATCCAAATCCAGGCCACTTGGTGTCAACAAAATGGAAACAGCGGTATTTACATCGCTCTTATGTGCGGTCATTAAGGGCCTTCTAGAGTGATCTGCGGCGACGTCCACGGACCTCGCACGCGATAGTGAATAGTGGTTGCTTGATCTAACGCGCTACCAAAAAGCTGGTCCGCTACAAAAAGAGCGCCACCTACAATCGGAGCACCTACGGCTATGGCTGCGAGAGGCAAGCTTTGGCTAATAGGTAGTGTGACGCCTAGTCGCTGATCAAGTTCACGTTGTATAAGATTGACGCTTCCCGTCAGGGTTAGCGTGGTAGATGGCGCTTCAATGGAAAGTGGACCGCGCAGCAGTAATTGACCCGCGGCGACATCTGCCGTGCCATGCACCCGATCAAATGCAGTTCCTTGTCCCGTCACGTCCGAAAAATCGAAACGCAAACGACGCAGTATATTGTCAAAATTAAGCAGACCAACCAAGCGAGCCGGTGTAGATTCCAGCGTCACAAAGCGCCCATCACGTACATCGGTACGAATATCGCCTTCCGCCCGACTTAATTCAAATTGCCAGGGAGCGCCTGGCCATGCCAGCGTTGCGCTAACATCCGTGGAACGGCTGCGCATGGCTATTGGCTGGCCTAGACGCTCTAACGCAGTGCCCACATCACCACCTTGTATAGAAACATCAGCGCGGGTATGGCTATTGTTAGCGTCGCCTTCCCATACCAATTCTCCGCGGGCAGAGAGCTGCCCTAATGTCAGACCGACCGGGGAAAGAGTAAAACGTTGGTCCTGGCTTTGCCAATAAGCGGTTAACGGTCCAAAACGTCCTTCGCCAACGCCAATATCGGCTAGTCTGAGCCGGCCATCCGGCAACTGGTTAAGCCATTCTGGTATAGCAGTTGGCGTGGCGTGCTGAGTTTCGACAGCATCCATCCAAGAGCCTGGTGTCGGCGCACTGCTGTCATGCGCTGCAGCGGGCATATCAAATAGCCGATCTACTTCCAGCGACGAGATAGCGATATCAAGCGGCAGCGCGCTACCGGGCTGATAATTCACTCGACCTGACACAAGGTCACCGCTTAACTGCATAGCCAAGCGCTTTCCTTCAATATTGCCTGTCGCTTCTAAGCGACCAAAACACGCATCACGGAAATGCACGCAAGGCGTACTAAGCATTACTGATATTGGCGTATCCTCACTATCGCCATTCGACGAAGATGACGCCTGCATCAACGGTGACAACGCCTCCTGCCAGTCATCAAGAGGCAACTCATCAACCTGCGCGACAACGCTCCAGCCTGGCTGTGTTGGCCAGCCACTCGGTGCGGCAGCACTGCCTAGAGCAACCACTCCTGCCAGCTCATCATGATCAAGCTGTACGCGAGCATTAACGATGTCGGCTAACTGTGTTGTTAAGCGACCACTGCCGAAGTCAGCGCTTAACCGCCATGGCCATGGCTGTTCAGCGGACTTGCTAAATGGCGCTGGCAACCTGCTTGTAATACCAAGCAAGCGGCTTTCAAGGACGATCGATGGTGATGGCTGTAGGTTGACCTGCCCACGCCACTGGGCACGCCCCTCAAACAGCTGGCGAGCTTGCTCAGCGGGAATATTGGCCAGTTGAAATAAAGTGGCGACATCAATATTCCCGCCCAAGGCAATACCGTCGTCCGGAACATTGATATCCGCTTCTATGGAATTACCTGCCCACAGACCCGAGACATGCCCGAGCAAAGCGCTTTTTTCGCCGTGCTGCTGCCACGTCATCTCCCCCTGAATATCTTCTAGCGGAATGTCGACAGGCTGAAAAGCAAGCGTTGTGAAATTTGGTCGAGCATTAATCTCCAGCGCCAATGAGTCCGGCGCGCTCAGTGGTAACGATAAAGCGATGTCACCCTCAACCCGGCCCTCTGCACGAACATCGTTAAGCAGAGGCAGATCAATCTCAGGCATCGCCTGGAGAAACGCCAGCAGTGAATCACTATCACTGCTGACACTTCCCGACAAATTAAGCGTCTCATCAGCCATCTTTAGCACCCCATCAGAGACGTCAATGCCCTGGCTTTCAGCATGCTGAATAACCGCCTCCAACACCTGATCCTTCCAAACCAATCTGCCCTCGATCTTCTCAAGCATGGGCCACTCAGGCGCGATAGGTAATCGCCCCTGTGTGACAGAGAGGGCCAACGTGGAGGAAATTTGATCTGCAAACTGACTTTCTGAACCAGCCTCTTCCCCAGTAAAGGGAAAGCTAAGCTTAAGCGAGCCATGGGGAACAACACCGCCTATATCGGTTAATAGCCACTCACGAAGTTCAGGCTCAAGAGCTTTAACAGGCAGCCACTGAGAGAGCGGGTAATTAAGCGCATCAACATTTGCAAACGCAATATCAAGCCCAAACTGGCCGCCCTGTTCCCCCGCAATCAGACCAAAACCCCCACTCACCTCGGCACCATCCCAATCTAGGCGTAGATCCCTACCACTGATCATGGTGCTCGGGCCGTCATACACCCACTCCACCACACCCTCGGCATGGCCCAACAGCATGGGTGATTCAAACAATTCAGGAAAATTAAGCGAGCTGCTTCCAGCACTGTTAAACGTTACTCTGCCGCGAAAGTCTCTTGCCTGTACCCAAGCATCTAACGGGCCACCTCCTGGTGCTTGCTCCCAAGGCAGCACAGCCACATTGGTTAACGCCGCATCAACCCCCCAATGGCCTTCATGCTGACCTAAACGCAAACCTTGGACCTGACCACGGGGTGATAGTGTTTGTAACACTCGAGTAAGCGATTCAGGCAACAAAATATAGTCGCGCCAAGCCGCCAAAGAAGCCAGCTCAAATGCGCTGGTGCGCACCTCCCATCGATCAGGCTGGTGGGATAAGTACCAATGCCGCGGTAAGGCTGGGCCACCACTTCCACCTTCTGGACGCGCCCACTCGACGTTTTCAGCATCACCACTAAGCCATGCTTCGCCGCCCTCACCGTCTCGCCGCCAAAGGCCATTGGCCTGAATGTTTTGCAGTACGGCGTATTGAATCTCGTGGCGCAGGGTCAACTGTGGAACATCGACAGCCAAGCGAACCTCATCTAAGCGTCCTGCATGCCAGCGACCCCACAACGTAACCTCGCCTCCCATTTGCTCTAGGGAAGGCATGCGATCGGAACGTAAAACAGCGGCTAGTGCCACTAGATGATCCAGTTGCATGTCCAATTGGAGCGCCGCTGAAAAATCACGGAAACCCTGCTCTCCAGGCTGCATCTCCACGTTCATCGCAATGGCCGGCAGCGTTTCTTGTGCTTGTGCTTCTTGAGTCTCCTTTTCTTGAGACCCTGTTCCTTGCGAATCCACGCTTTGAGATTCTAAGATCGTGACGGCACCCTCCAAGCGCGTTCGCCGCTTATCGCCATTGAGCAGCAAGGTAGGCGCGTGCAAGGTGACGGCCTGTTGGCTTCCATGCAGCACCAGACGAGTATTATCTACCCACAATCGCTGGCGAAGAATAAGACCTGCCCAGGCGTCCAACGCCGCTAAATCAACAGTAGGCTCCTGAGACATAACGATCGGCAGCTCTGCTGGTGCAGGCCAGCCCCAAGCAGCGTCTCGCTGCTGATATAGATGAAATTCAAGGCCTGTGATGCGCGCATCATTAAATACGGGTGCAATACTTCTCAATGTCGCCCAACCATCAAGCCGTAAATGCGCACTTTCAAGGGATACTAATTGCTGCCCGTCAGGCGTCGCTGAATGCACACCTTCCAATTGCAAAACAAGATCGTTACGCGCCAACGACAGCGATAGGTGCTCGATAGTAACGGGCACCCCCACACGGGCCTCTAATAACGCTTCTATTTTCGGTGTTAGTAGGCTGGATTGGCTAATTAATAAGCGTGCCAATAATAGAAAGACAGCAAGACCTCCTAATAACGAGGCGATCGCTACTAGGCACCATCGAGAGAATGAACGTAACGCTATCATTACATTAGTACGATGTCGTACTGTTCTTGGGAGTAGTGTTGCTCTACTTGAAAACGAATGGTTTTATTAATAAACGTTTCCAGGTCGGCGACCGCCGCAGATTCTTCGTCCAACAGTCTGTCAACTACCGGTTGAGAGGCAAGCACCATATACGTTTCGGCACTGTAGGCACGCTCTTCGCGCAATATCTCGCGAAAAATCTCGTAACAAACAGTTTCAGGCGTTTTCAACGTCCCGCGCCCACTGCATGTTGGGCAAGCCTCGCACAAGGTTTGCTCCAGACTTTCCCGCGTGCGTTTACGGGTCAACTGCACTAAACCCAGCTCAGTCACTCCGGTGCACTTCGTCTTCGCATGATCACGCTCTAGCGCTTTCTCAAGCACGCGTAACACTTGGCGCTGATGCTCTACATCCACCATATCGATGAAGTCGATAATAATGATGCCGCCAAGGTTGCGTAGCCTTAGCTGACGGGCAATCGCAGTCGCCGCTTCCAGGTTGGTTTTAAAAATCGTCTCTTCAAGATTACGATGACCGACATAACCACCGGTATTAACATCAATCGTGGTCATCGCTTCTGTCGGGTCGATAACCAGATAGCCACCGGACTTCAACTGAACCTTACGCCCCAGTGCTTTTTGAATTTCATCTTCAACGCTATACAGATCAAAGATGGGTCGCTCGCCTGGATAATACTCGATACGGTCTACCGCATCTGGCATAAACTCTTCAGCGAACTCGACCAGTTTGACAAAGTTCTCGCGGGAATCGATGCGCACTTTTTCAATATCATCGCGCATGACATCCCGTAATGTACGCATAAATAACGGCAGGTCATCGTAGATCACACTAGGCGACGCCGCCGTTATTTTACGCTCACTGACTTTGCGCCAAATACGCAGCAGGAAGTACATGTCACCCGCCAGCTCTTCATTACCGACCCCCTCTGCCGCTGTGCGCACGATGAAGCCACCGGTTACCTCAACGGTCTGCTCGTCAATGCCCTTATCGAGCAGCGCTTTTAAACGCTCCCGCTCTCGCTCATCTTCAATGCGCTGAGACACGCCATGATGGGGAGAGTCAGGCATATAGACAAGATAACGTGAAGGAATCGAGAGATGGGTAGTGAGCCTGGCACCCTTGGTGCCAATGGGATCTTTGGTCACCTGAACGACAAGCGCCTGACCTTCATGTAGCAACTGACCAATAGTCTGCTGCTCATCATTAGGCGTCCCTGATGGCATTACCTCATGGGCATGAATAAACGCCGCGCGCTCAAGGCCAATATCAACAAAAGCAGCCTGCATACCAGGCAGTACACGCACTACTTTGCCTTTGTAGATATTACCTACAATGCCGCGCCTACGTGAGCGTTCAATGAGCGCCTCTTGTAAGACACCATTTTCCACCAGCGCAACGCGAGTCTCCATTGGCGTTAAATTGATGAGGACTTCACCGCTCATGCAAAATTCCTTATTGAGTCACAGTATCCTTGCCAACACAGCAGGCGGCGAAATGGCGGTTAGCTCTGCTGATAGCAGCCCGACCAGATTGGCACCCCTTGCTGGCACAACAAGCGTGTTGTTTCATAGAGAGGCAGCCCAACAACTGCTGAATGGCTGCCCTTAATTTCTTCAACAAACACAGCGGCTAAACCTTGGATGGCGTATCCTCCGGCTTTATCTACCGGCTCACCAGTTTGCCAATAGTCAGCTATTTCCTGCTGACTGATTACGCGCATCTTGACGACCGTTGTCACACAACAAGAGAGTACACCCTTGGGGCCAGCCACAGCGACCGCTGTTAATACATTATGACGACGCCCTGACAGCTTCTTAAGCATAACGGCTGCATCATGCTCATCAATTGGCTTGCCTAATATCTGATCATCAATCACCACGGCCGTATCTGAACCCAGCACAGGAAGGGCTGTTCTTGAAACAGCCGCTTGCGCTTTCGCACTCGCCAAGCGCTCCACATAAGCTTGCGCAGATTCACCCTTGAGCGGCGTTTCATCTACGTCACTTGGCATGACCTCGACCGCCACACCTATCGATGCTAACAACGCCTTACGTCTAGGCGATGCCGAAGCAAGGCATAACACAGGCGGCGATGCAGAACGTGAACTATCCATTACAGCAACTCCGGCAGCTTATTAAATGCTCAGCCGCATGAACTATAAATCATTACACGCTAGCTAAACGCTGTTCGAGCGCTTTAAGCATGGTAGACCACCAGGGCCACAGAACAGCACTGATCAGTGATGGAATCAAAAAAGACAAATGGATTGAAAAATCCCCCGTCAGCGTGCGTAACCACTGCTCAATCAACTGCACCAAGCCTAATAAGACCAACACGAGAACAGACTGCTGTACTAAAGAGTAAGCACGAAAGCGCGGGTAAACCAGGGCGCATAAGAAGGCCAACAGCGACAATATCAGAGCATGCTGACCTAACGCGGTACCTTCGATCAAATCCATCAGAATGCCGATAACAAAGCCATGAAAAACACCAACTCTATCCGGTGTTCGCATGCACCAGTAAATCAGCATTAGCCCTATCCACTCAGGACGGTATACCTGCCACCCCTCTGCTAAAGGCATCACTTGCAAGCACAATGCAAGCACAAGCGTAAACCATACAAAGATAAGTGATACGACTGGCGTCTTAGCCATTACTGCACCTCTCGTGCAGCATCCTGCTGCAAACCAATACGCTGGGCAGCGTGCAGTGCAGCGGCTGAAATTTCCATACCCTCTCCCCAAATAGTATCCTCTATCTCTTCACGGGGCGGCGGGAACAGCAATAAGAAGTGACGTGAACGCTGCAACTGAGCAGAGGGCTCTGCGGTCACTTGAGCGAAAGGCTGACCTGGGTCGTGATAAACGTCGGTGACCCTAGCAACGGGATGGCCTGGCGGGAAGCGTCCTGCCAACCCTGATGTGGTCAGCAGATCACCTTCGCGAATGTCTGCTGTATCCGGCACATGCAAAACCTTCACGCTTCCATAACGACCAGCTCCCTGCACAATAAATCGCAGGCCATTACGGTTCACCTGAACAGGCAATGCATGGCTCGCATCAGCCAGTAACAGAACGCGGCTTGAATACGCCGACACAGCGGTCACTTGCCCCACTAAGCCAAAAGCATCAATCACCGGCTGACCGACATAGGCACCATTTCGATGCCCCCGGTCAACCACCATCTGATGACTAAAAGGATCATTATCTAGCGACAGTAGCTCAGCAGTTATGTACGGAATATCTCTACGCTGAGCTGCCTTCAGAAGATCACGTAATTCGGCATTCTCCGCGGTCAGATTAGCCAACCGCTGACCACGATGTGAAAGCGTCAAAATTTGCTCACGCAGGCGACGATTCTCATCGACGAGCGCTTGCTGGTCAGAAAGCGCAAGCGCGCCCCAGTTAAGTAGATCGCTAGGCACGCTAACGACCCACTGAATTGGGGCAACAATCATCGTCATTTGGGCACGCACATCTTCCATGCGGGTAAATCGCTGATCGGCAAACATTAAAATGCTTGCCAATAGCACACAGAAGAATAGCCGATACCCTGGCAATGACGCGTGCGAAAATAGCGGTTTAATAGGCAATCCCCCGCGATAAACCGCTACGATCAGTCGCTCGACAGCAACTCGAAGGTATGCTGATCAATCATTTCCAGTGCCTTGCCGCCACCGCGGGCCACACAGGTGAGCGGATCTTCAGCCACAATCACCGGCAAGCCTGTCTCTTCGGCGATCAATTTATCGAGATCACGCAACAGCGCGCCACCACCGGTCAGCACCAAGCCACGCTCCGCGATATCAGAAGCCAGTTCCGGTGGTGATTGCTCAAGGGCACTCTTGACCGCTGCTACAATAGAACCCAAGGTTTCTTGAAGCGCTTCGAGAATCTCATGGGAGTTCAGTGTGAAACTACGCGGTATGCCTTCCGCTAGGTTACGTCCTCGCACATCAATTTCGCGCAGTTCGCCCCCGGGATAAGCACAACCGATCTCTTCTTTGATTCGCTCAGCGGTGGCTTCACCAATCAGGCTGCCGTAGTGACGGCGCACATACGCAGTGATGGCCTCGTCAAAGCGGTCACCACCGACACGAATAGATTCTGAATAAACCACGCCGTTGAGCGAAATAATGGCGATTTCGGTAGTACCACCACCGATATCAACCACCATTGAGCCCTGCGCTTCTTCAACCGGAAGCCCGGCACCAATTGCGGCGGCCATCGGCTCTTCGATTAAAAACACTTCACGAGCACCAGCACCTTCCGCCGACTCGCGAATAGCGCGCCGTTCAACCTGCGTTGACATGCAGGGAACGCACACCAAGACACGAGGACTAGGCGTTAAGAAGGTGCTTTGATGCACTTTACGAATAAAGTGTTGAAGCATCTGCTCAGTCACTGTGAAGTCGGCAATAACGCCATCTTTCATCGGGCGGATGGCGGTAATATTGCCTGGCGTGCGACCGAGCATACGTTTGGCATCGGTACCAACCGACGCCACGCTGCGCATGTTGCCAGACTGGCGGATAGCGACTACGGACGGTTCATCGAGCACGATGCCACGACCGCGTACATAAATCAGTGTGTTGGCCGTACCCAAGTCGATCGACAGATCGCTGGAAAACAGCCCCCTCAAACGTTTGAACATGGATGTTGTTACCTAGTGCAGACCGGGAACCCTGTGCGGATGCAAACGGTATCACCGCTACCCCTTGGCAGCAAGCACGAGTCGTGCCTAATACTGCCCGTTAGGGCCAATATGTGGTACCTTTTGCGGCTATTTTCTACGTCTGCTACACAAGACGAATTTAAGATGACCGTATGTATACCGCTGAACGCGGAATATGTTCCATCACGTTTGCGAGGAAAATTCGATCATGGCGCTTGAAGAATCTCATGTGCGCCGGGCCGCACACTTGGCCCGACTCGCCGTTAGCGATGACCAAGCCAGTGGTTTTGTCGACGATCTAAGCCGCATTCTGGACATGGTCGACCAGCTACAAAGCCTGGACACCGATGGCATTGCGCCGCTTGCGCACCCGCTGGATGCCACACAACGGCTGCGAGCCGACGAAGTCACGGAAACTAACCAGCGCGACGCTTTCCAGCGCTGTGCTCCGGCAGTAGAAAATGGCCTGTATCTAGTACCCCGCGTGGTGGAGTAGCCAGATTACCACGCACAGGCCGCTATTTTCTGCTCTTTCTATTCGCCCCCGAACGGAGCTTCCGGGTCATGCATGATAAAACCGTAACGCAGCTTGCCGCCGCCCTGAAAAGCGGTGAGCTTTCCAGCCGAGAGCTGACTTCACACTTTTTACAGCGTATTGAGCAAGCTAATGGCACGCTCAATAGCTTTATTACTGTCACCGCCGAGCAAGCACTTGATCAGGCAGAAGCTGCCGACAATGCGCGTGCTGCAGGCAAGGCTGGCAAGCTAACAGGCATTCCTTTCGCGCTGAAAGATATCTTTTGTACTCAAGGGGTGAAAACCAGCTGCGGTTCGAAAATGCTCGATAATTTTATCGCGCCTTACAATGCCACCGTGGTAGAGAAACTCAACGCTGCCGGCACCATTAGCCTGGGTAAAACCAACATGGATGAGTTCGCTATGGGCTCTTCCAACGAAAATAGCTATTTTGGTGCCGTAAAAAATCCCTGGGACCTTACTGCAGTTCCTGGCGGCAGCTCAGGTGGTAGTGCCGCCGCAGTAGCGGCAGGCCTTGTCCCTGCAGCAATGGGCACAGATACCGGCGGCTCTATTCGCCAACCAGCGGCATTTTGCGGCATCACCGGTTTGAAGCCTACGTATGGCCGCGTTTCTCGCTATGGCATTATTGCCTACGCGTCTAGCCTCGATCAGGCTGGCCCTATGGCGAAAAGTGCTGAAGACTGCGCACATCTGCTCAATGTCATTGCTGGCCATGATGTACGTGATTCCACCAGCGTTGCCCGCGGCGTTCCCGACTACACAGAAACGCTCAACGCACCGCTTTCCGGCCTCAAAATCGGCCTGCCAAAGGAGTACTTTGGCGATGGTTTAGACGCTGACGTCGAAAAAGCGGTCCGCGAGGCAGTGAAAGTATATGAATCATTAGGAGCGACCGTACGCGAAGTGAGCCTGCCGCATACCCACTATGCGATTCCGGCTTATTACGTTATCGCCCCTGCAGAGGCTTCCTCGAATCTCTCCCGCTATGATGGCGTGCGTTTCGGGCATCGCTGCGATGCACCAGCTGATCTTATTGATCTCTACACGCGGTCTCGTGCGGAAGGCTTCGGTGATGAGGTGAAGCGGCGCATCCTGATTGGCACACACACGCTTTCTGAAGGCTTTTTTGACGCCTACTACACCAAAGCGCAGAAAGTGCGTCGTTTGATTCGACAGGACTTCCTGGACGCCTTTGAAGACGTAGACGTACTGATGGGGCCCGCATCGCCAACGCCCGCGTTTGATCTTGGCGCCAAGAAAGATCCGGTGTCTATGTACCTACAGGACATTTACACCATCGCCGTTAACCTAGCCGGCATTCCTGGCATCAGCGTTCCAGCAGGCTTTTCCAATGGCCGTCCGGTTGGTCTGCAGATCCTGGGTACCCACTTTGCAGAAGCACAGCTGCTAAACGTGGCTCACCAGTTCCAGCAAGCCACTGATTGGCACTTACAACGCCCTGCTTTTGCCGAGGAGTACGCCTAATGCAATGGGAAACCGTGATTGGGCTGGAAGTGCACGTTCAGCTCGCAACTCGTTCGAAAATTTTCTCCGGCGCCTCCACCGCTTTTGGTGCAGAACCGAACACTCAAGCCTGTGCTGTTGACCTTGGCTTACCTGGCGTTCTGCCTGTGCTGAACGAGCAGGCCGTGGCCATGGCCGTTCAATTTGGGCTTGCGGTACACGCCGACATTCCTGAAGTATCGGTGTTCGACCGTAAAAACTACTTCTATCCCGATTTGCCCAAGGGCTACCAAACCAGCCAGATGTATCATCCGATCGTCGGCGCAGGTGATGTCGAAATCACCCTAGATGACGAATCGACCAAGCGTATTCGTATTCATCACGCCCATCTTGAAGAAGACGCTGGCAAGTCGCTACACGAAGACTTTCACGGCATGACGGGCATCGACCTTAACCGGGCGGGCACACCGCTACTGGAAATCGTCTCTGAACCGGATATGCGCAGTGCAAAAGAGGCCGCCGCGTATCTCAAAGCGATTCACTCTATTGTGACCTATTTGGGCATTTCCGACGGCAATATGGCGGAAGGCTCAATGCGCTGTGATGTTAACGTTTCAGTGCGACCTAAAGGCCAAGAAGCCTTCGGCACTCGCGCGGAAATTAAAAACGTCAACTCGTTCCGCTTTGTTGAGCGCGCCATTGCTTATGAGGTCGAACGCCAGATTGAGCTGATCGAAGACGGCGGCAAAGTCGTGCAGGAAACCCGCCTGTTTGATCCTGAGCGCGATGAAACCCGCAGCATGCGTACCAAAGAGGAAGCTAACGACTATCGCTACTTCCCCTGCCCGGATCTGTTACCCGTGGTGTTAGATCAAGCTTACCTTGATCACCTTCGCAGCCAGTTGCCAGAGCTTCCTGCCGACAAGCGGGCGCGTTTCCAGAATGAGCTAGGCCTATCGGCCTATGATGCCCACGTACTGTCTGCTAGCCGAGAAATGGCCGAGTTTTTCGAAGAAGTACAGCAAGTGTGCGGCGATGCTAAACAGGCCGCCAACTGGGTACAAGGGGAGCTTTCGGGTGCACTTAACCGTGAGAACCTAAGCATTCAGAACAGCCCGGTTTCCGCAAAACAGCTCGGCGAGCTGATTAGTCGCGTACTGGATGACACCATTAACGGCAAAGCCGCTAAGCAAGTCTTCCAAGCATTGTGGAATGGCCAAGGCGATAGCGCCGACGCCGTCATTGACGCAAAAGGCTTGAAGCAAGTCACGGATACTGGCGCGATTGAAGCGATGATTGACCAGGTTATCGCTGAGAGCCCGGCTCAGGTTGCTCAATATCGTGATTCTGAGCCAGAGAAACGCGGCAAAATGATTGGTTACTTCGTTGGCCAAGTCATGAAGGCATCCCGCGGCACAGCGAATCCGCAGCAAGTTAATGGCTTGTTAAAAGAGAAGCTGGACGCACTGCTGTAACGTCGACCGACGAGTGACAGCAGTGTCATAGCGGCTGCCTCGGCAGCCGCTTTTTTTGTGTCTATAAGCGTTATAACAACTGGCTTGGCTGGGTAAAGCGTTTTAGCTGCGCGCAACCGGCGGCCCACACGTCAGCCTCCAGCTCTGCAATGGCGGCGGTAGGAAAGCCAATCCCCTGGCTCGGCACTCCTTCTACTAACAGGCCCGCCAACTCACCCACCAGCGGCATATGGCTGACGAGCATAATCGGAGCATCTGCAGATTGATTTAGCAGCCATTCACTAACATCACTAGGTGAATCTTCCGGGGTAATAAACGCCAATGTATTAAGTTGCACACCCAAAGCATCACAGATCTGCTGAGCTGTCTGCTGAGCTCGTACAAAAGGGCTGGCATAAATCGTGGGGCAAGATAGTTCACCCTGCTCAATACGCATGGCCAGCCAGCGGGCCATTTTTTCGGCTTCAAGCTCACCACGAGGCGTTAATCGGCGCGATTGATCGGGAAACCCCGATGCAGCCTCACCATGGCGCATAACCAGCACACTAGGCATTCCTGCCTCCATTTTCACGGTGGGCTTGCTGAACAGCCTCACGAGGCAGAATAAATTCCACATCACTGCTTTGCTCGCCCATCATCAGAGTGCGTGCCATCTCCTGAGCCGGAACACCTTCAAACAGCACGCGATTCAGGCCCTCAGCCAGCGGCATATAAACACCCATTTCACGCGCTTTAGCGCAGACAAGCTTGACGGTATTTACCCCTTCAGCTACTTGACCTAATGCCGACACCGCCTCATCAAGACCTCGCCCTTCCCCCATGGCGTAGCCAACCCGATAGTTGCGGGATAGATTTGAAGAGCAGGTAACGATTAAATCACCGACGCCAGCCAAGCCTAAAAACGTCATCGGGTTAGCCCCCTGTGCAACTGCAAAGCGGCTCATTTCTGCTAGCGCTCGCGTCATCAGCATGCTGCGAGTGTTCTCTCCCATTCCCAGCGCTGCCGCCATACCTGCGGCAATGGCGTAGATATTTTTAAGCGCCCCACCCAGCTCAACGCCATGACGATCATTACTGGCATATACGCGAAAATAGCGACAGCCTAACGCTTGCTGCACCCGCGTTCTGGTGAGCGCATCGGCGCTGGCAATGACGGTGGCAGTCAACTGCTTATCAGCGATTTCGGACGCTAAATTGGGCCCCGCTATGACGCCAACGTGGGGAAACCCAGTTTCCTGTTCAAGCACCTGACTCATTAGCAAAAAGCTATCTTGCTCAATACCTTTGGTGGTACTGACCAGAATTTGCTCCGGGGTTAACCAGGGTTTGGCAGCCTGAACAACACTGCGAAACGCTTTGGAAGGGATAGCAATCAGCACTAACTCAGCGCCTTCTAGCACCGATTGAAGATCCGTAGACGCGATGACGGCGGGATTAATTACATAATGTGGTAGATAGCGCCCATTGCGATGCTCGTGATTTATTTGCGTCACTAAAGCTTCATCGCGCATCCACTGGCGCACCTTTGCGCCATTATCTGCTGCAATACTCGCCAGAGCGGTACCAAAACTTCCGCCCCCCAGCACTGCCACATTCATCTGCTGTTCATCAGCCATGACGATATCCTGATCATTGGTCTCGTGCGTTTAGCACTTACTTTATCATCATCTCTATTAAAACAAGCGGCCCGCTTGGATATCCAAGCGGGCCGCGTCAATCAACTACTGATTCATCAAGCCGTTAAGACGTTATTAAGCCGCTTAACATAGGCAGCGGGATCATCAAGATGACCACCTTCAGCGATGATCGCCTGATCCAGCAAAATATGCGCCAACTGGCCAAACAGGTCGCCGTCAGCATTTTCCAGACGCGCCACCAGAGCATGGTTGGGGTTTAGCTCCAGAATCGGCTTCACCTCGGGCAATGGCTGGCCAGCGGCTTCCATAATCCGACGCATCTGATAGCCCATTTCATGCTCAGGAAGCACGACACAGGCGGGCGAATCGGTTAAGCGGTGAGTAATTTTCACCTCTTGAACACCATCGTTTAACGCTTCTTTGACGCGCTTAACCAAGTCTTCTTTGGCTTTAGCTGTTTCTTCCTGGGCTTTCTTCTCTTCCTCGTCTTCCACATCGCCAAGGTCCAACTCACCTTTAGCCACATCGGCAAACGATTTACCATCAAACTCGGTGAGATGACTCATTAGCCACTCGTCAATACGGTCCGATAGCAACAGCACCTCGATACCTTTCTTACGGAAGATCTCTAAGTGAGGGCTATTTTTCGCCGCATTAAAGCTGTCGGCGACCACGTAGTAAATCTTCTTCTGACCCTCTTTCATACGCTCAACGTAGTCGACCAGAGAGTGCTCCTGGGCGGCAGTATCGGTATGCGTTGAAGCAAAACGGAGCAGGCCAGCAATCTTTTCGCGATTGGCGGCGTCTTCACCTGGCCCCTCTTTTAGCACGCTGCCAAATGTATTCCAGAAGGTCTGGTACTGCTCATTGTCTTTCGCCAACTTCTTGAGCATATCCAACGCACGCTTGGTCAACGCACCCTTGATCTTATCGACTTTGGGGTCTTGCTGGAGCAGCTCACGAGAAACGTTCAGAGAGAGATCGCGAGTATCTAATACACCCTTGATAAAGCGCAGATACAGAGGCAAGAACTGCTCCGCGTCGTCCATAATGAACACACGCTGAACATACAGTTTAACGCCTCTAGCGCCATCACGATCGAACATGTCAAACGGTGCACGGCCCGGTACATACAGCAGGCTGGTATACTCCAGCTTGCCCTCAACCTTATTGTGGCTCCAGGTCAGCGGGTCGCTAAAATCGTGGGCAACGTGCTTGTAAAATGCCTTGTACTCGTCCTCAGTGACATCGCTTTTCGGACGAGCCCATAACGCAGTCGCTTCGTTAACCGTTTCCCACGTGGTGATTTCACTGCCTTCAATATCGTTGCCTTCGTCGTCCTTCGCCGTTTCGGTTTTAGGCATGCGTACGGGCACTTCAATATGATCGGAGTATTTGCGCACTAGTCCTTGCAGGCGATAGTCATCGGCAAACTCTTTAGCATCGTCTTTAAGATGCAGCGTGATTTCAGTACCGTGACGTTCACACTCAATATCAGCAACGGTGAATTCACCCTCACCCTTTGAGCGCCACTCGACCCCTGCTGAGGCGTCAGTGCCCGCTTTGCGGGTGCGTACCGTTACTTCATCAGCAACGATAAATCCAGAGTAGAAACCTACCCCGAACTGGCCAATTAACTTAGCGTCTTTTTGCTGCTCGCCAGAGAGCTGCTTAAGGAACTCTGCGGTACCTGAGCGTGCGATAGTACCCAGATTCGCAATGACATCATCGCGATTCATGCCAATACCATTATCACGTAGCGTGATGGTGTTAGCCTCGCGATCATGCTCAATTTCAATGCGCAGCTCGCTGTCACCTTCATAAAGCGCATCGTTATCAAGTGCGGCATAACGCAGCTTGTCACAGGCATCAGCCGAGTTAGAGATCAGCTCGCGTAAAAATATCTCCCGGTTAGAGTACAGGGAGTGAATCATTAAATTTAGGAGTTGCTTAACTTCCGTTTGAAAGCCAAGAGTTTCTTCCTGGGTTGCCGTCGTCATGCGCTTAGCCCTCATTAATCACGTTGTGCTTGGCGCTCCTGCCTAACGTTAGGCAGGAGCGGAAAAGGTTGTGAACTCAATATGGGGATAAGCGGCGGGATTTCAAGAAGGTGAGTGAGAAGAAGCGGCTGGCGTTTCTTCTGCATATTTCCAATTACGATATTCTGACAGGTGGGCATCGACACGATTAAGTAACCAACCTACGATCAAAACATCATCAACAATGCCAATCATTACGAGAAAGTCGGGAATAAGATCAAAAGGCATGACAAGATAAGCAAGTGCTAGCGCCATCAGCCCAAAGGCCGACCAGGGAATAGGGCGAAAACTGCCTCGCAGCACGTCACGCGTCATAGGCAGAAACAGCTTTAGTGCTCGGCCAATGCGTTTCACTGCCCATACACGTGTTTTGAGCCGTCGAAACAGCCACCACGTAGACATTCGTGCCATCGTTATTGAATCCTCCAGGTATCGTAATTGTCAGAACATTTTTTGCACATTTAGTTCATCATCAACCCAGCAATACAGTTCTAGCAACATAGCGGCTAGATACCATTAGCGAGCAAGAGGGAGTGCCATGCAAGCTTCGCCATTTCGATTAACATTTCGCAGCCTATGTGCGGCGATGCTCATCGGGTTACCAACTGCCTCCTGGGCAACGTCTGACTCAGCGATGCGCGAGGCACTTGAAGCTGCACGCCAACAGCAGTGGCAACAGATCAATGACCGCGCGATAGAGGGGCATATCCTTAGCGGCTATGTTGACTACCATCGCCTACGTAGCCAATTGCCTAATGCAGCCCCCAGCCAAGTGCTGCAGTTTATCGAGCGCCATGCTGATTCACCGCTATCAGAATGGATGCGTGGCCAAGCGATCGCAAAGTATGGCTATGCGGGTCGATTTGGCGACCTGCTTGCCGTTGCTGACGGCGTACCAGCAGGCACTGCTCGTCAGTGTTACTACTACACTGCTCTCTTGGATAGAGCACCTGCTGAAGCTCGCGAAGCGGGGCTTGAACTGTGGCTTGTAGGTAGCTCCCAGCCGGATGCCTGCGACCCGCTGTTCAATCGCCTTCGCGCGGATGGCACCATTGATGCCACGGCAATTTGGGAGCGTAAAATGCTCGCTTGGCAGGCGGGCGAAGAGCGCTTAAGCAACTATCTAGGCGGGTTACTGAACAGTCAGTGGCAAACAGCACTGAATACAGCCGAAACGGTCAATAACTCACCAAGCGCACTTGCCTCAGCGCCTACCTGTCTTGGCCCTGAATGCGCTGCCACGGCGGCGTTTTATAAAGCCGCCATGCAGCGCTACACGCGAGAAAACACCCCCGCAGCCTTCTCAACGTGGCAAGCCATTGGGCCACGCCTCAACTTAGCCCATACTGACCGCCAAGCGATCGAAGAAGAACTTGCGTTTTATGCACTCGTACGCAACGTTCCTGGCACCCTTTCCTGGGTCGACAGCGTACTGCCTTCGCTGAACAGCGAGCGCGTATTAGAACTGCGTGTTCGCGACGCTCTGGCCAAAAGACAGTGGACCGATGTCGTCCACTGGATCACCGAAATGCCTAGTAGCCAGCAGGAAAGTAGCCGCTGGCAGTACTGGCTAGCCAGGGCCAATGAGCAACTGGGTAATCGTGACGCAGCGTTAGCGCGTTACCAACAAGCAGCAACCGACCGAAGTTTCTATGGCTTTGCTGCTGCCGAAAAACTCAACCAACCCTACCAGCTCAACTTAGAACGCAACCATTTTGACGAAGCTACCAGGGCACAAACGGCACGCCTGCCGGTGGTTCAGCGCACCGAAGCACTCCTACGTATTGGCGAAGATGGTCTAGCCAACAGCGAGTGGCTGTATGCCGTACAGAATGGCACACCTTATCAGGCGCGGGCGCTCGCCGATTACGCCGCTCACCAGCAGTGGCATGCTCGCTTAGTGCAAACCACGATTGCAGCTGAAATGTGGGACGCGCTGGATTGGCGTTTCCCAGCGGCTTATCGTGATAGCTTCCTACATTGGGGCCGCATAACCGGCGTCGACCCTTATTTACTGATGGCCATTACCCGTCGTGAAAGTGCTTACAACCCAGTCGCCCTTTCGCCTGCCGGTGCTCGGGGGTTAATGCAATTAATGCCAGGCACGGCAAGCCAAGTTAGTCGTCAACTGGGGCTAAATGATCCAGGACCTTACGGCGTTTTAGAGCCTGAGCTTAATATTCGCTTAGGTAGCACCTACTTACGTGACAAGCTGGAACGCTATCAAGGCAATCGGTTGGCCGCCACCGCCGCTTATAACGCCGGGCCAGGCCGAGTAGATCAATGGCTAGGCAACAACAGCATGGAATCATTTGACCTGTTTGTAGAAAGCATTCCATTCCGGGAAACCCGAGATTATGTACAAGCCGTGTTGAGCTACCGGGTCATTTTCGAAAGCCTGGCAAACGGCGGCAACAGCGAGGGCGTCTCACTGCTTAGTGAGAGTGAACAGGCCGTTCGCTATGACCACGCGCTGCTTGTAAGCCGATAACCTCGACAGACCCTCCACTGATACAGCGCCCGGTTATACCGGGCGCTGCTCTAGCGCTAAACGAACGCCAAATACCACCAGCACCACACCGGTAGCGGCATTGAGCGTTTGTGCAAAACGAGCGCTGGCCAACCACTTACTTGCCCCACCCACCATTAGCACTACGCTAATTTGCCAGATATTGGCAATCACGAAATGAACCCCCGCAAGCCATAATGATTTCAGCAGTGCTGGATCAGAAGGCGAAATAAATTGGGGTAAAAATGCCATGTAGAACACCACGGTTTTGGGGTTCAAGACATTGGACAGCAGGCCTTCTTTGATAGGTTGCCAAAATGGCACTGGTGAGCCGCTTGTCATCACGCCTTGAACAGGCAAGGGGGTGCCACGACGCGCCGCCAGCAAGCTGGAGACACCCAGCCAAATCAGGTAAGCCGCCCCCACCAGTTTTAGCATATGAAATGCCCAGGCCGACTGCAGCAGTATCAGTGAAATACCCAGCGCTGAAATAGTCGCATGGACGAACAGTCCGCAGCAAATAGCAATACTTGTTGCAACACCATCTCGAACACCACCGCGGGCAGTGTTGCGGATGACAAGCAGCGTATCAACGCCAGGGCTTATTGATAGCAGCGTTATCGCCACAAGGAACGAGACAAACTGAGCATCGATAAAGCCGATTTGCGTCATGAGAGGAAGCCCACCAAAAGTTAAAAAATCTTAAGTCCGCAACTGGACGCCTGAACTATTTGCTTCTACATTAATTTTGGCAGGCATTCACAATGGATGCTTGCCCAATCATTAAGCATGTTAAGGATATGGACGATGGCGACTGGCACTGTCAAGTGGTTCAACGAGACCAAAGGTTACGGCTTCATCTCTCCTGATGACGGCGGTGACGATCTATTTGCCCACTTCTCCGAAATTCAAGCTGAAGGTTTCAAGACCCTGCAAGACGGTCAAAAAGTCAGCTTTGAGGTAACACAGGGTAAAAAAGGCCTTCAGGCTTCTAACATTCGTCCGGTCTAACGCCAGAGGAATAAAACAAGGCCCACTCATGCAGCGGGCCTTATTCATATTCACTGATTATGTAAGCACATTACTCCTGGGCACGCTCAGCTTCTTGCTCCTCACCAACACTGTCTATACTTTCACTGATCGGCTGCTCACTCTCGAGGGCCTCAAACTGCTCTTCTAAACGCTTTTGCGCTTCTTCAAAACGTCTCTCAGTGTCTTCAATCAGCGCATCTACGTCGGTAGCTTCCAAATTATCATCTAAGTCAGACGTACCGGGTAAGCTGGACTCCGTTTCCCAACTTGGAGCTGGAGCGTCGCCATCCATCGGCTCCAAGGCCGGTGTCTGCTGCTCGACTTCTTTAAACTGCTCATCTAAGCGGCGCTGGGCTTCTTCAAAACGGCGCTCGGTCTCAGCAATAACGTCATCGACATCTGAACGAGTGGTTTCGCCAGGCATAGCACTGGCTTCATCGAGAGCATCTTCAGGGTCCGCTGCAAGCGTGTCTTCATCCGCCTGCACCTCTTCGTTATTGGGCGAGATTGAGGCTTCCGATGCATCATTACTGTCATCTCTCAGTGCCTCTGCTTCCTCTAGCTCCTCTGCCGCTTGGCGCGCTTCAATGTCCTCTTCGATATCATCCGCACTAGCGGCTTCATCCGTCTCTTCGCTGCCATCTGCAGCAGTAGGTGCTTGTTGAGCATCCACGTCACTGCTAGAGGTGTCCTGCTCATTTGTAGTCGTAGTATCTTCCTGTGCGTCGCCGCAGGCGCTTAGCAGCAGCGCGAGACTGGCTAGTAGCGGCATCCAAAAGCGATTTACCATTGGATTTTCTCCTTAACAGTGATTCAAATAATAAAAAACACTTAGTGGCGATCATTAGCCGTCAATAGTGAGCACCCTTCCGGCAGCAGCACTTTCAGCGCAAGCGGCACTACTTCGACGCAAAATCGCTCATAGCGACGCGCCTCTCCATCTAAGGTTAACGGCCAAGGTTCATCATCTGGCTGAGTCGTTACCGACAGCTGGCTGGCGGTAAAATAGCGCACAAAGCGCCCTTCGGCTGGAAACTGCTGCAACTCATTCAGCAACGTCGGCAACTCTGCCGCTGATGAAAAGTCCTTGACCAGTAGCACATCGAAACGGCCATCGTCGAGCTTAGCTCTTGGCGCTAATACTTGCCCGCCGCCAGATTGGCGACCATTGCCCAGCGCGAGAAGTAACAACGACGCTTCTTGCTGCTGGTCCCCCCAATGCAACGTGCCGCAATAACTACGGTGCCGCCATGCTTTCAAAGCGCCCATTAGGGAGTATGCGCCACCACCTAACATGCGCTTTAGCGTTTTAGGGGTTGATGAGGTAATTTCGGCACCAAATCCGCCAGTTGTCATGTTGACGTAATAACTAACCGCTTCTTCTGCGCCTGACTGAGCGGTCATTCTGATCACATCAATCGGCGATGGAGACAAGTGCCTTGCAGCCTCAAGGGCTGGCCCTGGCTCCAGCGGCAAACCGAGGGAAGTAGCAAAATCGTTGGCACTGCCTAACGGCACAATGCCTAGTGCTGGTCGCAGATCATGAGCAATCCGCATGAGTCCGTTAACCACTTCATTAACGGTACCATCGCCACCACAGGCAATGACCCGCGTAGCGCCCAGCTCGACCGCTTGGGCAGCGAACTCAGCGGCATCGCCGCCTTCCCAGGTCGAACGTACGATGATCGACATCCCTGCCTTGCGCTGCTCTTCAACAGCTTCGCGCAGCGCCGGGTTACCGGCAGACTTACCGTTAATAATCAGTAAATAGTGCTGCTGTGTATCTGTCACCGGCGCATTCCCTCTCCATGGTTAGTTCGCTGGCTTACCTTATGCCAGCGCTTTCTCAACAACTTCGAATACGTTTGACGATAAAGGCTCCTGCTTAATACGCACAAGCTCATCGCGCATTAACTGCTGACGTTCTTCGTCGAAACGCTGCCAACGGGTTAACGGTGTCACCAGCCGTGCGGCTATTTCGGGATTCAGGCGATTTAGCTCAATCACCACATCGGCTAACAGCGCGTATCCTTTACCATCTAAACGATGGAAATTAATCCGATTTTGGGCAAATGCTCCGACCAGGGCACGCACTTTATTAGGGTTCTTAATTGAAAATGCTGGGTGCTGCATTAGATATTGAACACGTTCAAGAACATCTGGCTGCGGGCGTGACACCTGTATGGTGAACCACTGATCCATAACCAACGGGTCATGTGCCCATTTTTCGCCAAAGGCCTTCAGTGCTGGAGACGCGATATCATCACGGTCACTATGAACCAACAAGGTCAGCGCATGACGAACATCGGTCATGTTATGTTCCGCAGCAAACTGCGTTTCGCAAAACGTAATGCCCTCTTCGTCCTCAATCGCCATTAAATAAGTTAAGGCGACGTTTTTGAGGCTACGCTGGGCGATCTGTTCAGGCGTTGGCGCGTAGGGTTTATCGCTTTGGTTCGCTTTATACACGGCGACAAATTCATCACGCAGCGCAACGGCTAACGACTGACGCACGAATTCGCGAGCGGCGTGTATTGCGTCCACATCTACAATCGGCTGCTGCTCGGCAATATAGGCTTCAGAGGGTAGCGTCAGCATTTCTGCCAGCACCGCTTTATCGCTCATAGCGCTGGTAAGCAGCGTTCTAAAGGCTTCCACAACACGGCTGTCCATGACCTTTTCAACACCATTACGATGTGCAGCGATTAGATCATCTAACGCCAGCATAGCAAGCCGCTGGCCGGCATCCCAACGGTTAAAGCCATCGCTGTCATGCGTCAGCAAAAACGCAAGGTCTTCACGCGAATAGGGAAAGTGTAGCTTTACGGGTGCAGAAAAATCGCGCAGCAGAGAAGGAACAGGCGCTTCAGCAACGTCAGTAAAGACAAACGTCTGCTCATCTTCAGTGAGATGAATAACAGCGTCGTTACCTAGCTTCTCACCTGACAGTGTTAATGTCAGATCCTGTCCCGACTTGGTGCCCACTAGCCCCATACGTACGGGAATGTGTAACGGCAGCTTGTCTGATTGCCCTGGAGTCGCGGGGGTACGTTGGCGCAGAGTGAGATGATACTCCCCATGGGCGTAATCGTATTCACCGTGCGCATCGATTTCAGGCGTGCCTGCCTGGGAGTACCAACGCATAAATTGGCTAAGGTCTACATCAGACACCTCAGCCATGCAGCCCACAAAGTCTTCAATGGTCACTGCCTGACCATCAAAACGTTCAAAATAAAGATCTGAGCCGCGACGGAAGTCTTCCCAACCCAGTAAATTACGCAGCATGCGCACAACCTCTGCACCCTTTTCGTAAATCGTCAGAGTGTAAAAGTTGGTGATTTCAATAAAGTGGTCTGGCCGGATCGGATGCGCCGTTGGCCCAGCATCTTCAGCGAACTGAGCAGTGCGGAAAAACGACACGTCTTGAATGCGCTTAACGGGAGCCGAGTTGGTATCGGCGGAAAAGCACTGATCACGAAATACAGTAAAGCCTTCTTTTAAAGAGAGCTGGAACCAATCACGGCAAGTCACTCGATTGCCTGACCAGTTGTGGAAATATTCATGGGCAACAATCCCTTCCACATTTTGGAAGGCTGCGTCCGTCGCGGTATTGGGATGAGTTAATACCGCAGCGGAGTTAAATATATTAAGCCCTTTGTTTTCCATTGCCCCCATATTGAAATCATTCACTGCCACAATCATAAACAGATCAAGGTCGTATTCACGGCCATAGGTCTGTTCGTCCCATGCCATAGCACGCTTAAGAGAGGCCATCGCATGTTCGGTTTTATCTAGGTTTTCTTGCTCGACCCATAACTGCAGCGTCACGTTGCGACCGCTCACAGTCTCAAAAGAATCTTCCACTTTATGCAAATTCCCGGCAACTAAAGCGAACAGATAGCAGGGTTTCGGGTGCGGGTCTTCCCAGGTCGCAAAGTGGCGGCCATTTTCCAATGCACCTTGATCAACAGGATTACCATTGGCGAGTAGCACTGGTTCACTGGTGGCGTTACCAATCACCGTTACCTTAAAAGTGGCCATCACATCAGGACGATCGGGGTAATAAGTAATTCGCCGAAAGCCTTCTGCTTCACACTGGGTGCAATACATGCCGTTAGATTGGTACAGCCCTTCCAACGCAGTATTGCTGCTGGGAGCTAGCTCCACCTCACTCTCCAGCATGAAGGTCTCTGGCACATCCGCTATGTGCAGCACCTCATCCGTTAACTGATACGCAGCATCAGCCAAAGGGCTACCATCGATAGCGAGTGATATCAGCGTCAGATGTTCACCGTTAAGCACTAACGGCGCTTGTGAATCAGCGCTTGGATGACGCTCTATTTGCAGACGTGCTTTTACGCGGGTTGCTGCAGGGTCAAGATCAAACGTCAGCTCGGTATGGGTAACTAGGTAGGCGGGCGGCTGGTAGTCGCTTAAATAAACCGGCTGCGGATCAGACATAGTGCGTGACTCCTGTAAGCTTATAAATTATTTGATGAGGCAGCGCCTAACGCTGCACCATCGTATTACTGTCGATCGAGTTAATTAATCACGGAAGTTATCAAATTGTAATGGTAGTTCAGGCCCCTCTTCGCCACGTAAAAGCGCCATCACGCTCTGAAGATCGTCGCGTTTTTTACCCGTAACGCGCACTTTTTCACCCTGAATCTGAGCCTGTACTTTTAGCTTGCTGGCTTTGATACGCTTAACCACATCTTTTGCTTCAGCCTGATCAAGCCCCTGCTTTAGAACGACCTCCTGTCGGGCTTTCACACCAGACAACACCGGGTCTTGAATATCCATACAACGGGCATCAATTCCACGTGCAATCAGCCGATTGCGCAACACATCGAGCATTTGCTTTAGTTGGAAATCAACCTCAGCCTCAAGCTGAACTTTCTCTCCTTCAAGTGAAAAGCTGGCATCAACACCTTTGAAATCAAAGCGCGACTGCACTTCACGATTTGCTTGGTCGATAGCATTGGACGCTTCGTGCTGATCAAACTCTGACACAATATCAAATGAGGGCATGGCATCATTCCTAGTAAGACATGACCCACTATTCTAGAGCAGCTAGCCCCCACCCGGCCAATTTCTTACATAATGTGTCTTGCAGCGCTAACTTCGGCACCCCCAAAACTTGAACAGAATTATCCATTAACTATACAAAACTTAACCACAGCAATATTAAATTGCCGCTGGATGAATTAACCTAGCCATCATTTACTTAATCACTTACCGATGGATACCGACCATGAGCGATCGCGATGCACGTCACAAAGCGTCGATGGAAAAACTGAAAGCCCGCGTTGACGAGAAAGTGGCCAACGCTACCGAGCAGCGTGGGCTGTTGCTGATAAATACGGGCAATGGCAAAGGTAAAACGACTGCCGCCTGGGGCACCGTCACTCGCTCGCTTGGCTATGGCTATAAAGTTGGTGTCGTGCAATTTATTAAGGGATTATGGGAGTGCGGTGAACGCAATCGGCTAGAGGAAGACGCAAACCTCAGTGTTGCCATCATGGCCACGGGCTTTACCTGGGATACCCAGAATCGCGAGTCAGATACCCAAGCTTGCCAAGCAGTATGGCAAGAAGCTGAAAAAATGCTCGCAGACCCAGCGACCTATCTTGTTGTCCTGGATGAAATTACTTACATGTTGAAGTTCGGTTATTTAGATATTGATACGGTTAAGCAAGCACTGATCAATCGACCGCAAGAACAAACGGTGATTATTACCGGACGCAATGCTCATCGAGATTTAGTGGCAATGGCGGATACAGTGACAGAGATGCAAGAGGTACGGCACGCGTTTAACAATGGCCTGCAAGCCCGTCGCGGCATCGACTTCTAGTTTTAATACGGATGCTAAAAAGCAAAAAGGGGCGATTAAATCGCCCCTTTTTTCAGCTACTCAATTTTTTCAACTACTCAATCATCTCAGCAGCTTACAAACACACAAATTATTTATGCATGAATGCTAGCTTAGTCTTCAAACGGGTTACGCAGGACAATGGTTTCCATACGGTCAGGGCCAGTTGAGATAATATCAATGCTGGTACCTACCTGCTCTTCTAAGAAGCTGATGTAAGCACGTGCATTGGCAGGCAGATCCTCAACTTTCTTGGCGCCCAGGGTAGATTCTTTCCAGCCCGGTAGATCATGGTACAGCGGCTCAACAGCTTCGTAGCCTTCTGAATCAACCGGATTATCTAGCACATCGCCATCTTTACTACGATAGCCCACGCACACACGAATATTTTCCAGGCCATCCAAAACATCAAGCTTGGTTAAGCAGATACCAGAGACTGAGTTGATCTGCACCGCATGACGCAACGCTACGGCGTCAAACCAGCCACAACGGCGCGCGCGACCCGTGGTTGCTCCAAACTCATGCCCACGCTCGGCTAAATGACGGCCATGGTCGTCAAAAAGCTCGGTCGGGAATGGGCCAGAGCCAACGCGGGTGGTATAGGCTTTGGTGATACCTAGCACGTAGTCCAGGTAAAGCGGGCCAACACCTGAACCGGTAGCCGTTCCGCCAGCGGTGGTATTAGAGCTGGTGACGTAGGGATAGGTACCGTGATCAATATCCAACAGCGAGCCTTGAGCACCTTCAAATAGGATGTTCTCATCGGCTTTACGCAGATCGTGCACCATACTAACGGTGTCTGTGACCATAGGCCGTAGCTCTTCGGCCATCTGCATAGCGGTATCCAGTACTTCCTGGAAGTCCACCGCCGGCTCGCCGTGATAGTTCACCAACACAAAGTTGTGGTAGTCCAATACCTCGCCAAGCTTCGAGGCAAAACGCTCACGGTGAAGCATATCGCCTAAACGCAGACCACGACGGGCAACTTTATCCTCGTAAGCTGGCCCGATTCCACGACCAGTGGTGCCGATCTTAGCAATGCCGCGCGCTTTTTCACGTGCTTGGTCCAAACGCACATGGTAAGGCAGGATTAACGGACAAGCTGGTGACAGGCGCAAGCGCTCACGTACCGGCACGCCCTTCTCTTCAAGCTCACGGATCTCTTTGATCAGCGCTTCAGGCGACAATACGACGCCATTACCGATCACACAGGTTTTACCTGGACGCAGCACACCAGAGGGAATCAGGTGAAGAACCGTTTTCTCACCGTCAATCACCAAGGTATGGCCTGCGTTATGACCGCCTTGAAAGCGCACCACTGCTGAGGCTGATTCGGTGAGCAGGTCAACAATCTTGCCTTTGCCTTCATCACCCCATTGGGTACCCAGGACTACGACATTCTTACCCATTATGCACTCGTCTCTTGTGTCAGGGTCATTGTCTGCCAACGACCGTCAATAAACTCAAGACGGCGGTCACAACTGTGCTCCGCCGGCCCAGTACGCTGCCCAGGCAGCGCTTGAATCACGCGTTCACCCTGCTCACGCAGCGCAGCAATGGCAGCGTTAAGCGACTCTTCTTCTTGGGCAGGCGCCCAAACAGCCCCCTGGCTGGGTGAAGCCAGCGCCAGGGATGCCAATTGTTTTAAATCCATAGAAAAACCGGTCGCCGGACGCGCACGACCAAAAGCACGGCCAGTGTCATCATAACGCCCACCTTTGGCCAATGCATGGCCATAACCAGGCACATAGGCAGCAAACATCATACCAGTGTGGTACTGATAACCACGCAGCTCCGCTAAATCAAAATAGAGCGAAACGTCAAAGCGCGCCAATACACCTTTATAGAGTGCTTCCAACTGGTCAAGTGCCGCCCTCACCGGCGCGGGGGCACCGGCAAAACGATCTCGTGCTTGCCCTAACACACTTGCATCACCATGCAGCTCACCAAGCGCTATCAGCATATCTGCCAAGGCTGGGTCGCTGACACTACGGTGAACGAGCTCAGCTAACTGGCCCGGCGATTTCAGCGCCAGTGCTTCAAACAGCGCCCGCTCCTGCTCATCGCTAAGCGCAGCTGCCTCGACAAAGCTACGATAAATGCCAATATGGCCCAGCGCCAGGTGAATTTCATCAGCGCCCGCTGCTTTTAAGCTGGCCAGTGCCAAATGAATAATTTCACTGTCAGCTTCTAAACCGGCGTGACCAAACAGCTCGACCCCTACCTGCACAGGGCTTCTCCCCCCCTGGTGCTGGTCGGCTTTAGCGCGCAGCACATTCGTGCAGTAGCATAATCGAACCGGCCCTTGCCGCTTCAGGGAGTGGGCATCCATACGCGCCACCTGAGGAGTTACATCGGCAGATGCCCCCATCATGCGACCCGTTAGTTGGTCAGTTAATTTAAACGTCTGAAGATCTAGATCGGTACCGGTACCGGTAAGCAAGGAGTCCAAAAACTCCACCGGCGGCGGCATTACTTGGTCGTAGCCCCAGCAATGGTAGAGATCAAGCAGCGCACGGCGCAGCTCTTCCATGCGGCTTGCCTGAGGCGGCAGCACCTCATCCATGCCGTCGGGCAATAGCCAGCGGTCAGCGATGGTCATGTGAACAATCCTGCGAGACAATGAAGGCCCAAACAAGCAGCTACATCATGACGCGTTTTAGGCGTTCATGGACAAGCGCTAGTGAAATGAGGGCCACAAAAAAACCGGGCGACGCCCGGTTAATTAAGTCTATCACGTTTGTGCGCCAGATGAACCCCGCTAGGACTGCATAACCTTGCGGGGCTGGGCACACATATAACTACTCTCCGTTGCTAGGAACCGCACTACGCAAATAGCGGAAGAAATCACTATCAGGCTCCAGCACCAGCAGGTTGTTATCACCTGCGAAGCTTTCACGATAAGCGTTCAAACTGCGCCAGAAAGCGAAGAATTCCTGATCCTGACCATAAGCCTGGGAGAAAATTGCCGCTGCTTCTGCATCGCCTTCACCACGCAGCGTTTCAGAACGCTCATTGGCCTGGGCGAGCAGTACCTGACGCCGACGATCAGCGTTAGCACGAATACGCTCAGCCTCTTCCTGACCTTGTGCACGCCATTCACGAGCTTCACGCTCACGCTCAGAACGCATCCGATCAAATACTGCAGCCGAGACATCTTCTGGCAAGTCGATACGCTTAATGCGAATGTCACGTATCGCCACACCAAGCTCATCGCGCATCAGCTCATCTAGCTCAGCGGTAGGCCCTGTCATCAGATCATCGCGACGTTCGGCGATAATTTCCTGAAGATTCAAGCGACCAAACTCGTTACGTAAGCTTTCATCTACGCGCGGCTGAATCAGGCGAATCGCCATCATTTCATCGCCTGCAGTCGCCTCGTAGTAACGCGTGGGATTTACCACCTGCCACTTGACGTAAGAGTCGACAATAACCGCTTTCTGCTCAAGAGTCAGATAACGGCTGGTATCAGTATCAAGAGTCAGCAGACGCGTATCAAACTTACGAATCGTTTGCGCGATCGGTATTTTGACATGCAGTCCTGGCTGAATATTCTCTTCGATGACCTCACCAAAACGCAGCTTAACGGCACGCTGGGTTTCATCCACTACATACAAGCTATTACTAGCTAGCCAAGCCACAGCGGCCAAGCCACCTACGATTAGCAGGGATCGATTATTAATCATTTAGCGGCCCTCCCTGCGAATGGGGTTACTTGATGACGAGGATGACGAGCTACTCTGGCTTCCCCGTAACGAATCAAGCACCCGCGGATCAATCGATTCACTACTACCATCACCACTATTACTGGAAGAAGCATTACTGCCAGCAGCGCTACCGCCACGCATTTGATCTAATGGCAAATACATCAAAGGCGCATTTTCACTTACATCCAGCAGTACTTTGGGAGTATTACCAAAGACGTCTTCAATCGCATCCAGGTACATACGCTCACGCATGATGTCAGGCGCGTTGCGATACTCGGTCAACAATGCGTTAAAGCGGTTAGCCTGACCTTGTGCTTCAGCCACGACCGACTCTCTATAACCTTGACCTTGCTCAACGACACGCTGCGCTTGGCCTTGAGCTGCAGGGATAATGGCATTGGCGTAGGCCATCCCTTCGTTGATCGTACGCTGACGATCTTCACGTGCGCGAATAACATCATCGAAAGCATCGATAACGGGCGCAGGCGCAGAGGTTGACTCAATGTTAATTGTCTGGAGACGAATACCAGCGCCGTAAGCATCCAAATAAGATTGAAGGCGGCTTGCCACAGAGCTACCTAAAATTTCACGACCAGAGGTTAAAATGTCGATCATGTCAGTGCCACCGACAACGTGACGCAAGGCGGAGTCCAAGGCATTCTCGATAGAAAGTGCTGGATCGCGTACGTTTAATACGAAGTCACGGGGATTAGCCACTTGATACTGAGCAGAAATTTCCACTTCAACGATGTTTTCATCACGCGTCAACATAGACTGCGTTTGGGAAACTGACCGAACACGGGTCACGTTCACCATACGAACATCGTCAATTAGCGGCGGATTCCACTGCAGGCCTGGGTCTACGATGCCCTGATACTCACCAAAACGCAGCACGACGCCACGCTCAGACTGGTCGACCAGATAAAAACCGGATGCGGCCCAGATAGCTAAAGCGACAACGACCAGCAAACCAGGTAGCGCTAGAGAGTTACGCGGCTTACCACCACCGCTTTTACCACTCCCGTTACCGCCACTGCTTTTTTTGCCACCGCCACCCAGCATTCCGTTTAACTTATCTTGGAATTTCTTTAGTGCTTCATCGAGGTCGGGCGGACCTTGATTATTGCCACCATTATTACCTCCACCATTACTTCCACCGCGATCACCGCCGTTATTACCACGTCGGCCACCACTGCTCCAGGGGTCGTGCTGGTTGCCACCACCAGGCTCATTCCAGGCCATACATCTTCTCCACTCAGGTGTTCACCTGCACTTAGCCTCACAGTTAGCAAGGCACGGTGCTTTTAATATTATTACTATATAAATTTTGTACCATACTTCTACCCGAGTTCACATAGGCTTCACATACCCAAGCTCATTTATATTTAAGCCTATATATGCGATGCAGCCTACGTGACTACCACTCGTCAATTTCGCGTAAAGCGACGGGTAAATAGGTATTAGCACGCTCACCAAGTTGAGCCATGAGCTGATTGAAATCACGTCTAGGCAAGCGCACGTCTAAAACAGACTGTCCTTGCTCATCAAAATATTCTTCTCGAACTGCGTTCAACTCATGTAGACCAGCACGCAGCTTACCCTGCTCCGGAGACAGTGTAAGCGAAAAGCCAATAACATCATTTGCTAAACGTTCGGTTAGCGCCTCATGCAGCAAATCAAGGCCTTGCCCTTGCTGAGCTGAGAGCCACACAACCTCAGGAACGCCGTGGCCATCGCGCTCAATTCGCGGTGCACTATCAAGACGGTCGATTTTATTCATGACCTTGAGAACAGGCACGCTATCAGCGCCTATCTCTTTGAGTACACGATCGACTTGCTCAACGTTGGCATCACGATCAGGATCAGCAGCATCTATTACATGCACCAACAGCGAGGCTTCCGCAGCCTCTTGAAGCGTTGCTCGGAAAGCTTCAACCAACTTGTGAGGCAGATGGCGAATAAAACCAACTGTATCGGCCATCACCACAGGGCCAACGTCTGCAATTTCGAGACGACGAAGTGTCGGGTCAAGCGTGGCAAATAGCTGGTCAGCTGCGTATACCTCAGCATTGGTAAGCGCGTTAAACAGCGTCGATTTACCGGCATTGGTATAGCCAACTAATGAAACGCTGTGAATCTCGGCACGTGAACGTGCGCGGCGGTTCTGGTCGCGCTGGCTGCGTACTTTATCGAGCCGTTTATGAATCGACTTAATGCGCCCGCGCAGCAAACGACGGTCGGTTTCTAACTGCGTTTCACCAGGGCCGCGCAAACCGATACCGCCCTTCTGACGCTCTAAGTGGGTCCAACCGCGCACTAGGCGAGTGGACATATATTCAAGCTGGGCAAGCTCTACCTGCAGCTTACCCTCATGGGTTCGTGCCCGCTGCGCAAAAATATCGAGTATTAAACCGGTACGATCAAGCACTCGACACTTGAGCTCATGCTCAAGGTTGCGCTCTTGGGAGGGACTTAAGCTATGGTTGAAGATCACCAGTTCTGCTTGGTGAGCTGCGAGCAGTGCTCGCAGCTCCTCCAACTTGCCTGACCCGATAAACGTTCGGGAGTCAGGGCGCTGTCGGCTAGCAGTGAGTAATGTCGCGGGCTCTGCGCCAGCAGAGCGCACGAGCTCTAAGAACTCACCCGGGTCTTCACGTGCTTGCTCATCATGAAAGTCAACGTGAACAAGTACTGCCGTTTCACCGGCATCTGGGCGCTCAAAAAACAATCAATACCTCGTGGACTCTCTAGCTATCCAACGGTGTTAGATGTCCGCGTCGGGCGCGGCTGGATCTTGTGCCGGCAAACGCACGTTGCGCGAAGGCACTACCGTGGAAATAGCGTGTTTATAAACCATCTGACTGACGGTATTGCGCAATAAAATGACAAACTGGTCAAATGATTCAATCTGGCCCTGCAATTTAATGCCGTTCACCAGGAAAATAGAGACCGGAATGCGCTCCTTGCGCAAAATGTTCAGGTACGGGTCTTGAAGGGACTGCCCTTTGGACATGTTGCTCTCCCTAAAACTGTCGTTGGGGTTGGTTATAAATGGCGCGCCCTACTGGTGCTGCGCCGCAATCTTGTTGCCCGAAAGGCCTGGGGTTGTCAAAAGAGCCAGCCGGCCACTCGAAAACACTTGCTTACGAAATCACTATCTTACGCTAAGCACCGCTTTCACGCACGAATTTCAGCACCTTATCCAGTACGTCAGGCTGCTGTGAGTCTACCCACGTAAGCGACGGCCAACTTCTTAACCACGTAAGCTGCCGCTTAGCGAGCTGGCGAGTTGCTATCACGCCACGTTCAATCAACTCGTTTTCGTCGTACTTACCGTCTAAGTGCTCCCATACTTGACGATAGCCAACACTCTTCATTGCTGGCAAGCCAAGATGAATGTCAGATCGTTGTTTGAGGGCGGCTACTTCATCTATCAAGCCCTCAGCCAACATTGTTTTGAAGCGCACCGCAATGCGGTTGTGTAGCAATTGGCGATCACTGGGGGCTAACGCTATCGACATCACCCGCCAGGGAAAGGTTTCTGGCTGCTGTTCCGCCCATAGCTCACTCATAGGACGCCCACTTACATAATATACTTCAAGCGCGCGCATTAAGCGCTGTGGATCATTGGGATGTATGCGCTGCGCTGAATCGGCATCCACTTCAGCCAGCATACGATGAAGCGCTGCCAACCCTTCATTCTGCCGAACAGCTTCCAACCGTTGACGTATGGCGGTGTCTGCGGCAGGCAAGTTAGCAACGCCTTCCACCAGACGCTTAAAGTAGAGCATCGTCCCGCCAACCAATAATGGCACGCTGCCTGCCGCGCTGATTTGCCGCATCTCCTGCAGCGCGTCTTCCCGAAAATCAGCGGCTGAATACGGCTCAGACGGATCACGAATATCAATCAAACGATGCGGCGCACGCGCCAACTCGGCAGCACTCGGCTTAGCACTGCCAATATCCATCCCGCGATATACCATCGCTGAGTCGACGCTGATCAGCTCATGCCCCAAACGCTCATGCAGAGCCATCGCCGTGTCGGTTTTACCAGCTGCCGTGGGCCCCATTAGAAAAATCGCCCAGGGGCGTGTGTCAACCATCTGCTCTTAGCACTCCCTTCGTTGTCTTAACTAACCACGCAGCTATTGTCCACGTAAGAACAGGCGGTCGAGTGCTTTCATACTCATTTGCGTCCACGTTGGACGGCCATGATTGCACTGGTCGCTTCGCTCAGTGCGCTCCATATCTCGCAGCAAAGCGTTCATTTCATCAATGGTTAAGCGTCTATTTGCACGGACACTACCATGGCATGCCATGGTCGACAGCAACTCATGAATGCGTGCTTCAACCTGATGAGTTCGGCCAAACCGCGACAGCTCTTCGAGCATTTGACGTATCAGGGTCTCTGGATCTGCCTGAGCCAAAAGAGCTGGCAATTGCCGGACTAGCAAAGTTTCTGGACCCGCCACATCTAGCTCAACGCCTAACTGGGCAATGGCATCGCGCTCACTTTCGGCGGTTGCCACTTCGGCGCGACTGGCGGCCAGGGAAACTGGCACCAGCAGCGGCTGTGTATCAATCCCATCGGCTGCGGCCAGTTGGTTTTTCATGCGTTCATAAACAATTCGCTCGTGAGCAGCGTGCATGTCTACAAGCACCAACCCCTGCGCGTTTTGGGCCAAAATATAAACACCGTGCAACTGCCCTAGCGCAAAGCCCAACGGCGGCGCCGTGGTTGCATCATGCTCAGGCATCGCCTGCGTAACCTCACGCACTTCTGTCGCTTTTGATGTATTAATGCTTGGCGCGCTTGGCTGCGGCGTTAATAGCGACTCTTCATGATCCGGATGCAGCGCTTGGTAGCCCTGCATAAAACGACGCACTCGCTCTGCCCCAGGGTGGCGCTCAGGTGAGTCTGATAGCGCCATGCCTTGCTGCTGCCAACGGGGAGTCGGCGTTTGAACGTCGGCCTCATTAGTGTTGCCCGCAGCACCTACCTCTGCTACTTCACCTTCATGCCCACAAGCGGTGCTCTGTTCTTCTTCAGCAGGCTTAGAAGAAGCAAGACAATGGTGCAGGCTAGAGTAAAGGAAGTCGTGCACCATCCGACCATCGCGAAACCGCACTTCATGCTTCGTTGGATGTACGTTGACGTCGACGACATCAGGATCAAGTTCCAGGTAAAGCACAAACACCGGATGACGACCGTTATACAACACGTCGCGATAAGCCTGACGAACAGCATGGGCAACCAAACGATCACGAACGACGCGGCCATTGACAAAAAAGTATTGCTGATCCGCCTGAGAACGAGAGTACGTGGGCAAGCCGACCCAGCCACTAATACGCAACCCACCCGCTTCACGTTCAATGTAGCGAGCATGCTCAATAAAGTTTTTACCCAATAGCGAAGCAATGCGCCGCTCGCGTGCGGCTGGCGTCACCCCTGGTGGCAATTGATGCACCACTTTCTGATTATGGCGCAGCACCCAAGCTACGTCGTAACGTGATAACGCCTGGCGACGAAAAGCTTCTTCAACATGGGCAAATTCTGTTTTTTCGGTGCGTAAAAATTTGCGCCGCGCGGGGGTATTAAAAAACAGATCCCGTACCGCGACACTGGTACCACGGGGGTGTGGCGCAGGCGTGACCCGCGCCTCCATACCACGCCCCTCAGCGACGACTCGCCACCCTTGGCGGGGGTCCTCTTCGGCATTAGAGATCAGCTCCAGTCGCGAGACAGAGCTGATCGAGGCCAGCGCCTCACCACGAAACCCCAGCGAACTCACACCCTCTAAATCTTCCAGGCTATTGATTTTGCTGGTCGCATGACGAGCAAGCGCCAGAGGCAAATCCTGCTCACCAATACCAATGCCATCGTCGCGCACTTTAATAAGCCGAGCGCCACCTTGCTCTATCTCTACTTCAATTCGCTGGCTACCAGCATCAATGGCGTTCTCTATCAGCTCTTTCGTCACTGACGAAGGGCGCTCGACAACTTCCCCCGCGGCAATTTGGTTTGCCAAACGAGGATCAAGCACATGAATGCGCGTTGGCGAAGAGATCAATTCAGACAACCGTCACCTCGGAAACCTATAATCATGAACGTGGGATGCGCAGCACTTGACCAACACGGATAACGTCACCGTTAATATCGTTGGCCTGCTTCAGTTGATTCACTGGCACACCATGGCGCACGGCAATAGCTGACAATGTATCTCCCGACTGAATACGGTACTCGTTACCGCTCGGACGACGCTGATTGTCGCGCTGCCATGCCAATAGACTTGCTGGCGGCGGATTACGCTCGAAGTGATCACGCAAACCATTGAAAATAGCCGTTGATAACCCACGTTGATGGACCGGATCCCGCAGGCGACGCTCTTCATCAGGGTTAGAAATAAAGCCAACCTCGATAAGTAGCGATGGAATATCGGGCGATTTCAACACCATGAAACCCGCTTGTTCAACACGAGACTTATGGAGACGGTTGATACGACCTAGTTGGTCGAGCACTTGGCCACCAATCGATAGCGAATCGTTTAACGTTGCCGTCATCGTGAGGTCTAGCAACACACCTCGCAGTACTTGATCTTTGTCGCGCAATGAAAGGTTGCCATCAACACCACCAATCAAGTCAGAGCGGTTTTCGCTATCAGCCAGCCATTGAGCAGTTTCAGACGTTGCACCTCGCTGGGAAAGTGCGTAAACAGAGCTCCCCTGGGGCCGCGGACTCGTAAATGCGTCGGCATGTATCGATACAAAAAAGTCTGCTTTTTGATCCCGAGCAAGCTGGGTACGCTGACGAAGACCCAAGTAGTAATCACCATCGCGAATGAGTACCGCTTTAAAGCCGCGCGTACCGTTTACCTCTGCGGCAAGACGTCGTGCAATCTCCAGCACTACATCTTTCTCGCGTGTTCCAGAAGGACCTATTGCGCCAGGATCTTCGCCGCCATGCCCAGCATCAACAGCAATAATAATATCCCGTTGCGGATGCGGTTGAGCTGGCTGAACCGCGGTAGTCGTTGGCTCTACCGCTGGCGACACCACCTCTTCAGCTACCACTTGCCCCTGTGACTGCCCCTGTGCCCGAGCCTGAGCATTAGCTCTTTGAGCAAGGATTTCTTGGTCACGAATCATCGCCTCGATGGGATCAATAGGGTTTTCAACCGCGCTCTCGCCCGGGTACTCAAGATCGACCACCAAGCGATGCCCATACTGGTCGTTGGGTGGCAATGCAAAGTGACGTGGGGATATTTCACGGTTAAGCTCCAGAACAACACGAAGTCCACCGCCGTCCCGAACACCCGTTCGTACTTCATCAATAGCGCTCCCATCCAATGGCAGCGTAGACACATCGGTGTCTAGGTAGCTTTCATCAAGATCAATGACCAACCGCGACGGGTTCTCAAGGGAAAATACATTAGCGTTTGCTGCTGCCGTCAAATCAAACACCAAACGCGCATGATCAGGAGCCGCCCACAACCGCATGCTCTCTACCGTTGCCGCTTGCAGCGATGACACGCCTGCCACCATAAGAACACAGCCAAACGACACACCGCGTGCCAGATAGTTTAGTGCGCTGTTTATAGCCATTGAATCACACCACTTTCAAGCTGTTCACTGCCATGCTTGCTAACCATCTCGCTGATCACCCGTTCACCCAAGTCAGTTTCTGCGGTTAGCGTAACCAAGCGACCAGGATCAGCTACCTCCAGCGTCACTCGCAAATCAGGCGCGGGGAGCCAACCTTCACCTCGGCTCGGCCACTCAATTAAACAGAGCGCGTCATCGGCAAGCACATCTCGTCCGCCGATAAACTCAAGCTCTTCAGGATCTGCTAAACGATACAGATCTAAATGATAAATGCGCTGCGCCCCCAGTTCGTAGGGTTCTACCAGAGTATAAGTAGGGCTTTTAACCGCCCCCTGGTAGCCATAAGCTCGCAATATACCACGCGTCAATGTTGTTTTTCCTGCGCCTAAGTCGCCCTCTAAATAAACACGCCCGTGACCTTGCAGCGCCTGCCCTAATGCCTCACCAAAGGCAACGTGAGACACTTCATTATTCAATTGCACTTGCATGTAGGCCGCCTTCACGGGTTAATTAACACTCGTACATAGGATGCCAGATCACTTGCCAGCAAGCCACGTTCACCCGTTGCTTTAGCCGCTTCATCGCCGGCCAGCGCATGCACCATCACCCCAAGCCACGCTCCACGCTCCATATTGTCGTTCTGAGCAACCAGTGTACCTAGCATACCGCTCAGCACATCCCCCATGCCGCCGCTGGCCATACCAGGATTGCCATAGGGGCAGATTACTAACCCGCTGGGGCCAGCCACTAAGCTACCCGCCCCCTTTAAAATTACGACGCCGCCCCGCGCTCGCTGTAAGGCTCGGGCAGCCGCTGGACGATCTGCTTGAACATCCGCGACGGAACAGCCTAGCAACCGAGCCGCCTCACCTGGGTGCGGTGTTAATACCCAATTATTACGACGCTCATCAGGCCAGCGGCTGGCCAACAGGTTGAGTGCGTCCGCATCAACAATTAATGGCACATCTAATTTCAAGGCACTCTGCAGTATCGCTTGCCCCCAGGCCTCTTGCCCCAGCCCCGGCCCAACAACGATTACATCTGCCTGGGAAGGCAATTGGCCTGCATCGGCGCCACCGCGAACACCATGGGCCATTACCTCAGGGCAGCGCATCAAACTAGCAGTCACATGCTCAGGTGCCGTTGCCAAGCTGACCTTACCGGCGCCTAAACGCGCGGCCGCTTGAGAAGCGAGCAACGCCGCACCACCAAACCCTGGTGCACCTCCCATTACCACGACATGCCCCAGATCACCTTTATGGCTGATACGGGAGCGCGGCGTGAACACCTCACCCAAAAGCTCATCGTCCAAACGCCATGCGCTGGGCGGTATATCAAAAAACGCTTGCGCCTTGACACCTAACGGACGGAAGTCAATTTCGCCGGTATAAGCAGGTGCATCGCCAGTATGCAGGCCAATTTTGTCGCCTATAAACGTCACCGTGCAGGCCGCATTGACGGCCAGCCCCATGACGGCACCCGTGTCTGCCGAGATGCCAGAGGGAATATCCAACGCCAATACCGGTTGATGCGACGTATTGATCGCTTCAATCACCGGCCTTATTTCTCCGGCAACATCACCCGATAGCCCGGTACCGAGCAGTGCATCAACAATCACTTCACCAACCAAGGTGGTACTTGACTGCCACTGGTCCAAACCAACGCCCGCCGCCGATGCCAGCTCGGCAGCGCGAGCAACATCCCCCGTCAACGCCTCGAAAGGCCTGAGTGAGATGCGCTGTACTTTAAGCCCGGACTGCATGGCCAACGCCGCAAGCACATGGCCATCACCCCCGTTATTACCGCTACCACAAAGCACTGTCACGCTTCGTGCATGCGGCCAGCGGGAGCGGAAACTGTGCCATGCACTGGAGGCTGCTCGCTGCATCAAGGCAAAACTTTCAATGCCGCCGGCAATCGTACGCCGATCAAGCTCGCGCACTTGAGCCGCTGTATAAAGGGGGCGTAGCGAGGAAGTACTTAACGTGGGCACGATCTCTCCTTAATCTGGTGACAGTTGAGCGCTAGTAGGTTGATAACCACTTATGCGTTAGCATAGCGCGCTTAACGCGCTACCGTTGATTTACCATGCAAAACTCCACCACCTTTTCACTATCTGATGATGACTTAACGCGTCTTGCAGCCCTAATCAAAACATGGGGTCGAGAGTTAGGTTTTCAGCAAGTAGGTATTACAGACACTCAGCTAGCAGCTCATGAAAAACACCTAGATGCTTGGCTTGAAAAAGGTCACCACGGTGACATGAGCTTTATGGCGAAACATGGTACCAAGCGCACCCGCCCGGAGGAGCTTGAACCTGGCACCCAGCGAGTTATCAGCGTGCGCATGGACTACTTACCCGCGGAAGTAGAAAGTACAAAAGTGCTGGGCCAACCTAGCCGTGCCTATGTTTCACGCTACGCACTGGGGCGCGACTATCATAAATTAATGCGCAAACGTTTGGCGCAACTAGCTAAAAAAATCGAGCAGCAAGTCGGCGCGTTTGGTTATCGCGCATTTGTCGACTCAGCGCCCGTTATGGAGCGTGCCTTAGCGCAAAAAGCAGGCCTTGGTTGGTTTGGTAAAAATGCCATGTTACTTAACCCCAAAGCGGGCTCGCTTTTTTTCCTCGGCGAGCTGTATACCGACTTGCCGCTGCCTATCGATGCACCGTTTACTCAGGAACACTGTGGCAGCTGTAGCGCCTGTCGAACCGCCTGCCCAACCGGTGCCATTGTAGATGACAAGGTCGTCGACTCGCGCAAATGCATTTCTTATCTCACTATTGAACTGCATGGCGCGATACCCACGGAGTTTCGCCGCGCCATGGGCAACCGTATTTACGGTTGCGACGACTGCCAGTTGGTGTGTCCTTTCACTCGCTTCACCCGCGTTACCCAGGAAGATGACTTTGCGCCGCGCCATGACCTTGACCGCGCCGACCTCCTTAGCCTGTTTGCCTGGGGCGAAGACGAATTTTTGGATAAAACAGCAGGCAGCCCCATCCGGCGTGTTGGCTACGAACGCTGGCTGCGTAATCTCGCCATCGGCCTGGGCAATGCTCCCTGGAGTCGCGCGGTAGAGGCAGCCTTGTGGGCAAGAAGAGCCTATCCCAGCAGTTTAGTGCGTGAGCACGTGGCTTGGGCGCTTGAGGAGCAGCGCCTCAAGCGCGGGGCGAAAATTGCCACTGACGGCGCTTAGCCACTTTTCTAAACTACCTTACTCCTCTTCATCTGTTACCGTTTCGAGGCGTAAGAACGTACTGCGATAGTGAACCAACTCGGCAATCGACTCCTTGATGTCATCCATTGCCAGATGGACATTCTGCTTTTTAAATCCTGCTAAGGCACCTGGATTCCAGCGTTTTGCCAACTCCTTAACGGTCGACACGTCCAAATTACGGTAATGGAAAAACGCCCAAAGATCCGGCATTTCACGCTCAAGGAAACGCCGATCCTGGTGAATGCTATTGCCACACATAGGCGATGAGCCAGAGACCACATAGTGGCGAAGAAAATCGAGCGTTTGCTGCTCGGCCTCAGCGGTAGTCACAGTGCTCGCTTTGACGCGCGCAACCAGACCACTCTCCCCGTGGGTCTTCTGATTCCAGTCATCCATTTGTGCCAGCTGGCTATCAGGCTGCTTCACCGCAATCACCGGCCCTTCCGCTACGACGTTTAAATCGGCATCGGTAATCAATGTGGCCACTTCAATGATGCGCTCTTTGTTTGGATCCAGACCGGTCATTTCCAAGTCTATCCACACTAGCAAATCATCTCGCGGGGTGGCGTTGTCAGCTGTTTGCTCGCTCATTACATTCATTCCTTGGCCAGTACCGCCACTTAATACGGCGATTAGAGTTAAAGTGTGGCTTATATTGCCTTAACCAGCACCCAATACAGGACAGTAGACTGCCCAGGTGAGTACAATGCCACTATTGTACCGAGCATCAGGTGGTCATGAGCAAACGTAAATTAAGTCGCCAGCAACAGTGGCGAGTCGATAAAGTCCAAGCGGAACGTGCCCAACGTGCTGAAAAGCGCGATGTGAAAGACGCTGAAAAACTTGCCGCTGGCGAATATGGTGCCGAACAACCAGGCCGAGTTATGGCTCACTTCGGGCGAACACTAGAAGTGCGCGATGCCGATGGTACGCCCGTGCGTTGCCACCTTCGCGCCAACCTAGATGGCTTAGTCACCGGCGACCGGGTGATTTGGCGAGCAGGCCAGGACGGCTCTGGCGTCGTCGTGGCCCGCGAGGAGCGCGACAGCGTGCTAAAGCGCCCAGACCCGCGGGGCCAGCTTAAGCCTGTGGCGGCCAACATCGATCAATTGCTGATCGTCTTTGCGGTAGAGCCCGCTCCTCACCCCAATTTGATTGACCGTTATTTGGTCGCTGCCGAAGCAACAGGTATTGCCCCCGTGCTGGTGCTCAACAAAACCGACTTGCTGCCAGAAGATGGTGGCAAACTGGGAGAACTGCTTGAGCGCTACCACTCTCTGGGCTACACCGTGGTGCGCACCACCACTGCTAATGAAGCTGGCTTAGATGATCTACGCCAGCAGCTTGAAGGGCGAACATCTGTGTTTGTCGGTCAAAGTGGCGTGGGCAAATCATCACTGATTGATCTTCTGCTACCCGATGAAACTTTGCGTATTGGCGCTCTGTCAGAAGATTCGCGTAAAGGCACCCACACCACCACTACCGCTCGGCTTTATGCGATGAGTAGTGACGAAGTGGCTGACGGTGAGCTTATTGACTCACCGGGTATTCGCGAGTTTGGCTTAATCCATCTTGATGAGCAGGAAGTTACCGATGGATTTATTGAGTTTCATCCGTTCATTGGCCATTGCCGCTTCCGAGATTGCCGCCACCGCAACGAGCCAGGCTGCGCTTTACTTGAAGCAGTCGAGGCAGGCAAGATCCATCCAGAACGTTTTGCCAGCTATCGGCGCATTCTCGATAGCTTAAACGCATAATTTTTATTAGCTTGATGCCTGATATATCAATTGCTAAGCATAGGGAGCTGTCAATGAGCACCGCTAGCCATTCATCGGAAACCAACCTACTGCCGCTGATTGTTGAGCCCGAGCAGCTTCAAGAACACCTGGATAATCCACAGCTGCTGATTATCGATGTACCAGTAAATGGCGATAGCTATCGCCAAGGTCATGTACCGGGTGCTATTTACCTTGATTTTCGCTACCTAATGCGTGGCGAAGGACCGGTACCCAACGATGTGCCGAGCACTGAATTTCTCTCACGCCTGTTCAGCGCACTTGGCCTAACCCGGGATACTCACGTCGTCGCTTATGATGACGAGGGCGGTGGCTGGGCGGCACGACTGCTATGGACACTGGAACTAATCGGCCACACCCGTTACTCGTATTTGAATGGCGGCATCCATGCCTGGAGAGATTCCGGCTTGGCAGAAAGCACTGAATCCACCGCCCCAACACCAAGTGAGTACCGAGCGGAGATCTTAAACCCGCACGCCTTAATCACCTGCGATGAAATCAAACAAAAGCTCGCAGATAAGCAGTTCGCCGTTTGGGATGCTCGCTCTAAAGGCGAGTTTGATGGTGAAAAAGGCAACAATAAGCACCTTGGTCATATTCCGGGAGCGGTCAACATGGACTGGCTCAATGCTATGGATCGCAATCGCGCACTTCGTATCCGCGATTACGCTGAGCTAATGACCGAACTAGGCGCGCTCGGCCTAACGCCCGAAATGGAAATTGCTACTCACTGCCAAAGCCATCATCGCAGCAGCTTCACATGGCTAGTCGGTAAAGCGCTGGGCTTTAATATACGTGGTTATGCGGGCTCTTGGGGCGAATGGGGCAACCGCGACGATACACCGATTGAGAAGTGAAAATACGACTGTGACTGTTTCCCAAAAAGCGTTTTCCCTAATTCAGTACCCGCTCCCCCACCATGCGCTTTCGCGTTTAACAGGTAAGCTTGCCCAGTGCGATGCTCCCGCGGTGAAGAACAAGTTAATTAAGGCGTTTATCAAACGTTTTAATGTGGACATGAGCCAAGCGCTGGAGCCAGACCCCACCGCTTATGCAACGTTTAATGACTTTTTCACCCGCGCTTTGAAAGCCGATGCTCGTCCATTGGGAGAGGGCCTGCTAAGCCCTGCTGATGGCACCCTGTCACAGTTCGGGCGTTTACAGGCAGGTCAGTTAGTACAAGCGAAAGGCCACACGTTTTCTGCCCAAACCCTGCTAGGTGGCGACAGCGCGCTAGCCGAAGAGTTTATGGGCGGCAGTTTTGCGACTGTTTACCTCTCTCCTCGAGATTACCACCGCGTACATATGCCGGTTACAGGCACACTGCGCGAGATGATTTATGTGCCAGGGCGGCTCTTCTCGGTCAACCAAGCAACCGCTAACTACGTGCCAGGGCTGTTTGCGCGTAACGAGCGATTGGTGTGTATTTTCGATACCCAGCACGGCCCAATGGCCATGGTATTGGTAGGTGCAATGATCGTCGCGGCGATCGAGACTGTCTGGGCAGGCCAAGTGACGCCGCTTTCAGACCACCCTCAGCGCATGCGTTTCGGGCAACCCATCACGCTTGAAAAAGGCGCTGAAATGGGCCGCTTCAAACTGGGCTCAACGGTGGTGATGTGCTTTGCCAAGCCGGTGACTTTTGAAGATAATCCGCTAGGCGCCAAGGTACAAATGGGCCAAACACTGGGCGAGCCTTAAAACGCGAGAAATTAGTGCTAACAATTAGCTGTTGAAAATGTAAGCACGTCTTCCAGGCGTGCTTTACCCAGCGCCAGCTGAATAAGCCGATCTATGCCCAATGCCACCCCAGCGCTTTCTGGCATTCCATGGTCTAGCGCTGCTAGCAATTGCTCATCAACATCCACCTCAGGTAAACCTAAACGGCGACGCTCAGCATTATCTTCACTGAAACGCAGCCGCTGCTCCTCAGCATCAATCAGCTCATCATAGCCATTCGCCAGTTCAACACCATTGAGATAAAGCTCAAAGCGAGAAGCGACCCACTCACCATCTGCGTCTTGATGGCGGCGCGCCAAGGCCGCTTGGCTGGCAGGATAATCCAACACAACACTCAGTTCGTTTTGGCCAAGCGTTGGTTCAATTACCATGCTCATTAACAGGTCGAGACAAGTATCGCGACTCTCTTCTGTTAGCGCATTTGCCGACATCTGGCCACGCTCTGCAGCCAAAGTACGCAATGTCTCAATAGACGTCGTGAAGGGGTCTACCGCTAAGTAGGTATGAAACAGCTCACGGTAACGATAGTGCACCACAGGGCCTGCAAAACTCGGCAGCACGTTAGCAACCAGCGTGGTCGTCTCATCAATCAGCTGTGCCAGGGTAAACCCTGGGCGGTACCACTCAAGCATAGTGAATTCAATATTATGGCGGCTGCCAATTTCACCATCACGAAAACTTTTAGCTAGTTGAAATATCGGCCCACTACCTGCGGCCAGCAGGCGCTTCATATGAAACTCGGGCGACGTTTGCAGCCAAAGCCTACGCTGGCCTTTATCCGTACGCGCCAAGCTAGCGAGCGAGACTAAGTGCACATCGGTGCTGCCACCCTGCCCCAGTATCGGTGTTTCCACCTCCAGCACACCCCGCTCAGCGAAAAATGCACGCACCCCAGCGAGTAAGCGCGCACGCTCGCGCAACGTTTCGATACTTGCCGTTGGCTGCCAGCTAGCCGTCATTTACGTCCCCTCCAATGCTATAAAGCCACGCATGGTCATCACGTGGCTTTATAAAGTAGATGCTTTCGCGGCTAACTAACTACCGGTCACTCGGCAGCGCTTATGTTTGAAAAACGCTTAGGCACGAGAAACACTTATGCTCGAGAAACACTTATGCTCGAGAAACATAGTCGCCAGAGCGCGTATCAATCTTCAGCACTTCACCCTGGTTGATAAACAACGGTACGCGCACAACCGCACCTGATGAAAGTGTGGCAGGCTTAGAACCACCCTGGGCAGTGTCACCTTTCAAACCTGGGTCCGTCTCAACCACTTCCAGTTCAATGAAGTTGGGTGGTGTAACGGAAATCGCTTTATCGTTCCAAAGCGTAATAATATAAGGCACCTGCTCCTTGAGCCATTTCTCAGTATCGCCCAACGCTTTCTTTTCAACGGCATACTGCTCAAAAGAGCCATCCGTCTTCATGAAATACCACATGTCGCCGTCGGTGTAGAGATATTCCATCTCCAAATCCATGACATCGGCACCTTCCAGTGAGTCACCGGATTTGAAAGTACGCTCGCCAACACGGCCAGTCATCAGGTTGCGTAGCTTAACGCGATTAAATGCCTGCCCCTTGCCTGGCTTGACCAGTTCGTTCTCGACGATAGAACAAGGATCGCCGTCGAGCATTACTTTCAAACCGCCTTTGAATTCATTGGTAGAATAGTTCGCCATGATGCCTCTCAGTGTTTTATTTCAGTAACATAGTGCGCGAAGCCATGCTTCGCCGTTGATAATGTCGTTGTAAGCGTCGTCTAATAAGTGCGCGCATGATAACCCGAAGGAGGGCTTTTTTGCAGGAGAACATTATTATCGCTGATAAGCGCCCGTCTACCCAGATATACGCGTCATGGCAGCGGCAGCTTTCCCAAGCGATTCGCGACCCAGCCACTTTGTGCAAGCGCTTAAACTTGGACGACAGCTGGCTACCTGGTGCTGCTACTGGGCACCAGCTGTTTGAGATCTGTGTTCCCGACGCCTATCTTACGCGCATTGCCCCCAACGACCCCAATGACCCTCTGCTCCGCCAAGTACTGCCGGTAAGCGATGAAGCCTCAACACCGCAAGGTTACGTCACCGACCCGCTAGAAGAAGCAGAGCATCAGCCTGTTAAGGGGCTCATTCATAAGTACGCTGGCCGCGTTCTGTTAATTGCCAGCCCCGCTTGTGCAATCAACTGCCGCTACTGCTTCCGACGCCATTTTCCCTACAGCGACAACTCCCCTTCCAGAGCGCAGTGGCAGGAAGCACTAGACTACCTGCGCGCCGACACCACCCTTCATGAAGCGATTCTTTCTGGCGGTGACCCGTTGGCCGCCAACGATCGTCAGCTGGCGTGGCTGGTGGAGCAGCTTGAAAATATTCCGCATCTCAAGCGGCTGCGCATTCATACACGTCTACCCGTAGTGATCCCCGACCGGGTTGATGATGCCCTTCTTGGCTGGCTAGCGGCGACACGCTTGCAAAAAGTCATGGTACTGCATATTAACCACGCCAATGAGATTGACCAAGCGGTCATTGATGCCTGCACACGCTTAAAGCAGGCGGGTGTGACGCTGCTCAACCAAAGCGTGTTACTACGCGGAATTAACGATAGCGTCAGCACGTTGGCTACCCTGTCCGAACGCCTATTTGAAGCGGGAGTGTTGCCCTACTATTTGCATGTGGTCGACCCCGTACAAGGTGCCGCCCATTTTGACGTCCCCGATGAGGAAGCCAAAACACTGGTTAAGCAGTTACTTGAACACTTGCCAGGTTTCTTAATGCCACGCTTAGTGCGCGAAGTGCCTGGCAAGACTAGTAAGACGCCGCTGTAGTTCCCATAACCATGCTAGCTGTCATCACCACATTAGCTAACGATAAGGAGGCCAACGCCTCCTTATAGGTCTGCTAGCGATCACGTTCAATCGGGTATTTACCCTAACGTCTCTGCAGTAACATTGGCAGCCGGCGCTTGGGTGGAGTGATGACGGTTAATGGCGCTGAGCACACCTTTCATTGACGCGCTGGTGATGCTTTCGTCGGTGCCGACACCAAACACTGCTTTGCCATCAATGCGCACCTCAACATAGGCGATTGCTTCAGCATCGGCCCCTTGTCCGCGAGAGTGCTCATGGTAATCAATTATTTCCACCTCTTGACCGCTAGCCACCAGCGCTTTCACAAACGCGGCCAAGGGGCCGTTGCCCTCACCGGTTACTGTTTGGCGCTCACCTCCGCTTTCCAGTATCGCTTCAAGCGCAACTTTTGGGCTTTCTGGTTCAGAGGAAAGGCGATGGCTTATCAGCGCCAGCGGCGAATGCTGCTCCAGGTACTCATCAGCAAACGCCTGGTAAATCATTTGTGAGGTAATTTCGCGCCCAGTGCGGTCAGCGACTTCTTGCACGACTTGGCTAAACTCAATCGACAGCCTACGCGGTAGTTCAATGCCGTGCTCCTGTTCCAGCAGATAGGAAATACCGCCTTTTCCAGACTGACTGTTAACACGAATTACTGCTTCATAGCTACGCCCCACATCCAGCGGGTCAATAGGTAAATAGGGTACATCCCAAGGCGCCTCGGGATGAGCACGACGATCTGCCATGCCTTTTTTAATCGCATCCTGATGCGAGCCTGAAAACGCGGTAAATACTAAATCGCCAACGTAGGGATGGCGTGGGTGGACGGGTAACTGATTGCAGTACTCGACCTCGCGCATAATGGGCGTAATGTTGGAGAAGTCCAGGTTCGGGTGAACGCCTTGAGTATAAAGGTTCATCGCAAGCGTCACGATATCCACATTACCAGTACGCTCGCCATTGCCAAAAAGCGTACCTTCCACCCGGTCAGCACCGGCCATTAGCGTCAACTCTGCCGCCGCTACGCCAGTACCGCGGTCATTATGAGGGTGTACACTGACAATCAGCGTGTCGCGCTTTTTAACATGACGACAGAACCACTCAATTTGATCAGCATAGTTATTGGGTGTTGCGACTTCGACGGTGGCCGGTAAGTTAACGATCATCTGGTTATCAATGCTAGGCCCGAAGGTATCCATCACCGCTTCGACAATTTCCACCGCAAAGTCCATCTCCGTGGTGGTGAATAGCTCAGGCGAGTACTGGAAGGTCCAGTGAGTCTCTGGATTAGCGGCCATTAAATCGCGGATTTGCGCCGTGGCATCAACGGCGATCTGCACGCACTCTGTTTTATCTACATTAAACACTACCCGCCGAAACATCGGGTCGGTGGCATTGTAGACGTGCACAATGGCGTTTTTAGCGCCTTTAAGGGCTTCGAACGTGCGTTCAATTAAATGCGGACGCGCCTGGGTCAGCACTTGAATCGTCACATCATCAGGAATTTTATCCTGCTCAATCAACGAACGGACAAAGTCGAAGTCAGTTTGTGATGCCGATGGGAAGCCCACCTCAATCTCTTTAAAACCAACGTTCAGCAGTAGATCGAACAAACGCTGTTTGCGTTCTTGATCCATGGGGTCGATTAACGACTGGTTGCCATCGCGCAAATCTACACTGCACCATATAGGAGGCATTTCGATACGCTGACTAGGCCAACGGCGGTCAGGCAATTCAACGGCCACGAAGGGGCGATATTTTTTAGAGGGATCGGACAACATCATGACGTCGCTCCTGTCGTTAATCTGTTTTTGGCAACCCTGTATTAGGTTGGTCGGTTTGGTCACTTGAAGCTGATAGAGTGCCTTTATGGGCCATGGCAGCCTCCATACGATCAAGCTGCGCTTTTAACGTATGCACGTCGCTACGCAGAGCTTGCAATTGAGCTGAGTCGCCTTCGCCGCTATCCAACTCCATCTGCGCACTCTCCTTTTGCATAACATCGAGCACGATACCAATCATCATATTGAGGAAAATAAACGCGGTAAGAAATATAAACGTCAAATAATAGATCCAACTCCAAGCATAGACCTCTTGGGTGGCATACATAACGTCAGTCCAATCTTCAAACGTAGCGATGCGAAACAGCGTGAGCATCGCTACGGAAATGTTACCCCATAAAAAGTCGTCAACGTTATGGAATAAAAAGCTACCCAGGGCAGCATAGATATAAAAGATGATAAACATCAGCAGTACGACATAGCCCATCCGGGGGACCGACTTCACCAACGCTCCCAGCAACATTTGCAGCTCAGGAATCATCGACACCAAGCGCAAAACACGGAAAATTCGCAGCAAGCGTGCCAGCAGTACCATCTCCGAGTCGTCCATGGGGATAAGGCTAGCGGTCACTATCAGAAAATCGAAAACATTCCAACCTTTCTTAAAAAAGCTGACTAAGTTGCGCTCGGCTGCCATTCTGATCAAAATCTCAATCAGAAAGAACACGGTTACGGCAATATCAAGATAAAGCAGCCACTGCTCTATTCGGGAGGTTTCCTCATAGGTTTTCGCGCCTATTACCAGGGCAGAAATCACAATGATGGAAATCACGGCGCCTTCAAACAGCTTGTTTGAGCGCAGCTTTTCGAAGCGGGCTTGCCAGGTATTGAATGGTTCACTCATGGAACAGGGAGTCTCTAAACGGTTAACGGCATCACTTTATACTAAAATCACGTACTTACTATACAAGTGATATCCTGTTGTTTCACTTGAAGTATCTCCGCCACCCAGGTAGCTATTGCCACCTTGGTGTTTCACGATTTTTTGCGCTGGATAAGCCCATGACACTGCTGTGGATAGCCTTACTGCCCCTGTTAGGCGTGCTGGTGCCGGCATTAAATGCCAAACGCGGCCGCACCCTGTGCTCGCTGGCGACAAGCATACTGCCCGCTGTTGCCCTGCTGCTGACACTGTTGCAGATCCCCGCCCTGTTAAAAGGCGAAGCACTGCGTTTTAACGCGGCATGGATGCCTGAGCTAGGCCTTGAGCTGGCATTTCGTTTAGATGGCTTGTCGTTGCTGTTTAATCTTTTGATTATTGGCATCGGTCTGCTAATTTTATTGTATGCACATTTTTACCTAGACAAAGATGAGCCATTCGGACGTTTTTATGCCTTTCTGATGCTGTTTATGGCATCGATGGTGGGCATTTCGATGTCTGACAACCTCATCTTACTCTGGTTATTCTGGGAACTAACCAGTCTTTCGTCATTTTTGCTGATTGGCTTTTGGTCGTATCGTAGTGATGCACGTAAAGGTGCCCGCATGGCGCTTACCGTTACCGGCGCTGGCGGCTTGGCCCTACTAGCGGGTCTCCTACTGCTGGGTGATATGGCCGGCAGCTATCGAATGGACGATGTACTTAGCAGCGGTGCTGCCATCGTCGCCGATCCTCGCTATCCGCTGATGCTTGGGCTGGTTCTACTCGGTGCATTTACCAAGTCAGCTCAGTTCCCTTTCCAGTTTTGGCTACCTCATGCCATGGCGGCCCCAACGCCAGTCTCAGCGTATCTGCACTCTGCCACTATGGTGAAAGCGGGTATTTTTCTGATGGCACGCTTACACCCTGCGATTGCTGGCAGCGAGCTTTGGAGCGTAGTGGTGCCACTCATAGGTACTATCACGCTACTCTACGGCGCTTGGTTTGCCCTGTTTAAGACTGACCTAAAAGGAATTCTCGCGTTCTCAACCGTCAGCCACCTAGGCTTGATCACCGTATTATTGGGTATTGGTAGCCCGATGGCAGTGTTAGCAGCCCTGTTTCATATTTTGAATCATGCGGCCTTCAAAGCAGCTTTGTTTATGAGTGCAGGAATTATCGACCATGAAACAGGCACCCGAGAACTCAAGCAATTAGGCGGCCTGAAAAAGGCGATGCCTGTTACAGCGCTGCTGACCACATTGGCCGCTGCAGCCATGGCAGGTGTGCCGTTATTTAACGGATTCCTTTCCAAAGAGATGTTCTTTACCGAAACACTCGCAACCCCGGTACTAGGTGGGCTTAGCTGGTTACTACCCGCACTGGCAGCGTTAGGTGGCATACTTTCAGTGGCTTATTCATTGCGCTTGGTACATGCGGTATTTTATAAACCAGCCAAAGAAGCAACACCTAAAGCGCCTCACGAACCACCTCATTTGATGCGGTTACCGGTGGAAATCCTCGTAGCGCTTTGTGTCTTAGTCGGGCTTTTCCCCGCCTTTTTTGCCACTGACATTTTACAACTAGCGACCCAAGCCGTATTGGGCGAGCCACTTGATTTCCACTTGGCTATTTGGCACGGCATCAACTTGCCATTGATGATGAGTGGGCTGGCCTTTGTTGTAGGCATCACACTGTATTGGCGTCATGCGGATCTACGCCGTTTTGTGCAACCATTCCCCAGTATTGATGCGCGTCGCGTCTTTGAACGCTTTATCGTTACCCTTGGTTATCGTGCCGAACAACTCATCACAAAGCTTGAAGGCAACTCTCTTCAGCGCTATATGGGCTGGCTGCTTTTTGCGGCATTACTGATGGGTGTCATTGGCTTGGCAAGCATTGACGGATTAACTGGCTCGAAAGGCAATCAGCCAATTGATGGTATTGTTTTATTAGGTGCTGGCATGCTGATATTCGGGGGAGTAGCAACGGCGGCTACCCATCGATACCGGTTAATCTCACTACTGATGCTTTCGGTCGTAGGCTTATTCGTTGCCCTCACCTTTGCACGCTTTTCTGCCCCAGACTTAGCACTGACTCAGCTATCGGTAGAGGTTGTTACCATGATACTGCTGATGTTAGCGCTATTTTTCTTACCCCAAAAAACGCCGCGTGAATCAAGCCCCAAGCGCAACGTACGGGATATGTTACTGGCAGGCGCATTAGGCTTAGTGGTGGCTAGCCTTAACTATGCGGTGATGACACGTGAGACGCTGTCGATTTCTGAGTTCTTCGTTGAAAACAGTAAACCTGGTGGCGGCGGGTACAACGTCGTCAACGTGATCTTGGTCGACTTCCGTGGTTTCGATACGCTTGGCGAGATTACGGTGCTGGCCATTGCTGGCCTAGCCATCTTTAAACTATTAAACCGACTACGGTTGTTTATCCCACATAGCGATGGCGAAGGTCGTGTTTGGTCGCCTGATCGCTACCCCGCCATTTTAACGTCGATTTCTATGACGTTACTGCCGCTGGCGCTGCTGGTTTCTGCGTTTATCTTCTTACGCGGCCATAACCAACCTGGCGGCGGATTTATCGCCGGCTTGATTACGGCTGTCGCGCTTATCTTGCTGTATATGGCACGCGGCGTTGAGTGGGCACAAGAGCGCCTAAACTTCCCCTTCCAGCCAGTGGCCGTGGTAGGCGTTGCCATTGCAACACTTACAGGGCTGGGTAGCTGGCTTTTGGGCTATCCGTTCCTGACGTCATCATTCGGTTATTTTACGCTACCACTGATTGGCACCTTTGAACTGGCTACCGCTCTGCTCTTTGATCTTGGCGTTTATCTAGCGGTTGTAGGTGCAACGCTGATGATTCTGGCCAACCTGGGTAAAGTCACCACGCCACACCGCCCCGTCACCGAACCCAAAGCAAGCGATGATTCGAGTACGCCTAATAACAAGGAGTCCCACTAATGGAAATGCTCTATGCCATTACAACGGGCATATTAACTGCGTGCGGACTCTATCTAACACTGCGCGGGCGTACGTTCCCCGTTGTGGTTGGTCTGACGCTGCTCTCCTACGCGGTCAACCTATTTTTGTTTTCCATGGGAGGCTTAACCACGGATGGCGCTGCTCTGGTAAATGAAGGCACGAACATTGCTGACCCGCTGCCCCAGGCACTGGTATTAACAGCGATCGTGATTGGTTTTGCGATGACCGCCTTTGTGGTCATCCTGGCCATGCGTGCACGCAGCGAAGTAGGTAACGACCATGTCGACGGCAAAAAGGAAGACCACGAATGATCCAGCATCTGATTGTTTTCCCCGTGGTGCTACCGTTAGTCGCGGGTATTTTGTTGCTTTATCAACGCCAGGGCTTAGTGCGCTATAAGCGTATCGTCAGCGTTGTCGCCTCGATACTTCTGCTGTTCGTCTCAATAGCGCTGGTCAACCAAGCGGCGAGTGGTGACATTACTTACTACGCCCTGGGCGACTGGCAGCCACCGTTCGGCGTGGTGCTAGTGCTGGATCGCTTGTCGGCATTGATGGTGTTAGTCACCGCTATTTTAGCGGTCGGCGCGGTCATTTTTGCCTGCGGCGGCGACGATGAAAAAGGCAGCAACTTCCACGGCCTATTTCAATGGCAATTGCTAGGCATTAACGGGGCCTTTTTAACCGGTGACCTGTTTAACCTCTTCGTATTTTTCGAAGTGTTACTCCTGGCCTCTTACGCATTACTGCTGCACGGTGGCGGTAAAGCACGTATCCAAGCCAGCGTTCACTATGTCGTGCTTAACTTAGCGGGCTCCTCACTGTTCCTGATCGCCGTGGGCATTTTATATGGTGCAACGGGCACGCTGAACATGGCTGATATGGCACACAAGCTGTCCAATCTACCCGCTGAGCGCGAAGGCTTAGTCACCGCAGGGGCATTGATGCTGCTGGTAGTTTTCGGTTTAAAAGCGGCTATTTTGCCTCTCTACTTTTGGCTCCCCCGCGCTTATGCAGCAGCTCCCGCGCCAGTGGCAGCGTTATTCGCCATTATGACAAAGGTGGGGATTTACGCGATTTTGCGCGTTTATTCGCTGATATTCAGCGATCAGGCAGGTGGTCTAGTCGCACTGGAACAGCCCTGGGTATGGTGGTTAGCGCTAGCAACGCTAGCCGCAGCGGGTGTTGGCGTTATCGCCGCACGTGATTTACGCCTACTGATAGCGTATCTGGTGCTTATTTCGGTAGGCACGCTACTGGCTGGCATTGGCATGCGTTCTCCTGCCGCGACATCAGCACTTCTCTATTATCTCATTCACACCACGCTGATTACCGGCGGACTTTTCCTGCTAGCGGAGATGATTGGCCTACAGCGGGGTAAACCCGGCACGCGTATCGTTAAAGGCCGACCATTGGTGCAAGGAAATGCACTAGCGCTTACCTTTTTTATCGGTGCCATTGCCGTGGCCGGGTTACCGCCACTATCCGGCGCGTTAGGGAAGGCACTCATGCTTAACGCCGCCGAAGGTGGTGAGCGCCTGTGGCTTTGGCCGCTATTACTATTAACGAGCCTTGCGTCGTTAATTGCCCTTTCTCGCGCAGGCTCTACGCTGTTTTGGCGCAGCCACCGTGGCAGCCCAAGCGGCAGCAACCTCTCTCGCTACCAATGGATTGGCATGCTGTGGCTACTTAGCGCGGCACCACTAATGGTCGCCTTTGCAGGGCCCGTGAGTAGCTATACCCAGGCCACGGGAGAGCAGTTGGCCAACCCGCAGCTGTTGATTAATTCGCTTCTGCCTGATGCTGGAGACGCTCAATGATTGCCCCCCGCGCTTGGCTCCCTACGCCGGTACTGTCACTGCTGCTGCTGTTGGTATGGCTATTGCTTGTGCGTAGCTTTGCATTCGGTCAGATCGTGCTAGGCGGCGCGCTGGCCATCCTTATTCCGTTATTGACCCATCGATTTTGGGACGCACGCCCCCGCATTGGTAAACCGCTTAAACTGTTGCGTTTTGCGTTTCGCGTACTAGGCGATATCGTCATCGCAAACTTCGAAGTTGCGTACTTAATTGCTAACCCCTGGCGTAAAGTCAAACCCCACTTTATTGAATACCCGCTGATGCTTGAAGAGCGTTTCACTATTACGCTTCTCGCAAGCACCATCAGCCTAACCCCAGGAACAGTTTCAGCGAATTTGAGAATGGATGGAAAATCGTTGCTCATTCATGCACTTGATGTAGACGACGAGGACGCCCTAATTGCCCAAATTCGCGAGCGCTATGAGCGCCCCCTTAAGGAGATTTACGAATGCTAAGCGCCGCACTCGTGATCACTTTAGCGCTGGTGGTAATGGCGCTACTGATGAATCTTTATCGCCTAACCATTGGCCCCGACCTGCCAGATCGCGTGCTGGCGCTCGACACTATGTACGTCAATTCGATTGCGCTGATCGTACTGCTGGGACTGTGGCTCAACAGCAAGACCTACTTCGAGTCTGCGCTGTTAATTGCCATGCTCGGTTTTATCAGCACGGTGGCCGTATGTAAGTACATTTTACGCGGGGATATTATCGAATGAACCCTGTAACGTCTCAGGAGATGCGCTAATGTCGTTTTTTGTCGAAGCGCTGATTTCACTACTGCTGGTAGCAGGCGGTATTTTCGTCTTTATCGGCTCACTGGGTCTCGCTCACCTAAGAGACTTCTACATGCGCCTCCATGGCCCTACCAAGGCCACCACACTCGGCATAGGCTGCATGCTTGTCGCCTCAATGGGTTACTTTTGGAGTATCGATGGCAAGCCTGACGTACAAGAACTGCTAATCACGCTGTTTTTATTCATTACCGCACCGGTTAGCGCTCACTTGCTCGCCAAAACGGGTCTTCACATGCAGCTCAAGCACGTAGATAAAACCCAGGGCAAACCGGTAGAACTCCGCTCAGAAGAAGTCGGTGAAAAACCTGTCCCGCACCCCGACAAGGGACATGGTTAAAAGGCAGGAACAGCCGTTCTTGATCGCTAAGCGCTGGCTGAAACGCCAGCGCTTTTTATATGTCAACGACGCGAGATAGTAGTGGGAAGCGACACTTTCCGGTAAGCTCCTTGCGTTTTGTTAGCCTGTTTTGAGGTAATTATATGTGGAGCCTGCTTAGATTGTCGGCACTGTCATTAACCACGTTGATGATAGCGGGTTGCTCAGACCCCAAAATAGACACAAGCTCAATGCCAGCCGCCGTAGTTTCGGTTGAGAAAGTGCGCGACTCACTCCCCGCCTACAAGCGCGATGAGTTTGATCAAGCATTAACGATCATTGCCATGTCATCGTTTAGCGGCATCGATTTACTCAATGCCCAACGTATGAATGCCGCCGAAATTGCCGAGTCAGCGAATGCCTACATGCATGGCCTAACGGGTGATGAGATTATAGAGCGCGCCGATAAAATGCTGCGCGAACGCCGTGCCCGCGAACGCGAGCAGGCGCTGCAAACGCTTGATCGTCTAGAAACCAAACAAGCGCGGGCCGAACACGATCAACAACAGCGCGCCCAGTTGAGCATTGAAAGTGCCGATTACTACATCAGTACCAGCCCCTATGGCGCATTCGAACCTGTCATTGATCTTCAGGTAACGAATGGTTCTGACCAAGAGGTATCAGAACTATTTTTACATGGCGTATTGACCAGCCCAGGACGCGAAACAGCGTGGGTAGATGAAACGTTTTACTATGTTATTGCTGGCGGCCTAGCCCCCGGTGAAACCGCACAATGGAGTCTTGCCCCCAACCGCTTCGGCCCCTGGGGTAATGATCAGATTCCACGCGATTCACAGCTAACCTTAACGCTACTGGGGATAAATAACGCGCAAGGTGAGCCACTTTGGAACTCACCATCGCTTAGCGAAAATGAGGTCGCTAAGCTAGAAGCCCTGCGTGCGGAGTATGGCGGTGTTAACGCTCATACTGCCAACTAGGGCTAAGGCGGTGCTAAGGCACCGCCTGTTCACTTGGTAGCGCTATCAGTCAGTCGATCAAATCTGCTTCCCGATAGCCAATTAAATACAGTACCGCATCAATTCCCAACGTTGAAATTGCTTGACGAGCTTGTGCGCGAACCATCGGCTTGGCGCGAAATGCAATACCGAGCCCCGCTTTTGCCAGCATTTTCAGATCGTTGGCACCATCACCAACGGCAATGGTCTGCTCTAAGGTAAAACCTTCACGTAACGCAATTTGCTCTAAAAGGTCGGCTTTGCGCTGCGCATCGACAATCGGTTCTTTCACATCGCCGGTCACTTTGCCATTTTCAATGACCAGCTCGTTGGCGTGGATTTCGTCAAAACCGAGCTTTTCCTGAAGATGGCGAGCAAAGTAGGTAAAGCCCCCAGACAGTATCACCGTGCGGTAACCAAAACGCTTTAAGTTCGCCATTAGTCGCTCAACGCCGTCCATTAATGGCAGCTCGGCAGCAATCTCTTTTAAGACCGACTCGTCTAAACCGGCTAGTTTACTCATACGCTCGCGGAAGCTTTCTTGAAAATCCAGCTCGCCACGCATCGCTCGTTCGGTCACGTCGGCGACTTCATCTCCGACCCCATGGCGGCGAGCGAGCTCGTCAATCACCTCAGTCTTGATCAGCGTCGAGTCCATATCAAAACACACTAAACGACGATGCCGACGCCAGATAGTATCTTCTTGAATAGCAATATCGACACCATGCTGGGCACCTAGCGCGAGCGCCTTTTCGCGTAGGGCTTCTAGCTCTACATCACTGCCTCTGAGCCAACATTCAACGCAAGCCCCGTTAGCAGGCGAGTCACCTTCAAGCGCTTCGCGGCCTGAAAGACGGTGAATTAGCTCAACAGTGAGACCAAACTCTGCGGTCAGCGATCCTACTTCAGCTAATATGCCGGCAGGCAGCTTGGGGGCTAGCAGGCTTAAGATTAGTCTTGGTTGGCTGGCTTGCTCACTCCAGCGCTGATAGTCGTCACCACTCACTGCAATTGCCTGCACGTCTAAGCCTAGCGTATCTCCTGCTTCACTAAGAGCGGCTTCCAAAGCGCTGTCCTGATCAAGCCCCACCAGCATTTCCAAAGAGAGCATGCCAAACGTCACGCTTTGATTAATATCCAACAGCCGGGCACGCCCAGCCGCCAACGCATTACCCAGGCCAGCTAACTGCCCTGGGCGTGCAACCCCGGTCGCACGAATCAAATAACGTGTTGCCATGACTTACTCCCCTGCCTCTAAACAATCTACTTTTTGGAAACCGCGAGGCAGTTTGCTGCCTCGCCTACCGCGTTCACCACGATAATACGCGAGATCGTCGGCTTTCAGGGTTAGCTTACGCTTACCGGCATGAATAATGAGTTCACCACCCTCTGCCACAACGGCAATATCGCGCACAAACTCTTCACGTCGAGCCGCACGCGGGCCGGGAATATCGAGCATTTTATTGCCTTTCCCTTTGGCCATTTCAGGCAGTTGATCTAACGGAAACAGCAGCAGCCTGCCTTCATTGGAAACCGATGCAACCCAATGGCCTTCGCCTTCCGGCACTTCCACTGGGGCCATAACGCTGCACCCTTTGGGAACACTCAGTACCGCTTTACCGGCTTTATTTTTGCCTGTCAGCGCCTCAAGCTGCGCGACAAAACCATAACCACCATCACTGGCCAATACGTATCGTTTGGTGGGCGGCGCCAGCATTAGCCCTGCCATGCGCGCACCTGCCGATACGTTGACACGGCCGGTAACGGGTTCACCCTGGCCTCGGGCACTAGGCAGGTTATGTGCCGCTAGGGTATAAGCGCGGCCAGTGTCGTCTAGTAACACCAAGGGTTGATTGGTTTTACCACGAGCCGCCAGTTGGAAACTATCGCCGGCCTTATAGGAGAGCCCTTCCGGATCGATATCATGGCCTTTCGCCGCACGAATCCAGCCTTTTTCCGACAACACGACGGTAATCGGATCAGCGCCTAACAACTCTACTTCAGAGAGCGCTTTTGCTTCACTACGCTCAACCAGCGGCGAACGACGCGCATCACCATGCTCTTTACCCGCCGCGCGGATCTCTTTTTCAATTAACGTGGTTAGCTTAGCTTCACTACCCAGCAAGCCTTGCAGCGACTTGCGCTCTTTCTCCAGCTCATCCTGCTCGCCGCGAATTTTCATCTCTTCCAGCTTGGCAAGATGGCGCAATCGCAGCTCTAGGATCGCCTCTGCCTGCCGCTCAGAAAGACCAAACGCAGCGATCAATGCCGGCTTAGGCTCATCCTCTTCACGAATAATACGGATCACTTCATCAAGGTCGAGGTAAGCCGTCAGTAGGCCTTCAAGAATATGCAGACGGTCTTCGACTTTACCTAAACGATGCTCTAAGCGGCGGCGCACTGTCGCTCGCCTAAAGCGCAGCCACTCGCTCAGCATATCGGGTAGCGGCATCACACGGGGGCGGCCATCCAGGCCGATCACGTTCATGTTCACCCGCACATTTTTTTCTAAATCCGTGGTGGCGAACAGGTGCGCCATCAGCGATTCAACATCCACGCGGTTAGAGCGTGGCTCAATCACCAGGCGAGTAGGCTCTTCATGGGTGGACTCATCACGCAGGTCGGCTACCATCGGCAGCTTTTTGGCCTGCATTTGCGCGGCGATCTGCTCTAACACTTTGGCACCGCTGACCTGATAAGGCACAGCGGTAATCACGATGTTGGTCTCTTCGCGCACATAGCGAGCGCGCAGTTTGACCGAACCGCGGCCTGATTCGTAGAGCTTGCGCAGGTCTTCTTTCGGCGTGATGATTTCGGCATCGGTGGGGAAATCGGGTGCCGGTACAAATTCCATCAGGTCGACAGTGGTCGCTTCCGGGTTCCGCAACAGGTGACAGGTCGCCTCTACCACTTCAGTCACGTTGTGAGGTGGAATATCGGTTGCCATCCCAACCGCGATGCCGGTACCGCCGTTGAGTAGCACGTGCGGCAAACGCGCTGGAAGCACTACCGGCTCTTGCATCGTGCCATCGAAGTTGGGGGTCCAGTCCACGTTGCCCTGGCCTAACTCGCTGAGCAGCACTTCTGCAAACTTAGACAGCTTGGCTTCGGTGTAGCGCATGGCAGCAAAGGATTTGGGGTCATCAGGACTACCCCAGTTGCCTTGCCCATCCACCAGCGGATAGCGATAGCTAAACGACTGGGCCATTAGCACCATTGCTTCATAGCACGCGCTGTCGCCATGGGGGTGAAACTTACCCAGCACATCACCGACGGTACGCGCCGACTTTTTGTACTTGGCATTGGCGTGCAGCGCCAATTCACGCATAGCGTAAATAATACGCCGCTGCACAGGTTTCATCCCATCGCCAATATTGGGCAAGGCGCGGTCTAAAATGACGTACATCGAGTAGTCGAGGTACGCTTTTTCGGTGTAATCGCGCAGGGACAGCCGTTCGACGTCACCCTCTGCTACTTGAATATCCATGTCGATCATATCCTACCTTAACAACAAAACCGCCCCAGTCGGGGCGGCTGATAAGCGGACACGCGGCCACTTAGCATGGCACGCTATGTTAATTGATACTTTTCATGCGATGCATTCGACAGTGCTGGAGCCTGGGATACCGCTTGCGCACCGCCGTGAAACTCGTCCAGCAAGCCTTTTAAGCGCTGGGCCTGTAACGACAGTTCATTAGCAGCCCCTGCGGCCTGGCTAACCAAGCCCGCATTCTGCTGGGTCACCGTATCCATCTGCGTTACCGCACTGTTAATCTCGTCAATGCCATTGGTTTGTTCGCTGGAAGCTTGGCTGATTTCGCTAATGCGTGCCGTTACTTCCTCAATGGCAACTACAATCTCTTTCATAGCGGACTCAGCTTCTTGAGCATAACCGCTGCCCGTCGCGATCTGCTCAGACGTGGTTTTGATCAGCCCATTAATATTTCTGGCCGATGCAGCACTGCGCGAGGCAAGCTCACGTACTTCACTGGCAACCACTGCAAAGCCTCTTCCGTGCTCACCCGCACGCGCTGCTTCTACCGAGGCATTCAGCGCTAATATATTGGTTTGAAAAGCAATATTTTCGATTACTTGAACAATTGAAGCGACTTCAACAGAGCTTTCGTTGATCGCTTCCATGGACTGCGCCAGCCTCGATACCTGTTGGCCGCCACGCTTTACTTTATCTGCTGATTCTTTTGCCCGTAGGTCGGCCTCTTGAGCGTTATCAGCGTTTCGTTTCACCGTAGCCGCCATCTCTTCCATCGTTGATGACGTTTCCTGAAGAGAAGCCGCCTGTTGTTCTGTTCGGCTAGAAAGCTCCGTATTGCCTGCCGCGATTTCAGTGGACTCGCTGGCGATGGCATCGGCCACGCTCCGCACATCACCAAATAGCCGCTGTAGCTTCTCCGAGTATCGATTAACAGCACGGCGCAGTTCGCCAATCTCATCCTCGCGATAGATGGTTAGCTCTCGACTCGAGTCATCCTGACCCAGCTGATCGATTTGGCGCGTAGTGCTGCGTATTTGCGCTAGCAAAATACGCCCACCCCACCACCCAAGCCCCAGTAAGAGTGCCAACAAGGGAACAATAAATAGCAGTAGATCACGTGTTAACGTGCGTGCCAAAGCCGTGACTTGCTCGCTAGGGGTTACCAACCCCAGCGTCCACCCCGTACGTGGCATATCAAATAGGCGCACCTCTGCAGCTTCTGCTAACACGCCTGCGCTTTCGACACTCGCTTGTTCCTGGCCAGCAGTTATCGCCGTAACAACGGGCTGGAGCCAAGGCATATCACGAGCAACGTCAGCTAAACCTTTCATCTCATCAGAGGCTTGCTCTACCCCCGGCAGGTCAATGACATTGCGCTCATTATCCAGTACAAAGGCGTAACCGCCTGTACCACCGCCATTTTCTGCAAGAAACTCGGCCACGCCGCCTAGCTGCATATCAATGGTGGCGACTCCGGAAAAAGCGTCATCGATATAATACGGAACACTACAGGTCACCATGGCAACCCCTGTCGCTGGGTCGCGGTACGCGGCAGACCAAACGCACTGCCCTGGCGTCGCATCGCGAGCACTGCTATACCATGCTTCGTCGTGGTATGGCGCAATAGTGCTTGCGTTGTAGTCATCCAGAAACTCCAACGCTCCCTGAGCATTACGTGCCCAGAAAAAACTGAAGCGCTCGACACCCGGCGAAAATGCGTCTGGCTCAGGCCAAATACCGCCTCCGGCAATTGTCATATTGCCGTTATCATCGACCACATTGGGCAGTGCTTGCCGGTAAATCGCTTCATCTTGAGGAAGCGACTCGGCCAACGCCGCTAAGCTCGAGGTATTCCCCTCGACGCGAGCCAGCTGGCCATTCAGCGCATTCACGATAGAGCCGCCCGTACGCTCAATCAATGACTGACTTGCATCGATCACCAGCGGCTGACCACGCCATGCCATCACGCCGTAAATACTGACAGCCATTAGTAGTGTGAGCACCACTGCAGACAACGTTAACTGCCGAGAGATTGTGTTGAACAAAGCTATTCCCCTGTCTATGAGCGTTTTTTTACGCGTCTTAGTATGTAAGCTACCTATTCAACTATCGGCCAAATAGCATGGCACTGTAATAATGCCTGTTAACGTTTGCCTAGCAGATTGGGCTCCCCCCTCCGGTCTTTATAACTGGCTTTGCAACTGTTGCGAAAACAGTCGCAAAAACAGTCATTAAAACCAGACTGATGACGCTTCTATCTCTGTAACTACACCTCTACATCAGCGAGATTGCCGTAATCTTCTAGCCATTTTTTGCGGTCACCGGCGCGTTTCTTGGCCAGCAACATATCCATCATTTCCATCGTGCCATCGCCCTCTTCCAGCGTTAACTGCACTAGGCGACGAGTTTCTACCGACATAGTGGTCTCACGCAGCTGTAGCGGGCTCATTTCACCCAAGCCTTTAAAGCGCTGAACGTTAGGCGTGCCACGCTTTTTCGCCAGTTGCTTGAGAATGGCGGCTTTCTCGCTCTCATCCAGGGCATAGTGCACTTCTTTACCTAAGTCGATTCGGTAAAGCGGCGGCATGGCGACAAACACATGCCCGGCATCCACCAGGCTGGGGAAGTGTTTTACAAACAGCGCGCACAACAGCGTCGCAATGTGCAGGCCATCGGAGTCCGCATCCGCCAGGATACAAATTTTGTGGTAGCGCAGTTTTTCAAGATCTGCGCTGCCGGGGTCGGCACCAATCGCCACGGCGATATCGTGTACTTCCTGAGAGCCATAGATATCGTGGGTATCGACTTCCCAGGTGTTGAGGATTTTGCCGCGCAGCGGAAGAATGGCTTGAGTTTCACGGTTGCGTGCTTGTTTGGCGCTACCACCGGCCGAGTCGCCTTCGACTAAAAACAGCTCACTCAGGGCAGGATCCTGGCCGGAACAGTCGGCGAGTTTGCCTGGCAGCGCGGGACCAGAAGTCACCTTTTTACGGGCGACTTTTTTGGACTTTTTCTGGCGCTGCTGAGCGGCGCTAATCACCATTTCGGCCAGCTGTTCAGCCTGTTCAATGTGGTGGTTAAGCCAAAGCGAGAAAGCATCTTTCAACACCCCAGACACGAAGCCCGCAATCGTGCGTGAGGAGAGCCGCTCTTTGGTCTGCCCGGCAAACTGGGGATCAAGCATTTTCACCGAGAGCACAAAAGAGGCTCGCTCCCATAAATCATCGGCGGTTAGCTTAATGCCGCGGGGCAACAGGCTGCGGTATTCACAGAACTCCCGCAGCGCTTCCAACAAACCTGAACGGAAGCCATTAACATGCGTGCCGCCCTGAGGCGTGGGAATCAGGTTTACGTAGCTTTCCAACAACGCGTCGCCACCTTCGGGCAACCACTGAATCGCCCAGTCAACGCCATGCTCATCGTCGCTAAAATGGCCGACAAAGGGTTCATTCGGTACCACTTCATAGCCATCGGTAGCTTCAGCCAGGTAGTCCTTTAAGCCATCGGCATAGGCCCATTCAGTTTTGGTGCCATCAGGCTCTACCAGCGTAACCGCCAGTCCAGGACACAGTACTGCCTTGGCACGTAACAAGTGCTTTAACTTTGAAAGGGCGAGCTTTGGGCTGTCAAAGTAGCTCTCATCTGGCCAAAAACGCACGAGAGTGCCCGTCGCTTTTTTCGCCGCTTTACCAATTTCGTGTAGCTCTTCGACTTTTTCGCCAAACTCAAAGGCCATGGCATGGCGCGCGCCATTACGAGTAACTTCAACATCTAAACGGCGCGATAAGGCATTAACCACCGACACGCCAACCCCATGCAAACCGCCCGAGAAGCGATAGCTGGAGGAGGAAAACTTGCCACCCGAGTGGAGCTTGGTAAAGATTAGCTCGACGCCCGACACGCCATGTTCAGGGTGCAAATCGATCGGCATGCCACGGCCGTTATCCTGCACTTCGATGGCACCATCGGAATGCAGCACCACGCTAATAGCCGATGCATGCCCTGCGAGGGCCTCATCGACACTATTATCGATAACCTCTTGAGCGAGGTGGTTAGGCCGCGAGGTGTCGGTGTACATACCGGGACGCTTACGCACCGGCTCGAGCCCTGACAGGACTTCGATGGAACTCGCGCCGTACTGGGAGGCATCAAACTGGGTCATGTAACATCGGTTCCTAAAAAAATAGCGCTAGCAGCCGCTCTTAAGTACTTAAAACAAAGCGTACTGAAACAAAACTCATTGAAACGAGTCTTTGGCGGCTTACAAAAGGGCACAGGATAGCGGAAAAGCAAAAAGCTGTATATCCAGCCATGAAAATCAGAATAGCGTGCTACCCCTGCTCTGCCGCCCAAAACGCCTCAATCAGGCCGCGGCTGGAAGCATCCATACGGGAAATATCACCGCCTCCATCAATGATCGCCTGGGTGTCAGTGGCAATTTTCTTACCTAGCTCAACGCCCCACTGATCAAACGGATTAATATCCCAAATAACCGCCTGTACAAACACTTTGTGCTCATACAGGGCGATCAGTGCCCCTAGCGTAAAGGGTGTTAGCTTATCCAACAGGACCGTTGTAGAGGGCTGGTTCCCACGGTAGCGCTTGTGCTCTGGGCGAGGGCCTTCATCCTCTAGAGCGTCATCCCCCAGCATCAGCACTCGTGACTGAGCAAAGCAGTTCGCCAACGCTAGGCGGTGCTGTGCTTTTAGATGGCGACGTGTATCCGGGTCTTCCACTTCATCGTAGCGCTTCAGCGGTGCTATAAAATCACATACGACCGGCTGGGTGCCCTGGTGAAGTAACTGATAAAAGGCGTGTTGAGCGTTGGGACCAAGCTGCCCCCAAAGCACTGGGCACGTTGAATAATTCACCGCTTGGCCTTGGCGCGTCACCGACTTACCGTTGGACTCCATCTCAAGCTGTTCAAGATAGGCAGCAAAGTACTCTAAGCGTCCGTCGTAGGGCAGTATCGAATGGGCACGAATATCCAGGAAATTGACGTTCCAGATACCAGCTAACCCCAGCAGTACTGGCAGGTTCTCTTCCATCGGTGCATCACGGAAGTGGCAGTCCATTGCATGGGCACCCGCCAACAGTTCACGGAAGTTATCCATACCTACGACGAGCGCAATCGGGAGGCCGATGGTGCCCCACAAGGAGTAACGCCCGCCGACCCAGTCCCAGAACATCAGTTGGTGATCTGAGGAAATACCCCACTCACTCATCTTTTCAGGGCTCGCCGACACACCAATGAAGTGCTGGCGAACAATTAACTCTGCGCTTAATGGTGCGGCATTGGGAAGATCGCCATGCTCAGAAAGCTTTCCTAATAGCCAGTCTTTGGCCGTATTAGCATTGGAAAGCGTGTCGATAGTGGTAAACGACTTGGACGATAAAACAAACAAGGTTGTTTCAGGATTAAAGCGACTTAGATAATCCGCCAGCTGGGAGCCATCCATGGTAGACGCAAAGTGCACGTCCAATGGGTGCCCCTCTTTTGGACGATAATCTGCCAGCGCATGGGTGACCATTAACGGACCAAGATCCGAGCCGCCGACACCTAAATTCACCACATGCCGGATCGGCTTACCGGTTGCACCACGCCACTGCCCCGCCTGTAAGCGCTGCACCAAGCACTCCATTTGGGCAAGGCTGTCATGCACAGCGGCCACCACATCTTCCCCTTCTACTTCAAGCGTGGCATCAGCAGGTAACCGTAAAGCTGTATGTAGTGCGGGGCGATTTTCACTGACGTTGACACGCTTTCCGCTTAGCAGCGCATCAATCGCCCCAGGCATTCCCGCCTCATGCGCCAGCGCCAGCAAGTGTTCAAGGGTGTCATCATCCCAACGCTGTTTAGATAAATCCAAGGTTAAACCTGCCACTTGGCGCGTGAAGTTCAACCAGCGACTGTCATCATCACCGAACAAATTTTTTAAGTGTACCTGTTGTAGCGTGTCAGCATGATGCTTCAACGTCTGCCATGCGGGTAGTGTATCGGGGGTTGTGCGTGTTGCTGAAGCCATATGCCTTCTCCTGTGGCGCCATTCCATGCAGCAGGAATCTGTTATAAACAGGTCTGTTCTGGTGTATCAAGGGCGCGTAAACTACGCAGTCTCATTAATAATCCTGGCTTGCCCATGAGTGATGCATCTTACCGCGACGCTATCTTTTCAACACCCTTAGATAAGGTGGCAAGGTTCTCCTTCGACGAACAGGTCGTTGCGTGCTTCCCTGATATGATCCGCCGTTCAGTGCCCGGTTACGGGCAAATCCTCGGCATGTTGAGCTTAATTGCCCAACGCCATTTGCGCCATGGCGCTCACGTTTACGACCTAGGTTGCTCGCTGGGCGCATCCGGCCTGGCACTGGCGGGTGCACTTCCCGCCGATGCCTTTCGTTATACCGGTGTGGATCTTTCACCCGCCATGGTGGCTAGGGCCAAGCAAACCTTTTCAGAAGAGTGCCCAGACCATGCCATGCAGATCGAGGAGGCCGACATACGCACGCTTGAGTATGCACCTTCCGGCATGATCATTCTTAATTTTACGCTGCAGTTTCTGCCCCCTGCCGATCGCGATGCGCTGCTGAAGCGGCTTTACGATGCCCTTGAACCGGGCGGCGTACTGATTTTATCGGAGAAAACCATCGATGCCGATGAGCGGGATAACGCATGGCGAGTCGAGCGCTACCATGACTTCAAGCGTGCCAATGGCTACAGCGATATGGAAATCAGCCAAAAACGCACAGCGCTGGAAAACGTGCTGATTCCCGACACGCTTGATGCCTTACATGGCCGCTTAGCCCTAGCGGGCTTTCCTCGCTCAATGACTTGGTTCCAGTACTTGAACTTTACCTCGCTGATCGCCTTCAAGGAGGATTAAGGTGCCGCTGTTACCCGATGATCATCGCGCGCTTTATCAGGCATTTTTAGATCAAGCCAGCCAGGATGCCGCACTGACACCCTGGCTTGCCAAGCTGCCTGAACAGCTGGCCAATGGGCTAGATCGCCAGCGCCATGGCGACCTGTCCGCCTGGGAGAAGGCAGTTGCCAAACTACCTGTTCTACCCGAAGAGCGCCACGTCGATCTTACCAGCGATACAGTGAGCGTTGATGTCGCTTTGAGTGATAGCCAAAAGCGCCAGTGTTTTAACCTGCTGCGCAAACTGTCGCCCTGGCGCAAAGGCCCCTTTCGCTTGGGTGGCATTGATATCGACACCGAATGGCGCTCCGACTGGAAATGGCAAAGAGTCGCCCCGCATCTCGCGCCGCTAAAGTACCGTAAGGTATTGGATGTTGGCGGTGGCAGCGGCTACCACGCTTGGCGCATGGCCGGAGAAGGCGCAGCCTTTGTGCTTGTGATTGATCCTTCACCACGCTTTTATTGGCAGTTTCAGGCGGTGCGCCACTTCGTTGGCAATGCCGACGGCGGCCGCACGCAGTTTCTACCGGTAGGCATTGAAGATGTGCCGGAAAAGCTGGGATTTTTCGATACGGTATTTTCCATGGGCGTGCTCTACCACCGTCCTTCGCCACTTGAGCATCTGCAGCAACTAAAAGAGGCGTTAGCCCCTGGCGGTGAACTGGTGCTAGAAACACTAGTGGTGGAAGGCGATGAGCAAACCGTGTTTGTACCCGGCGAACGCTACGCCGCGATGCCTAATGTTTACTTCCTGCCCTCTTCAAAAGCGCTATGCCACTGGCTAGAACGGTGCGGTTTTACCAATGTGCGAGTGGTCGACGAAGCGCTAACAACACTTGACGAGCAGCGCTCAACCGAGTGGATGACCTATCAATCGCTAGCGGATTTCCTCGACCCCAGCGACCCAACCCGCACCATTGAAGGCTACCCCGCCCCACGTCGAGCGGTGATTATCGCCAACCGAAACTAATACGAATACGTTATGTCGTATTTTCAGCAGTATAGGCCTTAATGAAACAGTTCTTAATTACACAGCCAGTCATCACCTAGTTCATAATGACGTGCTCACTAATAGAACATCGAGGAGTAAAGATGGGTTTTTTAGCATGGATTCTATTCGGTCTTATCGCCGGTGTTATTGCAAAAGTGATTATGCCTGGTAAAGATCCAGGTGGCCTTATCGTTACCATTCTTCTCGGTATTGCTGGCGCCTTTGTCGGTGGCTGGATTGGCTCACTGGTTGGGCTTGGCACCATGGGTGACTTTAGCTTTGGAAGTTTTGTGACCGCTATTGTAGGTGCTTTGGTATTGTTGGCTGGTTACCGGATGATTAAGAAGTAATTTGTCTGCATCCAACGCATAACGCTGAAAAGCCGCTCTAATGTTGAGCGGCTTTTTTGTTACTCATCGTGGCTTCCCAAGCTCTAGCCAATCTCAACGCCGCAAAATCACCAGCCAGCGGCCAAGGTTCATCACGCTGGCTAACGAAGCAGCAACGTAGGTGAACGCGCAGGCGGTAAGCACATGGCGAGCGCCGGGCATGTCATAGGGCGGCACGTACTCTTTAAGCAGTGGCAGTGCACGGTTAAAGCTGGCATCGAACTCAACGGGCAGCGTCACTAGATGCACCAGCGCGGCGGTGCCAAAACTAATAACGGCCATGGCGATAACCGCTGCCAGCCCACCGGGCAGTCTTGTGAGCACAAACAGAAACGGTGCGGCCATCATTAAAATAGCGCCCAGCTTTTCTGCCTTTTGCGCTACTTGAACCAAACGACTTCGGGCTAGCAAAGGCGCGTAGCCTTCATGGTGTTGAATAGCGTGCCCGACCTCGTGGGCAGCTACGGTCACCGCCGTCAGTGAACGGCCATCATAGTGGTCCGGGGTGAGACGTACGCAGCGCGATTCCGGGTCGTAATGATCACCAAATTCGCTACGCTCAACTTTCACACCGTCAACACCCAAACGGCGTAGCAGATGCTCAGCAAGCTCCGCGCCGGTACCCGGATAGTCATCCCGTCCACGGGTGTGGCGTTTCAACACCCATTTTGCCCATAAGTTAGGCAGAACAAAAATGGCCAGCGCCAATACGATTAACACAATGACCATGATCACACTCACCGCTGATTAAGAGCCTAAATTAACGACCCGCTAAACCGTGTTTAGTTTTACCATGAGCACAAAATAGGCGCACTCACCTGCAACTATTCAGGGTCATGGTGATGCGCGTCTACATCCCGCTGCACAGCCTGCAGCCCTCTGGCAGAAATATCGCCTTTAGAGTAGGCATGTTCGGCGATCAAAATACTGTCAGCAGCGAGTACTAATTCACAATCAGTATGGGCAAGTTCATCCCGTAAACGCTGAATCGCCTCTTCCCGTTGAGGATCCTTATCAACCCGACGAATATAGATCGCTTTGATTCGCGTCGGATATGCCTTCACCACCTCGGTATAAACCTCTGGGTCGTGCTGGCCGCTGTCACCAATCAAAATACAGGGCATATCGTGATAGAGCGCTAACATGCGGTCGATCAAATCACGCTTGTGCGCTTCGGCCCGCCGAGGCCACGGGCGGCGCAGAGAAATCCCCCACTCGCGTAGAAACAGAATGGGCCCGACGGGTATGCGATTGAGTTGAAAGAAGGTTTCCAACATCTCATAGATTGCCCAAGGCCCTCTGGAAACATACAAAATAGGCCGTTCAGCTTTCTCAGTTTCCCCTCGATACAGCGCCTGATAAAGCGATGCCACCCCAGGAAAAGCCGTGCGTCGATGCGGCTTACGGACAAACAAGCGATACAGCATTTTGAGCTTTTCAGCGACACCAGTGAACATGACGGTGTCGTCAATATCACTGATCACCAACAGGTCTGCTTCGGGAGGCGGCACGTAAACTTCGACGCTGGTCCGGATTGGCGGGTGGCCGTCAGCATGAACCATGATATCGGCACGATGCCAGGAAACATCAACCGGTAACGCAGTACTGATCGGCAAGTGAGCGTCAAAGTAACCGTCGCGGTCAGTCGTTAGACACAGCTGATTATCGCCAATGCGTATATCCACTTTGGCATTAGCGAGGCCGCGTCGAAAGATACGTCGAGCAACATCTGCAGTGTCTCGCAACATACCTCGCCGAGGTATCGCCCTACCTAATGCGGCCTGACGAAACACGCGCCCCATCACAAACACCTCTTGCTGGGAACCATAACCACGGTAGGGGTGCACCATCATCCCCCCATGACCGCTGTCGCGCTTCATCGGCTGTGCCACCACGTGAGCCAACCGCTTGGCAAAGCTTGCCCACTGGTGGTACCACGCCATTATTGGCACCCACACGAAAAACACTCAGCCACGTCATCGGCAACCGCTATATTTTGCGTCATTCCCAACATTGTTCACTTCCTGTGATGGCTCTGTTAAATAGCTAAACGGTCACCAGTGTGGCGTAATGGCGGGTGTCCCTCAACCGCCAAAAGCCATATTGCTAAGCGTTGTACAACACTTCTCCCAAGCCGCTCACGTCATAGCCTTGCAATGCCCCCGCCCGCTGGATAAAACGCTCCTGGCGAGTAAATGAGATAAGCGCCTGAACCGCTGGCTCGAAGTAACTTCGGCGGTGCATCACCAAGTCAAATGATTCTTCAATTAGCGGTATAAAGTGTAGGTGTTGACGGTGGGCTGCTGCTTCGACCCCAAGTCCAACGTCCGCTTCACCTTGAGCAATGGAAAGGGCCAGATCATCTTCGCTCAACGAAACGTTAGCTGCCAAATTTAGTGTATTCGGTTCAATCGCTGACCGCTGTAGCAGGCAACGCAGCAATTGAGCCGCACCTGCATCAGGCTGACGGTGGGCAAGCGTAGCCTTCTGCCGAGAAATATCATTAAGCGTTTGAATGCCCAGTGGATTTCCTGGTGCCACTAGCAACCCTTGCTGACGCTTCGCCCAATGCAGCACGATTAAGTCCCGCACACCCCCCAGCCCTAGTGCCGCTGGCTCGTTATAGCGCCCGGATTCAAAGTTGAGTAAGTGAATACCCGCCAGCATCGCTTTTCCTTCCATCAAACGGCGCAGGCCATCGCCACTGCCGTGGCACAGTGAAGCCAAATCACTACCGCTTTCGCGAACCGCCCACTCCAACAGTGGATCTTGGCTACCCGCCACTATCAACGGCAGCGGCGAACGCAGCGCTTGGTCACCTTCTAAATGGCTAAGCACCCACATATCGATATGCTGACGAGGAAAGAGCAATTTTCCGGTAGCGCGGCTGCAAGGTATCTGCCCCTGGCGCACCAAGTCATACACCTTTCGCTCTTTTAAGCGCAGGTAGTCGGCCACCTCTGCCGTGGTGAGGAATTCCCTTAACATGCTCATGTGCCTCGCAATTTACTGCATATAGCTGCATATATTTCAGGCTAAAGTGCATTACATCAAGTTTGCGTACATTATGCTAGCGGATGCACCTAAGATGATTGAACTCACATGATGTCGGTTGTTAAAACGATGCTGAATTACAAAAATGAGGGTGCGAACAGCAATGTCCCCAAGTGAGAACCCCTTTTACACAGCGTTTGCCTTGATTCTGGGCATGGATCAGGGGCTAATCGATATCGTGATGCTGTCACTGCAGGTATCGCTGCTTGCAGTACTGCTCGCTAGTGCACTGGCATTACCACTGGGCGCAGCGCTGGCTCTTTGGCGCTTCCCTGGCCGCAACGCGTTGATCGTGCTGCTTAACGCGCTCATGGGTCTTCCCCCAGTGGTCGCTGGGCTATGTGTTTATCTACTGCTTTCCCGCGCGGGGCCACTAGGTCAGTTTGGGCTGCTGTTTACGCCAACGGCCATGGTGATTGCACAAGTCATTTTAGTATTCCCGATTATTGCCGCGCTTACTCGCCAGCAAGTAGAGACACTGCATAACGAGTATGCCGAACAGCTGCGCTCTCTTGGCCTGAAGCAGCTACGGATGATGCCTACTCTACTGTGGGACGCACGTTTCGGACTTTTAACCGTGATACTCGCAGGCTTTGGCCGCGCTAGCGCTGAAGTCGGTGCAGTGATGATTGTCGGTGGCAATATCGATGGCGTCACCCGCGTAATGACTACAAGCATTGTGTTGGAAACCAGCAAAGGCAACCTCCCCCTCGCGCTGGGGTTAGGCATAGTGCTGCTTAGCCTTGTAACGCTGATTAATGCATTGGCTCACACGGTCAGTGAGACGGCTAAAAGGCGGTTAGGATGAACGCGTCTGTTTTTCCACCAGCTAGTTATCCCCAGTCTCTTATGACGACCGTGCCTTCGCTGCATTTTGATCAGGTCAGTTTTGAGCATCGCGGCCATCGTTTACTCGCCCCCTCCACGCTGACACTCTCAGGCTGCCAGCGCACACTTATTATGGGTCCCAACGGTGCAGGAAAGAGCCTGTTAATGCGTTTGGCCCACGGCCTGCTCACCCCCAGTAGTGGCCACATTAGTTGGCAGGAAGAGCCGCCTGCCCAAGCCATGGTGTTCCAGCGCCCGGTGCTACTGCGCCGCTCGGCAATCGACAATTTGACCTATGCCCTGGCAGTTAGCGGAGTGCCACGTCGGCAGCGCAAACATATGGCCCTGCAGGCACTCGAAAAATTTGGCTTAGTCGCGCTTGCCAAGCGTCCTGCCCGGGTGCTCTCCGGCGGCGAACAGCAGCGCCTTGCGCTTGCTCGTGCCTGGTTACTTAACCCTGCCGTGCTGTTTTTAGATGAGCCTACATCTGCTCTAGACCCTGCTGCTATCAAAGCGGTTGAAGATGCGGTAAATGAATTTCACCAGAACGGCACCCGCATCATTATGACGACCCACGACCTGCATCAAGCACGCCGCCTGGCTGATGAGGTGGTGTTTATGTATAGCGGTCAAGTGCTAGAGCACACACAGGCCCAACACTTTTTTGACACGCCAGCTTCCACACAAGCGGGAGCCTTTATTCGCGGCGAACTTGTTTGGTAACCCCAGGAGAAACCCTATGAAAAAAACCACAACGTTGGCTACCGCTAGCTTATTAACCTCAGGATTAGTAGGCCTCTCGTGGAGTGCCTCACTGCTCGCTAACGATGATTTCATCACCTTAGCGTCAACCACTTCCACTGAAAACTCAGGGCTATTTGACGCGATTATTCCTACCTTCACCGATGCCACTGGCATTGATGTGCGTGTGGTCGCTGTAGGAACAGGACAAGCGTTTGAGATTGCCCGCCGAGGAGATGCCGATAGCCTGCTGGTGCATGACACGGCGGGCGAAGAGCAGTTTGTCGCCGATGGCTACGCCAGCGAGCGCCTGGACGTCATGTATAACGACTTTGTGATTGTCGGGCCCAGCGATGACCCTGCAGACATTAGCAGTAGTGCCAACGTCGCCGAGGCGTTTGCACGTATCGCGGAAAGCGAATCGCCCTTTGCATCCCGTGGAGATGATAGTGGCACCAACCGTGCCGAACTGCGTTTATGGGAAGATGCAGAGGTGACCCCTCAAGGTGAATGGTATCGCGAGTTAGGCAGCGGTATGGGCCCAACCCTAAACACCGCAGCAGGGATGAACGCCTACACATTCACTGACCGCGCGACTTGGGTAGCGTTTGAAAACCCGCAAGACTTAACACTGTTATTTGAAGGCGACGATGCGCTGTTTAATCAGTACGGCACTCTGCTGCTTTCTGAACAGCGACACCCGCACTTGAAGCATGATTTAGCGGCCCAGTGGCACCAGTGGCTGGTGTCTGAAGAAGGACAGCAAGCGATTGCCGATTTTACTGTCGACGGCCAACAGCTATTTTTCCCTAACGCGCAGTCTTCGTCTAACACACAGTAGCGCTGCTCCTTACGTAAAAGCCGCCTTGATCTCAATGACCAAGGCGGCTTTTTGATTCAGCTCACGTACCTGCTACCAGTACCTACTAACAGTACCTGTTAACGCAGCAAGTCGCGCACATCCTTCGCTTCCCAGTGCGGAAAATGCTTACGCACCAGCGCGTTCAAATCACGCTCAAAGGCTGCCCAATCAGTAGCGCCACTGACCTGCTCGCGGGCATCGGCTGTTCCGCGAATCATGCCAGCGCCAACCGTTACGTTGGTCAGTCTGTCGATGATGATAAAGCTACCAGTACCAGGGCTGGTTCGATAATCATCCACTGGAATCGCGGCTGTTAACTCTACCTCACAACGAGCAATCGCGTTTAACCCCAGCGAATCAGTGGCATGTCTTTCAAGTGTATTAACGTCAATCTGGTACTCGATGGCACTTACCTGCCCAGATAGATCTCGGGTGGCGAGCTTAAAGTCATACAGTTTTCCCGGCGCCAGTGCATCTTCATGCATCCATACAATATCCGCCATGAACGCATTAGAAAGCGGTAAGTCGGCGTCGGCACTGACAATCCAATCACCGCGGGAAATATCAATCTCATCTTCCAGGGTGACAGTTATTGCTTGGCCTGGATAAGCGGCGCTTAAGTCGCCGTCAAACGTCACAATTCGCTCAACCCGTGACGTTTTACCCGATGGCAGCGCTTTTACTTCCTGGCCTGGGTGCAGAATACCTGCCGCTAATGTGCCGCAATAACCGCGAAAATCTAGATTCGGGCGATTAACGTACTGTACCGGCAAACGTAAATCAGTGAGGTTTTGGTCACGACTGATTTCGACACTTTCCAGCAGCTCAATCAGCGTTTTACCTTCATAATCCGTGCCGAAATACCAAGGCGTCTGATCACTTGGGTTGACGACATTATCGCCGTTGAGTGCCGACATGGGTACAAAGCGAATATCCGGCGCGCTAAGGTTGGTGGCAAACGCGCGGTACTCATCAACAATCTCGTTGAAACGCTGCTCGGAGAACTCCACCAAATCCATTTTGTTTACCGCAATCACCAAGTGCTGAATACCCAGCAAATCGGCAATAAAGCTATGGCGACGGGTTTGAGTCTGCACCCCATAACGGGCATCGATCAAAATAATTGCTAAGCTGGCCGTTGAAGCGCCGGTAGCCATATTTCGGGTGTACTGCTCATGCCCTGGGGTATCAGCAATAATGAACTTACGCTTTTCGGTGGAAAAAAAGCGATAAGCAACATCAATGGTAATGCCCTGTTCTCGTTCTGACTGCAAACCATCTACCAACAGCGCCAAATCAACTGTGTCACCGGTAGTGCCACTGGTTTTAGACGCTTGGGTAATTGCCGCCAGTTGATCTTCAAAGATCATTTTAGAGTCGTGCAGCAGTCGCCCGATCAGCGTAGATTTGCCGTCATCAACACTGCCGCAGGTAATAAAGCGCAGCAGGTCTTTGTTTTCGTGCTCGTGAAGGTACTGCTCGATATTGTCAGCAATTAAATTGGATTGATGAGCCATTAGACCTACTCCTTAAAAATAGCCTTCGCGCTTTTTCTTCTCCATCGAACCGACCTGGTCACGATCAATGGCACGGCCACTACGCTCACTGGTTTTGGTCAACAGCATCTCTTGAATAATCTCGGGCAGTGTAGCTGCCGTTGATTCCACCGCACCGGTCAGTGGATAACAGCCCAGCGTTCTGAAACGCACAAACTTCTCTTCAGGCACTTCACCTGGTGCCAAAGGCAAGCGATCATCGTCAACCATAACCTGCATGCCATCACGCTCAACCACAGGACGCTTGGCGGCGTAGTAAAGCGGCACAATCGGAATCGACTCAAGATAGATGTACTGCCAGATATCCAGCTCGGTCCAATTCGAAAGTGGGAAGACGCGAATTGACTCGCCCTTGTTAACGTTGGCGTTATACACATTCCAAAGCTCAGGGCGCTGGCTCTTCGGATCCCAGCGGTGGTATTTATCGCGGAAGGAGTAGACACGCTCTTTAGCGCGCGAGGCTTCCTCATCACGCCGTGCGCCACCGAAAGCCGCATCAAAGCCATGCTTATCCAGCGCTTGCTTGAGCGCCTGAGTTTTCATGATGTCGGTATATTTCGCACTACCGTGGTCGAAGGGGTTGATATTGGCAGCCCGCCCCTCTTCATTGGTATGCACAATCAGCTCCATCCCCGCTTCTTCTGCCATGCGGTTACGAAACTCGATCATTTCACGAAACTTCCAGGTGGTGTCCACATGCATCAACGGGAATGGCGGTGTCCCCGGGTAGAAGGCTTTGCGCGCCAAGTGCAGCATTACCGAGGAGTCTTTACCGATGGAGTACATCATGACCGGGTTACTAAACTCAGCGGCGACTTCCCGGATAATATGTATCGATTCAGCTTCTAGCTGCTTTAGATGGGTCAAACGTGCCGCGTCGGGTGTGGCAGACACCTCACGCTGGGACGCCGACGTCGCAGAAAACTGGTTCATTACCTACTCCCTCACAAAACGGTGCTTGCACGTGCAAACGCTATTTGCCGCCTAACGGTAGCGTTGCCGAAAGACGGTTATTTGAGGATAGGGTAACGCCGAGTCAATAATAACCCAAAAGAATTAATAACTATCTTTTTATATCTTTATTGCCTAACAGTGTCATCACAGGCACAGACTATACGGCGACACGCTCAATCCAGGTCTGCCAATCACTGCCATGCAGATCAATGATTCGATAGCCGGGTCGAGACGCTTCATCAATCGCAAACTGCTCTGCGCCGGGTAAGAACTGGTCTGCGATGGCAGGACAACCATACACGTCAATCTTGCCATCCGCGGTACGGTGCGACTGGGCATAGGCTTGGTGGGCATGACCAAACAGGATGATCTTAACCTGAGGGTGGCGGTTTAACAGTTGCCAAAACGCATCGCGATCTTGAAGGCCAATAGCGTCCATCCACACAGCGCCCACATCAACGGGGGGATGATGCATCACAATCAAGGTAGGGCGATCATCTTCTTCTAGGCGCTCAGCCAGTGCGTTTAAGCGCTCAGCGCCCAATTCGCCATACGGATGGTCTTCCACATGGGTATCCAACAGCAATAATCGCCATTGGACCAGGTCGACTTCCTCCACCAGCGGGTGCTCCGCTTGCATGAATGCCAACTGATCGTGATTGCCAGGAATCCAGAACCATGGGCACGGCAATGATGCCAGCGCTTGGCATGCCAACGCATAAGAGGCAGCCGTTTCATCTTGGCTTACATCTCCGCTAAATACGACGATGTCGGGCCGTTCAGCAATCACTGCTTCCAGCACACGCTCAAACTGCTGCCACGGAATTCCCGCCCGTGAGCGAGCCGCCTTATCGGCATGCAGGTGCGAATCGGTAATCTGAACCAGCCGCATCAGGGTAACTCCGGCATATCATAGGCATGACCATGGGCTAAGCCATGCGCCAGCCACTCACCTAGAAAGCGATTCAGTTGCAGCTTCTCATCTGGCTGGTGCATTCTGGCATTCGGGTAACGATAGCGACCACTAAAGTGGCGCTCACGCTGAAAATCAGTCACTTCTGCCATACGTACATCATGGTAGAGATGGACACGCATTCTGGGGCCTTCAATAACCGCATCTAGCGGCCCACTCTGGGTCACTTCCACCATCGTGGTATAGGGCGCCTGCTCCAGAATCTTAAGATGTAAATCGCCGAAATGCTGGTCATCGCCATGCAGCGCGATATCACGTCGCTGGCCACTTTCCATATCACCTACCAAACGAAGCATGCGCATATAGTTGGCGCTACACTCGCCCTGCAGGGACTTTAAATCGGTGACATAGGCGGTTCTAGCCATGTTCACTCCTTTTCAGATTCGCTTGGCATTGTCGCTGCTCGATGAGAAGCAGCACGCAGCGAAGCGCGCTGGCTCGCTAACCAATGTAGCCCAATCAAACACATGGCGTTATCGAGTCTTCCCTGCTCCAGGAGTTCCCATGCTGTTGGGAACGTCACCACATGAACACGGATATCTTCGTGCTCATCATCCAGGCCATGGATTCCCCCCATACCCTGGGTATCGACTAAGCCACAAAATAGCGTCACGCGCTCGTTACACGCCCCTGGGCTTGGATAATAAGTATGTAATTTAGTCAGCACGCCAACCTGGCAGCCAGACTCTTCCATGGCTTCGCGGCGGGCAACATCTTCAAGAGATTCGTCTTTATCTGCCAGCCCCGCCACCAACTCTAACTTCCAAGGGGAAAGCGGATCGTCAATCGCGCCAGCACGAAACTGTTCGACAAGTACTAACGCGTCACGAGCAGGGTCGTAAAGCAGCACACCAACAGCGTCGAAGCGGTTATGCACCTCACGCCGCATCGTGCCGCTCCAACCACCTTCAAACAGACGATGACGCAGTTCTAAGGCTTCCAAACGGAAAAACCCCTGATAAAGGGTCTCTCGCTGAATAAGCTCGACATCGTCTCGGCCTAACTGAGGCGGCGCTGACGCATCGGGCACTAATGAATTAGGGCTAGATGCCATGAAGCACTCCCAGTGTTAACAATCGTTCTATTATCAATGCTTACCACTGGGAATGCCAATGCGCCTATCAACCTTAGCGTTTCTATCAACCTTAGCGTTTCTATCAACCTTAGCGTTTCTATCAACCTTAGCGCTAGACGCCTTGGCTAACAGCCTACAGCTCGCCGAGTAATACCTCGGCATCTCGACGCAGTGCTTCATCAGATGCTTGACGGGTCTCGCGTGCAGTACCATTCACCGCGCGCTGGGCATGCTCGCGAGCAGCTTGGGTATTGCCTTCTTCTTTCAAGAACGCCGCGTAGTAATAGTTCACATCAATACCGTCTGGGCGAATCTCTAGCGCGCGCTGGAACATGCGCTCAGCGGTATCGCTGTTGCCAAAGCCTAAAGGCCTGCCTGGGGCGCGGTCGTATAGCGCTCCTAGCGTGACATAAGCCGAGCCATTGCCGCCTTGTGGGTCGATTTCAATGGCCCGCTCCAGCACATCGCGGGCATCGCCCGCGGTGCCTAATGCACCAAGCCCGCCGCGTTCACGTGCATAGGAAGCCAGCACGATGCCTTGCCAGATTAATACTTCCGCTTGATCAGGGTGTTGGCTAGCCAGTTGCTCAGCCTCACTGGCCAGCGCTTTAAGCGTGCTCTCGCGCTCGTTAGCTGGCATCTCAGTGACGGTGTGTTCCCAACGATTTTTTAGCGAGAATACGTCGCCTTCATAAGCCGACACACTTAATGGGGCTAGCGCTAAGGCGCTGCCTAACGCCGCTGCAATGAGTAACCGAGAAAAAGGGGGTGTGCGCATAATAAGCTCCTGGTTTATTTTTGTGCTTTCTAACAAGTAATACGTTTGGTTTTGGGGTCTGAAATCACCCACACCCATAATGTAACGAACGTTTGAATGAATCGCCAATAAATAAGCGCTTTGTTAACCACACTGCCATTAGCGTAAGCTGGTGCTCTTTGAGGAGGTGAAAAACGCAATGAAAGGCCGAAATATGACGCGCTGGCGCGATCCAGCGAAAGACCCGCGCCAACAACCTAAGAGCAACCTGATCACAGCAGAGGGTGCGGCTCGCCTGCGCGCTGTCCTGGACCATTTATCGCGAGTTAAACGCCCCGCCATTTCGGCCAAAGTCGGCGAAGCGGCCGCCCAAGGAGACCGCAGTGAAAATGCCGATTACACCTATAACAAGAAAGAGTTAAACCGCGTTATTGCGCGTATTGGCTACCTAACAAAACGGTTGGACGAACTGCAGATTGTTGATCGTCTGCCCGCTGACACCAGCAAGGTTTTTTTCGGCGCGTACGTAGATTTGGAAGATGAAAGCGGAGAGCAGGTTCATCTTAGAATTGTTGGCCACGACGAAATCGATACCAAAAAGCGCTGGATCAGTATCGATGCTCCCATGGCCAAAGCACTGCTCGGGAAAGAAGTAGACGACGATATCACGGTACTCACACCCAATGGCGAGACGTTCTACACCATCACGGCGATCCGTTATCCGGGCATGAAATCACCGTCTACTTGAGGCGGTAAGGACTACTCTTCTAACGAGTAATCTACCGTAGTGACGACTCTGATTCGCTTGATATGGGGTGTATAGCTATCGAGATCTTCAATGGAAAAGTAGCCCTGGGTCGCTTGGCGTATTCCCCCAACACCACTACCAGAATCTTCGGCAAACTGCTGGGCTGCATTGCGTGCATCAGCAGTCGCTTCAGCAATCATTTCAGGCTTAATCGCGTCTAGGCCAGTAAACAAAAACTCAGTGCTGTATTCATAGCTAGGCGACAACAGCACGCCTTGACGTACCAAAGCAGTGGCTTGGGGCACCGCCTCTATCACCCCACTAACATTATCAGTACGTAGCAGCAACGTAGCCTCAGCGCGATAGCGCTCGTCTGGGCGTTCGCCACCATACATATTGCTAAATTGATCAGTAATACGCGGTGGCGTTACGCTGACGTTGCCCATATCGAAACCACGGGCCTCCAGAAATTGGCGAATTAACTGCTCATTGCTGGAGAGTTGCTGCTCTAAGTCAGAAAGCGAATTGGCATTAACAGTATAGTTAAGTGGCCATAGCACCATATCCGCCGCCACTTCGCGCTCGGCCAAGCCACGCACGGTGACACTGCGTGAAGACTGCTGCCAAACCTCAGCAGCCCCTTTAAAGTAACTGCCTCCCCACACGAGCCCCAGCGCCAGCAAACCGCCCAAGATCAACGCACTGCCAATAACGGCCGTCGTACGAACGCTTCCTGTCATTTCCATCTCCTTTACACGTAAAGCCGAAACGCGGCTTACTATTGGCAGCATAGACGCAAATAGTCGTCTCAGCAGTGGCGCTTGCTATTTAGCGGCTCGATACACTTTAAAGCGCCGATTATCTGCCAAGGTCTCAAAACCACCGAAGGTGCTTTCCAGCACATCAGGGTATGGAAGAAAGGCATTCGCCACCAACACAAGCTGCCCCTTGGCCGATAAATGATTGGGCGCTTCTGAAATAAGGCGTGCGCTAGGGCTATAGGTAATCTCGCGCTCCTGGTGAAATGGAGGGTTACTCACTATCAGATCAAACTGCTCTCCCCCAAGCGCTGAATAGACGTCACTCTCAAGCACCCGAGCACTAAGCTGGTTAGCTGCTAGCGTTCGGCGGCACGCTTCCACTGCAAACGCACTGACATCCACAGCGGTGACCTGATGGCCTCGCGCTGCAAGCCAAGCACTAATAATGCCGTCGCCACAGCCCACATCCAGCACGTTGAGCGGCTTTTTGGGCAAGCTAGTCTCTATGCTTTCGAGCATTAAACGCGTGCCTTCATCAACCTTGCCGTGACCAAAGACGCCAGGATGACTCACCAGTTTTAAATCCAGCGCTTCAAAGGTTTGCCACGCATTATCCGGCTGCTCCATCGCTACCGTACGAGTGGCAAATAATGAACAACGACGAGCGTTATCAAGCTTATCGCAGCGCATGCCCAACTCACTCAATATCTTAGGCACGCGCTTAATGCCTCCCTGGTGCTCACCAACAACATCAAGCGGAGTATTTTCAGGCAACACGTGACATAGCCATGTTAGCCACCAGATTCCCAACTGATGAGCTTTCGGCCAAAACAGCACCACCTGCCCAGCCTGCTGAATAAAGGGTGCATCAAACGGGCTAGCGGCTGCTTTACCACTGGCCACCCACTGCTCACGCAGCGCTACGTCACCACTGATCATTGCCGTGGAATGGGCTTGCAACCAGGCATCAGCAGGCGGCGCAACAGGCCATAAGTTAGCCGATTGGCCATAGAAACGTTCAAGAAGTTGGCAAGCCGGCAGTTGCGCGCTCATACATAAGCCTCGGGTTTGGTGAAGGTATAAAGTAAATAGCGTCCTAGCCGCCAGTGAGGATCTTGGCGGCAATACTGCTTTTCGAGCGCCAGCAACGTTGCCTGATCACTCTCCTCTGCAGAAGGATGGCGTAAATAATCCTGAAAAATTCGTATCCCGGCAACGGAATCCATGAGCAGGCCGTTATTCGCTGCCCACTGGCACACTTCGTCGTGGGTGACCGGTGAGATAGGCGTTAACCGCTGTCGCTTACCTTTACCCTCAAGCTGGTCGCTAAGCGCTTTTTTTAAGTTACCTTTGATGACGTTGGAAAAGCGCAACGCATCGCGGTTAAACACCATCAAACTTAACTGCCCACCAGGGGCAAGCAGACTAGCAAGCGTTTGCACGGCCTGCTCAGGCTCTCCTAACCACTCAAGCACAGCGTGACAGGTGATGAGCGGCCAAGGCCCTGGCGCTTGCTGCGGCAGCAACTGAAGTGGCGCGGCAAGATAGCAAAGCTGTTCTGGTGGCCAAACACCTGCAGCACGTCGCTCGTCATGCCATGCGTTTGCATGGGCCAACATATCCTGAGAAGGCTCTGCCATGGTGACCGCGTGCCCACGCTCAGCAAACCACCCCGAGAGTTGTCCTAAACCACCACCAACATCAAGTACTGGCTGTGCTGTCAGGCGCAGCATTTGCGGCAGCAAATAATCCAGCATCGCCAGTCGCAGCTCGCCACGGGGCGCTTGGTAAAGCGAACGGGAGAACTTATCGACCAGGCCATCGAAATAACGATCTCCCGCCTGAGTTAGCTCATAGCCTTTTGCAATATGGCTGTTTGAAATATGACTTGTTGATGTATTAAGGGGATGCATGCATGGCGCCAAGCGTTGACTCAAAGTCGCGTAGTTTAACCTGCCTGAGAGCAGAAGGCTTGCTCCGATAGTGGAGACGACGAGGGTTAAGTGTCGATGCCAAGCCATACCACGAGTATTGTCTTTCAGATCGAAAACAGCTAACTTGGGAACGTTCCCATTTATTTAAGAAACATGCCACTTATGCCGTCATCTCGGGCCACCCTCATCGAAGTTGCCAAATTAGCGGGTACATCCAAAACCAGCGTCTCACGTTATTTCGGTTCAGAGCGCGAACGGCTAACCCCCAAGCTCCAGTCACAGATTGAACAGGCAGCTAACACATTGGGCTATCAGCCCAATCTCATGGCGCGTGGTTTAAAAGGCGGAGGCTCACGGCTGCTGGGTATGCTAGTGGCTGATATACGTAACCCTTTTTCTGTTGCCGCTGTACATGGCGTAGAGCAGGCCGCACGAGCCCTCGGCTATTCGCTGATCGTGTGCAATACCGATAACGACCCAGAGCAAGAACAAACGCAACTAGCATCGCTGGCCGCCTATCAAGTGGAAGGCCTGATCATCAATGCGGCGGGGCAACCTGAATCTCAGTTGCAAGCATTAATGCACAGCGGTATTCCGTTGGTGCTTCTTGACCGCGAAATTCGCCAGCTCGATGCCGAGGTTATTGGGCTCGATAACACCCAAGCGATTGATATGGCACTGGATCACTTAGTCCAACAAGGCTATCGCTCAGTGCTTTATGTAAGTGAAGCGCCTGAACATGCCAGCGCTCGACAAGAACGGCTGAGACGATTTAAGCAGCAAGTAAAAACCCTAGGCCTGGACAACCAGACGCTAGTGCTAAGCAGCCTAGATGAACATTCAGCCATACCAACATTAACCGAGTTTACCCAGCGGCCTGCCAGCGCTCCCAAGGCAGTATTGTGCGCCAATGGCAACGTAACGCTCGCGATGGTGCGCAGCTTTCAGCACCTTGCCCTCACGATGGGATCAATCGGCTTACTAGGCATTGATGAGTTGGAGTGGTGTGAACTCGTGTCGCCAGGCATCACCACCCTTGCCCAGCCAACCGATGCGATTGGTCAAGCCGCCGTCGCCTGCCTGCTTAATCAGCTTCCCCAGCACGCAGGCAAGCTCGCCGTGCAAGCCCGACACTCACCAACGCTAATTGCCCGGGGTAGCACCATCCCCTAAGGACAGCCCTTACCTGCAGCGTTGCGAGACTCCGTACAACTGACACCTCGAAATGGTATCGTTCCCAATCAGCAGCAAAACGAGTGAGACGCCCTATGACACAGTCTGATTCTGCACCCAAAATACTGACCTTCGGCGAAGCCATGGCCATGTTTGTCGCCGATGCCCCCGGCCCTCTTGTAGACATTGAGCACTTTCATCGCCGTTTGGCGGGTGCCGATAATAATGTCGCGATAGGCCTCTCTAGGCTGGGCTTTCAGGTCTGCTGGCTAAGTCGAGTGGGCAATGACAGTTTCGGCCAATTAATTCGCAAAGCACTGGAAGCTGAGCACATCGATAGCCAGCATATTCACACTGACTCACAGCGCCCCACAGGGCTGCTCTTTAAAGAGCGTGCACAGGACGGCGCTGACCCACGAGTTGAATATTTCAGACAAGGCAGTGCCGCAAGCCATCTCTCTATCGAGGATGCTAAGAATGTCGACTTTCAGGCGCTTACCCACCTACACGCAACAGGCATTACCCCAGCCTTATCTGAAAGTGCTTGCCAGCTTACCCGTCATTTAATGAAACAGGCGCGTGCTCATGGGGCAAGCATTTCCTTTGACCCCAATCTGCGTCCGTCACTTTGGCCCAACGAGAACGTCATGCGCACTACCTTAAATGAACTTGCCAGCCGTGCCGATTGGGTATTGCCAGGGCTGGCCGAAGGGCGCTTGCTCACTGGCTGCGAATCGCCTGAAGCAATTGCCGACTTCTATCTGGCGCGCGGTGTTAAGGCTGTCATTATTAAACTGGGGCCAGAAGGTAGCTACTATCGCGGCAACATCAACGGCTCACTTGAAAGTTATTTGGTTCCTGGTCAACCAGTCGCTGAAGTAGTCGATACCGTTGGCGCAGGCGATGGCTTCGCAGTGGGCGCGATTAGCGCCTTATTAGATGGTCTTACGCCTCAGCAGGCATTGAACCGCGGCAACTTGGTGGGCGCCCAGGCCGTTCAAGTAGTGGGCGATATGGAAGGATTACCTAGCCGCCAACAGCTGCAGGCGCTAGAACAACGCTAAGCCACTAGCATTCGCAAACACCAGCCAAGCGACAGGAGGCAGCATGAAAAAGAGCGTCATCGTACTAGGGCGGCTCAGCTCATCTCAATGGGCGGAACTTGAACAGCACGCCCAGTTAGTTGGGCTATCCAAACCATTAGACCTCACTCAACAAGACGTGCTTTCCAACCTAGCGCAAGCGCATGGCATTATCGGCTCCGGCTTGGCAATCACCCCTCAGTTGCTGGACGCAGCGCCCAACTTGAAAGTCATCGCGACCGTCTCTGTTGGCTATGACAACATCCCCGTTGAGGAACTGACCCAGCGCGGCATTATGCTGTGTAACACGCCTGATGTGCTTACCGAAACCACCGCCGATACAGGCTTTGCCCTGATCATGGCCACGGCGCGCCGGGTAGTTGAATTAGCCGAGTGGGTCAAAGCGGACAAATGGCAGGCCAGCATTGGCCCCGCACTATTTGGTAGCGATGTGCATGGCAAAACTCTCGGCATGGTGGGATTTGGGCGTATTGGTCAGGCTGTCGCCAGGCGCGGAGCTTTGGGTTTTGATATGCGGGTGCTTTACTCCAATGCATCGCACAAGCCTGCCCTTGAAAAGGAGCTGGGTGCGCAGCGCCGCGAACTCAACGAGCTGTTGGCCCAGGCCGATTTCGTCTGTGTTACCGTGCCTCTCACCGCCGACACCGAACATTTGCTTGGTGCGAATGAGTTCGCGCTGATGAAGCCCTCCGCCATCTTCATCAATATCGCTCGGGGCAAAGTCGTCGACGAAAACGCGTTAATAGACGCCTTGAAAAACGGCGTTATTCAAGCAGCCGGGCTGGATGTATTTGAGCAGGAGCCGCTCCCCTCCTCGTCACCGCTACCGAAGATGCCCAATGTGGTCGCACTGCCGCATATCGGCTCTGCCACCCATGAAACCCGCGACGCCATGGCCCAGCGGGCGGTGGATAATATTTGCTTGGCACTTCAGGGTGAACGCCCTATCAGCCTGGTCAACGAGGAAGCATATCGATGAGTGCTGTTAACACCACGTCTACACCTCTCTGCTTACTGTTCGACTGCGATGGCACCCTGGTGGATAGCGAAGTACTACTTGCCGAGGTGATGGGTGAAATCCTTCCCGAATTTCACCTACCCTTCTCAGCACAGCAATATATGGATGAATTTCGCGGGGTACGTTTCCTGACAATCGTGCAAACGCTGGAACGTCGTTTTCAGACATTGGAAAACAGCAAGCTTTCTCAGCTTGAGGCAGACATGCGGACACGTATGGAAACCCGCATGCGTGCTGAGCTGGTGGCGATACCGGGTATGCCCGCCGCATTGGAGCAGTTAAGCAGCCACCCCAAAGCGGTGGTGTCTAATGGCCCCGAACCCAAAATTCGCTGTGCGCTGGAAAGCACCGAGCTAAGCCACCATTTTGGCGACAGGCTGTTTAGCGCCTATACCTTAAACGTCTGGAAACCCAACCCTGAACTGTATCGCCAAGCCGCCGCCGCAATGGGCCACTCACCCCAACAGTGCGTGGTGATTGATGATGCGGCGGTGGGAGTGGAAGCAGGGTTGGCAGCAGGCATGCACGTCATTCACCTAAACCACTTCCCTAACGAGGAAGTTACCCCCGAGGGTGCCATTGGTATTCAACACGCCCATGAACTGCCCGCCGCTATTGCGCGCTTAGCCGCGTAAGCGACGTCGCGGCGAGCGATCATAGAGCCTCTTTTAAAAGTAGGTGGCCAAACGCTCTTTAACGTTTAACTGGTCATCCACTAACAGCAGTTGGCGCCATTTATCAAAGGTTAAGCAGGGATGAGAGGCGCCAAACGCGACGATATCACCGACTTCGACATCCAGAGCTTCTTCGGGTAGGCGCACAAAAGTGTGCTGATCCATAATTTTCGTCACTTCCCAACCAGTCACAGGCAATGGCTGCGAGGGGCTACCTGCTTCCCGGAAACGACGCAGGGCAATCGGTAACTGGTCATGACCAATATCACGCTTACCGAGCGCCACAATGGCAAGCCCAGGTTCGGGAAGCGACTGCACCTGGGCAAACACTTCCAGAGCAGGCTCAAGCCCCTGCTGTAAATCCGGTCGGCGGTCTAATACCGCTGACTGCGCTTCACGATAAAGCCCATGATCGTGGACGACATAACACCCAGGCCGTAGCACGGGGGTAAATAGACCCTGCAGCGGTGCACCCTCAAAGACTTCTGCAATCACGTCATACCAAGCAGAACCTGAGGCCGTTACGATCGGGTTTTCTTCCGCAAAGCGGCCAGCCGCTTCAAGCTCTACCGCTACATCCACCAGATATTGAGCATAAACACGAATACCCGCTTCGGGGTTATCCCCGTGAACCACACCTTCATAGCCTTCTAGCCCCACCAGTGAAAGCGCTGGCTCATCAGCAATTGCCTCCGCCAGCGAAAGAATCTGCTGCTTATTGCGGCAGCCGCAACGCCCCCCAGTGACCCCTACCTCAATAAGTAGCGCCAAATTCAAATCACGCTCAGCAAAGAAACGCCCGAGCTGACGCACGTTTTCCTGACTATCGACCACACAGTAAAACGTCGCGCCCTGCTCAATCAGGCTGGCGATGATGGCCATATTGGCCTGACCAACCAGTTGGTTCGCCATCAATATCCGAGTGACACCATTGGTGAAGGCCGCGCGACACTGGGGTGCAGTGGCAAGCGTGATACCCCACGCCCCCGCCTGGAGCTGTCGATGGAAAAGCGCGGGCGTCATGGTGGTTTTGCCATGGGGCGCCAAGTGAGCGCCATGAGCCTCAGCGAATCGTTGCATCCACGCTACGTTATGAGCCAGTGGGCCTTCATGCACCACGGCAGTAGGCAGGCTGACACCTGATAGCAGGTTTGATCCCAATTCCTCACCGCCTTTATCCATTACCAATGGCATTGTCTGCATTCGCCCATTTCCTCTTTTGTAAAAAAACATCAATGTTAGATATTTTCACAACTATTGACTTCAGGTTAGAAACTAACATACTTTCTAAATCAGGCAACCATTAGGAGTCCACGGTGAGCCAAGAAATCGACATCTTGTCACGTATTACCACTGACTTTGCAGCCCTACGCGAAGCTGAAAAGAAAGTCGCCGAGCTGATATTTGCTGACATTGAGTTTGTCACCGAAGCAAGCATCGGTGACATCGCCCAGCGCGCGGGGGTAAGTGATGCCAGCGTCACCCGATTTGCCCGCGCTATCGGCTGCACGAATGTGCGCGACTTAAAAACGCGCTTAACACGCGCTTTAGCGGCAGGTCGTCGTTTTATACAAGAAGCGACCCCCGAAGACAGTTCAAGCGTGGTGTATGACATTGCCACGCAGACCTTGGCGCTTAACCGTGACCTGCTCGCCCAGGCCGATGTGGCAGGCGCGGTTGAACTGCTAGATCAAGCGCGCCAGATATTGGTATTTGGCGCAGGAGGCGGTTCCAGCATTCTCTGTCAAGAGTTTCAGTTCCGTTTAGTGAGACTGGGCTATGCGATCTGCGCTTACCCTCAAGCACTCTTGCCCCGCATGGTAGCGTCAACCCTAGAGCCGAATGACGTCATCGTTGTGCTATCAGTCACTGGCTATACCCCGGAGATGGTGGAGTCTGCACAAATTGCCAAGCAGTACGGCGCAAAAGTGATTGCCATCACCGCTATGAATTCTCCTTTAGCCGAAACATCCGACATCGTGCTACCAATTACCTCGCGTGAGACCGACTTCATCTATCACCCTTCAGCTTCCCGCTACGCCATGCTGGCGGTCATCGACGTGTTAGCGCTTGAACTTGCCATGCGCCACCGTGAGCGTTCACGAACTAAATTACGCCGTCTCAAACTTAGCCTCGATGACCATCGCGGTGGCGACAACCGCCAGCCACTAGGAGATTAAGATGGTTTACGACCTGCTGATTCGTAACGCCAACGTATTGGATGGCTCCGGCGCAGCCCATTTTCGTGCCGATGTGGCTATTCAAGGCGAACGTATCTGCGCCATCGGTGACATGCCCTACGCCACCGCCAACACCATTATTGACGCACAAGAGTGCTATCTGGCCCCTGGCTTTATTGACGTCCACACTCACGACGACACCAATGTTATTCGTACTCCAGAAATGCTGCCAAAGCTGACACAAGGAATAACGACGGTGGTGGTGGGCAACTGTGGAATCAGCGCGAGTCCCGTGACGCTCGCTAGCGAAGTTCCCGACCCCATGAATTTATTGGGCAAGCTAGAAGACTTTCGCTATCCAAGCTTCAGCGCCTATGCCAACGCCGTGGACGCTGCCGCACCAAGTATTAACGTCGCCGCCTTGGTGGGGCATACCAGTCTACGCAGCCAGGTAATGGATAGCTTTTCCCGGCCTGCGAATCGAGAAGAAATTGCCAACATGGAAGCGTTGCTAAGCCAAGCGTTGGATGAAGGTGCATTGGGGCTTAGTTCGGGGCTTGCCTACCGCAACGCGATACACGCGCCGACCACCGAAATGGCCCCCCTCGTGGCCGCCGTTGGGAAATCAGGCGGCGTCTATACAACCCATCTTCGTGATGAGTTTGCAGGTCTGCTAGATGCCATGGACGAAGCATTTGCCACTGCTCGCAGTGGCCAGGTGCCTCTGGTGATCTCGCATCTTAAATGCGCAGGCGCGGGTAATTGGGGAGGCGCTGGTAAGGCGTTGGGTAAATTAGAGGCAGCCGCCCAACATCAGCATGCTCACTGCGACTGCTACCCCTACACCGCTGGCTCTTCCACTCTCGACCTCGGCCAAGTGACAGATGAGATTGAGATCACCATTACTTGGTCGACACCGCACCCAGAGCAGGCGCGCCGCCCGTTAAAAGAGGTCGCCGCCGAATGGGAAGTGCCACTGCTAGACGCTGCCAAGCAATTACAGCCGGCGGGGGCGGTTTACCACAACATGAGTGAAGCGGATATGCAGCAAGTGTTAGCGCACCCGCTCTCCATGGTCGGTTCCGATGGTTTACCGAACGACCCGCACCCTCACCCGCGCCTCTGGGGTGCATTTCCGCGTGTACTGGCTCACTACAGCCGCGATTTAAAGCTAATGCCGCTGGCCGAAGCGGTGCGCAAAATGACCAGCCTTTCGGCAGCTAATTTTGGCTTAACAGATCGCGGCGTGATCCGCATAGGCGCCTACGCAGACCTCACCCTTTTTGATCTGAAAACTCTTGAAGATACAGCCAATTACGAGACCCCTATTGCGGCCGCTAGAGGCATCGAAATGGTCATAGTGAACGGCAAAATCGCCTATCACCAGGGCACAATTTCAGACCAACGCGCTGGCAGGATGCTGCGCAGAACAGAGCGCATTTTGCAATCCATTCCCACCTTTCAACCCAACCAGGAGCAAACCTCATGAGCATTACGCGATACGGCACCGAAGGCGGCGTAGGCACCGGCGGTCAGAAGCTGCCCTTTGCCCGCGCTGTAGAGGCAGGTGGCTGGCTATACGTCTCCGGCCAAACCCCCATGACTGATGGCGAAGTCGTTGAAGGCGGCATTGTTGAGCAGACTCGCCTCGCCTTCAACAACTGTCTGGCCATTATGCATGAAGCTGGTTACGGCGTTGAAGATGTCGTACATGTCACCACCGTGCTCACCGATGCGCGCTATTTCAGCTCTTTCAACAAAGTGTTTAAGGAGGTCTTTGGCGACAACCCACCGGCACGCATCTGCAGCGTTCAAGACTTGGTGGTGGATTGCAAAGTTGAGGTTGACGTGAAGTGCTTCCGCGCTGATCGCGCCTAAGCACCTAAAAATAACTACCACAAAAAAAGCGCCGTACCCCGGCAAGGGCACAGCGCCAGATTACCGCGTGATTCAGATAAAAGCCCTGCGGTAATCGCTTCCATTGCCTACCTCCGGCCGCGGCAACGGCCGGATCAACAACGATAAGAGGTTAACATGAACAGCCAACTATTCCTTACCACCTTTGTGCTCTACATCGTCGCCATGATTGTGTTTGGCTGGTGGGTTTCAAGACACAAACGGGGCAGCGGCGACGACTTCTTACTCGGCGGGCGAAGCGTACCGCTCTTTCTTACCGTCGGCACCACGGTTGCTACCATGGTAGGTACTGGTTCAAGTATGGGTGCCGTTGGGTTCGGTTACGCCAACGGCTGGGCAGGTGCTCTATATGGCATTGGCGGCGCGATTGGAGTTTTACTACTCGCCGTGTGTTTTGCCCCCGTTCGTAAGCTGCGTTTTATGACCATGAGCGAGGAACTCGCCTATTACGTCGGCGCCAACCGGCTGGTGCGCAATGTGGTCGCGTTACTTATCTATATTGCCTGTATAGGCTGGCTGGGCGCCCATATTCTTGGCGGTGGCCTTTATCTCTCTTGGATGGCGGGTATTGATCTAACTACTGCGCGTATTCTGGTTGCTCTGGGCTTCGGCATTTACTGCGTGGTCGGCGGTTATTTCGCGGTGATATGGACTGACACTATTCAAGCGGTCGTACTGTTCGCGGGCTTTATCTTGATGGCAGTGCTGGCGCTAGTAGAGGTTGGCGGCTTCTCAGGGCTTACGGCGGGTATGGATGCGGGTGCCACGAGCTTTCTAGGCATTGGTCAGATTGGCGGACTACCGGCGCTATCTCTTGCCGCCGTTATTGCTATCGGCGTACTGGCAACACCCTCTTTTCGTCAGCGCATTTATTCAGGTAAATCAGTGGGTTCGGTACGCCGTTCGTTCTTAATTACAGGCGCGCTCTACCTGGGCTTTTCGATCATTCCTGCGATTATTGGTATGGCCACCCACGCGCTTAATCCTGGGCTAGAAAACAGCAACTACGCCTTCCCTTTTCTAGCCACTGAAATTATGCCGCTTGGACTGGGCTTACTGCTGTTGGTAGCAGGCCTCTCCGCCACCATGTCGAGTGCAAGCTCCGATGCGATTGCCGGCGTTTCCACGCTGATTCGTGACCTGTATGTGCTGGCAACGGGCCGTACGCCCTCCGCACGAAATGTAGTACGTTTTTCACGTATTGCACTCGTAGCAACCATTGGTCTGGCACTGCTGTTCGCACTAGCCTCGGATAATGTCATCACCTACATCACCCGCATGATCTCGACAATTCTTTCAGGGCTGTTTGTGAGTGCCATGCTCGGACGCTTCTGGCCCCGCTACAACTGGCAGGGCGCGATTGCCACGCTAATTTGCGCGTCGGTGACCTCTTTAACGATTATCGCCAATAGCGACTGGACAGCCTTCTGGGGTAACCCAAGCATTCCGGCGGTGCTTGTAGCACTGGTAGCAGGCGTGATGGTAAGTCTAGTGACAACCGCTTCCCGCGTTACCCCAGAGCAGGCGCTAGCGATTCTTGACCAAGAGCGCCAGCGAATGGAGCAAGTGCCCGAGCCAACACTCACCAGTGATGAAGTGCCCGCTACATCTCGCTAATTGTTAGCCAGTAGTGCGCCAAAAAGCCCCGCTGATGAATTACCTCAGCGGGGCTTTTATATGCTGAAGAGTAAGAATGGGTTATCGAGCGGTTAACTGCCGCACCGCAAGCTCTACACCACGTAACTCAGCAATGTTGGCCTACACGACACTGCCAATCACCATGTCGCTCCATATCTGCCGCCAGCTGTAGCAGTTGCTTATCCTCACCCAGGCGCCCTACCACTTGCACCCCAACGGGCAACCCATTGGCCGCCACATGGAAAGGTACCGACATAGCAGGCTGGCCGGTAAGATTCGCCAATTGCGTAAACGGGGTACGGCTAAGCGCATCCACCGCCAGGTGCTTTAACACCCCCGCTTTCAGTGCCAGCGCTGATGCACCAGGAACCGCTAACAGAGACATTAATCGCTCGCGAGCCGCAGAGGGATAAAGCTCGCCTATTTTGGGAGCAGTATCCGCGGCTACCGGCAATACCAGAGCATCATAACGCTGGTGGAACTGGCTCATCTGCTCGGCAGCCTCGTGCCAATAGCGCTTTGCTAGCTCGTAATCTTTTGCCGAAAGCTTAGCGCCCAGCCTACCAACGGCGCGGGTAGACGGCTCAATGGCTAACCGATGCACCGGCACACCGGTTTGCTGGCTTACCCACTGAAGGTCAGCGGCTAAATGGCCAAGGTAGAGCGTCAGGTAACTGTCGGCCAAGGCATCACCATCAACCGGTGGGTCACACCACTCCACCTCGTGACCCATGTCGGCCAGTGCCTTAGCGGCTTTCTCAACGGCTATTTTCACATCTGCACTTAATTGGGTATCCAGTCCGTAACTTAAAAAATTACCCAGCGACACGGCGATGCGTAGCGGCTTAGTGGAGGCTGATAAGGCATCCACATAGCCCGTTTCCCGCGGCACTGGGTAAGGGCCAGAAGGTGCCATGCCGTTAATCTGTTCTAGCAACGCTGCACTATCGCGCACGCTACGGGTGATGGCGTGCTCGACCACCGCGCCCTGCCAGACTTCACCGTGGGCAGGCGCTAACGGCACCCGCCCGCGAGAAGGTTTAAAACCGAACAAACCACAATAACTGGCAGGAATGCGGATAGAACCACCGCCATCGCCTGCCAGTGCAATAGGCACCATTCCGCTAGCGACCGCCGCTGCTGCACCTCCGCTTGAGCCGCCTGGGGAATAGCCCTTTCGAGATGGGTTTTGCGGGTGGGGAAATGCCTTAGGTTCTGTAATCCCCATTAGTCCTAATTCCGGCGTGGCCGTTTGCCCCACCACCACTAACCCTGCCATCCGCACACGCTGAATAAGCAGCGAATCTTGCTTAGGACACCACGCTGATAATGATGAACTTCCGAATGCCAGCGGCTCACCCGCTAATGCCATCAATAGATCTTTACTTAACGTTGGGACACCAGCAAATATCGAGTTTGCCGACACTTGGTCACGCTCGTGTTTCGCTTTGTCGAAGCGCGTTCTAACCACCGCATGAAGAGATGGGTTAAGCGTTTCAATCGCAGTCACCGCCGCGTCGAATACCTCAGTCTGGCTGACGTCTCGGCGGCGAATGAGTTCAGCAAGACCGGTGGCGTCGTACTTCTGGTAGTCCTTAAGTTGCATCGCATTAACTCCGTTTAATTAACAACGACGCTTTATGCGCATCTAGCGTCGCTTAATGACAATCGCTATCTCGCTATCTCGCCATACTTAAGTACGTTTTCCATCGCTACTGTCAAGGAGCGGCCAATGAACCGCAACGTTATTTTGACCTGTGCTGTCACCGGCGCAGGTGACACCACAAGCAAGAACCCCAATGTTCCTATCACGCCCGAACAGATCGCGAACGACTGTATTACCGCCGCAAAAGCCGGTGCCAGCGTGGCCCATATTCATGTACGTGACCCTAAAACCGGCGGCATCAGCCACTCTCTCGAGCATTTTCGTGAGGTGATGCAGCGTGTGCGCGAGGCCGAGGTGGATATCGTCATGAACATTACCGCCGGTGGAGGCGGAGATTGGATTCCTGACGCTCAGGCTCCCACCCGCGGTGGCCCCGGCACGGACATTCAAACGCCCGCCCAACGCCATGAGCCAGTCGGTGAGCTTTTGCCCGAACTCTGCACCCTAGACTGCGGCAGCCTCAACTTTGGCGATATGGTCTACGTAAACCCTGCCGACTGGCTACGCGAGCACGCCCGCCTGGTGCAGGCTGCTGGCGTCAAACCAGAGCTTGAATGTTTCGACCTGGGCCACGTTTGGTTCGCACGCCAGCTACAGCAGGAAGGGCTGATCGATGGCGATCCTCTTTATCAACTCTGCTTGGGCATTCCCTGGGGCGCTGAAGCCGATACTGAAACGATGTTGACCATGCGCAATAAACTGCCAGAAAACGCTCAGTGGGCAGCTTTCGGCATCGGTCGACATCAGATGCCCATGGTGGCTCAGGCGGTTCTACTAGGCGGCCATGCCCGCGTCGGTCTTGAAGATAATCTTTATCTTAAAAAGGGCGTAATGGCGACTAATGGGCAATTAGTTGAGAAAGCCGCCACTGTCATCGACAACCTTGGTGGCCGAGTGATGACACCTGCAGAGACACGCGCTCACCTGTCCCTACGCGATCCACACACCGGGAATATCAGCGCGGGAGGTGACGTATGAGCCGCCAACTTAGCGTGATAGGAACCGGCGTCATTGGCAATGGCTGGATTGCTCGCGCCTTGGCACAAGGCTGGGATGTCGTGGCCTTTGACCCAGACCCCAATGCAACCGATCGCACGCGTGCCTTTATTGACAATGCCTGGCCCTCTTTACAGCGTCTTGGCTTGGCAGAAAGCGCTAACCCAAAACGCTTACGGTTCGTCGATAGTGTAGAAGAGGCGGTTATTGGCGCTGACTTAATTCAGGAAAACGTACCTGAGCGACTTGAGCTTAAGCGCGAAATGCTTGCGGCGCTGGATTCAGCTGCGGAAAAGCACGTCATTATCGGCTCTTCCACATCTGGCTTTAAACCCAGCGACTTGCAGCAAGACTGCCACAATGCTCCTGGGCGAGTTATCGTGGCTCACCCCTTTAACCCGGTCTATCTGCTACCGCTAGTGGAGCTCGTTGGCGGAGAAGCCACCACGCCTGACGAGTTAGAGCGTGCTCATGCGCGATACCAAGCACTCGCCATGCGCCCACTGGTCGTGCGCCGAGAAATTGAGGGGCATATTGCTGACCGCCTGATGGAAGCGCTCTGGCGTGAGGCGCTGCACCTAGTCAATGATGGCGTGGCGACAACCGAAGAGATAGATGCCGCCGTCGTCTACGGCTGTGGTTTGCGTTGGTCACTAATGGGCACCTTTCTCACCTTTCATTTGGCTGGTGGCGAGTCAGGGATGCGCCATATGCTTGAACAGTTCGGTCCAGCGTTAAAACTACCGTGGACAAAGCTTGAAGCTCCCGAGCTTACCAACGAGCTTATTGATCGCGTGGTAGAAGGCTGCGAGCATCAAGCCGCTGGTCGCTCAGTGGCCGAGCTGGATCGCCGCCGTGATGACTTTCTGGTAGAACTGCTCGGCTTAGTACAAAAATATTGGCCTGAAGCCGAAGGCTTGGAAGGACGTATTTAATGATTATTTTACAAAGCCGCGTTGCCTCGGAGTGGGTCGACTACAACGGCCATATGAACGATGCCGAATATGCCCGAGTATTCTCACTTGCGGTAGAAGCACTCATGGAACATATCGGCCTGGACACCTCCGGTCGTGCCCGCCATGGCTATACCATTTACACCCTTGAGACGCATCTTTGTTATCGCCGCGAGGCCCATGAAGGACAGCCACTCGGCGTGGAGCTGACCCTGCTGGATCGCGATAACAAGCGCCTGCATGTCTTTTTCAAGCTGAATGATGAAGCAGGCAACCTGCTAGCCACCAGCGAGCAGATGCTGATGGGCATTGATATCGATACCGCTCGCCCTGCGCCTTTCCCATCCCCCGTTGAGGAAGCCATCTCTGCGTTACCTTTAGCAGCGCCATCAACATGGCCAGAGCTGGCTAACCGCACAATTGCCATACGGCGATAACGACACGGCAAAACGGAATAGCAAAACCACATAGCAAAGCAAAACTAAAAATAATGAGAACCGTCCGCCAGCACGGACGGTTGACCGGGATTGCCGGCCCGACGTCCGGCCCAAGAGGACAAGCATATCGCTACGCCAACTCCCCCTCATCGATCCACGCCGCCTTCGCATAACAACTCACCCAAGGCCGAACTCAGTACAGACTACATGGTGACAGAGCTCGCCCAAGGCGGTTTCTTCCAAGGCATGCACAAGGGAATGACGCTAAGTGCTAGCGGCCTAGTGCTGCTCTTCGTACTTTTCACCGGGCTTGGCTCAGATACAGCTGGCAGCGTGTTCGGAGCAACACGCGCCTGGATTGAGAGCACGTTTAGCGGTTATTACCTGATTACCGTGATGCTGCTACTAGCGGTCTGCGCCTTCATTGTCTTCAGTCGCTATGGAAGCGTAAGGCTTGGCGCTGACGACAGCCGCCCAGAGTTCAGTAACTTTGCGTGGTTCTCGATGCTCTTCTCAGCAGGTATCGGCATTGGCATCCTGTTTTTTGGCGTCGCAGAGCCAATCTTTTATCTTGACGATACCGGTGCGTTTGGCTACCCCAACAACCCCCATGCCGATATGGCCGGTGCCGTCGCCATCGGTCACGAGCGCGCTATCGATGCGTTACGCGTTACCGTTTTTCACTGGGGCCTTCACGGCTGGGCCATCTATGTGATTGTCGGTATGTCGCTGGCGTATTTTGCTTATCGAAAAGGGTTGCCGCTAGCACTGCGCTCGGCGCTTTACCCCTTTATAGGCGAACGCATCTTCGGCCCTATCGGCCACCTGTTTGATATCCTTGGGGTGCTCGGCTGCGTCTTTGGCGTCGCTACTTCGCTAGGGCTTGGGGTTAGCCAAATGGCCGTTGGCTTAGAACGGCTAATAGGTGTCGACCCAGGACTAAATACCCAGTTAATACTTATCGCGGGTATTTCAGTTATCTCAATACTCTCAGCCGTATCCGGCGTACGCGGCGGTATTCGTCTTATCTCCGAGATGAATATCTGGGTGTCCCTAGTGGTCGTGAGCATTTTCCTAATTGCAGGCCCCACGCTGTGGCTCATCATGGCGTTCGGCGAAACCATGCTCGACTACGCTATCAATTTTATTCCCATGGGACTTTGGTACGCTGATGAGGAAGGAACCGCCGCTTGGCAACAGGGTTGGACAATCTTCTACTGGGGCTGGTGGCTAGCCTGGGCTCCCTTTGTCGGTCTTTTCATCGCCCGAATTTCTAAAGGACGTACGTTACGCGAGTTTGTATTGGGCGTTCTGTTAGTACCTACCCTGATCATTTTTGTTTGGCTGATCATCTTTGGCGGCAACGCCATGTATCAGGAGTTATATGCAACGAATGGCCCAGGTAGCGCCGGTATTATTGAGCTGGTTAACGCTTGGAACCTACCCTCAGCACTGTTTGCCACGGCTGATGGCATTGTCGGCAGCGGCACGTTTGGCTGGATACTCTCTGCCATGATGGTATTTCTGCTAATGAGCTGGTTTGTCACCTCTTCAGACTCCGGCACGTTAGTGCTGACCACCATTTTATCATTAGGTGACAATGAACCGCCTAAACGCTTCCGAGTGTTCTGGGGCGTGGTGATTGGTTTGGTGGCGGCAGTGTTGTTGGTTGCCGGAGGCCTGAACGCACTGCAAACAGCGCTTATTGCTGCTGCCTTACCGCTAAGTGTTGTTGTACTCGTGATGACCGCAGGTGTACTACTTTCGCTATTCCGCGAGACGCTCGATGGACGACGCAAAAGACGCTGACCTAACCATCCCGATGACATCAGGCGTGCTTAACGGCAGCGCCTGACTGTCAGTGAGAGACAGCATCAAACCAACGCAGTAACGACTGACTGGTGGAGCCGCTAATGGACATAAACGCTTTTATAACCCGCTTCGATGCGGGCTTAAAAGATATCGAAAATGGCTCTCCTGCAGTAGCACGACAGCGCTACGATCAATTATGTCAAACGTTTGCGCCGCCTAATCCGTCAGGCATGACAATCACTGACGAAACCTGGGAAAGCGTAGCCCTCCGACACTTTATCCCTGCATCCGCTGAGTCTGGCCAAGTGCTATACATTCACGGGGGGGGATTTACCCTGGGGTCTATCGACAGCCATCATGGCGTTGCAGCAAGCCTTGCAGAGCAGCTAAAGCGCCACGTTATCAGTGTCAGCTATCGCTTAGCGCCGGAGGCGGGCTACCACAACATGCTAGAAGACTGCCTCAAGGTCGCTGAGGTTATAAAGCCCATCGCAGTAGTAGGTGACAGCGCTGGCGGTCGCATAGCCATAGATTTAGCGCCCTTACTGCACCGTTGCGTGCCCCTAGGACTTATCTATCCGCCGGTCGGCAAACTAAACCAGCAAACGCTGGGGGCCGATGCGCCGTTACTTAGCCGACATGATGTCTTGTCACTCATTCCCTACTGCCCGTGGATTGGGAACCACTTCGATACACTTCCACCGGAAACGCAGATTGAGGTTCTTTCAGTTGAGCACGACCCTTTGACCGCACCGCTCGAAAAAGCCATTGCGGACTGGAGGAACAACGGTATGCCGGTAGGCTATCGCTGTGCAAAAAACATGGTTCATGCGGCATTGCATGCCCACGCGGACCTGCCTGAAATGCAAAGCGCTTGGCAAGATTTTTGCCAAGCGCTTAACAAACGGTTAACACGAAATATTGGTTACTGGTAAGTCGAACGTACCGCCTGTATCGCTGGCTGCCCATCTTTAGTCGTCACGCCATCCAGCCATGTCTCTACCGTGTCTAAATTAGCGCTAATCCACTCAGACGCTACCTCGTTGGCGGGACGATCCTCATAGCTGTAGTCATGCACCCACGCGTTTTGATCCTCAATATCCACTACATACTGTGAAAGAAAACGATGCAGCTGGGGATCATCTTCAGCCATATTGGCCGGAACGATAGTCCAAACAGTGCTCTCAATTTGGGCAATGCCCGCCTCATCGGCATCATCCAGATAAGCTATGTCGAAACTGACGTTCATCCAATGGGGCTCCCAACCAACAAAGGCCACCCACTCTTCATCCGCCATCTTTTGCTCTGCCTGCGCCAACATAGCGGCGGTGGAGCTTTCACGCAGACGCCAGTCTCCTAAGCCTGCAATATCATTATCAATAGCTGCCAGAATGGCCGTGTTAATCCCGGTGCCCGCCTCGATGCCCTGAATATCACCGTCGAAACGGTCACGGTAGGCGTCCAGGTCGGCCACCGATGTCACACCGGCATCGTAAACGTACTGAGGAACCACCAGGCCAGAGTTCGCCCCCTGGATATTGGAGACCAGCTTTTCAATTTTATTATCAGCAACCAGTGGCTCAACCATATCGGTTTGCACCGGGTACCAGCCCCCTAGATAAACATCCACATCGTTACGCGCTAGCCCCTCAAGAATAACGCTTACGGCCAAATCACGCTGACTTGTTTGATAGCCCATCGCTTCCATCAGTTGCGCTGCCACTTCAGATTTCACGGTGACACCTGGCCAAGGGGGGACGCCCAAACTTACTTCGTCAAGTTCAGCGGCGGCAGGACCAGCAATCGCAAGCGCTGCCAGTCCTGCGGCGCCAAGCGTGTAAATACTCTTTAAACCACCGTGTGCGTTCTTCATTGTAATGTCCTCTTTTATCGATATACGACATCAGTTTGCCTGCTAAGCCGCAGCAGGAACGACACAAAGCGACATTACTTAAACACAAAGCGACAGTCACTCCGAGAACACTCAACTATCTGCTTGTTGGCGCGCTTCAATCGGTGAGCGGCCATAGTGTGCACGGAACGCACGGGCAAAGCTCGAACTAGAAGTAAAGCCGCAGGCCACACCTATGGCAAGTACGCTCATATCGGTCTCCGTCAACAACCGCTGGGCACGGCGTAAGCGAAGTTGCTGATACCACTGGCGAGGAGATACATTCAAGTGCTGTTCAAAAAGCCGCTGTAACTGGCGAGATGACACACCACTCCGGTGGGCAATATCAGCCAATGGAAGAGGCTCTTCTAGATGCCTCTCCATCAGTGCAACGGCCTCGACCAAACGCCGATTGTGGGTGCCTAAACGCTGAGCTAGCGACATTCGCTGCTGATCGCTACGGCTACGTAAACGCTCGTGAATAAGCTGCTCGGAAACATCAACCGCCAGCTTGGTTCCGTGACGCCTGGCGATCACTGCTAAGGCCATGTCCATGGCTGCGGCTCCCCCCGCACAGGAAAAACGTCGCTCCCCGATCTCAAATAACTCGTCGGTTGTTTCAATCGTTGGAAAACGCTCACGGAATACCGGCAAGCTCTCCCAGTGCAAGGTGATTCGCTCTCCCTTCAATAACTGAGCGGCGGCTAATATAAAGCCTCCGGTGTCCAACCCCCCCAGGGCACATCCGGCTTGATCAAGCCGATGCAGCCATGAAATGAGCGCTCGGCTTAAATGATCTTCAGGCTCAAAGCCGCTACACACCGCCAACGATGGCAGGTCGAGACCCTCGCCCATCGACTGATCGACTAATAGCGTCATACCATTGCTTGCGGTGACAGGCTCACCATCACGACTAAATAGCGTCCACTCAAACAGCGTTTGGCCGCTGATCCGATTGGCTATTCGTAACGGCTCTACCGCAGAAAAAAATGCCATCATTGAAAAGCGCGGTAATAATAAAAAACCAACGCGCTCTGGCAGTGATCCAGAATAGTTAAGGCGCAAAATAACTCCTAAAATAAGCGCTTTCTTATCGATGCTGACGATTACTAAGCGAATCAGGCAACGCCAATGAATCCTTGTACATAATACACGCCCAACCAGCAACAGGATGCCCTGGGCCTTTGCACAAGGTACACTGGAGATGGTTAGACATTAGATTCATTTGAAAGGCACTTCATGACCAGCGCTCCTCCACTTTATCTGCAAATACAGCAGCACCTGTTAGAAAAAATCCAGGGCGGTGCCTGGCAAGCACACCACCAGATCCCTCCCGAAGAGCAGCTTGCCCGAGATTTTGGGGTAAGCCGAATGACGGCTAATAAAGCGATTCGTGATCTCGTCCAAAAAGGCTACCTTACACGCCAGCCTGGGTTAGGTACCTTCGTGACAGATCGCAAGGCAGAGTCGTCGCTGGTCGAGGTCTACAACATTGCCGATGAAGTGCGCTTCAGGGGGCACCATTACAGTAATCACGTACTGGTATGTGAAGCCATTGAAGCGGATGACGAAGTCGCTTTGCGGCTAGGCGTTCGCTTGGGTAGCCGCGTGTTTCAAACGCTGCTGGTGCATTTGGAAGACGACACACCTATTCAGCTTGAAAACCGTTATGTTAACCCTCGCTGGGTACCCAACTACTTAACCAGCGACTTCTCACTGCACACACCCAATGAAGTATTGGTAGCGGCCTGCCCGATTACTGACGTAGAGCACACTGTTGAAGCTGTGCTTGTCGACCAGCAAACTGCCGATTGGCTTGCTATTGATACCGCAACCCCCTGCCTGAGTATGGTACGACGCACGTGGTCAGGCGAGCAGCTCATCAGCTATGCCCGTTTACTGCATCCAGGCGACCGCTACAAGCTGCGCTCCTCGGTGCATCGCCAAGCGTCATAAAGACTTAGATGGTAAAAACTTAGCTGGTAAAGACCTATATGGTAAAGACCTAGCTAATAAGCGCTTGTACCAAATACCCGGTGGGTACGGCGAGCATCAAGCTTAATGCAACGCGAATAAACCACACCACCACCATGCGCCCTACAGAAAGCGGAATGCTCGTAGAAAGAATGCAAGGAATTGAGGCTGAGAAGAACAGCACAGCGGATACTGATACAACGCCTGCAGCAAAACGCGAAACAAAGTCCGCTTCTGCCATTAACAGTGCCGGTAAAAACATTTCGGCAAGGCCAGCAGCGGATGCCTGGGCAAGCGCAGCCGCATCAGCAATGCCCCACACGGCCACAAAGGGGTAAAACAACCAACCCAGCCACTCAAATAGCGGCGTGTATTTAGCCGCAAGCAAGCCTAGCAAACCCACCGACATGATCGAAGGCAGAATGCTAATCGCCATCACTAGCCCTTCTTTAAAGTTAATTGCGACACTTTTATGCAACGCCGGTGCGCGGGCGGCCACTTCCAACCCGGTATGCCATGCCGTTAGCAAGCGTTTGCCTGCTACCGCCGTAGGTTCCCCGTCTTCAGCACTATCATCTATACGCGATAAGGGCGGCAAACGAACGGTGACAGCCGTGACGATAAACGTGATCAATAACGTTAGCCAAAAATAGGCGTTCCACACCGCCATTAAATCCAGCGTGCGCGCCACAATAATCATGAACGTCGCCGAGACAGTCGAAAAACCCGTGGCGATAATGGCCGCTTCCCGCGCGGAATACTGCCCCGCCTGATACACCCGGTTGGTAATCAATAATCCGATAGAGTAACTGCCCACGAATGAAGCGACCGCATCGATTGCCGAGCGTCCTGGCGTTCGCCAAATGGGCCGCATTACGGGTTGAACCAGCACGCCAATAAGCTCAAGCAACCCATAGCTGATCAACAAGGCCAGGAAAATCGCGCCAATAGGAACGATCAAACCAACGGGAATCACCAGCTTCTCAAACAGGAAAGGCAGCATATCTGGCTCATGCAGAAAGGCAGGCCCCCAGCCAGTCAGCGCCATCAGGGCAGCCATTACCCCGAGCAATTTTAGTGCGGTAAAAATGCGCTCGGTAACGTTTCGATTCCAGTAGCCTCGAATCAACGGGTACGCAGCCCCAGCGGCAATCAGCGCCAGCGCATAGAAGCCACTTGCATCTCCTAGCCAGCTCCGGGCACCGGTCACCATATGATCGAGCAATATAGTGCTGCGACCGCCAATTTCGACAGGCACGAAGAAAATCAAAATCCCCAGCGCACTTGGCAAAAACAGTTTGAGGATCAGCGCGGCGCTGGGCCGCTGACGGGTTGTAGTATTGGGAGGGAGCATGAGCATGCCTCTTGTTATGTAACAGCGTTTAAAGAGCCTTCCACGTATCTTCAACACTTAATGTATATACATATACACACCAATTGAAGAGCACCACCAGCCAATATAAATAGACATTAGTCTAATGAATCAGACTAAAAACAGTCTTCATTAACATCAAAAAACACATAACAAACTGTTTAAAATACCAAAAACAACAAAACCTCATCTTTTCATGCATTTCACCCTTCCCTCTATTTTGTAACAAGCAGCTTGACGAATCGGCTCATATTGACCTTAATTGTATATACATTAAGATTTGAAAATAAATTTTTGCACATCGCCTTTGAAAGGAGCTCCTCATGCCGAATGCAACGGATCGTCGCCTCTGGCGCGATATCAGCGTCTTCGATGGCTTGCGGACATTGCCCGACCGCATGGCCGTTATTACCGAAGGGGCACACATCATCACCTTGTCGCCCATGAGTGAGTTCGACGAGCAACTCGCCAATAACTGCACAGAGATGGGCAGTGGCGGTGTGATGACCCCTGGTCTTGTGGATTGCCACACCCACCTTGTATTTGGCGGTTCTCGGGCTGAAGAGTTTGAAGCGCGGCTTGAAGGGGCTAGCTATGAAGAGATTGCTAAACGCGGTGGCGGCATTCTCAGTACCGTTCGTGCCACGCGTGAGGCTAGTGAAGATGAGCTGCTAAGGCTCGCTAAACCGCGCCTTGAAGCACTGATTGCCGACGGCATTACCACCGTGGAGATTAAGTCTGGCTACGGGCTTACTGTCAAAGATGAACTCAAGATGCTGCGTGTCGCGCGCCGTCTCGGCAAGATGCTGCCAGTCAACGTCGTCACGACGCTGTTGGGCGCCCATGCCCTCCCCCCAGAATACAAAGATGACAGCGACGGCTATATCGATCTTGTCTGCCAGGAAATGATCCCCGCAGCAGTGGCTGAAGACCTGGCTGATGCCGTTGATGTGTTCTGCGAAAAAATCGCTTTCTCGGTGGAACAGTGCGAGCGAGTGTTTGCAGCCGCCGAGGCCCACGGCCTACCCATAAAGGCACACGCCGAACAGCTCTCTAACCTGGGCGGAACGGCCATGGCCGCGCGCCACGGAGCACTATCTGCTGACCACATTGAGTACCTGGATGACACTGGCATCGCTGCCATGCGTGAGGCCGGTAGTGTGGCAGTAATCCTGCCAGGTGCTTTCCATACCCTCCGTGAAACGCAACAACCGCCGATTGCGGCGCTGCGCACCGCGGGCGTCCCGATGGCGGTGGCAACCGACGCCAACCCCGGCAGTTCCCCACTGTTTATGCCCACGCTAATGCTCAACCTAGCCTGCACGCTGTTCCGCCTGACTCCCCAAGAGGCACTGGCGGGCATGACCGCTCATGGGGCAACTGCGCTAGGCCTATCGGGCAAAGGGCGCATCCACGAAGGTGCAGAAGCCGACCTCTGTGTATGGGATATCGATGCACCCGCCGAGCTCGCTTACGCCGTACAACCAGGCCGCCTTCGTCAGCGCATGTTCCAAGGGGTGCTTACCCATGGCCATTAACAGTAAAGCCACTGCCACTGAACTCGACATGTCACTCTGGACGGGCCGAACAGACCCTGAGCCCAACAGTGAGCGTTGGCATCAAAAGATCCAACCGCTCAGCCCAACGGCAGCGCCGGGCTGTGCTTTATTAGGTTTTGAAAGCGATGCAGGTGTAGCCAGAAACCAGGGACGTACCGGTGCCGCACAAGGCCCTTCGGCGCTGCGTAAAGCGCTGGCACCGCTGGCGTGGCACCGCACAGGCCCAGCCTATGATGCGGGAAATGTACGCTGCGAAGGCGATGCCCTAGAAACCGCCCAACAAGCCCTCGCCGACCGATTAGCAGCGTTACTTAAGGCTGAACACTTTCCCGTTGTGCTAGGTGGCGGCCATGAGGTGGCCTACGGCAGTTGGCTGGGGCTTGCCCAGCATCTCGCTGATAACGGTGAAAAAGCACCACGCATCGGCATTATCAATTTTGATGCCCACTTCGATCTGCGCGATCCCTCTCATGTGCGCTCTTCGGGCACCCCCTTTACGCAAATTGCTGATGAATGCGCCAAGCGCGGCTGGCCGTTTCGCTACGCCTGCTTAGGCGTAAGCCGCGCTGCAAACACGCGCGCGCTGTTTAGTCGCGCAGCAGAACTCGGCGTCATGGTTCGTGAAGACCGGGAATTTCAACCGGCACACCTTGAGTGCATTCGGCGCGACCTGGAGCGCTTCATGGTGCGTTGCGATCACCTCTATCTGACCATCGATCTGGATGTACTGCCCGCTGGGGAGGCCCCTGGGGTCAGTGCTCCCGCCGCTCGCGGCGTCTCACTCGCACTGATTGAACCACTGCTTGAGGCCATTCGCGACAGCGGCAAGCTCCGCTTAGCTGATCTCGCCGAGCTAAACCCCGATCACGATATCGATAGCCGTACTGCCCGCGCGGCAGCACGGATTGTCTTTCAGTTAGCGCTCGACACCTAGCGCCTTGCATTAACGAATCAACTAACAAAAAACCGCCAAATCAGAGGAACCAAATCATGTTACCAAACGATAAACGTCACGACGCTTCCCGTAAGATTGCTGCTCCCATCGGTAGCCAACTCAGCTGCAAAAGCTGGCTGACTGAAGCACCGCTGCGCATGCTAATGAACAACCTCCACCCTGACGTGGCTGAACGCCCCGAGGACTTGGTGGTGTACGGCGGCATTGGCCGCGCTGCGCGTGATTGGGAGTGCTACGACAAAATCGTTGAGACTCTGCAGCGCCTGGAAGATACGCAAACCTTGTTGGTGCAATCCGGCAAACCGGTAGGCGTATTTGAAACCCATAAAGATGCCCCGCGGGTACTTATTGCCAACTCCAACCTGGTTCCCGCCTGGGCCAACTGGGAACACTTCAACGAGCTGGATCGTAAAGGCCTAATGATGTACGGCCAAATGACCGCTGGCTCATGGATTTACATCGGCTCTCAAGGCATTGTCCAAGGCACCTACGAAACCTTTGTGGAAGCAGGCCGCCAACACTTCGACGGTAACCTGACAGGCCGCTGGGTTCTCACTGCAGGCCTGGGTGGCATGGGGGGCGCTCAACCGCTCGCCGCTACCCTGGCTGGTGCCTGCTCGCTGAATATCGAGTGTCAGCAAACCAGCATCGACTTCCGCCTGCGCACGCGCTATTTAGATGAGCAAGCAGACGATCTCGACGATGCGTTAGCGCGCATCGAACGCTATACCGCTGAAGGCAAAGCCGTCTCGATTGGCCTGTGTGCGAATGCGGCGGATGTGCTGCCTGAGTTGGTCAAACGCGGCGTAAAACCCGATATGGTGACGGACCAAACCAGCGCCCACGACCCGCTACACGGCTACTTACCTGCAGGCTGGACCTGGGAAGAGTACGTGGCACGTGGTAAATCACAACCACAAGCCACCGTAAAAGCGGCCAAGCAATCGATGGCAGTGCATGTACAAGCCATGCTCGACTTCCAGAAGATGGGCGTGCCCACTTTCGATTACGGCAACAATATTCGCCAAATGGCTCAAGAAGAAGGCGTTGAAAATGCCTTCGACTTCCCTGGTTTTGTACCCGCCTATATCCGCCCCTTATTCTGCCAAGGAATTGGCCCCTTCCGCTGGGCCGCGCTATCAGGCGACCCGGAAGACATTTACAAAACCGATCAAAAAGTCAAAGAGCTGATCCCCGACGACCCGCACCTGCACAACTGGCTGGATATGGCCCGGGAACGCATCAGTTTCCAAGGCCTTCCGGCGCGTATCTGCTGGGTCGGCCTGAAAGATCGTGCGCGTCTTGGTCAAGCCTTCAACGAGATGGTCAAAAACGGAGAGCTTAAAGCACCCGTCGTGATTGGCCGTGACCACCTGGACTCCGGTTCCGTGGCTAGCCCCAACCGCGAGACCGAGGCGATGATGGATGGCTCCGATGCCGTCTCCGACTGGCCGCTGCTGAATGCCCTGCTTAACACCGCCGGTGGCGCGACCTGGGTCTCGCTACACCACGGTGGTGGTGTCGGCATGGGCTACTCCCAGCACTCTGGGGTAGTTATCGTCGCCGACGGCACCGATGATGCCCACGCACGACTTGGCCGCGTGCTGCGCAACGACCCGGGTACTGGTGTTATGCGACATGCCGATGCAGGCTACGACATTGCCAAACAATCTGCCCGTGAAAACGGCCTCGACTTGCCGATGCTGAAGAGCTAATTCAACAACTACAAGGAGCACTAATAATGACCCATCTCGATATTCAGCCCGGCAAAATGACACTGGCGCAAGCGCGCCAGGTCTTTCAATCCCCCGTCACGGTCAGCCTGCCTAGCAGTGCTGACGAGGCGATCCAAAAAAGCGTCGATTGCGTCAATCGTGTGGTCGAGGAAAACCGCACGGTCTACGGTATTAACACCGGGTTTGGGCTGCTTGCTCAAACACGTATCGCCGATGAAGACCTGGAAGCACTGCAGCGCTCGCTGGTACTTTCCCATGCCACCGGCGTGGGTGCAGCGATGGACGACAGCCTGGTCAGGCTCATCATGGTGCTTAAGGTTAACAGCCTGGCACGCGGCTTTTCTGGTATTCGTCGTGAAGTGCTTGATGCCCTTATCGCATTGATTAACGCCGAGGTGTATCCGCATATTCCGCTCAAAGGCTCTGTGGGTGCCTCTGGTGACTTAGCGCCGCTGGCCCATATGAGTGTGGTACTGATTGGTGAAGGCAAAGCACGCTACAAAGGCGAGTGGCTCAGTGCCGAAGAAGCGCTAAAAGTCGCCGGTCTTAGCCCGATTGCACTAGCTCCGAAAGAGGGTCTCGCGCTGCTCAATGGCACCCAGGTGTCAACGGCTTACGCGCTACGCGGCCTGTTCGATGCCGAAGACCTCTATGCTGCCGCCACGGTTTGCGGCTCACTGACAGTTGAAGCCACCCTAGGGTCGCGCTCACCGTTCGATGCGCGCATTCATGAAGTACGTGGCCAACGTGGCCAGATCGATGCGGCGGCGGCCTACCGACATTTACTCGGCGAGAGCAGCGACATCGGCAACTCCCACGCCAACTGCGATAAAGTGCAAGACCCTTACTCCTTGCGCTGCCAGCCGCAGGTGATGGGCGCTGCGCTTACCCAAATTCGCCATGTTGCCGACATACTGGCCGTAGAAATCAACGCGGTATCCGACAACCCCCTGGTATTTGAAGACACCGACGACATCATCTCCGGCGGCAACTTCCATGCCGAGCCGGTGGCCATGGCGGCTGATAACTTAGCCTTGGCGATTGCCGAAATTGGCTCACTGGCGGAACGACGCATCTCGCTGATGATGGACAAACACATGTCCCAGTTGCCGCCCTTCCTGGTCGAGAAAGGCGGCGTCAACTCTGGGTTTATGATCGCCCAGGTAACTGCAGCCGCGCTTGCCAGTGAAAATAAAGCCCTAGCGCACCCGCACAGTGTGGATAGCCTGCCCACTTCAGCCAATCAGGAAGACCATGTTTCCATGGCCCCAGCGGCTGGCAAACGCTTATGGGAAATGGCCGATAACGTGCGTGGCATTCTCGCCATTGAATGGCTCGGCGCCTGCCAGGGGCTGGATATGCGCCACGGCTTAACCACCACTGCACCGCTGGAACAAGCCAAGCAGTTGCTGCGTGAACATGTCACCCACTACGAACAGGACCGCTTCTTTGCGCCAGACATTGAAGCCGCAAGCGAGCTGTTGGCAAGCAGAGCTTTGAGCCCGCTTATTCGGCCTGGCACCCTGCCAAGCCAACGTTAAATGACACTCGTTTTCCCGCTACGAGGGGTGGCGGGAAACTCTCGCATTCAATTCCAACGACAAGAGTAGCTATCCATGAATGCTATCGTTTTGGCCATTTTAGTGATGGTCAGCCTCAGCTTGGCTCGCGTTTCCGTTGTCTTTGCCTTAATCGTCGCAACGTTGGTGGGTGGGCTTTACGCGGGCATGCCCATCAATGCCATCCTTGATGCCTTTAACGACGGTCTCGGCAACGGCGCTACTGTGGCCCTGGCCTATGCCGTGCTGGGCGCTTTCGCCGTCGCGCTATCACGCTCGGGCATCACCGAAGTAATGGCAAACCGTGCCATTGCGCGTTTTCATGTTGATGATTCTGGCAGCAGTCGCCGTATGGTGACCTATACCCTGCTGGCCGCCCTATTGGCCGCCGCGGTCAGTTCTCAGAACCTTATTCCGGTACACATTGCTTTCATTCCTGTATTGGTTCCGCCGTTACTGAAGCTAATGAATCACCTCCAGCTCGACCGCCGTCTCGTCGCCTGCGTGATTACCTTCGGCATTACCGCCCCCTATATGCTGTTACCAGTAGGGTTTGGCGCTATCTTTCTGAACGATATTTTGCTCACCAACCTCAATGAAAGTGGTGCCGAATTTGGACTGGAGATCACCCGTCAGATGGTCCCCATGGCAATGGTGATTCCTATTGGTGGCATGGCATTGGGCCTTGCCGTAGCCGTATTGTTTAGCTATCGCAAAGGGCGTAACTACCAAGACCGAGACCTGGCCAAGGGTGATGAAACCCCAGCACAAGCGGCCCAGCATTTAAAAGGTTGGCAAAAAGCGGTACTGGCAATAGCACTGGTTGGCACCGTGGCCGTTCAGCTCTACACCGGTTCAATGGTGCTGGGGGGGATCTTTGGCTTTGCTCTGCTCTCTTTAAGCGGCGTCTTCCGCTGGCACGAACAGGACGGTATCTTCACCGAGGGCATGCGTATGATGGCCTTGGTTGGGTTCATCATGATCACCGCGGCGGGCTTCGCCAGTGTGATGCAGGCCAGTGGCGAGGTTGAAGCGCTGGTCAGCAGTTCTACAGAGATAATTGGTGATAACAAGGGATTAGCGGCATTGATTATGCTGCTTGTGGGCCTTTTCATTACCATGGGTATCGGCTCGTCCTTCTCAACAATCCCAATCATCGCATCACTTTACGTACCCCTTGCGCTGAATTTTGGCTTTTCGCCGCTAGCCACCGTGGCGCTGGTAGGCACCGCAGCCGCCTTGGGCGATGCAGGCTCCCCGGCCTCCGACTCAACGCTTGGCCCAACCGCCGGTCTCAATGCCGACGGCCAGCACGACCATATCTGGGACAGCGTTGTACCGACCTTCTTGCACTATAATATCCCGCTGATTGCCTTTGGCTGGATAGCCGCCATGATCCTATAACGCGCACCCCCGCTTTTCAGCGCAATAACCATCCCCCAAAACGAAACCACCCCGCTCAGTTGAGCGGGGTGGCTTCGTCAGCAAACACAGTACATTACTACCTTTATTGGCAATAATTACTCGCTATCACTACCTGTACCTGTATCGCTATCGCTTGGACGCAACACCTTCGGGTTGGAGTTTCCCCACACCGTGTAAAGGTCGGCGAGTAGCGCGCTATTGAGGTCTTCAAGTTCACCAATAGTAATTCGCTCGTCACCCTGGAGCCCGTAAAGCACCACTTCATCACCCGCTGCCACTCCCTCGACATCCGTCACGTCGACCATGGTCGTGTTCATCGACACTCTTCCCATGACCGGCACTCGCTCACCGTTGACCAGTGCAAAGGCAGCGTCACTGAAAACACGGCGGTAGCCGTCAGAATAGCCAACAGGTAAATTCGCCAATAAGCTATCGCGCTCCAACACCCTGACATTATCGTAGCCAACGCCACTGCCTTGCGCGTAATCGTTGACCGATGCTACCCGCGTGCGAAACGACATCACCGGCTTGAACTGCTCATAATGGGGTAGATCGCCATACAGCAAGCCACCCGGGCGTACCATATCAAGGCGAGCTTCAGGCACTTCCATGGTGGTAAATGAATTGGCGGCGTGAAGCGTTAGCGCCTCGCGATCCAGGTTAGCCGTCTCAATTAACCAGTCACTTTGCTCGTGAAACGCTTCCAGCCCCTGGCGAACAAAATCTTCGTCCTCAAAGGCAAAGTGGGTCATGATGCCCACCAGCTCTAACGACGCTAAGTCTTGAAGCTCTAACGCTTCCTGGCGTCCTGCTTCACTATCAAGCGCCATGCCATTGCGCCCCATACCGCCAGCATTCAGACCCAAATGATAGCGCAGTGTTACCCCCGCCTCAGCTGCATCGCTGGATGCTTGGCGGGCGGCTGTTATATCCCCGAATAGCTCTTCCATGCCGTAATCGAAGGCACCGCGCACTTCTTCTGGTGTCGCACTGCGCACGCGCATTAAACGCCCATCGAAACCAGACGCCCGAACAACCCGCGCTTCTTCGTTACTTGCCACACCAATACAAGGAATACCTAACGCGATCACGGAAGGCATTAAATTAGCAATGCCGTGACCGTAGGCATCGGCTTTCATAATGGCGCAAAGCTCCGCTTCTTCGCCCAATAATTCCAGAACACCGCGCACGTTCCCTTCAAAAGCCGATTGCGAGATTTCTACCCAGGCATTGGCACTCAAGTGTTCTGGGCTATCAACGAGCAATGCTTGGTCGCTCAGCAACGGCGCCGCATAGCTGGTAGTAGTAACGGTGGCAGCAACAGCGGCAGCTAACAGGGTTAGTGGATATTTCATTATCAGATCCTTGATTCGTTTTCATTGTTAAGACCCCACTGCTCACACTACCTCTACTAAACAATTCTTAACGATAGCGGGTGCCGCGTTTATTAAAAAAAGCAGCACTAGGACGCAATAACCTGATGAGAAGGAAAGATCTTTCGCTGATTGCTCTGACTGTCGGCGGGGCGCAACTCTTCTACTTTTCTACTTTGCGTGTATTCAAGTCTGCGTGTATTCAAGCGCCAAAGCTAATTAAAGCTAGCAAAACTTCCAAGCGCCGTTTCAAGTGCCGTTTCAAGTGCTTTTCCAAAGAGAGCTTAGGCCGTTAACAGACTAAACGGTCTGTTGGCTACACCGTTTATCAACGTTTTGCCAATACACCTGATAGAAAATCTTTGCCATAAAACACACTAACCATCTGAAATAAAATAAAAAATCAACATATCGACACAGATTAGGCTTGGCTAGCTATTAGTCAACGTAATGTAAAAATGTTGATGTTAGACGATTTTATAGAAATTTTTTATAGCCTGAGCACCATGCGTGTGATTAAACTGGGGGTGCAACATGGTTTCGAAACTGAAGCATGGATGCCCTCTATAACTCTAAACGCTATCAACAAAGAGGTTTTATGAAGCTCTCAACATCCGTGAAATGCGCTCTAGCGACGTCCATCGCCGCTTCCATCATGGCTAGCCAAGCGCTCTATGCCGATACCGTTCGGTTACGCATGCACACGTTTTATGGCACCGAAGTGGATCAGATTGCAGCTGATTTGCGGGAACGGGTAAGTGAAGCGAGTGATGGCACTATCAACATTCAATTTTTCCGTGGCGGCGAGCTAGTCAGCAGCGACCAGTTTGTCGAAGCTGTTGCCCGTGGGAGCATTGATATCGGCCATGGTGTAGGTAGTTACTGGCCTGGCACGGTGGGTATCGGCACAATCGAAGGGGGCCTACCTGGAGCATGGGTAAGCGCTGAAGAAGCACACGATATATTTGCCAACCAAGGTCTTGATGAGCTCATCGCAGAAGCTTACGAAGAGCAAGGCGTTAAGCTGATTGGCCGCGGCTTTGGTAGCGATTATGGTCTAGTCACCCGAGAGCCTGTTTCCAGCCTGGAAGATCTTTCCAGCATGCGCATCCGCGCAACCAGCTCCATTGCAACGGTGCTGGAAAAATTTGATATTCCAACAGCCTTTATTCCAGGTGAAGAACTCTACGTCGCGCTTTCGACTGGCGTTATCGACGGTGCCATTTACGGAGGCCCTGTTGAGTACGAACAGCTACGAATTAATGAAGTGGCGGGCTACTACACCGATATCAACTTACTCAACCCAGGCTGGACAGAAAACGCGTTCATCAACCCTCGCACTTGGGAACGGATGAGCGAAGAGCAGCAGCAAATTTTGGTAGATGAGCTGGCTCAGTACCTGGAAGACGTTCACAACTGGCTGGAAGAAGGCAACCAACGCATCATCGATGAAGGTGAGCTGTTTGAATTCGCCACGCTGCCAGCAGAAGATTCAAAACGCTTAGCCGAAGCATCTTTGCCGATTTGGGAAGAAGAGGCGGCACGCTCTGAGCGAAATGCCCAAGCCGTTGAAATCTTGATTAACAACGCCAAAGCGCAAGGAAGATTGAGTGAGTAAGATCAACCGATATCTACGCTTTCAGGATGGGCTTTCCGACTGGGTCGGACGAGTCACCGCTTGGCTGACGCTAGGTATTATCGGTGTACTGCTCTATGAAGTAGTCGCTCGCTATGTACTCAATGCCCCCACTGTGTGGGGGCACGAACTAGCGACGATGTTCTTCGGTGCGCTGAGTATCCTGGCTGGCAGCTATACCTTACGCCACCAAAGCCACGTGCGCAGTGATGTCATCTATCGCCTGCTACCCTTCCGCATGCAGGCGTTGTGTGACGTGATTGTGTTCTCACTGGGTATCTTGGTGCTGAGCGTATTTTTCACCATGGCCGTGGAATTTGCCCACCGCTCCTGGCTAATTGGTGAGTATTCCAACCGAAGCATTTGGCGTCCAGCGCTTTGGCCGATAAAAGCGACCATTCCAATTGCCGTTGGATTGCTAATTCTGCAGAGCGTAGCAGAGCTAGTGAGGGCCATCGTGCGTTTACTTGGCATTCCCTATGATGATCCGCGAGACGACATTAGCGACGCTGACTAAATACAGCCCGACTCTGTTTAAACAGAGTGCTGCTTAACCCTCGCTCTATTTCAACGTGGTTTTACCGTGAAAAATAAGAGACACACCCCGGCACGTCCTTGTGGATATGCCATGCAAAGGGTATCCCTATGTTAAATTTAGACCCCATGATAATTACGGCGATCATGTTTCTCTCCATGATCGTCCTAATGGCAATAGGCGCTCCGCTAGCGTGGGCGTTGATGATATCGGGCATGGGAAGTGCCTACATGATGTTTGGCCCTGGTGGCTTGGACTTCTTGCTCTCATCGGCATACAGCACCATGGATAACTTTCTCCTGGTGGCCCTCCCGCTCTTCATCTTTATGGGATTGGTACTGGAACGTTCCGGTATTACCGATGATCTTTTCGAGATGATGCATAAGCTGATGGGCAGCCTTCCTGGCGGGCTTGGAATTGGCACCATTTTGATCTGCGCCCTTATCGCTGCCATGGCGGGAGTCTCAGGGGCAGCTACCGTCAGCCTAGGGATCATTGCATTACCGGCAATGCTCAAGCGGGGCTATCACAAGCGGCTAGTCACCGGCACTATCATGGCAGGTGGGGCATTAGGTTTTCTCATCCCACCTAGCATCTTAATGATTGTTTATGCGTTTCTGGCCCGTGAATCGGTAGGAAAGCTATTTGCTGCTGGCTTAGTGCCTGGCCTAATGCTTGCCGCTATTTACATGGCCTATATATTGATACGCTGCCGCATCAACCCTTCTCTAGGCCCCGCTGCGCCAGTAGAAGAACGCTTTAGTGCCAAAGAGAAGCTGATGTCTTTGCGCCACGTTATTGCCCCTGGCCTTTTGGTCACTGCCGTATTGGGCTGCATTATCGGAGGGGTGACCTCGCCTTCCGAAGCCTCTGCAGTCGGGGCTGGCGGTGCCATGCTGATTGCAGCGCTGAGAGGCCGGCTTAACTGGAGCCTGCTGCGCTACGCGATGCTCAGCACGGCCAAAATAACCGGTATGTTGCTCTGGATTGCCATTGCCGCGGTATTCTTTAGCCGTATCTATATGGGCTTAGGCGCCGGTATGATCGTCAGTGATTTTATTAATGACTTCTCGCTGTCGCCCTATACCGTCATCATCATCATGCTGATTAGCTTTTTTGCACTGGGCATGTTTCTCGATGACTTTGCGATCCTATTCATCACGATTCCGCTTTATGTGCCAATCGTACGTGACTTAGGGTTCGATACTACCTGGTTTGCGGTGCTGTTTATTATAAGTATGCAGTCCGCTTATCTGACACCACCCTTCGGGTATAACCTGTTCTATATGCGATCAGTCGCACCAAAGTCCATTACTATCGTCGATATCTATCGCTCAGCACTGCCGTATGTTGCTCTACAAATAGTGGGTTTAGCACTTATCGTACTATTCCCAAGTATTGCGCTGTGGTTGCCCAACCTACTGTTCTAAACAAGCGTATCAAACGACTATCAACAGAAACCAAACTAAAAAGGCCCTAATGATTAGGGCCTTGTCTTTTATTCTTTCTCCGATTCATTCTTTTACCTTGCCTTACGCCACACTTTGTTGGCGCATCACCTGTGCAATAATCGGCACAGGAGACATCAAGTGTTCGTGCATCAATACCACTGCTTTATCCTTCTGGCGCTCAAGGGTGGCGTCTACTAAAGCGGCATGCTCTTGGCGCTTTGCTTCAAGGGCTTGAGCAGAAAACACAGTTTCCTTAAGCCACAAAAAGCGGTAGCGCTGAACTTTATCAAACAGCCCAGCGCGCACTTTCATCAAATGCGGAGAGTTACAACCAACGACCATCGCGGTGTGAAAATCACTATGTCGTCTATCCCAAATATCTAACAGCCCTTCTGTCGAGCTCATTTCCGTCAGCTTTGCTAATTGATAAGACTTTGCCAAGATATTAGCTTCCCAGGCATCATCGCCACGCTCTATCGCAAGCCCCAACATCATCGCTTCAACCTGCGCCCGGGCATCGTATATATCGTTAAGCTCAGCGAGCGACATGGGTGCCACACGATAGCCACGCTGGCTAATAGCCACCACTAGATGCTCAGCAACAAGCTGGGAAAGTGCTTCTCGCAGAGGACCAATACCCAGGTCATAGCGCGCTTTAAGCACACTCATGCGCAATTTTTCGTCAGGCTGAAAAATGCCTTTAATAATATCTATCTTAAGTAGCTTGTAAGCACGAATACCCAAGTTTTCCTTGGCATCCGCCTTTTCGTCTGGGAAGAAAGATGAATTCATGAGTATGCATTTCGCAAAATGGGCCAAAATAATAGCACAATTTGTAACACCTGTTTGAACGTATTCACCCACTCGCATTTAATAACAAATGCAACAAGAAATAAAAAGCCGATGCAGACTAGCTGCACCGGCTTCTATCAACACTCTCTATATATCAATACTCTTATCAACGCTCTCTACAAAAGCTTCTATTGGCGCTTAACTAACCAATGAGACGCTAGATATTAAGCTGTAAGCTCTTCTAGCAATTCTTCAACAATCGCCAACCCTTCTTCAAGGATGCTGTCTTCAATAGTGACCGGCATCAAGAAGCGGAGCGTATTACCGTAAAGCCCACACGACAGCAGGATAAGCCCCTTCTCCCGGGCACGTTTGCACATGGCCGCTGCGAGTTCTGGGTCGGGCGTTTGATCAGCTGCAACGATATCCAATGCCGCCATCGAACCTAAGTGACGCACGTTTTCGACACAGGCAAAGCGTTGCTGCCACTGGGTAAAGCGCTGCCCCAGAACCTCTCCCAAGGCTTGGCTCTTCTCAAGAATTTTTTCTTCTTCGAATACTTCAAGCACCGCTAAAACGGCAGCACAAGAAACCGGACTGCCTGAGTAGGTGCCACCCAGCGAGTTAGGGCCACACGCATCCATATGCTCAGCCGTTCCCACGACGGCTGAAATCGGCATGCCACCAGCCATGCTCTTGGCCATGGTCATAAGGTCAGGCTCAACACCACTGTGTTCAATGGCAAACAACTTGCCGGTACGACCAAAGCCAGACTGAACTTCATCGACGATCATCAGCATGCCGTGCTCGTCGCAAATTTCACGCACCGCTTTAAGGAAGCTGGCCGGTGCAGGATAGAACCCGCCTTCACCCAACACAGGCTCGATCACGATAGCCGCGGTATCTCTTGGGTTGGCATCGGTCTTCAGCGTCATTTTAAGACCGCGGATGGCGTCTTCTTCGCTTACCCCATGGAACGGAACGGGGTAAGGCGCACGGAAAACATTCCCAGGCATGCTGCCGAAATCAGCCGAGTAAGGCACCACTTTGCCGTTCATTGCCATGGTCATAAAGGTACGGCCATGGTAGCCGCCATCGAAGCAGATCACGTTATTCTTGCCGGTGGCGGCACGCGCAATCTTAACGGCATTCTCTAGCGCTTCAGCCCCGGAGTTAACCAGCATGACTTTGCCATGGCCGCGCACAGGCGTGAGCTGACTGAGTTTTTCAGCGACTTTCACGTAGCCTTCGTAAGGAATAACGGTTTGGCAAGTGTGCATCACCCGGCCCAACTGCTCCCTAACCGCTTCGACGACTTTGGGATGGCAATGGCCGATATTAAGCACGCCAATACCACCCGCGAAATCAATAATACGGTTACCATCCGCATCCCAGATAATCGCGTTTTCAGCACGGTCCGCAAATTGCGTTGCAGGGCTGGCGGCACCATTAGCGACATATTTCTGTTTAAGCTCATTCAGCTGTGCATTGCTCATCTTCATTTACTGCATTCCTCAGTTAATTAGTGAAAATCGCTTATAGGCCGCCAACACAGACGTATTTCAACTCAGTAAACTCATCAAGCCCATGACGTGAACCTTCACGGCCCAGCCCAGACTCTTTCACCCCACCAAAGGGCGCTAGCTCGGTAGACAGAATGCCCTCGTTAACCGCAACCATTCCGTACTCCAGCCCTTCCATTACGTGCCAAATTCTGCGGTAGTCACGGGCATAGAAGTAAGCTGCCAACCCGAACTCAGTCGCATTCGCCATGGCAATGGCTTCTTCGTCGGTCTCGAAACGGAACACAGGCGCTAAAGGACCAAACGTCTCTTCACGGGCAACCCGCATATTGTCGGTCACATCAGCAATAATCGTGGGTTCGAAGAAAGTACCGCCCAACGTGTGAGGCTTGCCACCACAGACCAACCGCCCACCCTTTTCCAGCGCATCAGCAATGTGAGACTCGACCTTTTCAACCGCGGCCTGATTGATCAGTGGGCCTTGCATAACGCCATCATCCAGCCCATTGCCTACGTTCAGTTGCGCCACCCGCTTAGCCAGCTTTTCGACAAAAGCGTCGTAAACGCCACTCTGAACCAAGAAACGGTTGGTACACACGCAGGTCTGGCCAGAATTGCGATACTTGGAGGCAACAGCCCCTTCAACGGCTGCGTCTAGATCGGCGTCATCAAACACGATGAAAGGGGCATTACCGCCTAATTCCAACGATACTTTTTTGACCGTACCGGCACACTGAGCAAGCAGCTTTTTACCCACCGGCGTTGAGCCTGTGAAAGAGAACTTACGCACGCGCGGATCGGTGGTTAACACCTCGCCAATGGGTGCAGGCTGGCTAGCCGTGACCACATTGATCACCCCAGCGGGCAGGCCAGCAAGCTCAGCCAAGCGCGCCACCGCCAACGCCGTGAGTGGCGTTGCTTCTGCAGGTTTGATAACTACCGTACAGCCTGCCGCTAAAGCGGGGGCGCACTTACGGGTGATCATTGCCAGCGGGAAGTTCCAGGGCGTAACGGCGGCCACAACGCCAATCGGTTCGCGAAACACCAAAATGCGCTTATCGACACCATGGCCCGGTAAGGTTTCACCGGCCATGCGCTTGGTCTCTTCGGCATAAAACTCGACAAATGACGCGCCATACGCCACTTCACCGCGGGATTCTGCCAGTGGTTTGCCCTGCTCCAACGTCATTAGTCGAGCCAGGTCTTCCTGGTGCGCCATGATGGCGTCGAACCAGGCGCGCAACAGCGTTGCACGCTCTTTCGCAGTACGCTTTTTCCAGCTCGGCCCTGCTGCCTCCGCTGCGGCAACCGCTGCTCGTGCACCATCAGCATCCAGGTCAGGGACTTCTGCTAATAGCTCACCATTTGCCGGATTAGTGACCGCAAAGCGCTTGTCAGCACCGCACCACTCTCCGCCAATAAATGCGTCAGGTATCAAAATATCGGGTAACTCACTCATCTTGTTTTCCTTTTTGCCATGACATTAGAGCGTGCTCTCAAACGCTGGCCGCGCCTCCCACGAACTCGCTACAACGCCATTGCCTGTACTTCCGAAAGCACTAGCGAGCCAGCTTCTTCATTTTCAGATAGGCAGCATCAACCGTAATGACTAACAAAAATATCTACATTTATAAAAAACGTCAAAATATATTTTTAGCATATACAATAAAACATGTACTGAGGTATTTGTACTGAGCTATTGGATGACACCGAAAATGATGGCTAGGCTACGGGCAGGATTTATACAAAAAGCGATCAAGGCGTGTGCTGGAGGCCACTGCCGATATGCACGCCAGCAACATGGCCAACAACGACTACGCTAGCCATACCGATGCTAACGGCGCAGGAATTGAGCAACGCGCCAATCAACATGGCTACACGTGGTAAGCCGTGGATGAAAATATTGCTGCTGGGCATACATCTGTCGCCGCCGTGGTAAACGGCTGGTTAGAGAGCCGCGGCCATTGCCGCAATATGATGAATGGCACCTTCACCGAAATGGGCATGGCCAAGGCCAGCAATGCTGATTCGCGCTATACCACCTTTTGGACACAGATGCTGGGGAACCCCCGCTAAGCCTTCTTAAAACCCACCGTAATGGACCGCTGAAATCGCGTTCTTTGGCGAACCATCCACCAGCTTGGTGCTGTAAGTTAAGTACACAAAGGTTTCGGTTTCAGCATCGTGCATGCGTACCACGCGCATATTCTTAAACAACGCAGAACGGCGCTGGTTAAAGACGACCTCTTGCTCGTCTACCTCGTCAGGGTCGAAGACGATCTCTCCCGTTTGCCGACAAGCCACGCTGGCCTCGCTAGCTTCCTCAGCAAGCCCTACCGCACCTGAAATCCCGCCCACCTGAGAGTAGGAAAGATAGCAGGAAATCCCCTGTACTTTTGGGTCGTCAAAGCGCTCCACTTCAATCGTACTGTTCGGGCCGATCAACCTAAACTCCGTTCGCACGCTGCCAATATGGGCATCCTGCGCCAAAAGCGAAGTAGGCAGCAGCAACGAAGACATCATCACAAGCGACGTAATAACAACCGGTGTAGAAAAACGCATAGAAATGTCCTTAGCAGGTGCAGCAGAAACGGCAAGCCAAGAGCATACCTGATACCGGTAGAGCCGGGGCAGTCAAGAAAGGCTGAATGTCGAAATGGAAATAGATGGCAAAGGAAAAATAAAGCGGGAGGACATGGCCATAACAGGATCACAACCTATCACTTAAGATGCTGATAAATATAATTTTCTATGATCATAAAAATCTCCCGCATACCATTTGTCATTCGTTAGGGCTTTTCTACCACCCTGCCTCCGAAAAGCCGTCTACCTTTTCATAGCGGCTATTTAGTGTAGGGAGACATCCCATACAAGAGCAATACCCAAGCCTGTTATCCGCAAGTTGATTACGAAGCTGGTTGAAAGCACTCTGTCACTATCGATACCTCAGTGAAAATTACAGATTCGTACCAATCGCTCGTACCGTCATTCGTACTTTTATCTAGCCACCATCTCAAAGTGCTTACCAATCTTGTATGGTAACCATCCGTGGTCACTAGCCATTTGGCGGATACCAGCGTAGAAACCATTAGAAGAGACAATGGTCTATTTGACCCAATTTTTAAACGCTATCATTCTCATGATGACGGTCATGTTCGTGGTCACTGTTTGGGTAGTGACTCTATCAATATCAATCTATCTAAAAGAGGCAAGCCATGGATGCAGATCAAAAAGCCATCGAAACTCTACTTATGACACAGCTTCAAGGGTTTGCAGATCGCGATGCTGCTAGCATGAGCGATATCTATGCCGAAGATGCCGATTGGACTAATGCATTCGGGCGAACTATTACAGGGCGCGACGCAATTATCTCTTATCTAGACGAGCTCTTTGCCGATTCGAATTTTTCTGATAACTCAATGGCCGGGCAGCCTGATATTTCTGTCCGTACGATTGGCGGAGATGCCGTTGCGGTCAAGGTCTACACTCAGATCGAAGGCCAGCGCACCATTGAGGGCGACTTACTGCCCACCCGTCACAACTATTCCCTCAAGCTGCTTGGCCGTCAATCCGACGGCTGTTGGAAGATTGTGTCGGAACTCTTTATGGACGCGCGCTCGGAGACGACCCATATCAAGGATTAGGAGCGACTAGGGGGAGTGATATGGCGTCCCTGGCAGGAGTCGAACCTGCGACCTGCCGCTTAGGAGGCGGCTGCTCTATCCTACTGAGCTACAGGGACTTATGGGGCGCATAGTATAGCGTGTTGGTGAGTGTCAGCCAACCGCGCAGTTAAATCCATCCTAGCAGGCGCAGCACAAAGATACCGCTGGTGACGGTGACGCTGGCCATTAAGGTGGTTATGGCGATGATATTGGCGGCCAGCGCTACATTGCCGTTAATTGCTTTTACCATCACAAAGCTGGCGGCGGCAGTTGGGCTGGCGAAAAATAGAAATAACAGCCCGAGCTGCTCTCCAGAGAACCCCACCGCCCACGCTGCTAGCGTGGAAAGCAACGGCAGCACAATCATTTTCATACTACTGGCGCTTAATGCGATTTGGCTGCCGCTGCGCATGCTGGCAACCGAGAGTGTGGCGCCGACACAGATCAATGCTAGCGGTAACGTTAACGAGGCGAAGTAATCGCCTGAGGTAATCAGCCAACTGGGCAGTGGAATCGAAAATGCTGTGAATGGCAGCGCGGCGATCACAGAAATAATCAGTGGATTAGTGACGATATGCTTTAACAGGCTGCGCCAATTTGTCGATTGCCCAGGTTGGTAGGCTGCCAGAGCCACCACCGAAAGTGCGTTATACATTACAATCACCACGCCAAGCAGCAGGCTACCGGCAGAAAGCCCGTAGTTACCGTACATTCCCGCCGCCAGTGCTAACCCTACGATGCCGCAGTTACCCCGGAACGCGCCCTGAACATAAATACCGCGGTCGGCTTTAGGCACCCGATAGCTCGCCCATAGCCAACTGATCAGGAACTGGCCGAGTGTCGCGGCGGCAAAAAACAGCAGCAACGGCACATCTAATGCAACGCTTAGATCGGCTTTTATTAAACTCAAAAAAATCAGCGTGGGGAGCGTTGCTTTGAAGACGAGGGCTGACGCTGTAGAGACAAATTCTCTGTCGATCCACTTTAGGCGCTTTAAGCCGATACCGACGAACACCATGGCAAAAACAGGCAACGTGATATCCAGCGTGCGGGAAAATAGCTCAAGTAGGTTCACGAAAGCCCTCTCATTCGAATAAGCAGACGCTTATATTCTACCGTCACTCTGGGTTTGTCGACTAATGGGAATGAATAAGAGACGCAATATAGAAGGCGAACCCAAAGACCACGTGTTATTCAAATAACGACATTGGGTCTAGTGCCTTTGGCAGTTTGACCACCACACTGTCACGCCCATGCCCTTTGGCTTCGTAACTGGCGGCATCCGCTCGGGAAAGTGCCACGTTGTAGTTAGTGTCATTCTCATCAAAGCTGGTCACACCAATACTCAACGTCACGGTGTACTCTTTGCCTTCATGGGAAACCGACACTTCGCTCACCGCTTGGCGTAGCGATTCAGCAATGCGTTGCGCCTGGCCTAAGGTACAACTCGGCAGCAACACCCCGAATTCGTCACCACCTTGACGTGCCACGTGGTCGCTGCGACGAACCTCCCACGCGACTACCTGGGCAATACGGCGCAGCATTTCGTCCCCTAACGCATGTCCACCTTCATCGTTAATGGGTTTGAAGTGATCAAGGTCGAACAGCAGCAGCGCTGACGGTGTACTGGTTTTCCGGAAGTCGGCAAAGGCCTCTTCAAGACGACGATCAAAACCACGGCGGTTAAGCAAGCCAGTCAATGGATCATGCTCGGCTTCCCAACGTTGAAGCGCTTCCTGCTCACGCCGTTCGGTAATGTCTTTTACTACACCCACCAAGCCAAGCGAGTTCCCACCCTGGGAAAGCATGACCACACGGGCGTGAATCTCAAGCCAAAGCATCTCTTTGTCACTGCGTATAAAGCGCAGTTGACGCACGTAGTCATTGCCGGTTTTTAAGCTATGCATCCACATATCTTTCGCGCCGGAACGATCATCTATATGGATTTGCTCAAGCCAGGCTTCCATAGGCATATCAGGCTCAATACCCAAGATATCTAATAGCGCGGGGTTCATATAGGTAATGTTGCCGCCAAAGTCAGCCACAAACATTCCTTGGGGCGAGGCATTGAGCACCGAATCCAAAAATGCTTCACGCTCTTGAAGGTGACCTACTAGCAGCTGACGCTCATTCTCAACACGATTAAAGGTACTGGCCACTTGTTTTAGCTCTTGCATATTGGTCGCAAGATCAACGCCCGAACGGCGGCCAAGCCCTACTTCGCCAATTTGCGTTTCCAGCAGATTTAATGGCGTTAAAATACGTGCCAGCAACCACCATAAAACAGGCATCATTAATACCGCAGCGACGCACCAAATCCACCATAGCTTATGGATAAAACCAGATAACGGTAATTGAGCTTGCTTTAGAGGAAGATAAAGCCCTACCACCCAGTTCGCAGACCATACCTGTGCATAGGACTGTAGACCAACTCGGCCATCAAGCAACTTACCAACGCCATCGCCCTGCCAGCCATCGAGCGCTAAGTCCAACAACGGGATAGCCGTTGCATCGAAGCTATCGTTATTAATTAGCGCCCTATTCGGGTGATATAACATTTGGCCAGTTGCAGTAGAAACCGCAGCATAGCCTTCACTACCTAATCGAATGGTTGCAAGGCGGTTGAATAACCCACTGCTATCTAAACTAACCACGCCTCCGACAAAGCCCGCGAACCGCCCATCGCTGTCTAGCCGGGGCACACTTACTAATACCATCGGCATGTCGCTTGCCCGGCCCACAAACGGCTCGCTAACGTAAGGCCTTCGCGTGCCTCTGAGCATTTTAAAATATTCAAGCTCTGTTGTATCAAGGCCCACTCGCCCGACAACCGTTGGCCAATCTGCCACAATGGTCCCATTGCGATCACTAACAACAATCGCGTCAAACCAAGCCAGCAGTGCGTCGTTTTTGCGTAGCTCATAGCCAAGCCATGCCGGATCACCTGAGCTTCCAAGAATTTGACTGAGCCGCTCTAATGCTTGGAAACGGAGATCAATCTGCTGAGTAACTTCATCTGCAATCAGGTCGGCTTCGTAGCGCAAGTGGGCCATGTTGGTTTGTTGCACCATGGTTTTTCCCACCTGCCACGCCATCCCCAGCACCAACCCAGCCAGTATCAACAGCGCACACAAAAGCCCCAGCAGCAGCCGGCCTTTTAAGGAGCTGAGGATTGATTTACTCAGCATCGATTCCCTAAACATCGATCTTTTGCAGGTAGGAACCAGACGTACCAATCACCACCTTCTTATTAACGTTTGCTACCTTTGCGTCCAATGAGCCTATCCCAATCGCGTTATAAACCGATAACTTACCAAAATAGAGGAAAAAGTGCGCGTTGGTGAAATTCAATGTGGTTGTACTGTTGATATGTATCATTATGTAACAAGAAGCCCTCTTACCGTAAGACCACTTTAGGCTTAATTGATAAGCTAGACCTTTTCACGTATGTTCGCCGCTTTAATTATTTGCGTTTATATTTCCGCTTGTTTTTGACACTAATTCGGCTCTTTCATGGCAAAACTAATAGCAGGCTATACATCTCCCGGTATTACCAAGATCAACGCGCTTGCTTCTTTTTTGCCTGAATACTCGCATTTTTCACGCATTAGGCCACTGAGCTCGAAACCGAATGCGGTTATTGGCTGGGGGCTTAAGTCCACAAGTGATGGCGCGCGAAATTATGCCGCTCGTCATGGCCTACCGTATGTCGCTCTTGAGGATGGCTTTCTTCGTTCTTTAGGACTAGGAGTCGAAGGCTATCAGCCTCATAGCATGGTCGTCGATTACACGGGCATCTATTATGACGCCTCTCGACCTAGTGATTTAGAAAACTGGCTCAATCATGCCACGTTCGACGCCGAGGAGCTTGCCCAAGCCACGCGCTGCATTGAGCAACTATCGCGTTATCGCTTATCGAAATACAACCACGCGCCTGATTACTCGTTCCTCGTTGCTGGAACTGACAATGTTGGAACTGACACCGTATTTGGGACTGGCACTGTATCTGGGACCAACAATGTATTAGTCGTGGATCAAACCGCAGGTGATGCTTCTATTCACCATGGTGGTGCGGATGCAGACAGTTTTCAGCAAATGTTAGCGTGCGCTATAAACAACCACCCTGATGCCGATATTCTAATTAAAGTACATCCTGACGTTATCGCAGGTAAAAAGCAGGGGCATCTAGCAGACGCTCACGATCACCCTCGTTGCCATATCATCAGCGATAACATTAACCCCTGGGCACTGTTTGACCGAGTTAAAACCGTTTATGTCGTCACCAGCCAGTTAGGTTTCGAAGCACTGATGGCGGGCAAACAAGTGCACTGCTTTGGACTGCCCTTCTATGCGGGCTGGGGGTTAACCCATGACCAGCTCAGCTGTACACGTAGAAGAGTCTCTCGGCGCTTAGAAGAGGTATTTGCCGCCGCCTATCTTCGTTACACCCGATACGCCAACCCCTATACGGGCAAGGCTGCGACGCTGGAAGAAACGATTGCCCTGATTGCCGACCAAAAGCGCCAGCAAGAGCGCCTGCGTGGTGAGTGGTTAGCCTGTGGCTTCTCTTCATGGAAGAAGCGCTTCATTGGCCATTTCCTTGGCCCCGCGGCAAAGGTTGATTATCAAAAAGAGCTGCCAGCCGCTTTCTCAGCGGATGTTGAAAAACCCAATCTGCTGGTGTGGTCCAGCCGTATTAACGATGATTTTAAAGCCCGCCACCGTGACCATATAGCGGCACTATGGCGAATGGAGGACGGCTTTATACGCTCCGTGGGCCTTGGGGTAGACCTCACCCAGCCACTCTCTTTGGTCATTGATCGCCAGGGCATATACTACGACCCCAGCCAGCCTAGCGAGCTAGAAACGTTGCTGAATACTGCCGATTTCAGCGATGACTTATTAGAGCGAGCGGCACAACTGCGCGAACGGTTGGTCGCATTGAAGCTTTCCAAATATAATGTACCGGGCAAAGAAGCCATTGAATTACCCGCCAACAAGCACATTATTTTGGTGCCTGGTCAGGTAGAAAGCGATGCGTCCATTGCCACAGGTTCGCCAGAAATAAGTACTAATAGTGCGCTGTTAAACGCCGTACGGGACACCAACCCCGATGCTTTTATTGTTTACAAAGCCCACCCTGACGTGATTACCGGTGCGCGTATCGGAGCACTCGATACCAACGCCAAACGCCTGTATGATCTCGACGCCAGCCATATCGATATCACTGTGTTGTTAGCACGCGTTGATGCAGTGCACACCATGAGCTCGCTCACTGGCTTTGAAGCGCTACTTCGTCGACGCCAAGTATGCACCTATGGCCTTCCATTTTACGCCGGCTGGGGGCTAACCCAGGATGCCATGCACTGCCCGCGACGCAACCGGGTGCTGTCACTGGATGCCCTAGTCGCAGGAACACTGCTTCTATACCCAAGCTATGTCGATCCCGGCTCTCGGCAGCTATGTAATGCTGAAACGGTAGTCGGCTTGTTGGAGCAGGCTAAATTAGAACAAGTTAAGTCTCAAAAACACATGCTTACATGGAAGCAGCGGCTATATCGCTACTATCGTAACTTATTCATTGGAAGTCATTAAGTTGAAGCAAAAGCGTGCATTCTTATTTCTCCAAGGCGTCTGCTCGCCCTTCTACCAGCGTCTCGCCCGTCGGCTAACCGACGATGGTCACCGCGTGGTAAAGGTTAACTTCAACGCTGGCGATATCGTCTACTGGCAGCGCACCCACAGCCAGAACCATTTGTTTCGCGGCCCGCTAAGCGAGCTACCGGCTTATATCCAGTCGTTGTGGCAACGTTACGACATTACCGATCAGGTGCTGTTTGGTGACCGGCGTCCGATTCACCGCCCCGCGGTTGACTTAGCATCCGCGGCTGGCATTCGCACCCACGTCTTTGAAGAAGGCTACTTTCGCCCTTTCTGGGTCACCCTTGAGCGCGAGGGTGTTAATGGTCACTCGCTGCTGCCCAGAGACCCCAAGTGGTTTTTTGAAACTGGCAAAGCGTTGCCCAAACTCCCTGCACCGGTTCGCTTTCGCTCGTCTTTTAAAATCCGTGCCGCTCACGACATGTGCTATCACCTAGCGGGGTTAGCGAATCCCCTGGTGGCTCCCCACTATCGTAACCATGCACCCATCACTGCGCCGGTGGAGTATGCGGGCTACGCCAAACGCTTTACCTTACTTCGATACTGGAAAAAGCGCGATGCAGCGCGGATTAAAAATCTTATAGAAGGCGGAAAGCCTTATTTTATGTTGCCGCTGCAGCTCAACACCGATGCGCAGATTCGCGACCACTCACCTTATGCCAATATGGAAGAGGTGATGGATCACGTGATGGGATCATTTGCGCTACATGCCCCTAGTGATGCGCTGCTGTGTATAAAAAATCACCCGCTGGATATGGGGCTGGTTAATTACCCGAACATCATTAAAAGGCTGGAAGATTTTTACGGCCTACATGGGCGCATCGTTTACCTGGAGTCAGGCAATCTCAATCCATTGCTGAAACACGCCACGGGCACCGTCACAGTAAACAGCACGGTCGGCATTGTTTCCCTTGAAAAACAGTGCCCTACCTTTGCGCTCAGCGACCCCATCTACAATTTAGCGGGCCTCACCTACGAAGGCTCTCTAGACGAGTTTTGGCACCAACCGCCGCTGCCTAGCCAAGCGCTCTTTGGCTATTTTCGCAACACAGTGATGTACACGACGCAAATTAATGGTGGTTTTTACTGCCAACCCAGTATCGATTTAGCGGTGAACAATGCAGCGGGTATACTAGAAGCTTGCCCTTCACCACTGGAGACGTTGCTGTGAGCGTTGGTGTGAACGTTGATGTAACGACCTCTTTCTCTTCTAATGCCCCCCGCTGCGTATTGATTACCGGTGCCACCGGTGCAATAGGCGGGGCGCTAGCCCTTGCTTATGCAGCCCCTACAACGCACTTGGTGCTACATGGCCGCAACCAGCAGGCGCTTGAAGGGTTGGCGATGGCGTGTCGAGAAAAAGGCGCACAGGTGTCGCTATCATCAGCCAGCTTGACCGACGAAAGCGAACTCAACGCATGGCTTGATGCGCTATGTGCCGAGCACGTTCCAGATATTGTGATTGCCAACGCGGGCATTAATACTCATCCAAGCGCAAGCACGCTAGAACCGTGGGACGAGGTTCAAGCGCTACTCGATGTCAACTTGAAAGCCCCCATTGCAATGGCCCAGCGGCTGGTTCCTGCCATGCAAGCACGCGGCAGCGGTCAATTGGTGTTTATTAGCTCGTTGGCGGGCTGGCACGGCCTACCGACAACACCAAGCTACAGCGCCAGCAAAGCGGGCATCAAAGCCTATGGAGAAGGCCTAAGAGGCTTACTCGAACCCCATGGCATTGGTGTGACCGTGGTAATGCCTGGCTACGTCACTTCCGCCATGTGCAATGCCATGCCTGGCCCCAAGCCTTGGGAATGGCCGCCAGAGCGGGCCGCCAACGCCATACAACGTGGTATCACCGCTAACCGCGCCCGTATCAGTTTTCCCTTCCCGCTGAATTTCGGTACTTGGTGGCTGGCCGTGCTACCGGCGGGCATTTCTCAATGGCTCATCAAACGCCTTGGCTTTAATCATACCGGGGGCGCGTAGCGTGGAGTTCTTTCTATCATCCACATTTATTAGCCCACTTTTAGTAGGCTTGTTAGGTAGTGTGCTGTTCGAGGCACTGCTGAGCCCTCGCCCACAACCGTTTTGGAAACGCGGCATAGCCGCAAACACGCTGCACCTTGGTAGCTGGTTACTGTTGTTTGGCGCCTTTATGCTGCTTCTGCAACGCCCTTGGTTTGCTGTTGTTTTCATCTTATCGCTGCAACTCGTGGTCGTGCAGTCCAGCAATACTAAATCACGCACGTTGAACGAACCCTTTATTTGCCATGATTTTGAATACTTCTGGGATGCTATTTTGCACCCGCGTCTGTATGTGCCTTTTTTCGGCATTGGTCTCGCCATTGCTGCCAGCAGCGCCGGTGCGGTTGCGATTGGTAGCTTTTTGGTTTTTGAACCATCGCTAATTCGCCAATGGGGCGGCACCGTATTTCTAATGAATAGCCTAATGCTGATAGCCGCTGGCGCGTTACTCGTTTGGCTGGGGTGGCGAAAACTGCCGTCAATCTCATTGAACCCTGTCATGGATCTAGATCAGCTGGGACTATTTTCTAGTCTTTGGGCATATGGTATCGCCTTGGCACACTCCCAACCGCCCACGCCCGACGCATCGCCCTTTCAGCCACTTTCTCAACATCAGTCACTTGCTCAACATAGCCTTGAGCTAGAAGCCGATGCGGCAAAGCCAAACGTTGTGCTGGTACAAAGTGAATCGTTTTTTGATCCTCGCCCCTGGTGTAGCGAGATTGCCGCTGACTTACTGCCGAATTATGACGCTACCTGCCAGGAAGCTGTCGTGCAGGGAGCGCTGAATGTGCCCGCATGGGGCGCAAACACTGTGCGCACCGAATGCGCCGTTTTAACTGGCATAGCGCCTGACACCTGGGGACCGCGCCAGTTTAATCCTTATCGTACGCTGTCGCGCCACACACTGCCCAGCATTGCCAGTGCATTCAAAGCCCAAGGCTATCGAACTGTTTGTGTTCACCCTTACCCTGCTACCTTCTACATGCGTGACAGCGTTATTCCCAAACTAGGGTTTGAGACGTTTATCGACATTCGCGCATTCGAAAGCCAGGATAAGCATGGTCAGTATATTGGTGACCAAGCCGTTGCACGTAGAGTTGGACGCCTGCTTGAAGATAACGATAATAGGCCACTCTTTGTGTTTGTTATTACCATGGAGAATCACGGCCCTTTACACTTAGAAGCACCGGAAAAGGCCAGAGTAGCGTCAACATTGCCAGCAGCGCCGTGGCCACTACCGCATCATTTACGCGATTTGGCCGTTTACCTGCACCACTTAGGTGAATCAGATAAAATGCTCGGAAGCGTTAAAGCAGCGCTAAACTCTGCTATAAGACCAGGGCTGCTGGGCTGGTACGGTGACCACGTACCCATACTGCCTGCCGCATATAGGCACTATTCGCCTCCTGCTAGCAGCACCCCGTACATGATATGGTCAACGGAAGTAGATCGTAATTTATGCGACCAGCCGCCAATTGAGCGCGCGTCGTACATGCTGGAAGCAAACGAACTTGGCGTCCACCTATTTAAACGGGCGTTTGGACGCGATATAAGTAGCGATGTGATCAAGGCAGAACCAGAACCTCAGGAGCAAGAATGACTAAACGCGTTGCCATTATCGGTGCCGCCCATCGTTTCCCCGGCACCACACCTGAAACGTTCTGGCAGGACCTGCAAGCCGAAAAAGACCTCGTCACCCAAGTGGCCTCCGACCGTTGGAGCCACGATGCTTTCCTGCATCCCGACAAACGCCATCCCGGCACCAGCGTCACGTTTGCCGCGGGTAGCCTAGGCGATATAAGCGGATTCGACGCAGAGTTTTTTGGCATTTCGCCCCGTGAAGCGGCGAACATGGATCCGCAACAGCGCATGCTGTTAGAACTTACCTGGGAAGCCATGGAAAGCGCGGGCATCGTGCCCAGCACCCTGCGCGGTAGCCAATGCGGCGTTTTCCTTGGCGTCGCCAGCCTTGATTATTCCTATCGTCTTGCCGATGACATGTCGGCGATTGATGCCTCGACCGCGACAGGCAATACATCAAGCATCGCCTCTAACCGGCTCTCTTACGTCTTTGATCTACATGGCCCCAGCATGTCGCTGGATACCGCCTGCTCATCTTCCATGGTGGCATTCCACCAGGCATGCCAATCGATACGCAGCGGCGAAACTAATATGGCGCTAGCAGGTGGCATCAGCCTGCACCTGCACCCCTATGGTTTTATTATTTTTTCTAAGGCCAGCATGCTCTCGCCCACTGGCCGCTGCCAAGTCTTCGATGAAGCCGGTAATGGTTACGTGCGCTCAGAAGGTGCTGGGCTGTTTTTGCTAAAAGATTATGATCAAGCCGTGGCCGATGGCGATAATATCCTGGCCGTGGTAGCAGGCTCAGCAGTTAACACTGACGGCCACAAATCTGGCCTTACGGTGCCCAACCCCAGCGCCCAAATTGAATTAATGCGCCGCGCCTACGAACAGGCTGGCATTTCGCCGGACGAGATCGACTACCTTGAAGCTCACGGCACCGGCACCGCCGTTGGCGACCCCATTGAAACCCGGGCTATCGGCGAAGCACTCGGCAAGCATCGTAAAACACCACTTCTGATTGGCTCAGTGAAAAGTAATCTCGGCCATTTAGAAACGGCATCTGGCGTTGCCGGGCTTGCTAAAGCGCTTTACAGCCTGCAGCACCGTGAAGTGCCCGCCACCATTGGTATACGCAATCTTAATCCACGCATCAAATTTGATGAGTGGAACATTAGCGTTGTCACCAAAGCTCAAGCGCTCAAAAAACAGGGCCGCTTGGTCATTGGCGTCAACTCCTTTGGTTTTGGTGGCGCCAATGCTCACGTCATACTGGAAAGTGCCCCCGAAAAAGCACCAGCACCTCGCCAAGTGCCCGATGCTGCGCTACCCGTTCGTATTAGCGCACGAAGCCAGGAAGCACTGGCGGCTAATGCCCGTGCCCTAGCTAATTTCCTACGCGAAAGCGACCATGCTTTCTATGATACCGCCCACACGCTGAACAGCCACCGCGAACAACACACGTTTGGCGCGCTCTGTTTCGCCCAAACATCGGAAGCCGCCGCCAGCGCGCTCAGCCAGTTTGCTGAAGGTGAAACCAACAGCGTTGTGACACTGGAGCGCTTAGCTAACGCCCGAGGCCCAGTGTTTGTTTACGACGGGAACGGCTGCCAATGGGAAACCATGGGTCACGACCTGCTAGACAGCGAACCCGTGTTTAGCGACGCCATTGATTGTGTGGATACCCTGTTCCAGAAGCATGGTGATTTTTCACTGCGTGACGAGCTTGCGGGCCGTAACCAGGAAGAGTCCAGCGAAGGTCGCTTTGAGCGCACCGAAATCGCTCAACCCGCCCTGTTTGCACTGCAGGTCGCGTTAACCGAATGGCTTAAATCCAAGGGTATCGTGCCCACCGCCGTATTCGGCCACAGCGTTGGCGAAGTTGCTGCCGCCTGGGCATCCGGCGCATTAACGTTAGAAGACGCCGTTAAAGTTATTTATTACCGCAGTTTCTACCAGGGCAAAACCCGTGGTCTTGGGGAAATGACGGCTGTCGCTATCAGCGCAGAAGAGATCGCTCCCTGGCTTGAAAAACCCGAATTTAGCAACATTAGCCTGGCAGGCATTAACAGTCCCAAAGGCATTACGTTAGCAGGTGATCGTGACCAACTAAGCGCCATTGAGGCAGCCCTTAGCGAGCAGAGCACCTTTGCAAAGCGCCTGCCACTGGATTACGCCTTCCACAGCCCCGCCATGGACAGTATCAAAACAGGCGTCGTGGAAGCCCTGGCTGACATTCGTCCAGGCACCACTCAGATTCCTTATGTGTCCACCGTGACCGGCACCATCAGTGAAGGCACACAGCTGGATGCCCATTACTGGTGGCTCAATATTCGTGAACCCGTCCTATTTGACAACGCCGCTACGGTGCTTATTGAGCAGGGTTACAACGTATTTGTGGAAGTCGGCGCGCACCCCATCCTGCGTCGCTATATGAACGACTCCTTACGCCAGCAAGAGCGTAGCGGATTAGTGCTAGGCACCATTGAACGGCATAAGTCAGGCGCAGATGGTTTAACCCGCTGCCTCGGCCAATTGTTGCTAAGCGGGTTAAGCCTCGATAGCCACCACTTCTTCCCTGTAGAAGGCCAGCGCGTCCTGCTGCCACACTACGCCTGGCAACGCACCCAACTTTGGGTGCAAGGCACCAACGATGGCCAAGGGTTGCTTTCCCGCTATTATCAGCACCCGTTACTTGGCTACCCATTGGCGCAGCAGGATCACACCTGGGAAAGCCAGCTGGATACCAAGCGCCAGCCATGGCTGGCCGACCACGTCGTTGGCGAAGGCGCAGTCTTCCCGGGCGCGGGGTTTGTGGAACTTACGCTAGCAGCAGCCCTGCAGCAGAAAGATACACCGCTTTTAGACATTGAAGAGCTGGAGATTCGCGCTCCCTTACTGTTGGATGGGCCCAATGGGCGCACCATGCGCTTGACGCTGGATCCAGACGACGGCCGCTTAGCCATCCACTCCCGCGAGCCAGCCACCGGTAGCGAATGGCAGCTAAATGCCGTTGCTCGCCGCATGCGCGAAAGCCGCGGCTTCTTGCTCAACCAAAAAGCACCAAGCCTGCCAAGCCGCGCGCCAGACTATACCCTGGCCGAGCACTTGCAGATGGCCGAACGTATCGGACTGCATTACGGGCCTGCGTTCCAAGCCATTAGCCGTGGCTGGATTGAAGGCGACAGCGTCATTGGTGAAATTACCCTATCCGATAGTGTCCAGTCGCAGCTCGATACGCTGCACGTTCATCCGGGCATTTTGGATAGTGCTTTTCAGATGTTCATTCCGCTGCTAGCTCAACACAACGAGTTTGCAGCCCAGCTAGCCTTTGTGCCGGTTCGTGTTGGGCGCATCCAGGTGAACGCTGAAGCCGGTGCCCCGGTGCTGGCGCGAGCAGTAATGGGTAAGCGCGCGCCCCACTCCTTCACCGCCGACTTCGAACTGTATGACGCCGCCGGTAACGCCGTGGCCGTGCTTAGTGAAACCCGCTTCAAGGCGATTCGCTTAAACCGCGCTCATCACCAGCATTTTAGCTACCTGGATGTTGAGTTAACGCCTGCTCCGCTAAACGCGGCGACGCTTTCGCTGCCAGGCAGTGCACTCGCCCGGCTGGCTGGGCTAAGCGATGCGTTTACCGCCAGCACCGGCCAACGCTATGCCCAAGAAGTATCACCGCTGCTCGATAGCCTTAGCGAAGCCTTTACTGGTGTTAATGTTAACGCCGGCGAAGATCAGCTCGCACCGGAAACCATTTGGCAGTTACTGGTACAGGATTACCCCGACTATTTTGCCCCGATTCATATGGTGGGTCGCTTAGGGCTACACCGTGAGCAATTGTCCAGCGGCAACGACACCCTTGAAAGCCTAGGCATTACCACTGAGCACCTAGCAGGCATTAATCGCGTCCTTATCGGCGAAAACGGCTGGCAAGTGTTAGCCGCCGAGCTTGGCGCATTAATGGAAGCCACGCTAGCCACGCTGCCCACCGGTCAGCGGCTGCAGTTGTTAGAAGCAGGTCCCTGTACTCCCGCTCTGGGCCAGCGACTGCTCGAACAGCTAGCGAATACGACTATCTCTAAAGATGCGCACCACTACCGCGCCATCACCACCAGCGACACGGCTCGCCATCAGGCGGAACAGCTTCAAGAACGTTTCCCGCTGATGGATATTCAGCCACTGGAAGATTCACTGCCAACGCTTAGCCCTGCAGAGAAAGCCCAGCTGGCGTTTATCAGCGTGGACGTGACCCAGCCTGAACGCACCCGCCAGTTGATTGAAGCGCTGCCAGGCCAGCTTGCGCCAGGCGCTCAGGTAATGGTGATTGGTGTTCACCCGAGCCGTTGGCTTGATGACTTACTGGCGACACCCGGCATCGACCAAACCGCCCTAGAACAAGACAACCTTGTCGAGTGGTTAGCACAACAAGGTCTCAGCGTTTCGCCGCCGGTTGAGCTGGAAGAGAATGGTGCTTACCTACTGCATGGCCAATACGCAGCAAGCAATGACTCGCTGACGCAAACGGCAGCAGAGGCCTACCATTTGCTTGTCTCTGACGCGGAGCACGAAGCACTTGCTGCCCAGCTTGCAGAGCGGTTAGGCACCGCCAACACATGGCTAACCGTCAGCGACGCAACCCCGCAAGCACTGTTAAATACAGCGCTAGGTGAACGCGAAGACGTACCTGCCGCACTCAATGTGATTGATCTGCGTGGGCTTAAGGGCTGTACAACCGCCGCTCAAACCCAACGCTGCTACATGGCACAGCAGTGGTCACTGGCATTAGAAGCAAGCGGGCTGGAAAGCCAAGGCAGCCGTGTCACGCTTTGGCTACCGACCCAGGCTGCCAGTACAGGCGATGACGCCGCGCTATGGGGCTTTGGTCGTTCGCTCGCCAATGAAGCGGTTGGCCATAGCGTCACACTGATCGATCTACCAAACGTTCCCAGCGATGCGACGTTAAACGCCTTTGCAGCGTCGCTTGCTACGCCAGATAGCGAAAACGAGCTGGTAATAACGGTTGAAGGCGAGCGGTTTGCTACCCGCCTCCGTACCCTGCCCGCTCCTCACCCAGTCAAGCAGGCAAGCGCTGCGCCTCATCAGGCAATGACGCTGGGCTTTGCCCTACCAGGGCAACTGCGTCAGCTGCAGTGGCGGCCACGCCCACTGCCTGAACTTGGCGCGGATGACGTTGAAATTCGCGTCAAAGCGACCGGTCTCAACTTCCGCGATGTCATGTACACCCTTGGCTTACTGTCTGATGAAGCGATTGAAAATGGCTTCGCTGGCCCGACTCTAGGGCTTGAGTTCTCGGGTGAGATTATCGCGGTGGGTGCCAATGTTCAGCACGTTGCGCCCGGTCAGGCGGTCGTGGGCTTTGGACCCGCCAGCTTCAGCGACCGTCTCATTGCTAGCCAGAATGCCGTCGCGCCCCTGCCGGAAGGCGTCAGCTTTGCTGCTGCCGCGACGATACCGACCACTTTCTTCACCGTGTACTACGCGCTAAAACATCTAGCGCGCTTGGAGCCCGGTGAGAAAGTACTGATTCACGGTGCCGCTGGCGGTGTGGGTATTGCCGCGCTGCAAATTGCCCAGTGGCTGGGCGCCGATATCTACGCCACCGTTGGCTCTGAAGAGAAGCGCGACTTCCTGCGCCTTATGGGTGAAGAGCGCATTTACGACTCCCGCTCGTTGACGTTTGCTGAAGAGATCCTAGAGGACACGCAAGGCGAAGGCGTGGATGTCGTACTGAACTCATTGGCAGGCGAAGCGATTAACCAAAACCTCCGCGCATTGCGCCCGTTTGGTCGCTTCCTGGAATTAGGTAAACGGGACTTCTATGAAAACACTCATATTGGCCTACGTCCGTTCCGCAACAACTTAAGCTACTTCGGCATCGACTCTGACCAGTTGATGAAAGTGCAGCCTGCCCTCACCCAACGCCTGTTCGGTGAAATGATGGCGCTATTTAACGATGGCACACTCAGCCCGCTGCCGTTCACGGCGTTCAGTCACAACCAAGTGATTGATGCCTTCCGTTATATGCAGCAAGCACGCCAGATCGGCAAAGTGGTGGTCACCTACGAACAGCCTATTGCTCCACCGCGTAACGAGCTATTAGGCACCGGCGCTATGACACTAGCAGCCGACGCCAGCTATCTAGTGACCGGTGGTTTGGGGGGCTTTGGCCTAAAAACGGCTCAATGGTTAGTCAGCAAGGGCGCACGTCAGCTTATCCTGCTAAGCCGGAGCGGCCCCGCTAGCGAAGAAGCCCAAGCCGCTATCGCAACCTTTGAAGCCCAAGGCGTGAAAGTACTGGCTGCGGCCTGCGATATTACCGATTACGATGCGCTAGCAAGCGTTATGGCGCGCGTGCAACGCGAACTTAGCCCGCTGCGTGGCATCGTGCATGCCGCCACAGTGATCGACGACGGCTTGATTCGTAACTTAGATGCCGAGCGTATTCAAAAGGTGCTGGCTCCTAAAATTGACGGTGCCCGTCACCTGGATGCTCTCACCCAAGACATCCCACTCGACTTCTTTGTGCTCTACTCCTCAGCGACTACGCTATTTGGTAACCCAGGACAGGCCAATTACGTTGCCGCCAACCACTGGCTAGAAGCCTTTGCTGCCCGCCGTCGCGCCGCTGGTCTTCCTGCTACCTGCGTACGCTGGGGGGCCATTGAAGATGTCGGTTTCCTGGCGCGCAATACGCGTACACGAGATGCATTGCAAGAGCGCTTAGGCGGTTCTGCGCTGCGCTCTGATGACGCCCTCAAAGTACTCGAACAAATGCTGCTGACGCCTGGGCCAAGCCTTGGTGTTCTTGAACTTGAATGGGGCGCACTAGCACGCTTCTTACCCACCGCCCAGGCACCACGGTTTAACGAAATTGCCCGCACCAGCGATGATGATGGCAGCGTTGACCACGATGACGATATCAGTGCGCTACTAGCCGACCTCTCGCCGGAAGAGCTGCATAGCACCATTACCGACCTACTGCGCGCAGAACTAGCCAGTATCCTGCTGATTGATGAAGAGAAAATCGACATCAACCGTTCGGTATACGATATGGGGTTTGACTCGCTCATGGGCGTTGAATTGATGACTGCCATCGAGAACCGCCTGAACGTGCAAGTACCGGTGATGGTGTTGAGTGAAGCGTCAACGCTGAACAAACTGGCAGGTGTGCTGATTCAAAAATTACATCAGCATGACAATGATGTTGAAGAAGCGCCACAAGATGCGTTAGCCTCTCTGGCCGCTCGCCACGGGGCGGACGGGCTCAACAATGAGTCGGCTTCAACATCTACCACCGAGACACCATGACCGTAAAGCGCTCTGAACTGAAACGACAGCTGCTGGAACAGGCACGCAAGCGCCCAACGCCCCGTGCCACCAGCACCCAAGCCACTGCTATCTCAGGCGCCGAGGCAACTCAGACTGTTCCCGAGCGCTTTACACGATTTGATGCCCACCCGGGTTATCAGCAGCTAGTCATGATGCGCCAGGGCGCTAAACAGCTCGGGCTTATAGACCCGTTCTTTAAAGTCCATGACGGCCTCGCCGGTGCTACCAGCGTGATTGATGGACATGAGTGCATTAATTTCGCCAGTTACAACTACCTGGGTTACTCCGGTGACCCACGGGTTGTTCAAGCGGCATCCGACGCAGCGGCTCACTACGGCACCTCCGTCTCTGCCAGTCGCGTCGTCTCGGGTGAACGACCTATTCACGGCGAACTAGAGCAAGCGATCGCCAACATCTATGGTGTTGAAGACGCGGTTGTTTTTGTCAGCGGTCACGCAACCAATGTGTCTACCCTTGGCTACCTATTGGGCCCGAAAGACCTTGTGCTTCACGACGAGTACATCCACAACAGCTCGTTAGTCGGCGCACAGCTTTCCGGCGCCAAGCGTATATCTTTCAGCCATAACGATCCCGCCGCGCTAGACGCTCTGTTAAGCCGTCATCGCCATCAATTTGAACGCGTTCTTGTCGTCATTGAAGGGCTTTACAGCATGGATGGCGATATCCCCGACCTACCCCGCTTTATTGAACTGAAGCAGCGTCATCAGGCGTGGCTGATGGTCGATGAAGCGCATTCGTTTGGCGTCATGGGTGACACTGGCCTAGGCTTACGAGAGCACTTTGCGATTGACCCAACCGATGTTGATATATGGATGGGCACTATGAGCAAAACGCTATCAGGCTGCGGGGGCTATATCGCAGGCAATAAAGCGCTGGTCGAAACACTGCGCTACTTTGCACCCGGTTTTCTTTACAGCGTCGGCATGCCCGCTCAAGTGGCCGCGCCATCGCTTAAAGTACTGGAATTAATGCCCCAGGAAACCGAGCGCGTTACCCAGCTACAGGCAATTTCGCACTACTTCCTGGAGCAGGCGCAAGCTAGGGGAATGGACACCGGTCATAGCATTGGCTCTGCCGTCGTACCCGTTATTGTGGGTAGCTCGCCGCTCGCGGCACACCTCTCCCATGCGCTGTTTGCACAGCACATTAACGTGCAGCCTATTCTGTATCCTGCGGTTCCTGAAAAAAGTGCTCGGCTACGCTTTTTTCTTTCCTGTGAACACACGAAAGACCATGTTGACCAAACGCTGGATGCACTCGCGCTACTGCTCGCAAACGCCAAAGGGTGATTTATGGAGGAGTTCGAAACCCAAGCAGAGCGGGCTACCCCCTGCTGGTATGTAATCCAATGCAAAGGCGGCGAATCATTTCGCGCCGCAGAACACCTCACCAACCAAGGTTATGAGGTGTTCCATGCAGTGCTTAACGCTAAACGTAAGCGCCAAGGCAAACTTACCCTGGTGACCGAGCCACTTTTCCCCTACTACCTGTTTATTCGGCTGGATCAGACCGTCAGCAACTGGCGGCCAATTCGCTCTACCCGCGGCGTGCTGCGCCTACTCACCTTTGGCAACACGCCCATCGCCGTACCGAATGCCTTGGTAGATACCCTTCGCGCACAGCCGCATCATCAAGAAGGCAGCCACAGCTACTTCTGCGCTGGGGAAAAAGTGACGATCACCGACGGCCCCTTCAAAGATTTAGAAGCCGTTTTCAAACGTTGCAAAGGCGAAGAGCGCGCTATTGTGCTGCTTAACGTGCTACAACGCCCACAGGATGTTGAGATCTCTGTCGATAACTTACAGAAAAAATAACCCGTTGCCCGAGGCAAAACAGCGCCTCGGGCAGGGATACATTACATGCTCTGGTCAACCACTTCCTCAGCACTCAATCCTTCTTCACTATCTACAACGTCGAGCTGTTCCAGGAAGAAGCTTCGCGCGGCTTCACCGTTAACGCCACGCTCCTTAGCCCCGGCCTCCCACTGACTTGGAAGATCTGCGGCTATTTGTTGGAAGCGCTCAAGTTCTTCGGCCGGCAGTTCCACAAACGTATTGCCCTGCTGTTGCGCAAACTCGACGCCACGCTCATCCACCACGTCCATCATGTAGCCAAACAAGCGAGAGAGTCTTTCTCCCGACACGTCTTCAATGGCCGCACGATCTTCTTCAGAAAGCGAGGCCCATGTATCAGGGTTGATGACCAGCGAGAAACTCCCCCGATAAAAACCACCTGGCATCTGAACGGTGTAGGGCAACACTTCCGCTAGACGAAAACTTTTGAGCCCTTCAAGTGTTAGCATTGCGCCGTCAATAACGCCCTGTGTAGCAGCCTCATAAGTGCTAGCGGGGGGTAGTGCTACGCCGGTAAGCTCAAGTGCATTCGAAATGTCCGCCATAATGCCGCCACCGATACGAACACGCTTTCCGTCTAGGTCATCAAGGCTATCAATTTCTTCGGTAAGATAAAGCGCACCCGGCCCATGTACCCCAACCCCAATCACCTCAACCCCTCGGTGTTCATTAGCCTCGGCTAGGAACTCGTTATGGGTGCGCCAATAAGCCACCGACGCAGACTCGGACGAGAAATCCTCAAACGTGGGTAGCTCGGGCAGTTTGGTCAGCTCGAAACGCCCCGGCATTAACCCATGAAAAAGCCAAGTAACGTCGGCAACGCCATCTGCGATTAATTCCATTTGCGAGCCTGGCGGCCCCATATCGTGAACAACGTTAACAGTGACGCGCCCTTCGGTAGCTTCCTCAACCCAACTCCCCCATGTTGGCCAAACAATAGTGTTAACGCCGTGATTAGGGCCCGCCCAAGTACTAATCTGTAATTCAGTCGCGGCGGCGGCATGTTGTAAAGTGCCTAATGCCACCAAGGCAGAAAGCGTTGTCAGTGTAGCGAGTTTTTTCATTATTAATTTCCTCTCGTTTATTACAGGATTGGCGTGCAAGGTGCTGCGTTTTAATGTTTTTAGTTTTTAGTTGTTGCTTGTTAATTATTAATTGTTAGCCATTAGAGAGCGAGAACAAGACGATCCCCCTTAGCTCTCGAACAGCAGGCCATCATACGATCACTGGCAGCCCGCTCAGCACGGCTGAGTACCACGTCACGGTGATCAATATCCCCCTCGACAACAGCGACTTCACAGGTACCACACAAACCTTCGCAGCAGTCGCTTGGCACATCCACACCAAACGCCGTCAGTGCTTCAAGCAAGGTCTGATCATTCCCGACCTGAAGTGTCACGTTAGAGTCGCTAAGCACTACCTCGAAGGCATGCTCTTGCTCAGGGTCAAGGATGTTTGAGCGAGCCGAAAAATGCTCAACATGTAAGACGCCTTCAGGCCAGTTCTGCGCCAATACCTCGAGCGCCTCTAACATTCGTTCAGGGCCACAGCAGTAGACCTGGTCACCCTTGGCTACGTTACTAAGTGCGGTCGAGATATCAAGCCGACAGCCCTCATCGCTTGCATGAACGGTTAGCGCTTCGCTGTGGTCACGCTCGACGCGCTCCAAAAAGGCCATGGTTTGCCGCCCGGCGCCGCAATAGTGGAGTGTGTAAGGTTTGCCTAATGCCTTAAGTTGATCCGCCATGGTAAGAATCGGCGTAATACCAATACCGCCGGCTATTAAGGTATAGCGTTCTGCCGTCTCATCCAGGTGAAAATGGTTCTTTGGGCCAGCAATATGCAGCACGTCACCTGGTTTGATCATTTCATGGAAATATAATGACCCGCCACGCCCCGTAGGCTCACGTAAAATAGCAATAGACAAACGATGCTGGTCATTGCGCTTTCCACACAGCGAGTAATAGCGCCGCCATTCGCCTGAGACTAGCTCGATATGTGAGCCAGGTGACCAGTCCGGCAACTCACGGCCATAGGGATCGACAAGATCGACCCGAACGACTTCCTCGGCTTCACGCTCCACCTCAGCGACTACAACCCGACGCAAAATATCCTCTTTAATAGGCGCACCAATATGGAAATGCGTCGGGTTCTCTAACACCGCACGGTTACGACGCTCTGGGTTCTGCTCAGGATTCCACTCCACCCAAAGCGAGGTTGGACCACGGAAAGACGTATTAGGCAGATACTCGAACGTTTGGTCCTCGATGAGATGTATATGGGGTAAACGGCGGACAAACTCATCTAGAATAATCCGCATTTCCATGCGGGCAATATTCTTACCCATACATTGATGCGCACCATAACCAAAGGTGAAGTGCTCTGCTGAGTTATGGCGGTATATATCAAACTCGTCAGGGTTTTCAAAATGTCGTGAATCACGGTTAGCCGATGCCTGTACCAACAACAGTTTGCCACCTTTGGGGATCGTCACACCCCCTACGTCAGCATCCTCAGTAGCGATACGGCGCCAAGCCACCACAGAGCCAGCGGCACGGAGACACTCCTCAATGGCGCTGGGAATTAGCGTCGGGTTCTCACAGATATCATTCCAAGAAGCACGATTCGATAGCAGGATGCGGAAAGCATTCGTGGTGGCGAAAGCCGTCGTCTCATGGGCAGCTACCAAAATCGCCATCATCATTGAGCGCAGGTAACTCTCAGGCACAATCGCGGGGTGCTGGTTGTGCATACGAATCGAATCATACATCCACCCCTCACCCGTTGGCTCTTCACGCATGCGATCGAGAATAGCCTGCGCCGTTTGCCAGAATTGTCCCACGTCTTCAGCAATCTTCAGCTGCTGTTCTGGCGAGGGGCGGCCCCAGGTGTTGAGCGTGTGGGCGACAGAGAATTTGCGAAGTTCTTTGGCATCTTCGCTGGGCACCCCCAGAAAGCGCAGCGCCACGGTCATGGGAATTTCCCGAAACATCTCCTCCACCAGATCCGCGCGGCCTTTATCGATGAAATGATCCATATAGCTACGCGCTAACTCGCGAACCCATACCTCATGCTTCTCGAGATTTTCAGGCAGGAAAGCATCCATCAGTAGGCGGCGGCGCTCCATGTGGTCTGGCTCATCCTCATTGACCATGGTGCGACGCATTGCAAAGCCGTAGCTTTCGAGAATTTTTACCGCTTCGGGTGGCGCTGGCGTCAGCTTCTCCAACGCGATAGCGGGCGAAAAGGTCAGATTGTCACGAAAAACAGCTTTTACCTCCTCATAGCGGCTCACGACCCAATACCCAAGCTTAGGGCTAAAGAACACCGGCTCCTGCTCGCGAGACCAGCGTAGCGCCTCGGCGGGGTCGAGCTGGTAAGACGCGCCGAAAGGATCAAAAGCAGCAGCATCACGCGAGACGGGGCACCCCGTTGGTGATGTCACTGTTGCTTGGCTAGTTGCATGGCTAGTTGCATGGCTAGTTGCATAAGCTGGCTGATGAAAAGGGCAGCCTTCTGACATTTTATCGGGTTGGCGTGCAGGTGTGGTCATGATGTCTCCAAGGGGGAACGCTCGACAAGACGTTGGTTTTATTTTTGTCTCTATTAACGCACAATAATTATCTATTATAGAAACAAAAAATAGATGAAGTGTCGCGCACCGTCAATACATGTTTGCAGCCCCAAGGTACTGCGCCATACTTGTCGGTCCTTCATTGTCCATACGCAAACGTCTGTTCGAGGTTCTCCACTGATGTCGTCCACGCTTCAAACGCTTGATCGCGGCCTGCTCGCCTTAAAAATAGTCTCCGAGCATAATGAAGGTATCAGCATTGCTAAGCTTGCTGAGGAGCTTGAAGTCCACAGGACTATCGCCTACCGCATCGTCGCTACGCTCGAGTCACATGCCCTGCTTACCCGCACACAGGGAGGCACCCTTAGGTTAGGCGCAGGCATTACTTTGCTAGCTTCGCGTTTTGAACCTCAGCTCCATACGGTCGCCCTGCCATTGTTAAAAACCCTGGCCAAAGCAACACGTGCGACTGCGTTTATTTCTCTAGCCCAAGGGGAAGAGTGCATGGTGACGCTGGTCGCTGAGCCTGAAGAAGGAATGCTGCGTGTGGGATATCGCGTTGGCAGCCGCCATCCATTAACACAAGGCGCGGCTGGTATCGCAATCCTGGCAGGACGAGCACCAAAGGAAGAGGACAGCCCAGAGGTGAAGCAAGCCCGCGCTGATGGCTATAGCCTTACGCGGGGACAGCTTCAACGCGGCGCGGTTGGCGTAGCCACGCACATCCCGACTACCCAGTCTCGTAGTGGTATGGAAGCGTGTGTTGGGGTCGTCGCGATGGATGACCTGGATAGTGAGCGAGCAATTCGCGAGGTAAAGATTTCCGCGATACAGCTAGCGGAGCTGATAGGACAGTAGTGATAAGGCCAGTAATTTAAGGACAGTCGTGATAAGGACACGGCGAACTGGCACGCTTTGCGACCCGTTCGCCATTAGGCATCAGTTCGTACTTGAAAGCTTTAATGAAACACTCCCCTCCAGGACGGAGAGTAGTCACTACTTACTTGTCACTACTTACTTAGCGATGGAACTGCTTCTCCCGCTCGGGCTGCCAGAAAATCGCATCAATGCGTAGGCGTACTTCGGTGTTGTTGGGTAGCGGCCACTCAATGACATCGCCCACGCGCAAGCCAATTAACGCTGCGCCTATTGGTGCCATCACCGAAATTCCATCCTCAACGCTTTCAAGCGCATGAGGATACACCAACGTTCGAATCATCTGACGCTCGCGGGTCAGATCAGTAAAGCGTATCTGGCTGTTCATACTAACCACATCCTCAGGAATATCCTGAGGGTCAAGCACCTCTCCGCGCTCCAACTCCTCTTCCAGTAGCTCCGCCACCATCATGTCTTTTTCAGATGCGTTATCAATCAGGCGCTGAAGCCGTTCAGCATCAAGACGATTAATGATAATAGAAGGACGCTGCCCCATCTCTACTCTCCTTGGAAAGCAATCAATAGTGATGTTAGTGAGCATAAAACGCACCAACGAAAACAGCCCTTCCCCAGAGGGAAAGGACTGTGTCACAACAGTGTATGTGGTTTAGCTAATAAAAGCGATTAGATAACGCCCTGCTCAATCATCGCATCGGCCACTTTGCGGAAGCCCGCAATATTGGCACCCAATACAAGGTTGTCAGGTTCACCAAACTCACTTGCCGTATCCGCACACTGACGATGAATATCCGCCATAATCTGTTTAAGCTTCTGGTCAACTTTCTCTAACGGCCACTGCTCCATACTGCTGTTCTGGGCCATCTCCAACTGACTCGTCGCCACGCCACCTGCATTCGCTGCTTTGCCGGGTCCATAGGCAATTTTGGCCTCCAAAAAGACATCTACCGCCTCTTTGGTGGAAGGCATATTAGCACCCTCGCTCACGCAGGTAACGCCATTCGCCAATAGTGTTTTGGCATCGGCTTCGGTCAGCTCGTTTTGCGTCGCACAAGGGAACGCTGCCTCGCCTTCAATACGCCAAACCGCGTGACCATCCTGCGGGTAATCCCGAGCCGAAATATAGTGAGCTTCCGGGTGCTCATGCAGATAGCTTTCCAACGATACACGCTGGACTTCTTTTAACTGTTTTAGCAGGCCTAAATCGATACCGCTAGGGTCGTGAATAGTCCCCTTGGAATCACTACAGGTAACGGGCTTGGCACCCAGTTCATAGAGCTTCTCGATCGTATAAATCGCCACATTACCCGCGCCAGATACCAAGCAGGTTTTACCACGCAAAGCTTCGCCTTTAGCTGCCAGCATGTTCTCGGCAAAGTAAACCGCACCGTAGCCAGTCGCCTCTTTGCGACCGAGGGAACCACCCCAGTTTAGGCCTTTCCCCGTCAACACGCCCTCGTAACGGCCCGTTAAACGCTTATATTGACCAAATAGATAACCAATTTCTCGTCCACCAACGCCAATGTCCCCAGCGGGCACATCGGTATGCGGCCCAATATGACGATAAAGCTCCGACATAAATGCCTGACAGAAACGCATGATTTCGTTGTCAGACTTCCCTTTTGGATCAAAGTCAGCGCCGCCCTTACCACCGCCAATCGGCAACCCCGTTAACGCATTTTTGAAGATTTGCTCAAACCCTAAAAATTTAATGGTGCCCGACGTCACGCTGGGATGAAAACGCAAACCGCCTTTATAAGGGCCAAGCGCCGAATTAAATTGCACGCGATAGCCTTTGTTGACTTGTACACGACCAGCATCATCCACCCAGCTCACCCGGAACATAACCTGACGCTCCGGCTCAACAATGCGCTCAATAATACTGTGCTGATGGTAATGCGGCGCACGTTCGAACAATGGGCGAAGACACTCAAGCACTTCCTCAGTGGCTTGATAAAACTCAGTTTGTGCAGGGCTACTTTTCGCTAAACGTGTCAGCGTATCGTGAACATAAGGCATATACAGTCACCCTTTTATAGTTAAAAACGTCGATTTGCTGGCCAGAGCGATGACGTATTTAACTGCGGCAACGAATATATGCATACCCTATGCAGGTTCGGTATAGGCCAGAAACACATCAGAAATAGACTAAAGTGCTAGCTTTTCCGCCCAGTTTTGGTGCAATTAATAAATACTAATAAACGAAAAATAAACGACAGTGCTGCTTGGAAGTCAGTTTAAGTAAGTGTTTAAACACAGTTGATGCCGCCTATCCATTTTTTAATTCCCTAATACTCCAGCGGTGCTTTTTTAGTATTACGTGCTAACTTAAAAATAGGCGTGAACTTTAACAAATATTACTGAGCATTTTAGTTCTTGAGACAGGTCTTGAGTCAGGTCTTGAGTTAGACCTTGAGGTAATAAAGCAAAATGCTCTTTTCTGCGGGCAACGCTATAAGTAATTAATCTCTAAGGAGTTGATTATGCTAACCTTAAACTACTCTCGCACAAGCTACTCTCGAATCACTGGATTAGGCACTGTCATTGCCGCACTCACTTTCTCTCACTCCACTTTAGAAGCCCAGACCGTTAGCGGAACCATCGACGCTTCAATTACTCTTGAAGACGCTTGTTCAGTTAATGGGGAAGAAGGCGCTGCAGTCGACTTCGGCAGCTTGGCATTCGGCACCCACTCTGCCCTATTCGATCAGGCAGATGCCCAAGTGGCTGGAGGAGGTGGTATTACAGTGCTCTGCTCACCTGGAGTAACCCCCACCTTCACTCTGCTCAGCGGCCTTCATGATAACCAAGCCTCACCTGCTACCCATGCCATGCAAGATACTGCCGCAACGGCATTTGTCGGCTACACCTTGTACACAGATACAGCACGAACGGAGGCGCTGGCTGTAAACGACACCATCATACTCAGCGCATTCGCCAGCACTCCCCAGACAATCGATCTTTACGGAAGAGCCTTTGGCGACCCTGGCAACCTACCTGCAGGCACCTACGAAGACACACTGAATGTTGAGCTGTCCTGGTAGCTTCTCGAATGGCTCGGCGCTTGAGACTCATCGCCCCGATGATGATAGTGGCGGGGCTAACGCAGGCCTCTCCCACCGACACGTTCATGGTTTCAGCTACCATTACGCCTGGCTGCCTAATCAATAACGAAGTTCCTCCGGCAGGCACCCAGGTTGGGGCACTAGGAAGCCTAGCCTTTGGCACCGCCTCAGCGCTTTCACAGGAAACGCGTAATGTATCGCTGCTTGCCTCCGGGTCTTTTACGCTCAGTTGTACACCAGGAATTTCATTAAGCATGCGTATTGATGGTGGACTTCAGCCGGATGGTGATCGACAGCTCAAGCGGGAAAATGGCAGCGAAACGCTGGCCTACCAACTCTACCAGGATGCCGCTTCACAGAACGCGATTGGTATTGACCAGCCCATCACCTTAGACACCACGACCAGTCCTAATGATATTACCCTCCCCATCTGGGGCAGGTTAACGCTGCCAGGCAACCGCCCAGCAGATAGTTACCGCGACGAACTCGTACTAACGCTGGAGTGGTGACATCGCAGCGAAGGGCACAAGCTCGATTTAGGAGAACATCTATGCTGGAAAAGCGCTTCGGCCACATCATTGGTATTTTCATCCTGCTAAGCCTTCTTGCGGGCCCTTCATCAGCTAACTCTCTGTTGATTTGGCCCATTTACCCTGTTATTGAGAGTCACCAGCAGGCAAGTGCACTTTGGCTGGAAAACAGAGGTAGCGAAACGGTCAATATGCAGGTGCGGATTTTTGCTTGGTCTCAGGTAGGAGGAGAAAATCAATACCAATCTCAACAAAGCGTTGTGGGTAGCCCACCCATGACGGCAATTGCTCCCGGGGAACGCCAGATGGTGCGCCTGATCCGCCAAGAACCCTCACCAATTGGCGAAGAGCAAGCCTATCGCATTATTGTTGACGAAATTCCGGCCCTAGCACCTAATAGCGGAGGAGAAAGCTCGCCTCGTGCCGCTGTGCAATTACAAATGCGCTACTCTCTACCCTTGTTTGTTTATGGTGAAGGAGCACTGCCCCCTGAACGTATCGCCTCCAGTAACATCCCCTACCCCGGCCTAACCTGGAGACTCGTAACACATGAGGGGCAGTCGCAACTAGAAATACACAACGCGGGTCAGCATCATGTGCGCCTAAGCCAAGTTACCTTTGAGCAACCAGGGCAGCGCAACGAAGTCACCAACGGGCTGCTTGGCTATGTACTGCCCAGGCAGGTACGACGCTGGCCACTACCCCAAAACATAAGACCTACTGGCGAGCTTCGCGCTCATATTTCGGGAGTCAGTCATCGCATTTCGGCCGAGTAGGCGCCAGCATGCTCCCGCGTATCCATTGGCATTTCCCGGCATGGCTCATGTTGGGCAGTTGCGCTTTACTTTTAACGGCGGTGTCTTTTCCTGCTATCGGCCAGGCATTGCCGCCACCGCCACGCGCGGGTGATCTCCAGGCAGTTTCGGAACTCCACCTGGAGATCATCGTCAATCAACGCTCCACCCAGCGTATCGAGCACGTTACCCAGCAGAATGGCGAACTGTTCATCAAGCGTGAGGTACTCCAACAACTAGGCCTTCCTAATAAACACCTGCAGCGTCAAGATAACATCATTAATATCAGCCAATTAGATGAATTAGAAGCGCGCTATCACAGCCCCAGCCAACGGCTATATCTGGAAGTACCTTCCCATTGGCTACCACATCAGTTTCATACTAATTTATCTCAAAACGAGACATTCGCACTTAACACCAGTCCTGGCGCACTGCTTAACTACGACGCTTATATCAGCGACACTCAGGGTGGCGCGACACTTGCCAGCTTAGGGCACGAAGCGCGACTGTTTGGTGCAGCGGGGACACTAAGCACCTCTGGCATTTACCGCGAGATAGTGACGGGAGAGAGTGGACAAGACAACGGCTACCGGCGCTTCGACACCCGCTGGGAGTACGCCGATCAACAGCGGATGCTTCAGTACAGCGCAGGAGACGTCATCACCAGACCACTGGGTTGGACAAATGCAGTTCGTCTTGGCGGCATTCATGTTTCTCGAAACTTTGCCCTTCGTCCCGATATCATCACCCACCCACTACCTGAGTTCAGCGGCGAAGTAGCGATTCCCACGACCCTCGATCTGTTCATCGATGGCGCGCAGCAATCCTCAATGGAACTAGCGCCGGGCCCCTTCACTGTCACCAATATGCCCATGGTCACCGGCGCTGGCGAAGCCACCATTGTGACCACCGATAGCCTGGGAAGACGAGTTTCCACTAGCCTGCCGTTTTACGTTTCCAGCGAACTGCTACAACCCGGTTTAAGCACCTTCAGTTTCAGTGCAGGTGCCCCGCGCCGCCACTTCGGCCAGCGTGATTTTGCCTATAGCGGAATGGCCGCCACCGGCAGCTATCGGCGCGGCATCAACAATCAATTCACCATGGAATTGCAAACTGAAGCTAGCGACGATTTAACCACTGCAGGCGCTGGCGGCACGTTTGGCTTATGGCAGCTAGGCACGCTAGAGACAGCCTACCGCCAAAGCCGCAGCGAAGGCGTCACCGGTAATGCCTACACGGCCGGATACCGCTACCGGAGCCGCCGCTTTAACATCGCTCTGCGCCACCAAGTAGAGCAGGCTGGTTTCACCGATCTATCTCGCCACATTCACAGCGCGACACGCGAAAATACGCAGCGGAAAGTTACCCAGGTTACCGGGGGTTTAAACCTTGGCACGCATGGGTCGCTTGCTGGCGGCTACTTTGACATCCAGACCGGTGACGATAGCCGTACTCAGCTGTTTAACTTGTCGTACAACCGCTCTCTATGGGATCGCATGCATCTCTCGCTCTCTGCCAACCGTGAGATAGGCGGCGGCTGGAACACCCTAGCCCAGATAACAGTGCCACTAAGCAGCCGTCCTGGCACATTAAGCACCAGCGTACGCCGAGACAATAACGGAGGAATGACCAGCAGAGTCCAATATGCCCACACCCCACCCATACAAGGCGGCTGGGGCTGGAACCTCGCCTATGAACACCGCGACACCGAAAGCAGTTACCGTCAGGCTGAAGTGGCTTGGCGGGGAGCTTCCACTGAATTACGAGGTGGCATTTTCGGCACCGACGACAATGACACACGCTATGCCGATGCCAGAGGATCGCTGGTATACATGGACAATCAGTGGTTCGCGACCAATTACGTGCGCGATGGATTTGTCGTCGTCAGTACCGATGGCCAGGCAGGCGTGCCGGTTCGCTACGAGAATCAATTAGTCGGCCATACCCGTGATAGCGGCCACCTACTCGTCCCCTGGGCCCGTGCCTACTACGCTGGTAAATACGAGATCGACCCACTGGTTCTTTCCGCCAACCTCAATGTCCCAACAATTGAGCAGCGCGTAGCGGTAAACCCAGGTAGCGGCTACCTGCTGCGCTTCCCGGTTGAACGTGTTATTGCCGCAACGATGGCCATTCTAGACAGGCAAGGCGAGCCACTGCCGTTAGGCTCTCGTGTTATCACTGACAACGGTTCAAGCGCGCTGGTGGGCTGGGATGGACTGACGTATCTCGAAGGCCTACAGAGTGACAACCAATTACAAGTGACACTGCCCGACGGTAGCGCGTGCGCGCTCAGCCTATCTATTGATACCCACATCGATGATATCCAGCAGCTAGGGCCTAAACCCTGTACTTAGAGGAGCGCCAACCAATGCCACTCACAACTCATCGCTGCTATCACCGCTGGCTGGCCGGAGCTCTATTGCTGGTTTTGTTATTGATTACTCCTACGGCTTGGGCGTGCACGGTAAGCCCAAGCACCAGCGCTAACTTTGGTAACATCAGTTCCTTTGCCATCACTAATACACCACACGACACATCTGCCCAACCCAATGCGGGTGCTGTTTGCCAGGGGTCTGTACTAGGGCTCGCGGTTGTGTCTGACCAATGGATTCGCGCAACGGTCACTAGTGCTAACCAAGGGGAGCTGGTCAATGTTACCAGCGGTGATGCCATTCCTTTTCGCATCTTCGCGCTGGCCTCAGAGAATGAAGAGATCTTTCTCAACACGACCTACAACTATTTCAACTCTGTACTCATCGACCTGCTCGGCCTGCTTGGCGGCCAAAGCGTCGACATCCCCATGGAGTTTCGCACCCAACCCACGGCCAATGTAGCCGCTGGCACGTACACCGACACCTTGACTGTCAATTGGAACTGGCGCATCTGTAATCTAGGTGTACTTGTGTGTCTCAGCTATCGTACCGGCTCGGGCACCAACACCATCACCATTAACCTGACTGTCACTCCAGACTGCGCCATTCAAGCACCCGACCTGAACTTCGGAAGCTCCCCACTGGTCGCCGGATTCAACCCAGTAACGCAAACCATCGATATTACCTGCACAAAAGGCAGCGACTACTCAGTAGGATTGAGCGATGGTCAGCATCCTGCTGCCAACATCCGCCGCATGGAGAACAATGGCCACTACCTGGAATACCAACTTTACAAAGGCACTACCGGCAACGACCGCTGGGGCAATACTGGCAGCGAACGACGCCCCTCCTCCTCCGCCGACACCAACCCCGGCACACCTAGTGGCATAACAAGCCAGGGCTTCACTTACCGAGGCAACATTCTACCGGGACAAAACACACCACCGGCAGGTACCTACACCGATATGATTGTTGTCGATGTTATTTTTTAGCCAAGGCGCTTTTCGAACCCAAAATCCCCCGCGGGTGCGCTGACGCTTACACCGCGCTACAAACACCGCTCTAAATCAGCCTACGGCACCTACCGTAGCGCGGCGTAACGAATCTCGCGAGGGACGAACGAATGAGGCACCCGCGTCATGGCCACGTAAGCAACACGATTATTTTACAGGGGGATTACCGCGAATCTAACTGAATCTGCTGCTTCCGGTTGTTTGGCAGCCTAATACTATTATTACTATGCAACCGCCCCAACCATTGCCATTACAAATGGCTTTATCGAATGCCGCACTGGAGTAATTCACCGAAACTTAGGAAAGATAATTTTCACTTTGGCAATTTATTAAACAGAAGGATTCTTTACCAGGCGCACGCTTTCTCTACAACATCAAAAATTAAACAAAAAATAGCATTTATCGTAGATAGAAACTCTTACAACAATCAAGTCCAGCACTAACAACGAATAGAAATATTCTCCATATACTGCATCAGATATCTTTCAAATGCATGAGAGATTCGCGATCGCGGTCGGTATCTTGCAGTAATAACAGAGATAGGAAATGGTATTAATGGCGACAGCTTCTTTAACCTATGGCTCTCGATTTGGTGCTGTTTTGCAGTATGCTCAGCGACAATCGCTATACCCACACCCTCCTGGCACATGATTAACGCTGGCGAAAAAAGATGTGATTCAGCGACAATATTACATTCAGCACCAACTAAATTAAAATTTTGTACTAAACGCTGGGTTGTTGCATGCCTACGATCTAATGTAACCAGTGGAAGACCACTTAGATGCTGCGGCGTCAACGTTTCCAATTCAAAAAGATCACTTTTGTTGGGCAACACGGCAATCAAATTGACTTGAAAAGGCGTTATTCTTAGCGATGGTGTTGGCGACGGCGTCTCTACAACACCTATGTCAAAATGCCCGGCGAGGACCGCATCTATAACTTTCGTTGAGGCATGCGTTTGGAGCGAAACATTGATGCCAGGATGTTCTCGCATAAATTCGGAAATTACGTAAGGCAACACCCCCATGGACACCCAACCTAGCGCTCCTACTGTCAGCATTCCACACTCTAACTTGGCTAGCTGATCAACCCTAATTTCCAAGGTATTCAGCACATCCAAGGCATGCGTCACCTCAATTAGAAGTGTCGCCCCCTCAGGAGTAATCTCCAGCTTACCTTTCATTCGTTTAAATAATACAAAACCAACCGTTTCTTCTAGCCTGCCCAGCATGTTACTCGCTGCAGGCTGTGATATACCCAACTGTCTGGCTGCGCCACTGATACTTCCAGTCATGGCAATCGCTTGAAACAACGTTAATTGTCGGGGATTTAACATATTGTGGGGCTGCTAAAGGTGTCGGTGTGGGGAAAGTGGATTTAACATATTAAAGCCTGACTTTATCTCGTTAGTAAGAGTCTTAGCCGTGACTGCCGCAAGGGTCAACCCCAAGTGACCATGCCCCGTATTGACCCAAAGCCCAGGGTGATGCCGCAAACCACCAACATAGGGAACACCATCCGGTGTGGTAGACCTAGCCCCTACCCATGGTTCGCGAACACCTGCTCCTAAGTGACGCTTCGCAATCCTATCAAGTTGAGTTATTCGATCGTTGTTCACCGGCGCATTATGCGACGCAAACTCTGATAATCCAGCAATTCTTATGCCCCCATTCATAGGAGTAGCAAAAACACCATGATTAGCTAGCCCTACAGGCCGAGATATTTCAATTGGCTCGTCAACAATCGCATGGTAGCCGCGTTCAGATACGATGGGCAAATCTATCCCCATTTTTTTTAGCAGGTATCCGGTAAAGGTACCTGTTGCAAGAACTACATGTTTCGCACAAAACTCACCACCTTTAGCAGTGACAGCTTGCCCACCCTCTATCGTTCGCACTGTTTCAATTTCAGATTTCTGAAACCTGCCACCAATAGATAAATAATGGTCAAATAGTTTTTTACTTAATTCATAAGGATCAGTAGAAAAGCGAGCGTCTGGATAAAAAACGCCACCACTATAATGACTCCTTAGCCCTATGACATTCTCCTTTACTTCGTTACTACTCAAGATAGAGTATGGGATATTAAAAGCTTTTTTGTACTGTGCTTCAATTTTCATAAAGTCCTGAAAGGTGCCGGGTTTATCAAATGCAACGACAACGCCAGACGACTTTACTAAAGATGCACAGCCTGCATCATCGAGCAAGTTTTCCCAGCAGTTCCAGGCATCCTTCATCATTGACCCCATACTGTAACCGCTCGACTCCCATTCTCGCTGCCTCGTAGCACGTAAGAAATACTTACCAAACTTCGATAATTTCAGCGCGTAGCTTGAACGAATAGATAGAGGACTATTTTTATCAAGCACCATTGGTACTAAGTTTTTTCGCAAGCTGGGGGTAATTAATGGCATAACAGCATAATTAGCGATGATACCCGCATTGCCATAGGATGTGTCTGCCCCTGGGAGACCTTTGTCGATTAAGCAAGTATCATATCCCATCTTTGCAAGTGAAATAGCACTACTCAGCCCTACAACACCAGCACCGACTACAATGACAGTATAATCCATAACTTTATTCTTCCAAAAGCAGTGCGGAAAAGCATTGCTCATCCGCACTATTGTTTATTTTATATTTTTTGCATCATCTATATAAAACTTGAGACTAACAATCCCAATATATAAAGAAGTAGCAATACATAGAGCGCTGAAAGTGTAGATAACCGCTGAGTACAAAATCATGACTTACTCCCCAGAACAGTATTGATACTAATAACTTTTTTGTCAGTAATCGCAAGCAGTACAAAAACTATTAGGTTCACAGACACACCAGCAAGTAGAGGCGTAAATCCGGTTAACTCCTGAAGCGGAAATGGCCCCCAATTCCATAGTGCTGTGGTTGCTCCACCAAGAACGATGGCTGAAATAGCGGCACGTTTACTCATTACGTCAAATAGAACCGCACCGATAAGAGGAATAATCATGGTAGGCGCCCATAGCGCATAGCTCATGAGTAGAGCATCTACGATAGAGGTCGCTGTTAAGGCGAATAGAGTAGCGGCAACGCCCACTATCAAGCTAACCCAACGCTCAATCTTCAAATGCTGTTTAGAGGTCGCCTTGGTATTTACATGCTTAGAGTATATGTCTCTTACAAAGACAACAGCTGTTGAGTTCAAGTAAGAGTCGGCCGTTGACATAACTACCGCCAATAGTGCGGCTAACACCAACCCTGTGACACCAATAGGTAAGATACTCTTGACTAATGTAGGCAGTGCTTGATCTGGTGCAATATCTGGGAATAGAACAACAGCGACTAGACCCAGAGTGGCTGTAATAGTGAAGAAAAGTAAACCAAACAAACCTGAGAGCATGTACCCTTTCTGCGCATTTTTAGGATCTGGCGCACAGAAAGCACGTTGGGCATAGGGCTGAACAAGCGCCTCACCGAGCATAAAGGCAACAAATATTGTTATAAATGTTGCAATTTCATAACTACCTATAACGCTGAAGTGCCCCACTGGTAGAGCTGCGACTAATTCAGCAGGCCCACCGATCTGATATAGACCGATGATGAGCGTGACAGGCAAGAAGATGCCTAGAAGCATGAACTGAATTACGTCAGTCTGAATGACTGCCCACATACCACCAGCCACCGAGTAGACCATTACAATACACATACCGATCAAAATTCCAGCAGTAATACTGATGCCTAGAATTGCTTGGAAGATAGTACCGATGGCAAGTGCTTGAGCGCCCAGTATGCCTATACAAAACACTAAAGATAAAACCGCACTAAGCAAACGCGCAAACCCACCATAATGAACTTCCATTATATCGCCCAACGTTTGAGCGCCGGGATAGCGTTTTAACTTTGGTGCGATTAACCAACCGGTTAGGAATGTTTGAATAGTAAATCCAGACGCTGCAAAGAGAAATACGTATCCATCGTTAAAAGTCTGTCCAGCCCTTCCCATACTTGAACCGCCGCCTAAAAAAGACGCAGAGAGCGTAGCGAAAAGTACTGGCCAAATTATTTTATTCCCTGCAACGGCGAAGTCATCGCTATCTTTTACTCTGAAAGCACTATAAACCCCTATGCCAATCATAAGCAGGAAATACAGGGCTATCATAGCCCAGTCAATATTGCTCATAGAACACCCGTTTATTGTTTATTGATGTCCGAACATTTTATGGCCATTACTCATAACTTGAAAGCCCATTAAGATTATTAACCTATAACATGAAGCTATACCTTCAAGAATCAAAAAAACACATATTATAAAAATATTGCAGCAAACAAAAATAATACAATCTCTCAAAAAACGAACAACATGTTGTATTTTTTATGAATAACTTAGCATCAAATAAGATTTCACTATACAGGTTGGAATTTAGTTAAATTGATATCTTTAACTAGCAACCTCCAGTGTCAAGATAGTTATCACCTAATTTTCTTTATCAGTAAGCGCGAAAAACCTAGTACTTTTAGCCTGGATTCATAGAATAAGCGCAGCACTTTAGATCACAAGGTAGAGACAGGAGGGCTAGCGCCGGTCCCCTCTCTGTCTTACCTACCAAAGCGAACCAGAGCATGAGATCCCGGCAAGGCTCTTCTCGACCCCAAAATATCGGCTCCCCACACAACCGTCATTCCCGAGTGGGGTTATCGGGAATCCACCTTGACCTTACCCGCTGGGCCACCGAACGCCTGAATCAAACTGGATTCCCGCTAAGGGCATGCGGGAATGACAGAACGGTGGGAATAGTAGTGTTAATGGCAAGAAAAAAGCCGCTGCAGGGTGAACTGAGCGGCTTCTTTTAGCAATATTATTGGCCGTTGACCTTACACGTCATAACCTGCTTCGCGAGCAAGCGTAGTGTTAGCTTGCAGCCAGCCTTCAATATGACCACAATCGAAGGTGCGGCCATGCATACGGAACGCCTGTACGGTTTTACCTTCCTGCATCAAGCGATCGATGGCATCCGTTAGCTGGATTTCATTACCCGCACCAGGTGGCTGGTCACACAGCAGCTCCATAATGCGATATGGCAGCACATAGCGGCCAATAACCGAAAGGCGTGAAGGCGCTTCTTCAGGCGTCGGCTTCTCTACAACACCGCGCATGTTGGCGCTCTCACCGGCAGCAGGCTCATCACAGTCCACAATGCCATAACGATAAACGTCTTCCTTAGGCACCGCTTCCACCATGATTTGCGAAGCGCTATTTGTATTCCAACGCTCTACCATGCTGCCCAGATCACAAGCCGTACTGCCAACTTGTGGCTTCACCAGCACATCAGGAAGGATGACGGCAAATGGCTCGTCTTTGTCTAACAGGTGCGCGGCACAGAAAATCGCATGGCCCAAGCCTTTTGCATTTGGTTGGCGAACACTGGTCACTTTGAGTTTTTTGGGTGAAATGGCCGATAGTGTCTCCAGCAACGCACTCTTGCCTTTACTGGCTAATGAATGCTCAAGTTCAAAGTGAGCATCAAAATGATCTTCAATGGCTGATTTCCCAGCCCGAGTTACCAGAATGATTTCATTAATACCCGCCGCCAGCGCTTCTTCCACCACGTGTTGAATGAGCGGACGATCCACAACGGGTACCATCTCCTTGGGAATCGCCTTGCTGATGGGTAGCAGGCGTGTGCCAAAACCGGCTACCGGAATAATCGCTTTGCGCACTTGAGTCATTAACCACTTCCTTTATCGTTTCGTTGCTTACGCCACTCATTCACTTTGTGTAGCAACTGAGTAGTACTCGGATCTTCTACATTTTGATGCTCAACCGGCTCATCTGCCAGCGTTTGGTAAAGGCTTGTTGCTAACTGCTTGCCAAGCTCCACCCCAGGTTGATCAAAGGGGTTTAAATTCCACAAAACCGATTGGACGAAGACCTTGTGTTCATAAAGCGCTAACAAGACGCCCATCGACCATGCATCCAGCGTCTTTAACAGTACAACAGAATTGGGCTGATTACCGCGATACCCCTGCGCCATATAACCGCGAAGTGCTAGGGGAATTGCATCATCACCTAACGCAAACAGCTGCGATTGAGCTAAACAGTGAGCTAAAGTTAATTGCTCTTGGGCTTCAAGTGCACGGGTTACTTTTTCACAGGCCGCCACTGGGCGCTGCGCAACCGCCACAAAATCAGCACTAACCGTATGGCTACCTTGATGCAAAAGTTGGTAAAACGCATGCTGGCCATTCGGCCCTACATCCCCCCACAAAATAGGGCAGGTGGCATGAGTAACAGACCGGCCATCTAGACCAACGCTCTTACCGTTAGATTCCATTTCCAACTGCTGCAAGTACGCAGGCAAGCTTTTTAACCGGCCATCATAAGGAAGCACCGCATGAGTAGGAATGTTTAAAAACTGAGAGTTCCAGGCCCCTACCAAGGCCATCAATACTGGTAAATTTGATGCTAACGGCGCCTCCAGAAAATGCTTATCCATGGCATGCGCCCCTTCCAACAGAGCATCGAAGTACTCCACTCCCAGTTGCATCGCCACGCTTATTCCAATAGGCGACCACAGCGAAAAGCGCCCGCCGATCCACTCTTTGAACACCAGCTGCTGCGCTTCTGGAATGCCAAAATCTGTCATTTTTTCAGGCTTAGATGACACACCAATCAACTGGTAACGGCAAACGGTCGCTTCATCTACCTCTAGTGCGTGACTTAACCACGCAAGCGCCGTACGTACGTTAAACTGAGTATCTGCGGTAGTGAAGGATTTGGAGGCCAGCACCAGTAGCGTAGTCGCAGGGTTTAAGCTCTCCATTAAGGGTAGCAGCTGGGCGCCATCCATCGTAGAAACATAATGCACGTCTACTTTAATGCTACTGGGGCGATCTGCTAACGCTTCACTGATCAGTTTTGGTCCCAAGTCAGAACCACCCACACCAATATGCACAATATCGGTGATCGCTTGCCCAGTGGCGCCATACCACTCACCACGATGAACCCGCTTAACCATCTCCGACATACGCTCACGCTGGTGCTGACAAAAAGCCGCTGCACTTTCCATCCCCTCTGGCGGCTCTTCGTTAGCTGGCCACCTTGCAGCCATGTGCAGGGCAGCACGCCTTTCAGACGTATTGACCTGCTCACCAGCAAACAGCGCCTGCCGTTTAGCAGTTAGCCCACAGCTTTCTGCCCATGCCGTTAAAAGCTCGATGGTTTCAGTCGTTAAACGCTGCTTGCTGAAATCAATATGCAGGCTACCGAAGGTGAATGCCAATGCACGGGCACGCTGTTGAGCACAGGCAGAATCATTACCTAAAAGATCACTTAAGGACTGGGCGTAAAGATGTTCTGCATGCACATGCAGTTCATTTACGGGTGTATAAACACGTGGATTTACGTTAGAAAGCGGTGAGTTCATATTGTCTTCCTTGATAAATTAAGGGATGACCTGACAAATATACAAGGCAAAAGCCAAGCCAAATCACCCCTCATCACATTCAACGCGAGAGTTTACAATAGGATGACAAAGAATTGTTAAGTAAGAGTAGCAATCTCGTACTCCGATAGCTGCCTTTGCGGGTGCGCTTCGCTTACCACGCACTACTACATCAGTGCATTCAATAGGCTATGTAACATGCGACAACGCCCACTACTTACCCTTTAGCACACCAGAAAGCAACGCGGTGGCGCTTTCAATTAACTCGTCCAAATGCTGCGAGCCTTTGAAGCTTTCAGCGTACACTTTATAGAGCGATTCAGTACCACTGGGGCGGGCCGCAAACCAACCATTATCAGTTGTTACCTTCAAACCACCAATGGCTGCGCCGTTGCCGGGGGCATTAACCAATACCGCGGTGATCGGGTCACCGGCTAACGTGGTTTCCGTAACACTGTCAGCAGTAAGCTTCTTAAAAGCTGCTTTTTCTTCAGCTGTACAGGCAGTATCGACGCGCTTGTAGAACGGCTCGCCGAAGCGTTCGATTAATGAACGGTAGTACTCACTGGGCGTTTTCCCTGTGACCGCAGTAATTTCAGCCGCTAACAAGCAAAGCGCAATGCCGTCTTTATCAGTAGACCAAGCCTTTCCATCGCGTGTTAACAAGCTCGCACCAGCACTCTCTTCACCACCGAAGGCAAGCCATCCCTGGTGCAGCCCTTCAACAAACCACTTAAAGCCAACCGGCACTTCATAAAGCTCACGTTGATGGGCAGCCACAACCCTATCAATCATTGAAGAAGACACCAGCGTCTTACCTATGTTGAGCGTTTCCGCCCACTCAGGACGATGGCCAATCAAATAGTCCACGCACACCGCTAAAAAGTGATTCGGATTCATCAACCCGTTGGCATCCACAATGCCGTGGCGATCAGCGTCAGGGTCGTTGCCAAAAGCGAGATCAAAGCGGTCTTTGATCTTTAACAAGTTAGCCATGGCATCAGGGCTAGAGCAATCCATACGAATCTTACCGTCGTGATCCAACGGCATAAAATCGAAACTGGCATCTGTTGATGTATTGACCACCTCAAGATTCAAGCCATAGTTCTCAGCCACTGCCTGCCATACTGGCAGCGCTGTTCCACCCATGGGGTCAACGCCAAGAGTGAGGTTAGCGTTTTGGATAGCAGCCATGTCCACCACCTCGCCCAGCTGAGCTACATAGTGGGCAGTAAAATCATACGCTTGCGCATGCGCCAGCGCCTGCTCTAACGGCACCGGTGAAATATCACATAACTGACGTAGCAAATAGGCATTGGCGCGAAGCTCAATCCATTTTGTTGCTTCGGTATCCGCTGGCCCGCCATGCGACGGGTTGTACTTAATACCGCCATCTTCAGGTGGATTATGGGAAGGGGTAATAATCAAACCATCGGCTAACGCAGTGTCTGGTGCTGCCTGAGGATTGAGTTGGTTATGCTGCAAAATTGCACGACTGACCAGTGGTGTAGCCGTAATACCATTATCTTTTTCAATGAATACAGGCACCTTATTGGCGGCCAGCACCCGCAACGCACACTCCCATGCGGGTTTTGAAAGTGCATGAGTATCGTAGCCAAGGAACATCGGGCCTTGATAGCCTGCCTCAGAGCGGTAATCAACCACCGCTTGAGTAATCGCAAAAATGTGCGCAGCGTTAAATGTGCGATCGGTAGCACGCCCTCGGTGACCTGAGGTTCCAAATGCCACACGCTCTTTTGCAATGTTGGCATCTGGAGTTTCATCAAAAAACGCCTTAACGATGGCATCCATTCTATTTGCTCCCTGATTAATATTTGGCTAATCCGCACGCGCTTGCCAGAACCTTAGTGCACGCTGCGGATTACCGATTTCACTGGCGTCTTTTGCGGCCTGCTGCGCCATTTTAGCCGTCGCCATTGGATTATTAAGTAGCTGCTCAATAGCAGCTTGCCAAGCCTCTGGGACATCTTCTACCAACAGCCCATTGACCCCGTCGCTCACCACATCGTTATAAGGATAACGATTAGAATAGACACCTACTCCGCCCATCGCAGCTATATCGAGAAACTTAATAAATGACTTGCCCTGATTAAAGGGTGTGTTTAATAACGGCGCTAGACCAATGTGCAGCTGACACTTAGCCTGATAACTGCGAAAAGCGTGCCAAGGTAGCGGGTCTGGTGCCAAAACATTAGGTAATTCTACCAAGGCCTTTGGCGTATGCTTACCCAGCATCAGCTCAAGCTGTGTGTCGTTGCGAGTTTGCTGAATAGCCTGCAGTGCAGGAGCAATGTGCATTAAGTCATTCAGGTGCGCTCTAGTACCGTGGAAACCAATTCGCCACGGTGCTGAGGATGAAGGAGATGACTCAAAGTGAGTCTTTATTGGCAGCGTAGCAATAAGAGGCGGCGTTAAGACTGATACGCACTGGTGATGAGGACGAAAACGCTCAGCCAAAACAGCGCTGCAAGCAATTACTTCATTGCTTAATGCCATTAAACGGGGCTGAAGCTTAGCAACGCGCGCCATACGCTTTCGGTAAGCTGGCGGCAAAGTGGGATCGTTGGCCGCCGCACCAATATCATCATCAATTAGATAACCGATATAGCCAAATGCTTGGCGATGCCGTTCTAGCCAGCGCAGCCAGCTCAACGGCAGCGAGCGGCATAGCAACACATTTGCGCCCGCATACTGATGTAAAAAAGAGCGGCCATAACGCCAAGCCGCACCAAAAGAGCGCGAAGTAACAGCGCGCTCAATCATTGCACCCTGAGTTCGCATTGCCGGAGCAGCCGACTCAAGAAAGTAGATATCTTCAGTCGGCAGGCCACCATCGCTAAGAACGACCCAACGCGTGTGGTAACTCCTCACCCTACCCCCTCACTTGAGCGAAAAATCTTCATGCACAAGCGTTAAATTGGGATTGTAAGCGGGGTCGCTGTCTAGGTGCTTACCCCAGGTACGGCGCATATAAGCAACTTCACTCAGCCAGCGGGCGCGTTTAGTAGGTGTATCGTCGGCACCGCGAGAGATAGACTCATGGTGGTAAAGTTCAGCAAACGGAGACCACAAGTTACGGTAACCTGCTTGCCTAACCTTTAAACACAAATCAACATCGTTATAGGCAACGCTTAATTTCTTCTCGTTTAAGCCGCCCACGTTATTGAACACATTCTTGCGCAGCAGCAAGCAAGCAGCGGTCACCGCAGATAAGTTCTGGACCAACTTCAAACGACCAGCGTAACCATCACTTTCACGCGGGAAGAAGCGATGCGCATGGCCTGCTACGTCTCCCAAACCAAGGATTACCCCACCATGCTGCAGCATACCGTTTGGGTAGTAGAGTTTAGCCCCGACACAGCCAATTTCAGAGCGGCAGGCCTGACTTACCATCTCGGTTAACCAATGCTCATTGACTGGTTCTACATCATTATTAATCAACCCAATGATGCTGCCATGGGACTGCGCCGCGCCAAAATTATTGATCGCTGAATAGTTAAACGGATGATCCCAATGCAATACACGAACACGCGGGTCGCGCTTCGCTACGTCATCCATGTAGGCAATGGTTTCCGGGCAGTCACTCTGGTTGTCTAGAATCAGCAGTTCAAAATGGGTGTAGGCGGTGCGCTCTAAAATGGCATCCACACACGGTCGTAAAATATCAACGCCATTACGAGTAGGCACTAACAAGCTCACTAGCGGCGCGGGATTAGGAATTGGCCACTCAATTCGCACTGAGCTTTCCAACAAACCAGGGTGTACTACCGCTTTTGCGCTAGCCACTTGCTGCTTCAATACGCTGCTGACCAACGAAATAGCATCCTGCTGGTGAAGCGGATGAGGAAAGTCTTCACTACGGTGATACAACATGGCAGGCAAATGACACACCGACTTTTCGTTACCGTGAGTCACTTTCCACATCATAAAGGTGAGTGCTAGTGCATAATCAACCGCAGCTCGGCTGGTCAGATGAGACAGCAAATCCGTCTGCTCAGACTCCAGTTGCCACAGCAGCCGCCGTTTGTAGAGCGCTACACGACCAATGTAGTTGGTCGAAAGCAACAAATCTGGATTCCAGCCAGGCTTGAAATTTGGCTTGCAGCGTTTGCCATCTGCTCCCAGTACATCTTCATCACTATAAAACAGCTGTGCCTCAGGATGATCATTCCAGGCTTTTGCCAGCTGACATAATGCTTCCTTCGCTAACTGGTCGCCCCAGCTAATTCGCATGACCCCATCGCCCTGGGTTTGAATGAACCCTTGATGGTCTAACTTTGCCAAGGTGCGATGATAACTATGGATCAAGTTGATACGGCTAGTGGTGGGAATATAACGCTCTAACGCTTTTCGCTGCGCATCGGTGATCTCAGCGGAAAGCACAATAAAGACTTCCCAAAAAAAGTAACTTTGTGCTTTTAAAGAGTTAATGGTGGCAATGAAAGGCGCTTCACCCTGCTCTAAATCACTCAGCGTAACCGGCATGATAATCGAGAATAGCGGCGCGGTTTTCAGGCCCGCAATAATCGATTGAGGATCTTCAACAGTCTCTTTCTCGGTGGTACTTACCCAACGCGCATAATCTTCAGACACATGCTGCTTTGCGTGGGTTTGGTTATATTCCGCCAAGGCAATTCGACGCCAATTGCGGCCTTGGGCAACGGATTCAATGTGAAAGTGCCGCACAACGTCGCGCGTTCTCATGCCTTTATAACTGACGTGGTTATTGATCAACCGTCGCGCCAAGCGGCTTCGGGCGAACCAAGGTGTTAACCACACCCACTCTGCCGTTAAGTTTGCCAACGCTGCTTCACTAGCGAGAAACGAAAAGGCAATTTTTTTCACCCCAAGCGGCACCCAAAGAATTCGCTTAGTGGTCTTACCAGGGCGCAGCGAGACGGATGTTTCGAGAATGCCTTTACGGGTATAGAAAAGAATCGTGGCCGCGCCATGGGCATCTGCCCCTAGCCCGTCCAGTTCTAGCATATTCCAGCCGGGAAGAGGCTTTTCTCCTTCACTAACACAGTAGGTACTTGCCTTTACGGGCGTATTTACATTTGCTGCTGCTTCACTTTTAAAGGCAGGTGCAGCGGCCACACGAATACTGGGATTACGCCGCCAAAAAGAGGGCACAGCACTGTGCCTTCCAATAGCAGCCATCATTTCTTTTAAACTGACAATATGTTGCCTCATCGCCATCCTTAACCCATTCCGCCACCAAGGCAACACTTACACAAGATGGCTGCTGGCAATCTGTTCCCAGCGCAGCAACCCCAAGGTTTGAAGATAATCATTTGATGCGATGATACGCTTTTCATGAACACCTTCAAACGCCTTCTCGTCCAGCTGTGCACACTTTTGGTGAATCACCTCATCCAGATTATGGGTAACCGTCGGTATCTGCACCACAAAACGGGCATTGGTCTGAGTTGCTAAATACGCTGGAGCAACCGCTTTTACTAGGTCAGGATCTACATTGCCCGCGCTATGCACAAATACAATGCGCTGAAACACACGGCATAAATAGTTAAACATCGAGTAGCTAGAGGAAGAACCAAAAATCAAACACGTGCCTGCCATCAAGGCCTCTGGATACTCAATAACCAGTAGTCGGCCAAAGTTGGGCAAGCCGTTATCGTAGGTTTTATAGCGAGAATGACTAAAAGAAACCAGCACATCAACGCTAGATGTCTGCTTAGGGGTTAGCTTATTACCGAGATCACCGCCCATCGCTCTATTTTTATAACGATCTTTTTTAAACAGCGCCATGCAGGCCTTCTTTTCGACACCCAGCTTCACCGCTAGCGCAATCGTTGCGGCCAACGCCCCCTGATGGGTCCAATGGGTATCAGTAGGAATAAACGCTCCATCCCCCAAGGCTTTCAGTTCCTTGACAGGGTAAACCACCCCATCAGAAGCACTAAGACTAAGCACCTGATGCATGGGACCAGAAGCGCCCTCTTCACGTGGGTGATAGCTTGCCCCCATAACGCTTTCTTTAGAAGGCGCCACTAGCAATGCCCAAGGAAATTCACCAGCAACATTTTCAAGCTGATGGAGATAATTATCCCAACCGTGTATGCCAGCTTTTGTCAGGCGCATACGCCCCATAAACTGGTCAACGCTACCATTAGTGTCGTTATCCAAAAACAGCCAACCTTGCTTACCTTGCAACACTTTCAGTTGCTCTGCGGATTCCACGTCTTGAGTATCAACCGTTACTTCTTGCAGTAGCCAACGCGCTTCCTCAAGTGCCAACCATAAACGAAAGCTGCCAAGCTTAGGGGGAACCGTAAAACGAAAACCACATACGCGCTGGGGGTGATCGTCCGCCGACACACAAAAAATATTCTTAATGACGTCAGGGCGATCAATCTCAAGGGGATGGCACAGCTCAAAAGCAGACTGCCACTCAGCCACAATGCGAACTTGTGAATGCATTTCTATGAGACTTTCCGGCAATAGCAGCCAACCTTGAACTACCCGCCCAGAAGGCTGAAAGCGCGAACCACGCTGCTCTGAAGGATAATCCAGCGCCCAGCGTTCTATGGGTGGATGTTCGCTTGTGGTAGTGGAAGACCACTCTTTTAGGCGGCGTTTCAGCCAGCGGGTTAACTCCGAGCCAGAAGAGGGCTCAGTAGGAACTGTTTTACTAGCCTGCTCGTTGGTCTCCGAGCCGCTAATGGCTTGCTTTTTATCAGCAAGCTGCTGCAACCATTTCATTTGTTTTTTGACCTTAGGCGCGAGTTCAGCAGCTAAATGACACACAACATCGTTGCGATCATGGCGCATAAAATAGTCGCGCTGCTTATGATAGTTAGCTGTTGTGGCACTGCCCCGTTTGGATTTACCCAACACAAACTCTTCAACTGATTTCACTAAATAGTGGTTAATGCGAGCACCTTCCCAGGTGACATGCTCACTTAACCCAAACCACGGTTTTCCTTGCTGGTTTACACGTGGGACTAAGGGTTGTCCCAGGCTATTAATATAATGACCACGCTTTAAACGTGCATAGTGAGGGTTATCAAAGCGCTTAACATAGCGTGGACGAACCACGCTTTTAAAATGATGATTGGGGCCGAATTCCTGATTAGCTCGCTGAGTAAAGCGCTCAATAACTAACCCATCCTCACGGAATTTTGCGCCATTGGAACCAAAGCAGGCCCAATTCAAGCCTAGCGCGCCAACGTCAGGCGAAATAAAGCGCTCTTCTAGCCACGCCAATAGTGTTTGCCCTTCAAGACTCGGCAACAAATACTCATCAGCATCAATAAAAGCAACTAAATCAATGCCTTTAGGGCATTTTTCTAAAAGCATTTGATAAGCAGGCAACTGGGGAGGCGTCTCTCCTGTTGGCACTGAAATCAGTGTTACCAGGCCCTGCTCAGCAAGCACCGACAAGAATTCGTTCGTGCCATCAGTACTGTCGTTATCAGCCATTAAAAAATGGCTGGCCCCCACCGCAAGATGGAACGCCAGCCACTCAACCAAGCTGTCTAATTCATTTTTAACAATGGCAGCAATCGCAAGCTTCAAATAAAACCCCTAGTCATTCGATACCAGATCAGAAAATTCATCGCGCTGGATGAGTGCGTAGGCGCTGGCTAAAGCCTTGCGTAGCTCAGTGGCGCTAAAGCACGCTTGTGCACGGTGTCGAGCAGACTGCCCTAGCTGCCTGCACTGGTCAGGATCATTCGCCAACATCGCCACCTGCTGGGCAGCCATCAATGAGTCACCAAAGGGAACTAATATGCCAGTAGTCGCATCGCCATTTTCAGCAGCAACGACAAGCTCACCCAATGCGCCCCAATCATACGCCACAACAGGCCTAGCCGCGGCCATCGCTTCTAACACAGTACGGCCAAAAGACTCCTGGAAACGAGATAGGTTCACCACGATATCCAGCTGAGCCAAGGCTGCCTCAGGATTTTCCACATAGCCCGCAAAACGTATATTAGTAGGCGCTTTGCCTTGAGTTTGACGACGCAGCAGGTCATCAATAGCGGGCGTTTGCGCACCAAATAGCACTACTTCAACCCTTGGGGCCAGGGTGGATAAATGACCCGCCATTGCTTCTACATCTTTCAAACCTTTTTTAGCCACATTACTGCTCAACATACCCACGCGAACGCCGCTTTTCTGAGTAAAGTCAACGTCTGGCAGTGCAAGCAAGGGCAACATATCAATGGTGTTAGGTACGATCGCAAGACGCGCAGACGAGCCAGGCAATGCAAACGCTTCAGCCACACACTGAGAATTTACGATGACGACATCCGCAAGCTGATGCACGTGGTTCACTAGCTCATCCGGCGTCGCCCCGAGCAATGCACATAAGCTCTCATCGAAGGCAGGCAGTTCTCTCACATGCACAAGGGAAGGAATACCTGCACGCTTTGCCGCGAGGTATGGCTCATGCAGCACCGCCGTATTGCCATGCAGTGCCTTAACGTTATAGCGAGATAGTAGCGCTTCAAACTGGGCTACCGTTGTTTGGTCGGCTTGTTTGCCCATCTGCCACCAACCATAGGGCATTACGACCAGTGCACGACAACGCGTTAGCAATGCCTGTTCGTAGGCCACGTTGTTAGCTTCAGGGAGTGTCACCACCACGTTCCAACGCAACTCGCCCATCGCGTCCAGCACATCTAGAAGGCTGCGCTCTGCGCCAAACAGCGTACTGCCCGCCTGATGAGCACATAGCATTACGGTAGGCCGGTTTGCAAAAGTCCGCTTACCCTGCCATTCGGGCAGTGGCTGATAACCCTTTGCCTGCCCCACACTTAGAAAATGAGCCAGCGGATTAAGGTTAGTTTCTGCAACCTCCAGATAACGGCGCATATAACCAGAGGTCGAAAAACCTGGGCCAGGATCACGCCCCTCGCCTGCACCACTTTCCATGTAGTGGCTTAACGGCTCTACCGGCGTCTGTTGCAAATCGATATAGCGGGTAAGGTACCAGCCCGCATCTAACAAGCCAGACTCACTCACCAGCTCAAACTCACTTGGCGGGGGATTCGGAGGAGCCGTCTCTCGAAGCATGCCTGCCGGAGCGGTAAATAATCGCTCCGTAGGCGCGATAGGCATATTCAGCTCCTGTCTCAACCCCTGTCTCAACCCCTGTCTCAACCCCTGTTTCAACTCCTGTGCCGACTGATGCCAGCGCCCTGCCGCTTGCATATAGCGGAAACGGTCGCCGGTGAATTGGCTCACCAAATGAGACGAGGCATGCTGGCTTAACGAACCACCATCGGCGAGCCCAAAGGAAAGCGGTATGCCTGGCAGCACGTCACTAACGCTGCCTGCACCGAAGGCGGCTTCTACCCGCCAGCGCCATTCAGTATCCGCATTGACCTTTACCCCATCCCAATAGCCCAGGGCTTCAAACACCTCACGACGGAACATCAGCGACGACATGTTTGGATACACCCAGCCGTACTCATCCAACCGCCAACGGTGGAACATAAGCTCAGGAGTTACCCGCACCCAGTGAGACAAACAGGCTTTTATGGCTGGTTGTTCCATTAACGCCCGGCATTGCAGCGAAAGCTTTTGAGGATGCGACCAGTCATCGCTATCGTGGGTGGTAATAAATGGAGCAGTGGCCGCCGCCATACCCGTATTACGGGCAGCGTAAGCCCCTTGATTATGGGAGTGACGCAGCAACACCAGTTCTATATTTGGCGGCAAACTGTTCTGAAGCTGTTCGACCTTAGCAACGCTGCTATCGGGGCTAGCATCGTCCACCACGATAATTTCCAAGCGCACGTCGCGTTGGCAAAACAAGCTAGTTAGCGCCATCGTAATCGTACGTTCCGCGTTATACAGCGGAATAATGACACTCACGTGAGGAGTGAAGGGTAAAGGGTGAGTGGTGTGAGGTGAATGGTGAGGAGTAGCTCCACTACCGCTTGATAAGCCTCCACCGAAGTCAGTATCGGAATAGTCAGGCGCTAGATTATACAAATGCAGCGGCTGTTCGGGGTCAGCCAAGGTAATTGGCTGCAATCCCTGGGCTTGAAAATAGCGATTAATTACCGCCAAACGCTCCAGATCTGTGTCTGGGGTTAACCGTTCTTTCGATAAACTGAACGCATTCGCCTTGGCTAACGCGGTATCAGCATGGCCTGGATAATGTGCTTCTAAAAACACGAGCGCCTGAGCTAACGCGCTTTTACACTGAGAAGAGTCGTCAGACTGCTGGCAGCAAGCATCTACCACCAGCAATGCCGGGCCAGCAAAGCCAAAATTCGGAAGTTTCCCTTCCGGCAGCAGAACCTCTAACACCGCTGACCAGTTCGCCTGCCAGGCGTACCACCGAGCAAGCTCCCAACGAGCGGTTAAGCGCTCAAGTGGCGTTGCATTATTAGCAGTAAGTAAACGTTGCAAGCGTGGCAACACAACGGCTTCAGCCCCACGCCACAACGCGTGCCCCCAGCCAATGGCTTGATTGCGACACGGTAAGCGCCCTTCTGCCTTACCATGGCGCTGGTAATGCTGCCAAGGGTCGATACCGGCCTTGGCCACATCTGGATACGCAGCCAGGTACCACTGGGCATCAAAGGCATCGTTATCAAGGAGCTCATTATTAAGCCCTTGGTTAAGCCCTCCCTTAGAAGCACTTTTAAGGGGGGCACTGGCAAGTGATTTACCGGTATGTGCCTTACGTAACCACTTAGCTAAAAAAGAGAGCATGGCAACCTATTATCAAAACACACTAAGCTTAATCGCTGCCGAACAGGTCACGGGTATATACTTTATCCGCTACATCCTGCAGCTCATCCACCATGCGGTTCGCCAAAATCACATCGGCTTTTTGTTTAAACACATCTAAATCGCGCATTACTTCAGAATTGAAGAACTCATCTGCATCAAGCGCCGGCTCATAGACCACCACTTCAATACCCCTAGCCTTTAATCGCTTCATCACACCCTGCATAGCGCTGGCACGAAAGTTATCAGAGCCAGTTTTCATAATCAGCCGGTACACGCCCACCACTTCTGGGTTTCGGCGCATAACGGATTTTGCGATAAAATCTTTACGGGTACGATTTGCCTCAACAATAGCTTGAATTATGTTGCTAGGCACATCTTGATAATTGGCCAGCAACTGCTTGGTATCTTTCGGCAAACAATAGCCGCCATAACCAAAACTTGGGTTGTTGTAGTGTTTACCAATGCGCGGATCCAAGCCTACACCTTCAATAATCTGCTTAGCATTCAACCCATGCGATTCCGCATAGGTATCCAGCTCATTAAAGTACGCCACGCGCATCGCTAAATAAGTATTAGCAAACAGCTTGATGGCCTCAGCTTCCGTGCTGTTAGTCAGCAGAACATCGATATCTTTCTTAACCGCCCCTTGCTTTAGTAGCTCGGCGAAGACAGCTGCACGCTCGGAACGCTCACCCACAATAATTCGCGAAGGATAGAGGTTATCGTGCAGGGCCTTTCCTTCACGTAAGAACTCTGGAGAAAACAACAGGTTTTGTGTGTTAAAACGTTCGGCGGCTTCCGCGGTATAACCGACAGGCACGGTAGATTTAATAACCATCACCGCATCAGGGTTAATACGCATTACCTGAGTAATCACCGCCTCAACGCTTTTGGTATTGAAGTAGTTGGTTTCTGGATCGTAGTCGGTCGGGGTAGCAATAATGACAAAATCTGCCCCTTGGTAAGCGGCCTCGGCATCCAGGGTTGCCGTAAAGTGCAAGTCCTCCCTCTCAAGAAACGCTGTCACCTCAGCATCCTCAATCGGAGAAACACGGTTATTTAGCTTTTCGACCTTTTCAGGAACGATATCAACGGCCACCACCTCGTTGTGCTGAGCCAATAACATCGCGTTTGAAAGGCCCACGTAGCCCGTGCCAGCGACTGCAATTTTCATCCAACCTCACCTAAAGTCGTTACATACGATGCCAGACTATTGATTTAAAACGCTTAACTAAAAACCGTCAGGTTAGCCAGTGGGTAACGCTTTGGCAATATGCTCTGCACACCATTTCGCCAACTGCGCATCACCCGCTTCTACCATCACGCGAATTAACGGCTCAGTGCCTGATTTACGTAGCAGCACACGGCCATTGGTAGCGAGCTTATCTTCCGCCTCGGTAAGCGCTTTCTTAACCGGCACACTTTCAAGTGGGTCTTCGTTTTTACTGGCTTTAAAACGCACGTTAACCAGCACCTGGGGCAGCTTACTCATGCCCTGCTTAGCCATGTGGAGCGTTGTGCCCTGGTTGAGCAATGAAGTCAGCACGCGCAGGGAAGCAATCACCGCATCTCCCGTAGAGGCATGGTCCAGGCTCAGCAAATGGCCAGAGCCTTCCCCGCCTAAGCGCCAACCTGTATTTTTTAGCTGCTCCATCACGTAGCGGTCGCCTACTTTTGCGCGCACAAAAGGCACTTCAATCGCAGCCAATGCTTGCTCAAGCCCCAGGTTGCTCATCTGGGTGCCAACAATGCCGCCCGTATAACCAGCATCTTTGGCATCTTTCGCCAACAAAAATAGCAGCTCATCGCCATCAACGACGGCCCCCGTGTGATCAACCATCATCAGACGATCGGCATCACCATCCAACGCGATACCAAGGTCGGCTTCGTGTTCTAATACGGCTGTGCACAGGCTGCGCATAGAGGTCGCACCACAGTTCGCATTAATGTTCACACCGTTAGGCTGGTCATGAATGCTAACAACCTCAGCACCTAACTCTTTGTAAACAGCAGGCGCTACTTTGTAGCCAGCACCATTCGCGCTATCCACTACAATTTTCAGCCCGCTCAAGCTTAATGTGCTGGGCAGCACGGCTTTGCAGTATTCGATATAACGGCCAGCGGCATCGTCTACACGGCGCGCTTTACCCAATGCTTCTGAACCTACACACTCCATACCGCCTTCCAGGGCAATATGGAGCTTATTTTCAATTTCATGCTCTTGGGCATCAGTTAGCTTATAGCCCCCTTGCCCAAATATTTTGATACCGTTGTCGTCAAACGGGTTATGAGAAGCGCTGATGACTACCCCGGCATCTGCACGGAAGGTAGAAGTAAGGTACGCCACACCCGGTGTAGGTAGAGGCCCAACCAGCGCCACATTAACGCCCGCCGCTGAAAAGCCCGCTTCCAACGCAGACTCCAACATGTAGCCACTGGCCCGGGTATCTTTGCCAATCAACACTTCTTTAATACCTTCCGCCCCCAGCACTTTGCCAGCGGCCCAACCCAGCTTCATTGCAAAGTCTGGGGTCATGGGGAATTCGCCAACACGGCCACGAACGCCATCGGTGCCAAAATATTTACGCATGTCAAAACCTGAATAGTGAGTGGTGAATAATGAAAAGTGAATGGTGAGCCCCCCGAGGGTGCGCTGACGCTTACACCGCGCTACAAAACCTGTGCATTCAATACGTTTGTAGCGCGGTGTAACGAATCTCGCGAGGAACAAGCCAATGAGGCACCCTCAGCGGCAGCCCGACGCGAAAGACGGCAGAACAACGCTCAACGGCACCAAATCCCGGCACACCCAGCTCTACCGCGCGGGTGCGCTGACGCTTACGCCGCGCTACAAAACCTGTGCATTCAATACGTTTGTAGCGCGGTGTAACGAATCTCACGAGGAACAAGCCAATGAGGCACCCTCAGCGGCGGCCCGACGCGAAAGACGGCAGAACAACGCCCAACGGCACCAAATCCCGCCACACCCAGCTCTACCACGCGGGTGCGCTGACGCTTACGCCGCGCTACAAAACCTGTGCATTCAATACGTTTGTAGCGCGGTGTAACGAATCTCGCGAGGAACGAGCGAATGAGGCACCCGCGAAGGCGGCGAAGCCGCCCCTGGATTTACTCTACGGTGACGCTTTTCGCCAAGTTACGGGGCTTGTCTACATCCGTGCCCTTAACCAGCGCTACGTGGTAAGACAACAGCTGAAGTGCTACCACGTGCAACACGGGCGAAAGCAGGCCGTAGTGTTCTGGCATCACCAGTACATTAACGCCTTCACTCGGCTTAACAGCGCTACCACCATCAGCAAACACATAAAGCTGACCGCCACGGGCGCTCACTTCTTGCATGTTAGCTTTTAGCTTTTCAAGCAGCTCATCATTAGGCGCCACCACCACCACTGGCATATCTGCATCAACTAATGCTAACGGGCCATGCTTCAGTTCCCCAGCAGGGTAAGCTTCTGCGTGGATATAGGAGATTTCTTTCAGCTTCAGCGCCCCTTCCAACGCAATCGGGAAGTGGCGGCCACGGCCTAAGAACAGCGCATGATGCTTATTGGCAAAATGCTTCGACCACGCCTTGATGCTTGGCTCTAGCGCCAGCACTTTTTCAACCGCGATGGGCAAGTGGCGCAGCTCATCCAAATAGGCTTTTTCATCTGCTTCATCTAGCCGCTGATTCGCTTTTGCCAACAACAGCGTAAGCAAAAATAGTGCGCTGAGCTGGGTGGTGAAGGCTTTCGTAGAGGCAACACCAATTTCCGGGCCAGCACGGGTAATAAAGCGCAACAGCGTTTCGCGCACAATGGCAGATTCAGGTACGTTGCAAATCGCCAATGTATGGGTGTGCCCCATTGATTTAGCGTGCTGCAACGCGGCGAGGGTATCAGCGGTTTCGCCCGACTGAGAAATAACCACGACGAGCTGATTAGGATTCGCTACGCTGTGGCGATAACGGTACTCACTAGCAATTTCAACATGGCACGCAATACCGGCGACTTGCTCAATCCAGTACTTAGCCGTCATACCCGCATAGCTAGACGTACCACAGGCCAGAATCAATACGGAATCTACCTGCTCAAAAACGCCTTGCGCTTCTGCGCCAAAAATACCCGGCTGCAACTGGCCTGCACCGCTCAGCATTTCCAGCGTGTTACCCAATGCCTGGGGCTGCTCAAACATCTCTTTTTGCATGTAGTGATTAAACTCGCCTAGCTCAACTGCATTCGCAGAAAGGCTAGAGGTAATCACTTCCCGCTGAGCGGGCTGGCCAAGCGCATCAACCAACGTGATCGAGTCACGCGTTAAGCGCGCGACATCACCATTTTCCAGGTACATCATACGCTGAGTGACAGACAGCAGCGCCGAGGCATCTGAAGCGGCATAGTGGCCGTCATCAGCAATACCTAGCATCAGCGGCGAACCTTCACGAGCCACCACTAAGCAATCCGGCTCTTCTTCGCTTACCACTGCCAGAGCAAAAGCGCCTTGCAATTGCGCCACAGCACAACGCACTGCAGAAAAAAGATTTTCCGCTGGTTCGCCAATTTCGCCTTTAAAGCAGGCTTGAATGAGGTGCGCAATGGTTTCAGTGTCGGTGTCTGAAGTGAACTCGTACCCTAACCCCTGAAGCTTTTCACGGAGGGTTTCATAGTTTTCAATGATGCCATTGTGCACAACGGCTAACCCGCTAGAAATATGCGGATGAGCGTTACGTTCAGCAGGAACACCGTGCGTTGCCCAACGGGTGTGCGCTATGCCCACATTACCCACTGCACCCTTCTCTGCAACTCGGGCTTCCAGTTCAGACACGCGGCCTTTAGCACGGGCGCGCACCAAAGTCCCGGATGCATCTAGCACGGCTAACCCAGCAGAGTCATAGCCGCGGTATTCAAGCACTTTCAAGCCTGAAAGCAAAAACGGGGTACATTCCATTGCGCCAATGGCGCCGACGATTCCGCACATACTCAATCCTTTAATAACGACTTATAACGACGATGGCTTTCACTCGCATGCAAAGAGCCATGTGCAAAGAACCATTTGCAAAAAACGACTAGCAAAAGGCCATTTGCAAAGGACTGTTTACAAAGATCCGTCACAAAGACCAGTCTCAAAAACCCGTCTCAAAAAACAGTCACAAGAGACCAATCATTGCCTGTATAAAGACCGATCATGGAAAGTATCCCATGAACGGCCTCTTAAAGGGGAGCATCTTACACTCCCCATGGCTCAGCCTTCAAAGCATGTCCTTCAAAACATGGCCTTAAAACATGGCCTTAAAACATGCCCTTCAAAACATGCCCTTCACGCATTTCCCCAAACAATAAAATATGGGTTGAGCTTTTCGCTGGGGTTGGCATAGCTAAGCGGTTTGCCCTCTAGCGTTTCAACCCGGCCACCCGCTTGAAGCACGACCGCATGAGCGGCGCCGGTGTCCCAAAGGCAGGTAGGGCCTAAACGGGGGTAAGCATCGGCCTTTCCTTCTGCGATTAAGCATAGTTTAAGCGAACTACCCATGGGCAGCATCTCATGCTTACCCAGCTTTTCAAGCCACGCTGCTAAATCCGGGCTGGGGTGCGAGCGACTACCCACAACACGCCAAGAGGAAGCAGCTTCCGGCTCGCCCGCAACACGAATTTCGTGGCGCTCGCCATTCGCTTCCACCTTGAAAGCACCTAAACCTTCAGCGGCGACATAAGCGGTTTCAAGCGCCGGAGCGGTAACAACGCCCAACACGGGTTTGCCGTTTTCAATCAGCGCAATATTAACGGTGAACTCGCCGTTACGCTTGATAAACTCTTTTGTGCCATCAAGCGGGTCTACCAGCCAATAGCGACCATTGCTATCTACCCCGGCAAAGCCTTCTGCATCTTCTTCAGAGAGTATTGGCAACTGCACTGGAAGACTTTGCAGGCCGCGCATAATCACATGATGGGCAGCTTGATCCGCTTCAGTTAATGGGCTTTTGTCTTCTTTTTCTTCCACGCTAAATTCGCGTGCATAAACCGCCATAATGGCATCGCCCGCTTCACGAGCAATACGTTCCACAGAATCCAATAACGCTTGATCAATCATCTTGTCATTTCCTTATGATTAAGCCACCAAACAGCGACTAGCTGCTTGGTGGCTTATCAGTATTTACATTACGCGTTTAACCTACACTGCGTGGAGATCAGCTAATCAGACCAAGCTCCCGTAATGCCTTAATCACACTATCAGCCGCTTCTTCGGCACTCATTTCTGAAGTTTTCAGATGAATATCTGGTGACTCAGGTGCTTCATACGTTGAATCAATGCCCGTGAAGTTTTTCAGCTCACCGCGACGGGCCTTTTTATAAAGCCCCTTAGGATCCCGGGCCTCCACTACATCAAGCGGCGCATCTACAAAAATCTCGATGAACTCACCCGCTTCCAGCAAATCTCGCGCTAGTTGACGCTCGCTGCGGAAAGGCGAAATAAACGCAGACATAACGATCAACCCGGCATCAACCATCAGCTTGGCGGTTTCAGCTACACGGCGCACGTTTTCAACCCGATCAGCATCGGTAAAGCCTAAGTCACGGTTTAAACCATGACGAACGTTATCACCGTCCAGTAAGTAGGTATGCTGGCCCTGAGTAAATAGCTTTTTCTCAACCAAATTAGCGATCGTTGATTTACCAGCACCAGAAAGACCTGTGAACCACAGAACTGCGGGCTTCTGGCTCTTCGCCAACGCACGTGCCTGCTTATCAATATCCACGTGTTGCATATGAATATTCTGGCTACGACGAAGGGCAAAATGCAGCATACCTGCACCCACCGTATTATTCGTCATACGGTCAATCAGGATGAAGCCACCGGTATCGTGGTTATCTTGATAAGCATCAAAAGCAACCGCACGGTTGAGGCTAATCGTGCAGATACCAATGCCGTTCAAATCAAGCTGCTTGCCAGCCGTGTGTTCCAGCGTATTAACGTTAACCTGATATTTAATATCGGTAACGGTCGCTGACACCATCTGGGTGCCTAGCTTCATTAGGTAGGGGCGGCCCGGCAGCAGCGGCGCCTCATGCATCCACACCAACGTTGTTTCGAACTGATCAGCCGTATGCGCAGGCTGCTCTACACCGGAAATGACATCACCCCGGGAGATATCAATTTCATCTTCCAACAGTAGCGTTACCGATTGGCCTGCCACCGCCTCATCCAAGTCACCATCAAAGGTGTAGATGCGTGACACCGTACTGGTTTTACCAGAAGGCTGAACACGGATCTGATCGCCAGGGCGAACAACACCACTTGATACCATGCCACTGAAACCACGGAAATCCAGGTTAGGACGGTTAACCCACTGCACTGGCATCCGGAAGGGAGAGCGCTGCAAATGCTCTGCATCTAGCTCTACGGTTTCCAAATAGCCCATCAGCGTAGTGCCGTGATACCAAGGCATGTGCGGGCTTGGCTCAATAACGTTATCGCCTTTCAATGCCGACATGGGGATAAACGTAATATTTTCCAAACCGAGCTGTTTGGCAAACGTACGGTACTCTTCAACGATTTGGTCAAAACGCGCTTTAGAGTAATCTACCAAGTCCATTTTATTGATGGCAACGACGACATGCCGCATGCCCATCAAAGACATTAAAAAACTGTGGCGACGAGTCTGTGTCAAAATGCCGTGGCGCGCATCAACCATCAAAATAGCAGCGTCTGCCGTGGAAGCACCGGTCACCATGTTACGAGTGTACTGCTCATGCCCAGGCGTATCAGCAACGATAAACTTGCGCTTTTCGGTGGAGAAAAAGCGATACGCTACATCGATAGTGATGCCTTGCTCGCGCTCTGCTGCCAAGCCATCAACCAGCAGCGCGAAGTCCATGTCGCCGCCCTGAGTACCGAACTTTTTAGAGTCAGCTTCAATAGCAGCCAACTGATCTTCAAAGAGCAGTTTAGATTCAAACAGCAAGCGGCCAATCAGGGTGCTTTTACCGTCATCGACGCTGCCACAGGTAATAAAACGCAGCAGGCCTTTATGCTCGTGGGCCTTCAGGTAACCTTCGATGTCTTCGGCAATGAGTTCAGATGAATGCGACATTAGAAGTAACCCTCTTGCTTTTTCTTCTCCATGGAGGCAGCGCTATCGTGATCAATCACACGCCCCTGACGTTCTGACGTCTTGGTCAACAGCATTTCTTGAATGATGGCCGGAAGCGTATCGGCTTCAGACTCCACCGCCCCTGTTAGGGGGTAGCACCCAAGCGTACGGAAACGAACCTTGCGCATCATCGGGACTTCACCCGACTCCAGCGGCATGCGCTCATCGTCCACCATGATCAACGCACCATCGCGTTCAACCACCGGGCGCTCTGCTGAGTAGTAAAGCGGCACAATGGGAATATTCTGCAGATGGATATACTGCCAGATATCCAGCTCGGTCCAGTTAGAGATGGGGAACACACGAATAGACTCTTTAGGGTTCTTACGCGTGTTGTACAGCTTCCACAGCTCAGGACGCTGATTTTTCGGGTCCCAACGGTGTTGAGCAGAGCGGAAAGAGAACACGCGCTCTTTGGCACGAGACTTCTCTTCATCACGACGAGCACCACCAAAGGCCGCATCGAACCCGTACTTATCAAGCGCTTGCTTCAGGCCTTCAGTTTTCATCACATCGGTGTGAATCGCCGAGCCGTGCGTAAACGGATTGATGTCTTTCTCGATCCCTTCCGGGTTGATATGCACCAGAAGATCCATGCCGATCTCTTCGGCCATTTTATCGCGGAATTCATACATCGCGCGGAACTTCCAACGCGTGTCTACGTGCAAGAGCGGAAACGGCGGTGGTCCAGGCGCAAACGCCTTACGTGCCAAGTGCAGCATAACCGCAGAATCTTTACCGACGGAATACAGCATGACTGGATTTTCAGCCTCGGCGACCACTTCGCGCATAATCTGAATACTTTCTGCTTCCAGACGCTGCAGATGGGTGAGTGATGTCATCATCTATCCCAATGTTATATGAAAAAATCGTTCTCAAGTGGCCACTCGGGGCGCTGACTTAAAAACCCTTAACTTCAGTAATTTACGCAACTAGTGCGGCCCTATTAACACAGCCCTATTAACACAGCCCTATTAACACAGCCCTATATGGGAAGCGTAAAATCAGCAGGCACTGGCACTAGCCAAAACGCAGGCTGCTGCGCTAACCAGTCAGTCACTTCTGGGCTAGCTGAAAGCAAAGCCCCATGAAATACCAGAGCAGCAGCACCGGATGAATTTAATGCACCAAATACCACTAAGTAATCTTGCGCTTCAGGCGGCTTTTTAAAGCAACGCATTAATAACCGCCCCCTGGGACCATGCAAATAAATCTGGTACACAGAACCAGATGGACGAGCCACCCGCCGAACACCACCTTGCCAACGTTGGTCCGCATCTTTCAGCTTGGTAAAAACGGGAGCCACCGCGCTGCGAAACCAACGCCCCTCTTGGGAACGCTGCTTTGCTAGGTAGTTATTTGCTAGGTGGCTATTTGTTAAGTACTCAAATTTCCAAGGCTTATGCTTCAACCCTTGCGCTTCCCACCAGTGTTCAATCGCCCGCTGAGATAGCACAACGCCGTGTTGCGTACTAAGCCATTCAGCCAATCCAGCACTGCTCCAACCTGGTGCTAGGTGCAATAAACTATTTTGTGGCTCCTGATAAAGCGCCTGCCACAAAAGCGCCTGGACATCTGCCCCAAGGACGTTAGCCTGACCTTTTAAACGCCCGCGGGGTTTGACGGGCACCGCTGCCCAGCCGCCTTCACGAAAAGCTTTCCAAGCAGCCGAAACGGTCGGCGCAGAAAGCCCTGTTTGCTGGCAGGCTACCGCAACGGTATGGCCGTCTAAACGAAGCTTAACCGCCTGCTTACGGCGTTCGTTTAGCAATTCAGGCGATAAATGTTTAATGGCCAATATTGAGCATAAACCTTTGATTGAAAACAATTAATAAACAACACATAACGCTATCGTTGGCAATTATTAGACACCATCATAAAAGCCCGCGTAGAATCCAGCAAGTTTCTAACATGAATTATGTTTTGTAAGGATTAACATGACCCCATGGGCCGTTTTGTTATCAATAGTTGTATTGCTGGTACTGTTAATCAGCGGAAAAGTTAAGCCTGCGATTGCCTTTGTTACTCTTGCAGGCCTGTTTTTGCTGTTTGGGTTTGTTGATACCAGCACGTTGCTAATGCAATACACCAACCCCGCATTGGCTACGCTACTCTTACTACTATTGGTGTCACTCGCATTAGAGCGCTCGCCACTGCTGGACTGGCTTTCCCGCCACTTACTCAAAGGCCACCCCCGCTTAGCCACGGCCCGGCTAATGGGAAGCACCGCGGTGCTTTCTGCATTTTTGAACAACACCGCAGTCGTTGCAGCTTTTTTAGGGGCTATTTCCCGCCAACAGCGCATTGCACCATCACGGCTATTAATTCCGCTTTCTTACGCCTCGATTTTAGGAGGGATCACTACGCTGGTAGGCACATCCACTAACTTGGTGGTGAACTCATTTAATCTTAGCGCCAGCGGTAGTGAGCTAGGCATGTTTCAATTCAGCCTAGTGGGGGTGCCCGTTGCATTAATCACGCTATGCATACTGCTATGGCGGGCGAATGCCCTACCTCACCATCGCTTGGAAGACACCGACGAAAAGCTCTCCTACTTTCTTGCTGCAGATGTAGAAGCCGACTCACCGATGATTGGCAAGAGTATTGAAGAGAACGGCTTAAGAAGCCTAAATGGGCTTTATCTATTGGAAATTGAACGCCAAGGCCGCTTAATCAGCCCCGTTGCGCCAGAAGAACGCCTTCAAGCGGCCGATACGCTCGTTTTTACTGGAGAAGTGAGCAAAGTTCAGGCACTACAACGCTTTCCTGGGCTCAATCTATTTGGTCATCAAGCTGATAACTTGCTAGCCACCAATTTAGTAGAAGTGGTTATTTCACACGAATCAGAACTTTCTAGCAAAACTCTACAGGACGTCGATTTCCGCAGTATGTTTAGTGCAGGGGTTGTCGGCATACGCCGTGGCGGCAAACGTCTGGAGGGTCAGCTTGGCAAAATCCCCCTGCGTGTAGGCGACTGCTTGCTCCTCGCCGTAAGCGCCGACTTTCGCCAACACCGCAACATAGACCGTAACTTTCATCTGCTCAGCGGCAGCTTCACACGCCCGCAGCTTACGCGAAAAGAGAGCATTATTACGCTAGGTGGGTTTGCAACAGTTATCGCACTGGCGACGGCGAACTTACTGCCGCTGTTTCATGGTTTGCTACTGTTGCTGGGCGGCCTATTGCTATTAAAAGTGATTAGCCTGGCAGAATTACGCCGCCGCTTTCCGTTTGAACTTTGGCTGATTATTGGTTCTGCCTTAGGAATAGCACAAGCGTTAGAAAACTCAGGAGCCGCCGCTGTTCTGGCTGGAGGAATGCAGTGGATGTTTAGCGGTTACGGCGTTTACGCTGCCTTTATTGGTTGCTACCTACTAACCCTATTGCTAACCGAAACAGTTACCAATAACGCCGCTGCCGCCCTGGCTTTCCCTATTGCCTGGAGCACCGCCCAAGCCTTTGGTGCCGACCCTTTGCCATTTGTGATGGCGGTTGCCTACGGTGCCAGCGCCTGCTTTTTAATTCCCTTTGGCTACCAAACCCACTTGATGGTGTATTCACCGGGGCGCTATAAGATTACTGATTTCTTCAAGATTGGATTACCCGTTAGCATCACTTACTCAGCCGCAGTCTTAGTGATTACCCCGATGGTGTTTCCTTTTTAGGTTAGGGCCACTGCCAGAGTGCACCCGACGTCACCCCATCTTCAGTAGCACCCGGGTTTAGAGTCTGACGTTACTTTATCGTGTTTTAAAACCAGTTGCTCGGCATAGGCGGAAGGCGTTAATCCTCCCAGTCCTTTCTTCGGTCTTTCCTCGTTGTATTCCCGTCGCCACGCCTCGATGATGACTCTCGCGTGATGCAGGCTGGTGAACCAGTGCTCATTTAGACATTCGTCTCTAAAACGCCCGTTGAACGATTCGATGTAGGCGTTTTGATTGGGCTTTCCAGGTTCGATTAAAAACAAGGCAACACCACGTTGATGAGCCCACGTCAGCATGGCGCGTCCGCAGAACTCCTTCCCATAGTACTTGCTGAATAAGCAGGTTGGAGCCAGTCATCTGTACCAAAATCTCTGATGCCCATCATTGATTTTAGGAAATATACAAATGGCTGACAACGTGAAAAATAGTGCTGGAAAGGTATTGATCGCCATCGACATTGCCAAAATGTCCCATGTTACGGTCATTTTATGGCCGTCAGGCCGTACGAAAGTGTTTAAGTTTCCTAACACGTTAGTGGGTTATCGGAGCCTCATTAATGCAGCAGAAGTGCCTGCCGAAGATGTTCTGGTGGCTTTTGAGCCAACGGCTGACTTTCATCGCAATATTGCCTATTGGTTAAGGTCTCAAGGTGCCTTGTGCCATATGGTGTCGTCTTTAGCCTGCGCCAGAGCGCGTGAAATGTTGTTTAAAAGCTGGGATAAGAACGACAAGAAAGACGCGCGGGTCATCATGTACTTGATGCAGCAGCGCATGATGCATCCATTCTACGATCCGTTAGCAAATGAAATGTTAGATATTCAGGAGCTTGCGAATACGTATTATCAAATTTCACTCGCTAGATCCCGCTGTCAACATAGCCTATTCAATCATTACCTCGCTCTCTTTTTTCCGGAAATGGAGCGGTTTTTTAACAGCACCCGTGCCGTGTGGTTTTGCCGTTTCTTACTCAAATTCCCCACCCCTCTAAGCATCACGCGCCATAAGAAAACGACCTTCGTGCGACGTGCCGGGGCGCTCACCACTTTTTTCTCAGCGCCTCGCGAGTGACCTCCATCTCCAATAGCGACTCCGCGAGCAGCTTTTTCAGGCGTCCATTTTCGGCTTCAAGCTCTTTCAGTCGCTTGGCATCGGGGACACTCATGCCGCCAAACTTGCTGCGCCAAAGGTAATAACTTGCTTCCGAGAAACCGTGCCGACGACATAGCTCCTTGATGGGGAGTCCCGCCTCCGCTTCGCCCAAGAAGCCAATGATCTGTTCTTCGCTGAAACGCTTCTTCATGTCCAGTCTCCTTAGCATAGGATCGGACTCTAAAGTGTAGCGCTACTCAATCTGGGGGTGACGTCGAATCTACACTCACAGAAGACACAATTTCTCACAGGTCATCAACCTCTATTTGATGGTAAGGAGAAGTCTAGGCCCAGTGCTTTTTCTAGTCTCTCCTCAGGTAAAGCGGTAGAAAAATTAAAGTCTAAGACATTAGCAGGTGATGAACCTAAAGACTTACCCTCTACTTCAGCAATCATCTGATAGTCTTCTGAATAAGCCTCTCGCAAACGTGCTTCTGTTGCAGAAGTTAATATCTGTTTAAGTGTAGGTAACGCTTTACTCTCAGCATATTTCTTGCGGAAGTAGACAGCTGGGCAATCAGAGTCTGCCCAAGGGAGTGGCAAACTACCCTTGGTGGTACTATTGGAAGGTTCTTTGAACAACTGGTTACATAATTCGACAGGCAGCAGATCCAGCATCTCTTTATAGACATTATCCATCCGGATTACCTTGTTGTAAGTAATCGGTAAGAGGTGCCACACTTGTGGGTAAAGATGCCCATCAACCTCTTCCCAGCGCTCGGTTTCGAGCAGTAACACATATTCTTGTACAAATTCGTCAAACGTCAGCAATGCGGGATCGCGCCCCACCACCTTTTCAAGCCGTCTCAACAAGTCTTCAGCACCGTCCTGCTGAATAATCTTATTCTTATAGGTTGAGAAAACCCTATCAATTGGGTCCCTATAGACGAACAACTTGGTAGCAAAGCGCTGGTTAACTTCCCCCGGTACCAATCCTTCCACTCGCGCATGCTGCATCATGCAACCAATAGAAGGGATATCACCTGGGCAAGCACCAGGATACAAAACTTGAAATAGCTTCTTGAATGAGGTTGAGGCATTCTTTCGAATATATGTATAAAAAAAAGACACTTCATCATTATTCTCGAATAAAAAATCAGGTGAAAATTGATCTTTTATTGGATAGGATTTTTTATGTTTATATATCACAATAATATTTCTCCACGCTTTATCAAAGTGGACTTTTGTAGTGGCACAGTGAAATTTGTATCATTAAGCCGCTATCGCGCTGGCCGCTTGATGGAATCGCTTGGTTTAGTTAGCCGCCAAGTTCATGGGCACACCTACAAGAAAACAGGTGATGAGCATGTTGAGATATCGAACCACTTAGAGCATCAGTTTAACGTTGTAGCGCCCAATCGAGCTGTGTGGCGATGTCACGTATATCTGGACTAGTCATCGATGGGCTTATCTAGCCGTTGTTATGGACTTATTTGCTAGAAAACCAATTTGCTGGGCACTGTGGTTGTCGCCGGATAATGAGCTTACCAGTAGTGCATTAAAGATGGCCTATGAAATCCGGTTATTTTCCACAGCGACCAAGGCGGCCATTATACGAGCCGTAGGTTTCGTCAGACGCTCTGGAAATACCAGATAAAACAAAGTTCAAGCCGAGGTGGAAACTGCTGGGATAACGCGCCAATGGAACGGCTCTTCAGGAGTTTAAAGGTTGAGTGGGTGCCGACGTATGGCTATTGCTCCTTCTTACAGGGCCAACATCATATCGCGAACTATTTAATCGGGTATTACAGCCAGCTTAGACCTCGCCAGCATAACGACGGGATGAGTCGGAATCAGGTAGAAGAAAAGTACTGGATTAACTATAAACCGGTGGCCAGTTTCACTTGACCACTACATTTGAATTGAAAGAGCAGACTGCAACCTGAGTTTATCTACACAGCTTTTCCAGTTCGCTACCTAGCTCCACCCACTAGGAATACAAAATCTAATCCGGCGGCACTCACTGCCTGATAATCATACTTGCTTTCCCCAGGCACAGCGCCAGCTACTGGATATTACTATTTCCCGAGTTCACGGGCCAAAATTTAGTTCTTAGTAATAGGGCTGCCTAAGATACCGACATTTAACCACTCGGCGATACCGCGGCTTGCGAACACATCGCACAGCTCGGCCTGATCGCCGCCAGAGACGATCAACCAGCGAGCATCGTGGGCCTGTTGCCACAGCGCTTCGAGTCTCAAAGCTACCTCATGGCTTAGCAGCCCTTACCGCACATAACCAGCATAAGCCTTCAGCAGCGCCTGACGTGGATCCACCATTACATTGGGCAATATCAAAAAACATCTTTTTCGTGCACACTGGCTGAATAAAACCCTTGGCCGCAGAAACTAATTGTAGAACATCGGTGATTTTCAACGCATCCCCCATATCATACGTCGGAACGCACTCCACTATCCAAGTGAGCCGCACCCAGGACATGAGCCCAAGAAGCAATGCCTGGATCTTGGAGAGCGCTCCTTTTAGCATTTCCCGTGAAGTACACCCGTAGCTAAACGGAGCTCGACGCCATTGATTTCGAGCTGAATATGCGTCCACGAAAACGCTTTAATTTTAAATATCCAATTGAACTGATGAGCGGACTGATGGCCAAACATCACGAAAGCCCAAAAATATGACGCTCATATCTGCATCCACTAGGTACTACTCTCAGAGTCTACTCCGCTCTTTTTGGATAATTCTCGCTCTGGAATATCAAATAACTCTGGCCGATTTAAGAAATACGCAAAGCTCCTCGCATTAAACAAAGTAGCTTCATCAATAGAATCAAAGAACTTTTCCTTATCCAAAACAAGCTTCCATCGAGATTCCAACTTCTCTTGACTTGGTGTGTAATTTTTCTTGTCATCAAAAAACGTATTCCCTCCTCCTCCAAACAGTGAAAGCTCTTTATTAACATCAGAATTTAAAATATTAAGCTTCTTTGCAAGACCCGCCCTATAATTGTCTTCGAAAGAGAACTCATTAAAACTAGGAAGAACTAATTTCGCACCGTCACTATTAAAACCATCATCGCCACTCTTTAAATATAGACTAACAAGCCCTCCCCAGCACTTTTTAAATTCATCTAGCGCTTTAACAGGCGCTTCTTCTTTCTTATACCTTTCAAACCAACTAAAAAGACTAGCATAAGAATTGAAAAAATCTCTTAAAAAGACTATTCTGAATTGATCCCCAAAATGCTTCCTAAACTGTTTTTCTTGAAAAAAACACCTACAGCAATTTTCATAGTCTACGTTCTCGTAACTTAATATCAAATGTTCAACATCTGGGCCAATGGTATGTAAAGCTTCACTTAGCAAGCCCGGTTTATTTTTCTCCAAGCCTGGCAGATTAAAATCTGACTCAATTACAGCATATCTAATCTCACCATCATATATTTTGCAATTATTAAAATATACCCAATTACCACTCAACCCCGAACAAAGCCATTCAATAAATGCATGATGGCCGCTTCTTTTAGTCGCGTAAATGCTGTAAATCGACATATAACACCTATATTAATTATCAAAAAGAGTTAAGCTATTTTTTCAACTATTAATTCGTTTACACATAAAACACTATCCGATGCCCAGTTCTTAACAAAAACTGAGTCAATTTTACATTTATCTGGTAAGTAAAAATCGACATGCCCTCTAGCAGCACCCGAAGTTACTGCTATGTATCGATACCAACCAACATCTTTATTAGGCGATAGCTGCATACCAACAATATCATCTATGTTCATAGCCTCTTTGAAGCATAAAACAACAGCTTTACTATTCGAAAGCGTGCTTTCATATAAACTAATATCATAAAATATCCTATAACTACCTCCTTGGCTTATACCTAGCCCCCCAAATTCAAATTCATGCTCATATCTGTGCTCAAACGTTACGAAATTAGCAACTTCTATTTTACCATTCGAAAACCTTAGATAATCTTTTAAAATTGTTGGAAAAGAATCGATACAACTAATATCTTTAACTGACCTGTAAGAAAGAAACTTTTTATCAATCTCAGCCTTTCCACTTGAACTACTCTCTTGATGGTTAGAATCCTGCAGAAAATGATGAGTCCAAACAAATGATGGCTTTCTACAATCGACGATTACGGGCCTATGAATATCAGTTTCAACGTGACTAACTGCTTTTGGTAGCCATAGCCTCAAAGAGGATGAATCGTACCTCCCAATATTTGCTAAACCGATCGCTATCATAGGTTTTTTTATTGACCTAAAATCATCAAACGAGCCACTTGTATATTTGGCAGCTACTCCGCAACCGAATGATACAGACATCCCTACAAAAGGAAAATCTGTATAATTAGAAAGCTGATCGATGAAATCCTTACTTAACAAATCATCGTCATCCACCCTAAATAAAGCAACTGGGCAATCTACTGCTCTCTCCCTAGCTAACTGTTCTTCCATCACCTCCATAAACTCAATTGATTTAGAAACTTTGTGTAAGCATAAAAAATTATATTTCTCTCCACAATCAAACAATATTTTCTTCCATTTATCCGGCATTTTATCAGAGTAAAGAACTATATGTTTATAGTCATATTTTTTCGAATATTCTTCATATACTGGAAGAGCATAATTAACAAATATATCAAACCTTGGAGAAAGTCTTTCGTCAGAATAGAGGTGGTCTAAATACTCTGATTCTTGAGCAGCGGTTATTTTCCATGCCGAACTACCAGGTGAAAAAACACTAAATCTAGTTACACCAAAAAAAAATGCGTTATTATTCATTTCAAACTCCAATACAGTATTTATAACTCTAAAAAAAGATCTGCAATTTTTTTAGCAAAACAATCGACACTATAACTTTCCATTAAATGCGACCTTCCTGCTATATTCAACATATTCAGATCACTTCTACCACTCTCAATATCAAGAATAGCTTTAATTATCTCATCATTATTTTTGGAAATAAATTCGCTAGGCCAAACATATTCACAGCCAGGCCAATATTGAATTAGAGAAACACCTCCACCTGCAAAACCATCAGCTATAGCAAGATGAAAGCTTTCCGGGCCAGGAAAATCCAGATCGGGGTCGCTGACCGATAGCACGTAGCCTACTTTCTGTTTTGCCAACTCTTTCTTTATATCTACATGACCTACAAAATCTACAGAGTCTTGCAATCCGTTTTCTTCGATGTAGGTCTGGCAGTCAGAAAAGTAAGCCATCTCCGTTGGGTTCTTTGCAACCCAAGCCAAATCTTCAGCTCGCTTGCCGAACACTTTTAAATTGAAGCGTTCATCATGATTTTTGAGTTCCTTTAGAATTTCTAGCGCTTTTTTGTAGCCCTTGCGAGAAGGCAAGACACCAATAATTCCTAGCGTGAAAAGCCGCTCAGGATACCAGGTAGTGTCATAGTCGTCTACCCGCACATAGTTGTGCATTAGGCGTGCTTTATGACGCGGAATATTGGGGTATTTCTCCAGCAGCCTTTCAAAGAAGTAGGTCGACACGGCAACAACAGCGTCAACTTTTTCAATATCCATGTTGGAGCCATGATTTCGAGCCAGCTCCATACGGTGCATCCTTACAACTAGCCTCTGATGTGGCTTTTTATTTTTTGCGTACCACTCTGCATTGCCTAATAGCCACTCACACCAAATATACTCAGCCCATTTCAGACATTCTCGACTTTGCTGTTCATCATGAATAGCGTGGCCTTGCCATTTATCAAACTTAATATCAAAGTACTCACTTAGTTCAGGCACGGCATCTTCAATGAACTTGAGATCATGTCCGGCAATAAGCAACCTTGGTTTGGTCAGCTTTGAAAAGGTGGCATACTCACTGGACTTAATCGACAACAAAATTTCATCTATCCGCTTAGAGTATTTAAAATTTTTGAGTATGGCCCAATGATTATTTACAAAAACAGAAAATCTGTCAAACGTTTCTACGTCCACATCACCTCTATTCTTAAAAATTAGAGATTCAATAGACACCCTCAACCCAACGCTAAGGCGAACTTGGATATAATTGATACCTAGTGGCTCAAGCAGCTGCTGCGCTGTCGACCATACCTCAATGTGATCCGATAGTTCACGCCGACCATAACGTTGAGTACTGGCGGGTGTCATTGAGGGTATTTTGAAATATATGAACGTTGGGGATGCCAAGTACTCGATTACTTGCGCATATGCAAACAATGTTGCTAGAAATACAGTGTCCTCTCCCATACGCAGATGTTCAGGCCAACGAATACTGTTCTTTCTTAATAAATCAGTTTTAACAAAACTTGTTACGACAGTACTTTGCTTCTTGATGATGAGTTCAATTCGTTCTCTCTTTGTCATCACACTGTGCCATGAATCCATCTGATTCATGCGTTTACTTTGCTTACCATTTTCTACTAATAACTCCGAGCGTATTAAACAAGCATTTGTTTCTTCCGCTAGCTGAGTCAGCTCATTAAGAGCATTTGGTAGTATCTCGTCATCACAGTCTAGGAAATAAATATATTTACCACGAGCTTCCTCAACACCCTTGTTACGTGGCCTCGAAGGTGATCCGCTATTTTTCTCTAGCTGAAAAAATTCCCAGTTTTCAACTTGAGCGCATATTTTTTTTATTAGTTTATCCGTGCCATCAGTTGAGCAGTCGTCAATAAAAAGTGCCTCGTACTGATTTGGATCGAAGTTTAGCCTCTCAAGCGACGCCATACAGCGCCCAATTTTATCAACGGCGTTAAAGCAGGGAATAACAAATGATACAAGCATGACATCACACCCAATATGCGGTAAAGAATTGCTTTTTCGTTTGGTAATTCAACCAATCTGTAAATTGGCTAGTGCTTCCCATTACAACCACATCAGCACTAACTAGCGCCTTTTTATACCTCTTACTAGGTCGCTGCTCTAGCGCAACTAAGTGTTCTGTCATGTACTGCAGATGAAGAGCACCTTCCTTGATCCGCCCAGCATCAGCGTTCATGTCAGGACATAGTGCCACAAAGTGTGAAGTCTCCACTGGGCTGTAACGATCAACCATTGCATACTTCTCAGCATGCAGCGCCGAAGTCACGGAAACCCCATACCGATTAAACTCTTGGTAGAACTTGGCGACGTCTAGTGGGTCCATACTTATATCGGCCACCAGTAGCAGTCTGGAACCTGGAAACTGCATGCCATACTGCTGATACCATGAAATTGCAGATAAGGCTTCTTTTCTGTCCTTGACGATATAAGTGAAGGTCAGTGCTGTATCATTTTCTACGAATGGCAGGCCAATAGTTTTCAGGATGCTGCGCCAACGCTGCTTATAAGTATGCTTTTCCAGCACCTCATGCAGGGCCTTGTGACGTATACTATCTACCTCATCAGAAGTAAGGAACTTCAGCCTCTCCGGTTCACGATCAGGGAACACAACCAAGTCCCCAAACATCTCATCGACACCCTTAGAGTAATTTGAAACGACCAACGTGTTGCTCGACATGAGTTCAAAGACACGTCTAGCAAACATGGTAGGGGATGCAGTTACAGTATTGAAATTCAGGCCGAATTTGCTGGACTTATAAACCCCAGGCATTTCATGATGAGGCTTGGACGGGTGCAAGAACTTTCTGTATCTTTCTGGCCAACTATGGAGTGGATCGTCGTCACCGTAAAATCGATCATAGAGGTCTAGTTTAAATCCATCCTCTACCAATCCGTCTAAAATCGACTCCATGACCTTGCTTCTATTCTCATGATTAGCATACCAGCTGCCCGCAAACACAGCGTGGTCACTACGAACACCCTCTTCCACTGGATTAAAAAGCCGAGGATTTGTTGCGAAAGGCAGTGCAAAAACATTCTTTATCCCATGCACTATTTTGTAGCTCTCAACGCACTCACCTGCTGTTGTAAACACATAGTCAAAATACTTTGCCGTATCCACGAAATTATGAACAAGGTCATTATGGTGCGTCGGGTCTTCTTTATTCCAAAAAACGGTTGGAATGCCTGCCTTTTTACAATAATCAAGGATTTCTAAAAGTTCTTTTCTGTTTTCACTTTTAAAGTTTTCACTTGTATAAACTCTTCCTTTCCAAGGCCGCCTTACTGAATCGACACCAGACCATGCTGATTCACAAAAAAACACATCGGGATTATTTTCTTGGAAAATATCCAACCAGTTTCCCGGCTCTATCGGAAGCGCCTCAAACTCCTGGCAAAAACTATTGTAAGTAAATTCATCAGCAATAATTGCCACTTTGAAATCGGATGGCTTTTTAGGGCTATCATTTAGATTACTATCAGAAGATGGGCTAAATTTAATAGCTTTGGCCTCTAGATCAGAAATCTCAATTTTGGTATTACCTTTGCAGTGAAAGAGTACGGCTCCAAGCCTTATGTAGTTCACGTTGTTTGAAACTTCCAAGTAAGCTATTTGAGCCTTTTTCCCTTTTGTATCTTGGAGATACATAAAGCTACCACCAAACACCTCCGACTGCGATAGGGTTATTTCATCTGCTGAAATTTTCTTGTTGTCTTTGTCAAAGAGCTCAACCAGAAGCACACCGGCCTTATCACCACCATTCTTGATACTGATGTTACCCAGAATACGAATGACATTATCGCCATTTAGATCAAACCGCTGCCAGACGACCTCTCGTGTCAACTTGATGGGTGGCTTCTGGTCAGGCTGGACTTGATCTTTGGCTTCGAACTCAGCAGATGTTTTCTTGACAGGCTTGGCAGCAACAGCCTTGGCTGGGACTGCTTTTTTTGCTTGAGGTTTAAATTCTGTCTCAACCATCGACTTCTGGTCTAAAGCCCCCTCCCCCTTCAACACCTTTACCATTGCCTCGATATGAGCGGAGAAAAGAAGCTCGGCATTCGGTTTAGGCGCAGGTAACTTCAGTGACCCCTGAAGGACTGTGACCAAGCTTGTCGTACTGCCCGCCTCAAAGCTTACCACACCGTCGTACTTGTCGGCATATTCGGCCAGGGGGAGCACATCGGAGACAACCAGCCGCTTGCAGTAGGCCAGGGCCTCGGCGGCCTTCATAGGCGGCACGAGCTGGCACACCGCCAGGGGCTTGCGGGGAATCACTACGACATCCAGCAGTGCATAGTAGTCGGCGACCTGCTCATGGGGCACCCGCCCGACCTGAATCAGCCAAGGGAGAGTTTCCATCGGCCCGGTATCGGCTAGGTGAGCAGCTGAAGCTCCGCTATGTTTTTTCAGAGTCAAGGGCTGGTTGTCACCTACCAGCAGCAGCTTGAGTTTTTCATCTTTTCGCACCATTTTGGTGCATGATTCCAGAAGCACATCTAACCCTTCATAGGCATTAAAACTGCCTACATAGCCGACGACTTTCTCATTTTCCGCAATACCTAATTTTTTCTTAAGTGCGGGGTTGGCTAACTTGATGTTCGGTAGTTGGCTTACTCCATTTGGCACTAGCATTATATCGTCAGCGTTCACACCTCGCTTAACCAACTCTTCTTTCATTGGCTGGTTAAGTGTAAACACCTTTTGTGCCTGCTTTGCTACGAAAGCATCGCGCTCGGCTTCTTTTTTGAAATCACTGGTATTTTCGTACCCAGGCTCACGAGCAGCTCTTGAAAGCTCCCAAAAGCCACGTACTTCGTTATAAAATGGCAAGCCCAGGCGTTTAGCGGCAATCCATGCGGGCAGGCCTGAAGCGTGATTAGATGCTGCCAACACAGCACTTGGGCGATATATTGTAAATAAGAGAATGTATTTTTCTACGCTTTCCTTTAACCATTCTTTATCTCCCTCTAGACTTTTGTCATTTTGCCAGCGGGTATGAATATAGCGCACACCTTCGATTGTACATTCCGGCACTACAGAGCTTGCTGCGTTTAACTCCCATGGCCTGCCAGGACGCACAAAACATAGCGTTTCAAACCCATGCTGATTAAGCGCTTTAGCAATTCCTTGGGTTCTTATGGCATAACCATTACTGGCGTAGGTTTGCGCGTGGCTTACTACGTAGGCAATTCTTCCTTGTATAGGTGCACTAACGGGATAGGCTAGTTGTTTTGCTAGTGTAGTGGCGTATGAGAGCAGCTCGTCCATGGGTGTCCGTTGATGAATAGTAAGTGGTAAGACGTGTGGAATGAATGATTAAAGATAGGTTGTGATTAATTCACTTGCGAGGCGTGAGGGAAGTATCACGCAATTCATTACTTTCCCCTCACGCTTTATTACTTCACTCTTTAACCCTTTAACCAAGCAGACCAACTGCATCGATAACGCTCTCTTTAGCGCGAACGCCTTCAGAATTAGCGATAAACGGCTTGTGCTTAACAAGTACACAGACCACGTCTGCTTGGGTAAGTGCTTCTTCCAGCGTGGCCAGCGTTGTGTTCTCACCTTGCAGCGTTTTGGGCAGTGATTTGATATTGGGTTCTACCACCTGCAGGCGGCAGCCCAGTTGCTGTACTTGCTGCGCAATGCCCAGTGCGGGGCTTTCACGGAGGTCATCGATATCTGGCTTGAAGGCAACGCCCAGGCAAGCCACGGTTAAATCACTACGCGTGGCACTCGGATTCTGCTGGTGGTAATAATCTAGTGCTTCTTTGACGCGGCTTAACACCCACTGGGGTTTATCATCGTTAACTTCACGAGCCACACGAATAATTTTCGCTTGTTCCGGGCAGGAATCGACAATGAACCAGGGGTCTACCGCGATACAGTGGCCACCAACACCTGCACCCGGTGTGAGAATATTGACGCGTGGGTGACGATTGGCCAGGGCGATCAGTTCCCAAACATTGATGTCTAGTTCATGACAGATGGTGGAAAGCTCATTGGCGAAGGCAATATTCACATCACGGAAGCTGTTTTCAGTCAGCTTAGCCATTTCAGCGGTACGGGCAGTGGTGGTCACACAATCGCCTTCTACGACGATTTTGTAGAGTTGGCTGGCTACCTCGGCGCACTTAGGTGTCATGCCGCCAATCACACGGTCATTTTCTACTAGCTCACGGATAACATGACCAGGCAATACGCGTTCGGGGCAGTGGGCAATACGAATATCCGACGCTTCACCGTGCGTTTGCGGGAACGTTAGGTCTGGGCGAGCTTCCGCTAACCAGGCGGCCATCTGCTCAGTAGCACCCACCGGGCTTGTAGATTCCAGTACCACCAGGTTACCGGGCTTAAGCACTTTAGCAACAGCTTTGCTGGCAGCTTCGATATAGCTTAAATCTGCCTTGTGGTTCTGGCCATTTTCATCAGTATGAAACGGCGTAGGCACGGCAACTAGAAAGGCATCGGCAGGTTCTGGCGTGGTGGTCGCACGCAGGTAACCTTCTTTTACTGCCGCGTGAACAATCATGTCCAGTTCAGGTTCAACAATATGGATTTCGCCATTGTTGATGGTATCAACGGCATGTTGGTTTACATCCACACCAATAACATTTTGACGACGAGAAGCGAAAACAGCAGCAGTAGGTAGGCCAATGTAGCCCAAGCCGATCATGGAGATAGTATCGAATTGCATGTTTCATTCCTTGATAAAATTTATTAGCCACGGACCCTCACGGACGACACGGACAAAACCATAAATACTTTTTAGCTTTTAAGTTTTTAGGTTTTTAGGTTTTTAGGTTTTTAGGTTTTTAGGTTTTTAGGTTTTTAGGTTTTTAGGTTTTTAGGTTGCTTTTGACCTTGTCCGTGTTTTCCGTGAATGTCCGTGGCAAAATCTGTGGCAAAAAATTTGTCAGCTTATGAGCTTGCTAGCACGTCGCGGATGCGTTCGCAGGCTTTGCCGTCACCATAAGGGTTGTGGGCATAACTCATAGCGGTGTAGGCTTCGTTATCGGTTAACAGCCGAGTTAGCTCGCTGGTAATAGTCGCCACATCGGTGCCCACCAGTTTAACAGTGCCTGCTTCAACGGCTTCGGGGCGCTCGGTAGTGTCACGCATAACCAATACGGGCTTGCCTAGCGAAGGTGCTTCTTCCTGAATGCCACCAGAATCCGTGAGGATAATGTGGGCGCGGTTCATTAAGTACACAAACGGCAGATAGTCCTGCGGCTCAATCAGATGAACGTTATCCACTCTGGCCAACAGGCGGTTAACCGGCTCGCGGACGTTGGGGTTGAGGTGTACCGGGTAAAGAATCTGGGTATCCGGATGGCGCTCGGCGGTATCGGCTAGAGCTTGGCAGATACGTTCAAACCCGCCGCCAAAGCTCTCGCGGCGGTGGCCAGTCACTAGAATCAGGCGCTTGCTTTCATCCAGCATGGGGAACCGCTTGGCCTGTTCAGCAGCCAGCGCCTGATTAGTTTCAAGCTTATGAGCCACTTCAAGCAGCGCATCAATCACGGTATTGCCGGTTACATGAATGGTGGCTGGGTCAGTGCCTTCATTCAGTAAGTTTTGCTGCGAGGTAGCCGTAGGAGCAAAATGAACTGCCGCCAGCACCCCAGTAAGCTTACGGTTACCCTCTTCCGGCCAAGGTGAGTATAGGTTGCCGGTACGAAGGCCTGCTTCAACATGCCCTACGGGAATCTGCTGGTAGTAACACGCCAGGATGGTGGCAAATGTAGTGGCGGTGTCGCCATGCACAAGAACGATATCAGGTTTAAAGTCTTCTAGTACCGATTTAAGCCCTTGGAGAATGCCGCAGGTAACGTCATTGAGATCCTGCCCCGGCTTCATAATGTCCAGGTCATAGTCTGGAGTAAGTTCGAATAATGCGAGCACCTGATCCAGCATTTCACGATGCTGAGCAGTGACACATACACGGGCTTCAAAACGCTCATCCATGGCTAGCTGCAATGCAAGCGGTGCCATCTTAATGGCTTCTGGGCGTGTACCGAATACAGTGAGTACTTTCATTCCCTGCCTTCTATTCAATTATCGATCCAATGACGGCCTAAGTGCCTCGCCTTAATAGCTCTGCGGCGTATTGCTTGGGCGTACTAGCTTGCCACTCTCCTACTTGCAACCTTTAGCCAGCGTCTTGCAGTCGGTATTCCAGTTCTTGGCAGCGTCGGTAGTAGTGTTCCAGCAGTTCCTGGGTTTCAGCCAGTTGCTGAGCAACGGGAATGGCATCAACGCTTTTAGGTACGCTTCTGGGCGCGACTCTTGGAGTACCCATCACTGCGTGGCCAGACTTCTGTAATCGCTGTTCACAAATATTAATATTAACATCAAACAGGTGTTGACCGTATTGATAGGCCGCCTGTTGATAGAGGGTTATGGCGTGTTGGTAATCGCCTTGATTGAAGGCGCTGTGCGCGCGTTTAACGAGGTCTTTTTCCATGGTGTTGGCTCGTGGGTTTGTGTGGTTTGAAGAGCAAGGCGTGAGGGGCACAAGCCTTGCTCTTACCTGTCTATTACTTCCGACTAACCTTCTAGTTTGAGGCTGTGGGCATTAGGCAGGTTTAGCCATTGGGCTGGGCGTTGGCGGGTTTCAAGCAGGGTATCCCAACGGGTGGTTAGCTCACTTTCCTGCGGGTAGTTATTACCTTCCAAAACGACATCTAGCCGCTGCGTGGGTAGTTGTTTCAGTAGTAGCGGCAAGGCCACTTCTCGACTGTGGCCTGCTTCAGGTAGCGTTTCTCCTACTATAACGAGTACTCGGGCATCTTCTGGCAACCATTGATTAAGACGCTGTAACGTGCTTTCTGCTGAGTAAAACAGTGCTGTTTGGTCGTTGGCCTGGCACTCACCCCACGGGGCGTAAACCAGATTCACCGCATGGCTAAGACGCTTGTTATTTAAGCGCTCCTTCAGCTCATCGCTGACCGTTTTCTGATGCTGAATGCTCACAATGGTTTGTGGTAAGTCATCATGAGAAAGTGTGACCTCATTATGAGTCTCTTGACGCTGACCGTTTTGCCTCATTAGCCGTGGTTGCTCTACCCGCGCATTGACAATGCTCTGGGCAAGTAACTCAGTCGTGTGCGTACTACCGAAGATCACCACCACATCATGATGGTGGGTATCATAGTGTTCTAGCAGCGCCATAGCGTAACCGGGTGCAAGCTGGGTACTCACTGGGCGCTGCCCGTGTTGCAGATAGTGTGTCAGCGCCTGCTCATCACGCTGCTGGCGAGCACTTCGGGTAACGTGCTGACCAAGCGCGCTGGTCGTTTGTTGAATGTAGCTGCGCTGTTCGCCAAACAGCGATTCCAACTTGCTTTCTAACTGCCCAAAGCGTTCGTTACTTTGCTTTAACATAGCTAGCTGTTCGTTGAGCTGGCTGACCATGGCGTCTTTTTCAGTTAGCTGCTGTTGGGCTTCCGCTAGCTTAGCCTCAGCTTCTTCATGCTGTTTTTTGCGATTGGCAAAGTAACGCTGGTAATTCTCACGCTCTTCTTCACTAAGGGTTAATTTTTCTTGAAGGCTTTCCACCTGAGCTTGCTGCGTTTTTAGCTTCGCTTGCAGTGCCTTAATTTGCTCAGCGCCCTCTTCTGCTTGTTGCTTGCGAGTAATAAACCAAGCGTGGGTTTCTTCCAGTTTTTTCTGTACTTTTTGCCCGGCTTGCTCAGTATTTTGTAACTGCTGTTCTACTTCTTCATATTTCTGTGTTGCATCTTTAAGCTTTTGTTCGCTTTCCTGGCGCTCTTTTTGATGCTGCTGACTAGCCTTAGCCGCTTGGTTTAGCTGCTTTTTAAGCGTATCGCGCTCTTCAGTTAATTGGCTTAATTGAGTGTCACGCTCGGCTAGCTGGGCATTTTTTTCTTTCAGCTGAGTCGCCTTTTCCCCCAGCTGATGCTGAGCTTTCTCGGTGCTTTGGTTAAGGTTTTGCTCGGCTTCCAAAAGTTTTTTCTTGAGCGCAACAAGCTCCGCGTTTAGCTGTTCAAGCTTGGCATCACGCTCGTTTAGCTCTGCACCTTTTTCTTCCAGCTGCTGTTGGGTTTTCTCGGCGCTTTGCTTACTGCTTTGCTTGGTTTCAGAGAGCATTTTTTTCAGCGCATCGTGCTCTTCTTTAAGCTGCTTAAGCTGATTATCACGCTCGCTCAACTGGGCATCTTTTTCTTTCAGCTGAGTAGCGCTATCGTCCAACTGCTGCTGGGCTTTCTCAGCGCGTTGCTTGCTGTTTTGTGTAGTTTCAGCAAGCTCTTTTTCTAGTGTGTCTCGTGCTGCACTTAGCTGGCTAAGTTGAGCTTCATGTTCGGCCAACTTGGCCTCGGTGTCTTTTAGCTTGTTATAGAGTGGGTTGCGTGCAAACCCAAGAAGGAAAAAGTCAGGATCTTCAGCATCCTGAGTAACCTCTTCAAAGCCCTGCTGCTCGCACCACTGCGATAACTCAATACTGGTTGCCATCCCTTCGTAAAGGCGCAGCGGGCTGGTACGCACCCACAGATGGGTTAACTGATCAAGCAAGCCTGAATGGTTAAATGCTTGCAGTAGGCTTAGCGCAATTTCCGGCTGTTCGATAATCAAATGGGTGAGCGTTGCTTGGCCTAAGCCAGCCTGTTTTAGCGCTTGCGGTAACGTTTGAGTATCTACTGATTGCTGACGAGCCTTGCCAAGCCCTGGATAGAGGCTAGTTAGCTCGCCAGCGGGAGCCAGGCTAGTAAATTCTTGTAGCGAATAGGCATAGCACACCGCTTCTCCACCAGGCGGCGTTACTGGCTGTTCCGCAAGGTATAAACCAGGCAAGGCTTTCACTAATGTCTGCTGCCGCTCAGGCATTGGGTAAAGCGGTGCCCATAATGTGACGTGGTTCACATGTTTTAGCAGTGCTTCGCTCTCTTCACGAAGCGGGCCAATATGTACTAGCAGGTCAACTTTCTGGCTCATTATTTAGTCCCTTTAGCCATTTTTTGCGGTGCCGGCAATTGGTATTGGGGAGGATGAATCTCACGCTCTTCATTTTTCCCATAGCGAAGATAATGCAGCAGTGGATGCTGACCAGAGGCGGCGACATCTTCATAGTGAGTAAGATAAAACTCTGTATTAAACAGTGGCCCTGGGTAGCGGCCATCAATGGCACCAAACTTGAGGAAATGCTCGGCAGGCTTCATAGTGGACTTAGCTACGTCTGGATATTGCGCACAGTACCAGTCAGCATCGAAGAGCGGGCTAGCTTCCAGCACAGCTACCTGTTTAGGTAGTGCCTTCTTGTAGCTGCGGCTTTCGCGATATGCCGCTGAGGCATGGCGTTGGGCATGGACTCGTAGCCACTGCACTAAGCGCTCCAGCCGATGTATACGCTGTTCACTGGTAGTGCGCAGTACATTAAACTCCTGCTGGCTTGTTAACAATTGCTCGTATTGTATTTGTTTTTTCATGTAAAGCGTTTCATACGCCTGCTGCACCTGCTGTAGAGTATTCAGCAACTGCGTATTTCCATTTTGTGCTGCAGCCAGAACTTGCAGGTTAGCCTTTTTCTCTTTGCGCTGAGTGTCTAAAGTCTGCTTGAGAGCTTCGTTTTCTTTCTTCAGCGATTGAGTATTTCGCTGAGTAACGTCTTGCTCTTTGCGCTGAGTTTCAAATGCCTGCTTGAGAGCTGCGTGTTCTTTTTTCAGCGCCTGATTGTACTGCTGGGTAACTGCCTGCTCTTTGCGCTGAGTTTCAAATGCTTGCTTGAGAGCTTCGTTTTCTTTTTTCAGCACCTGATTATATCGCTGGGTAGCGTCATTCTCTTCACGCTGAGTTTCAAGTGTTTGCTTGAGAGCTGCGTGTTCTTTTTTCAGTGCTTGATTGTGTTGTTGAGTAACGCCTTGCTCTTTGCGCTGAGTTTCAAATGCTTGCTTGAGAGCTTCGTTTTCTTTTTTCAGTGCTTGAAACTGTTGCTCTAGCTCTTGCAAGCGCTGTGCATCCTGCTTGGATAGTTCGCGCTGTACTTGAAGCTCATTTGTTCGTTCAGCCACAACCTGCTGAGTGCTTTGAAGCTGTTGTAGCAATAGAGCGTGCTCATCACGGGCACTGCTCAGCTCACCTTTCAGGCGAGCAATATGCTGTTGTTGACGTTCCTGGGCGGCGTCTGCCTCTTGTAGCGCACGCCCAGTGCGTTGGCCTTTTTCACTTTCTGTTTGCCGGGCGTGATATTCACTCAGTGCTGCTTGAGTTACCTGCGTCTCACAACTTTCTTCAATCGGGCACTCTTGGCTGCTGGCTACCAAATAAGCGTGGGTATCTTTTAATGCTTGAGATTGACTGCTTATATAGGCTGCTGCTAGCTGATAAATCGCATTATCACAGCGGTCTAATAGTGGTGCCTTAACCACCTTTAACTCACAGCCAGGCAGGTAACCCGCCAACGTTACTTGACGGCGAGCTGAGCGAAAAAGTGCCAGTAAGCGCTTGGCTTGTGCTAGCCAATCATTTAGCGCTTCCTCACCTGCTACCCCATTTGCCAAGCTAGCCGCCAGCCAGGCATCAGGCTGCGGCCAAGCGATGATACACTCGCTCGCTGTGTCTTTCTTTAACCAGTTTTTAAGTAACGCTAACGCTTCTTCACTAAACGTATCAATCACCAGCAATTGATTTTCAGCGGTACCTGCTTCACCTGTATTGGGCTGCCACTTCGCGATGTCGCTTAACGTTATTTCAGTCGCGTTTTGCTCGCGCACGGCGGCACCTGATTCGGCCTTGAATTTATCTATTCCTACGTACACGACTAAGGACATGGTCAGAGCAGCTCCATTCTCATCTTTTTCAATCATTAATTTTAATTAAAACGCGGGGCATTTGGCAAACTTAAGCCTTGTGTATCTTTGGCTGAAAGTACCGGAGATTGCTGGCTTGCCAAGGGCCACTGAATATTAAGGGTGGGGTCATCCCAACGCAGCGATACTTCATCCCCTGGGGCGTAGTAATCGGTGCATTTGTACTGAAATTCGGCTTCTTCACTGGTGACATAAAAGCCATGGGCAAAGCCGGGGGGCACCCAAAGCATTTGTTTGTTATGCTCGCTGAGCGTTACACCTACCCACTGGCCGAAGGTTGGCGAACTTTGACGCATATCTACCGCCACATCGAAGACTTCGCCTTGAGTTACCCGCACTAGCTTGCCTTGAGGCTGTTGGTGCTGGTAATGCAAGCCACGCAAAATGCCATGGGCGGATTTGCTGTGATTATCCTGCACGAATGTGTGATGACCACAGTGAGCTTCGAATTCGCTTTGGCGAAAGGTTTCCATGAAGAAGCCACGCTCATCACCGAAGACTTGGGGGGTAATGAGCACAACATCAGGAATGGCGAGTTTTTCGTATTGCATTAAACATCCTTTAGCCATTGCCAAATTTGTTTAGCCACGGATGCTCACTGAAAACACGGATAAAATCGTTTAGGCCACGGACACTCACGGAAAACACGGACAAGGTCAAAAGCAACAACCAATAAAGTCAAAAACCAATAAAGTCAAAAACCAATAAAGTCAAAAACCAATAAAGTCAAAAACCAATAAAGAATTTAAGGTTTTGTCCGTGCCGTCCGTGAGTGTCCGTGGCTAAACAGGTTTTCAGTGAGTGTCTGTGGCTAGATATTATCGTTTAGTTATCAAAAGGCGCTGTAGGTACTTGCCGTATTGGGTTTTGGCGAGAGGCTTGGCCAGTTCGTCTAGGCGTTCGTCGCTAATCCACTGGTGTTGCCAAGCGATCTCTTCAAGGCAGGCGATTTTTAGACCTTGGCGGTGTTCAATGGTTTGCACGTATTGGCTGGCTTCTAGCAAGCTGTCGTGGGTGCCGGTGTCTAACCAGGCAAAGCCGCGGCCAAGGCGTTCTACGCGTAAATCACCACGCTTTAGATAGGCGTTATTCACACTGGTAATTTCTAGCTCGCCACGCTCTGATGGCATTACGTTTTTGGCAATTTCAACAACATCGTTATCGTAGAAATATAAGCCAGTAACAGCATAAGCCGACTTGGGCTTTCTCGGTTTCTCTTCGATAGAGATCGCGTGGCCCTGCTCATCAAATTCAACTACGCCAAAGCGTTCAGGGTCTTTCACCAAATAGCCAAATACCGTCGCGCCCGATGTGTGCGAACTGGCGCGCTTTAGCTGATCGGAAAAGTGCTGTCCATGAAAAATGTTGTCGCCTAATACCAAGCAAACGGGGCTTTCGCCAATAAACGCTTCCCCAATGATAAACGCTTGGGCTAGTCCATCGGGGCTAGGCTGCTCAGCGTATTCCAGGCGAATGCCAAAGTCTTCGCCGGTGCCTAGTAGGTTTTGGTACTGGGGAAGGTCTTCCGGCGTTGAGATAATCAGAATATCGCGGATACCGGCCAGCATAAGCACTGAGATCGGGTAGTAGATCATCGGCTTGTCATAAATTGGCAGGAGTTGCTTGGATACACCTCGGGTAATGGGATGTAACCGCGTACCAGAGCCACCGGCCAAGATAATGCCTTTTCTTTGTGAGCTTTGGCTCATAGGGGTCTCTTTAATCATTTTCGCTACGTATTATTGGCCACGGATACTCACTGACAACACGGATAAGGGCAAAACATAACAACAAAAAATCTGTGGGTTTTTATCCGTGGATTCCGTGAGCGTCCGTGGCAAGCATCCGTTATTGGCCACGGATACTCACTGACAACACGGATAAGGGCAAAACATAACAACAAAAAATCTGTGGGTTTTTATCCGTGGATTCCGTGAGCGTCCGTGGCTCAAAAACTATCTAGGTGTTCTTTCAGCGTTAATACCAGCTGGCTTTGCCAGGTGGGCATGGTGATGCCAAGTGCGTTTTCTAGCTTGCTTACTGCCATGCGTGAATTCAGTGGGCGCTTGGCGGGTGTTGGGTACTCTGCCGTGGGTATACCTGCGGTACCTTCCGGCGTAATCGCTAGCGTTTCCCCTGCTTTACGGGCTTGGTTAAAAATCTCACTGGCGAAGCCATGCCAGTTGGTTTCCCCCCTGGGGGCTAAGTGGTAGATGCCCATGGTTATGTGGGGGGTGAGGTGTGAGGCATTGGGAGTAAATGCCAATGCGCTCACTTGGGCAATTAGGCGTGCAGGGGTAGGCGCGCCAATTTGATCATTAACAATATTCAGCGCTTCACGCTCACGGCCCAGGCGCAGCATGGTTTTCATGAAATTATTGCCGCGGGCGGCGTATACCCAGCTGGTCCGGAATATCAGGTGCTGGCAGCCGCTTTCAATAATGGCAAGGTCACCTTCCAGCTTGGTTTGGCCGTAGATGCTTAGCGGGCTGGTGGGGCTGTCTTCCTGCCAGGGTGTTTCGCCGCTACCTGGATATACGTAGTCGCTTGAGTAGTGCACCAGCGTAATGCCCTGCTTCACTGCATACGCGGCTAATTGTATCGGCAGTTCAGCGTTTAAGCGCTTCGCCTGTTCCGGCTCACTTTCGGCTTTATCAACCGCTGTGTAGGCAGCAGCGTTAAGGATTAACCCTGGCTGGTGTTTGACTAGGTAAGCATCCACCGCATCTGCATTGGCTAGGTCGAGTTCATCCCGCGTCGGGGCCAGAACAGTGCCAAAAGGAGCAAACTGGCGCTGGAGTTCAAAGCCTACTTGGCCATTGCCGCCGGTGATGAAGATGTTCATGGGGTAATCCATTTTGGCCACGGATACTCACTGAAAAACACGGATAAGGGCAAAACATAAAAACAAAAATCTTTGGGTTTTTATCCGTGGATTCCGTGAGCGACCGTGGCAAGCATTCGTTATTGGCCACGGACACTCACTGACAACACGGATAAGGGCAAAACATAAAAACAAAAATCTTTGGGTTTTATCCGTGGATTCCGTGAGCGTCCGTGGCAAGCATTCGTTATTGGCCACGGACACTCACTGACAACACGGATAAGGGCAAAACATAAAAACAAAAATCTTTGGGTTTTTATCCGTGGATTCCGTGAGCGTCCGTGGCTAGTCCGGAGCTGTAAATTAAACAACGATTCGTTTGATAAATGTTTTAGGAAAAGTGAAATTAATGAGCAACCCTACTTGTAAGCCAGTGGCTCGAAGGTAGTTGATCAGCTGGGGCTCTGCTGAGGCAGGTAGCTGGCTTTGCGCTTTCAATTCTAGAATAACTCTGTTTTCAACTAGCACATCTAAGCGGTGCTCACCTACCAAGCACTGCTTGTAATAGATATTGACGGGCTTCTCTGTTTCAACCTCAAGGCCAATAGATCGAAGCTCAATTGCTAATGCTCTTTGGTAGATGCTTTCTAAAAAACCTGGCCCCAGCTGCTTACTGACCTCAAACACTGCGCCTCTGATTTGATATGTGAGCGCTTCTTCCTTGAGCATTTTTTCCCCTTATGCTTTTTGCCAAGGACACTCACTTCCGTGGCAGTGCCTTGTAATTGGCCACGGATACTCACTGAAAAACACGGATAAGGACAAAACATAAAAACAAAAATCTTTGGTTTTTATCCGTGGATTCCGTGAGCGTCCGTGGCAAAAATCAAATGCTGCCCAGGCGCTGGCCTTGGTAGCTGCCGTCTTGTACGCGCTTCCACCAGGTTTCGTTGGCGAGGTACCACTCGACGGTTTTTCGTAGGCCGGTTTCAAAGGTTTCTTCTGGCTTCCAGCCCAGTTCACGTTCAATTTTGCTGGCATCAATGGCGTAGCGTACGTCGTGGCCGGGACGGTCTGTCACGAAGGTGATTAGTTGTTTATGTGAATCGTGAGTAGTGAGTGGTAAGTGGTGAGAATTACCCTTCACTTTGTATGGCACTAGCTCATCCAAAATCTCACAGATCGTCTCTACTACATGTAAATTAGTTTGTTCGTTGTGGCCGCCGATATTGTAAGTTTCGCCTACGTCACCTTCGGTGGCGACTTTGATCAGGGCGCGAGCGTGGTCTTCTACATATAGCCAATCGCGGATTTGCTGGCCATCGCCGTATACCGGTAGCGGCTTACCAGCCAGGGCGTTGAGGATCATCAATGGAATTAGCTTTTCTGGAAAGTGGTATGGCCCGTAGTTGTTAGAGCAGTTGGTAACCAGTGTGGGCAAGCCGTAGGTACGTTGCCAAGCGCGAACCAAGTGGTCTGAGCTGGCTTTACTTGCCGAGTATGGCGAGCTGGGCGCGTAGGGCGTGGTTTCTGTGAAAAGGTCGTCCGTGCCTTCTAGGTCACCATACACTTCATCTGTACTAATATGATGAAACCGGAACGCTTCTGCTTTGTCGGCATCTTGCTGCTGCAGTTTTTTCCAGTAGGCTCGGGCGGCTTCTAGCAGAACTGCTGTGCCAACTACGTTGGTTTGAATAAACTCTGCAGGCCCGTCAATAGAACGATCTACGTGGCTTTCTGCTGCGAGATGCATTACTACATCGGGCTGGTGCTGTTCAAACACTTGCTGCATCGCAGGCGCATCGCAAATGTCTGCTTGCACAAACGTGTAGCGCTCACTGTCGGCGACACTTACCAACGATTCTAGATTGCCTGCATAAGTGAGCTTATCAACATTCACGACATGGTTGTCGGTGTTATGGATTAACTCACGAATAACGGCAGAACCAATGAAACCTGCCCCGCCGGTAATGAAAAACGTTTTACTCATGCTGCAATCTCAATAACTGTCTTATTGGCTATCTTATTAACGCTGACACTAGCGTGTGCTTTGCCGTAACTCTAAATTTTCACGCGCTTCTTTTGCTCTGCTGCTAGCTTCTTTAACTGCCTTTTTAGCTGCAGCGAGCGCCTTTTTATCTTCCTGCTCTTTGGCATCAGCTAGGATTTCTTGAGCGGCTTTTAAATCGGCGTGGCAGGACTGCAGGTATTTACGAGCCCCTATCACATCGCTAGGCAATTCAGACTGACGTTTCTTTTTGTCTACATCTGAATGATAGGCGGCAATGGCATCGTTGATATCGTCGTACCAAAAGGCGCTGCCTTGTTTGAGATAAACACCTGCTTGGCAAAGCTCTTTCAAAATACCTTCTGAGTGGGAAACCATTATCAAAGAGGCTTGACCCGTTTTCGATTCAAATAGCTCTTTAGCTTTGGCTTTAAACGCACGATCACCAACGGCAGTGGCTTCATCGGAAATATAGACATCAAAATCAAATGCGAGCGATAAACCAAACGAAATACGTGATTTCATGCCCGATGAATAAGTACGAATGGGCTCATCAAAAGCTGGGCCAATTTCTGCGAACTCTTCAACGAATTTGATAACCCGTTTGACTTCTTCGGGGTCACTACCTTGCACGCGTGCAACGAATTTAACGTTTTGGCGCCCCGTCATGTTTCCCTGCATTCCCCCTGAAAGTCCTACCGGCCAGGAAACACGGCTATGACGAATAACCTCGCCACGTTCAGGGGTGTCCATACCAGCAATAAGACGCAAAAGTGTCGATTTACCTGCTCCGTTCGCGCCTATTAAGCCAACACTCACGCCCATAGGTATGGTGAAATTGACGTCTTTTAGTACCCAGTCGCTACCATGATGGTTGTGGTAACGCTTGTAGAGGTGTTTGATTTCAATCATTTTAAATTCGTGAATAGTGAGTGGTGAATAGTGAATAGGAAATTCATGGGCAAGTAAGTTTCACCGACTCTTTAGGTGTTTAATAAGTAGCAAGCCGTAAGCGAACCGCACTACAAATTGATATCAAGCGGTTTGCTGTTGCGCTGATAAAGCGCTTCTAGTTCATGTTTGAGCGCGTGTTTGGCAGTTTGTTCGCCGTGTACCAGGCGTATGGTGTGAGGCCAGCGGCGCATGCGCTTGACGAAATTAATCAGATCTTTTTGATCTGCATGGGCGGAGTAGCCGCTAATTGTGGTAATACCGGCGTGAATATCGATACGCTGACCATCAATTTCAACCCAACCGCCCTGTGGGCCATATTGCTGTATCGCTCGCCCTGGCGTGCCTGCCCCTTGATACCCCACGAACAATACCTGGTGGCGCTCATCACCTAGCATGGCTTTTAGGTAGTTCATGATACGCCCACCCGCACACATGCCACTGGCAGCAATGACTACCGCTGGGCGACCGGTTTTTGCTAGGTATTGGACAGTTTGCTCGTGGGCTTCGTGGCTTTCTACGGTGTAAAGGTTTTCGAAATTAAGCGGGTGGCGACCACTGCGTACGCGGCGTTGGGCTTCCTTGTCCCAGTAGGGTTTTAACTGGCGGTACACACGGGTAAAGCGCGCTGCCAAAGGGGAGTCGACGATAATTTCTAGCTGTTGCCACTGGCTGTTTTTGTTGCGCTTGGCTTCATGGACAATGCCTTCTAGCTCGTATAACAGCTCTTGTGTACGGCCTATACTGAAGGCTGGCACCATCACTGTACCGCCGTTACCAAGGGCTTTTTCTATGGCATTTTTAAGCGTGGCACGGCGCTTGCGGCGGCCTACGTGCTGGCGGTCTCCGTAGGTGCTTTCGAGAATTAGCTGGTCGCAACCGTAGGGTGATTTAGGTGCAGGTAGTAGTGGTGCGTAGGGTGCCCCTAAATCACCGCTAAAGATAATCCGTTCTTTGGCTCCATTGGCGTGCTGATGAGCTATTTCTACGTAGCTAGAACCGAGTATGTGGCCTGCCCGTTTGAGCTTGACGCGGGTAGTAATGCCCTGCTTACCCTTTTCGTAATCATTCACAACCGTGTGCCATTTGCCGTAAGGCACGCTGACAATTTGTGATTCAAGCTGCGCTTGAAAGCGCTGGATCAGATCTGCATTACGCGTGAAGCCGATCTTTAGGGCGTCTTCAATCACTAGTGGTAGCAGTATGGCCGAAGGAACCGAGCAGATAATGGGGCCTTTATAACCCGCCGCCAGCAGGTAAGGCAGCCGCCCCACGTGGTCAATATGTACGTGAGTAATGATCAGAGCTTTAACGGTACTGATATCAAATTCAATTTGCAGCTGTTGGAAATGGTCTTGCGCTGCGTCTTCACCTTGAAAGAGACCGCAGTCTACTAGTAACGAGTGTGTACTATTGAGGATGAGCTGATGACAGCTGCCCGTTACGCCTGTTGCGCCACCGTGGTGGATGATATCTAACATCGAAAAGTCCTTTTTCGGTGGCGCTAGCCGCCGTTGCGGGTGCCTCGGTTTCGCTCGTTCCTCGCGACCTCGTTACACCGCACTACGATGTGCATTGATTTTGTAGCGCGGTGTAAGCGTCAGCGCACCCGCGGGGGCATCAATGCGGTGCTGACTGCAAGCCTTTGGGCGGCTTCGCCGCCGTTGCGGGTGCCTCGGTTTTGCTCGTTCCTCGCGACCTCGTTACACCGCACTACGATGTGCATTGATTTTGTAGCGCGGTGTAAGCGTCAGCGCACCCGCGAGGGTATCAATGCGGTGCTGACTGGAGGCCTTTGGGTGGCTGCGCCGCCGTTGCGGGTGCCTCGGTTTTGCTCGTTCCTCGCGACCTCGTTGCGCCGTACTACGATGTGCATTGATTTTGTAGCGCGTGGTAAGCGAAGCGCACCCGCGGGGGTATCAATGCGGTGCTGACTGGAGGCCTTTGGGCGGCTTCGCCGCCGTTGCGGGTGCCTCGGTTTTGCTCGTTCCTCGCGACCTCGTTACGCCGCACTACAAGGGGCACCGCTCGGCTACAACGGTACTCATCAATCCCTATGATCTTTCACAATCATCATGATCATGCTGAGGATGAAGGCTAGGAAGATGGTGATGATGGCGAACACACTGCTGTTGTAAAGGCGGTTTGGTTCGGTTGGGTATTCTGGGAATAGCGGACTTTGCAGCACACTCACCTGCTTGAGCTGGCGGGCAGCTTCTAAGCGGGTGTTTTCCAACGCCGCTAATGCGCTTGAATAAGTTTCTTGAGCAAACTGAGCCTGAAGTTCTAGTGTTTCGTATTCAGCCGATACGCGGTTTAACGAATCACCCGTTGCCTGGGCTAAGCGGTCGCGCTGCTCAACAATCTGGTCGCGCAATGCGGTGATACTGCGTTCGACTTGGCGCAGCTCAGCTGACTGCGAGCTCTGAAAGCTTGCCAATGCATTGCGTTGCGCTTGCAGACGGGCTAAGTCACCTTCTAGCGTAGCGACAACTTGGTTAATACTTTCTACCGTTGAGGTAGGCGACACTAGGCCGTACTCGTTTTGAAATTCGAGCAACTCATTGCGAGTGTCGCGGAAACGATCTTCCAAGCGAATCATCTGCTGTTCTAAAAAGCGCACCTGCTCTTCGGCTAAGCGATGACCCATTTCATTCATGTGATTTTCGCCCGCTTCTAGCAGCAGTGCAGCCATATCTCGGGCGAATTCAGGGGTGTAACCCTGAACGTGAATATTCAGAACACCGGCATACTCATCCAGCTCTATCTCTACTCGGCGTAGGTAATATTTATGCAGGTCTTCAATGGGGACATTTGGATCACGTAACTTGGCAAAAATATCACCGTGCTCATTGTAGTGTTGGCGAATATCAAGCTGTTCATCCAGCAAACGCAACATATCAACAGACAATAAGTGCTCACGCAGTAGCAATAAATCGTGGGTATTACCACTGCCTCCCCCCATTAACGAGGAAAGACTAAATTCAGGTGTGGCGACTTGTGGGCTTTCTAGCACCACCGTTGCACGGGACACATAGCGCTCTTCTGCCCATACAAACCAATAAAAAGACACCAGTAGAATAGCGACAAATGCTAATGCCCAGTGAGGCGATGTTTTTACAAATCGACGTAATGAAGCTTGCATGAATTATTTTGCCTTTAACTTATCAACAAAGCGCAGGTGCATCAGTAGCCCTAGCGATATTAAAGTAAACGTGAACAACCACATGTAAAGCATGCTGGTACCTTGCACCACTTTATAGTTTTCAAAAAAGCCTAAGCGAAGTGTTTCTAACCCATGAGGGATTGGGTTCAGCATTAAGTATTCCAGCAGCCAATGAGGCAGACTATTTAGTGGCAAAATAACGCCAGAAACGATTAATAGCGGCAGCGAAATCATCCGAATGACAATACCGATCTCAGGCACCAGTGTTGCAATAACAGACGTTACCAGCCCTAAACCCAACCCTAAGCTCCAAAGTGACAACCAGGCGGCCATCACGCGGATCGCATTATCTGGGTAAAGATCCAACCCCAGCATTAATCCACCGCCAATAAAAATCAGAAAAACCAAACTGCGTAGTGATCCTTCCAGAAAATTACGCACTAAAACCGGATCAATCGGCTGTACTTGACGGTAAGCGAACAACGCTTTATTACCGTCAATTGCCCCCATACCTCTTATCATCCCTTCACGAACCAGGAAGAACCCCATCAAGCCTGCGATCATCCAAGGAATAAAATCAGCATTTGCAATAAAACCTCCACCGCGAACAAAACTGCGCATGCCTACCATAATGCTGACGAGCGCGACGGGTTCAAAGATCATCCAGAACCAGCCCATGCGATCGCCCATGGTGCGGGAGAGCGCCTCGCGCACGAACATGGCGTACCAAACGCTACGGGTAACTTGCCAAGGCGTACGGGCGCCCTTAGGCGCGCCTTTTACATTTGCCATAGCTCTACTTTTTGAAAGTGAAATAGGTTATGCGGCTTTTAATTTGCCACGGACACTCACTGAAAACACGGACAAGGTCAAAAGAATAATCTTTAGTTTTATCCGTGCTTACCATGTCTTCCGTGGCTAGAGCCGTTACAGATCAACTGCGACGCGGGTGGCGACAGCAATTTGGAATAGAATCTGCGTGAGCGTAGATGCTAGCTGCAGGTTGTGGGTAGGTGCGGCAGGCATGACCAGAATTTCATCGCCAGGGCGCAGGTTAACGTTGCGGGCATTTTCTACCGCGCCGTTCTGACGAACCACTAGAATGTGGTCTTCATCTGCGCGGTTAGTGAAACCACCAGCGCTTTCGATGTAGTCAATCACGTTCATGCCAGGGCGATAAACAGCGGCTTGGGGTACGAGCACTTCACCACTAATGAGCATCGAATCGCTCAACTCAGGAATGGTGATGACGTCACCATCTTGCAGGCGAATATCCGAAATTTGGTCGTTATAGGCGACCACTAAACGGCCACTAGGCTCTAGTTCGCGGGCACGCTCAATGAAGTTTTGGATTAGTTCGGCTTCTTGGGCACGAATTTGCGCTTCTTCATTAGTGCTGGATTCAGCACTGAGATAGGTAGTTTCTAAGCGACGCAGGCTGTCTTCCATAGACTGCTTTTGCTGCTGCCTAACGCTTTCACGCTGTAGCGAGATACTTTCCACCGCGGTCATGTTTTCCGGTACGGGGATGGCATCTAGCAGTTCGCTTAAGCGTGCATCGCGGGGTAACGCGTAACGTGAAGGCCCATAGTAGCTGCCCTCCACTTCAACCACGATGGTTTCACTACGCTTGTCGGCGCTGAACAGGACTTCATCGCCACTACGAATGGTTTGACCGTAGAACATGTCGATAGGGAAATATTGTGCAATAGGCCCATCTTCACGGTTGCCGCGTAGCAGAACATGGGAAACACCGCTTCTTAAGCGCGCCAGATTCACTAACTCAGCGCCGCTTAACTGATTGCCCAGTAATTCATAACGGTGTTCGCGGTGCACATCGCCCCCCACCGCAATCGCCGGTCCGCGCTCTTCGACCACAATGGTATCGCCATCTTCAAACTGCGGCCGAGCAATAGAACCATTGATAAGAAAGTCGTATAGGTCGACCGTGGCAACCGTACGGTCGTTTCGCATTACACGAATTTGCCGGTAACTACCCAAGTCTTGGTCGATACCGCCTGCTTGATCAAGAAAATAGAGTACTGAGTCGTTCGGTGTGCCTGCGAAACGGCCTGGATTTTCAACATACCCGGTGACAAAAACAGCAACGGGCTGAACACCCTGCACGTTGGTGTAAACTTGTACGTTTTCTGGGTAAACCGATGTGATGGCACCGCGCACACTGCTCTCTACCTGCTGGCTGTTTTGGCCCTCTACATTTAATGGGCCAGAACCAGGAATAAAGATATTGCCTTGAGCATCCACCGGTAACACGCGCTCAAACTCAAACGCACCCCAGGCACGCACGGTAATTTGATCACCGGGCTTTACTTGGTAGCTAGCATTCAAGCCATCACCCATCGCGCCACGAAAGCCACCGCTAAACAGGTTGGCCCCGAACGGGGGTAATTCATCTGGGTTTTGCGGCTGTGCGCTGACGGGCCCATAGGTGCCGCTACGCCAATCGGCACGTGGCGTATCATCTACCTGTTCTTGCTGCTCACGGGTTTGCCCTTCCGGCAAAATAGTATTAGGTAGGCTAATGCTTTGTGCCCAGCCCGTCGTGCTTACGGCACTACTCATAATAACCAGCGAAGCAACGGCAAGAGGGCGTTTAAACGAGAGCCGTTTAAGAAGACGAATAGCGTTCATTTTAGCGCCCTTGTGCTGCAGTGGATGTCGCGGAAGTGCTTTGGCTTAGCACTCGCTGATTAACCCAACCATTGGGAGTCTCACAGGTGAGCGCGATGCGTGCAGCGCCACTTCCTGATTCTACTACCCGCAGCTGTCGACACGCTCTACCACTGGCCGCAAGGTAAGGGGCGTCTGCAACGATTTCGACGTTATCACCCCAAGGGCTGCGCACCAGGTTCATAACTGCCCCAGCAGGTGCTTGAGATAAAAAGCCATTGAGGTTGTCGTCACTCAGCAGTTTAGCTGAGTCGGTATTCAGCACATACCGCGCTTGCTGTTGAGTGCTATTGGGATAGGTAGCGCAGCCGCTTACTACGGCAACGCTTAACGCTGCCAGCAGCATGCGAGCTGGCCGCGTTAGAAAAAATGGGCTATTTGACATGATGATTTCCAGTAAAAAGGCACGCTACCGCCCAGGGATTCTAACGGGCGCATTCCCTTGCCCTACGCTGTGCGGCTTAAAAAAGTGGTTAACCTGTGCTATCAAAGCGGAGCCATTGTAAGGGATTAACTGGCGAGGCTCTACGTTGACAAACCTTATACAGTTAATTCATTAAATTTTGCCACATTACCCATGAAACACATAAAAAAAGCCAGATCTGTAAGAACTGGCTTTTTTTGTTACGGGATCAACGACTTAAAAGTCAACTTTGGAACTTGGTATGACTTGCTTCTCTCGTAAGATTTGCATAGATACCCCAAAACGAGGCTAGTAAAAAAGCATACATCATCACACCGCTGTTATGAGTTAAGAACGCTTGAGAGAGGCCAAAGTCGATATAGGTGACTGAGAACAGCACGCCCGCGGTAGCAATGGATCGAATTGCTAAATTGTCGGCACCTAGCTGCCTAGCAAACAAGCGCATTGGAATGATGTAGAGCGCTAATAGAACAAACAAGCCAATCAAACCACGCTTGGCAAAAGCATCTATAAATTCATTATGTGCGTGGCCGTACGAAGCGGCCTCTTGCTCAATAACGCCCTCTTCCCCCAGCGCTGCCATCGCCTGCTCGTAGCCATTGCTTCCCCAACCTATTAACGGTTTTTCTTGAATTAACAACGTAGCTCCACGCCACATTTCAAACCTAGAACCCAACGAGGTGGAACGGTTCTCACCAGAGATATACAAATTGATATCATTGAACGCTTGATGAACACGACTTTGCACACCAAGCTGAGGCACGGCATAGACCGCGACACCGGCAATTAACACCGCAACTACAGCCGCGACCTTTAGCTTCGGTGAAAACCCTGTTCCATAAGCACGGTATAGCACCATCAATACGATAGGAAAGCCTACCCACCCCCCTCGGCTACCTGAAAATAGCGAGCCTAGTATGCCGCCCATCGCACCCAGCATCATGAAAACCACCCACACGTTGCGCTGTCGCTGAACAACTGCCCATCCAAGCCCCGCCAAACAAAGCACCCCAAGCAACATACTTAGGTTACCGAATTGGATAACGTGGGTATGCCCCTGGGCACGATCTACTCCTTCGAATAGCTTCTGCCATCCGGCCCAGGTGCCAGCACTGATCGCCCCCACGGCGATGCCGCTCCAAAGAAAAGCCAAGTTTGGGGGGTAGCGCAGCACCCAGAAGAGGGCCGGAATGGCCAGGATGAAACGGCTAGGCTTGTCGAAGCCTTTACCACCCTGACCATCCAGCCAAGCTTCCAACATCGCAATAGCTGCATAAGCCAGTAGCACGGCGATGATGGCACCGTCCTGGCGCGTCAGAATGGGAACTCTGCGAAGGGCGATAAGCACTAGACCCGCCAGCACCAGAAGTAACGCACCCAGTGAGTAACCGCTGGGCACCACCAGTGCGATGGCGGCCAATAAAAAGACGGCCACGCCGGTGAATAGCTGGGGGGGCTGACTGCCTGTTGGTGACGAAAAACTGGGCGTTGACAACATTGAAACTGGCTTCCTTTCATGGCCTTGAGGCGGCAATTCATTAAGGAAGCCGATAGTAGCACAGGCAACGACGTTGCTCGCCAGGAGTTCACTTGACGGGCATTACCTCATGAGGCTGCTTGCTGCTGCCAGCGCCAGGTGTCGATCATCATATCGTCGAGAGTTCTGGTAGCTTGCCAGCCCAGCTCTTGCTGCGCCTTTTCAGCACTGGCCCAGAAAGCAGCCAGATCACCATCGCGCCGAGGTGCATAGCGGAAAGCCACGGGCACCTGTGTGGCCTGGGTGAAAGCATCAATCATTTGCTTGACCGACACTCCCTGCCCCGTGCCCAGGTTGTAGTGGCGGGCACCCGGCATTTCTAGTGCCTTAAGCGCAGCGCGATGCCCGGCAGCGAGATCAACCACGTGCAGGTAGTCGCGCACGCAAGTGCCGTCTTCAGTGGGGTAGTCATTGCCGTAGACCTGCAGCGCGGGCAGTACGCCTGCCGCCACTTGGCTGATATAGGGCATCAGGTTGTTGGGAACCCCTTGAGGTGACTCGCCGATCATGCCCGAGGGGTGCGCCCCAATGGGATTGAAGTAGCGCAACATAGCCACAGACCACTCCGAGTCACTGACACACAGATCTTCCAGCACCTGCTCAACCATTGCCTTGGAGGTACCGTAAGGGCTGGTACAGCTGCCGCGCCCCATGGTTTCCACGTAGGGCGGGATAGCTTCTACGCCATAGACGGTGGCTGATGAGCTAAAGATCAGCTTTTTAACACCAGCCTTATGCATGGCATGGCACAGCGCAATAGTGCCGTATACATTGATATTGTAATACGCCAGCGGTTGGGTAACGCTTTCGCCCACAGCCTTCAGGCCCGCACAATGAATCACTGCTTCGATACAATGGCGCTCGAAAATAGTAGCCAGCAGTGCGGCATCGCGCACATCGCCCTGGTAGAACGCAACTGTGCGCCCGGTGATTTTTTCAATACGCGGTACTACAGAAGCCACACTATTGGAAAGGTCGTCCAGCAGTACTACCGTGTGACCTTCTTCCAGCAGCTCAACGGCGATGTGCGAGCCAATATAGCCTGTGCCACCTGTCACTAGGATCATTTAGAGGCTCCGGTTAGTAGGCATTGGCATGTTTAAAGCCTTTAAACACGGTCATGAAAATTATCTTGAGATCGAGCCATACCGACCAGTTGTCGATGTACCACAGGTCGTATTCGACCCGTCGCTGCATCTTTTCAAGCGTCTCGGTCTCTCCACGTAGGCCGTTGACCTGAGCCCAACCGGTAATACCGGGCTTCACCTTGTGCCGACGCATATAAGACTCCACCAGCTCCTTATAGTACTCGTTGTGGGCCAACGCATGGGGGCGCGGGCCGACGATAGACATGCGCCCTTGCAATACGTTGTAGAACTGCGGCAGCTCATCCAGGGAGGTGCCGCGTAAGAAGGCGCCTATCGGGGTTAGGCGATCGTCATTCTTGGTGGCCTGTGTGACGGCACCGTCCTTCTCCTGATGTACCTTCATTGACCGGAACTTGTAGACCTTGAACATCTTGCCGTTGGAACCCGTGCGATGCTGCTTGAACAGTACTGGACCGGGCGAGGTCAGCTTGATCGCCAGGGCAATGGCAATGCACACCGGGAGGATCATCAGCGTGATCATGCTGCCGACGAGGATGTCTTCGGCGCGCTTGACGATACTCGCCATGCCGTTGATGGGCGATACGCTGAGGTCGATCGCCAAGTGACCCGCCACTTCGCTGGTGCGGTGGTTGAGTAGGCGCATGTCTTTGAATTCCGGGATCAGGCGAATCTCTTCGGTGTGGTTGCGCAATGCATAGAAGAGGCCATGCACGGTCTCACCCATTTCCAGCGGTACACAGATCCACACTTCGGCGGCGCCCGCATCGCTGATGCGGCTGGCGATGCGCTCCAGGTCCTCTTGATTCGGCGCTTCATCACCTAAGCGCTCGATACCCGCAATGGAGTGCCCTTCCCAAGAGGCCGCCCGCATGCCCCTCGCCACGTGCAGCACATTCTTGGCAGGCCCCACCAGAAAAACCGGGCGGCGCGCGCCACCGCGAATGCGAATACGCCGTAATCCATACTGCACCAGTGCTCGGGCGCTGGCGGTCAGCACGAAAGAGAATAATAAGGTAAGGCCTACCCATAGCCGCGAGTAGCGCTCTGCGGCGTGAGCAAAGTAAATAGCGGAGGTGACGATGATGCCAATCACCAGCCAGACCAGCATCAACTTAGTGATAATATAAAAGGTGGATGAGATACGCCAACGCTTGTAGCTACCCGTCGAGCTGTTGGCCACCACCACCAGCAAGGACATGCACGCAAGCGCCAGTACGTAACGCTCATGCAGGTGAACAGTCTCGAAACGCAGCAGGTACGCCAGTACCCCCGAGAGGACGACGATGGCAACATCGAACACTGGGAAGATGATTTTGGGCGGATAGCGCTCGGAAAAGATTACACCTCTTCGACTAGCAGAAGATTGCTTACTCATCGTTACTTACTCCCAAATAATCGCATATTCTTCACAGCAACATAACCACGTAACTTTAAAACCCTCCTACCCCTCATCTGAACAGAGTTAAACAAACATAAACCTACCGCGTAAACGAATAGAAAATTGACTATATTGGTTGACTTTGTCACATATGACTCAGTTAGATTAGAAAAAAAGAAAAGAGCAAAAAAACCAAAAGCGCAGAGCTTTACCTGCGGAGAAAGTCCTCCGTAAAAGAAAAGATAAATTATAAAAAGCACGAAGCAGAAATATGCAAAAGCTGCCAACCATCCTCCTTGAATCAATATATCTATATATCCGCTATGGCTATCATGCGGGTAGAAATCTCCCATACCTTGCATGGGACCAATCGTACTAAAACGCTCGAATGTCCAGAAGTTGTCCAACCCGTAACCTAGCCAGGCATTAATCCCTGATAAATTTTCAAGTGCAAAATCCCAGATCGTCAATCTGCCAGTCAAGGACACAAAGTGCCCCATAACACTTATACCATCATAGCTCGTGTGCAAGTCAACAACATAAACACTACTTAAAACAAAGAACAAACATAACGCTGCCTCAGCCATCAAAATTGAAGTAAATAGCTTTTTATCCTTAATAGGACGACTATAAACATACATTAAAAAACAGAAACCAACTATCAGAACAGCAACGATGACAGCGCTTGCTAAAGCGGTCCTTGAACCACTATGATACGTAAACAAAACTGCCGCCACAGTAAACAAAAAAGAATAAAGGCGAACTCCAAAGTCCTTACTTAACAAAAAAAGTAAAAAAGAAGCAATCGTCAGCAGTGAAGCCAGCCTTCCCAGGGAGTTTTTCTGGTCATAAACCCCTTTCCAGTCACCTTCAAAAAAGCCAACATCAACGCCTATCTCAGGAATTGCGATGATAACTGTAAAATTAACAAATGATAGTGTGAATAGAGTAATGACAAGCGTCTTTAAAAAAACCTCAACACTCATCCTTGAAGCACAGTATGACGCTATCAAAACCACCACAAAAAAAACTAGAACTTTAGCTATGGCATATATATCACCTCCATTAAAAAGAGAAACAAAATACATGTAGAGAAAAAAGACCGGAAAAAAAGCCATGGGCAACGGAATATCAAATCGATCAAAAAGAAACAACACCAAAAAGCCAGTAAGCACAAGTATCATCGCGCCATGCAGATACACACCTGACAAAATCCTTTGATCAAGATTACCATTAACCAAAAATAGCCAAATACTTAAAAGCAAAATGGCAACCTTGGGAAACATTACATTTCCTTTGTGATCTATTTTTATAGGCATAGTACTTTTAGCTCATCATTTTAGACAATTTTCTTAATATCTTTTCGGGAAGGCTCATCTTCCACCCCTTTCCCCAGTGGTGGATGAGATAAGTTTCATCAGTGACATGCCGATAGAGCAGCTGCTTTCGGTCATGCACTTTTGCATAGGGGTTATAAGGGTAGAACAGTGGCCAAGGCAAGATGACAGTATCTGTGTCTTCTTTGGCAATGCATGCATTGGCCACTTCTGGTGCAATTAAGTAAGGCTTCTTTTTCTGATGCCGTTCCTCGATAAGCTGCATAGCGTTTTTGAAGAAGTGATGCCCAGGTACACCGCCAATGGCTCCGGCCCCGATCCTTCCCTCATCTTCATAACCAATGAAAAAGGGATGATTCAATAAAGGACCCAAGGACTTCACCACCTCCATATCCACATCGAGATAGATCCCCCCTTGCTCATTCAAGGCATACATCCGAATGTAGTCAGAAAGAAACGCCCATTTTTTGTTTTCCAGGCAGTAACGAACAAAGGGAATATTTTTATCAATATTACTTTCGTTCCACTCGATGATCTCAAAGTCAGGCATTTTTTCTTTCCATGTGGCGATGCACTCTTTGTAGAGCGTGCCCATGGGGTTGCCGCCAAACCAGCAAAAATGGATCTTTTTAGGAATCATGATTCACTCAATTTTGTTGCCGTATTTGATCAAAAACCGAGGGTAGTCTTTCAGGTAGCGTTTCAGCAACCGATTGGGCTCTTTGATCATTCGGTATAGCCAGCGCAGGTTGAGGCGGTCTACCCAGGCAGGGTAGTAATCTTGCCCCTTGGCCTGCACGAACTGATCTAGATAGCCGCCACAGGTGAAACCGGTGCCTTGCCAGCCGGCAGCGCGCAGATCCAGCAGCAGACGCTCCTGTTTGCCTGCGCCCATTCCTACGATGACGATGTCTGCACGGGCAGCATTCACCAAGCTCTGTTGGCGCTCCTCCTCGCAGCTAAAAAAGCCTGAGCGTACGTAGCTGATCTCCAGGCCAGGATATTTCTGCACCAACAGCTCAGCCGCCTGAAGAATGTTCTCTTCCGTGCCGCCCACTAGCGCAACGCGCTTCTGCAAGGCCTGTGCATGCCCTAACACCAATGGGGCAATCGAGGTATCGTCGAAGCTGGTACGTTCGATCTTTTTGCCCTTGAACAGCCGGACATAGAGCACTACAGCAATACCGTCGGCGTAAAAGCGAATCTGTCGGCACTCTTGCTCGCTCAGACTTTGCGCCACAATGCCTAGAGAAAATGGATTAATAAAGCTGTAATCAACCCCTTCTTCCAGGTGAAATTCCCTTTCAAGTCTAATCATTTTAGTTCACCATCATTGTTAAGCTCGGTTTCGCGGCGCTATGACGAAACGCCAATCGGTCATCAGGAAACCGAACTTTTTCTTCACCACGTAGACCGCCACGACGTTCTGAATCAATAGGCACAGCAGCAGCGCGTAAGCCGCCCCCTCTGCGCTGTAACGTGGTATCAGTACCAGCGAGGCAACGCCCCCTACTACCACCGACCAGATCAGTATATTCCGCGCTGCGCGCTGCTGGTCAGCCATTAAAAGCAGCAATATGACCGAGCCAGTCATTACGTTGACCAACTGTCCGATCACGAGAATTCTTACTACGCCTGCAGCACCGCTGTAATCGCTGCCAAACAGGGCAAGCACAGCTTCGGGCCAGATAATGAATACCAGCGCAGGCAGCAAGGCAAAGCAGGTCATTTGGAAGGCGCTTTTCTGAGCAAGCTGCTTGAGCCCTTCGCCATTCCCTTCGTGTTGAAGTCGAGAAAAGCGCGGCCCTAGAATGCTGTCATATACCGTCAGGATGAAACCGATGATCATAGCCAGCCGCAGCCCAAGACTAAACAATGCTACGTCGCTTTCACTATGGAAGGCACCTAGCACCAACCCAACCCCCCATTGAGTGTAATAGAAGATGATGCCTACCAACAGGAAGTCAGGCAAATGGCGGTAGAAGTCTTGGCTAAAGCTGACACTTTCACTTTCGACCAGCGTGCTGCGTCGATACAGCCACCAGACTGCCCACAACGCCACCAGCAGGTACACTACCAGGATTACGCCCAGCGCAGAAATTAGTGCCCGCGCACCCAACGGAATACCCAGCCAAGCACATATAATTACAACGCCACTGAGCACTATAGAGATACACCCTATTTCGAACAGGCAGGAAACATTAGCCTTGCCCCACCCTTTCATCAGAAAGTTGCATAAATAAATCACACTGTATAGCGGCGACAATAGCGCGGTAATACGTAGGCTCTCAACGGCGTGCTCGGTTGATGAAAGCAGCATCCTTGCCACACTAGGGGCTAATATCCACAGCACTACGCCCAGCAGGACTCCCACCAATACGTTAACCGTCATGGCATGTTTGTAAATCCACGCGACCTCTTGGCGATTATTATTAGAAGTAGCCACCCCCATATATTTGAGTGTGGCCCGATCAGTTCCCAGGCTGGCAAAAACCTGCATACCAATCATAATCGAGAGGCATAACATGAAAGCACCGAAAGACTGGATACTAACAAACGTGGCCAACACGTAAGAAAGCAGGAAAGTACCGCCTGCTGCCAACCCCCTTGCTCCCAACGTTGTAAGAAGCTGGCTTTTCAATACTCTATTAATCATGTAGAACTCTTGAGTCAATCAAAAAATTGACTTAATGGTTGGTTTAGATTGCTATCGCAAAATTTACATCATCAATAAATTTTTATATCTAAATACTTGCTGAGCAGGCAGATCAGATGCAGTGATCTTCCACTATTTTAAATTAACCGCCTCTATTTAAGAAGACAAACAAGCTCTCACAAACCTTGGTAAACCTCTGATTAGGCTTGCTCGTTCACCTCCTTCCCCAATATTGATTATTTAACAATTACCATAAAAATATTCATAAAATAGCTCACTAGCACACAATGAAATCTCTTTGCCATCAGCAAATAAACGAATCCCGCACTTCAGGAGATCATTTTTTAGTCTTATACATAAGGACGATTTCAAGCGCAGCAAGGATTCCAGAAAACCTATCTCAGAAATCTATCTCAAAAACCTATCTCAACAAGACATAAGACCATGCTTTAGTAGCGAGCTGCTTACGTGGGGAAGTATACGCTTGATAGGTATCATATTGCAGGGCACTCACACTGATTAGAGGTGCTTAGCCAGGGGGCGCGCAATCGCCTTCTGGTCTTTAGGCATTACTTTTTTTGACAGCGCATCTTCCATAGCTTTGACCTGAACAAACCGCCAGATAGGTAGTTTTTATCTCATTGCTTCTCTCGCCTCAAGACGACCATGATTTTAAAACTTGCATTCCACTATGCTGCTATTAAATCTAACTAATAAAAAAACCGGCCTCGCAATGAGGCCGGTTCTATATCACTTACAGGGGTTACCTGCTAAGCATGGCGATAGAGCCAAGCTTAGAAGTGGTAACGCGCGCCTGTTAGCCAGTAAACGTTGTCAGTCAGATCGCTCAGAGTAGTTTCGTCACGATTGATAGACGGTGCGTCGCCATCAGCAACTTCTACGAAAACATCAAACGCGCTGGAAACTTTGTAGTAAGAACCCAGAGACCAAGCGTTGCTGTTATCGTTCTCTTCGCCTTCAGGACTGATACCATCGCGGCTGACGTGGTAGTAGTCACCAGTGAACGCCCAAGGACCTGTGGTGTAAGTCGCACCAACACCAACCTTGTCGTAGCCGTTTTCACGGAGACGCAAGTCGGAGTTGTTTTCACGACCTTCGTAACCTAAACGAACTGACAGCTGATCATTAACGGCGTAAGAACCGATCAGACCACCCAGCATTTCGCCGTTACCGCCACCACGCTGAACGTCGTCAACGAAGCCAAGAGCTACAGTGACAGGACCTTGCTCGTAGCGTACGCCACCTTGTGCAGCAACTACGTTACCTTCTTCGCGAACTGGTTCAAGTTCGCCACGCTCGCTGTAGTGTTTCAGCTGCAGGAAGGCAGTCCAGCCTTGAAGATCAGGCGTGTAGTAACCGATAGAGTCGCCACGCGACTGTTTCGTATGGCCAGCGAATTCTAGACCACGATCGATGTAAACATCGAACGGCAGAGAAACAAACTGGTTGTAGAAAGCGTCAAAGTTACCAGCCTGAACGGTACCGTACTGCTTGCTTTGCAGACCTAGGTAGCTCTGACGAATTTCAGTGAAGCCAGACTCGGTGTAACGCTCGTCACCACGGAAGCGCCACTCTAAACGACCGAAAGCGGTCAGGTCAGAGTTAACTTCTTGGCTCATACGCAGGCCGAGGCGAGAATAGACATCAACAAATTCCGGACTCTTGTCAATTTCTTGACCTTTGTCGTTGAACTCGGGGCCACCACCAGCGATACCCATGGCGATACGGCCATAGACGTCGAGTTTGGTGCCGTCTTGGTCATAAACGGTAGCTGCTTGAGCGGCAGCAGAGGCACCGAGGGCGCCAATGATAGCAGTCGCTAAAAGTGTCTTTTTCATGATGTAGGTTCCTTAACTAGCTTACTGTTTCGATCGTTACCGCAAACTTATTGTGAAGTCTGCAGCTGGCTTGCGGGCCATGCTCTTTATGCCATCCTCCGGTTTTTCCCGGTGGTATGCGGCATGTCCTCAACTAAGCCTTGTTATAGTCCAATGCTCGCAGGTCAAACTCTATACTGGGATTCCAGTGAACGCAATAGAAAAAAACAGTGTTTTTTTACGATTTGCATTTTTTTAAGGAACCCATGAGTAACTGACTGGTCTCAGCGCCCGGTAAATTTCTGCTGAAGCCCTCTTAATTTATCCTCTAAGCTAAGCGGTTTAGCTGCTTCAACTTTTTCCTTCGCTTCATTCATCCCCCGATGCTCATGCTCTTTCATAGCTGCGGGGGTAGCATTATTTGGTGCCTTTTGAAGCACTTGTTTCGATGCTTGTTTTGAAGACTGTTTTGAAGATTGCTGCGACTTTCTATTTTCTGAAGACTGCGCTTGCTTTGGTGTATTGCTGTCTTGCTTATCTTTTCGCCGCTCACTGGCATGTCGCGCCGCTTCTTTATCGACTTTGCCTGCTGGGTTTCCATCCAAATCGATTCGCTCAGCACCTTCTCGCATGGATTTCACATAGCGTGGCAAATTCACATAGTTAGCTAATGCTCGACGAATCAACTTCCCCGACCAGGGTTCTCGCTGGGCTAAATCCTGATGAATGCCCACTTTTAGCGGTTTAGTATGTCCAGTGAAAAACGCGTGCGGATAGCGTTTATACCACTGACGCAAAAGCGCTTGCGGGGAGGGTGGCTGCGGCGCAGCTTCTGTTTCGGCCGTTACTGTTTCTGCCGTTACTGTTTCTGCCGTTGCTTTCTCTTCACTCATGGACCTTGAGGCTAACGCTTCTTCTGGCGTTTGCTCTACGGCCATTGAGTCGGACTTTTCTGAAGAGGGCTTTGCATCTACTGCAGACGGCTCAACGGCAGACACATCAGACTGGGCTGGATCTTGTAGCGGCTGCGAAGGCGGCTGGGTCTGGGGCATTTGGTTTGCCAACTGCCTTTTGAGCATTTCGTTCTCTTCACGCAACGCGTTCAATGCGGCTTTGGTCTGCTCAAGGTGCGTTTCCAATGTTTCTAGCAGATCCAGTACTGTTGCGGCCATAACCCCCTCCTTCTTTGCGCTGATCAGTCGGCGATCCGCTCATAGACTACAAAGTCGTATTGAGGCTGCCCTTCTGCTGGCTTGCCCGCGACACGCTGAACTTCCTGCCACTCATCCATGGAGAATTCGGGGAAAACGGCATCACCATCGACATCAATATCCACTTCAGTGATATAGAGGCGCTGGGCATGAGGAAGCGCTTGTCGATAAATTTCTCCCCCTCCCATCACCATAATTTCTTCTGCTGCTTCAATGGTGGCCTGCTGGTCGGCTAATGCCAATGCTGCTGGTAGCTCATGACATATCCGCACGCCTTCGGCGGCAAAATTTGGATCACGGGTTACTACAATATTGAGCCGATTGGGCAGCGGTTTACCTATTGATGCGTAGGTTTTGCGCCCCATCACAAGCGGCTTAGCTTGAGTCATGCGCTTGAAGAACTTTAGATCTTCCGGTAGGTACCAAGGTAACTTACCTTCGACCCCAATCACCCGGTTTTTGGCCATCGCCACAATCATCGCTATCGGCACCAGGGGATCATAAGCATGTTGCTGCTGACTCATACTGCCACCTCCGCTTTGATATGGGGGTGCGACTCATACTCTTCGATATTGATATCGTCAAAGGTGAAATCAAACAGATTGGTTACCTGAGGGTTAAGCGACAGTCGCGGTGGCGCTTTAGGCGTGCGACTCAACTGCTCCCGAGCCTGCTCTAGGTGATTGCTGTAAAGATGGGCATCACCCAACGTATGTACAAACTCGCCGGGCTCCAGGCCAGTTACCTGCGCCACCATGCTGAGCAGTAGCGCATAGCTTGCAATATTAAACGGCACACCTAAAAAAATATCCGCACTGCGTTGGTAAAGCTGGCACGATAAACGCCCATTAGCCACATAAAACTGAAACAAACAGTGGCAAGGCGGCAATTTCATTTCATCAACTTGACCTGGATTCCAGGCTGAAACAATCAGTCGCCGTGACTGAGGCGTCTTGCGAATCTGCTCCAACACATTAGCAATCTGGTCGACACTACCGCCATTGGGGCTCGGCCAACTACGCCACTGATAACCATAGACCGGACCAAGATTACCGTTTTCATCGGCCCACTCGTCCCAGATACGTACGCCATGCTCTTTGAGATACCCGATATTGGTATCACCTTTAAGAAACCACAGCAGCTCATGAATAATAGAGCGCAGGTGCAACTTTTTAGTGGTTAGCAGCGGAAAACCACGGGAGAGGTCGAAACGCATTTGATGACCAAACACTGAGCGCGTACCAACACCAGTGCGATCATCCCGATCCACGCCTTGCTCCATTACGGTGCGCATTAGGTCGAGATACGGCTGTTCTAGCGCTTCTTTCGGCATGGGCGTTATTGCAGTCACAGAAATTCCAGATTAACAGGCAATGTAATTGGGTATTCTAGGCTGGTATAGGGGGGTAGGTCGAGCCTAATTAGACCACTTTCGCGGGTGCGCTGCGCTTACCACGCGCTACAAAACCTTTAATGTCAATCTATTGCGATTATCGTAGCGCGGCGTAACGAATCTTGTGAGGAACGAGCAAATGAGGCACCCGCGACGGGAGCCTCCGCTCTGCTTAATAACAGCGTCGCTTCGCGCTGGAGCACCATCGCGGGTGCGCTGACGCTTACACCGCGCTACAAAACCACTAAATCAGCCTACGGTACCTACCGTAGCGCGGTGTAACGAATCTCGCGAGGAACGAGCGAATAAGGCACCCGCGTCGTGGCCACGTAAGCAACGCTCCATACTCCCCCGCGGGTGCGCTGACGCTTACGCCGCGCTACAAAACCACTAAATCAGCCTACGGCACCTACCGTAGCGCGGCGTAACGAATCTTGTGAGGAACGAGCAAATGAGGCACCCGCGACGGGAGCCGCTGCTCTGCTTAATAACAGCGCCGCTTCGCGCTGGAGCACCATCGCGGGTGCGCTACGCTTAACACGCGCTACACCTTGGCATCGATGGGTTGATGACGCGACCAGGCGATAAAAACGAGGCCTAACGCGATCATCGGGAGCGTGAGCAGCATGCCCATGGTGAACCAGCCAAAGGCGAGATAGCCAATGTGGGCATCCGGCATACGTACAAATTCAACCATAAAACGGAAGACGCCGTAGCCTAACAGGAATAACCCCGAGACCAACCCTCTGGCGCGCGGCTTGGCAGATACCCACCACAGGATGGCAAACAGTACGATACCTTCCAGAAAAGCTTCGTACAGCGCTGAAGGGTGGCGTGGCTCTGGTCCCATACCAGGAAATGGCATGCCCCAGGGTAGCGACGTCACCCCTCCCGGCAACTCATGGTTAATAAAATTACCAATCCGCCCAGCGCCTAAACCAATGGGCACCAGCGGGGCGATGAAGTCGGCGAGGGTGAAGAACGCCAGTTGTTTACGACGTGCAAATAGCCATGCGGCAATCAGTACCCCTAATAAACCGCCATGGAAACTCATACCGCCATCCCATACGCGGAACACCCATAGCGGGTCAGCCGTCCACTGCCCTAAGCCGTAAAACAGGGCGTATCCTAATCGCCCCCCCAGCACCACACCAATGGCGCAGTAAAAAAGCAAGTCACCGATATCATCTTTCGTAAGCCCAATACGTGGCGCCCGTTTACATCCTAGCCACCATGCCGCCACAAACCCCACCACATACATTAAGCCGTACCAATGAACCTGCAGCGGACCAAGTGAAATCGCTACCGGATCGATATCTGGGTAATTAATCATCGAGACTCTCTAAAGCAAACAGGAAGAAAACAGCAGCGTGGCATAGGTGAATTACGCCAATATGAAGCGCAAGCCCACTATGGCCAACAGCGTTGCAAATGAAAACCTCAATACAGTGGCTGGGAGCACGTGAGCCAAACGAACGCCAAGCCGTGCAAAAGGTACACTGGTTAGCACAATGCCGATAAAGGCAGGCCACATGACAAAGCCGGTCGCCCATTGGGGAAGAAGCGGATTACCCCATCCCACAACAATAAACGTTAACGCACCAACCATCGCTATTGGTAAGCCACAGGCGGCAGAGGTTCCCACCGCTTGGGTCATGCTTGCACCACACCGTGAAAGCCAAGGCACTGTCATTGTGCCTCCTCCAATACCAAACAGTGCCGATATGACGCCTACTACGCCGCCAGCAATGGTCATCGCAACATTTCCTGGTGGCGAACTACCGGGCTTTGGCGAAAGGCCAAACACCATTTTGGTTGCTAGCAGCAATACAAACACCCCGAATAACGTTCCCAAAACGGTGCCAGAAAGGTTGTCTGCGATAAATACACCACCGATAGCCCCCAACATAAGTCCGGGTAACAGCGCCATGAACCATGGCTTATGAATACTACCTTTTCGGAAGTGCCCTAATGCTGACGAAGCCCCGGTGACGACGATCGTCGCCAGTGAGGTGCCTACTGCAAGATGCATGGTAATTTCAGGAGCAACCCCCTGTAGACCAAATGCAAAGACAAGCGCAGGCACAATAATTAAACCGCCCCCCACCCCAAACAAACCAGCCATGGTGCCTGCCACTGCGCCTAGCAACAAATACCCTGCTAAAATACTCAATACTGTCATTTATCCTGCACCTGGTTATTCGCGCTGGGTACCCACTTAGTAATCATGCTGAGTAGTGTTTCAGGCTTGTAGGGCTTAGCTAGCACGTCATCCATACCGGCAGCGTTATAAGCGCCATTACCAGCACTATCAACGTTCGCGGTGAGAGCAATCAAGACACTGCGTCGCTGACCGCCACCAAGACGCTCAAAGGTCCGCCAGCGACGTGCTGTTTCTAGCCCATCTAAGGTCGGCATAAAAATATCCATAAACACGAGATCATAAAAAACCGTTTGCTGGCAGTCCAAAGCCTGCTCCCCACTGCTGACGCCGTCTACCTGCAGCCCCTGGGTTTCCAGCATTTGGCGTGCCAGCATTAAATTAACGGGGCCATCGTCTACCACCAAGATACGTAGTTTGCGCTCAGAAGCTGGAAGCGGCTGCTCATAAGCATCTGTTTCGTTAGCACTTTGCTGAACAAAATTAGTAAGCAGTGCGCGTATATCCGCCAGCCGCTCTCGCACGTGAGTAATATTCTTGTGACATGTTTCTGAATTATCCATCTGCAACATATCGCCCAAATGATCAAACAGACTGTCGGCTTCACGCTGAAGTAACGTTAGATAACCAGACTTCAAGCGTGACTCTTCCCGCGCGCGGTCGCGCCCAGCAATGAGATGCTTCAACTGTTTTTGCTGGTGATGAAGGTCATCAAGCAAGGTTTGATCGGGTCGGAACGGCTCGCTTAAAGAAGCCGGATGCTGGACATCCTCACCTGCGCGAATGACATCCGCCAACAACTGATTGACCATCGCTAAGCGATTAAGTGGCAGCCCTTCACTGACGTCTTCCGCCTGTGAATCAGCCTGCTCCGCTTGTCGATTAACCAATTGGGCTGCTTGGCGCTCTAACTCGGCCAACTCTTGCATGCAACTGGCGTCTTCTTGCTTTGCGCGACTTTTAACCAGCATCAAGAACACGCCAACGTTTAAACAACTACCCAGTAGCAACGCAAGGGTCAACCACAGGGTGGTGCTCCATGACGTTTGACTAGGGGAAAGCCCCCAAACCACCAGCCCTACCAGCACACAAAGCAGTACCAAGGCCGCCTGAATGAGTAAAAGAGGCCACAAAGTAGGCCAGACAATCGCATTCCAGAAGTGCTCTCGCTGATAGCGTTGCATAGTATGCGCCTTCCTAGGTGGCTTCTAAAATATTGCGCCTCAACATGCTGGCAGCCATAGCGTGGCTAAGCATATTTATATTAATGTTAAGTGTATGTCTACGCCTCAATACTGTCATGCCACACTGGCTAATTGGGTTCCTGTTACTATTCGCGAGCCTTACTTATGTGCTTAATCACCTTTTCTTGGTCCCCTGGCTCTTCTATACCATTACGCTTGGCAGGCAACCGAGATGAATTCCACCAGCGGCCCACTGCCCCTCTTGCTCATTGGCAAGAACACACCGCCGTACTGGGTGGACGCGACTTGGAAGCCGGTGGTACGTGGTTAGCCGCTAACTCCCAAGGCGTTGTTGCAGCGTTGACCAATGTGCGTGATCCAGCACTGGCCACACCCGTCAACGCACCCAGCCGAGGCGAACTCGTTGCTAGCGTGTTACAAAGCGACGATGTCGAAGCATGGCTTAAAGCGAAAGAGCGCACGACCGCGCATCGCTATGCCGGATTTAATCTCTTGGTTGCGACACAACACCGCATGTGGCACCTGCACCGTGGCCGCCATGGGGTAGCACTTAATAGCGTGTCCCCAGGGGTGCATGGCTTGTCAAATGCAACCCTGAATACCGCCTGGCCAAAATTAAGCCTGGTTCGCGACGCCTTGTTAAATAGTAATGACGAACAGTGGCAGGCCGCGACGCAATTTGCACTGCATAACCCACAAACTGCACCTGATGAGCAGTTGCCAGATACTGGTGTAGGCTTAACGCTGGAGCGCCAACTCTCTGCCGCGTTTATTGTTGGTGAACACTACGGCACCCGGGCAACCACATGGTTAACGCTAAACCACCGAGGGCAAGTGACGATTACCGAGCAGCGGTTTGGGCCACTCGGTCGTTTTGAGGGAGAAACCACGTTGACGACACCCTCCCCACTGATACCCAATCAGCCCCAGCATTAATCTCGCGGCGGCATTAAGTGTGATAGCTGCCACTCATCCATACGCTGATTGAGATGTTCATGCACCAATGCTGGGGTATCCAGATCCATGATTTCTTTAAGCAGCATTTGCGCATCTTGCATTGGCACTCGGCGAATAGCAGCCCGTACCCTGGGCAAACTAGGGGCATTCATAGACAGGCTGGTAAATCCCATGGCCATTAATAGCAACGCACCAGCAGGGTCACCCGCTAATTCGCCGCAAAGCGATATAGGCTTTTCTAGACGAGTGGCATCCTGAGCGAGTTCTTGCAGCGCACCCAGCAGCGCTGGGTGCAACGCATCGTACAGACTAGATACGCGAGGATTATTGCGATCCACCGCGAGCAAATACTGCGTAAGGTCGTTACTACCCACCGAGAAGAAATCGACTCGCTTTGCCAGTGCATCCATTTGGTAAATAGTCGCAGGTACTTCAATCATCACGCCTACTTTAGGCCGCTCGACATCAATGCCCTCTTCACCTAGCTCTAGAATGGCACGATCCAGTAGACGAATCGCTTCGTCCACCTCTTCCACATTGGTAATCATCGGGAAGAGCACGTAGAGATTATTCAAGTCATGCGATGCTTTCAGCATGGCACGCAGCTGTACCATCAATACTTCTGGGTGATCGAGGGTTACCCGCATTCCCCGCCAACCCAAGAATGGATTAGCTTCCTCAATGGGAAAATAGGGAAGGTCTTTATCGCCACCGATATCCAGCGTTCGCATGACTACCGGTAGTGGCGCAAAGCCCTCTAACTGCTCGCGGTACATACGCATTTGTTCTTTCTCACCGGGGAAGCGCTCAGTAATCATAAATGGCACTTCGGTGCGGTATAGGCCTACGCCGCCGATTCGGCTTTTCAGCAACGCTGAGGCATCAACCGCCAGCCCGGTATTTACCATCAGCGGCATGGCATAGCCATCCGGTGTTTCGCTGGGCAGGTCTTGTTCGTACTCCAGCAACTCACTCAGTGCTGCTTCTTCAGCAATCAAGCTTTCGTAGCGAGTTCTTAGCTCTGGCGCTGGCCGCACAAACAATCGCCCTCGGTGGCCATCAATCACTACCGGGGCGCCATTTAAGCGCGGCAGCGGGAGATCCATCATCCCTAGCACCGTCGGAATCCCCATAGCCCGGGCAACAATAGCAACATGCGAGGTACTCGAACCACGTACGGATACCAAGCCCTTTAGCTTGTCCCTTGGCACCTCTCCCAACATGGCAACGCTGATTTCATCACCTACTAAAATGGCGTTTTCTGGGTAGGTTTCTGGGGTCGAAGGCGTGTCTTCTTGCAGATGAGACAACACACGACGACCAAGATCGCGAATATCCGCCGCACGCTCACGTAAATAATCGTCGTCTACGCGTTCAAGGTATTGCACATGGCGGCGCACGACATCGGCTAACGCACCAGGTGCCCACTGCCCTTCACGAATACGCTTTTCCACTTCTTCAGAGAGCGCCGCTTCGCCAAGCATTTGCTGGTAAACGTCGAATAGCGCCAGCTCTTGGGAAGAAATACGGTTAACCAAGCGCTCTGCCGCTGCGCGGATTTCATCACGTGTTTTGCCAATGGCTTCTTTTAGCCGTGCGACTTCATAGTCTTGATCGCTGGGAATAAGGTCAGGCACGCTATTTAGGTCAGCGGGCGGCGTAATCACTACCGCCTCCCCCATCGCCATTCCTGGAGAAGCCGCCACGCCTTTAAACATAGCTTGGCCACCCGGCAGCGCAGGGCGAGCAAGGTTACCGGTAGCGAGTGCGTGAGCCAGCACACCTGCCAACTGAGCAGCCATAGTGACCAGAAAAGCTTCATCTTCGTCGTCGTACTGACGTTTTTCAGCTTGCTGTACGACCAAAACGCCCAGCATGAGGCGCTGATGGATAATCGGCACCCCTAAGAAGCTTGAGTAACGCTCTTCGCCAGTTGCTTCAAAATAACGAAAGTGAGGGTGGCTTTGCGCATCTTCTAAATTAAGCGGTTCGCTGCGCTTAGCCACTAGACCTACCAAACCTTCGCCTAGCGGTAGCACAACGCGGCCTACCGCTTGCGTGCGAAGGCCAATCGTCTCCATCAATACAAGCGACTCGAGCTCCTTATCGTATAAATAGAAGGAGCACACATCCGTCTGCATGGCCTTTCGTATGCGGCGTACCATCGTTGACAGCGCGGCGTCGAGGTTTCGTGCGCCATTCACTTCTTGAATAACGCGTCGCAGCACCTCAAGCATGGACGTTTTCCTATTCACTATTATTTGCCTCGCTGAGGGATTTTCGGCCAACTGTCACTATGTCCTTCGAAGCGTCGCCTTTGAACTGTTTCTTTTGAACAGTTTACCTAGAACAGCTTCCTAGAACAGTGGAGCGCACGTTATCCATCGTGATCTTGTTGCGCCAAGCGCTGAACGCGAGGAGAGAGCTCCCGTAGCGCGCGCCGATATACCTCTCGTTTGAACGGCACCACTTGCCCCAGTGGATACCAGTAACTTACCCACCGCCAACCATCGAACTCGGGTTTAGGCGTTGCCGTCATACAGATTCGATTTTCTTGGCAGCGAATCTTGAGTAAAAACCACTTCTGCTTCTGGCCGATACAAACCGGCCGCGAGTGGGTGCGAATCATGCGTCGTGGCAGACGGTAGCGCAGCCATCCCCGGGTACAGGCGACAATATCGACATCATCGGCGGTTAAACCGATCTCCTCAAAAAGCTCACGAAAAAGCGCTTGATGTGGTGTTTCGTTTGCCTTGATGCCTCCCTGGGGAAACTGCCACGCGTTTTGCCCTACACGACGCGCCCAAAGCAGCTGCCCCTGGCTGTTGGCAATAATGATGCCAACATTGGGGCGAAAGCCGTCAGCGTCGATCACGGACATCACCTTATAAATTTTCAGTTGTCCCCATTTTTCCACAAGGGAGACAAGCGTATCAATACAATATCACCCTAAGTGGTTAAACCATGGTGACTCTGCGATAATCCGCCGCTTTGCAAACCGTTACTGACGTTCATTACTGAGCTAACGAGCAGCACAATTAACCAACACCATAAGGGGAGCGCCGTGAGTCTGGCCATTTTCGATCTGGATAATACGCTGATATCCATCGACAGCGATCATGCCTGGGGCGAGTTTTTGCTCGAACAGGGGGCAGTTGACCCAGTTGCCTACCGCGAGGCCAATGAGCGCTTTATGGCGGATTACAATGCGGGCACGTTAGACATGGCGGCTTTTTTGGAAATGGCATTGAAGCCACTGGCTGAAAATACGCCGGAACAGTTAGCCGCTTGGCATCAGCAGTTTATGGTCAGCAAAATCGAGCCGAATATCTTGCCTAAAGCAGAAGAGCTGCTGGCTCGGCACCGCACAAAAGGCGATACGTTACTGATCATCACCGCCACTAATCGCTTTATTACTGCCCCCATCGCTAATCGCTTGGGCGTGGACGACTTGATTGCAGTTGACCCAGAAATAGTAGACGGCCGCTATACCGGCCGAGTAGCGGGCACACCCAGCTACCGCGAAGGCAAAGTGACTCGCTTAAAGCAATGGCTTGAGGGCCAAGAGTTCACCATGGATGGCGCATGGTTTTACAGCGACTCTCACAACGACCTTCCCTTGCTTGAACAAGTAGAGCATCCGGTTGCCGTCGACCCCGATGACACGCTGCGCAAGGTGGCCGAAGAACGCCAATGGCGCATTATGAGCCTGCGAGATTGAGCCAGCTGCCCCGCGGGTGCGCTGACGCTTACACCGCGCTACAAACCCGTTAATTCAATACGTTAACCGTAGCGCGTGGTAACGCATCTTGCGAGGAACGAGCAAATGAGGCACCCGCGAACGATTATGGCACGTCCCCGCGGGTGCGCTGACGCTTACGCCGCGCTACAAACCCGTTAATTCAGTACGTTGCAAACGTAGCGCGTGGTAACGCATCTTGCGAGGAACGAGCAAATGAGGCACCCGCGAACGATTATGGCACTTCCCCGCGGGTGCGCTGACGCTTACGCCGCGCTACAAACCCATTAATTCAGTACGTTAACCGTAGCGCGTGGTAACGCATCTTGCGAGGAACGAGCAAATGAGGCACCCGCAAACGATTATGGCACTGCCCCGCGGGTGCGCTGACGCTTACGCCGCGCTACAAACCCGTTAATTCAATACGTTAACCGTAGCGCGTGGTAACGCATCTTGCGAGGAACGAGCAAATGAGGCACCCGCAAACGATTATGGCACTTCCCCGCGGGTGCGCTGACGCTTACGCCGCGCTACAAACCCGTTAATTCAATACGTTAACCGTAGCGCGTGGTAACGCATCTTGCGAGGAACGAGCAAATGAGGCACCCGCGAGCGACTATGGCACTTCCCCGCGGGTGCGCTGACGCTTACACCGCGCTACAAACCCGTTAATTCAATACGTTGCAAACGTAGCGCGTGGTAACGCATCTTGCGAGGAACGAGCAAATGAGGCACCCGCGAACGATTATGGCACGTCCCCGCGGGTGCGCTGACGCTTACGCCGCGCTACAAACCCGTTAATTCAGTACGTTAACCGTAGCGCGTGGTAACGCATCTTGCGAGGAACGAGCAAATGAGGCACCCGCGAACGATTATGGCACTGCCCCGCGGGTGCGCTGACGCTTACGCCGAGCTACAAACCCATTAATTCAGTACGTTGCAAACGTAGCGCGTGGTAACGCATCTTGCGAGGAACGAGCAAATGGGGGCACCCGCGAACGATTATGGCACTGCCCCGCGGGTGCGCTGACGCTTACGCCGCGCTACAAACCCATTAATTCAGTACGTTAAACGTAGCGCGTGGTAACGCATCTTGCGAGGAACGAGCAAATGAGGCACCCGCGAACGGCGGAGCCGTCTTGTGGCACTACCCCGCGGGTGCGCTGACGCTTACGCCGCGCTACAAACCCATTAATTCAGTACGTTAACCGTAGCGCGTGGTAACGCATCTTGCGAGGAACGAGCAAATGAGGCACCCGCAAACGATTATGGCACTTCCCCGCGGGTGCGCTGACGCTTACGCCGCGCTACAAACCCATTAATTCAGTACGTTGCAAACGTAGCGCGTGGTAACGCATCTTGCGAGGAACGAGCAAATGAGGCACCCGCGAGCGACTATGGCACTTCCCCGCGGGTGCGCTGACGCTTACGCCGCGCTACAAACCCGTCAATTCAATACGTTGCAAACGTAGCGCGTGGTAACGCATCTTGCGAGGAACGAGCAAATGAGGCACCCGCGAACGGCACAGCCGCCCAATAAAAAAACCCCGCAAGCACTTAGCTTGCGGGGTTTGGTATTACTGAGCATTGCTCTAAGAACAGTTTTTAGAACAGCTCAAAGAACGCTAGTAAACGTGCTTAGCCGAGCAGGTGCTCAACAGCCGCGCGCTCTTCACGCAGTTCTTTCTCGGTAGCCTGCATCTTCTCTTTGCTGAACGCGTCCAACTCAAAGCCTTGAACGATTTCATACTTGCCACCCTGACAACGAACTGGGTAGGAGTAGATGATGCCTTCTTCAATGCCGTAGCTGCCGTCAGACGGGATCGCCATGCTGACGATACCATCGCAACCCAGCGCCCAATCACGCATGTGATCAATGGCTGAAGACGCCGCAGACGCTGCAGAAGATGCGCCGCGTGCTTTGATAATCGCCGCACCGCGCTGCTGTACTGTCGGGATAAAGTCGTTTTCGTACCAGTCACGCTCGACCAGATCGAAGGCGGCTTTGCCGTCTACTTTGCACTGCGCCAGATCCGGATACTGGGTAGCACTGTGGTTGCCCCAGATAATCATGCTGTCAACGTCAGTAACGTGCTTGCCGGTTTTCTGAGCCAGCTGTGTCAGCGCACGGTTGTGATCCAAACGCGTCATCGCAGTGAACTGGCCTGCATCGAGGTCCGGCGCATTGCAAGAAGCAATCAATGCATTGGTGTTAGCCGGGTTACCGACAACGAGTACACGCACGTCACGGCTAGCGTGATCGTTCAGCGCTTTACCTTGTACAGAGAAGATCGCGGCGTTGGCTTCCAGCAGGTCTTTACGCTCCATACCCGGGCCACGCGGACGCGCACCTACCAGCAAGGCGAAATCGGCATCTTTGAAGGCAACGTTCGGATCATCAGTGGCAACGATGTCTTGTACCAGCGGGAAAGCACAGTCGTTAACTTCCATGACAACGCCATTCAGTGCGTCCATGGCTTGGGGAATTTCGAGAAGCTGGAGAATGACTGGCTGATCCGGCCCCAGCATATCGCCAGCGGCGATGCGGAAAATAAGAGAGTAGCTGATCTGGCCGGCACCGCCGGTAATCGCAATACGTACTGGATCTTTCATCATTGCTCCTTGATGGTTCGCCTAGGGTGGGTTCTCGCCTGAGAGTGGGACGACAGAACTCAAGACGCAAAGATGGTATGCCCAGATGTGCAAAAACTCAATCATACATGAGACTACTACCCATTCTCTCAGCGGCTTGGTACTCGCTGCCAGACGCCAGTTGCGCTATGGTGTGTCGGTCAGTAAGCCTTAACTTTTAGTACGGCCTACCCTTCAGCATGACTTGCCTTGTGTGATTTTTTTGGGTTAATACGGATATAACTACCCCATGCGACGAATCCCCTACTCTTACGCGCTTGCTAGCCTGCTAGTTCTGGCGCTTGTGATATGGCTAGCGGTTGGCGATTTTCAACGTTTCCAAAGTAGTCCACCTGATGTAGATGCCACTGAACGCGACGCAACACCTCGTGTAGAGGTGATGACCCAGCAGAGCGCGCCCTATATTCCTAAGCACGTGCTGCAAGGCCAGCTAACTGCTGAAAAAGAAACACTGCTGCGCGCCAATGTAACTGGCTATGTCGCAGAAAAACCGGTGGCCCAAGGAGAAACCGTCAGCCGAGGCGAGACACTGCTGGTACTAGACAACGACGCGCTCCCTCAACGCCTACAGCAGGCACGTGATGAGTTAGCGCTTGCTGAAGCGGAGTACGCGGGTGCTCAAAGCCTACGCCGCCGCGAGCTGATTTCTCAGCCAGAATTGCTGCGCCTGCAAAGTGCCTTAAGCGCCAGCGCAGCCCAGGTAGCTCAGTTGGAAAAGCAGTTAAGCGATACTCGCCCTACCGCACCCTTTAAAGGCGTGTTGGACCGCGTCCAGGTTGAGCTTGGCGACTTGCTGCAACCAGGCGAAGAGTGGGCACGACTGATCGACGACCGGCGTTTAACCGGCACCGCTTGGGTGGCTCAACAGCAAATCGGCGAGTTAAGCGTTGGCTTACCTGTCACCGCGCGACTGCTCAATGGCCAGTCGCTTTCCGGCGAAGTGTCTTATATTAGTAGTCGTGCAGAAGAAGCCACTCGCACGTTCTATATCGAAGTAACGCTCGACAATCCAGACAGGCAACGCCTAGCAGGGAGCAGCGCTGAATTCACCATAACGCTGCCACCTCGACAGGTGCATACTCTATCGCCTGCTCTCTTTAATCTGAATGAGCAGGGACAACTAGCCATCAAGCACGTTGTTGAGAATAACCGCGTTGCCCAAACGGCGATTGAATTGGTCAGTGCTGATACCGAACGTGCCTACGTTACTGGCTTGCCAAATCCTGTTCAGTTAATCACCCTCGGCGCAGGTTTGGTCAACCCAGGCGACACAGTAACACCAGTGTCTACCCAGGAAGGTGGTCATGCGTCAGTTGATTAATGCGGCGCTAACCCACACGCGAACCACCCTGCTGCTCCTGGTTGGCTTGCTGCTGGCGGGTACAACCGCCTGGCAGATGATTCCCAAGGAAGCCAATCCAGACGTCACTATCCCGATTATATACGTCTCGCTTTCGCTGGAAGGCGTTAGCCCGGAAGATGGTGAGCGCCTGTTAGTTCGCCCAATGGAGCAGGAACTGCGTGGAATCGAAGGGCTGCGCAAATTTACCGCCCAGTCTAGCGAAGGTCATGGGTCGGTGACGCTGGAGTTTGATCCTGGCTTTGATCCGGATACAGCGCTTTCTGATGTACGCGAACGCGTGGATATCGCCCGCAGTAGCTTACCGGATGAAGCGGACGAGCCTCGGGTCATGGAGGTTAACGTCTCTGAGTTTCCGGTGTTGAGCATCGGCCTTTCCGGCGAGTTGGATACTCGAGAACGGGTAACCATTGCGCGTCGCTTAAAAGAGGAAATAGAGGGCATTGCCGACGTTCTAGAGGTCGATATTGCTGGCGACCGCGAGGACTTACTCGAAATTGTCGTTGATCCACTGGTGCTGGAAAGTTACGGCGTTGATTTTGATACGCTGTTTAATCAAATCTCACGCAATAATCGCCTGGTTGCTGCGGGCAGCTTGGATACCGGCGCCGGACGGCTAGCACTAAAAGTACCGGGCATTATCGAATCGTTAAACGATGTCATGGACATGCCGGTGAAAGTTGACGGCGACCAGGTGGTTACGTTTGGTGATGTTGCGTGGATTTTACCGACCTACAAAGATCCCGAAGGATTTGCCCGCATCGACGGCCAACCTGCGGTAGTGCTGGAAATTTCCAAGCGCGCGGGGGCAAATATCATCGCCACCATTGACGCAGTAAGAGAGCGCTTTGCCCAGGCAGGCGACCTGCTGCCGGAACAGCTGCGTATTACCACGATTTTGGACGAGTCGGTTACCGTTCAAAATATGCTCTCTGAGCTGTTAAATAACGTGCTCACCGCAGTGGTGCTGGTATTAATTGTTGTCGTAGCCGTGATGGGCTGGCGCATGGCGCTGCTGGTAGGCCTGACCATACCCGGCGCGTTTTTAACCGGCATTCTTCTGGTTTGGGCATTTGGTTTTACGCTCAACATTGTGGTGTTATTTGCGCTGATCTTAGTGGCTGGCATGCTAGTGGATGGTGCGATTGTAGTCAGCGAGCTCGCTGACCGACACCTGCATGAGGGGCAGTCTCCCCACCAGGCTTGGCTGAATGCCGCAACACGCATGAGCTGGCCGGTTATTGCCTCTACCGCGACAACGCTTGCGGTATTTATACCGCTGCTATTTTGGCCAGGCGTGGTAGGTCAGTTTATGAAGTACCTGCCTGCCACCGTCATCTTGTGCCTTCTTGCGTCGCTAGCCATGGCTCTGGTGTTTTTGCCAACCCTGGGGCGATTGTTTACCCGCACATCCCATACAGCAACTGCGGGTGCTGGCCCGGTCGACGAAAGCACGTCGCTTGGGCGTGCCTATCGCCGCGTACTCGGACGTTTACTGCAGCATCCCGCCTGGGTGCTCGTATTTGCGGTGCTGTTAATTGGGTTGATTTATACCGGCTATGCTCGTTTTAATCATGGCGTTGATTTCTTCCCCAGCGTAGAGCCGGACAGCGCACAAGTGCTGGTACGTGCCCGAGGCGATTTTTCCGCTGAAGAAACCGACACCATCCTGAAGCGGGTGGAAAGCCGGCTGGGCAGCATGGGGGAAGTCGAAGCCCTTTATGCACGCTCTTTTGCAGTGCCTAACCAGCAAATGGGCAATGATGTGATCGGGATGTTGCAGTTTCAGTTTGTCGACTGGTACCAGCGCCGCCCTGCCCGCACGATTTTGGCTGACATGGCCGAGCGCACTCAAGATCTACCGGGGATAACGCTAGAGTTTCGCGAGCAGGAGATGGGGCCTGGTGGCGGCAAACCTATTGTGCTCGAAGTCAGCGCCACTGATCCAGATATCGCAAACGCCGGCGTTGACCAGATTACGGCACTAATGCAGGAGCTAGGCGGCTTTACCGACATCCAGGATAACCGCAGCCTGCCCGGGGTCGAATGGCAGGTAAAGGTTAACCGTGAAGCCGCTGCCCGCATGGGCACCGATATCACCACCATTGGTAGTGCTGTACAGCTACTCACCACTGGCCTTCAAGTGGCCAACTACCGTCCCCCCACCGTTACTGATGAGGTGGATATTCGCGTGCGCTTACCGGAACACTGGCGCACGCTCAACCAACTTGAACGACTGACGATCAACACCCCACGAGGCCAAGTGCCTATTGCTCACTTTGTAGACATTACGCCCGCCCCCAAAGTTGGCACCCTGAATCGTATTGATGGACGCCGTGCGATTACCGTTGAGGCAGATTTAGCACCAGGCTATTTAGCGGACGAGCGGTTGCGAGCGCTACTAGATGCAGGCCAAAGCCAACTTGACGATAGTTTGATGGTTAATGTGGCGGGTGAACAAGAAGATCAGCAGGAATCCATGCAGTTCTTGATCAGCGCTTTCTTGATCGCGATTGGGCTAATGGCGCTGATTCTAGTGACACAGTTCAATAGCTACTATCAAGCAGCGCTAGTGCTATCGGCCATTGTGTTCTCCACTGCGGGCGTTTTGATGGGGCTGCTCATTACTGGCCAAGCGTTTGGTATTGTCATGGTGGGCATGGGCATTATAGCCCTGGCAGGTATTGTCGTTAACAACAATATCGTCTTGATCGACACTTACAACGAGTTGCGCGGCCAAGGCATGCCCCCAACCGAAGCGGCACTAGAAGCAGGCACCCTGCGCTTACGCCCAGTGCTTCTCACCGCTATTACCACCGTGCTGGGGTTAATGCCGATGGTGCTGGGAATCAACGTTAATCTTTTTGCACCCGCGCTAGGGTTTAACGCCCCTTCCGCCCAATGGTGGACACAAATGTCCAGCGCGATTGCCGGCGGCCTCACGTTCGCCACAGCCCTGACACTCTTATTAACCCCCTGCATGCTAGTAATAGGCGGCAAGGTGAGGCGTGAGAAGTAATAGGTGAGGTGTGAGACTGCATAGCAGGGGCGACTGGGGCACCGTTCGCGGGTGCCTCATTTGCTCGTGCCTCGCAAGATTCGTTACACCGCGCTACAAAATACTGAATGCACAGGAGTTGTAGCGCGTGGTAAGCGAAGCGCACCCGCGGGGCAGCGAAAAGCGCTACGCTGGTGACTTTATCTGCTGTGGGCTGTGGGCGGCGTGCAGGCGGGCGATTAGCTGGTCTTCAAGGGCGAAGCGCTCTGCCAACCCTTTCGCTAAGCGGTCAATCCAGGCGGGCAAACGCACTAGATTCTGCTGACAGCGCACCGGTGAGGCGAAGTCTTCATCGAATTCCAGCACCATGGCCGTTGATAATTCTAAGCGCTCAAGAAGCTTTGCCGCGATTTGTAATGCACTCTCATCGTCGAATGCCTTCGCTTCCTCAGCAAGCTGGGGGTAAATCTCGAAGTGCCCAGCGCTGATGTAGTCCATCAACAACTCACTAAAGGTGTCAATGCGCGCTTTGCTAATCGCCTCTAACTCGGCGTCACAAGCTTCTTTCAGCTCAATGAAGCTGACTAACAGCGAGCGGCGCTGATCAAGCCAGCGATCAATCAAACTGTGCACGCCCCCCCAGCGCTCCAGGGCATTTTTGCAATCTTCGAGCATGGGGCTTTCTCCTTACAGATAGCCGTCTTCAACTGAGCTAGACTCGCGCGTCCGTGGACACCTGTCAATCCTAGCGGGTACGGTTTACTTAATTAAATGAGGCCAATCAATTAACGTAAACCATACCACTTATTTAACTCTTTTTTACAGACCATGTTTTTACAGACTATGTTTTTAAAGACCACAGAATACGCAGAGGCGCAATCGCGAGCAATAAAAAGCCGATCAAGGTCCATGCAGGCAACGACAGGCCTAAGAACATGAAATCAATGTCAGCACACTCACCAGAGCCGGTAAGCACCATGGCAACCACTTCTTGCATCGGCAAGATATCCATCATGTACTCAAGGCCTGGGCCACAGGTTGGCACTTCGTCAGCGGGCAAGCCTTGAAGCCATACATGCCTTCCAGCAACAAAAGCACCCGTACCTACTGCGGCTAAGCTCAGCAAACCGTAGATAGCTTTGCCTACTTTGCCACTTGGGTTATGAAGTGCAGCGATACCTAGCACCAGCCCTGCGGCAATCACCGCGACCCGCTGAAAAATACACAACGGGCAGGGTTCCAATCCCATAATATGCTCAAGCCCCAAGGCTACCGCCATCATCAGAACACAAAAGGCGAAGCCCGCTAACGCGATAGGGCGAACTGCTAATGATGTCATTGACCATCCTCTGGTGAAATAGCAGACAGCGCTCTGGACTCACGCGCTTTGGCAAAGTAAGTGCTTAGGAACTCACTAAAGCTCTCTTGATCGGCTTCTTCAATATCGTGCTGTTGTTGGTGCGAGGTCTCGATCAACTGAGCAAGCAGTGCTTCACGAGAACGTAGCATGGGCGTGGATTTAAGCTTGTCGGCTTGCTCTTGAGCCAATTGCAACAGCGTATCGCTGAGCGAGCCATTACCAGCTTCCAGGCGCGCCAGTAGTTGCGCTGAGGGGGTTAGAGAAGGATCTTTCAGCCGCGGCGCTAGCTCAGCGAGTGCCGACGCATGAGGAGTACTCTCTTCTACAGCATCCAATAGGCGTGCCACTTCAGCCATTTCCGCAAAAATCTGCTCGCCCCACTCCTTCACAGTCGTCGTTTTGCCGTTATGGATCAGCTTCAGCGCTGGGTCACGCCCACGCTCAACGACGAAACGGCGATTGTCGTCTAAGCGGTCGCACTCTTCGTCTGAAATCCACGGGCTATCGCTTAATAGACACCACATTAAGAAGGTATCAACAAAACGCATCTGAGCTTCGGTGACACCTAGCGGGTCGAATGGATTAAGATCCAAACAGCGTACTTCGATGTACTCCACCCCACGCGCTTCCAGGGCTTGACTGGGCGTTTCGTTGTGCTTGGCGACTCGTTTAGGGCGAATATCGCTGTAGTATTCGTTTTCAATCTGCAAAATATTGGCGTTTAACTGCTGCCACTCGTCGCCGTTCTTCACGCCCAGCTTTTCGTAGTCTGGCCACGGAGTGGAAATAGCGTGCCGTAGCGTGTTGACGTAGTTGGACAACGAGTTAAAGCAGATTTTAAGCTGCGACTGCACTTTATTCTGATAGCCCAAATCCGACATACGTAGCGTGGTCGCATAGGGGGCGTAATAGGTGTCGTCGCTCAGCGACTGCAGTTTTTCAGGCACTGTACCAGTTGGCAGGAAGCTTTTGTCGATGGCGGGTGATGCGCCAAATAGGTAGAGCAGCAGCCAGCTATGACGACGAAAATGCCGAATCATGCCGAAATAACGCGTAGAGCGATAATCGTTAAAAGGAATATTGGTGGCTTTTTCAAGCTCACGCAGGGCATGCCACATATCATCGGGTAGCGATACGTTGTAATGCACCCCGGCGATAGCCTGCATAATACGCCCGTAGCGCACATCCAACCCTTTACGATAAACATGCTTCATGGTGCCCACATTGGAGCTGCCATAGTCAGCAATCGGTACGCTATCGTTACCGGAAAGCCGAGACGGCATGCTGCCTGGCCAAATCCACTCATTTTCCAAGTGGTGATAGGTAAACGTGTGCAGGTCTGATAAAAATGCCAACGCCTCTTTTGGCTCTGAATACACCGGTGTGATGTACTCCAATAGCGCTTCGGAGTAGTCAGTGGTGATATGCGGGTGGGTTAGCTTTGAACCCAGCGCGTAAGGGTGCGGCGTTTGAGCAATATGGCCGTTGGCGTCAACGCGCAGGCCCTCTTTTTCCACCCCGCGACGCAGGCGACCTAGGCGCCCTAAACGCGCGCTAGGGAGCAAACGCTCAACCTGGGCGGTCAGTGTGGATGGCACAGTGAGAGGTTCAGACAAGGTGAACACTCCTTGTTAGTAAGGCCTGCTTAAAGCAGGCCTTGTTGAAATCAGCTGGCATCGCCATGCGGTTTATCACGTTTTTTTACCGAGAATAGACAGCAGGATATGGCGGCAACCATTAAATATTCAAGACGCGCGACTATTTGCCCTGCTTTGCTTTAAGCAGTGCTGCGCCGAGCGCGCCCATTGGTGCCGCTGCTTCGCTGGACTTTCCTCCCTGGCGTTGACCACGACCATTCTGTCCAGAACTAGCCGACCGCTGGCTACGTGCAGGCTTACGAGGCTCGTCGTTAGTGGAGTTTACAGCTGCTTGCGCCTGTTCTGGCTCATCATCCAAACGCATTGAAAGCCCTACCCGCTTGCGGGGGATATCCACGCTCATAACCTTAACGGTAACGATATCGCCTGCTTTGACTACACTGCGCGGATCATCGATAAAGCGGTCAGAGAGCGCTGAAATATGCACGAGCCCGTCTTGATGAACGCCAATATCTACAAAGGCACCGAAGTGGGTCACGTTGGTGACGGTACCTTCCAGCACCATGCCCAGCTTCAGGTCTTTGAGTGTTTCGACGCCTTCACGGAATTCAGCCGCCTTAAACTCAGGGCGCGGGTCGCGTCCTGGCTTATCCAGCTCTTTGAGAATATCGCTGACGGTAGGAACACCAAAACGCTCATCAGCGAAGTCAGCGGGCTTCAGTGCTTTTAGCGTCGCACTATCACCAATCAGGCCTTTTATATCTCGACTATTCTGCTTGGCAATACGCTCTACCAGCGTATAAGCCTCTGGGTGAACAGCGCTGGCGTCCAGCGGATTTTCGGCGTTGCTAATGCGTAAAAAACCAGCACACTGCTCAAACGTCTTTGGTCCAAGGCGGCTAACTTCTAACAGCTCTTTACGGCTCTTGAAGGCACCTTGAACGTTGCGTTGGGCAACAATATTTTCAGCAATGGCAGCACTTAGCCCAGCAACACGTGAAAGCAATGCGCTAGATGCCGTATTGAGATCCACACCGACGGCGTTAACGCAGTCTTCTATCACGACTTCTAGACTACGTGACAGCTGCACCTGGGAGACATCGTGCTGATACTGACCAACACCGATAGATTTCGGCTCGATTTTCACCAGTTCTGCAAGCGGGTCTTGCAGGCGGCGAGCAATAGAGACAGCGCCGCGCACGGTGACATCAAGATCCGGCAGCTCGCGGGAAGCGTATTCCGACGCGGAGTAAACCGACGCACCGGCCTCAGACACCATGACTTTACTTAAACGATGCTCGGGTGCTAACGCCTTCAGCAGATCACCTGCCAGCTTGTCAGTTTCACGACTGGCGGTGCCATTGCCAACGGCAACGAGTTGAACGCCGTGCTGTTTAACCAGCTTAGCGAGCACATTGAGCGATTCGTCCCAGCGATTCTGCGGCGCATGGGGGTAAATCGTCGCTTGGTCGATAAATTGACCGGTAGCATCCACCACCGCAACCTTGCAGCCGGTTCTTAGACCCGGGTCAATCGCGAGAGTCACTTTTTGCCCTGCAGGTGCTGCCAGCAAAAGGTCTTTCAGGTTGGCGGCAAACACCTCGATAGCAGTCAACTCTGCCTGCTCGCGCAAGCGACCCAACAACTCGGTTTCAAGCGCGGTATAAAGCTTCACACGCCACGTCCAACGCACTACTTCGCTCAACCATTTGTCGGCGGGGCGGCCTTCATCGCTAATACCCACTTGTTTGGCAATAGCGACCTGGGCCGGATGAATTGGAGCGTCCTCTTCGCCAGGCAGACGAATCGCCAGACTTAGAATGCCTTCGTTGCGACCACGGAACATAGCCAGCGCACGGTGAGATGGCACCTTGGCAAGTTTCTCGTCATGTTCGAAGTAGTCAGAAAACTTTGCGCCCTCCTGCTGCTTGCCATCTAGCACGCGGGCACTTAGTTCGCCCTCTTGCCATAACCGTTCACGCAATCGGCCAATAAGTTCAGGGTCTTCGGCGAAGCGTTCCATGAGAATTTGCTTAGCACCATCAAGGGCGGCTTTGGCATCTTCAATGGCTGGAATATCGCCTTCTGCAGGGCGCAGGTACTGCGCTGCTTCGCTTTCGGGATTAAGCTGCGGATTGGCCAACAGGGCATCAGCCAGTGGCTCTAGGCCCGCTTCACGGGCAATTTGAGCTTTCGTGCGGCGCTTTTTCTTAAACGGTAGGTATAAGTCTTCTAGGCGCTGCTTCGTCTCAGCTGCCTGAATCGTTGCTTTTAGCGTGGCATCCAGCTTGCCTTGCTCATCGATAGCCGCTAGTACGGCTTCACGGCGCTCTTCCAGCTCGCGCAAATAGCGCAGGCGCTCATCCAGTTGGCGCAGCTGAATATCATCGAGGGCACCCGTTACCTCTTTACGATAACGAGCAATAAACGGCACGGTAGCGCCACCATCCAGAAGCTCTACCGTTGCGGAGACCTGTTCAGGCCGTACGTTTAGCTCAGTGGCTAAGCGTGAAATAATGCGTTGTTTGACATCCATAACGTGCAACTAACTCATGCAGCATTCGAGGTGCCGACAAGGTACCACAATCGCACGATGCTGGCATGAATTGGCCACGATGGGGAAGTTGCCCTCGCGGGTGCGCTTCGCTTACCACGCGCTACAACACCACTGAGTTCAATGGTTGCATCCCTGTAGCGCGGTGTAACGAGTCTTGCGAGGGACGAGCAAACGAGGCACCCGCGACACTCCATGGGCACATGATCAACTCCAGCACCGCTTCGCACTACCCTCGCGGGTGCGCTTCGCTTACCACGCGCTACAATCCCACTGAGCTCAATGTTTGCGTCCCTGTAGCGCGGTGTAACGAGTCTTGCGAGGGACGAGCAAACGAGGCACCCGCGGATAGTGTTTTACGCAGGCACAAACCGCAGTGCTACACCGTTGTTGCACCAACGCAAGCCGGTAGGCTCTGGGCCATCACCAAAGACATGGCCTTGATGACCGCCGCAGCGCGCACAGTGATATTCTGTGCGTGGCCACACCAGTTTGAAATCCAACTTGCTTAACAAGTGGCCCTCAACATGTTCGAAAAAACTGGGCCAACCGGTGCCAGATTCATACTTCATTGCGCTGGTGAAAAGTACAAGATCGCACCCAGCACAGCGGTACTCACCTTCCCCAACCTCTCCGTCCAGTGGGCTTGAAAAGGCGCGCTCAGTTCCCTCTTCGCGGAGCACGTAGAAGGCTTCATCAGTCAGGCGTTCACGCCATTCGTCTTCGCTTAATTCAAGCTTTTCAAGGCCAGGAGCTGCTTTAAGGTCTAATCGCGGAAAGCCAAACGAGACGCCAGGAAGAACACCTGCCAATCCCGTTAGCCCCGCAAGACCCAAAAAGTGACGACGCTTCATTTGCGCACCCCTTTAACACGTCAAGGACATAGTCACAAAAACGGGACGGCGCCTTAGCACCGTCCCGTTTTGACTACTTGACTGCCTAAACGTTCGATTAGTTATTCAAACGTTTGACAACCTTTACCCTATCGTACATATCAGGTTAACTGCGGACCTGCCTTGATAATTGCTTCGTTAACGCCTTCAAACTTCTTGAAGTTATCAACGAATTTGGTGGCAAGGTCTTGCAGATGACGATCGTAGGCATCTTGGTCAGCCCACGTTTCGCGAGGATTGAGCAGGCTAGAGTCGACACCCGGCACGGCTACAGGCACTTGAAGGTTAAGGCCGTCGATGTGCTGGGTTTCAACATCACGCAGCACGCCGGACTGAATAGCACTGATGATAGCGCGAGTAGTCGGGATAGAGAAACGTGAGCCACCTTCACCGTAGGCACCACCTGTCCAGCCGGTGTTGACGAGATAAACCTGAGCATCTTTTTTGTCTACCCGCTTGATCAGCAGGTCGGCGTATTCACGCGCAGGACGCGGGAAGAACGGCGCACCGAAGCAGGTAGAGAATGTGGCAGCCAAGCCTTCAGATGAACCCATTTCGGTAGAGCCCACTTTCGCTGTGTAGCCTGACAAGAAATGGTACGCGGCGGCTTCTTTGGAAAGAATCGATACGGGCGGCAATACGCCAGACATATCGCAGGTCAGGAAGACGATAGCGTTAGGCTCACCAGCCAGGTTCTCCGGTACACGCTTTTCAACGTGCTCTAGCGGGTAAGCGGCACGAGAATTCTGAGTCAGGCTGTCGTCGGCGTAATCCGGCTCGCGACGATCGTCAAGAACAACGTTCTCAAGCACGGTACCAAACTTAATCGCGTTCCAGATAACCGGCTCGTTCTTCTCAGAAAGGTCGATACATTTAGCGTAGCAGCCACCTTCCATGTTGAAGACGATACCGTCGCCCCACGCGTGCTCATCATCGCCAATCAGGTAGCGCGCTTGGTCAGCGGAAAGCGTGGTTTTACCCGTGCCTGAAAGGCCGAAGAACAAACAGGTTTCGCCGTCTTCACCGACGTTCGCAGAGCAGTGCATCGGCAGAACATCTGCTTCTGGCAACAAGTAGTTCTGCACCGAGAACATTGCTTTCTTCATTTCACCGGCATAGCGCATACCAGCAATCAACACTTTGCGCTCGGCAAAGTTAATAATGACACAGCCATCAGAGTTGGTGCCGTCGCGGCTGGGGTCACACTCAAAACCCGCGGCGTTTAGAATCGTCCACTCATCTTTAACCGCTGTGTTGTATGCCTGCGGGCGCACAAACATGGTGCGGCCAAACAGGTTTTGCCAAGCCGTTTCTGTGGTAACACGAACGGGTAAGTAGTGTGTGTTATCACTGCCGACATGCAGTTCGGCTACGAAGTGCTCACCGCTACCCAGATAGTCTTCTACACGTGCCCACAGCGCTGAAAATTTCTCAGCATCAAACGGGCGGTTCACGCTTCCCCAGTCGATGCTATCGCGAGTAGAGGGCTCGTCGACGATATAGCGATCTTTCGGTGAACGCCCTGTGCGCAGACCGGTGTTTACCACCAGCGCACCGTTAGCCGACAGGCGGCCTTCACCACGGGCCACGGCGCGCTCGATCAGTTCGGCGCTGCTAAGATTAACGTGGGCTTGGGGAGCGGCTTGAGTCGTGGTCATGTCGATTCCTGGGTCTCGAATTTACCGGGCGTCAACGACGCCTTGAGAAATCATCTCAGCCGCTTATTGTTTCCAATACCATGGGCTGAGTGCGCTGAAGTCCGGCGCATTATGGCAAAAAGAAAGCCCCCAGGAAACGGGGGCTTTCATCAAATATCTTGTAGTTAAACTACTACAATGACACTACATTTTGTGTTGCAGCGCAGTATATTTTCAAACAACCGTTCGGCAGGCATCCTATAGGCTTTGCTATGACTAGCGCGGTACCTATACGACTTCAATACTCATGCCATCATCTGCGACTACACAATCAATGAATCACCGGGGGTGGCGCGTCCGGATTTTCTAATAAAATTTCAATATCTGCGGCTGTGTAGTGATATTTCGTGTGGCAAAAGTGGCATTGCGTATCGATTGCGCCTTCTTCACGCAAAATATCGCGCAGTTCCTGTTCGCCAAGCGTGTATAACGCATGACTCATTCGCTCCCGCGAGCAGGTGCAACCAAAGCGTAGTGCTTTCGGCTCGAACACTCTAACCGTCTCTTCGTGATAGAGCCGATACAGCACTTCGCGCTGCTCCAGCCCCAGCAGCTCTTCAGCCTTAATGGTTTCAGCGAGATGAACGCTGCGCTCCCAAGCATCAACATCTTGATTTTGTGAGGCGTCAGGCAGGCGCTGAAGCAGCAGCCCACCTGCACGCTCGCCGTCAGCCGCGAGCCAAAGGCGTGTTGGCAACTGTTCTGATTGGCCAAAGTAGGCTTCTAGGCAGCCCCCCAAGGTAGCGTGATCAAGCGCAACAATACCTTGATACCGATGCCCTTCCCTTGGATCTAGGGTAATCACAATTTGGCCTTCACCCACCAGTTCTCGGAAACTGGCATGTTCGCTGGGCAGCACAGCGTCTTCCGCGATTCGCGCGATCGCACGCAGCTCACCACCGGGGTTGGACTCGGCCATTAAGAGTGCAAGCGAGCCTCGTCCACGCACTTCAATGCTTAAGGTGCCGTCTAGTTTTACCGTGTCCGTTAGCAACGCGACCGCCGCCAGCAGCTCACCCAGCAATTCATTAACCGCTGGTGGATAGGCGTGACGGTCTAACACTTCATGATAGGCAGTGCTGAGCGTGACGATTTCACCACGCACGTTGGTTTGGTCAAACATAAAACGTTGGATTTGATCAGACATAAGGAAACCGCCGGAGAAGTAGAGAGAAGGCTTACCGCCATGACGAATAAATGCGTATTTAATCGCCCTGTTGGCGCTGGAAGCGCTGGATATCACGCCGCTGTTTTTTATCAGGGCGTTTGAGTGGGTGCTGCATGGCTTCATTGGTGAGACGACGAGCTTCAGCTTCTTTGGCTCGACGTTGCACGCTTTCCTCGGTTTCAGCGTAGAGCTTACGCGCTTCTGGCGCGCCGCGACGCTGGTCGGAAAGCGAAATCACTTCCACCTCAAAAATATCCCACCCTTGGGGAACGCGAATAAGCGCCCCCAGCTCGACATTTTTGCTGGTTTTGACGCGGCCACCGTCATAGTGAACTTTACCGCCTTCTATCGCTTTTTTAGCCAGGGCACGGGTTTTGAAAAACCGTGCGGCCCATAGCCACTTATCCAAGCGAACGCTGTCGCTCATTAACGCTCTCCTCGCTGCCCTGGCAGGTTATCTGGCAGCAGTTGGGCAAACCGGTCTAGGGCAATAAACTCCTGCAGTTCTTTTTCAGGCCGCTGGCTATCTGGCTGCTTAATACCCAGTAAGTGTTTGATACCAAACTCACGGGCACTTTCGAGTACGCGTGCGTTATCATCGATAAACAGCGTACGCGCTGAATCAAACGGTTCTCGCTCTTGAAGCGCAAACCAGAAAGCCTGCTCCTCTTTAGCAGCCCCCACATCTTCTGATGAGATGATGGCGTCGAGGTAGTTTTCCAACCCTGTCAGCGGTAATTTTAGCGCGAGGCTGGCACGGTCTGCGTTGGTCGCTAGAATGACACGGGGGTGGGCTTGCTTAAGCCAGGTTAAAAAGTCTAACGCGTCACTACGCAGGCCTATCAAGTGTTGTACTTCGCGTTTCAGCGCCACGATATCCACACCGAGCTCGCGGCTCCAGTACGCAAGGCTGTACCAGTTCAGCGTGCCCTGTTCACCGATAATGCGCGCACGCAGCGCTTCTTGGCTCGCTGCGTCTAGCTGATGAAGCTCAACATAGCGTTTTGGCAGGTGCTCTAGCCAGAAATGGCTATCGAAGTGCAGATCCAGCAGCGTGCCATCCATATCGAGTAGGACAGTATCAATCTCGCGCCAATCAATCATTGCCGCTCCAGTATGAAAGAGTAAGCATGCTATTGTAGCGTAACCCGTTTTTTGCAGCCACGGAGGCATGATGTCACTCCACGACGCTTCAACAGGCAATACCCCACATGACTACCTGAAAAAGCCGCAAATCTTGGCGCGAACCAACGTCGCCAAAAGCCGTTTATTCCAGATTGAGTCGCTTGACTTGCGCTTTTCTAATGGTGAAGAGCGCCAGTTTGAACGTTTAACCGGCGCAGACCGAGGCGCGGTAATGATTATTGCCATGCCCGATCCAGAGCATGTACTGCTTATTCGTGAATATGCGGCGGGCTTTGAAGATTATGTGCTGACGTTGCCAAAGGGGCTAGTTGATCCCGGCGAAGATATTGTCACTGCAGCCAACCGCGAGCTAATGGAAGAGTGCGGCTTTGGCGCGCATCGCATTGAACCGCTGGTGGAGTTATCGCTTGCGCCTAACTATATGCGCCACCGCATGCAGGTACTCATCGCCACCGATCTTTATCCCAAGCGCCTGCCGGGCGACGAGCCAGAGCCGTTGATTGTCGAAACCCATGCCATTGAAGAACTGCCGGCACTGCTATTACGTGACGACTTCCACGAAGCCCGCGCCATAGCCGCGCTCTATATCGCAAGGGATAAGCTACGCGAAGAGAAGCGCAATAGCGCAATGGATTTACTGTAAAGCGTTAACGGTCAACTCCGTTAGCGCGGTCGCGGGTGCGCTGACGCTTACGCCGCGCTACAAAACCCGTCAACTCAATAAGTTATGTAGCGCGTGGTAACGAATCTCGCGAGGAACGAGCGAATGAGGCACCCGCGGAAGGTAGCGGAACGACGCCCAGAGGCAGCCGTCCCAACTGCTTACAAATGGTGTTTTAGCGGTATCCAGCGGCGTTGGCGGTGGCTGTCTAGGCCAGCTTCCAAGAGCGTCATGCTCCGTAGCGCATCGTCAATATCAACAGGCAGTGGCGTTTTATCGCGGATCGCGACGGCCACGCCTTGATAATAAGCCAGGTAGTCACCCGCCTGGGTAGCATGCTCGTGACGCACTAGCGGTGCCTCTTCTCCGTCGCCCTCGCGAAGGGTCAGCGTACCTGGGGAGTCAGCACCCCAGGCAGGCGTTGGCACCTCTCCCGCTTTTAAGCGATCCTCTTGAGGGTCTAGACCGTATTTAAGGTAGCTACCTTTCGTTCCATTAATGCGGAAGCGCGGTGTTGATTCGGCAACCAGCGTGCCAGCGCTGAGGCTAACGCGACAGCCGTCGTACTCCAGCAGCGCTAAAAAGTCATCATCGGCTTTAGCGTCATCTCTGCGCACACCCAGATCTAGCATGATGGCATTTGGCATCCCAAACAGCTCACAGGCTTGGTCAAGCAAGTGAGGGCCTAGGTCATACCAAATTCCCCCACCTGGTGTGGCTTTTTCGCGCCAGCGGTCACGAACTTCAGGACGAAAACGATCAAAACGCGACTCAAGCCCAGTGACACGGCCTAACGTGCCGGCTTCAAGCAGCGCTTTAATAGTAAGGAAGTCACTATCCCAACGGCGGTTATGAAATACCGACACCAAACGCTCTTTATCAATCGCCAGCGCTTTTAGCTGCTTGGCTTCTGAAAGTGTGACGGTAAACGGCTTATCGACGACTACGTGTTTACCCGCCATCAACGCTGCTTTGGCGAGCGGAAAATGCGTGTCATTAGGTGTAGGGATAACAATTAGATCAATATCGCTACGCTGACATAACGCCAGTGCTTGGCGCTCAACCTCAACATCCAAGTCAGCATGCACTTTGGCGGCATCGCTAGAGGATACTGCGACTAAATCCAAGCCTTCCGTTGCCTGAATGAGTGGCGCATGAAACGTTTTACTCGCAAATCCATAGCCAACGAGGCCAACGTTGATAATCGCCTTCATTACATTCCTTAGTCGTTTTGACGGTTTGCATTGGGCATAAAGCAGCTCACATAAAGCAATCCACATAAAACAGCCCGCTTTGCACGGGCTGTTTTACATAGTACCTACACCTAGTCGAGCTTGGAAAGGTCGCGAACCGCACCTTTGTCTGCTGACGTGGCCAGCAATGCGTAGGCTTTCAGTGCGGGAGTTACCTTACGAGGCCGCTGCTCGACGGGCTTCCAGGCGTCTTTGCCTTTAGCTTCCATCGCCTCGCGACGCTTCGCTAATACTGAATCAGGTAGTTGCACGTTAATCGTACGGTTGGGAATATCAATCAGAATGGTATCGCCCTGCTCAACCAAACCAATCGCGCCACCTGCCGCCGCTTCGGGGGAAACATGGCCAATGGAAAGCCCAGAAGTCCCGCCAGAGAAGCGGCCATCCGTCAACAATGCACAGGCCTTACCCAGCCCTTTGGATTTTAAGTACGAGGTCGGATAGAGCATTTCCTGCATGCCAGGACCGCCTTTAGGGCCTTCGTAGCGAATGACCACTACATCGCCCTCTTTGACCTTACCGTCCAATACATTGGCCACTGCTTGATCTTGGGACTCAACGACGTGGGCTTTGCCTTCGAACACGAGAATCGAATCGTCAACGCCTGCCGTTTTAACCACGCAACCATCGAGGGCGATGTTGCCGTAAAGCACAGCCAAACCGCCTTCTGTTGAGAACGCATGCGCTAGGTCGCGAATACAACCGGTAGCACGATCGCCATCTAGGCTTGGCCAGCGGGCGCTTTGTGAGAAAGCGGTTTGGGTTGGAATACCACCAGGGCCTGCTTTAAAGAACTCGACCACCTCAGCGTTTGGCGAGCGCATAATATCCCACTCTTCCAGCGCCGCTTTTAGGCTATCGCCGTAAACAGTTGGCACTGACGTGTCCAGCACTCCCGCACGATCCAGTTCGCCCAGAATAGCCATAATGCCACCCGCACGGTGAACATCTTCGATATGGTATTTCTGGGTATTGGGTGCCACCTTACATAGCTGCGGCACTTCCCGAGAGAGCCGATCAATATCCGCCATGGAGAAGTCGACTTCCGCTTCTTGGGCCGCCGCCAGCAAATGCAAAATTGTATTCGTAGATCCACCCATGGCGATATCTAACGTCATGGCATTTTTGAACGCTGCTTTGTTACCAATCGCACGGGGCAGCAGGTGGGCTTCTTCGCCTTCATAGTAGCGCTTGGCCAGCTCTACAATGCGATGGCCAGCGGTTTCAAACAGGCGCCGACGGTCTGAATGGGTCGCCAGCACGGTACCATTACCAGGTAGCGCTAAGCCTAATGCTTCCATTAGACAGTTCATCGAGTTAGCGGTAAACATACCCGAGCAACTGCCGCAGGTGGGGCAAGCACTGCGCTCGACTTCAGCCAGAGTTTCATCATCAACGCTATCGTCAGCCGCCATAACCATGGCGTCGACCAGATCTAGGCCGTGATCTAGCAGCTTGGTTTTGCCCGCTTCCATGGGCCCACCCGAAACAAAAATGACCGGAATATTGAGGCGCATAGCAGCCATCAACATCCCAGGGGTAATTTTGTCGCAGTTGGAAATACACACTAGCGCGTCGGCACAGTGGGCATTACACATGTACTCAACGCTATCAGCGATAATATCGCGGCTGGGCAGCGAATAGAGCATGCCGTCGTGCCCCATAGCGATGCCATCATCTACCGCTATGGTGTTGAACTCTTTAGCCACACCGCCGGCTTTTTCAATTTCACGGGCGACCAATTGGCCCATGTCTTTTAAGTGAACATGGCCCGGTACAAACTGGGTAAACGAGTTCGCAACCGCAATAATAGGCTTATGGAAGTCGTCGTCTTTCATACCTGTAGCGCGCCAAAGGGCGCGGGCGCCGGCCATATTACGGCCGGCGGTGGTCGTACGGGAGCGATACTCGGGCATGGTGTCCTCTTCTACATCTTTATCGTGGCCTACCGCATTCTTGGCGACAGGCAAGTGAATCCAGCGGCCTTAGATTGTGGCATGAGCGCACCGTGGAGACTAGATGGTGAGAGCAACCTCCCTTGCCAATTTGTCAGAGTTAAAACGTCTCCCACTGTGCAGAGTGATCTTGACTAGCCACTTCTCTTGCCGCAGCGCCTGAAGGCAGTTTCAGTGATGCTTTACGCTGCGCTTGATTAACCTGCTGTAGCTTTTCCCGGGCAGAGTGAATATTTTCTTCCTGGGCGCCTTCCAGACGGAAGGCATCCACTACATTCGCTAGCTCAAACGTCTCTAGCGCTAAATTATCCGCAGAGGCCGCGATGGTTTGTACTTTGGTGGCGTTTTGCTGAGTCACATTATCCATTTCAGCAATCGCGGAATTAATTTGGCCAATACCGCTGCTTTGCTCGCTTGAGGCGGTGCTAATCGACTCCATCAGCTCACTGACACGGCTGACCTGCTGCATCACATTATCGATGGCTCGCTCAGCTTGCTCGACCGCGCCACGGCCGCCACTGACCTCTTGCGTCGTACTTTCAATCATCTTGCGAATTTCTTGGGCCGCATCAGCACTACGGCTCGCCAAGTTACGCACTTCACTAGCTACTACCGCAAAGCCTCGACCATGCTCTCCAGCACGTGCAGCTTCGACCGATGCATTGAGTGCCAGGATATTAGTTTGGAAAGCGATTCCGTCAATGACGCCAATCATCTCCGCCATTTTTTCAGCACTTTGGGCAATACGCTGCATTCTTGCGACCAACTGCTGCATTTGCTCTCGGGTATCGCGGGTGCTTGAGGCATTCTGCACCGCCAGCTCCGTCGCTTGGCGAGCATTCTCAGTATTTTGCTGCACCGTGGACGTCATTTCTTCCATACTAGAGGCCGTTTGCTGCAGTGATGACGCCTGCTGCTCGGTGCGAGAAGCAAGCTCTTCATTTTCAGCGGCAATTTGCTGAACAGCAGGCGTGACAACCGACACTCGATGTTCTACATCACCGACAATACTCGCCAAGCTAAAGCGCATGGTATCCAACGAATAGAGCAGCTCGCCCAGCTCGTCTTTCGTTTCACGACGTTCGCGAGCAGCCAAATTACCTGCTGCAATTTGAAAAGTAATATGTCGCGCCCCTTCTACGCTGCGCAACACTGACCTTAAAATCACGGTACTGAGACCTACCATCAACAGCAAACCAATGACCATCAACACCACTTGAGCAATCAACATTTGCTGACGCCCCTGCTGTGCCTGACTCACTAGCGCTTCCGCACTTGCTCGCTCATCGCTTACTAACTGGCTACTGCCCTCTCTTAGCTGCTCTGTAGTAGGTTGTACGCCGTCGTTAAAAGCTTCGAAAGCAGCAAAGCCATTTGCGTCACTGATCGCCGTCAACGTGGTATCGACACTGTTTCCCCAGGTCGCTAATCCAGCACTAAAGGCTTGCAGACGCTCAGAATCGGCATTGCTGTCAGTAAGATACTCGTTCCAAAGCGTTTGTATTGATTGAGAATATTCGCTAATTGATGCGGCAACTGCATCAACATCAACCCGCCGAGGGTTACGAACAGCAGGTTCCAACTGAGTTACAACCTGTCCGATTTGGCGGTCTATTCGCTGAAGATTGGCGACGGCTTCTAGCCCTGAGCGATTTAACGTATCGAGACGCTCACCAGAAACCATTAAGCCATACATCCCTAGGCCGCCTGCCAATCCCATTAGAATAATGGAGGCTACGACCATACCCGTTAACTTAGCTTTTAGGCTATTAAACTGAAAGCGAGCAAAAAAGCCTCCCACACCACGGCGCCTTAGCGCCCCTTGCGCCAGCGTGTAGCGGCGAGATTTACCTTTTTCGCGTATTTCTTTATAGACGGTTTCTGCCAGCGCAATACTTTGAGCTGGGGCTTTGCGCCGCAACGAGGTATACCCTACGATGCGATCGCCATCCCTGAGCGGTGCTACGCTAGCAGTGACCCAATAATGATCACCATTTTTACGACGATTTTTGACCGTACCCTGCCAGCTCGCACCTGACTTAATCGTCTTCCAGAAATCTGCATAAGCTGCTTCCGGCATATCCGGGTGGCGAATTAGGTTGTGAGGGCTTCCCATCAATTCATCACGGGTATAGCCGCTGACCTCGACAAACGCTGCGTTAGCGTAGGTCACATTGCCCTTCAAATCGGAACGTGAAATCAGCACAGTCTCATCGTCAAGCGTGTACTCACGCTGAGTGACGGGTTGGTTGTTGCGCATGCAGAGGCTCCCTAGGGGACTTTTAATTTTGATTTGCCTCTATTATCACTTGCTGCAAGGGAATTTAACCTCTGAATAACCCTAAAAAAACGCCGCACTCTTTGGTGCGGCGGCTTAACTAAACGGTTGTTTAACGATCGATTGAAGCGCCTACGTGAAGACCACATTGGCCACATCACGATAGCGGTTTGCAAAATGCACCGTCATTCCCTCTTTCAAGTAATCGGGAAGCTCTTCGTAATCACGCTTATTAGCTTCTGGTAGTATCACCTCAAAAATATCGCTGCGGCGTGCGGCAATAATTTTCTCTCGAATTCCCCCTACCGGTAAGACTTGCCCGGTTAAGGTCAATTCGCCGGTCATTGCCAAGGGGCGGTTAATCGCCTGATGCTTGGCCAGCGAAAGCAACGCCGTAGTCATTGTGACCCCTGCCGACGGGCCGTCTTTGGGTGTCGCCCCTTCAGGCACGTGCAGATGCACAAACGCTGAATCAAAGAAGTCGGCATCGGCACCATACTCTTGCAAGTGGCCCAGCGTGTAGCTGTAAGCAATATTGGCAGACTCCTTCATCACATCGCCAAGCTTGCCGGTGAGTTTAAAACCGCGATCCAGAGCATGAACTTTGCCCGCCTCAATAGGCAGAGTTGCGCCCCCCATGGAGGTCCAGGCAAGCCCGGTAACAACGCCTTCGCCTTTCAGCACTTTCTCTTTGCGGAATAGCGGTGCTCCCAGGAACTCTTCCAGGTTTTTAACCGATATTTTTACCGTTTCCAGCTGCTCTTCCAGTAGCTTTACGGCTGCCTTGCGAACAATACGATGCAGCTGTTTTTCAAGCTGACGAACACCTGCCTCACGGGCATAGCCGTCAATAACCTGCTTGAGCGCGGCATCCGTTAAGTTGATACGCTTCTTAGGCAGGTTGTCGCGTTTCAACAGCTTCGGCCATAGGTGGTGCTTAGCGATCTGTAGCTTCTCTTCCGCGATATACCCAGAAAGGCGAATCTGCTCCATACGGTCAAGCAACGGCCCTGGGATAGAGTCCAGAGTATTCGCGGTGCACAAGAACAGCACTTTGGATAGGTCCATGCGCACATCGAGATAGTGATCCAGGAAATCGACGTTTTGCTCTGGGTCTAACACTTCAAGCAGCGCTGACGCGGGGTCGCCCTGGAATGATTGGCCCAGCTTATCAATCTCATCGAGCATAATCACAGGGTTCTCGACTTCGACTTCTTTAAAGGCCTGGACTAGTTTGCCGGGCATTGCGCCAACGTAAGTACGACGATGACCTTTAATTTCAGCCTCATCGCGCATCCCGCCCACAGAGAAACGATAAAACTCACGGCCCAGTGCTTCAGCAATAGAGCGCCCAATCGAAGTTTTACCGACCCCGGGAGGGCCGACCAGCAGCACAATCGAGCCACCTACATCGCCTTTGAAAGTACCTTCGGCAAGAAACTCAATAATCCGCTCTTTCACATCTTGTAAGCCGTCGTGATCGCGGTTGAGAACTTCCCTGGCATGAGCCAAGTCAAGCTTGTCCTGGCTGGTAACGCCCCAAGGCAACGAGGTGAGCCAATCAAGATAGTTACGAGTAGTGCCGTACTCTGGCGAGCCGGTTTCTAGCACGCTGAGCTTATTGAGTTCATCGTCAATACGCGCTTGGACGCGTTCTGGCACCACCAGTGACTCTAGGCGGTTCCTAAACGTATCGACGTCGTTTTCACGGTCGTCTTTGGAAATACCCAGTTCACGCTGAATAACCTTAAGCTGCTCACGCAAGAAAAATTCTCGCTGCCGCTCCTGCATCTGGGCATTTACCTGCTCACTGATCTCACTTTGCAACTGAGCAACATCGATTTCTTTACGCAGCAGCGGAAGAACTTTATGCATACGCTCAGCCACCGACAGCGTGGCGAGTACATCCTGCAGTTCAGGGCCTTTGGCAGATGTGATAGCGGCTGCAAAGTCAGTTAGCGGGCCGGGCTCATGAGGACTAAAGCGATTGAGGTAATGTTTAAGCTCTTCGCCATAAAGTGGGTTAATCGGCAGCAACTCTTTGATGCCGTTAATAATGGCCATCGCATAAGCGCGTGTTTCTTCGTTTTCAGCGTCGACTGGTTCTTTGGGATAACTTACTTCCACCAGATAAGGCGGCTCTTTAGACAGCCAGCGCTGAATTTTAAAACGCTTAACCCCCTGAGCGATAAACTGGATCTGTTGATCTTCGCTCTGGAGTTTATGTACTTTGACCGCCGTGCCAATCTCAGGAAAATCGTTGTAATCCAACGACTCAACACCTTGTTCGCCAACAAAGGCAACGCCTATGGTGTGGTGTGGCGTATTGCCTACCCGACGCATGGTTTCTTCCCAGCGCTCGCGGTTGATGACCAGCGGCTGTACCTGAGCGGGAAAGAATGGCCGATTATGAATCGGCAATAAATAGATGCGCTCTGGGAGCATATCGCTAGCAGGCACTAACGAATTAACTTTCTCACCGTCTGAACGGTGCTCTTCACTGTTCGAGGTATCGTCTTGCGGTGCATCGGGCTCATCGTCCGTCTGCCAATCGAGGTGTTCGTGATCGCGGTCGTAATCCTGGTCGCTCATGCGCCCTCCCATAACAGTGACTAGCGGATTGATCCGCTTAGCAATGTCTAAGGAATGTGGGCACAGGGGGTGAACTTCAACCCTTGGCACCATTTGTAGCAGTGTATTCGAAGAGTGGTAACAGCTTCAAAGCTCATCGCTGTTTAGTAGAAAGCAGTAATGCTCAAAACAGTGATACTCAAAACGGTAATGCTCAAAACGCTTATGGCCAAAGCTGAGGCATTGGACGTCCATTAACACGCAATTCGCCACGAACAACATCAAACTCTAACTCTTGCGTCCCCAGGGGTAGGCCTAGCCAAAGCGCTGCCACGGTTGGTGCATCGTACCAAGTGAAATCACCATCAACTCGATCCAACCAGCGAGCGCGCTCTTCTGGCTTATCCAGCCTCGTCATCATAAGCTCATCAAGCCCACGCGCATCAAAAAAGAGCGCACCATCTGCATTAACATTGATACCTAGCAGCGGACTTTCAATCGCGATCGTTGTCACGTCTAAACGAGGTGAGTCACTCAACACACCTTTTAAATCAGGGGCTAAACGCACCAGCAGCCCTTCTGCCATTGGTAGGCTAGCGTCGCCCCATGAGGCTTCTTGCCGCAAACGCAAGATTGTTGCGCGAACAGCATCCGCATTTAAGCGTGAAAGCTCGGCCTCAATCCTACCGCTTAACAAAGGTGTATCGGGCGCTTCGCTTGGGACGCTCACCTCGCCAATGATCAGTTCGCCATTCAAGCGAAGCTCTTGCTCGTCGAGTACCATGTGGCTGTGAACATCAAGCGGCGACACACGAATATCATAGGCAGGATAGTGAAGCGATAACGACTCAACATGCAGATGGTCACGCTGAGCAAAATGATAGGCATCGTCAATGTAGGTATAACGGCTTTCAAGAGACGAAGGCCCCATCGTTAATTGAGCGGGGCCATCTGTTAGCGTGAGCTGGTCGAGCAGCGCACGCAACCGCCAATCACCAAATACGCCTTCTAAGCGCATACGGGCACCACGAACCGATAGCTCACGACCATTTTGCTGGATCACAAAAGGGGCAAGTGCCAGACGCAGTTCACTGTGCCCACTTAGCGTATGGTAGCGTCCTTGCCAGCGCGGTATAGACGGGGCAGAGACCTCTCCCACGGCTTTTTGCAAAACGCTATCTAAACGGGGCAGTAGCGTTCCTTCAACGTCAGTACTTAACGCACCATGACGAGCACGGTAAGTAAGCTCTAACCGCCATGGCCGCCCTAATAAGGGCGATAAAAGCAGTTTTCCCTGAGACGTCAACCACCCTTGGCGGCTCTCCGTCCGACTAACGCGCCACTCCCCTCGCGCTTCCAAATCTTCTAGTGCTTGACGAAGGCTGCGTTCAAACAAGATGCTCGATAGCAGTTGTGCCACCACCCACGCCACCACCAAGGCCGCGAGAATAGGCACGATCAGTCGTTCCTTGCGCATGCGATCTCCTTGAACACCCCCACGATTGGAGCCATTCGCCAACGACGTTGCGTGATCAGTTCCCAGTAATTAGCTAAGTCCATTTACTATATAGGTGACCCACCTGCCGGTTTGTGCAGATAGGGTATTAGTGTAGCCAAAACCATAAATGCATCGTACTCCACGCGTAGATGCCCGCCATAACGTCATCAATCATAATGCCAAATCCACCGGCAACACGCCGGTCTGCCCACCGGATAGGCCACGGTTTGAAGACATCGAAAATACGAAAAACAATGAATCCCCAGAGAGCTGCCTCCCACGAGAAGGGCACTGCCGCCATGGTTATCCAGTAGCCAACAAACTCATCCCAAACAATGCCGGAGTGATCATGCACGCCTAAGTCATGGGAAGTTTTGTCACACAACCACACCCCAACCACAAACGCCACAAAAACAATGCTGAGATACCAGGCCAAAGGGAGGTCGGCCATCATCCAGTAGAATGGGATTGCTGCTAGCGTCCCGAAGGTGCCAGGCGCCCAGGGCACCGCACCACTGCCTAGTCCAAAGGCAAAAAAATGGGTTGGCCGACGCCAAACGCTCGCTGGTGCTCGGTTCATGGCGCTTCCCCGCTAAAATGCTGCCACCCTTCGTAGTCACTGGCGGCAACGCCAGTGACACCTAGCGTTTCGGTACAGTGACCTATCACCGTCAGCGAGAGACCGAGATCGGCGAGCCGCTGCTGGGCAATAGCGAGACTTTTGGGTGATAGTGTCACCAGCAGCTCATAGTCATCACCACCCGATAGCGCGGCTTTAATTGCGTCATCGTGGCCTAACGTTTCTTGCAACCCTGCGGCCAACGGTAGCGCGTCGATATCCAGTGCACAGCCTACGCCAGATGCCTTACGCAAGTGCGACAAATCTGCCAGTAAGCCATCCGAAATGTCCAGTGCCGCCGTTGCAATGCCGCGCAGTGCAACACCCGCGGCTAAGCGAGGTTGCGGCAACAAATAACGAGTCAGCAGTGGGTGCGATAGCTCACGTTCGCCCTGGCGCCAAAGTGCTAGGCCACCGGCACCACCACCCAATGCACCGGTCACGGCGATAGCATCGCCGACCTGCGCGCCTGAACGGGTTAGCGCTTGGCCAGTTGGCACTTCGCCCATCACCGTAACACCGATGGTCAGCATCCCAGAGGTGACATCGCCACCAACCAGCGCGGTGGAGTGCTGCTGACAAAGCGCGTGAAACCCTTCAGCGTATCCTGCTAACCAGTGTTCAGCAGCTTCGCGGTCATTAAAGACGCTCTTATCCAGCGTCATTGCCATCAGGCACCAACGAGACGTCGCACCCATGGCTGCTAAGTCGCTGAGCGCCACCGCCAGCGCGCGATGTCCTACCGCGTGCGCTGGCGCATCGTGAGGAAAATGCACGTTACTCACCGACGTATCAACGCTGACCACAAGCTGCTGACCTGCTCGGGGCACCAAAAGCGCTGCATCGTCGCCATTTTCAAGCGCTATGCCAGCTGTCGCGTGCGCCTCCTGCGGCGACATGAAGTAGCGCTGAATCAGTTCAAATTCGCCAAGCACAAAGGCCCCTTAAACGCATTATCAGGAGGCTCACCTTACAGACGGCGAGCGCTGACCTCAGCACTTCGTAAGCGATTTGCTAACTTATCGAGAATGCCGTTCACGTATTTATGGCCGTCGGTGGCACCAAATGATTTGGCCAGCTCAACGCCTTCGTTAATCACTACTCGGTAGGGTACTTCCATCCGCCGAGAAAGCTCATAGGCACCCAAGCGCAGGATGGCTAGCTCAACAGCATCAAGATCTTCGAGGCGTCGGTCGAGCAGCGGCGCAATTTCACGATCTAACTCCGCTTTGAACCGGACCGTGTTATGCAGCAATTCATGGAAAAGCGCCTTATCAGCGATTTCCATTACTTTCACCCAGTTTTCGTAATCTTCCAGGTCATCATCTGCCACCTGGCTACGAAACTCAGCTTCGATAGTGGTGATCGATTTCCCTGTCATTTGCCACTGGTAAATCCCCTGAACCGCTAACTCACGCGCGGCGTGGCGCCCTAGCTGCGCGGCAGAGGGCTTACGCTCACGACGTTCGCTCATTGGTTGTCTCCTAGCGGCAATGCTCGCAGTAACGAGACCATCTCCATCGCGGCCATTGCGGCTTCCGTACCTTTATTACCCGCTTTGGTGCCCGCCCGCTCAATCGCCTGTTCGATAGACTCAACGGTCAACACGCCGTTTGCTACCGGCGTATCGAACTCAAGCTGGAGGTGGTTGATGGCTGTGTTGCAGCCGCCAGCTACATATTCAAAATGCGGCGTGCCACCACGAATAACAGCGCCCAGAGCGATAACAGCGTCGGGCTTCATGACGTTAAGTACACGCTTTACTGCCAGCGGTAGCTCCCAAGCACCAGGTACGTGGACAAGATGAATATTGTCCGCATCAACGCCGTGGCGTGTCAGGCTATCAATAGCGCCTTCCACCAGGCTATCCACCACATGGTGGTTAAAACGGCCTACAACGATGACATAACGGCCATCGACATCCACAAAAGTGCCTTCAACTTGCGAAAGGGATTGCATCAATTTATTCCTGCTGAGAAGTTGGCTCATACGCCGTGTCATTGGGTCCTAGACGCTCGACAACTTCGAGATCAAAACCGGAGAGCGCCGAGAATTTCCACGGTGAGCTGAGTAGCCGCATTTTGCCTACCCCTAAATGGCGTAGGATTTGCGAGCCAGTACCAATCGTTAAGTAGTTACCTGAACCGTCCGAATCGCTGGTGCGCGGTTGACGCACGCGATCCAGAAAAATATCGAGTTGATCTTTCAAGTCTTGGTGAGGACGACCATCGTCAATCAGCACAAAGACCCCTGCAGACGCATTAGCGATCTCTTCCAGCGCACGGTGGGCATCCCAACGGCACTGCTCATCTTTCATTAACCCTACGATATCACGCAGCGTATCCGCCAAGTGAACACGCACCGTTGTCGCCTGCTCTGGCGTCGGTTGCCCCTTAACTAACGCCAAATGATGGGCACCTTGTATACGGTCCCGGAACACATGCAGCGCCAGTTCCCCATGGGCCGTCATCACACTGGTCGTTTCAACCGCATCAACCGTTTGTTCATTGACGATACGGTAGTGAATCAAGTCGGCAATCGTGCCAATTTTAATACCATGCTTTTTAGCAAACACTTCAAGCTCAGGCCGACGCGCCATACTGCCATCATCATTCATGATTTCACAGATGACGCCGCTGGGGTCGCAGCCCGCTAAAGAGGCTAAATCACAGGCTGCTTCAGTATGCCCAGCACGACGTAGAACACCACCAGGTTCAGCCATTAGCGGAAATATATGCCCTGGCTGTACGATATCCGTCGGCTTGGCATTCGCCGCCACTGCTGCTTGAACAGTACGTGCACGATCAGCTGCTGAGATGCCGGTGGTCACACCTTCGGTCGCTTCAATGGAGAGCGTAAACTTAGTGCCAAACCCAGAGCCGTTATCACGCACCATCAGCGGTAGGTTTAGCTGCTCGCAACGCTCGCGAGTCATGGGCATACAAATAAGCCCACAGGCATAACGCGCCATGAAGTTGATATGCTCGGCCTGAACTTTTTCGGCCGCCATGATGATATCACCTTCGTTTTCGCGATCCTCATCATCCATGAGAATCACCATTTTGCCCTGGCGGATATCTTCCACCAGCTCAGCGATAGGGGACAAACCCTCTGAAGAGGAATGCGCCATGGAATCTCCAAAATAAGTGGTCGCAACACATGCGATTTCGCGCGTCAGGGTACCTTGCTCTGGCCCGGCGCGCTAGTCAGTGCACGGTTTAGCGATGATGCGCCAGTCACTCCCAACGGCTCGAATTTCTTTAATAGTTAAACGCTTTTGGTCGGCCATGCGGGTCATCCCGGGCAACGCAAATAGTGGTCGAGCCTCGCCACCCAAAAGCGTGGGAGCAACAAATAACTGCAGTTCATCCACCGCATTTGCATCTAGCAGCGCGCCTGCCAGCGTAGCGCCGGTTTCAACCAGCAGCTCATTTACCAGCTCATGCTCAGCCAACCAGCTCAGCATCTCTGCGAGGTCGATTCGGCCTTCTTGAGCCGCGGGCAGTACCTTAATGTCAGCGCCTGCAGCTTCCAGCTTTTGGCGTTTTTCTTCACTGTGGTGTTCAGTGGTAATAATCAATGTGCGGCCTGGTTCACGAAGACAAGCGGCCGCTAACGGTAACCGCAGACGCGAATCCAAAATAACGCGTAGTGGCTGCCGCTGACTAATTGTATCCGCGTTATCGAGCCCCAACTGGTCTGCGCGCACTGTTAGCCGTGAATCATCCATAATGACGGACTCAACGCCGCTCAAAATAGCGCTTGAACGAGCTCGCAGACGCTGCACTTGACTGCGAGCTTCTGGGCCAGTAATCCATTGCGACTCTCCAGAGCCCATGGCAGTGCGGCCATCCAGGCTCATGGCCATTTTTAAGCGTACAAAGGGACGTTTGTGCTGCATACGGGAAATAAAGCCAGGATTTAACGCACGGGCATCCTGTTCCAACAGCCCAACATCTACCTGAATTCCTGATTCCCGAAGCCGCTTGATACCGCGCCCACTAACGCAAGGGTTAGGGTCAACCATTGCGACCACCACGCGGGCAACGTTGGCATCCGCTAACGCAACGGCACAAGGGCCAGTGCGTCCTGTATGGGAACAAGGTTCCAGCGTGACATAAGCCGTTGCGCCTTGTGCCTTTGCACCAGCGGCGTTAAGCGCGTGGATTTCTGCATGAGGTTCGCCAGCACGGAGGTGAAAGCCCTCGCCAACCATTTGCCCTTCCGCGTGTTGATCGTAGCGGACAATAACACAGCCTACCCGGGGGTTGGGGTCTGTTGTATACAGCCCTTTCGCCGCCAATTGCAGAGCACGCGCCATAAATTGATGATCAGCGCTGGTAAAGCCTCTCTCCATCAACTCGTTCATCAAGCCTCTCCGCGATGTGGATCGCTGTGGGCTGATGCAGGGTGATCGCCAGGATCTTGAGAAAGACGGTCTATCTCAGCGCGAAATTCGTCTAAATCCTGAAACTTACGATATACCGATGCAAAGCGAATATACGCCACCTGATCCAGGTTGCTTAATGCCTTCATAACGGCCTCACCGATATCCCGCGCATTTACTTCGCGGTCCCCGCGGGCACGAAGCGATTGGCGAATACGCTCAACGGCGGCTTCTATTGCCTCGGCACTTACCGGACGCTTCTCCAGCGCTCGCAACATGCCTGCACGCAGCTTGCTCTCGTTAAAGGTTTCGCGTGAGCCGTCGGATTTTACGACCCTCGGCATAATCAGTTCTGCGGTTTCATACGTGGTGAAGCGCTCTTGGCAGCTAGCGCATTGGCGACGACGGCGCACCTGGTCACCGTCGGCTACCAGCCGCGAGTCGGTCACTCGAGTATCATTAGCACCACAAAAAGGGCAATGCATGGCAGTCAACCTGTTGTCAGTACGTGCAGCGTGTCAGCTTGTGCGGATAACGGCACATATAAGCATATTGTGAACTTTTATTAGCAGCGGAGTAGCCACGCGCTACAACGACATGCAGTTTAAGGGCGCTTGCAAGCAAAAATAGTCGCTTCTTTAAACGCGGCGTTAACCTAGCATTGTAACGATTTGGCACACAAGCTGCAGCGTTTGTCGTAGGTTGTTTAAGAGGAAACCCCTATGACCCCATTTGAGCAGACAGTCCACCATTTCCTTTCGCACCTCTACGGCCCCCGCGCCAGCGAGGTACAACGCCGTCTTGGACAACACATTGACCACTTTCGCAGTGCATCACAGGCGCCAGCCATAACAGAAAATACCGCGGCTGAAGGCGATAATGCACCAACGTGGAGCGAAAAAGATCAATGGGTCATTAGCTACGGTGATTCCATTGTGGCAGAGGAAACGCCTCCTCTTGCTGTGCTGAATGAGTTTCTTCAACGCTATTTGGGGGAGCGTATTAGCGGCGTGCATGTGCTGCCTTTTTTTCCTTGGAGTAGCGATGATGGCTTTTCAGTCATTCATTACCGCGAGGTTAATCCAGAGCTAGGTGATTGGCAGCATATCCGTGAGCTGGCAAGCCACTATGACGTGATGGGCGATTTAGTGCTAAACCACGTGTCTCGCGAATCCCTGTGGTTTGTGGATTATTTAACCGGAAGTTTGCCAGGTCGTGATTACTTTATAGAAATAGACCCAGAAACCGATGTTTCTGGCGTGGTTCGACCACGTAGCAGCCCATTGCTAGTGCCCATTTCCACGCGCCGGGGCACGCGCCATGTATGGGCAACCTTCTCAGAAGATCAGATCGATTTAAACTTTGAAAATCCTGACGTATTGCTCGAGTTTGTTGGCATCCTGCTGTTTTACCTCCAACAGGGCGTGCGTATCATTCGCCTGGATGCAGTGGCATTTTTATGGAAGCGTCTGGGAACGCCATGCATCCACCTTCCCGAAACCCATACGGTGGTCCGTTTACTGCGCGCCATTGTGGATGAAATAGCGCCGGGCACGCTGATAATTACCGAGACCAATGTCCCTCACGCAGAAAATATCAGTTACTTTGGCCTAGAACGGTTAGCCAATGGGGCGCCTGACGAAGCCCATATGGTCTATCAATTTGCCCTACCACCACTGCTATTGCATACACTCACCCGCGGTGAAGCCACTACCCTTCAAACATGGCTTTCCAGCCTGCCGATATTGCCCAGACACTGCACCTATTTAAACTTCACCGCGAGCCATGATGGTATTGGCGTGCGCCCTTTAGAAGGGGTGCTACCCGATCATGAGCGAGATGCACTGCTAGAACTGATGCATCGCTTTGGTGGCTTTGTCAGCATGCGGAGCAATCCCGATGGCAGTGACTCGCCCTACGAAATCAATATTACTTGGTTTGAGGCCATGCGCGGCACGCGCAGAGGACCAGACCCCTGGCAAATTGCCCGCTTCCTGTGCAGCCAAGCTATTATGCTGACGCTCCAGGGCATTCCCGCCCTCTATATTCATACATTGACCGGCACGCTTAACGATGTCGAAGGAGTGGAGCGCAGCGGCCGATTGCGCTCAATTAATCGACGCCGCTGGCAGCGTGATGAGCTAGCACTGTTACTCGAAAGCCCCTCAACGCCGACTCACGATGTGTTTCATGCGCTTAGCCGCTTGCTGGAACTTCGGCGCACAGAGCCCTGCTTCCACCCCAACGCCACACAACGCGTACTGACCACGCCGCCTGACGTGTTAGCCATTGAGCGAGGCCCGCTAAGCGACGGCCGCCGACTGCTTGCCCTGTTTAATGTCACCGATACGCTACTGCCATTAGATAATGTAGGAGAAGCACTTGAGCAGGCACTTAGCCAACATGCTTGGCGTGCTTTAGATCTGCAAAACGCCCTGGAGGAAACCGCGCTTCCTCCCTATACAATAAGATGGATGGTGACAGACACGTGAAAGGTGCATTGCGGCATAATGTCTCAGCAATTAGGCAATATAATCGTCAAATAATCGACTGCTGAGATACTGCAGCATTCAACATTGACTGAGATAATAGTTAATTATGCTGCAACAAAGCATTGCAATTGGCCCTTTGGGCTTCAGCCTCCATCAGCTAGTTTTAATAGTGACATTTCTGATAGCGCTTTTGGTGGGGGCGTTACTAGGGCGGCGACATAGCGTAGCGGTCAACGATACGCTTATAACGATATTTTTTATTGCTCTCCTGGCTGCGCGAGTAGTGTTTGTAGTGCGTTACTGGGAAGCGTATGACGGTATTATTTCCCGATTAGATATTCGTGACGGTGGCTTTGATTTAGCGGCCGGTCTTATTGCTGGACTCGGTTACGCGAGTTGGGTTCTATGGCGCTCTTCTCGCCAACGCTGGCCTTTAAGCGGTGCTTTACTTGCGGGAATTTTCACATGGGGGATGCTAGTTGGTAGCACTCTATTAATTGAACAACAATCGCGCCCACTACCACACACTGCTTTATTAGACCGGAACGGCCACTCTGCCAACCTGCCACAACTTGCCAAGCAAACGCAGCAGCCTCTTGTTGTTAATCTTTGGGCGAGCTGGTGCCCCCCTTGTATTCGTGAAATGCCTGTTTTTGAGGAAGCTCAAAATACCGAGCAGGACATCACATTTGTGTTTGTTAATCAGGGGGAAAGCGCCCAGCACATTGAGACATTTATGAATCAACATGACCTCTCACTCGATAATGTGTGGCTTGACCAAAACAATGCATTAGGGAGCGCAACGGGTGCTCACGCCATGCCCACTACCCTTTTTTATAACGCAGAAGGAAAACTCGTGAACACGCATTTTGGCGAACTTTCTCGAGCAACTCTTCAACAAGGCTTGGAACGTTTGCGCTGAGACAGCCTCCTACCTTTGCCCATAACATCAACGAATTACAGTGCTCATCTTTTACATATAAGGATTTACTTATGAAATACTTTTCCCTGTCTCGTTTAAGCACTTTGTTACTATTAACGAGCATTGGCAACATCTCCACAAGCTATGCCGAAGAACTGCCTGCACCAGTTCAAGCGCTCACCAACCAGGGGATAACGATTCACGGTCAGTTTGAGGCGCCAGGGGGCATGCGTGGTTACGGTGCTAGCGTACAGGGCCAAGAGTTGGCGATTTATTTAACTCCTGATGGCCAACACACCATTATCGGCACGCTAATGGATGATCAAGGCAACGACCTCACCGAAGCACAGATAGAGGAGCATGTTCGGGTTCCGCTTGAAGCGCAAACCTGGGCGTTACTGGAAGAGAGCCACTGGATTCAAGATGGCGATGAAAACGCGCCGCGGGTTATCTATACCTTTACCGATGCTAACTGCCCCTACTGTCGCCAACTGTGGCAACAAAGTCGCCCTTGGGTAGAGGCTGGAGAGGTACAGCTGCGCCATATTATGGTGGGCATCTTGGCACCGAACAGTCCCGCCCTGGCGGCCACCCTGCTGGGAGCAGACGACCCTGCTGCCGCGCTACATGACCACAGCAACGGCGATTCGCTTTCAGCAAGCGCCCAGCCTCGAGATATTGAAGAGCAGGTATATGCCAACAATCAGCTTTTTGAGGAGCTAGGCCTGTACGCTACGCCCACCAGCGCCTTCCAGCGCGAGACAGACAGTGGCAATTTACGTATCGACAGGATTCAAGGCTTACCGAGCGAGGAGCGTTTAATTGAAATGATGGGCGGTGAAGCGCCTTAAAGCAGACAATATAAGCAAGTTTTAAAGCGCCCATCCAGCATCCTCAAACCAATCAGTAGCCCGTGGGGTTATACCACCACGGGCTACTATTTTTTCCGGATACGTTGGTTGCGATGCTTGTATCGCTGCTCCTTAGCTAGTTACTCGTCTGTCAGATTTTCAAAACGAGGCATGCCGACGTTCCATGGTTCGATATCGCCTTTTTCGCCAAAGTTCGCATGGTCGCCAAGCACATGGCCGTCATGCTCACGGACCTGTCCATAAAGCGAACGTTTATGGAAAGTAGGGCCAAAGCGCTCTAGTGTCTCAGCAACGTCACCCGTGTAACGGGGGTCTTGCGGTCGCTCTTGGCTACTCATGTAATAGGCAATGTCCCAGGCATCCTGGTCACTTAACGAGCGCGGCTGTCCTAGCGGCATATTGTTGTAAATAAACCCTGCGGCGGTATCGACTCTGACAATGCCTGCGCCCCAGTTATTAGAGCCATCCCCCCAAGGGGCGGGAAACACATACTCGCCGTTCTCATAGTGCCCAGCGCCGTTGTCTTGATGACAAATAGCGCAGTTTTCTTGGTACGCCGCTTCACCACGGGCGTAATCGGGGGATTCATCTGGCTCGTCTGGCGCAGGAAAACCGCGGCCATAAATAGGCTGACTGGGGTACATTGGCGCACCGGTAGCCAGCCATTGGTGGTAAGCGCTGAGTGCGAGCATCTCATCACTGCCATAGGCAGGCGGCGTTCCATTCATCGAGTAAGCAAAGCAGCCAGCAATGCGCTCTTCAAGATTGTTAACGTGCTGATTTTTACCCCTGAAGTCAGGAAGCGTGACCGCCGCTGCCCAGACCGGTGCACTAAACGGTTGACGCCCTTCGCCTAAGTGGCAGCTTGAGCAGTTCATGTCATTGAAAACGTTTTCACCACGTAGCTGCTGCGTGTTGGTAAATAGGTCGTAGCCATACCGAATGACCTTTTTTAGCTCTGGATGGATATCAGCGTCTTCCAGGTCTGCCATGGTCGGTGGAACATGAACTAGCTCGCCCTCTTGCGGTGCAGGAAAACCAAGTTCCACTAACTGCTGATAGGGCGCTTCGTTAGAGGGATCAGCAGCATTGTCAGCAAAAGCGCTGACGGCTAGTCCGGTAGCTAATGAACAGCCTGTTAGTGCTAGCACGAGACGTTTTTTATGCATAATCATTGCGCTGCCTCCTCTTCTTCACTGCCGGTTTGGGCGCTAACGTCCTGGCCGGCATACCATGCTGACACCGCCTGGATATCCTCATCGCTCATACGCTTAGCAATAGCCCCCATCAAATTTTGGGGATCATTACTGCGCTGATCATTTTGCCAAGCATGCAACTGGTTGCTTATATAACCTGCGTGCTGGCTTGCAATACCAGGGAACGTCTCCCCAACGCCAGTGCCGCCCGGGCCATGACAGCTCTTGCATGACACAATGTAGGCATCCCAATCTCCGCGCTCAGCCAACTGTTCGCCACGGGCTAATAGCGCCTCGTCCACGTCATCGCCACCTTGGCCAGGGGTGATAGGCATTTCGCTATAATAGGCGGCAACGTCCACTATTTGCTGGTCATTAAGCATATTAGCAAAGGGCATCATGGTGGCGTTTTGGCGACGTCCCTCTTTAAAATCGTGTAGCTGCTTAACGATATAATCGGCATTAAGCCCAGCCAAACGCGGCCACGATTCGCCTCCAGGTATGTTCATCCCACTGCCGTTAGCTTGATGACACGCTGTACAGGTTGCCGCGGCGGCCTGGCCACGCTCGGCATCGCCTGTTTCGGCAAAGGCCGTGCCTGCGAGCGTGCTGGCCCCTATAAGGCTGGCGCCCATCAACAAGCTGAACTTGCTCCATTGTTTTTTATTCATATATCCCCCTGACTGCTGTTCGTTATTTACTTACCTGCCCGTTATTTACTAGTCGTAGCCCATTTACTGCGATGATGCAGCGAGAGCTATCGAATAGCCTCAGGTCTTTCTCGTTGCTCATCCCCTACCGTAGGAATGGTTAAATGGGCGCTAAACCCGCCGGCCTGGACATTTTCAAAATTTACCCAGCCCCCAAAACGCTCAACAATTGCCGCCACAATCGCTAAGCCCAAACCGCTACCTTGCTGCTTGCTCACGCGCCAGAAACGCTGAGTTAACTGCTTTAGTGTAGCGTCATCGACGCCGCTACCCTGGTCATGCACTGTGAACGTTACGTGACGCTGATCAGGGGTACACTGCACGCTTAGCGCGACAGGCTGCTCACTCGCCCCATGATGCAATGCGTTATCCAGTAAATTACGTAGTGCGGTTATTGCCAGCTCTCTAGGCATGGCAACGCACACTTGGGGTAATTGAGAGGGAAGCTGGCACTGCCCTGCAGTTGCCATGCTATCGGCGATCGCAACATCAACAATCTCACCTACCTGACTTAGCTCGCCATCATCAAAGCGCATGCGCCCTTCAACTCTTGCTAACGTCAGTAACTGGTCTAGCGTATGCGCTAGTCGAACCACCCCCGCCTCTGCGTATCTGAGTGATTCTTTCGCCGTTTCGCCGTCGGCTCGCTGCGCTACTTGAAGATGGGTTTTAATCGCAGTTAAGGGAGTGCGTAACTCATGAGCGGCATCGTTGGTAAAACGCTGTTCACGGACAATGGTTTGTTGGATTCTTACGAGTAACCCATTGAGCGTCTCAATCAACGGTTTAATCTCTTTCGGCACCCCATAGGTAGATACGGGTGCCAGCGCTTCCGGATGACGACTGGCAAGCGACGCGCGCAGCCTGGTTAGCGGCGCAAAACCAAGCCAAACAACCACCCAGAGCGCAATTAAACTGCCCGTTAATGCCACCACAAACGGCACGACAGCGACGCGAAACACATCGCTAAGCAATATGTCCCGCTCATCCATCCGGTCGGCGGTAGTAATGACCAGATTGCCACGTTCATAGGTAAAGACACGCCAGGTAGTATCGCCTTCCTGCCGGTAAGCATGACCACGCTCACCCGGTGCCAGTATAGTTTCCATGTTGGCATGAGTACGGGCGATGATATCGCCACGCGGGGAGTGCACCTGGCAGGCCAACCCCTCGATGGGCGGGATAGACAAAGCGCGAGCTTGGCTCTGTTCCCAGACATCTTCAGGCAGTTGAAGCACGAGCCCGGCGACCATGCGTGCCGACTGAGCAAGGCGCTGATCGAGTGTTTCTACGAATTTTTTTTCTAAATCATTGAGCAACCAAGCCGCAGCAACACCCCATAGCAATGCCAATGTCACCCCCAGGGTAAGCAATAGGCGGGCTCGTAAACTCATTGCTGCCCCTTATGAGGCGTGCCTGGAATGTGGACAGCCTCAGGCTTGCCTAACCGATATCCCAACCCACGAACCGTCTCAATGATGCCACTGCCTAGTTTTCGACGTAGATGGTGGATATGCACATTCAGTGCATTGCTCTCTACATCGTCACTCAAACCATAGAGGCTATCTTTTAGCTGGTCGGCAGAAAGCACGCTGCGCGGCGAATGCAGAAAGGCCTCTAAAAGCACCAGTTCTCGGCGCGATAGCGTTACCAACTGACCGGAGACTCTCACTTCACGCGCATGAGGATCCAGCGTTAGCGCCCCATGTACCGTCATACCCTGGCTACGGCCCGATACTCGCCGAAGCAGTGCATGAAGACGGGCCACTAACTCGTCAAGGTCAAAGGGTTTCACCAGATAGTCGTCGGCTCCGCACTGCAGGCCGTCAACACGGTCTCGTACCGCATCCCGCGCTGTTAGCATTAACACTGGGGTAGCGTTACCTTGGTCACGCCACGATTGCAGCAGTTGCAAGCCGTCGCCATCAGGAAGACCGCGATCAAGTATCACAACGTCACTTACCACTGACTGCATGATTTGTCCCGCTGCTTGAATCGTGGACACATGATCGACGACAAAGTCGTACATCATTAAACCGGAGCGTATTCCTGATGCGACCAATGGATCATCTTCAATGAGCAAGACGTGCATGACGGTTTTCCTTTTATTGCTACCAGCATGGCAAACGCACATTAACCCAACATTAAGCTAGCGGGCTGTGCCATAAACTCATTTACCAAAGCTCATTTACCAAAGCTTATTTACAAAAGCTCATTTACAAAAACGCCCTTGCCTAAAGAGACAAGGGCGATAACAGTGGTTTATACATTAACGCTACTGGCTAATACGTTTTGCGATAAACCAGCCTGCCACCATCGCGGCCAACAACGCCAATAACGGCAATGAGATCCCACCGATGGAGGCGATGGCAGGGCCAGGACAGTAGCCAGAAAGCCCCCATCCAATGCCAAATAGCGCTGCACCACCCAGCAGCTTGCCGTCTAACGCTTGCTTAGTTGGAAGCTGAAAATTAGCGCTAAACAGCGGCTCGCCACGTGCAAATACCAACCGATAGCCCACAAACGTTGTGCCTACCGCACTGCCTAGCACGAACATCAGCGTTGGATCCCAAGCGCCGGCTACATCAAGGAAGCCAAGTACACGGGCAGGATCAGTCATACCCGAGATAGCTAACCCAAGCCCGAATAGCAAACCAGCGATATAGCCAGCAGCGGTTTTTACTGTTGCACTATTCATATCACGCGCCTCATACACCACCTCCAATCATATGACGCATCACATAGACCGTGGCCACCGCTGTGAGTAGAAACACCCCAGTGGCGGCCATAGAGCGGGGGGATAAGCGTGCCAAACCGCAAACGCCATGGCCGCTGGTACAGCCGCTGCCAAGCCCAGTGCCTAACCCGACTAACAGACCGGCTATCAACATTAGCGGCACACCGCCAGCTGGCGCACCGATCACCGCACCGGGAGCATCGGCAACGTTGCCTAGCCCGCCTCCCATTGCCATGACCAATAACGGGCCACTCACCAGCCCGAACAAAAAGGCTATGCGCCAAGCACTATCGCCTTTAGGTCGCTGGGTTATTAAGTTCCCAATAATGCCGCTAATACCGGCGATGCGCCCCAAGGCTCCCATCAACCACACAGCGGATAAGCCTATCAATACACCACCAACGAGCCCTTGCAGGCTTGCTATCCAGTCCACAGGTGTCTCCTTGCTGTGTTAATGCTTGTTTTTACAGGTTGAGATGCCCAGCAGAGGATACAATGGGCAAAAATTAAACAGCCCAGTGGCGAGTGGTACGACGCCAATCCATCCCCATGCGCCAATGGTGCCGGTCAGCGCCAGTATGATCAGAATAAGACCAACTACGATTCGTGCCACTTTGTCGATACCGCCGACGTTTGCTTTCATTTTCTGCTCCTCGATAATCAATATCAGTTAAAAGCGGTTGATAGGGACTTTTAGATAGACAACGCCATTGTCGTCGGCAGGCGGCATCTCACCCGCGCGCATGTTGACCTGTACAGAGGGAATAATGAGCTTAGGCATGCCTAGCGTGGCATCACGCTCCGTGCGCATTTTCACGAACTCATCTTCTGAAATGCCTTCATGTACATGGACGTTCGCGTCACGCTGCTCTGCCACACTGGTTTCATGTTGATAAACGTCTCGGCCAGGTGCTTTATAGTCATGGCATAAAAACAGCCGCGTTTGCGTCGGCAGTGCCAACACCTTTTGGATAGAGCGGTACAGCGTACGTGCATCGCCACCGGGGAAGTCACAGCGTGCGGTGCCGTAATCTGGCATAAACAGTGTGTCGCCAACGAAGGCCGCGTCGCCTATCACATAAGTAAGGCAGGCAGGCGTATGGCCTGGCGTATGAAGCACGCGCGCTTGAAGACTGCCAATGGTGAACGTATCGCCTTCATTAAACAGAGCATCAAATTGGCTACCGTCCCGAGCAAACTCAGTCCCTGCATTGAATGCTTTACCAAAAATTTCCTGTACGTCGACAATGTGCGCGCCAATCCCGGTTTTTCCACCTAGCATTTGGTGTAAATAAGGCGCCGCAGAGAGGTGATCAGCATGTACATGGGTTTCTAAAATCCACGTTACTTCAAGGCGGTTATCGCGAATGAATTCAATGATCTCGTCAGCAGAACGTACATCCGTATGCCCCGCGGCATAATCAAAATCCAGTACCGAATCTAGAATAGCGCAGGCATTACTATCTGGATCCTGCACCACATAGCTAAAGGTGTTAGTGGGCTCATCAAAGAAGTGAGTGACAATCGGGTGTTGCATTCTGTGCCTCCCGCTAATGGCAAGTAATGATGTTGCTATGCAACCATCATAGACCATAAAATGTTATATGTTTATACTTATTTGGAATTTAAAACGATTTCTTGAGCATGATCAATATTGCTCGTCGGCCAATAGCCGCGAAACAAAAAAGCACCTCGCTGCCAACGAGGTGCTGTGAAGAGAATGACATGGTCGGTTAAGCGAAATTCATCAGCGTCTATCGACTTAAAGCCTTATACACTTTGAGACTTGATACGCTTAAAGGCCCGATAAACTCAAAGCACTTATAAACTTAAAATTTATAGAAACAAACAAGCATTGAGCGTTAAACCTTACCCTGATTATCAAGCTCTACCGCTTCATGCATACGGGCTAGCACATCAGGCATCGCCGCTTGTACACGGTTCCAACTGGGAATAAAGGGGCGTTCACGAGGGTTATCTAAAAACAGATTGCCAGCTTCTAGTAAATTGCTGGCAAATAGCTCAACTGCCTGTTCTTCACAGTGGCGATCTAAACTTAGTCCATTCATCGTCGCGTCGTGATCATAGGCTTCAATGAGGTCTAAGGCTAAACGGTAGTAGGTTGCTTTGAGCGTCCGGAAATCTTCGCTGCTAAAGCTAACCCCTTGGGTAGCCAGCTTACGATAAAGCGCTTTTGCGATATCCAGACTCATTCGGTTCAAGCCACTGGTCGCATCCTCTTCACTAACGGGCTGATGCTTATGGTCATAGGCGTCGGCAATATCGACCTGACATAGCTGACGGTGGGAGTAATTGCGCTGCAACTCGGACAGCACGCCGATTTCCAACCCCCAATCAGCGGGAATTCGAATGCCCTCTAGCACATCACTGCGCATGGCAAATTCACCAGATAACGGGTAACGGAAGCTGTCTAGATAATCCAAATAAGGTAACGGACCACAGACAGTTTTCAAGGCACGTAGCAGCGGAGTCACCATCAACCGAGAAACACGCCCATTGAGCTTTCCTTCGGCGATACGCGGGTAATAGCCTTTACAAAAACTGTAATTAAAACGGGGATTCGCGACAGGATACATAAGGCGCGCTAGAAGGCCACGGTCGTAGGTAAGAATATCGCAATCGTGAAGACCAACGGTGGTGGAGCGACCTGAACTAAGCACATAGCCAGCGCAATACCATACGTTTCTTCCTTTTCCTGGCTCTAAAGCCCCTAAACCATGACTTTCTAATTCTTGGTCGATAGCACGTAAACGCGGGCCGTCATTCCATAGAATTCGAGTGTGCTGGGGCAAGCGTGAAAAGAATTCCCGAGCATATAAAAATTGATCGCGGTCTGCTCTGTCCAAACCAACGACAATTTCATTGAGGTAAGGCACTTTCACCAGCTCATCAACAATCGCCGACAGCGCAGGCCCTTCCAGTTCAGAAAAAAGCGAGGGTAAAATTAGTCCCATTGGGCGACGTTTGGCAAACTGGCAAAGCTCTTGTTCAAGGGCTTCAACTGGCCGGCGCGTTAAGTTGTGAAAGTCGGTAATCACACCATTTTGATGGAAATCACTCATACGCTAGCCTCCCGTGGCTTGTAATCTGATGCAGCGGCGTCATTCACTGGCGCCATTTCTAGACGCCCGTCATCTCGCCCCCACCAGTGGGCTACCCCCTCAGCCCAGCCAGTTGGCCCAGTTGCATTTGTTCGATATAACGCGCTGTTGTGCGGCTCAACGTTAAGAGCGTGGCAACCTCGAATCACTACAGCTTGATCGACAGTTTCCAGCATAGTGATATCGTTTGGGCCATCGCCCAAGCCCAATGAAAGTGGCGAACTGCCTCGTAATGCAGTAAATCGTTTAATTAGCCACTCTACGGCACCCCCTTTATCAGACAAGCGCCCAATCACATGCCAAAAGCGGCCCCCTTGCGTGAGCTCAAGGCCATCGCCTTCAAGCGCAATGCGGAACGTTTCAAGTGCGGCTGCATTATCTTCCCAAATAAGTGGCTCACTCCCCTCCCGCTGCCGCGCTGCTTTCGCACGGGTTTCATCAAGCCCAGTTAACGCCATTACCTGTTGAAGGCTTAAGTCGCCCATTCGAGTAAACCGAATCCCCAGGCGCTTACGCCAAACGTTTAGTCGCGCTTTAATGAAACCACTATCAACTCCGGTGTGTTTAATAACGACGCCATCTCGGCCATTACCAGGGCGATCTAAACGCGCATGACACCAACCTGGCGGCAGACCAATAACAGCACCATTCTCGGCAATAAAGGGGGTCGCCGTTAGCCCAAGGGCTTCTCGTAGGGGAATGAGTTCAGCGCGAGTTTTACTGGTAACCGGAATGACCGGAACCCCTAGCTGTTTAAGGCGGGCAAGCCAGGGCTTGGCAGGTGAGAAATCATAACTGTGGTGATCTAGTAATGAACCGTCCAAGTCGGTGACTACCAAACGCGGTTGAAGCGCTGGGTCTAAGTCACTAGGTGACTGAGCATCACTGGGCAACGCAGTACGCTTGTATTCGGTCATAGCACCACCCTTTTGCAATCTTAAAAGTCGTTACACACGTCCACTTTTAGATGAGCAACAAAGCAGTTTGTATGCCAATACAATTTTATTTTTAATAATCAAAAATTTAACTCATAAAAAGCAGCCACTTTCTTATGAGCCCCAAAACAACGCAACTTCGGCGCACCAAAATAGTGCGCGAATAAATTGAAAAAAATTCGACAAGCCCTTGGAAAAAGCTCATAAATAGCTATACTGAAATTGTACCCACTGGCAACCTTGTACACCCCTCACCTGATGCCAGTGGGCTGCAGTGAGCCAAGCCCTTTCATACCCGCCTCCCCCGGCGGGTTTTTTTTGACTTACCCCCTAGTCCACATGAATAACCACCTCAACGCGACGATTTCTCGCTCGCCCTTCGACAGTATCGTTATCTTCTAGCGGCTGAGTTGCGGCTAGTCCAACGGCTCGCAAACGCTCTGGAGCAACCCCTGCGGCTTCAAGTGCCTCAACGATCGCAATCGCCCGCGCACTTGAAAGCGCCCAGTTGGACGAAAACTCTGGGGTATTGATAGATTGGCTATCGGAGTGTCCCTCTACCCACACTTCCCCCTCGAAGCGCTGGATGGTATCCATCAATGATCCTACTAACGATGAGCCACCTTCTGTCAACTGAGCATCGGCAGAGGGAAATAGCAACCGATCTTGTACACGCAGGCTGATACCTTCAGCGACTCGGGAAACTTCAACGCCTTCCAGGTTAGGTAGGTACGTCGAAGCCTCCACACGCTCAGACAATCTCTCATCAAGTGCTAATGCGCTATTAATCGCCACGTCAGATACTTTTTGTACATTGATAGGTGGACGGTCGGTGAGCAGTACCATGTAATCGGCCAACGGCGAAACAGACTGACGCTCATCGGTGGGCAGTAGCAACTGCGGAAGCCTACTATTGGCAGTCGATGGCTGGGTATCTATCGATACTTCTTCAATCCGCGCCAATAAAGGAGGCACCTCCACAACAGCAGTGCGAGCTTTAGGCAACCCTGCCACACCCAACGCAGCGCTAATCGCAAACGGGCTGAGCGCATCACTGCTAGGTGATACGCCGAGTACTGTGCGCTGCTGACGGGCTTCAGCAAGCGCATCCGGCAGGGGTATTTCTCTAGCAGGTGACGACTCATAGCCGTACTCATCGGCTGTTTCTTGCTGAAACAATGATGGGCTTGTCACATTAGCCGCAGCAATAATAATAACGAACAGGGCTACCAGTAGCGTCATAATGTCAATATAGCTAATCATCCAACCGCTATTACTTTCATCTTCTGGATAAGCGGTTAGCAATGAATCATGACGCGGACCAGCGCGATGGTCTTCAAGCATGGGGGGGTTCACTCATTCAAGTTTTTAACCTCGTGGCCGATCTAGGGTAAGCGTGGCAAACTAGTCTATCAAAAGCCGTTTCGTAGCGAGAAGGAACAATCAGGTGCGCACCCGACCTATGTCATCAAGAGCTCATTCATTAAGCACTGAGCCATCATCGACCCAATCGTCCATTGGCCGACTATTTCGCCCTGTCGGCATTGGACTGGCGAGCCTGATGCTAAGCGGCTGCTTTTATGCCAATACATCGCAGGCTCCCATTGCGACTACCTATCCTTATAGTGAGCAGCAGCGCATGCAAGCGGCCCAGCACTGGGAAGTGCTAGCCCAACACGAAGCAGCAGGCATTCTTCGCAATGAACGGGTTCGCTTTAGGGATCTCCATATCCCAGCACAAGAGCATACGTCAGTTAGCGCCTATTACGGTGGCGAATTTGAACGTGGCTTTCGCACGCTATTAACAAGCGAACTGGTGTCACGCGGGGGAAGCGTGATGACGCAACCCAACACTGGCGGTGCCACCGTTCAAGTGGACGTAGAAGTTGTTGAGCATCGTGACCGCGGCTATATACGCCCACCGTTTGGTGCATACACCGCCCTTGCCGGTGGCGTGACCGTGGCTAGCATGGCACTAGGAAACTGGAGCGAGCCTGCGCTTGCATTAATTCCCGCTGCGATGGTGGCAGATACGACCAGCGGCAGTTGGACTTATGAGGGCAAAGAGGAGGTTATCATCACTACCCAGATCGTTGATAGTGAACGCATTCTCTACTCCTCTTCTAATATTTATTACATAAATGCTGGTGACCGACGTCACTATGCGCCAAATCGCGTTCCTCAAGCGCCTGCAACCCCAACTGTTTCTATCACCGATACTTGGTAATTACATGCTTTCACTCTCCCACTCTCTGTCTCCACTGCGCGGCTTAGCAGTTGGTGCACGTCTGCTTATCGTTGCGTTGTTTATGCTGTTTTTGGCTGGCTGCACTGCACTTGGCAATAACAATAGCATGCGAAATGCCGAGCCTCAGCCAGACCTTTCCGAACTAGCCCATGAAGCCGCCGCGCAAATGGTCGCCAGCAACCCAGACCTTACACGCCATAGCCCGATGATTGCGGCTACCTTTGTAAGTATTGATAACTTAAGCCAGTCGTCTACGTTTGGCCGTATTAGCTCTGAAATTATGGCGTCCGCCCTCGCACGGCAAGGCATGCAGGTACGCGAAGTCAAAATGCGTGACAGTATGTTTATTGAAGAAACCGTTGGCGAATTAATTTTATCCCGCCAAGTCCAACGTCTTAGCGCCCAGCACAACGCACGCTCGATACTGATGGGTACTTATGCACAAGGCCAGGACTATCTCTATGTGAGTGCACGGGTAGTTCGCGCTGGTGATGCGATGGTTCTTGGCAGCGCTGACTTTAAGCTGCCGCTGGATAATAACACCCGAAGCTTATTGGAAGGCCAAGGCGGCTGGTAATCGATTCACCTCTTGCCGCGACACGAATGAAAAGGATGAACATGCCCACCCGCACAAGCAAACCACTTATCGTGGCCACTAGTCGCTTGATAAAGCTATGCGCAAACATTACCAAGCTGCTTAGCTATATTTTTCATGCCGTGCTGCCGAACAAGCGCTTCACGCTGCCAGCCTATGCCGCGCCTTGGCTGGCACCTAAAAATGATTCGACTATTCCACGGATTATTTGGCAGACCAACTTCACTAATAGAGTGACCCTTCCGGTTTACCTGAACTACTTGTTTAATCGTCTCATGGCTCCTCGTTTCGAATATCGTTTCATGATTACCGAGGCGCGGAGTGACTTCATTAAAGAAAATTTCGACGACACCCTATTCACCAGCTATTCAAAGTTACAAATTGGTGCGGCGCAGGCTGATTTTTGGCGCCTCATGGTGCTTTACAAATACGGCGGCGTCTACCTCGATATTGACGCACATGCCATCTGGCCGCTTTCCCGCGTTATTCCTGCCGACATTGACGAACTCTATGTCACGACACGCAAGGGTGAGCTGAGCAATTACTTCATCGCCAGCAAACCAGGCAACCCCAACCTACGCAGACTGATTGATCAAGTGCAGCAAAACATTGAAGAGAACACGCTCACCAATGTGTTTGAGCTCACGGGTCCTGGCGTATTTATTCAGCTATTAGATCAACGCACCGTACCCACGGTGTCGTATCGCCACGCCTGCAATCAAGGTAATTTCACGAACGAGCACTTCCAATACATTGATAAAAAAGCGGGCAAATGGACCAGAGAGCAGAAAAAAGTCAGCATCATTCGCCAAGAAGAGCCTTGATCTTCAGATCGACTTGATGCCAATAAAAAAGCGCTAACCATATAGGTTAGCGCTTTTTTATCGTTTTTGCTTTATCCCTGTTTGCTTTGCCATGCCACTACTGTTCGGCCTGGCAAAGCGAGCCAATGTTACTTGTAAACAGGGAAGCGGCCACATACTTGGGCCACTTTATCGAGCACTTGGGCTTCGATTGAACTGGTGTCCTCACCTTTAGCAAGTACATCTAAGATGTCACAAATCCAACCGGCCAGTTGACTGCACTCATCTTCACCGAAACCACGGGTAGTAACGGCAGGCGTACCAATACGCAAACCAGAGGTCACGAATGGGCTTTGCGGATCGTTAGGCACCGCGTTTTTGTTCACAGTGATGTGAGCGCGGCCCAGAGCGGCGTCTGCATCTTTACCGGTCACGCCCTGCTTGATCAAAGACAGCAGGAACAGGTGATCTTCAGTACCACCAGACACGATATCGTAACCGCGGTCGATAAACACCTTGGCCATCGCCTGGGCGTTTTTAACCACCTGCTGCTGGTAAGCTTTGAATTCAGGCGCCATGGCTTCTTTGAAGCAGACTGCCTTGGCGGCAATAACATGCATCAACGGGCCGCCCTGGCCACCAGGGAAGACAGCAGACTGCAGCTTTTTCTCGATATCCGCATCGTTTTCAGCGGAGAGAATAACGCCGCTGCGTGGGCCACGCAGGGTTTTGTGTGTGGTAGATGTCACGACGTGAGCATGGGGCAGCGGGCTCGGGTAAACGCCTGCAGCAACCAAGCCAGACACGTGCGCCATATCAACCAGCAAGTAGGCACCTACTTCATCAGCGATCTCACGGAACTTAGCCCAATCGACAATTTGCGAGTAAGCAGAGAAGCCAGCAATGATCATTTTGGGCTTGTGCTCACGAGCAAGCTCAGCCACCTGATCATAATCAATCAAGCCCTGCTCGTTCAGCCCATACTGAATAGCATTATAGTGCTTGCCAGAGAAGTTAGGCTTGGCACCATGGGTTAAGTGACCACCGGCATCCAGGCTCATCCCCAAGATGGTGTCACCCGGCTTTACCAGCGCTTGGAAAACCGCGCTATTGGCCTGAGAACCAGAGTGAGGCTGAACATTCACGTAGGTCGCGCCGAACAGCTGCTTGGCATAGTCGATCGCAAGATTTTCAGCGATATCAACAAATTCACAGCCACCATAGTAGCGCTTACCTGGATAGCCTTCGGCGTATTTATTGGTCAGCTGGCTGCCTTGCGCTTCCAGTACGCGGGGGCTGGCGTAGTTTTCAGAAGCAATCAATTCAATGTGAGCTTCCTGGCGTGCAACTTCTTTTTGCATCGCGTCAAAAAGCACATCATCGAATCCGGCAATCGTCATATCGCGGCTGAACATCGGCGGGAACCTCGTTACAAAAGGATCATCATGGGGAAACTAGGGCGCTATCATAACGCAGCCTGACGCGACTTTCATCGCATCCGCGTCAGGTCGTGCATGAGCGTATTTCATGTTGCAGTCGTCATCCGAAAACTGACTAACTGGTCAACCGCGCTACTTTAGCTCAAAGGTGAGCGTAAACCGCTCAGTACTCGCCATCGGGTTCATCATGAATTGATTAAAAGTAAACGGATTGGGCAATGCGACATTGACCGTTAAGGCTTGGGAATGGCCAGCCATAATGTCGACCATCCCGGTCATTAATTTGGTTATTTGCGAGCCTAACAAGGGCTCAAGCTGACGAGCCTGCCTCAGCGCCATAGAGACTGCTTGCGCTTCGGTAATATTCTCGTGCGCGGCGATCTCGGTAGTTAATCGCGGCAGCAACCCTTCATCGGTATAAGCCACAACGACCTCACCACCATGCAACGTGGCGGATTCAAACAACGCAGGGTTTTGCATTGCCTGCTCAATGGAAACGCTTTTTGGCAAACTGATCGGCAAATCAAGGCTGTATTCAATTCCCGCAGCACTACTCAAGCGCACATAGCCATCAGCGATCAAGCGGTCGGTTTCCCCCTCTTCCGCCCAGCGGGAGTGACTGCGCCCGTCAGCCTGTAACTGACCACTTCCCCCTGTGAGTATTTTGTTAAAGGTTTCGAACTCTTGTCGTTGCTCAAGTGGCAATAAAGGCAGCAGCCCTCCAATATCAAAAAATGCGCCTTCGAAGCCTGCATCACCCACATAGGAATTGCCTTCTACCCAGGCGCTATCCAACGCTACGCGCCAACCATCCCCGGACAGATCCATGCCATTCAACGCGGCATGTTCCACGCTCTCTTCCCCAGGCGTATCAATTCCGGTTAGCTGCTCAATGCGCAAATTAGCGAGCGAAAGAACCGAACTAATCCCACTTTCCAAGTCATTAAAATCGGCACTGACGCCCTGCATATCGAACAAGCCAATGGCGCTACTGCTGACCTCTTCAAGCATGAGCGTTTCAATGTGCAACTGCCCCTCAAGCGGGGGAGAGTCTAGCTCACTAAAAAACTCATCCGCTGCCTCACCCTGTAGGTTTAGCGTGATGTCACGCGCATTCAGCGCCTTCCATACCATGCCTGGCGCACTCATTTCATCAATCGACGGCACTGCTTGCGAAGCGTTAGGCAATTCAATGGAGGCAACGCTGAGAAAAGGCAATGAGTTACCTGCCTCGCTAATGACCATACCGTCAATGACTACATTGTCTGGACGATGATAGTCACCCTCAACGAGGTAACGTTCGATAGTAAACACATCGCCATTGGCATAAGTGATAGCAATATCCTCAGCGACAACAGCGTCAGGCTGCTCATACACTTGGGCAACTGTGAATGCGCTCGACTCACTACCTAGCCGCTCACGAAGCTCTGCTTCAAGCTGCTGAGGTGAAGCATTCACCGTACCGGAAAGTAGCAGCAACAAAACCCCAGCAGTAAGCTGGCGATGACCTACAGACACAGACATGTCATGACCTCCTTGTGAGAAGCGCTAAGCATAGCACTTGGTAAAGTTTTGTTAAGCCTCACCAAGCAACCCCAAGCTCGCCGCAGGCGCTTGACGCCGCAGGCTATAAGAAAGGGCATGTCCGATAATGCCAATCAGTAATGCGCCCCCTAAGGGCAGAACTAGCCATAAGCTCACATGCAGGCGCGGTGTTAAATCAAGCCAATAGAGATAAAGCGCGGCAGTGGCAAACTCTGCAAGGAAAGCCCCCATCAAACCGCTGGCAAAACCGAGCAGCGCATATTCAGCACCTTGTACCCGTGAAATCATTCGGTTACCTGCACCAAATACACGCAGCAAGCCGCTCTCATGGGCGCGTACCGGCCGACTAGCCGTCAGTGCTGCATAAAGCACGCTAACGCCAGCCATCAGAACCAGAATAAGCACTAGCTCTACCGCTCGGGTGACCTGGGTAAGCACCTCGCGCACTTGGCCTAAGATGGCATCCACGTTGAGCAGTGATACGCCTGGAAAATCATTAACTAATTGTCGGATTAAGCTCTGCTCTTGTTCTGGCAAGTGAAACGCGGTGATAAAACTATGGCCAAACGATTCAAGCACGCCCGGTGGAAAAATAACGAAGAAATTTGGGTTAAAGCTATCCCAGTTAAGGCTGCGCAGGCTCTCAATACGGGTAGTGATCGTATCACCGCCGACGGAGAACGTTAGCTCGTCGCCTAACTCAAGGCCAAGGCGCTCTGCTAGTCCATCTTCCACGGAGATGGGCACAACGTTAGAAGCTTCCTGAGGCGTGGCTTCCACCTCACTCATCCATCCCTGAGGCCCACGCGGTTGTGAAAACCACTCTCCGGCGACGACCTGATTACCTTCGGGCAACGCTGATTGCCAGGTAAGATTCAGTTCACGGCGCAGCGAGTTATCGCCTCTGGCATCAGGAGGAACGGCTTCTATCGGCGGCTGACCGTTAATAGCACTGATTCTTCCGCGCACCATTGGGTATAGAGTGCTTTGAGTCTCCACCCGCGGAGCAACCGCATCTTCGAAAGCATCTCGCTCACTGGGCTGAATATTGATAGCAAAGTAATTAGGGGTATTCGCCGGCAACTGATCTTGCCAGGTGGACAATAAATCCCCCCGCACTAGTACGATCATCGCCATCGCAAAAAACGTGACCGAAAACGCCAGCAGTTGTCCAAGCCCTGCTTGCTTTCGACGGGCCAGCTGCCTGCCGCCCAACCGAAACGCTTGGCCCCACTCACTTCCACCGGAAAGCCGTTGAACAGCTTTCAACAGCCCGTTTAGCAACAGCGTGCTAGCCATCCATAGAAGCCCTAACAGGGCCGCACCGCCAATGAGTAGCGCCAGTGCAAGCGAAAAACTGCCTGAGTAAAGCCACAACAGGCCACCAAACACTAGACTCGCCACTCCCACTACTAACCAAGCAGACGGCGGTAGTGGGTCAAGCTCACGACGCAACACTTTCAGCGCACTGACACGCTTAATGCGTAACAGTGTGGGGCCAGCAAAACCAACCAGTACCGCAAGCGCAGTAAAAATGCCCAGCCAGAGCGGCATAATGCCGGGGGGTGGTAAAGTCATAGGCAGAAAACTTGTTAACAGCCACAGCAGCACAGCCTGACCAATAAGCCCTAACAGCGCGCCAATAATTGCGGCCATCAGTGCGAGCCCCATTAGTTGCAGGGTAAAAATAGTCACCAGTTGATATTGACTAGCGCCGAAGCAGCGCAGCAACGCCGCGGTGTCCAGATGGCGTTCAACGTAACGACGAGTCGACATAGCCACCGCGACGCCCGCTAATAATACCGCCGCCAATCCGGCAAGCCCAAGATAACTCTCAGCGCGTTGAAGCGCGTTGCCTAACTGAGGACGGTCAACACGTACATCACGTACGTCTACCCCATTACGTTTTAGTTCGGCCAGCAAGCCCTGTACTTGCTCCAGTGCTGTAGGAGGCCCAGCAGCAAGCAGTTCAAACTCGAGCCGTGACCCTAACTGCACCAATCCTGTTGCTTCCAAGTCGGCGGTATTGAGCATTAAACGAGGATTGAAATTACTAAAACCAGCCGACTGATCCGCTTCGCGCTCGATAATCCCACTAATAAGAAGTTCTGTTTGGCCTACTTGAACACGGTCGCCTATCGCAATGTCAATCAGCTGCGCTAACCGTGGGTCTGCCCAGGCTTCCCCAGGCGGTGGGCCTGATGCAATCTGCTCAACCCCGTTACCACGATCCACATGAGAAACGCCATAGTGAGGATAGACATCATCCACCGCTTTCAAGCTAGCTGGCTGGAAGCGCTCACCACGACTAATCATTGACACTAGATCAACCTGATCACTCAGCGTAAACCCCGCTTGCTCTAGCGTGGTGCGTAGCTCCTCAGAGAATGGCTCGCGCTGCTCAAGAACTAAGTCGCCACCCAGCATCTGACCTGCTTGGCGCTCTAACCCACGCTCCAGGCGATCTAAAAAAAAGGCGATCATGGTAGAAGCGGCAACGGCCAACACCAGCGCGACAAACAGTGCGCGAACATCAGCGGCACGTAAGTCACGTTTCAAACTACGTGCCGCAAGCCGCCAGTTTATATCACTCATCGCCACCCCCGTTTACAGCAGCGGTTGGTTCAAACGGCATTAACTGCCCGTTAGCCAGGCGTAAACATCGGTCGCAGCGGCGTGCAAGTGCGTGGTCGTGGGTCACTAAAATTAGCGTCGTGCCTGCTTCACGGTTTAGCGTGAAGAGCAAGTCAATAATCTGTGCCCCCGTATCAGGGTCAAGGTTACCGGTTGGTTCGTCGGCAAAGACTAGCTCAGGGTCGGTAACGAATGCGCGTGCAATGGCAACGCGCTGCTGCTCACCTCCCGAAAGCTGCTTAGGCAGATGTTCTGTGCGCTCACCAAGCCCGACTCGCTCAAGCCATTGAGCCGCGGCCTGAGTTTCTCCTGCTCGGGGAGACAGCTCTAACGGCAATAGCACATTTTCCAATGCACTTAACGTCGGTAGCAGCTGAAAGTTTTGAAATACAAAACCGACTCTTCCAGCCCGCAACGCAGCACGCCCATCTTCATCCATTTGGCTTAGCGGCTGGCCAAATAGCGTGAGTTCACCATCACTGGGCGTATCCAACCCTGCCAACAGCCCTAGCAAGGTCGACTTACCAGCACCGCTTTTACCAAGAATGGCAACACTCTCTCCCGCTGCCACGCTAAGCGCAAGGTCGTGTAAGATAGTTAGCGAACGTTCACCGCTTTTCACCTGTTTAGAAAGTTTCTCAGCATGAAGTACTGGCTGGTGAGCTTGCTTGTGAGGAACCTTGCTGGCAGTGATGGTGTCGGTGGTGGGCTGATGCGAAGAGGCAATATCGGTTGGCAAATTAGTTGTTGGGTTCAAGTTGGCTTTTGGATTCAAGTTGGCTTGTGGATCAGAGGAGTAAGGCATGAAGCATGGCATCCCTGTAGCGTGGCAAAGACTGAACCGCATGGTAACCGGAGGGTTGCTGGCACTGATAGTCATCTTTAGCGCGCCGGCACTCAACGCCGACCAACGCCCAACACTTTTAGTCATGGGCGATAGTCTTAGTGCCGCCTATGGTATAGAGCAAGAACGAGGCTGGGTCACGTTATTGGCTGAGCGGCTAGAAGGTGAAGCCCAGGTTATAAATGCCAGTATCAGCGGTGAAACGACGTCCGGCGGTGCACAACGATTAGCTAACATCATCGGACAGCGACAGCCTGATATCGTTCTGTTAGAGCTCGGTGGCAACGATGGATTACGTGGCCTTCCGCCTACTCAAATGCGTTCCAATCTAGCTAGTATGATTGAACAAAGCCAACAGGCAGGTGCTGACGTACTGCTTCTCGGCATTGATATTCCGCCCAACTATGGCCAAGCCTACCGTGATGCTTTTACCGGTGTTTTTCATTCGCTAGCAGATGAGTATGACGTACCTCTCGTGCCCTTCTTGTTGGAAGACGTAGCGCTTAACGAGCAACTGATGCAGGACGATGGCATTCACCCCACCGCCGAGGCTCAGCCAATTATTTTAGACAACGTCTGGCCAGCACTGGAACCACTGCTCGACAGCGTGTTTCAAGCATCCGCCAAATGAGGTGACGACAGTCCTCCCTCCGCGTTTAAAGCTAGTACTTTCTAATGAGAAGATATTGCTGAGGAGATAGTGCACTTCAACGCAGTAGCTTGTAGGCTTAACGCTTATTAACTATTACTCATGGCGTTTATGCCTGCCTCCTCTCGCTCCCAACTTAAACAACTTTCGCGTCGACAGTTTTTAGCTACTGTCGGCGCTGTTGTGCTGAGCGCAGGATTAGGTTTTCACGCCTCACCTGCAACAGCCTTCAATCCCCAACGATTACGGCAGAGCATGCAACAACAGTATGGCCAAAGCGGTCTTGCTGTTTTAGAAGAGTGGTTTGCCATGCTGGAGCGTTTGCGTGGGCAAGAGGTACAAATGCAACTTCGCGAGGTCAACGACTTCTTTAATCGCCGAGTACGTTGGATTGATGATATCCACGTATGGGGACAAGAGGACTACTGGGCGACGCCATTAGAAGCCATGGGTAAAGCACAAGGCGACTGCGAAGATTACTCCATTGCCAAGTACATCACCCTGAAGCAACTAGGTGTTCCCGGTGAACGCCTGCGCATGATTTATGTTCGGGCACGCATTGGCCGCAGCCAAATCACCCAGGCACATATGGTACTTGGCTACTACTCAACGCCCAGTGCCGAGCCGTTAGTACTTGATAATATTGTGCCTTCTATTACCCCTGCTTCTCAGCGCACCGACCTAGACCCAGTATTCAGTTTTAATAGCGATGGGTTATGGGCTGGTAGCACAACGCAATCACGTGCCGACCCGTTAGCGCGGCTATCACGCTGGCGCAATGTCGTTGAACGGATGCAATCACAAGGTTTTATTTAAGAGGATTAAGCACTATGTCGCTGATTAAACAGCTCTGGCTGGCCATTATTGCGCTACTGTTGCTTTCGTTTATCGGCAGCCTTGCGATCAGCATCACTTCGAGCCGTGACTATATCGAGCAGGAAGTGCGCATTAAAAACGAAGACAATGCAACGGCATTGGCACTTTCCATGAGCCAGCTCGATAAGGACGTGGTAACACTAGAACTGTTAATCTCCGCACAGTTTGATACTGGCTATTATCGCCGCATTACCCTGCGAGACACCGAAGGCCAGGTGCTCATTGAGCGTTCGGCCAACGAATATAGTGGCGATGTACCCGCCTGGTTCCGCAACGTTATTCGCTTTGATGTGCCGATTGGCACGGCAACGATTCAAGACGGCTGGCGGCAATTCGGTACGCTTGAACTCGAAAGCCAGCACAGTTTCGCCTATACCTCTTTGTGGCGCATTATGCTTGAGCTTGCAGGCTGGTTCTTGCTGGCCGGCGCTATCAGTCTCGCCATTGCCACCGTTGTGGTGCGCGGTATCAAGCATCCTCTGGTACGGGTTGTCGCCCAGGCAAAAGATATCAGCGCTCGACGCTTTACCACCATTAAAGAGCCCCGCACGTTAGAGCTACGCGAAGTGGCCCAAGCAATGAACGTTCTGTCTGCTAGTGTGCACCAAATGCTCAGCCAGGAAAGCCAAAAACTGGATGAGCTACGTCGCCACCTGCAACACGATCGTGTCACAGGGGCGCTCAATCGCGATGTGTTTATGAGCCGTTTATCATCGTTACTGGGGAGTGAAGACGCCCGTGCCACGGGGCTGATGATAATGACCAGAGTGGAGTCGCTTGAAATCCTCAATGAACAGCTAGGCCACCAAGCTACTGATCAGTTACTCAGTCAGTTAGTGACACAACTCTCTCAGTTGGCCCCCACGCCAGAAGAAGCACTGGTTGGGCGATTAAACGGTAGTGATTTTATCCTCATGCTGCCTTTAGAAGCAGAGACTAGCGCACTCATACCGCGTCTTCGTCAAGCACTTGATAGCATCGCGCTCAAGGCGCCCAATATCGGCATGCGTTTACCAACCGCTGTGGTTGCCTACACACCTCATGATGATCGAGGTGGTTTATTGGCTACGTTAGACGACGCCCTTGCCGAAGCCGAAAGTGCGAGCGCCCACACCACAGTTGCTATACGAGAGCATCAGCATAACTCTCTCTTTGGCAATCATGCCGAATGGCGTTCGGCGCTAAATGCCGCGATTGCGCTGGGCCCCCAGCTCGCTTATTTCCCAGTTATTGATGCCCACCACGACGTACTACATTACGAATGTCCTGCTCGCCTAGAGCTTGCCAATCACTGGCAAACAGCTGGCACGTTTATTCCCTGGATCTCGCGCTTTAACTTAGAGCCCGCGCTCGATATTGCCGTGGTTAAGAAAGCCCTTGAGCAACTCGCTTACAATCCAGCGCACGCCATTGGCATTAATCTTTCAATTGCCTCAATTACTAATGCTGAGTTTGTTATTGAGCTAAGAATGTTGCTCGAAAAACAACCGCAACTTGCCAAACAGCTGTGCTTCGAAGTGCCCGCTATGTTGAACAGCCACGCTATTGGTAGCCTTCGCGGCTTATGTGCCGCGCTAAGGCCATTAGGTTGTCAGTTTGGAATTGAACATGTCGGGGCAGAATTCACCAAACTTGCCGATTTACACGACATCGGGCTTGCCTATCTAAAAATAGACAGCAGCTTGATTGGAGGGATTCATACCTCTCACGAACAGCAAACCATCGTGCGAGGTATGGCCACGCTATGCCACTCCCTTGGCATTCAGGTGATCGCAGAAGGGGTGACTGAACAAGCTGAATTGGAAAGCCTCTTCAGCGTAGGCGTTGACGGAGCTACCGGCCCAGGCGTACGCGCATAAGCACCTTCGATAAGGAAGCCATGAACAACAAGGCGTTACAGAGTAACGCCTTGTTAGATAATACCGCCATCATCACTAATCAAATTGACATCATTCTTCGCACGCAACGATTTACGTTCCATGATTTTACTCTGTGCCGCCGAAGGCAAGTCAGTAAAACTAAGCACGCCCTTCTCTAGCAGCACTTCCAGCATATCTTCCACCACCCGCACAAAAGCCAAGTCGGATGCAATAAACTGCGCCGACTGCCCTGTTTGCTCAGCTAAAAAAGCGAACACTTCTGGTGAATCATCATTGATAGTGTCATTACACTCAGGCGATGGCTCTTTGCTGAGCATCACAATCTCCCCTTGGGCGTTGCGTTTGATGTAAAGCATAGCGGCTTCCTCTGTAAGTAAAAGCGCTTAAGTGTAGCTAAACGTAATTCGGCATTGAATACAACAAGGCCGCCCAGTGGGCGGCCTGTTGGGGTAGGTAAAGGTTATTCGATATCTAGCTTTCCATTTTGGATCATATGGAGGATTACATCCTGTGATCCGCCACCACCAAAGTCAGAGAAGCTCTTACCCTCTAAACGAATAACTTGATCAGCATTCTCTTTATCGCCTGCCAAGCCCCCTTCAGAGTTGACATACAGCACTGTATCACCGCTGTCTTCTTCCGCGACAATATAGGCATCTAGCGAGTCACCGTTTTCATAATCCAATAACTCACCAATATCCAGTTTATCGCCTTCACCCGCGTTGAAGTCCATCACTGTATCAATGGCAGGATTATCCGCAGTGCCCTGGTCATTTAACTCCCACTTGAAGGTGTCAGCGCCTAGGCCACCGAAGAGCAGATCGTTACCTTCGCCACCAATGAGGGTGTCGTTACCAGCGCCACCAATCAAGATATCGCTACCAGCACCACCGTCGATAGTATTAGCACCACCATCAGTACGAACAGTATCGATTAAGGATTCCCAGTTTTCTCTAACATAATCGAGAATCTGGTCATCATTAGGCACTGCTCCATTATTAACTTCCCACTTCAGGAACTCTCGCAGCCCTTGATAACCCAAGCCGTCGTGACTTCCTGCAGCAAATAAAGTGCCTGTGTCTTGGTTCGTCCATTGGAGGTGGTCAGTATTGATAGCATCACCGAAGATAATGTCATCTCCCTTCCCTCCAGTAATAATGTCATCGCCCAGAGATTCAAGCTCATCGAACTCGGAACTACCCTCCAAAGCAGCTGCTAGATCTTCGGCGTTATTGACGATATCAACCTCGCCAGTAGGACCAGTAACACCCTGCCAGCCACTCCAACGGCTGTAAAACCATTCCGTAGCAGTTCCAGATAAATCGGTATTATCAAAGAACTTGAGATAATCCTCAGAGACTCCAGATCCGATACCGATAGCATTGACGGAGCTTAGGCCTGAAAGTGCGGCAAAGGCATCCACAGAAGCTTTGAACACGTCGTAATTAGTTGAGCTACCTGGACCACTCACGCCACCCCAGGAGTTATAGTAGAAGGTCGGGTCACCATCGGTTAAGAAGTAACTAAGATTTTCGAAGTCAGCAGCATCAGGTTTAGCATTCTGCTGATTAAACCAATCAGCAGCTTTCTGGAAACCAGCCATATAGTTGGTTCCACCATTGGCGTCGAGATCATCAATAGCATCAATAAGACTCTGAACATTACTGGCATTCAGGTTTTCGATAGTGACGCCACTGCCTGCATCTCTAGCAAAGGGAGCTAGCTGAACATTGATAGTTCCTTCATGATCTTTCAACTGATGAGCCAATTGGGTCAATGCTTGCTTTGTCAGCTCCATTCTATCTAATCCTGGAGTGCCAGATGCGTTATCCATACTCCCGGACGTATCAACGATCAAGGAAATGTTGTAGTTAGTGGCGGGGTCTACAATCGTGACCTTCCCTCCACGGTCACCTAAGACGACATCGTCGCCGCCGCCACTTTCAATTGTGTCATCGCCGTTTCCTCCTAAATTGAGCGACGAAGATGGCTGAACTTCAAATGGCCGATCAGTCTCTGCCTCATAGGCATTACCAAATTGGTCATTTCCTACCACATTAGCGGTCACATCTCCGGAAGATAGCCCAGCCACTTTATCACTGGAAACATTCACTACCCACGAGCTGCCATCTGGATTGACTTGCGTGACATAAGTCTCCCCGCCAACCGTGACTTCAACCGTATCACCAGCTTTCGCATCTCCACCAACGGAACCACTGATTGAGTGCTCTTCGTTAGACTCACTATTGCTCAGGAAGTCATCCCCACCAAAGAGCGCATCTATCGTGATCGTGGCTTCTGGAGCTACATTGGCGACGTCTTTACTGTCGTCATCACTGGCGCTATTGCCCGCAGGATCCGTGACCGTGGCACTAACACTTACGTTAGTCGCACCTTCGCTCACAGCTACCCCAACACTAACACCGTTATTAATGTCTTCCTGATCCAGCACTACGGTGGTCAGCGTATTACCGCCCGCATCTTTAACGACCAACGTATCGCCAACCTTAGTACCTGCTTGGAACGTCACTAAGGCTTCTACGCTATTAGGCTCGCCAACAGCAATTTCGTCGATGTTGTAGACATCGTCTTCACCCGCTCCTAGGAGCGAGACCTGCACTAATGGTTCAACACTATCCAGCGTGGCGCTTTCGCTATCGCTGGCCGGGTTACCCGCTTGGTCGGTGACGTCGGCGACCACGGTGATGGTGCCGTCGACCAGCCCTTCCGCGGTCAGGTCTTCGGTGGTGCTGAACGTGCCGCCGGTCACCGTGGCGGTGAACTCGGCGGTGTTACCGGCGCTGTCGGTGACCGTCAGCGTGACCACTTGGCCGTCTTCCACGTTGGTGGTGGTGCCGGTCAGTTCGGTGGCTTGGGCTTCGGCCACGGACAGGTTGCCGTCGCCGATGGCGGCCAGGTCGATGGTCGGTAGATCGGCATTGTCGGCATCTAGCGTGGCGCTTTCGCTATCGCTGGCCGGGTTACCCGCTTGGTCGGTGACGTCGGCGACCACGGTGATGGTGCCGTCGACCAGCCCTTCCGCGGTCAGGTCTTCGGTGGTGCTGAACGTGCCGCCGGTCACCGTGGCGGTGAACTCGGCGGTGTTACCGGCGCTGTCGGTGACCGTCAGCGTGACCACTTGGCCGTCTTCCACGTTGGTGGTGGTGCCGGTCAGTTCGGTGGCTTGGGCTTCGGCCACGGACAGGTTGCCGTCGCCGATGGCGGCCAGGTCGATGGTCGGTAGATCGGCATTGTCGGCATCTAGCGTGGCGCTTTCGCTATCGCTGGCCGGGTTACCCGCTTGGTCGGTGACGTCGGCGACCACGGTGATGGTGCCGTCGACCAGCCCTTCCGCGGTCAGGTCTTCGGTGGTGCTGAACGTGCCGCCGGTCACCGTGGCGGTGAACTCGGCGGTGTTACCGGCGCTGTCGGTGACCGTCAGCGTGACCACTTGGCCGTCTTCCACGTTGGTGGTGGTGCCGGTCAGTTCGGTGGCTTGGGCTTCGGCCACGGACAGGTTGCCGTCGCCGATGGCGGCCAGGTCGATGGTCGGTAGATCGGCATTGTCGGCATCTAGCGTGGCGCTTTCGCTATCGCTGGCCGGGTTACCCGCTTGGTCGGTGACGTCGGCGACCACGGTGATGGTGCCGTCGACCAGCCCTTCCGCGGTCAGGTCTTCGGTGGTGCTGAACGTGCCGCCGGTCACCGTGGCGGTGAACTCGGCGGTGTTACCGGCGCTGTCGGTGACCGTCAGCGTGACCACTTGGCCGTCTTCCACGTTGGTGGTGGTGCCGGTCAGTTCGGTGGCTTGGGCTTCGGCCACGGACAGGTTGCCGTCGCCGATGGCGGCCAGGTCGATGGTCGGTAGATCGGCATTGTCGGCATCTAGCGTGGCGCTTTCGCTATCGCTGGCCGGGTTACCCGCTTGGTCGGTGACGTCGGCGACCACGGTGATGGTGCCGTCGACCAGCCCTTCCGCGGTCAGGTCTTCGGTGGTGCTGAACGTGCCGCCGGTCACCGTGGCGGTGAACTCGGCGGTGTTACCGGCGCTGTCGGTGACCGTCAGCGTGACCACTTGGCCGTCTTCCACGTTGGTGGTGGTGCCGGTCAGTTCGGTGGCTTGGGCTTCGGCCACGGACAGGTTGCCGTCGCCGATGGCGGCCAGGTCGATGGTCGGTAGATCGGCATTGTCGGCATCTAGCGTGGCGCTTTCGCTATCGCTGGCCGGGTTACCCGCTTGGTCGGTGACGTCGGCGACCACGGTGATGGTGCCGTCGACCAGCCCTTCCGCGGTCAGGTCTTCGGTGGTGCTGAACGTGCCGCCGGTCACCGTGGCGGTGAACTCGGCGGTGTTACCGGCGCTGTCGGTGACCGTCAGCGTGACCACTTGGCCGTCTTCCACGTTGGTGGTGGTGCCGGTCAGTTCGGTGGCTTGGGCTTCGGCCACGGACAGGTTGCCGTCGCCGATGGCGGCCAGGTCGATGGTCGGTAGATCGGCATTGTCGGCATCTAGCGTGGCGCTTTCGCTATCGCTGGCCGGGTTACCCGCTTGGTCGGTGACGTCGGCGACCACGGTGATGGTGCCGTCGACCAGCCCTTCCGCGGTCAGGTCTTCGGTGGTGCTGAACGTGCCGCCGGTCACCGTGGCGGTGAACTCGGCGGTGTTACCGGCGCTGTCGGTGACCGTCAGCGTGACCACTTGGCCGTCTTCCACGTTGGTGGTGGTGCCGGTCAGTTCGGTGGCTTGGGCTTCGGCCACGGACAGGTTGCCGTCGCCGATGGCGGCCAGGTCGATGGTCGGTAGATCGGCATTGTCGGCATCTAGCGTGGCGCTTTCGCTATCGCTGGCCGGGTTACCCGCTTGGTCGGTGACGTCGGCGACCACGGTGATGGTGCCGTCGACCAGCCCTTCCGCGGTCAGGTCTTCGGTGGTGCTGAACGTGCCGCCGGTCACCGTGGCGGTGAACTCGGCGGTGTTACCGGCGCTGTCGGTGACCGTCAGCGTGACCACTTGGCCGTCTTCCACGTTGGTGGTGGTGCCGGTCAGTTCGGTGGCTTGGGCTTCGGCCACGGACAGGTTGCCGTCGCCGATGGCGGCCAGGTCGATGGTCGGTAGATCGGCATTGTCGGCATCTAGCGTGGCGCTTTCGCTATCGCTGGCCGGGTTACCCGCTTGGTCGGTGACGTCGGCGACCACGGTGATGGTGCCGTCGACCAGCCCTTCCGCGGTCAGGTCTTCGGTGGTGCTGAACGTGCCGCCGGTCACCGTGGCGGTGAACTCGGCGGTGTTACCGGCGCTGTCGGTGACCGTCAGCGTGACCACTTGGCCGTCTTCCACGTTGGTGGTGGTGCCGGTCAGTTCGGTGGCTTGGGCTTCGGCCACGGACAGGTTGCCGTCGCCGATGGCGGCCAGGTCGATGGTCGGTAGATCGGCATTGTCGGCATCTAGCGTGGCGCTTTCGCTATCGCTGGCCGGGTTACCCGCTTGGTCGGTGACGTCGGCGACCACGGTGATGGTGCCGTCGACCAGCCCTTCCGCGGTCAGGTCTTCGGTGGTGCTGAACGTGCCGCCGGTCACCGTGGCGGTGAACTCGGCGGTGTTACCGGCGCTGTCGGTGACCGTCAGCGTGACCACTTGGCCGTCTTCCACGTTGGTGGTGGTGCCGGTCAGTTCGGTGGCTTGGGCTTCGGCCACGGACAGGTTGCCGTCGCCGATGGCGGCCAGGTCGATGGTCGGTAGATCGGCATTGTCGGCATCTAGCGTGGCGCTTTCGCTATCGCTGGCCGGGTTACCCGCTTGGTCGGTGACGTCGGCGACCACGGTGATGGTGCCGTCGACCAGCCCTTCCGCGGTCAGGTCTTCGGTGGTGCTGAACGTGCCGCCGGTCACCGTGGCGGTGAACTCGGCGGTGTTACCGGCGCTGTCGGTGACCGTCAGCGTGACCACTTGGCCGTCTTCCACGTTGGTGGTGGTGCCGGTCAGTTCGGTGGCTTGGGCTTCGGCCACGGACAGGTTGCCGTCGCCGATGGCGGCCAGGTCGATGGTCGGTAGATCGGCATTGTCGGCATCTAGCGTGGCGCTTTCGCTATCGCTGGCCGGGTTACCCGCTTGGTCGGTGACGTCGGCGACCACGGTGATGGTGCCGTCGACCAGCCCTTCCGCGGTCAGGTCTTCGGTGGTGCTGAACGTGCCGCCGGTCACCGTGGCGGTGAACTCGGCGGTGTTACCGGCGCTGTCGGTGACCGTCAGCGTGACCACTTGGCCGTCTTCCACGTTGGTGGTGGTGCCGGTCAGTTCGGTGGCTTGGGCTTCGGCCACGGACAGGTTGCCGTCGCCGATGGCGGCCAGGTCGATGGTCGGTAGATCGGCATTGTCGGCATCTAGCGTGGCGCTTTCGCTATCGCTGGCCGGGTTACCCGCTTGGTCGGTGACGTCGGCGACCACGGTGATGGTGCCGTCGACCAGCCCTTCCGCGGTCAGGTCTTCGGTGGTGCTGAACGTGCCGCCGGTCACCGTGGCGGTGAACTCGGCGGTGTTACCGGCGCTGTCGGTGACCGTCAGCGTGACCACTTGGCCGTCTTCCACGTTGGTGGTGGTGCCGGTCAGTTCGGTGGCTTGGGCTTCGGCCACGGACAGGTTGCCGTCGCCGATGGCGGCCAGGTCGATGGTCGGTAGATCGGCATTGTCGGCATCTAGCGTGGCGCTTTCGCTATCGCTGGCCGGGTTACCCGCTTGGTCGGTGACGTCGGCGACCACGGTGATGGTGCCGTCGACCAGCCCTTCCGCGGTCAGGTCTTCGGTGGTGCTGAACGTGCCGCCGGTCACCGTGGCGGTGAACTCGGCGGTGTTACCGGCGCTGTCGGTGACCGTCAGCGTGACCACTTGGCCGTCTTCCACGTTGGTGGTGGTGCCGGTCAGTTCGGTGGCTTGGGCTTCGGCCACGGACAGGTTGCCGTCGCCGATGGCGGCCAGGTCGATGGTCGGTAGATCGGCATTGTCGGCATCTAGCGTGGCGCTTTCGCTATCGCTGGCCGGGTTACCCGCTTGGTCGGTGACGTCGGCGACCACGGTGATGGTGCCGTCGACCAGCCCTTCCGCGGTCAGGTCTTCGGTGGTGCTGAACGTGCCGCCGGTCACCGTGGCGGTGAACTCGGCGGTGTTACCGGCGCTGTCGGTGACCGTCAGCGTGACCACTTGGCCGTCTTCCACGTTGGTGGTGGTGCCGGTCAGTTCGGTGGCTTGGGCTTCGGCCACGGACAGGTTGCCGTCGCCGATGGCGGCCAGGTCGATGGTCGGTAGATCGGCATTGTCGGCATCTAGCGTGGCGCTTTCGCTATCGCTGGCCGGGTTACCCGCTTGGTCGGTGACGTCGGCGACCACGGTGATGGTGCCGTCGACCAGCCCTTCCGCGGTCAGGTCTTCGGTGGTGCTGAACGTGCCGCCGGTCACCGTGGCGGTGAACTCGGCGGTGTTACCGGCGCTGTCGGTGACCGTCAGCGTGACCACTTGGCCGTCTTCCACGTTGGTGGTGGTGCCGGTCAGTTCGGTGGCTTGGGCTTCGGCCACGGACAGGTTGCCGTCGCCGATGGCGGCCAGGTCGATGGTCGGTAGATCGGCATTGTCGGCATCTAGCGTGGCGCTTTCGCTATCGCTGGCCGGGTTACCCGCTTGGTCGGTGACGTCGGCGACCACGGTGATGGTGCCGTCGACCAGCCCTTCCGCGGTCAGGTCTTCGGTGGTGCTGAACGTGCCGCCGGTCACCGTGGCGGTGAACTCGGCGGTGTTACCGGCGCTGTCGGTGACCGTCAGCGTGACCACTTGGCCGTCTTCCACGTTGGTGGTGGTGCCGGTCAGTTCGGTGGCTTGGGCTTCGGCCACGGACAGGTTGCCGTCGCCGATGGCGGCCAGGTCGATGGTCGGTAGATCGGCATTGTCGGCATCTAGCGTGGCGCTTTCGCTATCGCTGGCCGGGTTACCCGCTTGGTCGGTGACGTCGGCGACCACGGTGATGGTGCCGTCGACCAGCCCTTCCGCGGTCAGGTCTTCGGTGGTGCTGAACGTGCCGCCGGTCACCGTGGCGGTGAACTCGGCGGTGTTACCGGCGCTGTCGGTGACCGTCAGCGTGACCACTTGGCCGTCTTCCACGTTGGTGGTGGTGCCGGTCAGTTCGGTGGCTTGGGCTTCGGCCACGGACAGGTTGCCGTCGCCGATGGCGGCCAGGTCGATGGTCGGTAGATCGGCATTGTCGGCATCTAGCGTGGCGCTTTCGCTATCGCTGGCCGGGTTACCCGCTTGGTCGGTGACGTCGGCGACCACGGTGATGGTGCCGTCGACCAGCCCTTCCGCGGTCAGGTCTTCGGTGGTGCTGAACGTGCCGCCGGTCACCGTGGCGGTGAACTCGGCGGTGTTACCGGCGCTGTCGGTGACCGTCAGCGTGACCACTTGGCCGTCTTCCACGTTGGTGGTGGTGCCGGTCAGTTCGGTGGCTTGGGCTTCGGCCACGGACAGGTTGCCGTCGCCGATGGCGGCCAGGTCGATGGTCGGTAGATCGGCATTGTCGGCATCTAGCGTGGCGCTTTCGCTATCGCTGGCCGGGTTACCCGCTTGGTCGGTGACGTCGGCGACCACGGTGATGGTGCCGTCGACCAGCCCTTCCGCGGTCAGGTCTTCGGTGGTGCTGAACGTGCCGCCGGTCACCGTGGCGGTGAACTCGGCGGTGTTACCGGCGCTGTCGGTGACCGTCAGCGTGACCACTTGGCCGTCTTCCACGTTGGTGGTGGTGCCGGTCAGTTCGGTGGCTTGGGCTTCGGCCACGGACAGGTTGCCGTCGCCGATGGCGGCCAGGTCGATGGTCGGTAGATCGGCATTGTCGGCATCTAGCGTGGCGCTTTCGCTATCGCTGGCCGGGTTACCCGCTTGGTCGGTGACGTCGGCGACCACGGTGATGGTGCCGTCGACCAGCCCTTCCGCGGTCAGGTCTTCGGTGGTGCTGAACGTGCCGCCGGTCACCGTGGCGGTGAACTCGGCGGTGTTACCGGCGCTGTCGGTGACCGTCAGCGTGACCACTTGGCCGTCTTCCACGTTGGTGGTGGTGCCGGTCAGTTCGGTGGCTTGGGCTTCGGCCACGGACAGGTTGCCGTCGCCGATGGCGGCCAGGTCGATGGTCGGTAGATCGGCATTGTCGGCATCTAGCGTGGCGCTTTCGCTATCGCTGGCCGGGTTACCCGCTTGGTCGGTGACGTCGGCGACCACGGTGATGGTGCCGTCGACCAGCCCTTCCGCGGTCAGGTCTTCGGTGGTGCTGAACGTGCCGCCGGTCACCGTGGCGGTGAACTCGGCGGTGTTACCGGCGCTGTCGGTGACCGTCAGCGTGACCACTTGGCCGTCTTCCACGTTGGTGGTGGTGCCGGTCAGTTCGGTGGCTTGGGCTTCGGCCACGGACAGGTTGCCGTCGCCGATGGCGGCCAGGTCGATGGTCGGTAGATCGGCATTGTCGGCATCTAGCGTGGCGCTTTCGCTATCGCTGGCCGGGTTACCCGCTTGGTCGGTGACGTCGGCGACCACGGTGATGGTGCCGTCGACCAGCCCTTCCGCGGTCAGGTCTTCGGTGGTGCTGAACGTGCCGCCGGTCACCGTGGCGGTGAACTCGGCGGTGTTACCGGCGCTGTCGGTGACCGTCAGCGTGACCACTTGGCCGTCTTCCACGTTGGTGGTGGTGCCGGTCAGTTCGGTGGCTTGGGCTTCGGCCACGGACAGGTTGCCGTCGCCGATGGCGGCCAGGTCGATGGTCGGTAGATCGGCATTGTCGGCATCTAGCGTGGCGCTTTCGCTATCGCTGGCCGGGTTACCCGCTTGGTCGGTGACGTCGGCGACCACGGTGATGGTGCCGTCGACCAGCCCTTCCGCGGTCAGGTCTTCGGTGGTGCTGAACGTGCCGCCGGTCACCGTGGCGGTGAACTCGGCGGTGTTACCGGCGCTGTCGGTGACCGTCAGCGTGACCACTTGGCCGTCTTCCACGTTGGTGGTGGTGCCGGTCAGTTCGGTGGCTTGGGCTTCGGCCACGGACAGGTTGCCGTCGCCGATGGCGGCCAGGTCGATGGTCGGTAGATCGGCATTGTCGGCATCTAGCGTGGCGCTTTCGCTATCGCTGGCCGGGTTACCCGCTTGGTCGGTGACGTCGGCGACCACGGTGATGGTGCCGTCGACCAGCCCTTCCGCGGTCAGGTCTTCGGTGGTGCTGAACGTGCCGCCGGTCACCGTGGCGGTGAACTCGGCGGTGTTACCGGCGCTGTCGGTGACCGTCAGCGTGACCACTTGGCCGTCTTCCACGTTGGTGGTGGTGCCGGTCAGTTCGGTGGCTTGGGCTTCGGCCACGGACAGGTTGCCGTCGCCGATGGCGGCCAGGTCGATGGTCGGTAGATCGGCATTGTCGGCATCTAGCGTGGCGCTTTCGCTATCGCTGGCCGGGTTACCCGCTTGGTCGGTGACGTCGGCGACCACGGTGATGGTGCCGTCGACCAGCCCTTCCGCGGTCAGGTCTTCGGTGGTGCTGAACGTGCCGCCGGTCACCGTGGCGGTGAACTCGGCGGTGTTACCGGCGCTGTCGGTGACCGTCAGCGTGACCACTTGGCCGTCTTCCACGTTGGTGGTGGTGCCGGTCAGTTCGGTGGCTTGGGCTTCGGCCACGGACAGGTTGCCGTCGCCGATGGCGGCCAGGTCGATGGTCGGTAGATCGGCATTGTCGGCATCTAGCGTGGCGCTTTCGCTATCGCTGGCCGGGTTACCCGCTTGGTCGGTGACGTCGGCGACCACGGTGATGGTGCCGTCGACCAGCCCTTCCGCGGTCAGGTCTTCGGTGGTGCTGAACGTGCCGCCGGTCACCGTGGCGGTGAACTCGGCGGTGTTACCGGCGCTGTCGGTGACCGTCAGCGTGACCACTTGGCCGTCTTCCACGTTGGTGGTGGTGCCGGTCAGTTCGGTGGCTTGGGCTTCGGCCACGGACAGGTTGCCGTCGCCGATGGCGGCCAGGTCGATGGTCGGTAGATCGGCATTGTCGGCATCTAGCGTGGCGCTTTCGCTATCGCTGGCCGGGTTACCCGCTTGGTCGGTGACGTCGGCGACCACGGTGATGGTGCCGTCGACCAGCCCTTCCGCGGTCAGGTCTTCGGTGGTGCTGAACGTGCCGCCGGTCACCGTGGCGGTGAACTCGGCGGTGTTACCGGCGCTGTCGGTGACCGTCAGCGTGACCACTTGGCCGTCTTCCACGTTGGTGGTGGTGCCGGTCAGTTCGGTGGCTTGGGCTTCGGCCACGGACAGGTTGCCGTCGCCGATGGCGGCCAGGTCGATGGTCGGTAGATCGGCATTGTCGGCATCTAGCGTGGCGCTTTCGCTATCGCTGGCCGGGTTACCCGCTTGGTCGGTGACGTCGGCGACCACGGTGATGGTGCCGTCGACCAGCCCTTCCGCGGTCAGGTCTTCGGTGGTGCTGAACGTGCCGCCGGTCACCGTGGCGGTGAACTCGGCGGTGTTACCGGCGCTGTCGGTGACCGTCAGCGTGACCACTTGGCCGTCTTCCACGTTGGTGGTGGTGCCGGTCAGTTCGGTGGCTTGGGCTTCGGCCACGGACAGGTTGCCGTCGCCGATGGCGGCCAGGTCGATGGTCGGTAGATCGGCATTGTCGGCATCTAGCGTGGCGCTTTCGCTATCGCTGGCCGGGTTACCCGCTTGGTCGGTGACGTCGGCGACCACGGTGATGGTGCCGTCGACCAGCCCTTCCGCGGTCAGGTCTTCGGTGGTGCTGAACGTGCCGCCGGTCACCGTGGCGGTGAACTCGGCGGTGTTACCGGCGCTGTCGGTGACCGTCAGCGTGACCACTTGGCCGTCTTCCACGTTGGTGGTGGTGCCGGTCAGTTCGGTGGCTTGGGCTTCGGCCACGGACAGGTTGCCGTCGCCGATGGCGGCCAGGTCGATGGTCGGTAGATCGGCATTGTCGGCATCTAGCGTGGCGCTTTCGCTATCGCTGGCCGGGTTACCCGCTTGGTCGGTGACGTCGGCGACCACGGTGATGGTGCCGTCGACCAGCCCTTCCGCGGTCAGGTCTTCGGTGGTGCTGAACGTGCCGCCGGTCACCGTGGCGGTGAACTCGGCGGTGTTACCGGCGCTGTCGGTGACCGTCAGCGTGACCACTTGGCCGTCTTCCACGTTGGTGGTGGTGCCGGTCAGTTCGGTGGCTTGGGCTTCGGCCACGGACAGGTTGCCGTCGCCGATGGCGGCCAGGTCGATGGTCGGTAGATCGGCATTGTCGGCATCTAGCGTGGCGCTTTCGCTATCGCTGGCCGGGTTACCCGCTTGGTCGGTGACGTCGGCGACCACGGTGATGGTGCCGTCGACCAGCCCTTCCGCGGTCAGGTCTTCGGTGGTGCTGAACGTGCCGCCGGTCACCGTGGCGGTGAACTCGGCGGTGTTACCGGCGCTGTCGGTGACCGTCAGCGTGACCACTTGGCCGTCTTCCACGTTGGTGGTGGTGCCGGTCAGTTCGGTGGCTTGGGCTTCGGCCACGGACAGGTTGCCGTCGCCGATGGCGGCCAGGTCGATGGTCGGTAGATCGGCATTGTCGGCATCTAGCGTGGCGCTTTCGCTATCGCTGGCCGGGTTACCCGCTTGGTCGGTGACGTCGGCGACCACGGTGATGGTGCCGTCGACCAGCCCTTCCGCGGTCAGGTCTTCGGTGGTGCTGAACGTGCCGCCGGTCACCGTGGCGGTGAACTCGGCGGTGTTACCGGCGCTGTCGGTGACCGTCAGCGTGACCACTTGGCCGTCTTCCACGTTGGTGGTGGTGCCGGTCAGTTCGGTGGCTTGGGCTTCGGCCACGGACAGGTTGCCGTCGCCGATGGCGGCCAGGTCGATGGTCGGTAGATCGGCATTGTCGGCATCTAGCGTGGCGCTTTCGCTATCGCTGGCCGGGTTACCCGCTTGGTCGGTGACGTCGGCGACCACGGTGATGGTGCCGTCGACCAGCCCTTCCGCGGTCAGGTCTTCGGTGGTGCTGAACGTGCCGCCGGTCACCGTGGCGGTGAACTCGGCGGTGTTACCGGCGCTGTCGGTGACCGTCAGCGTGACCACTTGGCCGTCTTCCACGTTGGTGGTGGTGCCGGTCAGTTCGGTGGCTTGGGCTTCGGCCACGGACAGGTTGCCGTCGCCGATGGCGGCCAGGTCGATGGTCGGTAGATCGGCATTGTCGGCATCTAGCGTGGCGCTTTCGCTATCGCTGGCCGGGTTACCCGCTTGGTCGGTGACGTCGGCGACCACGGTGATGGTGCCGTCGACCAGCCCTTCCGCGGTCAGGTCTTCGGTGGTGCTGAACGTGCCGCCGGTCACCGTGGCGGTGAACTCGGCGGTGTTACCGGCGCTGTCGGTGACCGTCAGCGTGACCACTTGGCCGTCTTCCACGTTGGTGGTGGTGCCGGTCAGTTCGGTGGCTTGGGCTTCGGCCACGGACAGGTTGCCGTCGCCGATGGCGGCCAGGTCGATGGTCGGTAGATCGGCATTGTCGGCATCTAGCGTGGCGCTTTCGCTATCGCTGGCCGGGTTACCCGCTTGGTCGGTGACGTCGGCGACCACGGTGATGGTGCCGTCGACCAGCCCTTCCGCGGTCAGGTCTTCGGTGGTGCTGAACGTGCCGCCGGTCACCGTGGCGGTGAACTCGGCGGTGTTACCGGCGCTGTCGGTGACCGTCAGCGTGACCACTTGGCCGTCTTCCACGTTGGTGGTGGTGCCGGTCAGTTCGGTGGCTTGGGCTTCGGCCACGGACAGGTTGCCGTCGCCGATGGCGGCCAGGTCGATGGTCGGTAGATCGGCATTGTCGGCATCTAGCGTGGCGCTTTCGCTATCGCTGGCCGGGTTACCCGCTTGGTCGGTGACGTCGGCGACCACGGTGATGGTGCCGTCGACCAGCCCTTCCGCGGTCAGGTCTTCGGTGGTGCTGAACGTGCCGCCGGTCACCGTGGCGGTGAACTCGGCGGTGTTACCGGCGCTGTCGGTGACCGTCAGCGTGACCACTTGGCCGTCTTCCACGTTGGTGGTGGTGCCGGTCAGTTCGGTGGCTTGGGCTTCGGCCACGGACAGGTTGCCGTCGCCGATGGCGGCCAGGTCGATGGTCGGTAGATCGGCATTGTCGGCATCTAGCGTGGCGCTTTCGCTATCGCTGGCCGGGTTACCCGCTTGGTCGGTGACGTCGGCGACCACGGTGATGGTGCCGTCGACCAGCCCTTCCGCGGTCAGGTCTTCGGTGGTGCTGAACGTGCCGCCGGTCACCGTGGCGGTGAACTCGGCGGTGTTACCGGCGCTGTCGGTGACCGTCAGCGTGACCACTTGGCCGTCTTCCACGTTGGTGGTGGTGCCGGTCAGTTCGGTGGCTTGGGCTTCGGCCACGGACAGGTTGCCGTCGCCGATGGCGGCCAGGTCGATGGTCGGTAGATCGGCATTGTCGGCATCTAGCGTGGCGCTTTCGCTATCGCTGGCCGGGTTACCCGCTTGGTCGGTGACGTCGGCGACCACGGTGATGGTGCCGTCGACCAGCCCTTCCGCGGTCAGGTCTTCGGTGGTGCTGAACGTGCCGCCGGTCACCGTGGCGGTGAACTCGGCGGTGTTACCGGCGCTGTCGGTGACCGTCAGCGTGACCACTTGGCCGTCTTCCACGTTGGTGGTGGTGCCGGTCAGTTCGGTGGCTTGGGCTTCGGCCACGGACAGGTTGCCGTCGCCGATGGCGGCCAGGTCGATGGTCGGTAGATCGGCATTGTCGGCATCTAGCGTGGCGCTTTCGCTATCGCTGGCCGGGTTACCCGCTTGGTCGGTGACGTCGGCGACCACGGTGATGGTGCCGTCGACCAGCCCTTCCGCGGTCAGGTCTTCGGTGGTGCTGAACGTGCCGCCGGTCACCGTGGCGGTGAACTCGGCGGTGTTACCGGCGCTGTCGGTGACCGTCAGCGTGACCACTTGGCCGTCTTCCACGTTGGTGGTGGTGCCGGTCAGTTCGGTGGCTTGGGCTTCGGCCACGGACAGGTTGCCGTCGCCGATGGCGGCCAGGTCGATGGTCGGTAGATCGGCATTGTCGGCATCTAGCGTGGCGCTTTCGCTATCGCTGGCCGGGTTACCCGCTTGGTCGGTGACGTCGGCGACCACGGTGATGGTGCCGTCGACCAGCCCTTCCGCGGTCAGGTCTTCGGTGGTGCTGAACGTGCCGCCGGTCACCGTGGCGGTGAACTCGGCGGTGTTACCGGCGCTGTCGGTGACCGTCAGCGTGACCACTTGGCCGTCTTCCACGTTGGTGGTGGTGCCGGTCAGTTCGGTGGCTTGGGCTTCGGCCACGGACAGGTTGCCGTCGCCGATGGCGGCCAGGTCGATGGTCGGTAGATCGGCATTGTCGGCATCTAGCGTGGCGCTTTCGCTATCGCTGGCCGGGTTACCCGCTTGGTCGGTGACGTCGGCGACCACGGTGATGGTGCCGTCGACCAGCCCTTCCGCGGTCAGGTCTTCGGTGGTGCTGAACGTGCCGCCGGTCACCGTGGCGGTGAACTCGGCGGTGTTACCGGCGCTGTCGGTGACCGTCAGCGTGACCACTTGGCCGTCTTCCACGTTGGTGGTGGTGCCGGTCAGTTCGGTGGCTTGGGCTTCGGCCACGGACAGGTTGCCGTCGCCGATGGCGGCCAGGTCGATGGTCGGTAGATCGGCATTGTCGGCATCTAGCGTGGCGCTTTCGCTATCGCTGGCCGGGTTACCCGCTTGGTCGGTGACGTCGGCGACCACGGTGATGGTGCCGTCGACCAGCCCTTCCGCGGTCAGGTCTTCGGTGGTGCTGAACGTGCCGCCGGTCACCGTGGCGGTGAACTCGGCGGTGTTACCGGCGCTGTCGGTGACCGTCAGCGTGACCACTTGGCCGTCTTCCACGTTGGTGGTGGTGCCGGTCAGTTCGGTGGCTTGGGCTTCGGCCACGGACAGGTTGCCGTCGCCGATGGCGGCCAGGTCGATGGTCGGTAGATCGGCATTGTCGGCATCTAGCGTGGCGCTTTCGCTATCGCTGGCCGGGTTACCCGCTTGGTCGGTGACGTCGGCGACCACGGTGATGGTGCCGTCGACCAGCCCTTCCGCGGTCAGGTCTTCGGTGGTGCTGAACGTGCCGCCGGTCACCGTGGCGGTGAACTCGGCGGTGTTACCGGCGCTGTCGGTGACCGTCAGCGTGACCACTTGGCCGTCTTCCACGTTGGTGGTGGTGCCGGTCAGTTCGGTGGCTTGGGCTTCGGCCACGGACAGGTTGCCGTCGCCGATGGCGGCCAGGTCGATGGTCGGTAGATCGGCATTGTCGGCATCTAGCGTGGCGCTTTCGCTATCGCTGGCCGGGTTACCCGCTTGGTCGGTGACGTCGGCGACCACGGTGATGGTGCCGTCGACCAGCCCTTCCGCGGTCAGGTCTTCGGTGGTGCTGAACGTGCCGCCGGTCACCGTGGCGGTGAACTCGGCGGTGTTACCGGCGCTGTCGGTGACCGTCAGCGTGACCACTTGGCCGTCTTCCACGTTGGTGGTGGTGCCGGTCAGTTCGGTGGCTTGGGCTTCGGCCACGGACAGGTTGCCGTCGCCGATGGCGGCCAGGTCGATGGTCGGTAGATCGGCATTGTCGGCATCTAGCGTGGCGCTTTCGCTATCGCTGGCCGGGTTACCCGCTTGGTCGGTGACGTCGGCGACCACGGTGATGGTGCCGTCGACCAGCCCTTCCGCGGTCAGGTCTTCGGTGGTGCTGAACGTGCCGCCGGTCACCGTGGCGGTGAACTCGGCGGTGTTACCGGCGCTGTCGGTGACCGTCAGCGTGACCACTTGGCCGTCTTCCACGTTGGTGGTGGTGCCGGTCAGTTCGGTGGCTTGGGCTTCGGCCACGGACAGGTTGCCGTCGCCGATGGCGGCCAGGTCGATGGTCGGTAGATCGGCATTGTCGGCATCTAGCGTGGCGCTTTCGCTATCGCTGGCCGGGTTACCCGCTTGGTCGGTGACGTCGGCGACCACGGTGATGGTGCCGTCGACCAGCCCTTCCGCGGTCAGGTCTTCGGTGGTGCTGAACGTGCCGCCGGTCACCGTGGCGGTGAACTCGGCGGTGTTACCGGCGCTGTCGGTGACCGTCAGCGTGACCACTTGGCCGTCTTCCACGTTGGTGGTGGTGCCGGTCAGTTCGGTGGCTTGGGCTTCGGCCACGGACAGGTTGCCGTCGCCGATGGCGGCCAGGTCGATGGTCGGTAGATCGGCATTGTCGGCATCTAGCGTGGCGCTTTCGCTATCGCTGGCCGGGTTACCCGCTTGGTCGGTGACGTCGGCGACCACGGTGATGGTGCCGTCGACCAGCCCTTCCGCGGTCAGGTCTTCGGTGGTGCTGAACGTGCCGCCGGTCACCGTGGCGGTGAACTCGGCGGTGTTACCGGCGCTGTCGGTGACCGTCAGCGTGACCACTTGGCCGTCTTCCACGTTGGTGGTGGTGCCGGTCAGTTCGGTGGCTTGGGCTTCGGCCACGGACAGGTTGCCGTCGCCGATGGCGGCCAGGTCGATGGTCGGTAGATCGGCATTGTCGGCATCTAGCGTGGCGCTTTCGCTATCGCTGGCCGGGTTACCCGCTTGGTCGGTGACGTCGGCGACCACGGTGATGGTGCCGTCGACCAGCCCTTCCGCGGTCAGGTCTTCGGTGGTGCTGAACGTGCCGCCGGTCACCGTGGCGGTGAACTCGGCGGTGTTACCGGCGCTGTCGGTGACCGTCAGCGTGACCACTTGGCCGTCTTCCACGTTGGTGGTGGTGCCGGTCAGTTCGGTGGCTTGGGCTTCGGCCACGGACAGGTTGCCGTCGCCGATGGCGGCCAGGTCGATGGTCGGTAGATCGGCATTGTCGGCATCTAGCGTGGCGCTTTCGCTATCGCTGGCCGGGTTACCCGCTTGGTCGGTGACGTCGGCGACCACGGTGATGGTGCCGTCGACCAGCCCTTCCGCGGTCAGGTCTTCGGTGGTGCTGAACGTGCCGCCGGTCACCGTGGCGGTGAACTCGGCGGTGTTACCGGCGCTGTCGGTGACCGTCAGCGTGACCACTTGGCCGTCTTCCACGTTGGTGGTGGTGCCGGTCAGTTCGGTGGCTTGGGCTTCGGCCACGGACAGGTTGCCGTCGCCGATGGCGGCCAGGTCGATGGTCGGTAGATCGGCATTGTCGGCATCTAGCGTGGCGCTTTCGCTATCGCTGGCCGGGTTACCCGCTTGGTCGGTGACGTCGGCGACCACGGTGATGGTGCCGTCGACCAGCCCTTCCGCGGTCAGGTCTTCGGTGGTGCTGAACGTGCCGCCGGTCACCGTGGCGGTGAACTCGGCGGTGTTACCGGCGCTGTCGGTGACCGTCAGCGTGACCACTTGGCCGTCTTCCACGTTGGTGGTGGTGCCGGTCAGTTCGGTGGCTTGGGCTTCGGCCACGGACAGGTTGCCGTCGCCGATGGCGGCCAGGTCGATGGTCGGTAGATCGGCATTGTCGGCATCTAGCGTGGCGCTTTCGCTATCGCTGGCCGGGTTACCCGCTTGGTCGGTGACGTCGGCGACCACGGTGATGGTGCCGTCGACCAGCCCTTCCGCGGTCAGGTCTTCGGTGGTGCTGAACGTGCCGCCGGTCACCGTGGCGGTGAACTCGGCGGTGTTACCGGCGCTGTCGGTGACCGTCAGCGTGACCACTTGGCCGTCTTCCACGTTGGTGGTGGTGCCGGTCAGTTCGGTGGCTTGGGCTTCGGCCACGGACAGGTTGCCGTCGCCGATGGCGGCCAGGTCGATGGTCGGTAGATCGGCATTGTCGGCATCTAGCGTGGCGCTTTCGCTATCGCTGGCCGGGTTACCCGCTTGGTCGGTGACGTCGGCGACCACGGTGATGGTGCCGTCGACCAGCCCTTCCGCGGTCAGGTCTTCGGTGGTGCTGAACGTGCCGCCGGTCACCGTGGCGGTGAACTCGGCGGTGTTACCGGCGCTGTCGGTGACCGTCAGCGTGACCACTTGGCCGTCTTCCACGTTGGTGGTGGTGCCGGTCAGTTCGGTGGCTTGGGCTTCGGCCACGGACAGGTTGCCGTCGCCGATGGCGGCCAGGTCGATGGTCGGTAGATCGGCATTGTCGGCATCTAGCGTGGCGCTTTCGCTATCGCTGGCCGGGTTACCCGCTTGGTCGGTGACGTCGGCGACCACGGTGATGGTGCCGTCGACCAGCCCTTCCGCGGTCAGGTCTTCGGTGGTGCTGAACGTGCCGCCGGTCACCGTGGCGGTGAACTCGGCGGTGTTACCGGCGCTGTCGGTGACCGTCAGCGTGACCACTTGGCCGTCTTCCACGTTGGTGGTGGTGCCGGTCAGTTCGGTGGCTTGGGCTTCGGCCACGGACAGGTTGCCGTCGCCGATGGCGGCCAGGTCGATGGTCGGTAGATCGGCATTGTCGGCATCTAGCGTGGCGCTTTCGCTATCGCTGGCCGGGTTACCCGCTTGGTCGGTGACGTCGGCGACCACGGTGATGGTGCCGTCGACCAGCCCTTCCGCGGTCAGGTCTTCGGTGGTGCTGAACGTGCCGCCGGTCACCGTGGCGGTGAACTCGGCGGTGTTACCGGCGCTGTCGGTGACCGTCAGCGTGACCACTTGGCCGTCTTCCACGTTGGTGGTGGTGCCGGTCAGTTCGGTGGCTTGGGCTTCGGCCACGGACAGGTTGCCGTCGCCGATGGCGGCCAGGTCGATGGTCGGTAGATCGGCATTGTCGGCATCTAGCGTGGCGCTTTCGCTATCGCTGGCCGGGTTACCCGCTTGGTCGGTGACGTCGGCGACCACGGTGATGGTGCCGTCGACCAGCCCTTCCGCGGTCAGGTCTTCGGTGGTGCTGAACGTGCCGCCGGTCACCGTGGCGGTGAACTCGGCGGTGTTACCGGCGCTGTCGGTGACCGTCAGCGTGACCACTTGGCCGTCTTCCACGTTGGTGGTGGTGCCGGTCAGTTCGGTGGCTTGGGCTTCGGCCACGGACAGGTTGCCGTCGCCGATGGCGGCCAGGTCGATGGTCGGTAGATCGGCATTGTCGGCATCTAGCGTGGCGCTTTCGCTATCGCTGGCCGGGTTACCCGCTTGGTCGGTGACGTCGGCGACCACGGTGATGGTGCCGTCGACCAGCCCTTCCGCGGTCAGGTCTTCGGTGGTGCTGAACGTGCCGCCGGTCACCGTGGCGGTGAACTCGGCGGTGTTACCGGCGCTGTCGGTGACCGTCAGCGTGACCACTTGGCCGTCTTCCACGTTGGTGGTGGTGCCGGTCAGTTCGGTGGCTTGGGCTTCGGCCACGGACAGGTTGCCGTCGCCGATGGCGGCCAGGTCGATGGTCGGTAGATCGGCATTGTCGGCATCTAGCGTGGCGCTTTCGCTATCGCTGGCCGGGTTACCCGCTTGGTCGGTGACGTCGGCGACCACGGTGATGGTGCCGTCGACCAGCCCTTCCGCGGTCAGGTCTTCGGTGGTGCTGAACGTGCCGCCGGTCACCGTGGCGGTGAACTCGGCGGTGTTACCGGCGCTGTCGGTGACCGTCAGCGTGACCACTTGGCCGTCTTCCACGTTGGTGGTGGTGCCGGTCAGTTCGGTGGCTTGGGCTTCGGCCACGGACAGGTTGCCGTCGCCGATGGCGGCCAGGTCGATGGTCGGTAGATCGGCATTGTCGGCATCTAGCGTGGCGCTTTCGCTATCGCTGGCCGGGTTACCCGCTTGGTCGGTGACGTCGGCGACCACGGTGATGGTGCCGTCGACCAGCCCTTCCGCGGTCAGGTCTTCGGTGGTGCTGAACGTGCCGCCGGTCACCGTGGCGGTGAACTCGGCGGTGTTACCGGCGCTGTCGGTGACCGTCAGCGTGACCACTTGGCCGTCTTCCACGTTGGTGGTGGTGCCGGTCAGTTCGGTGGCTTGGGCTTCGGCCACGGACAGGTTGCCGTCGCCGATGGCGGCCAGGTCGATGGTCGGTAGATCGGCATTGTCGGCATCTAGCGTGGCGCTTTCGCTATCGCTGGCCGGGTTACCCGCTTGGTCGGTGACGTCGGCGACCACGGTGATGGTGCCGTCGACCAGCCCTTCCGCGGTCAGGTCTTCGGTGGTGCTGAACGTGCCGCCGGTCACCGTGGCGGTGAACTCGGCGGTGTTACCGGCGCTGTCGGTGACCGTCAGCGTGACCACTTGGCCGTCTTCCACGTTGGTGGTGGTGCCGGTCAGTTCGGTGGCTTGGGCTTCGGCCACGGACAGGTTGCCGTCGCCGATGGCGGCCAGGTCGATGGTCGGTAGATCGGCATTGTCGGCATCTAGCGTGGCGCTTTCGCTATCGCTGGCCGGGTTACCCGCTTGGTCGGTGACGTCGGCGACCACGGTGATGGTGCCGTCGACCAGCCCTTCCGCGGTCAGGTCTTCGGTGGTGCTGAACGTGCCGCCGGTCACCGTGGCGGTGAACTCGGCGGTGTTACCGGCGCTGTCGGTGACCGTCAGCGTGACCACTTGGCCGTCTTCCACGTTGGTGGTGGTGCCGGTCAGTTCGGTGGCTTGGGCTTCGGCCACGGACAGGTTGCCGTCGCCGATGGCGGCCAGGTCGATGGTCGGTAGATCGGCATTGTCGGCATCTAGCGTGGCGCTTTCGCTATCGCTGGCCGGGTTACCCGCTTGGTCGGTGACGTCGGCGACCACGGTGATGGTGCCGTCGACCAGCCCTTCCGCGGTCAGGTCTTCGGTGGTGCTGAACGTGCCGCCGGTCACCGTGGCGGTGAACTCGGCGGTGTTACCGGCGCTGTCGGTGACCGTCAGCGTGACCACTTGGCCGTCTTCCACGTTGGTGGTGGTGCCGGTCAGTTCGGTGGCTTGGGCTTCGGCCACGGACAGGTTGCCGTCGCCGATGGCGGCCAGGTCGATGGTCGGTAGATCGGCATTGTCGGCATCTAGCGTGGCGCTTTCGCTATCGCTGGCCGGGTTACCCGCTTGGTCGGTGACGTCGGCGACCACGGTGATGGTGCCGTCGACCAGCCCTTCCGCGGTCAGGTCTTCGGTGGTGCTGAACGTGCCGCCGGTCACCGTGGCGGTGAACTCGGCGGTGTTACCGGCGCTGTCGGTGACCGTCAGCGTGACCACTTGGCCGTCTTCCACGTTGGTGGTGGTGCCGGTCAGTTCGGTGGCTTGGGCTTCGGCCACGGACAGGTTGCCGTCGCCGATGGCGGCCAGGTCGATGGTCGGTAGATCGGCATTGTCGGCATCTAGCGTGGCGCTTTCGCTATCGCTGGCCGGGTTACCCGCTTGGTCGGTGACGTCGGCGACCACGGTGATGGTGCCGTCGACCAGCCCTTCCGCGGTCAGGTCTTCGGTGGTGCTGAACGTGCCGCCGGTCACCGTGGCGGTGAACTCGGCGGTGTTACCGGCGCTGTCGGTGACCGTCAGCGTGACCACTTGGCCGTCTTCCACGTTGGTGGTGGTGCCGGTCAGTTCGGTGGCTTGGGCTTCGGCCACGGACAGGTTGCCGTCGCCGATGGCGGCCAGGTCGATGGTCGGTAGATCGGCATTGTCGGCATCTAGCGTGGCGCTTTCGCTATCGCTGGCCGGGTTACCCGCTTGGTCGGTGACGTCGGCGACCACGGTGATGGTGCCGTCGACCAGCCCTTCCGCGGTCAGGTCTTCGGTGGTGCTGAACGTGCCGCCGGTCACCGTGGCGGTGAACTCGGCGGTGTTACCGGCGCTGTCGGTGACCGTCAGCGTGACCACTTGGCCGTCTTCCACGTTGGTGGTGGTGCCGGTCAGTTCGGTGGCTTGGGCTTCGGCCACGGACAGGTTGCCGTCGCCGATGGCGGCCAGGTCGATGGTCGGTAGATCGGCATTGTCGGCATCTAGCGTGGCGCTTTCGCTATCGCTGGCCGGGTTACCCGCTTGGTCGGTGACGTCGGCGACCACGGTGATGGTGCCGTCGACCAGCCCTTCCGCGGTCAGGTCTTCGGTGGTGCTGAACGTGCCGCCGGTCACCGTGGCGGTGAACTCGGCGGTGTTACCGGCGCTGTCGGTGACCGTCAGCGTGACCACTTGGCCGTCTTCCACGTTGGTGGTGGTGCCGGTCAGTTCGGTGGCTTGGGCTTCGGCCACGGACAGGTTGCCGTCGCCGATGGCGGCCAGGTCGATGGTCGGTAGATCGGCATTGTCGGCATCTAGCGTGGCGCTTTCGCTATCGCTGGCCGGGTTACCCGCTTGGTCGGTGACGTCGGCGACCACGGTGATGGTGCCGTCGACCAGCCCTTCCGCGGTCAGGTCTTCGGTGGTGCTGAACGTGCCGCCGGTCACCGTGGCGGTGAACTCGGCGGTGTTACCGGCGCTGTCGGTGACCGTCAGCGTGACCACTTGGCCGTCTTCCACGTTGGTGGTGGTGCCGGTCAGTTCGGTGGCTTGGGCTTCGGCCACGGACAGGTTGCCGTCGCCGATGGCGGCCAGGTCGATGGTCGGTAGATCGGCATTGTCGGCATCTAGCGTGGCGCTTTCGCTATCGCTGGCCGGGTTACCCGCTTGGTCGGTGACGTCGGCGACCACGGTGATGGTGCCGTCGACCAGCCCTTCCGCGGTCAGGTCTTCGGTGGTGCTGAACGTGCCGCCGGTCACCGTGGCGGTGAACTCGGCGGTGTTACCGGCGCTGTCGGTGACCGTCAGCGTGACCACTTGGCCGTCTTCCACGTTGGTGGTGGTGCCGGTCAGTTCGGTGGCTTGGGCTTCGGCCACGGACAGGTTGCCGTCGCCGATGGCGGCCAGGTCGATGGTCGGTAGATCGGCATTGTCGGCATCTAGCGTGGCGCTTTCGCTATCGCTGGCCGGGTTACCCGCTTGGTCGGTGACGTCGGCGACCACGGTGATGGTGCCGTCGACCAGCCCTTCCGCGGTCAGGTCTTCGGTGGTGCTGAACGTGCCGCCGGTCACCGTGGCGGTGAACTCGGCGGTGTTACCGGCGCTGTCGGTGACCGTCAGCGTGACCACTTGGCCGTCTTCCACGTTGGTGGTGGTGCCGGTCAGTTCGGTGGCTTGGGCTTCGGCCACGGACAGGTTGCCGTCGCCGATGGCGGCCAGGTCGATGGTCGGTAGATCGGCATTGTCGGCATCTAGCGTGGCGCTTTCGCTATCGCTGGCCGGGTTACCCGCTTGGTCGGTGACGTCGGCGACCACGGTGATGGTGCCGTCGACCAGCCCTTCCGCGGTCAGGTCTTCGGTGGTGCTGAACGTGCCGCCGGTCACCGTGGCGGTGAACTCGGCGGTGTTACCGGCGCTGTCGGTGACCGTCAGCGTGACCACTTGGCCGTCTTCCACGTTGGTGGTGGTGCCGGTCAGTTCGGTGGCTTGGGCTTCGGCCACGGACAGGTTGCCGTCGCCGATGGCGGCCAGGTCGATGGTCGGTAGATCGGCATTGTCGGCATCTAGCGTGGCGCTTTCGCTATCGCTGGCCGGGTTACCCGCTTGGTCGGTGACGTCGGCGACCACGGTGATGGTGCCGTCGACCAGCCCTTCCGCGGTCAGGTCTTCGGTGGTGCTGAACGTGCCGCCGGTCACCGTGGCGGTGAACTCGGCGGTGTTACCGGCGCTGTCGGTGACCGTCAGCGTGACCACTTGGCCGTCTTCCACGTTGGTGGTGGTGCCGGTCAGTTCGGTGGCTTGGGCTTCGGCCACGGACAGGTTGCCGTCGCCGATGGCGGCCAGGTCGATGGTCGGTAGATCGGCATTGTCGGCATCTAGCGTGGCGCTTTCGCTATCGCTGGCCGGGTTACCCGCTTGGTCGGTGACGTCGGCGACCACGGTGATGGTGCCGTCGACCAGCCCTTCCGCGGTCAGGTCTTCGGTGGTGCTGAACGTGCCGCCGGTCACCGTGGCGGTGAACTCGGCGGTGTTACCGGCGCTGTCGGTGACCGTCAGCGTGACCACTTGGCCGTCTTCCACGTTGGTGGTGGTGCCGGTCAGTTCGGTGGCTTGGGCTTCGGCCACGGACAGGTTGCCGTCGCCGATGGCGGCCAGGTCGATGGTCGGTAGATCGGCATTGTCGGCATCTAGCGTGGCGCTTTCGCTATCGCTGGCCGGGTTACCCGCTTGGTCGGTGACGTCGGCGACCACGGTGATGGTGCCGTCGACCAGCCCTTCCGCGGTCAGGTCTTCGGTGGTGCTGAACGTGCCGCCGGTCACCGTGGCGGTGAACTCGGCGGTGTTACCGGCGCTGTCGGTGACCGTCAGCGTGACCACTTGGCCGTCTTCCACGTTGGTGGTGGTGCCGGTCAGTTCGGTGGCTTGGGCTTCGGCCACGGACAGGTTGCCGTCGCCGATGGCGGCCAGGTCGATGGTCGGTAGATCGGCATTGTCGGCATCTAGCGTGGCGCTTTCGCTATCGCTGGCCGGGTTACCCGCTTGGTCGGTGACGTCGGCGACCACGGTGATGGTGCCGTCGACCAGCCCTTCCGCGGTCAGGTCTTCGGTGGTGCTGAACGTGCCGCCGGTCACCGTGGCGGTGAACTCGGCGGTGTTACCGGCGCTGTCGGTGACCGTCAGCGTGACCACTTGGCCGTCTTCCACGTTGGTGGTGGTGCCGGTCAGTTCGGTGGCTTGGGCTTCGGCCACGGACAGGTTGCCGTCGCCGATGGCGGCCAGGTCGATGGTCGGTAGATCGGCATTGTCGGCATCTAGCGTGGCGCTTTCGCTATCGCTGGCCGGGTTACCCGCTTGGTCGGTGACGTCGGCGACCACGGTGATGGTGCCGTCGACCAGCCCTTCCGCGGTCAGGTCTTCGGTGGTGCTGAACGTGCCGCCGGTCACCGTGGCGGTGAACTCGGCGGTGTTACCGGCGCTGTCGGTGACCGTCAGCGTGACCACTTGGCCGTCTTCCACGTTGGTGGTGGTGCCGGTCAGTTCGGTGGCTTGGGCTTCGGCCACGGACAGGTTGCCGTCGCCGATGGCGGCCAGGTCGATGGTCGGTAGATCGGCATTGTCGGCATCTAGCGTGGCGCTTTCGCTATCGCTGGCCGGGTTACCCGCTTGGTCGGTGACGTCGGCGACCACGGTGATGGTGCCGTCGACCAGCCCTTCCGCGGTCAGGTCTTCGGTGGTGCTGAACGTGCCGCCGGTCACCGTGGCGGTGAACTCGGCGGTGTTACCGGCGCTGTCGGTGACCGTCAGCGTGACCACTTGGCCGTCTTCCACGTTGGTGGTGGTGCCGGTCAGTTCGGTGGCTTGGGCTTCGGCCACGGACAGGTTGCCGTCGCCGATGGCGGCCAGGTCGATGGTCGGTAGATCGGCATTGTCGGCATCTAGCGTGGCGCTTTCGCTATCGCTGGCCGGGTTACCCGCTTGGTCGGTGACGTCGGCGACCACGGTGATGGTGCCGTCGACCAGCCCTTCCGCGGTCAGGTCTTCGGTGGTGCTGAACGTGCCGCCGGTCACCGTGGCGGTGAACTCGGCGGTGTTACCGGCGCTGTCGGTGACCGTCAGCGTGACCACTTGGCCGTCTTCCACGTTGGTGGTGGTGCCGGTCAGTTCGGTGGCTTGGGCTTCGGCCACGGACAGGTTGCCGTCGCCGATGGCGGCCAGGTCGATGGTCGGTAGATCGGCATTGTCGGCATCTAGCGTGGCGCTTTCGCTATCGCTGGCCGGGTTACCCGCTTGGTCGGTGACGTCGGCGACCACGGTGATGGTGCCGTCGACCAGCCCTTCCGCGGTCAGGTCTTCGGTGGTGCTGAACGTGCCGCCGGTCACCGTGGCGGTGAACTCGGCGGTGTTACCGGCGCTGTCGGTGACCGTCAGCGTGACCACTTGGCCGTCTTCCACGTTGGTGGTGGTGCCGGTCAGTTCGGTGGCTTGGGCTTCGGCCACGGACAGGTTGCCGTCGCCGATGGCGGCCAGGTCGATGGTCGGTAGATCGGCATTGTCGGCATCTAGCGTGGCGCTTTCGCTATCGCTGGCCGGGTTACCCGCTTGGTCGGTGACGTCGGCGACCACGGTGATGGTGCCGTCGACCAGCCCTTCCGCGGTCAGGTCTTCGGTGGTGCTGAACGTGCCGCCGGTCACCGTGGCGGTGAACTCGGCGGTGTTACCGGCGCTGTCGGTGACCGTCAGCGTGACCACTTGGCCGTCTTCCACGTTGGTGGTGGTGCCGGTCAGTTCGGTGGCTTGGGCTTCGGCCACGGACAGGTTGCCGTCGCCGATGGCGGCCAGGTCGATGGTCGGTAGATCGGCATTGTCGGCATCTAGCGTGGCGCTTTCGCTATCGCTGGCCGGGTTACCCGCTTGGTCGGTGACGTCGGCGACCACGGTGATGGTGCCGTCGACCAGCCCTTCCGCGGTCAGGTCTTCGGTGGTGCTGAACGTGCCGCCGGTCACCGTGGCGGTGAACTCGGCGGTGTTACCGGCGCTGTCGGTGACCGTCAGCGTGACCACTTGGCCGTCTTCCACGTTGGTGGTGGTGCCGGTCAGTTCGGTGGCTTGGGCTTCGGCCACGGACAGGTTGCCGTCGCCGATGGCGGCCAGGTCGATGGTCGGTAGATCGGCATTGTCGGCATCTAGCGTGGCGCTTTCGCTATCGCTGGCCGGGTTACCCGCTTGGTCGGTGACGTCGGCGACCACGGTGATGGTGCCGTCGACCAGCCCTTCCGCGGTCAGGTCTTCGGTGGTGCTGAACGTGCCGCCGGTCACCGTGGCGGTGAACTCGGCGGTGTTACCGGCGCTGTCGGTGACCGTCAGCGTGACCACTTGGCCGTCTTCCACGTTGGTGGTGGTGCCGGTCAGTTCGGTGGCTTGGGCTTCGGCCACGGACAGGTTGCCGTCGCCGATGGCGGCCAGGTCGATGGTCGGTAGATCGGCATTGTCGGCATCTAGCGTGGCGCTTTCGCTATCGCTGGCCGGGTTACCCGCTTGGTCGGTGACGTCGGCGACCACGGTGATGGTGCCGTCGACCAGCCCTTCCGCGGTCAGGTCTTCGGTGGTGCTGAACGTGCCGCCGGTCACCGTGGCGGTGAACTCGGCGGTGTTACCGGCGCTGTCGGTGACCGTCAGCGTGACCACTTGGCCGTCTTCCACGTTGGTGGTGGTGCCGGTCAGTTCGGTGGCTTGGGCTTCGGCCACGGACAGGTTGCCGTCGCCGATGGCGGCCAGGTCGATGGTCGGTAGATCGGCATTGTCGGCATCTAGCGTGGCGCTTTCGCTATCGCTGGCCGGGTTACCCGCTTGGTCGGTGACGTCGGCGACCACGGTGATGGTGCCGTCGACCAGCCCTTCCGCGGTCAGGTCTTCGGTGGTGCTGAACGTGCCGCCGGTCACCGTGGCGGTGAACTCGGCGGTGTTACCGGCGCTGTCGGTGACCGTCAGCGTGACCACTTGGCCGTCTTCCACGTTGGTGGTGGTGCCGGTCAGTTCGGTGGCTTGGGCTTCGGCCACGGACAGGTTGCCGTCGCCGATGGCGGCCAGGTCGATGGTTGGCGCGGTGGCGTCGATGCTGCCAGTATCAGTCGCCGTGGCTTCATTGCCAGCTGGATCAGTAATGCTGGCGTCAGCGGTGTAGTCGCCGTCAGCCAGTGGCGTCGTGACGTCAACGCTCCAGTTGCCATCATCATCTACTGTCGCATCAAGCTCTTGGCGATCACCATTGGCATCGGTAACGATCACCGTGACCGTGCCGCCAACTTCATTTGAAGTGCCGGTGATGGTGGGCGTGGTGTCATTACCGTCCGGTGCGTCTACTGTCAGCGTTGGCGCGGTGGCGTCGATGCTGCCAGTATCAGTCGCCGTGGCTTCATTGCCGGCCGGATCGGTAATGCTGGCGTCAACAGTGTAGTCGCCGTCAGCCAGTGGCGTCGTGACGTCAACGCTCCAGTTGCCATCATCACCTACTGTCGCATCAAGCTCTTGGCGATCACCATTGGCATCGGTAACGATCACCGTGACCGTGCCGCCAACTTCATTTGAAGTGCCGGTGATGGTGGGCGTGGTGTCATTACCGTCCGGTGCGTCTACCGTCAGCGTTGGCGCGGTGGCGTCGATGCTGCCAGTATCAGTCGCCGTGGCTTCATTGCCGGCCGGATCGGTAATGCTGGCGTCAACAGTGTAGTCGCCGTCAGCCAGCGGCGTCGTGACGTCAACGCTCCAGTTGCCATCATCACCTACTGTCGCATCAAGCTCTTGGCGATCACCATTGGCATCGGTAACGATCACCGTGACCGTGCCGCCAACTTCATTTGAAGTGCCGGTGATGGTGGGCGTGGTGTCATTACCGTCCGGTGCGTCTACTGTCAGCGTTGGCGCGGTGGCGTCGATGCTGCCAGTATCAGTCGCCGTGGCTTCATTGCCGGCCGGATCGGTAATGCTGGCGTCAACAGTGTAGTCGCCGTCAGCCAGTGGCGTCGTGACGTCAACGCTCCAGTTGCCATCATCACCTACTGTCGCATCAAGCTCTTGGCGATCACCATTGGCATCGGTAACGATCACCGTGACCGTGCCGCCAACTTCATTTGAAGTGCCGGTGATGGTGGGCGTGGTGTCATTACCGTCCGGTGCGTCTACCGTCAGCGTTGGCGCGGTGGCGTCGATGCTGCCAGTATCAGTCGCCGTGGCTTCATTGCCAGCTGGATCAGTAATGCTGGCGTCAGCGGTGTAGTCGCCGTCAGCCAGCGGCGTCGTGACGTCAACGCTCCAGTTGCCATCATCATCTACTGTCGCATCAAGCTCTTGGCGATCACCATTGGCATCGGTAACGATCACCGTGACCGTGCCGCCAACTTCATTTGAAGTGCCGGTGATGGTGGGCGTGGTGTCATTACCGTCCGGTGCGTCTACCGTCAGCGTTGGCGCGGTGGCGTCGATGCTGCCAGTATCAGTCGCCGTGGCTTCATTGCCAGCTGGATCAGTAATGCTGGCGTCAGCGGTGTAGTCGCCGTCAGCCAGCGGCGTCGTGACGTCAACGCTCCAGTTGCCATCATCATCTACTGTCGCATCAAGCTCTTGGCGATCACCATTGGCATCGGTAACGATCACCGTGACCGTGCCGCCAACTTCATTTGAAGTGCCGGTGATGGTGGGCGTGGTGTCATTACCATCCGTTGCGTCTACCGTCAGCGTCGGCGCGGTAGTATCGACTGGGTCATTCACTGCCGAAACAGCGGCTACGCCACCATCAAACTCGACGAACTCTGCTCCTTCAAGGCCTCCTTCAGTGCTAAAACTAAGCGGGTCGGTTTCTTCGGCGATACGGGCAAGGCGCACAAAGCTGTTACCGCCACCACCACCGCCGCCAGCGCCGCCGGCTGCGGTAGCATCTAGCAATTCAAGTAAATCGCCATCTTCATCATCAAGAGCGGCGAGCAGTGCTTCTAAATCGTCATCTTGGGCGCTAGCATCAGTGGCTACAATCGCGTCAAGGTCAAGCTCAGGAGTAACAGCAACTTCTTGGCCACCTTCGATAACATTGGCACCGCTTCCGTCTGCAAAATCTAGCTCAACACGACCATTGGAAGAGGTAATAAGTGTTTCACCCTCTTGAAGCACATCGCCAATACGCAATTCGCGTAGGTTGCCTGCTTCATCGCGCGCCCAAGCTTGGCCTGAAATTGCAATAACGGTTGCAGTTGCCATGTATGCATCACTCCTAGGATCAATAGGTAGCCGCTGATCTAGCCTGTTTACGCTAGATTAAAATGGCGGCATATACCTTAATCATAGGAGGATGGAAAGTTAAAAAGTATTGTACCGATGGTCAAAAAGTATTTCTTTACACGGTTATTTGCTGGGGTAATCACCTTCCAGCTCGGAAATAGAAGTTAACTTTAGAATTAACTGCAGGCGATCACGAACGGATAACTTCTTAAATATCGCGCTTAGATGAGCTTTTACCGTGCGCTCAGTAATATCTAATTGACGAGCAACTTCTTTGTTGGTTGCACCGCGGGCAACAGCTAGCGCCACGCCTCGCTCGCGCTCTGTGAGCAGGTTCAAATATTCGCCGTGCTGATGACCTTCACTGCTCTGGCGATTTTGCAGAGCCTTAAAGGCCCCACCCATCACTTTGGCAAGCAGCTCTTGACCTACCCATACGCCTTGATTGGTCACCACAAGGGCAACTTGGTTAAGTACATCTGGTGCCGCCAGTGTGTGCGCGTATCCACGCGCCCCAAGATCAAGCGCCTTTAATGCCTCGCGATCATTAGGTGCATAGCTGAGCAACACCGCAATTGCTTTTTTTGCGGCTATCGTCGAAATCAACTCATCCCAGTTTTCGACCATCGTTGTCAGCCATACCACATCACCCGACCGCACCTGATCCAACACTTTATTTGGCGTAGTGGCTACGCTTTTAGGAAAAGCTCTTTCCCAGCGTGCTTTCAGGCTACCATCCGTTGTTACAAACCAATGTTTCATTAGCGCTCCCCCATGGAATCTCGCCACGCCCTTAAAACAGGTTTTAGTAAGAACTGCATGACCGTTCTTTTGCCTGTCACAATATCTACCTGTGCTGTCATCCCTGGAATCACCTGAAGGCGCTCAGCAATACTTTCATCTTGTAAACTGCGAACCCGAACCAAATAAAACGTATTGCCATCATCATCAGTAATCGTATCTGCGCTGATGTGATCAAGCTCAGCCTGCAAGCCACCATAAATGGCATAGTCGTAGGCAGTGAGCTTAATCGTCGCGGGCTGACCGGGGTGGAGAAAAGCAATATCCTGGGGAGCAATGCGCGCTTCAACCAGTAGTTGGTCATCGCTGGGCACGATATCCAACACTTCTTGTCCTGGCTGGAGTACTCCGCCAATCGTATTAACATGAAGACGCTGAATCACACCATCGACAGGCGAGCGTATTTCGGTAAGTCGCACTCTATCTTGAAGGCCCGTACCTGACTGCTGAAGCGCATTTAAGTCGCCTAACGTCTGAGCAAGCTCATTTCGCCACTCACTTCTACGTTCGGCACCTAACTCTAGTAGCTGCCCCTCTGCTTCTTCTACTCCCGCTTCCAGACGTGAGACAGCAGCAGCAGCTTGGTTGCGCTCACCTGTGGCACGCGATACTTCACGCTGTAAGCGCAATACCTCAACTTCTGAAACAGCACCTGAGGCAAGTAGCGGGCGCGTCAAATTAAGCTCTTGCCCTGCCATACTTGCTTCGCGTTGGGCAGTATCAAGTCGAGACTGCGCTTCTCGGAGTTCTTCTTGACGCTGTCGGATACGATCGTTGAGCACATTCTCCTGCTCGCGCAACTCTTCACGGCGACTTTCGTACACTTCTCGTTCCTGCATTACGATATCAGGCACTTCTTGACGCAACTCTTCGGAAGGCTCAAAAGTAGTGCCAGTGGCCAACGCCCGTAGCCGCTCAGCGCGTGCTTCAAGTGCAAAACGCTGAGCACGGTTTTCGCGAAAATCAGAAACGAACCGCGTTGGGTCAATTTGCATTAACACTTCACCAGCACTGACCACCTGCCCCTCTCGCACCATGATCTGTTCTATCGCACCGCCGTCAAACGATTGAATGCGCTGCAATTGGCTCGCCGGAATAACGCGTCCCGCGCCACGGGTTACTTCGTCGATGGCAGCAACTGATGCCCAAACCACCAGCACGATGATGGTTAATAAAACAGTGTAGAGAAATAGACGCGCACGAATCGGCTCTTGCTGCATACGCGCCCAATCAGTGTCGCTTGCCCAGTCACGATTAAGATGCGCAGAGGTGACACGGCGAGCAAAGAGTCGATCCATAAAAGGACGAAACGGCTTCTTCCCTTTCTCAGAAAATCGACCAATGGCCTCAAAGCCTTTTTGCTCACTCGTGGAGGTGGTTTTTTTCGCCATTATGACGCCCTCCCGATCTGGCCTTTACGCAATGCCTCTACAACCGTATCGCGAGGACCATCTGCCACCACTTTTCCAGCATCCATAACGATAATGCGGTCAACGAGGGATAGCAGCGATGTACGATGAGTAACAACCAAGATGGTTTTTCCTGGCGCAACACTCGTTAGATTCGCTTTAAACGCTTCCTCACTGGCGTTATCCATTGAGCTGGTTGGCTCATCAAGCAGCAATATTGGTGGATCTTGGACAACGGCCCTTGCGATGGCTACGGCTTGTTTTTGCCCGCCTGAAAGCGCCTGCCCTCGTTCACCTACTTCAAGATCAACGCCTTTAGGGTGGCTATTAACCAGTGAATCAAGACCAGCAATTTCGATTGCTCGGAGTAACGCCTCATCATCAACTCGGTCGTTTCCACCACCAGCAACAATATTATCCCGTAGCGTGCCAGCGAATAGGCTGACGTCCTGAGGCACATAACCAATATGACGACGAAGTTGCAGAGGATCTAACTGACGAATATCAACGCCATCCACCAGCACCGCGCCGGATGTGGGCTGATAAAAACCAAGTACCAGCTTATTCAGCGATGATTTTCCGCAGCCAACACGGCCGAGTAACGCGACTTTTTCACCAGCTTTGATAGAAATCGAGACATCACGCAATGCATCTCTTTCTTCATGAGGATAGCGCAAGGTAACTTTCTCTAAGCGAATGCTGCCGGTAAAACTGGGCTTTTCTACATAGGCTTTACCTTCATGACGCTCCACACTCTTAGCCATTACATCATTTAACGACTCCAGAGCCGTTGAGGACTGATGGTACTGAGCCAGCAAAGCAGCCGCTTGGCTAATAGGCGCCATCGCTCGAGAAGAGAGCATATAGGCGGCAATCAAACCGCCCTGAGTCAAGTTACCTTCGATAATTTGATAGACACCAATGATAATGACGCATACAGCTACGCTATGCTGAGCCCACTGAGCAACGCTTGAGACCGATGAACTCACCATTTTGAGCTGAGCACCGGTTCTCGATAAAAAGGCAGATGCTTTTTCCCAGTGACGTTGAATACGGCTTTCCGCCCGCAATGCCTTGACGTTTTCTAATTGGGAGACAGACTCCACCAGTAAAGCGTTACGCTGTGCACCTACCTCCCAAGTCGTTTGTGAAAGCTCATGCAGTTTCCCTTGTGCTGCAAGGGCATATAACAGCACGAAAACGATACCAACGAGCACAGGTAACACAAGCCAAGGATTGATCAACGCAATGATGGCCGCGAAAAGCAGTACAAAGGGTAAATCGACGATACCAAGAATGGTTGCAGAGCCAATAAATGCTCGCACCGATTCGAAAGATTGAAGCGTTGAGGTAAAAGACCCTGTCGATACTGGCCGCTCCTCTAAACGCAACCCTAACGTTTTCGCCATAATAGACGATGAAAGCTTTACGTCTGCCCGGCTGGCTGCTAAATCAACAAAACTGCTACGCATTAAGCGCAGCGCCAAGTCAAAACACAGCACGATGAAAATACCGATTGCCAGCACCCAAAGCGTTTCAGTGGCCTGATTAGGGACAACACGGTCATAAACGTTCAACACAAACAGCGGCATCGCCAGCGCGAATAAGTTGATCGCTACTGAACCAAGAACGATGTCGCGATAGAGGCGTCGATTTTCACGAATAACGCCCCAAAACCAGTGCTGATCCCGGCGTTTTTTCACACCAGGTTCAGAGGTGCTGTCGGCTCTAAACTTTGGCCGCACATAAACGGCTTCACCGCTGTACCCCGCGTGAAGCTCGTCTAGCGATATTTCCGTATCAGCCTCTGACAGCTCAGGAAAAATTACTTTTGCTTTTTGCTGCTTGAGATCCAGCCCGAGCAACACACAAGCACGCCCTGGTTCCAGCAATAAAATTGCCGGAAACAGTGCAGGATTTAGCGCCGAAAGCTTACTTTTCACAATATGCGCAGTAAGCCCAGCTCGCGAGGCTGCCCGCCCGAAGACAGAAGGAATCAGTTTTCCTTGCTCTAAAGGCAGGCCCGCTTTTAAGGCCTCGGATGACACTTCGTGCTGATAATATGAAGCAACTGCCTTTAAACACTCCAGTAGCTCATCGTGTTCTTCCTGGCCGTTGCTACGGTCAGTCCGAGATACTTCCAGCTTACGTTGCGTCACTGAGACCTCATTATCCTAATGAATTCGTCGGAAAACCATTCACTGAAGTTTCACCAGTGGGCATGCCTAAGGCGGCGACTTAATAGCCGCCACTCATCAGCAATTAAATGCCACTGGTGAAATCTTCAAGCGTGAAGCCACGCGGCCCATCGACGGCGCACGCCATCTCTGCACGAGACGCAGCATCCTCATAGCCAAGCTCGTCAAGGCTAGGAATATCATCACGGGCTACTTGTAGGGTTTGCATTAGCTGCCCCATCGCCGCCAGGGTTCGTGCTTGGGCCAGCGTTAAGTCGAACTGTGCGTTCGCATAGGCACGACTCGCTTCAAAAAACTCGTTCTCACTATCCAGCACGTCTAAAAGCGTGCGCTGGCCAATATCGAACTGCTGTTGATAAGCACCACGAACACGGTCAATTGACTGCCGGTGTTCGTTTAAATACTCCAACTGTTCGTTGAGACGCTGCGTGTCGTTATAAGCGATTTGTGTCGTTTGTCTAACATTGGTACATGCTGTTTCGCGCTGGCTATCGGCTTCTTCAATTCGCGTGGTTGCCGCATTGAAGGCAGCATAGTCAGAACCACCCCGGTAAAGATTCATACTCGCAACGAGCTGGATACTGTGCTCATCACGACGGCCACCAATGGCATCATCTTGGTTGTTAGTGCCTGTACGTCCTTGAATATCTAGGCGAGGCATAAAGGCAGCGCGGGCACCTTCACGCTCAGCGCGTTGCACCGCGATATTCTCAATTGCCGCATGAAACTCAGGATTCCCCTGGAACGCCAGCTCAATGGCTTGGCTGATATCCGCGGGCAGTTCAGTAGCAAGAGACGGCGCGGGCGCCATGTTTTGTGCCGGTAGCGCACCAACAATTCGTTGGAAGCGAGCAGTAACATCGTGAAGGTTTGACGCTTCCGACATTAGGTTTGATTCGGCTAAAGCTAAGCGGCCACTGATCTGTTCAAGGTCAACACCCCGCCCTGCACCAGAAAGCGCTCGCTCTTCAATCTGTGCAAATACTCGCTGGTGTTCACGATAGTTATCCTGCGCTAAACGCACCAACTCGCGATAGCGCAATACATCGAGGTAACTACGAAAAGCCTCAAGCGCAACTTCTTCGCTGACACCCAAAAGTTCGAAATAGGCGACTAACCGAGCACGATCCAAGCGCTCAACCTCACTGCGCGTTGCAAAACCATCAAAAACCATCTGGGTTAAGGTCAGCTCAGCAAAATCACTATCGTAGCTGCCGCGCCCATCATTTTGCTGGTCTTGCCTACCGATACCCGCGCTGACATCAATCGTAGGCAAATAACCACCTTGAGCAACCCGGATATCACTTCCAGAGGCGCTAAAATTGGCCCAAGATGCATTTACCTGAGGATTGGTAACGATAGCCTGCTGAATGGTGCTCGATAGATCAGTAGTACCCGGCGCGTAAAGCGTCGCTGGCAATGCCTGAGCTAAAGCAGAGAGAGGGAGACAAGCCAGAGTAGTCACCGTAAGCGGTCGAATAGCGCGCTGTAAAAACAAAGTTTTTAGTGTCGTTTTAATACCGTCTTTCATCGCCATAGATCCCTAATGAATATTTACGCTGCTGAAGAAATAGCTGCTAAACGCCACCCACCCTGGGGCACCCTTGACTCTCTTGCTTCGCCCTCTGGTCAACACCTCATACTAATTAGTATTGATACGACTCAGTGATACGAATTAGCGCATTTACTTAGCTTAATTTAATAGCATTAGCCGCTAGGCCGATGCTATGAAGCCAAGAGTCACAAAATTTTACAATAAAAATCCTAAAAAAACATTACAAAGCAGCTTTTTGCTTTGTTTAACGTGCTGGATTTTAAGAACTAGGTTTTAAGAACCAGGTTTTAAGAACTAGGTTTTAAGAACCAGGTTTTAAGAACTGGACTTTAAGCACCAAGCCCTAAGAGCTAGGCTTTCGAAGATTGCAGCTGCTGCAGCGCCAGCCCTGAAAGGATCAGCATCAATCCTACCAACGTGGATGCCAACAATGGCTCATTGACAACCAGATAGAGCAGCAGCAACGAAATAGGCGGCGAAAGAAATATCAGATTAGACACCTTGGCCGTTCGCGAGACCTTGCGAACCGCCATCTGCCAAAGAATAAAAGCGACCCCCATTTCGAAAAGGCCGACGTAAACACCCGCGCCTAAGGCTTGCCAGCCATGCCAACTGAACCCTGGCCCCACAATCAATAGCAGCGTTAAAACAGGCAAGCCGACGCTGAAGTTCTGCCATTGTGCGACTAAGGGCGCTCTTTTATCTCGTGCGTTGAGCAACCAGTAGAGTGCCCATAACAGCGTCGACACAAGTGCAAACACGACACCAAGAGGGTCTGCGAAATCAACATTGAAAACATTACCGCGGGTTGCTATCACCCAGACCCCCGCGTAGGCAATGAGCCCCGCTACCACATCCACTCGCGTGAGCCGTTGCCCTAGGATCGGTACCGCCAGAAGCGCCATTGCCAGCGCCCAAGTATAGTTGAGTGCCATTGCCTCTTGCCCAGGCAGCCTATCGTAAGCGGCAAACAGCACTAGATAGTAGGCAACAGGATTCATCAACCCAGCCCATGCAGCGGTTCGCCAACCATGGCGAAGGGCTTCTGTTAAATGCCCTTGCCTCACTACCAACACGAACATGAACGTCCAAGATACAAGGGCCGCGAGCCACATCAATTCTAGCGGACTCATCCAGGCAAGAGCGACCTTAAAAGCCGTAGCAACTGTCGACCATAGCGCCACCGCTCCAAGACCATACAGTATCGCTTGACGATCTTGATTCATCGGTCGATATGCCCCAAATCCCGGGCTGGCTCGATCTTATCCCGCACGCGTTGCTTTAGGACCTTGACATCTGGAAAGCCACCATCGCGTTTTCTTTCCCATAGCAACGCCTCGTCACACCATATCTCAAAGGTGCCACCATGGGAGGGAGACAATGCAACCTCTGCAAGACTTTCGCCAAAGGTTGAAAGCAGCTCTTGGGCATACCAAGCACTGCGCAACAACCACTGGCACTGCGTGCAGTAACGTATTTGAATGCGTGACATACAGAGGTTCCTAAACGTTTTAATGTGGCATCCTTGCTTTTCATTCTGTCACCTTACATTAGCAACTGCCAAGGAAACGTAATGAACAAGCAACATGTTTCTCAAACCCGAGTGTACGAGTGGCTAACAGGTGATGATGACAGCCGAATGTGCGATGACATTCCCGATGAGGCATGCCATGAGCAACCGCATAACTTTTTTCTGCATCTTTGCGCCTCGTTAGGCAATAAACTCGCTGACGAGCTCTCCAGCGCCCGCTTGGTATTGCCTTGGTTAATGGGCATTATTGGTGCTCCGGTATGGATGGTTGGTCTACTGGTACCTATACGCGAAGCAGGCGCCCTGTTACCACAGCTGTTTGTGGCTGGCTTTATTCGCTTAAAACCAACGCGTAAGTGGGCATGGGTAGCAGGCGCGTTGATACAGGCATTGGCGGCATTAGCGTTAGCACTGCTAGCACTCGTGGGCAGCGGATCTTTAGGGGGGGCGATGGTGCTAGGAGCACTAGTGTTGCTATCGCTGGCCAGAGGACTCTCATCCATAGCAACGAAAGATGTGTTGGGTAAAACCATCGCTAAGCGACGCCGTGGAACCTTAATGGGGTGGAGTGGCAGCGTAGCAGGCGCCGCAACCCTGGTAGCTGGCGGCGTTCTGATGTGGTTTGGTGATCAACCCGGCAACGTAGCACTCGCTATTTTACTGGTTGTTGCCGCCGCAGGATGGCTACTAAATGCCGTGAGCGCGGCGCGCATAGCGGAAGTGCCCGGCGCTGTGGAAGGCGGGGAAAATGCATGGGACAGCATTAAGCTAGGGCTTTCTTTACTCAAAGAAGATCGTAATTTTCTAAACTTCAATCTGGCTCGTGCTCTACTCCTCTCCAGCGCACTGGCACTCCCCTACTTAGCCCTACTCGGCCAACAACAAAGCGGTACTAACTTAGGTGGCCTTGGCCTGCTGGTAGTGGTATCAGGCATTGCTGCGATGGTGGCAAGCCCTGTATGGGGAAAGCGAGCAGACCAATCGAGTCGCCGTGTGATGAGAGATGCAGCCATCGGCACTGCCATTTGCTGTCTGCTGGGCGCAAGCCTGGCATGGCTCCCCAGCCAGTGGAGTGAAAGCGTTTGGCCTTATGCGATTATTTACGCCTTTCTGGTTATCGTTCATCACGGCGTACGACTAGGCCGTAAAACCTACTTAGTCGACATTGCTACCCAGGAGAATCGCGCGCTATATGTGGCACTATCTAACACCTTGACTGGGGTGTTGATGCTGGTGGTAGGCGGGATAATCGGTGGGTTGGCTCAGTGGCTTGGTAGCGCTCCGCTGTTGTTAATACTCGCTGGGACAGCATTCGGTGCCATGTTATCAGCCCAACAATTACCTGAGGCAGAATAGCGCTGCCGATTGCAATGCATCACAACGCTCGCCATGATGGTAGGTAATTAGCGGTGATTAGCTGGGTTTTTGCTATTCTACCTTTATTAAGCAATATGAAATGCCGCTTAGCTCCGCGTTGATGGACAGCGCATAGCTTCGGAAGAACGAGAGCAGCAACAGGAACCCATTGATGAAACGATCTCCTTTGATCAGCCCTGAGTTACTCGAACGCATTATTGACGCTTCCGAGGATGGCATCGTCGTTGCAGAGCAAGAAGGCGATGAAAACATTCTCATTTACGTCAACCAAGGCTTCGAACGCCTCACCGGCTACAGTGCAGATGAAATTCTTTATCGCGACTGCCGTTTTTTGCAAAACGAAGACCGTGACCAAGATGCACTGACCTCTATCCGAGAAGCGCTGAAAGAGGGTCGCCCTTCTCGTGAAGTACTGCGCAATTATCGCAAAGACGGCACCATGTTCTGGAACGAGCTCTCCATTACACCCGTTTTTGACGAAGCTGATAACTTGATGTACTACATCGGCGTACAGAAAGACGTGACGGAGCGCGTAGAAGCACAGCAAGCATTGGCCGCCCTTCAGAAGCGCCAAGAACTGACAGAATAAATAAAAACGACAATAAAGTAGCCTCAGGGGCTTGAACTTCAACCTAAGTGGCGGTATATAGCGGCTAAGCGCATAAAAGCGCTAGGCGCTTCTTGTTTCATCTATCGATTGAAAGAAGAAGCCGTTGTGATGCCGGTGCGCCGGCTTGGGTTGGAGGGCATACCATGAGCCGTGACCCCTTAAATCGTGAATCTTATACCAGTGATGCAATCGATGCCGATGAGTTCGATAACTTAGACGCTGTGAACGATGACCATTACGGCAAAAGCAAACCCAGCAAAGCAGATACGCTTCGCGCCCGCCGCCAAGTAGAAGCATGGCTTGAAGAGCGCCGTTTGCAGCGCGCTATTGAAGATGATTGGGATGAAGAGGAATAACCTGATCGCCTCAATCACTTTCATTGATTGGCAGCTTAGTTACGATGTCTAGTTACTCACCGTAATTGTCGCGCACGGAACCTTCACTAGGCTGCTGATCAACGTATCAAAACGACTTATCTTCTGTGCTTCTGGCCTTTGCCCGCGCGGAGCACTATCATCTTAGCCCTACGCCAGCACACAGCTGCGACTCTTTTCTCCAACAACCTAACGGATTTCCATGGCGCAATACGTATTCACCATGAACCGGGTTGGCAAAGTTGTGCCGCCCAAAAAGCAAATTCTCAAGGATATTTCGCTATCGTTCTTCCCTGGCGCCAAAATTGGCGTACTTGGCTTGAACGGTTCCGGTAAATCCACACTGCTACGCATTATGGCCGGTGTCGATAAAGAGTTTGAAGGTGAAGCTCGTCCGATGCCTGGTATTAATGTGGGCTACCTTCCCCAGGAGCCACAGCTTGATGACGAAAAGAACGTCCGCGATACGGTAGAAGAGGCGTTAGGCGCCATTAAAGAAGCACAGGAAAAACTAGATGCGGTGTATGCTGCGTATGCTGAGCCTGATGCAGATTTTGATGCCCTAGCGAGCGAACAAGCACGCCTTGAAAATATTATCGAAGCCGCCGATGCGCATAACCTTGAGCGTAAGCTGGAAGTTGCAGCTGAAGCGCTGCGCCTGCCACCTTGGGATGCCAAAGTAGGCAATCTTTCTGGGGGCGAGCGCCGCCGTGTAGCACTGTGCCGCCTGCTGCTTTCCAGCCCCGACATGCTCTTACTTGACGAGCCTACCAACCACTTGGATGCTGAATCCGTTGCTTGGTTAGAGCGCTTCTTGCACGACTATAACGGCACTGTCGTGGCCATCACCCACGACCGTTACTTCCTGGACAACGTTGCCGGATGGATTCTGGAACTTGACCGCGGCCAGGGCATTCCTTTTGAAGGCAACTACTCTCAGTGGCTGGAGCAGAAAGAGCAGCGCCTGAACCAAGAAGCCAAACAGGAAGTATCGCGCCAGAAAGCTATCAAGCAAGAGCTTGAGTGGGTGCGCAGCAACACTAAAGGACGCCAAGCGAAGAGTAAGGCACGCCTTAATCGCTTTGAAGAGATGCAGTCTGGTGACTTTCAAAAGCGTAATGAAACAAATGAGATCTATATTCCGCCTGGCCCGCGCCTGGGTGATAAGGTCATTGAGTTCCATAACGTGACCAAGCGGTTTGATGACAAACTGCTCTACCAGGATCTCTCTTTTACCATCCCTCAAGGGGCGATTGTCGGGATTGTAGGTGGTAACGGGGCCGGTAAATCGACACTGTTCAAGCTAGTCACCGGCCAAGAACAGCCGGATGCTGGCGAAGTAGTGATTGGTGAGACTGTCGATATTGCCTACGTTGAGCAGTTGCGTGACGCACTAGACGACAAGCAAACTGTTTGGGAAGCCGTCTCTGACGGACAGGATATTCTAAACATTAACGGCTATGAAGTCTCTTCGCGTGCCTACGTTGGCCGCTTTAACTTTAAGGGCAACGATCAGCAGAAGCGTCTAGATGAGCTTTCTGGTGGTGAGCGCGGTCGCCTTCAGCTTGCCCAAACGCTTAAACAAGGCGCAAACGTACTGCTGTTAGACGAACCTTCAAACGATCTGGACATCGAGACTCTACGCGCCCTGGAAGAAGCGCTGCTGGCGTTCCCAGGCTGCGCGATGGTGATCTCTCACGATCGTTGGTTCTTAGACCGTATCGCTACGCACATCCTCGCCTTTGAAGGCGATTCTGAAGTCGTCTTCTTCGATGGTAACTACACCGAATATGAAGAAGACCACAAGAAGCGCGTGGGTAACGACACACCTAAGCGGATGAAGTATAAGCGCATCGACGCCTAACGATTTGTTGCTATACCGCTAGTACGTAAAAAGCCCCTTGTACGCTAAAACGCACAGGGGCTTTTTACTTTTGTTGGGCTATAAAATAAACAGAACCTGCTATCAGCCTGCCGGCCAAGTAAACTGCCGACCTCCCAATAAATGCATATGGATGTGGTAAACCGTCTGACCACCCATTTCATTGCAATTCATCACAACACGATATCCATCTTCCGCGAAGCCTTGTTGCTTGGCCAGCTGTGCGGCAGTGTGCTGCAAACGCCCAACCAAGGCTAGGTCTTCAGGGGCAATATCGTTAAGCGTAGCAATATGCTTTTTAGGAATAATCAACTGATGCGTTGGCGCCTGAGGACTAATGTCATTGAACGCTAGCACATGCTCATCTTCAAACACGATATCTGCGGGAATTTCGCGGTTTATGATTTTGCAAAACAGGCAATCCATACGGCCTCCTTCATTTTTGTAAGTGCCGAAAACTAACGAGCGAAAACAGCCTTAGCGAAAACGGCGCTGAGACAGCAAATGGCGAACCAGCGGCGCTAAAATCAGCTCCATCGCTAACGACATACGCGCCCCAGGCACCACTAACGTGTGCGGGCGTGTCATAAATGAATCTTTGATCATCGCCAATAGCCAAGGAAAATCCACCGTTGAGGGATCCCTAAAGCGAATCACCACAAACGATTCTGCATCGGTCGGAATATCCTGAACCTCAAAGGGGTTCGACGTATCGACAGTGGGCACACGCTGGAAATTAATATGGGTACGCGAGAACTGCGGCTGAATGTAGCGCACGTAATCATCCATGCGCCCTAATATGGTATCGATGACCGCTTCCTGGGAATAACCGCGCAGCTTGGTATCACGATCAATTTTTTGAATCCATTCAAGATTCATGGTCGGTGCAACGCCGACTAACAAATCTACGTGACGAGCAATATCATACTCTTGTGTCACCAAGCCGCCATGCAGTCCTTCGTAAAAGAGCAGATCAGTACCACAAGGCAGTGACTGCCACTCAGTGAACGTCCCTACCCTATAACCTGCCTCAATTTTTTGCTTATCTTCTGCATGAATGTAGTGACGGAACGTACCCGCTCCATGCTCACCGTACTCAACAAAAAGCCCTTCAAGCCGATCAAGCAGATTAGCTTCTACTGCAAAGTGAGAAAGCTCATCTTTGCGTTCGGGCTCGTCACGAAAAATCCGCTGGAGATCATCACGGGTATAGCGGTGAAAGGCATCGCCGTCCACCATGGCAGCGTGCACATCTTCACGCAGGAACATGCGCTCAAAGCTGCGACGCACCGTCGTAGTACCCGCGCCTGAAGAGCCCGTGATGGCAATGATTGGATATTCCCGCGACATTAAGCACCTCTCTCCTGAGCAGTCGCGCGAGCAATCGCCTGCGCAACTTCATCAGGCACTTTGACAGGCCGCCCAGAAGAAAGGTCTAAAAGAAGCTGGTTAATCCGAGCAGTTGCCACCACCTTATCGGTTTCTGCATGACAAATGCGCTGATAAACCGTCAACGCTTTGCCTTGTGGTTCAGGGACAGCGGTTTCAATTACCAAAGCATCTGGCCAGCGCGCCTCACTCTGGTACTGAACGGCTAGGTCAGCAACAATGCTCGGGTAGCCTTTCATATCCCACTCAGGCAAACCTAGCGCAGCGAACGCATGCACGCGAGCTTCATGTAGCAGCGATACTAAAGCGTCATGCCCCAAGTGGCGACCGTAATTCATATCCGTGACGCGCACCGTTAAAGGATGCCGATGAATAATCGCTGCCGTGGGGAAATCTAGCGTGACACGCTCCATGCTTAGCTCCTTGTCAGTGGTGGTTTAGCTCCGGCGAGATCATCGCTGATCGCTATTTTTCTCGGGCGATAGCACGGAATGCGATATCACGGCGGAATTCAGCACCCTCCCAGTGAATCGCTTTAACCCCCTGGTAAGCTTGCTGTTGAGCAGCAGATACTGTGTTGCCTAATGCGGTTACGCATAGCACTCGCCCGCCTGCGGTTACGATACTGCCGTCAGCAGCCTGAGTAGTGCCTGCATGGAATACTTTGCACTGCGCCTGGCCTGCCTGCTCCAAGCCATGAATGACATCGCCTTTGCGGTAACTGCCGGGATAGCCACCTGCCGCTATCACAACACCCACGGCTGCGCGGGAGTCCCACTCACACTGCTTATCGGCAAGCTCGCCCTTAGCGCCAGCCAAGCAAAGCGCGGCTAAATCTGACGTTAACCGCATCATGATTGGCTGAGTTTCGGGGTCACCAAAACGGCAGTTATATTCGATTACTTTTGGGTTGCCTTCAGCATCAATCATTAGGCCCGCATATAAGAAGCCGGTATATGCATTCCCCTCTTCCGCCATGCCCCGCACGGTGGGAAGTATAACCTGCTCCATGATGCGCTCGTCGATCTCTGGGGTTACCACCGGCGCCGGAGAGTAAGCTCCCATGCCGCCTGTATTGGGGCCGGTATCGCCGTCATAGGCACGCTTATGGTCTTGGCTAGTGGCCATCGGCACCACATTCTCACCATCAACCATGACGATAAAGCTGGCTTCTTCGCCTTCCAGAAATTCTTCGATAACAACGCGCGCACCCGCATCGCCAAATGCATTCGCCTCTAACATATCGCGAATAGCCGCTTCAGCTTCGGCTTCACTCATCGCTACAATGACACCCTTACCCGCCGCCAAGCCATCAGCTTTGATGACAATAGGCGCGCCCATCTCAGCTAAGTAAGCCAAGGCTGGCTCTACCGCTGTAAAGGTTTGATACGCGGCAGAAGGAATCTGGTGGCGTGCCAGAAAATCTTTAGTAAACGACTTAGAGCCTTCCAACTGTGCGGCGCGTTGTGAAGGCCCAAAAATTGTCAGGCCAGCCGCCTGAAAACGATCAACCACCCCTTCAACTAACGGCGCTTCTGGCCCTACGACTGTTAGCGCTACCTGCTCGCGCTGGGCAAACGCCACCAACGCGTCTAAATCTGTTGCTTCAATAGCTACGTTGGTCAATTTAGGCTCAGTGGCAGTACCTGCATTACCTGGTGCTACAAACACCTGTTCGACGTCACTAGACTGCGCTAGTTTCCACGCCAGTGCATGCTCGCGACCACCGCCACCTATCATTAAAACGTTCATTATCATCCTTCTCAAACGGGAGTGCCTAGCTGAGATTAGCTGAAAGCGTAACTACGTTAATCGGCATATTATGCCACAACGACTCAACCAGCGGCGTCAGGAGCTTTTATCCGGCGTATCGTCATCGTCTGTTTGATTAGGCTGATTAAGCGTTTTTTGCCAAAAACGCATATTTTCTTCGGCCAGCTCACGCATGAACTCCATAGGAGAGTGGCGTATTGCTTGTTGCCACTGACTCTGCATCCGCTTTTGTTGCTCCAGCATGAGCTGGGTGCCCTGCTCTAAATAACGTGCTAGAGGTAAAGGCGATGACATATCGTACACACGGATCAATTGAGCCAGCAGGTCATTTGAGAAAACTTCGGCTTCACTATCAGCCTGCTCTTGCTCGATAATGATCGACAGCAAAATGGTCCGCGTCAGGTCTTCACCGCTTTTTGCATCCTCGACGCGGAAGGGTTCTTCTTCAATAATCAAACGCCGCAGATCCTCAAGCGTCACGTAACGACTTTGTTGAGTATCGTACAACCTACGGTTGGCATATTTGCGAATTACGCGCACAGCGCATCTCCTTAAACGCGGTAGAGGCTTTGTCGCCGTTGCTGCTATTGTGCCTGCAACATGCGCCTATGCAAGCCAGCTTAACGGATTAGTACCGTTAGGCGTGTCTTCCTTATGACCAATAGACGACAATCATGAATCTTATTCTGCTTGATCCGAGCGAAGTGAAGGGAGCTTATGCTTACCTTACTGACACACGACGTATCACCCATTTGCGCGAGGTGCACCGCGCTTGTGTAGGGGACTACTACACAGTCGGCCTACAGGGTGGCAAGATGGGGAAAGCGCAGTTAACTGAACTGCTCGATACTCAGGCAACCTTTACGCTGGACAACCTGAATGAGCCTCCCCCGCCGCCCCTACCAGTACACTTAGTATTAGCGCTTCCTCGCCCCAGAATGCTGGCACGTACCTTAGAGCATGTCACGGCTCTTGGCGTAAAAAATATTACACTGCTACACAGTAAACGGGTGGAAAAAAGCTACTGGCAGTCCCCAGAACTCCGTACAGAAAAAATTCATCACCACTTAGTGCTTGGCCTGGAACAAGCGCGAGACACACAGTTGCCTAATGTGACGTTGTGCAAAGGCTTTCGCCCCTTTTTAGAAGAACAACTGTCCGAGCTACTCAAAGATCGACGCGGGCTGGTGGCACACCCTGGCATGCCGAATGCCTGCCCACGAAATATTGATGGAAAAGTACTGCTTTTCGTTGGGCCGGAAGGCGGCTTTATACCATGGGAAGTTGAAAAACTACTTGAGGCAGGCTGCGAGGGCATGCACCTAGGCCCTCGCATCTTACGGGTAGAAACTGCCGTGACCGCGCTTTTATCACGACTTTTTTAATCGCTGATTAGCCCCGTATGCAGCATAACGAGACTGATATGCTCAGAGAGCCCTGATCAGGACTGCTCATCTTCTGGGTCGTGGGGAACATAGGCCGCATCGTCCCCACATTCAGGGTCTTGAAGGAAGGTATCGCGCACATCTAATAAGCCTAGGTGGCTAATTGTGCGACGCCCCAAGAGCAGTGGGTAGATCATCTCTTCACGATCTCGCAGACTAAACTGCTCTTCATATACCGTATTGCCCATGCAAACATCCATTAGCACCACTGGACGTTCATCACGGCCACCTGCGCCACGCACCGCTAACTCTCGATAGAGGGGACGCTCAATTCGATCGCTAAACGTTTCACCGCTTTCCTGATCTTCGAGCTTCAGGCGGAAGCGAACCCACTCCTCCCCGTCTTTCTCGAACATCTCAATATTACGCGCGTCTAACGAAGAGGTTAGCGCGCCACTGTCTAGCTTCGCTTTTACAGCGATACCCCACGGTTCAATTGAGGCATTTTCAACCCAACCAAACACTTTATCTTCTGCTTGGATGGCTGTGCTCACTGACAATGTACTGACCATTACACTGGCAGCCAGCACACCTAAAAAAGTTTTTCCCATTAGCTTTCGTCCTTGGTGAGAAGTTTGCCTAGCGTGAGACATTTGACTCGCTAAAGAGACTCATCGAAACGAAACATTAACGCAGCCGTTCTAACAGCGCCTGAGTGGCAAAACCATCGGGCGTAAGCCCTTGGTCACGCTGAAAAGCACGTAGGCCCTCACGCGTATTAGGCCCCATGATGCCGTCCGCAGTACCCACCGAATATCCAGCACTATTTAGGCGTTGCTGTAGGGTACGCACATCATCACGTGTCAGTGGTGCCTGATCTCTGGGCCAGGACTGGGCTATGCCGTCACGCCCCGCAATAGCATCCGCCAAGGTAGACACGGCTAACGCATAACTAGTTGCGTTGTTATAGCGCAAAATTGCCCGAAAATTAGGCCCTACTAAAAATGCTGGGCCATTTGCTCCTGCTGGGACAATGACCGCAGCGCTATCGAACGCGGGCAGCTCACCACTCAATGCGCGAACGCCTTGTGCTGCCCATTCAGCACTGCTACGACGTTGCGTTTGTGAGTAATCGAAGGAGTCAGGCAAGTTCACTTCAACGCCCCAAGGCTGACCAGCTTGCCACCCTGCCCTCGCAAGGTAGTTAGCCGTAGAAGCCATAACATCAGGAATACTGCCCCAAATGTCTCGGCGGCCGTCATTGTCGCCATCCACGGCATAGGCTTCAAAACTGCTAGGTATAAACTGCGTGTGCCCCATGGCACCAGCCCAAGAGCCTTTCATTTGATCGGCAGCAATATCACCTTGGTCGATAATACGTAACGCAGCTAACAGCTCACCTCGTGCGAAATCACGCCGACGACCGTCGTAGGCAAGTGTTGCCAGTGACTCAAGTGTCGAGAAGTCACCAAAATTACTGCCGTAGTTACTTTCGATACCCCAAATAGCGACGATGACTTCCGCGGGAACACCATAACGCTGCTGCATTTGTTGCGCGGTATCACGGTGAGCCGCAAGCTTCTCTAGACCGTTATTAATCCGTGTGCTGGAAACCGCTGTGTCTAGGTATTGCCAAATGGGACGAACAAACTCTGGCTGATACTGATCAAGCTCAATGACGCGTTCACGATAGCGAAGACCATCGAAAGCAGAGGCAAGGGTTGCCTCACTGATACCCTGCTGAGCAGCATAGCGACGAAAATCAGCCAACCACTGGTTAAAGTTGGCATAGCTAACTTGTTCTGCCGCCTGTGCATCCACCTCGCTCATCAGTTGCTGATTAGCGACTGCATTTGTGCTTAATGCCCCACTGCCTGCTGCGAGTGCAAACGATAAATACAATGCAGGGCGAATACTCACTGAACCTTTAACTTTCAAAGACATAGCATTAATCTCTTGGCAATCCTTGGCGTGCGTCCGATAATGGCTCAGAAATAGCTTAGATACTAGCCCTACCTACCTAGCCGCAGCAAAACAATCAGATGAAACACCACCACGACGCAAGTCAGTACACAACGAAGCTTAAGATACCAACGTGGAAATCCTTCTCGGCCATCACGGCTGATATCATAGCCACCGATTAGAACAAATCCTGCCAGTAATACCCATAGCCCAGTCATGACGTTGAACATTAACGCAGGCCAAGCGATTAAGCTGGGCACCATTGCAATGATCAAACGTCGGGTATTACCTGGGCGAGGCACTTGAAGAGCACTCCCCCAATGAACGCCACCCAAAAAAGACAGAATAACTGCACTGTAATAGCTAAACGCGTATACCGCCGTTACCTGCCATACAGGAGGTGCCCACCAGGCTAGGAGACCTCCAGCAATAAAGGGTACTAAACCCGCAAGGCCTAGAAACCAAGCAACGCGGCGGTCACTACTTATCTCACTCATATTGCACAACCTATCTTTTGGGCTCTATCGTCCGTGTTTGAGTGAAATCTTACTCATCCGTTTCTTGAAGCTCTGTTTTAGCCACTAGCCAACGCTCCCACTCAGCGGGCTCTACGCAAGGTGCATCAAACTTAGAAGACGCTACTCGCCAGGGTTGGTGTCGCTCCATTCCTAACGGAAGCGAATCCAGCTCAGGCAGCCAATAGGCAACGTAAAGCCCGTTTGGATCATAATGCCCTGCTTGCTTCAGCACATTAAAGTAACGGTCTTGGCGGGGATCACGACCAACACCGGCAATATAACGCCAGTTGCCCCAGTTACTCGCCACATCGTAATCAATCAGGCAGCGCTCAAACCACGATGCACCAAGGCGCCAATCGACGTTTAGATCTTTCACTAGAAAACTGGCGACATTTTGGCGTGCTCGATTAGATATCCACCCGGTAACTTTCAGTTCTAGCATGGCAGCGTCTATAAATGGCACGCCGGTTGTAGCGTTGCGCCACGCATCAAATACACTGTTAGCGGGCGGTAACTCTTCATGTCCAAATAATGCCGCACCTTCCAGTTGAGCCGCTCGATGGAAATAATCTCGCCACATTAATTCAAAAATAATCCAATAACTTGATTCACAGCTTCCGTGAACGGCCTCCCAGTTTTTTACTTCTTGGTACGCTTGGCGAGCGGATAAACAACCTCGCGCCAGCCACGGTGAAAAACGTGTGGAAAAATTAGCCCCCAATAAGCCATTGCGGGTTTTCTTGTAAGATTCCGCGCCGTTTTGCCGCCAGAGATACTGTTGTAAACGATCACTAGCCGCCGACTCACCTCCCACAAATACAAAGCCCTGGCGATTATCAGGCTGCCAGACAGCACTCTCTTCGCATACTGCCTTGAGCGGGGGAAACCCTCGGGGAGCAGATTCTGGCCAGGGTGGTAGTGTCACTGGCGCTGGCAAGGGCGCTAAAAACGTACAATGCTTTTCAACACGTCGCCGAAATGCCGAAAAGCTGGGCGGCAACTCATTCAATGCAAAGGGAAGCTCGTCTTCGTCAATTAAATAACCGCTATCAGCACAAAATAACTGACAGGCCGGCGGGAGCTGGTCAGCGACCCGCGCAATATGCTGTGACTCTTCATACCCAGAATGCGCTGCCACACGTACTTCTCTTGCACCAAGCATGGCAGCAGTCTCTAGCACGATGCTGGCAGGATCACCGATGCGGACTAGCAAATCACTGCCACGCTGCAGCAGCTCGCCACGTAACTCCATCAAACTTTGCCATAAAAAGCGTATCCGAGCAGGCCCCAGCCTGGGAGAAGCATCACCCGCAATCGAACTTTCAAACCATCTCTGGTCTAGCACATAGAGACAAAGCATCTGCTCAGGAGGGGAGTCAAAATTCAACAAGGGATTATCAGCTATCCGCAAATTATCCTGAAGCCATACAATATCAGTCGTGCTGCTCATGCATTTGCCTCCTTGGTGCGTTGGACTGCTTAGCTTCGCGACGGCAGCGTTCACTGCAATGGCGCACTTCATCCCAGCAACGCGCCCACTTTTTCCGCCAAGTAAAAGGACGCTGGCATTGCACACAGTATTTTTGCGGTAAATCCTGCTTACGTCGCATACACTCCATCTCGCTGCCTAACACTTACACGGCACGCATCAAAAACATAGACACATTATCCTTCACGGTATAACTATTGTACATAGATAAACATGCGTGTTTTTAACGTCATGTTTTTTCCTGAGCCCCCTTTCCTAATGTTTACCCGATTTTTTTCACGCTTATCTCTGCAACTTTTCCCCAAAGCACTGCAAATAAAAAAAGCCATCCTGGCTGGATGGCTTTTCGAACAGGTACTGGAGCAGCAATTAATAACTATGAAAAAGAGTGTGATACGAGATAAAGCACCGCAAGTCCTGGTCAATCAGGGTCTGTGGCGCGAGGATGCCGTTTGGCATTTTCATGGGTTTCTAGGCCACTTTTAAGCTCATGAGTAAGCGGGTCATAATTGGGTCTCAGCTCATCCTTAACGGTACCGCTCCAGAGGCGCGAGCCAACAAAGTAACCAGCCCTGCCAATCACATGGGCAGCAATCGGTGCCGTTATTAAAATAAACACAATAATCGCGAACGAGCGCGCAACCACACCAACTTCGGCAAAATGCATGGCCGATGCCAGCATAATTAAAATAACGCCAAGCGCTGCAGCCTTAGTGGTCGCGTGCATGCGGGTCAGCAGATCCGGCAGCCGCAACAAACCGATAGCCGCCAGCAACATAAAGCTTGACCCCGTTATCAATAGCGCGCCTTTGATAAATTCAATCATCTCGCGGTCCTCCACGTTCCAGAAAGCGTGCAAACCCAATCGCGGCTAAAAAACCCATCAGAGCGATCACGATTGCCGCATCTAGGAAACTCGCCACACCCGATTGAATAGCATAAACACCCACCAGCCCCACCACGGTAGTGGAAAACAATTCAAGCGCAACAACACGATCAGGTAAACTAGGGCCACGAACGACACGTACGAAAGTAAGTACAAGCGTCAGCCCCATAATTATCTGGCTTATCAGAATAACGGTATCCATTAACGAAATAACTCCAATGCACGGTGCTCCATCTCTTTTAAGTTATTTCGAAGCTCTTCTTCATCATCTAAAAACATCGCGTGAATATAGAGCACCTTTCGATCGTCAGAGACATCAAGGCTCAACGTGCCAGGCGTTAGCGAAATCAGGTTAGCGACGATAGTAATTTCCATTTCCGTGCGCGCCGAGAGAGGCAGCGCAATAACACCGGGCTTCATGTGCCAGGGAGGGGTCAATATATCGAAGGCGACGCGCAGATTTGCCCGCACCAACTCCTTAATAAAAAAACCAATAAAACCAATAATTCGTGGCACACGAGCGGGGTAGCCTTTTAACGCGTCGACTTGAGGTTCGATTAACAGCAACGCAATATAGCCAAAAATCATTCCGACCAGCAGATTAAGTCCGGAAAAATCGCCACTTAGTAGTACCCAGGCTAACCCGAGCAGAAGGTTCCAAATCGCACCAGTCATGGGGCACCCTCCGCACGGTCACCTATAATCTCCGCCTGCAACTCACCCCGGTCAAGCAGCGCATCTTCAGCACTAGCAGAGACTCCCAGCACAGCTTCAATATAACCTGATGGGGACATTAGCTGATCACCAATAAGCATCATCACCTGCATGATAGCTTCTGCGAAAACACCGATTAACAACGACATCATGGCCAGCACAGCGACGGGTGTATACATCATCCACAGGCTTGGTTTTAGTAATCGACCATCATCACCGACGGAGGTTTGTGAGGCGGGCACTTTATTTTCTTCTGGCAACGCTTTCCAAAACACGTCATTCCAAATTTTCACCATGGAATAAAGTGTCATGAGCCCTACTGCCAACGCAAAACCTGTTGCTACATACGCCCCCGCCTCCAGGCCAGCACGAACCAGCACAAACTTGGCAAAGAAACCTGATAGTGGAGGAATGCCCGCCAGCGAAAATGCTGAGATAAAAAACGCCACGGCTAACCAAGGGCGTTCTCGGTAAAGCCCACCCATCTTCTTAAGCTGATAAGTGCCTTGCAAACGGTGGGTAATACCGCTGATTAGGAACAGGTTCGTTTTAACAATAATGTTATGCACGATAGCAAATACACCGCCTGCAATCGCCAGCGGTGTATACAGCGCCAAACCAAGGATCATGTAGCCAATCTGGCTCACAATGTGAAATGAGAGGATCCGTCGGAACTCATACTGAGCGGCAGCGCCAAGCACGCCTGTAACCATCGTCAACACAGCGCCCCAAAGCATAATGTCCTGCAGATACCCCATCGTTTGGTCAAAAATAAGAGTGAACACGCGGAACAACGAATACACCCCCACCTTTGTCAGCAGACCAGCAAACAACGCCGATACCGCTACTGGCGGCGTGTGATAAGAAGCAGGCAGCCAGAAAAAGAGCGGAAAAGCGGCTGCTTTAATACCAAAAGCTACCATAAACATAACGGCAAGCACTTCGACCATTCCGCTGTGCTCAGCCTCGTCCATACGCAGCGCAATGTCGGCCATGTTTAGCGTGCCTACCGTGCCATACAATAGCCCCACAGCCGTTAAAAAAATCACCGAAGCCAACAGGTTCAACGTGACGTATTTAATTGCGCCTTCCATCTGCGCCCGTTCACCGCCCAGAATCAATAGCGCAAACGAAGCAACCAGCATAACCTCAAACCAAACATATAAATTGAAGATATCACCGGTTAAAAAGGCCCCTGCCACACCTGCTAACAACAAATGCATCAGCGGGTAATAGCCAAATTTTTCATGCCCCCGCCCTGTGGTGGCCAGCGAATAAATCCCCATTGCCAAACCAATGATCCCCGTCATTAAAATCATAACGGCACTCAACATATCGGCAATGAGCGTAATCCCAAACGGAGCTGGCCAGCTGCCCATCTGCATAGTGATGTAACCATCAGCTAGCACGGCGACAAACAGCCATACACTCACCAGTAGCAGCGCGACATTACCTGCTACCGCAATGAAACGTTGAACGGGTCGAGAACGCCAAAAAAGTAATGAAAGTGCGCCAGAAAGCAGTGGCAATAGGACGGGCAGTGCAACTTCAGGCCTCACGTGTCGGTATCCTTCATTTTGTCCAGATCATCTGCTTTTACAATTTCGTAGGCGCGGCGAATTAACACAACAGCAAATGCCAGCACCCCAAATGCAATGACAATCGCCGTCAATACAACAGCTTGAGGCAGCGGGTCGGCTACTTCACCTAACGGCTGTAGCATACCTTCCGGTATTAATGGTGGGGCGCCGCGCGTCATGCCTGCGGTAGTGAAAATCAGCAAATTAGCAGCGTTCGACAGCAGCAGTAGACCAATCACCAATTTCACAATAGAGCGACGTAACATCATAAAGATTGCGGCAGCGTAGAGTAGCCCAATTGCTAGTGCCATTAGCGGTTCCATACGGAGCCTCCTGATGCATTAGGGTTCATCCTTATCCACCTCCATCAGCGCCATCACCATGCCCATCACCGAGCCAAGAACGGCAAAGTACACCCCTACATCGAAAATGAGCGGTGTAGATGCTTTAAAATCGATCACGGGGATAGTCCACCACTGAGCGGTTAAAAACGGCTGGCCCATGAACCAAGCAGGCACCACCGAAATCATCCCCAACAATAGCCCTGCCCCAATTAAGTCGCGTGGGTCGACCATACGCAGCACCTCTTTGGTGGCACTGACACCAAAGGCAAACAGATAGAGAGTGAAAGCCCCTGCTGCTACTAGCCCAGCAATAAATCCACCACCGGGCTCATCGTGCCCACGCAGCAATAGGAAAATTGAAAACATCAGTTGTAGCGGCATCAAAAACCGCGCCGCAGTGTTGAGAATAATGGTGCCGGATTTAACCATCGTACGGCTCCTTAACACTGGCTTTCTCGCCGTTTTCGCCTTCTACTGATTTGCTTTCATTTTCGCCGTGGCGCAGTTTAAGCATGGCGATAACCCCTATAGCGGCAAGTGCAAGCACAAACATCTCGCCTAACGTGTCGAGTGCTCGATAGTCCACCAAAATGACGTTAACGATGTTGCGACCATAAGCCAGGGGCGCACTGTTCTCTACCATGTACATTGAAATAGGCTCAAACTGATTAATACTCCAAGCGGTCATAATCAGTAGAAAAATCAATATTCCCATCATTGCGGCCACTGCGCCGTCACGAATACGCTCCAAGGTTGTGGAAAGGTTTGAAAAACGCGGCAGCCTGAAGAGCACTAAGACCAACAAGATAACGGTCATGGTCTCAACCAACAGTTGGGTAATGCCTAAATCAGGTGCACTAAAGAGAATAAAAATCAGCGCAATCGAGAACCCCATAATGCCGACCGATACCACAGCACCAAGGCGTGAACGAGAAATAGTGGCAAACAAAGCCCCCATCACCATGGTGCCAGCGACAATTACCTCATGGAACCGCACGTCCAGCGTCAGCGCCAGTTGAGGCGCATGGCGCACAAGTATTGAGTTGCCAATCAAGGCAATCAGCACCACCAGCATGACGAGAATATAGTTGCGCATATAGCCGTTTTGCAGCAGGCGTGTTTGCCATTCAGAAAAGCGCACAATACCGTTCATTAAACCTTCGTAACCCGCTTCGGGGCCATGCCGCATCGCTGGTGCCAGCATTGCCAGCTTGCTACGCACACCATCCCAGCGCTTAAACAGTAAAAAGCCTAGCCCAAGACTGGCAATCGACATGATCAGCGCCATATTGATGCCATACCAAAGCGATAATGACACTTGCAGCGGCTCACCTACCACCGCTGTCGCCGCTGACGTAAGCAGCGCATCAGCACCAAGCATGGCTGGCGCCAGCCCTAACACAAGTGAACCAAGCGCCAATACAGCGGGCCCAATCAACATACTAAAAGGCGCTTCATGGGGTGTTTTGGGTGTTTCAATTTGCCGACCATAGAAGGGGCGGAAGGCGATAATGGCAGCCACTGCAATCGTCAAAATAGCGGCCAGGAAAGCAAACAGGACTAACAACATATCGAAGCGCTCCGCCCCCAGCGCTGCCTCTAGCATTAGCTCTTTACCAATGAAGCCAAATAGCGGTGGCACGCCTGCCAACGACAGTGCCGCGACAAAAGCAATCACCGCAGTGATTGGCATGGCAGACCTCAAGCCGCCCATTGCGGTGACATCTTTGGTGCCTGTCTCATGGTCCAGAATACCGGCGACCATAAACAGTGCCCCTTTGTACATTGAGTGGGCAAGCAAGAACGTTACAAATGCCGTCATGGCGTACTCAGAACCAATGCCCAGCAACATAGTTAGCGTGCCAAGCGCCATAATGGTGGAATAAGCCAACAGCTTTTTAATATTGGTGTGATGAATCGCTAAGAAGGCGCCTGTCAGCATGGTAATCGCACCGACGACCGACAGTATTCCGATCCATAGCGCTGTGCCACCCAATTCAGGGTGTAAGCGCGCCAGCAAGTAAATACCCGCTTTGACCATGGTGGCCGAGTGGAGGTATGCCGACACTGGCGTTGGCGCCGCCATGGCGCTGGGTAACCAAAAATGAAAAGGAAACTGGGCTGATTTTGTGAATGCCCCCAGCAGCAAGCAAATGAGCATCGGGGTATAAAGCGAATGTTCACGCAGATCGCTTTCCATTTGGCCAATCTCATAAAACGACCAGCTTCCGCTTGCCCCCCCTAACAGCACCAGACCTGCCATCAGCGCCAAACCACCGGCAACCGTTACAAAAAGCCCCTGACGTGCGGATTTTCTTGCCTCCATATCGGTATGGTTAAAGCCAATCAGCAAATAAGAGGTGATGCTGGTAAGTTCCCAGAATACGAAAAGCGTAAGCAATCCATCGGCAAGCACTAGCCCCAACATAGAGGCCATAAACGCAACAAGCGCTAAATGAAAGCGTGCAATATCCGTATGGCCTTTGAGATAACCACCAGCATAGATCAACACGAAAGTGCCGATAACGGTAATCAACAGCCCAAATAACAGTGACAGCCCATCAAGCAGGAAGCTCAGGCTAATGCCTAAGGATGGCACCCAAGACCACTCCAACAGAAGTGACCCTTCACTCATAACAATAGGTGCCTGACTGAACAGCCAGATAGCCATTAAGGCAGGAAACAGCGCCAGTACGAGGCTCGTCCGTTCTCCAAACCAGCGGTTGAGCATAGGCGACGACGCTGCCAGCACAAAGCCCATTAATACAGCGAATTGCATCCGGTGGTTTCTCCCTATAAGAACGTGTCAGTTAACCCCAAGGCAGTAGCAAGACCAAAACGGCCCTAAGCGTTGAATAAATGTGATTATTAATGCACAAACCTTATACCAAGGTTGATTACGTTTCTATAAAACTAGTCACCCATAAAAAAAGCCGCCTTAGTTGAGCACTTTTGGGGTGCAGTTCACTTTGGCGGCTTTTGACAAAACGCGCTATTAAGAAGCGGACAGCCACCCCGCCAACTCGTTGTTAACAACCGCTAGCAGGGCATCAATGTGATCGTCTCGATCATTCAGGCAAGGAATATAACTAAACGTCTCCCCTCCTGCTTCCATAAAGCTATCGTGAATCTCTTCTTTGATCTCTTCCAGCGTTTCAACACAATCGGAAGAGAAAGCAGGCGACATAATCGCAATATGCTTGTGCCCTTGCTTGGCAAGTTCAGCCACATGATCGACGGTTTGCGGGCCAACCCACTTTTCTGGGCCAAACTGAGACTGAAAGGCGGTGTCTACTTCCTCTTTGCTTAGCCCCAGTTTTTCACGCATCAAGCGCGTCGTTTTCTGACATTGGCAATGGTAGGGGTCACCTTCTAATAAGTAACGTTCGGGGACACCGTGGTAGCTTGCTACCAGTTTCGTCGGACGCGTTTCAAAACCTTCATAAGCTTCCTGAACTGAATTCGCCAGCGCCTGAATATAGGCGGGATGCTCAAAATAAGCGGGCACCGTACGAATATAGGGCTGCCATTTCATTTTCATCAACGTACGAAATGCCTGATCATTTGCCGTTGCGGTCGTAGGCGAGCCGTACTGGGGATAAAGCGGGAAGAAAACAATCCGCTCACACCCCTTCTCTTTCATGCGGTTGAGAACACTTTCAGTCGACGGATTGCCATAGCGCATACAGAAATCAACTTCGACGCTATCGCCGTAGAGCGCTTTCAAACGTGCAGCCATTTTTTCAGTTTGGGCACGCGTCGTCGTTAACAACGGACTCTCGTTCTTCTCGTTGTTCCAAATACTTTTATAAGCGTTACCAGAAGAAAAAGGACGTTTGGTCAAAATAATTAGTTGTAAAAGCGGCTGCCACTTCCAATTAGCGTAATCAACAACACGCTTATCGGACAAAAACTCACTAAGGTAGCGCCGCATAGACCAATAGTCGGTTGCGTCCGGGGTGCCCAAGTTAGCCAACACCACGCCGACTTTTGCAGGGGGAACGGCAGGATGATCACTTGGCGCATGGACCAAGCGCCCTTCTCCCGGCTGATCTTTCACAACGCTATCGACCATGTCGCTAACTCCTCGGATACTTTAAATAGTTGGCAAAATCTTAACACTTTTCGGCAAAGTTGCGGCATAAAGTTATACTATCAACATTATTTGTATAACTGCAGGCCAACTCATGTCGAAGCCTTTACTGTTAGTCCTTGGTGATCAGCTTTCGCTTTCATTGGCAACCCTGCGCAATGCGCCAACTGACGCAGTCATCGCTCTTTGCGAGGTCGCCAAAGAAGCGCGCTATGTGCCTCACCATATACATAAAGTCGGCTTGTTTATGGCCGCCATGCGGCACTTTGCTCAAGCGCTGCGCGATAAAGGCTACAACGTTCACTACAGCCGCATTGTTGATGCTGACAATACCCAGTCACTCATCACGGAAGCTGAACGTATTGCCACTCAGTACGGTTGCCATGAAGTGCGTGTAGCAAGACCTGGTGAATGGCGACTTTGGGATGCCATGCAACAGCGCCAAGCAGCCGCCCTACCCTGGAAAGTGATCGAAGATGATCGCTTTTTCAGCTCGCCTGATGACTTTGCCAACTGGGCTAAAGGACGTAAACAGCTGCGTCTGGAGTATTTCTATCGGGAGCAGCGCAAACGAACTGGGCTACTGATGGAGGGCGATACACCTGCTGGAGGAAAATGGAACTTTGATCACGACAACCGTGAGCCGATTCAAGCAACGCTCAGCTTTCCATCGCCTCCCACCCATCGCCAAGATGCACTGACCCAGGAAGCGCTCAATGATGCCAAGCAGCATTTTAGCGAACACATGGGATCCCTGGATAACTTCAACCTCCCCGTCACCCGCCGACAGGCGCTGGTGGATTTAAACCACTTCCTTGACCATGGGTTGGCCGACTTTGGGCGCTACCAAGATGCGATTAGCGATAAAGAACCGTTCCTTTTTCACTCCAGACTATCGGCGGCGCTCAATATCGGCCTGCTTACACCTCATGAAGTCTGTGAAGCCGCTGAGCAGCGCTACCTAACAGGTCATGCGCCTATCAATGCAGTCGAAGGATTCATTCGTCAAATACTGGGTTGGCGAGAGTATGTTCGAGGGCTTTATTGGACACAAATGCCGACTTACAAGCGAGAGAATCGACTTGGCTTTGAGCGAGAATTACCAGCATTTTACTGGGATGGCAATACCGATATGCGCTGTTTACAGCGCGCCATTCAAATGACCATCGATAACAGCTACGCCCACCATATTCAGCGTTTGATGGTAACCGGCAACTTTGCCCTACTGTGCGGTGTTAAGCCTGAAGCACTCTGTGACTGGTATCTAGCGGTGTATGCCGATGCCTGCGAATGGGTAGAGCTGCCCAACACCTTAGGCATGGTACTGCACGCTGACGGCGGCTTAATGGGCTCCAAACCTTACTGCGCTTCAGGTAAATATATCGACAAAATGTCTGACCACTGCCAGCACTGCCGCTACTCTCCAAAACAGGTAACAGGCCCAAAGGCGTGTCCGTTTAACAGCCTTTACTGGCATTTTCTGGAAACCAACGCTGAACAGCTGAACCGCAATCCGCGCATGAAGTTGATCTATGGCTCACTCTCTCGCATGAAAGACGAAAAGCGTGACGCGATGCGTCAGCAGGCTGAACAGTTTCTTGCTTCACTACCCACCAGTCCAGGCTACGGCCAGACCTCCCACACACAAGGCTATCTATCAAAGGGCACTCAATGAGCCGTTTCTCTACGCTTCACGCAACGTCACCTGTCACGCTATATCACGATGGTCACTGCCCTTTTTGCCGCGTGGAAGTCGCCTGGCTTGCAAAGCATCGCCATCAAGAACGTGTCACGCTAGTGGATATTCAGAGCAGTGATTTCAATGCAGCCGATGTAGGACGCAGATTTGACGACATGATGGGGCTGCTGCATGTTAAAGATAGCCAAGGAAATTGGTATATCGGGATGGATGCCAGCCGGGCCCTCTATGCGGTACTGGGCTACCGGTGGCTAGTATGGCTTTCTTGCTTACCAGGCCTGCGAGGAGTAATGGATGCAGGCTATCGTTTTTTTGCCCGTCGCCGTGTACGGCTAGGGCGATGGTGGGAGAAGCGTCACGCAAACAAGTGAGGACGCCATAGGATGTTGCAATGCTTGTAGTGTTAAAACACTAGCGGCATACGTGATGTTAACGGCGAACTGTAATGAGCATCGCGTCCAATCACTTCATCCTGGGGTACATGCTGCACTAAGTAAGCACGGTGAATCCCAGCACGCTTTAGCTCAAGATAAACATCATCTAGCGAGCGAAACAGCATTGGCTTACCGCGCTGGGTCAACATATGCCGCTCGCCCTCTACATCTTCAAGCTCTAGTTGATAAAAGCGGCTGCCCGAATGCGTGATAACGCGTATTTCAAAATTATCGTGACCCGCAACAAATTGCTTCAGTTCTTTAAGTTCCATGGTTCCCTCCTGTGATTGTTCATCATCATGGGGCACAGCATGACGATACCCCATGACAATTTTATTACCTTGGCACTAACTGCCTATGACGGCAACATCACAAAAGAGTTCCTGACCAAAACGTCAACTTATTCGTCGAATTATTGATACTCAGAGGGGTCGATTGCTTTACCTAACGAGTTGCGATCAATCCAGTTACCGCCTTTAGTTTCCTTGTAACGGAAAACTACTTTATCGCCTACCGTTACCGGTAGTTCTGAATCTTCAGTTTGGTAGCTATATTTTTCCCCTTCCACTACCAGGAAGTAACGGTAGAGGTCAGGCATTCCCAACCACTCTTTAAATGGCCCTTCTCGCTCTAGTGACTGCAGTTCCCCACGGCCTTCCAGCTTAGGAAGACGCTTACGGTTACCACGTCTAAAACCACCTGCCATTTGCTACTCCTGTCTATCTGCTTGGTCGGGGAGGAGCATTATACGTTCTCCCCCCTAACGCTCAAGTTAATCACCGAACGCTTCGCCATAGCTATCGGGCGCAAGGTCTTCGAAGCGTGTGTATTTACCAATAAAGGCCATATGTACCGTACCGATAGGCCCGTTACGCTGTTTACCAATAATCAGCTCGGCAATCCCTTGGTTGTCAGGATTGTCAGGGTTATACACCTCATCTCGGTAAACAAACGCAATGACGTCGGCATCCTGCTCAATCGCGCCGGATTCACGCAGATCCGACATGACAGGACGCTTGTTGGGGCGCTGCTCCAACGAACGGTTAAGCTGTGAAAGTGCTACAACAGGGCATTGAAACTCTTTTGCCAGCCCTTTTAGCGAGCGGGAAATCTCCGATATCTCACCGGTACGGTTTTCAGAGAAGCCAGGAATCTGCATTAGCTGCAGATAGTCAATCATGATCAGCGCCATATTGCCGTGCTCCCGCACCACTCTACGCAGGCGTGAGCGCATTTCATTAGGCGAAAGCGCCGCAGTATCATCAATAAATAACTGCTTGTCTTTGAGCAGGTTGACCGCTGATGTCAGCCGCGGCCAATCTTCATCTTCCAACTGCCCCGAACGCACACGGGTTTGATCAATCCGACCCAACGAAGAGAGCATACGCAGCATCAGAGATTCCGCGGGCATCTCCATGGAGAACACCATCACCGGCTTATCGCTAGCAATAACCGCATGCTCCACCAAATTCATGGCAAAAGTGGTTTTACCCATTGACGGGCGGCCCGCGATAATCACCAAATCTGAGGGCTGTAAGCCTGAAGTCATTTCATCGAGGTCACGAAACCCCGAGGAGAGACCTGTCATTTCACCCTTTAGGTTGAACAGCTCATCAATGCGATCAACGGCTTTGGTTAGCAGTTCACTCATGCCGATAGGACCGCCCGTTTTCGGCCGCTCTTCGGCAATCTGAAAGACTAGTCGCTCAGCTTCGTTAAGCAGCTCATCAGCAGGACGGCCCTGCGGGGAAAACGCCCCGTCAGCAATTTGATTGGCCGCACGGATTAATTTGCGCAGCGTTGCCCGCTCGCGAACGATATCCGCATAAGCACGAATATTACTGGCAGAAGGCGTGTTGCGGGCCAGCTCAGCTAAGAATGCCAAACCACCCACCGTATCCAACTGATCACGCGCTTCTAATGCCTCTGACAGCGTTATAACGTCAAGCGGCTGCCCGGATTCGGCCAAATGAATCATCACATTGAATACCAAGCGATGCTCATAGCGGTAAAAATCATCCGCCACCAACCGTTCCGAAACATTGTCCCAGGCTTGGTTATCCAACATTAGCCCACCTAGCACCGACTGCTCCGCCTCAAGAGAGTGCGGCGGCAGCTTTATCGCTGCCGTTTCCTGATCAGCAGAAGGCTGGTCCTGCATAGTGAGCTCCTTAATCATAAAGCGTAGCCAATAACGATGACTATCTTAGCGGGACAATCTCAAACCCACCATAAGCGACCTATCTCCGCCAAGCGACGTTCAAAAAAATTCGACCCACACCTCAAACGTTTTTGACCGCGCTTAGAACGGTTTAGATTAAAAAGACAAAGGGCGCGGGAAGACCCGCGCCCTTTGAGGCGTCAGCGTTGGCGAGAGCGTTTACTCTGCGACAACAACCACGCGAACAACAGCATCTACTTCTGCATGCAGGTGTAGAGCGATGTCGTATTCGCCAGTTTGGCGAATCGGACCTTGCGGCATACGTACTTCGCTCTTGGCAACTTCGATGCCAGCAGAGGAAATAGCGTCGGCCAAGTCACGAGGACCGATAGAACCGAACAGTTTGCCTTCATCGCCTGCTTTAGAAACCAACGACAATTCGATGTCGTTAAGCTGCTCAGCACGCGCTTCAGCTTCTGCTTTACGCTCAGCGGCTTGGGCTTCAAGCTCAGCACGCTGGGCTTTGAATGCTTCAACGTTATCTTTGGTTGCCGGCACGGCTAGGCCGTAAGGAACCAAATAGTTACGACCATAACCGGGCTTTACAGTGACTTTGTCACCCAGGCCGCCCAGCTTACCAATGTTGTCGAGCAGAATGACTTCCATCTCGTAAACCTCTTGTCAGTTGCTGCGGGCAAGGCGTGCGCGAACGTTCGCGAATGTATCAATCAGCCCCAACAGCAGCACAATGAGAATCGTGGGCCAGGTCGTGATCAGTAGCACATAAAATGCCACCAGCCACAGCCCGTTCATCCCCTTTATTCCAATAAACCCATGCACTAGCGCAATGCCAGCTACCAGCAGTGGAATCCAACCAAGCATTGCCAGAGCGTGCGCTCCCAACACCATACCCCCCACACCAAGCACGACTAAAACAGCCAGCTCTTTGGGCGATAGGCGCAGTGCGTGAAACTCTTCGCGGAAGCCGCCTGGGTTATAAAGCCCAGCTTGCCAGCTTCGCGCCAAAGCCAAACACGCAATAGCGGCCAACAATACCACCAAGCCTGTTACACCACCGATCACCATAGCGGCGAGCGTGGGTGCATCAATACCTTGGTTAGCAAACTCTGTCAGCATGCGATCAATCTCAGTAGAGCTTGCTCGCAGTTGCTCCAGCATCAACTCTGTTCCACCTGGCGGTATAAAGATGCCGAGTTGAACCATAACCGCTGCCGCCAATGCGCCAACGATTAACGCTTCACTCCAACGCATCCTCTCACGCAGGATAACCGCCATCAGCGTTACTAGCAGTACGCTAGCAAGTGGAATGACGTCACCTTGAGACCACCAGAAACCCGCAGGTAGTGCAGCAGCGATAATTACCGGAAGCGCAGGTGCAAAACCTTTGCGTAAGGTAACTAGCGCGGCGATGGCTGCCCCTAACCAGAACAGCCAAGGCACTAGCGTCGCTAACGCCGCCCCGCCAATGGCATAGGGCGTGCTCCGCATGAGCCATCTCGCCAGTGCCAGCATCACGTTAAACGCTTACTGATGGCTATCGGAGTAGGGCAGCAGTGCCAGGTAACGCGAACGCTTGATAGCAGTCGCCAACTGACGCTGATAGCGTGCTTTGGTGCCGGTGATACGGCTCGGAACGATCTTGCCGGTTTCGGTGATGTAAGCCTTCAGCGTGTCGAGATCTTTGTAGTCGATCTGCTTGACGCCTTCAGCAGTGAAGCGGCAAAACTTACGGCGACGGAAAAAACGTGCCATGGACTAGCTCCTTAAAACGTGCGGTGGATGAAATTAGGCAGTTTCTTCTTCAGCTTCTTCTGCGCGCGGTTTATCTTCGCGACGCGGACGCTTTTCTTCTGCCGGCTTCATCATCGGAGAAGCTTCGGTGATCGCTTCTTTACAGCGAACAACCAAGCTGCGGATGATGGCATCGTTGAAACGGAAGATGTTCTCGATTTCTTCGAGAGTCTCGCCGGTGCACTCAACGTTCATCAGCACGTAGTGGGCTTTGTGGATCTTGTTGATCGGGTAAGCCAGGTGACGACGGCCCCAATCTTCCAAGCGATGCACAGTGCCACCGTTTTCGGTAACAATGCTGGTGTAGCGCTCGACCATAGCCGGCACTTGCTCGCTCTGATCCGGGTGGACCATAAACACGATTTCATAATGACGCATGGAATCTCCTTGCGGTTTGACAGCTTCCGGTGTGTATTGACACAGCTGTATCAATGACGACAGGGAAGCAAGGAGTTAACTGAAATGCCCGTTGCTCACCGCGAACGATGTCATTTGGGGCATCAAGCAGAACTGTTTTTCGTATTAACTGTTAACCAATACGAGCGCCCGCTTAAAGTTAAACGGGCGAAAGCATTCTAGTGGGCTAGTGCTTAACTTGCAAGCTGCCTCTGCCGAACAGCTTCAAACAAACAAATGCCTGTCGCGACCGATACGTTCAGGCTAGACACCTGTCCGGCCATAGGCAACTTTGCCAAATTATCGCAGGCTTCCCTGGTTAACCGGCGCATGCCCTTCCCTTCAGCGCCCATCACTAATGCAGTCGGGCCAGTCATATCAATCTCAAACAGGCTAGCCTCAGCTTCACCAGCAGTACCAGTAATCCATACACCGGCATCTTTTAGCTTAGCCAATGTACGCGATAGGTTAGTAACCTGATAAACAGGCACCACCTCGGCTGCGCCGCAAGCCACTTTCCGCACCGTCGCGTTCAGCGGCGCGGCTTTATCCTTAGCCACAATCACACCGTGGGCACCGGCGGCATCCGCGCTGCGCAGGCACGCACCAAAGTTATGGACATCGGTAACACCATCCAGCACTAACAATAGCGGCGGTGCAGACGCTTGCCATGCGCGTAGCTTCAACCACAACGACTCTTCCCCTTCGGGAACCAGCGGCGGGCAAAATGCCACAACCCCTTGGTGGGCTGCACCCTGCGTAAGCTGATCCAGCAAGTCGCGAGACTGCTCTTTAATCCGCGCACCACGAGCCTGAGCGCTCGCAACCACTTCCTTCAAGCGGTTACCCGCTCCTTGCTGCACCCACAACTCAAGGGGCGTTTCGCCCCGTTCCAGCAGACTTTCCAGGGCGTGAACGCCATACACTTGGTCTAGCCCATCCGGAGTACGAACAGCCGGACGCGAGCTACGTCGAGACGACGATTTCATGCTCAACCCTTATTCGGTGATGGTTTACGCGGGCCATTACGCGTGCGTCTTGGCCCACGGCGCGTCGGCTGCTTATCAGCTGATGCTGCTTTGCTAGCTCCCCCTTCTACTCCAGCACCACCTTCTCCACCGCGGCGTTTGCGCGGCTGGCGGCGTGGCCGGGGTTTCTCGTCAGCTAAACCAAAGTCGATCTTACGATCATCCATATCTACCCGCGCAACCTGAACCGTAAGCCCGTCACCCAAGCGGTAGGTCGTGCCTGTGCGCTCACCTTTGAGGCGATGCTTCTCTGCCTCATAGTGGTAGTAGTCAGAGGGCAGCGAGGTGACATGCACCAACCCTTCGACATAGAAGTCATCCAGTCGCACAAACAAGCCAAACTGAGTCACTGAGGCGATAGTACCTTCGAACGTTTCGCCCAGCTTGTCGGACATAAACTCACACTTAAGCCAACTTTCAACATCACGGGTTGCTTCATCAGCCCGCCGCTCGGTCATTGAGCAGTGCTCACCCAACTCAAGCATTTGCTCGAAGGTATAAGGGCACCACTTGCTTGGTGGATCAACCGGTGCGCCTTCTACCCGAACAACCGTATTGGTTTGCCGTGGCCCGCGAATGACTGAGCGAATGGCGCGATGCACCAATAGATCAGGGTAACGACGAATCGGTGAAGTGAAGTGCGCATAGGCCTGGTAAGCCAAGCCAAAATGGCCCTCATTCTGGGGCGAATAAACCGCCTGATTCATTGAGCGCAGCATGACAGTTTGGATGATGTCAGCATCTGGGCGATCAATAATCGCCTCACGTAACGCTTGATAGTCTTGAGGCGTCGGCATGTCGCCACCACCAACGGAGAGCCCCAGCTCGCTCAAGAACAGACGCAGTTTATCAAGACGTTCCGGGGTCGGGCGCTCGTGAATACGGTAAAGAGCGGGCAAGTCATGCTTATCCAGGAAGCGCGCGGTAGCCACATTGGCCGCCAGCATACACTCCTCAATTAGCTTATGAGCATCGTTGCGAGTACGCGGGACAATTTTTTCAATCTTGCGCTCATCATTGAAGATAATCGCTGTTTCGGTGGTGTCAAAATCAATCGCACCACGCTCTTCTCGGGCACTACGCAGCAGGCCATAAAGCTCGTGCAAATTTTGCAACGGCTTCACTAGCGCCTTGTGCTCATTGCGCAGCGCTTCCCCTTCATCACTCTCTTTATCGAGGATGGCCGCCACTTTATTGTAGGTCAGGCGAGCGTGGGAGTTCATTACCGCCTCATAGAATGAGTAGCGGCTAATAGCGCCCGTCTTGGAGATATTCATCTCGCAAACCATCACAAGGCGATCTACTTGGGGATTTAACGAACACAAGCCATTTGAGAGCAGCTCAGGCAGCATCGGCACAACCTGGCCTGGGAAGTACACCGAGTTCCCCCGCGTACGCGCCTCATCATCAAGCGCAGTCCCCGGGCGCACGTAGTGCGATACATCAGCAATCGCTACCAGCAGCTTCCAACTGCCCGACTTGGTCTTCCAAGCGCATACCGCATCGTCAAAGTCTTTGGCGGACTCATCGTCAATGGTGACCAACGGAATCTCACGCAGATCGACACGGTGTTGCTTATCTTCCTCTAATACTTCTGCTGAAATACCGCTGGTTTGGTCAAGCACTTCTGGCGGAAACTCAGCGGGTATATCGTAGCTACGAATCGCGATATCTATTTCCATGCCAGGATCCATCCGTTCACCCAGCACTTCGATAACTTCACCAACTGGCTGAACTCGCGTAGCCGGCTGCTGAACGATTTTCGCTGATATCACCTGCCCATCTTTCGCGCCAGCGCTTGCAGTATGAGGAATGATAACTTCCTGGGTAATGCGGGGATTCTCAGGAATCAGCACACCAAACTCAGGTGAATTACTACGGTATACACCCACAATCGTTTGGGTATTTCTCGCAATCACATCGGCAATAGTCGCCTCATCACGACCGCGGCGGTCGCGGCCACTAACACGCGCCAGCACATAATCGCCGTGGAAAACACGGCGCATCTGACGAGGGGGCAATACTAAGTCTGGCTTTTTACCATCATCACGCAGTAGGAAGCCAAAACCATCTCGGTGGCCCAGTACCTTCCCTTTAATAAGGTCAAGTTTATCAATTAGTGCATAAGCGCCGCGTCGATCGCGCAGCACCTGACCATCACGCTCCATGGCAGCCATACGACGGCGAATAGCTTCAAGATGATCTTCATCTTCAATGCCGAGCATGCGGCTCATATTTTCGTGGGTTATTGGCTTGCCGTACGTTTCCAGGGCAGCTAATAAATATTCGCGGCTGGGCGCAGGATTATCATACTTTTGCGCCTCGCGCTCGGCGTGCGGATCATCACTCAACGTCCAGTACTTCATGCGATCAACATCCTTGATTGCGTTTGCGGGAGGCAGACAGTTTGCGCAGGCGCAGTGCGCTGCGGGCGGGGGGATTCAGCCATTGATCGACTGAAAAACATCATGTTTGGTTTGGTCATAACTCCATTATAGCGCTGCCCGCTCAATCACCCAACCACCTAGCACGGCAATTGTACGATTTTAATGATAAAAAACAGTTACCGGGTCTTGCATTTAAGCGTGGCCTCGGTATCATACGCGCCACTTGCCCAGATGGCGGAATTGGTAGACGCGCTAGCTTCAGGTGCTAGTGTCCGTATGGACGTGGAGGTTCAAGTCCTCTTCTGGGCACCACTTTATGTCATGTTATCCCCTTTTCATGGTGTAAAATGGTGTAGCGGCAAGCAGTACTATTTAGAAATAGTATTGATAAAGTATTAGCAAAACGTTTGTATTCGCCCAGGTGGCGGAATTGGTAGACGCGCTAGCTTCAGGTGCTAGTGTCCGTATGGACGTGGAGGTTCAAGTCCTCTCCTGGGCACCATACGAATACAAACAGCAGTAAGAGTCAGTAGCGAAATATGATATGCCCAGGTGGCGGAATTGGTAGACGCGCTAGCTTCAGGTGCTAGTGACCGTATGGTCGTGGAGGTTCAAGTCCTCTCCTGGGCACCATTTCATAGATTCAGTTTACATCAGCGCTGATCAACACTTCACCACTCGCCGTTCAGCAACTAACTTCAACGCTTCCTGCTTGATGCTCCCACTATCTATCTAGACTATTTGTTTAGCCCCTCCCTATTCATAAAATACTATTCAGAAAATCCTGGCTAGAAAGATCCGCTCAAAAAAACACCGCTCAAGCGACCGTCTTCGCCATCGCGGTATTTTTGCATTATTGGAAACGCCCAGGACGACGCGATACTTCTTCTAGTGCCCAGCCTTGAGTACGCAATTGCCCTTCCAATACAGCTTCACGCTCTGCCGCTAAATCAGGGAAGAAGTTTAGCCCTGTGCGCGACTCGATCTCATCGATAGTTACCAGATAATCATCTAACGGTTCATTACCACGAACGTCTTGCGGCATGATAAAGGCAAGCGCCAACGGAGCCTCTTCATCCGGCACAACAATGATCTTATAGAACGCTTCTGGCACTTCCACAAAACCAACGCGATTAAACACATTGTCCATGTAGCGCTCAGGAAAAATAGGCCCAGTAATCACCTGCAAGCGATCAAAGCGCGGTGCAAAATGATCCATCACCGACTCTTCAAGACGCTGCCAAAGCTGGCGATTCAGATTAGGTCGCTGAGGCGTCATGTTACTCATCAAGAAGGTATCGACCTGAGCGTTACGACCATGCACCGCTGCAATGGCATAGTTAGGTGCCAAGTGTCCGCGATCATAACCACTGCCGGAATAGCTATCCGTACCTATTGGCCATAACGTGCGCCAGTCAGCCTTAAAATTAGGCCGTGGGCCAATACGAGTATCATCGGACACCGCTTCGACTTGATAACTGACCCAAAGTGGGTTTACCCGCACATCAGACCATCCCGCTAAGAAGCCATCGTTTCTCAGCACACGGTGAAACGTTGTTAGCTGAAACCCATCCCAGGTAGGCACACCCATCCAGGTATAGTCATCCTGATGCTGACGCTCCTGAAACTCCCAAAGCCCCGTTCCTACTATGACAAAAAGCACAGCGATACCCAGGCGTTTTCCCTGACGACGCCAGCGCGAAAGCGATTTCCCCAACAGACTTACTCCCTACAATAATGATTCTGCATCCTGCTTTTTATGTCAGGTAATTTATTGGTTACCAGCCCAGGGAAAACATCGTTTCTAGGTCGTGACGGGAGTGCACCTGCATGGCATTCAGCGTTTCGGTATCGCTAATACCCTCGACAGCGTTTAGACGTTCCGTGACCAGTTCTGCAAGGCTTTCAAAATCAGGGGTCCGGGCAATGGCGACCAAATCATAGCGACCACACGTCGAATAGACTTCACTAATACCGTCTACATCAGCAAGGCGCTCGGCGACTGCTTTTACCTGGCCTTTCTCAGTATTGATTAAAATCACAGCGTTTTGCATAGCACCCCCAACAATAGCGTTAACAACAATCTAATCAGCAATCAGAGGCGAGTATAACAGGCTGCTTGATAAGACCAAGCACCACTCAGTGACGTGGTTAATTGTCGCGCTTTTCATAAGGTTATTCGCACTAATTTTGAGCATGCGCTAGCATGGCTTAGAGAACTCCGGCTTATTAGCTCTGTCGGAGTATTAGAGGTGGTTCACCACCCAATAACATAAGCAAAAAAACGTCAAACCGTGACGCTAAGGAGACACCATGGCCAATCAGAGCCGTCGTAAGTTCATGCGTAATAGCGTAATGGGTCTAGCCGCCCTGCCATTTGGTGCTGGCATCCTGTCAAAGACTGCTTTTGCCCAGGAACTGCCTCGCCTTGACCCATCTAACTCTACTGCCCAGGCACTTAATTACGTAGAAGTAGCCAGTGACGCAAGCGACCACCCGGCCTACGAGGAAGGGGAGCTGTGCTCAAACTGCATGTTCTTTAATGCAGAAACCGCAGGTTGCCAGCTGTTCCCGCAAAATAGCGTTGAAGCAGGCGGCTGGTGCCAGTCCTGGACTGCCAAAGGCTAATATTAGTAGCCAACTGATCTTGGTGAAACAACCAAGCTTGACCACTACCCCGCGCTTGCCGCGGGGTAGTTATTTAACCTTAACTCACCTCTTTGTTTTCCTCCTCAATCGGCCACTGGTAACGGCGCGTCACACGCCCCTCTTCCATTGAGACCAAATGCACCGGAAATCCCCATAGCTGCTGCAAATGGCGAATCACCGGATATACGCTGCGACCAAGGGGCCGACGGCTATCTTGTACATGGTGTAACGTCAACGAACGATCCCCGCGTATAGCCGCTTCGACAACTTGAATATTGGGCTCACGCACCGATAGCGCATATTGAGTTGACAGCGCCTCACGCACTCGCCGATAGCCTCGCTCATTATGAATTGCTGCGACTTCCAGTGTCTCCATCTGATCATCATCAACAATTAAGAACAGCTTGAGATTGCGTATTACCTTGGGGGATAAAAACTGCTGTATAAACGACTCATCCTTAAAGTTCCGCATTGCAAACTCAACGGTATCGCGCCACGGGCTACCCGCAATATCGGGAAACCACTCCCGATCTTCATCCGTTGGCGCATCACAAATCCGCTTAATGTCCATAAAGATCGCAAACCCTAACGCGTAGGGATTAAGGCCGCTGTAGTGTGGGCTATCAAAGCCTGGCTGATTGATAACCGCGGCATGGGATTGCAAAAACTCCAGCATCAAGCCTTCATCGACTTTCCCTTCATCGTATAAACGATTCATCAGCGTATAGTGCCAGAAACAAGCCCATCCTTCGTTCATCACCTGGGTTTGTCTCTGGGGGTAAAAGTACTGCGCCAGTTTACGTACGATACGCACAATTTCGCGCTGCCAGGGAGCTAGAAGCGGCGCATTTTTCTCAATAAAGTAGAGCAAGTTTTCCTGTGGCTCTGAGGGATAAATACCGCCTCTGTGCAGGCCAAGTGGATCTGCCTCGCTGTGCAGGCTACCCGGCAGTGGAGAAACGCCATCGGGCGCGCCAGGGATCGTGCGCCACAACATATTGACCTGGGTCTGCAGGTAGGCTTCGCGCTCTTCTTGACGCCTTACCTCTTCTTCAGCAGAAATGGGTGAGGGGCGCTTGTAACGGTCTACACCGTAGTTTTGGAGAGCGTGACAGGCATCTAACAATTGCTCTACAGCATGGACACCGTGGCGCTCTTCGCACTGAGCAATATACTTACGAGCAAATACTAGGTAATCAACGATGGAGTCGGCATCGGTCCAGGCACGGAACAAGTAATTGCCTTTAAAGAAAGAGTTATGCCCATAGCAGGCATGCGCAATGACCAATACCTGCATCATTAACGTATTCTCTTCCATTAGATAGGCAATACATGGGTTGGAGTTAATCACCAATTCATAGGCAAGCCCCATCTGGCCGCGCTTGTAGGCTTGTTCAACGGCAAGAAACTGCTTACCAAACGACCAGTGGTGATAACCTACCGGCATCCCCACGCTCGCGTAGGCATCCATCATCTGTTCAGTGGTAATCACTTCTATCTGATTGGGATAAGTATCTAGGCGGTACTCATCGGCGAGCCTAGCGAGCTCCTCGTCGAAGCGCTCCAACACACTAAAATTCCAGTCGGAACCAGTCGCTATTGGCTTACGGGCTACACTCATGGCGTACTCCTCGGTTCGCGTTACTGCTCTTGACTCAACCGACGTTTAAACAGCTCACGGAAGACCGGGTAGATATCCCCAGCATCGACAATTTGGCGCATCGCAAACCGTTCGGGAAATTGCGCGGCGACCGTTTCGTATTCATGCCATAGCGACTGATGCTCATGGGGAGTAATTTCCACATAAGCGTAGTACTGCAACTGCGGCATGAGCTGTTTAACCAGTAAGTCCCGGCAAATATTCGAATCATCATCCCAGTTATCGCCGTCCGATGCCTGAGCGATATACAGATTCCACTGCCCAGCGGGATAGCGTTTTTCGATGATTTTATTTACCAGGGTGAGCGCGCTGGAAACGATGGTGCCACCAGTTTCACGGGAATAGAAAAACTCCTCCTCGTTTACCTCCCGCGCAGCCGTGTGGTGGCGCACAAATACCAGCTCTACTTTCTCGTAATGCTTTTCCAAAAATAGATAAAGTAATAGGAAAAACCGCTTAGCAATGTCCTTATGGTTTTGGGTCATGGAACCAGAAACGTCCATGACACAGAACATCACCGCCTGACTGGAAGGCTGAGGCTGCGCTGCCAACTGGTGGTAACGCAGATCATAGGTGTCAATAAATGGCACCGCCTCAATGCGCTTTTCCAAGCGGTCTATTTCTGCCTTTAGCTCAACTATTCTCGCCGGATTGCGCAGCACCGGATCCTTGCGTTCTTCTGCGGCGAGCGCCTCTTGAGCCTCTTTCAACGCTCGCTTAATGGGGGCACGCATGGCAATGCGACGTGCGTAAGCTTCCCGCATTGATCGGGTGATGCTAATTCGCGACGGCACCCCGTCACGCGCGAGCCCCGCACGCACCATTTTTATCTCTTCGAGTGACTTCAATGGCTTGCGCTGCAAATTAGGCAACTCAAGACCATCAAATACAAACTCCAAAAACTCCTCGCGGCTCAGGGTAAAAGCAAACTCGTCGTCACCCTCGCCTTGATTGGAAGCACCACCTTCGCCCGCGCCATCTCCGCCGCCCTGGCCACCAGGGCGGCGAATTTTATCTCCTTCTAAAAACTCCTTGTTGCCGGGCGATACGATATTGCGCGCACCGCCCGGGCCATGTTGAAACACCGGTTCAGAGATATCCTTGGTAGGAATGGATACCTTTTCCCCTCGCTCCATATCGGTAATGGAGCGGCGGTTAACCGCCTCCTCCACCGAACGCTTGATATGTTTGCGATAACGTTCCAAAAAGCGCTGCCGATTGACCGCGCTTTTATGCTTAGCGTTAGGCCTTCGATCAATAAAGTAGGTCATACGACCTCCCGATTATCCGCTACTGGGACTTGCGCACGCGTAGGTACCACTCGGAAAGCAACCGAACCTGTTTCTCGGTATAGCCACGATCCACCATGCGCGCCACAAAGTCCTCGTGCTTCTTCTGATCCGACTTCGACGCCTTCGCATTAAACGAAATAACCGGTAATAGCTCTTCAGTATTCGCAAACATCTTATGCTCGATAACGCCTTTGAGCTTTTCATAAGACTGCCAGCTGGGGTTCATGCCATTGTTTTGTGCACGCGCCCGCAATACGAAATTAACCACTTCGTGACGGAAGTCTTTCGGGTTAGAGATGCCTGCTGGTTTCTCAATTTTTTCGAGCTCGTCATTCAGTGACTGACGGTTCAACAATTCGCCCGTTTCGGGGTCGCGATACTCCTGATCTTGAATCCAAAAGTCCGCGTAGGTTACGTAGCGATCAAAGATGTTCTGCCCATACTCGCTGTAAGACTCTAGGTACGCTGTTTGGATTTCCTTACCAATGAAATCGACATAGCGCGGTGCCAGAAACTCTTTGATAAAGCCGATATAGCGCTCAAATACTTCTGAAGGCAGTTGCTCGCGCTCTAATGCTTGCTCTAGCACATACAGCAAATGCACAGGGTTCGCGGCGACTTCAGTGCCATCGAAGTTAAACACTTTAGAAAGTATCTTGAAGGCGAAACGGGTAGACAACCCCTGCATGCCCTCATCCACCCCCGCCGCATCACGATACTCCTGGATCGACTTTGCTCGAGGATCGGTGTCTTTCAGGTTTTCGCCGTCATAAACGCGCATCTTGGAGTAGATGCTGGAGTTTTCTGGCACTTTTAGCCGTGAAAGCACCGAGAACTGCGCCAGCATGCGCAACGTATCAGGCGCGCAAGGGGCTGCATTAAGTGAGGAGTCTTCAAGCAGCTTTTGGTAAATTTTTATCTCTTCGGAGACCCGCAGGCAGTAAGGCACTTTGACGATATAGACACGATCCAAAAATGCCTCGTTGTTGCGGTTATTGCGAAACGCCTGCCATTCCGATTCGTTTGAGTGGGCTAAAATCACACCGTCAAAAGGAATGGCCCCCATGCCTTCAGTGGGGTTGTAGTTACCTTCTTGGGTAGCGGTAAGTAATGGATGCAGCACCTTAATCGGCGCTTTAAACATCTCAACGAACTCCATCAACCCTTGGTTAGAGCGGCAGAGCCCGCCAGAGAAGCTGTAGGCATCGGGGTCATCTTGCGAGTAAAGCTCCAACTGACGGATATCGACTTTACCCACTAACGACGAAATATCCTGGTTATTTTCATCGCCTGGCTCAGTTTTAGAGATAGCAATTTGATTTAACCGCGAGGGATAAAGGCGCACCACCCGGAACTGAGAAATATCGCCGCCCGCTTCTTTTAAGCGCTTCGCCGCCCATGGCGACATAACACTGCGCAGATAGCGCTGGGGAATACCGTACTCTTGCTCCAGAAGTTCACCATCTTCTTCCGGCGAAAAAAGTCCTAGCGGTGACTCATACACGGGTGAATCTTTAATGGCATAGAACGGGATACGTTCCATCAACAGCTTCAAGCGTTCAGCCAGCGACGATTTACCGCCACCTACTGGTCCCAGTAAATAGAGGATTTGCTTACGCTCCTCTAATCCCTGCGCGGCATGACGGAAGTACGACACAATTTGTTCGATAGCTTCTTCCATACCATGAAATTCAGCAAAAGCAGGATAGCGGCGAATCACCTTGTTCGAGAAAATGCGTGATAGACGCGGGTCTTTCGCCGTGTCGATCACTTCAGGCTCGCCAATGGCTTCCAGCATACGCTCCGAGGCGCTGGCATAAACCTTTGGATCACGGCGACAAAGCGCCAGATACTCCTCTAGGCTCATGTCCTCTTGCTGAACGCGGGCAAATCGGTCTTGAACGTGATCAAAGATGCTCATGGAACTCTCCTGTGGCCCATCCCCCAGCAGCTACCGCCAAGCCCAAACATCAAGCGGTGCGCAATACGAGGTGTTGCTCTATCAGCGTAGTCAGCATTAGCAAAAAGTGATGACTAAACCTTCAACGCACAATGTTTAATAATTTGAGCACGGTTGGAGAGATTAAGTTGCGTTGAATGTGCGATGGCCCTAAAAACAGTGTTCAGAACGCACGACGCCGCCTGAAAGGCGGCGCAATGGCGGGCAATAACGCGTCTAGAAGGCACAGTTTAGGCAGTATTATCCCAGCACTTCTTTTACATCTGCCAACAGTTGATCCAGCAATTCAACGGTAGTGTTCCAAGCGCATACAAAACGTGCACCACCCGCTCCAATAAAGGTATAGAAGGTCCAGCCTTTGGCTTTCAACGCCTCGATAGCATGAGGAGGAAACTCAACGAAAACACTATTCGCCTGGGTCGGAAACATCAGTGAAACGCCAGGCAGTGCTTGCAGCCCTTCGGATAAATACCGTGCCATGGCATTGGCATGCTCAGCGTTGGTTAACCACGCGCCGCTTTCCAACAACCCTAGCCATGGGGCAGAAACGTAGCGCATTTTCGAAGCCAGTTGACCTGCCTGTTTGCAACGGTAGGAAAAGTCCTCAGCCAAATCACGGTTGAAAAACAGAATCGCCTCACCAAATGCTAGCCCGTTCTTGGTTCCCGAAAAGCACAACGCATCGACGCCTACCTGCCACGTTAGCTCGGCGGGGCTTGCATTGAGGCCAGCGCAAGCATTGGCGAACCGCGCGCCGTCCATATGCAAGCGTAAATCGTGCTTGTCTGCCATGGCGCGTATTGCCAGTAACTCTTCCCGAGAGTAGACCGTGCCAACTTCTGTCGCTTGGGTAAGCGACACTACTTTAGGCTTGGGATAGTGAATATCACTACGTTTAGTGACCAGCGCTTCAATACCCTGGGGCGTTAGCTTGCCGTTAGCCCCTGGCGAGGTCAGCAGTTTCGCACCGTTAGAAAAGAACTCAGGGCCACCACACTCATCGGTTTCAATGTGGGCCAATTCATGACAAATAACGCTGTGGTAGCTGCGCCCCATTGCAGAAAGTGCCAGTGAGTTTGCTGCAGTACCGTTAAACACAAAAAAAACATCGCAATCGTAGTCAAACATTTCACGAAAACGATCTGCGGCACGGGCAGTCCAACGGTCATTGCCGTAGGCCAAATCATCAGCTTGATTGGCTTCAAGCAGGTATTCCATAGCCTCTGGGCAGATACCTGAGGTGTTGTCACTGGCTAAAAATCGTGGGGTACACTCCGAGGTCATGACGATAGTCCTTTTATCTGACGATCTTACGGCGCAAGCTGGGTGCCACTCGCGCCTTAATTTGTTAACTGTGGTTAACAGCCACCTTGATCGACCAGTCTATCGCCATTGCAACGCTCACGTCACCCGCCTGACTCGCTTGGCCCTATCGCTACAGGGAAGCGGCAAGACGTGTGCCTTGATCGATGGCTCGTTTAGCGTCTAGCTCCGCAGCTTCATCGGCACCGCCAATCACATGAAAGCATGCTCCCGCTTGGCTTAAGGGCGCGATAAGCTCACGAACCGACTCCTGCCCAGCGCATATCACGACAGTGTCCACCGCCAGCACCTGCTCCTCGCCATCGCGGCGAATGTGAAGACCGGCATCATCGATTTTCAAATACTCGCAGCCAGTCAGGGTTTTAACTCCCCGCTGTTTTAGTGATGCACGATGTACCCAACCCGAGGTTTTGCCCAGGTTCTTACCTGGCTTAGAGCTTTTGCGTTGAAGCATAACAATGTCACGGGGAGACACTGGCGGCATGGGCGGCTTTAGACCGCCACGATCGCCCACGGCAAGGTCAACGCCCCACTCATCACACCAAGCGGCCACATCCATTTCAGGATGCCCCTGGTCAGCGAGCAGCTCTGATACATCAAAGCCAATACCACCAGCGCCAATCACGGCTACGCGCTGGCCCACACGTTCAGGATGCTCAATAGCTTCAGCGTAGCTAAGCACACTGGCATGGTCGGCCCCCGGTAGCGCAAGTTCACGGGGGGTAACGCCGGTGGCAATCACCACCTCGTCAAATTCAGCTAGTGTGTCGAGGGTAGCCGCCGTATTTAGGCGAACATCTACCGCGTGTTTTTCTAACATCACCCGGAAGTAGCGCAACGTTTCGTTGAACTCCTCTTTACCGGGAATTTTACGGGCGTAATTAAACTGCCCACCCAACTCGCTACGTCGCTCAAACAGCACCACGTGATGCCCCCGGCTAGCAGCGGCCACGGCGGTGGCAAGCCCCGCGGGACCGCCGCCGACAACCGCTACCCGCTTGGGTGTTTGCGTGGGTTCGAGGGTCAGCTCGGTTTCATGGCACGCTCTGGGGTTAACCAAACACGATGTGAGCTTGCCCATAAAGGTGTGGTCTAAGCAGGCTTGGTTACAGGCAATACAGGTATTAATTTCGTCTGAAAGACCCGCCTCGGCTTTACGCACCCATTCAGGGTCAGCCAAAAACGGGCGTGCCATCGACACCATATCCGCATGCCCATCAGCCAACACACGCTCCGCCACCTCGGGCATATTGATACGGTTGGTGGTAATCAGCGGGATGGATAGTGCTGATCTAATGCGTTTAGTAACTTCGGTAAACGCTGCACGAGGCACGCTGGTTACAATGGTTGGCACCCGAGCTTCGTGCCAACCAATACCTGTGTTGATCACATTCGCGCCCGCGGCTTCAATGGCTTGGCCAAGTTGCACCACTTCTTCCCACGTGCTGCCTTCTTCCACCAGATCAATCATCGATAGGCGAAAGATCATCAAAAAGCGCTCGCCTACTGCCGCGCGAATGCGTTTCACAATTTCGATCGGGAAGCGAATACGTCGCTCAAAATCACCGCCCCACTCATCATCACGCTGATTGGTGCGACGACAAATAAACTGGTTGATCAAGTAACCTTCAGAGCCCATTACCTCAATACCGTCATAGCCCGCCTGCTGGGCAAGCTGCGCACAGCGCACATAGTCGTCTATCTGCTGCTCAACGTCGTCACTTGAAAGCTCCCGAGGCATAAACGGGTTGATCGGCGCCTGCAGCGCTGAGGGGGCCACCAGCTCTGGCGAGTAGGCATAGCGCCCGGCATGGAGAATCTGCATACACAAATGCCCGCCCGCGTCATGAACGGCATCAACAACGCTCTTGTGCTCAGCTAGCTGAGACTCGTCGGTAAGGGCATTTGCCCCTTGGAACACAGCGCCTTCAGCATTAGGAGCAATGCCGCCCGTCACAATCAGGCTGACACCCGCGCGAGCTCGCTCAGCATAAAAGGCTGCCAGACGCTCAAAGCCGTTGGGAGCTTCTTCTAAATTGGTGTGCATTGACCCCATCAATACGCGATTAGGTAGCGTTAAATGGCCAACGGTCAGTGGTCGAAACAGATGCGGATAAGCGGGCGTATGGTTCATCACGGTACTCCTTTATATTATTAAGCACATTCAAACAAGCGTATGACATACACCGCCTCACGTACAGTCCTTTACACCCCTTAATCTGTCACCCTTTAGCCGCCTTGCGAAACCATCAACCTTTGTGGCAAAGCACTTGCTCCTCTTGCGAAAGCACGTCACATTACCAGGCTAACGATAAGGGAACGCGCTATGCCATTGATTTACTTTTTACCGCCACTGGCCACTGTGTTGATTTGGTCAGGAAATATGACGATTAACCAATTGACAGTGGGTGCCATTGCGCCCAGCAGTATTGCTTTTCTACGTTGGCTGCTGGCACTGGCGGTAATGACACCGTTTGTGCTTCCTGCGGCATTACGTCATCGCGATGAAATACGCCGCCACTGGACGAAACTGGCGTTGCTGGGGCTACTTGGCATGGGGCTGTGGCAAGGGTTGGCGTATATGGCGGCGGAAACAACAACTGCCACCAATATGGGCATTTTGGCTGCCATGGTGCCGCTTCTCACCGTACTATTAAGCGCACTGATCTTGCGCGAGCCGCCTACGTTAGGCGGTATTGCCGGGGGCATTCTGGCATTCATTGGCGTCACGGTACTGCTTGGGCGAGGCAACCCTTTGTCTCTGCTGCAACTGCAGGTAGCCACCGGTGACGCATTAATGGTGGTTGCTGCCACCTGCTACGCCCTTTACGGTGTAATGCTGAAGCGCTGGGCGATGAACCTACCCCCTTGGGTCATGCTCTATGCCCAAGTCTGCTTTGCGGTTTTATTCCTGCTGCCGCCCTATTTAATGGGCCCGATGACACCGGTAGATAGCCACAATATATGGTTAATTCTCTACGCAGGCATTCCTGCCTCCATCATTACCACTTTCTTATGGATGCGCGCGGTGCGCCAAATCGGCGCGAACCAGTCAAGTATATTTATCAACTTAATGCCGCTATTTAGCGCCCTGATTGCCATGGCGTTTTTAGGCGAGCAGGTGGCCGGGTTCCACTTTATGGGTGGGCTACTCATTCTTGCGGGGGTCATCATGGCGCAAACGCTAACACGCCCCCTGGTGCGTACTATCGCGGCGGATAAAACGAGCAACGCACAGCAATGATACAATAAGCTACCTTCATTCGACGGCCGGGAACCCCTGAACATGTCCTTAGAAGAACTGCACCTTAATCTTCGCAACCTCACCAGCGATGACTACGAACAGCTCAAAACGCTGATGGATGCGGTATATCACGACATCGGCGGTGCGTGGCCAAAGCACACTATTGACAAGCTCATTCAGGAATTTCCTGATGGCCAAATTGCCATTGAGGACGATGGTACGCTGGTGGGCGTTGCGCTAACGGTTCAGGTCGATTACGACGAGTTTTCTAACCCGCATAAATATGACGACCTAATCGGCCATCGTGAAACCATCCTTAACGACCAAGATGGCGATGCCATGTACGGGCTGGATGTGTTGATCCACCCCGACTACCGTGGCTACCGCCTGGGTCGGCGTTTATATGAAGCCCGCAAAGAGTTGTGCCGCTCGCACAACCTGCGTGCCATTCTGGCGGGTGGACGCATTCCCGAGTACCACCAGCACGCCCAAGAACTCACCCCAGCAGAGTACATCGAAAAAGTCTCTCGCAAAGAGATCTACGACCCGATTTTGTCGTTCCAATTGGCTAACGACTTCCAAGTAAAACGCTTACTGCGTAAATATTTGCCGGAAGATGAGCAATCTCGCGGCTATGCCACTCTGTTGGAGTGGAACAACATCCTGTTCGAGCCTGCTGAGAGCGTGCTAGATACTCGCCCGACTCAGGTACGAGTGGGTGCGGTACAGTGGCAAATGCGTGAGTTCGCTTCAGTGGAAGCAGCCCTTCAACAAATTGAATACTTTGTTGACGCATTATCAGATTATCAAAGTGACTTTGCGGTATTTCCGGAGTTGTTCAACGCGCCACTGATGGGCCTACAAGACCGCTCGGCCCAGCAGGATCAAATGGGCGCGATTCGCTTTTTGGCAGGTTTCACCGAGCGCTTTAAAACTGAGCTATCGCGGATGGCGGTGTCGTATAACATCAACATCGTTGGTGGCTCCATGATTGAAGTCGGTGACGATGACCGGCTATACAATATTGCCTATTTGTTCCACCGGGATGGCGAGATCGAAAAGCAGTCGAAGCTGCATATCACCCCTCAAGAGCGCCGCGACTGGGTGATCGAAGGTGGTGATAACCTGCAGGTCTTTGACACCGACGCAGGTCGCGTGGGCATTTTGATTTGCTACGACGTTGAGTTCCCGGAGCTTGGCCGTCTGCTAGCCGATCAGGATATGGATATACTGTTTGTGCCGTTCTGGACAGATACCAAAAACGGCTATCTGCGGGTACGCCACTGCGCCCAAGCAAGAGCCATTGAAAACGAGTGCTACGTAGTACTGTGTGGCAGCGTCGGCAACTTACCTTCGATTGAGAACCTGGATATCCAGTATGCCCAATCAGCCGTGTTTTCACCGTCTGACTTCGCTTTCCCCCACGATGCAGTGCTGGCGGAAACCACGCCTAACACTGAGATGATCTTCTTCTCGGACCTAGACCTGACTCGCCTTACTGTTGTGCGTGCCGAAGGCTCAGTAACCAACTTGAAAGACCGCCGCAAAGATCTATTTGACCTACGCTGGCGCGACTGGTCCTGGAAGTCTGGGGCTAATCTGGAAGAGTAAACCAATAACGCCGCCGAATGGGCGGCGTTATTTTTAAAGCGCTTCTGGCTCAATCAGGCCAGACAAGATGGGCAGGAACACGCCCTTTGCTATCAAACATAACGCCTTCATCGCGCAGTTTCTGATGCTGGCGGTCAGCACCGCCGTGGTCGGCTAGCGTTAGCGACGCAGCAATGACGCGATGCCAGGGTAGCTGATGCCCTTCTGGTAAGTGGCGCATCGCCGAGCCAACCATGCGCGGCGTGGCGCCTTCCGTCATCGCCGCGATACGCCCGTAGGTGGTTACCCGCCCAGCAGGAATCTGATCAACAATGGTATAAATCTGTTCGAGCAGTTCAGGGCGTGGCATTACCACCTCTTGTAAATCAACGTGTTACTAGAGTGTTTCGACTAGTTGATCGATCGCTTGAAACGCTTCTTTTAGCGCAGCATCACGCTTAGCGTCACCCATATTCAAGCCTTCCGCAAAGACAACATCCACATCGCTAATGCCCATTAAACCGAGCATGGCTTTAAGATGTGGCGTTTGGCTGTCTAATTCAGTCCCTGCGTACTGGCCACCGCGAGCAGCTAAAATAATCGCACGCTTACCTTCAAGCAAACCCTGCGGGCCATTTTCAGTGTAGCGGAAGGTTTCACCAGCGCGCAGTACGCGGTCAAACCACGCTTTCAGCTGGGACGGGATACCTAAATTATACAGCGGAACCGCCAGTACCAGGACATCACTCGCCCGTAGCTCTGCCAACAATTCGTCAGAGTGAGCTGCTAGTGCCCGCTGATCGGCGTTGCGCTCGTTTGCTGGCGTCTGCCATGCACCGAGCTCTTCGATCGCAAGGTGCGGTAACGCGTTAGCCACTACATCGCGATGAGTAACCACTACATCGTGGGCTTCCGTTTTGGTTTCAAAATGGTTGGCCAACGCATTGGACTGGCCGTTTTCGCCTAAAATAGAAGAAGTTACAAGCAGTGCACGTGTGGACATGGATAATTTCCTAACGTATTAGTGGGAACTCTGGTAACTATTTTACGGCGCTTTTCGATTAATAAAAGCGCAACGTTTCCCCCATCTCATTCGAAAAAATCGAATTTATAAACAACAAAAAGCCCCGCCCTGCTGTGCTCGCAGTAACGGGGCTTTCGTCTATCGCGTCAACAAATAGCGTTTATTTCCGCTTTGGCCACGCGCTAGGATCTACTTTATTTACCAATTTAGGGAATTTACTGGGATCAAACACAGGCTCTTGACCTGCTTTCAACTGAGCGTCGTAATCACGGAACAGTGCGAAGGCAATCGGCGACAGCAGCAAAATAGCCACTAAGTTAATCACTGCCATCATACCCATGGAAAGATCGGCAAAATTCCAGATAGCACCTAAGCTCGCAACCGAGCCTATCATCACCATGCCGAGTACCGCCAAGCGATAAATCAGCACCGCAATAGGCGCGCGACGGCCTGCCAAGTACTCAATATTAGATTCACCGTATGAGTAGTTAGCGATCACCGAGGTGAATGCAAACAGCAAGATCGCCACGGCAATAAACATACCGCCCCAATCACCCACATGGCTAGAGAGCGCTATTTGGGTAAGCTGAATGCCGTTGTTTTCTTCGCCAGCCAGCAGTTCAGGCCCAGCCATAATGATGATGGCCGCAGTGGCAGTACAAATGACCAAGGTGTCTAAGAACACGCCCAGCATTTGAATAAAGCCCTGTGCAGCGGGATGGTCTGGCCGAGTGCTGGCGGTCGCGGCAGCATTGGGCGCCGACCCCATACCCGCCTCGTTAGAAAACAGACCACGCTGAATACCGTTCATAATGGCTTGAGAAATGGCATACCCCATTGCGCCACCAGCCGCTTGCTCTAAACCAAACGCACTTTTAATAATGGTCATAAAGGCAGCGGGCAAATCGCTGATATTGAGCGCTACCACCGTGAGAGCCAGCAGCAAATACAACAGTGCCATCAGCGGCACCACTAACTCAGCTACTTTAGCAATCGACTTCAGGCCGCCAAATATAATGGGCGCAACCACCGCCATCAGAACTAACCCCATGGCCCAGGTGGGAATGGCAAATGCCTGTTCCATGGCCTGGGCGATGGAGTTGGCCTGTACGCTGTTAAACGCCAACCCGAACGCGATGATCAAGCAGATTGAAAACAGCACTGCCAGCCAGCGAAGCCCCAGGCCACGTTCAATATAGCGAGCCGGGCCACCACGGAAGGTGTTATCACCGTGATCAACTTTATAGGCCTGGGCTAGAGTGGACTCCACAAAACTGGTCGCCATACCCACCATGGCGGTCATCCACATCCAAAAGATCGCGCCGGGACCACCAAAATAAATCGCTACCGCCACACCAGCTAGGTTACCGGTACCTACCCGTGCCGCCAGACTGGTGGAAAGTGCCTGAAAAGAAGAGATACCGCCGTTAGATTGACGTGAACTGCGCAGCAGTTTGAACATGTGCCCGAAATAACGTACTTGGATACCGCGGGTCATGATAGTGAAGTAGAGGCCAGCACCGATCAGCAGGTAGATCAGCACACTGCCCCATAGCAGTCCGTTGCCGCGATCAACCATCGCCGTCAACAGAGGAGGAAGAGTAAAATCCATATATAACGCGCCTTTTGTATAACAGTGGAGGCGCCTCATTCTTCACGGCTGCACCAAAATGGCAAGAAAAATGGAAAAATTCCTATCAGACAGCCATTACCACTAACTAAATTGGTCTCATTAGCCGCGCTTAAACGCCGAATATGATTTCATCCTGTTACGCCTCTAACGTATGCTGTCGCTGTTTAGTACCAGCGACGAGGAAACAGATGTCACGCACGTTACTAAAAGGCATTGGGCTAGTCGTTGTAGTAGTAATGCTGGGTATCATGTGGCGCTGGCTTCAGCAGCAAGGCTTACTCACCGAAACCCACCTGACCGAGTTAGCGTCCACCATCAGTCAATGGAAGCAAGCTCCCTGGATGTTTGTCGCCGTGATAGCCGTTTATACCGGCTCGCTACTGATCATGTTTCCATTAAGCCTGCTAGTCGTATTGACCGGCCTACTGTTTGGACCGCTTTGGGGACTGGCTTATGCCACGCTGGGTACGCTTAGTTCTTCGGTAGCATCTTACTGGGTAGGCCATTGGATGGGGCGCGATGCACTAATGCGCTATGGCGGACGCCATTTGCGTGGGCTTTCCGGCTACTTATCCAGGCGCGGCATTCGCACCATGACGGTGATCAATCTGTTGCCCTTAGCCCCTTTCACGCTCACCAATATGCTGGCCGGCGCGTTTCATCTTAATTTTCGCGACTACATGATCGGTTCGACCTTGGGAATTGTGCCTGGGCTCGCGGCAGTAATACTCCTAGGAAGCCAATTGGGCGCACTATTCACCGCGGCGTCTCATCAAGAATTAGCGTGGGCGGTAATAGGCCTTGGCGCTGGCGTGGGGCTGCTATGGTTGCTAAAGCGCGTAGCGACCTCTCGGTCTAGCAAAAACAACAACGACACAGCCTGAAGTGTGGGCTATTTCGCGTAATACTTGGCCAGTACCTCGGCATAGAAATGCGCGACCGCCCCTGCAAACTTAGCGATATCATAGTCGTTAGCAAATATTTTTGCCTGCTTGCCCAGGGTAACCCGCAACGCGTTATCCTCGGCTAACGCCATCACCCGCTGACCCCACTTTTGCCGATTTTGCGGCGTTTTATAGCCATTAAAGCCATCACGCACTACGTCATCAATACCACTAGAGCGTACCGCAACAACTGGCAAGCCTGCGGCCATGGCTTCTAAAATCACCATGCCTTGAGTTTCAGAAGTAGATGCAAACACAAAGATGTCACCTAAGTGGTAATAGCGTGCCATATCCTCCGGCGGCACAGCGCCCACCAAGGTCACTTGCTCCTGCAACGCCAACGCTTCTATATGCTGCTGAATGGTTTGTCGATCTGGGCCATCACCAATTAACAACAAGCGCAACGACTGGCTCCCCTGGCTTTTCAACTCCGCCAATGCCTCCAGCATAAAACCAATATTTTTTTCTTGGCTAATTCTCGAGACACTCACCAACACCGTATCGGCTGGGTCGATGGAAAGCTGATGGCGCAGCTCTTCCAACGCATCACGATCTGTGTCGGCGAATCGCGCCGCATCAATGCCCGTAGGCTGTATCAGCGTCGGTGTTTTCACCCCAATCATGCGCAGATACTCTTCTGCCGAGTAGGTGGGCACGATGACGCCTTGGCAACGGTTAGAGAAGTGTTTGATCAACGAATGGGAAATCAAATTACGAAACAGAGCCCCAGGAAGCGGCACAAAGTGTGCGTAATGCTCTAACCGCGTGTGATAGGTATAGACAACCGGCACACGCAGCCGGCGCCCCATCCATAGCCCCATCGACCCCAGCCAAAAAGGATGATGGACATGGATAATATCCGGTTTAAAGCAGTGCAGGCAGCGGCGAAAACGTGCACTAAACGGATTGGTCAAACGGAACTCACGCTTTTCACCAAAGGCCATCATAGTGGGTACACGCAAGATCGTATCATCGTCTTGCCACGCTTCCCGATAACGGGGCACCAACAACTGCACCTGATGTTTTAACTCGCTAAGCCCCTGACGAAGTCGCTCCACGGAAACCGACACACCGGATACGAACGGGAAATAGTTATTCGATATCATCGCCACCCGCAGGGGCTTCTCTAGATACGGTGTTGGATCGATATCAAAATCTGGGTAATAGTGGCGCTCTTCAAAAATCAGTCGGTACAAGCGCATCGCCAGTAGTGACAACACTCCGACAATGAGCAGGAAGCGAGGGTAGCTGACGTAAAAAAACGCATAAACCGTTGAGGCAACGCTGCTTAGCATACGCCACCAGCCTGGACTATCCACATTCAGCCGAACGGGCGTTATTGTCACATTTTCGCCATTTACCTCGACCACCACATAGTGATGAAACCTGTCATTTGCATCCATCAAAATGCCGCCAGCACCACCCGTGGTGACGTAATCCACCCCATTTACCGTTTGGTGTGAATAAAGCGACAGGTTTGCCGAAAACACGCTGTCCACCGCATACTGCTCCGACAGGCGCATAATACCTTCACTCAACCGTGGATCATTGAGGTAATTATCGGCTTCAAATAAGGGCGCATCGCTAATCACGTTATGCAGTGGCAAGCCAATGAACAAAAACCGATGCTGCGCTTCCGAGGCAGCCAGCTCGCGCTCTAACCAATCTAGCTGCCATGAGGTAGACGACTTACCCGTGCCATCCAAAAAGATGAAATGGCTGTTACCCGCAACAAAGGAATAAAAATGCGGGCCAAAGTATTCATAGAAAAGATAACTGCCAAAATCATTGCTTTCATGGTCACCGTAAGTCAGCACATACGGCACGTTTAACTGCTCTAAGCTTTGGTAAATCGCCTTGTAACTCTCCTGCTGCCCCCCACTCACTGCGTTCCCCGCTGACACCATAAAATCAATATCGCTTTGGTTCAGCCTGGGAATAATTTCATCCTGAAACACATTCACTGAATTATTGATATTACCTACCACCGCAAAACGGTAGGTGTTTCGTCCAGCGAGTTGCTCACGGATATCCGCTACTTCTCTAGTGTGCAATGCCTCAAATTTAGGCTCAGCCACATAGAGCCATATTTGGTGAATAACCAGCCCCGCCACCAGCGCGAGGTTGAGCACAAACAGAAGTCTCAGCCAGCGCTGACGAGTCAGGCGAAAAGAGCGTCGAAGCATGTAGAGGCGCTTATTGAATAGAAGACGTTAGAAAAGAAAGAGATCGGATGTTCAATTCGCTTCACGACCGTTTATCGTTGCCAACAAACGGCGCGAACCTCCTTGCTCTCGATGCTCACCTAACCACAACCCCTGCCAGGTGCCCAGCGCCAAGCGGCCATCACGTATGGCTAGCGTCAGCTGAGTACCCAGTAAGCTAGAGGCGACATGAGCAGGCATATCGTCGGGGCCTTCAAGAGTGTGGCGAAAATAGCTTAGTCCTTCAGGTACTAAGCGGCGGATAAAGGCATCCAGGTCGTGACGGACATCAGGATCGGAGTTTTCATTTAGCGTAAGTGAGGCAGAGGTATGCATTAACTGCAGGTGCAGTAGCCCTTGACTGCACTCGGCCAAGCACGGCAATGCCCTGGCGATTTCATCCGTAATTAGATGAAAGCCCCTAGGCATTTCGGGTAAGTGAATCTCTTGTTGATGCCACATAAACACTCCTTTGTTGTAGGTATTGTAAGGGCTTACTCGGTACAGAAATACCATAGCCTATTTTCACTTCCTTCCGGCAATAGCACCTCCAAAAGAAACCGTTAATAGCGCTTATTTCGCCATACTGATAGATTTAACACTTATATACCATGCAGTCATTAGGAGCGTGTAATGCTCATTTCCGCCCAAACACCAAAGAAGAAAGTGGGGAAAATTGCTGGGCTTATGGCCTTCAGTAGCCTTGTATTAACTGGCTGCACCGGCATTCCTGACGGCACCGAGCCTGTCACAGGCTTTGAACTTAACCGCTATTTAGGTCAGTGGTATGAAATCGCCCGCCTGGATCACTCCTTTGAACGAGACTTAGACTGCGTAACGGCTAGCTACAGCCTACGTGACGATGGCGGCGTGCGCGTTATCAACCGGGGCTACAATCTCACAGAGCAAGAATGGAATGAAGCTGAAGGCCGCGCCTACTTTATTGACGAAGAAAACATCGGGCGGTTAAAAGTCAGCTTCTTTGGCCCTTTTTATGGCGGCTATAACGTTTTAGAACTGGATGAAGACTATCAGTGGGCGCTGGTATCAGGCCCAAACCGCGACTACCTATGGATTCTCTCGCGTACACCAGTCATGGAAAGCGCGGTGGAAGAGCGACTACGCCAGCGCGCCGCCGAGCTTAATTTCCCCACTAATGAATTGATTGACGTCGTACAAGATCAAACCTGCCCCGAACGCTAATCACAGAAGGAGCCACTATGGCCCACCGCATTGCAGTCATCGCTGGCGACGGTATTGGCACCGAAGTCATGCCCGAAGGCATTCGCGCCCTAGAAGCTGCCGCAAAGCGTTTTAACATTGACCTAGCATTCACAACGTTTGAATTTGGCAGCTGTGACTACTATCTAGAGCACGGTAAAATGCTGCCCGACGACTGGTTTGAGCAGCTCAAAGATTTTGATGCGCTATTTTATGGTGCCGTCGGCTGGCCCGACAAAGTGCCCGACCATATTTCACTGTGGGGCTCGTTGCTACAGTTTCGTCGCCAGTTTGACCAGTACATCAACTTACGCCCCTGCAAACTGATGCCGGGCATCAAAAGTCCATTAGCAGGCCGCGAGCCAGGCGATATCGACTTTTACGTAGTGCGCGAAAACACCGAAGGCGAGTATTCAAGTGTCGGCGGCAAAATGTTTGAAGGCACCGAGCGTGAAATTGTGCTTCAAGAGACGGTGATGAGCCGAGTCGGCGTCGACCGAGTGCTGAAGTATGCGTTTGACCTTGCGCAAACCCGCCCGCGTAAAAAGCTCACCTCAGCCACCAAGTCCAACGGCATTTCAATCACTATGCCCTACTGGGATGAGCGTGTTGCCGAAATGGCCAAGCAGTATCCCGACATTGCAGTGGATAAGTTTCACATTGATATTCTGACCGCTAACTTTGTGCTGCATCCAGATTGGTTTGATGTGGTGGTTGGCAGTAACCTGTTTGGCGATATTCTTTCAGACCTTGGCCCCGCCTGCACCGGCACTATCGGCATTGCGCCCTCTGCTAATATCAACCCGGAAGGCATGTTCCCCAGCCTGTTTGAACCAGTTCACGGCAGCGCTCCAGACATCGCTGGCAAAGGTATTGCTAACCCGATTGGCCAAATCTGGTCCGGTGCTATGATGCTAGAGCACCTGGGCTATCAAGAAGCCGCTGATACGATGGTGAAAGCCATTGAAGACGTGTTGAGCGAAGGCAACAGCCAAGTACTCACACGAGATATTGGCGGGCTAGGCAATACGCTAAGTCTGGGTCAAGCGATTGCTGAACGCATTAGCGGCTAATCAAAAATGCCTCACTGTAAAAACAGTGAGGCATTGCGTTTCAAGCGTGTTGGCAAACGGGCGTTAGCTCGCCAGCTTCGCAGCAATTTCCGCGACATGCTTACCTTGGAAATGGGCAATTTTTAGCTCACGATCATCCGGCTGACGTGAGCCGTCGCCGCCGGCAAGCGTGGATGCGCCATAGGGTGTTCCACCGCTCACTTTGGAAATATCGAACTGCTCTTCAATACCATAGCCAATCGGCACAATCACCATGCCGTGATGGGCCAACGTTGTCCAGGTGGAGGTAATGGTCATTTCATCACCACCGCCGGTCCCGGTAGAGGTAAACACACTAGCCACCTTGCCGCGCAGCGCACCCTTGGCCCACAACCCACCGGTTTGATCTAAGAAGGTACGCATCTGGCCAGCCATATTGCCGAACCGCGTTGGCGTGCCAAAAATGATTGCGTCGTAGTCAGCAAGCTCCTGTGGCGTCGCTTCTGGCGTCGTGAAGTCCTGCTTACCGCCAGCATTCTTGAAAGCTTCTTCTGGCATAGTCTCAGGTACACGTTTAACGGTAACTTCAACACCATCAACGCTTTCAGCGCCCTCTGCCACCGCGGCAGCTAGCGTATCAATATGTCCGTACATGGAATAATAAAGAACTAATACCTTTGTCATTACTCACTCCTTGTAGTGTTTTCTGGTAGTGCTGTGTCTTGCCCCTCTCAGGTTTATGAAAAGGGTTTATGAAAAAGGCTTATGAAAATCTGTTAATAAAATAGCTCAGCCTAGCGTAGAAAAAAGCGAATGTTTTCGATGCTCTCCTTCGATTTTATCGATTAGCACCCTTTAATATACATCAATGAGCATGGATACTTTTTGCGCTTAATTTTCATGTTCGCACCTGCGTTTTTCATGCTATCGACGTCCCCCCTTGTGGTTAAGCTTCAGCGTGTTAAAGGTACAACATTACAAAAAGCTGACGCTCCCTGCTCAAGGAAAACTTCATGCTTGGCCAATGGCTTGATTGGACTCTCGATGACAAACACCCTTCTCCGCGGTCCGGCCGCTTTGGCAGCGGCACCTACCAATTACATGCACCGGGGATTTTAGAGATAACCCCGGCGACCGTTCGTCCAGCGGCTCATGCTTGCGTGTTTTCTGCTGCGATACACGGTAACGAAACAGCCCCCGTGGAACTGTTGGGTAACTGGCTATCTGCGATAGAGGCCGGCACGGTTACCATTGGTGCTCCCATACTAGTGATTTTAGGCAACCTACCTGCCTTAAAGGCCCAGCAGCGGTTTATTAAGACGAACCTCAACCGCTTATTTCAGCGCGAACTCGCCGAAACAGGCGAAGAACCTGATCGGGCTCGCGAGTTAATGTCAGCGGTAGACGGTTTTTATAATCGTCATCAGGCGCTTCCTAAACTCCACTACGATTTACACACGGCTATTCGCGGTAGCCTATATACTCGCTTTGTCGTAGAGCCGTTCGCAGAAACCGTGATCAATCCGGAGCAATGGGAATGGCTTGCGGCGGCGGATATGCAAGCGGTGCTACACCAACACCAGCACAGTTGGACGTTTTCTCACTACAGTAAGCACTACCATGCTGCCCAAGCCTTCACTTTCGAATTAGGCCGCGTTGCGCCCTTTGGAGAAAACGATATGGCTGTATTAGCGCCGATGTTAACGCTTATTAGCGCGCTTAGCGCTGGGGAGCAGCCACCTAAAAAGCCTGCTGAAACAATGAGGTTTTTCCAAGTTCAACATGAGCTAATGCGTCAGGCAGAAACCTTTTGTCTCTGTTTCGATGAAGATGTCCCCAATTTCAGCCGCTTTGAGCCGGGCACTTGTCTCGCCAAAGATAGCGTAGCAGGTGATTTTATTGTTGGGGACACGCCTCTGCATGTGGTATTTCCCAATGCAAAGGTTGAGATTGGCGCACGGGCAGCACTGCTAGTTGCCCCCACTCACGCCAGCTAACAAGTCACGCATCACATCAAGAAAATTTGTTAAAAATGCTTTAACAACAATAACGTAGAGGCTTTTCCAGGCTTATCGACGTGTATTAAAACGAACGTTTTTCTTATTAATCGCATAAGGAAAGCACGCAATATGCACAAGGCCTGATAGAATCGCCCCTTTTTTCGCGCCAGCCGCCTATCAAGCACGTGTTTTAAACCTGTTGCTGCTGCGGCAACCCTGTACTGGAGCCACTGTTATGGCTGATACGCCTACCCCCCTTGAAGTGCGCAATATAAAAAAGCGCTTTGGCGATACAGAAGTTCTCAAAGGCCTCTCTCTCGAAGCTCAAAAGGGTGATGTCATCACTCTGATTGGTGCATCGGGGTCTGGCAAAAGTACCTTCTTGCGCTGTATGAACCTCCTGGAACAACCTGACGAGGGTGAATTGTTCGTTCATGGCGAGCAGATTCGCTTTAAAACGACCAGACATGGCCGCGAACCTGCCGATTGGAAACAAGTCGTGCAAATGCGTGCCAAGCTGTCGATGGTTTTCCAGAGCTTCAACCTATGGGCCCACATGACGTTGCTTGAGAACATTATCGAAGCACCTATTCATGTCTTGGGAAAACCCAAAAAAGAAGCTATCGAACACGCACGTGCACTGCTCGAGCGCGTTGGGCTAAGCGCACGCGCTGATGCCTACCCCGCGCAAATGTCGGGTGGACAGCAACAGCGCGGTGCAATTGCCCGAGCGCTCGCGATGGATCCCGAAGTAATGCTGTTTGATGAGCCAACGTCGGCGCTTGACCCAGAACTGGTCGGCGACGTTTTGAAAGTAATGCACGGCTTAGCCGATGAAGGGCGCACCATGGTGGTGGTCACTCACGAAATGAGCTTTGCCCGCGATGTATCCAGCAAAGTAATTTACCTACACCAAGGCTTGGTAGAAGAAGCTGGCGCGCCTGCTGATGTGCTGGGCAACCCGCAATCACCGCGCTTAAAGCAATTTCTGGCCCCCAAATATTGATCAGCGAGGCACACCATGCTTGATTTGCAAGGTTATGGCCCCCGCCTGATCGAAGGGGCGGGCGTTACCATTCAATTAGCTGTTCTGTCGCTTATTCTAGCCATTTTACTTGGCTTGTTAACGGCGACTGCCAAAATGTCACGCAACTGGTTCCTGCACCGCACTGCGACGGTATACACCACCGTTATTCGCGGCGTACCGGACTTGGTGCTGATGATGCTGCTGTTCTTTGGTGGTCAGATCGGTGTTAACGCCATTAGCGATATGCTTTATGACCATTATGACATTGATATCTATATTAATTTCAATGCGTTCGCGGCGGGTGTTCTCACTATTGGGTTCATTTTTGGCGCTTACATGGGTGAAACCTTCCGCGGCGCTTTCATGGCAGTGGATAACGGCCAGATTGAAGCGGGAAAAGCGTACGGTATGAGCAGTGCGTTGGTATTTCGGCGTATTCGCTTTCCGCAAATGATGCGCCACGCACTCCCTGGCTTATCTAACAATTGGATGGTGCTGCTTAAAACAACGGCACTGGTATCAGTGATCGGTTTGACGGATATGGTTCGCGTCGCTGCGGAGGCTTCCCGAGCCACCCATGAACCCTTTACTTTCTTACTTCCCGTCGCAGCGGCTTACTTGCTGATTGCTAGCGTATCCGAGTGGATCTTCGTGCGGCTACAAAAACGTTACGACATTGGCTTTGGGGGGCAATGAGATGCTGGATATTTCTGCGTGGTTCAACGACCTGCTAGCTGGCAACCTAATTTTCACCCCAGATACGTTAGGCTACTACTGGGAAGGGCTAGTCACGACAACCCAACTGGTATTCCTTTCTTTGGTAGCGGGCTTAATACTGGCAGTGCCACTTGCCGTTATGCGCAGCTCAAAGCATAAGTGGATTAGTTTACCCATCTATTTTTACACCTATGTCTTTCGTGGCACGCCACTGCTGATTCAGCTATACATCATCTACTATGGCGTGGTGTTTGTTGACGGTATCCAAGAAACATTTTTGTGGCCAATCCTGCGGGAAGCTTTCTACCCCGCGCTGATTGCCTTCACGCTTAATACGGCGGCCTATACTACTGAGATTTTCCGAGGGGCTATCAAAGCGACATCCAAAGGGGAAATTGAAGCTGCCAGGGCTTACGGCATGTCACAAAACCTCATGATGCGGCGTATTATTCTGCCCAGCGCTTTCCGACGTGCCCTGCCCGCCTATGGCAACGAAGTTATCTTTATGCTGCATGCCAGCGCCATTGCCAGCGTCGTCACGCTAATGGATCTGACAGGGGCTGCACGCTTCGTTTATGCCCGCTTCTACGCACCGTTTGATGCTTTCTTATTTGTAGCAGTGATCTATCTTTGCCTCACATTTGCCATTTTGTACTTCTTCCGTTTCCTGGAGAAAAAGCTGTTGGCCCACTTAAGGCCGCAAAACACTTAGTACCAAGAGCACCGTATCAACAACACCGTATCAAGAGCACTTAACAACAAAAGCATCGAGTAATAAAAACAGCCTCGTTTGTTGTACCGTCAAACAAACGTTGGTTCATAGCAACGCTCCCTCTTTTCGTTCGCCCTAACCTAGGGTACGTTAAAGGGGATCACCTCTAGTGAACCTGCTTTCTACGGAGTATAAGAATGAAGAAACTACTAACAGTATCTGTGCTTGGTTTAGCCATTGCTGCCGCCTCTTCTGCCCAAGCGCGGGATTACGATCATGTGCGCATTGGCGTCGACGTTCCCTACGAACCAATGGAATACCGCACAGCCGATGGTGAACTGACCGGTTTTGATATCGACCTTGGCAACGCTCTTTGTGATCAGATGGGCGTAACCTGTGAATGGGTCGAGCAAGAATGGGATGGCATTGTTCCTGGCCTTCTATCGCGCAACTACGATGCCATCATGTCGTCGATGACCATCAACGAAGAGCGGCGCCAGACACTACTCTTCTCCGACCCCTATATCACCATGCCCGGCGCCTGGTTCGCTCCAGCAGACAGCGACCTAGAAGAGGCTACAGTGGAAACCCTTGAGGGTTTATCCATCGGCGTACAGCGCGGCACCACCTATGACAACTTCGCCACCGATACCTTTGGCGATACCGCTACTATCAACCGCTACTCCACCGCCGATGACATGGTGCTGGATATGGATGCAGAGCGCCTGGACGCTGTCTTCCTGGAGTTTTCAGTGGGCAAATCTACCCTGCTTGAAAACGAAGATAGCGACTACAAAGTGGTCGGAGAGATGGTTACCGAACCCAAGGAAGTTTTCGGTGAAGGTTTTGGTATCGCCTTCCGTCAGCGTGATGAAGCCCTTGCTGAGAAATTCAACGAAGCCCTTGCGGAGTTGAAAGAAGACGGCACTTACGACGAAATTTTCGCTCGCTACTTTGGCGAAGAGTAAGCGCTAGCAGCATGTGTATGCCTCCCCCTATCGGGGAGGCTTATACCGCGAGAAGCTATCATGCACACTTACTCTTCTTTCAGTGCCATTATGGTTGCAAATACCAGTTCTAGGCACTCTCCTCCCAGGCACTAGCGGTGATATCGCCTGCTTTTAGCTGAGCGAACGGTTCGACGAATAGCCTTCCCCTCTTGGCACGCCCGTGCCATCCCACGCACCTGCGCGTGATTCTTTAATGCACAATTTTACAGACAAAAGCTGAGATTTAATTGCTAAAAGTCGGCTCATCCCGCTGCTAGCGTGGCCAACTTTTGTAGCGCCGTTCTCATATGGTCAGTTCGTCCCTCCCCTGTGCCCGTGCCACGGCTTCGGCACGTGCGAGCGCCTGGCGGGCGATGTCGAGGCGGCCTGCCTCTTGGGCCAGCCCAGCACGCAGTCGGTGAAGCTCGGCGAGGTACCAGCGCTCGCCGCTCGCCCGGACTATTGCGAAAGCCTGACGCAAGGCGTGCATCCCTGCGACTGGATCACCCATGTTCCCCGCAACCTCTGCGGCGAGTCCGTGGCAGAAGGGTAGCGTGATCCTGACGCCCATCGCACTGAAGGCCGAGAGCCCCTTCGCAATCCGCGAGGCCCCGGTTGTGTTGCCGGACATTGCCTGCGCCCAGCCTGCCAGCATCTCGCCTGCATCGCCCCAAACGGGCACTGCCTCAGTCCGGCACAGAGCGACTAACGCTTCTGCCCGGTCACGGGTTAGCTCAATATCGCTACGTAGACGTGCGCAAACCGCTCCGCACCAGAGCATCTGGGCGCGCCCGAAGGCGGCGCCCAATCGGTCGGCACGCGCACTGCCAGCGGCGAGGTGCCGCTCTGCCTCTGCCGAGGCGCCGGTTAATTCGGCGACACAGGCCGCGTACTGGCGACATACAACCTCTGGGTCCTCACCGAAGAGGACATTACCGTCCTGCTCGGCATATCGCGGCGCGATCTCCAGCACAGCGGCAATTTCCACGGTGCAGGCCGGTAGGGCGCCGGTGAAAAACCGGGTCTGTCCGACGGCATTATGGGCTACCATCGCCATATGGGCCGGTGCCTGCCCCGCGAGTGCCTGCAGCCCTAGCGCGAGATCTTCGGCACGGGTCAGTTCAGCCCTCGTCAGATGATCGTTCCAGAGCCCTGCGAGAACTGGGATCGTCGTGGCGGGATCGCCGACTTCGGCGGCTAGTTGACCCGCGCGGCGGTAGACCTCCCGAAGCTCTTCCGCAGTAAATCCATCTGAGGCGATGAGCGCCGCCCCGAGCCCGAGCAGGGCGTCGAGTTCGGTCGCTTGGTCGGCCTCAGGCTTCGCCGTACCGGTCCCGCTGCCTCGAGTCAGCAGATCCCGTGCACGGCGGAACTGTTCTGCTGCATCCATGGGGGCGCCGCGCGCCTGCGCACGCCGCCCGGACAGCACGCGATAGTGTGCGGCGCGCGGCCAGTCGGCGCCACGTTCAAAGTGATCGGCCAGCACGGGGGCGATCTCGCCCGCTGTGTGACCGTGGCTGATCTCCAGCCGGAGACCGACCCTTCGGTGCGTGCCTTGCCTGTTTGCTGCCGGCAGCCCATCGTAGAGCGCTTCGTGATGTAGCGCGTGCCGAAAGGCGTAGCGCGTGGCTACCGTTCCGTCAGGCCGATGGCTGAGTCCCGCGCGGGTGATAAACCGTCGGTTCCGCGCGAGGTGCTCCAGCTGCCGCTCCGCCGCTTCCACCTCGTCGCGGTTATCGGCTAGATCGATGGCGGAAAAGGTCGGTCCCGCCACGCTGGCGGTTTCAAGCAAGCTGCGTTCCTCGGCCAGCAGGCGGCTGGTGCGTTCGGTCTCGATCAGGGTGCGGACACTTGGAGCGATGGCTGCGACCAGCGCTTCGGGTGTGGAAGAAAGCTGCCAGCCGGCCTCGCTGCGCCACACAAGGCCTTGCGCCTGCCAAAAGTCTGCCGCAGCATCAACGAGCATGGCATGGCCCTCGGTTCGGTGGGCGAGGGCCTGCGCCAAATCGGGAGGAAAGGAGTTGCCCTGGAACCGTTCCGCAAGGTATCCAGACACTGCCGACTCATCGAGACCGCCAAGGGTGATCAACCTGCAGTCTGGCTGCCGACTTAGCTGACTCAGTGTTGTCGCAAGTGTCCCAGCTCGATCTAGTTCGTCATCCCGATAGCTACCCAGAACCAGTAATCGCGCCGGTGTGCGTTGTAGCCCCCAAGCCGCTAGCCAGGCTAGCGTGCTGGGGTCTGCCCAGTGCAGATCCTCTAGCACGAGAACGCCAGGACGGCCACGGGTCAGCCGCTCCATCAGCTCCGAGAACTCCCGCAGCATTGAGTCGCGGTGAGTACGATCCAACGCTTCCGCCTCCAAGCGACGCCCGGGTTGTTGCTTGACCCAAGAGGGAGCGACGAGTGGCAGAAGTCGCGCCAGCGTGGCCCCCTCAGGCCCGACCATGAGTTGCGTCAACACATCCATCAGCAGCCCGTAGGGTTCGCGTGCGCCAGGGTGAGCGATGGCCTGACCCCGGGCGATCCACAGCGGCGTGCGCTGGGATAAACTAGCCTCAAATGCTTCCAGAAGGCGTGTCTTGCCGGCCCCTGCTTCGCCCGCAATAAAAGCCAGCGCTCGTCGACCGCGCTTGGCGGCGGCGGCCCTTTCATTCAAGGCTTCCAGCTCTTTATCCCGCCCGAGGCAGAGCGTTTTTGGCGCCACCACGAGATCCTCCGACGCAGCGCCGATCAGCGGGATCGGACGCGTCAGCCGGTAGCCCCGGCGGCCCACCGTCTCGATCAGCCCGATGGCTTGGGCGTTGTCGTCCAGCATCCGGCGCAATTCGCGGATGCATTGTTTGGGCCCCGCCTCGTTGCCATGGCTGTTGCCCCATATCATGCGCCGCAAATCAGCCGTGCTGACCACTTCGCCTTGCTGCTCTACCAGTGCCACTAGAACGGACAAAGTCTTGGGGCGCAGGCGCATCTGCACTTCGCCGCACAGCAGGATGCCTTCACATAGGTTGACCTTGATATCTTCCGAAATCATGCCGTAGGGGGCCTCAAGGCTAACTGCCGCAGGCCATGGTGCGAGAATGGAGGCAGCGGCAGCAGCTAAGTAAATGGCTTAATAAAGCGCAAATTATACCCATATTGCACCTTAATTGAACTTTACATTTCTTTGTTTGCAATCATAAATGGGCTATCTTCGCTTTCGAAGCAATCCAAGCAGCAAGTGCATAACAGACGAGGGACAGGCACATGACAGCGATCAGACTCCATCACAGAACGGCCCGCCAGTTTCGGCCTGGCCTCTCGGTCTGCGCCATGGCTTTTGCCCTAGCTGCCCCCGTTACAGCGCAGGCTCAGGATCAGGCGCAGCAGTTCTGCGTGGCCGACCCGGCGGCAGTAACGGCCCGTGCGGCCATCACGCCACCCGACACGCCACTGCCTGAGGCGCTGATCCGCGCCCTCGATGCGGCCGTACGTGGGGCGTTGGACGAAGCCGCTGCGCCGGGGGTTATTGCCGGCGTTGTCACACCCGAGGGCCGATGGAGCGGTGCTTGGGGCGTCGCAGACCCCGAAACCGATGCTGCGATGGAAGTCGGCATGCACACACGGATCGGATCGGTCACCAAGACCTTCACCGGCACCGCCCTGATGCAGTTGGCCGAGGCTGGCAAGCTATCGATCGACGATACGATCGACCAGTATGTGCCTGGCGTTCCCAACAGCGATATCATCACCCTGCGCCATCTGGCAAGCATGACCAGCGGCTTGCTGAGCTATACTCAGGCGGATCCCTTCCTTGATCTTTTTTTCTCAGATCCTAGCTTGCACTATACTCCGCAAGACCTGCTTGATTTTGCCTTCCCCGGCTCGCCGATCTTTGCACCAGGTGAGAAGTTCAATTATTCGAACACCAATACTGTGCTGCTGGGCCTCGTGATCGAACAGGTGACCGGGCAAGATATCGACACTGTCTTTACTTCGATGATCCTGGACCCGCTGGGCCTGACAGAGACCACCGGTCCTGACGGTGCTGCCCTCATGCCAGAACCTTATCCGCAGGGATTTACTCTGCAAGGTGATGCTGCCACGCCGGCTGCGCCCTCGAACGCGACGCATTGGGACCCGTCCTGGGGATGGACAGCAGGCGGCATGATCTCAACCCTCGATGACCTGCTGGTTTATGGACGCTCCCTCGGCACAGGCAAGGGCCTGTTGGGCGCGGAGGCGCAGCAGGAGCGTCTGCGGTCCTTCCCCGAGCCGGCGGGCTACGGCATCGCCATGGGGTGCGTTGACGGCTGGGTCGGCCACACAGGAGAGCTGCCAGGTTACAACACGACGGTGTTCTACGACACGACGACGGACACGACGGTAGTCGTACAGGCCAACAGCGACATTCCTTCGGGCGATTGCGGGGATGAGGACGTGCTGCCGGGCAACCCCGTTGACCTTGCGTGCAGCTCGCCCGCGAGTCGCGTGTTTGAAGCGCTATCCGTTGCCCTCGGGCATCCGTTTTCTATGACACCGACGGCCTCAGCAGAGTGAGCGCGCTGACATTGCTGTTCCAGCACAGCCGTTCCTCAGCTCTCCGCTTGGGTGCTGCTGCTCTGCTTTGTGCCTGTTATGCGGGCCCAGCATTGTCGCAGGGCTTGCCAGACGTCAACCGCATCCTATCTGGGCAAACTGTCATCCTACAACGCTACGAACCGCCGCCTCAGGTGGGCCGTGTCGCCATCGGCGTGCAGGACGAGCGCGACAGGATCGACTTAGAGCGCGCCAAAAGCATCCGTATTCGCCTGGCTTCGGTGCGCATTGATGGGGCGCGGACCCTACCTTTGTCGACGTTGACACCGATCTGGCAGGGCCGAATCGGTGCCGAAATTACGCTGGCTGATCTTTACCGCATGGCAGATGCTGTTGACGCGGCCTATCTCGCTGCGGGCTATTTTTCCAAGACAGTGGTGCCGGTGCAGGATTTTTCTGACGGACAGATCCAGCTGCAGGTATTTGAAGGCTACGTCGACCGCATTGAGATCAACAGTCATATTCCTGGCATCGAGACACGGCTGGCACCCTACCTGCAACGTATTCTCGACATGCATCCGATTCGGGTAAAGGCGGCCGAGCGTGAATTGTTGTTGATGAGTGATCTTGCCGGACTTTCGATTGAAGGGACTTTTGTGCGCCCCGAAGGCGCGACGGGCGGCGGGGTGCTGCGCCTGGAGATCGGACAAAATCGCAGCTCAGGAATGATCGGACTCGACAATCTGGGATCCGACACCGTTGGCCCATTACAAATGGCCGGTGTGGTGACCTTTAACGATGTCCTGAACCAGTTCGAGACCACCAATTTGACCGGTGTCATCACACCGCAACACCCTGACCGGATGACCTTGCTTCAAATGATGCAAAGCTATCCGCTCGGATCGAACGGCCTTAACGCGGGCTACAGTTTTGTTTACCTGCGCCAACACCCCGACGGGGGAGCCGGCGCGCCGGACATCGATGTAACATCCGCTATGGGCACGGCGTTTATGTCCTACCCGTTTCTGAGGACGCTGGACCGCTCGCTCTGGGGGCAGGCTGAACTGACGGTGCGTAACGATGACGTCGACGTTCTTGGCTCGGCCGCTGCCCGTAGCCGGATCCGCTGGGTGACGAACTCACTGCAATATAGTCAGAGCTTTGAGACATCCGAGATCAACCTCGAAGGAGCGGTGAATCTCGGCACGAACTCGGATATTGATATGGGCGCGGTGCCGGATGATTTCCACTTTGTTACCGCCGAACTGGACTACACACAGGCTTTCAGCGAGACGACGACAATGACATTACTGGCTCGCGGCCAATACGCTGGCAGGCCCCTGCCGGGCGCTGTTCAGTTCGGTATCGGCGGCGAGACTTATGGCAGAGCCTTCGATAGCGGCACTATCTCTGGCGACAAAGGTGCAGCGGCCTCGGCCCAGGTAAGCCACGAGGTCGATATCGGGCTGGCATTCCTGCCCACGCTTTCAACCTCGGCCTTCGTGGATTACGGCGCAGCCTGGTCCGACGACGTCACCGGACACATGTATCTTGGCTCCTATGGAGTAGGCCTTGGTGGAACGTTAGAGGAACGGCTGAATTTCCAGGTTATCGGTGCGCTTCCCTGGACCCGTTCTGACATAGTGGAGGACAAGGGGGGCAAGCTAATTTTCCAGCTGGCAATGCCATTCTAATCCGGCAGGAAGCATCGCCTCGCCCGTCGCGCTATCCATCCCACAGGAGACCCTGATATGACCACACCGAAAGCCGCACGCCCCCTTCTGAGGTCGGCCTTGGGCGTTCTAAGCGCTGCCGCAGCGTTGCTTGCACTCAATGCCCCGCTCCATGCGGGGACGCTGCCGACCATTGCCTTGCCGGACCCGGCAGTCTCTCCTGCGCGGGCGAACCTGTTGCCGGTGCCGCAGGCGCGGATCGACGAAGCAGTCGCCTCGCTGGATGAGCTGGTGCAGGATATGTTGGAGCGGACCGGAGTACCGGGTCTCGCCGTTGCCGTGGTGCATGGGGAAGAGACACTGCTGATGCGCGGCTGGGGGCTGCGGGCGGAGGGCGCGGAGGAACAAGTTGATGCGGATACAGTCTTTATGCTCGCTTCGTTGTCCAAATCTGTCGGAGCCACAGTGGTGGCCACGCAGGTCACAGATGGGATCGTCAGTTGGGGCGATCCGGTGCGCAACCACTTGCCCTGGTTCGACCTGGGCGATCCGTGGGTCAGCAGTCATGTCACCATCGGGGATCTCTATGCGCACCGCTCGGGCCTGCCGGATCACGCTGGTGATGATCTCGAGGATGTAGGCTATGACCGTCGCGCGGTGCTGGAGCGGCTGGCGCAGCTGCCCATGGGGCAGTTCAGGGCCGATTACGCCTATACGAACTTCGGCTTGACCGCTGCGGCAGAGGCGGTAGCCACCGCAACCGGCAAGGACTGGTCAACGCTCTCGGAAGAGGCACTCTATGGTCCGCTCGGCATGGAGGTGACCAGTTCGCGCCACTCGGATTACATGGCGCGCGATAATCGCGCAGCAAGCCATGTGCCGGATGCCAACGGCTTCAGAGTGGCAGATCTGCGCCAGCCCGATGCGCAAAGTCCAGCGGGCGGGGTGAGTTCCAGCGCTCGAGACATGGCGAAATGGATGAAACTGGTGCTCTCCAGCGGGCGTTTTGAAGGGCAGCAACTGATTGCGCCCGAAGCTCTCGTGCCCGCGCTTTCGCCGCATGCCATCAGCGGCCACCCCAGTGACGCGGCCGATCGGGCTGGCGCCTATGGCTACGGCTTTGGTGTCGGCGTGCGCCCCACCGGGCGCGTTGTGCTGAGCCATTCGGGGGCCTTCGCCTTTGGTGCGGCGACCTCCTATTCGATGCTGCCGGACCTAGGGCTTGGGATCATCGTGCTGACCAATGCCAGCCCCACCGGCCTCCCCGAGGCATTGACTGCCAGCTTTCTTGATCGCGCAGAGTTTGGTGTGGAACAACGCGACTGGCTAGCGGCCTACGGGCCGCGCATCGCACCGCTCTCGGCCCCGGTCGGGGATCTGGTGGGCGTGACACCTCCAGCTGAGCCCACCGAAGCCCGGCCTGCCGAAGCTTATACTGGGGACTATGACAATGCCTATTTCGGGGCGGCTGAGGTACGTGAGACAGCTGACGGCTTGGTGCTCGAGGTTGGCCCCACACCACAGCGCCTGCGGTTGACCCACTGGGATGGCGACCGCTTTGTCGCCTTCCCGGTGACAGAGAACCAACCAGAGGGCTCGGTTTCGCAGGTCGAATTCACCATGGGCGTGGACGGGAAGGCAGAAACGATAACCGTAGAACATCTGAACGAGGCGGGCCTTGGAGAGTTTCACCGGCCATTTAGCTGAAACGCTCTGCCACCCCAGTACTTAAACGAGTACTTAAACTAGTACCGAACTTGCTCAGCCAAATCGAGTCTGTAATCCAGTAAGGAAACTCACAAGGAAGTCTCATGGCTGAACAAACCAATGCAAACGTCTCCACCGAGGCGACTTACAATGCGCGCCCCTCTTCTCATTGGACCGCCTGGGGGCAATGGCTGGCGCTATTCACCATGACCGTGGATCACCTTACTCGCTATGTGTTGCCGGGTGACTGGGATTTAAGTTGGGCAGGCTCGTCCATTGGCCGTATCGCCTTTCCCCTGTTTGCGGCAATGGTAGCCTGGCACGGGCTGTTTAATACCCGCAACCCACTACGCTACTCGCGCCGCATACTGATCATTGGTTTAGTGGCTCAGTTGCCTTATATGCTGATGCCACGCGCGTCTGACGATTTTATTCTTAACGTCTGCTTCACGCTTGCTTGTGGACTAGCGCTGGGGGCGCTGGTTCGCCAAGGTTGGCAGCACTATCAACAGCAGACGCTAGGGTTAGCATGGCTAATGCTTGGAGCAGCGGTAGGCGTAACCGTTTGGTATTTGTTGGGCTTCTGGGTGGAGTACGGCCATAACGGTTTGCTACTGATTCCGCTATTAATGTTCGCCATGCAGGCACTTAACGAAACCCGCGACGCACTAAAATCGCGCTTGTGGGCAGGTTTAGCCGCGTTTCCCGCACTTTGGATAGCTGGTCAAATGAATGCTTCAGACATGGCAAAGTCGTTTACCGTTGGCACTTGCGTGGTGGTATTGATGCTGGCAGCAGGCGTTGCCCAACGCGTACCACCCGTAGCCCTGGCCATGCCACGCCGTCTATGGCTTGCTTGGTATCCAGGACACTTTGCTTTAATTGCGCTGTGGCTATTGCTTAGCGGCCAACTGGCGGGGTAATCAACAACGAAGCCGCCCTAATCAGGCGGCTTCGTAGTGATAATCCATCAACTTTACAGTGAGCGTTCGAAACTCCACGCCACCGGCGGTGCATCAGGTAATAATGCCTGGCAAGCACGCACTTTTTCAAGTAGCTCGGCATGCGTCTCAGCGACGACATTCACATGCGCCAGCTTACGCCCTGCCCGCTCTTCTTTGTCATAGCGATGCAAGTGAGTATTGCCAATCGCCAACAGCGCGGCATTGTCACCTTCCTGACCAATGACGTTCACCATGCAAGTAGGCGCAATAGCTTGGGTGCTGCCGAGAGGTAGGCCTTGCACAGCGCGTAGATGGTTTTCAAACTGGCTAGTGACCGCACCGTCCATGGTCCAGTGGCCAGAATTATGCACGCGTGGAGCCATCTCGTTAGCCAATAGGCTGCCATCCCGCGTTTGGAACAGTTCCAACGCCATCACGCCAACATAATCAAGTTCATCTAACAGCATGCGAATGTAGCTGTCGGCTGTCTCTTGAACGCTGGCAGCCAAATCCGGTAGCGGCGCAACGGAATAGCGCAAAATGCCGTCTACATGCTGATTTTCCGCCATGGGATAAAACACCACATCCCCATCACGACCGCGCACGGCAATCATTGAGACTTCCCGCACAAAATCGACAAACGCTTCAACGATCAGTTGGCGGTGCCCGATGCTCTTCCATGCCTCTTCAGCCTGTTCCGGCGCTTTCAGCACCGCTTGCCCTTTACCGTCATACCCCTCTGTCACTGACTTGGCGACCACCGGGCAGCCCAGTTCATTGGCTGCCGCTTCAAGCTGTTCGGCACTCTCAACGACGTGGTAAGCCGGTGTAGGAATACCTAAGCGGTCGAATAAGGCTTTCTCTTCAACACGGTTTTGGCACACCGCAATTGCGCGGCTTCCTGGGTAAACGGGCTTGTGCTGCTCAATTTGCTCAACCAGCGCTACGGGCAGATGCTCAAATTCATAGGTTACTACATCGACCTTATCGAGAAATTCTGCCAAATGCTGGTTGTTGGGATCGATAACCACGTCGCCAATGCCCGCACTCGGGTTGCCGGTCGTGTCTAAAAAGGTGAAGCGATTACCTAGCGGGTAGCCAGCCAATGCCAGCATGCGACCAAGCTGGCCTGCACCTAGCACACCGATGTTCTTTGAGATACCAGAATTCATGGCCGGGATTCCTTATTTCGCTTCCGCATCGGGGCGAGGGTCTGGGTTATCCAGCACCATTTGAGTTTGCTCAGCGCGGAAAGCCTCGACCGCTTCACGCACGCTGGTGTCTTGCAAACCGACAATCTGTGCTGCCAACAGGCCTGCATTGGTCGCCCCTGCTTTACCAATCGCCAGTGTGCCAACAGCGATTCCACCAGGCATCTGCGCAATTGAAAGCAATGAATCCAAGCCTTTAAGCGCTTTGGATTCTACTGGCACGCCCAGAACCGGCAACGCCGTTTGGGAAGCCACCATGCCGGGCAAATGGGCGGCACCGCCCGCTCCTGCCACAATCACTTGCAGGCCACGTTCAGCGGCGCTTTTAGCATAATCAAACAACAAGTCAGGGGTACGATGAGCGGAGACGACGCGAGTCTCATAAGGGACGCCCAGCCGCTCTAACATCGCCACCGCGTGTTCCATGACGGGCCAATCAGATTTTGACCCCATGATCACGCCCACTTTGGGTGCGCTGTTTGACATGCAAAAACTCCTCGGCCAAAGGGCCTACTAAAGCAATCAAGCGTTTAATGTGCCGTGTGCCGCAAGCGGCTCACCAGGAAATTAGAAGGCGCATAGTCTACCAGAGCTAGTCGCTTAGAGCGCGTTTGTAAATAGATCGAAATTTTAATCAAAGTAGCATTGAAAAGCGCGCGACTTGGCGGCATTGTGTGTTTGTCATTTCAGACTGATGGAGTCCCATGAGTACGGCATACTCAACTGCTCACGCAGAAACGCTAGATCCTCCGCGAAGCAGCCCTGACCTCGATGTCAGGGATTTAGAAAAACGTACGCGCCTCATGCGTATCATTACCCGCCTGATCGCCGTATCAGATCTGGGAAGCCGCGAAATAGCCCGCCGGGCTGGGCTTCCAGTACAAAAGATCAGCGACCTGCTCGCCGGAAGGCTAGAGCACCTAGATGTTGATGAACTCAATGTCTTGCGTCGCACGTTAGAGCTGGAGACGCCATAGCAATAGTTGCTACCTAACGTAATCATTCATCCCTTTTGTTTGCTAACAGGCTTGCCCGCTGGGCAGGCCTGTTTTTGTTTTAAAACAGCCAATTAGCGTTTCAAGATTAAGGGAACATTAAGAAACCCTCGCTAACCCATTGACACGTATCAATTTTTTATAATACCAAAGGCGTAACCTTAGCGTATCCAGATCATTCGCTGTGAAACAACTGCTTGTTTCTATCAGCAACATCTTAATCAGCTAAGGAGGCGTTATGGACGCCGTTCGTCGGTCGTTGCTAGGCCAGTTGGCCCGACTAAGCGCGGGCGCTGCGCTAGTCCCGCTATCCAGCTTTGCCCCAGCCAGCCTTGCCCAAGCAGGCATTAATCAGCAGCCTGCCCGCCGCGAGGGCGACCCTAGCAAACGCTACGGCATGCTAATCGACCTTCGCCAATGCATCGGCTGCCAGGCCTGCACGGTGTCGTGTCATATCGAGAATGCTGCACCGCTTGGCCAATTTCGAACCACCGTCTCTCAGTACGAAGTGCACCACCAAGAAAGTGGTGAACTGGCGACGTTTATGCTGCCGCGGCTATGCAACCACTGCGAAAATCCACCCTGTGTGCCGGTTTGTCCCGTTGAGGCGACCTATCAACAGCAAGATGGCATCGTTGTCGTAGATAGCGACCGCTGTGTCGGCTGTGCTTACTGCGTCAATGCCTGCCCCTACGATGCCCGCTTTATTAATGAGCGCACTCAAACTGCCGACAAATGCACCTTCTGTGCCCACCGTTTAGAAGCAGGGCTACTGCCTGCCTGCGTTGAAAGCTGCGTGGGCGGCGCCCGCATTATTGGCGATATGCGCAATCCAGACAGCCAAATCAGCCGTCTGATCAACGAGCACCGCGACGCGCTCATGGTGCTTCAGCCAGAAAAAAATACGTTCCCACAGGTGTTCTACCTCGGCATGGATGAGCGCTTCACCACGCGCCCCGTGGCAGAACCCGTGGCGCTTGAAGTGCTCGACCCCCACGGCCAGGAGATGGGCTATGAATTCCACCATTGAACTACTCGCCCCACGCTATGACATCGCCTGGTATCCCTGGGCAGTTCAGTACTTTTTTATGATCGCGGTCTCCTATGCGAGCCTTTGGCTGGCGGCACCCGCACTGGTGTTTGGCAAGCAATCCTGGTTGCCTACAGCACGTCTAGCGCTCATCGCCTGCGTCAGCACAACGTTAGTCGCACCGGTGGCCTTATTGGCAGATCTACACCAGCCACTGCGCTTTTGGCATTTCTACGCCTACGCCAATACGCATTCGTGGATGTCGATTGGCAGTGTGGTACTGCCGCTGTATCTGATCAGCGTTTTAGGCTTCGCCTGGCTGGCTTGGCGTCCCGCACTGCAAGCTCGGCAACAGGCAGCGGGGCTGAACGGGTTGATTGCCAAGTGGCTGAGCATGGGCAGTGGTGCAACACCCAAAGCACTGGTGGCCCTGGTGGGGTTGGCCGCGCTGATGCTCTCAAGCGGCATTATGCTCTACACCGGAGCGGAGTTAGCTATCGTCAAAGCTCGCCCCTTATGGAACACAATTTGGCTACCGCCCATGCTGGTAGCGAGCGGATTTATTGCCGCCGCTGGGTTAATACTGGTCCTCAACCGCGTGAGTAGAATCTGCGCGCCCGACGCCACCCGGCAGATGCTCTATGTCCTGCTAGCCTTCTGTGCGCTAGCGGGGCTTATCGCGCTCAGTTGGTTGTTAGATGGCTTGAATGCCCACGTTGGCTCAGTGGCGGCGGCATTGGAATCTGTCCGTTTCAGCCCCTCTTGGCGCAGCACCGCACTTTGGGGTGGCCTTACCGGCGTTGCGCTATTTGCCAGCGTGGTATTTCTGTTAACGCGTTCGGCTCAGCGCCAGCCAGCACTGTTTGCCTGGGCATGGTTGCTAGGCCTGGTGGCAATCCACATGGGCTGGATGTTCCGTTGGGTAGTGCTGATGGATGTTCAACATGTAGCCCGTAACAGCGCAGGTTTCCATCACTACGGTATCCCTGCTGGCTCTTCCGGCATCTTAGGCATTGTCGGCACTTTCGGGCTGTGGCTGGCGGCCATTTTACTGATCGAGCTATTTATTCCATGGCGACAGGCCCAACAAGGCAGTCAGCTACCAGGCAACGACCAAGCTGCATCTCGCGCCCCACTCACTGCTAACAAAGGAGCGCCTAGTCATGGCTAAGTCTGCTCAAGATCCCTCACGCCGTCGCTTTCTAAAAGGTGCAGCTGCCGCTGGTGGTGCTGCTACCTTTGCCGTGGGCTACGCCGACCCGTTGGCTAAAATGGCCAAAGGCATTACCGGCAGCGCAGGTGAAAAACCGCAGCATAATATTCATGGCAATTCGCTAACGCCTGAATATCGTGTCGATTTAGCGACCGGCGAACTAACGCTCACCCCCGATCAACGGGTCGCTTTTACTATTTGCTACGGCTGCACCACCCAGTGCGGTGTGCGCGTGCGGGTCGATGACACGCGTGGCGAAGTGCTGCGAGTAGCTGGCAACCCCTACCATCCACTTTCTGCCGATGACCATTTGCCAATGCGCACACCGGTGGCAGATGCATTACGCAGCGTGAGTGCTTACCAAGAACAAGGGCAAGTTAACCGCTCTACCGCGTGTGCCCGTGGCAACGCAATGATGAGCCAGATCACCAACCCGTTCCGTATTGATCACTGCCTTAAACGGGTCGGTGAACGAGGCAGTCGCGAGTGGCAAAAAATATCGTTTGAGCAACTTATCGAGGAAATTTGCGAAGGAGGCGATCTGTTCGGTGAAGGTCAGGTAGACGGCCTACGTGACATTCGCGACCACGACACGCTGATTGACCCCGACAACCCTGAGTACGGCCCCAAGGCTAATCAACTGATGGTCATGGAAGCCACCGACTACGGGCGCTCGGATTTACTTAAACGCTTCACCTTAAACGCCTTTGCGACCCGCAACTATGGTCATCATGGCGCTTACTGTGGCCTAGCGTTCCGCATGGGCTCTGGGGCAGTGATGAACAACATCGTCACTAATGCTCACGTAAAGCCAGATATACAGAACGCACGCTTTATCATGTATATCGGCTGCGCACCCAGCCAGGCAGGCAACCCGTTTAAACGCCAGGGCCGCTTGCTTGCACAGGCACGCGCCGCCGGCACGCTGGAATATGTGGTGGTGGATCCTGCGCTTAATGCTGCAACTTCCCATGCCGCGGACAACAACCGCTGGGTGCCGATCCGCCCTGGCACCGACAGCGCCTTTGCCATGGCGCTTATTCAGTGGCTATTGCATAACCACGGCTATGCAAAGGAATTTCTGGAATTACCTGGTCAAGCCGCCGCCGGTGCAGCAGGGGAAACCACTCACTCCAATGCCACCCATTTAGTGATTGATACCTTCGAGCACCCGCGCCGAGGCTACTTTTTGCGCGCCAGCGACCTTGGTTTTGCCGAGCCAGGTAGCGATGCCGACCTACCCGTCGTGGTGTCAGGGGGCGACCTTGCACTATGCGAAGAGGTAATGACCGCGGACCTGTTTGCCGAACGCCCAGTGGAGCTTGCCGACGGCAGCACCGTCACCGTCAAAACCAGCCTAGCGCTGCTGCGTGAATCCGCCAATGAGTACGACCTGGACACCTACGCTGAACATTGTGGCATTCCCAAGGCAACGATTATCGAGCTGGCTCAACGTTATGCTAGCCATGGCAGAAAAGCTGCCGTTAACTGCCACGGCGGCATGATGTCAGGCAATGGCTTTTACGCCGCGTTTAGCGTGCAAATGCTTAACTTGCTGGCTGGCAACTACAATATGAAAGGTGGCAGCGCCGTGGGCGGCGGCACCTACAGCGGCACCGGCGAAGGCCCCCGCTACGACCTCGCCAACTTCCCTGGCAAACGTGGGCCCAAAGGCGTATTTCTCTCCCGTTCACGCTTTCCCTATGAGAAATCATCGGAGTACCAGCGCAAGGTCGCGGCAGACGAAAACCCCTATCCCGCGAAAGCGCCCTGGCGTTCATTGGCACCGCCAACGCTCACCGAGCACTTGCCTTCCGCATTGGATGGCTACCCCTATCCGATCAAAGCGGTGATTGGCTGTATGGCTAACCCAATTTATGGTCAAGCGGGCCTGAAAGGGGTAATTGTCGATAAGCTGAAAGACCCCAAACGGTTAGGGCTCTTTGTTGCAATCGATGGGTTTATCAACGAAACCAACCGCTATGCCGACTACATTGTGCCTGATTCGGTGATGTACGAAGTATGGGGCTTTGCAGGCTCCTGGAAAGGCACGCTGGGTAAACTCTCCACCGCTTGCTGGCCAGTGGTAGAACCCCGCCAGCAAAAAACCGCTGAAGGTGAGCCGGTATCTATGGACAGCTTCTTTATCGCCGTTGCTAAACGGCTAGGGCTGCCAGGCTTCGGCGACAACGCTATTCCCGATGCCGAAGGCAATCTTCACCCGCTCAACCGCGCTGAAGATTATTACCTACGGGCGGCCGCCAATATTGCCTTTCAAGATGAACCACTGCCAGAAGCGAATGCCGAGGACATTGCCCATGGCGGAATTACCCCACTGCTGCCCAAACTCGAACGTACACTTAAAGCCGACGAGCGCGGCCGCGTTGCCTACCTTTACGCCCGGGGTGGGCGTTTCGAAGAGGCAAGCGAACACTTTGTCGGCGAACACCTGAAACATCAGTGGAAAAAAACGCTGTGTATTTACAACGAAGCGGTGGGCACCAGCATTGATACCACTAACGGGTTACCCAATAGCGGCGTGCCCTGTCACAAGTTGCCACAGCTCGCCAACAAGCAACCCATGCGTGAGGTTTTTTCCGAGCAGGAGTGGCCGCTGCTAGCGTTTTCATTCAAATCTAACCTGATGAACTCTTACGCCATTGGTAGCGAGCGGCTAAGAATGATCAAGCCGTATAACCCGGTGCAAATGCACCGCCAAGATGCCGAGCGCTTCGGCATCCAGCATGGCGACACCATCCGCATTGAAAGCCCAGGCGGAAGCGTGGTGGGGCTTGCGCTGGTGAGCGAAAGCGTTGTGCCCGGTGCATTGGGTATTGAACACGGCTACGGGCACAAAGATTTAGGTGCCACGCCACACATCATTGACGGTCAATACCAGCCAGATATGCCCTGGATGCGCGCAGGTATCAACATCAACGACCTGGGCTTTCAAGACCCTACACGGGAGGTAGGCGGCACGTGGCTTGAACCGATTAGCGGCGCCAGCGTGCGCCAAGGCCTACCGGTGAGAGTAAGCCGCGTTTAAACCGGTTGGGGTAGTGACACTACAGCGTGATCACTACCCCACCCAAGGCGATTACGATCACCACAATCCACGCCGGTAGTTTCCAGACGGTCAGCAGTAAAAAACCCGTCAGCGCCAGAACAAATTCATAAGGCCCAATAATCGCGCTGGTCCATACCGGCTGATACAGCGCCGCGCCTAAAATACCCACCACTGCCGCGTTAGCCCCGCGCATCAGCGCCTGAGCGCTCTGCCAACGGCGAAAATGATTCCAAAAGGGCAACACCCCCACCAACAGCAAAAAGCCAGGAATAAAGATCGCCAACAATGCCAGCAGCGCGCCAACCACGCCATTCATACCGGGCAGTAGCGCGCCTAAATACGCTGCAAAGGTGAATAGCGGCCCTGGCACCGCCTGGGCAGCCCCATAGCCTGCCAAAAACTCATCTGCGGTAATCCAGCCGGATTGCACCACTTCCGCTTCCAGCAGCGGCAGCACCACATGCCCACCGCCAAATACCAGCGCGCCAGAACGATAAAACGCATCGGCCACCGCTAGCCACGCAGCGCTGCCTGCCAACAACGGCAGTAATATCAGCAGCGCAGCGAACAGCCCCAACGCCACAGTGCCTGCACGGCGAGATACTGGAAACTGCAGTGGCTCGCTGGGCGTAGCCGCGGCAACCATGCGGCACAGTGCCAACCCGGCGATACCGCCTAGCACAATAGCAGCGACCTGCCCCAGCGGCCCGCTGACCATCACCACAATAAATACTGCCGCCAGCGCAATCCCCACTCGGGTTTTATCAGGGCAAAGGTTACGCGCCATGCCCCACACCGCGTGGGCCACAATGGCTACCGCGACAACTTTTAAGCCATGAATAATGCCGCTGGCAATCGGACCATCCAGTACCGCCGCGCCAAACGCAAACAGCACCAGTACTATGGCGGAAGGCAGCGTGAATGCCAGCCACGCCACGGCCGCACCCCAAGGCCCGGCGCGCATTAACCCCAAGGCAAAGCCCACTTGGCTACTGGCTGGCCCCGGCAAAAATTGGCACAGCGCTACAAGATCCGCGTAGGCGCTTTCGCTTAACCACTGTCGGCGCTCCACGAAGGCCGTACGAAAATAGCCCAGGTGCGCCACCGGCCCACCAAATGAGGTCAAGCCCAAGGCCAAAAACGCCCAAAACACCTCGCTTACCCGCCCGTTCAGATGGTGCTTTTCAGCCATGGTGTAAGCTTCCCCATGTGGACAAAAGACCTAATCTACTGATTAAAGCTGACACAGTGATGACAGTGTGCACGATCATCCGCTGGGGCTTCATCAACGCGGGTGCGCTGACGCTTACACCGCGCTACAAAATCTTCCTATTCAATGATTTAAGTAGCGCGTGGTAACGAATCTCGCGAGGCACGAGCGAATGAGGCACCCGCGGGCTGATACAGGCACCTTCACGTATTGATATGCAGGTTAATCGGTAACAGCACCGGTACTGGCAGAACTGACCAACTTGGCATACTTCGCCAGCACACCTTTGCGATAACGCGGTTCTGGCTGCTGCCAGGCGGCGCGGCGGCGCATCATTTCTTCATCGCTGATGTCCACTTCAATGGTGTCGGCTTCGGCATCAATAGTGATGGCATCACCATCCTGTACCAGCGCCAACGGGCCGCCATCGAAGGCTTCCGGTGATACGTGCCCGACAACAAAGCCATGGCTGCCACCGGAGAAGCGCCCATCGGTAATCAACGCCACATCATTACCCAGGCCACGCCCCATAATCGCAGACGTTGGCGTAAGCATTTCGCGCATGCCAGGGCCACCTTTTGGCCCTTCATAACGAATCACCACGACATCGCCCGCCACCACGGTGCCGTCGTTAATGCGCGCCTGGGCCTCTTCTTCAGAGCCAAACACCCGCGCCGAACCGCTAAAGCGCGTGCCTTCCTTACCAGTAATTTTGGCCACTGCACCTTCCGGCGCCAGGTTACCAAACAGAATACGCAGATGGCTTTCGGCTTTAAGCGGGTTACCCAGCGGCGCAATGATCTGTTGATCCATAGGATAAGGCTCAACCTCTTCCAGGTTTTCGGCCAGCGTTTTCCCCGTCACTGTTAAGCAGTCGCCGTGCAGCAACCCAGCATCCAGCAGAATTTTCATCAGCGGCTGAATGCCGCCAATCGCCACCAGCTCGCTCATCATATAGTGGCCACTGGGACGCAGGTCAGCGACTACCGGCACGCGCTTGCCGATCTCGGTGAAGTCGGCAAGCGTTAGTTCCACGCCAATGGTGCGCGCCATGCCAATCAAATGCAGCACCGCATTGGTAGAACCGCCCAGCGCAATCACCACGGTAATCGCATTCTCAAACGCTTCACGGGTCATGATGTCAGAAGGCTTGATGTCACTGGCCAGCAGTGCCAGCACGGCCTCACCTGCCGCCTTACAGTCATCGCGCTTATCTTGGGAAATGGCGTTCTGCGCCGAGCTACCCGGCAGGCTCATACCCAATGCTTCAATGGCAGATGCCATCGTATTGGCCGTGTACATACCGCCACAGGATCCCGGGCCAGGAATCGCGGTTTCTTCGATGTTTTTCAGTTCGATCAGGTCAATATCACCACGGGAGTGCGCGCCCATCGCCTCAAATACCGACACGATATCGGTATGGCCTTTACCGGGCATAATGGTGCCGCCATACACAAACACGCTGGGACGATTCAGCCGTGCCAAGCCCATCACGCAACCCGGCATATTTTTGTCACAGCCGCCAATGGCCACCAGCCCATCAAAGCCTTCACAGCCCGCTACGGTTTCAATGGAATCGGCAATCACCTCGCGGGAAACCAGCGAGTACTTCATGCCTTCGGTGCCATTAGCAATGCCATCAGAAATAGTGATGGTATTAAAGATTACCCCTTTACCACCCGCCGCATCGGCACCGTCACGGGCGGACTCTGCCAATTCACCAATATGGCTATTGCACGGTGTCACCATGCTCCAGGTAGAGGCAACGCCCACCTGAGGCTTGGTAAAGTCATCATCGTTAAACCCCACCGCCCGCAACATCGCGCGGCTGGCTGCCTTGCCAGGGCCATCCACCACCTGGGCTGAATGGCGGCGGGTATTCGTAGTAGGCTCGGTCATGGGGAATTCCTCTTTGCTTGACTCACATCGCGTTACGCACGGTATCCACATAGCTTGGCGATGCCATGGCGTTCACGCAAGCAAAGATGAAAAACCCAAGTGACTCACTTATGGCGTACTATTTACGTTAAATAGCGGTTTTATGCCGCTGAGCCTGAACAGACAGCTCAAACCCGCAGGCATCCGCATAGCGTTGCAGCGTTTTCCAACCGGGATTGCTATCTCCACGCTCTAGCCTACTGATGTTACTTTTCTGGGTATGCAAGCGCTTGGCTAACTCTTCCTGAGTTAAGCCAGCATGCTGGCGCATAGAAATAAGCGTTGTTGCCAGCTCAAACTCTGGCGCCAAACGTTCATACTCTGCTTTCACCTCAGGGTTTTGAAGCGCCTGCTCTTTCAATGCTTTTAAGTTAATCACGACTGCACCTCGCGCTGTCTTGATCGAGCCAGCATCAGCGCCTGACGAGGCGTTTTTTGGCTCTTTTTGACAAATGCATAAAGAATCACGACCTGTCGTCCATGCACATAGCAAAACAAAGAACGCCCGATGCCCTCTTTCGCCTTTGCTCTAATTTCGAAAAGACCATCGCCCATCGACTCTGTATGCGGTGGCCCCAAGTTCGCGCCATGCTCCTCTACCATTTCCAGCAACCGGAGCATTCTAGCTTGTATTTTTGGCGGCATGCCGAGAATCTCTTTCTCCACGCCGGGGTAAAAACTAACCTGCCATTCCATAGCCAAGCTCCGGTCAAGTTATCTTTTATGATAACCAAATTTCTGTAAAAGTTCCTAGTTCTGATGCACGCGGGTTCCTTTAACTTATGGCACCATAGCGTTACGCGCTATTCCCAATGCCTAATGCCGCGAAGGAACATCACCGCATGTCTGCCAATTCACACTGCTCACCAACACCGTTCTCGCCAACGTCGCTTACCCCTGGCTTTATGGTGGTGCACGCTAACCGCCTGGAAGACTTGCGCGGGCTGGCGGTGCAGTGGATGCGCTTGCACCCATTGGGGCCGTTGGAAAACGAGACCATTCTGGTGCAGAGCAACGGCATTGGGCAGTGGTTAAAGCTAGCGCTGGCGGAAGACCCGGAAAACGGCGGTGCGGGCATCGCCGCCGCGCTGGATGTCATGCTGCCTGCGCGGTTTCTATGGCAGGCCTACCGCACGGTGCTCACCCACGTAGATCAAGATGGCGACGCGGTGCCTGAAACCTCGCCGTTTGATAAATCGCGCTTGGTATGGCGGCTGCTACGCCTGCTGCCCACGCTAGCGGGGCAAGAAGTGTTCGCGCCGCTGGCCCAGTTTTTAGAAGTCGACCGCGACCAGCGCAAGCACTATCAACTGGCCGAGCGGCTGGCGGATTTGTTCGACCAATACCAGGTCTACCGCGCCGACTGGCTGGATGCCTGGGCCAACGGTGACGACGTACTGATTACCGCTCGGGGCGAACCCCGCCCGCTGGAAGAGCACCAGCGCTGGCAGCCTACGCTATGGCGCATTCTGCGCGAGGATGTCGCCGCCACCCAAGGCGATGCAGGCCTTAACAGTAGCCGTGCCCAGGTGCATCGGCGCTTTTTGAAAGCGACAGAACAGCTGGAAGGCCAGCCCTGCCCGCGCGGTTTGCCTCGGCGGCTGATTATTTTTGGTATTTCATCGCTGCCCCAACAAACTCTGGAAGCCCTGGCAGCACTCTCTCGCTGCTGCCAAATCGTACTGTGTGTGCACAACCCCTGCCAGTTCTACTGGGCAGATATCATCGAGCACAAAGATTTACTGCGCGCCAACCGCTACCGCCAGCGGCGCAAAACCGGCATGCCCGAAGCGCTAGATGTATTGGGCACTGGCGACGCCGACGATGCCCTGCATCTGCACGCTCAACCGCTACTCGCCGCCTGGGGCAAGCAGGGCCGCGACTACCTGCGCCTGCTGGATGAACACGACGATTCGGGCAATTATCAAACCTTGTTTGAGCAGCAGGCGCTGCGCATTGATATGTTCGAGCCATTTAACGGTGTTGATCGCGACTGTCTGCTCAGCCAACTGCAAGATGATATTCGCGAGCTGCGCCCCGTAGCGGAAACCCAAACTCACTGGCCAGCGCTAAACGCGGCAGATGACTCCATGGTGTTTCATATTGCCCACGGCCCCCAGCGGGAAGTTGAGATTCTCCACGACCAGTTGCTGGCCGCCTTCAGTGCCGACCCTGACCTGCGCCCGCGGGATATCATCGTCATGGTGCCAGATATCGACCGCTACGCGCCGCATATCGCCGCGGTGTTTGGCCAGCTACAAAATGACGACCCGCGGCATATACCCTATACGCTTTCCGACCAAGCCAGCCGCCACCGCCTGCCACTAATGATTGCCCTGGAAAAGCTGCTGCGCCTGCCAGAGCTGCGTCTTTCGGTCAGCGACTTACTGGATCTGCTCGATGTGCCCGCTCTGCGCCAGCGCTTTGGGCTGGAAGAGCGCAACCTGCCGGTACTAGAGCGCTGGATGGAAGGCGCAGGTATCCGCTGGGGGCTAAATGCCAAGCAGCGCCAGACTCTCGAACTTCCCGGCGGGCTAAGCCAAAATACCTGGGCGTTTGGTCTGCGCCGCTTGCTGCTGGGCTACACCGTGGGCGAAGGCCACGCATGGCAAGGTATCGAGCCGTTTGACGACATCGGCGGGCTGGAAGCCGGCCTTGCCGGGCCGTTAGCCACCTTGCTGGAAAAGCTCGAAGAGACCTGGGAAACCTTCTGCCAGCCCACCGATGCCGCTAACTGGGTAGCGCGGCTACGCACGCTGCTGGAAACCTTCTTTCTTACCGACGACGCCCAAGAAAGCGTGATGCTCACCAAGCTGGAAAACGGCCTGCAGCAAATGCTGGAAAGCAGCGAGGAAGCCCAATTAAACGAACCGCTGCCGCTCTCCATGGTGCGCGAACACTGGCTGGCACAGATTGATGAACACAGCCTTTCCCAGCGTTTTCTAGCAGGTGCCGTTAACTTCGCTACGCTAATGCCCATGCGCGCCATTCCGTTTAAGCGCGTGTGCCTGCTGGGCATGAACGACGGTGAGTACCCCCGCTCTCAGCCACCGCTAGATTTTGATTTAATGGGCAGTGACTACCGCCCCGGTGACCGTTCCCGCCGGGAAGACGACCGCTACCTGTTTTTGGAAGCGCTGCTCTCTGCCCGCGACCAGCTCTACATAAGCTGGGTAGGCAGAAGCCAAATCGACAACACCCCGCTACCGCCTTCGGTACTGGTCGGCCAACTGCGTGACCATCTGGAAACAGGCTGGCAGATCGAGAACGGCACGCCGCTGCTGGAAGCGCTAACCACCGAGCATCCGCTGCAGCCGTTTAGCCGCGCTTATTTTGATGCCAACACGCAAGTCACTCGACTGTTTACCTATGCACATGAATGGCGCGAGGTACACGCACCACGCACGCCTCAAGCTGCCCAATCCACACTTCCCCCACCGGAAAACATCCCAACCAGCCTGACGCTTGGCCAGTTAGGCCAATTCCTACGCGAGCCAGTACGCGCCTTCTTCAATACCCGGTTGGGGGTGTATTTCGAGCAGGAAGCAATTGCCGAGCTGGACGAAGAACCGTTCGCCCTGGATGGCCTGCAAAACTGGCAGCTACAAGACCAACTGATCGCCGCTCAGCGCCACGCCATTGATCGCGGCGAGCCACGCATTGAAGCACTGCACACAGCCCTTGAGCGTTTTCAGGGCCAAGGCGTATTGGCCATGGGTGCCTTTGGCGAGCGCATGCGCGATGCCTTAGCAGAACCCATGGAAGCCCTGTTCAGCGACTACGAAGATGCTTTGGACGCTTGGCCGATTGCGCTAGGTGACCCAGCAGCTATTCACCTGGCAGGCAGTAACGGTATTACGTTGGAAGATTGGCTAGGCGAGCTACGCCAGGATGACGCGGGCCACCGCTGCCGCCTGTTATTGCTTAGCAGCAGCCTGGTTAAAAACAGCAAGTACCAGTGGCATCTGCTGCTACGCCACTGGGTTGCCCACCTCGCGGGCAATCTCAGCGGTCCGATGACCACCCAGCTGCTTTCCAAGGCCGGCAACATCACCCTGGAACCTATCGCTGCCGACATCGCCCGCGCCCACCTGGAAACCCAGCTAAGCGCCTGGCTACACGGCCTGGAAGAGCCGCTTCCGCTAGCTCCCCAGGCCGCCTTTGCTTGGCTGACAAAACTGGGCACACCTGACATTGCGATTGAGAAAGGCAGGGAAAGCGACGCCTACGCCGCAGCCGAAAAAGTCTATGAGAGCGGATTTAAAACCACCGGCGAAGCCGACCAGAGCCCTTATCTCGGCCATCAATGGCCCCGCTTCGAGCGGCTGTTTTTTGACCGCACCGCCAACGAAAAGCACACCTTTGCCGAACTCACGGAAGCGCTGTACGCTCCGCTTTTCAAGGCCGTGAAAGGTAATGCGAAGAAAGATAACGCGAAGAAAGCGGCATCGTAATGCGTTAAGCGCCTCTTCTAGCCCCTGTTCAAGCTCAACCGTGTCCATGTGGTGATCAGGGTTTGCTCCCTTTCTGCTTGGCACGGCTGTTTTTCTGCGTAAGGCGCTTTTGCTGCTCAGGCTTTCGCCCAGTCTGGCGAGCCAATGCGATGCGCATTAGACGCTGAAACGTCGGGCACTCCAGATGACTCGGCGCGGTGCAGGTCGCCACATGACGCAAACCGTCGCGGAGGGCTGTCAGTTCGTTAATGTGGCGGTCGAGAAGATCTGCCTTAGCACTCACCGCTTCACGGTCGATTTCCGGCTGCCGTTGCGTGCCGAGCATGTCGCGCATCTCGGCCAGTGAAAAACCCGCGACCTGCCCCAACGCAATCAGCGACAAGCGTGTTAAAACGCTGGTCTCAAAAACCCGCCGCAGACCATTACGTCCCACCGACCTAATCAGGCCAACTTCCTCGTAATAGCGCAATTTCGAGGCAGGAACACCACTTTTTCGAGACAGTTCGGAAATATCGAGCATGGCACTTGACTTAAAGTTGACTTGAAGTAATAGGCTACAACGCTTCTCCCCTACGTATCCATCCACGCTTCTAGCCACACGTCTATCCACACTGTCAGGAGTCTAACAAACATGCCTGTTTTCAATACGCACAGCCGCCCATACGCCGTTGCTAAACCGTTAACAAGCGCAAAGATAACAAGCACAAAGATGAGCGAGGCAAAAATGCCAGGAGTGCAGCAATGAATGGGCTGCTGACCAATGCGCTACTGCTCGGCCTGGGAGCAACCGCTTTTATGGATATGGTCGCGCTGCTGCAGAAGCGGCTGCTGGGTATTCCCTCGCTGAATTACGCCATGGTCGGGCGTTGGCTAGGGCATTTGCCGAAGGGCAGATTCATCCACCGGCCGATTGGTGAAAGCGCCCCGATTCAGGCAGAAATGGCGCTAGGATGGCTGGCGCACTACCTGATTGGCATCGCTTTCGCGATCATATTCTTAGTGCTGGTTGGGCCAAACTGGCTGGCACGCCCCACACTCATAGCTGCGTTAGGCTTCGGTGTGATAACGGTAATTGCGCCGTTTCTATTTCTGCAGCCGGGTATGGGCGCAGGGGTTGCCGCCCGCAAGACGCCGCAGCCAACCACCGCCAGGCTGCGTAGCATTTTTGCGCACGCCAGTTTTGGCGCTGGCCTATGGCTGACAGGCGTCATAGTGATGCGGGTTCTGTAGGCCAGCATAAAACCGACTTAAATACTCGTCTCGCTTAACGAGAGTATCCGTTTTGCTAACGAAATCATCTCCGGGTCGCCGGTATGCTTATCCGGCACGTCGGAGAGTTTGATCACCGGTAGCCAGCCCTGCCCTTCAGGGCGCGCCTCGACCATTTTGATCACCATATTCATCGGCTCAACGCCGACATCGTTAGTGAAGTTGGTGCCGATGCCAAACGCCATCCCAATCCGTTCCTGACAAAACGCTTGAATGCGCTCGACTTTTTCCGGCGTTAAGGCATCCGAAAAAATAATGGTTTTGCTCAGCGGGTTAATACCCAGGCGTTCATAGTGAGCGATGGTTTGGGAGGCAAATTCAATCGGGTCGCCGCTATCGTGGCGTACGCCATCGAATAGCTTGGCAAACTTTTTATCGAAGCTGTCGAAGAAAGCGGACGATGTGAAGGTGTCCGTTAGGGCAATCCCCAAATCGCCACGATACACATCCACCCAATGCTCTAGGGCAAGACTGTTGGCCATTTTGAAGCCAAAGCGGGCACCATGGAACATAAACCACTCGTGAGCGTGGGTGCCTATCGGCTTCACGTCGTGGCGCATGGCCAGCAGTACATTGCTAGTGCCGCTAAAGGCTTCACCGCCGTAGTGACGCAGCGCTTCCACCACTCGATCATGAACCTCAAATGAGAAACGGCGACGCGTGCCGAACTCGGCAATTTTCAGCCCTAAGCGGCGATAAAGCTCGATCTTCTCCTGGGTGCGTTGCTCGATCAGTGCATCGTCATCATGGGTCACCGAGACGCCACGTAGCCGATACCAAAGTTCGCTGATCAACGCCATCAGCGGCACTTCCCATAAAATAGTGCGGTACCAAGGCCCCTCGATGACCACCGAAAGCTCACTGCCCTGCTGCTCGATGATTACCTCGGAGGGTTCGTAACGGAAGCCGGCCAGAAAATCGAGATAGGTCGGGTCAAGATAAGGGCAGGTAACTTCCAGGTAGCGCTTTTCCTGGTCGGTCAGGCGAAGCTTCGCCATTTTATCGACCTCATGGCGAAGCGCAGCACCAAAGTCTTCAGGAAACGCGTGCTGGCCACGATTGATAAATGCGTAGCGTGCATGTGCATAGGGAAAGCGTTTGATCACGGCGTTCTGCATCGTGATCTTGTAGAAGTCATTGTCCAGAAGCGAGGTCAGCATGAGATCCCTTCGTGTGAGTGAACCGAAGCCGCTGGTAGCGTAAACTGAGCGTCCTAAGAGTGGCTTGGCGACAAGATTATCAGGTGGCGGGGCACTCATACAGTCTAGGCCCCGCGCTGGGGCGCTTTACTTTCGGAGACCCGTGATGAGTCAGCCCGCCCCGCTTAACCCACTTACGCTACCGCTTCACGGCAGCCGCCTGATTGAAGCCAGCGCGGGCACGGGCAAAACCTTCACCATCGCGCTGCTCTACGTACGCTTGGTACTGGGCGGGCAGCACAGCGAAGACGACAGCGCCTTTGTGCGCCCGCTCACCCCACCGGAAATTCTGGTAGTCACCTTCACCAATGCCGCCACCCAGGAACTGCGTGAACGTATCCGCCACCGGCTGGTGGAAGCTGCAGCGGTGTTTAGGGCCACTGATGATGCTGGTTCGGATTCCCTGCTCGTCCAACTGCGCAGCCAATACCCCGAGGCCACTTGGCCCGCCTGCGCCCGCCGCCTGGAACTGGCCGCCGAATGGATGGACGAAGCCGCCGTTTCCACCATCCACAGCTGGTGCTATCGCATGCTGCGCGAACACGCCTTCGATAGCGGCAGCCTGTTCTCGCTCAACCTAGAAAACGACCAGCGCGAACTGGAACAAGAAGTGGTGCGCGACTACTGGCGCACCTTCTATTACCCACTGGATGCCGACGCCCTGGGCAGCATTACCCGCTACTGGAAATCGCCGGATAAACTCCACGAAGATGTACGCAAGCTGCTCCACGAAAGCGAAGCCTTGGGCAGCCAACGCCCCGCGCCAGCCGACACACTAAACGCTGCCGAAGCCGAACGCAGCGCCACGCTTGGCACGTTAAAAGCCCCCTGGCCCGCTTGGCTAGATGAACTGGTACCCGCACTGGAAGACGCCGCCAAACGTAAAGCCTTCAAAGGCCAAAGCTTCAACGCCAAAAGCCGCGCCAGTTGGCTTGGCGCACTGCGCGAATGGTGCGAAAGCGACCTTGAGCGCCCCGCGTTAACACCCGCCGCCTGGAAACGCCTAACCCCAGACGGCATGGCTGAGATATGGAAAGACGGCACGCCCCCCTGCCCAGCCGCCTGGGAAGCGTTGGCGGATATGCCCGCCGCCCTCAACGCCTTACCTGAACCGCGCAACGACCTGCTGATTCACGCCGTGCAGTGGTGCAAAGTGCGTATGGAGCGCGAGCAGGAACGCCGCGCTGAAATGGGCCCCAACGATCTGCTCACCCATTTAGACCGCGCCCTGCAAGGCCCTAACAAAGACGCCCTGGCCGCGCAGATTCTGCGCCAGTTCCCCGTGGCGCTGATTGACGAGTTCCAGGACACCGACCCGATTCAGTACCGCATCTTTAACGCGGTCTATGACGTCGCCACCCCCCGCCGCGACGCCGCTATGCTACTGATCGGCGACCCCAAGCAGGCCATTTACGCCTTTCGCGGCGCGGATATCTTCACCTACCTGCAGGCCCGCCAAGACACCGCAGGCCGCCACGTCACCCTGGGCACCAACTTCCGTTCCAGCCGCGCCATGGTAGAAGCCGTCAATCACTGCTTCCACTACGCCGACCAGCACCCAGCTGGGGCGTTTCTGTTTCGCGAAGAAGGCGGTGAGAACCCGCTGCCGTTCTTATCGGTGGACGCCAAAGGCCGCGACGAACAGCTGGTCCACCAAGGCCAGCCGCTGCCCGCCATGACGCTGTGGCCGTTAACAAGCGAAGAGCCACTTTCCAAAACCGCCTACCAAACCGAAATGGCCGAACGCTGCGCCTCTTATATGGTGGAACTGCTCGCGGAAGCTCAAAGTGGCAATAAACAAGGCCAAAGCGGCTTTCAGCAAGGCGACGACCTAAGCCCGCTAAAACCTTCCGATATGGCAGTGCTGGTCAACGGCCTGCAGGAAGCCCGTGCCATTCGCTTAGCGCTGGCCAGCAGAGGGGTGAAGAGTGTTTACCTTTCCGACCACGATAAGGTATTTAGCTCGCCCATGGCCAAGCAGGTAGAACGCTGGCTGCGCGCCTGCGCCGAGCCACTGGCCAGTTCCCGCCAAGCCGAAGCCCACCTGCGCGCCGCTTTGGCGACGCCAGTGCTGGGGTTGAGCCTAGCCGACCTTGATCACCTGCAACAAAACGAGCTGGCCTGGGAAGCGCGGGTGGAGCAATTCAGCCACTATCATCGCCTATGGCAGCGCCAAGGTGTGCTGCCGCTGGTACGCCGTATGATGGTGGATTTCGACATTCCCGCCCGCCTGCTGGGGGAGTTCGAAGAGGGTGAGCGCTTGCTCACCGACCTGCTGCACTTAGGCGAACTGCTGCAGCAGGCAAGCGCTGAACTGGACGGCGAACACGCGCTGATTCGCTTTCTGTATGAAGCCATTGCCGACCCGGAAAGCCACGGCGACAGCCACAAACTGCGCCTGGAAAGCGACGCGGATTTGGTCAAAGTGGTCACTATCCACAAATCCAAAGGGCTTGAGTACCCGTTGGTATTCCTGCCGTTTATCGCCAACCACCGCCCGGTAAGCGATAAAGACATACCGCTGCGCTGGCACGACGCCCAAGGCAACCTTCAGCTCAGCCTAAGCGCCGATGAAGAAACGCTGGCCACCGCCGACCGCGAACGCCTGGGAGAAGACCTGCGCAAGCTTTATGTGGCGCTGACTCGCGCCCGCCACGCGACTTGGCTGGGGCTAGCCCCGCTGCAAGGGTTGGAAAATAGCGCTCTCGGCTACCTGATTAGCGGCGGAAAAACCATTGCACCGGCAGAGCTAACCAGCGCGCTTGAAGCGCTGGCACAAGGCAGCGAGATTGTTGTCAGCGAGCCACCGGCGCCCACTGCCCAGCGCCTTGCTCTCTCTGAACAAAGTGCCACGCTTGGCCACGCCCGCACGCCCACGCGCCCAGCCAAGGAACACTGGTGGATTGCCAGCTACTCGGCGCTGCGCCTTTCCGGCACGCTCACCGCCCCCACGGCAACGCCCCTGGAACCCACCACCGCCCAGGAAGCCACAACATTTGAAGTACTGGATGAACCACAAGAGCTGTCTCAAGAGCTGTCTCAGCCAGATACTTTCCACCTGCACAAGTTTCCCAGGGGCCCTGGGCCGGGCACTTTCCTGCACGGGCTATTGGAATGGGCAGGCAGGCAAGGGTTTGCAGCCGCTGCCAACGACCACGATTTACTCAACGATATGCTATGGCGGCGCGTACAGCTACGCGGCTGGCAAGCATGGCAGGAACCGCTGGCTGGCTGGCTTTCAGCGCTGCTCACCACACCATTACCGCTGGCCGCGCCAAACCAGCAAAGCGTCGTGCCCACCGAACTCACCAGCTACCAAGTGGAGCTAGAGTTCTGGCTAGCCGCCCAACGGGTCAACACCCAAGCGATTGATGCCCTGGTAAGCAAGCACTTACTGCCAGGGGTTGAGCGCCCAGCCCTGGACACCGACACCCTAAACGGCATGCTCAAAGGCTTTATCGATTTAGCCTTCGAGCACCAAGGGCGCTTTTACGTGTTGGACTGGAAATCAAACTATTTAGGGCCGAATGACAGCGATTACGAACCGGAAGCCTTGCGCCATGCGCTGCTAGCCAAGCGCTACGATCTCCAGGCCGCGCTTTACCTGCTGGCTATGCATCGGCTGCTAAAAGCGCGCCTGCCCGACTACGACCCGCACCAGCATCTAGGCGGTTCGATGACCGTATTTCTGCGCGGCAGCCGCAGCCCAGGGCGCGGGGTATTTTCCGAGCCCGCCCCGGTTGAACTGATCGAAGCACTGGATAGCCTGTTTGCAGGCGCATCGTTTTCAAGCCCCGCACAGGAAGCGACGGTATGAGTAAGCCCAAAGACACCCACACCTTCGACCTGTTTGGCGATGCCGTCGAGTCACAGGATGCCCAGCCTTCAATGGCCCCCGCGCCAGCGAGCGCTCACCCTGCGTTAAGCGATACCACGGAATTGCTAACCCTATGCGAGCGCTGGGTAGCCAGGGGCTGGCTGCGCGATTTAGACCGCGCCCTGGTGCGCTTTCTAGCAGCAGAAGCAGCGGATGCCCCCGCACTGCTACTGTTAGCCGCCGCCCTGGCCAGCCATCAGCTAGGCCGAGGCCATGTGTGCCTGGATTTAAACGCCACGCTTAACGCACCGGATTTCGCCCTCTCGCTACCGCCCGAAGGGGATGACTTAACCGACCCGCCACCGCTGCCCAGCGATGTGCTAGCAACGCTCACGCTAAGCGAATGGCAAGCCGCGCTGCATCACCCACTGCTCACCAGCGAAGGCCCTGGCAATACACCGCTGGTGGTAGTAACGACTCACTCAGGCGCCGGTGATAAGAGCCACACGCGGCTCTACCTACGCCGCTACTGGCAGTATGAGCAAACCCTACACCAGCAAATCGCCAGCCGCTTAGAAGATGAAAACACCACACACACACAGGCGGTGAATGATAACGCCACGACGGCAACTGATAACCGTTGTAGGAGGCCAATTTATTGGGCGATGGGTGACGATAGTCACCCCGGCCTTCTCCCCCAGGCCCTGCATATTCTGTTCAAGCCAAGCGACGGCCTCGACTGGCAAAAAACCGCCTGCGCCCTGGCCGCCCGCAGCCGCTTCGGCATTATTACCGGCGGCCCCGGCACCGGTAAAACCACCACTGTGGTGCGCCTGCTCGCCCTGCTGCAAACCCTGCAACTGGCTCACTCACCCAGCCAACCGCTGCGCATTCGCCTAGCCGCCCCCACCGGTAAAGCCGCCGCCCGCCTGAATGAATCCATCGCTGGGCAAGTCAGCAGTTTGCCGATTGCTCAGCTAGAAAAACTCTTAACGAATTGCGTTATGAGCGAAGATGAGACAAGGCGAAGCGCGACGAAAACGCGGAGTTTACATCCTGTAAATGAGCAGTTTGAGGAGCGCTTCAACACAGTATCATCAAGCGCAATAGCAATTCCCACTGAAGTGACAACACTGCACCGCCTTCTGGGTGCCCGCCCCGACACCCGCCACTTCCGCCATAGCGCCGCCAACCCGCTGGCGCTGGACGTACTGGTAATCGACGAAGCCTCCATGGTGGATATCGAAATGATGGCCGCCGTGCTGAGCGCCCTGCCCGCCAATGCCCAGTGCGTGCTGCTGGGGGACAAAGACCAGCTAGCCTCGGTAGAAGCTGGCTCGGTACTCGGCGATTTATGCCGCCGCGCCGAAGCCGCCCACTACACCCCAGAAACCGCCCAATGGCTGGAAAGCGCCACCGGCCAGCCGCTACCACCCGAGTACCTGGATACTGACGGCCAGCCGCTCGACCAAGCCATTACCATGCTGCGGGTAAGCCACCGCTTTAACGAACACAGCGGCATCGGCCAGTTAGCCCAGGCGATTAACCAGCCAAGCCACGCCCAAACTGATCGAGAAAAACAGCAGGCCGTTAACGCCGTGCTGCGCCACGGCTACCCAGACTTACACCACCTAACGCTTGCAGAGGACACCGCGCTGGATAAGTTGGTCATTCACGGCAGCGCGGATAAGTTTCTCAATGGCGGTGAAGGCCGCACCAACCACAAACATGAGCCCATCGCCCCGCCCACCGGCTATCGCCATTATCTAAAGGTGCTAAACGCGCAACGCCCGCGTGGGGAATCGTTTGAGGATAACCCATCGGCCTATAACGCCTGGGCCAGCGAGGTACTAAGTGCCTACAGCCACTTTCAACTGCTATGCGCGCTGCGCAAAGGCCCCTGGGGGGTAGAAGGCTTAAACCTGCATATCGCCAAAACCCTACGCAGCGAAAAGCTGCTGTTCGGCAGTGATTACACGCTAGAGAAAGGTTGGTATGAAGGCCGCCCGGTACTGGTGACCCAAAACGACTACGGTCTAAAACTAATGAACGGCGATATCGGCATCACCCTGGCGGTGCCAGATCCCCGCAATCCACAACAAAAGCTGTTAAGAGTCGCGTTCCCTACTAGCGATGCTGATAACCCCATCCGCTGGGTGCTGCCCTCCCGCCTGCATGCGGTAGAGACCGTATTCGCGATGACGGTACACAAGTCACAAGGCTCGGAGTTCCTACACACCGCCCTACTGCTACCGCCCACCATCAACCCGATTCTCACCCGCGAGCTGGTCTACACCGGCATCACCCGCGCCCGCGACTGGCTCACGCTAGTGGAAGCCAAACGCGGGGTGCTGAATGAGGCGGTGACTAGGGAGGTTATGAGAGTAAGTGGGATGGGATGAGGAGAAGTTAAAATTGGCAAAAAAACAAATGTAGGCTACAAATATAAGGCTAATTAAATATTCATCCTTAATTTAAGCAAGCCATTTCAAAAAAAGGGATTAATCAACATGACAATAAAACCAGGCCCAAAACCCAAGGCAAAATCGACCCAAAAAACTGATCAACGTCGCCATGTCACCCCTGAGAACAAGCATAAACATAAAGATTTAGACACTCATCACCATAAAAAATAATTTTTATAAAAAGCTCTTTAATCACAGAGCTTTTTAGTTTGACTAGATTCATGCCAGCCATAATTTTTATTTCAAATAGTTTTTCAATGGCAGTAAGTAATTCAAAAAATATAAGCTCTTATACACTATCAATTATCCTCACCCGCGAACTGGTTTACACCGACATCCCCCCGCGCCCGCGACTGGCTCACGGTGGTGGAAGCCAAACGCGGGGTGTTGAATGAGGGGGGGTGGTGAGGGAAGTGATGAGAATGAGTGGGATGTAGAAGTCTGTAATCAAAACCGACATTAGTGCTGGTAATGTCGATCCTAGGCCATTAGCGGACATTCAACGTAAATTTTCAAACTCAATAATCTCGTCTTCTCGCGCAAATTTCTTTGTTACAAGACATTCTTTTACCTTGGATACATCAGATGTATAAATCACATGGGCAAGACTACTCTTCGCTCGTGTAGATGTAACATAGAACAATCGTCGAGTACGATCTAAACCAATCTCTTCTCCAGCATCCAGCTTTCTCTGGCTTGCTTTAGAAATTTCCTTCGCACCGAAATACTGCTCATAAGAAAATAAAAATCCCCCCGCCTCATTATCATCCATAACAACCATAACACGCTCAAATTCGTTACCCTTTACGCCTTGATGGGTTCGAAAAATTGAGTTCCCATCGGCATAGTCCTTGTAGTTTCGGATTTGAAGAAAGTCAGTCTCTAATGCCTCAGCCCAAGCGGAAATTTCGCTGTCATCTTTCTCATCAGATTCTTCTTCAGGTTCTTCTTCAACGTCATTCTCTCCGGAACTCGATACAAACGATTGTAATTTCTCTGGAATCCTAAGCAGATTGTGCTCAGCAAGCACTTCTAGAACCTCACGAAAACTGACCTCATTACTTGAAACCACACCTCTAAATGCGTGTTCCGCAGCTCTAGCAGGAGAAAGCGGATCGTCCTTGTTATCGTTAAGTAGGCTTGCCTCCAAAAGCGGCGACTTATTTTCCCTTAAGATGGACATAAGGTCGGCACGCCTCTCCTCCCGGCTCGCGTCAGCCAAAGGAGAGACAATGCCAGAGAAAAAGTTCAGCTCAGCATTGTCGCCTTCAGAAATTCGGTCTTTAATTTTCGGTGATTCTGACAGCTTTTCCCAAAGCTCATCAAACCCAAGCCGACGACTAGCCATTTTATGTTCCAATAATAAGATAGCTGTTTCTTCAGATTCAGTATCTGTCCAACCCACATCCCCCGTAACTTCCGCCATGGTTTTACGAATTTTTTCTTCAACGTCTTGTTTAACTAAATCATCATGTGGAAGTAAGAAGTATCTTACAAAACCTTCTTCAGACCCATCTTTCGCATACTGATTACGCCCATCATCTTCACTTCGAATTTGATTGCCTAAACCAACGATACGCCTCGCTGAGCGATGATTCATTTCCTTGTTAAAAGTTCTCCAACTGCTTGGTTTAGCCTTACCTAGCTCAACTTCGCCTCCGCCAAAAATACGCTGCATTGTATCCCCAAAAAGCCCTATAACAACTTTATCAGATTTCGTATCTTTCAGATCAAAGAATGCGTTGACCACATCTACGTTGGTATCCTGACTTTCGTCGATAAATATAAAAGGGAACTTATTTACAATGACTTCTTTCATCATTGGTTTGGTCGTTAAAAAGTGTGAAAAAATTTTCAAAACATCCGCATGTGATAGCGAATTTTTAGAAGAATTTACACCGTTAGGATCATAAATGAATGAACGTGGTTCCGCTAGCCATTCCATTTTTTCTGTCAGACGGATGATAGTCCTTTTTCGAGCTTCAGAAGCCTTGCCAACACGCCCACGTCTTTCTTCGTCTTGAACCCTTTCAAGGTCGGAGGGAATCGTTTCCAAGTACCACTTACGAATATCTTCATTAAAGCCAGCAATAGCCGCCCAGCAAAAGCTATGTATCGTTGATACAGCGAAAATTGTATTTTGCTCTACCCGATCCTTGATTTCATCTGCTGCGTTGTTTGTAAAGGTAACAACCGCGATTTTCTTTCCTTGCCGAGAAAAGTCCGCACAGTAATGATCTTTTAGAAAATCGAGGGCTTCTTTTAGAGAATATGTTTTTCCTGATCCCGCCCCTGCAAAGGTGATAAAGCTTTTCCCCGAACCTATGTGAAGACACTCTTGGATACCGGCATCAACGCTATTGTCATGATCTATAGGCTTGGTTTCTGCAAAGTAATATTCTTCAGACATAAATTCCCCCTATGCTTTTGGTGAAAGTTGCTTTTCCAGCCACGTGAGGCCATCGCGAATATATTCGGGGGGATTGAAGCTGTTCGCATCATTGTCCGCGAGGTGGAAGAGGCAGTCGAAAGCAAAGTCACCTTTTTTCAAACCTTTCACGTAGTTATAAAGTGAATCTGACAATAATTTGCTACCATCTTCATGGGCAGTTTTTGCATCTTTCAGTTTTGTTATATTCTGGAAGTATTCACCCTCAAAATTTGCTAAAATCAATGCATCTTCAAAAGTTCGAGATAGAGTCTCCTTTCCAGAAATCTCTGTTGGCTTTTGGTAAGCAATGTATAACGGCGCACCTTGGCTGATTGTTGCATGTTTTTCTTTGGGCAAATCCACCAAGTCATCCAAGCATTCTTCCTTAGGATGCCATTTTTTCAAGGTATCATTATTGGTTTTTTGATCTGATTTTTTTTGCGGGATACAAGACTTTCCTTCTTTATCAACTGAGTCGAGATCTGTCAGCACTAGAGTTGCCACCCCAAGCTTCTCAACTAATTCTCTATACTTGTGTGTGTGCGCTCCGTTCACTTCGAGCATAGAGATATAGCGGTTCGTTAAACCTGGGAAACGATTGGAAATAAACTCAGGAACGAGAAGACGCTCTGCTTGCCCTTCAACAAATATAACACCGTCTGCAAAGAAAATGTCACAATGAGTGAGCTTTAAGTGTTTTCTGACAAACAGAAGCTCATCTTTCGGTTTCGCGAATAACTCTGACATGTTTGCAATTGATGTGTGATCCATTGCAACGGATGTACTCGCATTGTTTCGTTTGAAATATCGCAAATCTTTAAAATCCATATTATCGATAACATGGCTAGAGTGCGTACTGATTACGAGTTGTGTTTGGTATTCAGGCTTATCAACTCGAGTTTCCTTGTCACGCAAATCAAGATGATTTCGCAAAGTATCATAAGCTTTTGATACAAATACTCGCTGAACTTGTGCGTGGAGATTTACTTCCGGCTCTTCGAGTAAAACTAAGTGAATTGGCTCGATTCTTTCTTCAGGATCGCTTTCTGAAGAAGCCGATTTTCCAACACGCATCCATTTGTCACGAAACTCTAAAAGCCTGAATGTTAGATATATGAGATTTTGGTACCCAAGCCCTAAATAACTTTCAGGAAGAAACTCTTCCTCCGTCTTGTCAAAACGGTATCGAACCGAGGAGGATTTTTGTAACGCATCCGTACCGCTAATTTTTGCAGAAATTTCAACAGCTGGGTTACCACCTATACCAGGATAACCCATGCTTTTTAGTTCTTCGAAAGGTGCCTCAAACTGATCATTCAATCTTTTGGTGAAGTCATTTTCTAACGATTGTTGTTGTCCCAATACATGGAGGTCGTCGGCCTCAGGGAAATCTTCTGGGTTTAAAATACGTTCATAATATTCACGAAGTAACTTGTTGAGCCGTTGCTTTTCTGAATATGGCCCTTTTTGATCTGTGTTATCTTCAGCCCCTAATCCTCGTTGCTCGGATATCACGTCTACTCGGATTAACTTTTTTAAAGTTTCAGATGTGAGGGGTTGCAGAATTTCCTTTGTAGCAGACCCTGTTTCCGTAACTGATTCTGCCTCTTTGCTTAAGATGTGGTGCTTTTGTTTAATGTATTTACTGAAATTTCGACCTTTTTCCAAGAAATCACATAGGTCTTTAGGCCACAAGCTTACTGTGCCTCCGTGTTTTGACACTACACCTCTCATATCAGCAAACTCACGACATAATTTGATAATATCGACCGCTTCGTAAGTTATACGAACCAACAGTGCGCCGCCGCACCATTCCAAATCTGGCAGAATGTCACGAACCTTGTATGCCTCACTTGCTTCCGCTGTAATCTCGATGTCTAAACTAGGTAATAAACTAGTTAGGGTGCTCGATAGACTCTCTATTTCTTCGCTCCCAGGAAATTTTCCTTCGACCTGTTCGCCAAGCTTTTGGATTTCCTTCCAATTCCGTTTCGATATATCTCTAAATTTTAGGTTATCTGGACTTTTTAAGAATGTGTGTAGCGCTCCAATACAGGACGTTTTTCCACTATTGTTAGCGCCGACAAGGACAGTTTTTTTATCATCAAGTACCAAGTTAACTTCGGCTAGTCGACGATAGTTTTTTAAGACGAAGGAGGTGATTTTCATTTATCAAAGCCTTTAGAAGGCTCCCTTGTTATGTTGAATTAGAATTCTCCAAGCCATTTATAATGGCCTTTAATGCTGACAACTTCTGAGTTAAGACTCCAATGCCCGCTATGGGCCGAAAGGCGTCATTCACTCACTTCCTTATAAAAAGCCACACTTCCCGCAATAGCTTCCATGCCTTCAATCGGCTGCTCGTAGCTCCAAGCGATATCCTGACTTTCACCCAGCGAGAAATACACTGTGTGCCCTTTAAACGGACAATAGGTGGTGGTTTCTGAAACGCTGAGTAAGTCCATCCGCACGTCTTCACGTGGAAAGTAGTGACGTGCCGGGTAGCCTCGTTCATGGAGTTCGATGGTGTTAATGGAGTCGGCGATTAACGTGCCATCAACATGCGCCTGCACGCGTTGGCTAATAGGGTGAAGCTCAATGCGTGGGGCATTTTGCATTAGGTTGTTCCCTGCGGCGCTTTTTTTCACTCTAGTAAAATTAGCTTAGCAGTTAAATTATATTTAGCCTACTTTGCAGACTTAGTTTTTAGTCGATAGTGGTCACTTCATGACCTAGGTCACTCATCACTTCCACGCCGCCGCCCGGCCTACTCCTCCAGTGGGGAAAGGTGGGCATCGGTCAAGGTACGTGGCCGGTACTCGCACGTGGTATCGGCCCAGCGCTTCCAGACACTCTTATCGACTGAAATATTCACCGCAGGCAGCCCCTGCATGCCCTGCGAATATTGTCGGTAAAACCGACCGTCGCCCTTGTACCTAAGACGTGCATACTTGGCGTAGAGCCCTTTTAGAAAATCAGCAAACGAATCTTTCGGTGCCATTTTCCAAGCATCCTCTGCAGCATTGAAGAGAGCCACTTTTAGGCCTGCCTGCTGCGCTTTGGTTAACATCCAGCTCAGCGGTATGTCGGCCAGCGTGTCGCCAGCGCCATAGCCGCCGCCTACATTGGCGTGGGCGCCGATAAACCAGCGCTGCTCTACGTTGCGATTACCTGTTTTCTGCTTGCCATCCTTGCTCGTCCAAAGCGATACGTTGTAGGTCGACCTGTGTTCGTCCAGCGCGACCGCTTGATAGGCATGATCGACAATGCTGGAAAGCTCGGTATCGTGCCAATCGTATTTGCTTTTGAACAGGTTGGTTCCTGGCACGCCCAGTGCGCCAACGGTATCCCACACACCAATGAAATGAACCCTGGGCTGGCGGCTGAAGTGCTCCTTGAATTCTTTGCACACCTCAGAATCGGGGTGCCAATCACGGTTTCGATAAATACGTTCGGCCTTATCGAGCAGCCCTGGCGTGACGACATGCACTAGCCCGCATTTACGAATCATCCCCACCAGGCTTCTGGCGGTGTAGGCACCGCGGCTGAATCCAAATATCCAGATTTCATCGCCTTCACTGTAATGCCTTGCCAGCCAGTCATAGCCTTCCCGTAGGTTTTTGCTCAGCCCATAACCAAAGGCGCCGCCGAAAAAGCGCTGAAATTTGGATGTCCCTACGCCAGGGTCGTAATAGAACCGCTGCCTGATACCGTCATCGTCATCATGGAGCAGCCGGGTAATACGATAAACATTGGTTTGATCTTCAGGGTCGTTCCAGGTGCCATCGAATAGCAGAATCAATTTTTGTTTTGCCATGGTGCCCCCCATGATGATGCACGCCTTTGAACAGTGCTCATGATCACTAAATGAGAGGCAGACGATGCGCTCTTGGCCAACGCGTACCTGCGACCTCCACATTATTTAATGAAGGTTAGTCGACAATTCATCCCGTCACCTGTTGATAGCCAACTCTAAGCAGCGCCCCCGATGCGGGCGCTGCTTCTATCTCGCTTTTGGATAAACCAAGCCGTGCCGAGGTAACGAAGAGGTGTTGGTCTGTAGCATCAAAGGCACAGCTGGTTGGGCGTGGAACGGGGAGCGCTGTGTTTATACCTCAAGGAGGAAAGCATCAGCTTCTATCGGATGCGGAGACGTCATTTCAGAGCATCGACACATTCGATGCCGCCCCTGCGCTATGCCACGGAGCTGCGGATGCGTCTTGCCAGTCAATGGCTAACCCACGAAAGAGTGTCCATCGATGTTCTACTTGCTGTGCTTGTTATGGATTGTCATCATGCTCAAAACTCCCATTTTTTAGGTAGTTAATAACTTGAGCGATGACTCTATCGTTCTTCATCATAAAAGGATGCGTAACAGGCATTTCGATATGGTCATTCATGCCGTCTAGTTTCGTGCTTTCTATCGAGACCTTTCCATCATCTGTGCCCGGTATCAGCGAGGACAGTATCCAATTGATGCTGCTTGTCCCGGCAATAATACCCACGTCGAAGTTAGCCTTGCCTAGGGTACTGGGAATGCTTAACTCATCTGTTCCAAGCTGCATACCTGCATCACCGTTGATGAAGTGGAAGCCAGGGACATCTCGGAGTTCATCGACGACTTCGCTGCCTTGGTTTGGAGGGCCAAGCATCACTACACGGTTTAAGTTGGCTACATCATGCCTGCTCAGATACTGCCTTACCAAAATTCCGCCAAGGGAATGAGTCACAAAATTGACTTTTTCGCCCTTTGGGCACTTTTCAAGGGCAGGTCTTATCGCGATTTCTGCAAGCTGCTCAATTGGGTATTCCCTTGATGGATACCCTTCATTAATAGGTAAGAAGCCTTCTTCTTTCAGCGCACTCTCTAGTGGCTCCATTGCGCTATGTGTTCGTGCTAAGCCGTGAAGGAGAATCACGCATGACGCTTGGACACTGTTGGAGAAAACCAGCAAGAAAGCTAACAATATAAGCTTCATACGTAATATCCATGATGCGCGCTATAAATAGCGCGAGAAACGAGCGTCCGGCGACCGTAGGGAGCAAATTTAACTTCCTGGCTAGGCATTTACTACTAACCTTGGCCAGATTTCCAGCCACCGCTTGGTCGTCAATCGCTCATTGAAACCCTGTGGCTTTGGCCTTTTGGAATTCATAGTTACAGTATAATTAAACAGAGAGTCGAAACCAAAAGGTGACACTAGTATAACGTCTCCAGAGCTGTTCAAAGCGGCTCCGAGCGCCGTTTCGACTTCAACCCAGTAGCTCATAGCTTCTGAAATTGACTTCTAAGGTCTATCCTAGTTCCGCTTATGCTAAGACCATGCTATTACCTACTTAGCACACTGCTGTGAGGCTGAAAACACACAACCACTAATGCCAGCTTTAACTAAAAATACCAAATGTTTGAAATTCTTCTTAAACAGGGTGTTAGGAGAGCTCTTTAGCCATGCAGAAAAACCTATCGTCTTCTGCAACCACTCTGAAACCAAGCCGCTTATAAAGATGATGCGCTGGACTAATTTTAAACGCCCTTAGCCGGAGCTGTATTGCCTCGGACTCTCTCGCCAGCCTTAAAGACTCGCCCAGGGCAGATGCACCAATGCCTTTATTTTGAAATTTGTCACGAACTTGAAGATCTCGTAAATAACAGCTCTCATGGTCGAATTCTAGGCGAATTACACCAACCATTTCACCATTCAGCAAAATGTCCCAGTTTTTCAGCTTGAGAATCTGTTCCAATATTCTGGCTTGATCCCAATCAACAGAGTAATGCTCATAGTACGAACGCATATTGTTGTATGTCATCTCTGCTGACTTCGCAAAATCAGTAGTTGGTTGATATGAGATCACTATAAATCTCCTAACAGATATTGGGTGGTACGTTCTATGGTGGAGTGAGTACGCCAGCATATGGATCAACCACATGCAGCCTAGTTAATGCCCTCTCCAATATCTTAATTTCCAATAAAAACAATTATTATGAACGCTTTGTGCTAACACAAACTGCCATATATTCAGGCTTTTTTCACAAACTGGGCGGTGACCATCATGTCGCCAGCGCCATCGACCTTGCAGTCGAGCTGGTGGTCTTTGCCTTCCTTAAGCCGCTTGATCACGGCCTTGGTGCCAATCTTAAGCACGATTGAACTGCCTTTGACTTTGAGGTCTTTGATAAGCGTTACCTTATCGCCTTCAGCAAGCAGGGTGCCATTGGCATCTTTCACCGTGACGGTGTCTTCCGCTTCAACCTCGGAAGGGTTCCATTCGTGGGCACATTCTGGGCAAATAAACAGGCTTTGATCCTGGTAAACGAATTCAGATTGGCAATTGGGGCAAGGTGGGCATGACATGGGGGGAGACTTCTGTGGTTGGGTTGACTGCTTATGATACTGAGCCTTGGCCAATGCATCCAGGCAGGTTCAGGGTAAGCGGTGCCTGTTGATGGCTCAGTGTTTGAATCGTCGCGGGCTAAAGCCACCTCCCACAGGGCGTTTTTATAGTTGGGGATGATGGGTTGGCTACCTGAAGATAGGCATAATTTGATTAGCTGTTTTGCCCTCTTCCTAGTTTGAGAAAATCTCTTGATAATAGGGCATAGCCTATATAGGATAAAACCTATAAAAAAAGAGGTCTCCATGTGGTCTATCGAGCAAACTGAATCGCCCCGGATATTTTAGACACCCGTTAGGCTCTTAAAGTAACGCCTTTCATAATCAACCGGTGACAAGTTATCACTTGTGCCGTGTCGGCGCTTTGGGTTGTAAAACATTTCAATGTAATTGAACACGTCACGTCTAGCCGCTTCGCGTGTTGAATAAATCTGTCGCTTGATTCGCTCCCGCTTGAGAAGTTGAAAGAAGCTTTCAGCAACGGCGTTGTCATGACAGTTACCACGTCGGCTCATACTGCCTACCAAGCAATTCGCTTTCAGAAAGCTTTGCCAGTCTCCACTGCTAAACTGGCTCCCTTGATCCGAATGCACCATCACCGTTCCTTGTGGCTTGCGTCGCCAGACTGCTGATAACAAAGCATCCAGTGCCAACTCCGTAGTCATGCGAGACTTCATCGACCAGCCAATCACTTGACGGGAAAACAGGTCGATAACTACCGATAGGTAAAGCCAGCCTTCGTAAGTGCGGATGTACGTGATGTCCGTCACCCAAGCAATATTTGGCGCTGTTACTTCAAACTGACGGTCTAAATGGTTAGGGGATACGGCAGCCGGTTTCCCATCGCCATAGCCGCCAGGGCGTCGTCGATAGCCCGTCTGAGAGCGTAAACCTTCCCTATTCATAAGACGCGCCACACGGTGCTTCCCACAAGCTTCGCCAGCTTCACGCAAGTCCTGGTAGACCTTGCGATAGCCATATACACCGCCGCTTTCAAGCCAGGAGTGCTTGATCAATCCCAGCAAGCGCTCATCTTCCCGCGCTCGATTAGAGAGCGCTTTTTTACACCATGCGTAGTAACCGCTGGGGTGCACTGCCATCATCTGACACAAGCGACGTACCGAATATTGGCTCGAATAATTTTGAATAAACGCGTACCTCAGTCGGACTCCCTGGCGAAGTACGCGGTGGCCTTTTTTAATATGTCTCGCTCTTCTAATACGCGTTTGAGTTCGGCCTTCAAACGACGGTTTTCAGCTTGGAGATCATCATCCTCTTGCCGTTGTTCTACCGGCTTATCGTATCGCTTAATCCAGTTGTACAGGCTGTGACCTGACACGCCTAGCCGCTCAGCGACCTCGGCCACGCGATGGCCGCGCTCTACCACTTGTTTGACGGCTTCGATTTTGAATTCTTCAGTGTAGCGGGGATGGCTCATGGTTCCTCCTAGATACCTTTAGTATAGGGCCTGGAGGTGTCTATGAAACCTGGGGCGATTCAAACAGACACATTTGAAGCGTGGTTCTTCTCATTGGAAGAAATTGAACGTGAGAACGTTCTGGCTTCTGTACTTCTTCTACGTGAACGAGGCCCGATGCTTTCAAGGCCGCACGCTGACACTGTAAATGGCTCGCAGCATTCCAACATGAAGGAATTGCGTGTTCAGTGCCAGGGACGTCCTATTAGAGTATTTTTTGCGTTTGACCCACGTCGCACAGGCATCTTGCTATGCGCAGGCGATAAAGGTGGAAATGACAAGCGCTTCTATAATGAGATGATTCCAGTCGCCGATAAAGAATATACGGCTCACCTGGAAACACTAAAGTGAGGTGGTAACCATGGCACGCAAACTGGAAGACTTGTTAGCAAGAGAAAAGCCAGAGATCGTTGCGGCAGCCGAGGCGAAAGCCAACGATATGTTATTCGAGATCAGGCTTGCCGAAATTCGTCAGCTAGCGGAGAAAACCCAAGCAGACATAGCTATTGCGATGGGAGTAAAACAACCCACCGTCGCAGGACTTGAGAAAGTTGGCCAGGATATGCGCCTTAGTTCACTCAAACGCTACGTCGAAGCGCTAGGCGGCCGAGTCCGTGTCGATATAGAACTTCCCGATGGAAGTCATCATGGCTTCCCTGTATAGCTGTCCCCAACAAGCTGTTTAGACTTACGCCGTTTTTTAGTAATGCATCACACCTCGAATACTTAGATCAAATCGGCTCCAGATGCCAGCCTTGTTCGGTTGCTAGCAGGCGGTCTGTCAGGGCTAGGTTTTCCAGAAAGGTATCGTCGTGGGATACCACCACTAACGCGCCTTGGTAACTGCGCAGCATGGTTTCCAGTGCTTGTGCTGAAGGCAAATCAAGGTGGTTATTTGGCTCGTCCAGGAGCAATAGTTGCGGTGGGGAATCGGCGAAGAGAATGCAGGCCAGCGCTCCTTTCAGGCGCTCTAACAGAATCTTAGCCTGGTTGGCTTCCTTGCCCAGCCGATTGCCGCGAGCCTATCGTTTCTCCTGACGTTCACGCTGCTTGCGCATCGCGCGCTCTTCGCGTTGGCGTTCGAGTTTTCGTTGGCTGAGCTGATCAAGGGCAGCCTGCTGCTCGTGCGCCTTCGCTTGAGCATAAAACGTGTAGTTGCCGCCGTAGCTGTGCAGCCCTAAGGGGGATAGTTCCACGATACGTTCCATGGCCTCCAGCAGTTGCCGGTCATGGCTGGCCACTATTAGCCCACGCGGCCAGCGCTGCAGCTGTTCGATGAGTGCCTGCCGATTTAGTCGATCGAGATGGTTGTTTGGCTCATCAAGAATCAGGCAATCCGCCCCAGAGAGCATGGCGCCCATCAAGATTAAGAAGGTTTTCGCTCACCGCTCCTTGGCGCAATGCCGGGCACCCATCACTAGGCAAAAGATAATTGTCTGGGCTATCGCTATACAGGCAATTACCCCTTTCCAGGCCCATATCGAAAAGGCATACGCCGCAAGGCTTGCGCCCATTGCGCCACCTAAATAGTAGCAAGAGAGGTAGATGCCAGCGGCAACACCGGCGGGTACGCGGCGCGTGCTGCTTAATAACTGGGTCGTCACTGTTTGGAACAGATAGGTTCCTATGGCAAACAGCGCCACGCTCAGCATGATAGACATGCGTGTTGTGCTAATCAGCCACAGCGCTGCCCAAATCAACGCTATGAGTGATATGGCAATCGCTACTTCGCTTAGGTAGCGCCGCAATACGCTGGCAGTTAGCACGCAGAAAAGTGCGGGCAGACACGCCAGATAGATCGTGCCGATCTGCTGTGAATCCCAATAATAAGGTTCTTGGGCAAGCCATAGACCCAGTGCCGTAAACACCGCGCTTTGCGTGAAGAGCAGTGCAAAACCCGCGAGATAGGTAATGAGCAGCGTATTGTCAGTCAGCGCGCGCCTTGTATATGCCACCAACGTTTGATGCCGTTCCGTACGCTGCATTAGTTCAGCGCCAGTCGCTTTCGAAAGAAGACAAATCGCCACCGCCGATAGCACCATCAAGCATGCGGAGCTTAAGAACCCCAGTTCCCACCCCATGGCATCAACTGACCAAGCAGGATAAAACCGGCTGAGTGTGCTGCCAACTATGGTACCGGTCACGTACAGCGGCACAAAACTGCTTGGTCGCTGAGAGACCAAATTCATCGTCGCGGTTAATAGGAAGGGAATGACAATGCCTTGGCCTAGCCGCAGTACAAAAAGCACGTCTTGGCTAGTCGTCAATGCCATTGAAGCGTTAATCGCGGCCAATGCGAAAAAGCCAACGACTAATAAGTGCGAAGGGTTGGCATGTTTTGTTACAGCGCCGGTTAGTGGCGCGGTAACCATCATTCCTAGCAACGAGGCCATCGTTAACCAGCCAGCGCCAGTGGCTGTTGTTCCGAACCGCTCTACTAACGCTGGAAACAGCGCCTGAAGCTGGTACAAATTAAAAAAAGCGCCGAGCGATCCAATTATTAAGGCCGTACGCATGGCTTATTCCTGTTTAGACAGGCATTACCATACGTACGCTCAAGGCTCGAATGAAGGTCGGAATCGCTATCTCAGTGATAGCTGTTTCGACAGAGTGCAGCATCAGAAATCAGCGTATGTTGTGGTCACCGGAGGAGCGACGAGATGGTCGAACTGAAACAGATTAAGCACTTTGTTGCCGTTGCTGAGGAGCTTAACTTCAGGCGCGCTGCCGAGCGATTGCATATTACCCAGCCGCCGCTGAGCCAGAGCATTAAGTCATTAGAAGAAACCGTGGGTGTGAAGCTGTTTGAGCGCAATACCCGAGGTGTCCATCTCACCAAAGCAGGCGAGGCCTTTCTTGGTGAGAGCTTGGAGATACTCAGTGCTGCACAACGAAGCATCAGCGTTGCCAGGCAGGCAGCCCAGGGTGAAGTCGGTACGCTGCGCCTTGGTTATTCGGCCAGCGCGATTTTCTCTAAACCCCTCACCTCTGCCCTGGCTAAACTGCTCACCGAGCGCCCGCTGATCGAACTGCAGCTGTGCGAAGGGAATGCCCTCTTACATATCGCATCGCTGAAAGCGGGTAAGCTTGACGCTGCGGTACTACGAGCCGACCTGGACGAGAACTCTCTAGCGGGTTTATCAGTTTCCAGGCTGGGAGATGAACCTCTGCTCGTTTTACTCCCCCCAGGCCATCGGCTGCAGGCAAAGCCTTCCATCAGTTTTGGCGAAATAGCCAACGAGCGGCTTTTACTACAGCCCGCCACGCAAAGAACATTTCTGAGGCGCCAACTGGAGACATTGGCCGATAAAGCAGGGGTTTCTCTCAGCCATGTTGTGGAAGTGCCCGATATCGGCAGTATGCTGTGCTTCGTTGGCGCCGGTATTGGCATTACCATCCTGCCCGCCAGCGCCGCGTCGATGGCTCACGGCCTGATGGCCATACCGCTTGCTGACGGGGACTCTTCCCCACCGTTACTGTTAGCCTGCAAGCAAGGTAACTCTCTGAGTGAGCAGCTTAGGGATCTCGTTGAAGCGCATCTCTCATAAGCTTGGAGAATGGCGTGATAGCAATCCCCAACACTTACGCTGTTTTTGCCCAACCAGACAGAAATTAAGGTAGATGTGTTTGGCTTATCGCCGCATTGGCTCCTAGACTGAAGTCTCGTTTCTTTTGAGATACCCGACCTATGCGTGTGTTTTCTAATCCGGTCGGTGCCGGTTCACTTTGGTTTGATAATTTGGTGACCGCAGACGGTGTGCCTGTGGCTTACGACCCGCAAGCACGTGCCTTTCTGCCGATGCCGCCCTTCTGCGCCAACCGCGAAGTCATTGGTTGCAACTGGATTGCGCCTAAGCAAGGTGAATTCTGCCGTGCCTGCGCGATGACGGCCCTAGCACCCGACCCTTCCATCTCAGATGCCATGCCCAACTGGGCGCAAACGGAGGCAGCTAAACGCTGGGTAATCGACAACCTTGGCCGTTGGAACTGGTTTCGCCCGGAAGACCCTGGCGCGCCACCGGTGTTTCATATGCTTGCCGAAGGGGGAACGCCGGTGCCCATGGGGCATGTGGGCGGTGTGGTTACCATCAGTGTCGCAGAGGCTGATGCGGTGTTACGCACAACTCGCAAAGAAGCACTGGCAGAGCCTTATCGCACGATGATTGGCCATATGCGCCATGAAATCGCCCATATGCTGTGGTGGCGGCTGAGCTTACGGGATGACTTTCTTGATGCGTTTCGTGAGATGTTTGGCGATGAGCGCGAAGATTATCCAGCAGCGTTGCAGCACTATTATCACAATGGCCCGCCTGCGGATTGGCGGCAGCGGTTTCTGTCTACCTATGCGTCCTCACACCCTCATGAGGATTGGGCGGAAACCACCTCGCACCTGCTGCACCTGACCGATATCACCGATAGCTTTGTGTCGGCGGGCATGACCTCTCCGGCCTTGCCCAACACCTATGGTTGGGATGCTTACGCCGAACCGGATGCTGAGCGCTTGATTCACATCGCGGCATCATTAGTCGCTGGGGTTAATCATGTAAACCGCTCGATGGGGCTTTCGGATCTTTATCCGTTTGTGCTTTCAGATCCGGCGATGCGCAAGCTAGCCTTCGTGCATAATTGGCTACGGCGCGGTGCCCAAGGGCTTTAATCCGCATCTGCAACAGGCCCTGGGAAAGTCAGCGCTTTAGCCAGGGCCTGCCATCGATAAACGCGTTAGCTTAGTTGCAAAGCGTCAATCGCCGCCGCCACCCTTTTCCGCGCATCGCCTTGCAGCGTTTGTAGCGGCTGGGGCAAACAGGGTTGGCTGACTGTTCCGGTAAGTTCTGCAATGGTAGCGACTACCCTCAGGCTGCCGCCGAAGTCACGGTAGAGCGCCCATAACGGTTCAAGCGCAGCGGAAAGCGCGTTGGCGTCTTTTGCGTCTCCTGCTTGGGCGGCACGGGTTAGCGCCAGCGCAGTTTCAGGGTATAGCCCACCAATCACCGAGTACCAAGCATCGCAGCCAGCAAGCATGCCAGTGGCGGCCGCTGGGTCGCCGCTAATGCCGATGGTTACATCGCTGGGAATTAACCCACGCAGCCGTGCCACGCGCTCCTGTGCGGCGGCTATATCATTCTGCACTGGAGGAATTTTAATCGAGCGAACTTGGGATAGTTGGGCGATGCGACCATGCAGTTCATCACTGAATTCAAAGTGCGTAGTGCCTGGATTGTCATAGACACATAGCGGCACACTCAGCGAACGACAAACCGTCTCAAAAAGGCCAAATACCTCATCCTCGGTCAGCTTTTGATAAGACACTGGCGCTAACAGCACGCCACTAGCGCCTGCTTGCTGGGCGCTTTCAGCATTGGCCAGTACATCACGGGTACGGAGCGAACCTATGCCTACCACCACTGGCACGCTGGCGGCATGCTCAACGCACAGTTTGGCTACGCGGGCGCGTTCTTCACCACTTAAATAAGCGTAGCTGCCCGTCGACCCCAGCACGCCGATAGAATCCACCCGCGCCTCCACCAAGCGTTCCACTAAACGAGCAAACTCATGCTCATGTATGCCCTGCTCGTTCATGGGGGTTAGCGGAAATGCACTCAGGCCGGTGAACATGGTGAATGATCCTTTTACGATGGTAGATAAGAAGCTATTAACATACGTGATGCTGCATGATGAGGCTAGAGAGTCTCTCAAGGTTAGTTAGCAATTATGTACAAGCATTTGATATCCAGGAGCACATAAGCTAGGTGGTGTGACTCATCAGGAGGGTTTGGCATGGCGAATGCAAGCCGGTTTCAATTCATCAAAAGTCAGCATGTGCCAACACTAACGGTGCTTCAGGCAGCGATTGAAAACTTCAGCTATGACCGTCACGCCCATGAGGAATTTGCTTTCGGCGTAACGCTGTCTGGGCGTCAGGATTTTTTTAGCGGCGGGCAGTTCCACAAAAGCCCGCCGGGCAATGTGATTCTGTTCAATCCTGAGGAGGTTCACGATGGCCAACCGGGCGGTAAGCACGCACTGGACTACCTGATGGTTTATGCTCACCCGGACTAGGTCAAGCCGCTGTTCGCTGATGCCCTAGTAGGCACCGCGATGTTTACTTACTTATTACTATTGGGCTGGGCAGGCGCCGCTTGGATCGACGATGAGGCACTGATCGTCGTGAGTGCGTTGGGCTGTAGCTATATTGTTTATCTCGCAATAAAAATTGCCCGTTCAAGCGCTGATTTAAGTAGCGATTTAGACAACCATTTAAACAACCATGCCCACACCCCGCATCTGCTGCGTTTTCGCGATGGGCTGGTGATGCAACTGCTTAACCCAAAAGCCATTATTGCCACCCTACCCCTTGCTACACTGCAATTTCCTGCGGCGGGTATTGAAGGGCTTAGCTTGGTGGTTTGGGCATTCGGGCTGGCAATATTAGCCGCTGGCGCACCCGGCAGTTATGTCTTGATGGGCAGCTTGGTTGGCCAGCGTATTCAAAGCGCAGGGATCATTAAGGGCTTCAACTGGGTAATGGCGGGGCTGCTGGTCGCCGTGGCGTTATCGATTGGCTATGAGCATGTTTGGCTGCCGCTTAATGCTAGCTAGCCTGATGACACAGGTAGCGAGCATTCTAACCATTGATTGCTCGCTACATTTGCGGTGTGTCACACACCCTCTTGCGCTCTGGCAATAGCGGCAGAAATAGCTGATTTTGCCTGCGGGCTGTTTTTCCAGCAGGTTGTGTGCAGCATGGCGGCCACCGTTTCTGCTATCTCATCCGCTTGGCGGGCGGCCAGCTCAGTAAATGAGTCGATACCAATTTCTTCAAAACGCTTGAGGACGGTAGGGCCAACGCCTTTGACACTCAAAAGCGCATCTCTTTCTACATCAGAAAAGGCCACTCATGTACTCCTCTTTAAAAGATCTATGAGGTTAAAAGACCTCTGGGGTTAAAAGAGCTCTGGGGCGTTAGCGTTTTAAGTGCGCGCCTCTGACCAAACCGCAAACTCATTGCCACTGGGTTCTAGGAAGTGAAAGCGAAAGCCGCCTGGGAATTCGAAAATAGGCTGAATGACGTCACCGCCGCTTTGCTCTACCTTATCGAGCGTTGCGTTAATATCCGCGCTATAGAAAACCAGCAGTGCGCCACCGTTAGCGGTTCGACTACAGGCATCTGAATGATAAAAACCGCCATCTAGCCCCTGGTTGGAAAACGCACTGTATTCAGGGCCATAATCGACGAATTCCCAGCCGAACACCGCCGTGAAAAACGTTTTTGTCGCCGCTAAATCTTTCGCTGCAAACTCGACGTAATTAAGTTTTTCATGCGTGTGCATTGGCTTGTTCCTTTAAGCTTAATCTAGCGTGATTGCTTGATAACCAATTCCATCGTTTGCTTAACGTACGCGTACATTACCGGGCAAGTGCTGGCACGAGGGCCTGCAACATTAAGTGCAGTAATGTGGCGGTCGTGCACAAAGTCGGCCAGCAACATCGCCGCGTGCAACGGATCTATCAGCTCAATATCAATCAGCTTGTAGGGCTTTGATTGCTGAATACAGAACAGAACTGTGGCTTCTGTTCCCCCTTGAAGATAAGACGCATAGAAGATAGCGGTGCCATCTGCATCTTGTACATTTTTCTTGGTACGTTGACGATACCCTCCGCCAATTTCATCAAGGTTGTAGACGCTGCTAATCGGCCCGTCTTCAGCCATTCTGCCGACGGGACAACATCCACCTATGGGGAAATCCAGTGCTAATGCGGCATCTAGTGCCGCTCGGTCAGCGCCGGTTTGGCCGCCACTTATAATTTTGGAAAGCATAAATTAGCCACGCCACGTGTCTTTAGTTGAGCGGCAAACGCGTTTGCCACGCGGTGTAAAAAAGTGCAAGCGAACGTTGTAAAACCTACTGCCCGAAGCCTATCCCCAAGCTCAGTGCTTGAAGACCATCGAACTCAACACTAACGTCGTCTGAAAACACCGGGTGCCCTTGCACCACCATGTTCACTGCTGCCTGAGAACCGCGATAAGTAACGGTTACTGTCAGTTCTGCAGAGGTGTTAACCGGTGCAAACAGGCCATACTCAACGTTATCAACACTCACCGAAGACAGACCGCGATCATCCAATTGCTGCTGCACTTCTTGTTTTACGGCGACACCGTAATAGATATAGATGCCCACGTAGCCAATTGCCAGTAGTACGATCAGTGAAAAGAGCTTCCTCATTATTTCCCCTCAGTGCGACGAAATCCTTATGGTTGCCGCCTTCGGCCAGCAATCACGAGCGCTGATAATGCCTGCGGTAGTAAGTAGCTACAAGCGCTGAAAAATGAACATTATTTACAAACAAGCGAGAGGGATTCTAATGGTGAGGTGTCAGGAGTGGGTGGCATGTTGTTCACTGCGAACATTGCCCGCAGCGACGCTTCCCCTTTAGCACTGAAAACGATAACGCGGGAGTCTTCCTCCCGTTTCGCCCAGCCAAGCGCCTGAATTCGCGCAAGCAGCGCCGCCCCGAGCGCGCCGGCAAGGTGATTTCTACGTTCGCTCCAATCCAGACACGCCCGACAAAATGATCGCTTCGAAGAAGCCAGCGCGTCTGCATCGATGCCATGTTTCAGGAACCACAGCCGTCCCTGTTTAGTCAGCTGTAGTCCGCCTGGAAGCTGCTGAAGGATATCTGTCTCGAGCATCTGCTCGTACACAAAAACCCCTAGCCCCCCTGCAAGGTGGTCGTAACAAACTCGCGCCTTACGCAGCGCGGGGTCGCGCGGGCCGATAGACAGATGCTTATCGTCGCCTCGGAAAGCGAGGCCCATCAGCGACTCCAAAAGTTCAGCAACATGTGGCCCCGCCAGCCTAAAATAGCGGTGGCGCCCCTGCTTTTCGACCGCGAGTAATCCTTCCTCTCGCAGCTTTCCGAGGTGGAAGCTCATGGTTTGCTTAGTCACATCGGCCATATTTGCCAGTTCAGTCGCCGTTAGCGCGCGATCAGACATTAAGGCACAGAGCGCCTCCGCCCGAGCGTTATCTCCGATCAGTGCGGCAACGCGCACAATGTTAGGGGCTTCATTCATGGTTCGATCTTAGTCGAACCATTTGGGTGCGGCAATTAGGTATCGTCTCCGTTGCCTTTCAATGGAGATAATCAGATGAGCATTACCTGCATCATTCGCTACGAGATCGACCCTTTCCAACGCGACGCTTTCAAGCAATACGCGGAAAACTGGGGAAAAATCATCCCCTGGTGTGGCGGCCATCTTATTGGCTACTTCCTGCCTTTAGAGGGCACCAACAATATCGCCTGGGGCCTAATTGCCTTCGATAGCCTAGCTTCCTATGAAGCCTATCGCGCTCGGCTGAGATCTGATGAAGGAGGGCACGCGAACTTCACAATGGCCCAAGAGCAACGATTCATCCTCAAAGAGGAGCGCAGTTTTGTCGAGGTGGTAGACGGCACCTTGGGCATTGAAGCTGTCGATGTAATGAACGTATCGACGTAACGACGCTGTGACTATAAAAGAGTCTGAGAATATAAAGAGCTTATGAATATAAGGAATCTGCCATGATCGCTGTGATATTCGAAGTGCTTCCACATACTGACCGTTATCAAGACTATTTGGATACTGCCAGCGCATTACGCCAAGATTTGGAAGCTATCGACGGTTTTCTATCGATTGAGCGCTTCGAGAGCCTGGCGCAGCCCGGCAAAGTTCTTTCGCTGTCTTATTGGCGAGATGAAGATGCCGTGAAGCAGTGGCGTTCGCTTGAATCTCACCGAGCAGCTCAGAAAGCTGGTCGACAGGATATCTTTGCCGACTACCGTCTGCGTGTCGCTTCCGTCATCCGAGACTACGGAATGAATGACCGGCGCGAGGCTCCTGAGGATTCGCGTCACGCGCACCACTCGTAGAACGGCTGTGGTCGGTGGTCTAGCGTATTTAAACAGCGAGTCTTAACGCTTACTCTTTTTTAGCCAGCAACAGTCCTACCCCTGCGCTGGCTAATAGAGTTGCGCAACTGCGGTTAAATAAGCGCCGCATAGTGGGGCGTGAAAACCACTGGCTCAAAAAACTACCTGCATAGGCGTAACCAGCAATCGCTACCCATTCCAATAGTAAAAACAGCACACCTAGCACCAAAAACTGCAGACCGACATTGCCGCTAGGTTCCACGAACTGCGGTAGGAAAGCGGTAAAAATCAGAATGGCTTTGGGGTTACCAGCAGCAAGCAAGAACTCTTGTCGCGCCAGCTCAAATAAGCTCATGTGTTGAGTTTCAGCACTATCACTTGCGGTAGTGTCGGCGCCCCATAGCTGATATGCCAGCCATAATAAGTAGAGCCCACCAACCACCTTAATAACGAGGAAGATTTTTTCAGAAGTGTAAAGCAGTGTCGCCAAGCCAGTCGCTGCCAGCGTAATCATGCCGACGAATGCTATTAGCCGCCCAATACCCGCTAAACAAGCTGTCCGAACGCCATAGCGTTTAGCATTGGTTAATGAAAGCAGGTTATTAGGGCCAGGCGCCATATTAAGGGCGAAGCAGGCAGGGATAAAAAACAGCAGTGTTGTAAGGTTCATAAAAGCCCGTTCCTATTAGCTCGCGTGAGCTTCCACTCATTATTTCACCATCGATCCAGCTAGATTAACCTTTAATTAGGATTTTGCTCAACGTTAAAAAGAGCAGGCGCTGCTGGCCTGCTCTCTTAACATATCGTTTTTTTACTCTTCTTGTATCAATCTGCTGGTATCAACAGACTTGTGGCTCGCTTGCTGTACGACATGCCCTGACGCTTTCTGCCAACTCACTGACTAAGCCGTGCACTCGCTCCACTGCTTCATCAGGCGTGCTGGCATGTTCGATGCAGTCAACAAGCGCGGAGCCAACCACCACCGCATCGCTAAAGAGTCCAATAGTAGCGGCTTGCTCAGCGGTGCGTATTCCAAAGCCAACGGCAATGGGTAGCTCGGTGTATTCGCGGAGCTGAGCGACCGACGCCTCTAACCGTTCTGGTGTTGGCGCACTACCGCCAGTAACCCCCGCCACCGATACGTAGTAGATAAACCCAGAGGTGTTGCTGAGTACTTTGGGCAACCGTTTAGCATCGGTGGTCGGGGTGGCTAAGCGGATAAAATCAATGCCGTGCTGGGCTGCTGGCTGGCAGAGCTCTTCATCATGTTCAGGGGGTAAGTCCACCACAATCAGGCCATCAACCCCAGCGCTGGCAGCATCAGAAAGAAAGCGCTCAACGCCATAGCAGTAAATCGGGTTGTAGTAGCCCATCAGTACGATAGGCGTGGTGCTATTCTGCTCGCGGAAACGGCGCACCATTTCCAACGTTTTAACTTGGGTTTGGCCGCCTTCAAGTGCACGCAGCGCGGCTTTTTGAATCGCGGGACCATCAGCCATGGGGTCACTGAACGGCATGCCGAGTTCAATGATATCCACCCCTGCTTCAGGTAACCCATGTAGCAGGCGGCGCGAAGTCTCCGCGTCTGGATCACCTGCGGTGAGGTAGCTAACCAGCGCAGGGCGGTTCTGCTGCTTGAGCGCGGCAAAGCAGTCTTTAAGACGAGTGGGGGTATTCATAACAGTCTCCTGGTTCGCACTCATTGGAATTTCTCACCTAGATGATGGGCGACGCTCATCATGTCTTTGTCGCCACGACCGCTAAGGTTGACCACCATTAAGTGCTCACGGGGAAGCCGGGGCGCACGCTTAGCCACTTCCGCCAAGGCGTGGGCAGTTTCCAGGGCAGGAATGATGCCTTCCTGACGGCAGCAGATCTGGAAGGCTTCCAGCGCTTCATCGTCAGTGGCGGAAACATACTCAACCCGCCCCTGCTCGTGGAGCCATGCGTGCTCTGGGCCGATACCGGGATAATCCAGCCCCGCTGATATTGAGTGGGCGTCGATAATCTGGCCATCTTCGTTTTGCAGCAGATAGGTGCGGTTACCATGCAGTACGCCAGGCGCTCCGCCGTTCAAGCTGGCGGCATGCAGGCCGCTTTTAACGCCTTTGCCGCCCGCTTCTACGCCAATCATCTGCACATCTGGGTCGTTTAAGAACGGATGGAACAGCCCCATAGCGTTTGATCCGCCACCAATACAGGCCACCAGCGAATCCGGCAAACGCCCCTGCTTTTCGAGCATTTGGCTGCGGGTTTCATGGCCAATCACCGCTTGGAAGTCGCGCACCATCGCAGGGTACGGGTGCGGCCCAGCCACGGTTCCAATAATGTAGAAGGTGTCGTCGACATTGGTCACCCAGTCGCGCAGCGCTTCGTTCATGGCATCTTTGAGTGTGCCGGTGCCGGAGGTGACGGGAATCACCTCAGCCCCCAGTAGTTTCATGCGGAACACGTTAGGCTGCTGGCGTTCGATGTCGGTTGCGCCCATATAGATGACACAAGGCAGGCCAAAACGCGCTGCTACCGTGGCGGTGGCCACTCCATGCATACCGGCGCCAGTTTCAGCAATAATGCGCTTTTTGCCCATCTGCTTGGCTAGCAGTACCTGGCCAATGCAGTTGTTAATCTTGTGCGCGCCGGTGTGGTTTAGCTCTTCGCGCTTGAGGTAAATACTCGCCCCACCGAAGTGTTCGGTCAGTCTTTCAGCGAAATAAAGCGGGCTTGGCCGCCCGACGTAATCCCCTTGAAAGTAGGCTAACTGGCGCTGGAATTCGGGGTCATTTTTAGCAGCAGCGTACTCATCTTGCAGCTCTAAAATGAGCGGCATGAGTGTTTCAGCGACAAAGCGGCCGCCGAAGCTGCCAAACAGTCCGTTGGTATCGGGCAGGTTCACGAATTGGTTCATCACGACCTCTGAGTACAACGTGGAAATTGGGAATAGACTGAAGGTAGCGCAGGCAGACGGGGATAAAAATCGATAAGATGTCACTAATAGGTGAGTTTTAATCAACTATTAAATCAGAACTATCATTATGGGATAAGCAATGCAGAACAGCATGCCGCCACTTAGCGCCCTGCGCGCCTTTGAAGCCACTGCCCGATTGGGTAGCGTGACCGCTGCCGCCGATGAGCTAAGCGTTACCCATGGCGCGGTTAGCCGCCAACTTAAAAGCCTGGATGAGCATTTTGGTGTAGCGCTATTTGCAAAAGCAGGGCGTGGGCTGGTGCTGACTCACCATGGTGAGCAACTGCAAAGCGGCGTAGGCGAGGCATTTAGCAAACTGCGCAATAGTTGCGCAGCACTCAAGCGTGATGTGGAAGAAGCGCCCTTTACCCTGGCCTGCCCTGGCAGCCTGCTAGCGCGCTGGCTAATTCCCCGCCTGGATCGCCTGAACCAAGAGCTGCCGCAACTGAAGCTAAAAGTCGTGGTAAGTGACAGCGAACTGCCCGGTCAACAGGTAGATACCAGCGCCACCCTGGCGTTTATTGAACCGCCCTGGCCCGCGGATGTGGAGGTTATCGAGCTACTTCCCGAGCAGATTTGCCCAGTAGCAAGCCCACTCCTAGCAGCACACATCGACCCAGCCAAGCCAGAATCGTTATTTGCCAACAAGCTGTTAGTGACCGCTTCACGTCCCCAGGCGTGGCCACAGTGGGCGAGCGCCAAAGGGCTGGCGCAACGTGCATTGGAGGACGCCCTTCAACAGGGCCAAGGGTTTGCCCATCTTTATTATCTGATTGAAGCAGCGGTGGCGGGCTTAGGCATAGCAATAGCACCCAAGCTACTGGTGGAAGACGATTTACGCAGCGGGCGGCTTGTGGCCCCTTGGGGAAGTATCGAAACGCCCGCCCGCCTCTGCCTATGGCTGCCGAAACAAACCAACAACCGCCGCAGCGAGCCACTGGCAGAGTGGCTTAAGCAGGCACTCAACGAGTGATCCCCAACCTTACCGGGAGGCTCCGCCTCCGTTCGCGGGTGCCTCATTTGCTCGTCCCTCGCAAGATTCGTTACACCGCGCTACATAACCTAAACGATTGAATTTTCGTATTTTGTAGCGCGGTGTAAGCGTCAGCGCACCCGCAGGAGGCTACACAAATGCAGTCTGCTGAAAACTATCCCTGGCAATTACTGCGGCATGCCACGCTTTGAGCTGTGGGTACGCTTCCTTCCAGCGCACTTCTGGCAACCTGAAGGCCAAGTAATCTAGCGCAACAGCGCAAGCGATTTCACCAAGAGTAATCGACGACGCCAGCTGACTTTCGTAGAGTTCACTATCCAGTTGTTCCACTATTCGTTGCATGGCTCGCTGGCGCCTTCGCCCAAGCTCACTGTGATCAATCTCAGCGCCATAGTGCTTTCTGGCAATAACGGTCGTAAACGCAACATCCATAAGATTCTGACCAAGCCCGGCCAGATGCAGTACATTCGCTAATCGGGCTTGGGGAATCATAGGCGAACTAGCACTGACGCTATCAAGATAAACAGCAATCAACATTGACTCGCTAAGTGTCGTGCCTTCGTCAGTCACTAGCGCTGGAATTCGCCCAGCGGGATTAACCTCTAGCAGCGCTTTGTCATCTGCCCAAGGGTCGCACCAGCGCAATGTAACGTCATCCACCAGATCCTTCTCAAGTAAGATGATCCGCGCTAGGCGCGCATAGGGTGACGTTGCGTTAAGAAAAAGCTGCATTATGGCCTCCGTTTCTTATTGGAGTGAGGAACAGTAGAAAGAGGAACAGTAGAGAGAGGGGCATGACGCTGCTGCTGGCCTCGGCTCAGCAGCACCAGTACAAAGCCGCCTACCAACACCAGGCTGCTAATCGCAAATAGCGGTGAATAAGTGCCCCAGGCTACATAGAGCGCTGACATCGCGTAGCCAGAAAACGCTTGAGCTGCAGCGAAAGCGGCAGTCGCTTGCCCCCAGAGCTTTTTGTGGGCGGTGGGGCCGACTAATTCAGCCAGTCGCCCAGACGTCAGCGCAACAATACCTGGGATCATCGCGCCCACCACAAACGAGGAAACTGACTGACTAAGCAATGCTAGTGAAAATACTGGCAGGGACACAGCGGCAGCCTTGGCTAAAAAAGCGAGGGTTAAGCCATGGTGCCAGCCCACTTTTCGCGCCAACGTTCCTACTATCAGTGGCCCGCACACGGCGCCCAAGCCGAAAATGCCCCACTGTAGAGAAGCCGCTTGATGCCCTAAGGCATTTTCTCTGGCGAGATAATCCACCCAAAATACGGTATGCGGAACAAACCCGACGGCGTCCAGGGCATACGCACCTATCACCAGTAGCACAGCGGCATTTATTCCTGCATACCCTGTCTCACTTGTTCGCCTTTCCTGACTAACCACCGGCGGTGAGGACAGCCGAGTAACGCCCCAGTCACATACAAGAGCCGCAGCAATACAGAGCAGACCCAGCGTTCCCCAGGTAACCGTTAGGCTTAACTCCAGAAGCACTGGCACCACCGATGCTGAAAGCAGTGCACCAAAGCCAATGCCAGTGAATACCAGGGCACCGACACTAGTCCGCCTTTCCGGAGACGTGGTCGACAGAGCCAACGATGGGCCAACCACCATGAGAATGGCGCCAGCAATACCTGAGACTAATCGCCAAAAGAAAAACCAGCTAAAACTGCCTGCCCCCGCACAGAGGAAGAAGCTCAGTGCGATCGCTACGAAACTTGCCCCCATCACCGCGCGGACAGAAAAACGCTCACTCAGAGCGTGAGCAGACAACGCACCAATAAAGTAACCGAGAAGATTAGCAGCCCCTAGATAAGCTCCTTGGCTGGCACTGAACCACCCCTCTTGAATCAGTGCCGGTAATAGGGGTGTGTAGGCAAAACGGGCAATGCCTATTCCTGCCAAGGTGGCCATCACGCCGGTCATCAGAGCAGGCAAGTCTTTGCTATTGATCATGTCGTATCCTTACTAAATCGCTGTGCGGCAAGATTGGCAACAGGCGTTTTTACCAGTAGCTTACCCACACCAATAATTCTTTAGAAACGATTTATAGTGATAGCCTCTATCTTTTTTTGAGATAGCTCTTAAGATAGTTTTTGAGATGGATTTGAGACGGTGGTCGCTTAAGGGAGATGTGAATGCAGTTTAAATCATTGCGGCTGTTTATGGCGGTGGCAGAAACCGGCAGCTTTATGGCTGCCGCAAAGCAGCTGCACACGGTGCAATCTAACGTGACCACTCATATCAAAAAACTTGAGGAGGAATTAGGCGTGCAGCTGGTTCATCGTGCTGGTGGCGTGCGTCTTACCTCTGCGGGGCTAGCGTTATTGGATTATGCGGAACGGTTGCTGGCGGTACATGACGAAGCGTTAGCACTATTTCAAAGCGCCGAGAACGCAGCTGGCCAACTACGCTTAGGATCGATGGAAACTACCATGGCGCTGCGCCTCCCCCCAATACTGGCGGCCTACCATGCTAACTTCCCAGAGGTTGATATGACGCTGGCGACTGGCCCCACCGCCAGTTTGATCGAGAAGCTAATGGACGGTCAGGCGGATGGTGTGTTTGTGGCCGGCGCTATCGATCATCATCGCTATCATTCGCTCAAAGTCTTCAGCGAACAGCTTGTGCTGGTAAGCTCAACTCCCATGACGAGCGCACCCAGCTCGGAAGAACTACTAACCGCAACGTTTCTCGCATTTCGTCAGGGATGTAGTTACCGGCAACGTATCGAACTGCTGCTGGCATCTCAAGGAATTAATGCCGTGCGTGTTTTTGAGTTTGGCACGCTAGACGCCATGCTTGGTTGCGTAGCAGCCGGGATGGGATACACCGTGCTGCCACGTATTATCATTGAAGCGCACCAGCACCGCTTCGGCATTCACGCGATGGAACTGCCCTCCGAGATTGCCAATATCGACACCTATTTTGTCACTTCAGAACCCACTACCTGGTCGCCCGCATTAGCCCGTTTTGTCGATACGTTACACCAGCAAGCCAGGCTATAGACTCTTCATCCCTTCTGAGCAATCAAGTACGCGTGCAGTTCAGGATGTTGGTCATACTCTAGGTGCTTGCATACTGCGCCAAGCTTTATCAGCAGGGATAAAAAGCCGTTAGTACCGAGCGATGAGTAGTAAACCTGTGGCCCCATGAAGCTGTCGGTGTGATCACCGGGTTCATCGGTGCCTCCGAAGGAGAAGATAAATACGCCACCTTCGCTCAGGCTATTAATAATCCTGGTTATCACAGCTTCCTGCTGAGCCAGTGGAATATGCCAGATGCTATCCCACGCAGTAATGACATCGTATTTGCCCGACGGTTGCCACTGACAAATATCCTGGTGGTGAAAGGTCACGTCTGGATGTTTCTGTTTAGCCAGCCGCACCATTTCAGCAGAAATATCCACCCCCTCTGGTGTAAAGCCTTCCTGCTGTAGCAGGTCAATAAAACGTCCCGTGCAACCACAGCCAATATCTAGCGCCCTGCCTCGATTCTTCACAAACGCTAGCGCTCTTTTGTGCGCATCTATGCCGTTCGCAAGATTAAATTTTTCGCTCTGCCAGAGATGAGTGATCTGGTTGTATGCACGGCCAATATCGGTGGGGGACATAGGTGCTTCCATATTATTAATTTCCATCAAGATGAACGTTACGCGTCAGCGTCATCATCAGTCGCCAAAGATTCTGTTTCAGCAATTTCGATCAGCCGGCGTACCGCCGACAGCCCTGAATCCCTGCGCCATACCAGCATCAAAGGCAAAGCCAGCTTGAGATCCTCCAGGCGATGACTTACTACGCCTTCTGGTGCCCCTGCCATGGTCATGGCCGGCAAAATACTGCAGCCCATGCCAGCAGCTACCAAACACAACATTGTAGCGTTGTCAGTTCCCTCCTGAACCACATGGGGCGTGAAACCCTCTCGCTGAAAAGCGTGGATCAGCTTGTCGTGATAGACCGGGGTGGCACTACGATCAAACCAGATAAAATTTTCGTCATTGAGTTCGGCTAGGTATCGCGGCGGTTGTCGCGCTAGGCGTGAGGTGGCACTGGTAACCAATACGAGGTGATCCTCATACAAGCAATGGCTACAGAGGCTGTCATCATCTTCTGGAGGGAAAAACAACATGCCAGCATCCAGCCTCCCACAGCGGATTGCATCGACCTGAGGCCCCGAAAGCACTGACTCTACTTTCAGCGTGACCTCGGGATATTGCTCGCGGAAACGGTTGAGCAAACCGATTATCTGCGGTACCCATAAATGCATCACCGTCACCCCTAGTCGCAACTCACCGAATTGGCCATCGGCGATGCGCCGTGCATTGCGCTTGGCCTGTTCGAATTCGCCAAGCAAACGCCGGGTATCACGGTAGAACGATTCGCCTGCGGCGGTCAGGCGAACGCCATGCCGTGAACGAGTTAGCAACGTGGTACCGACCTCATCTTCAAGCAGCAGCAATTGACGCGACAGGGCTGGCTGAGCAAGCGGTACCCGCCGTGCTGCGGAGGAGATGGCCCCCTCCTCTACGACGGTCTGAAAATATTTTAAGCGTTTGAAGTCCATCTCATTCCCATTGAATGACACGCCGTGGCTCTTTCCATCCAATATAAGCATGGAAAGCTAATAAAAAAACTATTTTCTCTATGTCACCGAAACAACCAAGATGAATTAGCCCATCCAACAACTATGCGGATCGACTATGACAGAACTCATCAACGCAAACTTCTTCGAGCGCCACCACGCCGAACTGACCCAAATACGGCACGAGCTACATCGTCACCCAGAGCTAGGGTTTCAAGAACATGCCACGGCTAAGCGCATCGCTGAAGAACTAGAACGTCTCGGTTTGACCTTTGAAACTGGCATCGGCAAAACCGGTATCGTTGCGACTGTCACCGGTGATCAGCCCGACAATGGACGCCAGATTGGTCTGCGCGCCGATATGGACGCCCTGCCGATCCAGGAGCTTAGCGAGCACAACCACACATCCGAAGTGCCCGGTCGAATGCATGCCTGCGGCCATGATGGTCACACGACCCTACTGCTTGGCGTCGCCCGCTACCTGGCTGAACACCGCGACTTCGCTGGCACTATTCACCTGATCTTTCAGCCCGCAGAAGAAGGCTTAGGTGGTGGCCGAGCAATGGTCGAGGAGGGTTTATTCGAGCGCTTTCCTATGCAGGCCATCTACGCCCTGCACAACTGGCCTTCTCTGCCTGCTGGCCAAGTGGCCGTCCGCTCAGGTGCAATCATGGCAGCCACCGATCGGCTCGATATCCGTGTACGCGGAAAAGGTGGCCATGGAGGCGTCAACCCTCATCTATCGACAGATCCTGTGCGTATGGCGGGCGCCCTGATTCAAAATCTACACTCCGTGGTCGCCCGTGATATTAACCCTCTCTCCCCCGCGGCTCTCAGCCTATGTGGATTGCAGGGGGGCGACATTGACGGCTTCGCTATTATCCCCGATGAAGTACACATCAGCGGTACAGCACGAAGCCTTGATGCCGACACTCAGGATCGTATTGAGCATGCTGTTCGCCGTGTTTGTGAAGGGGTGGCCATTGCCCATGGCGGCGAAATTGAGGTCGACTATCAGCGCATATTCCCAGCGACGGTCAATAGCGAGGCGGAAACCCGCCACGTGGAATCCTGTGTTGTGCAAACACTCGGCGAAGCAGCCCTAGTGCGTGACGTCGCCCCTAGCCTTGGCGGCGAAGATTTCTCCTTCATGCTGCAGCGTTGCCCAGGAGCCTACTTCTTCCTCGGTACAGCCAAGGATGAGGCCACCGCACCACTACACAACGCTCGTTACGACTTTAACGACGACATTATTCCCACTGGTTGCCAACTGCTGGTGGCAATCGGCCTCGGCGCACTAGCCGCCGCCTGAACGAGGCCTGCTCTACTACCGATAACACCACAATAATGAGGTATGCATATGAAATCCCGGCCCTCGCTTCCCCCTAGGGGATTGCTGATTTACTTCACTATCTGTGCGCTGGCAATGATCTGGCCTGGCGCATTAGTGGCCAACCGCATCGAACCAATGGTGATTGGCTTGCCCTTCTTCATGTTCTGGTACGTCGCTTGGGTCTTTGCCCTATTTGTGGGGCTAGTGATTGCCTATCGTCACGATGCCGCGCAGGAGGTGAACGATGAGTGATTCACTGCTGATCACTACCATCACCCTAGCCTATCTACTGATCGTTCTGGCGGTGGGCCTGCGCGCAAGGCATAACCAGAGCTCTTCTCTGGAAGGCTACGTCGCTGGTGGGCGCCACATGGGGCTACTGGTGCTGTTTTTCATTCTTGGAGCGGAGATATTCTCTGCTTTCGCCTTTCTTGGAGCCCCTGGCTGGGCCTACAGCAAGGGGGCGCCGGCACTCTATATCATCGCCTACCTGGCGCTCGCTGTGATTGTATGGTGGTTAATCGCTCCGTATATTTCGCGACTTGGCCGCCGCCATGGCTTCCTAACCCAGGCGGAGTTCCTCTCCGCCTGTTACCCAACTCGGGGCAATCTACTGGGGTTATTCATCGGCGTGGTCAGCGTACTGGCGATGATCCCCTACCTAACTATTCAGATTGCTGGTGCGGGGCTTCTCTTCGAGGCGGCAACCTCAGGCACCATTCCGTTCTGGCTCGGCAGCTTACTAGCCTGTGGCGTGGTGGCAGCCTATGTCTACGCGAGCGGCTTACAAGGCATCGGCTGGACCAACCTGCTTCAGGGCGTGATGATGGTGGGCGTCGCGTGGTTCCTAGGCTTAGCAACGGCTGACCAGTTCTTCGGCGGAGTTGGCGAGATGTTCCGCGAGCTGCAGCGCGAAGCGCCGGAATACCTAACCATGCCCGGTGCTGGCGGCATGGGCTGGGGTGCCTTCTCCACAGCAATCCTGGTTAGTGCCCTAGGTTGCGTAATGTGGCCGCACATTTTCATGAAGTTTTATAGTGCTCGCAGTGAGCGAACCCTCAAACAGGTGTTCGTACTCTACCCACTCTATAGTTATCTGCTGGTGCCATTGCTAATTATCGGCTTCGCTGGAGTGTTACTACTGGAAGATAGCCCTCTCGACTCCGCTGATCGCGTGCTGTTGACGTTAGTGGTCGAGCTAGCTGACTTCCCAGCGTGGCTAATCGGTATAGCACTCTCCGGCGCGCTAGCCGCGGCAATGTCTACGGCTGCCAACTTGGCCCATACCTCCGCCACTATCCTGGTAAGAGACGTGGGTCAGCACCTGCCCGTGCTGCGTGGTATATCTGATGACAAGGCACTCAAACTGACTCGCTACGGTGTGGTAGTGATCTCCTTAGCGGCCTATCTGCTAGCCCTAGCCAATCCTGGTTCATTGGTTGGCCTGTTACTCGGCGCCTATGGCATCGTGGTGCAGTTGCTACCGATGCTGCTTGGTGCACTATTTTGGCGGCGAGCATCACGCACTGGCGCCTTTGCAGGTCTAGCAATAGGCGCTGCCCTAACGCTATTGTTCCAGTTTGGGGTCAGTACTCCATTCGGCTGGCATGCTGGCTTCTGTGGCCTAGTCGTCAATACCGTCGTATTCATCAGTGTGAGTCTCGTGACACACAGTTCATCATCGTACTCACCGGCCCAGGCTCTCAGTTCCAAAGGCTGACCGTTGGCTTTAACGCCCTCTCCTGGCTACGGAGAGGGCGTTAATGGCATCAATTAGAGTCATATCCCCCCGCTTCTCAGCCCATGCTCAAGCGAGCGTGGTTACTGGCGACCAGATCAACAAGAAAGTCCGCCACGGCACGGGTTCGGCGTGACTGTGTAAGATCTGTTTGGATGACGAGGTAAATAGGCTGGTCCACGCCAAGATCAGCAGCAATGCAGACCAATCCGGCCTCCTGAGCCAGAAAATGCGGTAATACTGCTATCCCTAGCCCAGCTTTAGCTGCCGCGATTTGGGTCGCCACAGAGGTAGTGGTTAACGCTGGTTCTCGCCCTTGTAGAACGCGCTCGACCCACTGTGCTGCAGGCAGGTGCTTGCGTCTCCCCCCAGGTGATAAAGGCATCCATGTCGTAGCCGCCAGCATCAAGAGTCGTCTTACGCTGCGCCGCATAGGCTGAGCTAGCATAAAGCCCATAGCCTAAGGAACCCAAGCGGCGCAGGGTGACATTACCGCGTTCGGGTTTGACCATTCTGAGGGCTAGATCGGCATCACGACGGTGTAGATTGACAGTAGAGATATCCGTCACCAGCTCAAGCGTAATGCCAGGATACTGACGACGAAATTGCGCAAGCGCAGGTAGAATCAATGCCGTTGCCAAATTCTCTGCGGTCGCCAAACGCACTCTACCACTCAGTTGTGAGTGGCGGGACACATCGGTGGTAAACGCCACTGCAGCCGCTTCCAGCGCTTCAGCTTTCTCGACCAGCCCTGCTCCCTCCTCGGTCAGTTGGTAGCCCGACTGTTGGCGCACAAATAGCGGTAGCTTAAGCGCTTTTTCCAGCCGTTCAATACGCCGAGAGAGCGTCGCAATGCCCAAATGGAGTTCCGCTGCGGCACCACTCAGCGTACCGTGACGAGCCACAGCCAAAAAGGCGCGAGTGTCATCCCACACCCACCCACGGGGCATCTGTTTTTCAAAACCGGAAAATGGCTTATCGAACTCGTTCATTTTTTTCATTATGGGATAGTGCCACGCTGTCACTCCGCTACTCAAGAACGGTTTACGGAGAGACAGCATGCAACAACGTACACTTGGCACCGACCTTTCTATTTCCGCTATTGGCCTGGGCTGCATGGGAATGAGCGAATTCTACGGCCCTCGGGATGACAGTGAATCGCTACGCGTATTGGCGCAAGCAGTGGAACTGGGCATCGACTTTTTTGATACGGCAGATATGTACGGACCGCACCATAACGAAGAGCTGATTGGCCGCTTTCTCGCTAAGCATAATCCGCAAGTGCGTATCGCAACCAAGTTTGGCATTGTGCGCAACCCCGGTGAGTATCAACGACGCCTGGACAACAGCGCCGAGTATGCGCGCAAGGCCTGCGAGGCATCGCTGCGGCGATTAGGGGTCGAGCAAATCGACCTCTACTACGTCCATCGCGTTACCCCGGATACGCCTATTGAAGAGACCATGGAAGGCCTCACCCAGCTAGTCAAAGAGGGAAAAATTGCCCATATCGGCCTGTGCGAGGTCAGCGCTGATACCTTGCGCCGCGCCCATGCAGTGCATCCGATTACCGCCGTCCAAACCGAGTATTCGCTCTGGACACGCGACGTAGAACAAACGGTGCTCCCCACCTGTAACGAGCTAGGCATCGGCTTTGTGCCCTACTCGCCATTAGGCCGGGGGTTCTTAACGGGAAGATTTCAGGACACTACGGATTTCGAAGAAGGTGATTTCCGTCCTAACTTGCCGCGCTTTTCAGATCAGGCCATGAGCACCAACCGCCGAATCGCCGACGTGATTGGAGAAGTGGCCGCCAACAAAGGTTGCACACCTGCACAGCTATCGCTCGCGTGGCTACTGTCTAAAGGACCCAACATCGTGCCGATCCCAGGTACTAAGCGGCTGCGCTACCTTGAAGAGAATGCAGCAGCAACGTCGATCACTCTTACCGCTGATGAGCAACGTCAGTTGGAAGCGGCTACCGCACGCGTTCCGGTGATCGGTGAGCGCTACACGCCGGAAGGCATGAAAGGGGTTAATGCTTAACCTGTTACGCCTTGAGTGCTGGCGCTACTACTGAATAATCTCATCAATCGAGCGCTTTCCATCCAACAGCAGATACTCCTGGTTAGTAATGGAAGTTTGCACCAATTACTAGCGCCGTCATCATTGCTCCTTTTGAATGGCTGCTAACCTTTAGCTGCAGGCGTTTTTGTGTAATTCAACCTTTACAGAGGAGCTATTTGTTGACGCTGTGTTGGCTTAGCATTTACCGATGAGGATAGACGACGAACGCCAGCTTGTTGCCGTCTGGATCTCGTACGTAGGCAGCGAAAAAGCCTTCACCATACTGGGGGCGGTAACCTGGCGGACCTTCATCGCTGCCCCCATTCTGCATCGCTAATTGATAGAGCGTATCGACTTCTTTAGGATCAGCAAATTGAAACGCTGTCATGGTGCCGTTGCCAGCGCTAGCGGGATGACCATTAAAGGGAAAACCAACAAAGAACCTTGGCACATTGACATCATCTGGGTCGCCGAAAGAAACGCAGGCATCGTCTTGCCAGCACACATCCAGCCCCATACTGTTAAACAACGGCGCATAAAAGCGAAGTGCACGTTCCAGGTTATGCGTTCCTACCATTGTATAAGCAATCATTGTGGCTACCTCTTATCGCCTATCTCCCTGTTTATCTGCTTATTTCATCTACTTATTTCATCTACTTCTGCCAGAAAAACTCCGATCGCAAGGCAATCAGTGGGAAGATTAACAGCCACTCCCACCCCTGCTCTGGCACCAGAAAGCCACTCTTTTAGCTCGCCTAGATAAAGGGCAATTGCTAAGTAAGCAATGAGTAGCATCCACTTAAGAATAGCTGATGCTGTGTTAGACCAAGCGTTTAATGGCAAGAGCATCTACCAAAGCAGGCTTTTCTTTAACAAACACAAACAAGTTACCTATTTGGTATTTTTACAAGGAGACCTGTAGGATAATTGAACAACTGTTCAACTAAGGAATTTCTATGCAACGTCATCCGCTGATTACTGCCGTGTCACTGGGTCTTTTTGCTGGTGCTGCTACGTCCACTGCACTCGCAGAGGCAACGCCACTAGAGCAGCAGCTAAAGGGTCTGGAGTCGTTTCAGGTAATCGCTCATCGCGGTGCCAGCGGACATGCGCCGGAAAGCACCATGGCAGCCTATGAACTGGCCCATGAGTGGGGAGCTGATTACCTGGAACTGGACGTTCAGATCACCTCCGATGGTGAGTTAGTGGTATTCCATGATGATGCCATCGATCGCACCAGTGACGGCGAAGGCAATATTCATGATTACACGCTAGAAGAGCTAAAGGCGCTTGATACCGGCACCTGGTTTAACGACGCCAATGTCGATAAGGCAGACCCGGCCTTTGCAGGAGCGCAAATACTCACACTGGAAGAGCTATTTGAGCGCTTTGGTCACGATGCTCGTTACTACATTGAAACCAAATCCCCTCTCTTAAACCCTGGTTTAGAAGAAGCCTTGGTTGAGGCGCTTGAAGAGCATGACATGATTGAAAATGGTCGGGTGCTGGTGCAATCGTTTGAGCAGGGTAGCCTCCTCAAACTACGTGAGCTTAATCAGCATATCCCCCTCATCCAGTTGGTATGGTACTCGCCCAGCGAGGAAGATAATGATCGTTTAGTGGAGTGGACAGGTGTTACTCCAGCGCCAGCAGACATCACTGACGAAGACTTTCAGGCTATCAAAGAGTACGCGGTGGGTATCGGCACGAATGTGACGTATAACGGCGAAGACGTTATTGATGCTGATTTTATTCGCCAAGCTCAAGAGAATGGCCTTCCAGTTCATGTTTACACCATCAATGAAGTTGATGAGATGAAGCGTTTACAGGACTGGGGCGTCAACGGTTTGTTTACCGATTACGCTGATCGGCTTCTTGAACTCGCGGACTAACCCATCGTTGGCTCGTCACTGTACGCTCGGCTTTGGCCGGGCGTTTTAGTTGATCGGGGTGAATCCGAGCACCCCTTCTCAGCCTTGATAGCAATTAGCATCAGCTTAACTATCAAGAAGTAGATCTATTGAACGCGTGTATTTAGCGCTTCAAGCACTGCCCTCGTGTGTCATCGTCAATCAACCTTGCGAGCGGTATTTCCAGACGATACATACTTTCGTCGCAGGTCGTTTCGTTGATTGTGATGTAGGTAAGATCAACAAAATTGATGTAGGGTTTAAAAATTGTGCAGTTTCGACTTACCGCTGCCGAGCCGAGGTTCAAAAATTTATCTTCCATCACACAAAATATTTATACAAAAACAGTTTGCCTCTAGAGGCTGAAGAGGAGTAAGCGTCATCATTTCACACACATATAGCGTGCTAGCACGAATGGTATGCTGCATGGGCTTGGCGTTCAGCTGGCGATGGACAAGACTCGCGCTATGCCGTCTCTTTACTTGATACGTATCGCTTGCCAACAAATCACACGGGGCCTTATTGGGTTAGTGCTGGCTTTTCTTCTTGCCGAACAAACCCATGCACAATCCGTTGATCAAGACGCAACCATACTTCTAGTGGCGCACCCAGCGGTAGCCACGCAATGGCTAAACCGTGACACAACGCGGGCGATATTTGCCATGCGGCAACGTACATGGCCTGCCGGCGAAGCCGTACAGGTGTTTGTGCTGCCAAACCGAGATCCTGTACATGCGCGTTTCACCAAAGAGCAGCTCGCCGTTTATCCACATCAGCTACAACTGGCATGGGATCGCATGGTGTTTTCTGGCATGGGGCAAGCGCCTAATCGCGTTGCTGATCAGCTCGAAATGCGCGAGAAGATTGCGAATACTCCTGGCGCGCTGGGATATCTTGAAAGGGAGTATCTGGATGAAAATGTCCAAGTTATTTCAATGGAATGAACATTTTTCCGTTATCCGCAGACCCACTATAGCCATACTCACAAGTTTGCTCGCACTACCTGTTTGCTCGTCTGCCTGGGCAAACGAAAGCGTGCTCGACACTCTGCAAGTACATGGTTTCCTGAGTCAGGCACTTATCATTACCGACGATAACGATTTCTTCGGTCGCAGCAGTGAGAATGCAGGAAGTTTGGAGTATACCGAAATAGGTGTTAACGCTTCTATTCGCCCTCACCGCAATGTGCTGGTGGCCGCTCAGGTGCTTAGCCGTCGCGCCGGTGGTGAAACTAGTGATGCCATCCCAACGCTAGATTATGGCGTGGTGGATTATCAGATGGTTTCCAACCAGCAACGTACGCTTGGTCTTCAGGTAGGTAGATTTAAAAATCCCTTCGGTATTTATAACCAAACGCGTGACGTCGCTTTCACGCGCCCCAGCATCTTGTTGCCGCAATCAATCTATTTTGATCGAACTCGATCGTTGGGAATGGCTGGCGATGGCGCCAGTATTTATCATGAAGAGCGAACCCAGTCAGGCGTTTTTCGCTTTCAAGCAGGCGTCGGTAAAACTCGTATAGAAGACGATGTCGATCAAGCGCTTGGGCTGAAGCGTTTTCCAGGATCGTTACAAGCGGGCTCTTCTGCGATTGGCCAAATTCGCTATGAAGACAACGGTGGACACTTCCTAATGGCACTCAGCACCGCGAGTGCTAACGCCAACTATGAAGACGCTCAACCGCCACTAAATAATGGCAGCTTCCAGTTTCAGCCTTGGGTATTTTCATTGCAATACAATGACGAACTGTGGAGCTTAACCTCTGAGTATGCGCTGAGAACAATTGAACTGGATGGCTTTAATCCCGCCATCGACCAAAAGAAAACCGGTGAAAGCTGGTATGTGCAATATACGCGTCGTATGGACAATGATTGGCAGTGGTTAATTCGCTTTGATCGTTTGGTAAACGACAGAAATGACCGTTCAGGTACTCGCTACGAACAAAGTGGCTTGGGCCCTGCCCATTCCCAATTTGCTGATGACATTACCTTTGGCGTTCAGTGGACCCCCAGACCCAACCTAATGTTGGCAGGTGAATATCATCATGTGGATGGTACTGGTTGGCTACCCTTACATAAAGATGCGGATGCGTCTGAAACAAGCCGACATTGGAATATGCTGCTCTTCCAGCTTTCACTGCGCTTTTAGCATTACCTGAACGGGATACGCAGATGACCACACGTTCGTCCTCTAAAGCGCGCTACCGGCTTAGCTTGACTTGGCGTGTTATCGCGCTGAGCAGTCTATTACTGCTAGCGCTTGTGGCACTCTTTATCTGGTTAGGCCAATACCATCTCACGCAACAGTTAGAAAGTAGTCGGATGGAAAGCCATGAGCGGCAGCAGCGTGAGATAAGCTTGGCGATGCAACGCTCATCGGATAACTTACGTCAGTTGGCGGGCTTAACCGCTGCGGCGCCGGAGCTTGGAAGCGCGCTACAAGAGAATAACCAGGATGAGCTAGCTGAGGTGCTCAGAGCACAGTGGCCTTCTCTGCAATTAGAAGCGGGGATTGATGAAATCTTTGTTTTTAATACTCAAGGAACAAGAGTGGGTTACTCAGGTACCAACGACCCGCTCATTGATCTGCCCATTCAAGGCTGGATAGGTAGTGTACTGACCACAGAGTCCCCCATTACCACATTACGTTGCACTAGGACGTGCCAGCAGTTTGCTGCGGTTCCCGTTCTTATGGAAGGCGCTAGCATTGGAATGGTGGTGTTATCGCGCTCGCTTGCGGATGTTACGCGACAAGCTAAAGAAGTCTCCAATAGCGAAATAGCGCTGATGGTGACAGGGCGTATTACTGGCTCTCCTCCCCCCGAGGCGCTTCTACTGGAAGACTGGAACAGCCATATTCTAGCGCTTACAAACCGTGACCAGACACTCTCTTTACTTCAACGAGCATCTCAAGACGTCGTTCTGAATCAATTGGTTCACATGCCTTTTAGCCTTGAGTACATGAACCGGTATTTTGAATTAAGTGCCGTGTATATGGAGGAAGACGCCGACTGGCGCAGCACTGGGTATTTCCTGCTTATTTCCGATATCACTCCTCAGATCACCGCTATTCGTACAGCAACGAAGACACTACTTGTAGTGGGCTTAGTTGGCTGGTTAGCTGCCGAGCTATTACTGTTGATTATCCTATTGGGCCCAATGGCTCGACTACGGCGAGTCGCCGGCCTATTGCCTGCGCTGGCGAGTGGTGAGTTTCGTCGTGTAAGAGATAAACTACCATTGCCTCGGCGGCATTTTTCTAACGAAATTGATAGGCTGGAAGATTCAACCCGTGAGCTTTCCCACCAGCTAGAAGCACTGGAACAGAGTGTCCAAGAACATAGCGGACAGCTAGCCGAACGCGTTGATGAGCTAGCCAAAGAGCGTGATTTTGTTAATAGCCTACTCGACGCTGCACAGGTCTTTATTGTTGTTCAAAATAGTACAGGGCGTATCCAACTGATTAATGGCTACACGCTAGAAAGGTTAGGGCTAAAAGACGCAGATGTCATTGGGCGCCATTTCTCTGACATCTTTGATCAAAATGCTCACTTGGCATTGCCTAGTAACAATGCGGATGAAGCCAACAGCGAAAGTAATGCTAATGGCAGCACCGTGACTCATCCCAGTGCTTCCAACCAGGAAGAAAAGACATTTCAAACTCTGGATAGACGCTCTTTTACCGTCGTTTGGTACCACGCTTTTTTGGCGAACAGTAACAACCACGATGCCTCGAAGATATCCGTTGGGCTAGACATCACCGAACGTAAAGCTGCTGAGGCACGTTTAACGTGGCTTGCGGAACATGATCCATTAACGGAACTCTATAATCGTCGCTATTTCCAAGATGCTTTGAAGCGCACTATCGCTAATCAAGCCAAAGGCGCTGTTTTACTACTAGATCTAGACCAGTTTAAAGAGATCAATGAACTCAGTGGCCACCATGTAGGCGACCGTCTATTACGAGAAGTTGCTGATACGCTTTTTTTAAATCTCAGTCAGCGAAGCATTATTGCCCGCCTCGGTGGTGATGAATTTGCCCTGCTACTGGAAGATATTAGCAGCGAACAAGCGATCAACGTGGCGGAGTATATTTCTCAGCTGCTTGACGGTCTTGGCTTTACAGCTGCTGGACGGAAGCACCATGTTTCCGCCAGCATTGGTATTGCGCTGTTCCCTGTTAATGGGCAGACACCGGCTGACCTGTTAGCTAGCGCCGATATGGCCATGTATAAAGCAAAAGAGAGTGGTAATCAGCATTGGTACCTTCTCAATCAGGCGGAAAATGCTAAAGATGAGCTTCAAGAACGCGTCTATTGGGTAGAACGGCTACACAAAGCACTAGAAAACGACGAATTTGAACTGTGGGCGCAGCCCATTGTGCGGCTGAAGGATCGCGATATTAAGCATTACGAAGTACTGCTACGTATGCGCAATGACGATGGAAGCTTAGTCTCTCCGGCACAGTTTATACCTATTGCAGAACAAAGCGGTTTAATTGTTCAAGTTGACCGCTGGGTGCTGCGCCATAGCTTAGCAGCACTGGCAACGCTACAAAAAGAGGGCTTGTCGTTAGCTGTAAATTTATCAGGCCAGTCTTTACATGATTTAGGTTTAAAACAGTTTCTGGCAGATCAATTAAAAACCAGTGGTGCTGATCCCCATCATCTCATTTTAGAGGTAACAGAGACCGCTGCTATCACAGATTTCTCAACAGCGCGCAACGTGCTGCAAACCGTGAGGGATTTAGGTTGCCGAACAGCACTCGATGACTTTGGGATTGGTTTTAGCAGCTTTCACTATCTTAGTCAGCTCCCTGTGGACTATATTAAAATCGATGGCTCTTTTATTCGCAGCTTACTTATCGATACGGATAGCCACACGCTTGTCAAAGCGATTGCCGATATAGCAAGAGGCTTCGGTAAGCAGACTATTGCTGAATTTGTAGATCAAGAAGCACTGATACCTGTTCTTCTTTCATATGGCATTCAGTATGGACAGGGCTATCATCTAGGGAAACCTGAAAAAATTCGACTTTGGTAAGTGCCGCACTCAGAAGGAAGCAACAGATGCTAGCAGGGAAATCCACCCAAGAGAGTGAGTTTGACGATAAAAGCAACCATAAGGGAATGATTGACAAATTTATCGACGAGTATCATTTTTTTATTGCTAACACCGACGACCAAAAGCGGCGCGCCTTTCGACTACGGCATGATGTTTTCTTAAAAGAGTTCAACTATGAGATGCATGAAGATGAGGCACGTTTGTACGAGTCCGATGAGTACGATAATTACTCGATTCATTGCCTTATAGAACACAAACGTAGTGGCATTCTTGCAGGGTGCGTACGATTAGTCATGCCCTTTTCCAGTAACACTAACCCTCCTGATCATTTGCCTGTTCAAAACCAAGGGAAGCAGCTACTAAACCATCCTACATTAACGCCATTTAAGCTACCGACCCTTGAAACGTGTGAAGTATCACGGTTAGCCATTTCTAAAAATTTCAGAACGCGAAAATCCAGCACCCCAGAAGAAATAGCAGGTAAAGAAGTCGTTTTATTTTCACAAGATGAGGCAAAGACATTTTCACTCGTCGCCCTGGGTCTTTTTTTATGCACCTACTCTATCGTTGGTTTAACTAATCGACGACATGTTTTTGCAATGATGGAACCTCGTCTTCCCCGTTTATTGGCGATATCAGGTTTTCAGTTTACCAAAGTGAGTGAGCCGATTGTGTATCACGGTACTCGCCATGCTTACTACATCGACTATCATGTGGCGAAACAAGAGATGAGTGAGCGTCTGATCCCGTTATACGAATATATCGTAAAAACATTAAAGCCTCAGATCGCTCACACATTTATCTCTTAACGCATTTTTAAAATCCGGCTTGTTCAACGATTTAAGAAAGCGCCGTTTGCCGAAAATCATGAACTGAAATGCTGGCGAATTTTTCTAGAAAAAACACCAGTGTTTCAGGATACTGAAAGTAGCGTTCAAATGTCTCTTGCCCGTTTTTACCACGCCGCGTCACTTTGGCATGATATTGACTGCCTACCTTAGTAACGTTAACGCTATTTTCTTGTTCACCTTCGTAATGAACAGCAGATAAAGGCGAAGCGCTATCAAGCATTTTTGCAAGTTGCTTTGCAGCATCTGCCTCTACAGGCGTTGCCCATAGTGGCTGATCACGTTTTCCATAGTGAAACAGCACTATGACCAGCATTACGGAGAAGATACTGCTTGTTAGCATCCACGTAAGTGCAATGCTGGAAACGGGGAGGATGAAGATCACCAGCATCTGACCTACTGCCATGACTGCCAGCACCATGGCTAAGGGCTGCCACATACGGGGGTTCATAAACCCACGTTTGAGTACGTAGCCCCACAGCCCTATCACGGCGAGTACTCCCAACGCGAGGTGAGCCACAGCAAACGGAGTTCCCCCTCCTGAGAAAATGGCCATTAGCCCGATAAGTGGAAACAGGCTGTAAAAAGCTGCTAGCAGGTAATAAGCGCGCTGAAGATTCATCAATAGCTCCTTTTATTGTTATCGGCACTACTTTTGGCATGCAACCAGTATAGATGAACGCAATTATCGTGCAGCGCAAGAAACCTGCTCTTTTAAACGCCTTACCACATGGTGATGAGCTGCTTCACGCTCAGCTCGTTCGTTACTTCATTTCAAAACCACGCTTAACTAAAAAGTCACGCATGTGGGGACGCAGTTTTGAATCGAAGAGCGGCGTTAGATTATGCGACCAGTCAGTCGTTTTGTTACCCGTGCTGCGTGTTTGGTAGTAAGCCTGCATAGTGCTGTCAAACGCCTCGACTTGCTCAGTATCTTCACGGTAAGTATCTTCCTTGAGAATAGCCTCTACCGGTAGACGCGGCTTAACCTCAGGGTCATGGGCCGGATAGCCAAGGCACATACCAAACACCGGATAAACATGGTCAGGCAAATGCAATAGTTCGCTGATCGCCTGAGGATTATTGCGAATACCACCGATATAACAAATGCCAAGCCCTTCAGACTCGGCGGCCACTGCAACGTTTTGTGCCACTAGAGCAGTATCAACAGTGGCGACCAATAGCTGTTCTGTCATACCTCGTTCAACGTTGGCACCTGTCCGTTCAGACGCCTCTGTCGGGCGCTTCATATCCGCACAAAACACTAAAAAAACCGCGCTACTTGCGACATAGCCTTGACCACCGGCGTATTCAGCGATTTTTTCGCGATTCGCTGAGTCAGTGACATTAATAATGGTGTAGGCCTGCACATGGCTTGATGTTGCAGCGGCCTGGCCCGCTTTGATGAGCTCTAACAGCAGCCCACGCGAAATCTTCTGATCGGTAAATTTGCGGATGGAGCGGTGGGATTGAAGCAGTTTGATAACATCATTCATTTCGTCTCGCCTCTTAATACTTGATATAACGGATATGACAACTAAAGTGCCCTGGTTCCATGCGTTTACTCCTGAATTCAGACTTAACGCATGCTATTGATCGCAAGCTATACTAAATGAAGCCATTGGGTCCCCCCTAAGATAAATAACGCCGCTAGGAAGCCGATAATGTCTAACACCCCTCTGACACCGCAAGGGCAGGAATGGAACGCCAGCCACTACGCGGAACACGCCAATTTTGTTCCCACGTTGGGAAACGATGTAATGAAGCTTTTAGCGCCACAGCCCGGACAGCGCATCCTGGACCTTGGCTGTGGTGATGGCGCGCTCACCGAGCGTATTATGCAATTAGGTGCCGATGTGCTGGGTGTCGATGCCTCCGCAGAGATGGTTGCCGCCGCCCAACAGCGCGGAGTCACCGCTAGGGTTGTCGATGGGCACCAGTTGCCCTTTGACCAAGAATTTGATGCGGTCTTCAGCAACGCGGCGTTGCACTGGATGCTGGACCCGCAAACGGTATTGGCCGGCGTGAAACGCGCACTAAAACCCGGCGGGCGTTTTGTTACAGAGTTTGGGGGGCATGGCAACGTGGCCGCTATTTGTACTGCGCTTATTGCCTCGCTGCAGTTTCGCGGTATTAGCTCACGTGGCCGTCATCCTTGGTACTTTCCCACCCCGGAAGAGTACACAAACCTACTTCAAACGGCGGGCTTTCATGTCGATTCAATTGAGCTAATCCCTCGCCCCACACCACTACCCACGGGTATTGCTGGCTGGCTCGAAACCTTTGCAAGCCCGTTTTTGCACGGATTAGATGAAGACCTGCAAGTAGCCATTATTGATAATACGATTAACCTGCTCTCTCACAGTCTAAGTGATGGGCAAGGCAACTGGACCGCCGACTACGTCAGACTGCGGGTCTCTGCCCACGTGTGATAGCCTCGACGCCCAGTGGTTCTCACGCGAAAACCCCACCGTTAGTCAACGGTGGGGTTATTGATAACAACTCGCTACGCAGCAGTATCTTTCAGAGTTGCCATATCAATCACAAAGCGATAGCGCACGTCACCTTTCTCCATACGCTCAAAGCCCTCATTGATGTTGTTAATATCCAGCATCTCAATATCGCAAGTGATGTTCTGCTCTGCACAAAGCTTGAGCAGCTCTTCCGTTTCAGCGATACCACCAATCAGCGAACCAGCTACCACGCGACGCTTAAACACCAAATTGAATGCTTCAATAGCAGGCTCAATCGGTTCTAACAGGCCAACAATAATATGCGTACCGTCATATTTCAGAGAAGTAAGGTAGGGGTTTAGGTCGTGCTGAACAGGAATGGTATCCAGCATGAAATCGAACGTTTCTGCAACAGCCTCCATTTGCGCCTGGTCACTGGATACCACTACGTGATCCGCACCATTGCGCTTTGCTTCTGCTACCTTGGCATCCGAGCGAGTAAAGACGGTGACTTCCGCACCCAGTGCTTTGGCCAATTTCACGCCCATATGACCGAGGCCGCCCATGCCTATCACGCCTACTTTGTGACCTTTACCAACGCCATGATGTTTGAGCGGTGAATACGTCGTAATTCCCGCACAGAGAATAGGTGCCGCGGAGACTAAATCAATGCCCTCTGGCATTTGCAGCACAAAATGCTCACTCACCACGATGGCATCTGAATAGCCGCCTTGGGTTAGCGTGCCGTCTTGGCGGTCAGGGCTGCCGTAGGTCATCGTAAACCCTTCCAGGCAGTATTGTTCCACGCCATCTTTACAAGCAGAACATGTGCGGCAAGAGTCGACCATGCAACCTACGCCGACTAAATCACCCGCCTTAAAACGTGTCACCTCATCACCAACAGCGGTTACACGGCCGACAATCTCATGGCCAGGTACCACAGGGTATTGACTCATGCCCCAGTCATCTCGGGCAAAGTGTAGGTCACTGTGACAAACACCACAGTAAAGGATTTCAATAGCAACATCATCTGGACGGGGCTCACGTCGATCAAAGGTGAATGGCGCGAGTGGTTTATCAGCAGAAAAGGCAGCATAAGATTTTGCTTGGCTCATGGAAACTCCTTAACAAGTATTCTGCAAAACGAGAAAGTGTTCCCATTATTCGCTGCTAAGCACTAGATAGCGATGAACGAAGCTACGTATTTTTTGCTCATTCCTCCGCCAGTACGCAACAAAATAACAAAAAACCTCAAAAAAACATCATAATTGTCGTTTAGCTCTAATATACACTCAGATTCGGAGTTTCTATGGTGGCCAACACCGAACTCGTCGGCAACGCACTCGCTGATTTGATCTCACCGCTAGTAACGGGGGATGGGCTAAGCGTGTCCCGGTTGCCCAGAGTGGGGCTACTTTGCCTTGGGCGACGTCAAGAACGAACCCCGTTGATGTACGAACCTAGTCTGATCATCATCGCCCAAGGCCGCAAAATAGGCTATTTAGGCGATCGTGAGATTCATTACAATCCTGGCCACTATCTCGTACAAACCCTGCCGCTACCCTTTGAGTGTGAAACTCACGGCTCGCCGGAGGCACCTTTGCTAGGTATATCGGTGAAGCTAGACCCAGCGTTACTGAGTGAGATGGTCACCGCTATGGGCGATATGAGCCATTCACACCTGGCTCCTAAGCCGATGGCGTCAGTGGCGATGAATGACGGCATGCAAGCCGCGGTGTTGCGCTTGGCAAATGCATTACACGACGAAGTCGAGTGCATTGCCATGGGCGAAGCTAGGATACGAGAGGTGGTGTTTGAAGCGTTAAAAGGCGAGCAAGGCCGCGCCTTACGCGCACTGGTTAAAGGCCACGGTCACTATTCACGTATTGTGCAGGTACTATCGCAGTTGCATGCCCATTTTGCTGAGGACTTTACTGTCGACCAGTTAGCCCAGCAGGCCAATATGAGCATATCGACGTTTCACCAGCACTTTAAGCAGATTACACGTTCGTCACCCGCACAGTATTTAAAAAGACTGCGCCTACTTAAGGCGCAGCAACTGTTGTTGCAAGATAGCCACAATGTGAACCAAGCGGCACAAGCGGTCGGTTATCGCAGCGTGCCTCAATTTAGCAGAGACTATAAGCGCTACTTTGGCGCATCACCGCTGCAGCATAGGCGCCAGGAACAGGCCCTACGTGCTTAACCATACCCACTACCTCCTCCACCTCGCTTGGATATTTTTCAGGACAGGTTTACTTGGCAAAAATTTGGCCCTGATCTTTAAACGCTTTAAATTCCAAGGCATTACCACAGGGGTCGAGTAAGAACATAGTGGCTTGCTCCCCTACTTCGCCTTTAAAGCGAACGTATGGCTCAATCACGAAATCGGTATTCCGCGCTTTTAAGCGCTCGGCTAAGGCTTCCCACTCATCCCATTCTAAAATCACGCCAAAGTGCGGCACCGGTACATTATGGCCATCGACCGGGTTAGTGTGCGCACTCTGCTGGCCGGGTGTTTTCGGATGTTCGTGAATCACCAACTGATGACCGAAAAAGTTAAAGTCGACCCAGTGATCGCTAGAGCGCCCTTCTTCCAGGCCAAAAACGTCGTTATAGAATGCTCTGGCTAGGGCGACATCGTAAACAGGGATGGCGAGATGAAAAGGGGAAAGACTCATGGTTATCTCCTGTTGCAGCGCTTTTGTTCGTTGCGTTATTTGCAATGGCCAGCCGCATTACACGGCCACTGTGTAGCCATCCTAGATCGCGCTATGCAAAAATAAAATCAATTGTTTTTTGACCCATTCACAAATATTTTTTATGAGTTTTCTTATGACAGTTCTTATGACAGTTCTTATGACAGAAACAACGAATGATACGAGAACTTAAAACGCTAGTAGCCGTGGCACAGCACGGTACTTTTGCGGCGGCAGGCCTCCAGGTTGGCCTCACCCAAGCCGCGGTAAGTGCTCAAATGAAGCGTCTGGAAGAGGCCCTGGGCATTGCGCTATTTGAACGCAGCGGTCGAACTGCGGTGCTTACCCAGCGGGGCGAAGAGACGTTACTTCAGGCCCAAACACTACTAGGGTTATATGCCACGCTAGGCGCTTCACCGTCAGGCCAAGGGCTTGGCAGCCGTGTCATTATTGGTGCTATTGCCTCTATTCAGCGTACTGTATTGCCAGACATTGTAGCGCGCTTTCATCAGCAATTTTCTGGGTGTCGCACCCGTATCGTGCCAGGTCTTTCCATGGACTTAATGAACCAGGTAGATGCGGGCGAGCTGGATATGGCTGTTATTATTCGGCCGCCTTTTTCACTGCATAGCGATCTACGCTGGACGCCCATTGCCCACGAGCCGTTTCGCTTGCTTGTCCCGCAGGAGTTACCTGGTGATTGCTGGCGGGAACTGCTAACCCACTCCCCTTTTGTTCGCTACGACCGCGCTTCTTTCGGTGGACGCCAAGTAGACCGCTTTTTAAGGGACAACCACTGCCAAGTTCGCGACCTGTGTGAGCTGGACGAGCTTGAAGCCATTGTGAAGCTGGTGGGTAACGCCGTGGGCGTTGCTTTAGTACCGCAGCCAATAGCGCTAAAACGCTGGCCCCAAACAGTTCGAGCCATCTCGTTAGAAGAGCATACGTTTCATCGAGATATTGGGTTAGTGCATCGCGCTGTTGGCCATCTAAGCGAACCTGCCCGTGCGTTTGCCCAGCTTCTAGCTGAATCATCACAGCAACTCTAAACTGCCAACGTGCAGCTGCCATTGATAAGGAGATATAGCCCATGAACCCCGAAGACCTTGAGAAGCTGGTAACGCGTACCATGCCCTTTGGCAAATACGAAGGCTGGCTTATTGCCGATTTGCCTGGTCCCTATTTGAACTGGTTTGCTCGGGAAGGGTTTCCAAAAGGAGAAATTGGTCAACTCCTGCATTTAATGCATGAAATTGACCACAATGGTTTGAGCGACTTGCTCAACCCGCTGCGCAAAAACTGAATTTTCTCAAAACTGATTTCTTTTCAAAACTGATTTCTTTTCAAAACTAAGAACGACACCATTCGTTAATGGCTTGCTCACGTTCGGCATAGTAAAACGCTTCTTGCTGGGATGGCGCTGCAGGAAAACGTCCTAATTCCACGGCAAGCTCAAAAAAGCCTGCCGCTGGAAGCCCTTTGCCACTCCGGCTAATCACAAGCGTTGCAATAAAAGGCTTTCCTGCGGCGGCGTCTTCTTTCATTAGCTGTTCAAGTGCCTGTGCGATACGTTGAATAGTCTTAGGTGGCGAAAGGCCTAGCGCATTCGCCGCTTGCTGATAGGTTATCGGTAAAGCACTGCTCGGGGTCGTCGCCAGTAACTCTCGCAAGGGTGGTGCTAATGCAGTCGCTAATGTCATGCTTGCTCTAATCTCTCAAATTGTAAAAGGCTCAAGTTGTAAAAACTCATGTCGTAAAAACTGACGTCCATTTGCGTTACAGCGAATACTTGCGTTACTGCTAACAGCAGCATAGTAGGGTGTCTTAGACAACTCGTCTAACGAAGACAGATGGTCTAGCGCAACCTATGCTAAGTAAGTCAACATCGTATTCAAAATGAGGGAAGATCTATGGCAAAGGAGCGCTCAGCACGTTCGCGTAGAGGAGGAGTTTGGCCAACGCTGCTGGCCTGGCTCAGTGTCATTGCACTGATAGCATCAGCCCTGCTAATGGCTGGAGCAGGGCCAGCCTATCGCTGGGAGTTGATTAGCCTGGGCGACGCCTTCAGCCTGATGCGCAATGGTGTCTATGCAGCAACCGCAGCCGTGGCAATCAGCATCTTGCTACTGCTCATCAGCGCCTTTACCCGCCGCATGGGCGCTGGCGTAGCGGCTATCTTCGTCATTGTTGCAACCGCTGCCTTATTATATTTGCCTTGGCAACAATGGCAGCGTGCACAGCAGGCACCGGCCATTCATGACATAACCACCGACACCCAAAACCCACCGGACTTTGTCGCGTTAAGAGACGCCCGAGAGGCGGCGCCTAATGCAGTTGATTACCCTGGAGAAGCCACCGCGCGTCAGCAACAAATGGCTTATCCTAATGTGCAGCCTTTACAAGTAACTGCGCCTAAAGCGACCGTTCTAGCAGCAGCTCAGGCAGAAGTAGAAGCGTCCGGCTGGCAGATCGCCGCGATAACAGAGAGTACTATCGAAGCGACCGCCACAACCCGCTGGTTTGGCTTTGAAGATGACGTCATCATTCGTCTTACTGAGCAACAAAACGACGTGCAGGTGGACATGCGCTCAGCCTCCCGGCTGGGAACCAGCGATGTCGGCACCAACGCACTGCGTATCGAAACCTTCCTGGATAATCTAGGTAAGCGACTAGAATAACGGTCTTATCTGATGCGGCTTTCAGCTATTGACCGCTTTAACGATAGAGAGCCAGTTTCAGTGCACTTCTTTCAACACATTTCTTTCAGTGCATTTGGTTAGTACGCGCGGCAGCTTCTCTGCTCAGAATTTGCTGCGCATCTAGCGAGCCAATCGCCACCTCTACATTTTTCGGAATATCACCGCTAAGCTGAAGCGCCTGGTAGCGCAGCGCGCAGACACGCAAAAATGAGGTGAAATTGCCAAGATCGTGGCCAGCATCAATCGACTCATGATAAAGCCGCGTAATCAGTTGAGCCGTGTTCATCCCATCCCGTTGAGCCATCTCTTCCAGAAGGTGCCAGAAGTAGTTTTCCATACGAACACTAGTCACCATGCCATCAATGCGCAGCGAGTGTGTGGCGCTGCGCCATAGCTCGGGGTCGGCATCAATAAACAGCTTGCACATCGTTATGCTCTCTCTGCTATCAAGCTCTCTGCTACAAGCTCTGCTATAGAGTAAATTGCCTGCTCTTCAGCATAGCGGCTAACAGAAAACGCGCCCAACCGCGTTGAACTCAATATAGCTGGGCGCGAAGGGGTAGCCTATCAGTGCTACTTATCCAATAGCGCCATAAACTGGGCAAGCCAAGCAGGATGAGCGGGCCATGCAGGTGCAGTGACCAAGTTGCCATCCGTTACTGCTTCCGTGACCTCCAGGTTTGCGAAGTGGCCACCGGCAAGTTCCACTTCTGGCTGGCAAGCCGGATAAGCGGAACACTGCTTGCCTTCAAGCACCTTAGCGGCAGCCAGTAGCTGGGCGCCATGACAGATAGCAGCGACCGGCTTCTGGGTTTCAAAAAAGTGCTTCACCATCGCCAGTACGTCCTGGTTTAAGCGCAGGTATTCCGGTGCACGGCCACCAGGAACCACCAAGGCGTCGTAGTCAGCGGGATTAACTTTGGCAAAATCAGCGTTCAGAGCGAAACGATGGCCGGGCTTTTCAGTGTACGTTTGGTCACCTTCAAAATCATGAATTGCCGTTGCCACGGTATCACCGGCTACTTTATCGGGACACACCGCGTCGACTTGATGGCCAACCGCCATTAGCGACTGGAAAGGCACCATCGTTTCGTAATCTTCAGTGAAATCACCGGTAATCATTAGAATTCGTTTGTTGCTCATCTCACTTCTCCTTGTCGTTATTGGTCGAGGCACAGAGCACACGAATGGTGTGTTAGGTGAGAGTAGCAAGCGCGGCTACGCAGCGGGTAGTAAGCCGCTACTACATGTAAATTCGGCGACGACGAAAGATAATAGGTCGCCCGCCTCTAATCGGCTCTTTTGGGGGAAGTATGCTAGCCTTACGAGCCACACGCGACATAAAGGAACTAAATGCTCACTATCTCAAATAACGTGACGATAGCGGACTGGGAAATCGATATTAGTCAGATCAGAGCGCAAGGCTCGGGTGGCCAAAACGTCAATAAAGTCGCCTCTGCGGTGCATTTACGTTTCGATATTCAAAGCTCTACACTACCGCCGATTTATAAAGAGCGTTTAATGGCGCTGTCTGATCAGCGTATTAGTAAAGAGGGCGTGGTGATTATCAAAGCGCAAAGCTATCGCACCCTGGAATTGAACAAAGAGGACGCTCTTGCACGCTTAAAAGCACTGATTCAAAGTGCTGGCAAACAGCAGAAAACGCGGCGGCCAACTAAGCCCACCAAAGGCTCACAGCGACGCCGTGTGGACCACAAAACTCGTAAAGGCAAAACGAAGTCACTGCGTGGTAAAGTGCCACTCTCATAAGACGTGAACTGAATTTATGCTATGCACTGTCCATAAGAAGTGAACAGAGTAAGTAATTCTCGCCTAGCGCCGTTTTCTCACCACTGCATTGAGCTTAGCCATCATGTCCAGCGACTCATCCACTACACTCTGCGCTGCTCGTCCGCTGTCGCCCTGCATTCAGGTATGCAACATTGATCCAGCCTCTTCATTGTGCCGAGGCTGCGGCCGAACGCTAGATGAAATTGCCTGCTGGGGAAGTATGACCGAGGCCGAGAAGACCCCGGTATGGGAGCGACTTGAGCAAACAGGCTATGTCGACACATTACGCAGAGAAGAGCGCTAGCCCTCTGCTGTATGCCGGTCACTCAGAATGTGATGAAGTTCGCCACACGCCACCATTGGATCATCGCAGTTAATCACGATTTTTGATTCTGCCAATACATAGCTACGGCCAGTCGTGGTGTTCTCCACCACTTGATAAGCGCCTTCTTGATGCGTGCCGGTGAAGGTGCCAATAAACCCCGTTTCACGTAGTGATACGGTTTCTAACTTATCACCGATTGTCAGCCGACCTTCATAATTCATCAGCGCCAACCGCGCTGAGGTGCCCGTGCCAGTGGTGCTACGACAAATAACACCAGGATGTACATACGTTGTTGAACGCGAGCGAATATAGCCCTCAGCTACTTTCTCTTCCGGCCCCATAAAATGTAAAAACGGCAATGGCCCTACATCTCCCAGGGTGTAATGGGAAAAGCCGCGCTGCGCTTGGATCGCCTCAACAATTTTATAAGCACAAGCGGCAAGCGCCTGCTCCTCACTGCGTACTAGCTTGAAGCCTAACTCTTCAGCATCTACCAAGGCATAAAAGCCACCGCTGTAAGCGACTGAGTAGGTAATTGCTCCAAGTTCCGGAACCTGAATCGTGTCGCGATAGGTGTCGATATAGCTTGGCAGGCCTTCACAGGTAACATACTCTACTACCCCATTGCTCACCTTTGCTTCAATTTGCACCAAGCCTGCGGGTGCCTCCAGTTTAAAGCGTTGAATCCCCTCTTTCTTGGGGACAAGACCGCTTTCCAACACAGCAGTGGCTGTACACAGCGTGTTAGAACCCGAATAAATCGGGTAGCCCATGACTTCCATAATGATATAGCCCGCGACGGCGTCTGGATGCGAGGAAGGCACCAACAGATCTACCGACATCTCCGGAATACCATACGGCTCTTCTAGCAGCAGCCGCCGCAAACCATCGGCATCATCACGCAGAAATTCCATTTGTTGGCGTACCGTGGCACCAGGAAGTACGTCGATACCCCCCGTCACAATTCGGCTAACATCACCACCGGCATGAGTATCCATCAGTTGAATCGTATGCAGATTCTTCATTAACATTGCTCCTAGGCGGTGGTGAGGGCAAACGGTGCACCATGGGTTTCCCACTGCGCATCAGGAACAATAACTATTTTTCCCAGGTAGTTACTGCCACGGTTTACAAAGTAACGCTCAGCGTTATGTAGATCTGATAGTTTAAAGGCCGCGTGCAGTACTGGTTTTAGCGCCCCACTACGAATCCACTCGATCAGTTGTTCAGCCTCTTCGCGAGTGCCATGGGAAACACCAAAAATCTGCACTTGGTACAAGTAGACGCGAGTCCACATAATCTCGCTGATATTGCCACCACTTGCACCTGCAATGGAAAGCCGCGGATAACTGCTACGGCCTTGCATATCAACAATCATGGTATCGATAAACAGATCGGTCATCTGGCCACCGACCAAGTCCATCACTGCATCAATCGGCTTACCATCGGTGGTCGCCAATACACGCTCAACAAATGTCGATAAATCACCCCGATCGATGACTACTTCTGCACCCAACGCCAGAAGCGCATCGGCTTTATCCGGCTGGCTGACAGCGTAAGGAATAGCGCCCACGATCCGACAAAGCTGAATTAACGCCGTTCCAACACCGCCACTGGCGCCTGTCACTAGCACACGTTCACCCGCGCTAATGTTGGCAGACGTCATCATGTGATAAGCCGTCTGATACGAGCACATCCCCATCGCAGCAAGCTCTGCATCGTGCAGTTCAGGGTTGGGAACATGATGAAACTGATCGGCTGGTACTACGACAAAGTCAGCATAGCCACCATCAGCCCCGTGGCCATAATAATCTGGCGTCAGATTGATATCGCGACGCTCATCAGCATAAATATTAAAATCGAGCAGGCCTCGTTCTCCAACACGAGCAGCATCCACGCCCTCGCCTACTGCCACCACGCGTCCAGCAATATCAGCCCCTTGAATACGAGGAAACGTCAGTGTGGGCGAGCCTCCCATCGCAAACGATGTGACCTCCTCTTTCCCTTTCGTAGGGTAAAGTCCTTCACGCGCTTTTCGGTCAGTATTATTTTTGGCCGTTGCCGTTACCTGAACCAGCACTTGCCCCGCCCCTGGTTTAGGGGTAATAACATCCTGCCGATACTGCAATTTATCTACATCACCATGGCCTGTTAACAACATGGCAGACATCGTTTTCGGTACTTGAGGTACAGCTTCGGCCATAAATTTCTCCCCTGTGAAACGTTGGATGAACCTAGCTGACAATAACAAACTTTTGCTATTACTAAAGAGTTAAAAAAAAAACGGCGTCAACGGATATAAACCATTGACGCCGTTAATGTTTATTAATAGTTACTAGCTAAAAACAGGCACACCAATAACTAATGTATGCAGATAAAGTGCGAATAAAACATACGCTATCAAGCCAATAACGACGGTGGCTATTGTTGCGGGAGCCGAGGTTGGCACTGGGTTAACGGGCTGCAGGCGATCACGCTTTTTGGCTGCCTTAAAGGCCAGAATAGCCCACACCAAAAATGCTGCGAAAAAGATGATATCGCCAAGTCGTCCATTAGCCAATAAGTGTGAAAATGCCCAAATTTTTACGGCCAACATAATCGGATGACCAAGCTTCGCTTTGATAGCATTACGCGGCACATAGGCTGCCACCAGCATAATAAAGGCAGGCACCATCAGTAGTGCTACCGCATGGCGTAAGCCCATGGGGGGAAACCAAACGTAGATAGGGTCTAGGCGCATTTGGCCAAAACCGTAAATAGCAATTGCCAGTCCAATCACTGACACTACGGAGTACGCTATCTTCCAGGTGTTTTCGCCGTGTTTAACAATCTGTCGCTGACGCCAGTCTTCAGCAAAGATACGCACAGAATGGCTGCCAAGAAAAATCAGCAGGCCAATAATCATGATCGTCATAAAAGTGGCTCTCAGGTTATTTGCAGGTCATTGGTCGACTGCGAGGATGCCACACTAGCGCTCAAATCACATGGCGAACTATCAACTTTTCGCCGATGGCGACCATCTGGCTCAGTTTAAAACCAGCTCGGTTTAAAACCAGTTTTTGCGTTTAAATAGCCAGATTAAACTACCACCGATACCCAGCATGGCTCCCCAAACAAAAAAGTATCCATACTGATAGCGCAGCTCTGGCATATACTCAAAGTTCATGCCGTAAATACCGGCAATAAACGTCAGCGGCACAAATATGGCAGTAATCACCGTTAATACCCGCATGGTGATATTTAGCTGGTGAGAGGAAATCGAGATGTAACCATCAATGAGATCACCGCAAATGTCGTAATACATTTGTGTCAGTGTATATAGGCGCTCAAAGCGCTCCTCTACATCCGTGATGGCATGCAGCGTTTCACTTTCTCCGCGAGGCAGATGGGCATAGTCATAGGCTGTAAGCTCTTGGGTAATGCCTTTGTGGTAGCTAAAAACACGGCGCATCTTTACTAATCGTGAACGATAGGCGGTGATTTTCCGCATCAGCACATCGTTACCATCTTCCAAAAGCTCATCTTCTATATCGCTTAGCTCGCTCTCAAACTCCAGTAAGCTATCGATATAGAAGCCTGCCGAAGTGTACATAATTTTCAGTGCGACACGCTCGGGAGATAGCGCCAGCAGCGTTTTCCCGTGCTCATTAAAGAGTCGTTCAATACTAAGCGCCTCACCGGCGTGCAGCGTGATTAGAAAACGCTCTCCAATAAAGAGGCACACCTGCTGAGGCACAAAGTTTAGCTGAGCATCAAACGACGAAATACCTCGGTAAATAATCAGGGTATGGTGCTCAAACTCTTCAATTTTCGGCGGATGGCGCTCTTTGTGGGCATCTTGAATTGCCATTGGATGACAATCAAAACGCTCCAATAGCTGGCGTTCGCGCTCCTCAGGCTCACCTTTCATGTCTATCCATAGGTGGCTGCCGGGCATTGCTTGCCAGTCATCGATTAGGCGTTCATCGCCTTCGCGCACATCGCCTTCTGACGTCGTTAGTAGGCTGCGAATCATGATCGTCCCTGTTAAGTTGGCTCACGGCTTAACGTTACGGCCTAACGCTTCGTCGATTAGGCAGATATGCCATTGTAACGCTGACGACAATAGACGCCAGCAACGCCCCTAGAAAAGGCCCCAACGTTGGGATACTGCCTGGAAAGGTAGCCGCCATGATGCCAGCTGCGATGCTTCCCTGGCTTAGCCATCCCGGTAGTATTGCCCCTACTAACCCAGCCATGCCGCCACCAATCGCCGCCATTGGCGTCATACGTTGCCATAGGCCGAGCAGCACAGGCACCACGATGGCAGCGCAAAGTAGGTCTGCTATCAAAAAGAGTCGCAGCACTGACAGTCCTTGCAGGGCAATAAATACCACCGGCACCATCATTGTGACCGTTATCCAACGTGCGGTCGTTAAAGATGCTGCATGTTGTTCACCGCCACGCCCAACTATCAGAGACGCTATACCGTTTTGCAGCGTATCTACACTTGAGGTCACTAGCGTGACTGCCAACACCAATGCAGGTAATGCCACCCAGGCAGGCGCATCTGTTAACAGCGCAAAGAAAGGAATAGGTGGTTCTCCCAAAGCAACACCGCTCATGGCGGCCATGATGCCGACACCGCCGATCACCATCACAACCAGTACGGTCAGACCGCCGCCTAGCCAAGCGCCACGACCTAAGCTCTGGTCATCCTGGGCAGCCCATACACGCTGCCAATAGCCCTGGTGAAAAAGATTGGCGGCGGTCACCGCAATCACGAGCGTCAGGGCAACACTGAGCGCACTTGCAATAGGAATAGAGGGCATGACTGCGTCATTCGGCATGGTTGGTAGCCGCCAAATCGCAACGCTACCTACGGCTAATAACAGGGCTAGTAAAAGCCATGCCTGCCAGCGATCCGTTGCGAGACTTGCGCGCAACCCACCAATCACCGTATACACCAAGGTAGTGAGCGCAACGCCAATAATCACTAGTGCAGGTGGTACATCGGAAAGCAGCGCGGTAATGGCACCTATCGCCGTCAGTTCCGCTGCTAAAAAACAGCCCATGTAGGCTACGGATACCAGTAGCACCCAATGACGCACCCCCTTGCCGTAACAAGCGTGGGCGAATTCGGCGATGGTTCTGCCTTCTGGCAATGCACGACGAATTTTTGGTCCGTACAACCCCAACACGATAAACGGCAGCGCAGAGCCAATGGCATAGCCTGCCAACGCTAAAGGACCAACAAAGGCACCAATTTCAGGCGGCGCAAACAGAATCCAGGCGCCCATTCCCGAGGCTAAAAAGGAGAATCCAAGTGTGGAAGCGGTTTGCGAGTTTCGTGCTGTGACATAGTCATCAAGCGACCCCTGCACATGACGTGCACGCAGGCCCAGAAAAGCAAAACAGAATAGCGCCGCACCAAGTACGGCTGACGTTAGGTAAGGCATGTCGCACTTCCTCCGCCGGTATGAACCGGATCAGGTTCCAGGGTCTGCGCAGTGCGCATTCTCAGCCCAACAGCTGCGGGCTCCCCTGGCGACAGTGAATGGAGACGCTATCCTCGGCGAAAGCGGCTCGTTAGTAAAGGCTGGGCGTTAGTAAAATTTATTCGCGAGTCACGCCTAGATGTGCGTCTTTATCCTACTAACGCGGTAGGCGTCCCATCAAATAAAACTCCTCATTGGGGGGCGTACCCGTCATGGTCACTAACCGATTCGACATGCCGAAAAAAGCAGCAATGGCGCCAATATCCCAACAGTCCTCTAGCGTAAAACCTACTTTCTCTAATGTTGTTTGCCACGCGGCAGAGAACTCCCCAACCTCAATCCCGCAGTGCAATGCAAAGTCCAGCATTACTCGATGGCGTTCGCTTAGCCCTGCCGCCAGATGATTGATAGCGACATTGTCAGCGACTAAAGGGTCTTTACTATAAATTCTCAATAGCGCGCCATGGGCAACAACACAATAGAGGCAACGATTGCGAGCACTGGTAGCCACAACAATCATCTCTTTCTCAGCTTTAGTCAGCGTGTCGGATTCACGCTCCATCAAAGCATCGTGATAAGCAAAAAAAGCGCGGAACTCCTCAGGGCGATGCGCCAGCATTAAGAATACATTGGGCACAAATCCCGCCTTGCTTTGCACTTTTAATATTGCATCACGAATATCGTCAGGCAGTTCATCCAGCGTTTCTGGTACACGGAAACGGCTAAGTCGATTAGTCATCGTTACACCTCACTTCCTAATTGAGCTTTAAATTTTTGTTTTGATTAAACAATTATGTTGTTGGATAACGCGATTCGGTAACAAAACACTAAACAAAGTGACTTTCAATCGCGGCTAACGCTGTCCATACTCTCAACTATTCAATGACCTATAAGCCGTGCAGTAAATACATCAAACGGCAATTAACAGGGACACCAAAATGCATTATTCCGAAGCCAAAGAGCATACGCCTGGGCGCTTGCATACTCTTTTTGCCGACCCTTATTGCGCATTTAAAAACGACACCGATGAGCGTCAGCTTCATATCCGGGTAATGCTGCACACCCTTCTTGCCCTGCCTATGCATCACGCGCGTGCCACCCTCCGAGTTATCCATGGCTGGGAAAACGGCGGCTTCGAGCCAAGTGATCTAAAGCACAAGGACTTCCCGCTTGCCTCATTAGATGATTTCCACCGAGTGGTTAACGAGGTCTCCTCGAACCCTCAAGAACACGAGACGTCGTTAAGCGCTAGCACGTCGCTCCTCTCAGCACCACTAGCTAGCGTATTCGCCAGCGCAGAAGCCGATGGCATCATCGTTTCTGACAAGCTGCGCAGCACACCTGCCCGCTGGCCTGCTTTGAAAGGCGGTTTAGCCATTTATACGCTCTTCAAAATGTATCATCGCTTAGTTTATGGCGAAGATGATAACTACCGCTGCTCTCAGTGCGAAACACCCGATGGCTTGCGTGAGCTGCATGAATTTCATCTCGAAGAAGGTGAATTTGCGCTGCTAGTTCCTCACATAGTTCCTCACAACTCAAAAACGCCAACTGCCGCTCCCACCATTCTCGTTATGCACGCCAGTCAGCTTGGCCCTATCGGCCAGCTCCTAAAAAGAAGTCTGCCGTTATTTCAGGATACTTGAGTCGACACTGTAAAAGCCCCGCTTATCGCGGGGCTTTTTCATGGTGCAATTAACTCAACGAAATAGTGCTATTAATACCGCTAGATACATTTTCTGGCTCAAACCAGCGGGCAGTGACCGTTTTGGTCTGCGTCCAGAAGGTAATTGCCTGCTTGCCATTCGGCCCCAAGTCGCCAAGCTTGGAAGCTCGCGAACCCGTAAAACTGAAGTACGCGACGGGTACAGGGATCGGCACGTTGATACCAATCTGGCCTACGTCGATATCGGTTTCAAAGCGCCGTGCTACCCAGCCTGAGTTAGTAAAGATCGACGTACCGTTACCGTTAGGGTTAGCGTTGATAAACGCAATCGCGTCATCCAGCGTCTCCACACTGACCACGCATAGCACTGGGCCAAAAATTTCTTCCCGGTACACCGTCATATCAGCGGTCACATCGGCAAACAGAGTTGGGCCAACAAAGTTGCCGTTTGGATAGCCATCTACCGTGCAGCCACGGCCGTCTACCAGTAGTTTAGCGCCCTCTTTTTCACCTGCTGTAATCAGGCGTTCAACGCGCTCTTTCGCTTGAGGTGAGACAAGCGGCCCTAGGTCTGCATCGCGCTGAGTGCCAGGACCGACTTTCATGCTACGCGCGCCTTCCTCAATATCTTTTAGCCACTCACGAGCCTCGCCTACTAGCACGACAACCGAGTTAGCCATGCAGCGCTGACCAGCAGCACCAAACGCCGAGCCGAGTAGGCTATCAATCGCCTGACTGCGGTTGGCATCCGGCATAACAACGCAGTGGTTTTTAGCTCCCATCATCGACTGCATACGCTTACCTGCGGCGGCTGCACGGTTGTAAAGCAAGGAGCCCACATGGGTCGAGCCAATAAACGAAAGTGCTTTAATATCCTGATGATCGGCGATCTGGTTGGCAACATCTGGGCCGCCATGGACTACGTTTAAAACGCCTGCCGGGACGCCCGCCTCATGGGCAAGTTCAACCAGTCGCATGGTGGAACTGGGGTCTTGCTCAGACGGCTTCAGGACAAAGGTATTTCCCGTTGCGATGGCAAGCGGAAACATAAAACAGGGCAGCATAATCGGGAAGTTGAAGGCGGTAATACCTGCGCCAACGCCCAACGGCTGGTGCATAGTGTAAACATCGACTTCATTCGCGGCGTTTTCCGCCAGTTCACCCAACTGCAGCGACGTAATTGAACAAGCGTGCTCAACGACTTCTAAACCGCGCCCTACTTCACCTTCAGCGTCAGGCAGGGTTTTACCGTGCTCTTCGGTAATTAGCGCGGCTAATTCAGCAGTATTTTCGCGTATCAGTGCCTGAAGTTTCAGCATGATGCGCATGCGCTTGCCAAGCGGCACTTTACGCCACCCTTTAAAAGCTGTTTTAGCGCTGGCAATCGCACGTTCCACCTCTTCGGCGGTACAGAATGGTACGCGGGCAACCACTTCCTGAGTCGCAGGGTTGACCACATCACGCCAATCCTGGCTTTGTGACATGACTGGCTGGCCATCGATATACATAGGGATTTCACGAACGGACATGACTTCCTTCCTCAACGTTGTGTTTGTTATGAGACGCAAAGATGAACTCTAGGGTATATCAGTAAGTTGACGTAAACGTCAATTAGCCACTTGATAAAGAGTTAGCCAACTCAGCGCTGAGTAAGCAGCCTAGGACTGATGTTCCGCCATTAAAAGGCATCATAAACGCCGTGGAGAACATCAGTTTAGAGATTGGAATGGATGTGATGCCGATTAACGCTGGATAAGCCCGTTGGTTAACCACGGCAACCAGGCGAGAAGGACAAGAGTCACTAACGTTGCTAGCAAAAACGGCAGCAGCGAGCGAAATATTTTAAGCGGCGGCGCACCCGTCATTGAGGAAGCGATAAACAGCCCTGCCCCTACGGGAGGCGTTAACAACCCCATCACCAGGGTTAAACACACCACCACACCAAACTGATAGGGGCTAATAGCGAACTGGCTTTGAGCAATGGGCATTAAAATCGGCACCACTAAGATTAGCGCCGCAATGCCATCAATCACCATTCCCACTAACAGCAGTGCGCCAATCACCAGTAGCAAGAACACGAAGGGGTCGCTGGTCAACGCGGCAATCCATGCGGCGGCCATCTGCGGAAGCTGCTCATAAATCACCACCCAGCCAAACACGCCAGCGGCGGCAATCAGCATGATGACCAACCCAGCATTAATCGCCGTGCGAGTTAGCACCTGGGGTAGCTGGCTTAAACGCAGGTCACCGTATACAAAGCGGCCCATGATTAAAGCCGCTAGAGAGGCCAGCGCAGCCGACTCGGTTGGCGTGGCAACTCCCCATAGGATGCCACCAATAATGATCACTGGAATGAGCAGTGCTGGTAGCCCCCAAAGCAGGTCATGAAGTGCCTGAGAGCGAGTCGGCCACTGGCCTTTAGGGTATTGCTGAACCAAGCCTACCAAGGCAATCACTATAAAAAAGCCTGTTCCCAAGAGCAGCCCCGGCAGCAACCCCGCAATAAACATTTCTGCAATAGGCACTTGGGCCATGACGCCAAACAACACAAACAGCATGGAAGGTGGAATAATCGGCGACAGTAGCCCACCCGCGGCGGTAATCGCCGCACTGTAGGATTTGTCGTAACCTTCCTGCTCCATTGCTGGCACCATCGCACGGGACATAATGGCAATTTGCGAGGCTGCCGAACCAATAATCGCCGCCATCATCATATTGGCGACTAAATTGATATAGGCGAGACCACCGCGAAACCCTCCTACTAAAATGCGCGCTAGAGCAATTAAACGGCGAGTTAAACCGCCTTCATTCATTAATTCGCCCGCCAACATAAATAACGGAATCGCCAGCAATCCATAGCTTTCAATGGCGCTAAACAGCTGCTGTGGATACGAATCAAACAACACCGTATTGCCTGACATCTGGATATACCACATGGCAGTCAATGCCAGTACTAGCGCAATGGGCACAGCGCCGAGCAACAGCAGCAAAAAAACAGCAATCGTCATAAACGGACCGTCAATAGGGTAAGCAGGATTAGCGTAGCGTTTTGGCAGTGGGTGCTTGGGTCGGGGTTCGCCATTGTTTGAGTGACTGGATAAGATTTGTCCAGCCATGCAGGCTAAGGGAAAATGCAAACCACGGCACAATTAACCACGCCCAGAATTTTTTAACGCCAAGAGTGGAGGTGTTTTCAGCGTAAATAAAATTGAATGTTTGCCCTTGAAAAGCACGGGTATCAAACCCCGCTTGCACCAGTGCAAGTGGCTGATACCAACGCCAACAGAGCCACGCTAACAGCAGAGCAAATAACAGCACCATGGCATCTACCCAGATACCTATCAGTTTCCGGCCGGTTTGCGGTAGCAGATCACTCAGCAACGTGACCGCTATCCCCTGGCGGCGTTTAAACACCGTGGCGGCTATCAAAAAGGTCATCCAGATCATGGCATAAATTGCCAGCTCGCTAATCCAGTAAAGCGGACTACCTAGCGCGCGAAACGCAATATTGGTGAGAATCAGACAGGTAACCGCCGCTGCTAAAGCAGCGGCGGCAATCTCTTCACAGCGTGCAAGCCCTGATGAAAAACGTTGCAGCATATTACTCGTCACGTAACCGGTCAGCTTCGGCGCGTAACGTTTCTAACATAGGTGCCTTAGGCGCCCAGATGTTTTCCCACTGTGCAATGGCGTCAGAGAAAAACTCAGCATCCGCTTCAACGATGTTGATATCCAAGGCGCGAATTTCCTCTTCCTGAGCGGCATCCTTCTCTTCAAAACCCACCAGCACGTTCTCTAGATGCTCAGCCATCGCAGTATCAATCAGCTCACGATCTTCTTCAGAAAGATCGCGCCATACTCTCCCAGACACGACGCCCACCATAGGGAACATCATATGGTTAGAAATCAGCAGGTTTTCTGCCTGCTCGTAGAATTTCAAAATCAAAATAGAGTCGAAATCCATATCAATGGAATCGACCTGACCGTTAGCCAGCGCGTCATATACTTCTAATAGCGGCATGGGTGCAGGGGCAGCACCAGTAGCCGTATAGAAATCACGAATCGGCTCGAAAGGGGTAATACGTAAACGCTGCCCCTGCAGATCGTCGGCGCTTTCAATAGGGTCACGACTGAGCACTTGGCGCATGCCTACCATGCCGTAGCCAACGCCAATTAAGCCGACTTCTTGTGGCATTAATTCGAGTAGTTCCCCAGCCGCGTCAGAACGCAACAGCCGTGCCGCGTGATTAACGTCATCAACCAAGTAAGGTGCGTATAGTGCGCCAAAATCGGGAATACGGTTGGAAATTTCGGCAATCGTCAAGAAAGCCATATCTAACGCGCCGGTTTGCAGCTGCTGAACCATTTGCGCTTCATTGCCAAGCTGCTGAGCTGGAAAAACACTAACGCTATGCTCGCCATCAGAGCGCTCGTTAAGTGTTTGGGCAAAGGCTTCCGCCTCGGTAGACCATAGATGCTGTGCAGGCGTGATAAGGCCGAGACGAAAATCCCGCGCTTGAGCACTCATGGCTGAAACGGCGAGCGTGGCTGTTGCGCAGGCAAGCGTAAGCGTTTTGATGCGATTCATGCAAAGCCTCTTGTATCCAGCGGAAGCGCCTAGAACGCTTCGCGTGTTTTTTTAATTGATAGGCTTTGAGAATACCTTAGCGTTAGCGTTAATGGCACCCGCCATTACGCTAACGCAACGGAGCTACTTACGCCGCTTCGTAAGCCGCTTTTAAGCGGTAGAACTCATCAACAATCGCTGCCATTTCAGTCGCGTCATACTCACATAAGCCGCTGACCACTAATTTCTTCGAGCCTACTCCAACCGCTTCTCCTGCAGACTCAATCGAGAACTCAAGTAAAGCATCAGCACGCTTGCCCTGAACCTCTAACGATGAACTCGTTAGGGCTAAGTTTGGCGAGAAACCGTCTAAGCGCTCTAAGGAAAACCCCATGCTGTCGTAAATAACCAAGGGGCGCTTGGGGTTAAACATTACCCCGTGCTGCTCCATCAAAGGCTTTAAATAGTGAGGAAAGTTCTTCCCTGAGAACGCCACATAGCAGCGGGCAAACGCCTCAATAGCCGCTTCATCGTGAGTAATCTCCCCCCCACGAGTCACCTGCAGGTAGCATTTGCCTCCTTCATCGCAGACAAGTAGATCACCATTCGCTTCTTCACTAAACTTGAGTGGTGTATCAGCTCCCACCATATTGGTGAAGCGAAATTCCATTTGTCGCGACAACCCAAACTTCACCAGCACCAGCGTAAATAGCAGGTCTCCAGGTACGCAAAAACGGCGCGCATCTGGATTGTGAATCGGGTTGTAATCGCCGGCCACGCCCTTAGCGAAACGGCTGGCCTGCTCAGCAGAGATCACAACATACTCTCCGCGTTGCGCGTAAAAATCCTTGAACATGGCTTTGCTGCCTGCCTAGCGTTGAAATCGAAAACCCATTACGGCCCCACGACGCGCATAATGCCATAAAACACGCGCCGACAGGAGTCATCTGCAAGGAAGCCCGTATGCCGAACAAGTACCTTAGGTCAAAACGTCTACCCCGCATCCTACTACTCACGCTATTAAGCGCTTTGATAGCGGCATTGGTATGGGTATTTGGCAGCTCTTGGCTGCTGAATAGCCAATGGCTACCCAAACGGCTGTCTCAAATTGAGGGGGTCGAAGTACGCTGGACGAATGCAAACAGCCTTCACCCAGGGCGCTGGGAAGTAGAGAACCTCTACTTAGCACGGGAAGACGACAGCTTGCCGATATCCGTTGAAGCCCAACGTGCAACGCTTTCGCTGTCGTTACTAGCACTTCTGCGCGGCGAACTACACATACAGACACTCGATGCCAACGGGCTTCGCCGCTTGACAGTAGGCGATATTGCTCTCGAGGCACAAGGCCAGCTGCAGGTGGCGGATACCCAGCTAAGTCGCGCTGCGTTAGCCGTTCCAAGTGTGTCGTTGGATATCAGCCAAGGTCACCTAATACGCCTTAGCGACCAAGCCTCGTTAGTACAAAATATCCAGTTGCGCGCAGATGCCTCTCTGGACAGTGTTACTACCGCGCAAATTCCCCGCGCAGAGCTCACCGCTGAACTGCTCAGCGCCCTCTCCGCACAACTGACCCTCGCAGCGCAGGCAGATGCTTGGGATGTATTTATGCCCTATTTAGAAGCGCTGCCCTGGCTGACACTTGATGGTCACGGCAACTTAGCGGGAGAACTTAACCTAAGCGATGGCAAGCTACAGCATGGCAGCGAGCTAACCTTAAATGCCCCCGAATTACGCTTAGCGGTGAACGAACAGCGCCTGCAACCCCGCGAAACAGACGACCTGCGTTGGTTGGTTGCAGAAACACCGCTTCCGCTCCACACCGCCGTTGGTGAAGGCGCCGTGCGCTTGGCGGTAGAAGACAACATGCTCAACTTTTCAACGCAACTCATCAATGTCGTCTTGGCGGATACCCACCCTTATGCCACTAATACGCAACTTCGCCTAGCGACCAGTATGCCCAATCAACGCTTAGACCAGTTAGATCTGCCCACTGGCGCCTTGTTGGAACTACAAGGCGACGTCACTCGCCTGGACATGCTTGATCGCTATCTGGCACACACTTTTGATGGCCAAGGGGTTCGGCTTGAAGGTAACGGCCAAATTGAAGCCAGCGTGACGCTACGTGACGCCAAGCCTCATGACGCCTTCTTAGCGATTCAAGCACCAACACTCGCGGCTAATTTACTTGATTTCACGGCTCAAGGAAGTGGCTCGTTGGCCGCACAACTGTCCAGCGAAGAGACGATAGACGCGACACTCACCTTCACTGACGCCACCCTTAGCCACCATCAGCGAACGTTGATGGCGGACGCGGCCATTACGTTGAATGCGCTTAGCCCACTGAACCCCGCGCTAGCGCGAGAAAACGCCACTGCCCGCCTAACCTGGCAGTCCGCGCGCTTACCTGACATCAGCGTGTTACAAACTTATCTTAAAGCCGCCCTGCCCGACCCGGCTCCATTACAATTGCTTAGCGGCCAAGCGACTAGCCGTGGACAGCTCGACTTCACCGCCGATCAAATGCGCGGTGAGATCTTTTTAACAGGAGAGCAACTAGCCACCCGCTGGCAACACACTGAACAGAACGGCGTACTGGAAAGCGACGCACAGCTTAGGTTAGCCATTCGCCAAGCTGCTCTTGATGGCACAAGGCTTGATATCAGCGGATCACGTCTGCGCTGGCAAGTGGCGGATACGCAGTCTACCAATGAGCGTTTAGAGAGTATTTTAGTGCTCAATGACGGCCGTTTTCAGCGCAGCGACAGTAACGGTGATGAAGATAAACCGCTCAGTGGTGAGTTTTCACTCGAAGGTAGCATTCAGCAGCTGGGATTCTTAAATACCTTTTTACCCGACGCCCATGGCTTGGCAATTGCGGGTAACGGCCAACTGTTCGCTCAAGGGGCTTTTCGTAATGACCATTTACTTGCCCCCACCCGCCTACGAGTGAATGCCAATCAGCTTGAGGTGGCATTTTTAGATTACGTCGCCACTGGGCGTGGCGAATTGACTGCCCAGCTCGACACGTCTGAGCAGGCCCAGCTTTCACTAGGCATTCCACACTTTGCGCTTATGCGCCAGGACGATGACCGCCCCCATTTGGAAGGCCGCCACTTTGCCCTCACAACCGAAACTGAACGTTTCAGTGACGTGCTGGACTCGCCAGAGCCCGATTTCTTCACTACTCGCATCGCACTGCCTATTACGGAGGTGCCCGACTTCACCCGCTATAACCGTTACCTACCTGAAAATGCCGGGGTTACCTTATTGGGCGGCCAAGCTAGCCTAACCAGCGAATGGCTGCTGGATGGGCTTACCGCACAGGGCGACATGACACTGCATGCGTTTGGTGCCGAACTAGCGCTACTTGATCAGCAGCTAAAAGGCGATGTTGAACTGCATCTGCAACTCACCGAAGGTGATTTAGAGACACGGCGTTTCAACGCCAATGACTCGTTTCTGCGTCTTGAAAACGTCTTTCGGCAAAGCTCGGAAGGCACACAAGATGCTGGCTGGTGGGTACAACTCACTATGGAAGAAGCGCAGCTTGAGTGGGACGACCCAATTCGTCTAACCAGCCAACTGCGTCTTGGCATGCGCGACACCGGGCTACTGGCCCGGCTCTTTCTCGCCCGCGCCAGACAAAGTGATTGGCTGGGGCGGTTATTAAACGTGCATGACATTAACGGTAGCGCGCAGCTTCAGATCAACGGCGAACGCATACGCCTACATGATCTCACGCTTAGCGGCGGACCACTTTTGCTGCTTTCCGATGTCACCTTAGCTGAAAAAAGCGCCAATGGTGCGCTCTATGCACACCTTGGCGCTCTAGGGATAGGTGTAGAGCTGATCGACAGCGAACCCACGTTAAAGGTACTGCAACCAAGACGCTGGTTTGATCGCTGGCGAGAAGCAAATGCGTTTTGAAAGACAAAGAAAAAGAAGGAAGCAGAGGCAAACACGCCTTCCTTTCACGGCATCACCAAAGGAAGGCCACCCGGCTAACGTTTTTTACGCTCTCGCCGGATCATCCGTACTCGCTCTTTAGCTTTCTGAGGGGTTGATAGCGGTGCCGAAGCCTCATCTTGCGTTTTCGGTGGTAGCGTAACCCAGGCAAATACCGGTAGCGCCAGATGCCAGTGAATCGCCGCTAGGCGCAACCCAAGTGTCACCGTTAATGCAGCTGCAATCGCAAAGGTTAGCGGCGCCTCTAACGCATCGAACACCACATACACCATGCCACCCGCCAAGGCTGCCGTTGCGTAGATCTCTTCACGGAGCACCATGGGCACCCGCTGGGCTAGCACATCACGAATCATACCACCCGCTACCCCTGTCATCATGCCCATTAACACCGCCACAACGCCTGATGTGCCCAGTAGCAGTGCTTTATGGGTGCCTATGACAGTAAATAGCGCCAGCCCAAACGCATCCGCAACGGGCAAAAAGCCCCGAGAGAGGCGATGAATATAGTGAAACCCCACCAAAGACACACCCACTGTGGCTAATATCACCCACAAATAGGTCGGATCAGTCACCCAGAAGACCGGACGGACGCCCAGCACCAAATCTCTGAGTGTGCCGCCGCCAATGCCGGTCACCGCCGCCAGCACCAGCATGCCGAAGGGGTCCATTCGCGAACGACAGGCTAAAATCACACCTGACAAGGCGAATACGATGACACCCGCCATATCCAACCAATAAATCACACCCGACACGCGACTCTCCTTGGAGACATGCTAATAAGGCGAGCAGGATAGCACTCCTATGAGTACTCGGGTCATAGCGAAGAAGATGAGATCACTAATCAGTGGCTGTCATGCAGTACGCAGGCCAATATACGCTGAGTAGGTTAGGCTAGTGGACAGCTTCATCCATAAACAGCAAGGAGCACACATGGACTGGAACCCTGCTTATACTTGGCTGGTGATTGCTCTGCTGCTAAGTCTCGCAGAATTAACGTCTGGCGCAATGTTACTGCTTGCGCTGGGAATTGCTGCGGCGCTGACCGCTGCGGTAACTGCACTAGGGTTATCGCTGCCGTGGCAGTTACTTAGTATGGGGATTTTCGCAGGTGTCTTAGTGCCTTTAGGCGTTATGGTTATTCGTCCGCGCTTTTCGCCAAAAGGTGTGGCCTACGGCACGACCGGCACGGGCGTTGAAAAAGGTAATCATTACAAAACACTGGTTCGCGACTTTGACAACGCCACTGGCATTAAAGTGAACGGTGATTTCTACCGTTTGCGTGTCATTGAGAGCGGTGATACCAACTTGCCGCCAGGAACCCGAGTCATCTTTAAGCGCTTTGAAGGTACGACGGCCTTAGTGACGCTGACACCTCCAGATAACGCTAGCCCCCAGGATGCAATTTCCCCACGCAAGGAGCCATAAGCATGAATAACCTCATGGATTTATCAATTAGCCCAGGCCTGCTTATCAGCCTGATTATTGTCGTTATTGGCGTGCTCATCATCTCGAAAGGATTGGTCATTGTTCGCCAGTCAGAAGTGATGGTGATTGAGCGATTAGGTTCGTTTCATCGCGTACTTGAAAGCGGCATCAACATCATTATTCCGTTTATTGAGCAGCCACGCGCGATCACAATGCTGCGCTATCGCAAAATGGGCGAAGACTACACAGCCATTACCAGCGATGAAATCCGCATTGACCGCCGTGAAACGGTCATGGACTTCCCGGGCCAGCCAGTCGTCACCACGGATAACGTCACCGTGAGGATCAACGGCGCGCTTTACTATCAAATTATCGACCCTAAACGAGCTGTCTATGAAGTAGAGAATATGAGCCAAGCAGTCGAGGTTTTGGCTAAAACCACGCTTCGCTCAGTGGTCGGTAAGATGGAGCTAGATAAACTGTTTGAGTCTCGTGCCGAAGTTAACAATGAAATCCAGGCAGCGATGGAAGAGCCCGCTTCCAAATGGGGTGTCAAAATCTCTCGGGTAGAGGTGCAGGATATCGCCATGCCAGAAGAGGTAGAGTCGGCGATGCGCCTGCAGATGGCTGCTGAACGTAAACGCCGCGCCACAGTGACAGAAGCAGAAGGTGAAAAGTCTGCAGCCATTGCAATGGCTCAAGGACAGCGTGAGTCGGCCATTCTTAACGCCCAGGGGGATAAAGAGTCGGCGATTTTACGCGCTCAAGGTGAGCAGGAATCCATCAAACTCGTGCTTAGTGCCATCGGCGATAGCGAAGAGAACAAGCGCACCGTAGTTGGCTATCTACTTGGCCAAAGCTATATCAAAGGGCTGCCCAACATGGCGAAAGATGGTGAGCGGGTATTCGTGCCTTACGAGTCCTCTGCTCTACTGGGCTCAATGGGTATGTTCCGCGAAATGGCAGGATCACCTGAAGATACTGTCGCCAACCATCTCAAAAATCGCAACAGCAGCGAGAGCGGCTTCCGCAGCGGCATCGTAGGCGGCGCCGCATCCACTTAAAAAGTATGCTTTTAATAATACTGCGCTAGTTACTATTTCTATCAACTACTTCTATCAGCTATTTCTATCAGCGACGCAAAACCTGCCAAGGCTGGGCCAACAGAGGCCCAGCTCATTTCGCCACTTCCTAGAAACATTTATTAACGTTGACGAAACAACCATCGCCTTGGGCATATTTTTAGTTAAACTGGGAAGAATCTTTGCTGTTTGCCTCATGTGCGCCTCAATCAACTCGTAGGCTTTGATTGAAGTACTTACAAGAAGAAGGATCATAATCAGAGGATTAGACGTTCATCATGCTGCCTCGTTGGCTTGCCATACGTCATTACACTCAGCTGCTCCTAATACTGACCACGCTTGTGATGCTTCCAAGCGGGCTTTTCGCTGCTTCCCCGCCACAACCACTGCAAAGTTGGGAATATCGCTGGGGCGATTCTCCTCAGGATTCAAATAATCGCCTTCTATGGCTGCACAGCAACGCAAGCGAGTGGCAGGCGATTGACTCTCCACTTAACCCGCCTGGCCGCGAGGGGCACGAACATCTCTGGTTACGCACGACGCTACCCTCCGGAGACTGGAACGATCCAGTTCTCTTTATCACTAGCATGAATCTTATCGGACAGGTTTATCTAGGTGACAAACTTATTTACCAATACGGCGAGTTTGACGCTCAGGGTAAGGGGAGCTTTGCAGGTTGGCCCTGGCATATGATCGACTTACCCGACGATGCTGCCGGGCAATTGCTCACTTTTCGCTTCTACTCTTACTACACCAGCATCGGTCTATGGGGCCAAGTACAAGTGATGGAACGTAGTGATGTACTAAATCAGGTTATTCACGACTCCGCTCAGGATCTTGGCGTGAGTGCGCTGGTGTTGGTGCTGGCAATTCTGGCAACTATTTTCGCGTTGATAGGGCCACAACGCCAAGGCTTTGGTGCCATTGCGCTGTTTGCCTATGCTTCAGGGTTGATGTTGCTTGCTGAAACTCCTGCTCGCCAGCTAATTTCAGATGGCGCTCTGGGTTGGGACATGTTGCGAGCGGGCAGCTACTATACACTGCCAGTGGCATTGGGCTTATTACTCAGCAACTGGCTGGAAGGCACGGCCAAACACTGGATCACACGGCTATGGGTTACCCATCTGCTATACCTCGTTTTCGCTATGGGTTTAGTTTTGTTGGGCGTGATCAGTCTTTCGCTTACTTTTCCCATCTTTGACGTCATGCTAGCCATCTCGCTCCCTGTCATGTTGGTGCTAGCACTCATGCGCTTTCAATGGCTGAATGTGGAGCAGCGACTACTAGTAGTGAGTTTTACTTTCTTCGCCCCACTGCTGTTAGCCGACATGGCCGTCGCCCATGGTTTTGTAGCCTGGCGCAGCGTTCCTTTAAGCTATGGAACATTAGCTTTCACTGTCGCCAACGCTGCTATTTTTCTGTGGCACTATCGCCATACTCAACAACAACTTGCCCTTGCAAATGAAACTCTTGAGCAACAAGTAGCGTCCCGTACCGCTGATCTTGACCGACTCGTTCAGGAGTTAGATAGCCTATCCCGCAAAGATCCATTGACGGGTCTGCATAATCGTCGCCACTTCGACTCAGCATTTGAGCACCAGTGCCAGCGAGTACGACAGCCTACCAGCCAACTCTCTGTACTGATGCTGGATGTGGACTATTTCAAACAGATCAACGACGATTTTGGTCATGATGCAGGAGACGCCGTTCTGGTGGATATTGCACAGTTGCTGCGACAACATCTACGTGATCTCGACGTCATCTGTCGTTTTGGTGGGGAGGAATTTGTTGCCTTGCTGCCTGCCACATCGCGAACTGTTGCCGAATCCAGAGCAAAAGCACTGCTAATATCCATCTCGCAAACGGCATTTGCTCATCAGGGTATACCGCTTCGGCAGATCACGCTTTCCTGCGGTATCGCCACTTACCCTGATCACACCCAAGACCCCAAGACATTGCTACGACTTGCCGACGAGGCACTTTATCAAGCAAAACACAGCGGGCGAAACCGCTGTGTTGTCTGGGAAGACTCTCTTGAAGATAAAGGCTTTTTATTCGGTAAACAACAAACACTATGAACGTTAATGGCGTGGATTGTTAAGCAGAATCTGTCTTCAAAAAGTGCTCCACAAACACCTTATAGTCTTGAGATACACAGTCGGCATAGGCAATTGCCAGGGTCGTCACTACCTCAATAAACTGCGCTTCGCGACCTTCTAAACGTTGGCATACCGCGTTAGCAAATGGTGCTGACTGACCACGGTGAAGCGCCTGAGCACCGCGCACATGTTCACGTGCGAGAATTTCACCCCATTGGCGCGCTAATTTACGGTAAGACTTTCCCCCTGAAAGCTTATGAGTAGGCACATCTTTTTTAAACGGAGAGCGCTCCCGCACCGAAAAAACTTTGCCATTCATGGTCAGCCAACCCAAGTAGGCATCGGGGTGTTCGGCAATGGCATGAAATGCCGCTGCATGGCGAATGCCTTCATTAGGAAATAACTTTCGCCACGCCTGTTGCTGGGCTTTATTCATTAAGCCATAAGCTTCCGGTGCTACTTGTTCTTTAACATCTAATATAACGTCGTCGTGTTCATGATCCGCGCCACCCTCAATCAAAACATAATAACGCTCTACGCCTAACGACCCCGTTCCCGCACCAAGGCGGCGAACGGTGTCTTTGACACGAAAATGTTTTGGGTCACTCTCTTTGATCGGGTGCTGTAACGTCTGTTGATATTCTTGCTCAATCAAACGACGCAGCTGGCTGGCGACATCTGCTGGTAAGTTCGCAAGCTTCCCAGAGCGCTCAGCGAACATGCGCCCTTTCTGACTATCGAGGGTTGTCCATTTTTCCAGCATACGCGCCCGACTCTGCTTATCAGCGACGTTGCCCATGAAGGCCTTCAATGGTCCCTTGGCGCTATCCAGAGTCACCGCTTCAATAGGTTGCTCGTTAGTCAGCTTATCTTTTTCATAAGCTTCTTGGCTATAAACAGCTAGCGTATGGATATACCCCTCTAACAACTTTTTCAGCGCTTTAGCCGTCGCTTTAGCACTTAACGCGGCGTTTTCACGGCTGTCCAGTACCACGCTGATCGCCAACCGCCATACATCGTATTGATAGTCACCTATCAACGCGTCATCGAAGTCATCCATACCGTAGCGCACTTGGTCATCGTGATGACCATAAGCGCCGAAGTTATAAACGTGCGCATCGCCCTGAAGCCACGTTTGGGTATTAGGCCATCCACCGAATAGCGCAAAGCGCCAGTCGTGCCAAACGTCTTGCCAATACAAGTGATTAGTTCCACGAAAGAATCGGTAGGGAGACACGGCCATTTTGGCGTACTTTGCTTGGCGGTGCGCTGCATTGAGCGGCGCATTCACCTGCTGAATTGCCTCAATCACTTGTTGTGGGCGGTTATGCCCGGTTAATGCATGGCTCATCGCGGTGCCTTTATCGGTGCGTAAAAAGCAGTCTGCTATTAGCGTAGGCGATAAACGTTAACAGAATAAGTCATTAGCAGATTATGCCCATGTCCAGCTAACTAGCACCGCCAGATTGACCAAAACAGTCATCCAGAATATACGCCTGAAGGCGCGCTTTTGTGTTTTGTGGCGAAGCCATTGCTGTGCAACCATTGCCCCAGGCCAGCCGCCCAATAGTGACAACACATGCAAGGTATTTTCGGAAATCCGCTGCGCGTTTTTTTGTGCGGCGGATTTATCTACCACATAAGTAAGACATGTCACCACGCTGACCGCTAGGTAGATGAACAGCAACCACATAGGTAGCTTTTCGATGACGACCGCGGCGGCCAGTAGCGCAAAAAATGTCAGCGTTATGACCAGTGACCGCCCCACAGTGCCTTTCACGTGCCGAGGTGCGCTAGCCTTTCTATTCAACATGAGTGTTTTGCTCCTTTCCTTGAGCCTCGATTATTCTGTTGATGAGCCCCCATCACAACGACAGCAAATCAACGCAGACACTCACGAACGCCCCACCGCTCAAAAGCTCGGCTATTCGTGTTCTTGCAAAGCAGCTAAAAGCGGGCTTTCTGCCAACGAACCGCCCCAGCCATCGCTGTGCACCAACTCATTTAATGAAAGCCGGGAGCGCCACCCTTTTGCCTCCAGCTCGGGCTGATCTAAAAACGTGCTGACGTAGCCAAGGCAAAGATAAGCCAACGGATAAACATGTTCAGGCAACTTCAACGCCGTGCCTAGCTGATCTTGGTCAAGAATACTTACCCAGCCAACACCAATGCCCTCTGCCCGCGCTGCCAGCCAGAGGTTTTGCACGGCTAAACACGTACTAAATAGGTCGGTATCCACAATGCTATTGCGCCCTAGCACATGGGGGCCTCCCCGGCTGCGGTCACAAGTAATGCAGAGGTTAATCGGACTTTCTAATATGCCTTGGAGCTTCAATCCTTTGTAGCGCTCCTTGCGCTCTCCCTCAAACCGCTCAGCGGCTTTTTGGTTTTCTCGCTCGAACATCGCCACTATCGCCGCTCTAACCTCGCGGCTTTCGATCACAATGAAATCCCAGGGCTGCATAAAGCCTACCGAGGGAGCATGGTGGGCTGCCTTTAAAAGCTTGGCCAGAATTTCCGGGGCAATCGGGTCGGGCAAGAACTGTGAACGCACATCGCGCCGTTCATAAATGGCGCGGTATAGCCCGCGCTTCTCAGCATCTGAAAAGTGGTGACTCGGGGTACTCATTGGGTGTAAGGCCTTTGATAATACAAATATAGGTGCAGCCTACCCCAGAACTTCGCTGCGTTCATGAATAGAGCAATACAGAGTTAGATTCCAAGCAGCGGTGAGTCGTATGATCTGGAATACACGCTCTATCAACTGCCATATACCTGCTAACGCCCCAGCCCGCCAACATCACCGGCCAGGGCAATAACACAGATCGTTAGAATGAAACAGGCTTCATTTTCGTAGCCAGCTCGTCATCTATTGCATTCGCGCGTTTAGCGGCAGGCCTGCTTTCCGTGCGTTCTATGTATTCTTTGAATACCTCTTTTGGCGGAATATTTTTCTGCATTATTCCCCACCATAGGTAGCTGCTGAGCACGATATCCGCTGCAGTGAATTGATCGCCACAGATATACGGCGACGTTTCCAGCGCCCTTTCCAGGGTATTAATACTGTCGTCTATATGGCCACAACCAACGGCCTGGGCGTTACTGTCATCAATGTTCCACCCATAGGCGACTGCACTGGTGGCCATTTCAAAGGGACCGGCTATGAAAAACAGCCAGCGATAGTAAGCACCGCGCTCAGGTGATTCCAGCGGCGGCGCTAGTTTTTTACTTGGAAACTGATCTGCAAGATAGGCAACGATGGCCGCCACCTCGGTGACGACGATGTTGCCATGCCTAATCGCCGGTATTTTACCCATGGGGTTAATGGCTAGGTATTCCTGGCTCTTCATCTCAGTGCCGTATTCCATGGTCTTTGTGACGTAGGAAATACCCAGTTCTTCTAGCATCCAGCGCACTACGCGGCCACGGGACATAGGGTGAGTGTAAAAAATTAGTTCTGACATGCTGATCTCCTTTTTCAGTCACTTCTTCAGTCAATGTTTCTTCCGTCAATGCTTCAGATGACGTGAGCTACTGCGAGATCAGGTTAATTTGTAAATAGGTGATAACTTGTCCTATATAAACGCAATAATTTAATTTGTTTGCAATGCTTGAGTTCAGGCTTCAAAACTCGTTCCAGGAGGAAGGCCGCATGGCGAACCCCACAACACGCGTGCTTGCTGTGCTTGAATTATTGCAGGCTCATAGACAGCTGGGTGGTGCCGAACTAGCGGAACGCCTCGGCGTCGACCGGCGCACCATCCGCCGTTACATTACGCTGCTGGAAGACATGGGCGTGCCGATTATGACCGAGCAGGGACGTTATGGCGGCTACCGATTAGTGGCTGGGTTTAAACTACCGCCCATGATGTTTACCGACGAAGAGACCCTCGCTATATCCCTGGGGTTGCTAGCCGCCCACCAACTTGGCCTTACGGAGGCAGCACCCGCCATTGCCAGTGCTCAGGCGAAGCTTGAGCGCGTGATGCCCGCCAACCTTAAGAGTCGCATGCGGGGTGTCAGTGATACCACTCGGGTAATCCTACCTCGGGGTGCGCCCAGCCTTGACAACCGAGCCCTTGAAACACTGACCAAAGCCACAGAAAGCATGCGAACCGTGGGGCTTATCTACCACTCTCCACAGCAGGGACCAATAGCACGAAGGATTGACCCCTACGGCTTGGTTTTTCAGCGGGGACGATGGTATGTCGCTGGTTTATGCCATCTGCGGGGGGCTATGCGCTCCTTTCGTCTGGATCGTATCAGCAATGTTCAGCTTCAGTGCGATACCTTTACCCGCCCAGCCAATTTCGATGCAGCCGATTTTTTAAGTGACAGTTTGTCATCCTGGAGCCAACCCTATGAGGTATCACTAATACTCCACACCGATCTCCCCACAGCTAATGCGGTATTCGGTTTCCAGGCTCTGTGCGCAAGCCCCCTCGAACAGGTGGAAGGCGGTCTGCTAATCAATACTCAAACCGACAGCTTCGAATGGCTTGCCAGTTGGCTGGCACAGCTCCCGTTTCGGTTCACCATACTGAAGCCAACGGCGTTGAAGGATGCCTTGCGTGAACGAGCCAATGATTTACTGGCAAGTTGTCGACACTCCGTTAGCGACGCTAGTTAATAGCGAGATCAACTTAGTCGCCAGCGCAGCGGCGCTGTTTGGCCTAAAACACCATCAGCGTCCCAATCATTCCAGCCCGTAAAGGGAATGGGTGACTCGGCATCCAAACTTACAACCCGGGAAGCCCAAGCTCCTTTACATGCCTCCAAGTGGCCAATGATTTCAGCCTCCTCTTGATAGCGAATGCCGCCTCCCTGGATGCCATAGCTAACCTGGGGAGCCAACACCTCAAAGCCAACGTAGTACAGCGATGAATGAATTGGCCATAGCCAATGAACCATATTGCCAGCGCGGCCAAAGGGCTGAAACGCCTTTTCTGGTGAACCAGTGGTTACCGATAGCATTGCTCGCTTGCCACGATAGTAGCCGTGATCGTAACGCATGCGGCTTGTATAGCGTCCGCCATATACCAGCACACGATCAAACCAACCTTTCAGAATGGCGGGCTGGGCGTGCCACCATAAAGGAAATTGGAAGATCACCAAATCTGCCCACTCCAGCCGCGCCAATTCACGCTGTACATCCTGCGCTAAGGCGTTTTGTTCGTAGTGAGCCCGCTGCTCGTTGAGAGGATAGAAATAATCTGCATCTGCGGTTTTATACGGATAGAGCTCAGAGCGCTCCACCGGATCAAACTGCTCGGCATAGAGGTCGTCCACTTCAACGGAGTGCCCAGCATCTACTAGCTGTTTTACCGCGATATCCACTAAGCCGCCATTAAACGACTGGCGTTCAGGATGAGCCAAGACAACCAATACATTCATACTGCATCTCCCCTGTTGATTGGTTCGATGACAGACTAACCTGTTCACATACGATCAAACATTGGCTAAAAATGAGAAATAGGCTTGCATGAATGAACAGCAGATAAGATGGGACGACCTACAAATTGTGCTAGCGATTGCCGAAACAGGATCGCTATCCGGCGCCAGCCGAGCGCTGCGTATCAGTCACGCCACCGTCTTTAGGCGTTTAAGCGATATGGAACGGCGGCTGGGGGTGACCCTTTTCGAGCGCAGTCGCACAGGGTATACACCGACCTTGGCAGGGGATGATTTGACCGCTTCAGCCAAACGCGTGCAGAGCGAAGTCAACGGCGCCGAGCGCCGTATTATTGGGCAGAATTTGACCCTCACCGGCAGCTTGCGAATCACCACCACTGACACACTTTTCGCAGGATTACTCTCACCGTTACTGGCAAATTTTCGCCAGCGCTACCCGGATATCACGCTGGAAGTGGTCATCTCCAACCAGCTTCAAAGTTTATCGCGGCGTGAGGCCGATATCGCTATTCGCCCTACCCGTAAGCCACCTGAAACCCTCGTAGGCCGCAGGGTAAGCGATATCAACCTGGCGATTTATGGACAAAAGGCGCTTTGGCAAAACGCCCCTCTCCTTCTAAACACCCCTCTGCCGCTAGACCCACTGTCACTACAAAAAGAAGCCTGGATAGGCCCGGATGTTCATCTAGGCGACACGGCACTTGAAAAGTGGATGATGGATAAAAGCGCCGCCTACAAGCTAGACAGCATGCTCGGTATGCAATCAGCAGTCCGCCACGGGGCAGGGATTGCAGTACTCCCATGCTATCTCGGTGATGCCGATGAAGCACTCCTAAGGCTAAGCGCCCCCATAGAAACGCTGACCACTCCACTATGGCTGCTCACCCACCTAGACTTACGCCGTGTAGCCAGAGTACGCACGTTTATGGAAGCAATGGCGGAGGGGATTCGTGTCAACCTAGAGAGATATAACCACTAGCCCTGTAAGGAGTAGTCAAATGACTTTCTGAGCAACAACGGCGTAAATATGCCACTGCTTGAGCTTACCAAGCAGTGTCTTACCCTGCGTATTATGCTCGATAATATCGATGACTCTAAACGCATCCTTAAAAAGTGCTTGGATGTCAGAATAGGTGTGTATCGATAAATATCCTCGCCCCATTTTTGCCCAGCTGTCATCAGGCCCCATGAAATGGCCACAAAATACACCGCCCTTCAGTAGTGAACGCGTAAGGTTTTGCCAAGCGCTGGCAAATAGCCCAGGGTCACAAAAAAACAGGCTTGAGCATGCATTAATGAGCGCAGTTCTGGGATATACAAACTGTTCAAAGCAGGACACGTTAGGAAATAGAGTTTGATGAATATAACGCCCTCCAACCTCCTCCAGACGCGCTATCGCTGCATCGCTTTTATCATAGGCATGCACTGTATAGCCGTGTTCTACCATGAATAGTGCATCGCGCCCTGCTCCGCAGCCTGCATCAACGGCGACCATAGGCAAGGTAGTGTCCACAACACCAAGCGCCCGCTTTAATGGCGGATAAACCGCAACGCTGAGTGACTTTTCGAGATATATCTGCTCGCTCATTCCAACACCTCAACGCTTTAACAAATGGGCGCAGCATATATCGATGTGTAAGCGGTTATGGCACACATCACTACTGCTCCAATCCCGCTAGGAACTGCTTCAGCAGAGCATCTAATTGCGCCAGTTGTTCTTCACTCAGGCCACTCACCAGTTGCGCCTGCGCTTCCACATGAGCGGTAACCGCCTCATCAATCAATTCAAATCCACGCTGTGAAAGAGAGATCAAAAAACCGCGCCCATCCTCTGGGTTTTTGACCCGCTCAATCAAACCAGCCTTTTCCAACAGGTTGATACGGTGAGTCATGGTGCCAGAGGTCACCATCGTGGAAGCCATTAACCCCCCTGGCGATAACGCAAAAGGGGGGCCTTCTCGACGCAGGGTCGCCAAAACGTCAAAACTTGCACCGTTCAGCCCGTACTTTGTCCAGGTCTTTTCCAGTTCACGGGTTAAGCAGTAGCTCAGTCGCTTAATCCGTCCAAGGGTGGCCATCGGTGCAACATTAAGGTCAGGCCTTTCCTGTCGCCACTGATTAAGAATTCTATCCACATGATCCCTATCTACATGATCTATATCCACATTATCCATAGAAGTACCGCGCTCCTGATTATTACTTAGCTCATTTATCTTGACGTCAAGATAATCTGCATATATCTTGATATCAAGACATTAATTGAGAGCATATCTAATGGCATTATCAAACACAATTGCTACACACTCACCAAAAAGGGTCTGGCTTGCACCACTGATTTACCTACTGTCAGGCGGCGCACTACTAGGCCTATCAACAAACTTGGCTAAATTTGCTGGTGAAATGCAGCTATCTGCACTCGCATTTCTGTTTTGGTCAATCACTGGGGCGGCGTTAATTCTGTTGGCCGTCTCAGCACTGCGTGGTCATTTACCGCCTATTAGCTTGCGTTCGGTTGAGTACTACTCCGTATCTGCACTGCTTGGCGTGGCTGGCTCTAACTTGATCTTTTTCTCCGCTATCCCACATGTGGGTGCTGGGTTCGTTGCCTTGATCATTACGCTACCGCCGCTGCTCACCTACATTGGTGCGCTGTTATTGAAAATAGAAAAATTTCAATTTATTCGAGCGGCTGGTGTTATGTCTGCGCTGTTGGGTGCCATCACCTTAGCAGCCAATAAGCTATCGTCACCTGATGCCAATCACCTCTGGATTCTGATTGCCCTGGCTGGCCCAGTACTCTTAGCCACCGGCAACATCTACCGGACTCTGCGCTGGCCTGCAGGTGTGTCGAGCGGTGCTCTGGCCCCCGGCATGCTGATTGCCGCCGTTGTAATCCTGCTAGGAATAGGCTTCTTACCAGGCTTTTCGTTGCGTGTTCCAACTCAACACCACTTGCCCATCATGCTGATTGCACTCCAAGCGCTAGTATTCGCTGGCCAGTTCTTTCTACTGTTCCTGCTACAGAAAAGCGGTGGCCCCGTATTCCTGAGCTTATTGGGTTCCGTCGGCGCTGTCGTGGGGGTGCCTGTTGCTATCTTCCTGCAGGGAGAAGCCGCCCCGGAGGGCTTACTCCTAGGCATTGTCTTAATTGGCACAGGTATTTTCCTGCTCAATATTGGCAAAGCCAAACAGCTTTCTCGTACTAACTGAATATCTACTCAATCAAGACCCACTAAACCAAGGAATAACTATCATGAAAATCGCTATACTCGGTGCCGCAGGCGACGTCGGAACACGCATGATGAGTGAGGCGTTAGCGCGGGGACATCACGTCACAGGCGTAGTAAGAGCTGAAAGTCAGCGTCATAAGCTGCCTGCTGAGGCAAACTGCTGTGTTGCCGATATATCAGACCCGCGCCAGCTAGCGCAGGTGGTCGAAGGCCAGGATTTATTGATCAGCGCTGTTCGCCCACCAGAGGGGCAGGAAGCGCTGCTGGTGACACTCACGGATGTGGTTCTCAACAGCGCCCTCGCCGAACAACGTGTGCTATTAGTGGGCGGAGCCGCTCGATTGCTAATTCCCGGACGCAACGGAGAAACGGTGTTAACCGCCCCCGACTTTTTACCGGCAACGGCACTAGAAATTGCCAAGGCTTGCCAAGCACAGTATCAACGGTGCCTTGCCGAAACTCGCACAGCATGGACCTACTTCTCTCCTGCCGCCATGCTCGTCCCTGGAAAACGGACAGGCACCTTTCGTCTTGGCTCGGACACTCTTGTCATGGATAAGAACGGGGAATCGCGTATTTCAATGGAGGATTTTGCAGTGGCGATGCTTGATGAAGCAGAAACGCCAACACATATTCAACAGGCATTTACCGTAGGATATTAAGCCGATAAGACGCGGTACACCGAGTGCTAGGGAGCCTCTGGTTAGCTCTCGACGCTTTAATCATCATGTTTAGCGAGAAGCGCTTGATTGGCTTCCGCTATTTCATACTGATTAAACACCCGTATACCATGCTGGCGGAGCAGTGCGGCGGTTACTCCCATGCCTGGCACTTTTTTACCGGAAAAACTGCCATCATAGATAGCGGAACTTCCGCATGATGGGCTAGATTCAGCGAGTACCGCGACGTTTATATTAAATTTAAGGCATAAATCTAGAGCAACGGAAGCCCCCGCCAAAAACTCGGCAGTGACATTGGCTCCCTCTTTTTCAATCACATCGGCTTCGCCATTTATTACGCTTTGACCACTGCCTTCAAAAATCTCTGCAGGCTGTCTGGGAATACTCATCCCCGCCTCAACCTCAGGGCAGACAGAAACGATTCGCCTTTCAGAATGCCACTGCTCAATAATCTGGTCAGCCACGGGAAGAGCTCCACCATCATAGCGAACCTTTTTCCCTAAGAGGCAGGCACTCATTAATACTTTTTTCAAAATATCGATCTCTAGTTTTGGTGGTTAGTCGTTAGAGCACTTAGCGAATACTACCACTCCCCTCCTAACCACTCTCCCTGAGCCGAGAACATTGCAGGTGCGCCATAGGCTTACCACGCAATAAAAAACCTGCAAGACCAATAAGTTGTAGTAATATACGATTAACGCCAAGGCTGTGCCTTGGCGTTTTTGCTGGGTGTACTTCTTACCCCAACTGAAACGGGTAAACTGATCCCACTTTTAGCAATTGCGTCAGCTCATCTAACGCCGTGAGCACTTCTGTAGCGAGCTTAGGGTCGGCTAGATCATCTGCCGCAAGGCGATCACGGTAGTGACGGTTGACCCAAGCAGTCAGATCACCGTACAGCGCATCATTCATTAATACGCGGCCGGTCAACGCTGCCCGTTCGGCTTCGGATAGGGCAACCCGCAGGCGCAAGCAAGCGGGGCCACCGCCGTTGCGCATGCTCTGTTTAACATCTTTAACGACCACATCACTAATCGGATTATTGCCCGCCAGAATAAAGTCCTGGATCGTGCGCCAAACCGCGTCACGCTCTTGGCATTCGCTGGGCACGACCAGCGTCATGGTGCCATCCGGATTGGAAAGGAGCTGGGAGTTAAACAGGTACGACGCTACCGCATCTTCCATACTCACCGCATCTAGCGACACCCGCACAGGAATCAGTGGTGTGGACATTTTGCTACGCAGCTCATCTAAGGTGCGCGCTTCATCCAAAAAGGCCATTTCGTGATAGAGCAATACGGGGCCATTACCCACGGCAATGACATCGTTGTGGAAGACACCCGCATCGATAGCATCCGGATGCTGCTGAGCAAACACCGTTTGTGCATTCGTTAGCCCGTGCTGGCGGGCCACTGCTTGACTGGCTTCCAGGGTTTGCCGAGCAGGGAAGCGTTTTGGCTCACGTTCGCCGCTACGCACGTCACCAAATGCTTGACGACCATACACAAAAAGGTGAACGCCTGGTTCGCCATGTTCCCCACATAGCCGGGTGTGATTGGCCGCGCCTTCATCAGAAAAAGCAGGCGTTGCTGGCAGTACCGGGTGATGAGCAAAGTGCTGCTCATCATGGAAAATAGCCTGCAGCACACGGCCGGTGGTTTGCGGCTCGAGGTAGCGATGAAAACTGGACTGCAGGTTAGCCGGCGTAAAATGCACTCGGCGGTCAGGCGCATCAACACTCGGGGTAACGGTGCCTGCGTTGGCCGTCCACATACTGGAAGCTGAGCAGACCGCCCTCAGCAGTTGGGGTGCCTCTTTGGCGGCACGGTTCAGCACGTCGCTATTGCTACCGCTGAAGCCTAAATCCCGTAATGCGCCCACATCAGGGCGCTGTTGAGGGGGTAATACGCCCTGAGCGTAGCCAGCATCCATCAGTGACTTCATTTTCAGAAGCCCTTGCAGTGCGCCCTCTTTAGGGTTGGACACCAGGCCACCATGACTCATCGACGCCACGTTGCCATGAGCCAGCCCTGAGTAGTTGTGGGTGGGCCCGACCAAGCCGTCAAAATTGACTTCTCTGACACTGTTATTAACCACATTGTTATTAACCACGTCGCTCATAGGTTGACTCCTGGCGGCAGCGTTTCCGGCATTTCCAAGCTATCGGCCTCCATTGACGCCACTGGGTAAGCGCAGTAGTCCGCCGCATAGTAAGCGCTGGGGCGGTGGTTACCGCTGTCACCTACGCCACCAAAGGGAGCGTCGCCAGAAGCCCCAGTGGTTTGGCGGTTCCAGTTCACGATGCCCGCACGAATGCGCAGCAGGAAGTCGTCCCAGTCAGCTTTATCACCACCGATGAGTCCTGCAGACAAGCCGTAGCGTGTATCGTTGGCAAGGGCTAACGCTTCATCCCAATCGCTGTAACGATGGATTTTTAGCAGTGGGCCGAAATGCTCTTCATCGGGCACGTCCAACCCTGTGACATCAATCAGCGCCGGGCTTAATAGACTGGTGTTCTCTTTAAGGCGCTGCATCCGGTTAATCACCGTACCGCCCAGGGCTTCCAACTCGTCTTGCGCCTTAAGCAAGCCATCGGCAGCCGCCACGCTGACCAAGCCGCCATAGAACGGCGCCGCCGGTGCTTCTTCAAATTGCCCTGCCACGTGTAGCTTGGCGATAGCGTCGGAAAGCGCGTCGATCAGGCGATCGCCAACCTCCCCTTGCGGCACCATCAAACGGCGGGCGCAGGTGCAGCGCTGGCCACCGGATAAAAACGCCGACTGCAGAATAGTCAGTACAGCAGCACGCTCGTCATCGACATCCTTCACCACCAGCGGGTTGTTGCCGCCCAATTCCAGCGCCAGAATTTTATCCAACTGCCCAGCGAACTGCTGCTGCAACATGCCACCCACTTTAGCGCTACCCGTAAACAGCAGGCCGTCAATGCCGGGGTGCGCTGCCAAGGCTTGGCCTACAGCGACACCACCCTGCACTAAGTTAATCACCCCTGCAGGCAGCCCCGCTTCCACCCAGCACTGCAGGGTTAAATCGGCGGTCAACGGGGTTTGGTCGCTAGGCTTAAATACCACGGTATTACCGGCAAGCAACGCGGGTACCATATGGCCATTGGGCAGGTGGCCGGGGAAGTTGTAGGGGCCAAAGACCACCATGACACCGTGGGGGCGATGGCGCAGTACGGCTTTTGCACTCCCCACTTCTTTTTCCCGCTCACCAGTGCGCTCATGATAAGCCTTGATAGACAACGCCACCTTTCCGACCATCGCGCCAGCTTCAGTGCGTGCTTCCCAAAGCGGCTTGCCGGTCTCAGAGGCAATCGCTACCGCTAACTCTTCACGACGGGCGGTAAGTACCTCAACAAAACGCTCAACAAGTGCTTGGCGCTCAGCAAACGTAGTGCGCGCCCATTCAGGAAAAGCTACACGCGCGGCATCAATAGCGGCGCCAACCTGTGCGCTTGAAGCCGAAGCACCTTGCCACAGCAGTGTTCCTGAAACCGGATCGTGCTTTGTGAAGGTATCGGCATCGCCCGTTACCCAGGCGCCGTTAATCAGTTGCTGCTGTTGGGCGTGCATGTTTATCTCCTTCCCGTATGCGTGCTTGTTGTGCGAGCTTGTTATGTATATTTATTCTGAAAGACTGTTTAAAACCGTTCTTGAAAAGCTGTTCTCGAAAAGCTGTTCTTGAAAGGCTATTTTTGAAAAACGGTTCTTGAAAAACGGTTCTTGAAAAACTAGGTTTCCAATAAGCGTACGTGGTCACCCGTCGTCACACCCAGGCGGTCCGCTTCTTGCGGGTTAAGCACGATGGTGTTTTCCTCGCTGGGTCCTCGGCCTATCCAACTGGCGGTGAAGTTAAGCATCTCAGTAGAGGCTGCCAGCCAGCGGCTGACGCTTTCGTCGGGAGCGTTTTGAGAAACTTCCACTTGGCAGAGCTGCGAATTGCGAATCGCTCGCACGTCGTCAATATAGGCTTCCACCGTGGGGCCACCATCGAAAATATCGATATAGCCTTCCCAGCGCAGTCCCTCTTTCTTAAGCATTTCAAGGGCTGGTCGAGTATGGCGGTGCACTTGGCCAATACAGGCACGTGCCTCTTCCGACATAAAGGTGGTGTAGATCGGGAACTTAGGCATCAGCTCACCGATAAAGCTTTTCTGGCCTAGCCCGGTTAACCGATCAGCCTCACTAAAGTCCATGGGAAAAAAGTGTTTACCCAGGCTTTCCCAAAAGGGGCTGGTGTTATTCTCATCAAACACACCGCGCATTTCCGCCAGCACTTTCTGCGGAAAACGGTCACGAAACTGAGCAATAAACAGCCAGCGAGCTTTGGAAAGCAACGCGCCATTACGTAGGTGTTTATTTGCTTCGCCGCGATATTCGGGGCGCAAGAACAGCGAGCATACTTCCGCATCGCCGGTGTGATCAGAGCTTAAAAATAGCGTGTCGATTGTACGGTGCAAGTCTAACTGCACCGAAGAGTGCGCCAATGTACCTAACCGGTAATTATAAAACGGCACTTCACGACCTACCTGGCCTTCAATAGCACAGCAGCCCGCTAATTCTCCGCTCTGCTCATCTTCCAGTACAAAGAAATAGAGTCGATCATCGGCTGGCGTGCGCTCTTCAAAGGCACGGGCAGCGGCTTCAATTTTTCCAGCCAAAAACTCACGGTTATCCGGCAGTGAGGTAAAGCCAACGCCTGCCTGTTGCGCAAGCGCCTGGAGCCCATCCAAATCGTCTCGGGCAATGGGTCGAATGCGCATTACATTTCTCCTTCATCAAGCGCATCTACCGCGCCTGGCAGGCTTAACGGCGCTACCAGCACCGCGCGCCCCTCTTCAACAGCCAACCGTTTAGCGTGCTGTGGTGAAAGCATTAATTGCCCAGTAGGCGAAAGCGCATAACGCGCCACAATACAGCGGAAATCACCTAAGGTTTGGTTGGCAATCATCGCTGGCTCTGCATCGGGCAGTGCGTGTTCAGGGCGTACCCTGACAGGATGCCAGGCAGCACGACGGAAGGTTTCCAATCGCTCACGCTCGGCTTTTACAATCGGCCCTGCGTCGAAAATATCGACATGGCGAGAGCGCACAAAGCCTTCTGCCAGCATTTCTGCTAGTGCATCTTCATGGGCGGGATGCTCTCGGCCAATGGCAGCGCGTGCCTGAGGCGTTAGCAGCGGTAGATAAAGCGGAAATTGCGGCATCACTTCAGCAATAAAGCTTTTCGAGCGAACGCCTGCAATGTGATTCATTTCTTGGAAGCTGCGCGCAAAAAAGTGGCGACCAACGCTTTCCCAAAAAGGCGATTCGTTTTTGCCATCCAGATAGCCCGGAAAGGCGACCGCCAGAATGCGTGAAAAACGCTCGGGGTATTGAGCAATGAACATTAGTCGCGCACGGCGTAACAGACTTTCTGCACTGGTGCCTTTGTAGCGCGGATTAAGCGATAGCGCGCAGAGCAGTGTGGCATCAGAGGCTTCATGAGAAAGCGCCAAAGTTTGCACTTCCCGGCGCACATTCAGCTGTTGAGAAGCATGAATCAGCGTTTCCTGCCGGTAAGTGTAATAGGCTTCTGCTGCACCGGCTTGGGCACGGATAGTTGCTGTGCCTAGCACTTCCTCGCGGTCATCATCCGCCAGTACGAACATGTAGTGCTCGTTACCAGGGAACTCTATTTCACTATTAAAGGCTTCCTGGGAGCGCACGATGCGCTCCTCAAGCCGATCACGGTTGGCGGGCAGGTTGGTGAGCCGCGGCACCGCGTGCTCAGCCAACTGCTCCAGGGCTGGAAGATCAGCCATTGTTACCGGTCGAATTACCAGCATCCTTAACGCCCCCTCTTGTGTGGCTTCTTGCCTACTCATGCGCTGGCAACTAGCCGCTCAATAGCACGCTCTAAACGCGCCATACCCTCAGCAATATCTTCTTCCGGAATGACTAAAGATGGCGCCATACGCAGTACGTTGGGACCTGCAATCAGGGCCATCACGCCCTCTTCAATAGCCAGCGGCAGAATGTCTTTAGCGCGGCCTTCGAAGGCATCCGACATTTGTGCGCCCATCAGCATTCCCATACCGCGAATTTCTTTAAATACGCCATATTTGCGGTTGATGGTTTCTAAATGCTCGCGAAACAGGTCGTGACGATGCTTAACGCCGTTAAGTACTTCAGGAGTATCAATGAATTCCACAGCCGCCAGAGCAACCGCAGATGCCAACGCATTGCCACCATAGGTAGAGCCATGAGTGCCAATTGCCAGAGATTTCGCAATCGCATCCGTGGTTAAGGTGGCACCAATCGGGAAGCCGCCGCCCAATGACTTGGCACTGGTGAGAATATCCGGAGTGATACCGAAATTTTTGTAGGCGTAAAGTTCACCGCTGCGGCCAACGCCCGTTTGTACTTCGTCAAAAATCAGTAGCGCGTTGTGTTCGTCACACAGATCACGCAGGCCCTGAAGGAACTCTTGGGTAGCGGGAACAATGCCGCCTTCGCCCTGCATCGGCTCAACCATAATGGCACAGGTATCGTCGCCCACTAGCTTGCGTACGCTTTCCAGGTCATTGAAGTTGGCATGCAGAATGCCGCCTGGCACTGGGCCAAAGCCTTGAGAATACTTGGGTTGACCACCCACACTCACGGTGAAGAAAGTGCGGCCATGGAAAGACTGATAAAACGAGATAATTTTATCTTTCTGCTCGCCATGGTGGTCTACCGCCCAACGGCGAGCTAGCTTCAGCGCCGCTTCGTTAGCTTCGCCACCGGATGAGCACAAGAACACTTTATCGGCAAAAGTACGCTCAGTGAGTGTTTTGGCAAGCGCCAGTGCTGGCTCGTTGGTAAATACGTTAGACAGGTGCCAAAGCTTTTCGCCCTGCTCTTTAAGCGCATTCACTAGCACCGGGTGACAGTGGCCAAGCGAGTTCACTGCAATACCACCAGCAAAGTCGATATATTCACGCCCCTGCTGATCCCACAAGCGGCTGCCTTTGCCACGCACTGGAATAATCTGTTGTGGCGAGTAGTTTGGCGCCATGTAGTTATCGAAATCCTGACGGCTTGGGGTGTAGCTCATGGGACGATACCTCCGGTGGAGTAAAGGATTGATTCAGTATACGGGGGGCAATAGACGCCGTGCTTTCAGTATTGGGACGGTAAATTATGAAAAGCCGCGCTTATCCAAGCCGTTCTTCCCGCGGTGTAATGCCAAAGTGATTACGATAGGCAGTAGAAAAGTGCGCACCAGAAGAGAATCCGGTCATCAGCGCGATATCACCTACCGGCCGATCACTCTCTCTTAATTGTTTACGCGCATCTTGTAGGCGCAAATCCAGGTAATAGCGGCTAGGTACTGCCTGCAGATACTTTTTGAACAGTCGCTCTAGCTGGCGTCGAGAAATACCCAAATGCTCGGCCAGCTCTAGCGTAGAAAGCGGCTCTTCAATATTAGCTTCCATCAACGTGACGGCATCTACCAGGCTTTGTGGCGCATGGCCAAGGCGATTACGCAGTGGTACATGCTGGCGTTCATCGGCTAAGCGAATGCGATCACAAACGAACTGCTCTGAAACCTGCTCGGCAAGGCGCTGGCCGTGATGCTTGCCAATCAGCGTTAGCATCATATCCATTGCCGCAGTGCCACCGGCACAGGTTATCCGATCGCGGTCAATTTCAAACAGTTGCTGAGAAAGCGTGACCTGAGGATAAGCCTGTGCAAACGCATCGAAGCGCTGCCAGGGCAATGTGGCGCGGTAGCCTTCTAATAGCCCGCAACGGGCAAGCACTTCCGTGCCTCCCGCAAGGCCACCAATAGCCACACCTCTGCCCTGATGACTGCGCAGCCACTCATTTAGCTTGGCGGGCAGTGCATAGGGTAGTGGTGTAGGGGCACATACCAACAGCATATCAAGCGGACCAAGCGGCGCGCCTAAGACATGTTGAGCGAGTAAGGAAAGTTGTGCGCCACTGCGCACAGGCTCATCGGTTAAGCTTAACGTAACGGTGTGGTAAAGCATCTGCCCGCTTAGCTGATTGGCCATCTGCAGCGGCTCGATAGCGCTCGCATGGGCCAACAGCGAAAAACCAGGCAGCAACACAAAGGCCACCCGCCGACGTTCACTGGCGGATGACATCAACGTACTTGAGGACATAACAAGTTGCTTTGCTGCATAGAAATCGCCGCCAACTTAGATAAATTGCTAGAGAAAAAGCCATCTTACCCAATTGCGCAAGTGAAGGCAGCGCTATGGCTCTTAAAACTAAAATAGGAGGCATAAATACAAAATTGCCGGGCACTAGGCCCGGCAACAGAAGGAGTATGTGTCTTGGTTAACCGCCGCTATTGCCAAGCCCCAGGATGACAATTCCCGCAACGATAATGCCCATCACGATAATGACTAAAGGAAGCACCTTATGTAGCCCGTTAGGGGACTTTTTCGCTTCTGGCTGCCGTTGCGGCTGAGATGTTTCATAGTCCTCAGGCAGACGTTCATTCATTACGTGCTCTATCTCTTCTTCCCGGGTTTTGCTTTCCTTGGTATCCATACAACACCTCTCGCTTTCCGGTTAGATGATCAACAGCGCGGCGATTAACTCTCCTCGTCACGCTTAGCGCTATAGTGTAACGACATCAAAGTGAACATCAGGGTTCACATCTGCGTCGTAATCTACGTCATCACGCTCGAAGCCAAACAGCTTCAAAAATTCGTGCTTATATCCAGCATAGTCGGTAATTTCGAATAGGTTCTCTGTCGTGACGGCTGGCCATAGGTCCTGGCAGGCTTTTTGTACGTCGTCACGCAGCTCCCAGTCATCAAGACGTAGGCGGCCTTGGTCGTCAGTAGCCATATCGTCATGCTGACCAGAATAGAGACGCTCACCAAACAAACGGTTTAATTGGTCAATCGTACCTTCATGCAGGCCCTGCTCTTTCATGATGCGGTAGACCATGGCGATATACAGCGGCATGACTGGAATCGCGGCACTCGCCTGGGTAACGACCGACTTAAGTACGGCAACATTGGCACCACCGCCTGTCTCTTTCAGCTTGGCATCAATCGCAGCCGCGGCGCGATCAAGATCTTCTTTCGCTTTACCCAACGCACCGTGCCAGTAAATCGGCCAGGTAATTTCAGTACCGATATAGCTAAACGCTACGCTACGCGCGCCTTTCGCCAGCACACCCGCGTCGTCCAGGGCGCTCATCCATAGCTCCCAGTCCTCACCGCCCATTACTGTGATGGTATCGTCGATCTCTTGCTGAGTGGCAGGCTCGACTTCTGCCTCGATGATGGCGTCTTTATTCGTATCAATCGCGGTAGCGCGATACGTTTCACCAATCGGCTTCAGGCTCGAGCGCTTTACTTCCCCAGTATCTGGCAACTTGCGCACTGGTGAAGCTAGGGAGTACACCACCAGGTCAACTTCACCCATGTCCTGTTTGATCAACTCGATGGCTTTTTCACGCGCTTCGTTAGAGAACGCATCACCATTGATTGATTTACTGTACAGGCCTTCTTGCTTGGCAAACTTGTCAAATGCGGCACTGTTGTACCAACCAGCAGTGCCGGTTTTTTTCTCACTACTAGGCTTTTCAAAGAAGACGCCTAGGGTATCAGCGCCATAACCAAAGGCAGCCGTTATACGCGCTGCCAAGCCGTAGCCGCTAGAAGCACCAATCACCAATACCTTTTTTGGGCCTTGGCTTCTATCTAAACCACGCGCACGGGTCGCTTCGATCTGTTCCAGAACGTTTTGCTCGCAGCCTTTAGGATGAGTGGTGGTGCAGATAAAGCCACGCACTTTTGGTTTAATGATCACATTGGACCCCTTTATCAGATTGATGTCGCTATCAGCATGGCAGTGCCATTACCGTGTGGGGGTATTCTAGCGGTCTAGACGCGCCCTGTCCGCTCTTGAGCTTCTTCGCCATTCACGGCAGGATAGCGACCAGACAACTCCTTGCCGACGAGACCCTGATGAACGCACAGCAGCTAGTCGATGAACGCGGCGACCTATGGCTTGCTCTTGCGCCGCTATGGCTGGACCGTGAGCCGAGCGAGCGTGACTACGCCCATATGATTGAGATGATCGAACAGCATGATATGTCGCTGAAAGAGCTAGAGTGGATGTTCCGCTTGGAGCTTGCTCCAGTGATGGCGAGGCACCAGCTGTCTATTGCCAGTGAATGGCGAAAATTCGATGACTATGCGCTGATGAAGCAGTTGGTAAGCCACAACTTGCGCCTGAAAGGCTGGCGGCGCAAAAGTTGGGCGCTGTTTTCTGGATTAACCACGATGATGGTTCGTCATCGCTGGGTAGAGTTAATGCAGCGACTAATGGTTACCCGTGGCGAGCTCTAACCGTTTAGCTTGCTCCTTACTCTTTATCAAGGGCGGCTTCCAGCGCAAGCCGCAGTGACAGACCATGATCGTTGGGAGCAAACCGCGCGATCACCCTGCCATCGCGTCCCACCAAGAACTTGGTAAAATTCCACTTGATCGCTTTGGTGCCTAACACGCCCGGTGCTTGTTGTTTAAGCACCACAAACAGCGGATGGGCGTTTGGACCATTCACTGACACTTTTTCCATGAGTGGAAAGCTGACGCCAAACTGCTGTTCGCCGAAGATACAGAAAGCCTCTGCACTCTCCGGCGACTGCTTACCAAACTGGTTACAGGGGAAGCCAAGCACCGTAAAGCCACGGTCTCGGTAGCGCTGGTACAAACTTTCCAGCTCTTTTAACTGCGGGGTAAAGCCACACTTACTGGCCACATTAACGACCAACAACACTTGCCCGCGCAGCGCCCGCAAGTTAAATGGCTTGCCTTGATGGGTATAACAATCCTGCTCATAAATCATCATCGCAAGGCCCCCTAAATGACTCCACCAGCATAGGCTTTACCATGCCACGGCATTGGCCGTTACACCAGTGCGGCTTATCAACTAACCGGCCCTGCGACAACGCGCAGCGCCAGTGCAATAAGCAGCACCCCAGTGATTCGATTGATCCAGTGGGCATGGCGCTGGAGCCAAGGCAATACACGAGAGTGTGAAAGCCCTACTGCTACTAAAACATACCAGCCCCCATCAATAATAATCGCAGTTGCGACGATAATTGCCTTGGCAAGGACACTCATTTCAGGCGTCACGAACTGACTTAATAGCGCCACAAAAAAAATGATCAACTTGGGATTACCCAGCGCCACCAGCACCCCTTCCTTGGCAGCTTGTCGCGGCGTCGTCACTGCGGCATCGGGGGATAGCGCTCCACCTCTGCCCGCCCGTAGTGCTTTTATTCCAAGCCAGGCTAAATAGGCCGCCCCACACCATGTCACTAGTTGAAATAAATCTGGATGGCGCACAATAAGCGCACCTAAGCCCCATACGGTGAGCAACGCATAGAACCCAACGCCCAGCGCATGAAAGATCGCAGCCGTCATGCCGGGTAAGCGACCACCTCCTAACGTATGGCGCAGTACCAGTGCCAGGCTAGGTCCTGGTGACATCGCCCCCATGGCACAGATAGCGGCCAGCGATAGCCAGAGTGACAACGGCATTTTTCTCTCCTTGAAAGACAACAATGTAGGTTGGCTGAGTATACGACAGTCGCACAAGCGTTTAGCGAATAAATCCATCCCCTTAAATAACGCTGTTAGCATGGTACGCTGTTGGGTAAAATTTTCCCCTTTTTGAAAACGATGACGCCTGCTATGCAGGCGGTTCATGGCTAATAAAGGACTTCAATATGGGTAGGGCGTTTCAAAACCGTAAGGAATCCATGGCCAAAACGGCCGCTGCGAAAACCAAGGTTTACAGCAAGTATGGACGTGAAATTTACGTCTGCGCTAAAGCAGGCGGCACAGATCCAAACGGTAACCTTGCGCTACGCGGTTTAATGGAGCGTGCTAAGAAAGATCAGGTGCCGTCTCACGTTATCGATAAAGCTTTGGATAAAGCGAGCGGCGCAGGCGGCGAAGACTTTTCACCAGCGCGCTATGAAGGCTTTGGTCCCGGTAACGTGATGGTGATCGTCGACTGTTTGACCGACAACCCCAACCGCACCTTTGGTGATGTGCGCGGCTGCTTTACCAAAACGAAAAGCAAAATTGGCACTCCCGGTAGCGTTAGTCACATGTTTGATCACTGCGCGATTTTTTCGTTTTCGGGCAGTGATGAAGAAGCTGTGCTTGAAGCACTCATGGAAGCCGATGTCGACGTTACCGACATTGAGCAGGAAGAGGAACGTATCACGGTGTTTGCGCCGCATACCGATTACGCTAAAGCCAAACAAGCGCTGTTGGATGCTTTCGGTGAAATTGATTTCGAAGTAGACGAAATCCAATTCTTACCACAAACCCCCACGCCCATCGACGGCGATGACGTGGTGATGTTTGAGAAACTGCTGGGCATGCTCGAAGAGCTGGACGATGTTCAGAATGTCTTCCACAGTGCCGAACTACCGGAAGCAACTGCTTAAACCGTCATTCGGTTAGCCCCCTTGTGGTCGTCGGCACCTATATCGTCGGCGACCACAGGTCGCCTGTCATTAACTAGCGGCGCCCTGTGAGTCCAAGGCTGCATCAGGCGGTAACAACGCCGGAGTAACGCCCGCTGCGCTTAGCACTTGTTTACCGCGCACGGTCAAATCGGTGATAAATAAAAACTGCTGCCGAGGATCCACCGGATAAGCGCGAATACGGTAATGCGTGCCCCAAGGTTTCTCCTCCGCTACGACAATAATCGGCTTATCAAACTTAAGGTAAGCACTGGTTAACGCGACGTCTCGTAATGCTTTACGCACCCAGCCAGCTTCGTGCTCCGGGTGAAGATAAAAACTTGCCACGCACTGAAGACTAACGTCGCCATTGTTAGCGTTATAAATAGCGGAATCCCAAAGTTTAAGATGAGGCACCGCCACCAAATCATCGTCGGGCGTTACTATTTCTACTGTGCGCATACCAACGTGCTTTACTTCGCCGTAAGTCCCTTCAATGTTGACCCAATCCCCTGGCCGATAGGGCAATTCAACGGCAGATACTACTCCGGCAATCAAGCTACTTACGTAATCTTTTAGGGCAAAGCCAATCGCTAGGCCAATGGCCCCCAGCAGCGTTACCATATTGCGCAATGAAGGCTCAATAACGATAGGTACAGCCACAGCCAGTGCGGTAATTAAAATCAATAACCGGGTGAGTGGCACCAGCGCAAATACTCTAAAACGTACTTGGCCATGCAAGCGATTGGCTAACCAGTTCAATCCTCTCTGGCTGACAATAATCAATAGCACCGTACTCGCTAGAATGACTCCTAAGGTAATCAGCGCTTGACTATCAATATCATTAAACAGCTTGGCGTACTGCTCTTGATCGTCCATATAAGCTCCTAAAGCGGGTCAACTAGATAGTTTCGCGATTCCAGCAGTTGCCGCACGCTTGCGTAGCTTAATGGGGCGACTTGCCAACGCCCTTGATGGCAACGGAGAATTCCCTGGCGAGCAAGTGCTAACCGTGCGTTTAGCGCTTCATGACTTGAGAATGGCAGCACATACCCTAACGCTTGATCCTCTAGTCCCCCATGAATGAGCAGTGTATGCAGCAACAGTGTTGCCACATCCCCCGTATCCGACGCTAATTCCGCTTCCGCCAACGCATCCAATAGCCATAGCTCTTTTGAAGACTCTTTTGACGGCTCTTTTGGCTGCCCTTCAGACTGCTCTTGTGAACGGCCACTTTCGTCATTTCCCGCCGGTTCGCGCAGTCGCTCTCGCCAGTAGTGCCAAGCAATACCTAAATGCCCTCGACAATGGGCTGCTAGGCGTTGCAACTCTTTATAGGAGCGCTCACCGCCAGCGCTATCTTTACTAACGCCAGCAAGAATCGGCTGTCCCGTACGGGAGCTATACACCGTCGGGCGGACGCCACCATCATCCGCCAACTGAGCAAAATAGTGTGCCAGTTGCTCGCCTTCTAGCGCTTGCAGGGTAACCACAGGTACGCCTTCCAAACCCACCGCATGCTGCAGATAGGCATACGTCCAGCTATCACAACCAATCACGCCCTGCCCCAAACGACCGCTTAACGCCCGCTCTAACAATTCACGGACGCCTTGCAGTCCTTGGGTATGGCGTAAAAAATGCCGCTCTAAGGCGGGGATTACCCACTTATGTTGGGAGCCACAGCGCTCGACCCACTCTAGGCAACCCTCTGTGAGCTCGTTGAGGGTGGGTGCAGATATGCAATTAACGCCCTGCTGCTGCGCCCAATGGCTAACGACAGCTTCGTGACCACCATGAGGTGGTGAAATAAACAGCACGACTGGCGCATCAACATACCCTTCCGTTACTTGGCTGAGAGCACGAGCCGCCGACGTCCAATCAATAGCGGGCACCCAGTGCGAAAGTGCGACTTCAGATAACTTACGCAGCTCACTCTCTTCTTTTGCTTGGCGTTCCGAGGCTTCTCTACCTACTATCCATGTAGTTGCTGCTCGCCAACTACGCCGCCACTGGCTGGCTTGGGTCTGCTCTGGTGTTTGAAACGACTCAAGTGCCACCATTTCCCATGGCGAAAAAGCAGTCTTCGTTGAGCGCTGCGTCATATGCCGCCTCGAACATAAATAAGTGGATTAAGGTTAGCATGCCTCATATTGTCATTGAGGGGTTAGCCGAACTTATCGACTAGAATAAAGTCGTTATACAGTAGCTAACTAATATGAGAGCAAAGCGCAGGAGGCGACAATGAGCGTAGTGAACGTCACTATGGCAGAACTGCATGAGAAGCTTTCAAAGTGCATTGCAGGCGAGCGGGTGCTGATCGACCACGAGGGAAATCGATTTAGCGCACGTATTCAACACGTAGGCTTCACGGGGTTAAAGGTCATTCCTGAAACGCAGATCAAAAACAGCACGGGTGACCCAGGCGATATCAACGGAGTAACCGTTCCTTATGATGATATTTGGGAACTTGAAGTCAAAGGCGTCGTGTATAGCCGCTTAGAAACGTGACCTTTTTTGCACACCCACTACTCAGTGGGCGTGCAATGGTAACATTCCAAAACTAAAAAAGTTAACTAAATCAAGTGATAAGCGCCGCCTAGCTAGAAAGTCAGACAAATCTTGCCGAAGTGTTTCCCGGACTCCTGGTGCCGGAAGGCATCGGCAATGTCGCTCAGTGCAAACTCACGGTCAATAATCGGCTTCAAATTAGCCGCTTCGATAGCACGAATCATCTCGATTTGATGACGACGACTACCCACAATAAGACCTTGCAGCTTAGCTTGCTTAGCCATCAGCTTGGCGGTTGGTATTTCACCTTCCCGACCGGTTAGCACACCAATCAGCGCGATATGCCCACCAACTTTCACCGCATCAATCGATTGCGGCAGTGTGCCAGGGCCACCTACTTCAACAACATGATCGACGCCTTCACCATTCGTTAACGCCTTAACGGCCTTGCCCCAGTCAGGCGTTTCTTTATAGTTAATGGTGTGTTCAGCGCCCAGTTCGCGCAGGCGGGTCAGTTTTTCATTAGAAGACGATGTAGCAATTACCCGCGCGCCCATCATCTTGGCAAACTGTAGCGCAAAAATGGAAACACCCCCAGTGCCCAACACCAGCACGGTGTCTCCTGCTTTTAACCCACCATCAACGACTAATGCCCGCCAAGCGGTCAAGCCTGCGGTCGTTAGCGTCGCAGACTCCGCATGACTATAACCTTGCGGCTGATGGGTGAACGAGGTAGCGGCGGCCACTACTTGCTCGCGAGCATAGCCATCAATGCCATCCCCTGGCGTGGTGGTGAAGTCGCCTACTCGCGCGGTCCCTTCCAGCCAATCAGGGAAAAACGTCGACACAACTGCATCACCGACTGCGAACTCGCTAACGCCTTCCCCAACCGCTTCGACCACACCGGCACCATCCGACATGGGAATACGGCCATCTGCGGTGGGAATCATCCCCACCACCACGGCATAGTCATGAAAGTTAAGTGAGCTGGCGCGCAGCCGTACTTTAATTTCACCGGGACCAGGCTCACCTGGCGCCGTTAGTTCAACCACGTCCAGTTTAGCTAAACCGCCGGGCTCTCGAAGCTGAATGGCTTGCATCACTACCTCCTATTGAACACATGTCGTTTAAAACGCCTAGTACTTAAAAGAGTACTAAAAAGCCTAGTAAACGACTGGTCTAATATGAAATGAGGGCACTGGGGTCAGTATCAAGGCCAAGGTCAAGATCGTGCCCTAAAAAGCCCCCGGACTGGCGCTGCCACAGGCTGGCGTAAATGCCGTTCTGTGCCAGCAACTCCTGGTGTGTGCCGCTTTCCACTATACGACCTTCATCGACCACAATTAACCGATCAAGCATCGCAATGGTAGAGAGTCGGTGCGCAATGGCGATCACCGTTTTGCCTTCCATCAGCGAATCGAGCTGCTCTTGAATCGCGGCTTCCACTTCGGAATCCAACGCTGAGGTGGCCTCGTCCAACACCAGAATCGGGGCGTTTTTAAGCAACACGCGAGCAATGGCAATACGCTGGCGCTGTCCACCGGAGAGTTTAACGCCGCGCTCGCCGACATGGGCGTCTAAACCGCGCCGCCCTTTAGGGTCAACCAACTCGTTAATAAACGTATCTGCATGGGCGCGACACACCGCTTGCCACACATCATCATCGTTGGCATGAGGGCTACCGTAGCGAATATTATCTCGCAGCGAACGGTGCAGCAGCGAGGTATCCTGAGTCACCATGCCAATCTGATGACGCAATGAAGTCTGGGTGACGTCAGCAATATTCTGTCCATCAATCAGGATACGCCCGCCCTGTAAGTCATAAAAGCGCAGCAACAGATTGGCCAGGGTGGATTTACCCGCTCCGGATCGGCCAATCAAGCCAATTTTTTCGCCAGGTTTAATCGTCAGGCTCAGCCCGTCAAAGACGTTTTTACTTTCACCTTTAGCCTGGGCGTACTGAAAACGCAGCGCATCAAACACAATTTCGCCATAGGGCACCGCAAGCGCTTTGGCATTCGACGCATCTTTGATCGTGGGCTCCTGGGCGATGGTATTCATACCATCCTGCACCGTACCAATATTTTCAAACAGGCCGGCCACTTCCCATAAAATCCAATCCGACATAAAGCGGATACGCATGACCAGGGCTATCGCAATCGCTAACACGCCCAGAGAAATAGCGTCAAAATACCAAGCGCTAATCGCCATACCCGCCGTTCCCACCAGTAGCAGCGTATTGAGCAGCGTCAGGCAAACACTCATGATGGTGACTAGCCGCATTTGACGATGCACCGTGTCCATAAAACCTTGCATCGCATCCTTGGCGTAGCCCTGTTCACGTTCGGTATCAGCAAACAGCTTAATCGTTTGGATATTGCTGTAACTATCAACCACGCGCCCCGTCATCTGGGCACGAGCATCGGCCTGAGCCATCGAAACGTCGCGCAGGCGCGGGACAAAAAAGCGCATAATGCCTAAATAACCGATCAACCAAAGCCCCAGCGGCAGCAACAGCCACGGGTCTGCACGGCCTAATAAAATTGCCGCCCCAGTGAAGTACACAATGGCGTAAACCATTAGATCCATCACTTTGGTGACAGTCTCACGGATAGCCAACGCTGTTTGCATGACTTTTTGCGACACTCGCCCTGCAAACTCATCCTGATAAAAGGCCAAGCTTTGGCTAAGCATATGGCGGTGAGAAAGCCAGCGGCCGATCATCGGGTAGTTACCGAAGATGCTTTGGTGGGTCACCAGAGACTGCGCCAGTACCAGTAGCGGCAGGCCGATAATCACTAACAAGCCCACGCCTGCCAGCCAAAGCCCGTGATCCGACCAGAAATTCGCGCGTTCTACGTTACTCAGCCAATCGACCAAGTCGCCCATATAACTAAAAAACACCACCTCCGCCGCGGAAACCAAGGCAGTCGCGACCGACATCAGCAATAGCCACGGCCATACAGGGCGCGAAAAATGCCAAATAAACGGCAGCAGTCCTTTCGGTGGCGTGGCAACCTCACCTTCGGGATAGGGGTTCACCCGCCTTTCAAAGTAACGGAACAGCGGCGCTAGCGTACGTGACAACATAGAAAGTCCTTTCGTTACCTTAATAGACAGATGTAGTTAAGAAGATTGGTGACGCAATAGCCAACGAGCCCAAAAAGGGGCCAAGATCATCAGTGTGACCATACGCAGTAAGTGGTGAAATGCTACAAACACAGGATCGATATTAAGCGCGACAGCAAGAATAGCCATTTCACCGATGCCACCGGGAGCCAGCGCTAATAGGGCTACGTCACGGCGCACGCCCAACAGCTGATGGATAAGTTCAGCAAACAGTGCTAACACCACCAGTGCAAGCAGCGTCGCCACCCCCGACTGCCATAAATAACGCCCGAGCAGGCGTCGTGTCATGCCTTGAAAACGCGAGCCAATCGCGCTGCCTAGCACCCATAACATGAGGTTCATTCCCCAACTAGGCAACGTAAGGCTTGCCAGCCCAAACCCAGATAGCAAGGCCGCCATAATAAGCGGCGCAAGTAACGCCGAACTTGGAATGCGCAGCCACCGGCCCACGGGTAATAAGAAAGGAATAGTTAGCAGCATCCAGCCGTGCTCAAGGATAGCCTGGGCTGGCCCAATGTCACCAGCACCGCCTTCAAATGCCCAAAACAGGGGAGGAAGAAATAGGATGACGAGAATAATTCGTAGCGACTGGGCAATGGCGATGCGTTGCGGGTCACCGCCACATTGATCGCCGAGCATGATCATTGCCGTCATTGCCCCTGGCGATGCACCAAACCAAGCACTGACCGGGTCGAAGCCACAGCGACGATACCACGCCGCAGCAACAGCGGTGGATGCCGCAACACCTGCCAGCAAGAGTGCTGCCGAGATTGGCCAGTCCAGTACACGATGAGCAAGTTGAGGGGTTACTTGGCTGCCCAGCACCAATCCCATAACCGCTAAAAACACGTTGCGCAGCGGCTCCGGTACGCCAACGTTAATTCCTTTTGCCGATACCAGCAGGTTGGCGATCAGCGGGCCTAGCATCCAGGCAAGCGGCAAACCAGCGAGGTGAAAAATGACACCGCCCACGGCGCCTACGGCAAGCGATGTTACAAGTCTCTTTGCACTTTCTGCGCTGACACGGATGCCTTTCACGCTCTTCTCCACCCTAACCTTTAACGTTAAAACGCAATTGTTAACCTGCTAAGCGTAAACGTTAGCTTACCACTGCTAAGGGCTTTAGGGTGTTAAGAGCTAGGTGTAAAGTGCCTTTTGTTAAGTACCGATTATTAAGTACCGATTGTTAAGCGCTAGGCTTTAGGTACCTGATGTTAGGCGCTAAGTACCTCTATTTTTAATCTTCGTCATCATCACCGCGCATGCGCGCCTGACGATCAGCCTCTTCCTCAATGGCATCATCAATCACTTCCAATAGCTCATCGACATTGGCTATGTGGCTATCAAGCTCAAAATGGCCAGTCAGCTTGCTATCAGGATGTAGCTTGCCTGCTTCATATAAAGCCCACATTTCTTTACCGTAGTGGGTAGTCAGTAGCTCGGGGGCGAAACGACCGAAGTAGGCGCGCATATTATCAACATCGCGCTCTAGCATTGCTGCCGCACTATTGTTGCCCGCCGCATCCACCGCCTGGGGCAAATCGATAATCACCGGCCCTTCGGCGTCAACCAGCACGTTGAATTCAGATAAGTCGCCATGGATCAAACCTGCGCAAAGCATTCGCACTACGTCTTGAATCACTTTGGCGTGATAGCGCAGCGCTTGCTCCTCGGTTAGGGTCACTTCGTCCAAACGTGGCGCTACGTTTCCCTCGGCATCGCTGATCATTTCCATGAGCAGTACGCCATCAACAAAACCATGTGGCTCAGGCACACGTACATCAGCGGCAGCAAGACGATATAGCGCATCGACTTCCGCATTCAGCCACGCCTGCTCCTGCTCTTTTTGACCGTAGCGAGTCTTTTTGGCCATGGCGCGCGAACGACGACTATTGCGCTCTTTGCGCCCTTCCTGGTATTGCACGGCCTGTTTAAAGCTGCGCTGTTTAGCTTCTTTAAAGACCTTGGCGCAACGTACTTCTTCACCGCAGCGCACGACATACACCTGCGCCTCTTTACCACTCATTAACTGCACCAGCACCTCGTCGATCATTCCATCATCGACCAGAGGCTGTAATCGCTTAGGGATTTTCATGGTTAGCTGCGTCGGCTCCTCTTTACTATCTGTGCACAATCATTAATCGATCAATAGCGAATACGGCGAACGCGGAAAGCGCGCCCTTTAAGTTTGTCACGTTCAAGTTTGGCCTGGGCTTTTTGAACAGCCCCATGCTCCACTGCCACATAGGCACTGCGGGCCAGCACTTTAATTTTGCCTACCTGATCACCACGCAGGCCACCTTCGCTGGTTAGGGCCCCCAGGATATCCCCCGGGCGCAGCTTGTCTTTCTTACCACCCGCTAACTGTAGTGTTGCCATAGGCGGTTCAAATGGCACTGAATGCTTGGGTTTGGGCAAGGGTTCAGTGGTAATCGGTTGTTCTAGCAAACCTTCCAACCGCTCCAGCCGATAGTGCTCTTTAGGTGTTACCAGCGTACAGGCAATGCCGCTAGCCCCTGCGCGCCCGGTTCGCCCTACTCGATGCACGTGAACATCAAGCTCACGGGCAATCTGATAATTAAACACCGCATCTAATTGAGCAATATCTAAACCGCGCGCAGCAACATCCGTTGCTACTAGAATAGACGCACTTTGGTTAGCAAACAGAATTAGGCGACGATCACGATCTTTCTGCTCTAAGTCGCCGTTGAGCGCCACGGCACTAAAACCAGCATCCACCAGTTGCTCAGCCACCGCCTGAGTTTCGCGTTTAGTGTTGCAGAACACCACGCTGGTCGCTGGCCGATAAACCAGTAGCAGCTGTTGAAGGGCCGCGAAACGCGCCTCTTCATTAGCAACGTCATAGAAGTGTTGATCAATAGTAGTGGCATCGTGAACCTCGGCCACTTTGACCATCACTGGCTCACGCATAATGCCGCGAGTCATAGCAGTCAGGCCACCTGAAGCCTGATCGTCTGGGAATGTCGCACTAAACAGCAGCGTTTGGCGATCAGCTGGGGTCTCATCAATGATCGCATCAATGGTGTCTTGAAAACCCATATCGAGCATACGATCGGCTTCATCAAGTACCAAGGTGGTAAGCGACCCCAGTGTCAACGAGCCTTTGCGCAAATGCTCGTCGATACGTCCCGGCGTACCCACGACAATATGCGCACCATGTTCCAAGGAGCCTAGCTGCGGCCCAAACGGCGCTCCGCCGCATAGGGTAAGCACTTTAACGTTGGGCAACCCACGCGCCAAACGACGTAGCTCTTCGGCCACCTGGTCGGCGAGCTCTCGGGTGGGGCACAGCACAAGGCCCTGTACAGCAAATGCTTCTACGCGCAACTCAGCCAGCAGTGCCAAGCCAAAGGCAGCGGTTTTTCCCGACCCCGTTTTGGCCTGAGCCAACACATCACGACCCGCTAACATCGGTGGCAGGCTTTGCGCCTGCACAGGCGTCATTGCGTGATAGCCAAGGGAATCTAAGTTGCTTAAAAGCGCAGGAGAGAGCGCAAGCGATGCAAAAGAAGTGTCAGACACAAAATTATCCTGAAGGGGCTATATTGCCCAGCAAACCTATAATGTGAAGCACCATACCAGAAAGCGCCAACCTATGCCTTGGCAAGGATAGGCGAATGCTACAACATGGGTGGTTGCTAGGCTCATAGATGAGTGATTGCTAGCCCCATAGATAGTAAATCAGATATTAGGAAAGCGTCGTTGCTAGCGCCGCAAAACGCCCCTGGCATAACGCTGCTAAGTCGTTCGGAGCAAGCTCAATCTCCAGCCCACGTCGCCCCGCGCTTACATACAGTGTCGAAAATGTCTGCGCCGAGTCGTCGATAAACGTAGGCAGACGCTTTTTCTGGCCCAGCGGGCTAACACCACCAAGCACATACCCCGTGGTCCGTTCCACGTCACCTGGCGCCGCCATTGACGCTTTTTTCGCCCCTGCCGCTTTAGCAATTTGCTTTAACCCCAGCTGGCTGGTGACCGGTACAATACCAACTGCCAACTGCTTACCATCCAGGGTAACTACCAAGGTTTTAAACACTTGCTGAGCGGCAACACCCAGTTTTTCAGCTGCCTCCAGCCCGTAAGATTGCGCAGCAGCATCGTGTTGATACTCATGGATCTGAAACGCAATTCCCGCGTGTTTCGCGCTATTAATCGCCGGTGTCATGGAATTCTCTTAAGTTAACATCGCCAGCTCGTCTGGAAAGGACACTTCTCTCTGCTAAGCTTAATATCGTGATTGGTTTAAGGAAGTCAACTGACAGGAGTCGACCTATGAAAGCAACTTCCAAAGCACAGCAGAAAGCTGCGGGGGCGGCGCTTTCTGCCAAGCGTGGTGAAACAAAGCCTAGTGAACTTTATGATTCCTCTAAAGACATGTATGACTCAATGAGCGAAGAGGAACTTGAAGAGATGGCAAGCACCCAGCGCAAAGGTAAGCCTCAAAAGAGAGCAAACGACTAAACGCCTATCGGCAACGTCTCAGGTTGCGGCAGCGCTGTCACTGCTGCCTATTCTGCTGCTAATAAATTAAGTTACCAATGTAATGCTGGTCACAGCACGCAGATTACGCTGTTTGCAATGCTGTTCTACACTTTCAACAATCTCCTCCGCATCATTGATTTGTTGCATATCCAGTTGAATATCAACCATTAAGAAGCTACCAACCTGAGCTAAACGTACGTCGTCATTAGCAATATCGAAGTCTGCCACCTCTTGCACTACGTCCTGGCGAACGCTACCCAACGGCTCGCCAAACATCAATTCGCGCAGTGCACCACGCATCATGCGAATAGGCATCGGCAAGAAGTAGCCGGCGATAATCAGCACCATCACAGGATCGGCAAAACGCGCCAGATGAGCCCAAGGGGTCAGCGTTAATCCCCACGTGAGCGCAAAGCCCAGCATCACGGCGGCACTAAGCCATGTGTCCATTTGCCACTGACGCAGCTCGGCAGCTAGCAGTGAAGAGCGCGCAATTCGGGCATAACGGCTCAACCACCACCAGGTCAGTAAACAGCCTGCCACATTCACCACGCCAAACATCAACGCAAGATCTAACGTTACCAGCCGCCCGCCTTGCGCAAGACTCCACACAGCAGACACCATTGAGAACAGGCACACTAACGCGATCACTACGCCTTTAAGCAGCACAGCCAACGGCTCTACGGTCAGCCGCCCAAAGGGGTAATGATTATCTGCCGGTTTGCGCGCCTGCTTTAACGCAAACAACGACAGCGACGCCAGCACTAAACTTAATAGCGAATAGCCACTATCGAATAAAATAGTAATTGATCCACTGGCAAGCCCGAGTGCAAGGCCGGTAAAGGCGAACAGGCTGGCAGAGACAGCAGAAAATCTGAGCGCACGGCGCTCGGCGACAAAGGGGGTCACGCGAAATACTCCAGTAAAGTGTGTTAAACCCAACGCATAATAGTGAGTACACTAACGTTTCACCAATCGCTCAGCGCCAACTTTTTTGGCTCTCCACGGAGTAACCTATGCGCGCAGAACAAGTGCAGGCGTTTATTGACGTTACTGAACATGGCTCCTTTGCGGCGGCCGCGCGACACACAGGGATAAAACGCAGCACGCTAAGTGCCACAGTGAATGCCTTAGAAGATAGTCTTGGGGTCGTGCTGTTCGAGCGTTCAGGAAATAGCCTACAGCTCACTGCGGTAGGTGAAAGCGTGCTGCCGGACTGCTACCGACTGCTGACAAGTGCCAGCCGAATCAAAAAACACTGCCAACAGCACCTGCAAGGCGTAGAAAGCCAGCTGTGCATTGCCAGGGATGATGCGTTGCCCGAAGCATTTTGGCGACAAGTCATGCACGATTTAAAGCAGCGCTATCCGCTTACGGCCATCTCGGTATATTTATTACCTCCCCAAGAGCACCCACAGTTCGTCCTTCGCCAAACCGTTGATATCGCCTTTGGGTTGTATACCGCTGAGGGTGCCGACGTAAATGCCAGTAACCTTGCACCGGTGAGCATGTGCCTAGTAGCGGCAACGTCGCACCCGCTAAGCCGCTTACCCAGTGTTACCCGCGACGATCTCGCCCAATATACTCAGGTGTGCTTAACCTATGAGCAGGGCGATAAACTAGTCAGTGAGGCACTTTTTTCGACAAATTATCTAGGGCTAACCATGTTTGAGGTCATTCGCGATGCCGCCATCAATGGCACTGGCTGGGCACTGCTACCCTACCCATTGGTGAAAGAAGCCATAGAAAGCCATCAGCTTTGCGCGCTAAATCATGATCTCGCCCTGGACAGCCACTATTATCGCTACGTAGAAGGAGAAAGCCTGGGAGTGGTCGCCACCGCACTGCTAACGAAAGTGTCACGCTTTTTAGGCACTACCCGTTGATGCTTTGTAATAACGTTGAAATAGAGCATTGGAAAAAATTGCTTATGCCTTCCACTCTGTTAAGGAACTTGTAAAAAAGTGCTACATAAGGAGATCAAAAGGACACGCTAGAGAACCGGCACAGGTGAGTGTCATCTAAGCGTAAAGTGCATCTGCCAGTGTCGATGTTGCCGTCAACTAAGGAGTAGTTTCCACGATGGTACGACTCGATAAGAAAGCGACTAGGCTGTATGTCCTAGACACGAATGTCCTTATCCACGACCCCGCCGCGCTCTACCACTTTGATGAGCACGACGTCGTTATCCCCATGACTGTACTCGAGGAGCTAGATAAGCATAAAAACGGCATCAGAGAGATCGCCCGTACGGCGCGGCAAATTAGCCGCACGCTTTCCGACTTAACCAGCCAAGTCACCTTCGACGAAATCCAGAAAGGCATTCCCATTCCCCGCATCAGTGGTGAATCGGGCCGCCTACATTTTTTGTGCTACAACGACCTTAAACCCTTCGACTCCCTTGATGACAGCCCCGATAACCGAATTTTGGCGGAGACCTGCCGGCTACGCGATGAGCGTCCGGATGCTTCCGTTATCCTGATCACCAAAGATATCAACCTACGGGTAAAAGCCGCCGCGCTAAAAGTACCGGTGGAAGATTACCTGAATGACCGCGCTTTCTCTGACAGCGATGCGATGATTGAAGGTGCGCAGGTTTACGCCACCGCGGGACAGGATGGTGCTTCGCTGTGGGAAGCGCTCAATGTCGACGTCACCGTTGAGCGTATCGACCACCACACCTTTTATCAGCTAAGTGGCAACATGCCTCGCCATTGGCATGTCGGCATGCTGGTATCCGATAGCGAAAATGGCGCCGAGTTTGAAGCTATTGTCCGTGAACTTTCACCGTCAACTGCCCGACTACAGCTACTTACCAACTACCGTCACCATGCGGGCGTATGGGGCGTTCATGCCCACGACAGTCGCCAAAACTTCACCCTCAACCTACTAATGGACCCGGACATTGATCTGGTCACCATTGCTGGTAATGCAGGCACCGGCAAAACCTTTATGACACTCGCCGCAGCGTTCCAGCAAACACTGGATGCCAAACTATTTGAGCGCATTGTGTTTACCCGTGCGCCGATTCCCATGGGCGAAGATATCGGTTTCTTACCGGGCACCGAAGAGGAGAAAATGTCGCCGTGGATGGGTGCCTTCCACGACAATATGGACAACCTGTTGCGTAACGAAGAAGGGGAATCTAGCTGGGATAATGGTGCTACTCGGCAGTTAATTGGCTCCAGGGTTCAGATTCGCGCACCGAGCTTCATGCGTGGGCGCACCTTAAACGATACGTTCTTGATTATTGACGAGGCGCAAAATTTTACCCCCAAACAGCTTAAATCATTGGTAACCCGAGCGGGCCGAAATACCAAAATTGTCTGTTTAGGCAACGTTGGCCAGATCGACACGCCCTACCTCACCGCCAACACCTGTGGCATGGCTGCTGTTGTAGAACGATTTAGGGATTGGCCCCATGCTGGGCATATCACCCTGAAAAGCGTTGAACGTTCACGCTTGGCACTGGCTGCCGAAGAGCTTTTGTAACGTTTTCCGCAAAAACCCTACCGATTCACACTTCCACTAAACAACACCGCCCAGCTTTTCTGGGCGATGTTGATTGGTGCATATCGCTGTCGGGGTCATTTATCCTGCAACTGGTGTCGCGTATCAACATTTTCGCTATTCCAGGGGTTTTCAACACCTACCGTGTCGGCAGCAAATGCCTGACGTTCGCCAAGTGAGCGAGCAGCCCCCACCGTTGTGTCGTTGCAGGTCTGGCGCTCCATTTCGCAGTTGAGTTCAGCACCAAACAGCACCACAAACGCTGACAGCCAAAACCACAGCATTAGCGCCACAACAGCACCAAGAGAGCCATACAGCTCACTAAAGGTAGAAAAGTAACGTACGTAAAGCGACAAGCCACCTGAGCCTAGTAACCACATAGTGGTGGCAAACAGCGTGCCATAGCTTAACCAGCGCCACTGGGCAGAACGTCGATAAGGCGCGTAACGATACAGCAAAGCAATAAGCACGCTCATCAGTAACAACAGCGCGGGCCAACGCAGCCATTTCAAAACACTATCCACCGGTGGCTCAATCGTCAGCGCATCAACCACTATCGGCACAATGGCGATAAACCCCAGTGACACTAGCGTCATTATGATCAAACCAGAGGTCAACGATACCAGCACGACACCACGCAGTAATAACGGCCGCTTTTCGTGTTCGCCATACACTACGTTTAAGCCAACCACTAATATGGAAACACTTTTCGATGCGATGTACATGGCCACTAACAGCCCCACAAGTGCTGTCGTCACATTGCCAGACTCCGTCGTCTCGACCACCTCTTGAGCCTGCTGGTCAATCAAATTTGCCGCATCCGGTGGCATAAAGCGGCTAATTTCGTAAAGCTGACGGCCTGCCTCAACAGGATCAAACAGCAAACCCCAAAGAGAAATAACGGCGGCAATGGTCGGAAATAGCGCCAGCAGGGCATAAAAAGCGATGCCCGCTGCAAAGATAGTAATCCGGTCCCGACGTGCAGCACGCACTACACGCCAAATAATATCGAGCCACCCCTCACGAGGGATATCACCAGGTACGCCAGCTCCACGACCTCGGTACTGCTTACCCACTTAGCCCAACCGCTCGCTCAGCCACTTACCAATATCATTTACCTGCTGCGGGCATAGCGCATGCGCCATCGGATACTGGCGATAATTAACCGTGTAGCCCATTTCTTTTAGGCGTTCGACACCACTGCGGCCCAGAGTTTCAGGAACGATGGGGTCGAAATTCCCATGATGTACTTCGATGGGAATATCACGATTGGATTCAGCTAAATTGATGCTATCGGCCGTCGCAAAATAGGTCGACATGGCCAACAGTCCGCCAAGAGGCTGAGGGAATGAAAGCGCCGCCTGATAAGCGACTGCGCCTCCCTGAGAAAACCCCGCTACGATAATGCGGCGGCTGTCGATTCCTTGATCAATCTGCTCTTCAATCAGTGCCTGAATGCGTTCAGCAGACGTTTTTAGTTGCGCTTCATCCACCCGACGCCCCAAATCCATTGCGAGGATGTCGTACCACGCGGGCATCACCATGCCGCCATTAATAGTGACCGGCAAGCGCGGCGCGTGAGGCATAATAAAACGCACATGCGCTGAGTCCGGTAGCGTAAGGGCTGGCACTAGCGGCTCGAAATCGTGCCCATCGGCACCCAACCCGTGAATAATAAACACGCACGCATCGGCGGGTTGACCATTTTGCGGTTCAATAATCAGTTCGCCTGGGGCTGTCATGGGCTCTTTCCTTGCTGACGTTAAAAGCGCCACCCTAGCGTAAAGTGACGCGTTGGGCGAGTCATTTGCCTGCTTAAAGCGGCCAAACCATTGGAATAAGGGTTAAGGCAATGGCCCCCGTCAATAGGTTTAAGCCACCACCAACACGCAAGAAATCACTGACCCGATAGCCGCCAGGGCCATGCACCATAAGGTTCGTTTGATAACCAATCGGTGTCAAAAAACTCGCCGAGGCAGCAAACATTACCGCCACCACATAGGGCATCGGGTTAACCCCCAGGCTTTCTGCTGCTGCCATGACCACCGGAAAAATGATCACCGCAGCAGCATTATTGGTCACCAACTCGGTTAACATTGCCACGACGCAATAAGTGGCAATTAATAGCAACAGCGGGTTACCCGCCACCAACGATAGAACACTGCCCGCCAGGAAATCCGCCGCGCCGGATGTTTGCAGCGCAGCCCCTACCCCGAAAGATGCTGCAATGGTCAGCAACACTTGCGTATCCAGGCCACGCTTAGCAGCCCCCACGGAACAACAACCGGTTAATAACGCTAGCGCCGCGCCCAACATGGCAGCATTGAGCATACTTAAGACACCTAATGCCGCCAACAGCACCGCCCCCAACAAAATCGCCCATGCCAGCGGGGCTTTTTCATGAACAGGCCGCGCTGAACCGTTCAACTCACTAATTAAAAGAAAGTCTTTCGATTGGCGGTGGCGCTCAATGAACGGAGGGCGTGCTTCTAACAGCAGCACATCAGCAGGTTGCAAACGGACTTGGCCTAAGTTGCCGGTTACCCGCTCACCACCACGACAGATTGCTAATACAGCAGCGCCATACAGCGTTCTAAAACGGCCGTCACGAATCCGCTGTCCAATAAACTGACACTGGTTCGATACCACCGCTTCAACCAAGCGCCGCTCTTTAAACTCTTTTTCCAAACTCGACGCCGCATCACGAGAAGGAATGAGTCCACGAATCTGCTGTAGCTCTACAGCGGCGTCCGAGGTGCCCACAAAAACGAGTCGGTCACCTGCCTTTAGCTGCTCGCCTGGCCCCACTACACTCACCACATTACCTGCACGCTCAATTTCGACTAGAAAAAGTTCTTGAAGGTGGCGTAACCCAGCTTCTTCCACCGTACGGTCAACCAGTATCCCCGCAGGATCAACTTCCATTTCGATAGTAAACTCGCGAGGGTTAGCAAACGCTTTTGACATCCCCTCTCGTGAGGGCAATAAGCGCGGGCCTAAGAAGATAAGATAAGCAAGGCCCACCAGCGCAACAGGAACACCTACCCACGCTAAATCAAATAGCCCCATCTCAAGCGCGGGATAGCGCTCTACTAACAAACCATGCACAACTAAGTTAGTACTGGTACCAAACAGTGTAATGGTACCGCCTAGAATGGAAGCAAAGCTGAGCGGCATTAAAAGCCGTTGGGGAGAAAGCCTCAACCGTCGACTCCAACTCATGACAGCAGGGATGTAGGTAGCCACTACGGGCGTGTTATTGAGAAAACCGCTCAGCGATGCCACGGGTAACAGCAGCCGAACAAGCGCACCCCGTTCACTGTTAGGACGACCCAGTACATAGCGAATAATCAGGTCAATACCACCAGTTTCACGAATACTGGCAACCAACACATACATGAAGGCCACGGTAAACAAGCCACTGTTAGAAAAACCGCCCAGCGCCTGCTGCGGGTCAATGACCCCCAAGGTCATTAACACCACGACGGCACCAAGCAGAATAATGTCTGGCCCCAGTCGAGACAGTGTCATTAACGGGAAGATAGTCAGCACTACCCCCACGGCTATCCAAGCATCCAGCGACATATCCTACATCCCTAACAAAAAAATCTTGGGATCATTGTGCCGCCTTCTCAATATTCTAAAAAGTTATTTTTAGAAACACAGTAAGATCAAAAAAGAATATAGGCGTGAGGCGTGAGGCGTGAGGCGTGAGGCGTGAGGCGTGAGGCGTGAGGCGTGAGGCGTGAGGCGTGAGGCGTGAGGCGTGAGGCGTGAGGCGTGAACAGGATACCGATTAGATAAAAACGAAAAAACCCCGCTTTCGCGGGGTTTTTTAGCATATTAGCGTTACGCGCTAACAGCGAACATCATCGTTTCTAATTAAAGAACTTTGATGTTAGAAGCCTGAAGGCCTTTTTTACCCTGAGTAACGTCGAAGGAAACCTTCTGACCGTCTTGCAGAGTTTTAAAGCCGTCAGCTTGAATTTCAGAGAAATGTGCGAACAGGTCGTCGCCATTGTCGTCCGGAGAAATGAAGCCGAAGCCTTTAGTGTCGTTAAACCACTTAACGGTACCAGTTGCCATGATCGAAATCCTCGATGTAGCTTGATGTAGAGCCGGGTAATACCCGAGTTGCAGTGGGTAGAACAAGAAACTTTCACCAGACTAAACGCTTGGGCGTTTCGATACTGCTGACAACGTTCGACTTGCTAACCAACTGCATTCAGCATGCGCTTAACTTAGCCGCACGTCAATACTATAGTTAAAAAAAATGTCAGGGTGATGACTAGTCCGCTGCCACCATCCACCCTGCTGCTTTCTCAGCAATCATTAAGGTAGGTGAGTTGGTATTGCCACTGGTAATAGTCGGCATAATACTGGCGTCCACTACTCGCAGACCGCTCACTCCCTTAACACGCAGCTTGGAATCCACCACGGTCCCCGGGTCGTCATCGCGGCCCATTTTCGCCGTCCCGACTGGGTGAAAGATCGTGGTACCGATATCGCCCGCCAATTTGGCTAGTTCTTCGTCGCTTTGATACTGCAACCCAGGTTTAAACTCTTCTGGCTGATACTTAGCGAATGCCTGCTGCTCGGCAATCCGCCGCGTAACCCGTAATGAGTCTGCCGCCACATTGCGGTCTTCTTCCGTGCTCAGGTAGTTAGGCTCAATGGCGGGCGCCGTTTGTGGATCACGGTTTTTGATCCTTACCGAGCCACGGCTTGTGGGGTTAAGATTGCAGACACTGGCGGTAATCGCAGGAAACCCATGCAGTGGCTGGCCAAACGCGTCAAGGCTTAATGGCTGTACGTGGTACTCGATGTTGGCGTGCGGATACTCGTCAGAACTGCGCGTAAAGATACATAACTGAGAAGGCGCCATACTCATCGGCCCCCTACGTTTCAGCACGTACTCCAAACCAATCTTGGCTTTACCCAGTAGAGTACTGGCCATGGTATTAAGCGTTTTTGCCCCTTTCACTTTATAGACGGAGCGAATCTGCAAGTGGTCCTGCAAGTTTTCGCCTACGCCAGGTAGCGCTGCCACCACATCAATACCGTGTTGTTGCAATAGCTCGGGCGCGCCAATACCGGAAAGCTGTAGAATCTGTGGCGAACCGATAGCGCCGGCACTCAGTACAACTTCTTTATTAGCCGCCACACTAAGCGTTTTGCCCTCGCGTAGAAGCTCTGCGCCTACGCAGCGCGGTTGGCCATCTTGCGGTTCAAATAACAGACGATTGACGTGGGTAGAGTGCCATATCGTTAGGTTGGTGCGTTGCTTGATCGGCCGCAAAAACGCTTTAGAAGTATTCCAGCGCCAGCCATTGCGCTGGTTGACTTCAAAATAGTTAACGCCTTCGTTATCACCACGATTGAAATCGTCAGTGCGCGGAATACCCGCTTGCACCGCCGCCTCGGCGAAATCATCTAATACTTGCCAGCTTAAGCGCTGTTTTTCGATCCGCCATTCGCCACCATGGCCATGGTAACGGCGATGATCGGCATCGCCATCACCGCCTTCATCCAAACGGTGATGGTCTTCGTGTTTCATAAAATCTGGCAAGCAGTTCTCCCACCGCCAGGCGTCATCGCCGGTCAACTCGGCCCAGTGATCGTAATCCCGTGCCTGACCACGCAGATAAAGCATGCCATTAATGCTGGAACAGCCACCTAGCGTTTTACCCCGGGGATAAATCAGTGAGCGGCCATTGAGCCCTTTGTCTGGTTCGGTACGAAACAGCCAGTCAGTGCGCGGGTTGTTGATGCAGTAAAGATAGCCCACCGGAATATGAATCCAGTGGTAGTTATCCGGCCCGCCTGCTTCAATTAGCAACACCTTATTACTTGGGTTAGCACTGAGTCTGTTAGCCATCAGGCACCCTGCGGTGCCTGCGCCGATCACAATATAATCGAAGTTATTATTAGTAACATGTGACATGAACGGGCTCCCGTAACGTAATGGCGTTACTTCGCCGTAGGCATCACAAACTCGGCGCCTGAATCAATAGAGTCTGACCAGCGCTGCATAATGGATTTCTGTTTGGTATAGAAGCGTACGCCCTCTTCACCATAAGCATGCGTATCGCCAAACAGCGAACGCTTCCAACCGCCGAAACCATGCCACGCCATGGGTACCGGAATGGGCACATTGATGCCGACCATGCCCACCTGAATACGGCGACCAAATTCCCGCGCAACGCTACCGCTCTCAGTGAAGCAGCTCACTCCGTTACCAAATTCATGGTCATTGATCAGTTGAATGGCAGTGGCAATATCCGGCACCCGAATACAGGCCAGCACTGGGCCGAATATCTCTTCTTTGTAAATGGTCATCTCGGGGGTGACATGATCAAACAGAGTACCGCCCATCCAGAAGCCTTCGGCACAGCCGTCACCGGTTTGCGCGGCATCAAATTCTCGGCCATCCACCACCAAGTGTGCGCCTTCTTCTACACCTTTATTAATGTAACCGCTAATCCGCTCGTGAGCCTGACGGGTGACAATCGGGCCCATTTCCGCATCCAGCTGCATGCCGTCTTTAACCTTCAGCGCCTTGGCACGTTCCGCCAGTTGAGCCACCACGCCATCCGCCACATCGCCCACCAGCACCGCCACGCTGATTGCCATACAACGCTCGCCTGCCGAGCCATAAGCAGCGCCGATTAAGGCATCCACGGCTTTATCCAAGTTGGCATCCGGCATCACTACCATATGGTTTTTAGCGCCACCCAGTGCTTGCACCCGCTTACCGTGCTTAGCGCCGCGCTCGTAAATCAGGTTAGCAATCGGCGTAGAGCCAACAAACGACAACGCCTTAACATCCGGATGGTCGATCAACGCTTCAACGCTGTCTTTATCGCCCTGAACCACGTTGAATACACCATCCGGCAGGCCAGCCTGCTTGAGCAGATCGGCAATCATCAGCGAGGCGCTGGGGTCAAGCGGACTAGGCTTAAGAACAAAGGTGTTACCTGCAGCAATCGCCACGGGGAACATCCACATCGGTACCATGACAGGGAAGTTGAACGGCGTAATGCCAGCCACCACGCCCAATGGCTGACGCATGGTCCAGTTATCAATACCGGTGCTTACCTGCTCGGTATAGTCGCCCTTTAACAACTGAGGGATACCGCAAGCGAATTCAACGACATCAATCCCTCGGGCAACTTCGCCCTGGGCATCAGTAAACACTTTGCCATGCTCTTTAGTAATTGCTTCCGCCAATGCATCTTTATGGGCGTTGAGCAGCTCCAAAAACTTGAACATTACCCGTGCCCGGCGAATGGGCGGGGTATCGGCCCAAGTAGGAAATGCCGCTTTAGCGGCTTGCACAGCACTATCTACATCATATGCAGAGGCAAGAACCACGTTTCCGGTAACGTTACCCGTCGCAGGATTAAACACATTTTGAGAGCGACACGAGCTTCCCTGGCTGATCTGCCCGTTAATGAAATGATGAATAGTGGTTGTTGTCATTTGGCTACCTTTATAAGCAGATTAAAATAACGAATTAAGTATCGACAGATTAACCAGCTCTGCGAGGCAATCAATTGAGTAATTCTTAACCCAGATATAAGCTTTTCAAATAACATAACGACAACAGGTGCTCGCTTATGCAAGAAAACTCAGCGCTACGGGCATTTGTAGCCGTCGCACGTACCGGAAGCGTTTCACGGGCAGCTGACCAGCTATACCTGACTCAACCCGCCGTCAGTCTAAAGTTGAAGCAACTTCAGCAGCACTTAGGGTTAACCCTATTCACCCGTCGCCCTCAGGGGTTAACGCTAACCGCCGATGGCTATGCATTATTGCCCGCCGCAGAAAATGCCCTGGCTAGCGCCCTGGCCTTTGAGCAACGCGCTAGCGCTTTGCACAGCACCCTGCGAGGAAAACTAAAAATCGGCACGATTGTTGACCCGGAATTTATTCGGCTGGGCAAATTTCTCAGCCGATTGATGGCTCGCGCCCCTCAATTGGAAACCGAGTTGCACCACGGGATGAGTGGCAACGTATTAACGAAAGTAGAGCAAGGCGAACTGGATGTGGGCTTTTTTCTCGCCCCTCCCGGCGAAGGATCAGGAAGCGAAATCCTTGCTTGGCGTGAGCTGACCCACTTCCACTATCACGTAATTGCCCCAGCAGGCTGGGAAACCAAACTGTTAGATACTCGCTGGGAAGCTCTAGCCAGACTTCCCTGGATAGTCACGCCCTCGGTCTCGGCACACCACCGGCTGCTAGAGCGCGTCCTAACCCCAAGTGGCGCCACACCTAATAGGGTTGCCCAAGTAGACCAAGAAGCTTGTATGCTGGATTTAGTACGTGCGGGAGTGGGTCTAAGCTTAGCTAGGGACGCGCTGGCAATGGCCGAACGCCAGGAAAGCGGTTTGGCTGTAGCCGAAAATGTTCGTCTGCCCTGCGCACTTAGCATGATATGGCGCAAAGAACGTGCCGCGGAGCCGACTATCAGAGCGGCATTGGATACGTTAGACACAGTATGGCCTTACCGGCTGGGGTAGCGAATAGGTTATGTAAGGTATTAGCCAACGTTGCCACTAAGCGACTCGACATCGAGCGATAACTCACCACGTCTACTGGAGTGCTTACAATGATTCGATACCACCGTTTTCGCCTCTTATCTCAGCCCTTAACGCTGTTTGTCATAGCGGCCGCAGGTCTCGCCAGCACGCCACTCCATGCCCAATCCAATACGGAAGCTACGTTTGCTGGCGGCTGTTTTTGGTGCATGGAACCGCCCTACGATAAGCAGCCCGGCGTCAGCGCCACCATCTCTGGTTATATGGGCGGCGAGCTTGAAAACCCTACCTACGAGCAGATTTCTCGCGGTGGAACTGGCCATGTCGAAGTGGTGCAAATTACCTACGATGACAGCCAAATCAGCTACGAACAGCTGCTAGAGATTTTCTGGCGCAATATTGACCCCTTCGCCGTAGACCGCCAGTTTTGCGACAGCGGTGACCAGTACCGCTCAGCCATTTTTTACCATAATGATGAACAACGAGAACTAGCAGAAGCGTCGAAAGCTGAAATGGAAGCACGCTTTGACCAGGCTATAGCGACTGAGATAGCCCCTGCCAGCGAGTTCTGGGAAGCTGAAGAGTATCACCAGGATTACTATGAAAAAAATCCACTGCGCTACCGATTTTATCGCTTGAGCTGTGGTCGTGATGATCGACTGGAAGAGATATGGGGCGAGGAAGCTGGCGGCCCAACATTTCAGTAGCCCACCATAAACATGCGGGCTTAACGGAACGTTTTTTACCGGTGACTGCCCTAGGGATAGCGCTTTAGTTAAGACGCTAACAATCAATTTGGGCAAAGCAGCGTTTTTCTACTAGAGTGGAGAATCAGTATTAATAGACCAGTCGGCTAATAGCTGGTCTATTCTTTAACGCCCCGTTGATCAAAAGATAGGAGATCTTATGAGCAACAGCATCACAACCGTTAACCCAACCACCGGCGAAACGCTTGAGACTTATGTGCTGATGGATGCCAGCCAAGCCAAGCAGATTGTCGAGGCCAGTCATGAAGCGTTTCTAGACTGGCGGCTTAAACCTCTTGAACAGCGTGCTAAGGTGGTAAAAGCCATTGGCGAGGCGCTTAACGCCAATAAAGATGAGCTTGCCGAACTGATGGTAGAGGAAATGGGTAAGCTACCCAGCCAAGCCCGCCAGGAAGTCGAGCTTTGCGCAGGCATCTGCGATTACACCGCTAAGCATGGCCCCACTACATTAGCTGACGAAGAGCGCAACCCCAGCAATGGCGAGCGTGGCATTGTCACTTACTCTCCCATGGGTGTTATCTACGGCATACAACCGTGGAACTTCCCCGCTTATCAAGTAGTACGTTACTCCATCGCCAACATTATGGCGGGTAATAGCGTACTCCTGAAGCACGCTGAAAATGTCACTGGCAGCGGCCTACTGCTCGAAAAGATTTACCGCGAGGCAGGCCTACCGGAAAACGTTTTCCGCACGATCATTATCTCTCACGATGTATCTGATGAGGTGATTGCACACCAGGCGGTTCGTGGCGTCACCCTTACGGGTAGCGATGGTGCAGGTCGTAAAGTGGCGGCAAAAGCAGCCGAACACCTGAAAAAAACCGTATTGGAATTGGGCTCAAACGATGCCTATTTGGTGCTGGATGATGCGGACCTCGACGTTGCCGTCAAAACCTGCGTCACTGGCCGAGTGTTTAATACCGGACAGACCTGCGTGGCTGCAAAACGCTTCGTGGTGACCGATGCCAACTATGAAGCGTTCAAAGAGCGTTTTGTGGAAAAGATGAAGGCGCTGAAAGTAGGCGACCCCAGGTCAGATGATACCGACTTAGGCCCTATGGCGCGGGTTGACCTACGCGATGCTCTCCACGAGCAGGTGGAACAGAGTGTGCGTAAAGGCGCAAAAATCCTCTGCGGCGGAGAAAAGCCATCTGGTAAAGGCGCGTTTTACCCAGTGACCGTGCTGGATAACGTGACACCCGGCCAGCCCGCCTACGATGACGAGCTATTCGGACCCGTCGCGGCGCTGATTCGCGCTAAAGACGACGAAGACGCCATGCGCATTGCTAATGACAGCCGTTATGGCCTCGGCGGTGGCATCATCTCTAAAGATGTGAAGCGTGCTACTGAGCTTGCCAGCAAGTACTTCGACACTGGCATGGTGTTTATCAATGGCTTTGGCGTCGCTACCCCGGAAATGCCGTTTGGCGGCGTTAAAGACTCTGGTTATGGGCGTGAGCATGGCGGTTTTGGCATGCTTGAGTTCGTTAACGTAAAGTCGGTAATTGTTGTTAAAGAGTGAGGTGGTAAACGCTCAGAGTCATAGGTCATAAAAAGAGCACGCCGCTAGCTTTCAACAGGCTAGCGGCGCTTTTTTTGTTGCTGATATTGTTATGGGTTTAAACGTTGCTCAGCGGTTCGGCGCTGCCAAAACTTCACTATTAGGGCCATCACTACCCACGTCACTAACGCCGCAATAACATCGTCTAACACAATTCCAAAGCCACCCTGCACATACTCTGCCAAATGAATTGGCGGCGGCTTCAGCGAATCAAAGAAGCGATAAATAACGAATGCCAGCGCCATCACCAGTGGATGGCGAGCTGCTTGCAGCCCAATAACCGCTAGCGGGAACGCCAAGTACTCATCAGCAACAATGCTGCCATGATCTAATCCTGCGTAGTGCCACGCCGCGACGTGACAAATCGGCACTGCAAGTGCCAGCAGAACAGCGATGATAACGCCCTGCTGCACCAGTGGTCGGCTCAACAACCACCACGCTAAGGGAATGCCCAGCAGCGAACCAACCGTACCCGGCGCGACTGGCGCTAGCCCCAGCCCAAAGCCGGTGGCTAGCCAAAAATTAAGTGTATCCAGCATTAACCTGCCTGCTGCGCCTGGCGTTCAAGCTCGGCAGCCATGTCGGGCGAGAGATTCAGCGCACTTGCCAATTGATCCAACCAGGCGCGCTCCATGGGATTTTGATCATCAGTGACAGCGACGCTGATCAGATACATCTCGCGGGCAGCCTGGGGAGAGTCAGCTTCACGGGCTAGTGTCTGAGCATCCAGCGGGGCATTGAGCTGCTGCTCGACCCAGCGATGCATCTCCTGATCGGCACCTAGCGCATCAATCTGCTCTGTGATGAGTGCCTGCTCTTGCTCATCAATGTGGCCATCAGCTCTGGCGGCCATAATCATTGCTTGCAACAGCTCAAGGCTGCGCCGCTCTTGATACTCACCGCTAAGCACTTCTACCCGTTCGCCCTCGGATGCATTTTGAGCAGCATTAGACGAGTTAGCCGCATTTTTCCCTTCCTGAGAGCTTTGCCATGCTTTCCAGGCCAGCATGCCCACACCAGCAATTGCGCCGTACTTGAGCGCTTTACCGCCCATGCTACGACCACGCTTAGAGCCAATAAGCATGCCCATTGCGCCACCACCTAACAGGCTCTTAATATCAAAACCGCTAGAGCCGCCCCCTTGCCGCGATCCCTGGCCTGCGCTACTGCTGCCACCGCCTAGCTGGCGCGATAGCCCATTAATAACGCCTTTAACATCGATACCGCTTCCGCTGTTTCCACCGCTGTTTCCACCGCTGTTTCCACTACTGTTTCCACTACTTCTGCTACCGCCGGCCTGCTTCATCAACTGTTGTAAAATCTTGCTTGCGTTCATCCTTGCACTCCTACGTGGATAGTATCTAAGTGGATAGTATCTCTAGGGCTCGCTAGACGATTCACTTCCGTTATAAAACATGCTGTATGAACGCAGCATGAATTAACGCCACCCCAGGCATTAAAGAAGCGCGCCCTTCACTTCCACCGAGCTACCAAGTCGGCTGGCACGCACTTCAACACGGACAGGCATTTGCTCTTTGAGTTCGCTGACATGAGAGATAATCCCGATCATTCGCCCGCCCATTTGTAACTCACTGAGCATAGCAATCGCTTGGTCTAATGCATCCTGATCAAGGCTACCAAAGCCCTCATCAATAAATAGCGTATCCAACTGAATCCCGCCTGCGTAGGCCTGCACCACGTCAGAAAGCCCTAGTGCCAACGCCAACGCCGCCATAAACGACTCGCCGCCGGAAAGCGTCGCTACCGAGCGACTTTTGCCGGTGTAGGTATCGGCCACGTCCAATTCCAATCCCGAGGCTTTGTTGCCCTTGGATGGGTCTTCGCGTCGCACCAACTGGTAGCGCCCGCGGCTCATACGCACCAGCCGTTCAGATGCTTGGATCAGTACGTCGTCCAACAGCACTCCTAGCACAAACCGCTGCAAGCTAATGCGATTACCGGTGCGCCCGTTAGCCACTTCGCTTAATGTCCCCCACACCCGATACTGGGCTTCAAGCTCGGCCTGGGCCGCACGGGCGGCGGCAAGTTTCTGGCGAATACCCTGCAACGTATTTAACCGCCCATCTAGTGTTCGCCACGCTTCGAGTTGGGTATGCTCCTCCGCTTGGGCAGCTTCAGTGAATTTGGTGAGTGCGGCGAGATCTGGCGGTGTTTTTTCGGCCAGTTGAGCGTGGTAATTGTGTAGCGCGCCGTCAAGCTCAGCCAACCGGCGTTGATAGGCCTCTACTTGGCGAGCCAGGTCTTGCCGTTGGTTATCCTCTAGCTGAGCCGCCTGATAAGCAGCTTCACTTTCAAATGAACTGGCTTGTAGCGCCGTTTGCCACTCAGCCTGAGCCTGTTCAAGCGCTTGCTGGCTACGCGCCAGCTGCTGGTTTGCACCGCGCAGTTGCTCCTCTGCCCGCGCCTGCTGAGTTTCGCTCGTCGAAAGCACCTGCTGTGCACGCTCCCAGGCCTGTTCAAGCTCAGCAATTTGGTTATCAAGTTCAGTGAGCGTTTGGCGCATGGCCAACGGGTTACGGGCATCTTCTGGCAGTGATTGGCTTAATTGATCGCGCTGGCTCTCTAGCCGTAACGCCTCCTCTTTGGCCTTTTCAACCGCAGGCCGTTGGGCTTTGAGCTGTTTGTCCAGCGTGCCCCAGTCACGGCGACGCTCGTCACGGGCAGCGTTTTGCCGATTAATCTCACCCTCAACATGTTGCCGACGCGCGACTTGGCGGCGCAATTGTTCGCAGGCCTGTTGCAGCTCAAACGGCGGTTGGCTGGCCCACTCACCAAGCAGGTGACGAAGGCGCTGCGCCTGCTCAGTGTTATAGCTAAACTGCTGCGCTAACTGTTGCTCCTGATGCTCGGCGGTTTGTAAGGCGTGGCGAGCCTGTTCCTCAGTCGAGCGGGCTTCTTCTACCTGCGCTTGGGTAACTAGATCAGCATGCTGAACCGCTGGGGATGGGTGTTCAAGGCTGCCACACACCGGGCAAGGCGCGTCTTCTTGCAGAGTGAGCGCTAACAGTGCGGCCTGCCCTTGGTGCCAGCGCATCTCTTGCTCAGTTGCGTGGCGCTTCGCCTGTTCTGCTTCGCTGCGCCGACCTTGAAGTGCCGCCGTTGCCTGCTGTTGTTGAACGACAAGTTCACGCCCCTGCCGCATCAGCGCCTCCAACTCCTGCCGCTGAGCTAGCAGGCTCTCATGGCGGCTCAGCTCTGCAGGGGCGCTGGCCAACTGCTGACTTTCCGTTTGCAGCTGCTCAAGAGTAACGCTTAGCGCTTCACCTTGCTGACGAATACCGTCTAATTGAGCTTCATCACGCTTAAGTATGCCATCGGCTTGCTGCCAAGCGGTTTGTGCCGCTTGCCAGCGCGCTTCAAGCTCACTTAACTGCTGACTTTTGTGGATAAACTCGCCCAACTGACGATGGCGCTCGCGCAGTGCAGGTAGTTCGGTCTGGCGCTGGCGTGCCGCTTCAAAGGTACGCTTGGCTTGTTCAGTATTCGTTCGCTGGGTAGTCAGCGCGGCATCAGCCTGTCGCTGCTCTGCTTGGGCGGTAGTGAGTGCCTGCTGGGCTTGGACTAACGCAGCACTGTAAGGTCGTAGCGCTTGAGCGTGGTCGCTTTGGGTCAAGCGGCTCTGAAAGGCCATTATTTGCGCCTGCTGCTCAAGGTGGCGTGCTTTCTCTGCAGCGAGGCTGTCCCGCGCTTCAAATTGGCGCTGTAACGCTTGGGCTTCATCTCGTCGCTGTTCAGCACTACGGCGCTGCTGCTGAGCGGTTTCAAAACGCTGACGCGCTTGCCCTACTTGCGGGGTTAGCGCCTCTACTTCTTGCGCCAATGCCGCTTCGCTTTCCAGCTCGCCCCCGGCCAAAATGCCGCTGATATGCTGGCGGTGATCATTCACCGCTCGTTCTATTTGATTCGCCTGGGTACGCAGGCGCTCTTCAATGCGCTGAAAAATCTGGGTTTGAAATAGCTGGGAAAAAATCTTCTCGCGGTCTTTCGATTCCGCTAACAACAGTTCACGAAACTTCCCCTGGGGGAGCACCATTACTTGGCGAAATTGATTAGCATCCAGACCTATTAACGCGTGCAGCTGGCTGTTGGCATCGGTGACCTTACGCGCCACCAAACATTCATCCTCATCACCTTCCGGGGTAAGCCGCCACAGCTGGGCTTCAGCGCTTTGTGTGGTTGTGCCTTCACCAGTGGCCTTAGGGCGCTCTTGCTGGGGCACTCGGCGCACTCGGTAAGCACTATCGCGCAGGCGAAAATCCAAGCTCACCTCGGTCAACAAGGTAGCAGCAGCTTGGTCGCAGCGCATTTGGCCGGCATCGCGGTCATTACCGGTGGTCTGGCCGTAAAGCGCAAAACAGATGGCATCTAATATCGAGCTTTTCCCTGCGCCCGTGGGGCCGTTAATCAGAAACAATGGGCTATTGCCCAGCGCAGTAAAGTCGATCGTTTCGCTGCCTGCAAAGGGGCCAAACGCCTGCATAGTGAGCGTTAACGGCGTCATGACTGGCTCTCCTGCTCACGGCTTAGGGCGGTGATGAGCTCGCGCATGGCGCTGGCCTGCTCATCACTCATGGTGTCCCCGCTGGTTTGGGTAAAGAAATCACTAAACATATCCAACGCGCTAAACTGCAGCCGCTCGCGATCTAACTGCTGCCGCCCTTGGGCTTCCAGCATGCCGGGCTTTTCTAAATGCAGCACGTTGGGGTAGACCTCGCGTAGCTTGCCCATGGGGTCAAGAATCGCGTGGCGGTCGGTCATACGCACTAACAAATAGTCATCGGCTTGGGTATCGGTTCTGCCTTGTGCTAGCAGCTCGGCCAGCTCGCCCTCCAGCACACGTACCTCTCGGCGCGGCGTCAGCGGGCGGTGCTCAATCTGGCTCACGCCCTCGGGGCCAATATCCACCAGCGTGACGCCTTTGCGCTGGTTAGCCTCTGAGAAGCTGTATTTAAGCAGCGAGCCACTATAGCGAATATGTTCACCGCCGCGATACTGCGGCCCATGAAGATGGCCTAAGGCGACATAGTCAAACGACTGCATCGGCTCCCAAGCAACGCTTTCCGCGCCTCCCAAGGTTAACGGTCGCTCTGAATCGCTGGCACTGCCGCCATCCACAAAGCAGTGGCTCATAAGCACAGTAGGTCGACCCGCTCGGCGCTGGGTGTTGATACGGTCGATTAAGAAACGGTGGGCGCTGTCGAAATCGCGGACATCCACCGAAAACTGGCTGCGTACATACTCTGGGTCAGCGTAGGGAATACCGAACACATCCAGTTCTTCCCCATTAATCGACAGGGTCACCGGGTGATCGCAGGCAGATAGATCAGACAGAATATGCAGCCCTGCTTGGCGCAGGTGGCGCGCCCCGAAGCCGAGTCGTTCAGCGCCGTCGTGGTTGCCGGAAATCATAATCACCGGTAGGCCACGCTTTTCACACAGCTCACCAAGCACCTCATCTAACAGCGTGACGGCGGCGGATGGCGGCACCGAACGGTCGTAGATATCGCCTGCAACCAGCACAGCATCCACCGCATCGCGGTCGATAATATCCAGTAGCTGGTTCAATACATGGCGCTGGTCTTCCAGCAGGGAGAGGTTGTGAAACAGCCGCCCTAAGTGCCAATCGGCGGTATGAAGTAGTCGCATGGCAGGCTCAACGCAAAAAATATGCCCCATCATAGCAATCTGCATTCCAAACTGTCCGTCACGCAGCACAAAAAGCTTTTTACCAAAGCTCTCTACAAAAAGCCCCGCACATGGCGGGGCTGAAGCAACAGTAGTGACTGGCTGTTAGTCGCGGAACGCATCCGGATAGGTGGTTAAGTCAATCCCCCACATAAGAGGCAATAAGAAATAAACCGCCGCGACGATCAGCAGTAGCGCGAAAATATTCAGCCAGAACCCATTGCGTACCATTTCGATAATTTTGATTTTTCCGGTCGCAAAAATAATCGCGTTGGGAGGTGTACCCACCGGCAGCATAAAAGCGCAGTTAGCTGCCATGGCCGCAGGTACCATTAGCACGAACGGATGGATATCCAACGCCAGCGCCAGCGAGGCAAGCACCGGAAGAATCATCGTGGCCGTTGCTGTATTGGAAGTGATTTCAGTCAAGAACAACACCATGCCAGCGGCTAACAAGATCACCAGCAAGAAGTTAACGCCTTCCAGCACGCTCATCTGGCCACCAATCCAGGCGGCTAATCCAGAGGAGCCAAAGCCAGCAGCAATTGCCAAGCCACCGCCAAATAGCAGCAGAATGCCCCAGGGTACGTCTTTGGCAATATCCCACCCCAGCAGGCAACCGCCTTTGTTTGGCGAAGGAATTAAGAACAGCGCAATCGCCGCCACAATGGCAATCATCGTGTCGTTAATACCTGGAATGGTGAGTATTTGACCCTGCCACAGGAAAGAACGGGTAATCCAGAAAAATGCCGCTAACAGGAAAACAACCAGCACGGCTTTCTCTTCGAAGGTGATCTTACCCAGCGCGGCCTTTTCCTTAGCAATGAGCGCTTTGCCACCCGGAAGGTTGCTGAATTTAATCGGGTAAATAAAGCGTGTCAGCATTAGCCAACCAATAAACAGCAGCACCACAACGACTGGGAAAGCAAACATCATCCAACTGGCAAAGGTAATCTCAACACCAAACAGCTCATTCACAATCGCTGCCAGAATGATATTGGGAGGTGTACCAATCAGGGTACCCAAACCGCCGATAGTGCCGCCGTAACCAACGCCAAAAATTAGCGCTTTACTGAATTTATCGATGTCTTCGCTATGATCACCCTCGCTCTTATTAAGCTCCTGGGTTACCTGATACACAATCGCGGTGCCAATAGGCAGCATCATCATGACCGATGCCGTGTTGGATACCCACATCGACAAAAAGCCAGTGGCCGCCATAAAGCCGAACACAATACTGTTAATGCTGGTGCCCAATACCGAAATAATGGTGAGGGCAATACGCTTATGCAGATCCCACTTCTCCATCGCCAGGGCAATCATAAAACCGCCGAGGAAAAGGAAGATAATAGGATTGCCGTATGCTGCCGTAACCGCACTGCTCTCAAGCGCCCCAGTGATCGGCAGCAATACAATGGGCAAAAGTGACGTAACAGGAATAGGTATGGCTTCGGTAATCCACCACACGGCTACCCAAAGCGTGGTGGCAAGTACCATGCGGCCTTCTAAGCTAAGCTCCGCCGGGTGGAAAAACAGCAGCACGAAGGCAAACAGCATCGGCCCTAGCACTAGCCCAACCTTTTGAGCTGTCGTATAGGCAGGTGGCTTTGGCGGTCTGCTACCCGAGTGTTGTTGCTCACCTGACGTAGTAGAGGATGAGCGTCCAGCGCCGGAGGTTGGCAACGCACACATAAGTAGGTTTTTGACTTGGTCATGGGAGTGCCAAAGCGACTCCCAGAGTGTCATGGTGGCAGTTCTGCGCATTATCAAAGTACCGTTCGCAGTCAGGTGATCGAAAGGGAGCTTCTCTCAGCAACCCCCTATGGCGTATTTAAACCAGCCTAGCTGGTTTTTTGGTGCCCTTTATTCACTGCAGCCAGGTATTAGTCCAGCGAATTGACGAAAACTACAACCAAAGTCTAACAACTTTAGTTGTAGCTTTTAGCGCTCCTTACCCTGATGTGACACTGCACTTTTATCACGGTAGGTTTGAGTCTTTTTCTAAGGAGGTACTCACGTGCTCGACCGTTTTACTATGCCGTTGACCCATCGGCCACTTGCCAGTATGGCTCGGTATCTCAGCAATCGGCAGGTTACCCCTGACCAAGTTACCTTAGTGGCTTTTTTAGTGGGTATGAGCGCGCTACCGCTATTAGCCTTTGAATATTATGTTTTGGCACTAATGGCGATTTTATTGAACCGCCTTGGTGATGGGCTGGATGGCGCACTTGCCCGGCTAAGCAGCCAGCAAAGCGATGCGGGTGGGTTTATTGATATCGGGTTGGATTTTGTCTTTTATGCCGCGGTCGTACTGGGGTTCGCGCTGGCTAACCCTGGGCAAAATGCGCTGGCAGCCGCGGTACTGCTATTCGCATTTATCGGCACAGGAACATCGTTTTTAGCCTTTGCTATTGCGGCGAAAGCACGCAATGTTGAACGACCAAACTTTCCACAAAAGGCATTTTACTATTTAGAGGGATTAACCGAAGGCACAGAAACCGTTATCGCGTTAGTGCTCTTTTGCTTATTTCCTCACTATTTTCCATGCTTAGCGGGGCTATTCGCAGTCGCTTGCCTAATCACGACTGCCACGCGGCTATGGGGAGGCTATTGGACCCTACGCTAGCATTTAAGATCGCCCTATAACGGTTATGCACGCAATGTGCGTTATCGAACCGACAGCAGCGAACGTTAAGCACATCGTCCTGATAGAAAAGCATTGTTTTAAGAGCTGTGCTGTACACATTCATCAGGATGTAACCCGTGACTCTTTTTTTTCAGACGCCTTTATTTCGTCGTGTGCGCCAACACAAAGCTTCTATGGCATTGTGGAGCTCCTCTGCGCCAGTACGTGAAGAGTTGTTTAGTGCAGAACGGCTTGAACAGCACGCAGGTAGTTTAGCGCTGGCGCAGGTTGTGACAGCAAGCCCACCTAAAGTGGCGTCGTTAACGCACCGCCTAAACGATAATGCACGCGTATTACTTGCCGCTTACCGCGCTTGCGCTGTCACGCTGGCAGAAGGTCGAGATGTCGTTCCCGCTGCCGCTTGGTTACTTGATAATTATCATCTTATCGAAGCACAAATTCGTGAAATACGCGGCGACCTTCCGCCGGGTTATTACCGACAGTTACCAAAGCTTGCAGAAGGACCTTTTGCGGGCTATCCACGCGTATTTGGTATTACATGGGCTTTTATTGCACATACCGATAGCAATATAGAACTCGCTAACTTACGTACATTTATTAAAGCTTATCAACGCATACAGCCACTAACAATTGGAGAGTTATGGGCGGTCGCGATAACGCTTCGCATTGTATTAGTTGAAAATTTACGTCGACTTGCCGATCAAATCATTACTGAACAAACGGCACGCGATGCCGCGGATACACTTGCGGCTAAATGGATTGCTACTGAAAATGGCTCGCCAAAGAGAAACGACTCCTCCAACCATTATTCAACTTACAACGACTCGATAAACAACGAATCGGCTAATAGCGTCTCGACAGATAACTGTTCAATGGATGAGGGTTCAGTTGATCATCAATTCCCTTCTTTTACGTCTCAGAAAACACCACTGTCGGCGCCCTTTATAGCTCAATTAGCCAAACGTTTACGCGGCGTTAACCCCCATACCAATGCACTTGCCTGCTGGCTTTTCGAGCAGCTTAATCGCCAGGGCGAATCTATTGATGATGTGGTGCAAAGTACCCAACAGCGCCAAGGTGCAGCGAACGTTACTGTGCGAAATATCATTACCAGTATGCGTTTTATCTCCAGCACCGATTGGGCTGAGCTTTTCGAAAGTGTCAGCTTGGTAGACGTAAAATTACGCGAACATAGCCGCTTTGCGCAGTACGATTTTTCAACACGTAATCAGTATCGCATTGCAGTGGAAGAGCTCGCCCGTGGCTCAGCCTATAGCGAGTTGGAAGTCGTTGATCATACGTTAACGCTATCAAGAGAAGCGCTGCCACTTACCGATGATGTCCATGAGGCAGCACGAGTCGAAGACCCCGGTTATTTTTTAGTAGCAGCGGGTAGGCATACGTTAGAAGAACGCCTTAACTATCGCCCGCCATTGAAGCGGCGATTTCGCCAGCTGCTGTTGAAAAATGGCATCAATGGCTACGTCATAATGCTGACAGCGACGTCAGTCGCTTTGGTGATATTGGCCGGGTGGTTGCTGCTATCAATGCATTCAGGCGAGGTGTCGTCGCTTTGGTTATGGTTATTGGCAGCCCTGGGCGTACTACCCACGATTGAGATCGCTACGTCTATCGTCAATCGTTTCGTTATTTATAATATCGGCGCTCAGCCACTGCCTAGCCTAGACCTCTCCAAAGGCGTTCCCCCCTCTCTTCGTACGCTGATGGCAATGCCAACGCTATTGACCAATGAAGCCGACTTAAAAGAACAGCTTGATCGGCTTGAGGTGCACCATCTGGGTAGTGATGGCGGTGCTATTAGCTATGCACTGTTAACGGATGGTGTTGATGCCCAGCAGGCAGAACTAGCCACCGATGAGGCACTGTTAAGCATTTGTGAAAAACGCATTGAGGAATTAAACAAACGCTACTGTCCTGCTAGCCATGAAAAGCGCTTCTTTTTACTGCACCGCAACCGCGTCTACAACGCAGGTGAACAATGCTGGATGGGATGGGAGCGCAAACGGGGCAAGCTTCATGAGCTCAATAAACTGTTACGTGGCGCAACCGATACGACCTTCAGGGACCCACCTTCCCTACCAAGAAATGTGCACTATATTCTCACGCTGGACGCCGATACACGCCTGCCAAGAGGAGCCGCCAGCAAACTGGTTGGCAAAATAGCTCACCCGTTAAACCACCCTAGATTTGATCCGCAGCAACGGCGGGTAGTCGAAGGCTATGCAATTTTGCAACCGCGCGTCACTCAATCGATGCCTACAGGCGAAAGAGGCTCTATTTATCAACAGCTGTGCTCTTCTCCAGGCGGAATTGACCCTTATGCCGCCGCCATTTCAGATCTTTATCAAGACCTAGTGGGTGATGGCTCGTTTGCAGGGAAAGGTATTTATAATATTGATGCCTTTGAAGCATCACTAGAGGGCCGTATCGCTGAAAACAGCCTGCTAAGCCACGATATGTTTGAGGGCATTTTTGCCCGTGCAGGACTGGCATCAGATATTGAAGTCATAGAAGACTTTCCAGACCGTTATGATGTGGTGGCCAAACGCCAACATCGCTGGGTGCGAGGCGATTGGCAGTTACTCCCTTGGCTATTAACAGCTTCATTACCGCCTTCAGGGCGCTTGAAAATACTCGGCAATCTACGCCGGTCGCTGCTCCCCCCGCTACTATTAGCCTGCCTTGCAGTGAGCTGGCAACTGCCTGTCATGATGGCCGTTGTCAGCAGCTTAATGGTCATTATGATCTTTAGCATACCGGTCTTACTGTCGTTAATAACGTCGTTCGCTCCGCTGCGCGCAGGCGTCAACCTTCGCTACCACTTCCAACAATGGTGGGATGAACTGACGCTGGGATCGAAACAAATTTTGCTGCAACTGATGTTTCTCCCCGACCAAGCGTGGCGGATGCTAGATGCCATTGTTAGCACTCTGATACGCATTTTTATAACTCGCCGCCATTTACTAGAGTGGACATCGTCGGCCCAGACGATGAAATGCCCGCACCTGACCGTTTGGGGATTTTATCGGCATATGGCACCCGGCACGTTACTTGGCGTAGCCATTGCCTTCAGTGCGTTATGGTTTAACAGTAGTGTTTGGCTAGTGGTCTTGCCGATCGCACTACTATGGATAGCAGCACCTGCGCTGGCAACTTGGCTAAGCAGTACGGCTAGTATTACGACCCAACCTCTCATAGCAGAAGAAACCGCCCTTGAGCTTCGGCTTATTGCGCGTAGAACCTGGCGCTACTTTGAAACCTTTGTAACTACATCGACCAATTTACTGCCGCCGGACAATTTTCAGGAAGAGCCTCGGCCGGTTATCGCCCAGCGAACGTCACCAACCAATATGGGTCTATACCTGCTGTCGATACTGGCGGCGCGTGATTTTGGTTGGATCGGTAACCCCAACGCGCTAAGCCGTATAGAAACAACGCTTGCTGTCATGCATACCCTGCCCCGCTATCGTGGTCACTTCTTTAACTGGTATGCAATCGATGATCTCCGCCCGCTAAACCCCAGGTATGTGTCTACTGTCGATAGCGGCAACCTTGCTGGTCACCTCATTACTCTCGCTAACGCCTTGGAAACCTGGCAGGACACAACGTTTTCACCTGACCCTCGCCAAGCAATAGCTGATACATTGGCATTGGCGTTCGAAGCACTTAAATGTGAAGAGCTTAAGCGCTCCTCCCAAGCAGCAGAAACACCTTCGCCCACCAAACCGCTCACTGATCAGCTTGAGAAAGTCGCCACTCTCGTAAGCGCAAATAAAACATCGCCATTAGACTTGGAAGCCCTGACCAAGCAAACCAAAAAAGCACTTAGTATCGCTGGCGACCTTTTCAATGAGCATCTCGCTAGTGACGATGATAAAGATGTGCTTTTTTGGGTGGCAGCACTGCACAAAACGGCTACACAGCATAGCGGTGACCACACAAACAACACAATCGCCAACGGCACACATGTAAAGCGGCTCCAGCAACTGGCCAGTAAAGCGCGACGGCTTGCCCTCAGCATGGATTTTGCGTTTCTTCTCAACCCAGAACGGCAGTTACTGTCGATTGGCTTCTCGCTAGACGACGCCAGCCTGGACATCAGTTGTTATGATCTGCTGGCTTCAGAGGCACGGCTGGCCAGCCTGTTTGCCATTGCCAAAGGCGATGTAGCCACTCGTCACTGGTTCCGACTTGGGCGCGCTGCCACCCCTTTAAAAGAGGGTGCGGCAATGATCTCCTGGTCAGGCTCCATGTTTGAATACCTGATGCCGTCGCTGATAATGCGCGCTCCCGCTGGCAGTCTCTTGGAGCAAACTAACCGTCTGATAGTTAAGCGCCAGGAAACATACGCCGCCCAGTTTTCAGCTCCTTGGGGTATTTCTGAGTCGGGGTATAACGCACGGGACATAGAGCATACTTATCAATATTCCAATTTTGGGGTGCCTGGATTAGGGCTGAAGCGTGGTCTATCGGCCGATTTAGTGGTCGCGCCGTACGCAACGGGGTTGGCGGCAATGATCGACCCGGAGGGGGCCTTCAAAAATTATCGCCGCCTTGCAGAAATGGGCGCGCTAGGACGCTATGGCTACTACGAAGCGCTAGATCTGACCCGCTCACGGCTCCCCAAAGGCGCCAAGCTGGTGATTGTGCGTAGCTATATGGCGCACCACCAGGGCATGACCATCGTCGCCATCGCTAATACGCTCCATCGTGGGCAGATGCGACAACGCTTCCACCGCGAACCGATGATTCAGGCGAGCGAGCTATTGCTTCAAGAGCGGATTCCACGGGATGTGGCTATTGCTTACCCCCGTGCCGAAGAGGTGAAATCAACCGCTAGCCAAACCATCAACGAAGCACAAACCGTGCGCCGGCTATCAACCGGCGTCAACGGACCTCCGGTGACTCACCTGCTCTCAAACGGCAACTACTCTGTCATGTTGACCGCAACAGGTGGCGGCTACAGCCGATGGCACAACCTTGCCATCACTCGCTGGCAACCAGATACCACACGCGATCACTGGGGAAGCGTTATTTTTCTCCGCGATACGCGACGTCCAAGCGTTTGGAGTGCAACAGGACAATCACTGGAATCACATACCGGCACGAATAACGACGACAATCACGTGTTATTTGCTGAAGATTATGCTCGCTATGACCATCGGCACGAATCTATTGCCAGTCACTTAGACATCCTGGTGTCTGGGGAAGATGACAGCGAAGTACGTTTGCTAACACTGACCAACAATGGACGCCAAACCTGCGACATTGATGTTACGGCTTATGCAGAATTAGTACTCACCACGCCGAGTACCGACAACGCCCATCCTAGCTTTGCCAAAATGTTCGTGGTTACTGAATACCTTCCAGCATTCAATGCGCTAATCGCCACCCGTCGGCGGCGGGACCCCAGCGAAGCGCAAGTGTGGGCAGCTCACTTCGCCGTAGTGGAAGGCGATACTGTGGGAGACTTCCAATATGAGACCGACCGCGAGCAATTTATCGGCCGGGGTAACCGTATTTCCACAGCGAGGGCACTTGCTGAAGGCCAGCATTTATCAGGCACGGTAGGCAGTGTCATTGACCCTATTTTTGCATCGCGCTACTGCCTGCGGATCATGCCAGGAAAAGCCGCCCGCATCGCTTACTGGACGGTTGTTGCCGGCTCACGCGAGGCGCTGATGGATCTCATTGATAAGCATCATGATGTTAGCGCCTTTGAGCGAGCAAAAATGCTCGCCTGGACTCAAGCGCAAGTGCAGCTACGCCATTTGGGTACTCAGCCAGAGGAGGCCGCCGACTTTCAGCGCTTAGCTGCCCCACTGCTCTATCCCGACGCACGCTTTAGGGCACCCCAGAAAACGATTCAAAGCGGCGCAGCTCAACAGTCACTGCTATGGCAACACGGGATCTCCGGTGATTTACCCATCGTATTGCTGCGGATTGAATCCACTGACGATTTGCCACAATTGCATCAATTACTTCGCGCCCATGAGTATTGGCGCATGAAACGTCTCGAAGTCGATATCGTCATCATCAATGAGCGTGCCTCCTCTTATATTCAAGATCTACAGCAAGCCATTGAAGCCACGATTCTCAGCAGCCAAGCAAGACCCCGGCTTCACAATGGCTATGCCCAGGGAACGGTTTATGCCTTACGCGCCGACTTAGCAAGCGCCCAGTCACGCTCTCAGCTGCTATCAATTGCTCGCGTGGTGCTGATAGCGCACCGAGGATCAATTGCCGATCAGCTGTCGGTTATGTTGTCTGGTCAGAGCACCGCCAAACCTCCGCTTGCCACTACTAAACGCGCCCTCCCCAAACCGTTGATAGATAAGGCTCATACTCCTCACCAGCTTAAGCGGCCTACACTCGAGCTTTTTAATGGTTGGGGCGGATTTGCAAAGCAAGGGCGAGAGTATGTCACCATCCTAGAAGCGGGCAGCTCAACGCCTGCGCCATGGATTAATGTCATTGCCAATCAACAGTTCGGCTTTCAAGTATCGGCAGAGGGCGCTGGCTATCTATGGGCAGACAGCAGCCGAGAAAACCAGCTGACACCCTGGAGTAATGACCCCGTCATTGACCCAAGCGGAGATGCTGTTTACGTCCGAGATGAAGAGACGTTCGAGCTTTATACCGCAACGGCAAGCCCGATACGTGACTCAGGCCGCTACGTTGCGCGTCATGGCTTTGGCTATAGCCAATTTGAACATCAGAATGACGAGCTCAGCTTAGAACTGTTGCACTTTGTGCCCCTGGATGCCCCGTTGCGCATCTCACGGCTGAGACTGACTAATCATTCAAACCGGACACGCAAGCTCTCTGTGACCGCTTATGCAGAGTGGGTTTTGGGCACGTCGCGCAGCGCATCAGCTCCCTTCCTGATTACGTCGCAAGCACCAGAAAGCGGTGCGTTGTTAGTTACCAATCCATGGAATGCCGACTTCCCAGGCCAAGTGGCTTTTCTCGATATTGGCGAGCCACCTACGCAATGGACTGGCAATCGCAGCGAGTTTATCGGTTATGGCAAAAACCTGGCCGAACCGGCTGGGTTACGCTGTAAAACGCCACTTTCCGGTACGTTAGGCGCGGGACTAGACCCCTGCGCCGCTCTTCAGCGTCCCGTGACGCTAGCCCCAGGAGAAACAGCCGACATTATCGTATTGCTTGGTCAGGGTGGCTCCAATGACGACGTTACGAGGCTGATTACCCGTTTTCGTGATGCTGACATTGATGCAGAGCTTGCCAACATTCATGACCATTGGAACACGCAGCTCAATGCCATCCAGGTCAAAACACCTGATCGGGCGATGGACATCATGCTAAACGGCTGGTTGCTGTATCAGACCATCGCCTGTCGTTTAACGGCTCGCTCAGCGTTTTACCAAGCCAGCGGCGCCTATGGCTTCCGCGATCAGTTGCAAGATTGCATGGCATTGACGTTTAGCAACGCCGCTACAACGCGCCAACATTTACTGCGAGCAGCTTCACGTCAATTCCCTGAAGGCGATGTACAGCACTGGTGGTTGCCACATTCCGGACAAGGCGTGCGCACGCGCATCTCTGACGACCGGGTTTGGTTGGCTTACGCCTGCGCGCGTTATCTCGCAACAACCCAGGACATAGCAGTGCTTGATGAGCCGGTGAGCTTTTTAGACGGCGCGCAGTTGTCATCGCATGAGCACGAACACTTTTTCCAGCCAACCACCTCGCTGGAAACCGCCCCACTGTTTGAACACTGCGCACGCGGACTGGATATTACCCTTTCGCAACTGGGTGAACATGGTTTGCCGCTGATAGGCGGCGGGGATTGGAATGACGGTATGAACCGCGTGGGTGCTGGGGGCAAGGGAGAAAGTGTATGGCTAGGCTGGTTGCTGCTTAAAACACTTCATCACTTTGCGCCAATTGCCGAGCAGCGCGAGGCCCAAGCCTGCCACTCAGATGATCCTCAACGCGCCGCTCGTTGGTATGAACATGCTCAGGCGCTACGCATAGCAATTGAAAACAGCGCTTGGGATGGCCAGTGGTATCGCCGGGCGACCTACGACAACGGCAGCTGGCTAGGCAGCAAACAAAGCGATGCATGCCAGATTGATTCCATCGCCCAATCATGGGCGGTGCTTTCCGGCGCCAGCGACCCTCAGCGGTCGACGCTCGCAATGCACTCGCTGGAGCGCGAACTTATTCTGCATGACCCGCAGTTAGCGCTGCTCTTTTGGCCTCCCTTTAATCACCCGAAGCAGGATCCCGGCTATATAAGCGGCTATCCACCTGGAATGCGCGAAAATGGCGGGCAGTATAGTCATGCTTCAATGTGGGCAATTTTGGCCTTTACCCAACTGGGTGAAGGTGACAAGGCATATCAGCTGTTTACACTGCTTAACCCCATCAACCATGCCACCACCACGGAAGCGGCTATCCGATATCGCGTTGAGCCTTATGTGGTCGCTGCTGATGTGTATTCTGTGGCGCCCCATGTGGGACGAGGAGGTTGGACATGGTATACCGGCGCCGCCGGTTGGATGTATCAAGCCGGCATGGAGGGTATTTTAGGCATTCGCCGGGAAGCTAGCTGGCTGGTCATTTATCCCTGCCTGCCAGCGAGCTGGCCGCATTTTACTGCTGACATTACCCTTGCCCAATCGCACTATCATATCAAGGTGATCAACGCGCAAGCTTCTCCAGCGACGTTAAGTCAGAATCTCTTAAGCCAACCCCTCCTAAGCCAAGCCCTCACTGCAACACTGGATGACGTTTGCTTAGCAGAAACGGAGGTTGGCATGCCCATTCGAGTGCCCCTAGATAGTCAGCATCATCAACTAGAGATAGTTATCCGGCGATGTGCCCCTGCATCATGACAATGTTATGTGGCGTTAAACGCTGATAACACGGAGTGCTCAACAAAACGGCTTGCCTCTATCCCGAAGAATCATCAGCAAGGGCGCTGTTAGGGGAGGCAAACCGTTGGGAGTTTTTTATCAGTCTAAATCATCTAGCGTAACCACAAGATCCCGGGTAGATACATCTACCTTCCAGAAGGTGTAGCTGTCGTCGTCTTCATCGACCAAACGAATATCGAAGATAGGACTGTCATACCCCGTAATCGCCACCCGCTGAGTATCACCATCCATCAGAACATCATTGCCGAGCACATCCTCTTCCCAGCTTTTCGAATCTGTTGGGCTTATATACATGTAATACAAGATATAGCCCGTACGATTAGTGATATCGATGTAGTAGTCGGCAGCCATTGCAAGCGAAGAGCTACACAGTATCAGCAGTGCAGCGAATAACACTTTAATGCGCATTGATAAGTTTCCTGTTCTTTTCTCTTTTAAGAGGAGCGATAGGTTGCAACGTAGGTATCGCCAAGATCAAAACATAGCGATCAGCACATTATATCGTCAGTTACTTATCTAATTGGGCGCCCTCCCCAAGTTTTTCATACAACTGCCCGCGAGATACTCACAGCTGGTAGAATGCTGCCCCTTTCAGGCACGTCCACGGCCTATCGCCACAACGTTTCCCCTTCTACTACCTGAGAGTCGCGCAATGATCGCCACCGTCTACACCGTGTTTCAGCCACTTTTCCGGCTGGGCCTTATCCCGCAGATTTTAATAGGCATTGTTGCCGGGATATTCATCGCCCTTTTCACACCAGACATTGCAGGCAATGTGGCACTGCTTGGCCAGCTATTTATTGCCGCTCTGCAAGCAGTGGCCCCTATTTTAGTCTTTGTGCTGGTTACCGCGGCCATCGCTGCACACAAGAAAGGTCAACCAACTCACATTCGCCCCGTGCTCATACTGTATGTGGTAGGCACATTAATCGCTGCGCTAATTGCAGTGGCGGCAAGCTTTCTGTTCCCTACCGAACTTTCATTGAATGCGGGGCAAATTGACGGCAATCCTCCTGGGGATATTTTTAGCGTTCTAAGGGACCTGTTATTAAATGCGGTGGCTAACCCGGTAAGTGCGCTAATGGAAGCGAACTTTATCGCTATTCTGGCATGGGCCATTGGCCTTGGTTTAATGCTACGCCAAGCCAGCGACACCACCCGCCAAGCGTTAAGCGATTTATCCACTGCTGTCACCCGCATTGTCACGCTGGTAATTCGCTTAGCGCCGATTGGCATCTTTGGCTTAGTCGCGGGAACCTTGGCAGAGTCAGGGGTAGAAGCATTGCTCAACTACGCTCAACTGCTAGGTGTCATCGTTGGCTGTATGCTGTTTGTTGCTCTGGTTAGCAATCCGCTGCTCGTTTATCTCACTACCCGTAAGAACCCTTACCCACTGGTGTTCACCTGCCTGCGCGGCAGTGCCATCACCGCCTTCTTTACCCGCAGCTCAGCGGCGAATATCCCCGTAAATTTAGAGCTGTGCCGCCGTTTAAAGCTGGATGCCGACACCTACGCTATTTCTATTCCGCTCGGCGCGACGATCAACATGTGTGGTGCAGCTATCACCATAACGGTGATTACCTTGGCGACCACCCATACGCTAGGCATTACCGTCGACTTCCCCACTGCCCTACTACTGTGCGTGGTATCTGCACTGGCTGCCTGCGGTGTTTCAGGCGTAGCCGGTGGTTCGCTGATGCTCATTCCGATGGCTGCCAACCTGTTTGGCATTCCAACAGAAGTTGCCATGCAGGCAGTAGCGATTGGCTTTGTCATCAGCGTGGTACAAGACGCGACCGAAACCGCGCTGAATTCCTCAACGGATGTGCTGTTCACTGCTGCCGCCTGCCGAGCCCGTCAACCGTCCGGCTCTGACCACACGATATAACGCAATTTGTTTGACTTCTCGCTGTTCCTTATATAGAACATTCTATAAAAGGAACAGCGAGATAATAGAATGGATAAGCACTCACTAAGTACCCTAGGCCAGCATTTGCAATCCCTTCGCCAAGCGCGGGGCTGGTCACTCTCCTATCTAGCCAATGCCGCTGGCATTGCCAAATCTAATCTGTGCCGTCTGGAACAAGGTAATGGCAACCCCACCTTGGATACCATCTGGCGGTTAGCAGTGCAGCTTAATGTCCCCTTCGGCACCCTGGTCGCGCCTATCTCTGTACCTTTAGGTGAAGATGGCGTGCAAGTTCAGTTAATTGACCAGGGAAAAGGCTTGCCTCAGGTAGATGCCTATTGGATGCGCTGCGCTCCCCATACCCTGCGCCACGCCGAAGCTCACACCCTGGGCACTCAAGAAACGCTGACCCTGATCAGCGGCTGGCTCGAAGCCGGCCCTGAAGGGACGGTTACTGCGCTAACCCCTGGCGAAAGCATCACCTTTAGCGCTGATAAGCCTCACTTTTACCGCACCCAAGACCAAGAGGCCACCATGCTACTCACTATTACTTACGGCGAACAGGGGGATGCAACATGAACCAAGTTGTCAGCCACTCGCCGTGGCGTAGCGCGCTGCAAGGCGTGCGGGAAGCGATTCCGCTATTGGGTGGTTACATACCGGTGGCGCTATCATTTGGTTTAGTGGCTAGCCAAGCAGGCTTTAGCACATGGGAAGCCACAGCTATATCAGCGCTGATTTACGCGGGTGCTTCGCAGTTTTTGTTTGTGGGCATGATCGCCACCGGCGCTCCGCTGTGGTTGGTGGTAGCAATGACATTACTGATTAATGTGCGCCATGTAGTGTACGGCCCTAACCTAGCCGAGCTGCTGCCGCGCAGCCGCCACTGGCCATGGCTAATGCACGGCCTAACCGACCAGGTATTTGCTCTGGCATTAACCAGGCTTCCTCAGTTGCCTGACGCGAAGCGCTTTAGCTGGTTTGTAGGTGCATCGTTACTGGCGTGGGGAGCATGGGCAGTGGGCACTGCCGTGGGGGCTACCGCTGGCGAAACATTTACCGCCCGCTGGCCGTTGTTGGGTGAAATTATGCCCTTCGCGCTGCCTGCACTATTTCTCACCATGGTGGCTCCGCGTTTTACCGATAAACGCTGGGCAGTAGCAATGGGACTCACCATCATTGCCGCACTGTGTTTAACGCTGACTGGATGGGGCAATGTGGCCATCCCATTGGCGGCTGCCTGTGGCGCGCTGTGCTTCTATCTGGTGAAGTTTGAAAAAAGGAGAGGAAGTAATGAGTAGCGCGTTGTGGTTAGCGGTGATGATATCCGCGATAGGTACTCTGCTGATGCGTGTGGTGCCCTTTCTATGGATGCAGCGCCGTATAAACAGTGAGACAGGCATTAACAATATGCCCCAGTGGCTAAGTATTCTCGGCCCGCTGATGATCGCCGCTGTGCTCGGTGTTTCTATCGTGCCAGTGAGCCCGAGTGCCGTTTCATGGATTGCCACTGCTATCGGTCTTGCCGTCACATTGTGGGTATGGTCGCGGCTCCGCTCTTTGGGCTGGCCGGTCGCTGCTGGGGTGGCAGTATTTGGCATCGTAGAGGTGGGGGTAGCGCTAATATAACGCTACCCCACCTTGCTAAAACGCTTTTGGAAACACTAATTGCGGTAAATACAGAAAGACGCTTGGCAGTAGTATCATGGCGATAATGATCGACATAATGAGCACTATTAGCGGTATTACTGCCATAAAAGCACGCGGCATGGAAACTTCGCCAATCTGTGTTGCGATAAGCAGACAAATACCATAGGGAGGCGTAATCAACCCTAAGGTGAGCGATAAAACCACTACCAGCGCCATGTGGACCTGGTTGATATCAGCCGCGATACACAGCCCCTGAATAATGGGGAGGAAGATAATAACTGCCGTCACCGGGCTGAGAACGGTTCCAATCACTAACATGAACAGCATCACCAACAGCATGATGCCCACCCGCGATTGCGTTACGGTGAGGATAAAGTTAGCGACCTCCTGAGCGATCCCCAAGTACGAAATCAGCCACCCCATAATGCCTGCGGAAGCGACAGCAAACATCGGTAACGAAAAGGCCACAACCGAGTCTGACAAAATGCCGGGAAGCTGCCTAAAACGTATCGCTCGATAAAAAACAAAGGCTAACAACACCCCCACCAGGACCGCTACCGAAGCCGCTTCCGTAGCAGTGAATACGCCTAGGGTTATGCCACCTAGCACCACTAGCGGCAGCACCATAGGTGGAGCAGCGGTGATCGCTGTACGCCCCATTTGGCGGAAAGAGAACTTACCCGTTGCTTTAATATCGTGCTTTCTCGCGATGTAATACACATATCCCATCTGCATCAAACCGACGAGTATCCCTGGCAGAATGCCCCCCATAAACAGAGCACCCACTGATACATTGCCAAAGGCACCGTAAATTACCATGAGAATCGAGGGCGGAATGATCCCTCCCAGCACAGACGATGCTGCCGTCAATGCCACAGCAAACGGCGCGGGATAGCCCGACTTCTTCATCGCAGGAATGAGCACCGCCCCCACGCTGGCAGTATCTGCAGCTGCAGACCCCGAAAGGCTGGCGAACATCATGGATACCATGACATTGATGTGGCCCAGACCGCCGCGAACATGCCCAACGGTGCTATCCGCAAAGCGCAGCAGGCGGTCGGTGATGCCCCCGTCGTTCATCAGGCGCCCTAACAATAGGAAGAAAGGCACGGCCAGTAACGGGAATGAGTTAATGCTGGCAAACATCTGATTAACGACCGAGGTTAAAGGCAGCCCCAATTGCATGATCGTCAATATGGAAGCCAAACCAATAGCAAAAGCGATAGGGACACTTAGGCCGATAAGAATCAGAAAACTGCCAATCAAGGTAATCAATGGACTCATGATTCGGGGGCCTCTCCACCACTGGCCGCATCTCTACCAGCACGCAGCTTAGCGATATCATCGCGAATAGTCTCAATAGAAAATAGCAACATGGAGATACCTGCTACGGGGATCGCGGCGAACACATAGGCCATGGGCGTACCTAAAGCTACCGAACGTCGGTTCCAGCCCATATCCACCAGTACATTACCGTGCACAATCAGTACATAGATCACGGGCAGACAGGCGAGGCTACCGAATAAGCGTAATACGCGCTGAGTAATAACAAAGCTTGGAGGGAACACGTCCACCACATAGTGCCTACGCTTACGCAGTGCAATGGCCGCGCCAATAAAGACCGCCCAAATGAAACAAGCCATAGCGACTTCATCGGTCCACGATACTGATATTTTCAGGTAGTTACGTGCCACCACCTGATAGAGCACCGTTAGGATAAAGGCTGCAAACAGCGAGCCTGCGATAAATGTCAGGAGTTTCTCCAACAGATCGTTTATTTTCCGCATTTTTCTACCCTTACATTGGCGCACTGCTTGCAGATGAGACGCACAGCAGCACGCCAAAGCGCTGATGGATCGCGGTTTACAGGTTGCGAATCGTGTCAAGCAGCTCAGTCAAACCACGTTCCTCAGCAAACTCGTCATGCAGAGGAACGACCGCATCAATGAAGGCCTGCTTGTCGACTTCAGTCACCGTTACACCTAGCTCCTCGAATTCCTGAATAAACTCCGCATCGTACTCCACTCCTTTTTCAGTGCCGAACTCACCCGCATTCTGGGCCGCATTGAGAATGATGGCCTGATCCTCTTCCGAGAAGCGGTTAAAGCGGTTCTCACTGATGGAAATATGACTCATCATCACCTGGTGTTCGGTTTTGGCATGATAAGGAGCTACTTCATAAAGGCGGCTTGAGTAATAACCACTGATGGTGCTCTCGAAGGCCCCCACTACGCCGGTTTGCAGGCCAGTGTAGATTTCTGTCCATGGTAGCGATGTCGTCAACGCACCGACTGATTGCCACATATCAGCATCCAGGCGGGAACCAGTCACACGCATCTTGATACCTTGCAGATCAGAGGGCTGGGTGACAGGTCCGGTATTGGTACTTAAATTGCGCGTTCCCCCTCCTGTCAGACTCAACAACTTCAAGCCTACGCCTGACTCCTGCATAGCGTTGGCGAAGTAGTCAAACACGGGCGAGTCTGGAGAGGTGGCAGCCCGGAATTTATCCATATCTTCAAACAGATAATTAAGACTGAAAATTTCAAACTCAGGGGTATACGGCGAAATATTCATCACACCGCCAATGATCATATCGGTAGTACCGATACGAATCTCATCGACCATTGTCTGGTCATTACCTAATTGGCCACCTGGGAAAATCTGTACATCGATACGCCCATCGGTCGCTTCTGCTACTTCGGCTTTAAACGCTTCAGCAGCATCAATCCATGGGTGAGGAGCACTTACTACCGTGCCCAAGCGCAAGGTTTCTGCCATAGCAGGGGAAATAAAAAGCATGGAAGTTGCGGCTGCCAGAGCCAAGCGCGAAAACGTACGTTTTGTCATGGGGACGTTCCTCTTATATGTTTACTAGCTGTCTATGGGTGCTAGCTGCCGATAGATACTCGCCAGGGATGTGCCAACGTTTTAAAAAGCGGGGGCTTGTTTAAGCTATGCTCCCGATACAGGTTCACCAAGGGTATGCATAAGCCGGTTTGCCCAGCCAAATAGAGTGGTTGAGAGGGTAAGATCCAAAATTTCCTGATCATCCAGCCCCGCTTCACGTAGGCTGGCAATATCATCTTCGGTTACTTGGGGAGGACACTCAGAGAGCCGCATGCCGAACTTAAGGATGGCACGTTGACGTGCATCGATATCCGCCTTTTCGCCATTGAAGAAGATCTCCTGCATCACCCGCTCATCACGCGTCAGGTTGTTATAACGCTGAGCATGCACAGCCGCGCAGTAGATACAGCGGTTGACGACCGATGCTGCCACCGCTCCCAGTTCCCGCTCTTCACGGGATAAACCACCCTTGTCATACATGATGCCGTTAAATAGAGACGTGCGAATACGCAGCGGCTCAGGATCATGCGCCAACACCAATACATAGTCGGAAATTTTGGTGTTGGAAGGCGTTTCTTTCAGCGCTTCCCGTTGATCAGGCGTCGCCTGATCAAAATCAATCGGGGTGATATGGGGACGCCACGTGGGTACCCGGGTGGTGAACTTGTGAATGACACGACTCATTGGCTTTTCCCCATCACACTCAGCACAGCAGCAACGCGTAGCTGGTAGTTAACGAAAGCAACCAGCCCGGCTAAGCGGACAATATCTGCTTCATCAATGCCTGCGGCACGTAGCGAACCGATTGTTGCTTCGCTGGCATCTCGCGGCCGTTCGGTGACTAAGTCAACGTAATCCACCATCGCAACCAAACGCTGCTCATCTGCTGGCGGCATTTGTCCCGGAAGGGCTAGTTGGTAAGGATCCGCATCATCGCCATACCCGGCAAGCAAATCAGCATAGTGCTGTGTCAGCCCTGCTTGCTGGCAAATTCTCGCCATACGACATGCCAACGCCGCTCTTAAGCTGGCAGGCAGGTTCCCGGCATCATTGGGTAGCAGCGCTGCTTCATAGGATGCTTGTGTCAGCTCCATCAATTTGCCGCGCATGGTCAGGGCTTCGGCCAGCGGGCCGCTGCTGGGCACGCCAGCGGCTGTTTCAAGTACATGTGACATTTCGGTTCCTTAACATTGCAATACAAAGACGACGTTAGCGCTACGCATTCAAGGCAATGGGGAAGGCTCCCACTCATCCCCCAGTAGTTCCGGAGAGTCGTAGTGTTCGAGTAGCTGCCAGTGGCGCTCAATGTCTTCTCGATAAAAGCCTGCTGCAATTGCGCCTGCCAGCCAGCTAGCTCCTTCGCTGATCCCAGGAATGTCACCGCTGACTTTGCCTAAACTAATAGAGGCACCATAGTTGAAGCAGTGGATATTACGCAGCCAGGGGGCCGCTCCTGGCTCTCGCTCCTGGAAGGCAAAGTCGCGATCTACGTAAGGAAAATTGCCCAGCTCTTCGTGCTGAAGCTCGGTGGGTGGCTGATATCGATCACGCCACAGCAGAATACGATCGGCATACCCTGCCAGCTCGGTACGAGCCAGTGGGTCAACTTCAAACCCAGTTCCCAGAATCAGAAAGTCGCAGCGAACCTGTTTGCCCTGCTGGGTCGTGATCACCACTTCCGACCCTTCAACTCGAATATTTTCAATGCCACAACCAAAGTGAAAATAAGCATTCTCATGGCGGCTGACGCGCAACGTCGAGCCACGAGGAGGCGGCGTCTGGGTGATAAAAGAGTAGTGCATAATGCGCCAGCGCCACTCATCCGGCAGTGTTGCGTAGCCATGAGTAAAGCCATAGGAGCCAATACCCATCATTTTGTTGATTGTCGGCATCTGCTGACGGCGAATCAGGAAGCGAACCTCGCTGGCGCCATGCTCCAGCGCCTCAGCAGCATTATCAATCGCCGAGGCGCCTACCCCCACCACGACCACACGCTTCCCTTTAAGGGCAGTAAAATCGATATCGTCCGCCGTGTGCGCCCAGCTAGACGCCGGCAAACCAGCAACGAAATCGGGAATCTTGGGGGCACCGGTACCTTCACGGCCAGTCGCCATAATCAGTTTACGTGTTAGAACACGTTCAGCCGTCGCGCCTGGGCCAGAAAGCTCAAGACTGAGTAGCTCTCCCTCGGGCTTCACATGCTCAACCTTGACACTATTTTCGACCGGCAGGTTGAGAACCTCACGGTACCAGCAAAGGTATTCCATCCAGGTAGGCCGTGGAATCTTGTCAAGAATTTCCCAGGCCTCGGTGCCAAACTGCGCCTCATACCAAGCCCGGAAGGTCAGTGAGGCAAACCCATAGCTGGGTCCTGGTAATGTTTTCGGCGAACGCAGTGTCTCCATGCGGGCATAGTTCATCCAGGGCCCTTCTTTACCCGCCGGGTTGCGATCAAAAATGCGGATATTGGCGATACCTCCCGACAATAGCGCGAAAGCCGCCACCAAACCGCACTGCCCACCGCCCACAATTACGACATCGTAAACGTGCCGCCCATCCTCTCTCTCTAATGGGGGAACCCAATTAGCAGGTGGCAGGTTCAGACAGGCGAGGTCGTGCTTCACGCGTACATTCAAGGCTTCAAGGCCGGCACCGGCCAAAGAGGGAGTGAGGGTCATGGCATCATCTCGGCTTGTGTCTGCATGGCCTGTTCGGCTTCATGGGGCCACCAGAACCAACGAACGGGTACATCTTCAGCATGGCGATTAGCGGGTAAAGGCAAGGCTTTCGCCAGTTCAACCAATTCAAGCGCTCTGGCAAAGCAATCAAGTACTGTGGCCTCGTCAGCTGTTCCAACAGATGCATCCTTAGTGAAAAGCGTATCCAATAGGCATGGCGTTACTGACTCTTCGGATTGAGCTGACGCATCAGGGCGCTGGGCAACCCAAACACCACTATGTTCATCCACAGAGTAAAGTTTCATTAATACTGGGGCATAACGCGCAATAAACTCGACCGCTGATATTACATAGTTAGCCGACTCATTGCTAAAAAAGAAGTTAAATCCGAGCCTTACCCAACCTGGGCGATATATGCTTCTACCTTTTTGGACTAACGCTTCATGCGCTGCAGCCGTATCACTATCAATGGAAAGCAGTTCATGACCATAGGGGCCCGCGCAGGAACAGCCACCTCTAGCCTGAATACCGAATAGGTCATTCAACATGGCAACCACGAGGTTATGGTGTATCGCCCTTTCTCCAGCAGTGACATTGAACGAGAAGATGGCCAGCCTGGGCGCATTAAGTGAGCCAAGCAGGTTTAGGTTGGCTATTTTTTGCCAGCGTGCCACCGCCATGGCCACCAACTCTTTCTCGCGCAACTCAATGGCCTCAGTGCCAACTTTTGCTTTGATCCGAAACGCTAACCCTGCGCGAATATCGCCCAAAATATTAGGCGTACCCGCTTCCTCCCGACGCTCGACACTCTGAACATAGCGATGATGGGAGGCAGTTACATAGGATACCGTGCCGCCACCGGCAATGGATGGCTTCGCATTGCGGCACACCGCTTTGCGAATCACCAGCACGCCGGAACTCCCAGGCCCACCGACAAATTTATGAGGAGAAAGGAAGACGGCATCCAGATGATCGCCTTGGCCGCTGCCTGCCATATTGATCGCGACATAGGGCCCACTTGCCGCATAGTCGAACACAGCCAAGCCACCATATTGGTGCGCTAATTTGGCTATCTGGGTCACGGGCGACAGAATACCCGTGACATTGGAAGCTGCCGAAAACGCCACGACTTTAAAGTCGCGATCGGCATGTGCCCGCAATTGCTGCTCAAGCACCTCCAGATCAACAAGACCATCGCTATCCAGAGGAGTACGTACCAGATCAACATCGCACTCGCGCCATACCAGATCATTGGAGTGATGCTCATAGGGGCCAACGAAAACAACCGGCTTAGCGGCCTTCGCAGCCACTTGCCCATGGGTCAACTCAAGAATGCGACAGCAACGATCTATCGCCGCGGTTGCACCAGCACCAGCAAAAATGACCGCATATTCGTCATCAGCACCTACAGACTCCGCCACTGCTTGGCGAGCAGCTTCCCGTAGCCGCGTGGTCATTTTACCGGTGTAAGAGGTTTCTGTATGCGTATTGGCATACAGAGGCAACACCTCCTCCTGCATTGCCCGCTCGACGATATCCAACGCCCTTCCCGATGCCGTGTAATCGGCATAGAGCAAGGGGCAGTCTCCAAATGGGCCGGGGATCAAGCGCCCTTCTCCAATGACCCCTCTCTGTAGGCGCTCCATCCACTCACGAGAGATCGCCGAGGGGGAGCTCGGTGGTTTTCTTGACTTGTTCCATTGAGAAGCACGATGTGACATTACTGAGCTCTATTTTCGCAATCAGCCTTTTATAAAAGGCATCATAAGATTGGTTATTACGCGTAATGACCTTGAGTAAGTAGTCGTATTCACCTGCAAGGCGATTAACTTCTACGATCTCAGGAAAGTTTTTAACCGTTTCCTGAAATGTATCAAGCCAAGCTTGGTTGTGTTTATCTGTTTTAACCATCACAAACACAGTAAGACTAAGATCCAATTTCTCAGGGTTCAGTACGGCAATTCTTTTTTCTATAATTCCGTCTTTTTCCAGCTTTTGTATTCGCCGCCAACACGGCGTAACAGAGAGACCAACCCCTTCTGCAAGCTGTGCAATAGAAAGACTATCATCGCGCTGAAGCTGTTCAAGAATTTTTAAATCAAACCGATCAATAAGCAATTTATTTCCCCTCTATACGATTAAAAGGAATTTTATTCTTTATAGCCTTTGCTCGATACGGTCAAGGGAAATAATTTTTCACCTCCAACTCTGTTGATTTCAACTAAACATCTACTCCGGCTAAAAGGACATCCCAAAATAGTGCAAAAAAATATGCTGCACCACAAAGAACAATACATAAAAGATTAAAATCGAAACCACTATAGTGTTAAAAACATGGGGTTAAAAGCATGGCATTAAAAGCACACAATTGATTAAAACTCTTTGATCGATCATGAATATATACGCCCTTGAACACGCACTCTTAAACATATCGCCCTATGAAGCACACTTTCTGCGCCGACCTCAGCCGTGAACAGAATGACCCATTAGCTGGGAGCGCTGCCCATGCCGAACTCAATCTATTAATCAGTTGGCCGCGCGCAAAGTGGCTGCGCAAATTGCGCCATGCCAGCGACATGAACGACACGCTGAAACAGACACTAGATGACATTGCCGATAGCGGCCTACGTATTAACCTGATTCGGTAACTGGGAATGGATAAACATCAGCACCAAGTATTTCTGATGCCAGAGCGGCGGCGCTTTCTAATCGCCCGCCATCACTTAGAAGACTTTTTAAGCGCTCTGCAAACAGGCAACAGCTTGGCAGAGTGGGAACAGCCCCGCTAGAAAAAGACCTACTGCTCTGCTGCACCCACGGCACAAAAGACAAATGCTGCGCCAAGTACGGCTACCAAACCTATAAGGCGCTGGCTCAAACGGTTGCTGACCACCAGCTACCGTTTGAGGTCTGGGAAAGCAGCCATCTGGGTGGCCGCCAGTGCAGCTCACAACTCACCCCCGCCCAACAGTATGCAGAATTAGCCGCCCTGACTCACCTAAGTACACAACTAAGCACGGATCAACACCAACCCCAGCTAGCGCTGCTGGACGATAGCGGCAGTGAGCAAGAACGCCTGATACGCTGGCAGTGGCAACGGGGCAACACTCAAGGCCAACTCAGCGTGCGCTGCCAAGCCACCACCATCATGCGAATTGACACCTGCGCCGACCTTGAGAAAGGACCCATGGAAAGTACTGTTTGGCATATTACTCAGGTGTCATAGCCGCTTTTTCCATCAAATACTCTGCAACCGCCTGATAGGCGGGAAGTGAAGTCGGGTCATTAGCCGCATTTCCTGCCACCGGGTGCGATGCAAAGCGCACAATGACCATTTCAGCGGTGGGGTCAATATAAATGGTTTGTCCATGCACGCCTCTTGCAGCAAAGGCACCATGCTCGTTATGCAGAGACCACCACATGCCACGGTAACTGCCGCCCGGTAAATAACGGTATCCCGCGGCGGCAAACGCTTGCCTGTCGCCGCCTTGTCGTATGCGCTCAACGGCTGCTGCGGGAAATAGCCGCTCACCATTCATTACGCCTTCATTGAGCACCAACTGGCCGACCCTGGCCATATCCCGAAGGCCAGCGCTCAAACCGCCCCCTGCGAACGGCGTACCAATGGAGTCCACGGTAAAGTAAGCATCCTGCTCCATGCCTAACCGCTGCCAAAGACGCGATGACAACAGTGATGCCACCGATTCACCCGTCGTGCGCGCGATCACCCAGCCAAGTGCATCGGTATTAATCGTTTTATAGCCAAAGACCTGCCCATGCTCCCCTTCCGGTTGTACCGTTGCGAGATACTCATAATAGGTACGCGGCCCAGTGTAATCGTCTGGTTTGGGAAGCGGGCTTGCCGCTGCATTGTAGGCCCAGATCTCAGCGTTGGGGTCACTGTAATCTTCGCTGAAAGCAAGGCCTGTGGTCATTTCAAGCAGCTGTTTAACCGTGGCATTACCAAAAGCACTGTCGGCAAGTTCCGGTAAAATATCACCCACCAGCGCTTGCTCATCCAGCACGCCTTCAGCCACCAGAATTTCACCTAGCAAGCCGGTCATTGATTTAGTCACCGACATCGCGCCGTGCTGGCCCGTTTCATCCAAACAGCCTGAGTAAGTCTTATACACCACCTGGCCTTGGTGAAGAATCAGCAGACCATCGGTGTAGTTTTCATTTAGTGACGCCTGCCACGACATAGGCTCACTAGCGTCAATCGGAGTGAAGGTGACATCGTTTATCGCATCATCTAATGCATAGGGCAAAGGAGCAGGTGCGCCTAACCCACGGCTGACCTGCTTAGTAGGCAACAGCTCGCGAAAGTGGCACACCGTCCAGCGCATTTTGGGGAAACTAAAGTAGTTGGAGTCTGGCTGGCCAATCAACTGCTCCGGCGCAGGTGGGAAGCCCTGCATCCAGCCTAAGCGGTTCGGGTCAGAAGCTTCAGCACTTAATACCGAGGCACTCGCTTGCGGAGTATCCGCATAAACCATTGAGCTAATCAGCAAAGCGGGAAACGCAAGCGGCAACATCAAACTAAAACGGCGATAAAATCGTGTCATAACCAGCTCCCAGGCACACAACGTCACATAAGCGTGAGCGTAACGCTTGAGTCTAGTGAATTCTAATAGAATGGATAGCTAAACGAGTTCAACGTTCTTTATAATTGTACTGTCCACTGTTGTTTCTCATATCGTGACTAAATACTTGGTATTGATTTCGACCGCTTTTCTTTGCACGGTACATCGCGGTGTCGGCATTCTCGAGCAAACTATGTTCATTTGCCCCATGATCGGGATAGAGGCTGATCCCGATACTGACACTAATGCTTAGTTTATAGTGACCAATACAGCATGGCGTCGCTAATGCCCGAAGGATTTTTTCTGCCACTCTGGCAGCATCACTCAGTTTTTCAATTTCACTAAGCAGTACTATAAACTCATCTCCACCCTGTCGGGACACGGAGTCTGTAGCGCGTACACATTCACTGAGACAGTTAGCGACGAACTGCAATAAACTGTCGCCAACAGTATGGCCAAGTGAATCATTGATGAACTTAAAGTTATCGATATCTAAATATAACAGTGCGACATAATGGTCGTGCCGTTTTGCAAGACGGATAGCGCGAGCAAATTGTTCTGCAAATAGAAAACGATTAGGCAGCTTGGTTAGCGCATCATAGTGGGCCTGATAGGCTAGTTGCTCAGCGCGCGTTAAAGAGTGCTTGGCATCATGAAATACAATCACCGCCCCTACCGTAACACCATGGCTATCATGAATAGGAGCCGCCGAATCTTCTATCTCTAGTTGACTACCATTCTGGCGAATCAGCACGCAGTCCAGTGCCAACCCTACCGTGCGATTTTCGTCTATTGCTCTTAGCGCTGGGTTAGGCGCGGGCTCGAAAGTTTGGATATGCACGAGCTTCAAGACCTGATCAATTGGTTTACCAAGCGCCTCTGCACTCGTCCAACCGGTCAATGCTTCAGCAACGCGGTTCAGATAGGTAACCCTGGCGCTCAAATCGGTCGTCAAAACGGCATCACCGATTGAATTTAGTGTTGCTTTAGCCCACCCCCTTTCTACTTGCAGGGCATTCTCGACACTCCGCAATCGCTCGTCGGCACCTTGCTCGGCATCATTTTCTGCCGTCTGGGCGTTATTGTTTTGATGACCACCGTACAGCATGACGTTTTTATCCATGTGTAGCCTTGCCCAAGGGTAAGGTCGGCGCTGCATTCCTTGCAGCGCACAGTGCAACATCCTGTTCAGGCATATCCCTTGCCTCACTGATAGTGACATTAGACGGTCGCTTAATGACTCACTGTGCGCTGGCGAACACAAGCAGCAAGTTATTTTAATTAGAATTCGCGACACACAAGCCCACAAATCAGTCCTATGTGCGATAGCGTACAGAGACGGCCTCAAGGCACTCTATACTTGAAAGAAGCATATCTATCAGCAGGAGACATAGATCCACAATGGCTCCCTTGTAATAGCGGCGGCTAAAAAAGCTGCTTATAAGTCAGGGATAATGAGGATATTAAATGCTTGAACCGCATGATTTTAAACAAAATGCGTTGCTAAACCTACTTCCCAGAGATGATCTCGCGCATCTGTTGCCTCACCTTGAAAAAGTGACATTGACATTGGGTCAATCACTTAGTGAATCCGGTCGGCAAATGAGCCATGTCTACTTCCCGCTGGATTCCATCGTCTCGCTGCTATGCGTGATGGAGAACGGCGCCTCGACGGAGATCGCTATAGTCGGCTACGAGGGAATTGTAGGCGTCTCGCTCTTTATGGGAGGTGAAACCACCCCCAGCCGAGCGATCGTACAGAGCGCAGGACATGCTTACCGCCTTAAGGGACAGCTGCTCAAAAACGAATTCTACCGCGCCGGTGCCATGCAGAGACTGCTGCTTCGCTATACCCAAGCCTTACTGACCCAGATGGCGCAGACAGCGGTATGCAACCGTCACCACAGCGTCGACCAACAGCTATGCCGCTGGCTACTGCTCAGCCTTGATCGGCTGCCGGGAAATGAACTGGTGATGACCCAGGAATTAATTGCCAATATGTTAGGCGTGCGTCGCGAGGGGGTCACCGAGTCAGCGGGTAAACTTCAAAAGGCTGGATTGATTTCTTACAACCGAGGGCGCATTAAAGTAATCGACCGCCCTGGGCTGGAAGCACGGGTCTGCGAGTGCTACTCAGTGGTCAAACGCGAGTATGATCGACTGCTCAACCACCATAACGTTATGTGAGCAACATAAGCGAAACCACTAACATAATGCCAAAAGTACTAACGCGCTATGTACGCTAGCGTGCCGACGCTTGATTCACCCAATGTTAATGTGTGGAGGTACCATTAAAAAAAGATGGTGCGTCTGCAGCCGACATCAAAATGATCGCGACCTTCATTGTGCCGTTTGCCAGGTTCTTTCAACCGGAGAGGCACATGACGTCTATTTTTCACGCTGCCGATGCCAATCACCTTCTTGCTGATCTGCCTACTGCTGAGCAAGACGCTTTGATGGCCAGTAGCGAGACTGTGTCGCTTACGTTTGGCGAAGAACTTTACCATCCCACCGATACAGTCACCCACGCCTACTTCCCCATCAACAGTTTCATTTCACAGATCGTCATTCTCCATGGGGATAGCCGCCTCGAAGTGGCGATGGCAGGACGTGAAGGCATGCTTGGCCTCTCACTGATGCTCGGTATCGAAGAAGCGCCACTGCTCGCAGTTGTTCAGGGAGCCGGGGTAGCGCTGCGTATCAACACTGCTAGCTTTCAACGGCTCTTGCTAGAGTGCCCGGTACTGCATCTGCGGCTAAAACGCTACCTTTACGTCGTCATTAATCAGCTAGCAAACTCAGCGGCCTGCATCCATTTTCACCGGATTGAGGAACGCCTTGCCCGCTGGCTGCTAATGACCCAAGACCGCGCCAAATCAGATAGATTGCAGCTAACCCACGAGTTCTTGGCCATGATGCTAGGCGTTCGACGAGCAGGGATTACGTTGGCGGCAATTGCCCTGCAAACACGCGGCCTAATTCGTTACCACCGTGGTGAAATCATCATCATAGACCGCCCCGGCCTGATCGAAGCGTCTTGCACTTGCTATAGCGAAGATTGTGCGCTGTATGCCCGAGTACTGACACCACACAGCTAACGGAGCAGTGGTGGAAAACCACGCGTTACCAGCGGTATCTCAAGCTGCCAATGACACTGCGAGACTCACCGTAATAGCACCAATATTCACAGCTCGCCACGTACTCTTTATCGGTGAGGTTATTGACGTTTAATTGAGCCTGCCAACCATCAGCAAACTCATAGCTCACCATCGCATCGACCAGCGTGTAGCTACCCACGGCAGTATTATCTGCCACACTGGTGTCTATCGTGCTCCCCACATAACGCACACCTCCACCTAAGGTAACGCCATTCAATGCACCGCCGGTAAATGCATAGTCCAACCACGTTGACGCCTGGTGGCGTGGGATCAAGGGCGCCCGCTGATCATCTTCAAGGCGTGAATCGGTATAGGTATAAGCCGCCGTCACTTTTAAGTCATCCGTTAGGTAACCAACCCCTTCCAACTCAAAGCCCTGAGAGGTCCGCTCACCTTCTTGCACCTGGAAGCCGCTCGGCGAGTTGATCAGCGTATTGCTCTCTTGCAGGTCAAATACTGCGGCCGTGACATAGCCGTCCCAGCCAAAGGGCGCGACTTTTACCCCAGCTTCCCACTGGCGACCTTCGCGGGGCTCGTAAAGATCACCCTCGCTGTCCACTCGACCTAACGGGTCAAAAGATTCGGTATAACTGATATAGGGGTTAACACCGTTTTCCCCCAAATACATCGCACCACCGGACCAGGATACTTGGTCATCGTCTGAGCGTTGCGTTGTTCCCGCGGTAACATTCCTGTTTTCGGTATCCGCCTGGTCATAGCGAACCCCACCCAAAAGCACCCAACGGTCATCAATACGCAGCTGGTTTTGGGCGTACAAGCCGGTTTGCTCTTTATCAATTTCTCGGGTTAACAAATCATCCGCCCCTACGGGCGTAAAGTTGCCGTAGGTGGGGTTGAAGATATCGATAGGATCGCCGAAGGGAAACGGATCAGCTTCTTGGCCACTCACCCCAAGGTTCTGATAATCCGCCCCCAGCAGCAGAGTATTTTCTGTACGATCGGTGTACCAAGTGCCCACCATACGGTTATCAACCGTCAAACTATCAATGGTGCCATCGCGATATACATGCCCGCGTGCCGCTTGACGTTCATCAGCCATGAAGAAGGCGTACGTACTGCGCAGCTCTAAATCCAGCTCGCTGTAGCGTAAATCCTGCTCGAAGCGCCACGTATCATTAAGGTGGTGGCGTAGTTCATAGCCTAACGCCCACTGGGTACGGTTATCCTTATCGTAACCCGGCTCACTCAGGTTAGTTTGGGGGTCGACACGGCCAAAGGGGGTGTCTTGCACCGTACCATAGGGCAGCTTGAAGGAGTTGACCGGAACACCGTCATCTTTCTGCACACTGGCCAAAAAAGTAACCGTTGTATCGTCGCTAACATCCACCGCCAAACTCGGCGCAAAGTAGTAACGCTCGTTATTAGTCGCGTTCAAATCACCATCACGCTCTTTATAAAGGCCGACCAAACGGTAACGAACATTGTCACTCTCGCCTACCGGGCCACTGGTATCAATGCCTACTTGGCGGTGATCGCGATTGCCAAACTGTACATTCACCTCACCCTGAGGCGTTTCTGTTGGGCGCTTGCTGACCGCATTAATCAAGCCCCCAGGAGGCGCTTCGCCGTAAAGAATAGAGGATGGACCTTTGAAGACATCCACCCGCTCCAAGCCAAATGGCTCCGGCAGCCACTGGTAAAACCCCTCGCGATAGATCCGCAGGCCATCTTGGTAAGTGGACTGATCAAACCCACGCACCTTGAACCAATCAGTGTTGTTATCACTGCCGAAATGCCCCGAAAGCACGCCTGCACGATAACGGAAAGTTTCATCTAATTGCTGGACATTGCGGGCTTCCAACTCCTCACGATCAACGCTGGATACAGGGCGCGGCGTTTCCACCAGCGGCGTATCCACTTTCAAGGCAGTTGCGGTTACCACGACAGGATCGTTAGCAACTCTCTCCTCTTGAGCAAGCGCCGCCAAAGGCGCAACGCTAAGCATTCCACCCAGCGACACCACCAACGAGCGGCGAACCGCCGCAGTCAGCGGCGCAACAGAAAACGACATGGACGTAGGGAGCATAGGAAGGTCTCACAGGCATGAGGAGAAGTATCGTTATAATAAAGCGAATGATACGGATTTTTATTCGCATGAACAATAACGGCAACGACGCAAGCCTGAGAATGGAAGATTGAAAGTGAAGGCTTGCTGAAGAGAAGAGATTTGGAGGTAGTAAAAAATAGGCACGGCAAAGAAATCGCTAGACGGCAAGGCCTGCGATGTTTGAGAAAAAGCTATAAAGGGAACAAGATAGAAATGGTGGGCCCAGTAGGACTTGAACCTACGACCAAGGGATTATGAGTCCCCTGCTCTAACCAACTGAGCTATAGGCCCGTAAAGCGTGCATATAATAGCGAATGTGTTCGGGCGAGGCTACCCCTTACGGTGCTATCTTGTGGTGATAGCAGCAATTTTTTAGGGGCACTTATTGAAAAGCGTGGGGTCTGGTAGTGAGTTCCTAATGCGGAGACGTGCTGTGAAAGCTTTGATTGCTCTTATCCCGCTATTGTTGGCGGTGCCGGTTCATGCGGATTGGCAGCTAGATCCTGGTCAGTCGCAGGTGCAGGCGTCTATTACTCAATTAGATGGCAATGCCCCGCAAACCCATCACCATCAGGTGAATAATTTGCAGGGTGATATCTCTGCCGATGGCACCCTGCGCCTGCCGTTGCGTTTGAGCCAAACGGATTTGCTGACTCGCTTTGGTGATTTGCCGCCTTGGGTGGGCTTGCTGGCCAATACCACGCTAGTCACACTGGTCGCGCAAATGCCGCCAGAGCGGTTAGATGGCTTGGATATTGGTGAATCCATGGTAGAAACGCTTACCTTTCGGGTACAAACCGACCTGATTAATCAGGAAGAGTCGGTGCCGCTGCGCTTTACCCGCGAAGGACTGAACGAGGTGCGCGTTACCCATGCTGAACCGATGGCGATGGATGGCCGCGCGCTGATGGCCAACAGCACGGTGCGAACCGTGCTGTCGTTGCTGGGCTATCAGGAGATTGACGAGCATGTACCGGTCACCTTGAATGCCCTGCTGGTGAACCGCTAACGCGCCGTAAGGCGCGTTCAGTGGCTGAGTGTTTCCACATCTCCTGCCTGGGCGGCGCCGGTTTGTACTCGCCACTGGGCAGCATAGTGGCCATCAGCCACCAACAAGCTTGAGTGGTTACCGCGTTCAGCAACGCGTCCTTTTTCAATCACCACGATTTCATCGGCATGCACAATGGTCGAAAGCCGGTGGGCAATCATAATCACCGTGCGGCCATGGGCGATGCGCTTTAGTGAACGTTGAATGGCAGCTTCAGTTTCGTTATCCACCGCGCTAGTGGCTTCATCCAGCACCAGAATTGGCGGATCTTTAAGCAGCGCCCTGGCCAGCGAAAGCCGCTGACGTTGGCCGCCAGAGAGTAATACTCCTCGCTCACCAACCGGGGTTTCCAACCCTTGGGGCAGCGTTTCAATAAAACTCCAGGCTTCGGCGGTTTTCGCGGCGTCAATAATCGCGGCCTCCGAGGCATCGGGTTTGCCGTAAGCAATATTGTCGCGAATGCTGCCTTCAAACAGGTACACATCCTGACTCACCAAGCCTATCGCTTGGCGCAGCGAGTGCATGCTGACCTCTGTGATCGGCTGACCGTCGACCAGTACGCGGCCGCTGACTGGGTCGTAAAAGCGCAGCAGCAATTTGATCAGAGTCGATTTACCGGAACCGGTAGCGCCTACCAGCGCTAAGGTATTGCCTGCAGGCACGTGGAGATCAACGCCACTCACCCCTACTTGGCTAGAGGCGTAGTGGAAGCTCACTGCTTCGAACCGCACCTCGCCTTTCACAGGCGCAGCGAGAGGCGTCACACTTTCATCTTTAACCGTAATCGGCACTTCCAGCAGGTCGAGAATCCGCTTGGTGCTGGCCATCGCGCGCTCGAACAGGTCGATCACTTGGGCAAGGCCAGTGAGCGGCCACAGCAAGCGCTGGGTAAGGAAAACCAGGACGCCATAAGCACCTACATTCAGACTGCCGTTCAGCGCCATCATGCCGCCGACGGTAAAGGTGGCGAGAAAGCCCGCCAGAATTGCCATACGGATGACGGGTATAAACGCGGAGCTGACCTTTATCGCCCGGCGGTTGGCTTCCAAATAGGCTTCGCTGGCATCACGGAGGCGCTCGGCTTCCCGTGCTTCACTGGTAAAGCTTTTGATGGTGGCAATGCCACTTAGGTTGTTGGAAAGGCGGCTGGCAAGATCACCCACCTTTTCACGCACATCGCTATACAGCGGCCCGGCTTTGCGTTGGAAGAAGAAGGCGCCCCAGATAATCAGCGGAATCGGCGTGAACGCCAGTAGCGCAATCAACGGTGACAGTACAAAGAACACGGCGCCTACCGCTATTACCGTCACACCAACTTGAATCAGCGCGTTGGCTCCGCCGTCCAGGAAGCGCTCCAGCTGGTTCACGTCGTCATTCATGGTGGCGACGAGCTGGCCGGAGCTTTTAGATTCGAAAAACGCCATATCCAAGCGCTGGGCGTGCTCGTAGGTGTCCTGGCGCATATCCGCCTGTAGCCGCTGGGCAAGGTTGCGCCAGAGAATTTGGAACAGGTACTCGAACAGCGACTCCCCTGCCCAGATAAAGAACGTCAGCACCGCCAAAATGGTGATTTGTTGATGAGGCGTTTCAAACCCCAGCCGCGCGACAAAGCTGTTTTCCTGATTCACCACCACATCAATCGCCACACCGATCAGAATTTCCGGAGCGATATCAAATAGTTTATTAATAATGGAACAGGCGGTGGCCGCGGCAATCCGCCGCCGATAACCTTTGGCATAGCGCAGCAGTCGCACGAGCGCTTGAAAGCTTTGGTTTGAAGACGTCGCTTGAGCGCGAGGTGGTGAAGAAGCCACATCGGTTCCTTTTGGAAGTTATAGAGAGAATGTAGAGAACGAGAACTATGGGCTGAAGTTACTGAGTGGCACTTATGCTGGCTGAGCCACGCGACGCACGTTAGCCAGCAAGGGGCTGCCGGTATCCGGATCAAGCAGCAGCGTACAGTCTACCTGGTAAAGCTCGCGCACTAGCTCGGGCGTCACCACCTCAACGGGCGCTCCCTGAGCAATAATCTGGCCATCGCGCATCGCAATCAGGTTGTCTGAATAACGACAAGCACTGGCGAGGTCATGCAATACCATCACCACCGTGCGGCCATGGCAAGCCAAGTGGCGCACTAACTCAAACACTTCAATCTGATGGCCTAAGTCTAGCGCAGAGGTGGGTTCATCTAAAAGCAGAAGCGGCGTTTGCTGAGCAATGGTCATAGCGATCCAGGCACGCTGGCGTTGGCCGCCGGAAAGCGCTTCTAACGGCCGGTCGGCGAGGTCTTCCAAACCAGCAGCGTCGAGCGCGTACTGCACCACGCGCTGGTCTTCCGCCGACCATTGACGTAACCAGCCTTGGTGGGGCTGGCGGCCAAAGCGAATCAATTCAGTGACGGTTAAGCCTTCTGGAGCCACCGCCTCTTGGGGCAGCAACGCTAGCTGAGTAGCTAACTGACGCGCGGGCAGGCGTTGAATATCCTGGCTATCCAGCAGTACCGCACCGCTATCTGGTTTGTGCAAACGAGCAAGGCCGGAAAGTAGCGTTGATTTACCACAGCCGTTAGGGCCAACAATGGCGGTGACCTGCCCGCTTGGCAGGCTAATGCCCAGGTTTTCAATCACTCGGCGTTGGCCATAGCTCATGCACAACGCATCGGTGGCCAGCGTTGGTGAAACAGGCGTTGCTGATACTTGTCCTGGTGAAACTTGCTCTGGTGAAACAAGTTCTGGTGAAAGAGATGAGTTGTTCATGGGCGGCTCCGTTGTGGGCGCATTAATATCCATAGCAGCCAGGGCCCGCCAACCACCGCGGTGACAATGCCAACGGGAATTTCAATCGGCGCCAAGAGGGTGCGCCCGGCAAGGTCGGCCAACAGCATCACTAAAGCACCGGCTAAGGTGGCGGCCAGAATCGGCACATGTCGAGCGCTGGAGAGTGAGCGGGCAATCTCTGGGCCAATCAGAGCGACCATGCCCACAGGCCCCGCCACAGCAACCGCAAAGGCGGTAAGCACAACGGAAAGCATCAGGATCTGTAGCCTGCGGGCTTTTACACGGAGTCCTAGGCCGCTGGCGGTGGCATCTTTAAAGCGCAGTAGTGTCAGTGAGCGCGCCAACGCCAAGGCGGCAATAATCCCCAATGCCAAGCCAATTCCCAACAGTTGTACTGCGCCGCCGGGGCGGGCATTGAGTGATCCTACTGTCCATGGGTAGGCGGCATTGGCGGTGTCAATCGCTACCCGCGCCAGCATTAATTGAGTGACAGCACCAAACACCGCTCCCACGCCAATACCCGCGACAATAAACCGATAACCCTGAGTGCCACTGCCTGCCGCGAGGCCAAAGGTCAGCACGGCGGCGGTCGTTGCCCCAGCCAGAGCCATCGCGGGCGGCGCAATAGACACGCTCATGCCTACAATAGAGGCCACCGCAAACGCCGTTGCGCCATTATCAATACCGATAATGCCGGGCGTGGCTAAGCGATTGCGTGCCAGGGTTTGCATCAAAATACCTGAAAGTGCGAACGCCGCTCCGGTAAAACAAGCAGCGGCCAAACGAGGCAAACGCAGCTCCTGAACCATAAAGGCCGTCATCATGTCGCCCTTACCTAATACGGCAGGAATAACCGCACTGGGCGCCAGCGGAACGCTACCTAAGCTTAGATAGAGCAGGCAAGATGCCAGCAACGCAATCAACAAACCAATATTGACGGCTAGCGCGCGCTTTTCGAGCAGGAAACTATAGCCCCAACGGGGTAGCGCGATATGCCAGTAGCCTTCCGGCGCTGGCACGCTATCGGCATGCTCTGCGGCATGGATTGGAACATTGTTTAAAACATGGCTGGGAGTGACAACATCCGTTAAAGGCGGATGATTCGCCATTACTTTCATATCAACACATCACCAAGATGACACCAAGACGCCCGGGCGGCAGGGTGTTAAAAAAAAGCGTTACAGCATGGGTAACCGTTTAGCACGCACCACTGCAATCAATACCGGCGCGCCACATAGCGCGGTGAGTACACCCAAGGGCAGCTCGGAAGGTGCCACGGCAACACGCGAGATAATATCCGCCATAAGCACAATCAATGGGCCTATCGGCAGGCAAAACCACAGCGTGCGGCGAATATCGGGCCCTGCAAACGCACGCGCTACAAATGGCACCACCAGCCCTACAAAGGCGATCGGCCCGGCAATCGCAGTTGCCGCGCCAACCAGCAGTGCCACGCAACCTACGGCTACCCAGCGGATCAGCGTGGGATGATGCCCCAAGCCACTCGCCGCTCGCTCGCCTAGCGCCAGCGCTGCCAGTGGCCGCGCCATGATAACCACCGCGATGGCAGCAACTAGTAAACTCGGCAGCACCGCCACAAGATCATCCAGCCGTCTTCCTGCAAGGCTGCCTACCACCCAAAAACGAATCTCATCAGCAGCGCGCTGGTCGTACAGCAGCATTAATGAGGTGAGCGAGCCTAACAGTCCAGAAAATGCCGCCCCCGCCAACACTAAACGCACGGGGTCATTTCCCACTCCGCGAAAACGCGCCACGCTGAGGACACACACACAGCCGATCAGTGCTCCTAACTGGGCAACCGAAATGCGTAGCGTGGCAGCGCTAGCTCCTAGCACCAGTGCCAGTGCTACCGCAAAGGCCGCTCCTGCGCTTACCCCCAGCAGCCCCGGCTCGGCGAGCGGGTTGCGGGAAATGGCTTGTAGCAGCGCCCCGGCAACGCCCAATGCAATTCCCACCACAATGCCAATTAAGGTACGCGGAGCGCGGAGCTCCCAGACGATAAACTGCGCTTCGCTGTCGCTGGCGCCCTGCAGCAATCCCAGCACTCGGCGTGGCCCAACCTCACCTGCCCCAATCAGTAAACTAACGACGCTCACCGCCACAAGGGCGGTGAGCAGAATAAGCATCCATGTACGGGGGGCATAGCGCCGACTGGCGCTGCCCATTGCGCTAGATAGTGATGTCACGGCATCTTTCACGGCAACAATGCGTTCTCAATATCGTCCAGAATGGCTTGGGCGGCCAGCGGGCCGTTGGCACTGCTCCACAGTTGGCCATTCACCGGCACGACCTGATCTTGTTTAACTACGTCCAAACGTGTGAAGGCGGAGCTTTGCTTGGCGGCATCTAACGCCGCTTGGCCATCGGCGTTAAGCGTAGCCAGGAACAGCCAATCGCCGTCCACTTGGGAAAGATTTTCAAGACTGAGTATATCGCTATGGGGGTGACCTTCAGCAACCAGACCCGCATCCTGAACCTCTACCCCCACTTCCGCCAATAGGCCAGTGGCGATCAGCTCTTTGGACATCACCATTGGGCCATTAGGCATCCAGCGAGCCAGCACAGCAGTGCCACCTGCGTTCGCATCATCAATCGCAGCGGCCAATTCGCTAATACGCTGATCGACGGTCGCAATCGCATCGTCAATTTCCGCTTCACGGTTAAGCGCCTGTCCATAAAGCCGAGCTTCCGCTTTCCAATTATCAAACGCTAATGGTTGAGCATGTGGCACCACAGTAGGCGCGATGCGCGATAGCAACTGGTACTGCTCTTCCGATAGCTGAGCAGCGGCCAGAATTAAATCGGGCTGTTGGGCCAGAACCGCTTCAATATTGATTTCACGTGCAACGCCGACAATCTCAGGACGCTCGCCATTTAGGTGGGCTTCCACGTACTCAGCAACGTTATCACCACCGCGGGTAGTGACCGCGCCAACGGGGGTCACGCCGGCAGCTAAGGCGGCATCTAAAGCACCTTCATACAGGGTGACAATACGCTCTGGCGCATCGCTAACTTCAACGTCTCCGTAAGCGGTATCCAGCGTGCGCGCCTGAGCAACGCTTGCCAACGATCCACCTACCAATAACCCGCCTACCACAATACCTACAAGTCCGTTGCGCAGCGATGAGTAACCCATAAGTAACGCTCCTGAGTGTCTGTGGCAATGATAATAACGATTCTCAAAAGCACTTGCATCATTATTCCAACGAATCGAACGTTCCAGTTACTGCAACACCCGCTTAATTAGCCGCCTAACAACCTTAATAGAGGTGTATTTTGTTCATAGCATTGTTCGATATTAAGCAACACAATGTTCGATGAAACAAACTCGCATATGGGAACTTTTCTTCTTAGAATCACCACCTCGATTGATAACAGTTTTCATTAGCAAATAAGTTTCATCTCAGGGGATCACCATGCCACGCTTCACTCGCACCGCGTTAGCCAGCGCCGTCGCTCTTAGCGTCACCGCCACTGCGGCCTTAGCTCAAGAATCAGAACAACTAGACAATATCGTTGTATCTGCAAGTGGTTTTGAGCAGGCACTGGTGGATGCCCCTGCCAGTATTTCCGTTGTTTCTCGTGAGGAACTGGAGCGCAAGCGCATTACCAGCGTGGCTGATGCGTTACGTGATGTAGAAGGTGTTGATGTTGGTGGGGCTGTCGGTAAAACCGGTGGCCGCAATATCAGCATTCGTGGGATGCCTAGCGACTATACATTGATTCTTATTGACGGCCGTCGGCAGAACGCGGCTGGCAGCGTCACGCCTAACGGGTTTGGCGAAACGTCTACTAGCTTCTTCCCGCCTGTCTCCAGTATTGAACGTATCGAAGTCATTCGTGGCCCAATGTCGACGCTATATGGCTCTGACGCCATGGGCGGGGTAATCAACATCATCACTCGCCGAGTAGACCGCGAGTGGGTTGGTTCCGTAGGCGTTGAAAACACATTTAATGAAGATCGTGATTTCGGTGATCGCCGCGAAATCAACCTGTACACCAGTGGCCCGCTTATTCAAGACACGCTAGGCATTCAGGTGCGTGGTCGCTTATACGAGCGGGACGCATCAGAGCTTACTTACACTGACGGCAACGGCAACCCCATTGACGTTAGCCAGCGCGGCCCCAGCCCCGTTGAAGGCGATACCTATAACCTGGGCGGCAAGTTAACCTGGACACCCAATGCCGATCACGACCTTTGGGTGGATGGTGAAGTTAATCGACAGCGTTATAACAATGACGAATGCCAGCTTGGTACTTTAGATGGCCGCACCCGTAGCTGCGCGCCAGATCCTGGCGCCGCCAATGGCTACGCCGACGAGTTGCGTTTTGAGCGTCAGCAGGTTGCTATTGGTCACACTGGGCGCTTTGCATCAGGCACGCTCGAATCCAGTTTGATGCGCAACACCACAGAAACTAAAGGCCGTACGATTCCTGGTGAAAATGGCGTTGCCTATGACGGCTTCCCTGGCATCGTGGGCGGAGCCCCTCGCGAGCTAGAAACCACTAATACAGTATTAGACAGCAAATATGTCATGCCGCTAGGCGACCACATGACCACAGTGGGCTTGCAGTGGTGGGATGCTAAGCTCGATGATGGGTTAGCAAATGAGACTTTTGAGCAAACTACGTGGTCACTCTTTGCAGAAGATGAGTGGATGCTACGTGACGATTTGGCGCTAACGCTTGGCGGCCGCTACGATCATCATGATGCCTTTGGCAGCCAGTTCAGCCCACGTAGCTATTTGGTGTGGAACACGACGCCAAACTGGACACTGAAAGGCGGCGTCAGCCGAGGCTACAAAACGCCCTCGCTGAATGACCTGCATGCGGGTATCAATGGCGTTACGGGCCAGGGCACCATACTCACTATCGGCAACCCGAACCTTGAGCCGGAAACCAGCACCAGCAGTGAAATTAGTGCACATTACGATAGCCTGGCAGGTTTCACCGCTAGCGCCACGCTGTTCTATAACGAGTTTGACGACAAAATAGCCAGCGGCAACGACATTGTTGTTGAGAACAACCCGCTCGTACCCGACGGTGTCTATAGCCAAGACGTCAATATCGATGAAGCCGTTACCCAGGGTGTCGAGCTTTCTACCAGCTATCAGTTCACGCCAGATTGGCGCTTATCGGCCAACTACACTTACACCGATAGCGAACAGAAGAGCGGTAACAACCGTGGCGAACCGCTGACCGATACCCCGGAGCATGCATTCAATGCCACGCTGCGCTGGCAAGCCACGCCTCAGTTGGACACGTGGCTTTCCGCCGAGTACCGCAGCGAACGTTACCGTAACCGTGAAAGCGTTAGGGGCGCGCCCTCTTTCGATGACCTAGGTGACTTCAAAGCCTATTCACTGTTCCACTTAGGCGGCAGCTACGCATTTACCGAGCAATTTAACGTGAGTGCCACCATCTACAACTTGTTCGATAAAGACTTCGTCGATTACCGCGCTTATGGTGACGGCACTAGCTTTGGCAATGTGTATGCCAATAGCGAAGAGGGACGTCGACTGTGGCTCTCTGCACGCTACGAGTTCTAAACGCTACTAGCTAAAAGGTTCTATTTACTGTTTCAATGCTGACTTACTGCCCTGGCCATGCGCCAGGGCTTTTTTACGCCCGCTTAACAGCGAATTCGATGTTTATTAGGGAACTGTCTGTCATGACCGCGCACCCGCTCGTCCGCTATCTTGCCTTGGTTCTACTGTTGCTCTGCGGCCTAATGCTCTCTAGCGCTTCCTTCGCGCAATCAGCCCCCAGGGTTGAGCTGGCGCCCGTAAACCGCGAGCCAATTTATACCGAAACAAACCTGGTCGGCACCGTAAACTCCCTGGAAGATGCCCTCCTCTCAGCATCAGTAGCAGGGCTTATTACTCAGGTAGCGGTTAATCCTGGCGACCACGTCGCCAAGGGAGACACGCTAATCGCGCTGGATGACGATCTGGCTCGTTTTGACGTAGCAGCGGCGGTTGCTGCAGAACAGGAGGCCCAGGCCGCACTAGCGGAAGCAGAACGACTACTGCGAGAAGCGGAATCGGTGGGCGTGGGGCGTAACATCGCAGCGACTGAAGCGAGCGCTCGTCGTAGTGCCGTTAACGTGGCCCGCGCCGCACGCTCGCGTTTAACGGCGGAGCAAGCACGTTTAAACGCCCTACTGGCTCGCCATGCAATTAACGCCCCTTTTGATGGTGTCGTCAGCGCTCGCAGCGTCAATCTCGGTGAGTGGGTCACGCCAGGAGATAGCGTTGCGCGCCTCGTTAACCTTGATGAGCTGCGCGCTGATTTTCAGGTGCCCGAAGCCTTTTATGCCGCCGTTCAAGACGAAGCGTTGATCAGCCTGCGCGTGGGCCAACAAACCTACGAGACCACTATCGCCACCATGGTGCCGATCAGTGACCCCAGTGCTCGCACATTTCTATTACGCGCCCATGTTCCCGATGCAGCTTCACTATACCCAGGTAATGCAGTGGATGCCGTGCTGCGGGCGTCGACCGGCAGCGATGGGCTGACGGTTCCCCGCGATGCGTTAAGCCGCTACCCAGACGGGCGAGTCACCGTGTGGGTCGCCACACCTAACGAAAACAACACGTATCAGGTTACTGAGCAACGCGTGCAGTTGGGTATTAACTTTGCCGACCGTGTGGAAATTATCGAGGGCCTCTCTGGTGATGAGCTGGTGGTCATTCGGGGTAATGAATCGCTGGTCGAAGGTGTCAGCGTTGAGGCTGTCGCGGCGGGGAGCGAGTAATGTTTGCAGCCCTACTGCGCCAACAAACGCTGGTCACTGTTATCGCGCTAATCTTCCTGCTGCTGGGCATTGCCGCCACGCTACGCATCCCCGTTCAGATGATTCCCGACATTGAAGCCCGCACAATTACGGTCGAGACGCGCTGGGCGGGAGCAACGCCTCAGGATATCGAAAAAGAGATCCTCATTGAGCAAGAGCAGTACTTGCGCAATGTGCCGAACCTTACCCGCATGACGGCCATCGCCGAAAGTGGCAGCGCTGAAATTGAACTTGAATTCCCGTTTAGCGTGGATATGACCGCAGCGCTAATTCAAGTCAATAACGCGCTCAGCCAAGTATCGTCATATCCCACCAATGTGGACCAGCCACGGATTGTTTCTGCCGCCTTTTCGACAGACGCGTTTTTGCGCTTTCACGTGGGTACGCTACCCGGCAACCCTAAGGCGTTAGATATCCAACTGATGAGCGACTTTATCGACGACCGTGTGCGGCCTCGCATGGAAAGCGTTAAAGGCGTGTCGGAAGTCGGCGTCAATGGCGGCGCTCAGCGGCAGCTACAAATTTTGGTCGACCCTGGCGCGCTAGCCCAGCGCGGGGTTTCACTTACCGAGTTACGCGACGCCATCACCCAGCGTAACCGGGATATCTCCGGTGGCGAATTAGAAGCCGGTAAACGCCGCTATTTGATACGCACGCTGGGCCGCTTTGATGATGCTGAAGCCTTGGCGGAGTTGGTTGTCGCTCGCCAGGGCGATAGCATCGTGCGGCTTACCGACGTTGCCGAGGTCCGCCAGGGGCAGTCGCGCTTAAGCCAGCTCTCGTTTTATAACGGCCAGCCGGGCATTGGTATGGACCTTCGGCGGGAAAGCGGTGCCAACGTCATCGATATCAAATACGCCATTGAAGAAGAAATAGCGGCCATTAACGACAGCATTCTGCGCCCGGCGGGTATGGAAATGGTGCTGACTGCCGATGATGTGCGCTACGTGGAGGCCTCGGTCAGTAATGTATGGAGTAATCTGCTACTTGGGGCGGCCTTTGCAACGTTGGTGATGTACCTGTTTTTGCGCTCCGCTCGCGCCACCTTTATTGGCGTTATTGGCATCCCCTTCTGCACCATTGCGGCTTTTTTAGGGCTGATGCTCACGGGACGCACGATTAACGTAATTTCCATGGCAGGCATTGCCTTTGCCATTGGCATGAGCGTCGATAACAGCATTGTGGTGTTGGAAAATATTGAGCGATACCGTCGTTTAGGACTCGACCGCATTGAATCGGCGCTACGCGGCGTGCAGGAAGTATGGCCCGCGACGCTGGCATCGACGACCACCACCATCTTGGTTTTCCTGCCTATTCTGTTTATAGAAGAGGAAGCTGGGCAACTGTACTCTGACGTGGCCATTGCCGTTTCCGCCGCTATTTTTGCCTCAATGCTGGTGGCAGTTACCCTAGTGCCGTCACTCTGTTCGCGCTTTAATTTTTCGATGCGCAACGAGCATGAGGATAGCCCCGCGGCCTCACGCCCTTCGTGGGCTGGGGAGCGGCTTGATCGATTGATCGCCACTCCTTTTCGGCGCGGAGTGATTCTAGTCACTACAGTAGTGATCAGCGGCTGGACTATCGTTGTACTCACTCCGCCTGCCGAGTACTTGCCCGAAGGCGAGGAACCTAAAACCTTTGCAGTGATGAGCCCACCGCCTGGCTATAGCCTGCAGGAGATGGCGGGAATCGCCGCGCAAGTAGAGGATTACTTTTTACCCCATGTAGACGCTGACCCAGCGGCTTTTTTAGCGGGCGACACCGAGGTGCCGCCGCTGGCTTATATGAACATGCGGGTTGCCCCTACGCGGCTGTTTATCGTCGCGGAAGCAGCTGACCCTGGTGATATCGAAGCGTTAATGGACGCACTTACCAGCTACTACGAGCGCTTTCCAGGAATGCGCGCATTTGCCTCGAAAGGCTCGATCATTTCCAGTAACGATGGCGGCACGCGGAGTATCAACCTGGATATCGCCGGCCCGGATTTGGCGACCGTTTATGAAGCCGCCAATAACCTCTACCGAGAAGCCCGCAATGAGTTTGGCAATCCGCGCATTCAGAGCCAACCCTCTTCGCTGTCGTTGGATCAGCCGCTGATTCAAATTCGCCCAGATTGGGCGCAGGCGTCAGCACTTGGCTTAGCGGCAGAAGATGTCGGCTTTTCAGTCGCCGCACTCACCGAAGGTGCCTATGTGGATGACTTCTTTCTCGATGACGAGAAGATCGATATTTATCTTTATGGCCCCCAGCTGTCGCTACCTCTGGACCAGCTACCCAACCTTCTGCTGCATACCCCCAGCGGCGCGACACTGCCGCTCTCTGCCGTCGCCAGCATTGATGAAACTATGGACACCAGCGTTATTCGCCGGGTCGATAGTAGCCGCACGGTGACCCTCAATGTCATCCCACCACCCAGCATTGCCCTGGAAGCAGGGGTTGAGCAGGCCGAGAGAATGTTGGAGCGTCTACGCCGTGAAGGGGGACTACCATCGGCGGTGGATATTTCGATTTCTGGGGCTAGTGATCAGTTAAATGCCACGCGAGACGCGCTAATGGGCAACTTCTTGATTGCCATTGTGATTGTCTATTTGCTACTGGTAGCAATTTTCTCTCACTGGGGCTACCCGCTGCTGATCCTTACCTCCATTCCTTTGGGCGTGGTGGGTGGCATTATGGGTCTGGCAGCCATGAATGCAGTGGGCAGCCTACTGCCACTTATTGGCATCGCTCCACTAAGTCAGCCCTTCGATATGATTACGATGCTGGGCTTTTTGATCTTAATGGGAACCGTGGTTAATAACCCCATCCTGGTGGTCGACCAGGCTCGGCGGCGATTACACGATAAGCAGCTATCCGTTCAGGAAGCAGTGTCTCAAGCGGTACAAACCCGCCTGCGTCCAATTGCGATTACCACGCTGACAACCCTATGCGGGCTTTCGCCATTGGTATTTTTGCCCGGTGAAGGCACCGAGCTCTATCGTGGCGTGGGAGCGATCGTCTTATTTGGCTTGCTGGGAGCTTCCATCGTCACGGTGACCTTCCTGCCAGCCTTGATGATAAGCGTGCTGCAGCTTAGCAAACGCAATACGCAGCCTACCCAAGCCCAACATTCGTAAATAAATATCCGTAAATAAATACGTGGTTCACTTAAAAGCGCGGCCACCTAATCAGGTGGCCGCAACGTTTAATAGCAAACAGGTACTAACAGGCACTAGAACGCGACATTCAGTCCCAACCAAACACGGCGACCATCGTCCACGTAGCCGTACTCTTCGTAAGTAATGCGCTCATCAAATAGGTTGTAGATACCTGCGTTCACCGTGGTGCTATCGTTGAGCTTGTAACCCATTCCTGCATCAACAAAGGTGTAGGAAGGTGCCACCACCGAGCGGCTGGAGGGGCCGGTAGTGGGCTGGCTCTCCTCGCCACGGTAGCTCACTTTTGTCCACTGGCTGAGTCGCGAGTTGACCTGCCAGTCAAGCGTAGCTGAGACCTGATGGCGCGGTAGCTGCGTCAAAGGCTCGCCAGCATATTGACCACTTTTCTGTTCGGAGTCAGTGAAGGTATAGCTAGCCGTTAACGACACTGCATCTGTCAACGGCGCTGCTAGGCTGGCTTCTACCCCTTGCGTAATCGCCTCATCCACGTTGACGCGATAAGTAGGGTCGCTGCCATAGTCGTTACGGCCATCGGTACAGATATCAACAGGGCAAGCAATACGCGTAATTTTATCGTCAAAGTCATTGTGGAACAGCGTCAAACTGCCGCTCAGGCCTGCATCATTGGCGTAGAGCAGTGCAATCTCTTTGTTAAGCGACGTTTCAGGTTTAAGGTCCGGGTTACCGTAAATATTGCCACCGCGACTGACCTGCCCCCAATCGGGAGTGATTTCACGCAGGCTTGGCGAGCGATAACCGGTTGAAACGCCCCCTTTAAGGGTCCAGTCAGGTGTCACATTCCAAACGCTGTAAAGGCGCGGACTGACGTGGCTGCCGAAGTTATCGTCGTCATCGACGCGTAAGCCACCGGTCAACGCCCAGGTGTCGGTCAGCATCCACTCATCTTCTACAAACAGCGCCCGCTGGCTATTTTCGATTTCGGTCCGGTCAGATATTCGGTTGGTGGTAGTATCGCTCAGCGACTCCTCTTCGTAGCTCGCGCCAACAGTCACTATGTGCATGCCTAGCGGGATCACCGCGCTGGTTTTAGCGGTAGTATTGGTAATTTCGATATCGCGGGATTTGTTGTCGCTACGCTCACGCTGTACAAAGGTCTCGCTGGTACCCCAGTCAAAGCGGCCACTATGGGTAACGGCAACGTGGGTGTTGGTGTATTCGCCGATACTGTCGGTGCAACCACCTTTGCAACCCTCAGCAGCGCCAGAACGCCCCATCCGCGAGTGGCGATCCTGTTCGGTAACGCCGGCTTCGGCGGTGAAGTCATGATTATCGTTGGCCGCGAAGTTCAGCCGTGCGGTTAGGCTTTGCAGGCTTTTCTCTTCGTAGCCGTTCAAAATATCATCTTCATCCCGTTCTGAGGCACGCCCATAAAGTTGCAGACCTAATCGGTCACCCACTAACGGCCCGCTTAGGTAGAAATTCGCTTGGCGGCTGTCTCCAGAATTGCTGTTCTCTTGTAGCACCGTGTCGAGCTGTACATTGCCGTGCCACTCATCAGCCACCTTGCGGGTAATTACGTTGATCACCCCACCGATAGCGTCTGAACCGTAAAGTGTCGACATTGGCCCACGCACCACCTCAATGCGCTCAATCGCTTGGAGTGGCGGTAGCCAGTCCTGTTCGAACCCAGCGCTACCATTCGGGCGTGATTCCCGAGAATTTTGCGGACGTCCATCCACCAAAATCAAGGTGTACTGGGAGGGCATGCCACGAATTGAAATATCATTGCCACGGTCACCTGCGCCGCCACCGGTAACAATCACACCCGGCACGTCGCGCAGCGCATCGGTGACATTTTGATAGTGTCCACGCTCAAGCTCTTCCCGAGAAATAACACTAATAGAAGCAGGCGCACTGGAAATTTGCTGTTCAAACCCCGATGCGGTAACCACAACATCATCTAGCCGAGGTGTTTCTTGTGCCAACACGGCACTACTGGCCAATGAAGAGATGGCACCGGCCAATAGCGTGCGACGCAAACGAGAAGACATAGCAGGGTTCCTTTAATGTGAAAGAGCACTTGCAATCAAATACGAATCATTAACATTCGTATTTTTGCATAATTCTTACACAAAGAGGTCGCACAGTACGTTCAGTCATCCGGAACACAAATGCCAATTATTTTCATTAACATCATTAAATGGCACAATAGCGCTTCAACTGTTGCCTAATGGCCCGACCATGTACGATTTTGATGAACTCGCCGCCTTTGCCGATGTGATGACTACCGGTAGCCTAACGCGCAGCGCACAAAAGCTAGGACTTGCTAAATCGACACTGAGCCGCCGTATTAGCCAGTTAGAAGCAAGATTGGGTCAGCCGCTGCTCAGGCGGCAAGCCAATCGGCTGATTCCTACGGAAGCGGGTCTGCTGTTTCATAACTACTGCACAGAACTGCTAGCGATGGCGGCACATAGCCAAGAAGCGCTGGCAGAACTGCGTGAGGAAATCAGCGGAAAAGTAACACTGGAAGTTCACGGGGCATTAGCACGAGGTTGGATGGCAGGCGTCGTTGATGCGTTTTTAACCCGCTATCCCAAGGTGGAATTAACCCTCCACACTCGAGAATCTCCGCCCACTAAAATGCACAGTAACAGTGTGCACATCTGGCTAGGGGCAACGCACGAATGCGGTCTCAACCAGGAGCGCTTAGGGCACTTGACTCGCGGCCTTTATGCCAACCCCAGCTATCTTGCCAACGCTGGCTACCCTCAGCACCCAAGCGAGCTAGAATCACACGCGTGGATTGATTTACTCGATAGCGCTTCTAGCGGCCTGCTGTTCCACCATGCTCATCACGACGACTTTCTGTTTAATGCGCCCCGCTCGCGGCTGCGCGTCGATCTAACGGTGCTTCAAATTGATGCCATTGCTTATGGCCAAGGCATCGGGCTGCTGCCCCACTGGGTGGTTGAAAAACGCGAGCAGCATCATCCTGGTGATTTAGTCAGTTGCTTGCCCGACTGGGAACCTGCCCCACTGCCCATCACCATGTTGTACGCTTACGGCCACCATTCGCGTCGGGTTAACGCACTGCTCGAGTTTTTACGCGAGCAAGTTCCGGCTGCTTGGCAATCCAATCACTCCACCACTAACGCTGAATAACCAATTCACCTTGCCAGTTAGCGGCCTAATTAACGACAATGAGTCGCTAATCATCGTCAAGGAATGGTAATGCTCGCCGAACTTTTTGCCGTGATGGCTCCGGTACTCGCCGGTGCTGGGCTAGGATATTTATGGGTACGCTTAGGGCATCCCTACCCCGTCGATTTCATTACTCGTTTGGTGTTTAACATCGGTACCCCCGCACTGGTGCTTGCCTCACTATCTGGGGCTAATATTGATGCCAATAGCTTCGGGCAGATGATGTTTGCCACGGCCATCGTGATACTCACCATGGGCGCGGCTAGCTTTGTGGTCGCCAAACTGTTGCGCCGCAGTTGGCGCGTATTACTTGCCCCGATGATGTATCCCAACACCGGCAATATGGGACTACCCGTCGTTCTGTATGCCTTTGGCAGCGCAGGGTTTGCCTACGGTATTACGGTGATGGTGACGGTCTCGCTCTTTCAGTTCACCTTAGGGGCCGTTCTCAATAGCAACGGAAGCCCGACTAAAACGCTGCTGAAAACGCCCACCGTCTATGCCATTTTAATCTCAATGGCGCTGCTGTTAACCGACACATCACTGCCCCCTTGGCTAGCCAATACGGTCGACTTAATGTCTGGTTTCACCGTACCGCTTATGTTGATCACGCTCGGTGTTTCCCTAGCCAGCATCCAGGTAAAAAGCCTGCGTTCCGGCATCGGTTTTAGCCTAGTACGTATTCCCCTTGCCGCTGGGGCAGCGTGGCTAATTGCGGGTTGGGTTGGCCTTCCCCCACTGGCGCAAAGCATTCTGGTGCTACAAATGTGCATGCCTGTGGCAGTGTTTAACTACTTGTTCGCCCAGCGTGCCCAGCGCGAACCGGCGTATGTTGCCAGCCTCGTTTTTTGCTCTACGCTGCTTGCCCTGGTGTATTTACCGATACTGCTGGCATTTCTGATGTAGCGTTTTTGCTATAGCCCGTCTGATTTAGCCCGCCGGATATATAGCAGCACAGGGAACCCCGCTCGCTTTAAGCAGTCACTGCTAGGCATGGAACATGATCATCGAAGGCCCCGACGACAGGAGTGACCATGATGCGCCAACCTCAGTCACAAGCACGCCAAGCAGTGTTAACGACGCCTTCTCATCGTTGGTTTCTAACAGCTATTGGCGGGTTAATGTTGGCGGGCACTGTTAGCAATGCCCAAGCAGAAATGGTTTACGACGCGATCGAAACCGATCAAATGACCTTGTCACTTGAACGTGTGGCGAGTGGGTTGAACAGCCCCTGGGCAGTGGCTTTTTTGCCTGACGGGCGTTTTTTAGTCAGCGAACGCCGTGGTCAACTCACCCTGGTAGATCAAGAAGGTAACCAGCAAACGCTCGAAGGAATGCCCACGGTCAGCCACCAGGGGCAAGGTGGGCTTCTCGATATCACCTTGCACCCTTCCTTTGGTGACGGTGAACATGACTGGATTTATTTCACCTGGAGCAAACCAGACGGCAATAACAGTCGCTCAGCACTGTCACGGGTTAAGTGGCAAGGGGATTCACTCGGTGAGGTCGAGCACCTTTTTGAACAGGACCGCGCTTCTTCACCCGGCCGTCATTACGGCTCGCGTTTGGCGTGGCTAGCAGACGGCACACTATTAATGAGTATTGGTGACCGCGGCGTTAACCCATCCCGTGCCCAGGCAAGCGACGACCACGCGGGGTCAACGCTGCACCTAACGGATACGGGCGGTGTTCCTGACGATAACCCTTTCGTGGGCGCTGATAGCACCTTGGATGAAATTTACTCCACGGGCAATCGCAACATTCAAGGGTTGACGGTACTTAGCAATGGTGAACCCTGGGCGACCGAACATGGCCCGCGCACAGGCGATGAGCTTAATCACATCAAAGCAGGCAGTAATTATGGCTGGCCAGAGGTTAGCCTGGGAAATGATTATCGGACTAATGAGCCGATTGGAGTCGAATCGAAGCCCGGCATGGTCGACTCGGTTTACCGCTTTGAAGGTCGATTTGCGCCTTCGGGCCTTACCGAAGTCACCAGCAGCGCGTTTGGAAACTGGCAGGGGCAGCTATTAGCCGGTGGTTTAGCCAGCGAAACATTGCTGCGTCTGCAATTGGAAAACGGCAACGTGGTGGATGAAGAGGTTATTCTTGACGGCCACATTGGCCGCATTCGCGATGTGCGCCAAGGCCCTAACGACGCCATTTATTTGCTAACCGATGGCGATCAGGGCAGCCTTTACCGTTTGCAGGTGGTTAATTAACCCACACTAACGTTATCTGAACCGCTACTCTTTATACTGCCTATTGATACTGTCTATTTATTTACACTATCTATGTACGCTGCCAATGCTGTCCACTGCTGAACAGCCAGTATTCATCACGGATGCCTGATGCGACTACGTAATTTAATTATTTTGACGGTCATCGTGCCACTGTTTGTCATTCTAGTGGTTTTTAGCCTAGTGGCTATCAAGTCGCTAGAAGATAACGTGCGTTCCAAGCTGCAAACCGAAGTTGAGATTATCACCCGTGCACTGGGCACATCACTGAGTTACGCCGTCACTCGCGATAGCGACACCCCGCTAGAAGAAGCACTGCAATCCGCTTTTTCATTCCATCGTATCTATGGTGCTTATGTGTTCGACACCCAAGGCCGGGAAGTTTATGGGCTGGGGTTGGGCAAAGACCTGTTTACGCCGGATGAAATTCAGCAGGTTATCGAACAAGATGACCTGTATAGCAATTACCGCCAACAGGAAGGCTGGACGTACTACTCAGCATTGATTCCGCTGCGGGCGCAAGATGGTACGGTACGAGGTGTTCTGCAGGTAAATCGACTTAATACCGGCATCGAAAACTATACGGGCTTTATCAGCATTGTGGCGGTTTTAGTGTTTGTAATCGGAGCGGCCGGTATTGTTTTTAGCATCTGGTGGGGCTTTAGGCACTATATAGAACGACCGCTCAATCGTCTTTTGCACGTGATGTTACTTGTGGAAGATGGCGACCGCAGCCAACGGGCTACGGTCGATGGCCCGACGGAATATCGTCGCTTAGCATCAGGCTTGAACGGCATGCTAGATGCCATGGCAGAAAAAGATCGCGATATTGATGCTCGTCGGCAGCGCGAAATCGAACTAGAAAAGCGCCTGCGCAAATCTAAAAAGCTGGCCGAGTTAGGCGTTTTGGCGGCCGGTGTCGCCCATGAAATTGGCGCGCCATTAACCGTCATCAATGGCCAAGCCCAGCGCTTAGCCCGCAGGGACACCATTGGCGATGACGAACGTGCACGATTAGGCCGTATCCGAGGCGAAGTCGAAAGAATTGTTCAAATTGTCCGCCAATTAATGGAACTAGGCAGACAACATAACGTAGAGAAAGACACACAAGCGTTGGATCAGCTTATTCTGAGTGCCAGTGAGTTAGTGGAAGAGGAGCTGGAGCCACGAAATATTCACTTGGATATTGATCTTCCCTCCCCTACCCCCCATTTATTGGTCAATGGGCAGCAAATTGTGCAGGTACTCACCAATCTATTACGCAACGCAGCGCAAGCACCAGATGTTAGCTGTATACGCCTTAGTGCCAAGCAATATAGTGAAGAGCTAACACTCTGGGTGGAAGATGACGGGCCTGGCATTCCAGCGTCGCATCATCAGCAAGTATTTGATCCTTTCTTTACGACCAAACCGGTGGGCCAAGGCAGTGGCTTAGGGCTCTCCATGGTGCATCGCATTATTAACGACCACGGCGGGACGATTGGCGTATTTGATAGCGGCCTTGGCGGCGCTGGATTCGAGATTACGCTCCCCCTTAGTGAAACCGCATCCGCTTGAGGAAAACGTTTGTGACCCATCAGGAACACCTTTTACCTTTATTGGTAGTGGAAGATGACGCCGCTATACGTGAGTTATTAGAAGAAGAGCTCAACGACGCGGGCTATGACACGCTAGGCGTTCCCAGTGCCGAAGACGCCTTGGCGCTACTAAGCCATACAGCTGTGGCAATGATGATTACGGATGTACGTCTTCCTGGAATGACCGGCATTCAGTTACTTCAGCAACTGCGTCAAAGCGGCAGCGAGCTGGGCATTATTGTCATCACTGCCTTTGGCACCATTGACCAAGCCGTCGAGGCGCTAAAGCTGGGAGCCGATGACTTTTTAACTAAACCATTGGATTTAGATGCCATTCGCGAGGCAGTCTTTCGCGTCTTAGAGCGCCAGCGTTTGTCTCTCTCCCACGATACTGAGTTGAGCCAGTTTCACGGTATTGTCGGAAAAAGCTCAGGAATGCAGTCTCTGTTTCATGATGCATCTCGGCTGGCTAAAAGCGATGCGCCTATTTTGATTCTGGGCGAAAGCGGTACCGGTAAAGAGCTATTGGCTCGCGCTATCCACCAAGAAAGCAAACGTCACGAAGCACCCTTTGTGCCTGTAAACTGTGCCAGCATTCCTGCCGATCTAATGGAAAGTGAGTTTTTTGGTCATGTAAAAGGGGCATTCACCGGGGCTAACGAAGCGCGCCGCGGTCTGTTTCATAGCGCTCAAGGCGGTAGCCTGTTTTTGGATGAGATTGGCGAAATGCCGGTTAATCTCCAAGCCAAACTGCTGCGTGCGCTGCAAGAAAAGACGGTACGACCCGTTGGCGGCGAGCGTGAGGAGCCGGTAGATGTCCGCATCATTGCCGCGACCCATCGCAATCTTGAAAAAGAGATCGAACAAGAGAACTTTCGCAGTGACTTGTTCTATCGCCTTGAGACGTTCTCTCTGCGCATTCCTCCACTGCGTGAGCGTGGCACCGATATAGAGCATCTTGTATTTGCATTAATCGACAAACACGCCGAAGCGCAAAGTAAGCAGATTGAACAAATCGAGCCCGAAGCGCTAAATAGCCTGTTGAACTACACCTACCCCGGCAACGTACGCGAGCTGGAAAACGCCATTATGCGAGCCGTAACACTGAGCGAAGAAGGCATATTGCAACACCAAGATTTGCCAGAGCGTTTACGCGAACAGGCTAGCCAACATAACGGCTCGGAAATAACGCCGACACTTACTGGTGAAGTGTTACCTGGCACTCAGGTTCCAGCACCTGCACCTACCCGCTGGCCCAGCCTGGAAGAAGTAGAAAAGCGCTACATACGTAAAGTGTTAGAGGCCACCGGCGGCAATAAACGGCGTACGGCTGAAGTGCTGGGTATTGCTCGACGAACGCTTTATCGTCGTTTAGAGGATAACGAGGAATAAATTAACGCAAATAGTCGGCCACTCACCGGTGTAACCGACTATTCGTCTATGTGACGACAAGCTATGCACTACCTTGCCAAAATGGCGTACGTGTGGGGAATTTTCTTATCAAAGAGGGTTCACGGATCACATAAAAAACCCCCGCGGGCGCGGGGGGAAAAGGATGATAAACCGTGTGGAGCAGCCGCAGGGAACAGACAGCTGGGTCGGCTTATCATCGTAGGGAGCGTTAACGATTACTGGCCGCTATTCATCGCATCATCATTCTCATCAGCACCTGGCATCGGGTCAGTACCTTCACCAAATCCTGGGTTTTCTTCAGGATCTTCTGGGTTGCTAGCCTCTTCATCTGGCATAGGCTCTTCACCTGGCATAGGTTCTTGTGATGCGGCGGCATCATCGCTTAGCCCGGGATCGCCCATGTCAGAGTCATCAGCCACTGCAGGCTCATCGTTCATCATGGGGTCAGAAGTAATATCCGATGCGGTAGCATCGCTTGCGGTAGTTGCCTGTCCAGTAGAGGAAGTCGCATCTTGTTCCATCGTTTCTGGCTGTTCGGCAGGCGGCATTGGCTCATCACCGTTACCACAACCAGCAAGAGCTAATGTGCTAACGGTAGCTGCTAACATGCACAATGTAAGCACACGGGGGCGTTTGGTAACTTGATTAACTGGTTTATCCATTAGGCTTACCTCCCTTCTAACCAAAATATCGATTAACTACCTAATTCACTGCATAGCTCATACCAAAAACCGAAAAATATAAATTTATCTACAAAAATCAAAAATTTATAAAAAAACACCAGATTAATTCTATGCCCAGAAAATTGTTACTGCGGGTTAAAACTGACACATGTGACACCTTTTGACGCTTAGCGCAGGAGGCGTTGTGACACACCCTACCCACTTATGTATAATAAATATTAATAAATAACCAAGCTAAAACTTAAATTCTAATTATGAACCGTTTTGTGTCGCTGTTTGCAGGGAAAGCCATTTGGCATCGGAAAGCTAGCTGAGCAACGACACAAGGCTGCTCATTCACGCAAAAGGCATCGCTGATGGACGAGACACGCCCTGTCAAAATTCAGGTTCGCGGCTTAAGCAAGGTATTTGGCAAGCAGCCGAAAAAAGCCCTTGAGCTTCGTGACCAGGGTTTAAAACGCCCTGAAATTCTTGAGAAAACTGGCCAAACGTTAGGCCTTTCAAACATCTCATTCGATGTCTATGAAGGCGAACTGCTCGTCATTATGGGGCTTTCTGGTTCTGGCAAGTCAACGTTAATTCGGTGTTTGAACCGCCTGATTGATACCACCGAAGGCGAAATAATCATTGATGGCGAGAATATTCCCACGTTAAGCGAAAAGGCGCTGTTGGAGTGTCGCCGCCGCCATTTTTCTATGGTTTTTCAAAATTTTGCGCTATTCCCACACCGCACTGTACGCCAAAACGCCGAGTTCGGGCTTGAAATCCGCGGTGTCGATAAAGCTGAGCGTAAGCAAATTGCCCAAAACGCGCTAACCCAAGTGGGGCTAGATGGCTGGGAAGAGGCTTATCCGAATCAGCTTTCCGGTGGTATGCAACAGCGTGTCGGCCTAGCCCGCGCCCTGGCGAATGACTCCACCGTGCTATTAATGGATGAAGCCTTTTCAGCGCTGGATCCTTTAATCCGCAAGGATATGCAGCAAGAGCTGTTGCAACTGCAATCTAAAATGCAGAAAACAACCGTCTTCATCACCCATGATTTAGATGAAGCGCTCAATATTGGTGATCGCATCGTGCTGCTTAAAGATGGCGAAGTCGTACAGATTGGTACACCGGAAGAAATATTAACCCAACCTGCTGATGACTATGTGCGCCGCTTTATCGAAGGTGTCGATCGTTCGCGTGTATTAACCGCCGAGAGCGCCATGCGCCCCGTGCGCTCTACCGCCCGCGAAAGCGACGGCCCACGCACTGCACTACATCGTATGCGTGACCACAGTATTGATTCAATTTATGTCACTGATCGTGACCGCCGCCTAATCGGCCTGCTAGAGGCCGAGTCGGCGAGCAAGGCGATTGATGCCAAGTCAGATACTATTATTGATCACCTGACTCAAGACTTCCGCAAAGTCCCCCCTGAAGAACCCCTGCAAAACCTGTTCGCTATGTTTAGCGATAAAAGCTTTCCCATCGCCGTCATTGACGAGCAGCAGCGGTTGCTAGGTGTCGTTGTGAAGGGCGCGGTACTGGATGAATTAGCACGAGCAGGAGAACAGTAATGGATATTCCAAGCATCCCCCTTGGCGATTGGATCGAAAGTGGCCTGACCTGGTTGACCAGCGAATATTCAGCCGTCACTCGGGCAATTTCCCGTTTTACTCAAACCGGCATTGATGTTTTGAACGATAGCTTGATGTGGCTACCTGAATGGGCGCTACTTGGGTTAATCACCCTACTCTGCTGGAGGCTAGCGGGTGCTCGCTTAGCGATTGGTTCAGTAGCCGGGCTAGCCTTAATTTGGAACTTGGGTCTCTGGAACCCAATGATTGAGACGCTCACGCTGGTGGTCTTCGCCACCCTGGTTGCCGTGATTATCGCATTGCCTGTCGGCATTGCGGCAGCATTATCTAATCGACTGTACCGATTGATCATGCCGATATTGGACTTTATGCAGACCATGCCCGCCTTTGTTTACCTGATACCAGCAATTCCGTTTTTCGGCATTGGTTCTGTATCCGCCATTTTTGCAACGGTAATTTTCTCGATGCCGCCTGCGATTCGCTTCACAACGTTAGGTATCCGCCAGGTGCCGGTTGAGCTTATTGAAGCCGCCGATGCCTATGGCGCAACGCGCAGCCAAAAACTTTTCAAGGTTCAGCTTCCGCTCTCGCTACCCACAGTGATGGCGGGTATTAACCAGACCATTATGCTGGCACTTTCGATGGTGGTTATCGCCGCCATGATTGGTGCAGATGGCCTAGGTAGCGAAGTGTGGCGTGCTATTCAGCGGCTACGCCCCGGTGATGGCTTTGAAGCTGGTATCGCCGTGGTCATTCTAGCCATGTTACTTGACCGTTTAACTCAATCACTACGGAAAACGCGCCGCTCACAGTGAATCAAGGAAGATCGCGCGGCCACCATCGTGCTGCGTTGACTGATCTTCTTGATGCACTCTTTTTGGATGTGCATGCTGATAGCGCGCCTATAAATTTTTAGTTAAGCAACGTTGGAAAGCATGCTTACTACAGTTGTGGCGCTTAACCACTATATTGATAGACGCCAGGACTATTTTCCCAAGGAGCAAGTGAATGAAAAGTCGTACGTTGAATCACCGCATCCGCCTCGCCTCATTAGCCCTCATTACCGGTGCAGGTGTGACCGCCGGAAGTCTGGCCCACGCCCAAGATCAGGGCACTATCAACCTTGCCTATGTTGAGTGGTCGTCTGAAGTAGCATCTACCAACGTCGTCGCTGCTGTATTAGAGCAAGCGGGTTTCGATGTTGAACTAACGTCGCTTTCTGCCGCCGCTATGTTCCAGGCGCTTTCCACTGGCGACGCCGATGCCATCGTCGCCGCTTGGCTACCCACGACTCACGCAGACTACATGGAGCGTGTAGGTGACAATATTGAAGATCTCGGCATGAACTTGGATGGCACCAAGCTGGGATTGGTAGTACCGGCTTACACAGATGTTGATTCTATTGCCGACCTAAACGACAACGCCGACAGCTTTAACGGCGAGATCATCGGTATTGACCCCGGTGCGGGCCTGATGGCTCTTACTGAAGAGGTCGTGGATACCTATGACCTCGGGCTGCGCCTGCGTAGCGGTAGCGGTGCCACCATGACCGCAGCGCTTTCAAGCGCGATTAACAATGAAGAAGATGTTGTGGTAACTGGCTGGACGCCACACTGGATGTTTGCCCGCTTCGATCTGAAATACCTTGAAGATCCGGAAAATGTTTATGGCGGTGCTGAGCAGATTCACACCGTGGTACGCCAAGGTCTAAAAGATGACTTGCCGGAAGCCTACGCCATCCTTGACTCTTTTGAGTGGACGCCCGAGCAGATGGGTGAGGTCATGCTGATGAATCAGGAAGATGGCAGCGACCCCTACGAAAATGCCAAGCAATGGGTTGAAGATAATCAAGATGTCGTCGAACAGTGGCTAAGCAACTAATATTGTCTTGGCTAAATACAGTTTATTAGTAGAATGATTAATGAGCTGAAGCCGCACTTCGCTTCAGCTCATTTGTTGCAACCCACTGTTTTCAAAAAAACGATATAGCTTTAATTAGTACGGTAAACCCATGCTAAATGGAGCTATATGAGGAGCGTACTGTGTTTAAGAACATTATGGTGCCAGTCGATCTTGCTCATCTAGAGCTACTGGAGCCTGCCTTAAGCGTAGTGGCAGACCTTGCTAAGCGATATGATGCTCATATCATCTACGTTGGCGTTACCGCTAATACACCTACAAGCGTTGCCCGCACTCCCCAAGAGTACGAGCAAAAACTTGAAGCTTTTGCCCACGAGCGGCATAAAGTGCACGGTCAACCGGTAAGTATTAGGGTTTACAGCTCGACGGATCCCGTTGCTAATGTGGATAAGCAGCTTGTCGATGCAGTGGAGGAAACGGGGGCTGATTTGGTGGTAATGGCAACACATTTACCCCGCCACCTGGACATTATTATGCCGTCCCATGGCAGCAAAGTAGCCACCCACACAGACGTCTCCGTTTTCCTGATTCGAGTGGCCCAATAAACGCGCTCTTGCGTTGTAGAAGCAATCCGTTGACAACTCGCGCTTAACAGCACGCACTTTTAATAATGATGGGAGCAAATTTGTGGATAAAAAGCCGCAAAATCGACCACCTGAAGAGCCTGTCTCGGAAGGCATTCCTGCCCCGGAGGGGCCGGCAAACCTGATCGATACCGATTACGTTATTGGTCAAGACAATATAACCACCAGCACCATGGGCGTTAACCTCGACCTACACGGCAAGGTTTTCACCATTTCGTCGATTGTGGTTCTACTGTTTGTCGTTTTAACACTCGCCCTACAAGACACTATTGCACCGGTTTATGACGCTATTTTTAGTTTCTTGACCGGTAATTTGGCGTGGTTCTTTATATTTGCCGCCAATATTTTCGTTATTCTGTGTCTTGGGTTAATTATCTCCCCACTAGGTAAAATCCGCATTGGCGGCGCTGATGCAAAGCCCGACTTTACCTATGTGGGTTGGTTTTCAATGCTATTTGCCGCAGGCATGGGCATTGGCTTGATGTTCTTTGGTGTTAACGAGCCGCTGACCCACTTTGGTACATCCTTTGATGGTGGAAGCTGGGCACCATTAGCAGGCGCTGAGGGTGATGCTGCTGGCGCAGCGGCGCTAGGTATGGCAGCCACTATCTTTCACTGGGGCCTACATCCCTGGGCGATTTACGCCGTAGTAGCGCTGTCACTTGCCTTGTTTTCGTTTAACAAAGGGCTACCACTGTCTATGCGCTCGGTGTTCTACCCCATACTGGGTGAGCGCGTCTGGGGCTGGCCAGGGCATCTAATCGACATTTTGGCGGTATTTGCCACGCTTTTTGGTTTGGCAACTTCGCTGGGCTTAGGTGCAACCCAAGCAGCCGCAGGGCTAAGCTACTTGTTTGGCGCGCCAGAAAGCGATATCACGATGATTCTACTCATCATAGGCATCACTATTATCGCCATTGGTTCAATTCTGGCCGGTGTCGATAAAGGCGTTCAGTTGCTTTCAAAAATCAACATCGCCATGGCGGCTTTGCTGCTTTTCTTCGTTATTGCCGTTGGCCCAACACTGCTTATCGCGACAGGTTTCTTTGAAAACCTTCTTAATTATGTTGTTCATCTGCCAGCACTGTCGAATCCGTTTGGCCGTGAAGACGCGAACTTTAGCCAAGGCTGGACTGCCTTCTACTGGGCTTGGTGGATCTCCTGGTCTCCGTACGTTGGTATGTTTATCGCACGGGTTTCACGTGGCCGCACTGTTCGCGAATTTCTAATTTCAGTATTGTTGGTACCTTCTATTGTATCGGTACTCTGGATGACTACCTTTGGCGGCACCGCCATTGATCAGTACGTTAACCAAGGCATTGAAGCTGTGCGCGACGCAGGCGTGGATTTACAGCTGTTTATCATGCTTGAGCAGTTACCACTGTCACAAATCACCTCGTTTATTGCGATTCTACTGGTCATTATTTTCTTTGTGACCTCTTCTGACTCTGGCTCACTGGTTATCGACTCCATTACTGCAGGCGGCAAGGTGGATGCACCGAAGCCTCAGCGCGTGTTCTGGGCAATTATCGAAGGGGCTATCGCAATTGCGTTGCTGCTTGGCGGTGGTCTGACCGCACTGCAAACTATGGCGGTTTCTACCGGTTTCCCGTTCACCATCATCTTGCTAGTGGCATGTTATGCCATTATCAAAGGTCTGATGAGCGAACCCAAAGCGGTATGATGTGAATCACTAACCATTAAACTAAATGCACTTGCACTAAACCACAAACGGGCAGCCATTTGGCTGCCCGTTTGCGTTAAGTAACGCTGCGCTGCTCAAACCCAAATATCTTTCAACTGCGTCTCAGGCGTGTAGTGATGACTGATCTGCGCTTGCAACAGTTCTGCTGTCGCCAGTGCATCGACCAGCGCGTGATGCCCTTGATAGACAGGCAGGCCATAGCGTTCACGACTGGCATTTAAACGAATCGAAACAGGCGGACGCCCTAACCAACGGCGAAACCGTGCCCATAACGTTTGTCGATGCATGCGCGCTTCAAGCGACATCGTATCGATCATCGGGAACATCACCCCTTCTCCCCGTCGTGCTTTTACGGCAGCATCAAGAAACGGGCGTTCGATGTTGCGAAAATGCACCACCACAAGCCGCCCTGCCAGCACAGCTAATAGCTCATCCAACACGGCATCAAAGTCAGGCGCAGTGGCGATTTCAGAATGCGTGATGTGATGGTAAGCAATGGACGCCTCATCTAAGGGTCGCGAGGGCTTCACTACCCAGTAGCGACGCTGAGCAAGCGGAATGCGATCCAGTGTGAAAGGCACTACCCCAATGCTGACAATCGCGTGACGCCGCTCGTCCAATCCCGTTGTTTCCATATCTAACGCTACCATCGGCACTTGCGCGATAGGTGTATCCGGGCTGGGTAGCGGCGTTGCAAAGAATTGTCTAAGCGCACTATCATGAGCCTTTTCGGCTCGCTCAGCCATATAGCCTATCCAGTTAGCTTGAACTACTTTTTGGCGGGGCCGGATTCCATGCATCTTATCGCCCCTGCCGCTGAGCGGGAACGGGATAGCGGAACTTCAAGAATTTTTGCGCGTTGTTGAGTACTTGGAAAGCATCTTTAAGCGTGTGGCGCTCGCTATCCTCAACATTCTCCGGTTCGATATTATTATCGGGGAAACGGTCTTCTTGCAGATCTATCACTTGATGGCGAATCCGCGACATACATAAAAACTCAAATGCGTAACTGAGCTTATCGCTTACACCCGTCGCCAGCAGTTGGGTATTGCTTATATCATTTAAGCGCTGGAACGAGTTTTGCGCTTTAGACCCACAGGCCAACGCATGTACCCGAATAAGGTCAACCATCGGGGCGGTACCACGCCGTTTTAGGTTGATTGAGTTGTTATGTTTGCCATCCTTTTCCATCACAAACGTACGGAAGAACCCAAGCGGCGGTGTTCGATTCAGCGCATTACGGGCCATGGCCGCCAAAAACAGTGGCGACTGGGGCGCCGTTTGGGCAATCAAATCCTGAAGCGCTTCAACAAAATGGTCTTCGCCGTAAATGCTGTCTAAATCGAAGAAAATCGAACTATGGAGTAGTCGTTCAGGGGTTGGGTTCGCCATCCAGTCTTGGAAATAACGCTTCCAAACATGCAACGGCTGACGCCACTGGCGGTTAGTCGCCATCACATCGCCTTTACAGTAGGTATAACCGCAGGCGTCTAAGCCATCGCTTACAAAGGCCGCTAACGCGTGAAAGTAGTCGTCGTGTTCGTCGGGGTTAAAGTCGTCTGACAAGATCAGTGCATTATCCTGATCGGTGACGATACTTTGCTCATTCCTCGCCATGGAGCCGTTAACCATAAAACAGTAAGGCACCGGCGGTGGCCCCAGCGCTTCTTCGGCAAGCTCTAGCAGTCGCCGCGTAAAACTACGCCCAATGGTCGACAGGGCACTCCCCACCATCTGCGAATTAGCACCTTCTTGCACCATTCTTACAAAAGCAGCGCGCACATCTGGAGCAAGTTTTGCTAACCCTTGGGCGCTGGACTGGTTGAAAATATTGCTTACTAGGTACAGCCCACTTTGCGTCTCGTAACGAATAATATCGGAGAGGTGAACAACCCCAACCGGACGCTGTCGGTAGAGCACCGGTAAGTGGTGAACATTGTTACGCAGCATCGTCAGCATGGCTTCGTAAACCGACGCATCCGACTGAATGGTAATTAACCGTTCGGAAACAACCTCGCCAATGGCCGTTTGCGCTGACAGCCCTTCAGCTACAATGCGGGTACGGAAGTCACTATCCGTCAGAATACCGCACATTTGCCACGTTTTGCCTTCGCTGTCCTGAAAGCTGTAACGCGGATTATCACTGCCTTCATTAATTACCAGCACCGCCGACGCTTGAGCATCGTTCACTTGCTTAGCGGCTTGCTGGACGGTAGTAGTGGACTCAACCATGACGGGATAACGCGTTACCAATTTGCGTATCCGCGTAACCATCATATCGTTAGATTTCTTCTGCTGCTCTGCTGCAGTTTCTAAACGAGGGCGTTCGAGCTCAACAAAGTCAGCAAAATCATCGTCTTCTTCACAAAGTCGCTGAAAGACGACGTTGGGTATAAAGTAGATTAGCGTATCTTCGATCGCTTTAGCGGGTAACCGAACTTTATGGTTTCTCAGCAGGCTAAAATGCCCAAAGATATCCCCTTCGCCCAAGCGGTTATAAAGCTCACCTTGACGACGATATACCTCAACGGCTCCGCTACGGATATAGCACAATTCCGTGAGTATATCGTCAAACTTTAATATATCGCTCCCAGTTTTGTAGTAGCGTACTTGAACCTGCTCGGCAATGGCGTCTAGCAATACATCCGATAAGCCATCAAACGGGGGAAACTGCCCCATATGCTGACGTATTTCTAACAGTTCAACATCCATGCGATCTCCTGCACTTGGCGCGGCAGCATCATCAATAGATGAAGTTTGTCTTGGATAGCGTGTACCGTAAACCCTCCAGTCACAAATGAGAGTGAACAAAAGCAAAAAACCCAGCGTAGAACGCTGGGTTTGCATTGGATCAAACGAGTTATGCTACATAGGTGTCTAGCTCAAGGAGAACTACCATAGAACCTATCACCATAACTTTAAACCAGAATTGTCATAAACAGAGTTACGACTGGTTAGCCATTTCCTGAACACGCTGCATCATTTCAGGGTCTTGCTGGATTGACTGACCAATGGCGTTAAAGGTATCAACATCTAGACCGCTATCTTCAACGACTTCAATCATACGGTCGTTGGCTTCAGCGCGAACTTCCTGTTGAGTGGACTCATCTTCTGCTTCCTGCAGACGCTGTGTGTACTCTTGAGAGATCACGGCGATTTCTTGAGAAGCATCGGCAAACTGTTGTAACTGCTGATCAGAAAAATCCTGAGCGGGCGCTTGCTGGGTAGCCATCGGATCCTGAGCAGGGTCCTGAGTTTGCTGCGCGTGAGCGGTGCCAGCCAGAAGACCAGTAGCGAGAAGAGCAGCAGAGAACAGAGCAGTCATACGTTGCATAGAAAGAAACCTCATTGATGCGTTATGAATGTGCACCGTGTGACGCGTTGTTCAGGAACAGGTTCAACTTTTTATGTAAAAGTTAGTAACAGAAAGAACGCAACGTAACAGACAAGCATGCAGTGAATTCTCACACCGAGGAATTATGACCAATAATATTAGTTACTTAAAAAATATAAATACGGTTTCTTTAGGCCTTGCCGCTATGCCTGGATTATTTGTTTTACTCTGGAGCACGGGATTCATTGGCGCAAAATTTGGCCTGCCCTACGCAGAACCTTTCACGTTTTTGTTTATTCGTTTCGTGCTCACCCTGATGCTGCTTATTCCACTGACGTGGTTAATGCGCATTGCCTGGCCTTCTTCGCCAGTACTCTGGCTGCATATAGGCGTTTCAGGACTTTTGGTACACGGCACTTATTTAGGTGGAGTTTTTTACGGTATTTATTTGGGCATGCCTGCCGGGCTGGCAGCGTTATTGGTTGGCCTTCAACCACTATTAACAGCAGCCTGTGCCGGCCCGTTGTTGGGTGAGCGCCTAACCACCCGCCAATGGCTAGGGCTACTGCTTGGCCTTGTGGGCATCTGTCTGGTATTGGGCAGCAAGCTAGAGTTCGGCACCTCACTTTTTGCTGGCTTTGGCCTTGGCGCCTTGGTTAGCGTGATGGCTGCGTTGGTGGGAATTTCATTGGGGACGCTTTATCAGAAACGCTACTGCACCAGCATGCCACTTCTTTCCGGGGCGGTAATTCAATACATAGCGGCTGGCATGCTATTGGGCATTGGTGCACTGCTGTTTGAAACCCGCCAGGTCGAATGGAGCTTAACGTTTGTGCTCACTCTTGGTTGGCTAGTACTTATTCTGTCTATCGCCGCCATCTTGCTATTAATGGCGTTGATTAAAAAAGGGGAAGCCTCCCGCGTTGCCAGTCTGTTTTATCTGGTGCCTCCGGTCACTGCGCTACAAGCGTGGTGGCTGTTCGACGAGCGCCTGCCCCTGCTCGGACTGGCTGGCATGGTCATTGCCATTGCTGGGGTGGTCATGGTGGTACGTAAACCTAGCAACAAAGGAGAAGCTTAAAGCGCTACAAGCGCTCCAAGTAACGGACACCGCCTAGATTACGCATTTGCTGAAGAATCCACTGGCTGCGGCGCTCTACCTGAGCGTCTGGCCGTGACGCGCTGCGGGTACGCGGGCTAGGAAGAATAGCCGCTAGCAGGCTTGCTTGCCGTTCGGTCAATGCACTGCCAGAAGCGCCAAAATAGTGCCCCGCCGCCGCTTCTAGCCCAAATACTCCCGTATCCCACTCAGCGACGTTTAAATACACTTCCAGTATGCGTTGCTTGCTCCACAGCATTTCGATCAGCAACGTAAACCATACTTCTAGCCCCTTACGGGCCCAGCTACGGCCGCTCCATAAAAAAACATTCTTAGCTGTTTGCTGACTGAGCGTGCTGGCACCCCGCAATCGTTCGCCATCGAGACTGGCCTTCAGGGCACGCTTCAACTCAACTAAATCAAAACCACGATGCTGAGGAAAGCGCTGGTCTTCAGCAGCGATCACCGCCAACTTGGCATTGCTGGATAGATTGTCCCAGCTTCTCCATTGGCGTTGTATATCGATAGGTTCGCTGTTTACCCAGCTTTGTATTTTGCGCTCTACCATCACCATTGAGCCAGGAGGTGGCACAAAACGGAATAGTAAAACCAGCGCAATTGAGAGAACAATAAAAGCCAGCGCGCCACGCCAAATAAGACGCCATATCAAACCAAGAAAACGGCGCAACGCGCGATTAAGCATTTCGATATCCTTAGCGCTTCATGAGGTGTTCTGCATGATAGCGCAAATGCTCCTCGATGAACGAGGCGATAAAGAAGTAGCTATGATCGTAGCCTGGCTGGCGGCGCAGTGTTAGCGGATGATCATGCGCTTCACACACGGCCTCTAAACGCTCGGGCATTAATTGCTCTTCCAGAAACTGATCAGCTTCACCCTGGTCAATGAACAGTCGTTGACGAGAGGCACCATTAGCGACCAGCTCGCAGGCATCGTACTGGCGCCAACGCGACTGGTCGTCGCCCAAATAGCTGGTAAACGCATTTTGCCCCCAAGGACAGTTCATGGGGTTAACAATAGGCGCAAAAGCGGAAACCGAACGGAATCGGCCGGGGTGACGCAATGCCAGGATTAACGCGCCGTGACCGCCCATGGAGTGACCACTGATCGACTCACGCCCGTTCACTGGGAAGTGCTGACGCACCACCGAAGGCAGCTCTTCAATCACGTAATCATACATGCGGTAATTCGATTTCCAGGGGGCTTGAGTGGCGTTCACATAAAAACCTGCACCCGATCCTAGATCGTAACTTTCATGCTCACCGGGCAGATCGGTGCCGCGTGGGCTGGTATCGGGGCAAACAATCGCCACCCCTAGCTCAGCAGCAATACGGTGCGCGCCCGCTTTCTGCATAAAGTTTTCATCGTTACAGGTTAGACCTGACAACCACCAAAGCAGCGGCACGCGCTCGCTCTCTGCTTGAGGAGGCAGGTAAACCGCGAACACCATGTCGCAATCCAGCGCCCGGGAGTAGTGGCGGTAGCGCTTGTGCCAGCCACCAAAACTGCGATTGGCAGACACTAGTTCTAAAGTTTCACTCATGCTCATGGGCCGGCTCCTTAAAAAGATGAAAACGCGGAGGGTTTCCCCTACCGCGCTCATTTACCCTATTACCAATGATACTCAGTAATGCAGCACGGTACGAATGCTCTTACCTGCATGGAGCAATTCGAAGGCTTCATTAATTTGCTCAAACGGCATGTCGTGGGTAATAAAGTCGTCGATATTCAGCTCACCATTCATATAGCGCTCGACGTAACCCGGTAACTCACTGCGTCCTTTGACACCGCCAAATGCAGAGCCTTTCCAAACCCGCCCAGTGACCAGTTGGAAAGGACGCGTGGAGATCTCTTCGCCCGCACCCGCGACACCGATGACAATCGACTCCCCCCAGCCTTTATGGCAGCACTCAAGGGCCGAACGCATCACGTTAACATTGCCGATACACTCAAAGGAGTAATCAACACCACCGTCGGTCATATCGACGATTACCTGCTGAATCGGGTCGCTGTAGTCTTTCGGATTAACGAAGTCAGTCGCGCCAAACTGCTTGGCCAATGCAAATTTATCGGGGTTCACATCGATAGCAATAATCTTCGAGGCTTTTGCCATTACCGCCCCTTGGATGACCGCCAAACCAATCGCGCCCAAACCAAAAACGGCGATGGTGGAGCCTGGCTCTACTTTTGCCGTATTCAGTACCGCACCGATACCGGTAGTAACGCCACAGCCCAACAGGCAAATTTTATCCATCGGCGCTTCTTTGGAGACCACCGCAAGCGATACCTCCGGCAGCACGGTGTACTCGCTGAAAGTCGAAGTGCCCATGTAGTGATGCAGCATTTTGCCATCTAGTGAAAAGCGCGAGGTGCCATCAGGCATCACACCTTTACCTTGAGTAGCGCGCACGCTGCCACACAGGTTTGTTTTACCAGATAGGCAGAATTTACATTTGCCGCACTCGGCGGTGTACAGCGGAATAACATGGTCACCCGGCTTAACACTGGTCACACCCTCGCCAACTTCTTGCACCACACCAGCACCTTCGTGGCCCAATACCGCTGGGAAATTACCTTCTGGGTCAGCGCCAGAAAGGGTATAAGCATCGGTATGGCATACGCTAGTCGCTGCCATCTTCACCAGCACCTCGCCCTCTTTTGGACCTTCCACATCGATCTCAACTAATTCAAGCGGCTTACCCGCTTCGAGTGCTACGGCGGCACGTGATTTCATCTATGCATCTCCTTAACGGTCACATAAGACTGAAGACTGTTTTATCGGACTCGTTTTAATCGAATCAGATTTAATGACTGCAGTGTAGGCCAGCTAGGCGAGTGGGATAAAGCGGGATACACTCACAAGATTATTGCCACTGAGCAACAATCAAAAATTAATTAAGGATAGTTCGTGCAACGCTGGGACCGTATTGAGGCATTCGTCGAGGTGGTAAGACTGGGAACATTCTCAGCGGCCGCACGCCATTTAAAGGTATCGACATCGCATATTAGCCGCTTGGTGAGCCAGCTGGAAAATCAGTTGGGTGTTCAGCTTTTGTACCGCACAACACGGCAAATTCGTTTAACCGATGCTGGGGCAATCTACGTTGAGCACTGCCGCCATCTTTTTGATGGCCTGCGCGATGCAGAGCAAGCGATCAGCGAGCTTCAGGCAAATCCACGTGGGCTGCTGAAGCTGACCTCAGCGACGACGTTCGGCGAGCGCTATGTCGCGCCACTGGTGAATGACTTTCAGTGTCTGCACCCGCAGCTTGAAGTACATATGCACTTCACTAATCGCCCCGTAGAAATTATTGAAGAAGGCTACGATATTGCCATTCGTATGGGGGTACTCAAAGACTCTAGCTTGATTGCTCGGCGGCTATGCGAACGGCAGGAGTATGTCGTGGGCTCCCGGTCTTACTTCCGTCAAGCTCCCAGGCCACATACGCTGTCGGAACTTAGCCAACACCGTTGTCTGATGGGTTCACGTTCAAACTGGTTGTTTGAAGTCAACGGGCAGCGCCGCGAAGTTAAAGTGGAAGGCTGCTGGAGCGGCAATTCCGGCCCCGCGCTGCTTGATGCCGCGCTTAAAGGGCTGGGGCTTGCTCAACTACCGGATTACTACGTAGCCCCCTATCTTGCCAGTGGCGAACTGGTATCCGTTCTGGAACCTTTCCAACACAACGATACGGCGGTATGGGCGGTATACCCTCGTCACCGCCACCTATCACCTAAAATCCGTCAGCTCGTCGATTACTTGGTGGCCAATATTGATGCAGCGCTGCCACCCGGCCCTACTCACTAACACTCGATGGCGTTAACAGCCAAACCACCTTTTGACGTCTCTTTGTATTTATCTTGCATATCTCGACCAGTGTCACGCATGGTGCGAATCACTTTATCCAACGATACAAAATGCTCACCATCACCATGCATCGCCATACGCGCAGCATTGATCGCCTTCACCGAGGCAATGGCATTTCGCTCAATACACGGCACTTGAACCAACCCCGCCACAGGGTCGCAAGTAAGGCCAAGATTATGCTCTAGACCAATCTCAGCAGCGTTCTCTACCTGTTTTGGCGAGCCACCCAGCACTTCTGCAAGCCCCGCTGCGGCCATCGCACAAGCAGAGCCGACTTCTCCCTGGCAGCCGACTTCCGCGCCGGAAATGGACGCGTTCTTTTTACACAATATGCCCATCGCGCCCGCTGCCAACAAAAAAGCCACTATATCGTCGTCACAGGCATCTGGCTCAAATTTCAAATAGTACGCCAGCACAGCAGGCACAATACCGGCAGCACCGTTCGTCGGTGCAGTGACCATCCGTTTACCGGCGGCGTTCTCTTCATTCACTGCCAGTGCAAACAAATTGACCCAATCCATCACAGTAAAGCTCGATACAATTAAGCGTTGATTCTGCGGTGGTGAAAGCAGCTGTTGGTGCAAGCCATGGGCGCGTCGCCGAACATTTAATCCACCGGGTAAGTGTCCCGTCGCTTTTAAGCCATTTTCAATGCTGCTGCGCATGGCTTGCCAAATCGTCAGCAGCTCTGTGCGAATCACCTCTTCACTGCGCCATGCTTTTTCGTTTTCAAACATGAGCTCACTGATACGCAAACCATTTGTTTGGCAAAGCGCTAACAACTCATTAGCCGTTTCAAATGGGTAAGGTAGCGCGGTTTTGTCTTCGTCTAACCCACCCTGATCGGCGCAGGCTTGATCGACATAAAAGCCACCACCAAGGGAATAGTAAGTATTTGTCGCAATAACCGTATCGTACTGATAAGCCGTCAACACCATAGCGTTGGGGTGAAATGGCAGACAATGGTCGTCCCATTCAATATCCTGACTGCGATCAAACGATAGCGCTTGCCCATTGGGCAGCGTTATTAAAGCGCCTTCATCCAGCGCATGTAGCCGCTCATTAATGGTGTCAGGATCGATTGACTCTGGCGTTTCGCCCATCAAGCCCATGATGACCGCACTATCAGTACCATGCCCGATGCCAGTAGAAGCTAACGAACCGTGGAGCCTAGCCACAATGCGCGTCAGCGAGGGTGAGATAACCGCTTGACTAAAATCGCGCGCCGCACGCATCGGCCCAACCGTATGAGAGCTTGATGGGCCAATCCCAATTCTAAAGAGATCAAAAACGCTTATTGCCATTGTGTTGTCTGCCCTTCAGCGGTAATTGTTGATTACCTAATAACTAGTTACTTTGCAGCCTTAATCCACCATTAGTCGAGCAGCTCACATTAAGTTCGACGTGCGAGCATAGAAGTGTGTCGATATAATGAACATTCTTCTATGCATGTTTTTAAGCCCCTCTCTTACAACGTCATCTCTCTGATAAGGATGTTGGTATGCCATCTTCCCCACCGCAGTGGCCACTCAGTTTTGGATATACGCTTCTGCGCGCAACACTTTATATGTTTTTTGTCGCTGGTATCGCCCAAGGCGGATATTTTGAAGCTCTCTACCTACCCGATGTGCGCTATACCGAATTAGGCTTTACAGAGTTCACTCAAACCCTGGTACTGGCTAGCTGTTGTGGCTTACTCATCTACGTGCGCCAAGTACTCAAGGTATGGCCTACTGTTACGCTTCTATTGCTGGCGTTTGTGGCTGCGTCGCTGGTACGCGAACAGGATTACTTTTTAGATTACTACGTCGCAGACAACTCTTGGAAAGTGCTGGTATCGTTAATTGTCATCCCTAGCCTTGCCTGGGTAGTCGTCCAGCGTCGTCGATTTATTGAAGAATTTTCACATTATAGCAATACGTTCGCGTTTGGACTTTTCACTGGCGGTGTGCTCGTTACCTATATTTTCTCCCGCCTTTATGGTCGCCAAGACTTCTGGCGAGCCGTCATGCAGGATAACTATATTCGCGAATTTAAAGATGTCGCTGAGGAAGCCATCGAGCTTTTAGGCTACAGCCTGATTCTATTTGCCATGATTGAGCTTCTGCTGATTGCTCGGCGTATTTACAAAGCGCGACAAGTCGCACGCTAGTCCTCTCATCTCCCGTTAGCAGCCCTTTTTTATCGCCGCCTTACACCTTGCGCAGGCGGCATTCATTTTTTACATCTCGCTATACATAAAGCCATTTGCGACCCCGATGGCTTCAACGTAGTGTCGTCCCCCAGACTCATGGGCATTTTTTGCTGAAAAACAACCTACTGACGACAAAAACCTTATGACAAACTCACAAAATCGCCAAGAAACCCTAAAGCGAGGTGCATTTACTCGTTTTCTTGATAGCGTTGAGTGGCTGGGTAATCTACTCCCACATCCTGTTACTCTCTTCGCTATTTTATGTGTTCTGGTAGTAGTCGCCAGCGGCATCGCCGGTGCATTAGGGGTATCTGTTGCTGACCCTCGCCCTGCTAACGAAGGTGAATGGATAGCGGTTAATTCACTGCTCAATGCCGAAGGTCTGCGCCGTTTAGTCACTGAAATGGTGACCAACTTCACTAGCTTTGCACCACTGGGGACGGTACTGGTGGCCATGTTAGGTGTCGGCGTTGCTGAACACTCAGGACTGCTCTCAGCCAGCATGCGCGCGCTGGTTCTCAATCGCTCGCCGCGCATTGTCACCTATGCAGTGGTGTTTGCCGGCATCATGTCGAACATGGCAGCCGAGCTTGGCTATGTCGTATTAATTCCTTTAGCGGCCATGATTTTCCACTCATTAGGGCGTCATCCATTGGCGGGCCTAGCGGCTGCGTTCTGCGGTGTTTCTGGAGGCTACAGCGCTAACTTACTGATTGGTACTGTTGACCCGCTACTATCGGGCATCACCCAGGAAGCAGCGCGTCTTCTTGACCCCGCTTACATTGTGGGCGCAGAAGCTAACTGGTTCTTTATGTTCGCCAGTACGTTTTTTGTCACGCTTATTGGTGGCTTTGTTACTGAGCGAATCGTAGAACCCAAGCTAGGTAAATTCGATTCTGCCTATGCTGATAGCGGCATTGAAAACCAGCGCATGGAAGGGCTATCCGACTCAGAGAAGCGCGCCTTAAAAGGGACTGGACTTGCGACATTAGCATTAGCCGCTCTGGTCGCGGTCATGGTTGTGCCCGAAAGCGGCATATTGCGTAACCCCGAAACAGGGCTAATTAGCGGCTCGCCCTTTTTGCGTGGCATTGTGGTAATTGTCGCGGTGTCCTTCACCGTATTGGGGTTTGTCTATGGCCGCCTGGCAGGCACCATGCAAAACGATCGCGATATTGTCGATGCTATGGCGAAAAGTATGAGTAGCCTCGGCCTTTATATCGTTCTGGTCTTTTTTGCGGCACAGTTTGTAGCGCTGTTTAACTGGAGTAACTTTGGCACTGTCACAGCCGTTGCCGGTGCCGATCTGCTGCAGTCTTTGGGGCTACGCGGCCCTGGTCTGTTCGCGCTGTTTATTATTATGTGTGCGTTCGTCAACCTATCACTAGGCAGCGCCTCTGCACAGTGGGCAGTAACAGCTCCCATCTTTGTACCGATGCTGATGCTAATGGGCTATGCCCCTGAAGTAATTCAGGCGGCGTATCGAATCGGCGATTCGGTTACTAACTTAATTACCCCCATGATGAGCTACTTTGGTTTAATTCTTGCCGTAGCAACTCGCTATCGTAAAGATATGGGCATTGGTACGTTGGTAGCGATTATGCTGCCCTACACGCTATTTATGCTGATTGGCTGGAGCCTGCTGTTCTTTATTTGGGTATTTGTTTTTGGCTTTCCTGTCGGCCCAGGATCAGCCACGCATTACACGCTTTAAGCCATATCATCATATAACGCTTATGGCATAACGCAAAAAGCCCGCCGTTCATAGAATGGCGGGCTTTTTGTTCATGGTGACGACTATCAGTTCACCACTTTCTATTTACTACTCACTAGCCACTACTTACCAAGTACGAGAACTAACTGATCACTCGTCGAGGAATGAGCGCAGCGGCTCAGAGCGACTCGGATGGCGTAGCTTGCGCAGCGCCTTAGCTTCGATCTGACGAATCCGCTCGCGAGTAACGTCAAACTGCTTACCCACTTCTTCTAGCGTGTGGTCGGTATTCATATCGATACCGAAACGCATGCGCAGCACTTTCGCTTCACGTGCGGTTAAGCCGCCAAGGACGTTACGCGTTGCTTCGATCAAGCCTTCGCCGGTGGCCATATCAATCGGCAACAGCATAGTGCCGTCTTCGATAAAGTCACCTAAGTGCGAATCGTCGTCATCACCAATCGGCGTCTCCATAGAGATCGGCTCTTTGGCAATTTTTAGCACTTTGCGTACTTTGTCTTCCGGCATTTCCAGGCGTTCGCCCAGCTCTTCCGGCGTTGGCTCGCGGCCCATTTCCTGCAACATCTGACGAGAAACACGATTGAGCTTATTGATCGTCTCAATCATGTGCACCGGAATACGGATGGTGCGTGCCTGGTCAGCGATAGAACGCGTAATCGCCTGACGAATCCACCATGTGGCATAGGTCGAGAACTTGTAACCACGGCGATATTCGAACTTATCAACCGCTTTCATCAAGCCAATGTTGCCTTCTTGGATTAGATCCAGGAACTGCAGGCCACGGTTGGTGTATTTCTTCGCAATCGAAATTACCAAACGCAGGTTAGCCTCAACCATCTCTTTCTTAGCACGACGTGCTTTCGCCTCGCCAATAGAGAGCTTGCGGTTAACTTCCTTGAGGTCGGCCACGGTGAGCTGCACCATGTCTTCCTCAAAGGCAATTTTGCGCTGCGAACGAGCAATATCGGCGCGCAGTGGCTCAAGACGGTCAGCATACTTGGGCTGCGCCTCCTGGAAGGTGTCTAACCATTTTGGATTAGACTCGTACCCAGGGAACGACTTAATGAAGGTTTTGCGCGGTACTTTAGCTTTCTTCACGCACAGCTGCATAACCGCTTTTTCTTGGGCACGCACCTGCTCAACACTAATACGTACTTGGCCGACCAGACGCTCAAAATGCTTCGGCACCAGCTTAATAGGCGAAAACAGCTCGGCTAAACGCGACTGCTCACTTTTAAGCTCCGCGCTACCACGACCATATTTCGCCAACGCAGCTTCAACAGCGGCATTCTGCTCACGGATTTGTTCGAAACGAGCTTTCGCTTCTTCCGGATCAGGGCCGCCTTCGCTGGCCGTGCTGTCGTCATCTTCGTCGTCACCGTCGCTGTCGAGATCATCATCATCGCTCAACTCGGCTTCCGGCTCAGGCTCGGGCACTTCGGCTTCTGCAACGCCTGGAATCCCCTCGTCGGGGTCGATAAAGCCAGAGAACAGATCAGACAAGCGACCAGGCGCTTCTTCATCCTGCGTGGCATCGTAGGCATCCAGGATAGAAGCAACAGCGCCAGGCAAATACGCCAGCGCTGACATCACTTCCCGCGTGCCCTCTTCTATCCGCTTGGCGATTTCGATCTCACCTTCGCGGGTTAGAAGTTCAACCGTACCCATTTCGCGCATGTACATGCGCACAGGGTCGGTAGTGCGACCGACGTCGCTTTCCACGGCGGCGAGTGCCGCGACGGCCTCTTCCGCAGCGGACTCGTCCGTGGAGTGATCCGACATCATCAAAGTGTCTTCATCTGGCGCTTCTTCAACGACACTGATACCCATGTCGTTGATCATGCCAATGATGTCTTCCACTTGATCCGGGTCGGCGATATCCTCGGGTAGATGGTCGTTGACCTCGGCATAGGTCAGGTAGCCCTGTTCCTTGCCGCGCGCGATCAACTCCTTCAGACGTGACTGCTGCTGCGCATTTCCAGCCATAGAAACCCTATCTCGACGAAGAAGAATGAAACACCTGGGGCGCTGAATCGATTAAACTCAACAAGCCGAACAGTATAGCGTAAATAGCAGGAATTTTTCCAGCGAAACGTATTTGCGCGGTCATTCAGGTGTGTTAGGTTGTTCGGTTAGGCCAGCGCCTGGCGACTGACCCTTTATTTGGTGCCAACGTTAGGGAAATTCAACCCTAGCGCCTCAAACTCTACTCATTCCAAACTCTACTCATTCAAAGACAAACGCCGTAAAGCCGGCTTAATGTCGTTGAACAAGCTCCATCATTAAGCTTGCCAAACGCTGCCGCTGCGCTTTATCCAGCTTTTGCCCAGAACGCTCTAAATCCAGCAACGCCTGGTACTCTTCCTGAGGCGATCGCTTGCGCTGAACCTCTATTAGATGTTCAACCAACCCTGTCAGCTCAGTCTCTCGGGTTCCCTTGGGAATCAGCAACTCCCGTGACGCCAACTCAGCCAAGACCTGACCTTCATGGCTCCCCTGAAAGTGCGCCAACACCACTTGCGGGCTGCGATAACGCCCGGCACGTAGTAACTCAATCAAGTCACGGCATAACGGTGCTTCTTCACTCTCCGGCAACCAATCCAGGGAATCCGGCAGCGACGTCACTAAACCAGGCTCATGCAACAGTAGCTGCACAATACGCGCAACGGTTGAGAGCACTTGCGGGCGAGGCGACTGAGCGCGCCCCTTTTGTGCCTTTTTACCAGCAGGCTTTGCGCCGACCAGCTGCTCCTCATGATGCTCAAACGGCATCATGTCGGGCGACTCAAGCGGCTCCCAGTGCACGGCTTCCTGCGAAGGCGCTTTCTGTGCCTCTTTTTGCGCACTGGCGGCCGCGCGTTTCTCAAGTAGCGTTTTCAGTTGCGATTGTGCCAACCCACTGCGCTTAGCTAACGCCTCCAACAGTAACGATTTGAGCATGCCTTCAGGCACTTTGTTCAATGCCTCAAGCACCTGACTTGCAAACCGCTCTCGCCCTTCCACGGTATTCAAGTCTCGCCCCTGCGCTGCCTGCTCAAAAAGAAACTCAGATAGCGGCATCGCACAGGTAACGCGATCTTGAAATGCGTCGCTACCTTCACGGCGTACTAGCGTATCCGGGTCGTCACCTTCCGGCAGAAACAGGAAGCGCGCTTCACGACCGTCAATCATCTGCGGCAAGGCGGTTTCCAACGCACGGCTGGCCGCTTGACGTCCTGCACGGTCACCGTCAAAGCAAAACACCACACGGCTAACTAAACGAAATAGTCGGCTTAGATGGTCTTCTGTTGTAGCCGTCCCTAAGGTTGCGACAGCGTTGTTGATACCGTACTGCGCCAGCGCCACGACATCCATGTAACCTTCAACGATGACGAGCTGCTCAAGCTTGCTTGACGCTTGGCGAGCCTCATACAACCCATACAGCTCACGTCCCTTGTGAAAGACAGGCGTTTCAGGCGAGTTCAGATACTTAGGCTGCTCATCGCCCATTACCCGACCGCCAAACGCGATGGTACGCCCCCTTAAATCCCGAATGGGAAACATCACTCGATCACGAAAGCGGTCATACGTTCGCCCGGTGTCTTCACGGTGAATAAGCAAGCCATACTCTACTTGTACAGGCTCACCAATACCCCGCGCACTCAAGTGCTGCTTTAGGGCTTCCCACCCACCAGGCGCATAGCCAATACCATAAGTACTGACAACATCTGGAGATAATCCGCGCCCTTGCAGATAACGCTGCGCTCCCTGCCCTTCCTGCATTTTTAGCCGTTCTCGATAAAAACTGGCAGCAAGTTCAAGAAGATTAACGCCCTCTTTGCGCTTTTTTTCGCGCTGCTGGGCGCGCGGATCATCGGCACCCTCACGAGGAACATCCAGCCCTAAACGACTAGCCAACTGCTCAACCGCATCGGGAAAGGGTAGTTTGTCGTATTCCATTAGAAAGCGTAGCGCATTACCGTGGGCACCACACCCAAAGCAGTGATAAAACTGTTTATCAGCGCTGACCGTAAACGATGGGGTTTTCTCTTGATGGAAAGGACATAGCCCAGAATAGTTACGCCCGGCCTTTTTAAGCTGCACACGCTCACCAACCACCTCGACCACATCAACGCGGCCTAACAGGTCATCGATAAAACGTTGTGGAATTTGGCCTGCCATGAACTGCGGGCATCCTCGCGCAAAGCGCTAACTCACTTGCCTAGGGTCATCGGGCTTATTACCAAATCACCATAGACAGCGATAAATCAAAACAAAAACAAACGGCCACCTAGTGGCGGCCGCTTGACATCCCTCTTGAGATGGCCAGCTAACTGCTCCGGCCCCCTCGGGTACGGATCAATAGAGCCGTTCGAAACGCTTTTGCTCACGCTGAATTTTCTTGGCGTGGCGTTTTACGGCTGCTGCCGCTTTGCGTTTACGCTCAGCAGTCGGCTTCTCATAGTGCTCGCGGCGGCGTACTTCAGAAAGAACACCGGCTTTTTCGCAAGAACGCTTGAAGCGACGCAGGGCGACGTCAAACGGCTCGTTATCACGTACTTTTACAGAAGGCATTAAGCACTCACCTACCTTAAGGAGTCTTGAGTTCGGATAGTACGTACACTCTTAGAATACAGTGTACGACCCAGTTTTACAGCGCACAGTAGTCTAGTCGTGGTTGGCGATCTTTGCAAATGCTTACGCGCCTTAAGCATGAGAATGCTAAACTAGGCGACTGATTAGCAGCACTGGTTTCTAACCTGCAACTTTTTAACTTACAACGAGTTCTTCAGCCATGCGCGTACTAGGCATTGAAACGTCTTGCGATGAAACGGGCGTCGCGATTTATGATACTTCGCACACTGGAGGCCGCGGCCTGCTCGCCGACGCGCTGTATAGTCAAATTGCCATGCATGCCGAGTATGGCGGCGTGGTGCCTGAACTCGCTTCTCGCGACCATACGCGCAAACTATTGCCACTGATCGAGCAAGTATTGCACGACGCCAAGCTGACGCGTAGCGACCTAGACGGCATTGCCTACACTGCTGGCCCAGGGTTAGTCGGCGCACTCATGGTGGGTGCCAGCACAGCGCATGGTATGGCACGTGCGTTGAACATCCCCGTGCTTGGCGTACACCACATGGAAGGCCACCTGTTAGCCCCTATGCTGGAAGATGACGCCCCTGACTTCCCTTTCGTCGCCTTATTGGTCTCTGGCGGACACACTCAACTTGTCGAAGTACAGGCCCTAGGACACTACCAGTTACTCGGGGAATCCGTTGATGATGCAGCGGGTGAGGCCTTTGACAAAGCGGCCAAAATGCTCGGGCTCCCCTACCCCGGTGGCCCTCACGTTGCTAAGCTTGCTGAACAGGGCAATCCAAAACGCTTCCGCTTTCCACGGCCAATGACCGACCGCCCTGGCCTGGACTTCAGTTTCTCCGGCTTGAAAACCCACACGCTGACCGCTATTCGCCAATTAGAAGCTGCTGGCGAGCTAGACACCCAGGCCAAGGCTGATGTGGCGAGGGCATTTGAAGAAGCCGTAGTGGACACCCTGGTTATCAAATGTCGCCGCGCACTGGATCAAACCGGATTGAAGCGCTTAGTGGTGGCAGGTGGCGTTAGCGCTAATCAACGCCTGCGCGAACGCCTCGCGGTTGAAACAGAGAAGCGCAACGCGCGATCTTATTACCCTCGCGGGCGCTTTTGCACCGACAATGGCGCGATGATCGCTTATGTGGGCGCCCAACGACTGGCAGCGGGTGAGCATGATGACAACGGCATTATGAAGGCTACGCCGCGCTGGCCGTTGGACACCTTAACGCCTACTTAACACCGCTAGCTCCTACACCTCTAGCCCCTGCCTAGCCGCGTAGATGAGGCTCTTCTCCGCGGCGCAGGCGGCGAATATTTAACCCATGGCGAGCAAGCACCAGTAGGCTGAACCCACTCACGACCACAACATAGTCAGGTGCTAGCCACGCACAAGCCAGCGGTGCGACGAATGCACTAACAAGCGACGCTGCCGCTGCCATGCGTAGCCGCCAAGCCAGCAGCATCCAGCACACCGCACTAAGCAGTGCCACGCTGGGTACCAATATCAACAGCACGCCAAACGCACTGGCAACCGATTTACCACCGCGAAACCTATGCCATAGTGGATAGCTGTGACCTAGCAGAACAGCAAATCCAACCGCCCCTTGCAACCAAACAGGCAGCCCTAACAATTTGGCTGCCAGCACTGCAGGTGCCCCTTTTAAGGCATCTAGTAAAAGCGTGGCGACAGCTAAGCGCGGCCCGTAAAGACGTAGCACATTCGAAAACCCAGGGTTACACGAACCGCAATATCGCGGATCAGGAACACCTGCTAGCCGGCATACGCTAAGCGCCGCTAACCAGCTTCCGCTTAAGTAGCCCACCACCATCCATATCACTCCGCCCACCATCTTGGCTCCTTCCCAGCGTTAGATCGTACCTAGCTGTCGTTTCGCGCTATCCTCAAGTACAATCCCCCGCTTGTTGACGCTAGAGGAATAGCTGTGGATCGCATTTTGATCGAAGCGCTGGCAGTAGATACCGTCATCGGTGTGTACGACTGGGAGCGCACTATTGTTCAGTCTTTGAGCTTGGACTTATCGCTCGCAACGGATATTCGTCCCGCCGCCGCTGCAGATGATTTGAGCCTGACGCTTGATTATGCAGCCATTTGCCAGCGAATTCAGCGCTTTGCCGACGAGCACCAATTTGCCCTCGTCGAGACATTTGCCGAGCGCCTGGCTGAGTGCTTACAGCAGGAGTTTTCCATTATCTGGCTGCGCCTTACCGTACGCAAACCGGGTGCCGTTCCACAAGCCGCTAGCGTCGGTCTTGAAATCATCCGCGGCACGCTTCCATGAGCTTGGTTACTCTCAGCTTAGGCAGCAATATCGATCCGGACACTCATATCCGCCTGTGCCTAGATGCGCTTGAAGACACGTTTGGCCCCCTTCAAATATCGCGCATATTTGAAAGCGAGCCGGTAGGGTTTAGCGATAATCGCAACTTTTACAACCTTGTGGTTGCCTTTGATAGCGATTGGTCGGTGGGTGAGCTGCAGGCGTGGTCTAAGCAACTCGAAATTGCCCATGGCCGCACTCCCGATATGCTTAAGTGTAGTCCTCGAGCACTGGATATTGACCTGCTCACAGTGGGCGGTATTTGCGGCACTATTGACGGTGTTGCCCTGCCCCGAGGGGAAATCACGCACAATGCCTTCGTTCTACAACCGCTGGCCGAACTGCTACCCGATCAGTATCACCCTATCTATGGCTTGTCTTACGCTGCGCTATGGCAGCGCTTTGAATTGGGTAGTCAACGCTTATGGGCCATCGACTTTCATTGGCGTGGGCGCTGGATTTCCCAGGCAGACTCTGTGCCAAAGGCGGTGTCCGCTCGCTGAACAAAGCCTATAACCAGCCCTTAGTGCGTATCCATCAGCGCACTTGCTACTGCCTGTTGGCGGTGCTCACGTAGCGCCTTACCTAAAGCTGCACCGCGATAACCCGCTTGCAATAGCACTTGAGGGTCAACGCTTTGTGCAGCCTGCCACGCCCGATTCAGCGGTTCGAGCGTATTCTCTGCTAAACGCTTAATGAGTTGTAACTGTGCATTAACCTGCGCGGGCTTACGCCAACCGTCCAAACGCTCCAGCCAGTGCAGAACGCGTTCGTCACTTAATGGCTCGGCCAATATATCCCTACTCAACGCCACATGGCGCGCCAGCTGCGTCACCGCATTAGGCAATCGCAATCTAATTGCCAGCGCATCACGCTGAGCATCATTCAATACCGACACCAACAACGCGTAGCGCCAGTGAGCCAGAGGAAGTGAGCTGTCGATAGCTACCTGTGCAACCGTCTCAAGCGCCATCACCTCAAGTGCGTTTGCCAGCACAACGTCATCGGTTAGCTCAGGCCACCAAGCAGCCAGCGCCTCGCAATCTTTTAAGGCGGTGAAGTAACGGTCAGGATTTGGTTCACCCAACGCTTTTTCGGTTTCGACCCACACTCGCTCCGCAGCAAGGTGGCTAAGCTCACCACTGCGGCTTACATCTCGCATTAGTTCGAGGGTTTCAGGCGCAATGGCAAACCCTAAGTGCGCATAACGGGCAAGAAAGCGTGCAGTGCGAAGCACCCGTAGGGGATCTTCACTAAATGCCGGGGACACATGGCGTAATAGCCGCTGCTCAATATCTCGCTGTCCGTTAAAGGGATCGGTCAACGCACCATCAAAGCGCTGCGCAATCGCATTGATGGTTAAATCACGTCTTGAAAGGTCTTCTTCTAAGGTCACATCAGGACTTGCGTGTACTTCAAAGCCACCATAACCGTGGCCAGATTTTCTCTCAGTGCGCGCTAGCGCATACTCTTCGGCGGTATCAGGATGCAGGAATACTGGAAAATCGCGCCCCACTGGTTTAAAGCCCCGCTGTTGCATGACTTCTGGCGTGGCACCGACGACGACCCAATCATTATCCACTACCGGCCAGCCTAACAGCGCATCGCGCACTGCCCCGCCAACACGATAAACATCGAGTCCTTTGGTTTTCGCATCCACCTGAAACACGGCTACCGCCCTTTTTTCAATGTCTCGTGTTTTAATGTCTCGTATTTTAATGTCTAGGCTGACGGCTAGGTACGCTGATGCGCTCACCCGATTCCATATTGAGAGCGGTTAACGACCCACCCCACACGCAACCAGTATCCAGCGCTTCAACCTTTATCTTGGCGTTCGGGGTTTGGCCCTCTAATGCAGCCCAGTGCCCGAATAACAGTTGAAGCGCATCGGCTCTTGGGTATTGAAACCAAGGGGTGAACCCGTCAGGCGCACTTTCCAAGCCTTCTTTAGCAGCAAAATCTAGCCGACCGTTAGCGTCGATAAAGCGCATGCGGGTAAATATATTGACGAAACAGCGCAAACGATCAATCCCTTCTAGATCATCATGGAACTTGTCAGGTTGATTACCAAATAGCTGCGTTAAAAAATCACCCGAACGCTCACTAAGCAAGGCCGTCTGCACTTCTTGGCTAAACGATACCGCTTGCTCGGCGCACCACGTTGGTAACACACCGGCATGGGTCATCAGCGCATTGTTTTCATAAACTGCCAATGGCTGGCTTTGCAGCCAATCCAGCACCTGTTCGCGCTGTGGTGCTGCAAGAATATCGCTTAGAGTGTCGTTTTTTTTCAGTTTGCCGCCGCCACGAGCCACCACCAACAAATGAAAATCGTGATTACCCAGCACGCATCGAGCGGCGCTGCCTAACGCCTGCACTTCCTGCAAGCAAGCCAGCGAGCCAGGGCCACGATTGACCAAATCACCAACCAGCCAGAGTGTATCGTTTGCTGCATTGAAGCTTAGCTTTTCTAGCAAACTGACAAACTCGGCATGACAGCCGTGCAGATCACCAATGGCATAGGTGCTCATCGCTCCCCCTTTTAGAGAATGGTCAGTGAAGCTGACGCGGCACCGCTAGCCTGAAAGGCGCAATGGGCACTTCAAAAGCTCGTTGGGTGTAGGTGTTAAGCAGCGTGTAAGCGCCTTCCATAACGCCTACCGGCGTCTGCAGAATGGCTCGACTGGTGTAGCGAAAACGCTGCCCCGGGCCAATTAACGGCTGCTGGCCCACCACCCCTTTGCCACGCACCTCTTGGCTATCACCGTTACCTTGGGTAATTTTCCAGTAGCGCGCCATAAGCTGCACGCTATGAGGGCTTTGGTTATGTACCGTCACGGTGTAACTAAACACGAAGCGCGACTCACGGTCATCTGACTCGGCTGCACGGTACTCAGGCGCGACGCTAACCTCAATGGCTAGGGCACTCACGCGTCAGAACTCCCATTACCACCAAGCGCTTCGTCAGTAGCCACTTGGTTGGCGATAGTGACGTACTCTGCAACCGTCAAGGTTTGAGGGCGCCGTGCAGGGTCAATGCCTAGTGCTTCTAATGTTTCTGCGCTTACCCTGCCTTTCAGGTTATTGCGCAGTGTTTTGCGTCTCTGACCAAACGCCAGCTTGACCAATTCAAACAGCAGCGCTGGGTCATCTGCTGTTTGGGGCAAGCTTTCGTGAGGCGTTAGCCTAACAATGGCGGAGTCAACTTTCGGCCTGGGAACAAAGGCTTCCGGCGGTACGACAAACAGCTGATCCACGTGGCAGTAATATTGCGCCATCACCGACAGGCGCCCCCAATCAGTGCTACCTGGCTCAGCGGCCAAACGCTCAACAACCTCTTTTTGCAGCATAAAGTGCATATCGGCAATCGCATTGCCCATGGTTAACAGGTGCACTATCAACGGCGTCGAGATGTTGTAAGGCAGGTTACCGACGACTCGCAGCGCAGGGCCATCCCCTTTTAGCGCGGCGAAATCAAACTTTAGCGCGTCACCCTCATGTATAACAAAGTCAGGGTAGTTAAAAAACTGCACCCTTAAGCCCGGAATAAGGTCACGGTCTAATTCAATGACTTCAAGCTTTCCTGCCGCCTCTAGCAACGGAGCAGTGAGCGCGCCTTGCCCAGGGCCAATTTCGACGAGTCGGTCGCTTTCGCGAGGCCCAATGGCACGGACAATACGCGAAATGATGCCGAGGTCACGCAGAAAGTTTTGACCAAAGCGTTTACGAGCGCGGTGCTGCTGAGGCACTTGAGACATCTAACAGTGTTCCTTGGAGGGTTGATTCATAAAGCATTTAAGCCATTGGCGCGCTGCGCGGAAAGTCGCTTTGCTAGCGCTAGGGCAACGCCTAAGCTATTGGGGTCGGCAGTGCCGCGACCGGCTAAACTGAGCGCGGTACCGTGATCTACCGAAGTACGCACCAGCGGCAAGCCAAGTGTAATATTCGCCGCCTGACCGAAGCCTGCGTATTTTAACACTGCCAGCCCCTGGTCATGATACATCGCCAGCACCGCATCAACGCCCGCTAAATGGCGTGGGGTGAAAAGCGTATCCGCTGGCAACGGGCCTTGAACATCAAGGCCTTCAGCGCGCAGCGCTTTCAGCGCGGGGATAATAACATCGAGTTCTTCGCGCCCTAAATGGCCATCTTCTCCTGCATGAGGGTTTAGCCCACACACTGCAATGCGCGGAGCGGCAATCCCAAACTGGTTTTTCAGATCAGTCGCAAGCAAACGGCTAATACGGGTAATTTTGTCGTAGGTAACCGCATCCGCCACGTCACGCAGCGGTAGGTGTGTGGTAACAAGTGCGACGCGTAGGTCACTGTTACCCTGCCAACGGCTCGACTGGGCATGCAGCGCCTGGTCGGTAGCCAACAACATCACGACCTCATCAACCCCACAGGCATCGCGCAGCCATTCGGTGTGGCCAGTGAAGCCAGCAAAGCCGCCTTCGATAATCACCCCTTTATGCAGCGGTGCAGTGACCATGGCCGCTGCATGCCCCTGCTGACAGGCGTCTACAGCGATTTGCAACGTCTCTAGCACATAGCCTGCATTAGCAGGATTGAGCACGCCTGGGAGTGCTGGTTCGCGAAGTGCCGCGGGCCACACAACCAAATGCCCTGGCGAGGAAGTAACCCCGCTTCCAGGGGCTGCTTCTATCACATCAAGATGAAGCCCCAGCAGCGATGCACGCTGTTTTAGCAACTGCGTATCGCCAATAGCCACCGTATTATTCAATTGGCCATTGGCGGCCAGCATCAGCGTGATTTCTGGCCCGATGCCCGCTGGCTCTCCGGTAGTTATCAGCAGTGGCGCACTATTGCTCATTAGATTGGCTCATTAAAGGCGAATATCGACAAAAGCCTGTTCACGCATTTCACGCTGCCACGTCTGTAGCTCTTCGTTAGCACGACGCTGGAAAATGGCCTGACGAACCTGCTCACGGCGACTTTCATCCGTAACATCCTGACGGCGACGCTCTAGCACTTCAATGACGTGGTAGCCAAACTGGGAGCGCACTGGCTCAGATAGCTGGTTAGTACTCAACGACCCCATCGCTTCTTCGAAGGCTGGCACCGTTTGTCCTGGACGCACCCAACCAAGCTCGCCGCCATTCATGGCACTGCCACGGTCGTCGCTAAACTCACGAGCGACGGACGCAAAGTCTGCCCCCTGCTGTAAACGCTGGCGAGCCTGCTCAGCGCGGGCACGAGCCTGATCTTCATTGCGCGTTGGCGTTAACTCTACCAACACGTGGCGGGCACGTACTTCTTCAATGAACGCTTGCCCCTGCTGAGATGGTTGCTGGCTCAAGAAGCGTTCAACGTCACGATCAGTCACGGTGACACGTTGACTAATTTGGCGCTGCTGTACTTGGCGCATCAACATTTCGCGGCGTATTTCTTCACGTACGTCACCCAAGGTCATGCCATCCGCCTCTACGGCATCGGCAAACTGTTCTAGCGTCATGCCGTTAGACTCAGCAATGGAGCGCAACTGGCGATTTAGCTCCGTGTCGTCCACGCTAAGGTTGGCTTGGCGAGCCATTTGTAGTTGGATTTCATCCATCACCATGCGCTCTAGTACCTGCTGAGCCAGTTGGCTACGAGGCGGTAAGTTACCGTCCTGGGTTTGCGCCTGCTGCTCTACCTGGGCAATGCGGTCATCAAGCTCACTGCGCATGATGACGCCGTCATTAACGACAGCCACAACACTATCCAACATTTGCCGCTGGGTTGATTCGAAATTTTGTGCGTAAACCGATAGCGGCACAAGCGCAGCACTCGTTCCAAGACAGAGCGCCATCATACCGCCCGCAGAAAGCAGTTTTGCCCGATTTTTCAAGCCATCGGTCAGCAGGGTCATTCTGGTAGTCATAAAGAATCTCTTTCAGTCAGTCGCCATTTAACAAAATCGTTACAGCGGCGTTGGACGGTAGCCAGGAATGGCCTGTTCAAAGTAGCCGTCAGCCTCTTGACCAACGCCACCAAGACCACGGAATACAAAGCGTAAAAATAGCCCGCGATCATTAAAGTCATCACCCACGCGGGCGGTGTCGTTATCGTCTACCCACTCACGCCATACTAGCTGTAAGCCGTAGCAGCAGTCGTTCCATTGAACGCCTGCCAGCCGTTCAAGCGCGCGGTCATTAGTTTGATCGTGCAGATAGCGACCAATCAAATCAATCCTCGGGCTGGCTTTCCAAGCAAGTGACAGATCCCACTCTTCTCGGCTGTAATCTCTAAAGCCGTCATCGCCGGGTACGACGCCTGGATCGAAACCTTCGATCTCCCAACGGTAACCAAGGTTCACTACGTGGCCAGCGGGATGGCGATAACGCGCATCAACGCTAGAGCGTTCGGTCTGTTCACGCTGGTCGTCGTATAACCATTCATAACCCGCACTCCACCGATCATTTATCTGCCAATCAAGCCGCGTCACCAACGGAGAGCGATCGCGAGTGGCTTGATAGCGGCTAAGCGGATTCACACTTGGATCATCCTCTGGACGAGCAGGCAATGTGTCTGGGTCGCCTTCACTATCGATGCGGCGCTCAGATAAATAAACACTTTGCCCAACCCCAAGCGTTAACCGATCCTGCCCAGTGGCGTCTTCAATAAAGCGAGATTGTACGCCAAGCGACACGCGATTGAGATCACCTAAACGATCTGCGCCTGAGAAACGATAAGGAGACCATAGCTGATCCCACGAGAACGCTCGCTCGCGGCTGTCAAAATCAGGCAGTTGTGTTTGGTTAGTACGTGGGACGTATGCGTAGTTCAAACGTGGCTCAAGGGTTTGGCGATAGTCTCGTCCGCGCAGCTCTAATTCACGCTCAAACACCAGGCCACTATCTATCGATGTGACCGCCGCACTGCGGCTGGGAGACGTGCCACGATCAGTGACGCGATCGCCATAATCCAACTCATAAGCGGTATGCCATAATTCGGTACGCGGCTCGATATAGCCCCAAGGTTGCTCAAAACGCCAACCGATAGCCGGCGTGAGATGCAGGCGCGTGCCGATGGCGGCCTCGCGCTCAGGCACCTGTCGCTCGTCTACATCACGCCAGAAATAGGTCGCGTTAGAGCGCCATTGCGTATAGAGACCGCCGCCTAATTGCCAGTCAGAGTTCGCTGTCAAACTTGGTAGGCGATAAAATGGCTTATCGGAATCACTCAGCGGGTCTTCCAACCGCTGAAAACCCTGGGCACGGGCATCTAACTGCCAACGCTCACCGCGGTAATCTACCTGAGCCAGCCGCTCCATACTAACGCGTTCACTATTGCCAAACTCACCACCAAAATCATCGAAATAGCGACCATCACTGGCGGCACCATAGCGCAATTGGTAATCACTACGTGGCGTCAGCGTTCCTGCATGCTGTGCATCAATATACCAGCGATCATTACCTTCAAAGCGGTTATCACCATTTTCACTGCCGTCATCACTATTGATATATCCGCCTTCTATCGTCCCTCTACTCTCTTCAAGCAGATAGCGGTACTCACCATTGAGCAGCAGCCCACGGTCAGACATCCAGCGCGGTGTAATGGTGGCATCATGATTTGGCGCTATGTTCCAGTAAAAGGGCTGCGCATAGTCAAACCCCTCATTGGAAAAGCTAATAGAAGGTGACAGCAATCCTGTATGACGGCGGTCATCAATGGGGAAACGTAGCCAAGGCCAGTAAAAAATCGGCACGTCTTTTACTTCTAAACGTGCGTGCCGTGCGGTACCAAACCCTTCTGCTTGATTCAGCTTTATATCGCTACTAACGAGTTGCCAGCTATTGGCACCTGGGTCGCACGTCGTAAATGAAGCATTGCGTAGACGATATTGCTCTTCACCGGTTTGCTCTAATTGACTGGCCTGACCGCGTAAATGTTGTTCGTAGAGCACATAGTGGCTGTTACGTAACGAGGCTCGGTCATCGTTCAGCATTAACGTGGCTTGCTCGCCGCGCACCAGCGCCTGACCATCTCGTATGGCGAGATTGCCTTCTGCATCTACGCGTTGGCGGTCGGCGGGTAAATACATCTGCGCCGCCTGTAGCTCTGTGTTTCCACGACGCAGTACAACATCACCGCGCAACAACGCTTCCCCATCTGCGGCGTAATCGACTTCCTGAGTCTCCACCGACAACGTTTCGGGGTTATCCACCGCTGGCAAGCGGTAGTCAGGCATCACATATCGCCCTCGGCACAGCTGATGCGGTGCTTCATCTTGGCTCCAGGCCTGCCAGTCAAGCGCCTCGGCAGGCAGCGCCTGGCCTTGTGCCACCGCTGAAAATGAGGCGCCAGCGAGCAAACTGCCCAACAGCGTGTGCGCAACCGGTACGGTACGCGAGATTCGCTTGCCCATGTTCGTTATCCTTGGCATCCAGAATCGGTATTATACAGCCCGCATGATGCCCGACCAGCAAGGAGCTTGCATGTCCTCTTCTAGGATTGACGCCCTCACCCAGTGGGTGGCTGAACAAAATGGCCTAAACAGCGCCGCTATCCGCCTTTCCCCAGCGGGCGGTGACGCAAGTTTCCGGCGATATTTCCGGCTGACACTGCCCTGTGGCAGTACTCGCATAGTAATGGATGCCCCCCCTAACCAGGAAGACTCAACGCCGTTCGTCGCTATCGGAAAGCGCTGGTACGCGGCAAAACTGCCCGTACCGCATATTTACGCCGCCGATCTCGACGCGGGTTTTTTGCTGCTTGATGACCTTGGGGATACCCCTTTACAAGCGCTATTCACTGATGAAGCACGCATTCAACAGAGTCATTTGGATGCACTGTCGTTACTGGCCAAGTTACAAAACCACGCCAACCCTGCCGCGCTGCCGCCTTATGATGCGACGCTGCTGAACCGAGAACTCGACCTTTTTCCTGAGTGGTGTTTAAACAATTGGCTGTCGTTATCAACGCCAGCCAGTTGGGATGCGCTGCGTGGCCACCTCGTTGAGCAAGCCCTCAATCAACCCGTCGTCAGCGTACATCGTGATTACGATGCGATGAATATCATGGTGCACAACCAGCAGCTTTACATGATTGACTTTCAAGACGCAGTGGCAGGGCCAATTAGTTACGACGTTATTTCCTTACTGCGCGGTCGCTACTGCCGCTTTTCTCAGGCGCAGTTTATGCAGTTTGTCGACTCGTTCTATCGACAAGCGCGCCAAGATGGGCGTCTCCCTAGCCATGTCAGCAATGATGAATTTCTTATCCAATGCCAAGCCATGGCCGCTCAACGCTCGCTAAAAGTGCTGGGAATTTTTTGCCGCTTAACGCTTCGCGATGCCAAACAAGGCTATTTATCACGCCTACCGCATTTTTTAGCGCATTTAGAAGATAGCCTAACCGCGCTGCCCCAGCACAGCGAGTTTGCTGAATGGGTAAGTGGCACACTGCGCCCCGCCATTGCCCTACGTTTAGCAGAAAGCACATTATGAAAGCGATGATTTTAGCCGCGGGACTTGGCAAACGGATGCGGCCACTTACCGACCACTGCCCAAAACCACTGTTACCAGTAGGCGATAAGCCACTTATTGTGCACCATCTCGAACGGCTCAAGCGTGCAGGCATTGATGAAGTGGTCATCAACGTGAGCTATCGCGCAGAGCAGATCACGGCAGCACTAGGTGATGGAAACGACTACCAGTTACGGATTCTTTGGAGCCATGAAGAGACACCTTTAGAAACCGGCGGAGGCATTCAAAAGGCACTCCCCCTGCTTGGTGATGCCCCGTTTCTGCTGGTCAATGGGGATGTCTGGTGCGATTACATTCCCTCAGAATCACTACTACAGGGAAGTGACGTCGCCCATCTTGTGCTAGTAGATAACCCTTCCCACCACCCTACAGGTGATTTTTCCCTTATCAACGGGCGCGTTGGAATGGAAGGCCCTCAGCGTCTTACCTTTGCAGGCATTAGCCTGCTGCACCCGGATCTTCTTGCCGATCAGACGCCAGGGGCATTTGCCCTGGCACCGCTGCTTAAGCAAGCAATGGCAGACAAGCGGGTCAGTGGTGAACACTTTTCAGGCCACTGGGTAGATGTAGGAACTCCAGAGCGCCTTGAGGTTCTTGAACATCACCTTTTAGCGCAACAGATTAGCAAGCGATGAAAAAGTGCGTCTATCGCTAGAAATGTTATGCTTCGCAACTACCTATAGGTGCCTAGATGAGGAGAGCGACGTGAAAGCACGGGTAAAATGGACAGATGGTCGCCAATTTGTAGCAGAGTCCGGTAGTGGGCACAGCGTCGTTATCGACGGCCCTCCTGACCACGGCGGCCGCAACACCGGCCCCCGCCCAATGGAAATGCTGCTGATGGGCATGGGTAGCTGCACCGCCTTTGACATCTTGAATATTCTTGATAAAGCCCGCGCTGATGTCACCGACTGTATCGCGGAGCTTGACGCAGAGCGCGCTGATGAAGTGCCCTCCGTATTTACCAAAATCCACGTACACTTCGTGGTGACTGGCCGCAACTTAAAAGAGAAGCAGGTACAGCGGGCGGTTGAGCTCTCCGCAGAGAAGTACTGCAGCGCATCTATTATGCTGACACAAGGCGGCGTTGAGATTACCCACTCTTTTGAGATTGTCGACGCTTGAACTACTCGGAGCGCCATCCTTCTCATGTATTAACGACATATGTATTAAAAAAAATAGCGCGCCTGGATGCATACCATGCGCTTGGCGGGCATAATACGCTCGCTTGTTTTTACCCCTACTGCGTAGCAAACAGCCGCTTTGCAGAAAGCGACTACAGCATCACGGTGACAAGTTACTATCGGTTCCGGCGCTGGCTCGTCGGGGTGTCTTCATCTGCCATAGGGAGGTTCGGACGTGTCAGATAATCTCCGACTCCACGGGTTTAATAACCTGACTAGCTCGTTGAGCTTTAACATTTACGACATCTGTTACGCCAAAACCGAAGAGCAGCGTGCGGCTTACATTGATTATATCGATGAGCTTTACAACGCCGAACGTTTGACGCAGATCCTAAAAGACGTCACCAATATTATTGGCGCTCATGTGCTCAATATTGCTCGTCAAGACTATGAGCCCCATGGGGCCAGCGTTACGATTCTGATTGCTGAACACGAGCTGGATGAAGCAAACCCAGAGCAAACTGAACCAGGCCCTGGGCCGCTACCTGAAACAGTCGTGGCACATCTTGACAAAAGCCACGTGACAGTGCACAGCTACCCTGAGTCGCATCCTGACAACGGTATTAGCACCTTTCGATTGGATATTGATGTGTCTACCTGTGGACACATCAGTCCATTGAAAGCACTGAACTACCTAATTCACAGTTTCGACTCTGACATTGTCACCATGGATTATCGGGTTCGTGGCTTTACCCGCGATGTCGATGGTAAAAAGCTGTTTATTGATCACGACATTACCTCGATCCAGGACTACTTGGCAGAAGATACCAAGCACGCCTATCAGATGATCGATGTGAATGTTTATCAAGAGAACATGTTCCACACCAAAATGCTGCTGAAAGACTTCGAACTTGATAACTATCTGTTCGGCACATCGCGCCGCGACATTACATTCGAAGAAGCACGGGACATTGAAAGCCGTCTGCGCAAAGAGATGCTAGAGATTTTCTACTCTCGAAACCTGGACTAACGCCTGCTTTCAACGTTAACGAAAAGCCGTTTTGCTACTAAGCAGAACGGCTTTTTTTTGTTAACGGATGTCGCTAGTAAACGCTTGGCTCACCTTCCGGACGCGTTTTAAAGCGCCGATGAAGCCATAAGTACTGCTCCGGATACTTACGAATAGCTTGTTCGATAAATTCATTTACCCGAGTAGCGTCGGCCATTTCATCACCGCTTGGGAAGTTATCAAGCGCGGGCAGGCAGGTAATGGTATATGTCTGGTCATCAGGATTGCGGTGGAACATCAATGGCACCACTGGCGCGCCCGTCATTCGGGCGATTTTTGCGGTCAGCCTAATCGTAGCGGCTTGCTGGCCGAACAGTGGCGCAAACACGCTAACATCGCGACCAAAATCCTGATCCGGTGAATACCACACTATGTGACCTGCTTTAATCCTGCGCACAACACCACGCAAGTCATGCCGATCGATCGCTTGGCCAAAAATACGTGAGCGGGCACGAGTCATAAAGCGTTCGAATAAGGGGTTGTTGTGCGGGCGATAAACCACATCAGCAGGGAAAAATAGCGAATGCAGCGCCCCCCCTAAATCCAGTGTGGAGAAGTGAATTCCCACCACCAGTACGCCCTTGCCTTGCGCTTTAGCCCGTGCGAGATGCTCTTGGCCATGATAGGCCACCCGGTGCCGTAACCCTTCTGCGTCACGACACCAACCAGTGGCTGTTTCCACTAAGCCAATACCGTTCGCAATAAAAACCTCTTTTACCAAGCGGCGCTGCTCATCGACACTTTTTTCAGAGAAACAGAGTGCAATATTGGTCGCAGTGATATGACGACGACGTTTCGCAAAGCGCCACGCCAACAGGCCAATTATTTTCCCAACCCACAGCTTAAGCCGCCAGGGCAACCAAGCAACGACATACATTGCTCCAATAGCCAGCCACGTTGACCAATAACGGGGATGCGCGAAAGAGCGCGGATACGTACTTTTAGACATACTGATAACCGTTTAAGCGAAGGCCCCATGGTAGCGGCGCGGCGCTCTTGGCAGCACTCCCGTTAACAGGGTATAGCTGATGGTATCGCAATAGCGTGCTACCTCATCAATGGACAACACGGCACCGTTGCTAGCGGCTCCCCACAGCACCACCTCACTACCGATAGCAGCCCCCGACACGTCGGTGACATCTACGGTTAGCATGTCCATTGAGACCTTGCCGGCAATCGCACAGCGCTGGCCATTCACTAACACCGGGGTGCCGTCTATGGCGTGGCGATCATAACCATCACCATAACCTGCCGCAACGACGGCAATTTTAGAACGCCGAGATGCGCGCCAACGGCCACCGTAGCCAACAGGCTCGCCTTCCTCTAGTTCACGAAGGGCAATAATTTCGGAACGTAAGCTCATCACCGGGCGCAGTTGCCGGGTGATCTCATTGGCGTCTTCCAGCGGGTCACTGCCATACAGCATGACACCAGGGCGATTCCAGTCGCCATGGGCGATTGGCCATGCCAGTGTTGCCGGGGAGTTTGCTAAGCATAGGGGCGCATCAAGCGCTTCTGCCAATGTCGTTAAAGCGGCCATTTGCTGATTAAAGTAGCTGCCCTCACGTGCATCTGCTGTCGCAAAGTGGCTCATCAAATGCAGCGCTGTCACCTGTGGTGCGCTAGCTAACCGCTGCCAAACATCAAGTGCCTCGTCTAGAGAAAAGCCTAAACGATGCATACCGGAATCCACTTTCATCCATACCGGAATAGGTTGACGGGGTGAAAAAGCCAATAAGGCCGCTACCTGCCACTCACTGTGAACGCTGATCCAAAAATTGTGCTGATCAACGAGCGCCAGCTCGTCAGCGGTAAAAATACCTTCAAGCAATACAATAGGTTTTTTAATTCCCCCTTCACGCAGGCTAATCGCTTCTTCTATACAAGCAACAGCAAATGCGGGCACATCAGCTTCTAGAGCACGCGCGCACTCAAGCGCACCATGACCATAAGCGTCCGCTTTAATAACGGCTACCGAGCGACTTTGGGGCGCGCAGCGGCACGCTAGTTGATAGTTATGACGCAGGGCGTCTAAATCAATATGGGCCACCAAGGGGCGCATCACGTTTCTCACTTACACAGTCAATAGTTAACGGTTGATCAACCAATGGGCGTCAAAAACAACGCACCGAGCGATGAACTCGGTGCGTTATGGTCGGTATGACACAACAGCTTACCGCGATTAGCTCTCGAAAATAGCGTTAAGGGAAAGGCCCTGTTTTTCCAATGAGCGGCGCAGTTTCTTTAGTGCTTCTACTTGGATTTGCCTAACACGTTCGCGAGTTAAGCCAATTTCTGCACCAACTTCTTCCAACGTGGCGGACTCATGGCCTCGCAAACCAAAGCGGCGTACAACCACCTCTCGCTGCTTATCACTTAGCTCATCCAACCAGTGGTCTACGTGCTCACGCACATCGCCATCCACTAAGCATGCTTCCGGCCCTAGCACGTCGTCGTCGGTTAAGGTGTCGATTAACGGCTTATCGCTTTCGCCACCCATTGGGTAATCTACCGAGGAGACGCGCTCATTAAGCCCAAGCATCTTCTTAACCGTTTCTACTGGCTTATCGAGATGATCTGCGATCTCTTCTGCAGTGGCTTCATGATCAAGCTTTTGGGTCAGTTCACGCGCTGCACGCAGGTAAATATTTAGCTCTTTAACCACATGGATCGGCAAACGAATGGTGCGCGTTTGATTCATTAGCGCACGCTCAATGGTTTGTCGAATCCACCACGTGGCATAGGTAGAAAAGCGGAACCCTCGCTCAGGGTCAAACTTTTCCACCGCTCGGATTAGCCCAAGGTTACCCTCCTCAATCAAATCAAGCAGTGTAAGCCCCCGATTAAGATAACGCCTGGCAATTTTAACGACCAGGCGAAGGTTAGACTCGATCATCCTTGACCGTCCAAGCGGGTCACCTTTACGCGCTAAACGGCCATAGTAGACTTCTTCTTCCGGCGTTAATAACGGCGAAAAACCAATTTCATTGAGATAGATTTGTGTCGCGTCCAAGCTTTGAGTCGATTGACGCTCATCACGGCTCAACGCTTTTTCAAAGGCGTCTTCCTCCGCGGAGACATCATCGACGCTATCCAGCGCCTCTTCAACAGCGTCCAGGTCAACCTCCTGTAGATCCTTCTCCAGCATACTCATGGTAGTATCCCCCGTTATTTCGCCTAACCGCCATTTAGAAAAGTAAAGGTGGCCGCACTCCCTGTGCACTTACACCATTTTTGTTATATGACGCCCTAACTCTAGCTATTCGGGTACCCCAATCACACCAACTTAAAGGTTCGCTTGGCAATGATTAACGGGACGGCAGATAGTCCAAGGGATTTTGAGGCTGCCCATCACGGCGTACTTCAAAGTGCAGTTTGACACTGTCTGCATCGCTATCCCCCATCGTGGCAATCACTTCTCCTGCTTCAACGACATCATTTTCTTTAACGCTTAAGCTATCATTATGCGCATAAGCACTCAGATACTGATCGTTGTGTTTGAGTAGTATTAAGTTACCGTAACCCCGTACGCCGCTACCCGCATAGACAACGATACCAGGGCCTGCCGCCTTGACAGGTTGCCCCTTTTGCCCGCCGATATCAATCCCAGCGGTGATAGAGCCACCCTGACCAAACTCTCCAGTTACCTGGCCTGATGTTGGCCATTGCCAGTTAACATTATCAACAGGTGTAAACGTGCGTGAGGAGCGGTCAACGCGAGCGGTTTGGCTCGGCTGCTCAGCCTCTGCAGGCGGTGTGGTCACTGCTGGCTCAGGTTCTGGAGTTGGTTCAGGTTTGGGCTCTGGCTTAGGCTCAGCCGTTGGTTCCGGCTCACTCGTAGGCTCTGACTGAGACGCCTCAACAGTAGACGTCGCCTCGGTGTTAGCGGCACTTGCGCTATCAGCCACCTGCTGCGCGGCGGCCACCGACGCTTGCTCAGCAGCTTGCTCAGCACGTTCCGCCCGCTCAGCCGTTAAACGCTGGTTACGCTCAATCGCACTCTCATCGGGCAGCAACCAATCTAGCTGCTGATCGTTACTTGCCACGGAAGTCGCTTGAGGGTTCAGTCCTGTTGCGACAGCGCCCGACGCAGGGCGCTCTGGGGCAGAGGAGCCTGCTGACGGGTTACTTGATGCCGCCGCGCCTTCACGCAGCGCAATGGTTTGGCCTGGGTAAATTTGATAAGGCGCATCAATATTGTTGATTTGCGCCAACTGACGATAATCAAGATTGTGCTGCCATGCGATGCCATAAAGGGTATCGCCTGTTTTAACAGTATATTGAGGTGAGTCTGCTACCGCGCGGCGCGCTTCACTTAAATCACGCACTTGTGGGGTGTTTTGCTGCTGATTGGCGCAGCCGCTGACCGCTAACGCCAATACTGACATGATAAAAACCTTACGCATGGAAACCCTACTCCTTTTCAACGTCGCGCGCGTTTCCTATTGATCTATGTCCGGCATAGTGCACTGCGCGACGGTTTAATAACACCACCAATAGTGCGCCAACCACCATTAGTGCCACAACGCCTACCGTTTGTGCAGATGCACCAGACAATACCGCATAGTCACTAGGCAACAGATAACGATGAGCCAACGGGATCATTTGCCCATCAGGGCCAAGCTGATAACGAACCAGCTCTTTCCACGGCCATAACACGGGTAACGAGCCAACAATAAACCCGAGCAAAAGCTGTAGCGTAGAATCATGATGGCGACGCAGAAGCCACGACAGTAGTCGCGAGAATAACGCCAAACCAACAACGCACCCCATGCCAAAGAGTATGATAATACCGATATCAAAGCTTCGAATAGCCCCTAAAATGGTGCCATAAAGCCCCATCGTAAGCAGCAAGAAGCTACCAGACACTCCTGGCAACAGCATGGCGCTAATAGCAATACAGCCAGCTACCATGACTACCAAAGCTTCATTACCAATAAGTAACACCAGCGGCATCATACCTGGCAGCGACTTAGCCAACAGCAGCCCGCCGACCATCGGCAATAAATACCAAAATTTCCAGCCTCTTCCCGCCTTGGCGACAACAAACCCCGACGCGGCCACCAAGCCGAAGAAAAATCCCTCAATCAGCAGCGGCTGCGCTTCCATTAGCCATAGCGCTATATGAGCCACACTGAAAAGGCTAACCGCAACGCCAAGTAGCAGCGGCACTAGAAAGGCCAAATTCAAATGCTGAGCCAGCGCTAGCCAACCACCACGACGCCAAGCGATGAAGGCGCCGGGGCCAAACTGTTTGATGGTATTAATGAGTTCCTCATAAATACCGGTAATAAATGCGATCGTTCCACCTGAAACACCGGGCACCGCATCGGCTGCCCCCATCCCTGCGCCTTTTAAAAACAGCTCTACAAATCGACGCTTCAATCCACCACTCCTTGCAATAGAGGTACAAAGCGTACGGGTTCGAGCCGACGCTTTTCAAAGGCACTACCAATGCGTTTTATTTGGGTGAGCCATTGGCTACCGTCAGGCTCTTCTAATGGAGCAATGAGTACACCATCATGGCTAAGCTGCTCCAATAGAGCTTCTGGCAGCGTTTGAGCACAAGCGGTTAACAAAATCACATCAAAAGGCGCAGCTTCTTGCCACCCTTCACCACCATCAGCCACTGCCAGCGTCGCTGGGGCATCAAGCCGCCAAAGCCGCTCTGCAGCGCGTTGATGTAATGCATAAATACGTTCGACCGAATAAAGCATTGGCACCAGCCGAGACAGTATCAGCGTTTGATAACCCGAACCGGTCCCCACTTCAAGCACGCGCTTTGGATTAGCCCGTAGCACCAGCTCGGTCATGCGCGCAACCGTCAATGGTTGCGATAATGTCTGACCAAAACCGATAGGCAGCGCAGTGTCTTCATAGGCACGATGCGCCAGCGCTTCATCAACGAACAAGTGCCTTGGCTCACCTGCCATAATATCGAGCACCCGCGCATCCTGAATACCCTGCTGCTCAAGCCGCTCTACCATGCGATCTCGAGTCCGCTGAGAGGTCATGCCTCGTCCGCGCAGCTCGTTGGGCGAAAGCTCAGGCAAAAGCATCCAACCAGTCCTGCACGTCGCTGCGCGCGGGATGGCGCGTTAAATCAGTTTGTAGTGGAGTAATTGATACATAACCTGCTTCGATAGCAGAGAAGTCGGTATCTTCACCATCATCGGCGTTAGCCGCCACCGGTGCTATCCAGAAGCGCGTACGACCACGCGGATCTTTTACGGGAACAGGTTTCTCTGCTGGTCCGCGATAGCCTAAGCGGGTCACTCTGACGCCTTTAATTTCTTCCCACGGAACATCTGGCACGTTGACATTCAAGAGTGTGCGGGGTGGCAGTGATAGCTGATCGGCAGCACCGATTAAGCTGGCCGCCACTTTCGCAGCCGTCGCGAAATAGCGCTCGCCACACAGCGACATAGCAATGGCAGTCATGCCCAAATTGCGCCCTTCCATGGCAGCCGCCACAGTGCCTGAATAGAGTACGTCATCGCCAAGATTGCTGCCGTGATTAATCCCCGAAATCACCAAGTCAGGACGCTCATCCCAGACGCCGTTCACGCCCAGATAAACACAGTCGGCAGGCGTACCGTCTACGCTATAAAAGCCATTATCTAACGCGGTTAAAGAGAGCGGACGAGAAAGCGTCAGCGAGTTACTGGCGCCGCTGCGGTCTCGATCGGGAGCAACCACACGTAAATTCGCATGGGCGACTAGCGCATCATGAAGTGCCCGCAAGCCCGGTGCATGGACACCATCGTCATTGGAAAGCAGCAGTCGCCGCATTAACGTCTCCTTTATAGATGCCTAGCAAAGATAAGCGCACGTTGGGCGCATTAAGCAAAATCCGGATGAGCAATTAACTCACTCACCACCGCCGTGGCAAAACTTCCCCGTGGTAAGGCAAATGAGAGTACCACGGCATTAGGTAATATCTCGATACTAGGCGAAATTAACCTTGCTCGCAGCGCCCGATGGGAGCGTTTCACACCGCTTTTCACCAATCCCTCGCACAGCATTGGATGGCACGCTAACAGCCGTTTTTCGTAGTCAGCTACCTGATACTCAGCGAGTTCCCCGACGCCCCACAGGGCACCGGTTGGATGAATATCAAGCGCAGCGGCACGACCGATCAGGTCGTCGTCAACTCCATCAATGGTAAACACACTGTGTGTGCCATCCAGCATGAGCATATCGCCCGCTAGCGGCTGACACCACGTTCCATCCGTCAAACGTTCGCTCAGCAACTCGTTAAACAAGAAACTACGCGCAGTGGAAAGCATCATTCCCTGGCGATCATCTCGCTTGCGCCAACCTTTCGCTAGAAGAGCTTCTGCACGCTGTAAATTCCGCCCTTCAGGACCAAAACGCTGGGGTCCAAAATAGTTAGGCACACCGTGGCGACAAAGCGCCTCCCAGCGGTCAAAAAAATTCGGATGTTGAAGCGCTTCACCACTAAGCCGCAAGGTAAAGTGGTTCGTGCGATGGACACCGCGTTTGAGTTTTCGGGGGTGCCTTGCCTGGGCTAACACAGTAATACCCACTGCCGCTAATGATTCGCTCAAATCACGTGGCGCCTCGCGTCCGGGCAAATGCACGCTTAACCACTGCCGCGTCACTGCGACACGATCCTTCATCCCGGAGTAGCCCACATCTCGAAGTGTGACACCACAAAGGCGGCTGACGCTTTTCACCACATCTAACGTGGTTTGATGGCGCTTTTCAAGACGTAACCACAGGTGCTCGCCATGATTTTCAGGCGTAAAGTCCAACTGCTCGTCGACGACAAAATCTTCTGGCTGAACGCGATAGCCACCTGGACTAGGGGCACCAAACTCGGCATCTAAGCAGCGCTGCCAAGCGGGTAAGTTAAGCATTTAACGCCTCTTGGTGTTCAATCAACACCACTGCCTCAGCGGCGATACCCTCGCCTCGCCCGGTAAACCCAAGCCGTTCAGTCGTTGTGGCTTTAACATTGACCTGCCCAAGGCTAATACCTAAATCTTCAGCGATGACAGCGCGCATCGTATCAATATGCGGCGCCATTTTAGGCGCCTGCGCCATTAACGTAGCATCCAGGTTAACCACACAGAAGCCCTCTGCGTGAACCAGTTGAACCACGTGGCGCAATAAATGGCGACTATCTGCGCCAGCCCATGCTGGGTCGGTGTCGGGGAAATGCCGCCCGATATCACCGAGCGCACAGGCACCTAGCAGTGCGTCACTGATAGCATGCAGCAACACATCGCCATCCGAGTGGGCAACAAAACCATGTTCGAAAGGCAGCTTAACGCCACCAATCATCAAATGGTCGCCAACGCCAAATCGGTGCACGTCAAATCCGTGGCCAATTCGCATTAACAACTCCTTTCAGATTCAGAGGATTGGGCTACTTGCGACGCCATGATAGCGGCAGCAAGGGCAAGGTCATCAGGATGGGTGATCTTGAGATTATCACGACGCCCACTAATCAGCCTGGGTGCCTGACCAAGCGCTTCAACAGCCGAGGCTTCATCCGTGACCACACAGTGATTAGCGACAGCATATTCAAGGGCGCGCCGCAAAAGCGCATAACGAAAAGCTTGAGGTGTTAACGCGTGCCACAGCCGATCCCGAGGCTCTGTCACGGCGCTTAATTGTTCGGCATTGGCCCGTTTCATGGTGTCAGCAACAGGCATCGCCAAGAGTGCGCCACTTGAGTGCTGCTGAGCAGCGTCATAAAGCGCCAGCAAATCAGATGATGTAATGCAGGGGCGCGCGACGTCATGCACCATCACCATATCGTTTTCTTGCGCTTTTATAGCGTGCAGCGCATTTAAAACACTATCCATTCGCTCCGCGCCACCCGCCACCCGTTGCCACTGGGGAAATGGCACCCATTCAGGCTTGAACCAATGATCATCACTATCCAGGCACAGCACAAGATGCGCAGTGGGGAAGGCTCGGTGTAGTCGACTAAGTGTATGGGCAAGAATGGGCTTTTCGCCCAGTGGCAGGTACTGCTTAGGCTTATCAGCGCCCATTCGCTTACCTTGCCCAGCGGCGGGCACGATTAGCCACAACGAATGACTCATTCGTTTGTGTCCTCGCTAGGCAAGTTTGGCTGAGTCACTAGCCCTGCATTGATGCCCACTAGCTCTGCTTCAATGGCAACACCCGGCACCCAAAAAAACTGCTCATCGCTACGCACCATGCCCATGTCGCTACGAGCACGCTCTTCAATCGCATCCAGGCCGGTTTTTAGGTCGGTAACTTCAGCCGCTAACCGAGCATTGCGCTCTCTCATCGGCACATTGGCAGCCTCTTGAACGGCAACGCGCTCCTCTACCAGCTGCAAATCCTCCCAGCCACCATTACCTAGCCAAAGTTGGTATTGGAGAAGCCCCAATACAGCAAGCAGCGCAACCGTTAGCCATTTATGCATCACCGCATCCCTTTGTTTAGGCCTGAACGAGGCGCATTATGCCATCATGGGCTATTTCCAGCGAGTCACGCTTTATATAGCTGGCTTTATAAAGCGATTTTCATTTGAACGGTAATGCGTCGGCCGCTGCCTCTCGATAGGCGCTGATATGGGCCCCCTCTTCTTGGCAAAATTGGGCGACTCCAGCCGCTAGGCCTGGGTGTACAAGATAGTGCAGCGAACGTACCCGCTGGGGCGCAAAACCACGCACCAGTTTGTGCTCTCCTTGAGTACCGGGGTCGAACAAAGAGAGCCCCTTTTCCAGACAAAATTCAATGCCTTGGTAGTAGCAGGCTTCGAAATGAAGACAGTCGGCAACCACCTCACTTCCCCAATAGCGGCCGTATAAAGTGCTATTGCCACGAAAATAGAGAGCCGCGGCAACAGGCTGGCCATCCAGCAGCGCCTGAACCAATACAAGCGCTTCAGGCATCGAATGCCGTAATCGCTCGAAAAAAACGTCATTTAAGTAGGGAGGCCGTCCCCGCTCGTGGTATGTGATCGTGTAGCAGCGAAAGAAGTGCGCCATTGCTTCTTGCGTAATCGCCTCGCCCTCTAAACGTCGTAGCGTAAAGCCTTGCTCGGCGACCAAGCGACGCTCACGTTTAATCATTTTGCGACGCTTCGACGTAAGGCTCGCCAGGAAGCCTTCAAAATCACCAAAGGTGCGATCTCGCCACTGGAACTGAACGCCTTCTCGGGCAATTAACGCTGGAAACTGGCGCTGCCAGGCATCCACTTCGTCATCTTGTGCAAACAGGAGGTGCCAACTCGATAACGCTTGTTCTTCACAATGGGTTTGCCACGTCGCTGCTAATAACCCGCGAACATCCTCCGCGTTGGCATCATCGGCAATTAAAGTACGCGTACCAGGCACCGGGGTAAAAGGAACGGCACTTAATGCCTTGGGGTAATAATGGCCGCCTGCTCGCTCCAGTGCATCGGCCCATCCCCAATCAAACACATACTCACCGTAAGAGTGGTGTTTGCGATACATGGGCAACGCGCCCACTAAGCGGCTATCTTGCCATACGCACAGATGGCAAGGCTCCCAGCCGGTCGCCTCGCAGACAGAGCCGCTGCTTTCTAATGCATGCAAAAACGCGTGTCGTAGGAAAGGCTGGTCGCTACTCACCAGTGCGTCCCATTGGGCGGCATCCACTGCGTCGATAGCAGGTAGCATAATGCATGACAGTGAGCGCGAAAGCATGATGCCTCCCGAGGCATATCGTTTAAATGGTGAAAGTGTGACCTTACCACCAACCAAGCTGTCAGTGCTTTTGTTGATGCTGTCATTTCTATTTGGAGTGAGGTATTCAAGTAGCAGGACAAACGACTATTGTTATTAAGAATTAACCCAAGGAGCTGCCATGAAACGCGATTTAATGCGCCTGTTGCACACTCAGCGTCATGCGTTTGGCCAAGCGCCCTTCCCCTCATTAAGATTGCGACGAGAGCGCTTAGCCCGCCTTGCACGAATGACTAAGCATCACCAGCGGGAGATTATCCAGGCCATTCAAACTGACTTCGGCAAGCGTAGTGAGACAGAGATACGCTTAGCGGAGATTAACGCGGTGCTGCATGCCATTCGTCATACACGGCGAAACCTATGGCATTGGATGCGCCCATACGCTGCCAACATGCCATGGCGCTTATGGCCCGCCCGCGCCCGCATCGCTCCTCAGCCACTTGGCGTGGTGGGTATTATGTCGCCCTGGAACTACCCATGGAGCTTAGCACTGATGCCCGCTATTGATGCTGTCGCAGCGGGTAATAGCGTCATGATCAAGCCCAGCGAGCACGCCCCCAATACCAGCGCCCTGCTGGCTAAGCTAGTACCGCAGTACTTTACCGATGAAGAAGTATGCGTTGTTGAAGGCGGCCCAGAGATAGCAAAAGCATTTAGCGCACTACCTTTTGATCATCTGGTTTTCACCGGCTCGACGGCGGTGGGCCGCCAAGTTGCACTTGCCGCTGCCGAGCAGTTAATCCCGGTGACGCTTGAACTAGGTGGTAAATCACCCGCTATCGTGGCGAGTGACGCTGATCTGGATCGTGCGGCCGCCTCAATTATATTTGGCAAGGGAATGAATGCCGGCCAGACCTGCATTGCGCCGGATTATGTGCTTGTAGAAAGCCGCCACCTGGAAGCACTTATTCAGGCACTAAGTCGAGCTATCGAACAGCAGCGCCCCAGCGATAAAGAGGCCACAGGCTTTGTCAGCCCCCATCATCAGAAACGCAGTGAACGGCTGATAGCACAAGCGAGAGATCACGGCTGCCGCATCATCGATATCGGGCAACACGCACCAGCGCTCGTTATTGATCCAACTCAAAATCTTGAGCTGATGCAAGAGGAAATTTTTGGCCGTGCACTACCGCTTATCAGCGTTAAAAACATCGACGACGCGATTACCTTTGTGAATACCCGGCCTCACCCACTGGCACTTTATGCCTTCACCGACAATAAGTTGCTGCAAACAACCTTGCGTCACACCACTCGCTCTGGTGCGCTGGTATTTAACGAAACGCTGCTTCATCACGCCGTTCCCTCGCTGCCCTTTGGTGGCGTTGGTGAAAGCGGTATGGGGGCTTATCACGGTCGCCATGGTTTTGAACGATTCAGCCATTTACGAGGTATTTTTTATCAATCAAGACGGGCCTCTAGTTCACTGGTAAGGCCACCTTATAAGCGCTGGCTATTAAAATTACTCAGGATTGGCTAAAGCTTCGCCATTAATACCCGATAATTATTACTATTCGCCGATTAGTTAACTACGCCGATTAGTTAACGACTTAGTTGAGCGCACTTTTTGAATGAACTATTTTTTAGGACGCACAATGCAAGCCGCAGATTTTCCTGAGAATGAATACCAGCGCTTGGCGGCATTGCACGCTCTCCAGGTGCTTGACACACCCGCTGACAAAGCGTTTGACCGAATCACTCAGCTTGCTTGCGGCCTCTTTGACTTACCTATTGCGCTAGTTTCCCTCGTCGATGCAGAACGACAGTGGTTTAAGTCTCACCAAGGATTGACTACCAGCGAAACCTGCCGAGACCTATCGTTTTGTGCCCACGCGGTGGGGCTTAATGACATGCTGGTCGTCGAAAATGCACTCGATGATCTGCGCTTTGCGGACAATCCCCTCGTCACCGGCCCCCCGCACATTCGCTTTTATGCCGGACAGCCATTACAACTGGCCGATGATCTGCCCGTAGGTACGCTATGTTTAATTGATCGTCAGCCGCGCTCGTTTAGTCAGCGAGACCGAGGCATTTTAAAAAGCTTAGCTGGGCAAGTGGAAGAGTTGCTTCGCCAGCATCAAATACGTAGAGCCCTGGCTCAAACGACGCGCCGTTACGAGGCGCTGTTTAACGAAAGTGCCACCGGCATCGTGCGCATTGACCGCTCTGGTAGCGTGTTAAGTATTAATCCTTTTGCACTAACGATGCTGGGCTATCAGCAACACGAAGTAGTCGGTAACAATGTGTCGATGTTTACACCTGCATCGATCAACGCTCATCACGACAGCTTTCTTGCCAACTTTTTGGCGGGCAGCGAACCCAAGGTGATTGGCCGAGGCCGAGAAGTAGAAGCACTCCATAAAGACGGCCACTTGATACCCGTCCATCTTGCCGTCAACGCCATCCATAATGAGCAGGGAGATGTTGCTGAGTTTCTGGGTATTCTGACCAACTTAACTGATGTTTATAACGCCACACAGCAAATTCATAAAGAGCAAAGCCTGCTTAAAGTGCTTCATCAAGGCATTACGGACTATCAGGCACTAATGTCGGTTGAACAGTTGTGGACGTTTTTAATGGAAGCGCTGCGAGAACTCACTGATAGCGACTACGCCTTGATTGGGGAAGTGCTGCCTACCGATACCACCAATGCTCTCAAGATACATGCTATCACTGACCTCTCCTGGAGCGATGAATCCAGACTTCTGATGGAGCGTCTACGCAGCGGAGATATGACGCTAACCAACCCTAACTCACTCTTAGGGCGTGTCTTTGCCCATGGCGATGTCATCATGACTAACGACGTTTATCGCCATACCAAGCGCGGCGGCTTCCCACCAGGTCACCCTCGCTTAGACAACTACTTAGGCGTGCCGATTTTCAGCGGCGATAGCCTTATTGGCATGTTTGCCATCGCAAATAGTAAACAGCCATTAAACCAGACTCTTTTAGACTGGCTTCAACCTTTTACTGATACCTGCGCGCTACTCATTAACCTCTATCGCCAAATGGCCGAGCGCGAGCAAGTTACCTGCGATTTAGCAACCGCTCGTGATCAGGCAGAGCAAGCTAACAAGGCAAAAAGTGAGTTTCTCTCTTCAATGAGCCATGAATTGCGCACCCCTCTTAATGCGATTATCGGCTTTGCCCAACTGTTAGCAAAAGGCCGTCGTGATCCACTGAGTGAGAAGCAGCAACGCCAAGTAGGGCAAATCGAGAAGAGCGGTCAACACCTGTTAAGCCTGATTAATGAAGTACTTGATTTAGCGAGGATCGAAGCAGGACACATGACGCTTTCATTAGAGCCTATGCTAATCGAAAACGTATTGGATGATGCCTGCACAACGCTGGAAGCCAACATCGGAGCAGCCAATATTACGCTAACGCGTGATTCATTAGCGCTACCCTGCATGGTCATGGCGGATTACACGCGGGTTAAGCAAGTACTGCTTAATTTGCTTTCCAACGCGATTAAATACAATAGAGAAAACGGCACCATCCATGTAAATATTGAGCCGATTGGGAGCGAACTAAAAGTGAGCGTTATCGACTCTGGGCATGGTATTGCGCCAGAGCGCCAGCACGAGCTTTTTGAACCGTTTAACCGCCTGGATGCAGAGCACGGACCGATTGAAGGGACAGGCATTGGGTTAGCCATTACGCGTGAACTGGTAGAGCGGATGAAAGGGCGTCTCGGTGTTGATAGCCAACCAAGCAAAGGCTCCACCTTCTGGTTTACGCTGCCCATTACCGAACACCCGGCCGAACATGAAGCACCGCCTCATAGTAGCGTCGTGGGCACCTCAAGCGGTTCTCCCCGCGCATTCAACCTGCTTTATGTAGAAGATAATCCTGCTAATCAGCGGCTTATGGAAGATATTATTGATGACTTCCCGTCAATACAATTACGTGTCGTGGCAAGCGCTGAACTCAGCTTGGAGATAATGCGTCATTCGCCACCTGATCTCGTCCTAATGGATATCCATCTACCCGGAATGAGTGGTTTTCAAGCGCTCGACATTATGCAAAACGACCCCATGCTAAAGCAGATCGATGTCATAGCGTTATCTGCCAATGCGATGGAGCGAGACTTACATTATGGACTGGCGGCTGGGTTTGCGGACTACCTTACCAAGCCTATTGATATTGACAAATTGACCGTATCGCTAAATCGATTTATTACCATCGCACCAAGGACGGCGCTATGAGTCTGCTCCATAAACACCTCCTCGTGGTGGACGACAACAGTATTAACGTGGAGCTGCTATTGGACCTGCTTGACGACCATGGCTTTGAAAACACGCATGGTATAAGCGATCCACGCAAAGTGCTGGCGCACTGTCAGCAAACGTTGCCAGACCTGATCCTGCTTGATATTCGCATGCCTTACTTGGATGGGTACGCGGTTATCAATCAATTGCAAGCAGAGTTTGGTCACCATATCCCCCCAATTATTATACTCACCGCACAGATTGATGATGAAACGCGTCATCGCTCACTGAGCATGGGTGTGCGCGACTTCGTCACGAAACCGTTCAAACATGATGAGGTGCTACAGCGCATCCGCAATACATTAAGCGTTGAGCACCGTTATCAAATCCGCAATCAACAGGCAGACATACTTGAACGCATGGTGGCAAAGCGTACAAAAGAGCTAGATCGCCAGTCTCGTACCGACCCAATCACCCAACTAGCTAATCGCCGCGCACTGACTCAAATGCTTCGTGAAGCAGCAATGCGAGGCACGGGAACAGGGCTTCTCTTCATTGCGCTGGACCACCTAGACGACGTTATTAAGCTACATGGCTATGGCGTCGCTGATAAATTGATGGTTCATATCAGCCGTCAACTTTCGGCTAAACTCAGTCAGCAATGCCAAATAGGTTTGTGGGGAGGCAGTGAGATACTGGTGATTACTGCTCGCGCCGAACTCGAGGCGTTACGCCACTCCGCGGCGCAGCTATTGAGCTGCTTCGATCAAGACCAAGCGCTGGGCGACCTACTACTGCCTCTAAATGCGCGCATTGGCATTAGCTGGGCGGATGCCCATTTCGATATTGAACGCCTTGTGCATATGGCCGCCTTAGCGTTGCCGCAGAACGGTACGCTGCGCGTTCAATGCTATAACGAAACGCTGGAAGCGCAACAACGCCAGCGCCTGAATCTTCAGCAAGCTATTCGTGGTGCGACCGAACGGGGCGAGATGTCCCTGGCATTTCAACCAAAAGTTTCTCTGGCAACACAGCGTGTTATCGGAGCTGAAGCTCTCCTACGCTGGCACCACCCCGAGCTAGGCCATATTTCCCCAGGGGACTTTATTCCCCTTGCGGAAGCAAGTGGTGATATCCTCTCTATTGGTGAGTGGGTGCTTGAGAAAGCAATGCAGCATATCGTCGAATGGCGAATAAAAGGCCTGCTGGATGATGACTTCCATATTGCGGTGAACGTTGCAGCCCGCCAGTTGGCGCGCAAAGACTTTGCTCAGGCATTGCTTTCCAAGCTGGCTGAGCAAGAGATCCCTGAACGTTTTTTTGCACTGGAAGTTACTGAGTCAGGCTTATTAAGCGATATGCACAACGCACGCACGCAGTTGGCTCAGCTTGCTGAGATGAATATTGCCGTTGCGATCGACGATTTTGGCACTGGTCACTCTTCTCTCGCCTATGTTAAAACACTGCCCTTCTCTACCCTTAAAATAGATCGTGCCTTCGTCATGGATTTAGAGCACGACGCAGTAGACCGTCATTTAGCCCTTACCATTACTCAGCTTGCCCATGCCGTTGGGTGCGACGTAGTGGCAGAAGGTATTGAAACATCTGCCCAGGCGGACTACTTACGTTCTATTGGCTGTGAAGCGGCGCAAGGGTATTACTATGCGCGTCCGCTAACCGCCGACGCATTTTTTACGTGGTGCCTCGAATGGGCACCCAACGCCCAAAAAAATATTGCCATGGAGGCTGTTGATGGCGCATGACCTGCTTGACCGCTTACGCGAACGCTTAGAAGAATTAAACCGCTCAGAACGCAAAGTTGCCAATGTCATCCTGGAGGACCCAGCAGTAGCCACCAGCTTGAGCATTGCAAGCCTTGCCCAAGCGGCCAGCGTCAGCGAGCCTACGGTCAACCGGTTCTGCCGCAACTTCGGCGCCAAAGGCTACCCCGATTTTAAAATCAAACTTGCGCAGAGCCTCGCAGGCGGAACGCCCTATGTGACGCGAGCTGTCGAGCCCGGCGATACGGCAACGCAGTATACCCATAAGATTTTTGGCGCGACGATTGCCGCCCTGGACGAAGCCCAGCGTGAGGTCGATATGGCCGCCGTTGAGCGCATGGTTGATTATCTTACTCAAGCAAAACAGATCCATTTCTTTGGCTTAGGTGCCTCAGGTGCCGTCGCTCAGGATGCCCAGCACAAATTCTTTCGCTTTAACTTGCCCGTCATGGCCTATGTAGATGTACTGATGCAGCGCATGGTGGCTGCCGCTTGTCATACCGGTGACGTAGTGGTGATTATCTCGTACACAGGCCGCACCAGAGAACTGGTCGATATTGCACGCGTTGCTCGCGAAGCAGGCGCCGTGGTGCTGGGGATCACCGCCCCGAACTCCCCGCTTTCCTTGGAATGTACCTCGACTCTCGAAGTCGCCACCCCCGAGGACACCGACCACTATATGCCCATGACCTCGCGGATGATTCAACTAACGCTGATTGATGCCTTAGCCACTGGGGTTACACTCAGGCGCGGCGAAGACTTCCTACCGCACCTGAAGAAAATCAAAGATAGTCTGCGCGATACCCGCTTCCCTGTGGAAAAGACAGGTAAGTAATCAGTAAAACAGCTATCGCTGATACAGATAACTTAACTGCTGACGGCAGTGGTAACCGTAATTTCTACTTTTAACTCATCCGCAGGCAACGGCGCGCATACACAGGTGCGTGCCGGTGCATAGCCTTCGGGTACCCAGGCATCCCACACCTCGTTCATTGCAGCAAAATCATTACCGTCTTTAAGGTAGATTGTCGCGCTCAACAGCTGCTCTCGACTGGAGCCAATTTCTTTTAGCAAGGCATCAACCCGCGCCAGCATACTCTCGGTTTGCTCTTTAATTCCTTCGTAGCGTGCTTCAGGACCAGTTACCTGGCCACACAAATAGGCAACACCTTGATGAATAACAGCACGGCTCATACGGGCTTTTGTATCATGGCGCTGAATTGTCATGGCTCAATCTCCTAGGTAAGACAAAAAAAGCAGTGTAAACCGCCACCGCTTCGTTGCCTATGCCTTCTTCATCAAGCGCGCTCCGTAGGCACAGGCCGATGCTCGAAGACTCGCCGCAAAACAAAGCTGGTGTGGGCGCCAGTAACCCCTTCAATACGGTTGATCACGTGCAGTAAAAGATGCTGATAGTCGTCCATATCACGTACCAGTATCTTAAGCTGAAAATCCGCCGCTTGGCCGGTGATAATCAAACACTCAATCACGTTAGGAATTTTACGAATATGGCGTTCGAAGTTATCAAACCGTTCGGGGGTATGTTGATCCATTGAAATATGTAGCAACACCATCAGTTGATAGCCTAACTGTCGTGCATCAACATCGGCCCGGTATTGGGTAATTAACCCGTGCTCTTCTAACGCACGCACTCGGCGCAAGCAGGGGGATGGGGAAAGCCCTATACGCTCGGCTAACTCCTGATTACTAATCCGTCCCTCCTGCTGTAACACATTCAGAATATGGCGATCAAAGCGATCAAGCTCAAGCGGCACGACTGGCATAAAAAGCAGCTCCTACCAATAAAAACAAAATAATCGATATTTACTGCCAATTATTGGCGATATAACCACACTTTCGCAATAACCTTTCGCCTAACTTCAAGTAAACTGTATTGACTGTCACAAGCAGCCCCTACACGGTGCCTTACCCAGACACCTGTTAACGCGGCTTACGCCACAAGCGGCCGCCCAACTAACTCAATGCCTTCAGGAAACTCACCATGTCTGCTTTTGATCATCGCAAATACCGCCCTGCTCCGCGTGTTCCCGCCTTCAACCGCCAATGGCCTGACCGCGACCTAACTCAAGCGCCCATTTGGCTAAGTGAAGACCTACGCGATGGCAATCAGGCGCTATTAGAGCCGATGACGGTTGAGCAAAAGCAGCGCTTTTGGCAGCAGATTATTAAAGTGGGTATTAAAGAAGTGATGGTGGGCTTCCCCTCGGCTAGCCAACCAGACTACGACTTTGTCCGCTGGCTAATTGAAGAAGACCAAATTCCAGACGATGTCACTATTGCGGTACTCGTGCAGTGCCGTGAACACTTAATCGAGAAAACCTTTGCATCGCTGACGGGCGTCAAGCGCGCCATTATTCACCTGTATAACTCCACTTCGACCATCCAGCGCGAGCGGGTGTTTGAGATGGATCGAGCTGGCATTACCGATATTGCCGTGCAAGGCGCTACCTGGGTGAAGACCTATGCTGCCCAACACCCAGATGCTGACTGGCGTTTCCAATATTCGCCGGAAAGCTTCTCTAGCACTGAAATCGATTTTTCACTGGCCATCTGCGAAGCCGTGATGGATGTCTGGCAGCCAACGCCTGACAACAAATGCATCCTCAACTTGCCCACCACGGTTGAAGTTGCGGGGCCACATCATCATGCTGACCAGATTGAATACTTTTGCCAGCACATTAGCCGTCGCGACAGCGTGATTATTTCGGTACATACCCACAACGACCGCGGTGGCGCAGTCGCCTCAGCAGAATTGGCACTGTTGGCGGGAGCTGACCGCGTCGAAGGCACGTTACTGGGTAACGGCGAGCGCACCGGCAATATGGATATTGTCACCTTGGCGATGAACCTGTACAGCCAAGGCATCGACCCGCAGCTGGATCTTTCTAACCCGGACGAGATCGTTCAGGTGGTGCATGAGTGTACTGGTATTACTATGCATCCGCGCCATCCCTGGGTTGGCGAGATGGTGTATACCGCGTTTTCTGGCAGCCACCAGGATGCTATTCGTAAATCCCTCAAGCATCAAAAGCCCGACGAGCCGTGGCAAGTGGCTTATCTACCCATTGACCCGCATGATATTGGCCGCGACTACCAAGCCGTTATCCGGGTGAATAGCCAGTCTGGGAAAGGTGGCATGGCCTTTTTGTTGGAGCGAGACTACGGCATTAATTTACCGCGTTGGATGATGCTGGCCCTTGCCCCTTACGTGCAACAAGAGAGCGAGCGCCGCAACGGCGAGCTTTCTAGTGAAATCATTCGCCAAGTGATGTTTGATAATTTCACTCAGGATGCGCCACTGGCATTGGCCGATTACCGGCTATCAAAAGGCCAGCACGAGGGAATAGAAATAACCCTTTGGCAAGGCTCTGAAACACTGCGCTTGTCAGGTACCGGCAACGGCGCCATGTCATCCTTCACTGATGCCTGGAAGAAGCATTCAGGCAGCAATGTAGCCATTATTGACTACAGTGAGCACTCCTTGGGTGGCGACAGCGAAGCCAATGCGATTGCCTTTGTGCAGCTGAATATTGATGGACAACGACTTTGCGCTGTGGCCGAAGATAGTGACACCGTTAGCGCATCGCTGAAGGCGCTGCTGTCAGGCATTAATATGGCGCAGGCCACCAAGCAGCATCAGCAGGAAGGTGCGGATGTCGAAGTAGAAGCATAATCTTTCACAAGTCAGCGCAGAATCAGCACCGGCAAATGGGCATTGCGTAGCATGGCGGTCGTCGTGCTGCCAATCAGCAAGTGACGAATACGCGAATGCCCATAGGCACCCATGACCAACAGGTCAATACCGTGCTTCTGCTTATAAGCGCGCAAGGTTTCTTCCACTTCGCCAGCGCGAATTGCGCCTTCAGCGTGGTGGCCAGCAGACTCAAGAACATCAATTGCCCACTCAAGCTGTGATCGATTTTCTGCCGTCTCAGCGCCCACGATCACAGCATGGCAGGCAGCACCTTCAAAGAGCGGGCTTTTGGCCAGCATCTCAATGCCTTTGCGAGCCGTTTTGCTGCCATCAAACGCCATCATCACGTTTTTCGGCTGCGTAAACTGCTTAGGCACCATCAATAGTGGGCGATGCATCTCACGCACAACGCGTTCAAGGTTAGAGCCGAGATGGCCACTGGCTTGATGCGCAGTTTCGCCACGCTTGCCTAGTACCAGTAAGCGCATCTCCTTTTCGTTCTCAACCAAGGTCTCTACCAACGTTCCGTTACGCTGAAGGCAGAGTGGATCAGTAATACCAGCTTCGATTGCGCGAGCTTTTGCCGCATCGAGCATATAGCGCCCCTGCTCACGGGCAACTTTCGCGCGCTGTTCTTCAATATCAGAAAGCTTTTCAAGCAGATGCTCTCGGGTCCCTAAGCCTAAATTACCGGTTAGATCAGGTTCTGCCACCTGGGCGTGGTTATCGAGGGTATGAATAAAGCTTAATGGCGCACCAAGTGCCTTGGCGGCCCAGACAGCATAATCACAGATACTTTCTGAATACTGAGATCCATCAATAGCGGCGAACACGCGATCAGACATAAAAGCGACTCCTTGAGCGGGTGCGTTAAGATTTTATTATTCTCATTCTTTTTTACACGAACTTATTGACCAGCGACACCTTAACGCGTTCTTTGTGTTCATCCCTATCGTTATGGGGTAGGTGGTACACTTAGCAGCCTATCAACGCGGCCAGTTAAAGGAGTTACGATGGGGCATGGTATCGCGAGCATGCTGTTGGTAGCACTTGGCGGCGCATTGGGCGGCATGGGTCGCTATGCCGTTTCTAACCTTATGGCCCACCTGCTGGGCAAAGCCTTCCCTTGGGGTACCTTACTGGTGAATGCCAGCGGTGCGTTTATAGCGGGCGGACTTCTTGGTTACTACGGCGTGCCAACCACACAGCCGCTGTGGCTATTTACTGTTGCAGGCTTGCTAGGTGGCTACACCACCGTTTCTTCATTTAGCTTACAAACTATTGAGCTGTGGCAAAGCGGCCAAGCGCTGCGTGCCGCCTTAAATATTGCTGCTACCCTAGTGCTCGGCATGGTGATGGCCATGCTCGGTTGGCTGTTAGCTAAGGGGTTGTTGCTATGAACTGGCGAGCTTACCTAGCCGTCGGGATTGGTAGTGGGCTTGGCAGTGCACTTCGCTACGGGGTATCTCTCGTGTCTTTGGCAGCATTTGGTGGCTATTTCCCCTGGGGCACGCTGCTGGTTAACGTGCTGGGTTCTGGGATCATCGGTTGGATTGCCGCTACCGCCTCACGTTTTCCTAACGGCAAGCTTGCGCACTGGCAGCCGCTGTTAGTGGCCGGTTTTTGCGGCGGCTTTACCACGTTTTCACTCTTTAGCCTGGAAACATTGCACCTTATTCAACAGGGGCTTTCTGGGCTAGCGCTGCTTTATGTACTTATCAGCCTACCGCTTTGGTTACTGGTGGCCTGGCTAGGAGAACGCATAGCGCTTTCTCGTCTATAACCGTAGGTATTTCATGCGCGAGCAGTTAGAGCGACAACAGTCTTGGCTTTACCTGGGATTTATCTGCTTAGGGCTTACGTTGGGTCTGATAGTTCCCTTACTAGCGTCATCACTTGAACAGCTGCTATGGCCGCTCCTCGGCATACTGCTCTACGCCACTTTTACTCAAATACCGCTATTACATATCAAGCAAAGCGTTACCGATAAACGCTTTATGGCAGCGCTGCTGATTGGCAACTTCATTATCATTCCTGCGCTACTCGGAGTGTTGGTGCTAGGTCTTTTAGTAGTGGGGCTACCACTTCCCCCATCGGTAATGGCTGGTGTTTTGCTAGTGCTACTGATGCCCTGCACAGACTGGTTTATTACCTTCACGCACTTAGGCAAAGGCGATGCCGCCCGCGCGGTTGCGGCAACGCCACTGCTGCTGCTCATCCAAATGGTCGCATTGCCCGTTTATCTGTGGCTATTTTTAGGCGACGAGTGGTTTCAGTTAACCTTTTCTGCAGACCTTCTCAGCGCATTTGCGGGGCTAATGTTACTGCCCCTAGGTTTGGCATGGCTGACGGAATTAGCTGCCCAGCGCTACCATGTCATTAACCAAGCCTCTGGGTATCTCGGCTATCTACCAATACCGCTACTTGCGCTGGTGGTGCTAGTCATTGCCGCGTCACAGGTGAATAGCGTGCTAGGGCTTAGCCATGTGCTGTGGCAGGTTATGTTTATCTTTATCGGCTTTTTAGTCATCGCTGGGTTGTTGGGTAAAACGTTAGGCAGTCTATTCAAACTACCGCCTGCCAGCGCCCGAACACTTGCATTTAGTTTTGGCACACGCAATTCGTTTGTCATGTTGCCCATTGCGCTTACCCTGCCCAATGGCTGGCAAGCCGCGGTAGTTGTTATTGTTTTTCAATCGCTAGTGGAGTTATTTGGCATGATAGCGTTGATACGCTGGGTGCCCGGCAAGCTAATTCCGAGCCAGCTATAAAAAACGCCGGCCCCTTAGCGTGGCGACCGACGTTAAAGCGTACGTATTGATTAACGCAATATCAGTACAGGAATTCGGCTACCGCGTAACATCGCCGTGGTGGTACTGCCGACCAGCAAGTGGCGAATACGCGAGTGGCCATAAGCGCCCATCACTAGAAGGTCGATCGCATGCTCCTTCTCGTACGCTTGCAAGGTGTCGTCTACCTCACCAGAACGGATGGCGCCTTCGGCTTGGTGGCCAGCATCGCGTAGCGTAGTCAACGCCCAATCAAGCTCGCTGCGATGCTCAGCGGTTTCAGCACCCACAATCAGCACATGGCATTCGGTACCGGTAAATAACGGAGAACGCGCCAGCATCTCCACCCCTTTACGGGCAGTTTTGCTACCGTCAAACGCAATCAGCACCCTTTCAGGCTGCTTAAAGGCTTTGGGCACCATGAGAATTGGGCGATGCATTTCACGCACCACACGCTCAAGGTTTGAACCTAAGTGGCCGCTGGCATGGTGAGCGGTTTCACCACGCTTGCCTACCACCAACAAACGTATGTCTTTCTCTAGCTCTACCAAGGTTTCGACCAGCGTGCCGTTAAGCTGGCGAATAATGGGATCAACGACCCCATCTTCTACTGCTCGTGCCTTGGCAGCTTCCAGCATAAGCTTGCCTTGTTCACGATTTACCTTAGCGCGCTGTTCATCAAGCTCAGAAAGCTCTTTCATCAATCGCTCGCGGGCACCAAATCTTAGGTTACCCGACAAATTTTGCTCTGCTGGCACGTCAGAATGATTATCCACCACATGCACAAAGCTAAGCGGCGCATTTAATGCCAAGCTTGCCCAAGCGGCGTAGTCACAGACGCTTTCTGCATACTGGGAGCCGTCAATCGCGGCGAGTACGTGTTCAGTCATATCGCTCTCCTTGCGGTGGTTAGTGGCCGCCCATTAGCTTTTCAACCGCTTCAGGGTCGTTGTGTACCGCGTAGCGGTCGACGACAGTGGCACTGGCTGCGCTCAAGCCCACCAGTTCGACCTCAGTACCTTCACGACGGAATTTAATCACCACGCGGTCCAGGGCTTGAACGGCGGTAATATCCCAGAAGTGGGCGCGGGAAAGGTTGATGGTGACCTTATCGATGCTCTCTTTAAAATCGAAGGCCGCAATAAAACGCTCAGAAGAGGCAAAGAACACTTGGCCAACCACTTGGTATTCACGCTCTTTACCGGGCTCTACTTCTTTCGAGCCGATATACATGATGTTGCCGACTTTGTTAGCAAAGAACATCGCCGCCAGCAGTACACCTACAAAGACACCAATTGCTAAATTGTGCGTCCCCACAGTCACCGCCACTGTGGCTAGCATAACGATATTGGTACTCATCGGATGTTTCTTAAGGTCACGAATCGACTCCCAGCTAAAGGTGCCAATCGATACCATAATCATCACCGCTACCAGCGCTGCCATAGGAATCTGCGAGACCCAATCCGCGAGGAAGACCACCATCAACAACAGAACAACACCAGCGATAAGCGTTGAGAGCCTAGTCCGGCCACCGGATTTTATGTTGATGACTGACTGACCAATCATTGCACAGCCTGCCATACCGCCCAGTAAACCCGATCCGATATTAGCGATACCCTGACCTTTACACTCACGGTTTTTATCGCTGGGTGTATCCGTTAAGTCATCAACAATAGTGGCTGTCATCATAGATTCAAGAAGGCCCACCACCGCCAGCATGATGGCGTAGGGAAAGATGATCATTAGCGTTTCTAAATTAAGTGGCACGCTAGGCCATAAGAACATTGGCAGTGTATCGGGCAGTTCGCCCATATCACCTACCGTGCGTATATCTATGCCGCTTACCATATACACCCCGGTAAGCACCACGATGCATACCAGAGGAGAAGGAACCGACTTTCCAATCGCCGGCAAGTACGGGAAGAGATAGATAATGCCTAAGCCTGCTAGCGTCATGGCATACACATGCCACGTCACATTAGTTAACTCGGGCAGTTGCGCCATGAAGATTAATATCGCTAGCGCATTCACGAACCCGGTGACCACCGAACGGGATACAAAACGCATCAGCTCTGCAAGTTTTAAGTAGCCTGCGATAATTTGTAATACCCCAGTCAATAGCGTGGCCGCCAGTAAGTACTCCAGGCCATGTTCACGAACTAAAGTAACCATCAGTAGCGCCATCGCACCGGTAGCTGCTGAAATCATACCTGGACGACCACCAGTAAAGGCGATCACTACCGCGATACAAAATGAGGCGTATAGGCCCACTTTGGGGTCAACGCCCGCAATAATCGAAAATGCAATCGCTTCAGGAATTAGCGCTAGGGCAACGACGATGCCTGAGAGCGTGTCGCCTTTGACGTTAGAGAACCACTCTTGCTTACTGAAAAGTGCCATTCAGGGAGTCCATAGTTGAAGGTGAAACACTACGCACTACCGCCACACCGAGGTGAAGCGAGAACGCGCAATTAAGCGAATAGGTTGTCAAAACAGTGCTGCATCACGAAGATACGGGGCAGCATCAATAGCCAATGAACGGCCATAGGATGCACAAGCGCCGACAAAACGCGATAGGCGTCATGGCGCTTATATAAAGGAGGGAATTACTTAGGGCGGAGTCATCAGCCCAGAAAAGATGTGAGTAAATGCAGTCATAAGTAATATTCTGTACGGTTGCAATAAGCAAGATGCGACAAAGCGCAGCATTCTAACAGCATCACAGTCGCATTGCATCTCACGCCACTCTGGTAGCCCACACCGTGATACGCGCTGACACGCCCCCACCTCTACTTAGGCAGGGTGACCTCGCGACTGATTGTGGCGTACCATTGCGCCACCAGAAACGATGACAATTGCCAACGTTTTATGTTGAAGCGGCACACATAGCCACGTGCCGAATATGCCCGCCAAAGAGGAGAAGTAGATGATGAGTCAGTCAATTGCGGTGATTAAAGGCGACGGTATCGGCCCAGAAATTATGGATGCCACCCTGCGCGTGCTTGATGCGCTGGAGTGCGGTCTGAATTATGAGTTTATCGATGCTGGCCTGGCGGCGCTTGAAAAACACGGTACGCTGATTCCTCAAGAGTCGCTTGATGCCATCGAGAAGTACGGTATTGCCCTGAAAGGCCCGCTGACCACCCCTATTGGCAAAGGTTTCTCCTCCATCAATGTGCAACTGCGTCGTCATTTTGACTTGTACGCTAACGTGCGCCCTGCGATTAGCTTCCCCGGTACGCGTTCGCGTTACAGCGATATCGATATGATTACCGTGCGGGAAAACACCGAAGGCGCCTACCTCTCTGATGGCCAAGAGATGATTGACGATGGCAATACCGGCATTTCAGTCATCAAGGTAACCCGCCAGGGTTCCGAACGCATTGTGCGCTATGCGTTTGAGCTAGCCAAAAATAACGGCCGTAAGAAAGTCACCGCTGTACATAAAGCTAACATCATTAAAACCAGCTCTGGCCTGTTTTTGGATGTCGCTCGGGAAGTCGCCAAAGAGTATCCCGAGATCGAATTCCAGGAAATGATTGTAGATAACGCCTGCATGCAGCTAGTGATGAATCCGCACCAGTTCGATGTCGTTGTCACCACCAACCTGTTTGGCGATATTCTTTCTGACCTATGTGCAGGGCTAGTTGGCGGATTAGGTCTAGCGCCCGGTGCTAACATCGGCGAAAAGGCTGCTATTTTTGAAGCAGTTCACGGTTCAGCACCGGATATTGCCGGACAAAAAATCGCCAACCCTTGCGCCCTGCTACTAGCAGCCGCCCAAATGCTTGACCATTTAGGCATGAACGAAAAAGGCGACGCGATTCGTCACGGAATTCGCGCGGTGTTGGAGACACGCCGCGATATGGTGACACCCGACATGGGCGGCACCGGCACAACCGATACATTTGCCCAAGCGCTCGTAGAGCACTTAACCGCTTAACTGTTTAGGTGCTTCTCCCGTCACCGCAACGCATCTTACGCGGTGATGGGATCCTTGAGCTTTAAGCCTGACTTTTCTTAGCTTAGGGACGCTCATATTGCCTATCTCCTCACAGCAAGCTGCCGAACACTTCAGACATATCCGCCCCCGCCTGCTTGCATTTGCACGCTTGCAGCTTAGGGAGAGTGCTGCCGCTGAAGATGCCGTTCAGGAAACGTTGCTCACCGCGTTTGAAAAAACCAGTTCATTTGAAGGGCGCTCAGAATTTGAAACCTGGGTATTTGGCATCTTGAAATTTAAGATACTTGACCATCTGCGCCAGCAGAAAAAACAGGGGCGCTGGCAGCCGCTAAATGACTCAATCGACGAGGACACGTTAGACCGACTATTCAAATCAAATGGGCATTGGCAGCCCAGCGCCCGCCCGCACGACTGGGGAGAACCTGAGCATATTTTAGAGAATCAGCGCTTCTGGCAAGTGTTCGATGCTTGTTTAATAGCGCTACCTGACAGTATCGCACGCGTATTTACCTTACGAGAGCTGATGGGATTATCGACACAGGATATTTGTAAGGAACTCGACATAACAGAAACTAACTGTTGGGTTATCTTACACCGAGCACGGCTAAGGTTAAGAGCCTGTTTGGATAACGGCTGGATTCAGTAGGAGCCAATAAAGATGCTAATGTGCCGTGAAGCAACGCGTTTGATGTCACTTAAACAAGATAGAGCACTCACCTTTCGCGAACGTACTGCACTACGCATACATCTCTCTATGTGCAGCGCCTGCCGCGCCTGTGCCCGCCAATTTGACCTGCTTCACAAAATTGGTGAGCACCACCCTGCTGCACCCAAAAGCTCAACAGACAGCGGTAGTCATTATGAGCCTCGCTAGCGCTTTCCCCATCAAAGCAACAGTACTAGCGAGCCTGTTTTTTAGCCCGTTATTGCTCACAACCGCTAGCGGGCAAGAGATACGCTTTACACCTAACCAAATCATGACCTGGCCTACCCGAAGCTTCGAAGGCGAAACACGCTATTCCATTGTTGAGAAATCAGGCCAACGAGTGCTTGAAGCCAATGCTCAGGGCCAGGCCTCTGCACGCTACCTGGAACGCGATATTGACTTAAATGAAACGCCCTACCTTCACTGGTGCTGGCAAGTAGACTCAATCTATCCGGGCGTTGATGAAACTACGAAAGCGGGCGATGACTATCCAGCACGGGTTTATGTGGCGCGTAAGACGGGGATTCTTCCCTGGCAGGTCGAATCGGTTAACTATGTCTGGTCCTCTACCCAACCTCAGGGTGCCTCGTGGCCAAATGCCTTTACTGACCGAGCACAACTGATGGCGCTGCAAAGTGGCAATAGCGCGGTTGGGGAGTGGGTGGCAGAAGTACGCGATGTCCGTGCTGACTACCAAGCTCTTTTTGGCAACGCTCCTAGCCAAGTCAACGGTATCGCCTTAATGAGTGATGGTGATAATACAGGCGGCAACGCCACTGCGTGGTTTACCCAACTAGGCTTTTCTAGCCTTAGCACTCCCCCTACATGTCCCCAATAGTCAAATAAGGCTAGCATACTACTTATTTGTACAAAACCATTACAAACAGAGTGCCTTTTATCAAGATCTGATCTACTATCACCCTATTCTCGGTGACAACAGACTAGATTCAAGGGACTACCAATGCTCGCATATTTCGCTTCTGACGCCTTACGTAGCGCCCTAACCCAACATACTGCGTGTATCTATTTTTCATCGGAAGGCATTATCCAAGAGGCTAGTGAGCAGTTTTTAGCCTCTATGGGTTACTTATTAGCTGATATTAAGGGGCAGCATCACCGTATTTTTTGTTTTCCTGAAGAAACGTCTAACCGTCAATATGATGATTTTTGGAAATCACTTGCAGCAGGTGTAAGCCAACAGGGGCGTTTTCGGCGCATGAACGCACTTGGCGAAGAGGTATGGCTTGAGGCCACCTATTTACCGATCAAGAACCGTCGTGGCAACGTTGTACAGATTTTAAAAGTAGCCACTGACGTGACCAAAGAGCACCAAAACGCCGCTAGCGAACGTTTCATTCTTCAAGCCCTAAATAGCTCAATGGCAGTCATTGAATTCACAACTGACGGCTTTATTCTGGATGCCAATACTAATTTTGAACAAGTAATGGGGTATCCTCTGCACAAACTTCGTGGCGAACATCATCGACTGTTCTGCGATAATGATTTTTACCGAGAACACTCAGATTTCTGGCAACGCTTAAGTCAAGGGGAATATAAGCAGGGTAAGTTCTTACGCCGAAATGCCAAAGGAGGCGCCGTTTGGCTGGAAGCTACTTATAACCCTATTTTTGATGACGAGGGTAAGGTGGTAAAGGTCGTTAAGTTTGCTACCGATATCACTCAAGCAATGCTGGCAACTGAAGCGGCTAAAGCCACAGTAAGCAGCGCTCAAGCATCGTCTAGCCAAACCGAGCGAATTGCTCAAAATGGGTTAACCCACTTGCAAACGGTGCTTTCTGACTCACAACATGCCGCCCATGCGCTCAACGAAGCACAGCAACTAATCACTGCACTAAACCAACAAGCGGAACAGATTAACAAAATTACTGCATCAATCGCGCAAATTGCCAGCCAAACAAACTTGCTTTCATTAAATGCCGCGGTGGAAGCCGCAAGAGCAGGTGAACAGGGCCGTGGATTTGCGGTTGTAGCAAATGAAGTACGCCAATTAGCCAAAGGATCAAGTGAAGCGGTGAGCGAAATCACTCGAGTTCTAAAAGAAAATAATGCACTTGTCGCCCGCACCACTCAGGCAATGCAGCAAGTGGTCAAGCAAGGTGAAAGCAGTCAAACGAGTGTTAAAGAAATAGAGTCAATTGTGAGCGAAATTTTGCAAGGCGCGCAGAATGTTTCTCACTCTATCGAACGACTCTCTTTAGCACCTTCTTAAGAAGAAAACTCGCCATGTTCATGGCGAGTTTTTTTAGTCTTAAAACAAGGTAGCGTTAACTTATTAGCGCAATTTCGTTTTACGCAGGTACGGCAGAACAGCGTCAAATTCACCGAACTTCTGCTTGGCATCTTCATCAGAAACGCTCGGCGGAATAATAACGTCCTGACCAACTGTCCAGTCAGCAGGCGTTGCAACACCATGTTTTGCCGTAGCTTGCAGTGCATCCAGCGCACGCAGAATTTCTGCGAAATTACGGCCTACCGTCATCGGGTAGGTCATCGATAGTTTCAACTGCTTATCCGGCCCGATAATGAACACCGAGCGTACCGTTGCGCTATCGGCAGGGGTGCGGCCATCTGGCAGATAAGCATCTTCTGGCAGCATATCGAACAGCTTGGAAACCTTTAGGCCTTCATCGGCAATAATGGGAAAGCCAACCGTATTGCCGCAAACTTTCTCGATATCGCTTGCCCAGCGTTTGTGGTCTTCAACGCCATCCACAGAGACGCCAATGACTTTGGTGCCGCGCTTTTCCCATTCGGGGCTCAGCGTTGCCACTGCGCCGAATTCTGTGGTGCAGACCGGGGTGAAATCTTTAGGATGAGAAAAGAGGATCGCCCAGCTATCGCCGATCCAGTCGTGAAAATGAATCGGGCCTTGGCTAGTTTCTGCTTCGAAATCAGGCACTACCGCATTGATACGTAATGACATCGTTCCTCCTCATTAGGGTCAAGTGACCTTAATACCTTATATGACTTTCAACACCTTCACTATAGAACGTTTAGCGCTATAGCAGTGAAACATTTGCTCTGCTCAATCCAGCGATTTGACGTCTTTCTCTTCCCGCTTGATGCGCTTTACCCAGCGCTGTTTTGCATAGTGGCGCAAGTTCGCCACACTGTCGGTTTCATCGACAATATCTTGACCTAATATCGTCTCAATGATGTCTTCTAGGGTGATAAGGCCCACAAAGGTGCCGTGTTCATCATAAACCACCCGCATGTGCAAGTGATCCTTTAACATTGATGTAAACACCTGCTCGACATTGTTCGATACGTCGACACTGCCAATCGGATGCATCAGCTCGCGCATAGTTTTGGCATCATCGGCGTGATACATATCGGCCTTGTGGACATAACCAAATGCCTGCTCACCGTTATCCATCACAGGGAAACGAGTGAATGGCATTTTGCCATACTGCTCGTCAAACTCCTTAACCGTCATGTTAGGCAATACCGTTTCACAGACAGTACGGGGCGTCATCGCTTTATTAACCGCAATTTCATGCAAATTCAACATGTTAATAATGGTGCGTGACTCATCCGCATCCAACACTTTCTCTTCTAAACCTACCCGCGCCAACACTTTAATTTCATCGCGCAGGTCAACATCATGCTCTGACTTCCCTAAACGGCGCGTAATCTGTTCGGACATCCAGATAAACGGCAGCAACCCAATGATCATTGGGTTCAGTAACCGTGGCAACACCGGTGATAGGCCTCGCCAATAGGTAGCACCAATCGTTTTGGGAATGATTTCAGAAAGAATTAAAATCAGCATGGTCATGACGGCAGACACAATGGCGATAGATGCTTCGCCAAACACGACCGCGGCCTGCGCCCCTACTGCCGTTGCACCGACCGTATGTGCAATAGTGTTAAGGGTTAAGATCGCGGCCAACGGCCGATCAATATTGGTTTTTAGCTTCGTCAGCGCGGCATGAAGCTTGGGATTATCTTCTTTTTGCTTGGCGATATAGCTTGGCGTAATAGACAGCAACGCTGCTTCAAGGATAGAGCACAGAAAAGAGAACGCGATTGAAAGGGTAGCAATCGTGATAAGAAGGAACATGGGAGCTCATAGTGATGGATGATGCATCGTATATAAGGTCACGACTGCTTGGTGTCAATGCGTAAACACATCTTTATTTTCTTACAGCCAGCTAACCTCATTTCTCATGAACATTTCTCACCACTGCCATTCACTTCTCGCCACTGCATCGTGGGCATGTAAACTTTCTGCGTGAACTACCTTTAGCTGGAAGCCTGAAATATCAGCCATCCTACTAAGCGCTCCGTCCAGACGTTTGGCTGCATCTTCGCAGAACATCAGATTCTGACCATTGGCGAGCGCAAATGCCTGCTCATCAATACGTTTAACAGCTGTCTGTAACGCTGTCCCCAGGGCGTTCTCAATACGCTCAATAAGGTCGGCAAGCGGAATAACATCGTTTCCTGCCAGCCGTATGGAACAGTGGGCAACACTGCGCTGACTATGTGGAGTGGCGAGTACGCCTTCCTCGCTGCCTAGCCACGCAAGTACGGCCTGCTTGGTTAAGGGGATCTCTTCAAAATCTTCCACAAACGCTTGCTGGATTAGCTGTCTTGCTAATGCCGCTGAGCAGGGGCAAGTTGAGGAGTAACCAACGGATACGTCTAGCTCTACCTTGAAACCTGACGGTGTGAGCTGGCTGTGCAGTGTAAACGGATAGCCTTTCCAACCTGACAAAGGGCTGATCAGCGCGTCACGTTTAAGTAATACCTCCCCACTGAACGTTAGGTAAGCATTTTCTGATAATGCTTGGTGACTCTCTAAAAAAGCAGCAAGAACACGATGAATTAACGTGGGCGTTAGCGTCTGGTGCTCTAATGCATCCAATGCGGTATATAGCCGTGACATGTGGATACCACGAGCACCGGCTTCTTCAAGGCTAACGCCCGCTGACACATTGGCGTTCACTTGGCTCCCCGCCAGCTGTACTGGCAACGCAATACCTTCCATACCAACCCAGGAAAGCGTGCCCGGTAAACGGGCAGGTTGTTGGGCAATATCGGGTAAAGTAAAAGCCGTCATTGAATTGCCTCGTTCGTTGATGAGTTAGCTGATGAGTTAAAGGGTGTAAAATAACGATAAAGCTGCGCCACAGTGGCAGGCGCGACATTTTGAGTAATGAAGACAAACCGAGAAATGCGGTCATTAACACACTGCTTCGGCAGAGGCGTCGGCGGATGGAAAATGTGCTGAACGCCGTGCAGTGCGAGCGGTTCATCACGATCGGTAAGGTGAACAATCGCTTTAATGCGTAGCATCTTCTCGCCCATCAACGACATCAATAGATCCAGCCAGTTTTCCAAAGCGTCTGGGGTAATTAATCCCTCAACGCAAAAACAAAACGTATTGATATTCTCCCCATGCCGAGTCAGCGTTGGCTGGCTAGTGGGCTGCACAAAAGCAGCGTTACTGTCGCCCTGCTGCTCCCCCTCGTGCTTAACATCTTCAGCATGGATAACGCTGTAATGTGCTGACTTCAGCCACTGCTCTACCTGGTATCGTTGAGAATCCCGACGAAAGAGCCCTGCGCCTACCAATAACTCGGGCGAAAGATTACCGTTCACTACCTGCCACTGTTCTGCTGCCGGATTGATGGACGCCAGTTGGTTAGCCAGTGGTGTTAGGCGGACTTCGTCGACCAGGTCAGTTTTGGTGATGAGCAATCGGTCTGCTATCGCTATCTGGCGCTGTGACTCACGATGCGCCTGCAACGTTGCCTCTCCGTTCGCGGCATCAACACAGCACACCACGCTATCCAACTGGAAACGGTGGGCAAGCCAATGATCGGTCATTAACAGCTGTAAAATAGGGGCGGGATCGGCCAGTCCTGTGGTTTCAATCACAACACGGGAAGGTGCTGGTTTTCCCTCTGCCAACAGCGAATCAATAGCCTGCTTTAGCGTACGGCTTAAGTCCCCCCTCAATGTGCAGCACAAACAGCCGCTGCTCATCTCCACCACCGCTTGCTCATCACTCTGGGTAATCAACTGATGATCTAGCCCAATATCACCAAACTCATTAATTACGATCAGCGTGTTTTGCATTGACGCTTGGCGTACCCAACGATTGAGTAACGTTGTCTTACCGCTCCCTAAAAAACCGGTCAGTACGTTAACCGGTGTCAGCGTGGAGAACTGCATCACTCCCCCCGTGCCTTGCGGAAATGGTGCTCTTTACGCTCCTGGCGCTCCCTTGCCTCAATGCAAAGCTTTGCCGTGGGACGAAAAAGTAGCCGTGGGAGACCAATGGGCTCGCCAGTTTCTTCACAGAAGCCGTATTCACCATTTTCGATACGCTGTAAGGCTGCATCAATATTAGTGATCAACCGACTTTCGCGATCTGCTTGGCGAAGTGACAACCGCAGTTCCTCCTCAAACGAGGCCTGATCAGCCTCGTCGCTATCTCTCTCATGGGAGGCGATAGCCGTTTTCACCTCGTTTAAATGCGCCTCAAGCTCCGCACGTTCGTTCAAAAGCCGCTGACGGAAAAACGCAAGCTGTACGGCATTCATGTACTCGTCTGCTGATGAGGCCAACAGCAAAGCCTCCTCAGCTTTTTTTGCATCTAGGAATTCAGCGCCACTGTCTGCTCTGGCAGTTACTGACTGAGTGATATCGGGTTGCAATGTATAGCCTCCTATTGATAAAAACGTTATAACATAACAAATAGAGCTCTGCGACCTAACCTTTCTCAATGCTAATGCACTGCTAAACGTAACAGGAGACCTACATGCCCACCCCACACTCTCATCAAGCAGCATCCTGGCCGCTACCACAACACGCCGCACGGGATACCGACATCAGCGTGCTTCCGCGTATATTTGAAGAGCAGATTAACATCGCTATTCTGCAACGCGCTCTGCCCGCCGATGTGGCGCTTAGCGCAAACGCACAGAGCCAAACATCGCGAGACTGGCAGTATGCATGGCTTGGCAGTCCTACAGATGACTTTAAAAATGACTTGCGTCGAAAGCTCCCAGAGCCCTCAGCAGGAGATGCGTTGGTTGACGATATCGCAACCATTGCTGAAGCCATCGCATTCCTGTTTGATACCGACACTGTTGGCATTCGTCTACGCTTATTAACAGCGGCGATGTGCCCACGTTTTCACTGCGACAACTTGCCGGTACGTTTATTGACCACCTATGTCGGCCCAGGCAGCGAGTGGTTGCCTGAAAATGCGATTAACCGCGCAGGGCTAGGTGCGCCAACGCCTGATCGCCCCGAGATTATCAACGACCCAACTGCCATTCAGCGTTTGCTGGCTGGTGACATCGCGTTGCTAAAAGGCAGCGGTTGGGTGGGCTGTGAAGAACATGGCTTAGTGCACCGCAGCCCCTCTTTGGAGGCAGGTCAAAAGCGGCTATTGCTAACGATAGACCCCGCTTGATCGACTTACCCCTGTCACTAATTCGTCACTCCCACCTGATAGGGTTTACCGAATTAAATCGCTTACAGGAATGGTCATGCATAACAAACTACTGCTTGCAGGTGTTATAAGCATCTCGATGTTAACCTCTACGGCGCATGCGGAGTCATTAGGCAATCTAGCCTTTTCTGAAACAACGCCCTATACCTCAGACATGACCCTAAAAGATGATTTCACCATTGTCGGTGATGTCGATTTAATGGCGATGGATGCCATTAATAGCAATGGTTATGCCAACGCCATTATCGAAATACCAACTGGCACATCTGCCAAATGGGAAGTTAGCAAAGAAGACCTGAACGCGGTTTATTGGGAATATAAAGACGGCGAGCCGCGCGTTGTAAATTACCTGGGTTATCCCGGCAATTATGGCGCCATCCCGGGTACCGCCTTGCCCAAAGAACTAGGCGGTGACGGTGACCCACTAGATGTCATCGTATTAGGCCAAGCATTACCGCGCGGTGAAGTCGTTGATGTACGTGTTATTGGCGTTTTAAAAATGTTAGACGACGGTGAGCAAGACGACAAACTGGTGGCGGTGCTTACCCAGGATTCACCATTTGCCCATATTGAAAGCATGCAGCAACTCGATAGTGAGTTCCCTGGTGTTAGCCAGATTGTTGATATCTGGTTCGCGAATTACAAAGGCCCTGACGGTGGTATGGAAGGTCTAGGGTTTGAAGACGCCGAGTCTGCATTAGCCGTACTAGAAGCAGCTGCTGAGAATTTTTCAGCCACGCAATAATCTGATTAAATCAAACCGTCGTATTTTAAATCGCTTAAACATCACTGCTCGATTGATAGAGCAGTGATGTTCATACCTTCCCCATGCTTAACGTTATTGGGCGTTTTCCATTGGTTAATGGACTAACACTAAAACGCCCCCAATAAGGAGGCGTATTACCGATATTACGTGCTTACCGTTTAAGCAAATACTTCGGTCCACTCACTGCGCTTAGCCAGCAAGCCTTTGGCTAGCTTCTGGGCACCTTCCAGGCTGTGGCTGGCGGCCCAGCCGCACTGCATCTCATTACAGGCGGGCACTTCCGTGGCGGTCAGTACATCGTTGAGCGTTTGCTCGATAATGCTTAGCACGCCGTCATAATCGTCGTGGTTAATCATCGCGATGTAAAAACCGGTTTGGCAACCCATCGGGCTAATATCAACCACTTTATCGGTGTGATTACGCGACATTTCAGCCATCAGATGCTCCAGGGAGTGCAGCGCAGGCATCTCCATGTGCTCTTTGTTAGGCTGGCAAATACGCAGATCATACTTGTGGATACGGTCGCCATTTTGGCCTTCTTTAATATCGGCCAAACGCACGTAAGGTGCTTTTACCTTGGTATGGTCCAAGTTAAAGCTTTCGACGTTCATTTTCTTTTCAGTCATGTTGGCTCCGTCATCTAGGTACAACGCTTACTTATTCTACACCGTTACCGTTTTTCACACCTTGGGAGCGTCGAAATTCCACGGCTCGTCGGTATAAACACACACGTTGGCATCTTCAATATCGCCGTCGGGTGACTCGACGTGCTTAGCGAAAAAATCTTGTATCTCTTTGCGCTGACAATGGGCCTCAAACTCTTCTCGGCTGGCCCAGATTTCATGAAACACGATCGGGTAGCTGGTGCCCTGGGCAAACGGATTGTCGATTTGCCGAGTCACAGTGTAGTGAATACAAGCATCTTCGCGATGGGTGTTTGGTTCTAATGATTGCAGCGCTTTAAATACCGCTTCTTCTTTTCCAGCTTTGGGCTTAAAGCTGGCGATACAATAAATTTTATCCGACATGGTCATATCCTAAGCGGTTAAGTTGGCACCATTATGCGGCTTGTCGGTGTGGGTTAACAACCTAACGGCTCATTCGTTCGGCCAGCATTTCCAAATCTGGCACTGTCATATCCGGCTCTCCACCCCAAGGGTCGAACGGCGCATCAGGGTGGCGGCGCACCCAGGCGCTATGTAAACCTGCATGCGTTGCTCCAATCACATCAAAAGGATTGCTGGAAATCAGCCAGGTATGTTCTGGGCGTGCTTCTAAACGTTCGCGTAAGTAGGCGTATACTGCAGGATCAGGCTTGAAGCGCTTAACGTCATCAACACTTACCACCGCATCCATGTGGTTTTCCACGCCCGCGCGGGCCAGTAGCTTAATTACAGCTTCTTGAGTGCCGTTAGAAAATGCCACACAGCGAATTCCAGCATCACGTAGTTGGTCTAGGGCAGGCACCACATCTGGGAATGCAGGTAACTCCGCATAAACCGCCATTAAGTGGTCATGATCGTTATCAGAAAGACCGATTTGCATCGCACGATCAGTGAACACTAATGCCTCCCGGATGCACTCCGAAAACGGCACATAAGCCCCCATCAAACCATGGCGAAAGCTGTATTCCAGCTGTTTTTCCCGCCAGCGCTTAGCAAAATCCCCAGCTTTGGCTGCGTCACTTAGGCGGCGCTCCAGCTCAACCGTTACCCCTTGGGTATCAATGAGCGTGCCGTATACATCAAAAGCAAGTACCGGTTGCATGATAACTCCTAGCCTGATGGATCGGATAATGGTGGGAGATAGATGATCTCATGCATTTAGCATAGCTGCCCTCTTCAAAAACAAAAACGCCGCTGCGATAGGCAGCGGCGTTTGGGGAGCGTTAAGCGCTATTAAATCGTAAAGGCGGCTTCTTGCTCACCGGTTTTAAGATCACCGGAACGCACCAGTTCATCAGTCACGCGATCAATGGCGCGTTTGGCGCGACCAATCATTTCGTCAACTTCATCACGGTTAATAGTCAGTGGCGGTGCAAAGCCCAGAATATCACCTTGTGGCATCGCACGGGCGATCAGGTTTTCTTCCATTGCCGCTGCTGCAACACGCGGGCCAACTTTCAACGCCGGGTCGAAATGCAAGCGCTGTTTGGCGTCTGGCGAGAACTCTAGAGCGGCCATTAGGCCAACGCCGCGCACGTCGCCAAGCAACGGGTGACCTTCAAAGGTAGCCTTGAGCTGCTGCTGGAAGTAGCCGCCAGTTTCAGCAGAGTTACCCACTAGGTTTTCGCGTTCGATAATATCCAAATTGGCAAGGCCAGCGGCACAGCCTAGTGCGTGACCTGAATAGGTCCAGCCATGGCCGATGGGACCAAACTCACCAGTACCCTGCTCAAGCACTTTCCATACTTTGTCGCCAACAATCACGCCAGAAAGCGGCTGGTACGCGCTGGTTAGCCCCTTAGCAATGGTGACCAAATCAGGCTTCATGTTGTAGTGGTGGCTACCGAAGTCCGAACCGGTACGGCCAAAGCCACACACGACCTCGTCGGCTATCAATAGCACGTCATACTTGTTCAGCACTGCTTGAATCGCATCCCAATAGCCTTCTGGCGGCGGTACGATACCACCGGTACCCAGCACCGGCTCACCGATAAATGCTGCGACGGTGTCGGGGCCTTCTTCCAGAATCATTGCCTCTAATTTCTCAGCACAGTAGGCAGAAAACTCGAGTTCTGTCATACCGTGCTGTTCTGCCGCGCGCAGATAGTAGTGCGGCGCTTCAGTGTGGCGAATGGTGTCAATTGGCAGGTCAAAATGGTCGTGGAACGCTTTAAGACCAGTTAGCGAACCAGATGCGATGCCGGAACCGTGGTAACCACGCATACGCGAGATCACTTTTTTCTTCTGCGGACGTCCCAACACGTTGTTGTAGTAACGTACTATTTTGAGCTGTGTTTCATTCGCATCAGAGCCTGACATGCCGTAATACACCTTGGACATGTTCATGCCAGCGATTTTCAGAATACGCTCAGAAAGTTCGATCTGCGGCTCGTTCGAGTGGCCTACATAGGTGTGGTAATAAGAAAGCTCTAGCGCTTGCTTATAGATCGCTTCAGCAACTTCAGTGCGGCCATAGCCAATATTGACGCAGTAAAGGCCCGCAAAGCCGTCGATAAACTCACGGCCATCTTTATCTACGATATTAATACCTTTACCGCCAGTGATAACACGACCTGGCAAATCGCCGTGGGCGAAGTCGCGCAGGTGCGTAGAGGCGTGAAAAGTGACTTTACGGTCGCGTTCGATCAGATCCTGATGCAAGCTCATAACGTTCTCTCTATACAGTCCCTCCCCACCGTGTGAGGAGGATGCTTAAATTAATAAAACCGATTGGATATCAACTTCCCGATACTGAACCTAATGCCCCAAGACAGTAGTACTTCGTTTCTAAATACTCATCGATACCAGTAGCGCCGCCTTCACGGCCAAGGCCGGACTGTTTCACGCCACCAAAAGGTACCGGTGGGCCTGTCATTTTCACGGAGTTGACGCTAACCATGCCATACTCCAACGCCCGCATTAGCTTCCAGATACGACGAATATCATGGGTGTAGATATAGGCCGCTAAGCCGTATTCGGTGTCATTGGCCATTTCAATAACTTCGTCATCGGTACTATAAGCGGTAATACCGGCCACCGGGGCAAAGTTCTCTTCACGCCAGACTTTCATTTGCGGTGTTACATTGGTCAACAGCACTGGCATAAAGAAGTTATCGCCCGGTGCTTGGCTCTGGTCACCAGCAATCATAGTGGCACCTTTGGAAATCGCATCATCAACAATCGATGCTGCTTTTTCGACTGCCTGGCGATGAATCAGCGGGCCAAGGTCAACTTCACCGTGCAATCCGTTACCCACGGTAAGTGCCGCCATACGCTCGGTAAATTGCTCAACGAACTCATCATGGATAGATTCGTGAACCAAAATGCGGTTAGCGGCTAGGCAATCTTGCCCAGCCGTTTGAAACTTGGCCGAGACTGCAGCATAGGCTGCCTCTTTGGGATCCATATCCGGACCAACGATAAACGGCGCATTGCCACCTAATTCCAGCGATAGCCGTTTGACCGTATTTGCGCTCTGCTCAATCAGCAAGCGGCCAACACGGGTGGAGCCAGTGAAAGAGAGCGCTCGGATACGCGGCTCGCTGCACAAAATTTTAGAGACTTCTGCAGGATCACCCAGTACGACGTTAAAAATACCTTCCGGAATCCCTGCTCGCTCGGCAAGCTCCGCCAGCGCCAGCGCAGAGAACGGCGTTTCATTGGCAGGCTTGATGATCACCGGACATCCAGCGGCCAACGCCGCTGCGGCCTTGCGGGTAATCATTGCCAGCGGGAAGTTCCACGGCGTAATCATCGCCGCAATGCCTACCGGCTCTTTAATGGTGCCCAGTGATGCATTAGGAATATGGCTTGGAATGGTTTCACCGTAGGTGCGTTTACCCTCTTCAGCGAACCAACGTACGAAACTGGCACCGTACTCTACTTCGCCACGGGCATCCGGCAGCGGCTTGCCCTGCTCCAACGTCATGATGGTGGCTAGGTCTTCACGATTGGCTTGAATCAAATCGTACCAAGCCAGCAAGCGCTCGCAGCGCTCGTCAGCGCGTAGGGCACGCCACTGTACAAAGGCAGTTTCAGCAGCATCCACGGCAGCGGTAATTTGTTCCGCTTCCAGCAAGGGAATGTGGCCAATGGCTTCATTGGTCGCCGGGTCATACACCGCTTCTTCGCGGCCGCCGTCACCGTGGGTCCATTTACCGTCTACGTAGGCGTACTGCCGGAACAGACGCGGATCTTCCAAGCGCTTAGTGAGCGTGGTCGATAGTGTGGTCATGGGCACCTCCCCAGGTTGCAGCCAGTTACGGTGAAGCCAATCGCTGGCGACAAACCGTTGCACAGAAAAATGTTGCTAAAAAATCGCTATACAGCCCAACGTCTCGATGGGCTGTTTCAGTGTGTCTAGCGTAAGGGAGATACCGCACGAAGTGTTTTTGAAAGCGCCGGATAATTCCGGCGCTTTTTTTGTGAAAGCTACCTTTAAAGTGCTTTTTTTTGGCAGCGCCTCTATTTAATCTGCTGCATTTAACCTGCTGCGGGGTTAATCAAGGCTTCCTCGGTAAACACCACTAGCCCTAACTCCGGCCGATAGCCGTGGATCTCAGTGACATCCAGCGCCTGAAGAAACGCTAAAATTTCTTCGCTGATGACCTGCCCTGGTACTAACACCGGAAATCCTGGCGGATAAGGGATGACAAAACTTGCCGATACAACATCGCGACCGGCACGCATCTGCGCCTGCAACTTGCCATTATCGAAGCGTAAGTACTCAGTATTCTCTTCGTCGTAACTTAGAAAGTAAGCGCAACGAATATCGCCCTGGGGCGTATCGGGATTCGGCCGGAAGGCATCGTGGAAACGACTGAAGTCAGGTAGTGGCGGCAAATCATGATTCAGCGAATGCACCTGATTTTCGATGATTTTGCGCTCAGGACGACTACTGTCTTCCAAGCGATATTCGAACTCTTTCGCCAACTTGATCAGCACATCCAGCAGGTAGGCAATAGAGCCCCGTGTCGTGCCGATATTGGTCATAAACAGTACGGTGTTGCGGGAAGTTTTGTTAATTTGAATACCGTACTTATTCATCAGGTATTCATTTTTGAATGTATCGCCATCAACCCCAGTATTGCCGATGGCAATCGTGACACGGGAAGGGTCAACAACAAACTCGTCTCGCGCCCAGGCTTCCTCCATCTTATTCCAACCCGTCACCGGGTCGTAATAGGACTCTACACCCGACTCGCGGTAGGCTTCAGGCACCATGTCGCTATTCTTCAATACGCGGAAATATTTCTGCAGTAATGGGTGGGTGTAGAGCTGTTCGCGGAGCGAAAGCGCCGTCTCTACCTGGGCATGTACCAGTTCGAAACCTTCCATTTCCGCCTGCATTCTTCCCACATCCAGCGATGCCACAATCTGATAGTTGGGCGAAGTAGAAGTGTGAGTCATGTAGGCTTCATGGAAAGAAGCCTCCACTTTCTGACGAAAATCTTGATCCCACACGTGAATCATTGAGCCTTGGCGTAATGAAGTCAGCGTTTTGTGGGTTGAGTGAGTAGCATAGGTGCGAATACGTACTTCATCTGGGTCGGGCATCAGTCGCTGGTCAAGCCATGTAGCGTCATCTTCTGGGTCGAGCTTATCGAACTCGGCTTTCCAAGCCGCATACTCTTCCCGATAACTCTCGCTTCGGTAACGATCGCGCAACGTACGTGCCGCATTCATAGCCGTACGTGGCCGATACGTCGGGTTAAAACCAGCGAAAGCAAACCATGCTTCATCCCAAAGAAAAACCAGATCTGGTTTAATCGCCAAACACTCTTCCATCACTCGGCGCACGTTATAGACGATGCCATCGAAGGTGCAGTTGGTCAGCAACAACATCTTAACTTTGTGCAATTGTCCGGAACGCTTGTAGGACAGCAGCGTTTTCTTGATTTCATGCAACGGCACCGCACCATACATGGAATAATCATCAAGCGGATAGGAGTCTAAATAACTGACATGTGCACCGGCTAAAACCATGCCGTAATGATGCGACTTGTGACAGTCACGATCGATCAACACGATGTCTCGCGGCTTAATTAGCGCCTGCACCACAATCTTATTGGCAGTGGACGTACCATTAGTCACAAAGAAGCTACGACGAGCTCCAAAGGCGCGGGCAGCATACTCTTGTGCCTTTTTGATTGGCCCAAACGGTTGCAACAGAGAGTCTAGTCCCCCGGATGTTGCTGATGTTTCTGCCAGAAAAATATTAATGCCGTAGAAGTCGATCATGTGCCCTGCCCAGTGGGACCGAGTCACCGACTTGCCCCTGGAAATGGGCATGGCATGAAATACCCCTGTGGGCTTTCTACTGTATTCACGCAGAGCATCAAAAAATGGTGTGCGATAGCGATTATCAATGGCGCGTAGAATCGTATGATGCTGCTCGATGTAATCCGTTTCGCGGTAGAAGATACGGTTGAAGTGCTTAATATCTCGGCTTGCCGTGGCTTCAACATCACCGCTCGTCACCAGAAATTGATCAATTTCTGGGCGCAACTCATGAATCATCGAACTCAGCAGGATACTGCGATCAGCTTCGCTATGGTGCTCCAGCTCATTTTCTGAGAGACCTTCCAGATAATTACGCAAAGCACTGAGGTTATACTTGGACTTATACGGAAACTCGTAGCGAATCAGACATGCTTGTATATTAGGATTCACCAATATGGCAATCAACGCATCTTCAAAGCTTTTTACCGTTACAACATCGTAAACAAAGCGATCTTCAGATCGGCGCATGTTATGAAATGCTTCACGCACCACATCTTCTTCCTGGTTAGAAAGATTATCTACGATCAGCAGTTCAAAGTAAGGTTGCGCCGAACTATTGGAAGCCGGGTGCCCGCGGCGAAGTTGATTAAGGGCGTCCAGTGCTTCCATGTCTTCAGCACCCGCATCCGTCTCAGAAAGATCTACATGCCGTCGACGATAGGACTCACTGATCAACGCCCTTACCAAACGCTTAACGACTTTATCCAACAGCGCATATTCACCGCGATTAAATAGCGTCCAAAGGTGGCGAAAATCCTCTTTGGATGGAAATGCGTGGTAGTCCTCAATAATCTCTAAGCGTGTCAACTTGATGTCGATAGCTTTAATCAAGTTTTTGGCGCGATCCTCTTCTTTAAGGCGCGTCAAAATACCCAAATCACGTTTAAGCTCATTCCAGGTATCAGCACGAAGTTGGGAAATTTTGTGATAAAAACCCAGGGCGGTGTAGGAAGTTTCGGTTGAATTGTTCTCTTGCATGACGACACCCATCCTTTTTAGGTATTTATCTGGAAAAGACACTTGCCTCAGCAATAGTGCTAATCAGCCATACAGTCCGCGGGAGCCATAACGCACGGTAATCTGCTCCTCTGGAAACTCGTCGAAGTTCAAGTCTAATACTCTGCCGGGCCAACGGAACTGGGTAAGCCTTTCCTTGGTGCGATATACCGCGGTATACACTGTGCCCAGGCCACGCCGATAGTCATGGCGAAACAAAGGAGGAGCGGAAAAAGCCGAAATTAGTCGCTCTTCAGTGGTGGCGTCATCGTCCACCAGAATCGAGAGCTGGCGCTCGCGAATCAGGGTTTCAGAAGCCAGCGCATGGGCATACCATTCGATTTTCTTTTGATGATTAGTAGCCACCGCCACCCGCCGAATGCTGGCGCGGCGATCTGGTGCAATCATCGCCGTGACATAACGTCCCGAAGCATCTGCCACGGTAATGTTGTAGGCCATATGGGTAGGCACTCTCGCAAGTACCGCAGCAGCTTCGGGCACGGTATCGCAGAATTCGAGAATGTAGCGAAGAATAATCGGAGCACCGAAGCCATCCCCCACCACCTTGCGCCCACCAAAGGCCAGAGAAACAGCAAGCCCTGAATCGTTCATCCCGTCTAGCACGCCCCACAGGCAATCAGACATGGCGATAACACGGCGCTGATTCCAGCGGGTGTAAAGAATGGAGCCCTCGCATAGCTCCGGCGGGTAATCATAGTTGCGTGCCAGCACAGTTGATGTCGGCCTTGCTAGTACCGCCTGTGAGCAGCCGGTAATATACGGCGGCGGACGATACAAACTCAGTAGCCGTGACGAAAGATCTCCTCCACCGGCTACTTCGCACAACGTACGGTAAGTAGCCAGCAATTCGGGCATGTGCTTGCGTAAGGCGTTATGACACTCAAGATAAGAGGGACGCTCACGCTCGCCTTCGGCCAGATACCAGGGTTCATAGGCAGGCCAGTGGTAATGGAACAACGACTGCCATTTTGGCCCCGCCACCTCTTCATGCACGGTGCGAAACGTCAAGGCTTTGTCCAGCTCCACACCAGGTGCTCGGCCTGCAGCAAAGTTGCTGTCCATGATTAAAGAATTTTGAAGTTGCCACCGCCGATAGCATGGCTGACGGCAACTTCCTCCACCACTGGATCTTGCAACGCCTGTCCGGTGTACTGACCACGAATGCCGTCTATCCAAGCCTTGGCACGCTCATTCAGTTGGAAGTCATCATCCATTAACCGCCCCCGGGTGATCAAAATACCCAGGTCGGCCCCCTCATACCGGAAGTCTCCTGCGCCACTAATGCGCAGAAAAAAGGCTTCATGCTCGTTCTCTGCCGCGTGGGGGTGATAGCTATAATGATCATAAGCAATTTCGCCCTGAGCATTCATGCGCCATACGCCGGTAGTAGGCGCCTGCGTTAACAGGTCAACGCTTTCATCAGTATGCTTGATAACCAGCTGGCTCCAGCTGTCGACACTTTCAGGATGCGCCCAACGCTCGTTGATATCATTGATGTCCAGGTCAAAATCGACATCCGAAAATTCAAGCAGGTGAAACAGGAACAGTGGAATATCAGAATGAGCAAAAGCCGCCACATTCGTCAGAGAGCTTGCTCCGGTCACACGGGGGTTAAGTTCACCCAGATACACTTCATTGGTATCCATATCAATCAGGAAATCGAGTTCAAAATATCCTCGATAGCCCTCTTCGCGTAGTGCCTCACCAAACTTAAAGGTGTACTCGCGCGCTAAATCACGCACTTCCTGACTAAAGGCGCCGGCGAACATTTCGTTGCCACACCAACCGCCCTTATAAGGAGTCAAGGATTTGAAGCCTACAAGCTCTGTCATCAACGGGCCAACGACCGTACCGCAACGCGTGGCACAAGCTTCTATCGCCGAGCCGCGACAGTTGATGCGCTTCATGATCTTGACCTCGGGTTCGGCTTCGATCTCTTCAGCATGCTTGTAATAGTCTTCTTCACTGGCAATAAAGAAGGTGGTGTGTCCAGAATCGCCAAACGCGGTCTGTACCACTAAATCGTTACCGAGCGACTCGCTGACCTCTAGAAGCTCCTGATAACTGCCTACCCTGGCCAACACGTTGGGCACGCTGGGCACACCCGCTTTATTGCCAATACGCACCGTCTCAATTTTATTATCCATCCGCTTGCGCAGTTCGGCGGGAGGGAAGGCAACCCGCAGGCCCAACTGCTCACAAATTTCTTCGGTGTGCTCATCAAACATTAAAAACGATGCCACCCCTGCGCTTTCGCCATTGGCTCGTGATTGAATGAAATCAATGACTTCTTTGTGCTCAAGCAGATAGTTATTAATGTCTTCAATGCTCTCGAAGTCGCGGGGAAACTTCTGTTTAGGCACGAAGACATTACGCTGCTTGCCTTCAAAGCAGTCAATATAGTTAATATGACGGAAGCTCCCTACCCAATCACCGATACCCAGAAGATTGAAGTTCGTCGCAGAAATAAAGTAAACCGGCTCTTTATTGTTTAAAAAATATCTACGAACATCTGCAATGGACGTTATTTTATTCATTGTTTTCGCTCCTTGTATGACACGTACTGAAGGCCGTGTTGAACTAGTGCTGCCTAGGAGTTTCGCTAAATATCGCGATATTCGCCTAAATTGATCATCCAGCTTGGCGCGAAATCCGTTCTTCTCGTGATGATGGGTCAAGCCAAATAGGCTCCTAAAAAATGTCTTGGTCGGTACGTACCGGTTTAGCAAGTGGTCCTAAGGTGTCAAGGAAAGGAGAAGATCCGTTTTCGCTACGGTATAGCGAAAAATCGACTTCACGATCACGGAAACTTTTCAGTGGCTGGCCCAAACCGCGTAACCCTGTTTCGCGCTCGCGGCGGACGCGGTTGAGGTCAATTTCGATGGGTATGACTTCTTCACCAATACCCGCTTGATGGATTACATCGCCAGAGGGACCAACGACGATAGAGCGGCCGTTCCCCAACGCGCCAGCGCCATTGATATCGAAGAAGTAACACTGGTTGATCGCCGCATTGGTGCGGGCAATTGACAGCTCAATATCTCGGTCAATGGTATCCGTCATAGTGGGGTGGAGAATGACTTCGGCCCCCATTGAAGCCAGAGTACGAGTCGTTTCGGGAAACCACATGTCATAACAGATAGAAACGCCAAAGCGGCCTATCGTTGGCACATCGAAGACCACAAATTCACTGCCGCCCTCGACGCCGGCTTCGTAAGGCCGGAACGGGAACATCTTGCGATAACGCGTTACAACTTGGCCCAGTGGGTTAATCACTACCAAGGTATTGTAGGTATGCTCGCCTACTTGCTCGAACATTGAGCCCGGAATTAACCAGATGCGATGTTGCGCAGCCAGTTGGCAAAAAAATGCTTCGGTATCGCTGGGCAACGTTTGAGCGTGGAGCGGTGAAGCTCCCATCGGCATTAATTCGCTGAACAGCACCATTTGAACCTGAGGAAAACGATTCATTAGCGCATCGATCCGATGGCGCATAGCCTCGGTATTGTCGCCATGGTGCAGGGCATGCATTTGAACACCGGCAATGGTGAAATATGACATTAGCTTCTCTCTGCGTCAGGCGGTCTGACTGTTTCCGCTTAGCAAATTAACTTCTATGGATGTCTTTCACTAAGCTAGTGGTGAGTGGCATTAACTTTCATGTTAAGCCAATGAAACGCTGAAATATCGTTGATCAAATACAAAGGGAATTTATTAAATCCAATTTGCACAGACCGACATTACAAAAAGTCGTTCGATCCAATACCTGGCTCAGTCCGTTTGACGGACTTGGTCACGATATAGGTGAAGTAACGCTCTATTCCCACGTCCGAGACCAACCAACTATCGATCAAACGTTGATAACTGTCGATGGAAAACACCTCAAACTTCACTAGATAGTCCACGCCACCGCCTACCGCCACACACTCTGTGACATCGGGCGTTTGCATGACTAATGCTTCAAAGCGGGTAAAGCTTTCAGCATTGTGCTGTTTAAGCTCGATCTGCACCCATACGGCGTTGCGCGGCACTAATACATCAGCATTAATGCGCGCGGTATATCCTTCGATAACGCCCGCCTTTTCCAGGCGTTTAACTCGCTCCCAGCAGGGACTCACCGAGAGGTTGATGGCTTCCGCCAGCTTCGACTTAGTGATTCGTCCATCCCGAGAGAGAATATCGAGAATTTTTAAATCATAACGGTCCAATTTCATCATGCTGGTTGTCACGCCTCCAGGCGTTCAACAACATCGGCAATCACCGCCAGGGTGTCCCCCATATTGATTAACGATGGCGCACGGCGAGCCATTAAGATGCCATCACGTTCCGCTTTGTAAGCCACAGGAGCGGTACCGCTGCGGGTCATATCATAAACATAAGCAATGGTTTGGCCTTTTTTCACGCTATCACCCAACGCCACCAACAGCTCTAACACCCCAGAGTGCTGGCTTTGCACGTAGCAGCTGGCATCTGGCATATCGAGGTACATTTGCCCGCCCTCAGGCATTTCCACTTTGCCTTGCACCAAACCGTAATGGATCAAAAAATTGCGCACACCGCGCTCAGCAATAGCAATGCTTTGCGGCGTGGACGTACCGCCGCCGCCAAGTTCAGTGGCCACAAATACTTTACCTTGGCGCTCACAGGCAGTATCGAACAGCTTTTCTGCATCTAGCTCAAACATCACCATCGCGTAGGGAGCGCCGAACGCTTTAGCGCCTTCCAACGCAGCCTGCTGTTGAGACTTATCGTCTAAAACGTGAGAAGCGCCGAACGGCAAAATATCCAGCGTGCGGCCACCAGAGTGCAAATCGAGTACTACATCGCTAATAGGAACCAATACACGGGTAAAATAATCAGCGATTTGCGACGTTACGGTGCCGTTTGGGTCCCCTGGAAAACTACGATTCAAGTTGCCTTTATCCATCGGCGACGTGCGTTTCCCGGCCATGACTGCTGGCGTGTTCATACACGGTACGATAATTACTCGCCCACTCACCTCTTCCGCTTTCAACGTGGAAGAAAGCTTCAACAACGACGTTATGCCTTCGTATTCATCGCCATGATTCCCGCCCGTTAATAACGCTGTGGGGCCTTCGCCATTTTTAACCACGGTAATAGGTATCATCACCGCGCCCCAGGCAGACTCATCGGTGGAAATCGGCAGTTTTAAAAAACCGTGCTGTACGCCATCGGCGTCGAAATCAACGGTGGCGGAAATAGGGCTAGGCCGCAGTTGGTTCGGTTGAAGCGTCATTGTATGTCCCTTGTATTGTATAGACAGCTACTTAACAAACAGCTGGCGCGGAAAATTGGCCAGGGTTTCACAGCCATTTTCAGTAATCAGAATGCTTTCGGTAATTTCCAGCCCCCAGTCTTCTACCCAGAGGCCAGGCATGAAGTGAAATGTCATTCCGGGCTGAAGAATAGTTTCGTCTGAGGGGCGTAAGCTCATCGTGCGCTCGCCCCAATCCGGCGGGTACGAGATACCAATCGGGTAACCACAGCGTGCGCCACCACGGTCAAAACCGTACTTATCCATCGCCGCACCCAGTGCCATGGCAATATCCGCCGTACGATTGCCCGGCTTAGCCACGGCCAACCCACTCTCAATGCCTTCCAACAAGGCAGATTCAGCACGAATAAAGTCTGTTGGCGGCGTACCTAAAAATACGGTGCGCGACATCGGCGCGTGGTAGCGCTTGAATACACCAGCAATTTCGAAGAACGTGCCTTCGCCTTTGCGAAATGGCGTGTCGTCCCAGGTAAGGTGCGGCGCAGCAGCGTCTTTACCGGTTGGCAACATCGGTACAATGGCAGGATAATCGCCGCCAAACACCTTGCCATTCTCGTCGACAAATCCCTCGATGCCGACGCGGTAAATTTCCGACACCAGCTTACTTTTTGGCAGCCCGGGTTCAATAACTTCCAAAATACGCGTGTGCATACCTTCAACAATTTTTGCTGCCACACGCATATAAGCTATTTCTTGCGGCGACTTAATCGCCCGGCACCAATTCACGAGTGCGTTGGCATCCATGAAACGCGCATGGGGAAGCTCACGTAAAAGGCTTTGATAGGCTTTAGCAGAGAAGTAGTAGTTATCCATCTCCATACCCACCACACCGGTATGCCAACCGCGGTCGGGCATGATCGATTGGGCAAGATACTCCATCGGATGCATATCCGGATTTTGAACATAGTAATCCGGATAGTAGGTAATATTATCGGGGTCTATCCAGCAGGTGCGCAGCGCGCCGTTGGCATCCATACGGCGGCCAAACCATACAGGTTCGCCTTCAAGGCCCACCAATACACATTGATGAACATAAAATGACCAACCGTCGTAGCCGGTCAACCACGCCATGTTGGAGGGGTCACTGACAATCAGCACGTCAATGCCACGGCCAGCCATTTCTGCACGCACCTTCCACAAGCGATTAGCATACTCTTCACGCGTGAAAGGCAGGGAAACCTCAGTCATCGGGCAACTCGCCATCAAAGATCACTAAGAACCAGCGCCATCTATTGTAAGTTAGGTACGCTGGGCCACAGGATCGACCTGGCCACCCCCGCAGTAGGCCTGCCAATGTCGTCTTAGGGCGATACTAGCACCGACCCTTGGTTGCCGGTCAAAGCCTTTATGACAAAAATTGTGGCAAGCCGTGATAGCGTAACCATAGTTAACATGTAGTCAGGAGGAAAAATGAAAGTAGTCATCCATATTGATGATTCAGCCCAATGGCAAGCCGCACTTGAAAAAGCGTTACCCCAGGCCACTGTATTGACAAGTGACGCACCTGAAGATGAACGAAAAAACGCCGACTACCTTGCCGTTTGGAAAGCCCCAGAGCATTTACTGCAGGAGCAAAGCCAGCTCAAAGGCATTATTAACCTGGGTGCGGGTGTTGATTACTTACTGAAAACACCCGGCCTTCCAAGCGATGTTCCTATCGTGAAATTACGTGATGCTGGCATGGGCGAACTCATGGCAGATTACGTGCTATATGGCGTACTGCACTTCTACCGCAGCATGGATCGCTACGCCACTCAACAGCAGAGCGCTACTTGGAAACCCCAAGCCGTGCCTGAAAAAACACAGTGGCCAGTTGGCGTATTAGGCCTTGGCGCAATCGGCAGTTATGTAGCCACTCACTTGTCGCAAGCAGGATTCCCCGTACTTGGCTGGAGCCGCTCACCTAAAGAAATTAGCGGCGTACGCTGCCTGCATGGCGATAAAGGGCTTGATGAACTGCTTGGCCAAGTGCAGAGCTTAGTCACTATTTTGCCAGACACCGCCGCCACTGAAGGCATTCTTAACGCCGAACGGCTAGCGAAATTACCCGAAGGTGCCAGTGTTATTAACCCCGGTCGCGGCAGCCTAATCGATGAACAGGCGTTGCTAGATGCGCTCGGTGAAACGAATAAGCCAGGACATCTGCGTGGTGCCCTGCTAGACGTTTTCTGTGAAGAGCCTCTTCCAACCAACCACCCCCTTTGGCAACACCCAAGCGTGTTAGTAACGCCTCACATGGCAGCGCCTACACCACTTAATGACGCCATTGATCAAGTCATTGCGTATATTGAGGCATTTGAAGCGGGTGAATCGTTAGCAACGATTAGCCCAGAAGCAGGCTACTGACGCTTAGCCATACGCACGCTATACTGCACGGGGAACCAAGCGCTAGCTAAAGGCTCTTAGGAAAACACTCGAGAAGGAGGAAGGGCCTTTGCGTTATGTTACAAGAGGCATCAGACACCCTAAGTCTGCGAGCGCAATATTGGGCGCTTGCCTGTTTTCCCTGTGCGGCTTAGCAACAGCAGATACTCCACAAGATGAGCAAACTCTGCAGGCCCCACACCCCTTCCAGGCTCAATACCGTTTAGAAATACGCGGCTGGCCCGGCGCAACTATTACCCATACGCTCAGTAATGAAGGGCTTCACTGGTTAAGTGATATGAATTTTGCAGTCGCGATTGCCCGAGGTGAGGAGCGTAGTCGCTTTTCGATAGACGATACCTCGACTCGCTCTTTGCTCTATAACAGTAGTTATTCACTACTGGGTATAGGCGACAGTTACCAACTCAACGAAAGTGATATTAGCTCGCTTGATCGCCAGGCCGCTCTATTTGACCTTTCCCGACGAGCGGGTCATGAAGACTGCATGGTAAGCACCCCCTGTGATATCGAGTTTGTTGATCACCGCGGACGCGACGAACACTTTCAGTACTATGTCGATCAACAGAATATCAACGAGCCCAACACCATTACCATTCCCGCCGGTGAGTTCGAAGCCACGCGCGTCACGCTGATTGATAAAGAAAAGCCCGACCGATATCTACACATTAATTTTCACCCAGATTGGCCAGGACTGATCCTCTCGGCAGAATATCGAAAAGAGGGGCGTCGTCAGACGTATCTCACCATGACTCAATTCAACCCCGCTGGGGGTAACGCACCTTAAATGCTTTCTGGATTACTGATTGTCTTATTGCCTCTCTTGTTAGGCTACTTAGTGCACGTTCGTTCTACCCGCTTACTGAACCTCATCAATCGAGCCGTTAATGGCTCGGTTTACTTGATTCTATTATTTATGGGGGTCAGCCTTGCGGGTCTTGAAAACCTGGGCAGCCAACTTTCAAGATTAGGCGGTAACGCGCTACTGCTGTTTAGCATTACCACGGTGCTCAACTTAGGCGCCCTATGGTGGCTATCACGTCGAGTGGCTTTGAAGGCCGGTGGTTCACCGGTGGTGGAAAATGCCCCTACCAGCAAACTCGCCGCCATGCAAGGCTCGCTAATGTTGGTAGGCGTGGTGGCAGGTGGTGTAGCGGTTGGGCTACTGCTCGGCCCGCTTATTGGGGAAGCGCTGTTTACCACCGCCGACTGGCTGGCGGAATGGGTGCTATACGCACTATTGATGCTGATTGGCTGCCAGCTACGCAATTCTGGCATGCCACTTAAACAAATTTTGCTCAATCGCCTAGGGCTTGCCATCGCGGTCACCCTTGCACTGAGCTCACTGTTGGCTGGCTTTTTAGCCGCCCCGCTACTCTCACTTAGTTGGAATGAAGGCTTAGCCATGGCATCTGGCTTTGGCTGGTATTCGCTTTCGGCTATTTTGATTGGCGACCAACTTGGTCCGTTAATGGGTGGCGTGGCGTTTTTCAACGACCTAACGCGCGAACTGCTGGCATTTATTCTGATTCCGCTCGTTATCCACCGCCACACCGCGCTAGCCATTGGCTATGGCGGCGCGACGTCGATGGACTTTACCTTGCCGGTGATCCAGCAGCACGGCGGTGTGGCCTGTGTCCCGATTGCAGTGGTCAGCGGATTTATCCTGTCACTACTCTCTCCACCACTGATTCTGTTTTTTCTTTCGCTGTCGGGTTAGCGATTGCAGGCAATCATTGGGTAGGATAAGCAGCGTTATTTGTAACTACGCACCCTTTTGCGCACGCTTAGTTAGGAGTGTACGCGCAGTTAAAACACAACTGCTTCACTGCCCAGGATGACTGCCTACCATGCTAAACGGAATTTGGTTAAGCTTTTTCATTGCTGCGTTTGCAGCGTCTTTATGGCAGTGGTTAGTCGGTGGTGATAGCGAGGTTTTTGCTCGCTTAGTGCAATCGCTGTTCGATATGGCAAGCGTCAGCGTGGATATTATTTTAGTGCTGCTAGGCACGATGACGCTTTGGTTAGGCTTTCTTTCAATTGCCGAAAAGGCAGGCATGATTCGCTTACTAGGCCGCGTGCTTGACCCACTGTTTTCCCGCCTAATGCCAGAAGTGCCCCGGGGCCACCCTGCCATGGGGCTAATTAGCATGAACTTTGCGGCTAACATTCTAGGCTTAGATAACGCTGCGACACCGATTGGCATTAAAGCCATGCAATCGCTTCAAAGTCTTAACCCGAGCCGCGATACTGCCAGCAACGCACAAATCCTGTTTTTAGTACTCAATACCTCATCACTGACGCTGCTACCTGTCACGATCTTCATTTATCGTGCTCAGCAAGGCGCGGCAGAGCCTACCCTGGTCTTTCTACCGATTCTGCTGGCTACCAGCGCCTCCAGCCTGGCAGGGCTACTCGCGGTTGCACTCGTACAGCGCTTAAAGCTCTGGCAACCCGTGGTGCTGGCCTATTTGGTCGCTGCAGCGCTTGCCTTAGGGCTATTAATCACCACGCTGGCGGGCATGTCGGCCCAGGCATTGGCGGCTGCTTCAACACTGGTGGGTAACCTAACGTTATTCACTATTGTCATGATGTTTTTAGTGGTCGGCGCACTGCGTGGTGTCAGGGTGTATGACGCCTTTATTGAAGGGGCAAAAGAAGGTGTCAATTTTACCGTCACCCTACTGCCGTATCTTATTGCCATGCTGGTGGCAGTTGGCGTACTGCGTGCCAGCGGCGTTCTGGACGCAGGGCTCAGTGGCATTCGCTGGTTAGTGGAAGGGATTGGCTGGGACACTCGCTTTGTAGATGCGCTGCCTACCGCCTTTGTAAAACCGCTTTCTGGTAGCGGCTCGCGAGCCATGATGATTGAGACAATGAACAACTTTGGCGTCGATAGCTTTCCTGGCCTGCTGGCCGCCACCCTGCAAGGCAGCACCGAGACGACCTTCTACGTGCTAGCGGTCTATTTTGGCGCGGTCGGCGTTACCCGTATTCGCCATGGCCTGGGCTGCGCGCTCATCGCTGACGCTGCGGGCATTATTACTGCCATCACTGTCTGCTATTGGTTCTTTGGCTAACGCCGCTTGGCAACTAGGTTAGCCAACAAACTGGTTATTCATAACAACATTCGTCACAACGCTCTTAACGACACTCTTTACAACTCTCTTTACAACACTCGTAACAACAATAGATCAGGTAATTTGTTTCATGCATGCTCAACACACGGCATTACATAACGAGCTTCACGCGCGGCCTCCCATCTATTTTGAAGGGCCTGCTTGTCTTCATCACTACGCTTTTACGCTTGAAGGCGATGACGTTACGACGTTGCTTAATCGCCTAGCAGAGCTGACAGAGGTCGCTGTCACGCCCGATCAGGTTCAGCAAATAGTCAGTTGCCAGGGTTGCTTAGTAAAGTGGGAGCGGCACACCGAGTTTTTTACGCTGACCATTAAGCACGACAACAACAGCAACCCTCGCATTTGGCCAACACCACCTACTTTTTTAGCCCGTTTGCTCGCGGATGTTGCCGATAAAATAATCAGCGCCAGCGTATTGCGCGTGGAAACGGCTAATCGATGGGCAGGTAGCGTGGAGGCCTATGGATTAGATCAGCCAGCGGGTTCACAGGTAGGCGGCGGAGATGCCACGGTTTGGAGCGACTTCAACCTGGATGATCAACAAAGAAACCGATTGCTAATGGTTAACGATAATCTGGATAGCTATCGACTAGGCAGGATGGCAAGACGCTTATTTGATATTGAGACTTACCGCATAATGGCAATGCTGGCGCTACCGGAAGCCAAAGCACTCAGCCGTGAGCTACAACACTATGAAACGGAGCTGTCTGCGCTCTCTCATCAACACGCCGAACAGCACACCTCACCAGCCGAACCGTTGCTCAACGCCTTGACACTGCTCTCGGCAAAACTCGAACGCTGCGGAGTACAAACACGTCAACGCTTTAGCGCGACCGATGCCTATGCCAACATCGTGTTGGCACGCATCAATGAGCTACGCGAGGAGCGTATCGGTAATTATCCTCGGCTTGGCATGTTTATTTTGCGGCGTTTTGAGCCTGCCGTGCGTTACTGCGATGCCATGAATCGCCGCGTAGAAACGCTGGCCACCAGCGCTACACGCTTAAACGACTTGTTGCGTACCCGCACCCAGGTCGAAATCGAGAGGCAAAACTACAAAATTTTGCAGAGTTTAGATGCCCGTGCGAGCAGCCAGCTAAAAATCCAAAAGGCCGTTGAAGGCCTCTCGATCATCGTCATCAGCTACTACATTTTTAGCTTAATGAAATTAGGGCTGGAAAGCTTAAGAGCACTCGGTGTCGATATCGAACCCAACGTTGCTGCCTCCGTTATAGCGCCACTGAGTGCGCTTATTATAGCCATCTTAACGTGGCGAATTTGGAAGGTTAAAAAGCACTAGTAGGCAAGTCGTTAGCTGCACTCGCCCCGTAGTGAGCCGCTAAGTGCCCTGCGCAGTGCAGGGCCGCTCATTCCACGACCTAGCAGCACCGTGAGCTTTGCAACGGCGGCCTCTAGGGTGATATCACCTCCTGCAATCACACCGGCTTGGTTCAGCGCCGCGCCGGTAGCGTAGGCTCCCTGTACGACTTCCCCTTGGGCGCACTGAGTCACGTTAAGCAGTGCGACCCCTCGTTCATTTGCAGCCGTTAACGCCGTTAACAGCTCGCCTTCAAAACTAGGCGGGTTGCCCACGCCGTAGCTATGCAGAATCAAACCTTTTAAGCGTTCATCGGCCAGCAACGCCTTGGCGCGACGTAGCGACATACCAGGATAGAGTGGCAATATCGCAACCGCCTCATCATCTACCTCAATGGGGGAAAAGTCAGGCCGTCCGCTCAGCAACGCAGAGGGCTGAGGGTAAGATATGGCGATGCCAAGCTCGGCAAGCCAAGGAAAATTGGGAGAGTCGAAGGCATCTAACCCCTGGGTGCGCACCTTGCGCGCGCGATTACCGCGCAAAAGTCGATCGTGAAAGACCAGACTCACTTCACAAGGTGTTGCGGAGTTAGCCACCAGTTGCAGTGCACTGACGAGATTATTCAGTGCATCGCTACGGGGCTCCCCCAAAGGAATTTGAGCGCCAGTGAAGATCACCGGCTTGTTGAGCGCGCCGAGCATAAACGACAACGCAGCGGCGCTATACGCCATGGTATCGGTACCGTGTAGCACCACAAACCCATCGTATGTTTGCCAGTGGCTTTCTAACTGTGCCACTAAACGGTTCCAGGCGTCGGGCATTAGCTCGGCACTATCAATGAGAGGCTGCATTTCCAGCACATCAAACGATGGTAGCCTGTCGGCATCGCCCATCGCTAAGTGCGCGGTTAAGCGCTCGGCCAGCCCCGCGCAAGGCACATACCCATGTGGCGATGGCTGCATACCAATGGTACCGCCGGTGTAGAGCATGAGTACGCGGGGCATAGTCTCTCCTTATCTAATAGCGTTAGTGCATACGGGGGCTTACTTAGCAGGCGCGCTTTCTAGACGCTGCTTTAACGCTTCGGCCTCTTCAGGCTCTAGCTCCCAGGCTTTCGGATCTAGCTCAAGATCTGGGTGTTGATTGGCATCGAAAATTGGCTGCTTGATGCCCTGGCGACGCTGGCTATCGTAATCGTTAAGAATGCGTAGGCCGCACTTGAACAACAGAATCAGTGCCACGAGGTTAACCACCGCCAGAAGGCCCATGGTGACATCGGCAAATCCGAACACAGTGCCAAGATCTGTGGTCGCGCCCCAGCACACCAGCAACACAATGGCGACCCGGAAAGCGTTAAACAGATTCTGGTTATCGCGGCTAAAGAAGTTGAGGCTGTTCTCGCCTAGGTAGTAGTTGTACAAAATAGTACTGAACGCAAACAACAGCAGCGCGAGGCTAACAAAGGTGCGACCCCATTCGCCTACATGATCGGCAAGCGCCGCTTGGGTGAGGGCGATACCTTCAACGCCAGCACCTGCGGCCGGGTCGTACACACCGCTGAGCAGAATCAAAAACGCCGTGGCCGAGCAGATAATCACGGTATCGATAAACACCGAAAACGCCTGCACGATACCTTGGTTAGCTGGGTGCGGTACGTAAGCAACCGCCGCCACATTAGGCGCACTGCCCAGACCCGCTTCGTTAGAAAACAGGCCACGCTTCAAGCCCATCATAATGGCCGCACCAATACCGCCACCAATCAGCGGCTCAAGGCCGAACGCACTTTTTACGATTAGCGTTATAACGCCGGGAATTTCACCAATGTTCATGGCGATGACCAACAGCGCAATGGCGATATAGCTGACCGCCATAAAAGGCACTAGATACTCTGAGATACGCGCAATACGCTTGATGCCACCAAAAATAATCAGCCCGACCAGCATGGCCAGGGCAATGCCGCTGTAAAGCACCGGCACACCGAAGGCGTCGCCAAACGAGGTCGCTACCGCATAAGATTGCAGTGCGGTAAAGGCAAAACCAAAGGTTAACAGCAATAGCACCGAGTAAAACGCTGCCAGCCAACGCCACTGTTTACCTAATCCTTTAACAATGTAATACGCCGGGCCACCGCGATAAGTGCCATCGCCTTCCGCTTCTTTGTAGGTCTGCGCGAGGGTACATTCTAAAAAGCTAGTCGCCATACCCATCAGGCCCACCAGCCACATCCAGAAAATAGCCCCTGGGCCACCTAGCGTAATCGCGACCGCTACGCCGGCAATATTACCGCCACCCACGCGCCCTGCCACTGATAGAACAAGTGCCTGAAACGAACTTAAGTGGCCGTGTTTATTACGCTTAAAGGCCTGACCCGACCCCAGGATGCGAAACATTTGGCCGAAATAACGAAACTGCACAAAGCGGGAAGCAACGGTAAAACCGATGCCAACGCCTACTAGCAGCACTAGCAGTACCTTTCCCCAGAGGAGCTCATTGAGCATATCAAGCATGTGATTTTCTCCGCGTTCTTGTATTAGCGTTATGTTGGAATTCGCGTCGTTTTATTTCGCGCTTCTTAAAACCGCGCCGCGGAGAACGTTTTACCAAGCATGGGGAGGAATTAAATTTGGCGCAGCGATGCAGTTGTGTGCACTCACTGCATCAGCGGCTGCACCAGAGTGCATCACATAAGAACGGTGCGCGCCTTTTAAGGCTGCGCACCGTTCGTTCAAGTCTATATTGACACACCCCGATAGAGGCTCGCTTGTTACTTAATCGCTTTCGCCGCTCGCGCCGCATGGAGCTTCTTATAGCTTTCGATCAAGCGCTGGTGGCGCTCCAGACCTTCTAACTGCATGTTAGTCGGCGTTAGGCCGTGGAAGCGTACTTCGCCACTTACCGACCCTACGACAGCCGCCATGGTCGCTTCGCCGAACATGCGCTGGAAGTTATGCAGATAATTTTCAAGCTCCAGTTCATCATCCAACACAATTTCCAGCACCGCGTTTACCGCCTGGTAGAACAGGCCGCGCTCGACGGTGTTGTCGTTGTACTGCAGGAACATCTGCACGCAGTCCAGCGCCTCTTCATGGCGTTGCAGCGCGAGGTAAACCAGCAGCTTGAGCTCTAGAATCGTTAGCTGCCCCCACACAGTGTTCTCATCAAACTCGATACCGATCAGCGTGATGATATCGGCGTGGTCATCCATCTGGCTCTCTTCCAGCCGCTCGACTAGGTCGGTGAGCTGGTCGTCATCCAAGCGGTGTAAATTGAGAATATCTTCCCGGTAGTCCAACGCTTTATTGGTGTTATCCCAGATTAAATCTTCAATGGGGTACACCTCTGAGTAACCCGGTACCAGAATGCGACAGACGGGTGCGCCCAGGTCTTCGTGGACCGCCATGTACACTTCAGCGCCCAGCTCCTCAAAAATGCCAAACAGCGTCTCGGCCTCTTCCTCATTGCTGCCAGAGAAATCCCATTCACTGAATTCAAAATCGGGCTTGGCACTAAAGAAGCGCCAGGAAACGACGCCCACCGAGTCGATAAAGTGCTCAACAAAATTGTTGGGTTCAGAAACGGTTTGCGAGTTAAACGTCGGCAGTGGCAGATCGTTTAATCCTTCGAAACTGCGCCCCTGCAGAAGCTCAGTTAGGCTGCGCTCCAGCGCCACTTCAAAGCTCGGGTGCGCGCCAAATGAAGCAAATACGCCGCCGGTACGCGGGTTCATTAAGGTGACGCACATCACCGGGAACTGCCCGCCCATAGAGGCATCTTTGACCAACACCGGGAACCCTTGGGCTTCCAGGGCGTTAATGCCTTCTACGATACTTGGATACTTGGCTAGCATGTCCTGCGGTACATCCGGCAGAGCTAACTCCTGTTCGAGGATTTCGCGCTTCACCGCCCGCTCGAAAATTTCCGACAGGCACTGCACCTGGGCTTCTACCAGGGTATTGCCCGCGCTCATACCGTTACTGAGGAACAGGTTTTCGATCAGATTGGAGGGGAAGTAGACCGTTTCGCCGTCGGACTGGCGCACAAAGGGCAACGAGACGATACCGCGGTCTTCACGCCCCGAGTTGGTATCGATCAGATGCGAGCCACACAGCTCGCCTTCAGGGTTATAAATATCGCGACAATGGTCGTCGAGAATTTCTGCGGGAAGTTCATCATTAGGCCCCGGCTTGAACCACTTTTCATTGGGGTAGTGAACAAAATCGCTGTTGGCAATCTCTTCACCAAAGTACTGATCGTTATAGAAGAAGTTACAGCTTAAGCGCTCAATAAATTCGCCCAGCGCCGAACACAGGGCGCTCTCTTTGGTAGCCCCTTTGCCATTGGTGAAACACATCGGTGAAGCCGCATCGCGAATATGCAGTGACCAGACGTGGGGCACGATATTGCGCCAGGAGGCGATCTCGATCTTCATGCCCAGGTCAGCCAGCATCGCGCTCATATTGGCGATGGTTTGTTCTAATGGCAGGTCTTTGCCTGGAATATAAGTAGCACTGCCCTCCGGCGCTCCCATCAGCAGTGCCTGGGCGTCCTCGTCGATGTTTTCTACCGTCTCGATCTGGAAATCAGGGCCGGTTTGAACCACCTTCTTAACCGTGCAGCGATCGATGGAACGCAGAATACCCTGGCGATCTTTTTCAGAAATATCTTCCGGCAACTCGACCTGGATTTTGAAGATCTGCTTATAGCGGTCTTCCGGGTCAACGATGTTGTTCTGTGACAGGCGAATATTTTCGGTAGGAATATCGCGGGCGTTGCAGTAAACCTTTACAAAGTAGGCCGCACACATGGCAGACGACGCCAGGAAGTAGTCAAACGGCCCAGGTGCCGAGCCATCGCCCTTATAGCGAATCGGCTGGTCGGAGATAACCGTAAAATCGTCGAACTTGGCCTCTAAGCGGAGGTTGTCGAGATAGTTAACTTTGATTTCCATGAGCGGGCATCCGGATAGATAAATGTGCTGAAGGTCTTGGGGCCATAGGCTGATGGCGGCCATTATCCAGTTTTTTACCCGCTTCGTCTTGGGAAGCATTGCACTGACAGGCTCGAAGCGTCACATTAGCCGCACCGACGCTTACTGAGAACGCTGAAACCGCCCCCATGCATGATGATTTTGTGGCCAACTTACGCCTGCTATGCAGCTACTACCCGTCTATTGCGGACGTTTGCCGCCGCTTATCCATTAACCGTGCTCAATTCAACCGCTACCTCAGCGGTCGCTATTACCCAAGCCACGCCGCGCTGCAGCGTATTTGCCACTTTTTTGGGGTAACGCCAGAAGATATTGCGCTGCCTCACCACGACTTCCGTGCGCTGGTGCAAACCGGCCAGCTCAACGCAGATAGCTCACCGAACACACTACCCTGGCCTAATGCGTTGATTCAGCGGGGTAGCGAAGGTATGGAGCGTTATCTAGGTCGCTACTTCGAGCTTTACCACTCAATGTCGCGCCCTGGGCATTTGATGCGCACGTTGGTGTGCCTAGAAGCCAGAGAAGGAGGTGTGGTGTACCAGCGCACCGAGCGTATGCAAGTCGCTCTGGGAAAGCGGCCCTGTCATAACCGGTACGTAGGAACTGCCGTTAAACTTGCAGACCGACTATTTTTGGTTGACCACGAGACCCTCAATGGCCATGAAATCACCCAAACTATTCTGTTTCCCAGCTACCAAAGCCAAGTCACACGCTTAACCGGATTGAAAATGGGGGTGGCTGATAACAGTGAGCGTATGCCCTGTTGTGTGAGAGTGGTCTACCAGCGCTTAGATGAACAGATAAGTTTGCGGTCTGCGTTGGCTCAGTGCGGCCTGCTGTCACTGGACGACCCGTCGCTAGATGATTCGCTGCTGGCAGCCGTGTGCAATGATGTGGCTAGCGGAGAGCGCCATTTTCGCGCACGTCACTAGCGGCTTGCTTCGCAGGACACTGATGGCGCCAGCACATGGGCAAATAAAATCGACTCAAAGTGCTCCATAGGAGCGACTGACTTAAGCGTTTTAGCGCGCAATATAGCGCCTTCCCAGCCCGACAATATAAAACTAGCCAGGGCTTCTGGAACAATTGCCTTATCGATATCATTCTGATTTTGCGCTTCTTTCAGGCAGACGGCTAAACGCTTCTCCCAGCGCTGGAACACCAAGTTAAGTGCATCACGGAAGGTGTCACTCTGCCCCGAAAGCTCCTGACCCAGGTTACCAATCAAGCAGCCAGTGGTGTGGTCGCAGTCCAACATATGCTCACGCCCAGTGGCGAAGTAACGCCGTATGCGCTCTAACGGCGGCAACGAAGCGTCTTCAAACAGTGTTGCCAAGCGTTCATCATACTGACTGGCAAAGCGCTCGATCACCGCCAGTCCAAAATCTTCTTTGCTGGAAAAGTAGTGGTAAAACGATCCTTTAGGCACACCACAGGTTTTTAAGACGGCATTAATACCCGTCGCATTGTAGCCCTGCTGGGCAATCAGCTCGGCACCGGTTTCAATTAACTTATCGCGAGTGGCGGTGTTTTTCATGACGTCACATTAACCAGTGAATTTAGTGCTTTGCAAAATAATAATGACAGGTATTGTGAGGCCCGTCAGCGGTTAAACCGCACGCTGCAGCGATGCTTAACGGGTTGCACGCTATTTGCACATTGTTTACCTAATCATTGCTTGCGTATCGGTGATGCTAGCATGATACGCCATTTTCTCTGGAATTTTCGCCCTCAGCCAACGGATGCCGCGCGGTAATGACCTCCTCTCACTTTCACGCACCTTCTCAACAAGGCCGTATCGGTTTCGGAGCCTTGGCAGCACTACTGGTTTTCGTTGGCGGCTTAACCTTGGCTTGGTGGATTATCAGCCAGCCGCCTCGCGTTGAACGCCGCCCGCCACCGCCCGCCGCGCCACCCTTAGTGGATATCATGACGGCTGAAGAGCGCCTGCAAGCGCCGATGCTTAACGGTTTTGGTCGAGTAGAAGCTGAGAAATCCACGATGTTAGCCAGTCGAGTGGCTGGTCAGCTAGAGCGCTTTGGCGAAGGCGTTCTTCCAGGTCAGGTCGTCGAACAAGGAGCGCCGGTTGCTTATATCGATCAGGCCGATTTACGTCTGATTCTCGAAGATGCCGAAGCGCAGTTGGCCAACGCGCAGGCGCAGCTAGCGCTAGAACAAGCGGAGCAACAGCGCGCCCGAAGTGAGTATGAATCTTTTGGCCGCCAACTCAGTGCTGAGCGCCGTGCATTGGTGCTCCGTGAACCACAGCTACGCCAAGCTCAAGCGCAATTAACGCAAGCACGCGTGGTGCGAGACCAAGCAGCGCTTAATCTTGAGCGTGCCACGTTAGCTGCCCCTTGGCGAGCCATGGTGCAAGACCGCTTGGTTGGCGCAGGAACCCTGTTAAGCCAGGGTACTGAAGTACTCAGCTTGGTCGGCGTCGAACAGTTTTGGGTTCGCGCTTCGTTGCCGGGGGATATTTTGGGTTGGCTAACGCCGGGCAGCCGCGTCACGCTTACCAGCCAAGGCTGGCCGGAAGGAACAAGCAGAGAAGGTAACTTAATTTCTATTCTGCCAAACCTGGAAGAGAACGGCTTACAGGCGCAGCTTTTGATCGCCGTGAATGACCCGCTGTCGCTAGAGCAAGATGGTCCCGCACTGCGCCTTGGCGATGTGCTGCGTGTTGCCTTTCATAGCACAACCCAGGAGCCGCTTATCGCCTTGCCTTCTGCCGCATTGCGTCCCGGCGAGCAGGTGTGGTGGGTAGATGATGAAGATCGCCTACGCAGCACCCATGTCACCCTGGCCTACCGCGGGCAGGAAACGGCGCTGGTACGCAGCGGTTTAGTCCCCGGACAGCGGGTGGTTATTGCCGGCTTGGCTCAGCCTCGTGAAGGCCAACAAGTCCGCATTCGCCAGCGAGGCGACACGCCAGCCAGTGATGAGGAAAGCCCATGATTCGCCGTGGCCCACTCGCCTGGATGGTCGACCATGGCGTTGCCCCTAACCTGATGATGGTGCTGTTTATCGTCGGCGGTTTAATGGCATCCTTGGCCATCAAGAAAGAGGTTTTCCCGGAATTTGAAACGGAAATCATCCAAGTTAGCATCGGCTATCCCGGTGCCACACCGGAAGATGTTGAGCAAAGTTTGCTGCTACCGGTTGAAGCTGCCATTGCTGATGTGGAAGGCATCGATGAATTAACCGCCAGCGCTGGTGAAGGTAGCGGCGTGGTCAGCGCCACGCTGATCGACGGCGTTGATGTAATGCGGGCCTATCAGGATATCCAGCAGGCTGTGAATGCTATCACGACCTTGCCTAACGCAGCGGATCCACCGCGCTTTACCCTGGCTGGCCGCTCTCGCAGCGTGGTGAGCTTGCAGGTGTATGGCTCCGTGGGCTTAGCCGCACTGCATGACGCCGCCGAGGATGTGCGCGCAGAATTACAGGCCAGTAGCGGTATCTCCCGTGCAGAGCTCTCCGGCAATCGGGAACGTGAAATCCAGGTGCTTTTGGATGAAGAAGCCATTGAGCGCTTTGGGTTAGACCATCAACAACTTGCCAGCCGAATTGCCGAAGAAGCGCTCGATCTCGCCAGTGGCCAGCTCACTACCGCCGAAGGTGAGTGGTTGATTCGCTATCAGGGACGCCGCAACAGTGCGGACGAGTTTGCCGCGCTCCCTATTCTCACCACTGCCCAAGGTTCCCCCATTTTACTGGGCGATATTGCTCGCGTAAGAGAAGGGTTTGCTGAAACCGATCGCGAGGAGTTCTACAACGGCGAGCAGGGCTTATCGGTGGATATCTATCAGATTGGCGATCAAACGCCGACGAGTATCTCCCAAGCCGTTTACGTTGAGCTGGAGCGGCTGCGCGACAACCTGCCCAACGGGATACGCCTGGATGTTTCCAGAGATAGCTCAGAAATCTATGAAGACCGTCTGAACCTGCTGCTAAAAAACGCCTGGATGGGCTTGGCACTGGTGCTAATTCTGATGGCACTGTTTCTTGAGGCACGATTGGCCTTCTGGGTAACGCTAGGCATCCCGACAGCATTTTTGGGTGCAATGCTGTTTCTGCCATGGGTTGGCGTCTCACTCAATATGATGTCGATGTTCGCCTTTATTATTGCCCTTGGCATCGTCGTGGATGATGCTATTCTGGTCGGTGAGAATATTTACAGCTACCGGGAACAGGGCTACTCACTGCGCGATGCCGCGGTGAAAGGTGCTCAAGAAATCGCCACACCGCTTACCTTTGCGATTCTGTCTAATATTGTTGCGTTCCTGCCACTACTGTTTTTACCCGGCTTTTTAGGGCTTATTTTTGCTACCGTGCCAGTGGTCGTTACCACGGTCTTTATTATTTCTCTGGTGGAAGCTCTGTTTATACTACCCGCCCACCTCGCCCACGCCAGCAAACCCCGCCAGACACCCGTATGGCAACGCCCTATAGAAGCTGTTCGTCTACGCATGCAAAAGGGCTTGCATCACTTTACTTACCAGCAGTTTGAACCGTTTTTACAGCGCGCGCTTACTCAACGCCTGCTGACTGTATCCCTAGGCGTCGCCTTGCTATGTGTCACGCTTGCCTGGGCAATGAGCGGTAGGCTTGGCTTTTCACTTATGCCCAGAGTGGAATCGGACCAAGTTCAAGCCAGCGTTACCCTGCCGATTGGCAGCAACATTAGCGTTAGCCGCGGACTAAGCCAACAATTACTCAATGCCGCCGAGGAACTTAGCGAACGCGAGGCAACCCTCAGCTTTAGCAGTACCCGCAGCAGCCTGGATGGTGAGAACCTGCAAGTGCGCCTGGATATCGCCAGAGAAAGTTTAGATGCCTGGCCTCCATCTCGAATTGCCCAGGAGTGGCGCGACTTAACAGGCGACTTAGTCGGCGCGCAATCAGTGCGCTTTGAGTCAGACTTCGGCGGCCCCGGTAGTGGTGCAGCGCTAAGCCTGCGTTTATCCCACCCAAACACCCAAGTGTTAGAAGCGGCCGCTGCGCAGTTGGCTGAACAACTGGCTGAATATGGGTTAACCGATATCGACAGCGGACTGGGAGACGGCAAACCGCAGCTTGAAATGCGCCTATCTGCTGAAGGGCGCGCGTTAGGGCTAACAGGCAGCGACCTAGCCCAGGCGCTACGCGGCCCGCTACAGGGTGCCACAGCCATAGAACAATTTATTGGCCGCCGAGAAGTCAGCGTTGAGGTACGCCTGCCAGAACAAGATCGCGATAGCCTCAATGAGCTTTATCGGCTGCCGATCCGGACCCCCGACGGCCTAAGCGTTCCGCTGTCACGCGTTGCAGATATTACGTTAAGCCAAGCTTCTAGCAGTCTTCAGCGTATCGATGGCCGGCGAATCATTACAGTGACCGCAGACTCGGAAGGCGACCAAGCAATTAACCAGGTGCTCGCCACGCTACAAGAGGATGTTTTCCCCACGCTTAGCAATACCTGGGCAGGGCTTGAAGTGAGCATGGGCGGTCGACAGCAAGATACCGCCGACAATTTAGCCACACTTCGCAACGCCATGTGGCTAATGCTGGCCGCGCTATATGCATTATTGGCCATTCCTTTCCGGAGTTACTTTCAGCCACTGCTGGTACTGGCCGCTATTCCGTTTGGTATTGTCGGGGCCGTTGCAGGCCATATGCTAATGGGGTTCGGACTATCGATTATCAGCCTACTTGGTATGCTGGCACTTTCGGGCGTGGTAATTAACGATGCCCTGGTTCTGATTGATTATGCTAACCGTAAGCGTCGCGAGGGCATGGATGCCCGCGAAGCGATTGTCGCCGCGGCGACCCGCCGCCTGCGGCCGATTATGATGACCACACTCACCACGTTTTTAGGCTTGGCACCAATGATTCTAGAAACCTCTCGCCAAGCGCGCTTTATGATACCCATGGCTATTTCACTAGGGTTTGGCATGCTATTCGCCACGGTTATTTTGTTGCTGGTAGTGCCCTGCCTCTATTTGGGTTTAGAAAACCTGCGCGAACGACTCAACAAACCACCCCAACCAAGCCATGAGGGAGCCAGCTAATGAAACTGTTCGCTTCGCTGCGCCAGTGGCGCCCTTCTCGGCTGGGTCTAAAGCTTTTTGTGGCGATTTTAAGCGTCAACGTAGCCATTGCAGCGAGCGTTTTTTTAGCAGTAACTTACAGCATCGATCGCGGCTTTTTAGAATATCTCAATCAAGCCCAAGAGCGACGCGCTACGCTGCTGGCGGATGGGCTAATTACTCGCTGGGAAACCCAAGGCAGTTGGGAGTGGTTGGAGCAATCGCCAGAGCGCTGGCCCTATATTGTGCGCTTTGAGCTTGGCCAGGCACACCGTGATCGCCCTTCTCCTCTCGGCGAAGCTCAGGACTTCGCTTTACGCAATAGCGATGGCCGCTTCGTCGTCCCGCCTGTTGAGAGCGCACGCGGCTCAAACGGTTGGCGGTGGCTCACCCTGTATAGCGACGTGACCTCAAGCGGCAACAATGAAGCGATTGGAGAACTGGGGTTTCGTCCTCCGCAAGATATGATGGAGCGCATGGAAAGTCGCTTCCTAGAGCGCCAGCAGCGCAATTTGGTGCTTATTGTTGTTTCTCTTGGGTTAGCATCGCTGTTACTGGCAGGAGGGCTTTCCTGGTGGCTAGGCCGACGCACCCGAGCATTGGCGGGCGCAACATTGCGCTTAACCGAAGGTGATTATCACACTCGGTTACCAGAACGCGGCCGAGATGAACTTTCCAGTTTGGCACGCGATTTCAACGTATTGGCGGCCACCTTAGAAGCTAGCCGTGACGCCAGAGCACGATGGGTATCAGACACAGCGCACGAACTACGTACCCCGTTGGCAGTCCTGCGTGGTGAAATCGAAGCGATGCAGGATGGGATTCGTCCGCTAAACCAGGAAAATCTTAGCTCACTGGCTCAAGAAGTGTCTCAACTGGAACGGTTAGTCACTGACTTGAGGCTGCTTTCGCAAAGTGATGCAGGCGCATTAGATATTCAGCTAGCGCCAATGAACCTTAGCGAAAGCTTGAAAGGCCGTTTATCCGATGCCGACCGCTGGCTAGAAGAGAGCGGCCTGACACTGTCAAGCCAGCTTACCCCCGGCATCATGATACAAGGGGATGCCCAACGCCTACGCCAGCTCTGGAATAACCTGCTGGATAACAGCTGCGCCTATACACAACCACCAGGAGAGCTACGGGTTTCATTAACCTGCGAGACTAACCATGCTGTGATTACTTGGGAAGACAGTTCCCCAGGCGTGCCTGAAAACGAGCTTTCACGCTTAACTGAACGCCTATACCGCGTGGAAGGCTCACGTAACCGCGCAAGTGGCGGCAGCGGGCTGGGGCTCTCTATTGCTAGCGCGTTAGTCAATGCCCATGGCGGAACACTCTCACCTGGCGTTTCTGAGCTAGGCGGCCTGAAATGGACGCTGCGCTTTCCGCTATTTATTGCCTCTTAATCTAAGCGAGCTGACTATGTCTGAGAATAATTCATCCCAAGACGCCTCACTGCTCATTGTTGAAGACGAGCCTAAAATTGCCCGCTTAATGGCGGACTACCTGGAAAACAATAATTTTGCTCCGACAATAATTGCCAACGGCAACGACGTTATGCCCTGGCTAACCCAGCACGTTCCTGCATTAGTACTGCTAGATGTCATGCTCCCTGGTAAAGATGGACTAGCGCTGTGTCGAGAAATCCGTCAACACTGGCCTAACTTACCCATTATTATGGTGACCGCGAAAGTCGAGGAAGTTGATCGTTTACTGGGCTTGGAGCTAGGTGCAGACGACTATGTTTGCAAACCCTTTAGCCCCCGCGAAGTGGTTGCCCGCGTAAAAGCCGTATTACGCCGCAGCCAAGCCGCGGCGCAAGTCGATGACGCCTCCGACACCACCCCACAAGCACCAGTGACACTCGATGAAGAGGGCTGGCAGGCGCTTGCCAATGGGCACGACCTTGGCCTCACTGCCGTAGAGTTCCAACTATTGCGCGTCATGATGCAGTCCCCGGGACGTATCTTCAGTCGCGAGCAGCTAATGGATCACATGTACAGGGATAATCGCATTGTCTCGGAGCGTACCGTGGACAGCCACATTAAGAAGCTACGCAAAAAAATCCATGAAGCACTCCCCGAGCTAGAGATTATTCGCTCCGTTTACGGGGTTGGATATAAATATCAGCCTGAGGGATAACCCCGTCTATTTGCTCTCTACAATCGGTGGCTGAACTTGGCGATTTAAAAAGGCGATTCCCGCGTCAATGGCGCTACCACGCAGCAGAAAGCTGGCAAAATGACCGTAGCCACGCTGTAAGTAAAGCTCGCTTTCAGTGCCCTGAGCCTGGAGTGCTTGATAGAAGTCAGTAGCGTGATCAACGGGCACTAGCTGATCCCAACTGCCATGAAACAGAAAAAACGGTGGTGCCTGAGGGGTGATTTGCCGCGCAGGTGAAGCCAGCACATAGGCCTCTGGTTTTTCGGCGCGGGTGCCGCCAATAAAGTCGACCACCAAGCGGCCGTCATCAAACTTCAGCAGATCACTGGGTAGACCGCCGACCAACACCGCTGCTAGCTTTGTGTGCTCGCCACCATAGGGGTCGCCAAGCGGGCCTTCATCGCCAGCCAAGGCAAGCAGGCTTATCAAATGTGCGCCAGAAGAAAAGCCAACGCCCACGATGCGGTCAGTATCCACTTGCCAACGCTCAGCGTTACTGTGAATCCAGCTCATCGCCTGTTGTAAATCATGTAGCTGTTCAGGGAATCGGTACTCGGGAGCAAAGCGGTGCTCAATATTCACTGTCACATATCCCTGCTCTGCTAACTGCTCAGCAATCGCCTCCATGTCGTCAGGTCCACGGTTGCGCCAGCCACCGCCATGCACAATGAGTGCAGCTGGTCGACGCTCTGCGTCTGACGCATTCGGCAATAGCACCTGGGCGCTCAATGTTTGTGCCCAATCATCAGGTGTATAACGTTTGGAAGGTAGTCGAGTAAAGGTCTGCGGAGTGTTCAGCATCCCCTGCTCAATGGCAGGTAGGCCCTGGCTGGCTTGATGCGTTGCACCGCAGCCACTCATCAAGAGAGTCAGCGCGCTTACGCCCAGGTATCGACGCATAATAAGTAAATCCAGCATGTAAAATTCCTCAATACTCCCCCCTCAATACAGTTTTTAATCACAGGTCTTCTTAAATCCAGTTCTTAAATCCAGTGAGCCCCCACCCAAGTGATTGTGACCGTGTAAGCTAAAATAAGGTCACGGTTGTTGCACACTTTGTGCAAACGTTTTACACCAAGCTCCTAGATACTGACATCGATAAACTGCCACTTTTTAAAACGTTTCGAGGTCTATTATGAACATGACATTACGTCAATTATTTGCTCCTGCACTACTTGCCGTTGCACTTATGCCTTTAGCCGTCAGTGCCAATGCCGGTCACCACAACAGTGCAGGTATTGACCGCGAAGCAATGCAGGAACGCATGGAAGAGTACCGCCAAGAAGCTTATCAACGCGCCGGTTTAAGCGAAGAGCAGCAAACTGCCTTAAACGAAGCACACGCTGAACACCGTGATGCCATGCTGTCGCTGCGCGAAGAGCACCAAGCACAGGTGGCCGAGATCCTAACCGAAGAAGAGCAACAAACTCTGCGCGATGCCATGCGCGAGATGCATGCTGAGAGACATGGCGAGCGTCGCCAGGGTGAAGGAGCTCATGGCAAGCGCGATCATGAGCGTCGTGGACACCACAGCGAACCTGCAGGGGAAAGTGCGGCAGAGTAAGCGTTTATTAAACGTCAAACCCTGCTCTAACGCCCGGCCTAGCCGGGCATTTTTGTTTCTATACTCCTGAAAAGCGCTTTATCCGCGGGTCTGAAAGCTTCCCGTCGACTTGAAGTGAGCACATAAACCGCGTATTTTATTTGAACGTTCATTCAAAAATAACGCTGTTTTTAATTCTTGTCTTAACAACAGGAGTCCGCCTCCATGGCGAAAGACAACCCCAACCTCCCCTCACGCGACCGCCTCAATCCCGTGGTTTTCCACGGGAGTGTGGCGGGAATTCTCCTTTTCTTGATTCTTACCATGCTGTTTACCGAACAGGCCGGTGCTTTCTTCGATGCTGGGCTTGCCTGGGTAAGTAAAACATTCGGCTGGTACTACATGCTGGCGATTGTGGCTTATCTGGTATTTGTGGTGATTATTGGCATGTCGCGCTTTGGCAGCATTCGCCTTGGCCCAGATCACTCTCGGCCTGAGTTTTCGTTGCTATCGTGGTCAGCCATGCTGTTTGCTGCAGGTATCGGTATTGACTTGCTGTTTTTCAGCGTTGCTGAACCGGTCGCCCACTATCTGGCACCACCTGATCTAGCGCCTGAAAGCCAAGAGGCCATGCGTCAGGCCGTCGTTCAAACCTATCTGCACTGGGGGCTTTCCGGCTGGGGGCTGTACGTGTTGATGGGTATGGCGCTGGCCTACTTTAGTTACCGCCATCGCTTGCCACTGGCGATCCGTAGCGCTCTCTATCCAATTTTAGGCAAGCGTATCCACGGGCCAATCGGTAACGCCGTAGACATTACCGCTGTTGTCTCCACTGTATTCGGTATCGCCACTAGCCTGGGTATTGGGGTGATGCAGCTCAATTACGGCCTTACCTATATGTTCGGCGTGCCTGAAACCCTCACCGTCCAAGTGATTTTGATCGTCCTGGTCGTGGTGTTGGCAACCATTTCTGTGGTGACTGGCGTCGAGAAAGGCATTCGCCGTCTTTCTGAGTTCAACATGCTACTCGCGCTAGCCCTGATGCTATTTGTACTCTTTTCAGGCGATACCCTGGTCCTACTAGATAAAGTGGTCAATAACGCCGGTGACTACCTTTCTGGGTTTGTGGGTGCCAGCTTTGACACCTACGCGTTTGCCGATGAAGGCGCCCAAGAGTGGAAAATGTGGTGGACGATCTTCTTCTGGGGCTGGTGGATTGCCTGGACACCGTTTGTCGGCCTTTTCTTGGCACGTATTTCACGTGGCCGTACCATCCGCGAATTTGTTGCTGGAGCGTTGTTTATTCCGCTGGCCTTTATGATGGTCTGGATGTCGGTGTTCGGTAACAGCGGCATTGAGCTGGTGGCCAACCAAGGTGTGGTCGAGCTGGGTGAGCAGGCACTCAACACTCCGCAAACCACGCTTTATACACTGCTTGAGTACTATCCTTACGCAGGTCTTACTGCAGCCATAGTAACAGTGCTAGGCATTGTGTTCTTTATTACCTCTGCGGACTCAGGTGCGCTGGTACTGGCCAACTTCACTTCTATTTTGAGTGACGTTAACCATGATGCGCCGATCCGTCTGCGTATTTTCTGGTCGGCAGTGATTGGCTTGATCACCATCGCCCTGTTAATGGCTGGCGGCTTAAACGCTCTGCAAAGTGCCGTGGTGATTACCGCCCTGCCTTTCTCGTTGGTGATTTTCGCCGTCATGGTGGGAATGTATAAAGCCCTAAAACTGGAAGGCAGCAAAGCCGACGCACGTCGCATGATTGCCGGTGGCGCACCCGGCGGCGACTGGCGCGAGCGTTTGGATCGTGCGCTGGATACCTCTAACCGTGCGGGTGCCGCGGCAACCATTCAGCACTCTATTCGCCCAGCGATGACGCAATTTGCCCAAGAACTTGAAAGCCGAGGCCAAACCGCCAACGTTACCGAAGAGCATCTTGATGGCGAGTCGCTTCCCAATCTGACGCTGCAGGTTGACCTGGGCGATGCCACTAGCTTTGTCTATCAAGTATGTCCGCACCGTATGCGTACACCCAGCTTTATACCTGCGGATGATGACTTCTATGTCCGCTTGGACGTGTACTTAGCTGAAGGCGGTCAAGATAAAGATTTGAACGGCTATACCCGTGGTCAAGTGATTGGTGATCTCGTGGCAGAGTACGAACGCCATCTACACTTCCTTACTCTGGCAGGTCAACAGATGGGCCATGTGCAAGCAATGCCAGGCACCATCGGCGAACCGCCCGAAGATTCCCAGATGTAATGGCGTAAGTCTTTAAGTGAAAAGAGAAATCCCAGCCTACGTGCTGGGATTTTTTTATGCCCGAAAAACGCCCTGATGATGCCCCTCACAACTAACGCCATATTGTGAGAATCACTGGGCAGGCGTAACGTAAAACTTTGTTTTCCCACTTGCTTGTTTTCCCACTTGCTTGTTTTTCAACTTTATTAGGAGACTTGCCTGATGGCCCGCGCTCACCGACCTTCGGGATACGCCTTTCCAGTGCCGGGCAGTGCACTACTTAGCGCTTGGCGCGAAGGATACACGCTTGCCAAATTGAAACGTGATGTCATGGCGGGGCTAACGATTGGTGTGGTAGCCGTCCCACTTTCTATGGCGTTGGCGATTGCCACTGGCGTGCCGCCCCAACACGGGCTTTATACTGCGATTGTCGCGGGCGCAGTGATCGCTTTGACGGGTGGCTCGCGTTTTAACATTTCCGGCCCCACCGCCGCTTTTGTGGTAATTCTATTTCCTATTGTCGCCAACCATGGCCTGGGCGGACTGCTGATCGCCACACTGATGGCGGGTGCTATTTTGGTCGCACTGGGGCTTTCTCGGTTAGGCAGTCTGATTCAGTACGTGCCCTACCCGGTTATCCTCGGCTTTACGGCGGGCATCGGGGTAGTCATTGCGCTCCTACAACTACCTGACTTTCTTGGCTTGGCCGGAGTAGAGCTAGGCGATAGTACCCTGCATAACCTAGTACTGATTGGCCAAGCGCTACCCACTCTTTCCCCCGCAGAAATCAGCGTGGGAGTTGTTACCTTGGCAACGCTGTTAATCTGGCCCAGATTGAATACCCCGATACCTGCGCCACTAGTTGGCTTGGCGGTAGGTACCCTGGCTGCCGCACTACTAGTAATGAGTGGCGTTAAAGTCGACACGATCGCCTCACGGTTTAGCTGGGAGTTCCAAGGTGAAAGCGGTAGCGGCATTCCACCCTTTGCACCTAGCGTTGCTGCACCCTGGCACTTTCCTGGCGCTGACGGCGCACCGCTTGAGATTAACTTCGCGCTAATTCAAGCGCTGCTTGGCCCAGCGCTAGCCATCGCGTTACTGGCGGCCATTGAATCACTGCTCTGCGCCGTCGTGGCAGATGGCCTAACCCGCACTCGACATGATCCTAATGCTGAACTGATTGGTCAGGGGCTGGGCAACTTAATCGTGCCCTTCTTTGGCGGCATTACTGCCACAGCAGCGCTTGCCCGCACGGCGACCAACATCAAAAGCGGCGCCTTCTCACCTCTCGCCGCAGTAGTTCATTCGCTGGTGGTGCTACTCGCGGTAGTCGCGCTGGCAGGCGTTCTGGGACATGTGCCTATGGCGGCCCTGGCTGCGCTACTATTTATCATCGCCTGGAATATGAGCGAGGCACGACACTTTGTGCATACACTGAAAAGTGCCCCCGCTAGCGATGTGTGGGTGCTGGTGATCTGCTTTGGGCTAACGGTACTTTTCGATATGGTGATTGCGGTGGCTGTCGGTATTGGCTTGGCCGCCGCCTTGTTTATTCGCCGCATGGCACAGTTGACCCACACTCAACGCTTAGACACACCCGATAAAGACGCGCACTTCCCACCGGAAGTCGCCCTTTACAAAATTCACGGCCCACTATTTTTCGGCGCCGCAGAAAAGGCGATTGCCACGCTACGAGTAATTGATCACAGCGTGCGAATTATCGTTCTGGATATGCGCGCAGTTCCCAGTCTGGATACCACGGCCATGGTGGCGTTAGATACGTTGCGCCGTGAGCTTAGCGAACAAGGCGTAGGAGTGATGTTTGTTGGGCTGCAGCCGCGCCTGGCACTCAAAATTAAACGCGCGGGCATTAAGCGTGAAGTGGGCAAATTAGCGGTCGTGAGCAATCTTGCCCATGCCGAGCGTATGGCACAACGCTGGTTGGAAAAGAAAGATTCAGTGGGTATTGAATAGACGGCAGGGAATAAAAGGGGGAGCTATCGTCTCCCCCACTTGCTCGCTCAGCTCGCCATATCCAGCACAATACGGCCTTCTATCTTGCCGTCGATCATACGTTGGAAGACGTCGTTGATATTGTCTAGCGTGTCGGTCGCCACGGTCGCTTTGACTTTGCCTTCGGCGGCGAAATCCAGCGCTTCTTGAAGGTCACTGCGCGTCCCCACGATAGAGCCACGAATGGTAATACCGTTAAGCACCGTGCTGAAGATCGGCAGTGGGAAGTCACCCGGAGGCAAGCCATTGAGCACCAGAGTGCCACCACGGCGCAGCATGTTTTGCGCTTGATCAAACGCCTTCGGCGATACCGCTGTGACCAGTGCCCCATGGGCACCACCAATGGTTTTCTTCAGATACGCCGCCGGGTCGGTTTTCATCGCGTTAACCGTTACAGTGGCACCTAGCCGTTCGGCTAGGGCTAATTTACCGTCGTCAATATCAACAGCCGCGACGTTCAGCCCCATCGCTTTCGCGTACTGCACCGCCATGTGCCCCAGGCCGCCGACGCCTGAAATAACCACCCACTGGCCGGGGCGGGTATCGGTCATTTTCAAGCCTTTATAAACCGTCACTCCCGCACACAGAACCGGGGCTATTTCAATGAAATCAACGGCGTCCGGCAGACGCCCTACATAGCCCGCATCCGCCAAGGTATAGTCGGCAAACCCACCGTTGACCGAATAACCGGTATTTTGCTGGGATTCACACAGGGTTTCCCAGCCGCCTAAACAGTGTTCACAGTAACCACAGGCTGAGTACAGCCAGGGCACGCCAATACGATCGCCCTCTTTGACATGGGTAACGCCGTCACCCACCGCCACGATATGCCCAACGCCTTCGTGCCCTGGAATAAACGGTGGCGAGGGTTTTACCGGCCAATCGCCGTGTGCTGCGTGTAAATCGGTGTGGCAAACGCCAGAGGCCGCCACCTTCATCAGCACCTCTCCCCGCTTGGGACGAGGCACGTTTACTTCTTCTATCGCTAGTGGCTGGCCGAATTCGCGTACGACTGCCGCCCGCATTGTGTTATCCATAATGCAACTCCTGATGGTTGTCGATGTGGCAACTTGTGGTTGCTCTTATCGTTACAGTAAGCGTCAGAGGAGTAGCAAAACGCCCGGCAATGGCCGGGCGGTATCACTGCAGAATAGTGTATTAGAAGAAACCTAGCGGGTTAATATCGTAACTCACTAGCAGGTTCTTAGTTTGCTGATAGTGCTCAAGCGCCACTTTATGGGTTTCGCGACCTACGCCTGATTTCTTATAACCGCCAAACGCAGCATGGGCAGGGTACTGGTGATAGCAGTTGGTCCATACACGACCTGCTTGAATGCCACGCCCCATACGGAAGGCGACGTTGATGTCACGGCTCCATACGCCGGCACCCAGGCCGAACTCGGTATCGTTGGCAATAGCGAGCGCTTCTTCTTCATCTTTGAAGGTGGTAACAGCGACCACAGGTCCAAAAATCTCTTCCTGGAAAACGCGCATCTTGTTGTTGCCTTTGAGCAGTGTCGGCTGGATGTAGTAGCCGCCATTGATGCTGTCATCCAGGCTCTCTTTATCACCGCCAGCAAGGAACTCGGCGCCTTCGTCGCGCGCGATGTCCATGTACGACATAATTTTATCGAACTGCTCTTGTGACGCCTGAGCACCTACTTGCACGTCGGTATCCAGCGGGTTACCACGCTTGATTGTTTTAGTCCGCTCAACCACCTTGGCCATAAACTCGTCGTACATGCTCTCTTGAATCAACGCACGAGAAGGACAGGTACATACTTCGCCTTGGTTGAAGAAGGCCAGCACTAAGCCTTCGACGGCTTTATCAATAAACGTCGGCTCGGCGTTCATGATGTCAGCGAAATAGATATTGGGCGATTTACCACCCAGCTCCACTGTCGAGGGGATAATATTTTCTGCGGCACATTTAAGAATATGCGAGCCAACCGGCGTCGAACCGGTAAAGGCAATTTTGGCAATACGCTTGCTGGTGGCGAGTGCTTGGCCTGCCTCTGCGCCAAATCCATTAACGACGTTTAGCACGCCGGGTGGCAGCAGGTCGCCAATAACCTCCATAACTTTCAATATCGAGGCAGGAGTTTGCTCAGCTGGCTTCAGTATGACGCAGTTACCTGCGGCAAGGGCAGGGCCAAGTTTCCAAGCAGCCATTAGAATCGGGAAGTTCCAGGGAATAATTTGACCAACAACGCCCAGCGGCTCATGGAAGTGGTAGGCAACAGTGTTAGCATCGATATCCGCAGCCGTACCTTCTTGTGAGCGCAGGCAGCCAGCAAAGTAACGGAAGTGGTCAACAGCAAGCGGAATATCCGCATTCAGGGTTTCACGAACCGCTTTTCCGTTATCCCACGTTTCTGCGACAGCCAGCATTTCAAGGTTTTGCTCGAGGCGGTCGGCAATCTTAAGTAGGATGTTACTGCGCTCTTGAACGGAGGTTTTACCCCAGGCAGGCGCTGCTTTGTGAGCTGCATCTAGCGCTTTCTCAATGTCTTCAGCGCTAGAGCGGGGAATTTCGCAGAATACTTGGCCGTTAACAGGACTGATATTATCAAAGTACTGGCCGTTGACCGGGGGAACAAACTCACCGCCGATATAGTTGCCAAAGCGTTTTTCAAAGGACACAACGGAACCAGCATCACCCGGGTTGGCGTAGATCATGGTAAAGCTCCTGAGTATTATGATTATTAAATAAGGTGCCTACCCAGTGTTAGCTACACACGCCATTTACGATATAGCCCGATGGCAGGACGCACCCTCATCCCTTGGTAGGAGACGCCATGTACTCGTTGCTAGTGGCAGATGACCATCCGCTGTTTCGCGAAGCACTACACGCGGTGATTAGCGCTGGTTTAACAGATACTCAACTGCTGGAGTCGGACAGTTTGGCGGCGGCTATTCACACGATAGGCACCCACGATGAGCTTGATCTGCTGTTGCTCGATTTAAGCCTGCCCGATGCCGATGGACTAGAGGGTCTGACAATACTTCGAGAAAGATTCCCATGGCTCCCCGTCGCTATTGTTTCGGCACATCAGGAGCGCCAGTTGGTGTTAGATGCCATTACCCAAGGTGCCGTAGGCTATATTCCGAAATCAACTCCCCGAGAGCAGCTGTTAGCAGCACTCAACCAAATTCTTCAGGGGCAACTTTATCTGCCTGCAGATATTATGCGCCAGCCGCCCCCACGCATGGAGTCATCAGCGTTGACGCCTTCGTCGGAGGTATCCCGCGAACGGCTAATACGCTTAACCGACAAGCAGTTAGATGTATTGGGTTGCATGGCTCAGGGGATGTCCAACAAACAGATCGCACGAGAACTGTTCATCGCTGAAACTACCGTTAAAACGCATGTCTCGGCTATTTTACGCAAGCTAGGTGCAACAAGTAGAGTGCATGCCATCGTCATCGCAGGTGAAGAGGAGCTAGGCGCTTATCTTGCCAAACGAACCTCTTCCACCTAACTGCCGACTTCCCGTTAAGTGGAATTCTCTAAGAGCGTTCCCAGTAGCATCTTTAAACGAAGAGGCTTAAGCGGCTTTAACAAACAGTGCATACCTGCTTCCCGGGTGGCCCGCTTCAAGGCTGCCTCATGGTTGGCAGTGATGACTACGGTGGCCAACCCTGGGTAGCGTCGACGCAATCTTGCCGCCAGATCGATCCCATTTTCGCGGTGATCCCCCAGGTGATAATCCACCAACAGCACAGCCGGGCGCTCACCGTCACTCGCTGCTTCCAGCGCACTCACCGTAGCGGCTGCCCTCACCCGACACCCCCAACTGCCCAGCAACGCCTGCATCCCTTCTATAATCGCGGGATCATCATCAATCACCCATATGACACAGCCTTGTAGCGGATCGTGCTGCCAACGATCAGATCCAGGCAACGCTTTTGGCGCATACGCAACGGGCGATGCGCCCGCGCTTGGGGCTGCATTAGGTGCTGGCACAGAAAAAGGGACCAGCACAGAAAAAAGCGAGCCACGCCCAAGCTGTGAAGTAAGCGACACCGGGTGCTCTAACATAGTGCTGATACGATCTACGATTGCCAGTCCCAATCCAAGCCCTCGGCTGTGGCCACTTTGGGACTGGTTGGCGCGGCGAAATTCTAGAAAAATCGCCTTACGCTGTGGCTCTGGTATACCCGGCCCAGTATCGCCCACCATAATTTCAAGACCGTTGGCGCGTCGTCGACAGCCAAGCAGTAAGTGACCATGTTCGGTATAGCGCACAGCATTGCTGAGGAAGTTGCGCACGACACGCGCCAGCAGCGCTAGATCAGATTCGACCACCACACTCGACGGCACATAGTTAAGCGTCAGCCCACGTACGGCGGCCACTTGCCGATACTCTTCGGCCAAGGCATCTAACAGCGTACTTACCGCAAACGGTGCTTTATCCGCATGGAGCACGCCGGCATCCAGGCGGGAAATATCCACCAATGTACCTAAAAGCCCTTCGACATCTTTTAACGAACGCCCTATGTGCCCTACTAAAGCCTGGGAGGCCTCGGGGAGCGCATGCGTTTCTAAGGCACTGGCGAATAACCGTGCGGCGTTTAACGGCTGAAGCAGGTCATGACTGACCGCCGCTAAAAATTTCGTTTTGGAAAGATTGGCCGCCTCCGCTTCGGCATTCGCCGCCAGCAGTCGTGCATTCACTTGGCTAAGTTCATCTAATGTGCGGTGAAGTGCGTCGGTGCGTTCGCGTACTTGCTCTGCCAGCAGCACCGAGCGCTCAAACGCTGCATAGGGAGCGCTGTTGGGGCTTGCTCCGGACTCCACACGCTCCATCAGCGCCTGGCAAACCTTACGCAAACGGCGGTTTTCCTCGCGCAGCGTGGCATTATCCGCCGCAGTATCACTATCCGCCGCTAGTTGGAAGAGCGCCAAAAGCCACCCCCGTAAAGGTTTGGTTTACGTGCATGCCATGATGATGTTCGCCGTAGGTATTAAACCCCACCACTCGTGCCTGACGAAGCAGCGCTGACGCCTGATCCAACTGCTGCAAGGACTCAAGCGCCATACGCCTTAAGAAACAATCACAGCCTATAATCGAAGGTGTTGCACCCAGGCGTTGTTGCACGCGCTGTAGCATCACCTCTAGATCTAAGAGTAACGGCGCAGGCCGCATCGCGGTGAGCACAATGCCCGTTTCTACCGCACAGTAAAACGTTAGGCTAGCATCTTCATTCACGCGTTGTATTGAACGAATATAGTGTTGGCCGCCGATATAAACTGCCAGCGGGTGCTGGGCAAAAATGGATGGCGATAGCGCATCAACAGAACAGCCGACTAACGCTGCATACACGTCAGCAGCAGGTAATCCGTTGAGTTCTAGCACTCGGCGCTGCTCCCGGTCAGCCTCTGTTACCACCAATTTATGGGCAAGCGGCTCAAGATGGTGGGTAGAAAACACCTCAAACGGGAGCCGCGTGTTAAGCATTACCACCACGGCCGCGCGGGTATGAAAATGCCCATTCGCATAAACATGGGTATGGGTAAGGTGATTATCATCACCGGCCGAGCCGCCAAAGCTGGGAATACGTCCAAGAGCAGCATCTAAGGTTGCTAACACCTGTTCTTCACGGCTGGACAAACCATCTAGTAACGTGAGGGCAAAGCTATGCTCGTTCACGGGTGCAACCGCCTGCTGTCGGCAACGCTCCAGCAAAGTGTCGACGAGCGGTTGTGCGCGGCTAAGGTCAAAGTGTTCAAGGTCGTCTACCAGTGCGGTTTCGATTGCAAACACGCGACTATCAAAACCTATCGCAACCACAGAGCCTCGGTCATAGCCTAGCGGTGTAATCTCGCCCGCCGTCGTGCAACCACTCATCGGCACCTTATCAAACGCACCGCCAAGGGCAGCTGCTAGTTCCTCTAACGGATACTCTGCACTGCAAAAAAACAGCACAAAACCTAAGTGCTCATGGCCTAGCTGCTGAGCCAGTTCACCGGCGGCTTGAAAGGGATTTAGCTGGTTGCTGGCAGCGATCTGAATACCGCTATTCTTCGGTGCTATCGTCACGGCGCCATTTCTCCAACGCTGCATGAGTTCGCGAAGCGGTTTGCCTCAACAGATTCATGGTTTCAGTAAAATCTTGCGGTGAAGACGCGCTGTTACTAGCGATTATTTCGAGCCGTTTAGCCTCAGCGGCCAAACGCTCTGCCCCCACACCGAGCGATTCGCCGCGCAGCTGATGTGCTAAGCGCGCCACTTGCTTGGCTTGCTCCGTTGTCAGAAATTCCGCGTTCCTTAGGTAAGCAGCCAACTGCGCAGAGTAATCACTCACTTGCTGGTAATAAAGCATGATGAGCTGATCGACACTTTCAGCTCCCAGTGACATAACCAGGGACTCTAGTGTTGCATGGTTAAGGAGTGGCTGTAACTCTTGCTGCTCCTGATCTAAAGGCAACGCCGACAAGGAATCTGGGCGCGAAGCCGTAAATAGCTGCAGTGACAGCACATTGCTAAGGGAAAGTAGTGATAGTGGTTTGGTAATGTAATCGTTCATTCCTGCTGCTAGACAGCGCTGACGAACATCTTCCACGCCGCCAGCCGTCATGGCCACAATCGGCACGTTAGCCAGCCAACCGCCTTGAGATCGAAGCCTTTTGGTCACGGTGATGCCGTCAATATCCGGTAGCTGGATATCCATAAAGATAAGGTGCACCTGCTGAGCCTGCACCATGTCCAGTGCATCTTGGCCATTTTCAGCACAGACGACATCACATCCAAGGCGCGACAGCAGCCCAGTGGCAACTTTACGATTGACGGCATTGTCTTCCACAAGTAGTAGGGAGGTGCCTGTAAAATCCTGCGTTGGTTCGGGCGGCAATGGAGCGGTGACGGGGCTGGCTTCTACCAGGGGCAATTCGCACCAAAATGTGCTGCCCTGCCCAGGAGTGCTACGAACCCCTAATCGTCCTTGCATGGCTTCGCTTAAGCGTTTACAAATCGCCAAACCTAGTCCAGTACCACCGAATCTGCGCGCAACAGACTCATCCGCTTGTTGAAATGGCTCAAACAGTGACGCCTGTTGCTCCTCATTTAAGCCACAACCGGTATCACAAACTTCAAATAACAGGCTCTTTACCGTGGAATAAATACGTATATTGACTCTACCATGGTCAGTAAATTTAATAGCGTTTGTGATGAGGTTAAGCAAAATCTGGCGCAATCGGCTGGCATCGATCATTACCCATGCCGGTACTAAAGGATCAACATCTAACGCTAACTGCAGGCCTTTTTCCTTAGCGCGAGGCTCAAAAAGCGATATAACGCTGTCGACTAATGGTTTAAGGGCGGTGGGCGAAGTTTCAAGCGTTAGGTGCCCTGCTTCAATCTTTGAAAAATCAAGAATTTCATTGATCATCGCTAACAACTGATTAGCGCTGTCATGAATCGTACGAGCATAGTCTTCTACTTGCGCAAGGCTAGATGGTTCACGCAGCAACTCACTCATACCAATAACGCCGTTGAGCGGCGTGCGAATTTCATGACTAACCATTGCTAAAAAGTCAGATTTAGCGTGATTCGCGGCCTGTGCCTGCGTGGCAGTGATTTCTAGTTGATGGCTAAGTTGCTCTTGCTCACGACGAGCGGAGGCGCTTTCTCGCATTTCACGCACCAGAAACACAATTACCAGCAATACAGCGAAACTCATTCCCACCAATAACGACATTAAAAGATTATATAAAATATTTAATAGCGCGCGCTCTTCAGTAGCAGACTTCGCTAGATAACCATTAATAGCGATAACAAATCGCTCTGTCAGTCGAGTTAGCACCAACAGCTCTTCCTCTAGCTCAGCAATCGGCAGCTGAGGCAAAGATGCATGAGGTTCAAACATGGGATCTAGCGTATCTAGCTGCTGCTGAATTTGAACTAATAACGCTTTTGCCATACTGATGTTGTCTAGCAGCAGGCTCACCTCGCCCTCTTGTAACAGCGTTATTCGACTATAGAGCAGTTCGAAGTGCAGGTTCAGATCGTCCTGATCGGAAGGTGAAATCGGGCCACGGGTGGCCGCAAGCAAGTGGTTGAATAGCTGAATCGCATCGCGATCAAGCTTATAAACAACCCAAGCCGTATCTTCTCTCAAACTTTGTGTCAAATTATCCTGACGCCAAGCCGCTAACGCTGCCACTACCAAAGCTGCCGCGAACAGCAGGACGGTAATCATAGCAACCACTTTAAGGCGACGCGGATAACGCAGCAGGCGGGGAGCCCGAGAAAGAGATCGGCTAACGGACATTTATCTGCATAACTTGCCAAACAGCTCTAAAACGCATTTTTTCACTCAAAAGAGCCTCATCTTGGCTGAAAGGATAGAGCACCCACAAAGGGCCATACTCACGGATAGGAATGCTTTGCCCGTTCCGCTCTAATGCTAGGATCACATCGTACTCATAAAAGTCACTGATCGGAATTTCTGCTTCGAACCCGTTTAATGCAGAGACATAAACGCTATTTCCAGAGCTATTTCCAGAACTATTTCCAGAACTATTTCCAGAACTATTTCCAGAACTATTTCCAGAACCAGGCAACCCGACATGCTCTAACAATGTACGCATCAGCGGTCCGCTATAAGTACTACTACCTTCGGTCCACGGCGTGCCCGTTTCAAAGGAGTGCTGTGGCAAAGCTTGTAACATATCACGATCAAAGCGCGCGCCCTGGGTTGCGTTGAAATGCGTGATGTCACCGCTGATTGTGAGAATAACAGGCCCTTCGGGCATATCAAGGGAGGCATCTGTCCGCGCATGGCTCGTCACGGGAATACTGAGCGCCAGCATAATCCACCCCAGTAAAAACGCTTTCACAACGCTTACCTCACGACACAATGTCTTGAAAATAGAACCGCTTCTGTCAACTATCAAGACAGGCAGGACTCTGGATAAAAAAGAGATAGCGCAAAGGTTACGCTATCTCTTTTACATAGTCAGGTTAAGTATGTTTTTATTTAACAGCTAGTTTGAGGCCCATATTTCAGTGCTCTCTAACCGCTAGGTCTCAAGTTTTTCGACTGGTTCGAAGCGCACCAAGTCTTCATAAGCATGCCATGTTGCGTGGCCTAAAACGGGTAAAATGAGGGCCAAGCCAATGTAAAACGTAAGCACACCGATAAGAACGCAACCTGTCAAAATAGCGGCCCACAGCAGCATGGGACGGAAGTTTTTGGCAACACAGCGCACGCTAGCTTCGATACCCTCCATAAAGGTAAGATCCTGATCCATTAGCGTTGGGATAGCCACTGAGCTAATCGCAAACGCACCGAAAGCGAGAATACCGCCCGCTACTGAACCTACTGCAATCATGCCTAATCCTTCAGGCGTGGTAAGGAGTGATGTGTAAAGGGTTGCTGGACTAGGTACTTCAAAGCCAAAGAACAACGCGAACAGCAGCGTTGCAAGGCGAATCCAGGCGAGGAAGAAAATCATCATCATCACGCCCATCATCGCCAACTGGCCTGCGTGCGGACGCCAACTGCCGAAGGCATCGCCAAGGTTAGGAACCCTTCCCCGCTCAAGAGCAAGACTAATGCCATAGGAGCCTACCGCCACCAGTGGCCCAACAAACATAAACCCAGCGATCATAGGTAATAACCAGTACCAATAGCCGAGTGTTATTGCCCCCGCCGTAATGGCTATGCTTAATCCCACCCAAAACATACCGTAGGTTAAACTGATAGCAGTTGCGCGACGAAAGTCCTCAAACCCCGCGGCAAGCCATGCACGCGGCCGATCCATTCCCACCTTATTAATAGTGATTTTCACATTAGGCATATCTGCTCGGCCGTGCGTTTTTGTTGTAGCTGCATTCATAGCATGACTCCTTAGATTTACCCCAATGCAGTGGTGGCTTTTAAACCCCATTCAGATTGAGATCGAACTTGCCCAATACACTGAAAAAGTTGCCACATGCATGAGTTCGTTAACCATGGGTTAATGGCTTAACGTATCTTTAATGTAGCTGAGCAATGACAAGGTGGGGCTGTCTAGCGGCATCGCGTACAAAAAATCCTGCTTTCATGCTATTAACGCCAATTTATTCGATGCGTTAGCCAGCGTTAATATAACCTCACAAACAAAAACTCCAGGCCAAATGGCCTGGAGTTCGCTTAACAAGCAACTCGGTACTAAAACGTCAGCGCACGATCATTACCGATACCTTGGAGTGATGAACCACATGTTCAGCGTTAGGGCCCAAAACGTAATCTACAAATTTACGCTTGGTATGTGATGCCATAACGATAAGATCCACATCCAGTTTTTTACCAGCCTTGATAATCCCCTCCCATGGGGATCCATTCACAATGACACTTTGCACCTGAATGTCCTCAGGCACTTTCTCCTTAATGAAGTCATGAAGTGCATCGGTTATCGCTGCATGCGCCTTTTTAGCGAAGTCCTTGGGAAAATAGGAACCCACCATAGGCATACGGTAATCCGGCAGTACCGTAACCACATGTAGTGAAGCACCAAAAGTACGACATAACGTCAGGGCTGTAGGCAACGCCTTTGACCAAGAAGCTTCCTCATTCAAGTCCACCGGCAACATGATCTTGCTATACATGGCATTCTCCTTCATGCGGTAGCAGTAGCTGACGTGTTATTACGACGCCGACGTTGCATCAATACAATCAGCCCAAAGACCAGGAACGCAGGAATCCACATCAGCTCTTTAATCCAACGGTCAACAGGGGCCAGCACCTCGATGATTTCTTGATCGAAGTCCAGGCCAAGGTCCGCTGCCGTACTGCCGAAGGCCACCATGTCGACCACTGCCCTCTCATCTTCGATCAGCAGCTCAAGCCCCAAGTTCTCCAGGCGTTCCTCACCCGTCTGCCCTTCAGGCACAGGCAGGATCATGTAAGTGGTAAGCGGGTCACCGAAGTCATCTTCACCGCGGATCTGCAGTCGCAGCGTGCTCTCCTCGTCGACAGCACCCAGCGTCTGGACGAATTGTGATGGCGGCACCGACTCATAGGGATCATGGATCATGTCCATCCAGAACCCCGGGCGGAACAGCGTAAACGCAACCAGCAGCATCAGGATCGATTCATACCAGCGGTTACGCACGATCATGAACCCTTGGGTGCCAGCTGCGAAGATCAGCATCGCGATCGTCGATATAATGAAGATCAGGATGCCCTGCAGGAAGCTCACATCGATCAGCAGCAGGTCGGTGTTGAAGATGAACAGGAACGGTAGCGCCGCGGTCCGCAAGCTGTAATAGAAGGCCTGGAAACCGGTCCGTATCGGGTCTCCCCCCGAGACCGCCGCTGCCGCGAAGGAGGCAAGCCCCACCGGTGGTGTCACATCGGCCATAATGCCGAAATAGAACACGAACAGGTGAACGGCGATCAGCGGCACAAGCAGACCGTTCTGTTCACCGAGCTGCACGATCACCGGGGCGAGTAGTGCCGACACCACGATGTAGTTGGCGGTGGTGGGCAGCCCCATGCCAAGGATCAGGCTGAGCACTGCTGTCAGCAGCAGGATCAGCATCAGGTTCCCCATAGAGAGGATCTCCACCACATCGGCCAGCACCAGGCCCACACCGGTCTGGGAAACCGCGCCAACGATGATGCCAGCTGTCGCGGTGGCAATGCCGATGCCGATCATGTTGCGGGCACCGGTCACTAGGCCACTCCACAGATCAAGGACACCCGCACGGATATCCTCGGCCAACTCGCTCTGCCCGCGGAAGATTGCCGTGATGGGGCGCTGGGTCAGGATAATGAAAACCATGAACACCGTGGCCCAGAATGCTGACAGCCCAGGCGACAAGCGCTCCACCATCAGACACCAAACCAACACGATCACCGGCAGAATGAACTGCAGCCCGACCATCACTGTTGGTCGCGTCTGGGGCAATTTGAAGATCGGCTCATCCGGATCATCGAGTTCGAGCTCTGGGTAGCCTGCAGCCACCTTGAGCAGTGCGATGTAGATCACCGCCAGGGCCACACTCACCACCCAAGGCGTGGCGGAGCCCAGAACGGGTTTTAACCACCCCAGGCCGTAGTAGACTACCAGCGCCGTCACCATCATCAGCAACAAACCGCCCAAAAAGCCGATCACCTTACGCACCAGCGGCTTGGGAGGGTTGCTGGTTGGCAGACCCTGTAGGTTGGCCTTCATGGCCTCGAGATGGACGATATAGATCAAGGCGATGTAGGAAATCAGTGCCGGCAGAAAGGCATGCTTGATGACCTCCACATAGGAGATGCCGACATATTCGACCATGAGGAAAGCTGCGGCCCCCATCACAGGGGGCATGATCTGCCCGTTAACAGAGGAGGCTACCTCGACGGCACCCGCCTTTTCGGCGGAAAAACCGACGCGTTTCATCATCGGCACGGTGAAGGTACCGGTAGTCACCACATTGGCAATCGAGGAGCCCGAGATCAGGCCGGTCATGCCCGATGCCACCACAGCGGCCTTGGCCGGCCCCCCCTTGTAGTGGCCCAGCAACGAGAACGCCACCTTGATGAAATAGTTGCCGGCACCCGCCTTATCGAGCAGGGCACCGAAAAGCACAAACAAGAATACGAAACTAGTCGATACCCCAAGGGCGATACCGAACACCCCCTGGGTAGTCAGCCATTGGTGATTAACCAGACCAAAGATACTGACGCCCCGATGGGAAAGAATGCCTGGCATGTAGGGCCCGGCAAGGGAATAGATAATGAAGATCGAGGCAATGATCATCAGCGGTGGCCCAAGCGCTCGACGCGTTGCCTCAAGCAGCAACAGGAGCCCCGCCACCCCAATGATCACATCCTGTAGGATCGGTGCCCCCGGTCGTTGAGATAACTGTTCATAAAACATGAACATATAGGCACCACAGAAGGCAGCAGCCGAGGCCAATACCCAATCCTGAATGGGAATGCGGTCGCGCGGTGAACGCTTTAGCGCTGGATAGGCCATATAGGCCAGAAACAGTGCAAAAGCTAAGTGGATAGAGCGAGCTTCAGTGGCATTAAAAACACCAAACCCCAAAATGAAGGGCACTGGAGAAGCGATCCACAATTGAAATAGAGACCACGCCGCTGCAATGCTTACAAGAAGCTTACCGGGCATGCCGCTCGGTTTACGGGCTCCCGTGTCACTGGAGGCTACCATATCCTCCAAGTCTACTCCGGCTCCCGAAGGTCTATTCTTATCTTCAGTCATATGCCTGCCCTTCTCCGAGACGATTGACGCATAATTGCCATATCGAAATGCCCTATAAACATTCTAAACTAAAATGCGCGGTACCCTGGGGTAGCCGCGCATTTCTTACCAAGGTAACAGTACGTCAAGCTATACGGTTACTCGATCCAGCCCTGTTCACGGTAGTAACGGGCGGCACCTTCATGCAGTGGCGCCGACAGACCAGAGGTCACCATGTCTTCGGGGTCGAGGTTCTCGAAGGCCGGGTGCAGGCGCTTAAAGCGATCGAAGTTATCGAATACCGCCTTGACGGTCTGGTAGATGATGTCTTCATCGGTCTCAGCGGTGGTCACGAAGGTCGCTGCGACGCCGAAAGTTTCGACGTCTTCGTCATTACCTTTGTACAATCCACCTGGAATGACTGACATGGAATAGTACGGGAACTCGTCAACGATTCCCTGAACCGTCTCATCGTTGAGAGGTACCAGATGCGAATCAACGGTGGTGGTCGCTTCCTGGATGGCTCCATTGGGGTGACCCACGACATAGGCCATAGCGTCGATGTTGTTGTCAGCAAGCGCGGCAGCCATTTCGGCGGCATCAAGCTGAGACGCTAACGAGAAAGAGTCCTCGGTCCAACCTTTCGCCCTCATCACCACTTCCATGGTGTTGCGCTGCCCAGAGCCTGGGTTGCCGATATTGACGCGCTTACCTTCCAGGTCATCGAGTGTTTCGATTCCCGAGTCAGCACGCGCAAGCAGAGTCAAAGGCTCACCGTGTACACGGAATACCGCGCGCAGGTCTTCATAGGCCTCGCCTTCGAAATTGCCGGTGCCATTGTAAGCTTGGTACTGAACATCCGACTGAGCGACACCCATATCCAATTCGCCGGATTTGATACCATTGATATTGGCGACTGAGCCACCAGTAGAAGGTGCATTACATTTGATGTCTGCGTCTTCCAGACGGTTCACCAATCGACAGATCGACTGACCGACTACGTAGTACACACCTGTTTGGCCACCGGTACCGATAGTGATGAAGCGTTCCTGTGCAACCGCAGGAGATGCAAACGTAGCGGCCGCAATCAGCGCGCCGGAGAAGGCGGCAGTGGAAAATACATGGCGTTTCATGGACACACCTCTTTATCTTGATGTTGTGAGCGTTATTCGCTTTAACTCCACCTGCTGAACGGTTCCCTCAGGTGTTTTTCTGCCAAAACGTTTTCAAGACAATCTGTTATCAACGCCGACTAATACAGCCGACACTTACTACTTTAGCGAAAAAAAACATACTTGGCGAAATACACGGCAAGTCATTACCGATATAACGCCCATACACATCCTAGTGCTTGCAATTAAGTCCTACTGTTCAACAGATAAACTTAATGCTTAGAGGCAATGCACACGGTAGATGGCATTGCCTACCACAAGCAGCTCAGACAACATACTTAGATTACCGATGAATTACGTTTAGTTACCGTTAATAGCCATGCCGTATTCGCATAGCGTATATCGGATTGAACATCTTATGACGAATGACGTCAGGCATAGGTGTGTTAGACGTTATAACCAAGTACAGATGGCAACCACAGCGCAATACTTGGAAAAATGGCCACAAGAGCAAGCGCACATCCCATCGCCACAACAAATAGCAATGCCCACCCTAAAGTCTCTTCCAAACGGATTTTGGCAACCTCTGTGGTTACCATTAAATTCACCGCAACCGGCGGGGTAAATTGACCAATTGCAATGTTCATAGCTAGCAGAATGCCGAACCAAACCGGGTTCCATTCAAAGTGCTGCATGACGGGTATCAGCACTGGCATCATGATGAGATAGATAGAAATAGCGTCAAGCAGCATGCCAGCGACTAATACTGCTAGCATGACCAGCACCAACAGCAAAACACCGTTGTCCGTTAAGCCAATAATCCACTCTGCCAAATGACGAAAAGTCCCCAGCATTGTACCAGCCCAAGCAAAAATTCCCGCTAGAGCGATAATCAACATCACCACTCCAGAAATAATCGCGGCCTCTCCTAACAATTCCCATAGGTCACGTAACGAAAGTTCTTTCGTCAAAAACAACCCCACGATGGTGCCATAGGCAACCGCTACAACGGCGGCTTCTGTTGGAGTAAATAAGCCTGAGCGCAGCCCCCCTAAAATAAGCACTGGAGCAAACAAAGCGGGCAACGCTTGCCTAAACGTCGTACGCACGGTCAAGGTTTCAGCACCTGCTACCGGTGTTCCTTCCCAGCCGTAACGCTTAGCAACGATCATCGCAGGCACCAGCAGCGCTAGCCCTGCCAAAATGCCTGGAAAAAGTCCTGCGGCAAATAACGCGCGCAGATCGACACCGGGCACCACAATCGAGTAAAGAATTAGCGCCACGGAAGGCGGGATTAGAATAGCGGTGGATGCCGATGCGGCAATAAGGGTTGCGGAAAATGGCTTTGGATAGCCCGCTTTTGTCATGCTTGGCAGCATTACCATAGCCACTGCCGCCGCATCCGCCGGGCCTGACCCACTCATGCCCCCCATAATCATGCACACCAGCACCGCGACCAGCGCCAGACCGCCATGACGAGGCCCAATAAGTGCCTGAGCAAAGCGTACCAAGCGTAACGCCACACCAGAGCGCTCAAAAATCAGTCCTGTCAGTATGAATAGCGGTATCGCGATTAAAGGGTACTTGGCAATGCTGTTATAGGTATTGGTGCCTAGCGTCGCCAACATATCTGGCGAAAGCCCAGCCACAATACCTACCGAGCCAGCTAACGCGAGCGAAAATGCCACGGGCACACCCGATATCAAAAATCCGGCAAAGGCAAGAATCATCCAAATATCAGGCGTCATTATCCAGCCCTCCGTTTAGTCGATCTCGGGTTTGCTGAACGAGACGCCATACCATGGCAAAGGATAATATCGGAAGCCATACTAAGTACCACCACTGAGGCAACCCTAACCCCGGCGATAGCGACTCCCATTGGTACTCTTGCCAGGCTAGCTTTCCACCATACCAAGTGATCAAGCCCAGAACGGTTACCCCACATAGCGCTTGAAATAGAATAAGTGCGCTGCGCCAGCGCCCAGGTAGCGCCCGCTCCAAAAAACCAATACGAATATGACGGTTTCGCCTAAGCGCCACCGATGCCCCTGCGAAGGTAAGCACCACCAGCAAAAATACGGAAAATTCTTCGGTAAACGAGAATGAGCCGCCAGTCAGGTAACGTGTGACCACATTTCCCAAACTAATCAACGAAATAATAATAAGTGACAGCGCGCCCAGCCAACGTTCAGGGCGTGCATCGGGAAAGCCTTTCATGGCAGCCTCACAATAGAAAAAACTACCGGCCCTGTAGGCCGGCAGTTAAAACACTAAGGAGTTATTAACGTGCGTCGATAGCCGACCGAGCCGCGTTAACCACATCTTCACCAATGCGCGGGGCCCATTTTTCGTAAACGGACTGGGTGGCTTCCACAAAGGCTTGATACTGTTCATCGGTTAACTCAGTAACCGTCACACCACGCTCTTGAATAGCCGCCAAGCGCTCGCTTTCTTCCTCGCGCGTCATCGCGATTTCCCACTCCCCCGCTTCAATGGCCGTTTCACGCAACAGCACTTGCTGTTCTTCATCAAGCGACTGCCATACCTGCTGGTTAACCGCAAAAATCAGCGGATCATTCATGTAGTTCCAAAGCGTTAAGTGCTCCTGACCCACCTGATCAATACGCGCGACATCAAATACTGAAAGCGGATTCTCCTGCCCGTCAACCGCGCCAGTGGTTAACGCTGGCTGAGCATCTGTCCAACTCATTTGCGTCGGATCTGCGTTAAGGGCAGAGAAGGTATCCTGGAACAGCGGTGAGCCAACCACGCGGATTTTCAGACCATCCAAATCCTCTGGCTGACTAATCGGCCCACGGGAGTTTGACACTTGGCGGAAGCCATTTTCGCCCCAGGCCAGCGGCATAACACCGCGAGACTCAATCGCTGCAAAGACCAACTCACCCGCTTCTCCGCCAGTAACCGCATCCACAGCAGCTTCATCGGGAATAAAGAAAGGTAAAGAGAATAAATTCAGTTCAGGAACCTGAGGCGACCAGTTAATCGTCGAGCCTACCGCAGCATCGATTAGCCCCGAACGCATGGCCGAAAACTCACGAGTTTGGTCACCGGAAACCAACTGAGAGTTCGGGTAAACCCGCAGCGTTAGTTCTCCACCACTGCGCTCTTCCACCAACTCCGCCCACTTTTCCGCCGCCTGCCCCCATGGGAAAGCATCAGATAAAACAGTGGATACAGAGAGTTCACGTGCTTGTGCAGAGAAAGAAGCCGAGAGCAAGGCCGCACCAGCTAAACCTACCGTTAAACGAGCCATAGAGCGTGTCAGCGTCATTATTGTCGATCCTTTTTTATCAGTTGGTATCCAGTGATATCTATTATCTACCCACAGTGTGCCTCTGTTTGCTACAAAATAAGCGCTAAAGCAGGCAACGCTCTATTGTAGGCACTCATGAGTTTAAAGGAAGCCGGTCGTTAGCATTTCGCCGTTAACTGCAGGTGGATGAACACCGTGCCATTACGCTGCAGTAGCGCTTACTGATATGCTAAAGCCACTGTTAAATCGTTACCAACGGATATCAACGTGCCACTACGCGACCTGTTGTTAGGCCTATTCGTCATCGCCATTTGGGCGCTGAATATCATTGTCATAAAGGTGGGCGTGGCGGAGCTACCGCCACTACTAATGACGACCCTGCGCTTTGTGCTGGTCGCTGCTCTATTAGTGCCTTTCTACCCTGTCGCTCGAGCTCAGTTGCCTTTTTTGCTCTTACTCTCCTTCACATTTGGCAGCCTACATTTTGCGCTGCTGTTTATCGGCTTAGGCCAAGCAGAAGCAGGCACTGGAGCACTGCTGGTGCAGATGGGCACGCCTTTTGCCACGCTACTGGCGGTGGTGTTTCTTAAAGAAAAACTGGGGGCAAAACGCATCGCGGGGCTGCTGTTCTCTTTCGCTGGCGTTATTGTGCTCGCTGGAGGGCCAACGCTGCCCTCACCACTGCCGCTGACTATTCTTTTGTTAAGCGCCTTTGGCTGGGCAGTTTCCCAACTGTTGATTAAGCGCGGTCCGCCTATCGCTCCCTTAGCACTGGCGGGTTGGGTAGCGCTGTTTGCGATTCCTCAGGTCGCGTTAGGGTCTTGGCTATTTGAAACTGGCCAGTGGCAGGCCATTCAGCAAGCGAGTTGGCGCGGGTGGGGAGCGATGACTTACACCGCGGTAATGTCATCAATTGTTGCTTACGGCATTTGGTATGCCTTACTACGCCGCCATCCTGTGAATCGCGTGGTGCCAATGACCTTGCTGGTGCCAGTACTTGCTGTTGGCTTGGGCGCGCTGTTGATGGGCGACAGCCTAGGTATTCATAAGCTGGTAGGCGGGGGGCTTGTGGTAGCCGGTATTGCCCTGATCGTACTCAACGTTGGTAAGCGTCGCCCAGCAAAGCCACTGTAGTACGCCGGTATCGGCACACTATGCATCAGGGCGGCAAAACCCTGCCAAAGCAGGGACTGATACGCAGTCGCCCACCTGGATACCGCGCTCAGCGAAGTAGCCTGCGTTAACCTCCAGCGCGGCATGGTAAGACGCACCGGCTGGGTAAGCGGGGCACTCACGGGGGGTATCAGACGCACAGGGTTGCATGGTGTTGATCGCCACAATGCGCCCTTCTCCGTTAATAAAAGCAATATCCAACGGGATTAACGTGCGGTACATCCAAAAGGCGTTGCCAGCGGGCTGTTCGCTCTCAAACCGAAATAGCATGCCACGCGCTTCAGGCAGGTGCTCGCGCTCCATTAAGCCGCGCTGTCGCTGAGCGGCGGTCTCGGCCACTTCAACGTCTAATCGATGCGGGCCTTCCTGGCTGTGAATCGCCAGCGGCAATGTCGAGGCTTGGCGAGATTCATCAGCCCAGGCGCTCAACAGCGGCAACGGTAAGCTCGCCGCTAGTGAAACTCCCAAAGACGTCTTCAGTAGCTGACGGCGAGTAACAGTCATGACAAGTTCCTTTTATGATGAGAGGGCATATTAGTAGAAGACTGGCTATTTGAAGACAGGTTATTTGAGGACATATGGCGTGACGACATAGCAACATGTTTTCCTGACATAATATGAATGCCTGCAGCAAGCAGTGACACATATACCTGCTCTCCCAGTGCTAGCTGGTTGCGCCTAGCGGCATGGGTGGCAATATCGAAACGTAGCATATCGCCATGCAAAACACGCAGCGAGATTGAGGTGATACCGCCAAGAACGACCATTTCATGCACAGTAGCGGCCACAGGGTTTTCGCGCTCACCCTGTGAAGGTCGATCACGGCGATGCAGCACAATATCGGAAGGCGGTAAGTACCAGGTTACTCTCTCACCCTGCGGCAGATCAGAAAGGCCTACAGCAACCTCTAAGTAGCGATCCCCCCACTGCAGCCGTTTCTGGCCATTAACACTGGTCACTTCACCCTCGAAAATATTGTGGCGATCTAAAAGCCTTGCCACCAGCGGCGAGGCAGGCCGCCGAAATAGTGCTTCGGGGCTCCCCTGCTGAAGACTTACGCCGTTATGCAGCACGCAGATTTGATCTGCTAGTGCAGTGGCTTCTTCTAAATCGTGGGTAACCAAGATAATGGGAATCGATATTTGCTGACGCAACAGCGCCAGTTCTCGCTGCAACCGGCGTCGGGTCACCTGATCAACAGCTGAGAAGGGTTCATCTAGCAATAATACCTGCGGCTCACGCGCTAAGGCGCGTGCCAGCGCCACGCGTTGGCGCTGGCCGCCAGAAAGTTCGCTGGGAAAGCGCTTTTCCAGCCCCTCCAAACGCACATTGGCAAGCCACTGCTTCGCACGGAGCGTACGTTCAGAGTGGGGAAGATGTCCCAGGGCAAGCTGGACATTCGCTAGTGCAGTAAGATGGGGAAACAGTGCATAATCTTGAAACACTATGCCGATTTTTCGCTGCTGGGGGGTAAGCGAGTAGCGCCGTTCAGTTGCTAACCAAGTGCTGCCCAAACATGCCACATGGCCCTGCTCTGGTTGATATAGGCCAGCGATAGTACGCAGTAACGTGGTTTTGCCACTACCGGACGGGCCCACCAGCGCTAGAAGCTCGCCCGCTGGGCAGCTAAATGCCGCGTCCAGTGGTATCGGACTACGCTGCTTGGCCATTACCTCCAGTCCGCTACCAGTGATCACTTTAGCCACGAACCCACCTGCGCCTGCCTGCAAGCCCGTAGACCAGACCTAGGGTTGTTAACGACACCAATAGCAGCAGCGCTGACATACGTGCGGCCCCCTGCTCATCAAACGCCTGTACCCGATCATAAATAGCAATCGCTAACGTGCGGGTTTCCCCATCAATCGCACCACCGACCATTAAAATCACCCCAAACTCTCCCAATGTATGGGCAAATGTTAATGCGATAGCGGAAAGAATGCCTGGCCATACCAGCGGTAGTTCAATGCGCAAAAAGGTCTGCCAAGGGCTCAGCCCGCTGCACCAAGCCGCTTCACGCAGATTAGTGGGCACATTCTCAAACGCCCGCTGAATAGGCTGAATTGCAAAAGGTAAATTAGCGATTAATGAGGCTAGCAAGATACCGCTAAAAGTGAAGTTGAGCCCGCCCCCTGTGAACGAGGCCCAAACGCTGCCCAAAGGTGCGTCGCGGCCAAATTGCTGTAGCAAATAAAAGCCGAGCACGGTGGGAGGCAACACTAACGGCAACGCCACTAGCGCTTCGCAAAGCCCTTTGCCGCGAAAATGTGCGGTAGCCAACGCACGGCCTAGCCACACTCCAACGGGCAGCAAAAAGAGGCAGGTCAAGCCTGCTAAGCGCAGCGATACCGAGAGCGCTGTCCAGTCCATTACTCGGTACTAAAGCCATATTGCTGAAAAATAGCCATCGCTTCTTCTTCCTGAAGCCATTCATAAAATGCTTGCGCTACGTCACCCGCCTGTCGAGTGAGCACCATGCGTTGGCGCAGAGGTGCATGCCACTCCTCAGGGATCAACAGATACTCACTACGTTCGGCAAGAGCCGGTGCCAATGCGAGAGAGTAAGCGACTAGACCACCGCGAGCATCATCTGCCAGCGCAAACTGAGCGGCTTGGGAGACATTCTCGCCTAGCACGCGCAGCGGCTCGGTTGGCTCCCATAGTGTAGCGAAGCGCAGCGCTTGCTGTGCTGCCGCGCCATAAGGTGCGTGCTCAGGATTAGCCAAAGCGATACGTTCCTGCGCCCCATTAGCGTATGCTGCAACCGCTTGTTGAACACCCGCCAATGGGTTGGCCTCATCCGGTAGGTCGCCACGATTGGCGCGCTGAAGCCATACCAATCGACCGATGGCGTAAATCACGCCTTCATCTTGCGTATGGCCCTCTTCGTGAAGGGCAAACACATATGCTTCATCTGCCGATAAGTAGAGCTCAAAAGGAGCTCCTTGAGCAATTTGACGACGAAAGTTGCCCGATGAGCCAAAATTAAGCCTGACATCCGCTCCTGTTTTTGCCGTAAACCGCTTGGCGGCTTCCGTCAAAGCGAACTGCAGGTCGGAAGCCGCCGCAACGATCGGTGTACTCGCCATGGCAGGCAGGCTGATTAGCAACGATAACACCAGTAACATGGCACGCATGCGCTATTCCTTGGCTTGCTCAATATGCTGTTCGGTAATTGCCATGATCTTCATGGTATTAGTGCCGCCGTGAGCGTTCATATGATCACCTCGAGTCAGTATCACGTGATCGCCAAGCTTAACAACACCCTGCTTAACCAACAGCGTCAGCGCTTCGTCATTCAACTCTGTGGCGCTCATTGCTGAGGTATCAAACGGCAGTGATACAACACCACGATAAAGCGCCATACGGCGTTGAGCAATGGGGGTGTGGGCAAGTCCTACAATAGGCAAGCCTGAACGAATACGCGAGGCAATTAGCGGCGTATAACCCGAGGAGGTCATACAGGCAATCGCTGTAACGCCTTTCATATGGTTAGCAGCATACATTGCCGACAGTGCAATGGTTTCGTCTGGCCGTGAGAAGCCTTCATGAATACGGTGTCCTGACTCTTGGGCAGTTTTCTCACGCTCGGCGCCTAAGCAGACTCGTGCCATCGCCTCAACGGTTTCCAGTGGGTAATCACCTGCAGCCGTTTCGGCGGAAAGCATTACCGCATCACTGCCATCCAGTACTGCGTTGGCAACGTCGAATACCTCTGCGCGGGTAGGCAGCGGCGCAGAAATCATGCTTTCCATCATTTGCGTGGCAGTAATCACAGCGCGGTTAAGCGAACGCGCGCGCTTGATCATGCGCTTCTGCACACCGACCAACTTGGCATCGCCAATCTCGACCCCTAAATCGCCACGCGCCACCATGACCGCTTCTGATGCTTCAATAATGCCGTCAAGGGTTGCCTCATCCGCTACGGCTTCAGCACGTTCCACCTTGGCAACTAAGCCAATATCTTTACCTGCCTCACCGAGTAGACGGCGCGCTTCTAACATATCTTCCGCATGCCGGGGGAATGAGATAGCAAGGTAGTCGACACCAATCTCAACAGCGGTTTTTAGGTCAACTTTATCTTTCTCGGTCAACGCGGGAGCAGAAAGCCCACCGCCCTGCTTGTTAATACCCTTGTGGTTGGAGAGCTTACCGCCCACAACCACGTCGGTGTGTACCTGTTGGCCATCTACTCGTGTGACATCCAGTACCACACGACCATCATCTAGCAGTAGGCGGTCACCGGCCGTCACATCTTGCGCCAAGGTTTTGTAGTCGCAGCCCACTTGGTGCACATCGCCCGCATCACCATCAAGCGCCATATCGAGAATAAACGGCTGGCCCTCTTGAAGAACCACAGCGCCCTCTTTGAAGCGCGCGATGCGAATTTTAGGGCCTTGAAGGTCACCCAGCGCCGCGACACTTCGGCCCAGCTGAGCAGCAATTTCGCGCACGCGCATTAAGCGTCGACGATGATCATCCGCGGTGCCATGCGAGAAATTTAAACGCACCACATCAACACCCGCCGCTAACATGGCTTCTAAGACACCTTCCCGGTCGCTGGCGGGGCCCAGGGTGGCGACAATTTTAGTACGACGGATCGAAGAGAAGTGCAGTGCGTTCATAATTTTCCTAATTATTAATAGAATGAAAATAAAAACTTATATAAGCGTTCATCAGCGTGGGGACGACTACCTCTGGCGCGTCACCATTTACAGAGCAACTACTGTGCCAACGCCTGCTGGATGAACATCTCGCAATGCTGCCGTGCAGGACGGTTTTGCAGCCCCGCCCAGTAATGTTCGAATTCAGGACGGCGTGGAAGGGTTCCAAACTGCATTCCCCATCCAATGTGGGAACCGACATAAACATCGGCGGCGCTAAAAGCATCACCAGCGATGTAGCGGCGTCCATTGACGGCCGCAGCCAGAACCTCAATCACCGTCGCAAAGTCGCCAGAACCTAGCCGCATCCGCTGCTCTGCGTTAGGTTGGAAGCCCAAGCTATTAAGCGAGGCAGCAGCTTCTAGCGGCCCAGCAGCGAAGAATAGCCAGCGATAATAGTTGCCTCTTGCTGAAAGCGGTGGTGCCAAACCTGCCTCAGGGAAGGCATCGGCAAGATAAGCACAGATAGCGGCAGCCTCCGTGACCACTCGCTCACCGTGGCGAATAGCCGGCACCTTACCCATCGGGTTGATGGCTAAATAGTCTGGCGAATGCATTGTGGCCCCGTACTCCAGGACCACTAAGCGATAAGGCACACCAAGCTCTTCAAGCATCCAGTGCACAATGCCTCCCCGCGAAAGGGGATGCGTATAGAAAACCAGTTCGTCAGACCGTTCGGCGGCTGGCTCGCAAAGCGTTGGGGGAGGTAATTGAGCGCTAGGCGGGAGCACATAGCCTTGGCCTGGTTCACTAACAATCTCGACCCCAACGGCTCTAAGCACAGCAATATCTTTGTAGAGAACACTCAGCGGTATACCTAGCGCTTCAGACAAATCCGCACCGCTGACTGGATCGTCGTAGTGACGCAGCATTTTGAGTAGTTTTGGCAAACGGTGGGCTTGTGACATGCTGGTCTCCTACGCGCAATGTGCGCTCTATTTTTCTCGTTCAGTCAAAAGCTAACCTGAGCAAGATGACAACCGTATGCTGTTAGCGCAAGTTATTCGCCTAGAGTAACGGTAATATCAAGCGAGTACTCATCGCAGTTATTGCCATCACCTCCCCTATCTACCACTAAAAACTCGCCCTCACGCTCAAGCACCGACTGAATAGCATGCCAGGTGCCTGCCCGATAATTGACGCCCTGACGGCCATCAGTAACAAACGCGCGTACATCTGCAGCGTTAATAGTGTCGCCAGGGGGGGCTACCACCACAATAAAGCGCTCTTGATGCAGCGGCATAAAGGCCTGGCTACCCTGAGGGTGGCGCTCTAAGAAAGTTAATTCCAACGGTAACGTAATCGGCTGGCTGACAAAAATATTAATCAGCGTATGGGCGTTGTCACCTAGCGTTTCTACACGTGCTAGGTCGTGGTGACGCTGGGTACGACCTGCATTAATGGGAAACGACGCCGACGTACGGGCATCTATCACATCGCCGAAAGGCGCAAACGCCTCAGCTGTTAGCGGTTCGGCTATCAATTTAATCATTATAAAATCCTAAAATAGGCTGCTTCTCCGGATAACAACACAGCGAAGCAGCCAACGCCGGAACTTATATACCAGAACTTAACCGCCTGAGCTCAATGCTAGAGCTTGAGTGCGGCGTGGCGGTTGACATCTTTGTACAGTAAGTAGCGGAATGGCCCTGGGCCGCCGGCGTAACACGCTTGAGGGCAGAATGCGCGAAGCCACATAAAGTCGCCAGCCTCTACCTCAACCCACTGCTGGTTAAGGTGATACACCGCCTTCCCTTCCAACACATAAAGCCCATGCTCCATCACGTGAGTTTCATCAAAAGGAATCACGCCACCTGGCTGAAAAGTCACGATATTGACGTGCATGTCATGGCGCACATCAGCAGGATCAACAAAGCGCGTGGTTGCCCAGCGACCTTCGGTTCCCGGCATTTCGAGGGGAGCAATGTCTTGCTCATTGGTGACAAAAGCCTTCGGTACGTCTAGCCCCTCCACAAACTGATACGCTTTACGCACCCAGTGAAAACGTACGGGAGCAGATGACTCATTGCGCACTTGCCAGTGGCTACCTGGGGGAAGAAACGCATAGCCACCGGGGCGCATCGTGTGGCGCTCACCCGCCAGAGTAAGCGTTAACTCACCTTCCACAATGAACAGTACGCCTTCGGCCTGGGGGTCTAGCTCCGGCTTTTCACTGCCGCCCTCAGGCTGTACTTCCATAATGTATTGAGAGAACGTTTCAGCAAAGCCTGAAAGCGGACGCGCCAGCACCCATAACCGAGTGCCTTCCCAGAAAGGCAAGTTGCTGGTGACGATATCGCGCATCACGCCTTTGGGAATCAACGCATACGCTTCTGTGAACACGGCACGGTCAGCGGTTAGCTGTGTTTGTGGCGGATGCCCCCCCGTAGGGGCGTAGTAAGGAGACTTATTCATTATTTTGCCTTTTAGCGGGTTGGAGCGGGATGATGTTCTGCCCAGTGACGAGCAATATCCACACGGCGTGCTACCCATACGCGATCATGGGCCTCGATATGGTCTAAAAAACGCTGCAGCGCGCGGAAGCGTCCAGGACGCCCTAATAGCCTGCAGTGCATACCAATAGAGAGCATTTTTGGCGAATTATCGCCCTCCGCGTAAAGCACATCAAAGGCGTCACGCAGATAGGTAAAGAAGTGATCCGCGGTATTAAAGCCTTGCGGGGCAGCAAAGCGCATATCATTAGTATCTAAGGTATAGGGCACAACAAGGTGATTATGCTCACTACCCTGACTATCGGTCACAGAGGTCCAGAATGGCAGATCGTCACCGTAATAGTCGCTATCGTAAAGGAAACCGCCTTCATCTAGCACTAAGCGCCGGGTGTTGGGGCTATCGCGCCCGGTGTACCAGCCTTGTGGCTTCTCACCGTAAAGACGCTGGAAAATCTCCATGGCTTTCTGCAAGTGCTCTCGCTCAACGTGCTCGGGCACTTCCTGATAGTGAATCCAGCGGTAGCCGTGACAGGCAATCTCGTGACCTAACTCTTGAAATGCCTGGGCGACATCAGGGTTACGCTCCAGCGCCATGGCAACGCCAAACACCGTGAGAGGCAAATCACGCTTTTCAAATTCACGCAGAATGCGCCACACCCCGGCGCGGGAGCCGTACTCGTAGATAGACTCCATGCTCAAGTGGCGATCCGGATAAGCCGGTGCACCGATGATTTCCGACAGGAACTGTTCGGAGCCTGAGTCGCCGTGAAGGACGCAATTCTCCCCGCCCTCTTCATAATTAAGCACAAACTGAACAGCAATTTTCGCCTTGCCTGGCCAATTAGCATGAGGGGGGGTACGACCATATCCCACCAGATCGCGAGAGTAAGCATTCGATGGTCGATTAGATGAATGAGGCATTCAACGGCTCCTTTTATACGATTGTAGATAGCGGGTTGCAGAGCATTTTATTGAAATTAAAGATCTACAATACAGAAAATAATTGTATACAAAATAGCGACTTTATAGAACAACCGCAATCCAATAACCGCTTAATTAGCTGAGATGGTTAGCATTTTATAGTAGGCAAGTCGCTAACCTGTTGAAACCTGAACATTTGGTCAAGCAATGCTGGTACTTAAACCGCATAAAAAGGCTTGCGATCCACGCAAAACCGCCCTATTTTCGTATACAAGATGCTCAATTTTGTCTACCAGCGAGCGATTCAACATGCATATACGCATTATCAATCCAAACACAACAGCCTCAATGACGGCTGCCATTCATCAAGCCGCCCAGCGGCAGGCAGCGGCATCGACAACGGTTACCGCCACCCAGCCTGATGCGGGACCGGTGTCCATCGAGAGTCATTTTGACGAGGCCATTAGCGCGGTAGGCGTTGCTGAAGAAGTTCTTAAAGGAGAGCGTGAAGGCGGCATCGATGCTTACGTGGTGGCCTGCTTTGGCGATCCTGGTTTACTCGCAGCCCGAGAGTTAACCCGCGCGCCAGTCATCGGCATTGCGGAAGCCGCCTTTCATTTAGCCACGCTGGTCAGCACCCGATTCTCGATTGTAACGACGTTAGGGCGTACCGGCATTATTGCAGAACACTTACTTGAGCAGTATGGGTTCCGCCACCACTGTCGCCGCATACGCGCTGCAGAAATTCCGGTTCTCGATCTTGAACATCACCCTGATGCCGCCTTTACCCGCATTGTCGAAGAGTGCTGCCGCGCCCGCGATGAAGACGGCATTGGTGCCATCGTTTTAGGGTGTGGCGGAATGGCCAATTTAACGGAAGAGATCACCCGCGAGGTTGGCTTACCGGTGATAGAGGGCGTTAGTGCCGCATTAAAGCTTGCAGAATCGTTGGTTAGCCTAGGTCTCCACACCAGCAAACATGGCGACCTGGACTACCCGCGCCCGAAAGCATTTACCGGCAAGTTCTCTGCACTCTCCGACCTTCACCTCCCCTTACCCAGGTAAATATCACTAAAAAACACGTAGTAGCCATGACTTAAAAGAATGACCTTAAAAGCAGATCCTAAAAACAGATCTTAAAAACAGGTCTTAAAAACAATAACTTCAAAAATAACTGTATTCCCGTTAGCACGCCATGCCGCAAGCATCGCTTGGGCGCGTAATGCGCTCAAGCTGCCAATAACACCGACAATCTTGCGAGGACGGAAACATGAGCAACTCCAACCCTGCTCTTACGTCAGAAGAACCTCCCGTTGCGAACACCGCAATAGCTGACAAAGCCATCGGCGCAGAAAGCCTAGCACCGCAAAGCACGCGAATCATGGGGCGAACGTCCTACTTTTTAGCCTGGTTTGGTGGATGCGTCTCAATTGGTACCTTTGCCATGGGTTCAAGCGTGGTGGGCACCTTAAACCTACTACAGGCAACACTCGCTATAGCGATTGGCTGCTTTGTAATCGGTATTGCGCTGGCAGTTAATGGCGCAGCTGGCTACAAATATGGCATTCCCTTTATGGTGCAGGCGCGTAGCGCCTTTGGCTTTACCGGCACCCGCATTCCTGGCTTGGTAAGGGCTGTGCCAGCGGTGGTGTGGTACGGCTTTCAAAGCTGGATAGGCGCAGGCGCGCTCAATATGGTGTCTGCCACATTGTTCGGTTTCGATAATCTGATTTTCTACTTTATTACCTTCCAATTTTTGCAGATTGGTTTGTCAGTACTGGGCTTTCAGGGGATTAAATGGCTTGAGAATATAGGCAGCGTCTTTATTTTGCTTTCGCTGATGTATATGTTCTACGCCACGGTGCAACGCTACGGCGATGAGCTGTCGGCCAGCATTTTGACCATGGAAGGCTCTTGGGGCTTGCCGTTCTGGAGCGCTACCATGCTGTTTCTGGGCATTTATAGCACCATGATGCTGAATGTTAGCGACTATTCACGAGAGCACAAGAAAGGCACCCGCCAAAGCTTATTAACAACGATCTATGCCATGTCTATTCTGCCCTGTACGCTGTTTATGGGCTTGATTGGCTACATGGTGTCAGAGGCGACAGGCACAGCAGACCCCATTCAGGTATTTGCTAACGCTGTAGACAACACGCCCCTGCTAATGACCACACTGCTATTCATCGCCTTTGCACAGGTAACCACGAATGTACTGAATAATGTGGTGCCCCCCACCTACGTATTAATGGACGTATTCAAACTTAAGTTTCCGGTCGCCACCGTTATTGTAGGCCTACTGGCATTTGCCACTTTCCCATGGAAACTTGTTCAGCCTGAGTCGGCTGCTGGTCTGCAGCTATTCGTACAAACGTACTCTGCGTTTCTTGGGCCTATCTTTGCCATTCTCGTCGTCGATTACTACATCATCCGCCGTCGCACACTGGACATTAGTAAACTATACGACCCTTCTGGCCCCTATCAAGGCGTCAACAAAGCCGCCTTAATTGCCACGGTAGTCGGCATTGTGGCCGCGCTGACATTCTCTTCGGTCTCATGGTACGCCAGCCTTATTCCTGCCGGGTTGACCTATTACCTACTGATGAAGCATTGGCCTGCCTGCCAACGTTTTACCCAGTAACCATGATGCGTGTCTGCCTGCTCGCTGTGCGTAGCAGGCAAACGTTTCCGACAAGAGAGCGTTAACCATGAATAAGCAGCCGTCCAGCAGTGATCTCGATATAAAGCAAATTGATCCCACTCTTTACAATGAAGATCTTGCGCCCTTAAAGCCCCAAGACCGTAACTGGGGCGCGTTTGAAATCTTCAACGTGTGGTCGAATGATATTCAAAGCCTGTTTGGCTACACCTTAGCGGCATCGCTGTTTCTGTCCTACGGCCTGAATGGCTGGGCAGTGATGGCAGCCATCATTCTTGCCGGGGTCATTGTCATGTTCCTGGTCAACCTAACCGGCAAACCAAGCGTCAAATATGGCATCCCTTTTCCTGTTATGGTTCGCGCCAGCATGGGGGTACGGGGGGCTAACCTGCCAGCGTTGTTACGCGCTATCGTTGGTATTTTTTGGTACGGCGTACAGACTTACTTTGCCTCAACGGCAGTGGCGCTGCTCATCACAGCCCTGTTTGGGGCTGACAATGGCAGCACTTTTCTGGGCCTTTCTGGGGTCGCTTGGCTGTCTTTCGTGATTGTTTGGTTATTTCAAATTGCCATTTTCTGGCAGGGCATTGAGCGTATCAAACACTTTCTAAACTGGGCTGGGCCGCTGGTTTATGTGGTGATGGTCGTACTGATGATCATTGTATGGTTCCAGGCCGGAAGTGAACTGCTACCCGCAGTGAGCACTATTTTTAGCGGTAGCGGTGAGCAAAGTGGCAGTAGTCTTGGGGCGTTTCTAGCAATTGTTGGCACCATGGTGGCCTACTTTGCAGCGGTAGTGATTAACTTTGGCGATTTCACTCGCTTTGTCAAAACCGAGCGCCAAATGAAACTTGGCAACTTGCTGGGCTTGCCACTAAACGTCGCATTTTTCTCGTTTATTGCGCTAATCATTACGGCTGGCACATTGGTACTGTTTGGGGATGCGCTGACCAATCCCGCCGACATTGTTGAGCGTGTTGATTCACTACCATTGACCATTGTGGCTGCCCTCACCTTCTTCGCGGCCACTGTAGGCATCAACCTGGTCGCTAACTTTATTCCACCGGCTTACGACTTGGCCAACCTGTTTCCCAGCAAAATCAGTTTTAAAATAGGTGGCCTGATTACCGCAGTGATTGCCTTCTTTGTCGGTGCGCTATGGATTTCGGTGATTAGCCAAATCGGCGTACCCGGCTTCGTTAACGCCTTAGGTGCCATAGTAGCGCCGTTTTACGGCATCATTGTGGTGGATTACTACCTGATCAAACGCCAACACCTCAATATGCAAGAGCTATTCTCTTCAGCGCCCAGCAGCGCCTACTACTACGTTAATGGCTGGAATAGCCGCGCCTTGATTGCTTTCGGCGGTGCAGCGTTATTCTCGCTCTCTACGGTCATCGTGCCCGCGTTCGAAAGCCTTGGCGGCTTTGGTTGGCTGATTGGCGCAGGGTTAGGTGGGCTGTTCTATTATGGTTTAATGCGCCAGTTTAAGGCCGTCCCAGCACCTGCGATGTAAGCACTCACACAGCATTAAACTTCCTACCTTCACAAAAAAGCCCAGGCCTAAAGGCCTGGGCTTTTTCACTGCTTATATATGACTACTTAACCTGCTTAACCACCAAAAATCTGCTGCAGGTCTGGCACATTCTCTTCTTCTTCAACCATCGAAAGTGAGGCTTCAATCGCTTTGAGATGGCGGCTCATAAACGCTTTCGCACGCTCGCCATTGCCCGCTTCTAGATAGCCGATCAAATCATCGTGATCGTGGGATTCGCAGCCTAAGTGGCCACGATGACCGTAAACCGCCAGAATCAACGACGAGCGTGAGCACAGACGCTCAACAAACTCAGCAAGCGTTGCGTTACCCGAAAGCTGGGCAAGGCGCACGTGAAAGTCAGCAGACAGGCGGATAGCGATGCTCTGTTGGCCATTGCGCAGCGCTTGACGCTCCTGACGAGCCATTTCCCGTAGTTCAGCGGCTTCTTTCTCTCCAATCCGCTTTGCTACATCAGGCATTAGCCCACACTCAATCATCTGGCGTGCGTCGAACACATCCTTGGCCTCTTCGGCGGTAGGCCGTGTTACGCTGGCTCCCCGACGTGGCGTGAGCGTTACCAACTGTTCTAATGCTAAGCGTTGCAAGATTTTACGAATACCGGTACGGCTGATACCAAAGACGTCTGACAAGGCGTCTTCGCGCAGCCGAGCCCCCGGTTTTAGCCGCTGCTCTACAATGGCATCGCTAACCGCGCGATAGATTGACTCGTGACGCTCCTCGCCTTCTTTTTCTGCGGGTCTTTGCTTTAACGCCGCCTGCGCATCACTCATAGGATCTCCTTTAATCACTCCTCCCACGCGGCAATAATATCGCGCTCTTCATCACTCATGTTGGTGATGTTGCCAAGTGGCATATATCGACTCGCGACAACTTGCTTAATTTGCGCTTGATGTCCCAGGATTTCATCCCAAGTATCAAACGCGTAGCCTGCAGGCGGCGCTGAAAAACCGGCATGCTCAGGGTTGCGAGCATGGCATTGACTACAATGCTGATCAATTAACCCTGAAATTTGGGCTTGGCTGGGCGCACCAGACGCGCTCACATTACCAGCACCTGGGCTCGGTGCGGCTACCCAAAACGCTAATAGAATAAGCCCTATCCCAACCGCAGGATAGGCTGGCTGCGTTTTTCCTGCGTGCATTAATACAAAGAATTGCCTGATAAGGGCACCGGCAAAAATAAACAGTACCATGACCACCCAGGAAAGCTCATGGGAGTAGATGAAAGAGTAGTGGTTACTCACCATCAACAGTACTACCGGCAACGTAAAGTAGGTGTTATGTACCGAACGCTGCTTGCCCCGCTTGCCATCTAATGGATTAGGCGCCTCACCTGCCTTCATGGCTTTCACCATACGGCGTTGACCGGGAATAATCCAAAAGAACACGTTAGCTGACATGGCGGTGGCCATCACAGCCCCGGTTAATAGGAAGGCGGCACGTCCTGTGAACATCTGAGTGCTTAAATAGGCGACCACTATCATCATCACCGCAACGGCAACGCTGAGAAGACCGTCGCGGTCCATATTAGGACTTATGCGTTTACAGAGTTCGTTATAAACCACCCAACCGCCGAGCAAGAAGGCCAGCGCCAGTAGATTGGCCTGCCAGCCTGTCATACTCGCCGCCCACGCCCAGTTGCTGTTGGGGTTAACTAGATAGAAGCCCGGGTTTGCCATATAGAGAATAACGAACAAGGCAAAACCCGATAGCCATGTCGTATAGGCTTTCCAGAACGACCAATGAAGGTCATTCGGCAGCTTGGCAGGCGCAGTAGCATACTTTTGATTATGGTAGAAACCACCGCCATGCACGGCCCACATCTCTCCAAAAACGCCTTTTTCACGATCTTCGGCTGCTTTCGGCGTTCTTAAGCCATTATCCAACATGACAAAATAGATCGACTCACCGATCCAGGCTATGGCTGCTATAACGTGCAACCAGCGTAACAATAAGTTAGCAAAATCAATAATATATGCTTGCATAAACAAGTCCTAGCAGGTTTACCTGGTAACTCAGCGAGCGAATGTCAGGCTAGGCAAAAAGCGGCAAAAAGATAGCCAAGCTCTAGCTACCGCGATAGGTAGAGTAACTATAAGGGGATAGCAGTAACGGCACATGGTAGTGCTGGCTGGCATCTGCAACGCCAAAACGTAAAGGAATCACGTCCAAAAAGCGCGGCTCTTGAGAGGCGATGCCTTGGGCGCGCAAGTAGTCACCCGCGTAGAAAACCAGCTCGTACTCGCCTACCGTGAGGGCATCACCCTCTAAGATAGGCGCATCACAACGACCGTCGCTGTTGGTAATCACACTGCACAAGTGTTCGCGCGTGGTGCCTGCTAGGCGGAACACGTCAATGGTAATCCCCTGGCCGGGCTGTCCTTTAGCGGTATCGAGTACGTGAGTCGTTAACCGTCCCATAGCAACTCCTTAATAATCACAGTTGTTGTTTACTGTTGTTGATAACAGCTGACCGACTTAACCTATCGGTCAAAGAGTACCGTTGATACCATTTATTGTATACAGTATTCCCATTATTAAACATACTGGAGAAATTTAGTGGCTACCTCAACATCACTGACCCTTTCGCCCGCTCCTAGTACATGCAGCTTAGAAAGCTTTACCCAACATTACGGCGATGTATATGAGCACTCCCCCTGGGTGGCGGAAGCAGCCTGGAAGGAAGGGTTAAGCAATGCGCATGACGCACCTGACGCGCTAGCTGACCTGATGGGACTTATGCTGCAGCGGGCAACACCTGAACAGCAAATCGCTGTTATTCAGGCCCACCCTGACTTAGCAGGCAAAGCGGCGATGTCGGGTGAGCTGACCCAAGACTCTACACGCGAGCAAGCAGGCGCTGGGCTAGATCAATGTACGCCTGAAGAGTTTGCCCGCTTCGAACAACTTAACGCTGCTTACAAACAAAAATTTGGCTTCCCCTTCGTCATTGCGGTGAAGGGGCTTGATCGCCACGCCATTTTGGCAGCGTTTGAAGCACGCTTACACAATGGTTTAGCTGAAGAGCGTGAAACAGCAATTAAGGAGATCATTCGTATCGCCCGTTTCAGGTTGAACGTACGGGCTGAACAGCCGTTGTAACGGGCATATCACCACGCAAAGCCCACCGCATGCAGCCACTCTTTTTTGCTTGCAGAAATAACATCTTACAACGCGTTAAAATGCATATAGACAAAAAAATGCCGCACCTGACGGTGCGGCATTTCATCGATCAATCAATAGCATCTGATCGCTTACTATCAGGCATTTACCTAATGAAAAATAGGTTACTGCTTAGCGGTTTCCACTGCTTTCTTAGTGGTCTCTTCCGCCATTTTCTGACTCTCTTGCATAAAGTTTTGGCTAATCGAGGTGACTTTTTCAGAGTCTCCTTTCATACGCTCCATTAGGTCAGAAGCTGTTTTTTGCTGACTTTCCATAGCTTTTTTAAAGCTGTCGGCATCTTTAACGTCTAACCATGTGCGTGCCTGAGCAACCGTCATGTCAGAGTATGCACGTGCTGCATCCATTTGCGCGCTGACGACTTGCTGATAATAATCAAGCGCTGCCAGGGTATAAGAACGCATTGGCGATACAAAGACAGACTCAAACTGCTGGGTGGATTTCTCTGCGGCCTTGTTCATCACATAATCTCCTTAAGTGAGCTAGCGATTCGACACGCATCGATAAGCGGTCGATGATCAGGCGGTTGCCTTTACTAACAACAAAGCTAGCAGTGCCTTTTGTGCAGCGCAACATTATTTTTTAACAACATTGCTGCTAGCGATTGAAGGCAGCAACCTCATCAACCAAGTAGTGACTACTTAGCGATTGCCAAACAAGTATTTACGTGCCTGCTCATCTATTTCTCCCCCCGCCTGTGGATTGACGTCTTCGATCAAAGAATAAGCTTTTCGAACAGCTGGGCGCTGTGCTACTTCATCAAACCAACGCTCTAGGTCAGGAAACTCCTCTAACGTTTGGCACTGCTTTTCCCATGGCACAATCCATGGATAAATCGCCATATCAGCAATGGAGTAACGATCACCACCCACATAATGCTGCTGAGATAGTCGTTGATCTAGCACGCTGTACAAGCGATACGTCTCGCGAACGTAACGCCCGATAGCATATTCGATTTTCTGCGGTGCATAGTGGCAAAAATGGTGGTTTTGACCCGCCATCGGCCCCAACCCGCCCACTTGCCAATGAAGCCATTGCAGCACAACATAACGCTCTCGCCCTTCAGCGGGCAGAAATTGTCCGCACTTATCAGCTAGGTATTCCAAAATAGCCCCTGACTCAAACAGTGCCAGGGGCTGACCACCGTCTTGAGGTGCATGATCAACAATAGCGGGAATACGATTATTCGGCGCAATGGTTAAGAATTCAGGGTCAAACTGCTCGCCACGCCCTATGTTGATAGGTTTTACTCGGTAAAGCAGTTTTGCTTCTTCAAGCATGATGGAGATTTTGTGGCCATTGGGAGTTGTCCAGTAATACAGATCAATCATTGCCATCTCCTCTCACACATACGACATAAGCCGTTTGTGTGGCTTTCCTCGTACATACGATGGATACAGGCGGCATTATTGCCGCCTGACACATTATAGATCACGAATAGTAATGGCCTTACCCGCGACCGCTTCGTGCACCTCCAGCATACGCTTAAACCACTCATCAACCGGATCATTAGCGTCAACTAATGGCTCAAGTGACACTGTATATGCCCACATCATGCTGCCAAATAGGAGGTAATCTGCTCCACTGGGTGCTTCGCCATCTAAAAATGGGCTACTCCGAAGCTGATCACGCACAGGAGCCAACATTTTTTTCAGCTGTGCTCGCCCCTGCTCTGGATTATTGACGTCCTCTAAACGCATACCAAAACGGGCTTCGCGGGTCTCTCTGAAGTAGGCGCGGTCGTCAGGATGTATGGCCGCTAATAAATCCAGCGCGACCGTTCGAAAAAGTGCCGGAGTCACGCTACGCTCAATATAGAGCTTAAAAAAGTGGACTCGCTGATAGCTCACTCCTTCTCCCAATACTGGATTGGCAGGATAGGCCTTATCTAAGTAGCGCATGATCTCGAAGCTATCAGTGACAACCGTGTCACCATCGGTTAACACCGGCACTTTGTCGTAGTTGGCAAAGGCAAGTGCCTCTTTATCAAGAAAACGCCAAGGAACAGTCGTATATTCCAACCCTTTGTGTGCCAGTGCCATACGAACGCGCCAGCAATAGGGAGAAAAGCGTAAGCGCTCATCGTGCCCGCATAAGTCATAAAGAGTTATTGCCACTGTGACGGCCTCCTTGTAATTAGAAACGTGGTTAAAATCAAACACACGCTGACAACAATGGGCTCAAGCCACCAATGACGCAAGTAACGGGTTTTACTTGTTCTGAACCTACCCCAAAGGTCTTCATATCAGCTAAGTAAGCAAGCGACTTTTTCTCCATTCACTTGCCCTGTACTGCCCTCTTAGATGGAAACTGTACTGTCTATTAGTCTAATGGGTTGCAGGCAGCCCTACTGCATTGTGGAAATTGAAAAGCAAATAAAAACAATTCGTTAAATTTAAAAGAGTGGTTCAAAGTCTATACATACAACCGCCCTTAATTGGTCTTACCAATTATCCAATATAGCCATTTTTTCTACCTAACCGTATCTTTCGCACTGATCCAACCAGCATTGCCACGACCGCTGGCATCTGCCGAGCACACCAAATCAATAACAAGGGGCCATTCCTAAAATGAATGAAACTACACTTGCACTTCTGGCATTTCTGCCGCTGCTGCTTGCCGGTATTTTGCTCATTGGTTTTAAAATACCCGCAAAAATAGCGATGCCGATTGTTTTCCTGACCGCAGCCGTCATTGGTCTGACCGCTTGGGATATGTCGTTTAGCCGCGTTGCCGCGTCTACCATTCAAGGGCTGATTCAAACAGCAGGCCTTTTATGGATAATTTTTGGCGCCATCTTGCTGCTAAATACGCTTAAGCATTCTGGCGGCATCACTGCGATTCGTAACGGTTTTTCAGGCATTAGCCCTGACCGTCGCGTTCAGGCGCTAATTGTTGCTTGGTTATTCGGCTGCTTCATTGAAGGGGCTTCTGGCTTTGGTACGCCCGCAGCAGTCGCTGCACCGCTCATGGTAGCGCTTGGCTTCCCTGCACTGGCAGCCGTTGTTGTCGGCATGATGATTCAGTCCACTCCGGTCTCTTTTGGCGCCGTTGGCACCCCAGTTGTAGTGGGTGTCGGTAGCGGGCTTGATCGCGCTGGCATCACAGCCCAGTTGGAAGCTAGCGGCTCTACGTGGGACGTTTTTTTCCAGCAAATTACTAGCTCTGTGGCCATCACGCACGGCATCGTAGGCATATTGATGCCTCTGATTTTGGTATTGATCATGGTGCGCTTCTTCGGTGCGAATCGCTCCTGGAAAGAAGGCCTATCCATTGCACCCTTTGCAATCTTTACTGGCATTTCGTTCGTCGTACCTTACATGCTGGTCGGCGTTTTCTTAGGCCCAGAATTCCCATCAATGATTGGTGCTATGGTGGGCTTAGCGATTGTAGTACCCGCTGCTCGCAAAGGCTTCTTGCTACCGAAAGACACCTGGGACTTTCCTGAATCAACGTCTTGGCCAGATGAATGGATCGGCAACCTGCAGATCAAATTGGATGACGTTGTTGGTAAAGCGCCAATGTCGACCTTCAAGGGCTGGATTCCTTACGTCCTACTCGCGGTATTCTTGGTTGCTTCACGCACCGTTGAACCGCTGAAAGCTGCCTTGACCTCCGTTAACCTGAGCTGGAACAACATTCTAGGCGAAGCCGGTGTTAGCGGCGGTGTACAGCCGCTTTATTTGCCAGGCGGCATTATTATCGCGGTGGTCATCGTCACCTACTTCTTGCACCACATGAACCCGCAGAAAATCAGCGCTGCCGTGTCTGAATCTACTAAAACCATCTTCGGTGCTGGCTTTGTCTTGATCTTCACCGTTCCCATGGTACGCATCCTGATTAACTCTGGCGTGAATGGTGCTGACCTTGTGTCAATGCCCGTCATGATGGCCCAGGCGGTAGCTAACAGCGTAGGGGGCATTTATCCCTTCTTTGCACCTGCGGTTGGGGCTATGGGTGCCTTTATTGCCGGTTCCAATACCGTTTCTAATCTGATGCTAGCGGAATTCCAGTTTAGCGTTGCCGAAACACTTGGGTTGTCTACGGCGATGATGGTCGCGCTGCAAGCCGTTGGTGCCGCAGCGGGTAACATGATTGCGATTCACAATGTTGTCGCCGCATCAGCGACGGTTGGCCTACTGGGTCGCGAAGGTACAACGATTCGTAAAACAATTATTCCCACGATCTACTATCTGATCTTTACTGGGATCATTGCGCTTATTGCTTTCTATGTGATTGGCATTACCGATCCACTGATGTGACGGGAAAACGTTAATCAAGAGTGAGTCATTCCTGCTGGGTAGCCTAAGGGCAACCCAGCAGCCTCTTCACGAGGGACCACTACCCAGCAACCTCAGCAGAAACAGTAAATCATTAACACGTTATTAGAATTTTCACTGTATGCAAAAGTTTTCCAGCATCGAATTAGTTATTTATGGAAAGATTTTCCATAAAGTGATTAGATAATTTTCTGCTCTCCTCACCCACAGGAGCTAACATGAACATTCTTTTCGATGAACGCCTCGACGGCGAATTCATTCACCGCGATAAAGCAGATGTTTTAGATGATCTGCAAAACGCAGTGCCGTCTTTGACGCTGCTGCACCGTGAAGAGGACTTACATCCCTTTGAGTGCGACGGCCTTGCCGCTTATCGCATCATGCCGATGCTGGTTGCATTACCCGAGACTCTGGAACAGGTAGAAGGTCTTCTAAAACGCTGCCATGCCCTGGGTGTTCCGGTCGTTACTCGTGGTGCAGGCACGGGGCTTTCAGGCGGTGCTTTACCGCTTGAACGAGGCGTCCTGCTAGTGATGTCGCGCTTCAACACGATTATTAATGTTGACCCAGATGCTCGCATTGCACGTGTACAGCCAGGCGTGCGCAACTTAGCTATTTCTGAAGCTGCTGCCCCTTACGGGCTTTATTATGCACCCGACCCATCGTCACAGATTGCTTGCTCGATTGGTGGCAACGTGGCGGAAAATGCGGGTGGCGTGCACTGCCTCAAGTATGGTCTCACCGTTCATAACGTGATGCGTGTTGATGTCATGACGATTGAAGGCGAGCGTATGACGCTGGGATCCGAAGCACTGGACGCACCTGGCTTTGACCTCCTCGCGCTGATGAATGGCTCTGAAGGCATGTTGGGTGTGGTCACTGAAATTACCGTAAAGCTGCTGCCCAAACCTGAAACCGCCAAGGTACTAATGGCCAGCTTTGACGACGTAGAGAAAGCGGGCCGTGCTGTTGGCGACATTATTGCCGCGGGGATTATTCCTGGCGGATTAGAAATGATGGATAAGCTGGCCATCAAGGCTGCAGAAGATTTCATCAAAGCTGGTTACCCCGTTGAGGCAGAAGCCATTCTTCTGTGCGAACTAGATGGTGTTGAAGCCGATGTGGACGACGATTGCCAAACCGTTCGCCGAGTCTTAGAAAAAGCGGGGGCGACCGACATTCAACAGGCTCGCGATGAGGCTGAGCGGGCCAAATTCTGGGCAGGGCGAAAAAATGCCTTCCCCGCGGTGGGGCGCATGTCGCCTGACTACTACTGTATGGATGGCACCATCCCTCGCCGCGAACTCCCTCGCGTCCTCAAAGGTATTGCCGCCCTGTCGGAAGAGAGTGGCTTGGCGATTGCCAACGTCTTCCATGCCGGTGACGGCAATATGCACCCGCTGATTCTATTTGATGCCAATAAAGAGGGAGAGCTGGCTCTTGCAGAGGACGTCGGCGGAAAAATTCTGGAGCTATGCGTCGCGGCGGGCGGCTCTATCACTGGCGAACACGGCGTCGGCCGCGAAAAAATCAATCAGATGTGCAGTCAGTTTCAACCCGATGAACTAACGGTATTCCATGCCTTGAAAGCCGCTTTTGACCCACAGCGCTTACTCAACCCAGGGAAAAATATTCCTACCCTGGCGCGCTGTGCTGAGTTTGGCGCGATGCATGTGCATAACAACGAACTACCGCATCCGGAACTACCACGCTTCTGATGCGACTCCTAGTCGACTAACCACTAGGAAGCATAATGATTAGGAATCACCATGACTGAACTAGCGATACATGCTGCCGATCAAGATATCGCTGACGACCTGTGCGAACAGGTGCGCAGCGCCTATGCCAACCGCACGCCACTGCGCATAGTAGGTGGCGATACCCGCGCTTTTTACGGCCGACCGGTAGAAGGCAACGCCTTAAATATGTTGCCCCATAGCGGCATTGTCTCCTATGACCCGGTAGAGCTTGTGATTACTGTTCGTGCCGGTACGCGGTTAAGCGCACTCAACGCAGCTCTAGCCGAAGAAAATCAAATGCTGGCCTTTGAACCACCCGCGTTCAGCGATGCCAGCACCATTGGCGGTGCTGTTGCCACCGGCATGTCCGGCCCACGCCGCCCATGGGCTGGCGCAGCGAGGGACTTTGTCTTAGGCACACGCGTGATCACCCAAGAAGGCAAGTTGTTGCGTTTTGGCGGTGAAGTCATGAAAAACGTCGCCGGATACGACCTCTCACGCTTGATGGCAGGTGCTCAAGGGACGCTAGGCGTACTGGCTGATATCTCGTTTAAAGTCCTTCCCATTCCTACTGCCACTCACAGCCTACGCCTAAGCATGAGTCTTGAAGATGCCTTGGGTAAGCTCGCCGAACTAGGACGACAGCCGCTGCCCATCACCGCAGCAGGATGGCACGCAGGCGAGCTATTTATTCGTTTAGAAGGCGGCGCAAGTTCCGTTAATGCGACCAAGGAACGCTTGGGCGGCGAATCACTTTCCAGCGATTTCTGGCAGCAACTGCGCGACCATCAGCATCCTTTTTTCCGTCTGAATGAAGGGCAAGCGCTGTGGCGCTTATCATTACCCCCCAATACGCCGCCGCTAGCCTTGAATATACCCCAAAGCGATATCTTCTATGACTGGGGTGGCAGCCAGCGGTGGATAAAAACCAGCGCGGCGGCTGATACGTTGCGCACGGTTTGCCAGCAGGCAGGTGGTCATGCCACTTGCTTTACCCCCTATGCCCAAGGCGGAGCAGAGTCACCGTTCACCCCGCTCAACCCCGTGGTCGAAAAGTATCATCGCAACCTGAAGGCCGAGTTGGATGCCTATGGCATTTTCAACCCAGGCCGTCTTTATGCGGCGTTTTAATCAGGAGAGTAGACATGCAGACGCACTTTACCGATGCTGATCGCCAAAAACCGCATATTCAGGAGGCCGAGCGCATCCTACGCACCTGCGTACACTGCGGCTTTTGTAATGCTACATGCCCCACCTATCAACTGCTAGGCGATGAGCGGGACGGGCCGCGCGGGCGCATCTATTTAATGAAAGAGCTGCTGGAAAGCCGCGATGATAATGATCAGGTCACCGAAGAGACACGCCTGCATTTAGACCGCTGTTTGACCTGTCGCAATTGTGAAACCACCTGCCCTTCAGGCGTGGAATATCACAAACTTTTGGATATCGGTCGTGCAGAAATTGACCGCCGGGTTCCTCGCCCCATGGCCGAACGCGCCCAACGCTATGCACTGCGTAAGATGCTGGTAGACCCTAAGCGCTTCAAAGCACTTCTGTCCTTAGGGCAAACCTTCAAACCCCTGGTGCCTGGCAAGCTACGCAGTAAGATGCCACCGACGCCAGTCGACGCAGGCCAACGCCCGGATAGCCAACGCCATTCTCGCAAGGTGCTAATACTAGAAGGGTGCGTTCAACCAGGCCTATCGCCAAACACCAATGCAGCGACCGCTCGACTGCTAGACCGTCTTGGGATTAGCGTGACGCCCATCAGCGAAGCAGGTTGTTGTGGGGCCATTGATTTTCACCTGAATGCCCAGGACGATGGTCGCGCTCGTATGCGTGCCAATATCGATGCTTGGTGGCCACAGATCGAACAAGGGGCTGAAGCCATTGTTCAAACGGCCAGCGGCTGCGGCGCTTTTGTCAAAGAGTATGGCGACATGCTCAAAGATGACCCGGCCTATGCCCAGAAAGCGCAAAAAGTCAGCGCACTGGCGAAAGATATTGTCGAAATACTGCGCGAAGAGCCAGTAGAGAAGCTCGAGCTGAAAGAGCACCAACGTCTGGCGTTTCACTGCCCTTGCACACTGCAGCACGCCCAGAAGCTCAATGGTGCGGTTGAAGGCGTGCTCAGCAAGCTGGGGTTTTCGCTAACGCCGGTACAAGATGCGCATCTATGCTGTGGCTCAGCTGGCACCTACTCGGTTACCCAGCCAGCGCTTGCCACACAGCTGCGCGATAACAAGCTCAATGCGCTGGAAGCTAGCAACCCAGAGGTTATCGTCACTGCCAATATTGGCTGCCAAACCCATCTTGCTAGTGCCAATCGCACCCCGGTACGGCACTGGGTGGAAGTGGTGGATGCTGCCCTGGTATAAACACTAATTCACTTTGCCGCGCTAACAAGCTTTTACAAGCAAACAATAGCGCGGCACTTTACTCCCCTTGATCAAAAGGAAAGTTTGATGCAAAGCAAAGCTGTTCTCGGCCAAGCCGATGTCATTCAGGTACTAGATGCTGCTCAAAAAGAAGCCGATAACAACGGCTGGCCGGTCACCATTGCCATAACGGATGATGGCGGGCATCTACTCGCTCTGCGCCGCTTAGACGGTGCTGCACCCTTCAGTGCCGATGTAGCAACACATAAAGCGCGCAGTGCAGCACTAGGCCGTAAAGAGACCCAAGTATTTGAAGAAATGATTAACGGTGGGCGCACGGCATTTGTCTCTGCGCCACTGCAAGGTTTGCTGTCAGGCGGCGTTCCTATCATCGTCGATGGCAACGTCGTGGGTGCTGTCGGCATCTCAGGCGTGAAGCCTGACCAGGACGTACAGATCGCCAAAGCCGGGGTAAGCGCTATCGCCTGATATTACCGTGCAGCTGCATGGCTGCACGTTATGGCGCTAGAGAATGGACTCAAGGTACTAAATGACACGCAATAAAAAGCCCAGATCAATGATCTGGGCTTTTTGGAATTCGTTCGACTAAAACGTTTAGTCGATGAGTGCTTAAATGGCGGACCGGACGAGACTCGAACTCGCGACCTCCGGCGTGACAGGCCGGCATTCTAACCGACTGAACTACCGGTCCACTTTAAGTCACTTATTTCTAACCATGAAACTAGCTATTTAAAAGCGGTTCAGAGGCGCTTAAAAACATTCAGCTAAATGGTGGGTGGTACTGGGTTCGAACCAGTGACCCCCAGCTTGTAAGGCTGGTGCTCTCCCAACTGAGCTAACCACCCAGGGCATTTAAAGCAATAATGCTTAAATGGTGCAACTTGATAAGTTATCGTGGCGGACCGGACGAGACTCGAACTCGCGACCTCCGGCGTGACAGGCCGGCATTCTAACCAACTGAACTACCGGTCCGAATAGCGATAACTTTTATACGGTAATAATTGATGATGGCGGACCGGACGAGACTCGAACTCGCGACCTCCGGCGTGACAGGCCGGCATTCTAACCAACTGAACTACCGGTCCACTTAATGCATCAATTGCTACTGCTTCACGTTTCCAAACGACCAAATAAATGGTGGGTGGTACTGGGTTCGAACCAGTGACCCCCAGCTTGTAAGGCTGGTGCTCTCCCAACTGAGCTAACCACCCGCTGGTCACGTGGCGCTGCATTCTACAGGAACTTGGTGATATGTCAACACGGCGCGTTCAAATTTTCGATTCAAACCAGCGTATTGCCACTCATCACACGTACCTTGCTTGGTGAGCGCGGACGAAGGATGCCGCAAGTATGGCCGCTTCGTCAATCAAAACTTGCTGATTTAATCCAGAAACACGTCTAGGTTTAAAATCATGATCGCCATCAGCAAGCCAAGCAACGTTAATATTATTAGGAAGGTTATAGCCTAAAACCTCATCTACATTGCCAAAGGGATCTCGTTCCCCCTGAAGAATCTGCACGGGGCAACGAATAGCGGGAAAATGTTCCAAACGGGTTTTGTCTAGTTTTTTAGGTGGATGGAAAGGATAGCCCGCGACAATAACGCCAGGACCATGCACTTCATTATTGGCAAGCATTTCACTGGCAAATAAAGTGGCAACACGCCCACCCATCGACTTACCGCCCACCCACAAGGGCTGATCGCTTAAAGACGTCAGTAGCGAGTACCATGAGGCAAAATTAGCCACCGTTTGCTTGATAGGGGGTGGCGGACGGCGTTTACCCTGCTCGTTAATCTGCTGCATGTAGGGAAAATCAATTGCCAATACCTGCATGCCTTGCGCTGCTAACGTCGCGGCAAATTGCCGCATAAACACAGAGCAATGACCCGCCCCTGCGCCATGAGCAAGTAGTATTCGGCCTACCTTAGGCGACCCCAAAACTGAAAGCGGGCCGTGCCCAATCACTATAAACCGCTGTACGCTGGGATTAGCTAACGCGTCGTTTAAAGCTGCTGGGTGTATATCGACGAAACCAAAACCCGCGTAATAAGACACGATTAACTCCTAATAATTCAGTGTTACTTCTATTGGCGTGTTCAGCTTAAGGCGCGGCTGCGATAGAATCTCTATCGGATCTTGACCTGCATCATCAAGCGGGTGGCCGCACCCGGGCAAAATGCTAATGCAAAATGCTACGGGTTACCCCCTAACCGCGTTCGATGGGAACATGAAATGAGCACAGCACTGGAACACCCGACCTACAACTACAAGGTAGTTCGGCAGTTCGCGATCATGACCGTTGTGTGGGGCATTGTAGGTATGACGCTTGGCGTTATCCTTGCCTCCCAGCTAGTTTGGCCGCAACTGAACCTCGGCTTACCTTGGACAAGCTTCGGGCGCTTACGTCCGTTACACACTAACGCTGTTATCTTCGCCTTCGGTGGCTCAGCGCTATTTGCGACGTCTTACTATGTCGTACAGCGTACCTGTCAGACTCGCCTGTTCTCTGACAAGCTCGCAGCGTTCACCTTCTGGGGATGGCAAGCGGTTATTCTCTCGGCTGTCGTGTCATTGCCGCTAGGCTATACCACTACAAAAGAGTATGCAGAGCTTGAATGGCCTATCAATATTTTGATTGCGGTCGTTTGGATTAGCTACGCTATCGTTTTCTTAATGACGATTAAAAAGCGCACCACTTCCCATATTTACGTGGCGAACTGGTTCTTTGCAGCGTTTATTTTGACCGTCGCGGTGCTGCACATCGTTAATAATGCGGCCATTCCGGTCACCCCCATGTACTCCACCTCGATTTATGCGGGTGCGGTAGATGCGATGGTGCAGTGGTGGTATGGCCACAATGCGGTCGGCTTCTTCCTGACGGCAGGCTTCCTGGGCATGATGTACTACTTCGTGCCAAAACAGGCCGAACGCCCGGTCTATTCCTACCGCCTCTCCATCGTCCATTTCTGGGCGTTGATTATGATTTATATGTGGGCAGGCCCCCACCACCTTCACTACACAGCGCTGCCTAACTGGGCACAGTCGCTGGGTATGATTATGTCTATCATCCTGCTTGCGCCTTCCTGGGGCGGTATGATTAACGGCATGATGACCCTGTCTGGCGCTTGGCATAAACTGCGCACCGATCCAACACTTCGCTTCCTGGTGGTAGCGCTGTCGTTCTACGGCATGTCGACGTTTGAAGGGCCAATGATGGCCATCAAGACCGTCAACGCGCTGTCGCATTACACCGATTGGACCATTGGTCACGTGCATGCTGGTGCGCTAGGTTGGGTAGCGATGATTACCATTGGCTCTATGTACCACCTGATTCCGCGGGTCTTTGGGCGTACCGAGATGTACTCCGTCAATCTAATTGCGGTGCATTTCTGGTTAGCCACCATTGGTACTGTGTTGTATATCGCCGCCATGTGGGTCAACGGCATCATGCAAGGCCTAATGTGGCGCGCGATTAATGCTGACGGCACGCTGATGTACACCTTTGTAGAGTCTGTCGAAGCCAGTGGCCCCGGCTACTTTGTGCGTATGATTGGCGGCCTCTTCTGGGTAACAGGCATGCTAATTATGGCATTCAACGTTTACATGACCGTAAAACGTCGCGAAACGATTAGCCATTCAGCGCCACAAGCCGCTTAAAACGGGGAAGTTGAGACCAATGAAACACGAGATTGTTGAAAAGAACGTTGGCCTGCTCGCCGTGTTGATCCTGGTTGCGATCAGCTTTGGCGGCCTGGCCGAAGTCGTACCGCTGTTCTTTCAAAAGCAAACAACTGAGCCAGTTGAGGGCCTCAAGCCTCTCACCGCACTGGAACTGGAAGGGCGCGACATATACCGCCGCGAGGGCTGCGTAGGCTGCCACTCCCAGATGGTTCGCCCCTTCAGGGCAGAAACCGAACGCTATGGCCACTATAACGTTGCAGGCGAACAGGTTTACGAACACAACTTCCTTTGGGGTTCTAAGCGCACTGGGCCGGATCTTGCTCGCGTAGGTGGACGTTATAGTGATGATTGGCACCGCGCCCACCTCTATAACCCACGAGATGTGGTACCCGAGTCAGTCATGCCTGAATATCCTTGGCTGTTTGAAAACACCTTGGATGGCGAATCGACACCGGCAAAAATGCGCACGCTGCGTCAGCTAGGCGTGCCATATACCGATGAAGATATCGCCACTGCGACAGAAGACGTTCGCGGCACCCAGGAAATTACTGCACTGGTGGCCTACTTGCAGCAATTAGGCACCGTGCTTGAGGGCACTCGTTAAGTTATGGATACGGGAACTTTCCGCGGCCTTATCACGCTGATATTGATTGTCGCTTTTATTGGCATCTGTTTATGGGCTTATTCCAAGCGACGCAAACCAGACTTCGACGAAGCAGCTAACCTGCCTTTCGCCGATGACGATGATAAGCAACCGACCCGTGACAAGCATGCTTCGTCTGAGCACGAAGTGGATTCCCGCCACGACAGGGGAGATAAAAATACATGAATAATTTATGGGGTGACTCCCTATCCAGCTTCTGGAGCGCCTGGATCATTGTCGTCACACTGGGCACTATCGCTCTGAGCGTTTGGATCTTATTTTCCAACCGCCGTACCGATAAAGCACCCGATGCTGATGGCAATATCGAAACCACTGGCCACGCGGCTGATGGGATCGAAGAGTACGACAACGCACTACCCCAGTGGTGGTTCAAGCTGTTTATCCTCACCGTTATTTTTGCCTTGGGCTACTTAGTACTTTACCCAGGCCTAGGTAACTATGCGGGCATTTTGGGCTGGTCCCAAGAAGGCCAGTGGGAAGAAGAGGTTGCTAATGCCGAAGAGCGCTTCACACCGATTTTTGCTCAGTATCAGGAAATACCTATTCCTGAACTGGCAAAAGACGCTGAAGCCATGCGGGTAGCAGAGCGTGTTTTCCTGAACAACTGCGCGGTATGTCACGGCTCTAACGCCCAAGGTGGTTACGGCTTCCCGAACCTCACCGATGACGACTGGCTGTATGGCGGTGAGCCGGAAAACATCATGACGACGTTGAATAATGGTCGTAATGGATTAATGCCTGCCTGGCAGCAGCTTGGCGAGAACAACATTGAGAACCTCACTCAGTACGTTCTCTCAATGTCTGGCGAAGAGCATGATGCAGACCGTGCAGCCAGTGGCGAAAGCACTTTCCTAGCAGCGTGCGCGGCATGTCATACACCCAGTGGAACGGGAAATACCGCGCTTGGCGCACCTAACCTTACTGATGATGTATGGCTCTATTTGGCACCGGGACAAAGCGTTGCTGATTCTGTCCGCCAAACACTGCGCAATGGTCGTAACGGCCACATGCCAGCACAAGCGGCTTATATCGGTGAAGAGCGTGTTCATCTAGTAGCCGCTTATGTCTACAGCCTACGCTTCAACGACTAATCGCTTAGTTAGTAGCAACCGCTTGTAGGTAGTATCACGAGGGTGCGGTTTCATACCGCACCCTTTCTTCATCCACCGTCCGTCCAGATACCCTTTCTATCCGTTACACTATTATTTAGCGACACGGCATACAGTTGTGTTATCTAGCGTCGCAGGTTTAACGCCACGATATCCATGCTGCCGCCCATTCCCGCCTTAGTGAGCTGCGATCATCGCCATGGAAAAAATACCTAGCCAAGATATTACGCCGCCGCCCGTTGGGCACCATACCCCTGGGGAAAGTACAACTCAGAGCATGTATGCTAAGCGCCGACATATTTATGTGCGCGAAATTAAAGGGCTCTTCCAGAAAGTAAGGCGCAGCGCCAACTGGGCGCTTATGCTGGGCTTTTTCCTGCTTCCATGGCTGAACTGGGGCGACCGCCCTGCTATCTGGTTTGACCTTCCAGGCCGAGAGTTTCATATTTTTGCTGCCACATTTTATCCCCAAGAGTTCGTATTACTTTCGTGGCTGCTTATTATCTGTGCCTTTGGGCTATTTTTTATTACTGTTTTTGCTGGACGCGTTTGGTGTGGCTATACCTGCCCACAAAGCGTCTGGACATTCTTATTTATTTGGCTTGAGCACCGCATAGAGGGATCTAGAAACCACCGTATTAAGCTCGACAAGCAGCCAATGAATGCTGACAAAGCGTGGCGGAAAGGAGCTAAACATTCCGCTTGGTTACTGATTTCTTTGGCTACTGGCATTACTTTTGTGGGTTACTTCACCCCCATCCGCACGCTAGTAACGGAACTGCCTACGCTAGAAGCCCATGGCTGGTCCTATTTTTGGGTTGGCTTCTTTTTAGTATTTACCTATTTAAATGCAGGCTGGCTGCGTGAGCAGGTGTGTATTTACATGTGCCCCTACGCGCGCTTCCAATCAGTCATGTTTGATCGCGACACGCTGATCGTGTCGTACGACGAAGCACGCGGCGAGCCAAGAGGTCGGCGGAAGAAGTCGCTTAGCCATACTCAGGCGAGAGAAGCCGGCTTTGGCGACTGTATAGACTGCGAGCTATGCGTTCAGGTTTGCCCAACAGGTATTGATATTCGTGATGGGCTCCAGTACGAGTGCATTACCTGTGCAGCCTGCATTGATGCCTGTGACAGCGTCATGGACAAAATGGGCTACCCCAAAGGGCTTATTCGCTACACAACGGAAAATGCGCTAGAAGGCAAGAAAAGCCACATCTTACGGCCTCGACTGCTGGGCTACTTTGCCGCGCTGATTATTATGGTCGTTGCGTTTGCCTGGGCGGTTAACGACCGCATACCACTTAGTTTCGACGCCGAGCGTGAGCGCACACAGCTGTATCAAATGACCCGAGAAGGGCAAATCAGCAATGTTTACAGCCTTACAGTGCGTAACCTTGATAACCAGCCACACACTTACCAAATCAGTGTGTTAGGCCTACCCAGCTTAACGCTAGATAGCGCGTCGATTAGCGTGCCAGCAGGCGAGTCTCGCATTCAGGTAGTCACCGTACTTGCAAACCCTCAAGATCTAAGCCAGCCCAGCCACCCCATTACTTTTGTGCTACAAGCACAACAAGATGAGCAAATCCGTCAGGAGCGTGAAGCCCGCTTCTTAGGTAACGCCAGGAGATAAATGCGTTATGTCAGACCCTACGATTACACCTTGGTACAAACAGTTCTGGCCATGGTTTTTGTTAGGCTTGCTGTTCTCCTCCATTATTGTCAGCACGACCTTTGCGGTTATGTCGATCAAAAGCTACGACGGTATGGTGGTACAAGAAGATTACTACGAGCACGGCAAAGCAATTAACATGGTATTCGCCAAGCAAGAGCAAGCGCGCGCTTTAAATTTAAGTGCCGAGTTACGCATTGATCCGCTTACCAGCGATATTGTTGTTGATCTTGCGGGTGATGCTCGCCCAGATAAGCTCTATCTAGATCTTATCTTTCCCACCGAAGACGATCGTGACCAGTCGTTTGTACTAGAGCATGTGCGCGAAGGCCGCTACATCACTCAAGGACCTGACAATCTGCGCTATCGCTGGTATCTACAGCTACAGCCAGAGCAAGGCGATGAATCAGAATGGCGCCTTATCGGAGAAGCACGCTTTCCTGACGAAAACACGATTGCACTACTACCTGGCGGGCGCTCGGAGAACGAATGACCACGACCGCCCTTAGCTGCTACCACTGCGGCAACCCGGTGCCCGAAGGGGCACCGTGGCGAATTAACATTGACGACACATCCAAACCACTATGCTGCCCAGGTTGCGAAGCCGTCGCCCACGCCATCGTTGATGGCGGGTTGGAGAGCTATTATCGCTATCGCACAGAAATGCCAGAGCGCCCTGACGAGCGCCAAGCTGCCAAAGCAGAAACCTGGTCGGTATTTGATGACCCAGGGCTGCAAGCGCAGTTTGTTCACCCAGAGGGTGACGAAGGACAAGTACGAGCCACACTAGCAATAGACGGCATCACCTGTGCAGCCTGCGCCTGGCTCATTGAACACCGTTTGAATGCACTTGATGGCGTTACTTCTAGCGCGGTCAACCTTACCCATCATCGCCTACGTGTGAGCTGGGACCCCGCCGTCATCAACCTCTCACAGCTGTTCGCTGAACTAGCGGCCATTGGCTACGATGCGCAGCCCTATGAACCTGATCAAGCCCAAACGCGCTTACAACATGAAGAACGCATGAATGTGCGACGCCTGATTGTCGCGGCTGTCGGGATGATGCAGGTCATGATGTTCTCCATTCCCATTTATGTATCGGGGCCAGGTGAGCTTAGCGAAGACTTTTACGCTCTGTTTCACTGGCTATCGTTTGCCCTAGCCACGCCCGTGGTATTTTTCTCAGCGCAGCCTTTTTTCCGTAACGCATTGCGTGATCTGAAAACCGGCGTTCTTGGCATGGATGTGCCGGTCTCGCTAGCCATTGGCGGCGCCTATTTGGCGAGCAGTTATGCAGTGCTGTTTAACGTTGGCGATGTTTATTTCGACTCGGTCGCCATGTTTACCTTCTTCTTGCTATTTGGCCGCTATGTAGAAGGTAGGGCCAGGCGGCGCAGCGGCCACAGTGGCAATGCGCTGAGCGGCGTTTTGCCGGTGTCCGCTATTCGCCTTGAAGCTGATGGCAGTGAACGCATTCTGCCTGCCAGTGAACTTAAAGAAGGCGACCGCGTGCTCATCAAGCCCGGTCATGGCGTTCCCGCTGACGGCATTATCGAAGACGGCGAATCCAGCCTTGATGAGTCGATGCTGACCGGTGAGTATTTGCCAGTGACTCGACGGGTAGGCGAAAGCGTGGTGGGTGGCAGCCAAAACATGGAAAACCCGCTCACCATAAAGGTAACCCATGCTGGCAATAGCGCCAGAGTGGCCGGTATTGTCGATTTAACCGATCGCGCCTTTGCAAGTCGCCCACGACTTGCCCAGATGGCGGCGCGTATGGCGCACCTGTTTGTATTACGACTGCTGATCGTTACCGCGTGTGTCACCGTAGCATGGTGGTTTATTGATCCATCTCGCGTGCTATGGGTACTACTCTCGGTATTAGTAGTCACTTGCCCTTGTGCACTGGCGCTGGCCACCCCCACTGCGCTGACAGCAGGGCATGGCCAATTGCGCCAGCGAGGCGTACTAATTACACGTGCTGACGCGATCGAATCACTCTCCAACGTCACCCGCGTGATCTTTGATAAGACCGGTACGCTGACCCGCGGCGAAATGCAGCTGACCCAAACGCATCCTATTGACCAACAGCATCTCGCCCACAGCGATACGACGCTCAGTGAAGAGCATGCCCAAGCCATCGCGGCGGCGCTAGAGGCACACTCTGAACACCCCATTGCCAGAGCTTTTCGCCCATTTAGAGATGCCACTCTGCAGGCACGCAACATCAAAAGTGTGACTGGGAGCGGGCTAGAAGGCACTTTAAACGGCGCAACATGGCGATTAGGCAAACCTGATTTTGCGACGACAACCACACTGCCTCCACCAGGCACAGGCCAGTGGCTTTTACTCAGTGAAAACAGCGCACCACGTGCCTGGTTCAAGCTACACGATGGCATTCGTGAAGATGCGGCTCAAACCGTTGCCGCACTTCAAGCCCGTGGATTGGAAGTAGAACTACTTTCTGGTGACACGCAAGAAGCGGTAGAGAGCTTGGCAGAACAGCTCAATATTACCACGTGGCACGCTGGCAAATCGCCTGAGGGCAAGCTGGCACGACTACGTGAGTTACAAGCCAGCGGTGAGCGTGTCGTGATGATCGGTGACGGTATCAATGATGTGCCGGTATTGGCTGGCGCTGACGTCGCCATTGCCATGAATGGCGCCACAGACCTTGCCCGAACCCGCGCCGACGCGATATTGCTCAGTCCACGCCTAATGCGTATTTTTGAGGCGATTGATATTTCCTGCGCCACACGCCGCATTATGCGCCAAAATATGCTGTGGTCGGTTTGCTACAATTTTTCGGCACTGCCTTTAGCAGCAATGGGCTTAATTCCCCCCTGGCTCGCTGCGATTGGCATGTCGCTAAGCTCCCTGATTGTGGTAGGTAACGCGCTGCGTCTCACTCGCTGGCGTACCCCGCCCGCCCCTCAGATTGCCCTATCAACACCGGTGACGGCATGACGATTTTATACTTACTGATTCCACTTTCACTCACTCTTCTGGGTCTCGCGGTGTGGGCGTTTTTCTGGGCCGTGAAGCACGACCAGTTTGACGATTTAGAAGGGCCAGCCCACCGCATCCTATTCGACGACGATGAGAATGATTTGTCTCCCGAGCAGCGTGCAGCGCGTAAAAAAAGCGGGTCCTCTTCTCAAGATAACCAAGAGCCGCCCGCATGAATCCGACGGGACTCGATTTACCGCCCCTACTAGCCGCATTTGTATTTGGCTTAATGGGCGGCGCCCATTGTATCGGCATGTGTGGCGGCATTATGAGCGCGCTGACCTTTGCCGTACCACCTAGCATGCGACACCCTGCCCGAATGGGCGGGCTGCTGATTAGCTATAACGCCGGACGCATTCTCAGCTATATGGTGGCGGGTGCTATTGTTGCTGCACTTGGCACACTTATCTCGCTTTCACCGTCTGCACGTGTTGCATTGCAGGCTTTCGCCGCATTGATGCTCATCTTAATGGCACTCTATATCGCCAACTGGTGGAAAGGACTGCTGAAAGTAGAAGCGGTGGGAAGGCACCTTTGGCGTTATATAGAGCCAGTGGGAAGACGCCTGATGCCTGTCGTCCATCTTCCTCAAGCCTTCGCCCTAGGGACACTGTGGGGCTGGCTGCCCTGTGGGCTGGTTTACTCCATGCTAGCCTGGAGCTTAGCGATTGCAGACCCACTCGATGGCGCGCTTTTAATGGGGGCTTTTGGCCTGGGTACACTCCCTGCTCTGCTGGCAACAGGACTTGCAGCACAGCAGTTAAGCCATTTAATTCGCCACCCTGCCACTCGCAGCGTCGCCGCACTGTCGATTATAAGTTTCGCCCTTTGGCAGCTATGGACGCTTATTCCTCTAACAGCGCATTAGTCAGACCCTCCTATAGTTTGATATAGCTCAACGCATTCCAAGTGACACCGACGTAGCATGCCGAGAGAACACTGAGCGACGGCGCTCAGTCACTCCTTTTGTTTACTTCTCACTTCGGAGCGCTCGCCATGCCCGTTCATGCCACTGCTGCCTTCTCACCTACCAACACTGATGTGTCTGGGGCTAATGCCTGGAATGAAACGCTGCTGCGTCGCTATGACAAAAGTGGCCCACGTTACACGTCCTACCCGACAGCTCTAGCGTTTCATGAGCAGTTTAGTGCCGATGACTTTACTCAGGCGCTAGCGCGCAGTAACGAGAGCCACCGCCCGCTATCACTGTATGTACATGTACCCTTTTGTCGAAAAATTTGCTTCTACTGCGCTTGCAATAAAATCGCAACGAAGAATACCGCCCTTGCAGAACCTTACCTTTCTCGGCTAGATCGAGAAATGGTGCTCACTGCCCGCCATTTAGACACTTCACGCCCGGTGCAACAGTTACACTGGGGTGGTGGTACGCCCACATTTCTAACCTTGGCACAGATGGGGGACCTAATTGACCGCCTAGATGCCCGTTTTGGTTTATCTAGCTCAGCCGATCGCGATTACGCTATTGAAATAGATCCTCGTGAAGCAGACGTATTTACGTTGCGCCATCTACAGTCTCTCGGCTTTAATCGACTAAGCCTTGGTGTACAGGATTTAAATCCGCAGGTACAAAAAGCCATCAACCGAGTACAACCCCGGGTACTCACCGAAACGTTGATGGAAGAAGCACACCGTCTTGGTTTTCGCTCACTCAATCTTGATTTGATTTATGGACTGCCATTTCAAACCGAAAAAAGCTTTGCCGAGACGCTAAGTCAAGTCATCGAACTAAACCCGGCACGGCTGTCCGTATTTAATTATGCGCACATGCCCACCCGCTTTGCGCCACAGCGACGCATTAACGAAACGGATCTTCCCAGCGCTGATGAAAAGCTGGCTATTTTGCATACCACCATAGAAATGCTGACTAACGCAGGCTATGTGCATATTGGCATGGATCACTTTGCACGACCTGACGATAGTCTAGCGATTGCTCAGCGCAACGGCACACTGCAACGAAACTTTCAGGGCTACTCTAGCCATGCACAGTGCGATTTAGTTGGCTTAGGCGTATCCGCTATATCACGGGTTGACGACGTTTACGCACAAAACCCGACCCAGCTTAACCAATATGAAGCAGCCTTAGATCAAGGTAAGCTGGCAACCGTTAAAGGATTAAGGTTAAATAAGGACGACCTAATACGAAGAGACGTGATTGAACGGCTAATGTGCGACATGCATATTGATCTAGCGGCAGTTGGAAAGCGTTGGCACATCGATGCTAGTGACTATTTTTCCACCGCAATTGAGCAATTGAAGACAGCTGAGCAAGACGGCTTAATCACTCGCCATCAGCAAGTTATTAGCGCCACCCCCACTGGGCGGCTGCTGATTCGTCATTTAGCGATGGCCTTTGATGCTCGCCTAACTGACCAATCTACTCAGCGCTACTCTAAGATTGTATAAGCTTCTTGAGACGTCTTGCCTCTGGGCCTATGATGGCTAACGAGAAAGGGAGAATGATATGCCACACCCCGCCAGCCAACGACGCTCACTGCTGCAAGAGGCGCGCTGCCAGACCTGTAGCCTAAGCTCGCTGTGTCTACCGCTCGCCTTAGAGCTTGAGGACATGAGCCAGTTTGATGCCATCATTCGCCGCCGCGCACCGCTCAAAAAAGGCGAGCCCCTGTTTCGCCAGGGTGATCACTTCACCAGTGTGTATGCCGTCCGCTCAGGCAGCCTGAAACAGGTGACCAGCGAAGGGAACGGCAATGATCAGCTGACAAATTTCTACCTTCCCAGCGAACTAGTAGGATTGGACGGAATTGATGAAGAGCACTACCCCGGTAGCGTCATTGCACTGGAAACCACTACGGTGTGTGAAATCCCATTTGACCGTTTGGACCTGCTTTCCGAAGAACTGCCCGAACTACGTGGCCAGCTTTATCGGAGCATGAGCAAAGAATTGCGAGATGACCGGCGCATGATGCGCTTGCTATCCCGCAAGACGGCCGATCAACGACTAGCAAGCTTTTTAGTCACCCTTTCAGACCGTTTTCGCCGCCGTGGATACTCGCCTTATAGCTTCAGACTCTCCATGTCCCGCGCCGACATCGGCAATTACTTAGGCTTGGCGGTAGAAACGGTCAGCCGTATTCTTAGCCGCTTTCAACAGCAAGAGGTGGTGGCTGTTTCAGGGCGCGAGGTTAATATTTTAAATATGCGGCGCCTCATCACGCTAGCTGAAGAGGAAGAACAGTCGGCTAGTCCACGCTAAGCGCCTGAATACGCCCTTCCATCAACGCCGCTTGTTTGGCTTCAAGGCCAGCAAAGTCAAATAAACGGCGGTCTGCTAGCTGGGAAGGCGCTACATTGGTCACTGCTTTAAACATGCTTTCTAGACGTCCTGGGTGTTTTTTATCCCACTCAGCCAACATATCTTTGACGACTTGACGCTGGAGATTGGGCTGAGAGCCACATAAGTTGCAGGGAATAATCGGGAATTCCATTAGTCGAGAAAACTCTGCAATATCAGCCTCTTTGCAGTAGGCAAGAGGGCGAATGACAATATTCTTGCCATCGTCAGATAAAAGCTTGGGAGGCATTGCTTTCAAAGTGCCACCAAAGAACATGTTAAGAAATAACGTTTCTAAAATATCTTCACGATGATGCCCTAGGGCAATTTTCGTTGCCCCAATTTCCTCGGCAAACCCATAGAGAGAGCCACGTCTTAGTCGTGAGCAGAGCGCGCAGGTCGTTTTTCCTTCTGGGGTTTTCTCTTTCACCACCGAGTAGGTGTCACGCTCTAGAATGTGGTATTCAACCCCCACTTTATCTAGGTACTGGGGCAGCACATGCTCCGGGAAGCCTGGCTGTTTTTGATCCATATTGACGGCGACCAGAGAGAAGTTAACCGGCGCGTTGCGCTGCAGGTTAAGCAGTATCTCCAGCATCGTATAGCTATCTTTGCCGCCAGACAGGCACACCATCACCTTGTCACCTTCACCAATCATTTGATAATCAATGATGGCGTTGCCAACCTCTCGCCGTAAGCGCTTTTGTAGCTTATTAAATTCACGCTTTTGTTTAGCGGCGTGATGCTCGGATGGTGTCTGTGCGCTATTAACAGCAGGACTGTCAACAGAAACAGTATCAGGCGCTGCGGGGTCAAAATAGTCAGGTTGTAGCATGGTGTAGGCACTGCCGATGGTAGAAGAAGCAGCGGGCATTCTAACAAGACTCACCACGTCCACCCAAGATAAACCCGTGGATTCATCCCATGAGGGTAGTAACGACTACCCCTGCTGGGCGATCTCGCGCTGCAAACGCAGATATAAAAGCGCGCTTGCGGTTGCATCCCCAAGCACTCCCATCCATTGAAGAGCGGGGATTTGCCAACGAGCGAGCGCTTCGGTTAGGCGGCCACTTGTCCCACACTGTGGATGTAAGCGACGCAGTTGGCGATAGTGTAGCTTTCCAACATCGACCTGGGCATTGGGCAAACCAAATCCCAACCCTGCTTTAAACAAAAGATTTAGGTGTTCCACCGAGCGCCCTAACTCCCAGCCAATTAGCGGCCGATTACCGATGAATTCAGCCAGCGCCCCAAGATGCTCAGCGTTCGGCGCCAGCACCGTATCCGTCGCATACAGCTGATGATGTCGCCGCAGCGCAGGGGCGTTGTTGTTCTGCTCTTCTGCCAGGGTAGCCACCCAGGCTCGGCTGGTCTGTACTCTCCCTGGGCTTAAGACAACAGCAGCGACGCTGACCACCGGCGCTTGGCCTGGGCTAACCTGGCAGGCAAGCGCCACCATTTCTTCCCCCATGTAGGGCTGAAACAGCCATGCGTAGGGGGAATCTGCCCAACGTCGACGGTCGCTTTCGCGCTGCATTAATGTACGCAGCGAGCCACTGAGCAGTGACATATGCCGGTCTAACAAGCGCATTCCGCTCACGAATACTCCAAATGATAACGATGGGAGAGCCGCTGCTTAAAATCTTTTACGATATGCAGCGCCTCACGCAACAGGTCACGCTCAAGGGACGAGAGTTCTTGCACCACAACACGGTTACCACGCTGCTGAGTCGACGCTTCTGCTGTCTGCAACTGCTGCTTTAAACGTAGTTCGGTAAACAGCGCCAGCGCCTCGCCCAGGTCGTCAGCAAAACGGCGATCAAGACGACCATCTTCTGCTAAAGCGTCCAGGCGATCTAAGGTGGAAGTGGCATTAATGCGTCGCTCGAGGGCCATTGTGCGCACCCCATGAACAATAGGAAAAATACCGCCTTTTTTAATATCGATCCCATGCTGAGGCTTTTTTAAGGAGCCAAATAGCGTTAGCGGTGTTGAGAAACGCAGCGCAGCACGCGCAAAGTAAGACAGCAATAGCTCATCCCGTGAGCAGCGTTCAAACAGCTCTGCACGCACGCTGTCTAGCAATTGCGGATTACCAGCCACACCATGGGCATCCAGCAAAATCGCCAGCTTCATTAGGCTGTCGCCATCTCTTGCACTCACCCATTTAGCAATGTTGTTTTTCCATTGCGACACAGTGCCAACCCATTCAGGATTAGACACCATGATATTACCTGGGCATGGTGGGTAGCCGAGCTGAATCAGCGTTTGGGTAAGCACATTCATGTCTTCGGCAAGCGAAGGCCATTGGTTGTCATCGGCTAAAATCAGGCCATTATCTTGATCTGTTTTAAGAATTTGTTCACCGCGCCCTTCGCTCCCCATCACCATTAGGCAACTTTGGGAGTGATACTGCTCAGGAATAACAAATGACCACGCTTTATTGATAATTCGGCCATTCAACGCGGCCAGTAGGTCCATGGCAAAACGTAGCTTGACCCCTTGCGCCATAAGCGCATTCACCAATTCTGGCGTGCGTTGACTGGCAGCCGCCAATGCTTCTAAGCTATTCGCCTGTTCTACCTGCAGACTAACGACATAGCTACGGCTCGAAAAATAGCTAAGGACATCCGTTAGCTCCACCACCCCTTTCAGGGCGCCCTGTTCCATAACCACTACCCGCGTTACTTTATGCCGCGTCATCAGCACGAGCGCTTCAAATAAGTATTGATGGGGGGTAACGGTCACCAACGAGAAATGGGCCACATCCTCAACGGGCGCTGTATGTTCATAGTTATTCAGCACGACACCATTGAGCAAATCGGTTTTAGTGACAATGCCAAACTCGCCCTGGGTTTTGACGAGCAAACTATCTGCATGGCTATCGTTGAGCTGACGCACCGCGCTGGCAATATCTGTCGATGCATCCATGATAAGAGGTTCACGCATACATTCGCTGACTTTAGCCAACATAAAACCGGCCATGGTCACGCCACCTTCGGCACGCTTTTCAGTCATTAATCGCGCTTTGTGAGATAGCGACTGCTTGAAGAAATTTTCGAAGTCAGGATGATGACGGCATAGTTTTATAAATAGCGCCTTCGGCATCACATAGCACAAGCACTCTTGTTCAGCCTGGAAGCGATAGCGGCTTTTACCGTTCAGAATACTAATGGCACCAAACAGGTCACCAGCTGTGTAGTGCCCAATCCGTGCACTAGACGCTGGCAGGGTAGGATCCAGCTCAGCAACTTCGCCCTTGTGAATCAAAAATACCGATTCACCCGCTTGCCCCATCTCGATAATAATTTCATCACGATCAAAATAGGCGATGTCCATACCACGACGAACGTGGTCACGCCCTTCATCATCAATTAATGTGAAGGGCAATTGGGAAAGATCAACGTCAATCATGAGTGACCCCAGTTAATCGCGATGAAGAACACAATGGCTTAAGGTTTGATTGCTTTTTAACCAGCGCCTTTATTATACCTTTTGCTATACCGCTAACGTCGCAAAGACGTTTGTTTAGCGACCAAAGTAGCGACACGAACTAGCAAACTTGACCACTTAATATACCACCTATTAAAAGTAGCAAACATTGCTTTTAAGCGATCCATAGACCATCGTCCTATCACTCAGACATGAAAGCCAAAAAAACTTCAAAAACAAGTATTTATTTTCAAAAATAAACATCACAATACGTACTGAAAGCTCATTGATACCAAAGTCTGGGATTTATTTTTTGCAATTATTGCCCACTATTAACAACGGGCTATACAGGATGTTCACGTGGCACTTGTTAAACACTTATCAAGGCACTGAAGAAAACCTTGCCAAACCATTAACCAGCAGAGCAACTTAACCAACAAGGTGATATGCGTCTAATCGCACTAAATCATCGCAGACAACTAAAAGAGCGGTTTTCTATGAAGGATTGCCCTAATGGATCACACGCTATCCTGAGTTAACTTTCCAACCCTAAAAATCACAACTGGAGAGCACCACAATGGCAGATGACAAATCCAATGCTGCTGAATACTGGAAAGCCAACGTCCGCTTAATCTTTGGATGCTTGGCCGTTTGGGCGTTCGTTTCTTATGGATGTGCCATTCTCTTTCGTCCGCTGCTAGCGGGCATTCCCGTTGGTGGGACTGACTTGGGCTTTTGGTTCGCTCAACAGGGCTCCATCCTCACCTTCATCGTACTGATCTTCTTCTATGCCTGGAGAATGAACAAACTCGATGCAAAATTCGGCCTTGGGGAGTAAGCCAGTATGAGCCAGTTTGCCATTAACCTATTGTTTGTCGGCGCGTCGTTTGCGCTCTATATCGGGATTGCGATATGGGCACGAGCCGGGTCGACCAAAGACTTCTACGTTGCCGGTGGCGGCGTTCACCCTATCACCAACGGTATGGCGACTGCCGCTGACTGGATGTCAGCTGCATCGTTTATTTCAATGGCCGGTCTGCTAGCGTCTGGCGGATACGCTAACTCCACCTTCTTGATGGGCTGGACAGGTGGTTACGTTATCCTGGCAATGCTGCTAGCGCCTTACCTGCGTAAGTTTGGCAAGTTTACAGTGCCCGACTTTATTGGTGACCGTTTCTACAGCAACACTGCGCGCTTCGTCGCGATTGTGTGTTTAATCGTTGCCTCTGTTACTTACGTTATCGGTCAAATGACCGGTGCTGGCGTTGCTTTCTCGCGCTTCTTGGAAGTGAGCAACACCTGGGGTATCTGGATCGCAGCGCTGATTGTGTTCCTGTATGCCGTTTTTGGCGGCATGAAAGGTATTACCTACACGCAGGTCGCTCAGTACGTAGTGCTTATCATCGCCTATACTATTCCGGCGGTGTTCATTGCCATGCAACTAACCGGCAACCCGATTCCGATGTTCGGTATGTTCAGTACTCATACGGAGTCTGGTATTCCGCTACTGACCAAGCTGGATGAAGTGGTCAATGCACTTGGTTTCCGCGACTATACCGCCGACGTCGATAATAAGCTGAACATGGTGCTGTTTACTCTGTCGCTAATGGTGGGTACTGCTGGTTTACCCCACGTCATTATTCGCTTTTTCACTGTGCCGAAAGTTGCTGATGCGCGCTGGTCCGCTGGTTGGGCACTTGTATTCATTGCACTGCTGTACCTCACCGCTCCTGCGGTTGGTTCCATGGCGCGTCTAAACTTGGCTACCACCGTCTATCCCGAGATGGCAGGACAAGTAGAGAATTACGAAGAAGCCGCCCGCAATCCGATTCTCTATGAAGATCGTCCTGAGTGGGTGCGCACGTGGGAAGAAACTGGGCTTATCGCCTTCAACGATCTCAACAATGACGGCCGCATCCAAATGTACAATGATGCTACCGACTATTCTGATCGTGGCTGGGAAGGTAACGAGCTGACCGTTAATAACGACATTCTCGTATTAGCAAACCCAGAAATTGCTAACCTACCGGGTTGGGTTATCGGCCTGATTGCAGCAGGCGGTATTGCTGCGGCTCTCTCAACAGCGGCTGGCCTACTATTGGCTATCTCGTCAGCCATTAGTCATGACTTGATCAAAACAATGATCAATCCGAAAATCTCTGAAAAGGGTGAAATGCTGGCAGCACGCATCTCAATGGGCGGCGCAATTCTTCTGGCTACCTACCTCGGGCTTAACCCACCCGGGTTCGCAGCACAGACGGTTGCACTTGCCTTTGGTATCGCGGGTGCCTCACTGTTCCCAGCGCTGATGATGGGCATTTTCTCCAAGCGCATGAACAGCAAAGGCGCGATTTGCGGCATGCTTGCAGGTCTGATCTGCACCCTGCTCTATATCTTCACCTATCTCGGCTGGTTCTTCGTCCCTGGCACCAACATGCTGGCTAACACGCCAGACAACTGGATCCTGGGCATTTCACCACTCTCCTTCGGTGCAATAGGCGCGATGATCAACTTTGCAACTGCGTTTGCTGTCTCTAGCGCAACGGAAGAGCCTCCGCAGGAGATTCAAGACCTGGTAGAAAGCGTTCGCTACCCGAAAGGTGCTGGTGTCGCGGTCGACCACTAAGTCATAATCGGCTCCTCCTCTTTGGCACACTGCCATTAGATTCGGAATCGATACTTCTCATCGGGCTTCCTTAGGGGAGCCCGATGTCATTTAGAAAGGATATTTTATGATTTGGCATCTTGTTGCCGCTGTATTTGCCGGGCTTGCCGCCGCAGGGATAGGCCTATTACTTAGAACGCTTAGCCGTAAACGGCTGCCTAAATGGATCGTGCCCGTTTTTGGTGGCCTGGGTATGCTTGGGTATCAGGTCTCAACCGAATACAGCTGGTTTGAACACAAGCGCTCTCAACTACCTGAAACTGCCATCGTCATTTCCAGCGATACGTCTAGCGCCGTGTGGCGACCATGGACCTTTGTGTTTCCGATGACGACTAAATTCAGCATCGTTGATAGCGACAATGTGCGCGCTCGTCACATTGACGATGAGTTAATTGCTGAATTTATTCTCTATCAATTCGAACGCCGCCATACCGATATACTGACCACTCAGCCTTATGTCTTGAACTGCGCTCACCGCGAGATAGTCCCCCTGAATACAGAGACGGGCGACGCTGAATTAAGCGAACGCCGCACGCTACGGGAAACCGCGCCTTTGCTAACAACCGTTTGCCAACTTGCCGCCGACCAGCAGACGTGATGCCCCTCCTTCGCCTAGAATAGGGTCTTTATTTAGATGATCGTTATTTGATATTAGATCGTCGCTAGGCGAAGCCTTCAACGTGGGGAGACGACATGTTTCATGGCGGTCTGCTGGTCGCGGTATCACTGCTTTACATTGCGGTGCTGTTTGGAATTGCCTGGTTCGGTGATCGCCGTGCACGGACTCACGGCGCCAGCCGCCGACGGCCAATCATTTACAGTTTGGCATTGGCCATTTACTGCACCTCGTGGACGTTTTACGGCGCGGTGGGGCAAGCAGCCACGGCTGGCTGGTCATTCGCCAGTATCTTTGTCGGCCCAATCTTAACGTTTCTGCTGTTTTGGCCTGTTCTGGCAAAAATGATTCGCGTTGCCAAACATCAAAACGTCACGTCAATCGCTGACTTTATTGCTTCCCGTTACGGCAAAACCCAATCTCTTGCGGCGTTTGCTAGCTTAGTTGCCCTCATTGGCACCCTGCCCTACATTGCTCTGCAGTTAAAAGCGGTGTCTACCACCTTTAGTGTTCTTACCGACGCAGCGGATATGACCCATACGCCGCTGTTTGGCGACACAGCGTTTTATGTCGCTATCGTCATGGCAATCTTCGCCATCCTTTTTGGCACTCGCCACACAGACGCGACAGAGCACCACGAAGGGCTGATTCATGCGGTAGCATTTGAATCTCTGGTAAAGTTGCTGGCGTTTGTTGTCCTCGGCGCGTTTGTTACCTGGGGCATGTTTGATGGCCTAGGTGAACTAATGGGCCACGCCGAAAGCCAATTGGAGTTGCAGCGCCAGCTAGCCAATCAAGATTTTGGCCAAAGCTTCTGGGCGCAAACGCTGCTCGCCATGCTCGCCATACTTTGCCTGCCTCGTCAGTTTCATGTGGCAGTGGTGGAAAATATCCACCCAGATGACGCAACGAAAGCACGCTGGCTATTTCCTCTTTACTTACTCGCAGTCGCCTTTTTTGTGGTGCCTTTGGCGGCAGCTGGTTTACTGCTGTTTTCTGAAAGCGGGGTTGAGCCTGATACTTACGTACTTTCTCTTTCGATGGCGTCTGGCCAGCAGTGGCTGACCCTTCTCACCTTTATTGGCGGATTTTCTGCCGCGACAGGGATGGTTATTGTGGCGGCAGTGGCAGTTTCTATCATGATTTCTAACGAGATCGTGATCCCAGCGCTCTTCAGGTTGCGTTGGTTCGACACCAAAGCTCGCGACTATGGCCGCTTAGTACTCCGCGCGCGCCGCCTTACCATTGTCGCTGTTCTGGCAATGGCTTACGGCTTCTATCAGCTCATTGCCGAATTCACCTCGCTAGCCTCAATTGGCATGCTGTCCTTTGCGGCCGCCGCTCAGTTTGCCCCCGCACTCATCGGCGGGCTGTATTGGAAGCGCGGTAACCGCCTCGGCGTTATCGTTGGCATGAACGCAGGCTTTGCGATTTGGGCATACAGCCTGCTAATGCCGGCTATGATCAACGCCGGAGTGCTTCCTCAAGCCTGGCTAGCGGGCGGCCCTTTAGGGCTTAATTGGCTATCGCCCACAACCCTATTTGGCTTAAACCTCGGCGACCCATTTACCCACGGAGTCATGCTGTCGCTGGGCATCAACTTGTTCTGCTATATCTTTGTTTCACAGGTAACTTCTCAGCGGGTTGTCGAGCGTATTCAGGCATCGCTGTTTGTCGATAGCGTTGAAACACGCCAAACATCCGTAAACCGCCCTTGGACAGGCGCCACTACTGTTGGCGACCTTAAAGTACTTTGTGAGCGTTTTCTTGGGGCAGGCCAAGTGGATCGCGCATTTGAGGATTACGCACGACGCGCGGGCAAACCCATGGAAGATAGTTCACGGGCGTCTATCGACGTCATCCAATTTACTGAGCGCTTTCTTGCGTCAGTGCTAGGTGCATCGTCAGCACGCATAGTCGTTAACTCGGCGCTTCAGGGACGCGGCATCGGCATTTCAGATGTCATTTCAATCGTTGATGAAGCCTCTCAAGTCTTAGAGTTCAACCGCGCACTACTGCAAGCCACCATTGAAAACATCAACCAGGGTATTAGCGTGGTTGACCAAAATTTGCGCTTGGTGGTGTGGAACCAACGCTATTTAGAGCTGTTCCGCTTCCCTGATCACTTGATACGGGTCGGCGCCCCCATGGATCGCATTTTTCGCTACAACGCGCACAACGGCGAATATGGTCCAGGAGATCCAGAGGAGCACGTCCAACTGCTGCTAGACAACATTCGCGACGGCCAGCCCCATCGTTATGTGCGTTACCGCCAAGATGGCAGTGTATTGGAAGTCCAAGGCAACCCGATGCCTGGCGGTGGTTTTGTCTATACCTATCAAGATATTACTCAGCAGAAGCGCATCGAAGAGGCGCTGATCCGCTCTGAAAACAACATCCGTATCTACACCGATAATGTACCCGCGCTGATTGCCTATTTTGATAAAGAGTGCCGTTACTTATTCACCAACCGCGCCTACGAACAAGCTTTCGATATTGATCGTAATGCCGTGATTGGACGCCGATACGAAGACGTATTACCGGTTAAAAAAGCTGAAGAGCGCATGCCATGGGTTCAGCGAACGCTTGCAGGCGAGCGCGTCAGTTTTGAAGTCTCAATGCGCGTTAATGATGCCATGCGCTATATGCTGGTCACCTATACGCCCCACTTTGGCGATAGCCAGTCGATTTTAGGTTTCTTCGCGCTTTATCAAGACATTACTGAGCGCCGCCAAGCTGAAATCGCCTTGAAAGAGACCAACGAAACTCTGGAAGAACGTGTTCGCGAGCGCACACAAGCACTTTCCGAGGCCAACGCGGCGCTGCGCCAAGAGAACCGTGTGCGCGCTGAAGCAGAGCAAGCGCTGCGCCAAGCGAAGCAATTAGCTGAAGATGCTAACGCTTCCAAAACGCGCTTTTTGGCTGCCGCCAGTCATGACTTGTTACAGCCGCTGAACGCAGCCCGGCTGTTTACTTCCGCATTAATGCAGAACGTCACCGCTAGCGATACCCAGCGTACCATCAGCCATATTGATAACTCACTTCAAGCCGCTGAAGAACTGCTTGGCACTCTGCTAGATATTTCAAAGCTTGATGCGGGTGCCCTCACACCGCGACGCAGCCACTTTGCACTGGCGGATATTATTCGTCCACTGCGTGCCGAATTTGAAGTAATGGCCGATGACCGTGGACTGGATCTTGTCGTCGTACCGACGCAACAATGGGTAGATTCCGATCCGCAGATGCTTCGCCGGATTGTACAAAACTTTCTATCCAACGCGATTCGCTATACCCAAGAAGGTCGTGTACTACTAGGCTGTCGCCGCCAAGCAGGACGACTTTCCATAGAGGTGTGGGATAGTGGGCCCGGTATTCCTGAGTCTAAGCTAACGGAAATTTTCCAAGAGTTCCGCCGATTGGATCAAGTTTCACGCCATAAAGAGAGTGAGAAAGGGCTCGGCTTAGGCTTATCAATTGCCGATCGTATGAGCCGTGTACTTGACCACCCAATTAAGGTTCGGTCCTGGGTAGGTGTGGGGACTGCATTCTGCGTCAGCGTTCCCATTGTTGCCGCCCGTGAAGTAACCTTAGCGGACCAAGAACCTCAAAGCCGCCGGAGTGGTAATAAGCTAGCGGGTACCCGCATTGTGTGTATCGATAACGAAACGCTCATTTTAGAGGGCATGACGGCCATGCTAAGCGGCTGGGGATGTGAAGTATTTACCGCGACCAGCATCGGCGGTGCAAAATCGATTCTGCGTAACATGGACGGCGACCCCGACGCCATCTTGGCAGACTATCATCTGGACAATGAAGTCACGGGGCTAATGGCACTCGAGGCCCTCAGTGAGCGCTTCGAAGGAGCCGTACCGGGCATTGTGATTACCGCCGACCGCACGGAAGCGGTGGCCGAAGAGATTAAGCGTGCGGGTTATCAACTGCTGCTTAAGCCGGTCAAACCTGCCGCGCTGCGCGCGCTTTTAACTCGCACCCTTCAGGCTAGCCGAGCAGGAGGGAAAACGTAATGATACGGCGGATTGATGCATCATACCGCCATTCCCGAAACGAAACAGATGCACCATACCGTCATTCCCGAAGGGGGGTATCGGGAATCCAGTTTGACCTTACCCGCTGATGCCTGGGAGCCTGCTTCAAAATGGATTCCCGCTAAAAGCATGCGGGAATGACAGAGCCGCGAGACAGATGCATCACACCGTCATTCCCGAAACGAGACAGATGCACCACACCGTCATTCCCGAAGGGGGTTATCGGGAATCCAACTTACCCTTCAAGAAGAAACTTTTGGCGGTTCCACTTCAAGTTTCTGAGCAGCAATAACAGCCTGGGTGCGCGAGTGCACTCCCAGCTTGCGCAGAATAGCCGTCACGTGGGCCTTAATAGTGGCTTCTGAGACGCTAAGCTCATAGGCGATCTGTTTATTCAACAAGCCTTCCGTCAGCATATTGAGCACACGAAACTGCTGCGGCGTCAGTGAGGCAATTGCCTCCGCAAAACGCGACTCTTCTTCGCTGGTTTCATCTAAGACGTTCGCCAACGCTTCTGGCAGCCAAACTTCCCCTTGCAGGATTTCCCCCACCGCTTCAGCAATCAACTGTAGCGAGGATGATTTAGGAATAAAGCCTGACGCGCCGTAGTCAATTGCACGACGTACTACATAGGGCTCGTCACTGCCTGAAACAACCGCCACCGGAATATCGGGCATCTGGCCACGCAATTGAATCAAACCTGAAAAGCCATGCGCTCCTGGCATATGGAGGTCTAGCAAAATCAAATCAGCATCAGGGTGTCGATTAACGACCTCAGTGGTGGCTTCCATGGTGTCGGCTTCGACAATCTCAGCCTGGGGGGCTAACTGGCGCAACGCCTGGGTGAGCGCTGCACGAAACAGCGGATGGTCGTCTGCGACGATAAACTTATGGGCTACTGCCATGGATATTCCTCCGGTTCCTCGAGCAGCGGGGTTGGCTACCGCCGCGACGCTAGGCTCATACGGTTGAAGCATGGTACCCCATGGGCTTCGTCATTCCCAAGCATCACATGCACTATTTGTCATTGATACGTCATCCAAACAGAAATAACAGTGCCGGCTCCATGGCCGGCACTGCAACGGATCTATCCAGTTTGCCTTATTTAACATAGCAAATGAATGACATCCGTCATTTAAAAGTGCCCCCATTAGAAGGATAACTGGGGGCAAAAAACATTACTGGTTGGCACGATGCTCAATGAGTTCGTCCACCACCGACGGATCAGCCAGCGTGCTGGTGTCCCCCAGGCCATCACACTCATTGGCCGCAATTTTACGTAAAATGCGCCGCATAATTTTACCAGAACGTGTTTTTGGCAGCCCAGGAGCCCACTGAATTACATCTGGCGATGCAATCGGGCCAATATCTTTACGTACCCATTGGGTCAGCTCTTTCTTGAGTTCATCCGTGGGATCAATACCATCATTAAGTGTTACATAGATATAGATGCCTTGGCCTTTAATATCGTGCGGAAAACCGACGACGGCGGCTTCTGCCACTGCCGAGTGAGCAACCAGAGACGACTCTATTTCAGCAGTGCCCATACGATGGCCTGAGACGTTAAGTACGTCGTCAACCCGGCCTGTAATCCAGTAATAGCCATCCTCATCCCGGCGGCAGCCATCTCCTGTAAAATACATGCCGTCGTAAGTAGAAAAGTAGGTCTGTACAAAGCGTTCGTGGTCGCCCCAAATGGAGCGCGCTTGGCCCGGCCAGGAGTCGAGAATGACTAGATTGCCTTCCGTCTCGCCTTCCAATTTATGGCCTTCATTATCCACCAGCGCGGGGTTCACACCAAAGAAGGGCGTTGTAGCAGAGCCAGGCTTTAGATCAGTAGCGCCAGGAAGTGGCGCGATCATAATGCCGCCCGTTTCGGTTTGCCACCAGGTGTCCACAATAGGACACTTCTCATTGCCAATAACGCGATAGAACCACTCCCAAGCTTCTGGGTTGATAGGTTCGCCTACAGAACCTAGCAAGCGCAGTGAGTCACGTTTGCTAGAGTCCATCACGTTATCACCATGCGCCATTAATGCACGGACAGCAGTAGGCGCGGTATAGAGGATATTGACCTGATGTTTATCAACAATTTCGCCCATTCGCCCATGGCTTGGGTAGCTCGGTACGCCCTCAAACATTAGCGTGGTTGCACCATTGGCAAGCGGTCCGTACACGATATAGCTATGGCCCGTCACCCAACCTACGTCCGCTGTACACCAGTAAACTTCGCCTTCTTGATAGTCGAAAACATACTGATGGGTCATCGCTGCGTAGGTCAGGTAGCCGCCAGTGGTATGCTTTAAGCCCTTAGGCGCACCGGTTGATCCAGAGGTATAGAGAATAAACAGCGGATCTTCGGCATTCATGGTTTCAGCTTGGCATTCGGTAGATTGCTTATCCACCAGCTCGTCAAACCAAATGTCACGGCCTTCCTTCCAGTCAATATCACCGCCTGTACGCTTCACCACCAATACGTTTTTGCACACATCAGTGCCATCGCGCGTCAGAGCCGAATCGACATTCTCTTTAAGGGGTACGTGTTTACCACCACGCACTGACTCATCAGCAGTGATCACCAGTTTAGAATCAGCACCAATTACCCGCTGAGCGACTGCGTCCGGCGAAAAGCCGCCAAACACAACAGAGTGCACTGCACCAATACGGGCACATGCCAACATGGCCATGGCCGCCTCGGGAATCATCGGCATATACAGCGTCACTGTATCGCCTTTCTTTACCCCCAGCGACTTCAGGCCGTTGGCCAGCTGGTTAGTGCGCTCATAAAGCTCACGGTACGTAATATGTTTTGAATCGTTAGGATTATCTCCCTCCCAGATAATCGCTGTTTGGTCGCCACGCTTCTCCAAATGGCGATCTAGGCAGTTGGCGCTAACGTTTAGCTCACCATCTTCAAACCAGCGAATATCAACATTATCGCGTGCAAAGGAGGTGTTTTTAATCTTGGTTGGCGCCTTGATCCAATCAAGACGCTTTGCTTGCTCAGCCCAGAAACGCTCCGGGTCGTCCATGGACTGCTGATACATTGCCGCATATTTATCTTTATCAGCCCATGCACTGGCAGCGATACTATCGCGCACTGGATAGACGTTTTTATGCTCGCTCATGAAGTTGCCTCTGTCCGTGAAATTGCACTCTCTAGAAAATGGTGTCGGTATTATTGTTAGTCGCACCGACGCGCTTAATATTTACCTAGCATAAACCTCCCAACGCCGGCTTCCCTTTAGACATTGGTATTAACATTTTTAATATTTAAAACAATAGGTTAAAACACTTTCAAGGTTTTTTAAAAGCACTGTAGACCAAGGTCTGATCACAATGACGGCAGCGATAGCGACGCCCCTTTACCACTAAAGAATGACGCCTGGCTGTGAAACAATGCGTTTGACAGTCACATTGATAATAATATGGCCGAGACTGGGCATCCTGAACATCAAAGCGATGAGTCACCTTAGGCTCAAGGCCAAACAGGTCTCGCATGACAGCTTGCCATTCTCGACCATGCGGTTTGAGCCGCGTGCCATTGGCTAAATGAAAGACTAACCAATGCGCCATTTCATGGGGAATCACCTCGTCAAAAAACGCCTGCCGATTATTGCTCAGTAAAACAGGATTAAAACGCAGCCCGCCACGCCCTAGATGCGCCTGCCCTGCTGAGGCACCTTTTAGGTCGAACCACACCTTTGGCGCTGGCAGCGCAGGATAGACTTCTTGGCAGCGTTTTAACGCTTCATCAGTTCTGTCTCGCACGGCGTGCATGAGCGCCTCTGAAGATAGTGTCGCAAGTTTTTCAGCAGGCCATGGGGGCAGTGGTAAAGTCTTCATTAGTGATAAACTAACCAGTAACGATGTTGCCAACGAGTGTTGCCGATCAACATCTTTTTCTCAAAGACGATTTTTATGATGAGGCCCCTTATGGCAGAGCGCAATAACGTTCCCGCAGCAACGTCGCCCAATACCACCCCACCTCAGCCGCTACTTGATGACGAGCAACTTGATCGATTGGATGACTTTCTCGACTCAGAGCAGGTCGGCGAAGATGCGCTGGACCTTATCTCTGCCCATGGTTTTTTAGTGGCGCTGGCGGTTGCCCCTAGCGAATTACCTACCAGTCAATGGCTAACTGAGCTGTTTCAGGGAGAGCCAAGTTATCAGGACGATGCCGAACGAGACGAGATTATCCAACTGTTAACACTGCTACGTGACAACGCCGTCGCAGTGCTTGAACAGGGCGGTTTACCAGAGCTACCCTTCGAGCTAACGCTAGATGGCATCCCCGCTGAGGAAACGCCCATCGGCGACTGGTGCGCGGGGTTTATGGAAGGTGTCTTTAGCGACGAAAGCGCGTGGTTCCAAGATGACGAAGAAGCTGCCGCCACGCTACTGTTGCCCTTTATGTCGCTCTCAGGTTTATTCGATGATGAGCCAGAAATGGCTGAGATGGCCCAAGATCAGGCCAGTCAGGAAACCTTTGTTGCTCAATTGCCAGAATTAGTCCTGGATCTTTATCTTCACTACCGCGTGCCCCCCGAAACGCCAAAGCCTAAGCCACGCAAGAAAACACCGGCCAAAGGTAAAAAGCGTCGATAGCCGATTGTTAGCCGCACATTATTTAAGACGGGTGACAATACCATCCACTACGCCATAGACCCACTCTCGGGCTCGCTGCCACCAGGGTCGTGCGGCCCAGGCGGCAGCATCGACTTCTTGGCTGGCGGCAAAGTTACGCTCAAACAGCGATTGAACTTGCTTGGCGAAGGCTTGGTTTTCTACTTCTTGATTAGCTTCAAGGTTCCAGTGCAGATTCCAATGGTCGAAGTTGCATGAACCAAGACTGACCCAGTTATCTGCTAACACAAACTTGGCATGAATAAACGTGGGCTGGAACTCAAAAATCCGCACGCCAGCTTTTAACAACGCTTGGTAAAACCGTTGTCCTGCATAGCGCACACCTGGGTGGTCATGTTTACTACCCGGTAATAGTAAACAAACATCCACGCCACGCCGTGCTGCGCGAATAAGACGTCGGCGCAGCGTGAAGGTCGGCACAAAATAAGGTGTACATAGCCAAAGTCGCTTGTTTGCCTGATTTACCCGCGCATAGAGCGAGTGGCGAATAGCTTGGTAACGATACCCCCTCGCTGACATTACACGGCCACGTATGCCATCAGCATAATGCACTGCTGTCCGCTGTGGCGGCAACACTGAACTAGCCTGCCCATCACCTGCTTGCCGTGTTAACCGGGAACGCCATAAACGGCGAAAAAGCTCTTCCCAATCAGCGACCACAGGGCCTTCGATGCGCACCGCAATTTCGTACCATGCTTCCAGAAACTCATCCACCGCGCCAAATCCGCCGGTAAACGCAACCTCTCCATCCACGACAACAATTTTGCGGTGATCACGGCTTAAGTTACGAGCCAGCGAGTGAAAACCAATGGGATTAAAGAACCGTAATGCGACACCTGCTTGCTCTAGGCGTATGCGGTCACGATGTTCCAATCCCATAGAGCCATAACCATCGAGCAGCAAATACACTTTTACACCGCGCTCAGCAGCGTCGATCAGCGCATTACTCATCTGGCTCGCTAACTTACCTGACTCCATCAAGTAGAGCTCCACCAGCACGTAGTGCTCCGCTTGACTAACTGCATCAAACATAGCTGGCAAAAATCGCGTTGCTTCCGGCAACAGAGTAGTGCGGTTGCCTTCACGCCACACGTGCTGCATAGAGACTCCTTCTCTTGAAGAAACGGCTCAGCGACGAGCCAGCGAGCGATGGACGTATAAATCGTAACGGCTCGTTTTACCTTCTAGCGTATGCTGCGGCGCTGGGCCATCGATAGGGGGAGCTTTGCGGGGGCGCTTGACCACCACTCGATGCGTTGCTACATCCAGCGCTGCTTCTAATAAGCGCGGTGCATCATCGTCATCTCCCGCCAGCTCTCGAAACAAGCGCATCTCTTTTTTGACCAACGCCGACTTTTCACGGTGCGGAAACATCGGATCAAGATGAACAACCTCAGGATCAAAGGCCGCGCTTTCCACAAGGGCAGCCAGCTGCTCAGCGGCATCACCATGACGAAGCGTCATACGCAAGGCAATCTCTGCTGTCGCGTCTGTTTTTGCGGCACGCGCAAGGCCATCTTGAAGCAGCGCAGCAATCGCCGCGACACGTTCAATTAATAAGACATTTGCGCCCAGGCTTGCCAGTACAAACGCATCCCGGCCCAAACCAGCAGTGGCATCCACGACGTTAGGTGTGATGCCTTTAGCAAGCCCACAGGCTTTTGCCACTAACTGCCCGCGACCACCACCAAACTGACGGCGATGGGCTGCCTTTCCAGCGGCAAAATCCACGCTAAGCGGTTTTCCGTATTGACGCTCATCACCTGACAGTGCCAATTGGCCATCAACGTAGCTAAGCGCCAATCCTGAAGGCAACACAAGCGTCTCTGGGCTTACCGTATGGCTCATGCTGGCTTTTTCCAGGCCACGTCGTTGCGCAAATAAACTGGCTGTGCTTCATGGGCTGCCAGACCTAACCCCGCTTCCAAATCACGAACGGCGAGCCATGCCATCTCTTCGGCCCGTGGCTCAAGATCAGTGAGATGCTGAGACATATTGGCCTGTAGGCTTAACGCAAAGTCATCCCACAGCGTAAACCCCGAGCCCACGCCTACCCAGTCGGCCTCCTCCGCAGGCAAATGAAAGTTAGCAGGCGCCACGACCACTTCGTCACTTTGCAAGCTAAGCGTGTCATTTAAACAGTGCCAAGTAGCCGCATAGATTTCGCCCATACGGGCATCTAACGCGGTCACTACATGACGAAAATGGTAGCGGCGATGGGCCTGAAGCGCGAGCGCTTCCAAGGTGGAAATACCCAACAATGGACGATCCAGCCCAAACGCCAAGCCTTGCGCTGCACCGGCAGCGATGCGCAAGCCGGTGAATGAGCCGGGGCCACGCCCAAACGCAACCGCATCTAGCTGCTGCGTAGCAATATTGGCCTCAGCGAGAATGTCATCCACCATCGGCATTAAGCGCCGGGTATGGGCCCTTGGCGTCATCTCGAAACGCGCCAAGCATTCACGCTGGCTACCCTGCTGGCGCAATAAAGCCGCAGAGCAGGCACTAGAAGATGCGTCCAGTGCGAGAAGGTATAACGATGACATCGATTCTGCACTCCATAAAATAGACCGTCATTATACCTTTACGCGGCCTCAACGACGATGGCCCGCAGGTAACCTGCGGGCCATCGTGTAATTCTCTAGCATGTGCTACTTAGCAAAGCGCTTCTTTCACTTGCCGAGTAATGTCAGCCACGCTGCCTACGCCTTCTACGCGATGATACTGCGGCGCGGCCTCAGGGTCTTCTTTCGCCCACTGCTGATAATAATCTACCAACGGTGCGGTTTGGTCGTGATAAACCGACAGACGGTTGCGCACGGTAGACTCTTGATCATCTTCACGCTGAATCAGCGCTTCCCCAGTCACGTCATCTTTACCCGGCTCTTTGGGCGGATTATGGTCGACATGGTAAACACGCCCAGATGCCGGATGCACGCGACGCCCTGCAAGACGGCTCACAATTTCTTCGTCTGGCACGGCAATTTCCAACACGTAGTCCAGCTTAACGCCAGCCTCTTTCATCGCATCGGCTTGCGGGATGGTGCGCGGAAAACCATCGAACAAGAAACCATTTCCACAGTCGGGTTGGCTAATGCGCTCTTTAACAAGATCGATAATGACATCGTCGGACACCAAACCGCCGCTATTCATAATCTCTTTTACTTTGAGACCCAATTCGGTACCGTCCTTGATGGCCGCGCGCAGCATATCCCCGGTGGAAATTTGAGGGATCTTAAATTGCTCACAGATAAACTGAGCCTGAGTCCCCTTCCCCGCGCCGGGGGCACCCAACAGGATTAAACGCATGGCACTGCTCCTTGAATGTTAGTCGTTAGATATGAATAATTTTTGAATAATGGACTGACAATAACCGTGCCGTTCGGATGACACAACTCCCCAAAAGCCTGATAACGCATTTTTTTAACATTTTCTTAAGCAAAAACAGTCAGGTGGCAATTTCTTGTACTTTGGTCACCCCTTCTTTGCAGACCTACTGAACTGTTTTAAACACAAGCGGCGCCCTATTGGGCGCCGCTTGTGGCTTACTGTGAGACGATTACAGCAGTAATCGGCGAATATCCGTCAACACATCGGCCAGGAAGGCCGTAAAGCGGGCGGCATCCGCACCGTTAATCGCCCGGTGATCGTAGGAGAGCGATAGCGGCATCATTAAGCGCGGTTGGAAGGCACTGCCATCCCATACCGGTTTCATCTGCGCTTTCGATACCCCCAGGATCGCCACTTCCGGCGCATTAACGATCGGTGTGAACGCGGTTCCACCAATCGAGCCAAGGCTCGAAATGGTGAAGCAGCCACCGGTCATCTCATCACGCTTAAGCTTCTTGGTTTGCGCTTTCTTGCCTAGCTCCGCCATCTCCTTGGCTATCTCGATCAAGGATTTCTTATCGGCGTTGCGCACTACCGGCACCATCAGACCGTCCGGCGTATCCACGGCAATCCCAATATGCACGTAGTTTTTCCATACCAGCGTTTCGCCATCGCCTTTCAGGCTAACGTTGAACTGGGGGAATTTACGCAGGGCAAAGGCACAGGCTTTGACCATAAACGGCAACGGTGTCAGCTTAGCGCCCTGGGCTTCAGCCTCGGCTTTCATGGCCTTACGGAAGCTTTCAAGCTCGGTAATGTCGGCCTCGTCGAACTGCGTCACGTGAGGCACATTGAGCCAGCTGCGGTGCAGATTGGTCGCGCCCATTTTCAGCAGGCGACCCATCGGCTTCTCTTCTACGTCGCCAAACTGGCTAAAGTCGACTTCAGGTATCGCGGGAATACCCGCACCACCACTCGCTGCAGGGGCAGCCGCTGTTTGTGCTTTACCCTGGCTGGCAATGGCCTGCTTCACGTAAGCCTGCACATCCTCTTTCAGCACCCGGTCTTTCGGGCCACTAGGCTTAACAAGACCGAGGTCTACGCCGAGTTCACGTGCCAGCATGCGTACTGCTGGGCCTGCGTGTACCAGTTTCCCATCGCGAGGCTTATGAGCCGCCATCTGCGCTTCAGGGCTAGGCGTACCTTCTGGTGAAGCGGCAGGCTTTGCACTTGACTGACTAGTACTTGACTGACTAGCACTAGAGGACTGAGCTTTCTCCGGCGCCGCTTTTTTAGGGGCGGCCTTCTTGGCACCCGCTACTTCTATATAGCCAATCACATCGCCTTCAGAGACGGTGTCACCCTCTTTCACAGTAAGCTCTAAGAGCTTGCCTTTGTAAGGGCTAGGCACGTCCATAGACGCTTTATCAGATTCCAAGGTGATCAACGGGTCTTCTTCGTTGACCTCATCACCTGCCGCCACACCAATTTCGATAATCGGCACGTCAGAAGAACCTGACAAATCAGGTACACGAATCTCTTTGCGCTCAGGCTCACCGCTACCGCTATCTTCTTCAACGGCAGACTCTTCAACAGCCGCTGCTTCCGGCGCGCTGCTGGTTTGGCTAGCAGCCTGCGCTTGCGATGCAGCTTCTTCAGCCGATGCATCACCGCCTTCGCCAGCGATTTCCATCTGGCCGATCACGTCGCCTTCCGAGACGGTATCGCCTTCCTTGACGGTCAGCGCAACGATCTTACCGCCGTGCGGGCTGGGCACGTCCATGGAGGCTTTGTCCGACTCCAGGGTGATCAGGGTATCTTCGGCGTTGACCTCATCACCGGCGCTAACCGCGACTTCGATGATTTCAACGCTGTCTGAACCGCCCAGGTCCGGCACTTTAATATCGACCGTCTGCTTGCCGCCACTGGCTTTCTTCGCTGCCGGTGCGGGGGCGTCTTCCTGCGTTGGTTTGTCTTCTTTCACTGGCGCGTCGTTGGGCTGGCTGTCAGATGCGGGGGCTGACGTCTCTTCGCCGCCACCTTCTACTTCCAGCTCAACGATGTCGTCGCCTTCGGAGACAGTATCGCCTTCTTTGACCAGCACTTTGATGACCTTGCCGCCTTTCGGGGCCGGGACGTCCATGCTGGCTTTGTCAGATTCCAGGGTGATTAGGGTGTCTTCCGCTTCAATGACGTCGCCTTCTGACACCGCAATCTCGATGATTTCGACATCGGTATCGCCACCGATATCGGGAACTTTGATGATTTCGCTACTCAAGGTCGCGCTCCTTCCAAATCGGATCGAGCCGGCGGGCATCTGCCCGCCGGGCAGCGGTTTAGCTGGTCAGCGGGTTCGGCTTGTTGGCGTCAATGCCATACTTCTTCAGCGCCTCGCCGACGTGCTTACGATCAAGCTCACCGCGGTCTGCCAGCGCACGTAGCGCCGCCACGGTGACGAAGTAGCGGTCTACTTCAAAGAAGTAGCGCAGCTTCTCGCGGGTGTCGGAACGGCCAAAGCCGTCCGTGCCCAGCACGGTGTACTCGCTGGGTACCCAGGCACGCACCTGGTCGGCGTAGAGCTTCATATAGTCGGTGGAGGCAATCACCGGGCCGTCACGGCCTTCCAGGCACTTCGTCACGTGGGGCTTGTTGGCCTCGGCATCCGGGTTCAGGAAGGCTTCACGCTCCAGCAGCAGCGCTTCGCGGCGCAGTTCGTTAAAGCTGGTGACACTCCAGATATCCGCGCCAATGCCCCAGTCGTTGGCCAGCAGCTCGGCAGCCGCTTCGACTTCACGCAGGATGGTGCCGGAGCCCAGCAGTTGCACGCGGCCTTTATCGCCCTGGGTTTCGTTGAGCAGGTACATGCCTTTGACGATATCGTCGGTAGGCACGTTCTCAAGCGCGGGGTGCTCGTAGTTTTCGTTCATCACCGTCAGGTAGTAGAAGCAGTTCTCTTTGTCGGAGAACATGCGCTTCAGACCATCCTGGAGGATGACCGCCACTTCGTGGGCGTAGGTCGGGTCGTAGCTGCGGCAGTTGGGGATGGTGGAGGCTTGAATCAAGCTGTGGCCATCCTGGTGCTGCAGGCCTTCACCGTTAAGCGTGGTACGCCCGGCGGTGCCGCCGACCATAAAGCCGCGGGCTTGCAGGTCACCGGCGGCCCAGGCCAAGTCACCAATGCGCTGGAAGCCGAACATCGAGTAGTAGACGTAGAACGGCAGCAGGGTGACGTTGTTGTTGCTGTAGGACGTCGCGGCGGCAATCCATGCGGACATGGCACCGGCTTCACTAATCCCTTCTTCGAGAATCTGGCCTTTCTGGTCCTCGCGGTAGAACATGATCTGGCCTTTATCGACCGGCTCATACTTCTGACCTTCCGAGGTATAGATGCCGAGCTGGCGGAACATGCCTTCCATGCCGAAGGTACGCGCTTCGTCAGGAATAATCGGGACAACATGTTTGCCGAGCTTCTTATCCTTCACCAGGCCATTCAGCACGCGCACGAACGCCATGGTGGTCGAGACTTCACGCCCTTTGGAACCCACCATTTGCGAGGCAAAGGTTTTGTCGTCCAGGCTGGGGATCTCCAGCGCCTCAAAGTCACTGCGGCGGCTCGGCAGGTAGCCGTTTAAGCGTTCCCGCTGCAGGTGCATGTATTTCAGCTCGGGGGAGTCTTCTTCCGGCTTGTAATAGGGCACATCTTTGAGCTGCTCGTCGGTGAGCGGAATGCCGAAGCGGTCGCGGAATTTACGCAACGCCTCGTACTCCATGCTCTTGACCTGGTGGGACTCGTTGGCGGCTTCGCCATCGCCGCTGCCCATGCCGTAGCCTTTGACGGTATGCGCCAGAATGACCGTGGGCTTACCGTTGGTCTGGTTGACCGCTTCGTGGTAGGCCGCGTAGACCTTGAACGGATCGTGACCACCGCGGTTGAGCTTCCAGATGTCTTCATCAGATAGATCGTTGACCATCGCTTCGGTTTCGGGGTACTTACCGAAGAAGTGCTCACGGGTGTACGAACCGCCGTTGGCCTTGTAGTTCTGGTACTCACCGTCGACCGCTTCATCCATGCGTTTTTGCAGGATGCCTTTCTTGTCCTTCTCGAACAGCGGATCCCAGTGACGCCCCCAGACCACCTTGATGACGTTCCAACCGGCACCACGGAATACGCCTTCGAACTCGTCCATGACGCGGGAGTTACCACGCACCGGACCGTCCAAGCGCTGTAGGTTGCAGTTGATAACGAAGATCAGGTTATCGAGGTTTTCACGCCCCGCCAGAGAGATCGCGCCCAGTGACTCCGGCTCATCACACTCGCCGTCGCCCATAAAGCACCAGATCTTACGGTCGTACATGTCTTTCAGCTCACGGTGATGCAGGTACTTCATCACGTGGGCTTGATAGATGGCCTGAATCGGGCCAAGGCCCATGGACACCGTGGGGAACTGCCAGTAGTCCGGCATCAGCCACGGGTGTGGGTAGGAAGAGAGGCCATCGCCGTCGACTTCGCGACGGAATTTGTCCATCTGCTCTTCTGATAAACGGCCTTCCAGGTAGGAACGCGCGTAAATACCCGGGGCAACGTGGCCCTGGATGTAAATCAGGTCGCCTTCAAAATCGCCTTTGGGGGCGCGGAAGAAGTGGTTAAAGCCAACATCGTACAGCGTGGCCGACGACATAAAGCTGGCAATGTGGCCGCCCAGCCCAGGGTTGGCGCGGTTATTACGGATGACCTGAGCAATGGCGTTATAACGAATCAACGACCGAATGCGGCGCTCCATAAACAGATCGCCGGGCATCGGTGCTTCGCGATGCACAGGGATCGTATTCCGGTGCGGGGTTGTCACCGAGAAGGGCACCTTCATCCCGTCCCGGCGCAGGCGATCCGCCAAGCGGGTCATCAGGTAGCGGGCACGATCTTCGCCCTCACGATCCAGTACTGATTCCAGGGATTCCAGCCACTCCGTGGTTTCGAGCGGATCGAGATCTTCTCTTGTCTCCAGACTCATAGAGGTCTCTCCGAATGACGATAAATGACAATGAGCCCCGCCAACCCTTAGGGCCTGGGGCGGCTGCGGTGTTTAGCCACCACAGGCCGATAAAACACCGACGCCTAAGCGTCGCGTAGAGGTTTTCTTTCTACATTCAACAAGCTACGTACTTTCCGATGTAGTAAAGCTACACAATTGTCGTAAAAGTTAGCCTTTTGTATATGAGAAGATACCGCAAAGTCGTCACTCTGCCAATTCCAGCAAGCCCTAAAAGGCTATCGAAAACAGACTATTGCACCGCAACATAAAAAAATAGTAAGACTTTAGACGAATCTACCAAACGCTCAAAAATGTAGCCAAACTACCGTTTTATTTACTTACGAGTGAAGTACTTAATTAAATTTCCAACGTTCTTTTACAAATTTATTAACCCAGCGCTAAGCATCTAACTGTTGATAATAATAAGCCCAGTCAAAGGCTGGCCCTGGATCAGTCTTACGCAGTGGAGCCACGTGAGCATGACCGGTAATGCGTGACTTATCCAGCTGTGGGTAGCGCGCTATTAGCCACTGAGTTACCGCTACTAACCTTTGATATTGCGCTTTGGTAAAAGGGGTCACGTCGTCACCCTCCAGCTCAATACCCACTGAAAAGTCATTTAAGGCTGTTCGCCACGCCTTTTGATACGGATCCAGCCAGCATGAGCGCCCGGCATGCCAGGCGCGATGATCTGTATCAACAAACTGTAAGCACTCGCCATCGCGACGAATCAGAAAATGAGCTGATACCCTAAGATGTGCAATCTCAGCAAAAAAGGGGTGCTCTGCTGAATTTAGCTGGTTAGTAAACAGTGCCTCAATGGCATCACCACTAAACTGACCGGGCGGCAAACTAATCGCATGAATAAGCAGTAGCGAGACCTCACTATTGGGGCGCTGATCGCAGTTGGGTGATGCCATTTGTCTAGCGCTTGGCCACTGCCCATCAAAGGCTGTACTTTTCATAACAGATACACTCTTCTCTACGTTGGCATTCTCTTTCACTATAATGCCCAACACACTCAATAACGCCTAGAGAACTCACCGCCATGCATTATGAAAACGCTCTTGCCGAAGAGATACGCGCTAGCGCAGCCCGCTTACTAGCTGAGGATATTGGCCCTGGCGATATTACAGCGCAGCTAATCCCTGAGAACCAATGGGCAACCGCCAGCATCATTACGCGTGAACCCGCAGTACTTTGTGGTGTTGCTTGGGTAGATGAGATTTTTCGACGGTTAGATAACCGCGTTACGCTACGTTGGCAGGCAGCAGACGGCGACTCTCTTCAAGCAGATCAGTGTTTTTTAGAGCTAGAAGGGCCTGCTCGCAGCCTACTGACCGGTGAGCGTGCTGCCCTAAATATGCTGCAAACATTGTCTGCCACGGCTACATCAACACGACATTACGTTGATTTAATTGAAGGCACTAATGTCCGTCTACTAGATACGCGTAAAACATTGCCTGGAATGCGCCTAGCTCAAAAGTACGCAGTAACCTGCGGCGGTGGACATAATCATCGGATTGGATTGTGGGATGCTTTCTTAATTAAAGAGAATCATATTACTGCTTGTGGCGGTATTCCGGCAGCCGTTGAGCAAGCTCGTAAATTGGCAAGTGACCTGCCAGTAGAGGTAGAGGTGGAAACGTTTGAGGAGCTTGATCAAGCACTGGCCGCAAAGGCAGACATTATCATGCTCGATAATTTCGCCTTAGAAGACTTGCATGTAGCCGTCGAAATAACTGGTGGGCGGGCAACACTTGAGGCCTCTGGCAATGTCGGCGCAGCAACATTGAAGGCAATTGCCGATACCGGTGTTGACTGCATTTCCAGCGGCGCACTCACCAAAGACCTAAAATCGATCGATTTATCGATGCGTATTACCCACACCTTCGACGTTTGATGTACTCAGGTTTCGACAGCGTTGAGCTTTTTGACTAAGCGATAGCGTTTCAAAAGCTCGCCACTGCGCTCTACCCACTGCTCGCCGAGGTTGCTAAAACCTCGGCGAATCAAACGTTCATAAAGCACTAAGCTTGCTTCAATTTCTACACTCGATACGCCCTGCTCAAGCAGCATACGTTCAGCGTGTATCAACAATGTGGTACCGATCCCGCGTCCAGTCAGTGAAGGCCACACATAAAGTGTCTCTATACGTTTGGCCGCAACATCCAGCTCTAAAAACCCGACACATCGCCCATCACAGCTGGCAACCAGCGTAGTATAAAGCGTTTGTCTGGCCGCCCAGGCGCTTGCCTCGCGTGGCAGAGCATTCGCCCAAGCTCGGCGTTCGTCTACACCATAGTGGGAAGCAGCGCCCTGCATCACCGCGTGATAAAACACCTCTGCTTGGTCAGCTGCGTCACGGGCAAACCCTTCACGATAGATAATTCGTGGAGTGGGCGCAGAAGGTGTTTGGCTCGCGTTAGTACTTGTCACGTTAGTACTTGTCACGTTAGTACTTGTCACGTTAGTACTTGTCACGTTAGTACTTGTCACATTAGTACTGAGCATATATACAACTCCACTATTTAATTATCGCACCTTAACGGGTCATTGCATCCCAACTCGATGCTCGACTGCTTTATACTTCGTTTTTATCTATACGTAAGGTGTGCCATGCACGATATATCCATAAATGAGTCATTTACCATCAACCCTATAGGTTATATTGAAAGCGACTACCCTGATAAGTTTGGCATTCCTCGCCAACCAGGACTAGCGACGGCAGCGAAAGCGATACTGGTATTAACGCCCCCCTTCAACACACCGTTAAGCGTTCGTGGACTAGAAGCATTTAGCCACTTATGGATCAGCTTTATTTTTCACCGCAGTCCCGAAGAGTGGGCTCCCCTTGTACGCCCACCCCGACTGGGTGGCAATAAAAAAATAGGGGTATTCGCGAGTCGTAGCACACATCGGCCTAATCGTTTAGGGCTATCGCTCGTTGAGCTAGTGGGTATTGATACGCACAACGGTGCACGCCTATTGCTCAAAGGAGCAGATTTAATGACAGGTACACCCGTGGTAGATATCAAACCTTACCTGCCTTGGACTGAAGCCGTTCCGAATGCACGCTCAGGCTTTGCCCCAGCACCGCCACCCTTTTACCCCGTAGAATTCTCTTCAGCGGCCGAAAAAGCACTTGCCCAACGCGCAGATGCTAGTGACTTAAGGCAGCTAATTACTCAAGTATTAGGCCAAGACCCACGACCAGCCTACCATCATGGTCAACCAGAACGGGAATATGGCATGCAGTTAAGAGATGTCAATATTCGTTTTCAAATACAACAGATGCCTGAGCTAGGCAACGTCGTTTATATAATCAGCATTCAAAAAAACAACTAACAATTGGCACTTCGGCAACTCACAACTCACAACTCACAACTCACAACTCACAACTCACAACTCACAACTCACAAGAAGGTAGCTTCATTGTAAACTGACTACCTCTACCAAACTCACTTTCACAGCAAATCTCGCCGCCATGCTTAGCTGCTACCGTTTTCACTAATGCTAGCCCGAGACCATGCCCTTCTGCCACGCCATCCTTATCGCTGCGCGTAAAGTCGTCGAAAATATCGTTAATTTCATCAGACTCAATACCGACGCCATTGTCAGAAACCTGCAGCACAATCCACTTACCCTGCCGATACACAAGAACATTAACTTCGCCCCCAGAAGGCGTATACTTAACGGCATTTTCAATTAAGTTAAACACAGCTCTTGCAAGATAGTTCTTGTCGCCCATCATCGGGGCGCCATCTTCATCTTTTAGCTTGCTCGCCACTTTAATATCTTTTACTTTCGCAAGTGGGTAAACCTGATCTAGCACTTCCATAACAACATCTTCAAAAAGCACAAACTCTTTTTTCAAGTCAAATGACTTGGCTCGCGTTAAATTAATAAAGTCGTTAATCATCCCAAGCCCCATCGTGAGGCATTGTTCCAAATAGCTATAGAAATTAGCTTGCGTTGCGGCCGAGGCTGGATTTTTTTGGGCTTCTAGAAATGCTAGCGCTCTTGCCTGAGGAGCTTTCATATCATGTGACAAGAAACTAAGCATACTAGACCTCTGTGCTTCAGCTTCTACTTCACTTGTCAGGTCAACCAGCCATACTAACCAGCCCCCAGCCGCACTATTCGTCGTTGTAGATAACTCTCCCATCTCCAGTCGGTACGTTCGCCCATCTCTATCAGTACATAATCCACCTATTTGAATGCCGTTGACGTTACTCATTCCAGCTGGCTGGGGTGGCCATATAGTCGAAAAACCGTGTTTCTCTTCAAAGGTTAGGAAGGATGGCAAAGCATCAATGTGATCGATGGCCTGCTCTCCTTCCTCCCAACAAATCGCCAATGCTTTTTTATTTGCCTGTAGAACCTCTCCCTTCTTATTTAGTATGAAGATGGGGAGCGGTAATGAGTGCATTGCATCTAATATGAATCGCCGCCCTTCTACAATTCTACCTAGCGCAAACTCAAGTGCTTGAGACTGCTGATAAAGTTTCCCACCCTCACCTCGAATATCATCAGGCTCCCTAAACGGCAAGATAGATGGTTCTTGATATAACAATTCCAGCTCACGCTTAAACCAAGACAGCAATGTTGCCTGGCTTTGCCAAACAATTGCAATGAAGGCGATGCCCAATGCTATTAGGCTCGCAAAAGGAGGCCACCACCACCTAAAATTCAGCGCAACTAGAGAAGCGCATAACACCCCAACACCGAGCGATAGCACCACTAGTAATAAATAACGAAACCTTAACCACCATGCCAATAGCATTAAGACAACAATAGGCAAGCTTGCTAAAAAAGCCCCTATCCAGCTGTCTACTTGGCGTATATAAGTTTCATTTCGTAGGGCATCAAGTAAGTGGGCATGTACTTCAACACCTGGCATTAAACTGGAAGACAATAACGATACATTATAGCGATCGCCCAAACCAAGAGCAGTCATACCCACTAAGACAGTACGACCTCTGAGTAAAGAGGCGGGAACATACCCCATTAATACATCATGATAAGAAACAGTTGGATATGAACCAGTCGGGCCTCTAAATGGTATTCTTATCGCCTCAGTTGGCCAATGTGATACACCATGCTCTCCTTTATTCTCTCCATCCGCAAGAAGGGTCATGAGCTGTGGCCATACATCACCCCGGCGCTCAATCAACAATTCAACCGACCGAGCCACGCCATCAGTATCAAGCACCATATTGATATGTCCAACGCCCCTGGCAGCAGATAATAATGGAGAAGGGGGGGTTAAAACATCTCGTGTACTACCTTCCAATAAAGATTCAGAAAGTAGTGCCATTGGAAGATAAGTGCTGCCATGGCGATGCATTGCATTAGCAAGCCGCGCATCTTCTTCAGGTATGCGGCTTGGCTCAACTAGCAGGACGTCCAACACAATCGATTGCACACCCGCTGCATTCAACTGATCAATCAGCTGGGTGTGAACATCTCTAGACCAAGGCCAACGGCCCAATGCTTGTAGACTGGGCTCATCTATCGCTACAACCAAAATATCGGCAGAAGGAGGCTCTGATTGCCTGGAAAGCCAAGCATCGTAAAAAAAATTATCAGACAGTAAGGGAGACAAACTATAAAGAAAAAAAGCAATGGGTAGTAATAAACTACCCATTGCACACCATGTCATCACAAACCGTCGGTGCAATGCTCTAGAAAGGCTACTGCCCTGTGTCATTTAGTGTTCCAGTATCGAGAACAACCGTCATATCTGTTCGTTCATCTAAGCTAACTACACGCCAGAATATCTCGTTGCCAGGCAGACGGCTCACCCTTAAAGGACCGTTATTTTGAGGTTCATAGTCCAATAAAACTTTCATAAATTCGTGATCAGCTGCTAGTTGCAAGCGGTAGGTTATTTGTGCTCTATGAAGCCACTCGAAGACCCACGAGTCTTCTTCCTGCTTAACGGATACTCGATTCCCATGATGATGAATAACGAAAATAGCACTATTACCTTCGATACCAAAATCATCTATAGCAGCTATTCGCAAATGGTAAAACCCCGGAGAAAGTGGGGCGAGCTGTACCTGGTCGCCCTCAGATCGTTGGTCACGTATTATCGTTAAAAAGTTTGGATCACTTGCTATTTGTACTCTGTAAGTTTTCCCCTGCATAGACGACAAAATATCTATTTGTATGGCCTCATTTGGCAGCGAGGTGATATCTACGTCATCGGGTGGTGGCAATAAACGCACAACTTGGATACCACCTGTTTCATCAATACGCGCGCCCTCTCCCTTACTTATTGAGGCTTCTGCAGTACCTATTCGGTTTTGAGCAGCAACATTCCCTTCATAAACCGACGTTACTAGTGTTTCATTTGAGTAGCCTGCCCGAAAGTGAGTACCGCGCACACCGAGCACGCCCGTATTTGTTTCTATATTATATGCTCTTCTGCGCATGCGATTTGAAGGTACGTATGACTCTATCTCTCCTTGCTCTAATTGAAACGTGATCCCACTTTCACCTTCACGCTTTAACACAATGCGTGAATTAGAGGGCACCACCGCCCTAGCCCCATCACGCATTTGAACGGTTAAGGAAGATCCCGGACCGGTTTGAATGACGGAATCAACCTCAATAGTGTCTCCACTCTCTAAAAGCTTTTCACCGTTCTCTTCGACTAACCATGCATCCCCCGAGCGGTATAGAACTGACAAAGGAAAAGGGTCGAAAGCACTGAGGTCCACCATTGTATCGGGCTGAAGTTTGAAGGGATCAGCGATCGCATTCAACTGCTGTAAAGTAGGCCATTCGTCAGGAGTGCCATAATAATATTCTGAAATATCCCAAAGCGTATCACCCGGCATCACTTGATGGTGTGTATCGGATGCGTAGGACAGCCCACAAGTCACAAGAAGCACACCTCCTACTACAACGCCTAAAAAACGTTGCAATAGCGACTTAGCCTTTAGGCTACTCCAGCTGCTACTTTTATTCATAACGCCACCATCATTGATACACATAGGCACGCTCGGTAATGTATTTTTTGCCCAAATAACACTAGCTTTATTAAAAATCACTCAATTAGTGTATTAGATATCCAACCTAAAGCGGGTACATTGTCCTGTTGGAAGTAGACTTGGCTCCACCCGTCCATACTCCCCAACACATAAACGGCGGTGCCTCTTGTCAATGATGCAATACGGTCAAAATCAGTACTCGCTCCCGCGCGTATATTGACGCGGCTTCCGGCAATTTGCATTTCTTCAAGATTAGACAAACTTGCCTCGATATTTTCTTTAGCCAAATCGTTACCGCCTTGAGCAGCCATAACGAACCAAAAAACAGCCCAAGCATGGTTACGTTCAACCCCATGCCCCCTAGCATGCATTGCACCTAAATTATTTTGCGCGAATGGATCATTTTGCTTCGCAGCACGCTCATACCATTCAAACGCGCGGGTATAACTTTGCTCTACTCCACGACCTGTTTCGTAAAGGCTTCCGATATTGTTCTGAGCTGCCACATGGCCCTGTTCAGCGGCCAACTCAAACCATCTCGCAGCAAGCTCAGCACTTTCATCAACGCCCTCACCTTCCAAATACAATAAACCTAGCTGAAATTGGGCAGCAGCATTGCCTGCCTCGGCAGCCCGCTCAAACCATTGCGCGGCTGACCCTGAATCGCCATCAAGACGTTCAAGAAGATAAAGCTCAGCCAGTCTAACCTGAGCATCTGCAAGCTCATTGTCCGCCGCAAGTCGGTACCACTTGTAGGCTTCATCTAAGCTAGCACTTACCCCTTGGCCACGCTCGAACATCATTCCCAGTGCAAACTGAGAGTCCGAGTCGCCTCGTTCTGCAGCCGTACGCCACTCATGAATAGCGGAGGCGTAATGGCCACGCTGGTATTCGTCAAGCCCTGCCTCATAATCCGCACTGGCTAGCGTGCTAATCCCGACAATAATAAGGCTCAACCAGGGTAGCATCCTCATATTCAGGCCATCCTTCACAAAAGCCCGATAGACTCTCGCCTACCGGGCGTTCAACAAAATTAAGCAATCTCTCAGCTTGCGAGATTACTTCACTGGCGTTACCGACTGCGTCACTTCGGCCAATATACGGGCATAAGTATTACGGGCCGTTTGCGTAATCGCCAATTGATCTTGTAAACGCTGTAGCTCTTGATCAGTTACTCGCAGGTTCTGAAGTTGTTCTCGCCCCTGCTGACCCAGACTTTCAAGCGTGTACTCTTTACCATCTATCGTGACTGTTGGCTGCGTTGCTTGTTCGCCAACGGCAACCGCCGACGCATTTTCATTAGCAGTTAATTCTTTTTCGCTTTGATTGGCTTCATTTTTACTAGCGTCTCTGCTTTTTGCTGGGCCTGTCACGCGCTGTTTACTCATAAGGAACTACCCCCTAAATCAATGTGAATTGATACTGAATAATAAAAATAATTATTTAAATATGCAGTTAGGAATCATCTTCAACCGACTCTTCTTCAACTGCTTCAATAGCATCAGCATCTTCAGCTGGCGTACCGATGCGCTCATGGGTCAGCACACAAAGCACACCCGTGCGTGTATGTTGAATTTCAAAGTTTGTATCGCAGTAAAGAGCCATCGTGTTCAACACACGATTTTCAAGTATTAGCGGGTTTTGCAAGTCACTTTCGTTGATGGCCAAACGCGCCAGGAACATACCACCTTCAGGACACCCTAGCGCTTGTTCATCACTTGCTGCTACACATACAGAACTTTGATCCACAGACTTCTTAGCTGGTTCCTCTTGCTGCTCTGCCATCACGCCCATACTAAATACAGATAGACCAACTGCCACCGCGACCGCTGCTACGAACGTAGTGATATAGCCAAAATACTTCATTATTTAAGTCCTTAATTTCCAGTCTTTAAAAAGCAGAGATAACACTATATCCCTACCGTTAGTAGTTATCTTTAGTACTAGTTAGCTACATAAGCAACTAACGAGCCGTCTCTGTAACCGTGATTTCTACACGTCTATTCGGCCTCAAACACTCAGTCACACCTGGCGTTGCACTTCTTCCTGGGCACTCAACAACAGGGTCCGCCATACCACGCCCAACCGTCATAATGCTTGAGCGACGAACTCCCTGATTAGCCATACGGTCTCCCACTGTCTCAGCACGAGAGTTGGATAATGTTAAATTATAAGACTCGCTACCAAATCGATCTGTATAACCGATGATCATTACGCTCGGGTTTACAAAGTCACTTGTGATTGTTTGAGTCACTAGATCAACAGCACGACGCCCCTCTAATGTTAACGTGTCGCTATCAAAATCAAATAACACATCGCCTGATAGTGTTAGTTTCTCTTCACGCGGTTCAGCGGCAATTTCTTCTACTTCGATTGGCACCAGTAACGCCGGACACTGTGCATCCCGCCAACGCGTGCTCTCTAATGCCATCTCATCATCATAGTGCACTTGGTATTGGCAGGTGATGTACTCATTGCCGTTACCCGTGTACAAGTTGAACACGTAGTTCCACTCCCGCACACCAAAGAACCCTTCCGAGTAATGGGGGTTGCCGATTAGCTGGCGTACTTGATCCTTCGTCTGGCTTTCCTGAATGCGTAAAATGTTTTCAGGATCAACAAACTTGCCGCCGTCATACCAGTTACCCGCTAGTGCTGGAAAGCCATCTCCGGCGTCTCGTAACTCGGTTTGGTCGTTATTAGGTGGGCTAGCGCAGCCCGCAAGAACGAGAACGGCGGCGATACTGGCGGCCCCGAGGGCCGCCTTGGTCATCATACTGTTATTAAGATTGTTCACGTCGTTCTCCTTTACCAGTGCCAGCCAGCGCCAATACCTGCGCCAAAGTTGCTTTGCGAGTCGCCCGTTACCTTGCCTTGGATAACCCAGCGGCCATTATCGGACAGACGCGAGATACCCACCGAGACTGCCGACTCACCGCCATAGGTGCCCGCCCCCACACCAATCATGCTCTTACCAGGCATCCACGCTTGCGGCACCGTGGAAGCAGCAATCGCACTGGCAGAACCCGCGTTGGCGTTGCGTTCGACGCTGTCGATGCGGCCATGCACGTTGACGATCTCGTTTTCAAAACGACGCCCCAGCTCGTTCATCTGCCCTACGTTAACCGCATCGGTCTCATTAATACCTGGGGCAACGTTGGTGATAGTGGTGCCTTCGTCGCCTTTCAGCGTGATGGTGCTGTAGTCAACATTGCCATCTTCATCACGGTCGTAGTTCACCGCACCACGCTGAACGGCATCCAACTGGCGGACGTTAACGGCATCAGTGTCGCGCGTACCACCGGCCACATTGGTGATCTGACGTTCGTTGCCCGCGCTACCGACAGAAACGGCACCCTGTGTGGAAGCAACGGATTCGTTGGAGAAACGCTCACGCTCACCGTTCATCCCTTCACGGTCAGCAACAGAGTCCGCACCGAGGGCAACGCTGCCTTCCGCCTTGGCTTGTGCACCCGCACCGGAGGCAACACTACGATCGCCTGACGCGACACTGCTTGGCCCCATGGCGATGCTGTCAGCACCTTGTGGGTCTGCGGCAGGGCCGTCGCTATTGGCGCGGAAGTACTTGGAGCCCCCTTGTTCAATGTTGGTAATTTGGTTCTGCACATCCCATAGCTGGCTACCGTTCACAGCATCCGAGCTATTTTGCGCAATATCACCGGGGGCAACGTTAGTGATCTTCGTGCCGCCATCGCCTTCCAAGGTAATGGTGTTGTAATCAACACTGCCGTCGTCGTTGCGATCATATTGCACCGCACGGTCATCCAGGTCGGCCAAGTCGTTGTTGATATTGCTGATATCGCCTTCAACAGTGGTGACGCGGTTGTCTAGCGCCCCGACCGCTTGATTAGTGGCATACAATTGGCTGCCGTTAATCGCATCGGTACTCTCTGCCGAAATTCGGCCTGCTGCGACGTTCGTCACCGTACGTTCAGCACCAACGCTACCAACGCTAACGGTGGCTACCGGGGAAGTCCCCGCAAACTGGTAAGTTTGGCCAGCGATTTCTACCGAAGCAGTGCCAACCGCAGCGGCAGTACGGGCGCCTTCCCCTAGCGCGACGCTGCCTTGGTGTGAGGCAATCGCGTCGTATCCCATCGCCAATGCGCGGTCAGCCGAGGCAACGGCCTCGTAGCCAACAGCGGTGGAGCCTTGCCCTTGAGCGAAGGCATCGCTCACTGCTAAGCCACTGTCGTTGGTGCGCACGTAACGAATGCCACGGCCGTTATTGGTCACATATTCATTGCTAACGTCGCCAGTAACGTTAGTAACAATGCTTTCCAATTGATAAAGCTGCGAGCCATTAATCGCATCTTTACTATCTGCGGATACGTCACCATCAGTCACATTGGTGATTTTGTTATCACCCATGTCGATACCGTCACTGCTAATAGTCGGGCCACCTTCACCTACGGTAATGCTATTACCGACCTTGAGATCGTCGTTCAGCGCTAGTTCAAGCGTCTGCTCATCGGTAAGCTTGGTGATGATGTTGCTGTTACCTTCCTCATCAGCTTCGCCCACGATGTCCAGACGGTCACCCAGGCGGCGCTCAGTGTCCTCACCTTCGTTAGCACCAAACGTCAGTGGCGTATCAGCAATTTCGTTAACCGAGTTATCCACGTACTGCTTGTTAGTGACGTGGTTGCCTTCGGTGATGTCGCCATCGTACGTAACGTTACCTTCGCTGTTAACGAAGAAGTTATCACCCAGGCGGGTCTCGCCCTCAACGGTTAGGTTCTCGTTCACCGTCAGGTTGTTGGTAGTGACGCTGTCACCATCAATGAAGGTGTCGCCCACGGTGATGCTGTTGCCGATCTTAAGATCGTCGTTCAGCGCCAGTTCGAGGGTTTCTTCATCCGTGATCTTGGTGATGATGTTGCTATCACCTTCCGCATCTTCTTCACCGACGATGTCGAGGCGGTCACCTAAGCGACGATCCGTGTCGTCACCTTCGTTAGCACCAAATGTCAGCGGCGTGTCGCCCAGTTCAGTCACTGAGTTATCCACGTAGCTCTTGTTGGTGATATGCGTATCTTCGGTGATTGGGCCGTCGTAGTATGCTTCGTTATCCACGATAGAGAAGCTGTCACCCAGGTAGGTATCACCTTCAACCGTCAGGTTCTCGTTCAGGAACGTGTCGCCTTCAACGGTCAGGGTCTCATTCACCGTGACGTTATTGGTGGTGATTTGGTTACCGTCGATCAGCGTTTCGTTGATCGTCAGGCTGCCGTCTTCACCCAGGTCGATGTTCTCGGCCAGTTGGATGTTGAGCGTGTCTTCACCATCGGCTACGACACCGATGTTACCTTCGGTGAGGCCACCTTCAGCACCACCTTTAACGTTGGTCTGCTCACCCAGGCGACGTTCGAATGACTCGCCGCTGTCGCCTGCAAAGGTCAGCGGGGTATCGCCCAACTCGGTCACGCTGTTATCAACGTAGCTCTTGTTGGTGATGTGGTTGCCTTCGGTGATATCGCCGTCGTAGGTGACATTGCCTTCGTTGGTTACGAAGAAGTTGTCACCCAGGCGGGTCTCGCCCTCAACGGTTAGGTTCTCGTTCACCGTCATGTTGTTGGTAGTGACGCTGTCACCATCAATGAAGGTGTCGCCCACGGTGATGCTGTTGTCGATCTTAAGATCGTCGTTCAGCGCCAGTTCGAGGGTTTCTTCATCCGTGATCTTAGTGATGATGTTGCTATCACCTTCCGCATCTTCTTCACCGACGATGTCGAGGCGGTCACCTAAGCGACGATCCGTGTCGTCACCTTCGTTAGCACCAAATGTCAGCGGCGTGTCGCCCAGTTCAGTCACTGAGTTATCCACGTAGCTCTTGTTGGTGATGTGGTTGTTCTCGGTGATGTCGCCGTCGTAGGTGACATTGCCCTCGTTGGTCACGAAGAAGTTGTCGCCCAGCTGCGTGGTGCCTTCCACCGTCAGGTTTTCGTTGATGGTGGTGCTACCCGCTACCGTCAGGTTCTCGTTCAGGAACGTGTCGCCTTCAACGGTCAGGGTCTCATTCACCGTGACGTTATTGGTGGTGACTTGGTTACCGTCGATCAGCGTTTCGTTGATCGTCAGGCTGCCGTCTTCACCCAGGTCGATGTTCTCGGCCAGTTGGATATTGAGCGTGTCTTCACCATCGGCTACGACACCGATGTTACCTTCGGTCAGGCCATCTTCAGCACCACCTTTCACGTTGGTCTGCTCACCCAGGCGACGTTCGAATGACTCGCCACTGTCGCCTGCAAAGGTCAGCGGGGTATCGCCCAACTCGGTCACGCTGTTATCAACGTAGCTCTTGTTGGTGACGTGGTTGCCTTCAGTGATGTCACCGTCGTACGTGACATTACCTTCGTTGTTGACGAAGAAGTTATCACCCAGGCGGGTCTCGCCCTCAACGGTTAGGTTCTCGTTCACCGTCATGTTGTTGGTAGTGACGCTGTCACCATCAATGAAGGTGTCGCCCACGGTGACGCTGTTGCCGATCTTCAGATCGTCGTTCAGCGCCAGTTCGAGGGTTTCTTCATCCGTGATCTTGGTGATGATGTTGCTATCACCTTCCGCATCTTCTTCACCGACGATGTCCAGACGGTCACCCAGACGGCGATCGGTATCGTCACCTTCGTTGGCACCAAACGTTAGCGGCGTATCGCCCAGCTCGGTCACTGAGTTATCCACATACTGCTTATTGGTGATGTGGTTGTTCTCGGTGATGTCGCCGTCGTAGGTGACGTTACCTTCGTTGTTAACGAAGAAGTTGTCGCCCAGCTGTGTAGTACCTTCAACGGTCAGGTTTTCGTTGATGGTAGTGTTACCACCAATGATAGTGTCACCTGCAATATTGGTATCACCCGCAACGTTAAGGTTCTCAGTCACGTCGACATTGGTGAACTCGACATCGTCTGCCGTCGCTACGGTGATATCCTTGCCGTCACGCGTGATGGCGATGTTCTTGCCATCGAGCATCTGCACGGTGTCACCTGGCGCTACGTTGGTTGCAACGTCGCCGTTGGTCTGAACGTTCCAGCCCTTGTTCGCCACGTCGCTGACGTCAGTCAACTGATCCAGGTTCACCGCGTGGTCGCCTTCGGTACCGGCTGCCACGTTGGTGATCTGGTTGCCACCCATGTCAACGGTCGTGCCCGCCAGCAAGGTCAGGCTGTCACCAATGGTGGTGCCGCCGTTCAGGGTGGTGGGGCCGTTAACCGTGAGCGAGTCATTAACCGTGACATTGTTGACGTCCAGATCATCGCTCATGGCGATTTCCAGAGTCCGCTCATCCGTCAGCGTGGTGCTGAGGTTGGCGTTGCTGGTGACGACGTCTAGACGCTCACCCAGCTTACGATCAGTCGTAGTGCCAGCATCGTCGCCAAACGTCAGCGGCGTGTCGCCCAGCGCGGTCACGCTGTTATCTACGTACTTCTTGTTGGTGACTTGGTAGTCATTGATGATCTGGTCGGGCTCAACGTTGTAGATCGCTTCGTTATTAACGACCGAGAAGTTGTCACCCAGGAAGGTATCGCCCTTCACCGTGGTGTCGCCTTCAATGGTCGTGTTGCCAGCGATCGTCGTGTTACCACCAATCGCAGTATCACCCGCAACATTTAGGTTCTCGGTGATTTCGACGTTGGTGAACTCGACATCGTCTGCCGTCGCGACAGTGATATCCTTGCCGTCACGTGTGATGGCGATGTTCTTGCCATCGATCATCTGAACGGTGTCACCTGGCGCTACGTTGGTTGCAACGTCGCCGTTGGCCTGGACGTTCCAGCCTTTGTTCGCCACGTCGCTGACGTCAGTCAGTTGGTCAACGTTAACCGCATCAGTGCCGTTAACACCCGCTGCGACGTTGGTGATGGTGGTGTTACCTGCATCAATGCCCGTATTAGTGATGCTCGGGCCACCAGCGATGGTCAGGCCATCGTTGTTAACGGTGGTATCGCCCATGACAACACTGCCGTTCAGGCCCAGGTCAACGTTTTCAGCCAGCTTGATATTCAGAGTGTCGGTGCCGTCAGCGACCACACCAATGTTGCCATCGGTCAACGTGCCGGTGTTACCGCCTTTAACGTTGGCAGTTTCACCCAGCTTGCGATCAAACTGAGTACCGCTGTCACCCATAAACGTCAGCGGCGTGTCGCCCAGCGCGGTCACGCTGTTATCTACGTACTTCTTGTTGGTGACTTGGTAGTCATTGATGATCTGGTCGGGCTCAACGTTGTAGATCGCTTCGTTATTAACGACCGAGAAGTTGTCACCCAGGAAGGTATCGCCCTTCACTGTGGTGTCGCCCTGGATCGTGGTATTGCCGCCGATATTGGTGTCGCCCGCCACATCCAGCTGGTTAGTCACATTGACGTTAGTGAAATCAGGCGAATCCGTCATCTGCAGATTGATGGCACCCGTTAGCGGATCAGTGACCGTTTTCAGGTTTGCGCCGGTGTAGGTGCCACCTGACGTTGCTTCCCCCTGAATTGCCAGCGTCTGACCGAGGTCACGATGAACATCACCTGCGGAGTTATCGTTACCGGTGAAGTTAAGCCCTTCGGTAACCAAACCTGTGTTGACTTGGCTCAGCTGCTCCTGCGTCGCTGCCTGCCCGCCCGTATAAGTCACGTTCGGGTCAAAAGTGGTGTTGGTCAGGCCACCAACGGTACCGGTATTACCATCAATAGTGACAGGATTGGTCGAGCCAATATTGACAACATCCGCCAGTCCAAGCTGTACACCATCCACCGTGGTGGTAGAGGTAACGTTGGGATCACCTTTAACATTAATGGTGTCGCCTAACGCGTAGTTGTTAGCCGTCGCACCGTCACCAAAGTTGATACCCTTGCCAATCTCGGTAGTGTTGTTCGTGATATTGGTAGTGTTGTTCGTAACGTTTTCATTGGTCGCGAACAGCTGGCTGCCGTTAACGGCGTCAGTCGAGGTATCACTGATTTCACCATCTGCCACATTGGTGATCTTGTCACCGCCAACATCCAGGCCATCAGCCGTGCTGGTGATGACGGTATTGTTGGTGGCGTCGCCGATTGTTACCTGATTGAACTCGACGTTATCAGCGGTGGCCACCTTGATGATCTGGTCGCCATCGCGAGTAATATCGATGTTTTTTCCATCGATAAACTGGACAGTCTCGCCCGGCGCAACGTTATCAGCCGCTTCCGCATTAACCTGAACATCCCAGCCTTTATTGGCATTGGCAATATCGTCTTTGGTGTTTTGGCTCAGATCAACGGCGTAGTCGGTTACGTTATTGGCATCCGGGCCTGTTGGCGTTACGGTAACTGCCGTGGAGCCTTCGCTGACAGAAGCGCCTTCAGCGTTGACGGTATAAATGGTGCCGCCATCCAGATTTTCGGTAACCGCTACGTCAGCGACATTGGTACCAGCCTCCACCTTGGATTGAGCGGCAATTAACTGGCTGACGTTAACGGCATCATCCAGCTCAGTACCGGCTGCCACGCTGGTGATCTGGCGGCTGCCAATATCAACAGCAGCGCGCTGAGAGGTCGTACCCGAGATATTGGTCGCATCAATCGCAGTAGCGCCAAACGGCACATAGCCTGCGGCACCAGCGGCGATATTCGCCACCGAGCCATTACCTAGCGCTACACCACCGTTCGTAACCGCGCTCGAGTCCGCTCCAATAGCCACTGCTTGGCTGGCAGCAGCAGAAGCACGGGAGCCCATCGCTAACGCATCTACGCCACCCGTTACTTCCGCCTGAACCCCTATCGCCGTGCCTGCATAAGCACCACCGGCGACATTAGATTTTGCACCGATCGCTAAACTAGAGCCATCAATGTCATTGGTCGTTTGATCAGCTGTGGCCTGCACTCCCAAAGCAATACTGTGACCATAGGCAGTGGCAGAATCTCCAATCGCTATACTATGTGTATCACCTGTCCCTGGGTTAGTTCGAGCATTAGAACCTAGAGCAATCGAGTTGGCACCATCAGCAATGGCATTGACACCGATAGCAGCCGACTCATCACCGACGGCTTTCGCTTGGAAGCCAGCAGCGGTTGACCGATCCCCTCCAGCAGTAGCACTGGTACCCAAAGCACTAGAGTTTTCTCCTGTAGCGGTCGCAAACCTACCGTATGCTGATGAATCAATACCACTTGCCGTACTAAACTCACCAAAGGCTTGGCCGCCATTGCTGGCACTCGCACCTGTACCGACTGCCCAGGAGCCCGTGGCCACTGCTCCACGGCCAATAGCCCCCGTATCCACCCCAGAAGCCTGCGCACCCAAGCCAATGGCAATGGCGTTCTCGGCGGTTGCTTGAGCATTACTACCCATTGCTACAGTATTACGGACTGTTGCTTGAGCACCACTACCTGCCGCGATAGAGTGTTCACCCTCAGCTTTCGCATAGCGCCCCAGTGCTGTGGCATTCTCTGCGTAGGCTCGAGCAAAATGCCCTAGCGCTGTTGCATCCTTCCCGCGAGCTTGAGAATAGTACCCTACTGCTGTTGCGGATTCTTTCGTTGCTTCGGAAATTGAGCCTATTGAGATTGCGCGTAAAGCTTCTGCCTTAGTGTCTCGGCCCTGCGCGATAGAGTCATTACCAACCGCTTTCGAGCCACGACCCAAAACAATCGAATTATCACCATCTGCCTGGGACTGGTACCCCAAAGAAATCGCAGCAACACCATTTGCGCTATGCCGGGTTGACGTAGTGTAAGCACCATTACCATCAGGCGTGCTGTTACCAATTGCAATGGATTGGTTGCCTCGGGCTGCCGCTGCGTTACCCATGGAGATTGCTTCAGTACCAGTCGCAAAGGTAGTGCGATTACGAGCAGTGCCTATCGCTATCGAGCGATGACCGTCCGCCTGCGTACCTGCCCCTAAAGCAGTACCCACACGCCCAAAATCTTGGTCAGGAAAAGTACCTGCTACAGATCCGGCCCTCGCATCATGACCAATTGCTACGGAACCTATTGCCGAAGCACCACGCCCGACGGCCACCCCACTTTGGAAAACCTGTGAAGGCAAAGGCTCGCTGGTTAACTCAATATTGATATTACCTGCATCACTATCCCAGCCGATGGCAACAGCACCATCAGCACAGGCTTCAGAAAAAGCACCTATCGCAATGCGGGTATTTACATTCGAGCTAGGGTTGCAGTCGTCGCCACCAGCTGCTGTCCAAGCCCTTGCCTCCGGCGCTACCAGCACCATGGAGCCTGCAGCGAGAGCCACAGCGACAACGGCTGGCCGCAGCAGAGCGTGAATACTAGAAGCGGTTTCCGGTGCCGACAGATGGCCGACCACTCCCTGCCGCGTGGCCGCTTTATCGCGGCTGCGTGCTGCTTCAGATGTAACCACCAACCGACCAAGTGTACGGTTCCAGATTAGGCGAAATACGTTATTCATTTGCTGAGAACTCCACTAACCATTCAGACGAGGAGGCAATTTCGCCTCGCACAGTTTTCCCTTGGCCATCTCGGTGCGACGCTGAAGCTCAGGGGGGGGGGGCTGAACACCTAACCTGTGGCAACATCTTTCCGACTCGGCAACCGCTGAATGCCTATAAACAGCCACAACAATTTCAGCGCTGCTATCGACAAACAACCGGATCCATACTTACTGTCAGCTACTGCACTAATGCGCAGAAGCTAACAAGTTTGTTCAAGGTACATTTTCAGTGGATACATTCTCTTACTCAGATAAGCTTCATCTCAACAGTCAGCAATTATTGTTAATATTCACACAGAAAAACCAAACCACTCCAGCAAGCACATTTATTAAACCAATTTAACATTTTTTTATTTTTAACAATCAGCCTAATTTATATTATGCAAAACCCTTATAACCCATACTCCTCACCCAGGTTTACAAGAAACCATGACTATGGAAATTACATATAAAAAACAATGATATAAAAAAATAAAACCATAATTAAACGCACCATGAAACCCGCTAAAAAATAACCACCGATGCAATATCCTTTATAATTAAAACTGATATTATCTTGAGAAACACTTATTAATAGTTTATGCATTAAACTTGAACGAGCGGTCAATTAACAATTGTTCGCGAAAAATCTTCCGTGATAATTTTTTTAAATGAGTAGCAAGCCAAAATTAAAAGAAATACTTTTAAACATTTAACACCCCACTACTAAAATTGAGCGTTATTACCACGCAAAAAAAGCCCACGGTGCTTAAACTTATTAAAGTGCTAGCACCGTGGGCGTTGCCTTTGGTTATTAATTTGCTGGCTTACTCCCTGTATGTCAGGGTCATTTCTACTCTTCGATTAGGTTTCAAACACGCCTTTGCACTTGCCGTAGCCACTTGTCCTGAGCACTCAACAACTGGATCTGCATCTCCTCTACCTACCGTATTGATACTAGAGCGTGAAATGCCTTGGCTGACCAAGTAAGTACCTACTGATTCAGCCCTAGCCTGGGATAAGCGTAGGTTATATTGCGCATCACCAAAGCGGTCGGCATAGCCTGCTATCAGTATGCTAGCGGGAGAAGATGTACCATGAAACGAATCGACGACTCGTTCTAGCGCTCGCTTCCCTTCAAAGGTTAACTGGTCGCTGTCAAATCCGAACAACACATCGCCGGATAGTATTACCTTTTCCTGACGTGTCTCTGTGGCAAGCTCCTCCACCTGGATAGGCACTAACAGCGCTGGACATTGTGCATCGCGCCAGTAGGTGTCGGTTACACGCATCTCACGGTCAAATAGCAATTTATACTGGCAAGTAATGTACTCATTTCCGTTACCAGTATAAAAATTAAAGGCGTAGTCCCACTCGCGCACGCCAAAAATCCCTTCGCTAAAGTGAGGGTGACCAAGCAGTAGCCGCACCTGATCTTTGTGTTGGCCTTCGGAAATACGCAGCACGCTGTCTGGTTCGACAAAATCACCCGTTTTCAAGTAAGTGTTGTCTAGGTCGGGGAAATGGATCTCGTCTTTTCCTGCTGGAGGTGGGTTTGATGCACAGCCTGCTAGCCCGATCGCCAGGCCAATTGCTAATATCGTGGATCGATTTTTCATGGTCACGCCCTATTCCGTCATACAAGCCTATTAGTAACAGAAACTGGGGAGAGAGAAGTCTCTCCCCAAGCTTGCGAATTAATCAATCACCCCTGAAATACCAACACCAATAGTGGCGCCTGCCCGTGAACCAGCAATGCCTGCGTTTAAGCTCCAGCGGCCATTATCCGCAGTACGTCGGAAGTTTATGCCGACGGCACTTTCACCACCGTGGTGGCCACCCCCTACGTGGTAAGTAAGCTTACCGGGCACATAAGGGGCATGCCCCATGGCAGCAACCGCGGCAATACCTGCATTAGCGTTGCGCTCAACCTTATCAATGCGACCATGAACACTGTTGATTTCATTAGCAAAACGCTGCCCCAACTCATTCATTTGGCCTACGTTGACGGCATCCCCAGCATTAACACCAGGCGCCACATTGGTAATAGTGGTGCCGTTGGCATCAAAACCTGTTTGCGTCATGCTAGGACCATCTTGAATCCTTACGCCATCGTCATTGATTGTGGTGTTACCAGTAGTGACGCTATTCACAATTAGCTCTCGATTAAGCGTGACCTGAACCCCCTCCCCTGTAGTACGAGTAGTGATGTTGTTATCTCCAGTCACCGCAACGGTATCGCCTAGCTGACGATTAACCGGCTCACCCTGGTCGGCACTGACATTCAGGCCTTTGTCTAGCGTAGTGTTAATGTTGCTTATGCTGTCAGTGTTACCCGCAATCTGGTTACGGTTACCTTCAATATTAGCGGTGTTGCCAGCGACATCCTGACGTGTCGTATGAAGCTGATCTCCTGAAACTGCATCCGAACTGCCCGATGCAATCTCGCCTGGCGCTACGTTAGTAATTTTGGAGCCACCATCGCCTGCCAGCTCAACAGTATTTTTATTGATGGAACCATCATCGTTTCGAGCATACTCGACTGCGCCTTCTCCGCCCCCTTGGGGTATACCTGCCACCGTTTCAGTAAGATCGCCCAAGCCACCTTCCACGATAGTTAAGCGATCATCGAGCGTATCCATAAACTGGTTGGATGCGTATAGCTGGCTTCCATTGATGGCATCGGTACTGGTTACGCTGATCCGTCCTGCCGCTACATTGGTAATGGTTCGCTCGGAACCGGCGTTACCGACGCTAACTGTGGCCACTGGATTTACACCTGCGAACTGATAGGTCTGGCCTCCAATCTCCACCGAGGCAGTTCTTATAGCCGCTTCGGTGCGGGCACCTTCACCTAGCGCCACACTGCCTTGGTGTGATGCCATTGCTTCGTAGCCCATGGCCAGCGCACGATCACCCGTAGCACGCGCTTCGTACCCAAGGGCTGTGGAGCCTTGCGCTTCGGCAAACGCATCGCTCACATCGAGGCCCTCATCGTTGGTACGCACATAGCGAATACCCCGACCGTTATTAGTGATGTACTCGTCACTCAGGTCGCCTGCGATGTTGATGACCCCACCTTCCAGGTTCTTAATCAGATCCTGAGTCGCCCAGAGTTGCGAACCATTAATGGCATCAGTGCTGTCTTCACTAATACCGCCTTCGCCTACTCCACTAATAATGGTGTTCCCACTATCATCCACAGTGTCTGCATTGATGCTGACACTACCTATATCAACTTGATCAAAGCTAACTTCATCTGCGGTAGCCACTGTGTAGATAATCTGTCCATCATCACCGATGCGATCAGCAACCATCATGTTGTTACCAGCTTCCACTTCCGTTTTGGCGGCAGCGACACTGCTGCCAAGGCTATTGGCAACATTTTGCAAATCACCGGCGTTAATAACATTACCCAGTGCATCGCCTTCTAGCTCATCTAGTGGGGTGTCTCCAACCCCGCTTGCCGCGTTAGTAATCTGCTTATTACCAGCATCGATTCCTTGCGTAGTGACACTTGGGCCACCTGCGATCACCAAACCATCGTTACTAATAGATGTATCTCCCACTGATACGCTATTACCGATACGCACATCATCGGCCAGACGATAATCAACTGAAGTACTACCGTCTTCGCTACGTACATGGGAAATCACCACGTTGTCATCGCCGCTAACAAAGTCCACGTTCGCGTTAGGCCCTACATTGCTGCTAGCAGTACCTGTTTCATTTGAGGTGGTGACGTTCCATCCTGCGTTAGCTGAGCTGCTAACCTTTTCCAACTGACTGAGGTTAACCGCATCGTTAGCATTCACCCCATCCGCGAGGTTGCTAATGGTGGTGTTACTCATATCAATGCCGCCGCCAGTGAGCGTCGGGCCGCCGATAATCGCAAGGCTGTCGCTGTTGATGCTGGTGAAGGTCACGTCATCGGCGGTGGCGATCTTGATACCGCCCGCCTCATCACTGAGCACGATGTTATCGCCAGTCACGAAGTTGGCGACGTTGTCATTCTGATCAATCGTCTTAACCGCAGTGCCATCAATTTGGGTGACTACGGTCTGTAAGGCAGAATCCGCCAGCGTCAGGCTGTCTTTTGAAGCTTGGCTAAGATCGACCGCGTAGTCAGTGACATTGTTGGCGTCGGGAGCAGCGGCAGTGACGTCGACGGCGCCGGAACCGGCACTCACTGAGGCACTGTCGGCGTTAACGGTGTAGATATCCTGGCCGTTCACGCCGGTGGCCTTGTCCACACTGGCCACATTGGTGCCACCAGCCACTTCAGTTTTCGAAGCGGCAGCAGAGTTTTCCAACTGGCTGAGATTGACCGCATCTTGCGGGTTAACCCCAGGAGCAAGATCACTGATAGTGCCGCCATTCATATCAATGCCGCCACCGGTCAGCGTCGGTCCACCGGTGATGGCGAGGCTGTCGCTGTTGATACTGGTGAAGGTCACGTCATCGGCGGTGTCGATCTTGATGCCGCCAGCCTCGTCACTGAGCACGATGTTGTCACCGGTGACGAAGTTGGCGACGTTGTCGTTCTCATCGAGGGTTTTCACCTCGGTGCCGTCGATCTGGGTAACTACGGTTTGGAGCGCCGAATCCGCCAGTGTCAGGCTGTCTTTGCTAGCTTGGCTAAGATCCACCGCGTAGTCGGTGACGTTGTTGGCGTCGGGAACAGCGGCGGTGACGTCCACCGCACCGGAACCGGCACTCACTGAGGCACTGTCGGCATTCACGGTGTAGATCGCTTGGCCATCCGCACCGGTGGCTTGGTCCACGCTTGTCACGTTGGTGCCCGCGACCACTTCCGTTTTTGAGGCCGCGGCGGCACCTTCCAACTGGCTGAGGTTAACCGCGTCGTTGGCGTTCACCCCATCCGCGAGGTTGCTAATGGTGGTGTTGCTCATATCAATGCCGCCGCCAGTGAGCGTCGGGCCGCCGGTGATGGCGAGGCTGTCGCTGTTGATACTGGTGAAGGTCACGTCATCGGCGGTGGCGATCTTGATGCCACCCACGTCATCACTGAGCACGATGTTGCCACCGGTCACGAAGTTGGCGACATTGTCGTTCTGATCGATCGTCTTAACCGCAGTACCATCGATCTGGGTGACCACGGTTTGTAGCGCGGAATCCGCCAGCAGCAGGCTGTCTTTACTGGCTTGACTGAGATCCACCGCGTAGTCGGTGACGTTGCTGGCGTCGGGAGCAGCGGCAGTGACGTCCACCGCACCAGAACCAGCGCTCACTGAGGCACTGTCGGCGTTAACCGTGTAGATCGCTTGGCCATCCGCACCGGTAGCTTGGTCCACGCTTGTCACGTTGGTGCCCGCGACCACTTCCGTTTTCGAAGCGGCAGCAGAGTTTTCCAACTGGCTGAGGTTAACCGCGTCGTTGGCGTTCACCCCATCCGCGAGGTTGCTAATGGTGGTGTTGCTCATATCAATGCCGCCGCCAGTGAGCGTCGGGCCGCCGGTGATGGCGAGGCTGTCGCTGTTGATACTGGTGAAGGTCACGTCATCGGCGGTGGCGATCTTGATGCCACCCACGTCATCACTGAGCACGATGTTGCCACCGGTCACGAAGTTGGCGACATTGTCGTTCTGATCGATCGTCTTAACCGCAGTACCATCGATCTGGGTGACCACGGTTTGTAGCGCGGAATCCGCCAGCAGCAGGCTGTCTTTACTGGCTTGACTGAGATCCACCGCGTAGTCGGTGACGTTGCTGGCGTCGGGAGCAGCGGCAGTGACGTCCACCGCACCAGAACCAGCGCTCACTGAGGCACTGTCGGCGTTAACCGTGTAGATCGCTTGGCCATCCGCACCGGTAGCTTGGTCCACGCTTGTCACGTTGGTGCCCGCGACCACTTCCGTTTTCGAAGCGGCAGCAGAGTTTTCCAACTGGCTGAGGTTGACCGCATCTTGCGGATTAACCCCAGGAGCAAGATCACTGATAGTGCCGCCATTCATATCAATGCCGCCACCGGTCAGCGTCGGGCCACCGGTAATCGCAAGGCTGTCGCTGTTGATGCTGGTGAAGGTCACGTCATCGGCGGTGGCGATCTTGATGCCGCCCGCCTCATCACTGAGCACGATGTTATCGCCGGTGACGAAGTTGGCGGTGTTGTCGTTCTGGTCGAGGGTTTTAACATCCACCCCATCGATCTGGGTGACCACGGTTTGCAGGGCGGAATCCGCCAGCGTCAGGCTGTCTTTTGAAGCTTGGCTAAGATCCACCGCGTAGTCGGTGACGTTGTTGGCATCCGGGGCAGCGGCGGTGACGTCCACCGCACCGGAACCGGCACTGACTGATGCGCCGTCGGCATTCACGGTATAGATGTCCTGGCCGTTAATACCGGTGGCTTTATCCACACTGGCGATATTGGTGCCACCCGCGACTTCGGTCTTTGAGGCCGCGGCAGCATCGTCTAGCTGATTAAGATTGACCGCATCAGTACCCGCTACCCCAGGCGCCACACCGGAGATCGTAGTGTTACCGGCATCGATACCCGTGGCACCGATGTTGACGGGGCCTGCCGTCAGAGTATCGGTCTGAACGTCGGTAAAGGTGACGTTGTCCAGCGTGGCAATTTCAATGCCGCCCGCACCATCAGGGCTGAGCACCATATTCTTGCCCGTCAAAAAGTTAGCGTTGTTATCGCCCTTCGTCAGGGTTTTGACGTCAACACCGTCAACCTGGGTCACTACGTCCTGCAGCGCCGAATCCGCAAGTGTCAGGCTGTCTTTGCTAGCTTGGCTAAGATCCACCGCGTAGTCGGTGACGTTGTTGGCGTCGGGAGCCGCGGCAGTGACGTCCACCGCGCCGGAACCGGCACTGACTGATGCGCCGTTCGCATTCACAGTGTAGATATCCTGGCCGTTCACGCCGGTGGCCTTGTCCACACTGGCCACATTGGTGCCACCAGCCACTTCAGTTTTCGAAGCGGCAGCAGAGTTTTCCAACTGGCTGAGGTTGACCGCATCTTGCGGGTTAACCCCAGGAGCAAGATCACTGATAGTGCCGCCATTCATATCAATGCCGCCACCGGTCAGCGTCGGGCCACCGGTAATCGCGAGGCTGTCGCTGTTGATGCTGGTGAAGGTCACGTCATCGGCGGTGGCGATCTTGATACCGCCCGCCTCATCACTGAGCACGATGTTGTCACCAGTGACAAAGTTGGCGACGTTGTCATTCTGATCAATCGTCTTAACCGCAGTGCCATCAATTTGGGTGACTACGGTTTGGAGCGCGGAGTCCGCCAGCGTCAGGCTGTCTTTACTGGCTTGACTGAGATCCACCGCGTAGTCGGTGACGTTGTTGGCGTCGGGAGCAGCGGCAGTGACGTCGACGGCACCGGAACCGGCACTGACTGAGGCACTGTCGGCGTTAACGGTGTAGATAGTGCCACCGTCGGAGTTTTCGGTCTCAATAACCTCGGTATTGGTGCCCGCTTCAACTTTAGATTGCGCGGCAATTAACTGGCTGACGTTAACCGCATCGTCTAACTCGGTGCCGGCTGCCACGCTGGTGATCTGGCGGCTGCCAACATCCACGGCGGCACGCTGTGCCTCCGTTCCAGTGATTGCGCTGGTATCCGCAGCAGTAGCTCCAAACGGAACGTAACCGGCAATACCCGCCGCGGTATCAGCCTCCGATTCAGAGCCTAGAGCCACACCATTAGCAGCAGTTGCTGTAGCACTCCCACCAATCGCTACTGCACCGCCTGCCGTAGTAGACGCCTCACTACCGATGGATACTGAACCAGATTCGCTGTTATTCGCAGAACTTCCCAATGCAATCGAGTTGAAAGCGCCATCAGCATTGGAAGCAAGAATCCCGATAGATACTGCACCACTGGCTCCTTCTCCTACCGAAGCGGCACTGCCTAAAGCAACGCTATCCCACGCGTTGCTACCAACACTGGTCAATCTGCCGATAGAAATAGCATTTCGGGAATCAGTGCCTACTGTAGCTTCAGAGCCAATCGCTGTACCACCATCTGAACCGCTTGACACTTTCGCTCCAGACCCAAGAGCCGCTGCATCAGCCGCTCCATCGACTTCTGCGAGTTGTCCAACCGCTACACTGCTTCCTCCCAGAGTACTTCCATCAACTCGCGCACCTTCTCCAATGGCAACGTCTCCATCACCAATAGCTTCAGCATTAACACCCGCTGCCAAAGCATTGGCTCCTGTGGCACCATCATTTGCGTAATTTCCTTGCGGGTTATTGTCATCATTAACGCTGAAGTAGTGAGTTTCGCTGGCTTTTAACTGCGCGACGTTAACCGCATCAGAGTCCTCGCTACCCGCAGCCACACCCGTAATTTGGCGGAATACACCACTATCGGCGTCACCCACAGCCACTGCGCCAGTGGTACTCTCGGTGGCAGCAATTACAGTATTAAGCCCATCGGCAGCACTGGTGGTCGGGTTATAACCCTGGATGCCTGCGCCGGTATCTGCTACCGAACCAGAGCCTAGTGCCACTCCTCCCGCTTGTGTGACATCCGCATTATTACCCACCACCATGGCATCAGAGACATCAATGTTATTGTCGTTGCCGATAATGCGGCTGCCATCAGCGGTAGCCGCAAGGATGTTACGGTTACCAAAAGCACCTGCCTCGTCGGCGTCGATGGTATTGTCGTTGCCCAGTGCGTAGCTGCCTGCGCCCGTGATGATATTAGGATCACCGATAGCGCCAGAACCTGTTCCTGAAACTTCGTTAGCAAAACCAATACTGATCGTTTTGTCACCAGAAGCGATTGCACCCGTGCCTATTGCCAGAGAGTCGACCCCTGATGCCTTGGAGTCCAAACCTACCGCGATACTTTGCAACTCAGTGGCCTCTGAACGCCGTCCCATTGCCACACTACTTTCTGCCAGTGCTTTTGCCGCTGGACCTACCGCCAGCGAAGCAAGGCCCTCAGCTTTTGATTGAACGCCTAATGCATTAGCAAACTCTGCTTTCGCTTCTGAGCGCTCACCAATCGCCAGGGAGGTAGCACCAGTCGCCTGACTTTTGTTCCCAAGGGCCGTGCTTGAAAGCTGTGATGCAGTGGCTTCCCCCCCTATCGCGATCGCATTAGAACCTAACGCCTGCGCGCCCCGCACATTATTCGACCCAATGGCAATAGAGTTAATACCAGAAGCGATGGTGGAATCCGCTACCGCCAATGGCGTTGTACCATCCCCACCGGCACCACCTATCGCTACCGCGTTACGCGCCGTCGCCTGACTACCAAAACCTAATGCACGCCGGTAGCACGACTTTCTAAGCCTATTGCCGTCGCCCAGCGTGCAGCCCTAACATTAAAACCAAATGCTGCCCCACCAGCTCCAGTGACCTGACTAAAAGTGCCATAGACAGTTGCTGCCGACTGATTATTGCCACTGGCATTACAACCAGCAACCGTCGAGTAAGTACCACTTCCATCGACAGGATCAGCGTTTGTATTCGTCGTAATTAGCCTGCCAATTGCCACTCCCCCGCCACCTGAGACGCAGCTACCACCATCTGAGGCAAATTTGCGTGCCTCGGCGTCTGAAATACCCAACGGCAGTAACAACATCGAGGCACAGGCGAGCAATAGTGCTTTGGGTTTCAGTGGTGTGGATAACTGGCACTCTGTCGTTTTCCGTACCGGTATTGGCGATTGTCCTACCTGTTTACTGCCATTCCCCGCTTTGTGCTGAGAGCGAGCGGCTTCTGATGCCACAACCAGACGACCTAAAGTGCGGTTCCAGATAAGGCGAAATACGTTATTCATTGCGCTTCTCCCTTTTCACATCAGCGGGGGGAACCACCTATGTGAAAAATTACGGCATTGTCAGGCGGGGTATCTAAATGATCGATTTCATGCAGTGTTTTCCAAAACAATAGGTCAACAATCAATAGTTATTGAAGTTACTCTGCATGACGTTTACTTAAAAAAATACAGGCACCCAACAAACATTTAGATAAGGAGTTTATTTATTTTTTACAGCAAAATAACAAACCCTCAACACAATGAAACGATTGTTAATAAAAAAATCAGCACTAATCTTAAAACTTCACTAAAACCTGTATAAAAAGTTAAACCATGTAAATCAGCCATAATATATTTTTCAAAAAGTGCAAACCAACTAAAGCAACACATAAAAAAACCGAAGCTTTAAAAGCTTCGGCTAAAAGATCGGCATTGCTAAAAGGCTTAGCCGTTAACTAACTATTAGCAACTATTACCTCCACTCTGCGATTGGGCCGTAAACACCCCTTCACGCTGGGCGTGGCCATTTGGCCTGGGCAATCAACTATAGGATCAGACTCCCCTCTTCCTAGCAATGTTAAATCACGGCGCTCTATCCCTTGTGATACTAGATAGCTACCGACCGCCTCCGCACGCGACTGAGATAAGCGCAGGTTATATTGCTCATCTCCGAATCGATCTGTGTAACCAATGATGCGAATATTCGGCGACGAGTAGGCATTAAGAACCATTTCTACCACCCTTTCTAGGGCGCGCCGACCTTCTAGCGAAAGTTGATCACTATCAAAATCAAATAACACATCGCCTGATAGCGTTAGTTTCTCTTCACGCGGTTCAGCGGCAATTTCTTCTACTTCGATTGGCACCAGTAACGCCGGACACTGTGCATCCCGCCAACGCGTGCTCTCTAACGCCATCTCATCGTCATAATGCACTTGGTATTGGCAGGTGATGTACTCATTGCCGTTACCCGTGTACAAGTTGAACACATAGTTCCACTCTCGAACGCCAAAGAACCCTTCCGAATAATGGGGATTTCCAATCAACTGGCGTACTTGGTCCTTCGTCTGGCTTTCCTGAATACGTAAAATGTTTTCAGGATCAACAAACTTGCCGCCGTCATACCAGTTACCCGCTAGTGCTGGAAAGCCATCTCCGGCGTCACGTAACTCGGTTCGGTCGTTATTAGGTGGGCTAGCGCAGCCCGCAAGAACGAGAACGGCGGCGATACTGGCGGCCCCGAGGGCCGCCTTGGTCATCATACTGTTATTAAGATTGTTCACGTCGTTCTCCTTTTACCAGTGCCAGCCAGCGCCAATACCTGCGCCGAAGTTGCTTTGCGAGTCGCCCGTTACCTTGCCTTGGATAACCCAGCGGCCATTATCGGACAGACGCGAGATACCCACCGAGACTGCCGACTCACCGCCATAGGTGCCTGCCCCCACACCAATCATGCTCTTACCGGGCATCCAGGCTTGAGGCACAGTGGAAGCGGCGATCGCACTAGCAGAACCCGCGTTGGCATTACGCTCAACATCGTCGATACGGCCATACACGTTGACGATCTCGTTTTCAAAGCGACGGCCAAGGTCATTCAACTGCCCCACGTTGGCAGCATCGTTAGCATTGATGCCAGGCGCCACATTGGTGATGGTGGTGCCTTCGTCGCCTTTCAGCGTGATGGTGCTGTAGTCAACATTGCCATCTTCATCACGGTCGTAGTTCACCGCACCACGCTGAACGGCATCCAACTGCCGGACGTTAACCGCATCAGTATCTCGCGTACCACCGGCCACATTGGTGATCTGACGTTCGTTGCCCGCGCTACCGACAGAAACGGCACCCTGTGTGGAAGCAACGGATTCGTTGGAGAAACGCTCACGCTCACCGTTCATCCCTTCACGGTCAGCAACAGAGTCCGCACCGAGGGCAACGCTGCCTTCCGCATTGGCTTGTGCACCCGCACCGGAGGCAACACTACGATCGCCTGACGCGACACTGCCTGGCCCCATGGCGATGCTGTCAGCACCTTGTGGGTCTGCGGCAGGGCCGTCGCTATTGGCGCGGAAGTACTTGGAGCCCCCTTGTTCAATGTTGGTGATTTGGTTCTGCACATCCCATAGCTGGCTACCGTTCACAGCATCCGAGCTATTTTGCGCAATATCACCGGGGGCAACGTTAGTGATCTTCGTGCCGCCATCGCCTTCCAAGGTAATGGTGTTGTAATCAACACTGCCGTCGTCGTTGCGATCATATTGCACCGCACGGTCATCCAGGTCGGCCAAGTCGTTGGTGATATTACTGATATCACCTTCAACAGTGGTGACGCGGTTGTCTAGCGCCCCGACCGCTTGATTAGTGGCATACAATTGGCTGCCGTTAATCGCATCGGTACTCTCTGCCGAAATTCGGCCTGCTGCGACGTTCGTCACCGTACGTTCAGCACCAACGCTACCAACGCTAACGGTGGCTACCGGAGAAGTCCCCGCAAACTGGTAGGTTTGACCCGCGATTTCTACCGAAGCGGTGCCAACCGCAGCGGCAGTACGGGCGCCTTTCCCTAGCGCGACGCTGCCTTGGTGGGAGGCAATCGCGTCGTACCCCATCGCCAATGCGCGGTCAGCCGAGGCAACGGCCTCGTAGCCAACAGCGGTGGAGCCTTGCCCTTGAGCAAAGGCATCGCTCACTGCTAAGCCACTGTCGTTGGTGCGCACGTAGCGAATGCCGAGGCCGTTATTGGTGATGTACTCATCGCTTCCGTCACCAACAACGTTAGTAACGCTGTTTTCTAACACTTCGATCCACTGATTCGTGGCGTAAAGTTGAGAGCCGTTGATGGCATCTTTGCTATCGGCTGATACATCACCTTCGGCTAAGTTAGTAATCCCCTCGTTACTAATAACAGGCCCGTCTTGCCCTACGGTAAGGCTATTAGCGACCGATAAATCATCGGATAGCCCAAACGCTACTTCTTCACGATCATTAACCGTGGCCTGAGTAATGAGTATGTTGCCGTCATCACTTAAGAGGTTAACTTCACCCGTTGGGGCCACATTGTTGGCTTCGCCATCTTCAACGCTCAAGTTCCATCCAGCGTTCGCCGTAGCACTTACCTCTTCAATAGCCTGGTTAGAAGCGAACAGTTGGCTGCCATTAATGGCATCAGTGCTGGTCGCACTAACTCGCCCCGCTGCCACATTAGTGATCGTGCGCTCATTACCCACACTACCAACGCTAATGGTGCTCGTCGGTGTAGTGCCAGCAAATGAGTAATCATTGCCAATCAGCGTAATGCCCTGAGTCGCAACCGATTCATCCGTGGTGCTGTTACTGCCGAGCGCTACACTTTGATCGTGACTTACCGTCGCACCTGCGCCAAGAGCGATACCCTGCTGGGCTTCGGAGCGAGCATTGCTACCAAACGCTATTCCGTCTGACAGCAGTACTTCGGCACTATCGCCAATGGCAGTGCCGCCTGGAGCCATTTGACCGACAATCGCGCCGTTACCAATGCCAATGCCGTTATCACCGTTTGTGACGGTGGTTGGGCCAACTGCAATGCTGTCGTTACCTACCGCGGCGGCATCTGGCGCGCTGGAGTTCGCGCGGAAGTATTTGGTACCAGACTCGACGACTGATCCAACGGCGCCTTGTAGTTGGCGAACAGTGACAGCATCTTGCGCTTGGGTGCCATCTGCGACGTTGGTGATCTGACGGTACGAGTCGCTATCGCCTACCGAGATAGCACCGAGCAGTTCTTTATCAGTGGTGTTGAATTCAATCGTCGCCGTCCCCGCCGGGATAAAGCCAGAGTCTGGAGCCAGCGCGCGATCAACCACCGAGCCGCTACCCAGCGCTAGGCTGCCGCGAATCGGTGCATTCGCCCCAAACCCCATGGCTACGGCATCTTCGCCGCTGGCGCTAGCATCTACCCCACTAGCGATGGCATTCAACCCAGTGGCACCATCGTTATTAAAGTTGCCTCCGATGGTGCCGCCGTCGTTCACGCTGTAGTAACGAGCACGGTTTTCATTGAAATATTGAAGGTTAAGCGCATCACCGTCATCCACTGGTGTGCCTACATTGCTGATGACTTGGTTATTGGCATCAATACCACCACTCGCGGTGATGCTGGGTCCACCAGCAATGGTGAGGCCATCGTTGGTGACGGTGGTAAGGTTGCCGTTGCCATCATCGACGCTTAAGCCTGCGCTGGTGAGCTCGCTGTTACCGGCGGTGACGCTGTCGAGATCAAGGTCACGATTAAGGGTGATTTCCACTTCACCAGCATCATCGATGCCGGTCTGCGCGACGGTGAGATTGCTATCCCCTGTGAACGTTACCTCGCCATTAGGGCCGATATTGGCGGCATTGGTACCGTCGGTGACGTTCCAGCCCGCATTAGCTACGGCACTTACTTCTTCAATGGCTTGGTTAGAAGCAAACAGCTGACTACCATTGATGGCATCAGTGCTGGTTTCACTCACACGACCAGCCGCTACATTGGTCAGGGTACGCTCGTTCCCCGCGCTACCAATACTAACGGTGCTATCCGGCGTGGTGCCTGCAAATGAGTAGTCGTTGCCAATCAGCGTAATACCCTGGGTTGCAACTGACTCATCCGTTGTACTGTTGCTACCTAACGCTACACTTTGATCGTGGCTAACCGTCGCACCTGCACCAAAGGCAATGCCCTGCTGGGCTTCGGAGCGGGCATTAGTGCCGAACGCGATTCCGTCAGAGAGCAATACCTCGGCATTATTGCCAATGGCGGTACCACCCGGTGCCATTTGACCAACAATTGCGCCGTTCCCCATACCAATGCCGTTATCGCCGTTGGTGACCGTGGTTGGACCAACCGCAATACTGTCGTTACCTGCCGCAAGAGAGTCTGGCGCCGTAGAGTTGGCGTGGAAGTACTTAGTGCCGGTATTAACTACAGAGCCTATTGCCCCCTGTAGCTGGCGAACCGTGACGGCGTCTTGCGCTTCAGTACCATCAGCAACATTAATAATCTGTCGATAAGAGTCGCTGTCCCCGACGGAAATCGCGCCAAGCAGTTCTTTGTCGGTAGTGTTGTACTCAATGGTGGCTGAACCCGCAGTGATAAAACCTGATTCTGGCGCTAAGGCACGGTCAGAAATCGAGCCACTACCAATCGCTAAGCTGCCACGTACTAGAGCGTTCGCCCCAAAGCCCATCGCCACTGCGCCTTCGCCATTAGCAATAGCGCCTACGCCGCTCGCCATCGCATTCAAACCAGTAGCACCGTCATTATTGAAGTTACCGCCGACGACACCGTTATCGTTCACACTAAAGTAACGAACGCGGTTTTCATTGAAGTATTGAAGGTTTAGTGCATCGCCATCATTCACTGGGTCGCCCAGGTTGGTGATGGAGTTGCCGCCCATATCAATGCCGTTACCATTAAGCGTTGGGCCGTTGTTGATCGTCAGGCTATCAGCAGTAAGGTCAGAGCTTGTGGCGATCTCAATCGCGCCGCCGTCATCGCTCAGTTCAATATTCTGGCCGCTGATAAAGTTGGCGACGTTATCGTTCTGGTCGAGCGTTTTAACGTCGGTGCCATCAATCTGAGTGACCACAGTTTGGAGTGCGGAATCAGCCAGCGTCAGGCTGTCTTTGCTGGCTTGACTGAGATCCACCGCGTAGTCGGTGACGTTATCTGCATCCGGGGCAGTGGCGGTAACATCTACTGCGCCGGAACCGGCACTCACTGAAGCGCCGTCCGCATTAACGGTGTAGATAGCTTGGCCATCAGCGCCAGTGGTTTGGTCAACACTCGCCACGTTAGAGCCACCCGCAACCTCTGTCCTCGACGCTGCCGCGCTATTTTGCAGCTGGCTAAGGTTAACGGCATCTTGAGCATTCACACCATCGGCAAGGTTGCTGATGGTGGTGCTGTTCATATCAATGCCGTCGCCATTAATGGTCGGACCGTCAATAAACATCGCGCTATCAAAGGCTACGTCATCGGCTGTGGCTACGGTTATATCCGTATCACTACGGGCGATATCGACATTTTTACCATCTAAGAACTGAACCGTATCTCCTGGTGCAACATTGGTAGCAGTGTCTCCATTAGCCTGGAGATTCCAGCCTTTATTGGCGATCGTGCTGACCTGCTCGATGGCTAAGTTAGAGGCAAACAGTTGGCTGCCGTTGATGGCATCAGTACTCGTCTCGCTCACGCGGCCTGCCGCGACATTGGTCAACGTGCGCTCGTTGCCTGCACTGCCAATACTCACCGTGCTATCTGGGGTGGTGCCAGCGAAGGTGTAGCTATCACCGGCAATCGTGACGCCACTGGTGGCGACCGCGTCTTCTGTCACGCTGTTGCTACCCAGGGCGACACTTTGATCGTGGCTAACCGTCGCGCCTGCGCCCAGGGCAATGCCCTGCTGGGCTTCAGAACGCGCGTTAGTGCCGAACGCAATGCCATCGGAGAGCAGTACCTCAGCATTGTTACCAATCGCAGTGCCACCTGGGGCCATTTGCCCGACAATTGCGCCGTTACCCATGCCGATGCCGTTATCACCATTGGTGACTGTATTAGGCCCAATGGCAAGGCTATCTTCTCCAGCCGCAATCGCGTCAGGGTCATCGGAGTTAGCGCGGTAATATTTTATGCCGGTGGTAATCACTGAGCCTACCGCGCCTTGCAACTGACGAACCGTCACGGCGTCTTGAGCTTCAGTACCATCGGCAACGTTAGTGATCTGACGGTAGGAGTCATCATCACCCACCGAGATTGCACCGAGCAGCTCTTTGTCAGTGGTGTTGAACTCAATGGTGGCAGACCCTGCTGGGATAAAGCCGGAGTCTGGTGCCAGGGCGCGGTCAACCACCGAGCCACTGCCCAACGCGAGACTGTCATTAATCGGTGCACTAGCACCGAAGCCCATGGCCACCGCGCCGTCTCCACTAGCGGTGGCATTAACGCCGGAGGCAATGGCGTTCAGCCCCGTTGCACCATCGTTATTGTAGTTGCCGCCGATGGTGCCGCCGTCATTCACGCTGTAGTAGCGGGTACGGTTTTCGTCGAAATATTTGAGGTTAAGGGCATCACCATCATTGATAGGATCGCCCAAATTGGTGATGGTATCGCCCCCCATATCAATGCCGTTGTCATTAAGCGTCGGGCCGTTGTTGATGGTCAGGCTATCCGCCGTCAGATCGGGGCTGGTGGCGATCTTGATGCCACCCGCCTCATCACTGAGAACGATATTGTCGCCGGTCACGAAGTTGGCAACGTTATCGTTCTGGTCGAGGGTTTTCACCTCGGTGCCGTCGATCTGGGTGACCACGGTTTGCAACGCGGAGTCGGCCAGCGTCAGGCTATCTTTGCTGGCTTGACTGAGATCCACCGCGTAATCGGTGATGTTATTGGCATCTGGCGCAGCGGCAGTGACATCCACGGCGCCAGAGCCAGCGCTAACGCTCGCGCCGTCGGCATTCACGGTGTAGATATCCTGGCCGTTCACGCCAGTAGCCTTGTCCACACTGGCTACATTGGTGCCACCAGCCACTTCAGTCTTCGAAGCGGCAGCGGAGTTTTCCAGCTGGCTGAGATTGACGGCGTCGTTAGCATTCACGCCATCAGACAGGTTGCTAATGGTGGTGGCGTTCATATCAATGCCACCCCCCGTGAGCGTGGGGCCACCGGTGATGGCCACATCATCAAAGACCACACTGTCGGCTGTAGCGACGGTGATATCGGGACCGTTGCGAGTAATATCAATATTCTTGCCGTCGATAAACTGAACAGTATCACCGGGTGCCACATTGGTAGCGGTATCACCGTTGGCTTGAACATTCCAGCCAGTATTGGCGATATCACTGACCTGTTTCAGTTGATCTTCACTGGCTGCTTGGCCGGAGGTGAAGTTATCTGGATCAAAAGTGAGGTTGCTCAGCCCGTTAATGGTGTCACCACCACCAGTATTGACAGTGACATTGCCGAACTGCGGTGAATCAACAGTGGCGACTGTAATATCCGTGCCGTTGCGGGTGATGGCGATGTTTTGACCATCAATCATCTGAACGGTGTCACCGGGAGCCACGTTGGTAGCAGTGTCGCCGTTAGTCTGGATATCCCAGCCCGTATTGGCAATCGTGCTGACCTCTTCTATCGCTTGGTTAGAGGCAAACAGTTGGCTGCCGTTGATAGCATCAGTACTCGTCTCGCTCACGCGGCCTGCCGCGACATTGGTCAACGTGCGCTCGTTGCCTGCACTGCCAATACTCACCGTGCTATCTGGGGTGGTGCCAGCGAAGGTGTAGCTATCACCGGCAATCGTGACGCCACTGGTGGCGACCGCGTCTTCTGTCACGCTGTTGCTACCCAGGGCGACACTTTGATCGTGGCTAACCGTCGCGCCTGCGCCCAGGGCAATGCCCTGCTGGGCTTCAGAACGCGCGTTAGTGCCGAACGCAATGCCATCGGAGAGCAGTACCTCAGCATTGTTACCAATCGCAGTGCCACCTGGGGCCATTTGCCCGACAATTGCGCCGTTACCCATGCCGATGCCGTTATCACCATTGGTGACTGTATTAGGCCCAATGGCAAGGCTATCTTCTCCAGCCGCAATCGCGTCAGGGTCATCGGAGTTAGCGCGGTAATATTTTATGCCGGTGGTAATCACTGAGCCTACCGCGCCTTGCAACTGACGAACCGTCACGGCGTCTTGAGCTTCAGTACCATCGGCAACGTTAGTGATCTGACGGTAGGAGTCATCATCACCCACCGAGATTGCACCGAGCAGCTCTTTGTCAGTGGTGTTGAACTCAATGGTGGCAGACCCTGCTGGGATAAAGCCGGAGTCTGGTGCCAGGGCGCGGTCAACCACCGAGCCACTGCCCAACGCGAGACTGTCATTAATCGGTGCACTAGCACCGAAGCCCATGGCCACCGCGCCGTCTCCACTAGCGGTGGCGTCAACGCCGGAGGCAATGGCGTTCAACCCCGTTGCACCATCGTTGTCGAAGTTGCCACCGATGGCGCTGCCGTCGTTGACGCTGTAGTAGCGGGTACGGTTTGCATCGAAGTAATCCAGATTGATGGCATCACCACCGTCGACCGCCTCTCCAACATTGGTGATGCGGTTATCGTTCATATCAATGCCATTGTCATTGAGCGTCGGACCACCATTGTTGATGGTCAGGCTATCCGCCGTCAGGTCTGCGCTAGTAGCGATTTCAATCGCGCCATTATCATCACTCAGTTCGATATTGTTACCGCTGATAAAGTTGGCGACGTTATCGTTCTGGTCGAGGGTTTTGACCTCGGTGCCGTCGATCTGGGTGACCACGGTTTGCAGGGCCGAGTCGGCCAGCGTCAGGCTGTTTTTGCTGGCTTGGCTGAGATCCACCGCGTAGTCGGTAACGTTATCAGCACCGGGGGCGGCGGCAGTCACATCCACGGCGCCAGAGCCAGCGCTAACGCTCGCTCCGTCGGCATTCACGGTGTAGATATCCTGGCCGTTCACACCAGTAGCCTTGTCCACACTGGCTACGTTGGTGCCGCCAGCCACTTCAGTCTTCGAAGCGGCGGCGGAGTTTTCCAACTGGCTGAGGTTAACTGCATCCTGCGCATTCACGCCATCAGCCAGGTTACTGATGGTGGTGTTGTTCATATCAATGCCACCACCCGTGAGCGTCGGGCCACCGGTGATGGCCACATCATCAAAGACCACACTGTCGGCTGTGGCGACGGTGATATCGGGACCGTTGCGAGTAATATCAATATTCTTGCCGTCGATAAACTGAACAGTATCACCGGGTGCCACATTGGTAGCGGTGTCACCGTTGGCTTGAACATTCCAGCCAGTATTGGCGATATCACTGACCTGTTTCAGTTGGTCTTCACTGGCCGCTTGGCCGGAGGTGAAGTTATCTGGATCAAAGGTGAGGTTGCTCAGCCCGTTAATGGTGTCACCACCACCAGTATTGACAGTGACATTGCCGAACTGGGGTGAATCAACAGTGGCGACTGTAATATCCGTGCCGTTGCGGGTGATGGCGATGTTTTGACCATCAATCATCTGAACGGTGTCACCGGGAGCCACGTTGGTAGCAGTGTCGCCGTTAGTCTGGATATCCCAGCCCGTATTGGCAATCGTGCTGACCTCTTCTATCGCTTGGTTAGAGGCAAACAGTTGGCTGCCGTTGATGGCATCAGTACTCGTCTCGCTCACGCGGCCTGCGGCGACATTGGTCAACGTGCGCTCATTGCCTGCACTGCCAATACTCACCGTGCTATCTGGGGTGGTGCCAGCGAAGGTGTAGCTATCACCGGCAATCGTGACACCACTGGTGGCGACCGCGTCTTCGGTCACACTGTTGCTACCCAGGGCGACACTTTGATCGTGGCTGACTGTTGCGCCTGCGCCCAGGGCAATGCCCTGCTGGGCTTCAGAACGCGCGTTAGTGCCGAACGCAATGCCATCGGAAAGCAGTACCTCAGCATTGTTACCAATCGCAGTGCCACCTGGGGCCATTTGCCCGACAATCGCGCCGTTACCCATGCCGATGCCGTTATCGCCGTTAGTGACCGTGGTTGGGCCAACCGCAATACTGTCGTTACCTACTGCCAGCGAATCAGGCTCGGTGGAGTTTGCGCGGAAATACTTAGTGCCGCTATCAATAACAGAGCCAACAGCCCCTTGTAACTGGCGAACTGTCACGGCGTCTTGAGCTTCAGTACCATCGGCAACGTTAGTGATCTGACGGTAGGAGTCATCATCACCCACCGAGATCGCACCGAGCAGCTCTTTATCGGTGGTGTTGAACTCAATGGTGGCAGACCCTGCAGGAATAAAGCCGGAGTCCGGTGCCAGGGCGCGGTCAACCACCGAGCCACTGCCCAACGCGAGACTGTCATTAATCGGTGCACTAGCACCGAAGCCCATGGCCACCGCACCATCACCGCTGGCTGTGGCATTAACACCACTGGCAATCGCGTTCAGTCCCGTTGCACCATCGTTATTAAAGTTGCCACCGATGGTGCCGCCGTCATTCACGCTGTAGTAGCGGGTACGGTTTTCGTCGAAATATTTGAGGTTAAGGGCATCACCATCATTGATAGGATCGCCCAAATTGGTGATGGTATCGCCCCCCATATCAATGCCATTGTCATTGAGCGTTGGGCCATTGTTGATGGTCAGGCTATCTGCCGTCAGATTGGGGCTGGTGGCGATCTTGATACCACCCGCCTCATCGCTGAGCACGATATTGTCGCCGGTCACGAAGTTGGCAACGTTATCATTCTCATCGAGGGTTTTAACGTCGGTACCATCGATCTGGGTGACCACGGTTTGCAACGCGGAGTCGGCCAGCGTCAGGCTATCTTTGCTGGCTTGACTGAGATCCACCGCGTAGTCGGTGATGTTATTGGCATCTGGCGCAGCGGCAGTCACATCCACCGCAGCGGAACCGGCACTCACCGATGCGCCGTCGGCATTAACGGTGTAGATATCCTGACCGTTCACACCAGTAGCCTTGTCCACACTGGCTACGTTGGTGCCGCCAGCCACTTCAGTCTTCGAAGCTGCGGCGGAGTTTTCCAACTGGCTGAGGTTAACTGCATCCTGCGCATTCACGCCATCAGCTAGGTTACTGATGGTGGTGTTGTTCATGTCAATGCCACCACCGGTCAGTGTCGGACCACCGGTGATGGCAAGGCTGTCACTGTTGATGCTGGTAAAGGTCACGTCATCGGCGGTGGCGATTTTGATACCACCCGCGTCATCGGTCAGCACGATATTGTCGCCGGTCACAAAGTTGGCGACGTTGTCATTCTCATCGAGGGTTTTAACGTCGGTACCGTCAATCTGGGTGACCACGGTTTGTAAGGCGGAGTCGGCCAGCGTCAGGCTGTCTTTACTGGCTTGGCTGAGATCCACCGCGTAGTCGGTGACGTTATCCGCATCGGGGGCAGCAGCAGTCACATCCACTGCGCCGGAACCGGCACTCACCGATGCGCCGTCGGCATTAACGGTGTAGATATCTTGGCCATCAGCGCCAGTGGTTTGATCTACACTGGCAATATTCGTGCCGCCGGTGACTTCCGTTCTTGAAGCTGCGGCGCTGTTCTCCAACTGGCTAACGTTGACGGCGTCTTGAGCGTTCACGCCGTCGGCGAGGTTACTGATGGCGGTGTTGTTCATATCAATGCCGCCACCAGTCAGCGTCGGGCCACCGGTTATGGTCACATCATCAAAGACCACACTGTCGGCCGTGGCAACAGTGATATCAGCGCCATTGCGAGTAATGTCAATATTCTTGCCGTCGATAAACTGAACAGTATCGCCGGGTGCCACATTAGTGGCCGTGTCACCGTTGGCTTGAACATTCCAGCCAGTGCTGGCCAGTTCATTAACCGCCTTTAATTGGCTGACGTTGACCGCATCGGTATCTTCAGCACCCGCCGCTACGTTGGTCACACGGCGCTCGAAGCCAGTGTCGCCCACGGAGAATTCACTGTCGGCTTCGTCTGCAGCCACGGCAATCGGGTTGCCATCAACATCAACGGGCTGATAAGCCGCTGTGCCCAGCGTGAGGCCATCAGCCAGAGACCCAGAGCCTACGGCGACATTGTCAGTGCCCTGTGCATTGGCTCCATCCCCTATAGCGACCGTCATCTGGCCACCCACAGGGGTATCAAACTGACCATTAGTCGACGCCTTGGCGTTATTGCCGATGGCAATAGAACCTTGACCACCGGCCAAGGCTGAACTTCCTACTGCTACCTGATTGTCAGCATTACCCCCCGTCCTTGCACCGTCACCCACGGCAGTAGAGCTATTACCCATTGCCTGCGCATTGGTACCTGCTGCCAGGGCGTTGATGCCAGTAGCGCCATCATTGTCGTAATTGCCTTGCTGAGTACCGTCGTCGTTGACGCTATAGTAGTGAGCGCGGTTTTCATCGAAATAATCAAGATTTACTGCATCGCCACCATTCACCGGGTCACCGAGGTTAGTGATGGTGTCGCCACCCATATCGATGCCCGCGTCACTGATCACCGGGCCGCCGTTATTGATGGTCAGGCTATCGGCGGTGAGCGTCGGGCTGGTAGCAATCTTGATGTCGCCAGTCTCATCGGTCAGCACGATGTTGTCGCCCGTTACGAAGTTGGCCACATTATCGTTTTCATCAATCGTTTTAACATCGGTGCCATCAATCTGGGTCACGACCGTCTGCAGTGCCGAGTCGGCCAGATCCAGGCTGTCTTTCGTGGTCTGGTTCAGCGCCACTTCATAATCGGTGACGTTGTTGGCATCTGGGCCGGCAGGCGTGACATCAACGCCGTCTCCGGCACTGACGCTTGCACCATCGGCGTTGACGGTGTAGATGTCCTGGCCGTTGGCTCCCGTGGCTTTAGTCACGCCGGCGATATTGGTGCCGCCCGTGACTTCGGTCTTCGAGGCGGCTGCCGTGTCTTCCAACTGGCTTAAGTTGACAGCGTCACCGGGGGCAACGCCATCCGTTACGTTGCTGATGGTGTTGCCACCCATATCGATGCCCGCGTCGCTGATCACCGGGCCGCCGTTATTGATGGTCAGGCTATCGGCGGTGAGCGTCGGGCTGGTAGCAATCTTGATGTCGCCAGTCTCATCGGTCAGCACGATGTTGTCGCCCGTTACGAAGTTGGCCACATTATCGTTTTCATCAATCGTTTTAACATCGGTGCCGTCAATCTGGGTCACGACCGTCTGCAGTGCCGAGTCGGCCAGATCCAGGCTGTCTTTCGTGGTCTGGTTCAGCGCCACTTCATAATCGGTGACGTTGTTGGCATCTGGGCCGGCAGGCGTGACATCAACGCCGTCTCCGGCACTGACGCTTGCACCATCGGCGTTGACGGTGTAGATGTCCTGGCCGTTGGCTCCCGTGGCTTTAGTCACGCCGGCAATATTGGTGCCACCCGTGACTTCGGTCTTCGAGGCAGCGGCGGCATCATCCAGCTGATTAACGTTAACCGCATCAGTGCCTGCAACACCGGGAGCCACACTGGAGATGGTGGTGCTACCCGCATCAATGCCCGCCGCGCCGATATTCACCGGGCCTGCCGTCAGAGTATCGGTCTGTACATCGGTAAAGGTGACGTTATCCAAAGTCGCCACTTCGATGGAACCACCGTTATCGATCAGGTCAATGTTTTTGCCTTCGATAAAGTTGGCCACGTTATCGTTCTGATCAATGGTTTTGACATCCACGCCATCGATCTGGGTCACCACCGTCTGCAGCGAAGAGTCTGCAAGGTCCAGACTGTCTTTCGTGGTCTGGTTCAGCGCCACTTCATAGTCGGTGACGTTGTTGGCATCCGGGCCTGCAGGTGTGACATCAACGCCGTCTCCGGCGCTGACGCTCGCGCCATTCGCATTGACGGTGTAGATGGTTCCACCATCGAGATTCTCGCTTGCCGTCACATCAGCAATATTGGTGCCCGCCGCAACGTCAGACTGCGCAGCAATCAGCTGACTGACGTTGACGGCATCATCGAGTTGGGTACCTGCTGCTACACTGGTGATCTGGCGGCTGCCGATATCTACCGCTGACTGAGTGGCCACCGTGCCGTCAACTGCTGCTGCATCAGCAGCGGAAGCACCCAAGGGTTTATAGCCTAATATTCCAGGCCCCGTATCCGCTACAGAATTAGAGCCCAGTGCGACGCTATCCTCCAGTGTTGCTTGCGAGAAGCTGCCAATAGCCGTTGATTCTTCACCACTTGCCGTACTTTCGGCACCGAAAGCGGCAGCATAGTCAGCTGTTGCCCATGCACCACGCCCAAAGGCGGTAGAGCTTAAGCCGAGCGAGTCTGATGCTGTACCTATAGCCAGCGCATCCTGGCCCGTCGCTTCTGCTTCATCACCTAAAGCAAAGGATTGTAGACCGGTTGAAATGGAGTCACGCCCAATGGCAACAGAGCCCTCTCCAGAAGCAGTATTGCGATTACCTAATGCCAAAGCATCTGGACCGCTAACCGTATTCGTATTACCCACAACACGACTGCCATCGGCGGCGGCTGTCAGAGTATTATCGTTACCAAACGCCCCGGCATTATCAGCTTCAATGGTATTGTCGTTGCCTAACGAGTAAGAACCCGCGCCGGTGATGGTTGTTGGGTCACCGATGGCACCAGAGCCAATGCCAGATACCACATTGCCGGTGCCTATGCTGATTGACTGTGCCGCGGTGGCCTGAGCCCCGGTACCGATAGCGATGGCCTCTAGCCCTGTTGATTGCGCACTGGTACCAAACGCCAGTTAATCAATGCCTGTCGCCTGAGTGTTATTAACCAGTTCCTGAGAATCACTGGTGAAACTGCCGATCGCCAGCGCTCGCTGGCCGCTAGCAAACGCGGAGGTACCGAGCGCCATTGAATCATCACCGGTCGCAGTCGATACAGCCCCAAAGGACACGCTACGAAACCCCGTCGAGGCACTCTGGTAGCCGATGGAAGTGGAGCGACCACCGGTCGCGTAAGCCGCCGGACCAAACGCTAAATCGCTGAAGCTAAACGCGACGGACTGACCACCGACTGCCATGGAATTGATGCCATTTGCTGAACTATTAGGCCCAAACGCCAACGCCCCAGACACTGCACTAGAACCACCACCAATGGCCATAGCAGGGTTCGAAATGCTTTCAACCGCAACGGAAACGCCATTGTTATCATTACGCAAATACGCAAAAAGCCCGTTACCGCCCGCCTCGGCGCCTCCACCGATCGCGATGCCACTTCCTGCACCAATAGACGTCTCGGCACCTATCGCAACACCGTTGACAAAACCAGCTGCCGAGGCCCTGCCAATCGCAATGGTGTCAGCGGCAGACGCATTTGCATTACTGCCAATAGCTATTGCGAAGTTTGCACAGGCTGTTGACCCCTGACCAATCGAATTACGAGACGCGTTGCCATTACAATCATCCCCCCCATTTAACTCAAAAGCCTGTACCGTCAACGAACCAGAAGCAGCGACGACAGCACTAACGATAAAGGCGAGACGCGGCAACCAGCCACTATAAGGGAGTGCTGCACAGCGATTAATTGGCCGCGGCACAACCGCCGGGGTATCGCCAACCTTTATTTCAGCGGCCGAGGATTTGCTGTGTGAACGTGCCGCTTCTGAAGCTACTACCAGCCGCCCAAGAGACCGATTCCAAACTAAGCGAAATACGTTATTCATTCCCATGCTCCCATTAACGTTGTCAGGGATTATTGTGATTAGTTTTTCTAGCTTCTTGAGCGGTAGTTAGAGTCCACCTAATTAAGCTCACTTTTATCGCCAAGCCTCAAAGATCACATACTCTCTGCTTCATAAGTCTTTTTTATGAAACGATTATTAATGATCCACAGAAACCACAGCAGCGCCTGAAACTTTATTTAATACTGAAGCTAGCACAGGGAAGTAGGCGCCTCAACAATATGAATAAACGTAAATGGGAAAATCAGTGAGGAGATTTTTCAGACTCTAGCGATAGAAATCAGGAGCAAGAAGCAAGTCACCCACGCATCAACAGTCAGTTTCAAGTAGGCACTATCAATGTTTACGTTAAACGGAGAGTAAGCACTTACTAATTAAAAACAAAAAAATCGATTAAAAACAAAAAAATCGATTAAAAACAAAAAAATCTATCATTAACCAAAATTATCTATTTACACCTTTGACACCAATTTACATTTCACTCGAGATGCGTATTCTGGGAAGTAGCTGACCTGCAACGTAGTTCGGTAACGTTCGGGATTGAACAGGCTGTTGTGACAGCTTCATTAGCGAAAAGGCGAGGGACTACTAAACACTACTTGGCAAGTATGTTCAGTGCCTGCTGTTATCATCAGTAGTTGATAAAAGAGAGACTTAATGAGCTTTTCTACTTGCAAAGCTCATAGTTCAGAACAAGTATCTAATTATGGCATCTTGATACTCTTTTTAGATCTAAGAAAAAATTACAACCTATGCTGCTCACTTTCACTAACGAGACCTGACTTGGATACAGCCTATGCGCATTGCAGTAGTAGAAGATGAGAAGGTGGTATCGGAGCGCATCGAAAAAGCGCTTACAGATGGCTTTGCCGAGCGAGGCATAGAAGCAAACATCTTTTCTTTTGAGACCAGTAAGGCATTTATTCATACCGCCAGCCGCAATACATTCGATTTAGTCATACTTGATTGGCACTTGCCTGACGGCACCGGTATTGCGCTGCTTAATTGGATGAAAACCTACCTACAGATTATTCCTGCTGTGCTAATGGTGACTCTGCGGCAAGAAGAATCTGATATTATTCAAGCCTTAAACGCGGGAGCTGACGACTTCATCAGCAAGCCTTTTAGACCGCGCGAACTGGCTGCAAGAGCCTATGCATCAACTCGACGCCATTCGCTACGCACGCCAAGTGTTGCTCAGCAACAAACATTGGAGTTTGGCCGCATTAAGCTCAATACCAATCGTGAAACAGCATACGTGGACGGAGAAGAAGTATCGTTGACGAGGCAGGAGTTTCGCTTAGCCTTTCTTCTTCTAAATCAGCTAGGCAGTCCGCTTTCACGTTCCTACCTATATGAATATGTGTGGGGTAAAAGTGATCCGCCTGGCACGCGTACGCTAGACGTTCATATTCACCGAGTGCGCAAAAAACTTAGTCTAACGTCGGAGTTCGGTTGGAATCTTGTTTCGGTTTATGGCTATGGCTACCGATTACAAGCGCTTGAAGAGATCACTGACGAGCCTTCAAGCGATGAGCCCTTCGGCGACAAACCTTCTAATGATGACGAGGCTACATAGGCAGCCCGCTACAAAAAACCCCGCTTCGGAAATTGATACCTAAGCGGGGTTTTACTATGCACAACTCAATACAGATGTGCTGTGCGATTATTCGATATGAATACCAATCCGTCGTGCTACTTCTTCATACGCTTCAATAACACCACCTAACCCCTGACGGAAGCGATCCTTATCAAGTTTTTCTCGGGTATTGGCATCCCATAAGCGACAGCCATCCGGAGAGAACTCATCGCCAAGGATTACATCGCCTTTGAAGACGCCAAACTCAAGTTTGTAATCGACTAGCAACATGTCGCCTTCGGCAAAAAGCTGCTTGAGCACATGATTCACTTTAAAAGTAAGTGACTTCATTTTCACCAATTGCTCAGGGGTTGCCCAGCCAAAGGTTTCTGCTAACGACTCGTTAATCATGGGGTCTCCCTTTTCATCGTTCTTTAAGAACAATTCAAAGGTGGGCGGATTCAAACTGATGCCCTCTTCCACCCCCAGGCGCTTAACTAGGCCACCTGCTGCAATGTTGCGCACGACGCATTCAACAGGAATCATCTCCATTTTCTTTACTAGGCTTTCAGTATCAGAAAGCTGCTTCTCAAAATGGGTAGGAATCCCCGCCTCTTCCAGGCGCTGCATAATAAAAGCATTGAAGATGTTGTTCACTTTGCCTTTGCGGGCCAGTGACTCTTTCTTTTTGCCATCGAAAGCACTGGTATCGTCACGAAAGTGCAGTACCAACAAATCAGGGTCGTCGGTGGTATAAACGGACTTCGCCTTTCCAGCGTAGAGTTCTTGGCGCTTTTCCATAGGGGCTCCGAAAGATTTCAAAATTAAAAATTAACGTAGGTAGCCGGAGACACGCTCAAGCAGCTCGCGCTGATCATCAGCATTAAAACTACGCTCACTGGCATTAATCGCACGCAGAATGGTCTTATCACCGTCAGGTTGAAGGGCAAGACGAATTTGCTGCGACATACGGCGTACATCGGGACTGAAAACAATTTGCAGAGGATTGCGGCCTCGCTCAGTTTCGGTCATGTACTCAACCAGGAATTCATAGTTTTCAGCAGAAGTGGCTAATAGGTCACGCTGACCTTCGACACTAAAGTCGAGCTCAAGATAGTGATCCAACTCTGCCCAAACTCGATCAATAGGTTGAGGAATCACAACTTCCCACTCGTCGCCCTGCTGACGCATTTGAAGCGCCTGATCTTGTGCGAGTCGTTGAGCCGTCCAAGAAGATGCGCTAGCCGTGGCACTGCGTGCACCTAGGTACTGCTCTAGGGCATCGAGACACCCAGCCACGCTTTGCCCCGCTTGCTCACAGCGCACCTCACTACTGCCCGCCCTTAGCGCGCTTTGTAGCCTCAACGTGGCTTGAGAAGTCACTATGACACCTTGATTCGCATCGCTTTGCTGAATACCTAGCTGTCGACTATTCGCGAACGCTTCTAACTGAGGCCAAACGGCTCCCGTATCTGCCGCAACCACCAACCATGTCTGATTACCCACCTGACGACGCTCTACGAATTCAGGTTCTAAACCGCTCCCAATCGTCAACGTCTGAGGGGGGGCAATTTCGGCCGCCTCATCAATACGGCTACCTTGCATAGCTACCTGGGGCACAGGCATGGCATCACGGTAACGCTGAGTATTGCGGGTTTCTGGCAGTACTAAGGGGGGCGCTGGGGTAGCTTCAGTATAATCCAAATTGCGGTCGTGATAGTAACCGTCATCGCGCGCGCATCCAGCAAGCGTGACAGCCGCTGCGAGAGCCAGCGGTATCCATTTAAGCGCACGTTTTTCAAGCAAACGTTTTTCCAGAACAGGGCTCATCAAGCCACCTTTACAGTCAACAGGTCGAGTACTCGACGCGTTAACAAACCACGCCGAGTAGCAAAAGGGGATTACGTCGAATTACTCCTCTACGACACCCGCCAACTGCAGCGCTTCACTAACAGTGGCATGGTACTTTTCCGACAGCCAAGTTAACGGCAGACGAATCCCGGCGTCCATATATCCCATGCGATGCAGTGCCCACTTAACCGGAATCGGGTTAGCTTCAATGCCTAAATTTGTATGTAACGGCATCAAACGCGTATTAATTTGGTGAGCCTTGTCCGAATCACCAGCTACGGCTGCAGCGCAGAGCTCATGCATCGCTTTAGGTGCTACGTTCGCAGTAACAGAAATATCCCCGTGGCCACCCATCAGCATGAAGTCACAGGCCGTGGCATCGTCACCGGAATAGAGCATAAAATCACTGCCCTTCAAGCGGGCAATTAGATCCTCAGCGCGCTCAAGGTTCCCGGTAGCATCTTTCAAACCGATAATATTCTTCACCTCGGCTAAACGTACTACCGTTTCATTATATAGATCAGAGCAAGTACGACCGGGGACGTTATAAAGAATTACCGGCAGTTTGCTTCCTTCAGCCACCGCTTTGAAATGTTGATAGAGGCCTTCCTGAGTCGGCTTGTTATAGTAAGGACAAACCGATAAACAGTAATCTGCGCCGACTTCGCTAGCGTAGCGTGCTAACTCAACCGCCTCTGATGTGGCGTTCGCTCCCGTGCCAGCGATCACCGGAATACGGCCTTTCACCTCTTCTACCACACTGCGGATCACATCAAAGTGCTCAGCAAATGTCATGGTAGTAGGTTCACCCGTGGTGCCCGCTGCGACAATGGCATCAGTGCCATTGTCGAGGTGGAAGTTCACCAGGCGACGAAGCGCCTCCCAGTCGATGTCGCCATTGACTTTCATCGGCGTCGCCAGGGCGACAATGCTGCCTGTGATCATCCGTTTTTTCCTCACCTGCAAAATTATAAAATTAAGCTACTGACGATGTTCATTGAAAATCGAGAAGCTTCGACCATAAGGGCTCTATTTATAAGAGCCTGTCCACAAGAGACTGCCCACAAGAGACTGTCCACAAGAGCTTTGACCACTAGAACGAGCACACCGAGGCGATTTAACCTACTGCCATTTTATGCCTTGAGCACTGTGTTGTCGTCCCAAGGAGGGCTACAGACAGCAAATGGTACTCAGGCGGCTCGAACCTGTACAGCGTAAAGCGCTGAGAGTTTTCTCACCTACTCATCACTGGGCGCCTATTCGCTTTGACATAATAGCGTTACTTGCGTGTAATCAACTAAGTAAGTCATCTCATTAAAGGAGCTCTTCATGTCCGTAAAACTCAACCACCCAGTACCTGACTTTTCCGCCCCAGCCACCAGTGATACGACGGTGACGCTGTCTGAGCTGCGTGGCAAGCAGGTGGTTATCTATTTTTATCCAAAGGCCAGCACCCCAGGGTGCACTATCGAAGGCGGAGACTTTAGAGACCGCAAGCCACGATTCGATGCTGCCAATACGGTTATTATCGGCGTTTCTAGAGATGGTATCCGTGCTCAGGAGAACTTCAAAGCCAAGCAAGATTTTAACTTCGAGCTTATCTCCGATAAGGACGAAACCGTATGCCAGATTTTTGACGTTATCAAACTTAAAAAAATGTACGGCAAAGAGCATCTTGGCATTGAGCGCAGTACTTTCCTAATCGACAGCGAGGGTAAACTTGCCCAAGAGTGGCGCGGCGTTAAAGTACCAGGGCATGCCGATGAAGTACTAACAGCAGCAGAAGCGCTTCACGCCAACTAACAAAGTCAAGAGCACCGCATCCTTCACGGGTACAGCGCGAAGCGGTGCCGCGACTGATTCGCAGGCAATTTTTCCGTTCGCGCCTCGTGTACTGCGGTTAGATGGTGCCTTTTAATTTTCAGCCAATGGAAGCTGCTTTTCTCCCTCTCTCTCTGCCATTCCTCTGGGCCATGCATAAACCAGTGCTTTTAGCAGGGTGGCCAGGGGAATCGCAAAGAAAACGCCCCAGAACCCCCAGATACCACCAAAAAACAGCACCGCAACAATAATGGAAACCGGGTGAATATTATTCGTTTCTGAAAACAACACCGGTGCAAGCACATTCCCATCAAGCGCTTGAATAACGCCGTAAGCAACAACCACATAAGCAAACTGCTCACTGATCCCAAAATGAAATCCAGCAACGGCCGCTACTGGGATGGTGACCACCGCCGCGCCAATGTATGGCACCAGAACAGAAAAACCCACCAGCACTGCTAACAAGGCGGTGTATGGCAAGCCAAAGAAAGCGAAGGTAAAAAAAGCGACCGTACCAACGATAATAATCTCTATCGATTTGCCGCGTATGTAATTTGCAATCTGACGATCCATCTCATGCCAAATACGCGTTAACAGCGTACGCTTTTGCGGTAGCAACGACAGTGTAAAACCTACCAAAGACTGGCGATCCTTTAGCATGAAGAATACCAGTATCGGCACTAACACTAAGTAAATAATCAACGACATAATATTGCCGAGCGATGCCAGTGACAGCGTTAATGCACGCTGTCCTAGCTGGCTAATTTCCCGGCTGGCAACGCCTATCCAACTCTGCATTTGATCAGGGGTGATTAAGTTAGGATAACGAGCCTGAAGTTCGTCTAACCATCCTTGGCCGCTAGCAAACATACGTGGCGTTTCCTGAACAAGCCCGACAAGTTGATTCCAAATCAGCGGCATCAAAATAAAGGCCATTGTTAGCAACACGCTAACAAACGCCACAAACACAACAATGACCGCTAGCAAATGAGGCACACCGCGTCGCGTCAAGGCACTCACTACGCCCTGCAGTAAAAAAGCTATCACAAGCGCGGTGAAGAACGGCGCTAGCATCCTGCCAAACCAAATAATGGCCGCAAAACCAGCTACCAATACCAAGAGAAGAATTAACGCCTCTTCGTCTGAAAAGTAGCGATCAATCCAACTTTTCAGAATAGTGCGCATGGTCATGAGTGAGACATCCCTGCTTTGCGTATCCAAAAATAGTACATATCGCCATGCTGCTCGCGTGCTTCTAACACATGATCACTAAGCTCAGTGAAAGATGCCATATCACGCCACGAACCAGCATCCGTTGCTCTTACTTCAAGCAATTGACCTGGGGCCAGCCCTGCCAACGCCTGTTTGGCTTTTAATAATGGCAGCGGGCAGTGCAACCCGGTAGCGTCCAACACCGTATCGGGTTTAATGCTATCGTTTGACCTAGACTCTGTGTGCTCGGACATACCCTCTCCCCCAAAAGACCTACTTGATCAAAATACTTACTTGAATACGGCATTGTTACATAAACTATTTCTTTAAAACGGTCGCTGAGAATTTGATTTAACGGCACTTACCTGCCTGAATCAATGTCACACCGCTGTTTGCTGCGTATATTACTTGAAAATCAGGAACACCATGAGGATGCCATGCTGCACCTTCGATTCGCACTTTCTCGCCGAGCCTACGCGCTAGCGTTCATGCTGAGTGTCGCCAGTGTTAGCCCACCCAGCTTTGGCTTCGACGATTATCAGCTCCCAAGCCTAGGTGGCGCTTCAACCTCTGTCAGTAACGAGGAGTATCGCCTGGGTCGCGCTTGGCTTCGTCAATTTCGTGCCCAAGCACCACAGTGGCAAGATCCTATTGTAAATGACTACCTAGATAGTCTAGTTGCACGCCTTGCTCCCCACAGCCAGCTTGGCAACCTTCGCACAACGACCGTGATGGTTGATAACGGCTCTCTCAATGCTTTCGCAGTCCCAGGGGGAGTCATAGGTATCAATTCAGGGTTATTTGCCTTCGCTGAAGATGAGGGAGCCTTTGTGTCGGTTATCGCCCACGAGTTAGGCCACCTATCTCAACGACACTACGCCAGGGGCAGTGCACGTGCGGAGCAAACACAACTGCCTGCAATGGCCGCCATGCTGGCCGGCATGCTCATTGCCGCTAGCGGAGGCGGCGATGCGGGCATGGCCGCCGCTATGGGTTCCCAAGCGGCGCTAATTCAAGACCAATTGTCTTATTCACGACGCTTTGAGCAAGAGGCCGACCGGGTTGGCCTGCAGGCAATGGCAAGCGCTGGATACAACCCTGATGCGATGGTGCGGATGTTCGGTGCCATGCAGCGGATGGCACGACTCCAGGGCGGCACGCCACCAGAGTTCTTACTTACTCACCCGGTGAGCGACAGCCGACTAAGTGATGCTCAAGCACGCGCATCACAGCTAAATATTGCCGACGCCTATACCAGCGACACGTTATACGACATGATGCGCGCCCGCGCACTTTTGAGCATTTACCACAACACACCGCAGCAAGCTGCGTCACGACTTGCTCAAGAGAATAGCGAAGAACAAGCGCAACGCTATCTATCAGCGCTAATTGCAGCTCGAAATGGCCAAACAGACAACGCACTGCAAACCATTGACCAATTGGCCCGCGAGCTACCTGACTACGGCATGCTACCTGCTTCTGCCGCTACCGTTGTGCTAGAAGCACAGCGCTATGAGGAGGCTATTACGCGTAGCCAGCGTCTGCTTCGCATCATGCCCAACTACTTACCTGCTCAATTGGTGTTAGCTGAAGCACAGCTCCAGCGCAATCCGCAAGCAGCCTATGAGTTATTACGTGATATTACTGATCAGCACCCTGAAACCCCTCAAGGGTTCAATCTTCTTGCCGAAGCAGCCGGACGCAGTGGCTATAACGGTTGGGGACACTTAGCGCGAGCAGAACACTTACAGCTAACGGGTAGAATTGACCGCGGTATTCGCCAGTTGAGCATCGCCAAAGATGCCGCACAGCAAGAGAATGATCAACAGGCACTGGCGCGTATCGAACAACGCAGGGAAGCGTTCATTGAATATCGAGAGGCACTAGAGAAGTTTTGACATTTCAAAAAAACAGCCCGAATGCTTATCGCATTCGGGCTGTCGCTTTGCTGCTATAGAGAGTTTATACGCTAGGCATTAAAGTTCAGCATTCGCTCTAATGGTTTTAACGCCTGCAGTCGCAGCGTGTCATCAACAAAAATCTCACCGCTACCGTCACGCAACGCACCAGCTAAGTTATCCAGAGCATTCATCGCCATCCAGGGGCAATGTGCGCAGCTACGACAGGTCGCACCGTTACCTGCAGTGGGCGCCTCAAATAGTGTTTTATCGGGCACCGCCTGCTGCATTTTAAAGAAAATGCCGCGATCAGTAGCAACGATCAGTTTGTCATTGGGCAACGTTTGCGCGGCTTTGATCAGTTGAGAGGTTGAACCTGCAATATCGGCCAATTTGACCACGGCATCGGGCGATTCCGGGTGCACCAGTACAGCAGCTTCAGGATAAAGACGCTTAAGATCTTCAATCCCCTTTGCCTTAAACTCTTCGTGAACGATACAGGCACCGTCCCACATCAGCATATCTGCACCGGTTTTTTTCTGTACATAACCGCCTAAATGCTTATCCGGCGCCCACAGTATTTTTTCACCTTGGGCTTGAAGGTGCTCAATAACTTCGACTGCAATCGAAGAGGTGACGACCCAGTCAGCGCGCGCTTTTACAGCAGCAGAGGTATTGGCGTATACCACAACGGTACGATCCGGATGCGCATCACAAAAAGCGCTAAACTCGTCAGCTGGGCAGCCAATATCCAGCGAACAGGTCGCTTCCAGGGTGGGCATTAATACACGCTTTTCTGGCGATAGAATTTTCGCCGTTTCCCCCATGAAGCGTACACCTGCAACCACCAGCGTTGTTGCATCGTGCCGCGCACCAAAGCGCGCCATTTCAAGGGAGTCAGCAACACAGCCACCGGTCTCTTCAGCCAGCTGTTGAATGGCATCATCGGTGTAGTAATGGGCGACGAGCACCGCATTGTGTGCTTTTAGCAACTGCTTGATTTCGGCTACCCGTGCCTCATCTTCCGCAGGAATGCGGGTAGGGCAGTACGGGCTGGGGAGCGGAGCGTCAAGCTCAGCTTGAGTAGTCATAATAGTCATCGTGTCTACCACTGTGACGAACAGGGAATCCCCCTGTTAAACACCGGCCACGGCGTGTGCACTCCGCAAACGCCGCACTCGATGCGACAAGCCTCTGCGTCTCTCGCGGTGACTCGTCGCTCTGCCCGCCATTAGCCCGGGCAGCGCTACCGTGACATCATTGGTAGCTATAACTAAGACTATTGTGGTGTTAAATCGTTGCCCGCTGCAAGCATAAAGTGTGCGATAGAACGCTTTATCACCGAATAGCAAAACGCCCCTGGCAGCAAGCTACCAAGGGCGTTAAATTTGGTGGGTCGTGTAGGATTCGAACCTACGACCAATTGATTAAAAGTCAACTGCTCTACCAACTGAGCTAACGACCCAAATTTTGCTACGCACCTAGTTGACTACTTGGCGCTATAAATCAGTTCAAGTGGTGGGTCGTGTAGGATTCGAACCTACGACCAATTGATTAAAAGTCAACTGCTCTACCAACTGAGCTAACGACCCCCTCGAACGGATGCATATAGTACGGATAGAGCTCGCCAATAGCAAGCCTTTTTTACCTTTCAACAATAAGCATCCGTCAAAATCACTCTTTTTAGCTACTTCCAACCACTCTTAATTATTCCTAGCCACGCTTAGGCTTACGCATGGCTTGAACCGGGCGGCGTTTGTGTTTATCACGGCTCCAGCGATTTTTCTCGTCGGGTGTTAGTGCAGGTACCTTGCGAGTTTCCAGGTTTGCCAATGTGGCCAGGTCGTCGACCTCATCCTGGGAAAGCTCAACCCACTCGCCTGCTTTAGCGCGCTTGTCCAGGAAGATATTGCCGTAGCGCACCCGCTTCAGACGGCTAACCGTTAGCCCCTGAGATTCCCACAAGCGACGCACTTCGCGGTTACGACCTTCTAAAATCACCACGTGGAACCAGGTATTAATGCCTTCGCCACCAAACTCTTGTACGTCAGTAAAGCGCGCAGGACCATCTTCTAACATGACGCCATCAACCATGGCGACAATATGTTCGCGCTTGACTTCACCCATCACTCGAACCGCGTACTCACGCTCTACCTGGGTCGAAGGGTGCATTAGTCGGTTAGCAAGCTCGCCGTCTGTGGTGAATAACAATAAGCCGCTAGTGTTAATATCCAAACGGCCAATGGCAACCCAGCGCTCGCCTTTCAGCCGCGGAAGACGTTCAAACACCGTGCGACGCCCTTCTGGGTCTTTGCGTGTGCACAGCTCACCTTCCGGCTTGTTGTACATAATCACACGGCGCGGCACTTCCTCTTCGGGGCGCAGCGACACAGGGCGATCATCAAAACTGACCTTGTCGCGGGCTTCTACTCGGTCGCCTAACTTGGCTACCTGGCTATTAACCTTTACCCGGCCGTCGGAAATGGCAGTTTCCATTTCGCGACGTGACCCTAGCCCTGCCCGGGCCAGTACTTTTTGCAGCTTTTCACTGGTGGGGGGGGTGGTGTTATTACTCTGACTCATGGTCGTCTGACCTCACATCGTTAGTCTGCGTGCGCGCATCATCATCGTTACGCTGCGCACGTGCCGCTAGGCGTGCCTCTAAATCGGCAAAACTCAGCGGCTGGGTTAACGCCGTCTCGGCGTGTTTATCAGCTATCTCTGCTGCAACAATCTCAGCTGAGTTTATCTCTTCACTCTGGGGTGGCGCATCCTGCACGGTTTCTGGCGTTTCGTCCAGTGCTGGTTGCGCTTCATCTTGCTCAATAACCGTATCGCTATCATCGGCATTGACCAGCTCATGCATCGGCGGCAATGCATCCAAGGTTTTCAGGCCAAAATCATCTAAAAAGCTGCGGGTGGTGGCATAAACAGCTGGTCGCCCAGGCACATCTCGGTGGCCTACCACGCGAATCCATCCCCGCTCCATTAGCGTACGGATAATAGAGCTGCTAACACTTACACCGCGCACGTCTTCGATATCACCCCGCGTCACCGGCTGTCGATAAGCAATCAGCGCCAGTGTTTCCAACAATGCCCGGGAGTATCGCTGTGGCCGCTCATCCCATAGGCGCGACACCCAATGAGAGAGCCGTGGGCGAATACGCAACTGGAACCCTGATGCGGTCTCTACTAGCTCCAGCGCCCCGTCTTCATGGCGCAGGACAAGGCGGGACAACGTATCGCGCAGTGCTTTTTTAGACGGACACTCGTCTTCTAAAAACAGCGTTTCAAGCCGCTCTAGAGAAAGCGGCTCGCCAGCGGCAAGTAATGCCGCTTCAATAATATCGTCTAACGTGGTGTCTCTCACGGCGACTCCTCGTCAGGCTCAAATACTGACTCTTCAAACGCGCACTCTTCAAACGCAGATTCTGAGGCGTCATCGTCTGAGTCAGCCTCCTCAAATGCGCTCTCTTCTTCTCCATCTGTGAGGGCTGCACGCCGCGCACGCACATGAATGGGCGACAGTGGCGCGTTCTGAACAATTTCGATCATGGCTTCTTTGGCTAATTCTAAAATAGCCATAAACGTAACAACGACTCCAGCACGCCCCTCTTCCAGCGTAAACAACGCTTCAAACGGGGTATAGCGCTGATGGTCCCCGTCGTGACTTAACTGCTCCATAATTTTCAGCATGCGTTCGCGGGTAGAGAGAACCTCACGGCTGATTTGGTGGGCTTGCGCCAACTCAGCGCGTTTCAGAATATCTGTCAGCGCTCCCAACAGCTCATCTAACCCTACATCGGGATGAATTACCCGTGCCTCTAACGGGGGCAGACCCGCCTGCACACTAAACCAGTCACGCCCTACCCGAGGCAGCGTGTCCAACGTTTCGGCGGCTTCCTTTAAGCGCTCATACTCTTGCAGACGGCGAATTAGCTCAGCCCTGGGATCTTCTTCCTCTTCGCCTTCTGCCTTCGGTGGGCGTGGCAGTAGTGTGCGGGATTTAATTTCCGCCAGCATAGCCGCCATTAATAAGTACTCTCCGGCCAGCTCAATCTCCATGGCTTTCATCAGTTCCACATACTCAATGTATTGATGAGTAATAGTCGCCACATTGATCGTCAAGATATCCAGGTTCTGACGGCGAATAAGATAGAGCAGCAGATCAAGCGGCCCTTCGAAAGCCTCTAGAAACACGCGTAGCGCCTCCGGAGGTATATAGAGATCCTCCGGCAACTGCATGATGGGCTCATCAAACAGACGCCCAAGCGCTTCCACTACCGGTTCGGCAGCTGGCTCAATAAGTTCGTGATCAACGGGGACGTTTGGCGTCTCGCTCACGCGGGGCGTGTTCCTTTTTAGTTAAACATCCATGGTTAGTTAAGCGCCCATGGTTAGTTAAATGGCTATGCCCGCCAGTGTAACAGCGTGCCACCTATCGAGGCATTATCGCTAGCCTGCCTCAGCCGCCTTGCGATAACGCCCTTGGTAGTCAAACAGCTTATCGCGAAGCTGCCAGTGCCGCCCGACTTTACGCCCCACAACAAAATCAGGATGGCGCAGGCGGCGCTGCTCTTCGACCACCTCGGTCGGCGAAGCAGGCTGCCACTTAGCGCCTGGGGCACGCAGGTGGTTACGTAAAAAAACAGCATAAAATACCCGCCGTTGAGCAGGCGTTTCCAGCGCAAACCACTCCACCAAGCTCGCGCCATCTTCATCGTAATAGGTCACCTTTAGACGTGGTAGCCCCCGCCCATTGGCCGTGACCTCTAACTGCATACCGCTGACTCGCAGCACTTTGGCATCTTTTAATTTGAGTGCGTCTTTGAGCTTATCGTCGGCATCCACCAGCAGTTGCTCGCAACCATGACATCGGCGGGCGGCAATATCATTCTCAGCGCCACACTGCTCACAAACTTTAAAGCGAAAACGAAAATCACACTGTTTTTGATAAATGCCCTGCCTGCCCTTGCCCGGCTTAGCGGGCGGATTGGGATTGTCTACCAGCCCCTGGCAGCGGCGGCCAAAATGTTCAATCACCAGCTCTCCATCACGCTTACCCCAAAACAGATTGGCATGGCCACACGCCGGGCACTCAACCTGGACCGGTTCGCTGTCGCTGTCTGGTTTTGGCTCGCCGACTTCTGGCGCATAAAGGTCCCAGGGATTTCCTGCGAAATCCAACACTAGGCAGTTGGTTTTGTCCGGCGATAAACGCAGCCCTCGACCAACAATCTGCTGATAAAGGCTCACCGATTCCGTGGGCCGCAGAATAGCGATTAAATCCACATGGGGCGCATCGAATCCTGTGGTTAGCACGGCCACATTAACTAGAAACTTAAGCTCACGCGCCTTGAACGCCTCAATCAGAGAGGCGCGCTCTTGGGAGGCCGTCGCGCCGGTAATCAACGCCGCTTGGCCCGCAGGTAAGTAGCTGATGATTTCTTCAGCATGAGCAACCGTTGCGGCAAAAATCATCACTCCTTGACGTTCTTCAGCGTACTCAACCACCTGCTGAATAATCCTTGGCGTAGCACGGCTACCGGCAACAACGCGATTGAGCTCTTCCTCACGAAACAACCCACTGGGCGCAGGAGCCAAGGCAGAAAAATCGTAGCCTTCAATGGCCATATCCAGCCGTTTAGGCGCCGCCAAAAAACCTTGTTTCACCATCAATCGTAGCGGCTGTTCAAAGACGCAGTCGGCAAAGAAGCACGCTTCATCGCCACGCACCATGCCATGGTGATGGCGGTGGTAGATAAATCCCTGCCCTAACCGAAACGGCGTAGCGGTTAAGCCGAGAATTTTTAGCTGTGGGTTCTGACGCTGCAGATGCTCAATCACTTGGCGATAGCTGGCATCTTTTTCCAGCGATACTCGGTGGCATTCATCAATCACCAGTAACGTAAAACTGGCGTCACTGAAGCGCTCCAGATTACGCACCACCGACTGCACCGAGCCAAACACCACTTGTCGGCTGGCTTCTTTACGCTTAAGACCTGCACTGAAAATATCTGCCTGAAGCCCGTAGGCTTGGTACTTGGCATGATTTTGCTCAACCAGCTCACGCACGTGGGCCAGCACCAGCACACGGCCACGGGCTAGCCTGGCCAGCTCAGCAATCACTAACGACTTACCGCTCCCAGTGGGCAATACCACCACTGCAGGCGCGCTGCTGGCACGGAAGTGGCCCACCACGCGTTTTACAGCCTCCGTTTGGTAGGGGCGTAAACGGGGTGGTGGGCCAGAAATGGGATCGCTGGAAGGGCTGAATTGAGGCATGTCAGTCGAAACGCGGGGCGCGACGCTCCATTCGTGCACTCACCGCCTCACGCTGCTCGGCACCGGCTAAAAGCTGCTGCTGCAAATGCGCTTCGAGGGCTAGTCGATCACGAGGGGCTAAATCCGGACTGCATGCAAACAGTTCACGAGCCGCAGCGACGGCACGAGGTGAGCGCGAGGCAATAAGCGCAGCGGTTTCCCGGGCGGCTTCCTGGGGCGTATCGCTCAGGCGGCTGCCCAAGCCCAACTGATAGGCCTCTTCACCTGATACCTTGCGCCCACTTATCGCCAATTCCTGGAGTACATCCTGACGCAGCCCCGCTCCAGTCACGCTAATGGCCATATCAGGGATGATCCCCCAGTCGATCTCAAGCAGCGCCAGACGTGCGCGGGGGTGGAGAATGCGGATATCGGCGCCCAAGGCTATCTGCAAGCCGCCGCCGTAAACATGCCCGTGCAGAGCAGCCACCACGGGAACGCCCGCCTCGCGCCAGCCTAGAGCCAAGCGCTGAACCGAGTTGATGCCCGCTTCATCGGACGCCAGCAGGGTGGGCAGCCGCTCCGCCTCGCTCATGATCGACGCCATATCGAGTCCCGCGCAAAAGCTGTCACCATCGCCGCTCAAGACCACCGCACGCAGCCCAGCGAGCTGGGTCAGGCACTGTTGGGCTGCCAACAGACCATCAATCATGGCCCAATCCAGGCCATTATGGTGGTCAGGTCGCGACAACATGACCTCAGCCACGTGGTCAGCGAAGGTCAGGGTCACACGTTCATTGAGGATTTGATGCATTCGAGCTCCCAGAAGATTCCTTTGGCTCGCCATCGATGGGCGATAGCTGAGCTTGTGAAGTAGTGCGCTTATGACGTGATAAAAGCGCTTGTGAACTGAGTGTGGCGCGAAGATGAAGCATTTTCAAACACACGTTTCATTCTATCGCAACCACCGCCAAGATCACTTCTCCACCACAGGAAAAAAGCGGCCCGCAGGCCGCTTTTCTTTAGCATGGCAGGGCGTATCAGCCCAGCCATACACGGGCGTTACGGAATAAACGCAGCCAAGCGCCATCCTCAGTCCACTCGGCCGGACGCCAGGAGTTGGTAACCGCACGAGCCACCCGCTCTGGGTGAGGCATCATAATGGTCACGCGGCCATCCGGCGTGGTGAGGCCGGTGATTCCTGACGGCGAGCCGTTAGGGTTAGCTGGGTAGCGGGTTGTTACTTGACCGTAGTTGTCGATATAACGCAGCGCTATCTGGCTGCTGGACTGCATACTGCGCAGATGCGCGGTATCACGGAACTCAGCACGTCCTTCGCCGTGGGCCACAGCAATCGGTAATTTAGAGCCTTCCATACCCGCCAGCAGAATCGACGGGCTTTTCTCTACCCGCACCATCGCCACACGTGCTTCAAACTGCTCAGATTCGTTACGCTCAAACGCAGGCCAGCTTTCAGCCCCCGGAATCAGTGTCTTAAGCTGCGAGAGCATCTGACAACCATTGCACACGCCCAGCGAGAAGCTGTCATCACGGGTGAAGAAGTTGGCAAACTGCTCACGGGCACGCTCATTGAACAGTACCGACTTCGCCCAACCGCCACCTGCACCCAGCACATCGCCGTAAGAGAAACCGCCGCAGGCGACTAGCCCTTTGAACTCATCAAGCGAAACACGCCCTTCCAGGATGTCACTCATGTGCACATCCACTGCGTCAAAGCCCGCTTTATGGAATGCCCAAGCCATCTCGACCTGACCATTAACACCTTGTTCGCGCAGCACGGCAACAGCAGGCTTGGCCGTGTTGATAAACGGCGCGCTGATATCATCGTTGATATCAAAGCTAGGCGCGGCGCTTAGGCCAGGATCACGAACATCCAGCAGGTTATCGAATTCGTTCTTAGCGCATTCGGGGTTATCACGCAGCGCCTGCATGCGGTAACTGGTTTCCGCCCAGGTGCGCTGAGTCAGTTGGCGAGTAGTTTCCAGCAGCGGCTCTTCAAACAGCGTTACCCGCACCTGGTCGTCATAACGGGGACGCGCAATAACACCGCATGTTTCGATACCTGCAACGGCAAACTGGGTAAGCACTTCTTCAGTGTGCTCACGGCTCACCTGAATCACCGCACCCAGCTCTTCAGAGAACAGCGCATTGAACGCTTCCACCGGCTCATCAATCAGCCAGTCCAGCTTAATCTCAAGGCCCGCATGGGCAGCAAAGGCCATTTCCAACAGCGTGACCAGCAGGCCACCATCGCTACGGTCGTGGTAGGCCAGCAGCTTGCCATCGCGGTTGAGCCCCTGAATGACCTCAAAAAACGCCTTCAGGTCTTCTGGGTCATCAACATCAGGACAGTCATTACCGACTTGACCATAGACTTGCGCCAGCGCAGAACCACCTAAGCGGTTTTGTCCATTTCCCAGGTCGATCAGAATCAGATCTGATTCGTCCTGCTCCAGATTGATTTGCGGTGTCAGCGTCGCCATTGCATCGGTCACTGGCGCAAACCCCGTCACCACCAGCGAAAGCGGCGATGTGATGCTCTTTTCGTCGGCACTGTTTTCGTCCGAACTGTCGCCTTCCTGCCAAGCGGTACGCATTGACATGGAATCCTTACCCACCGGAATGGCAATGCCGAGTGCCGGACACAGCTCCATACCTACGGCATGTACAGCATCATAGAGCGCCTGATTTTCACCGGGATGGTCGGCAGCGCTCATCCAGTTCGCTGAAAGCTTAATATCCGACAGTTTGGCAATTGGCGCCGCAGCTAAGTTAGTAATCGCTTCGGCAACGGCCAGACGGGCGCTGGCAGCGGGGTTAATCAGCGCCACTGGCGGGCGCTCGCCCATCGCCATGGCTTCACCAGCGTGGGTGTCGAAGCTAGCAGTGGTCACGGCCACATCGGCCACCGGTACCTGCCAAGGGCCAACCATCTGATCGCGGGCGACTTGGCCGGTAATTGAACGGTCGCCAATGGTAATCAAAAAGCTCTTCGATGCCACGGTTGGCAGGCGCAACACTCGATCCATCGCTTCGCGCAGATCCAGATTGTCGAGCATGACGCCAGAAAGCTCTAAAGTTTGACGTTCAAACGAACGCGTCATCTTCGGCGGTTTGCCAAACAACACGCTCATCGGCAGATCGACCGGCTTGGTATCAAAATGGCCGTCGCGAACTTCCAGATGATGATGCTCCATGGCCTCGCCGACCACCGCATAGGGGCAACGTTCGCGCTTGCACAGTGCGTCAAAGGTATCCAGGTCTTCGGGGGCAACGGCCAGCACATAACGCTCTTGGGCTTCGTTACACCAAATTTCCAGCGGGCTCATACCTGGCTCAGCGTTAGGCACTGCACGCAGGTCAAACAGACCACCGCGATTACCGTCTTTGACCAGCTCCGGTAAGGCGTTGGAAAGCCCGCCTGCACCTACATCGTGAATAAAGCGAATCGGGTTTTTATCGCCCAGCGCCCAACAGCGGTCGATGACCTCCTGGGCGCGACGCTCAATTTCCGGGTTTTCCCGCTGCACCGAGGCAAAATCTAAGTCCGCGCTAGACTCGCCTGATGCCATGCTAGACGCTGCTCCACCACCCAGGCCGATTAGCATGGCTGGGCCGCCCATCACGATTAGCTTGCCACCAACGGGAATTTCGCCTTTCTGCACATGGTGAGCACGAATATTGCCATAACCACCGGCCAGCATAATCGGCTTGTGGAAGCCGCGACGCTCGATACCATCGTCGCTCAGCGTATCCTGCTCGTAGGTACGGAAGTAGCCCGTCAGATTAGGCCGGCCAAATTCATTGTTAAACGCCGCACCACCGATGGGGCCGTCCAGCATAATTTGCAGCGCCGACTGCATGCGCTCTGGCTTGCCGTAGTCAAACGCTTCCCAGGGTTGTACGAACTCGGGGATGCGCAGGTTGGATACGGTAAAGCCCGACAGGCCGGCCTTCGGCTTGCCGCCGATACCGGTCGCCCCCTCATCACGAATTTCACCACCAGAGCCGGTCGCCGCGCCTGGGAATGGTGCAATCGCTGTAGGGTGGTTGTGGGTTTCCACCTTCATCAGAATGTGGATGGGCTCTTGGTGGGCGTCGTAGCTGGCCCGCTCCCCCTCAGCGCCGATCAGTGGCGTGGGGAAGAAACGCCCCCCTTGGCTACCTTTGATCACCGCTGCGTTGTCGCTATAGGCCGAGAGCACGTTATCCGGCGAGGTCGCAAAGGTGTTCTTAATCATCTTAAACAGCGAATGACTCTGGGCCTCGCCATCAATAACCCAGTCCGCGTTAAAGATTTTGTGGCGGCAGTGCTCCGAGTTCGCCTGGGCAAACATCATCAGCTCGACATCGCTAGGGTTGCGACCAAGCTCAATAAACGCAGCCACCAGATAGTCGATTTCATCGTCAGCAAGCGCCAGCCCTAATTCTCGGTTGGCTGTCGCCAATGCCTCACGGCCGCCTTCCAAGATATCGACACTGCCCAGTGGCGCAGGGGTATGATGAGCAAACAATTTGACCGCATCAGCAACGTCAGACAGCACGTTCTCCGTCATACGGTCGTGCAGTAACGCGCTGATCGCGTCTAACTGTTCAGCGCTAGGCTCACTGCGCAGCGCTACCCGATAATCGACACCACGTTCGATGCGATCAATCTGGTGCAGCCCACAGTTATGAGCAATATCAGTTGCTTTAGAAGACCATGGCGACTGGGTGCCTAAACGCGGCACAACCAGGAAGCGCTGGGCGTTTTCAGGAATGTCTTGGCTTGCGTGGCTGCCATAATCAAGCAGCTTGGCCAAACACTCCTGGGCAGCATCATCCAGTGTCTCGCGGTGGTCTATGAAGTGGACGTAATGGGCGGACAACGCCTCCACCTCGGGAACACGTTCACGCAACACCGTTAACAGCCGTTCATGGCGGAAGGCAGAAAGGGCAGGTGCGCCTCGCAGTTCGAGCATATCTGGGAGCCTCTAAAGCAGGAAGAGTTCGTGCGGGAAATCAGTGGGCCGCAGCGCGGCAATCTCACTATGATACTGGAAAGCGGCGGCCACACGAAATCAACAAGGTGACAGCATCTCTCAGGCTGGGTATCGTGGCAGCTTGTTTCATGCCGACAAGACGCCATGCTGACGTTGATTTGCCGACATTTTATAGCGCGTTATCGCGCCTATTTTGCAGTCATTGTTACGCTTTTCTTAGCGTTAATTCCGCGCGCCACCACGCCGGTACCGCAAGGTGAGCACCTCGCTCAGATCATCGCGAAAGAATTTATTACTATTCATACCCGCAACACACCAACCACTTACTATGAAGGCCGCCAAGGCCCCACTGGCTTTGAATATGAGCTGATGCATCGATTTGCTGACTATTTGGGGGTTAGCTTAAATCTCAATGCAAGCCACCATCCTGAAAGCGTGCTGCCTGCCGTACGAGAACAAGGAGACCTAGGTGCTGCGGCGCTACCCTTGCTGCCAGATTCACCCGGCATTCATTACACCCGCTCAATTATCCAGATGCAGCCACTGGTGGTTTATCGTCGCGGCTTGAACGGCATAAACGAGCCAAAAAATTTAGTTGGTTTGGAATTAGGCACGCTTAGCGAAGCAGGCACCAGCCAATCACTCCTCGCCCTTCAGCGCGACTACCCAAGTTTAAGCTGGAAAGAGTCTCACGAGCTTGAAGTAGCAGAACTGCTGGCTCGGGTGGAAAACGGCACGCTGGATGCCGCAATTATTTTTGATCATCAGTTTCGTCTCAATCGGCTCTTTTTCCCTAACGTCGAGCGCGGTTTCTTTTTGGGAGAGCCGCTGTCATTAGCCTGGGCGGTACCTAGCGGGCGCGGGCTGGGGCTATTGGAAACTGCCAATCAGTTTCTTCAAGAACTGCAGGAAAGTGGCACGCTGGAGCAGCTCGTCAGCCGCTATTTTGGCCATGATGATTATTTGGAGTACGTGGGAACACGCACGTTTTTAGCCCATCTTGATGAACGCCTGCCAACCTATAGCGAGCTTTTCAAAAAGGCTGCTCGAGACACGGGGTTTGACTGGAAACTGCTGGCCGCCGTGGGCTATCAGGAATCTCACTGGGACCCTAACGCAGTGTCTCCCACCGGGGTGCGCGGCCTAATGATGCTCACCAACCCAACCGCCAGCGAGATGGGCATTGCTGACCGCACTAATCCTGCCCAAAGCATTGATGGTGGCGCCCGCTATTTACGTAGTATTAAAGATCGCCTGCCAGAGAGCATTGTCGGCAATGACCGGCTCTACATGGCGATGGCAGCCTATAACGTTGGACTCGGGCACCTATACGATGCCCGCAAGATCGCCGAAATGCGCGGCGGCAACCCAGACAGCTGGCAAGATGTCCGTGCAGCGCTGCCCTTACTTCAGCAACGGGAATGGCACAGCCAAACTCGCCATGGCTATGCACGCGGCGGTGAGCCTGTGATCTATGTACGCAACATTCGCCGCTACTACGAGATGATTGAGTACGTCGAACGCAGTCGCCAGCAGTTTTTCCAGTTGGGACAAACACTGGTTAGCGATGAGCCTCTGTTACTCTTTGATATTATTCCACCCATGGAATAATGATTGGTTGCTACTCTCTATACCGCCACTCGTTGACGATAGTAGCGGGCTAGCGTTTCGTAGCAAAAAACTGTTTTAGCAATTTTTTTGCCGGCGCTGCCAGCACACCACTGGTGACGACTACTTGATGATTGAACCACGGCTGAGCAAGCAAGTTGGCTTTTGATTCGACCATCCCCGTGCGCGGCTCTGCCGCACCATACACCAAGCGTGTTAAGCGGGCATGGACCATGGCACCCGCACACATCATGCATGGCTCAAGCGTTACAAATAGTGTGCAGCCCTCTAAGCGATAGTTACCTACTTGCTGTCCCGCTGCTCTCAGCGCGCGAATTTCCGCGTGACCGCTAGGGTCGCAACTAGCTACCGGTGAGTTTCGCCCTGCACCTATAATAGTTCCCAGAGCATCCACCACTACAGCCCCCACCGGCACCTCGCCCTCTTTAAAGGCAAGGTGTGCTTGGTCAAGCGCTCGGTGCATGTAAAATTCGTCGCTGCGTATCAAGACAAACTCCGCTAAGGTAGCAAAACGATCGTTTTAATTGTGCCATAGCCGCATAGATACCCTGGCAAACATTAGCGGCCAAACGGACAGCACTAAGGATACCGAGAATGAACGATGCGCTGAAGTTACTGGTAAGCTTACTAGAGCTGGAAACACTTGAAGAGACGCTATTTCGTGGCCAAAGCCAAGACCTCGGCTTCCCACAACTCTACGGTGGCCAGGTATTAGGCCAAGCATTAGCAGCTGCGGCCCGCACCGTGCCCGATGATCGCCGCCCACACTCACAGCATGGCTATTTTCTGCGTCCCGGCGACCCTCACCGCCCCGTCGTCTACCAAGTAGACACGATTCGCGATGGTGGTAGCTTTACTACTCGGCGCGTTACCGCTATTCAAAAAGGGCGCCCGATCTTCTTCTGTAGCGCTTCGTTTCAAAGCGCCGAAGAGAGCATTAACCACCAGCGCGCCATGCCCCACGTGCCTACGCCAGAAGCGTTAATCGAAAGTGGAGATGTAAAACATGCGCGTTTCCCAGGTCATCCTATCGAGTTTCTGCATTTAAAAGGCAATCCAGACAATGCATCGCCTGCAGGTCAGTGCCTATGGTTTCGCCTAGCGGGCGGAACGCTGCCCGATGATCCAGCCCTGCATCGCCACCTGCTTTCCTACGCATCGGACTTCAACCTACTAACGACCGGACTGGTTCCCCACGGTATCAAGTTTACCGATCCCAAACTGCGCATCGCCAGCCTGGACCATGCCCTGTGGCTACACGAAGATACCCGCCTGGATGACTGGTTACTCTACGTGATTGACTCTCCCTGGGCTGGCGGCGCCCGCGGTTTAGCGCGCGGTCATATTTACCGACGCGATGGGCACTTGGTGGCCTCTACCGCTCAAGAAGGACTGGTGCGCTACCCGCAACAACACTAAAGCGCATCAATCAACCGGTGCGCAAAAACATCGACGCCCGCTATCAGCGGGCGTCGGAGGATACATCAACGTGCGCTAAAAAGTTTACGCACCGTAAACGTCATTAATAGTTTTGAGCGGATAGTGCGCGGGATAAGGCTTACGCGCCACACCTGAGTCTACGGCTGCCTGAGCCACCGCCGAAGAAACTCGGTCTAGCAGGCGAATATCGACCGGTGTTGGGATAATGTACTCACGCCCAAAACTCATCTCAGTGCGCTCGTAGGCGTCTAACACTTCTTGGGGTACCGGCTCTCGGGCTAGATCCTTCAGAGCGTGGACAGCAGCCAGCTTCATGGCTTCATTAATGCGTGTCGCCCGAACATCCAAAGCACCTCGGAAAATAAACGGGAAACCCAATACGTTATTTACCTGATTCGGGAAATCCGAACGGCCGGTGGCCATGATCACATCAGGGCGTGCCTCGCGGGCCACAGCTGGGTGAATTTCCGGATCTGGGTTAGTACAGGCGAAAATAACCGGGTCTGCGGCCATTTTTTTCACTTGCTCGGCAGAAAGCAGCCCCGGGCCTGAAAGACCAATAAACACATCAGCACCGTCGATGGCATCGTCTAACGTGCGCATATTGGTATGGCGGGCGAATTCAGCTTTATACTCGTTAATGCCATCGCGATCAGCGTGAATAACACCGCGACGATCAAGCATCACCAAATTCTTTTTATTAGCGCCACACGACACTAGCAAACGCATGCAGGCAATCGCTGCAGCTCCCGCGCCCATACAGACAATCTTCACATCTTCAATACGCTTATTGGCAATATCCAGCGCATTAAGCATACCGGCAGCGGTCACAATGGCCGTACCATGCTGATCATCGTGAAATACTGGAATACTGCAGCGATCAATCAAGGCTTTTTCGATTTCAAAGCATTCGGGAGCTTTGATATCTTCCAGGTTAATACCACCCCAGGTATCCGCAATACGCGCCACCGTATCGATAAACGCCTGCGGGCTTTCAGCATCCACTTCAATATCGACTGAGTTAATGCCTGCAAAGCACTTAAACAGTACGCCCTTACCTTCCATAACCGGCTTACTGGCCAGCGGGCCAAGGTTACCAAGGCCTAGAATGGCAGTTCCGTCAGAAATGACAGCGACCAGATTCCCTTTACCAGTGTAGCGATACGCGTTTTCCGCCTCACGGGCGATTTCGCGAACCGGCTCAGCAACGCCAGGGCTATACGCCAGCGCCAGATCACGCGCGGTAGCTGTGGGTTTGGTTAACTCCACAGACAGCTTACCGGGAATCGGTTTAGCGTGATAATCCAAAGCCGCTTGCTTATTTGCATCCATCATGGTCAAGGTCCAATCAGCCTAAAGTAGAAAAGTCACTCCAGAATATAGAAAAAACCCATGCGCCTCAAGCACGTAGTAAACTTTGCAGAAAAACAGTTGTTTCAAACCCGTTTCCAACATGTTCGTAACTTTTCAACACCATTTGCTGCAACTTATAAATAAGCACGATAGCCATAAAGGTTTGCTTATTGATGCAATGCGGAATTTATGAAAATAAATTCCATTAAAAATCATAAAAAACCAACCTTTCCACAGGCCTGCCTTTACAGAAGCGGCTGTGGACAAGTATCTATTTTAAGCATCTGCTAGAAGCATCCATGGATACATTATTACTAAGCAAAATAAGCCTTCAGAAGGCCTATCAGGTAAGAAAGGGAAAGGAAAATGGAAAAAGCGTGCCTCTGAGAATAAAAAGCCCACGCCGTAGCGTGGGCTTATATTGCAAACACATTGTGTGTTTGCAGCAGCGCAAATCCGTTAGGATTAGCCGCGCTTAACGGCAGCGCCGAAACGCTTGTTAAAGCGTTCTACACGGCCACCAGTGGTCGCTTGCTTCTGCTTACCAGTGTAGAACGGGTGGCAGTTGGAGCACACGTCCAGAGAGAAGTCCTGACCAGAGGTAGAACCAACCTGGAAGCTTGCACCGCAAGAACAGCTAGCGGTGACCGTGTTGTAATTCGGGTGGATACCTTGTTTCATCTTGAGCCTCATGAGCTGTATGCCGCCACCTGATCCGTTGCCAGGCACCGCATACGGGTTTGAAAAAACTGCTAACCGGTTAACCGCTCCATCCTATAGATTCAGAGCGGCCGCGCATTCTAGCAAACTAAACGCCGGAGGCCAATTGTCCGACTCTGTTTCTAACCAGGCACGCCCTCAAGGCGGGTCCTCAGCACCTTTTCAAGTGCTAAAAGTCGCTCTACCATCACCACTGCGGCGTTTATTTGACTATTTACCAACACGCCAACCACCCGCTTGTGGCTGGCAGATAGGCCTTAGAGTACGCGTCCCCTTTGGCCGCAGAGAAGTGGTCGGCGTGGTGGCAGAACTTGCCAATGGCAGCGAACTGCCTCACGGGAAGCTACGCGCTATTAGCGAGGTGCTCGATGACACCCCCCTGCCCAACGACTGGCAGTGGCTATGCCATTTCGCGGCCCGTTATTATCAGCACAGCTTAGGCGACACGATGCAGCTGGCCATGCCTGCCCGGCTGCGCCAGGGCCATCCGATGGGGGGACGAACACAGACCCTGTGGCTGCCGCTGTCACCTGGGGACGACCTGCCGCTTCAGCGAGCACCGAAACAAGCCGAGCTATATGCCCTGCTGCGTCAGCATCCACATGGACTGGCTGGTCGAGCAATCACTGCTCATGGTTTCACCCGTGAACAGCTGCTAGCCTTGCAAAAAAAGGGCTTCGCCCGTGCCCAGGAAGCCACGCTAACCGCAACACCGTACGCTGGCGGCAACCTGCTGGCCTCACCATCACTGCCGCTGAACAGAGAGCAGGCCTCGGCACTTGCCGTATTGCATGAAAAGCTCGAAAGCTACCATCCCTGCTTACTTGAAGGCGTGACCGGAAGCGGTAAAACCGAAATTTATCTTCAGCTAATTGAAGCCCTCGCCGCTAAGGGCAAGCAGTCTCTGGTACTGGTGCCTGAAATAGGCCTCACGCCTCAAACCCTGGCGCGCTTTAAGAGCCGCTTTAGGGTACCGGTAGTGGCGCTACACTCGGGGCTTACCGACCTGGAGCGCCTGGATGTATGGGAAGCCGCTGCCAATGGCCGCGCGCTAGTCATTATCGGCACCCGTTCGGCTATTTTTACGCCACTCAAAAACCCAGGCGCCATTATCGTCGACGAAGAGCATGATGGCTCCTATAAACAGCACGACGGGCTTCGCTACCACGCCCGGGACTTAGCCGTTGCCAGGGCTCATTACCACAATATCCCCCTGCTGTTAGGCAGCGCCACGCCTTCTTTTGAGAGTTTGCAGCAAGCACTTTCCGGCCACTATCGCCATCTGCGCCTCACCCAACGTCCCAGTCGACACCCACCAGCCAAGCTTGAATTGATTGACCTACGTCATCAGCGACGCCAGGGGGGGCTTCTGCCCGGCGCCATCACCGCTATCAAAAACACCTTAGCGTCAGGCAAGCAGGCGCTCGTTTTTATTAACCGACGGGGATTCGCGCCAACGCTGGCTTGCCATAGCTGTGGGTGGATCGCCGAGTGCGGACAGTGCGACTCGCGCATGACGCTACACCGCCAGCCTCCCCTTTTGGCCTGCCACCATTGCGATAGTCGGCGCGCGCTACCAGACGCTTGCCCCGAGTGTGGCAGCGGTGACCTACGCGCCCTGGGCAGCGGTACCGAACGAACTGAAGAAACGTTGCAGGGATTGTTCCCAAACGTCACCGTTCACCGTATTGACCGCGACAGTACGCGTAAAAAAGAGAGCTTTGAGCAGATACTCAAAGAGATCCAGCGAGGCGAGCCATGCTTGCTCGTCGGTACCCAGATGCTGGCGAAAGGCCACCACCTACCCCATGTCACGCTGGTCGTCGTCGTTAATGCCGACGGTGGGCTTTACGCTGCTGATTTTCGCGCGTTGGAACACAGCGCGCAGTTGCTGGAGCAGGTCGCCGGTCGCGCAGGACGTGCCGCTCATCCTGGGCGAGTACTGGTACAAACGCTGCACCCAGATGACCCGCACTTGGGCCAACTTGCAGAGCATGGTTATGGCGCACTCGCTCGTAGCCTTTTGGAAGAGCGCCGCCTCGCTATGCTGCCGCCTTTTTGTTTTATGGCATTGCTACGCATTGAAAGCCCTCATGAAGAAGCTGCCACTGCTTTGGGCCAGCAGGCTGCTCAAGCACTTCAACAATGGTTAACAATGGTAAAACTACCGGTGCGCTGCTTAGGCCCCGTCCCAGCTCCCATGGAGCGCCGTCAAAACCGTTATCATGTGCACATCATGCTGGCAGCAGACAAACGTAGCCAGCGCCACACCGCTGCTAACTGGCTGGTACAGTGGTTAGAAGCCAATCGTGAGGCGCGCAAAGTCCGATGGTCAATCGACATTGACCCGCAAACTCTCGCGTAGAGTCTCGCGTAGAGATAGACATATCGTGGGCCATTGGCTCGCCCTGTAACGTAATACGGCTTTGAAACTGCGCGCCAATTGCCGATAATGACCGCTTTGCCGCTGCCTAACATGAGCGCATGCACACGCCGCCACTGACGACATTCGGATATTTAAATGAAAGACACAATTGTTACTTTGCTAGAAGGCGCGATTGACGCGCTTAAGCACCAAGGCGTGCTGCCCGACGATTTACAGCCGACGATTAAAGTTGACCCCACTAAAGATAAAGCGCACGGCGACTACGCCACCAACCTAGCGCTTATGCTGGCGAAGCCCGCAGCAAAGAAGCCGCGCGAGCTAGCCGATCTACTGGTCGCCGCCCTCCCCGCGAGCGATGCAATTCAAAAAACCGAGATTGCTGGCCCCGGCTTTATTAATTTTTTTGCTGCCACGGATGCGGCCGCTCAAATTGTTGCTCAGGTGCTCGATAGCGGCGATGCTTTTGGCCGCAGCCTGATTGGCAAGGGCGAGAAAGTCCAGGTGGAGTTTGTTTCTGCCAACCCGACAGGACCTCTTCATGTTGGCCATGGCCGTGGCGCAGCAATAGGCGACTGTATTTGCCGCCTGTTAGAAGCCACCGGCTACGATGTGACTCGCGAATTTTATTACAACGATGCCGGCGCCCAGATCAAAAATCTGGCGCTTTCTGTTCAAGCTCGCGCCAAGGGCCTTGGGCCAGATGACCCCAGCTGGCCAGAAGACGGCTATCGCGGCGAGTACATTATTGATGTGGCCAACGACTACATGGCAGGCAAAACGGTGGCAGCCGATGACCGTGAAGTCACCGCTAAAGCAGATGCCAATGACCTAGATGCCATTCAGGCCTTCGCTGTCGCTTGGCTGCGCCGAGAACAGGATTTAGACCTGAAAGCGTTTGGCGTTGAGTTTGACGTCTACTTCCTTGAGTCATCGCTTTATCAAGACGGCAAAGTAGACGCGACCGTTGAGAAGCTCGTTGCGAATGGCCATACGTACGAAGAAGACGGTGCCATGTGGCTGCGCACCACTGACTTTGGCGATGACAAAGACCGCGTGATGCGCAAACGGGAAGGTGGCTACACCTACTTCTTGCCAGATGTGGCCTACCACCTGAATAAGTGGCAACGCGGCTTTAAAACCGTGATTAATGAGCAAGGTGCTGACCACCACTCCACGGTTACCCGTGTTCGTGCTGGCTTGCAGGCACTGGAGGTCGGCATTCCCAAAGGCTGGCCCGACTACGTTCTGCATCAAATGGTAATGGTGACCCGCTCAGGCGTAGAGGTAAAACTTTCCAAACGTGCTGGCAGCTATGTCACCGTGCGCGACCTAATTGATGAAGTTGGCCGTGATGCTACTCGCTTCTTCCTGGCCGCACGCCGGGCGGATTCGCAGCTTACCTTTGATATCGACTTGGCGCGCTCGCAGTCGAACGATAACCCGGTGTATTACATTCAATACGCCCATGCGCGGGTATCCAGCATGCTGCGCAAAGCCGAAGATGCAGACCAGCCATTCAACCACAGCGTCGCTCTAGCTAACCTCGCACTGCTCGATAGCGACCAGGAAAAGGCCGTGCTTAATCGCTTGGCACGCTACCCAGAAGTGGTTGAAAACGCCGCTAAAAATCGCGAGCCCCAGCAGGTTGCTCAGTATCTATTGGATCTTTCAGGTGATTTCCACACGTGCTACAACGCCGTTAAAGTCATGGTTGAAGACGATACCCTGCGTAACACACGCTTAGCTCTTGGCCTAGCAACCAAACAGGTGCTTCGCAACGGCCTTGATCTTATGGGGGTCAGCGCCCCAGAGGAGATGTAAGCGATGGCCAGCCCAAAAGAGAAGCCCGCCCGCCGAGGGGCAACCTCTCAGCGCAAAGCCAGCAAAAGCTCAGGTGGCGGATTCAAAATTCCTGGCTGGCTTTGGGGGATAGCAGGCTTAGCGGCAGGCTTCTTCCTAGCACAGCATCAACATGGCACCGCTCCTTGGCAAGAGCAGGAAGACACGCCCCAAGCGACTGTCTTGCCTAAGCCTGCTGACAGCGATGAGCGTAGCGCTGCGCGTCAAACAGAAACCGTCGCCGAGCCATCAATGCCAACGTTTGAGTTCTACACGCTGCTGCCAGATACAGAAGTCATTGCTCCAGGCGTGTCGCTGCCATCAACCGTAAATCGCCCCGAGGCAGCAGCACAGCAGGAACAAACGACGGCAAGTAACAACGCGACAGCTAACGAAACAACGACAAGCAGCGCAAGTGCGCGTCAGAACGATGACCCTATTGCTCAGGTTATTGCAGCTAATATGCGCCCTGAAGAGCAAGTGGCCGCTGCCCAGCAAGCGCCTGCCAGTAACACGCCTAACCGCTACATGCTACAGGCCGCGTCGTTTCGAGAGCTAAGCGATGCCGAGCAGTTGCGTGGCCGTCTGCGCAACTTAAGCCTGCTAGCCCAAGTTAGCGAAGTAAAGGCTAATGGCGATACTTGGCACCGTGTTCAAGTAGGTCCTTACGAAGATACTCGGGAGCTTAACCGCGCCCAAGACTTAATGGCCACACAAGGCATTGAGCCACTGCTGATCCAACTGCAGAACTAGTCTAACCACAGACTACTTTAACCCAAGGGCTAGACAGGCTTTCATCGCCATAAGCCCCGTTAAAAAAACAGTTTATCTAACAGCTTTATTTAGCGGGCGGTTGATTTTTTATCAGCCGCCCGCATTTTGTTGTGAATCGCTTTTTATACGGTCTTTTAAAATGGCCGATCAGTCATCGGGAGCATGTGTCTCCCCCAAGGAGTTATCTCCATGACCACTATTGTATCCGTACGCCGCGGTAATCAGGTTGCCCTTGCAGGCGACGGCCAAGTATCTCTGGGCAACACCGTAATGAAAGGCAACGCGAGCAAAGTACGCCGCCTGTATCGTGGCAAAGTACTCGCTGGTTTTGCTGGCGGCACCGCCGATGCCTTCACCCTGTTTGAGCGTTTTGAAGCGCAGTTAGAAAAATACCAAGGACACCTCACCAAAGCAGCGGTTGAGTTGGCCAAAGATTGGCGCACCGATCGAGCTCTGCGCCGCCTGGAAGCACTACTGGCCGTAGCGGACCACAGCGCCTCGCTGATTATTACCGGTAACGGTGATGTGGTTGAGCCTGAACGCGGCATTATTGCTATTGGCTCTGGCGGCAACTTTGCCCAGGCAAGTGCCCGCGCACTATTGGAAAACACCGAGCTTTCTGCTCGTGAAATTACTGAAAAGTCTCTCGAAATCGCCGGCGACATCTGCGTATTTACCAATCACCACGTGACGCTCGAAGAGCTGAACATCAACGACCGTTGAGGCCCTTTTTATGACTCAGATGACACCCCGCGAAATCGTCCACGCCCTGGATCAATACATCATTGGTCAACAAGATGCCAAGCGCGCCGTGGCCATTGCCCTGCGTAACCGCTGGCGTCGCATGCAACTAGACGATGAGTTGCGCCCGGAAGTGACACCAAAAAATATTCTGATGATTGGCCCTACCGGCGTGGGTAAAACTGAAATTGCTCGCCGCCTCGCCAAGCTAGCCAGAGCGCCCTTCATCAAGGTCGAGGCCACTAAATTTACCGAAGTCGGCTATGTAGGCCGGGACGTCGAGTCGATTATCCGCGACTTGATGGAAGCCGCCATCAAAATGGTTCGTGAACACGCGAAGGAAGAAGTCGGCCATCGCGCTGAAGATGCCGCTGAAGATTGCGTTCTAGATGCACTGCTACCACCGCCCCGTGGCCAGGAAGATAAGCCTCGGGAAGATAACGGTACGCGTCAAACCTTCCGCAAAAAGCTTCGGGAAGGTCAGTTGGATGATAAAGAGATCGATATCGAAATCTCTTCCCATGGGCAAGGCATCGACATAATGACGCCGCCAGGTATGGAGGAGATGACCAACCAGCTACAGAGCCTGTTCTCCAACATGGGCCAGCAAAAGCGCGAACAGCGCCGTGTAACGGTCAAAGAAGCACTGGTTCTGCTGCGCGATGAAGAAGCGAGCAAGCTGGTCAATGAAGAAGAGATCAAAGCCCGCGCTGTCGAAGCCGTTGAACAGCATGGGATTGTCTTCTTAGATGAGATCGACAAAGTTGCCAAGGGTAGCGGCCAGTCTAGCGGTGGCGAAGTCTCCCGTGAAGGCGTTCAGCGTGACCTGCTGCCGTTAATCGAAGGCTCTACCGTTTCAACCAAATACGGAATGGTCAAAACCGATCATATCCTGTTTATTGCCTCGGGTGCCTTCCACCTATCGCGTCCCTCGGACCTTATTCCAGAGCTACAAGGACGCTTGCCGATCCGTGTTGAGCTGGATGCGCTGACCCCCGGCGATTTCCAGCGGATTCTCACCGAGCCCTCCGCCTCGCTCACCAAGCAGTACCAAGCGCTGCTGGCTACCGAAGGGCTGGATATCGAGTTCACTCCAGACGGTATCGAGCGTATTGCCGAGATTTCCTGGCAAGTGAACGAAGGCACCGAGAATATTGGCGCTCGCCGTCTACATACAGTGCTGGAACGGCTGCTCGAAGAAGCCTCATTTAAAGGCGGCGACATGGATAGCCCGCTGGTCATCGATGCCGATTACGTCAATGCCCAACTGGGTGAGCTAGCAGTAGACGAAGACCTATCGCGCTATATTTTGTAAACGCGCTTATATCGGTATAGCCCGCAACAGCTTGCCCGCTTTTTACGCAAGCAAATGCCGCTGTTCAGGCTGCGCTGCGTCTAACGTTACGCACGATAACAACATCCCTGTTGCTCGTGCTTGATCGACGTCCTGTCGATCAAACGTTAGCCGTGGCGCTTGCCTTCACGCATTTGCTAAAGCGCAAATAGTCGGTCAATCCGCTTTAGCTCAATATCGTAAAAGGTGACGTCATCCATGAATGCCCCTACTTCTACGAATGCCCCCACCCCAACGCGGGTTCACTACCATAAGCAGGCTCGCGAGCTAGAACTTAGCTACGCCACGGGTGAAAGCTTTCGACTGCCTGTCGAATTTTTACGGGTTTATTCACCTTCAGCCGAAGTGCGTGGCCACGGCGGCGATACTGCCGTGCTGCAAGTGGGTAAAAAAGATGTCGGCCTGCAAAACATTACCCAAGCCGGCAATTACGCTCTGAAATTGCACTTTGACGACGGCCACGACAGCGGACTTTACAGCTGGAACTATCTTTACGACTTAGCTCAGCACCAAACAGATTATTGGCAAAACTACCTACAACGCCTAGAAGCGGCCGGCGCCTCCCGCGAACCAGCCAGCATCCAATTCAAACAGCTGTGACGCTTCACCTCAGTTGAAGCGCAGACAAGTTGGGGGTGAGAAGGCTACAATGTCGCTAACCATTTATTGCGACGACCTTTTGGTCGACTATTACCGCCTCGAACTCGGGAGCTAGAGCCCCATGAGCCCCACTGAAAAACGCACCACCCATTTTGGTTATCAGGAAGTCGCAGTTGACGAAAAAGCGTCTCGTGTTGCCGATGTCTTTCATTCGGTAGCTGCACGCTATGACATCATGAATGACTTGATGTCCATGGGTATCCATCGCGTCTGGAAACGCCTTACTATTGAGCGCGCAGGCGTTCGTCCTGGGCACCATGTGCTGGATATTGCCGGCGGCACTGGCGATTTAACACTCAAATTCTCTCGCCTGGTTGGCCCGCGTGGCAAAGTGGTATTGGCCGACATTAACGCCTCCATGCTTAACGTTGGCCGCGATAAACTGATGGATAATGGCGTCGGAGGCAACGTTGAGTATGTACAAGCCAACGCCGAGTGCCTGCCATTTCCGGACAACAGTTTTGACTGCATTACGATTGCCTTCGGACTGCGCAACGTCACCGATAAAGACGCTGCACTGCGCTCTATGACACGCGTGCTAAAGCCCGGCGGACGGTTGCTAGTGCTTGAGTTTTCAAAGCCAAATAATGCGCTGCTGTCGAAAGCCTACGATGAGTACTCCTTCCGCCTTCTACCTAAAATGGGCGAACTAGTGGCCGGAGACGGTGAGAGTTATCGCTACCTCGCCGAATCTATTCGCATGCATCCCGACCAGGAAACCCTGAAAGGCATGATGGAAACGGCAGGGCTTGATCGGGTTGAATATACCAACCTGACCGGCGGTATCGTGGCCCTTCACCGCGGCATTAAATTATGAACTCACCGACAATGAGGTCAGCATGCTAGTCACCCCGACCCTGTTGCTGGCCGGATGTGAACGCACGTTGAATGCCTTGCTTGCCCGTGATCCGGCCTCACTTGTGCGCTTGTCTGCGCTAGCAGGGAGTCGACTACTGGTAAGGCTTGAAAAGCCTCACCTTCAGTTGGTGCTGCACTATCACCATGCGGGGATTGATTTGCTGCGTGGCGATGATCTAGACGAAACTGACGTCGACTCCATCGTCGAGCTCACCCCTGAAACGCTCTCTGAGTGGTTAAGTGGTGCCTCCATTGAGCGGTTGATGTTTGATGGCAAGCTTTCTGTGCGTGGCCGTATCCACCTCTTGGAAGCCACCCGCGACCTGCTCTTTGATCTGGATATCGACTGGGAAGGCGAGCTAGCTCGCTGGCTGGGGGATATGTCGGCCCATTCACTGGCCGAAGGTATCCGGCGCGCCGCACGCTGGGGGCTAAGAGCGAAAGATGAGCTGCTGCAAGACGTTTCTGAATACGTATTTGAAGAAGCACGCATACTCCCCGGCCGCCAACAGCGCGATGTACTCCGAGATCATTTGACCGAACTAGAGATCGCGACCGACCGCCTGGAAGCCAAACTCAATCGCCTGCATAAGCGCTTGACACAGTTGACGGCCAGTCAGTCGCCAAACAAGCAGCCACACCTCAAGGAGCCGCACTGATGAGCCTGCGGTTATTGAAAATCTCTTGGATAGTGGCTCGCCATCGCTTAGATACGTTGATACCCGTTGAGCGGCTGCCGTTCTGGCTACGTGCCTTAATGGCTCTTTCGCCTCTAAAACTGTTTCCTGTAGGGCAGCGCAGTCGCGGCGAGCGACTGCGCCTGGCCCTGGAAGCGCTGGGGCCGATTTTTATTAAATTTGGCCAAATGCTCTCGACCCGTCGAGACCTATTGCCCGAAGACATCGCCGATGAATTAAAACGGCTGCAAGACCAAGTGCCGCCCTTCCCCGGCGAACTAGCCGCTGCACGGGTCGAAAAAGAGCTTGAAATGTCGCTCGTAGAGGCATTTGCCGCCTTTGACCGAGTGCCTTTGGCGTCAGCATCGATTGCCCAGGTGCATGCGGCAACGCTGCATAGCGGTGAAGATGTCGTCGTCAAAATTATTCGCCCCGGCATCGACCGCATTATGCGTCAGGATATGGCGCTGATGTATCAAATCGCTAAGTTGCTGGGTAAAGTGCCTGACGCAAAACGCTTACGCCCTGTAGAAGTGATTCGTGATTACGAAGCCACCTTATTTGACGAACTTGATCTCTATAAAGAAGCGGCAAACACATCGCAACTTAAGCGTAACTTCAAAGACTCACCGCTGCTGTTTGTGCCGACAATCTATTGGTCATACACCCGCCGCCATGTCATGGTCCAGGAGCGCATTCGCGGCGTACCAGTGGCTGATTTAGATACCCTTATTGCGCGTGGAACCAACCTTAAGAAGCTGGCTGAACGCGGCGTAGAAATCTTCTTCACCCAGGTCTTCCGAGATAACTTCTTCCATGCCGATATGCACCCCGGCAATATCTTTGTTAACTGCGATGATCCTGAAGATCCACAGTATATCGCCATCGACTGCGGCATCGTGGGGAGCCTTACCCGAGAAGATCAAGACTACCTAGCGCGCAACCTACTGGCCTTTTTCCATCAAGATTATTACGAAGTAGCGGCGTTACATATTGAGTCCGGCTGGGTGGGCGAAAACACGCGCGCTAACGAGTTTGCAGCCGCTATTCGTACCGTATGCGAGCCCATTCTTGAAAAGCCGCTAAAAGATATTTCGTTTGGGCAGGTGCTGTTAGGACTGTTTCAAACAGCACGACGCTTTAATATGGAAGTACAGCCACAGTTAGTATTGTTGCAAAAAACGCTGCTTAACATCGAAGGGCTGGGTCGTCAGCTTTACCCTGAACTAGATCTGTGGAGCACTGCGAAACCATATCTAGAAAAGTGGATGAAACAGCGCGCTGGTATCGGCGGCCTTTGGGAGTCGCTCAAACGCCAAGCGCCGGAGCTTTCTCATCAGTTGCCTGAGCTACCCGTGCTAGCGCATCAAGCGCTGAGCCGAATGGAGCATGAACACCGCCAGCGTCATCAGCAAGTGAACTCCATTAGTACCGTTCAGCAGCAACTGACGCGCCAGCATAAACGTCATTACCGACTGCGTATCGGACTTATTTTGCTTGCTATTGCCCTGGCTTGGCAGCCGCTGAGCAGCTGGGCATCGGCTCAAGAGTGGCCTGTTTTAGCAGCTGCGGGAGTAGGTTTGTTGTTGCTGCTATGGCAATGAAACATTCTGGCAGTAAGATAAAGCGCCTCAGTGTCGCCCTTGGCGAAAGCACTGATCTTTGGCGAAAGCGCTGTGATGATTGATAAAAGGATGCCTATGACTGATTCTACCCAGACGACGCAAGTGCTAGATGCACTCGCGGAGGTCTTAAAGCAGCGTCGACATGCTTGTGCAGAAGATTCTTATGTTGCCTCCTTGCATCATAAGGGTTTGAACAAGATACTCGAAAAAGTCGGCGAAGAGGCGACCGAAACAATTTTGGCTGCTAAAGATGCCGAGCACGGCGGCGAGCAGGCGCATCAAGCTGTGATCGCTGAAACCGCCGACCTGTGGTTTCATAGTTTGGTGATGCTGTCGCACCTTGAACTGGATCATCAGCGCGTTTTAGATGAGCTAGCACGGCGGTTTGGTATTTCTGGTCATGACGAAAAAGCGTCCCGCACACAACGTTAACCTGCACTGATGAGGAAATGCATATGTTAGGTGGTATCAGTATTTGGCAGTTGCTGATTGTTCTGGGCATTATCATCCTAATTTTCGGCACCAAGAAACTGCGTAATGTGGGCACCGACTTAGGCGGTGCAGTCAAAGGCTTTAAGAAGGCCATTAACGAAGAAGAGAAAGACGGCGACAAAAAAGATGCTGACCAACCTCAGGCGAAGGTAAGCCACGAAGAGGCTGGTAACACCTATGATGTTCAAGCAGAAGAGAAGCGTGCCGCCGAAGAACGCCCCACAGAACGTAACGAAGAGCGCAAATAACCCATGCTGGATATCGGCTTTCTTGAACTGATGCTGATTGGTATCGTCGGGCTTCTGGTGCTTGGCCCAGAGCGCCTGCCTAGAGCCGCTCGCACAGCAGGCATGTGGATTGGCAAAATCAAGCGTACGGTATCCGGTATGCAGCGCGAGATCAGCGCTCAGTTGGAAGCAGAGGAGTTGCGTCAAAAGCTCAACGAGCAACAGAAAAAGCTCGATGACAGTCTCAAAAAAGCCAAGCAGGATGTTGAGAGCATTGCCGACGCCCCCTCTTCTTCCAGCACTTCGACACAAGCGTCCCAAAACGAGACCGAGCAGCGGGTTGCCAACGCGAGTGCTCGACTAGATGATGCCCTGCAAACAGTACGCGAAGACACGCCAGCAGCCTCTTCCTCAACGCCTCATCAACGTGCTACCGATGAACTGCGCGCGGTGAATCCTAGCGGCAAAAATGAGTCTAGCAAGGCTAACGTCAAGCAGGCGGATGTGGGAAATGCCGATGCTAAAAAGGCGGATCTTACAAAGGCGGATCTTACAAAGGATAGTAATCACCAATGAGCATGTCTGGCGACTCCCAGGAGCCACGTAAAGACCAAGGCCAAGCGCCTCTTATTGAGCACCTGATTGAACTACGCTCGCGGCTTATGAAAGCGGTCGTGGTTATATTAGTCGTATTTCTTGGCCTTTATGCCTTTGCTAATGACATCTACAGCTTTGTGGCTGAGCCATTAATGGCACTGTTGCCAGAAGGCTCACAGATGATAGCCACCGAGGTAGCCTCGCCCTTCTTGGCGCCCTTCAAACTAACCCTGGTAGTCGCCGTCTTTATCGCTATCCCCTTCGTACTGCACCAAGCATGGGCATTTGTAGCACCTGGGCTTTACGATAACGAAAAAGCGCTGGCGATACCCATTCTGGTCTCTAGCATAGCGCTATTTTACGCTGGGGCGGCCTTCGCTTATTACGTGGTTTTTCCGCTGCTCTTTGAGTTTTTCACCCAGACCGGGCCGGAAAACGTGGCGGTAATGACCGATATTAATCAGTATTTGAACTTTGTACTTAAGCTATTTTTCGCCTTTGGTGTTGCGTTTGAAATCCCCATCGCAACATTTCTGCTAATACTGTCTGGCGCGACCACGGTCGAGAGCCTTTCTAAAAAGCGCCCCTACATTATTTTAGGCTGCTTTGTGGTGGGCATGCTGCTTACTCCTCCCGACATTATTTCTCAAAGCCTGTTAGCGATACCGATGTACCTACTTTATGAGGTGGGCCTATTGTTTGGCCGGTTGGTACGCCGTAAGGCAAAGGCGGATGACGCTGAGGAACAAGAGACCTAAAAGCACTATTAAAGGCGATACACTGCTCAAAAAAAGCCTCTGCCATGGGAACATGACAGAGGCTTTTTGCTCTTCATACGAGAGGCTTTTTGCCCTTCATACGAATAGCCGATTACCTAGAAAGCATTAGCCCATCATTTCATCAATGCGGTCTACCAACTTAAAGATACCTGTTGCGGCCTCACTGATACGGGTCGCCAGCATGTAAGCAGGCGTCGTTACCACCCGATGCTCATGATCTACCACAATGTCTTCTACGCCACAGCTGCGATGCAGGCCACCCATCGCACTAATGGCGCCAGAAACACTCGGATCATGACCAATCGTCACGGCCACACCTTCGCCAAGCAGGCGCGGGACCAAAACAGGAGCAATACACATCAGGCCAATGGGTTTTGCCTCTTCTTTAAAGCCTACCAGCGCCTCTTTCACGCTCTCAAGTACCTGCATGCTGTCGCCCTGGTCGGCAAAATCAGACAGGTTTTTAGCGACACCAAAGCCACCAGGAACAATGACCGCATCAAAGTCATCTGCATCTAGCTCAGTAATCGGGCTAATATCACCACGGGCAAGGCGCGCCGACTCCTGCAGTACATTGCGCTGCTCGCCCTCGACAGGCTCTTGGGTTAAGTGGTTAATCACATGATGCTGAGCGACATCCGGCGCAAAGCAGCGATAGCCAATCCCTAACTGATCAAGGCGCAGCAGCGTTAGCGTTGTTTCATAGATTTCAGAACCATCAAAAACGCCGCAGCCTGCTAATACGATTGCTACCTGTTTGGTCATGCTTATCTCCTTATCGTAGCGCTTATTATCGCTGTTAAATCGTCGCCACTTAGCGTCGCTGAGTGGCTCACTTTAGTCAGTCTATAAAGCCACTACAAGCCAGCTATCACAAGCCCGCTTTCGCTGCAGTGCAGGACTGATATACTCACGTTAGGCCTTTTAGGGCACCCACTATTCGATTGACTATGCGATTGTTTGGAGAAAGCCGTTGAACACCTCTGCTCCCCGTCACTTCCCTGCCACCCGACTTCGCCGTATGCGTCGCGACGATTTCTCCCGTCGCTTAATGCAGGAGTCGACGCTAACACCCAGTGATTTGATTTTGCCGGTTTTTGTACTGGAAGGCGAAAATCAGCGCGAAGCGATTGCCTCAATGCCCGGTGTTGAGCGTCTTTCCATCGACCTGCTGATTGAGCAGGCACGTGAGGCCTACGCGCTGGGTATTCCTGCCTTAGCTCTCTTCCCCGTTGTCAGCGCTGAGCAAAAAAGCGAGTTAGCAGAAGAAGCTTACAACTCGAATGGTCTGGTTCAGCGTAGTGTACGGGCGCTAAAAGAAGCACTACCAGAGCTTGGCATTATTACCGATGTCGCCCTTGACCCCTATACTAGCCACGGACAGGACGGCATTCTTGATGAGCACGGCTATGTGCAAAATGACCGCACAGTGGATACGCTACTCAAACAGGCACTCTCCCACGCCGAAGCAGGCGCCGATGTCGTGGCACCTTCCGATATGATGGATGGCCGCATCGGCGCCATACGCCAAGTGTTGGAGCAGGAACACCTGCATAATGTGCGTATTATGGCGTATAGCGCTAAGTACGCCTCTAAATATTACGGCCCTTTCCGTGATGCAGTCGGCTCTGCCGCCAATCTTGGCAAAGCGGACAAACGCACCTATCAGATGGATCCCGCCAATAGTGATGAAGCACTGCATGAAGTCGCTATGGATATCGCTGAAGGCGCTGATATGGTAATGGTAAAACCTGGCATGCCTTACTTGGATATCGTACGTCGTGTAAAAAGCGAACTCCAAGTACCGACATTCGCTTATCAAGTCAGCGGTGAGTACGCCATGCATCGCGCCGCTTTCGACAACGGCTGGCTTGAGGCCGAACCCGTCATTCTTGAGTCACTGATGTGCTTCAAGCGAGCAGGTGCAGATGGGATTTTAACCTATTTTGCCTTAGAAGCAGCACGCTTGTTACAGCGTTAATTTCAGGGGTCAAACCTTCAAAGATGACAAACCGGTGACACTTGTTTGTCATCTTTTCCCGGCATACTCCTATTAACAGTAGTTATCACGCTATGATGAGTATGAACCACCACCGGGGGGCAGCCATGGACGATCAATCAGCAGATTCCACGCCAGCATTTTCTAGCGAGTCAACGAACGCTGCAAACGAGACGGTAAGTGGCGAGGGAGAGGCTTTGCCATTGCGTATCAATCGTACCCCCACCGGAGTTCACGCGAAAGAGGCTCACTTGGAAGCGGATCTTGACGACCCGCAGCTTTACTTCAATCGCGAGCTTTCTCATCTGCAATTCAATATCCGGGTGCTTGAACAAGCCCTAGACGATGCACATCCGCTACTTAACCGGCTGATGTTTCTGCTGATATTTTCATCCAACATGGATGAGTTTTTTGAGATAAGAGTTGCTGGGCTTAAACACCAAATGGCATTAGGTGACGATACCACCGCCGCCGACGGCCGCTTACCTAAGGCTGTGCTGGCAGAAATCTCGGATATCGCGCATCAGCAAATTGCCCGCCAATATCAAATATTGAACGAAACACTGCTGCCCGCGCTGGAAGCTCAGGGGCTACGCTTTCGTCGTCGCGATCAGTGGACCGACGAGCAAAAAGCGTGGGTTAAAGGTTTTTTTGATAACGAAATCATGCCGGTCATCAGCCCCATTGGCTTAGACCCTTCCCACCCGTTTCCGCGTTTGGTTAATAAAAGCCTCAACTTCATTGTTGAACTAGAGGGAAAGGACGCCTTTGGTCGGGCTGGTGGCATGGCAATACTGCCAGCGCCTCGCTCACTGCCTCGCTTGATGGCACTGCCTAAAGCTCTGTGTGCAGAAGGTTTCTCTGAGTATATTTTCTTGTCATCGATGATTCACGCTCATGCAGAGGAACTCTTCCCCGGTATGCGTGTGCGCGGTTGTTATCAGTTCCGGCTGACTCGCAATGCCGATATGACCGTCGACCCAGAAGAGGTCTCAGACTTGGCCTCAGCGCTACGTGGCGAGCTATTAGCCCGCCGTTATGGCAGTGGTGTTCGCCTTGAAGTCGCTGATAATTGTCCAGATGACTTGATCAGTTTCTTGCTGCGCCAGTTTGAGCTAGAAAGCAGCGACTTATACCGTGTTCAAGGGCCGGTAAATTTGACCCGCATGATGGCTGTACTCGGTGATGTTGACCGACCGGAACTGCTCTATCGCCCCTATTCGCCTAGCGTGCCAAAAGCATTAAAGGGTGGCAGCCTATTTAGCGCTATTGCCAAAAGCGATATCCTGCTTCATCACCCATTCCAGTCTTTTTCACCTATTGAAGACCTACTACGCGAGGCCGCACGCGATCCGGACGTACTGGCAATCAAGCAGACTCTGTACCGCACGGGCGCAGATTCAACGATAGTGAGTGCTCTGGTCGATGCCGCCAGCCAAGGCAAAGAAGTCACCGTTGTTATCGAGCTGCGGGCGCGTTTCGATGAGGCCGACAATCTTCAGTTAGCATCACGCCTGCAAGAAGCCGGCGCCATCGTGATTTACGGCATCATGGCCTATAAAACCCATGCCAAAATGCTACATATCGTGCGACGTGAGAAGGGCGAGCTGCGCCACTACGCACATTTAGGCACCGGCAACTACCACTCTAAAACAGCGAAACTATATACCGATTACAGCCTGCTAACTGCCAATACAGCACTATGCGCGGACGTGCACAAGGTGTTCCAGCAGCTTTCTGGCATGGGCCGCGCGCGCAAGATCGACACGTTGCTCCACGCCCCCTTTACGCTTCACGAGCGCTTAGTCGAAATGATTGACCGTGAAGCTCAGGTGGCGCTTAGAGGTAAGCGCGGGCACATCATTATTAAGTGCAATTCGCTAACAGAGCCCAAGCTTATCAAAGCGCTTTATCGCGCCTCGCAAGCAGGCGTAGAGTGCGACCTGATCATTCGCGGCATGTGCTGTTTGAAACCCGGTATCGAGGGTGTTTCAGAAAATATCCGTGTCCGGTCGATTATTGGGCGTTTTTTAGAACATACCCGCGTTTTCCATTTTCACAATGACGGCAAACCAGAAACATGGTGCTCAAGCGCTGATTTTATGTCACGCAATATGTTCCATCGCGTAGAAACCTGCTTCCCGCTATTGGATAAAAAGCTTGCCACGCGGGTACGTAAAGATTTAGAGACCTACCTCGTCGATAACTGCCAAAGCTGGTTACTAAAAAGCGACGGTAGCTATCACCTCCAGGATCCTGGCAATGGCGACGCGATCAGCGCTCAGGAAACACTGCTCTATGCCTACGCATCAAAAAGCTAGCTGAGTAGAAAGGAGGGTTGGGGACGGTTAGCCATGATTGACCTGCCGTATCAGCATGAGGAAGCACACTTATAATGAATGGCATCAGCGACTCTACCGTTCTCACTGCGCTCAGCGCTGCATTGCACCTGGTGATTCAGTGGCTGCTGATCATCCGCGTTCTACTTAAACCGCACCGCGACCCTAGGGCCAGACTGACCTGGATAGTGGTCATCATCGCCCTACCAATCGTTGGCATCATTACCTATTTACTACTCGGTGAGACCAACATCGGCAACAAACGCGCCAAACGGATGCGTGAGGTACTTGCGCAAACATCAACACCAGAGACCACTCTTGGTGTTGATTCAACCAACCTCGCACCGCAGATTCCGGCGCACTATCAGCACTTGTTTCAGGTGGGCTATTCCATCAGCGGGTTCGAGCCGGTCGGTGGCAACCACGCAAAAGTACTAAAAGACTCCAACGCCGTCATTGATGCACTTGTTGCCGATATTGACGCTGCACAAGATCACGTCCATCTACTATTTTACATCTGGTTGACCGATAACAACGGCCTCAAAGTTGCCCAGGCGCTGATGCGAGCAGCCACGCGCGGCGTTGCCTGCCGAGCGATGGCAGATGACCTTGGTGCGCGCGCCATGATCCACTCCAAGCACTGGCGGGCGATGCAAGCTGCTGGCGTCCAGCTTGCACGCGCCCTGCCTATTGGCAATCCGATCTTGCGCATGCTTGGCGGCCGTATCGATTTGCGCAACCACCGCAAAATTGTCGTCATTGATGACCACATTACCTACTGCGGTAGCCAGAATTGCGCTGATCCTGAGTTTCGGGTCAAGGCGAAGTATGCGCCCTGGGTCGATCTTATGATTCGCTTTGAAGGGCCAATCGCACGCCAAAATCAGCATCTGTTCATCAGCGACTGGATGTCGCATGTCAACGACGATATCCGTGCCCTGCTGCACCGCCCCCTCCCCGCCACTCGGCCTGGCATATGTACACAGGTAATCGGCACCGGCCCCACCGTGCGCTACTCGGCCATGCCTGAGATGTTCGAGGCCTTGATTTACAGCGCCCGCCGAAGCCTAGTTATCACTACACCCTACTATGTACCGGACGAACCTCTACAGGCCGCGCTCTGCGCCAGCGCACGTCGCGGCGTGGAGACTCTTATTATCTTTCCTCAACGCAATGACAGCCGCATAGTAGCCGCTGCTAGCCGCAGCTACTACGCCGAACTACTCACCGCCGGCGTAAAAATTTATGAGTATGTCGGTGGCCTGTTGCACACCAAGTCGCTCACCCTGGATGGTGAGATCAGTCTTATCGGCTCCGCCAACATGGACCGACGCAGCTTCGAACTCAACTATGAGAACAATATCCTGGCCTACGACTCAGAGCTGGCCCAACAGATCCACCAACGTCAGCAGCACTACCTCAACAGCTCGGTGCGCGTTGACCCCAATGAGGTTGCAAACTGGCCCCGCCACCGCCGATTAATCAATAATACCGTCGCGATGCTGGGGCCGATCCTTTGAACTAAGCGGCCAGAAAGTGATTTATACTGCTGATATACGAAGAGAATAATGTCAGACCTATTCTGGCAGTATGTTGGTTGCAACTTAGCGAAAGGAGAGCCGTATGTGCACGCGAGTAGTTTGGCCGGACGCCAACGGAGCCGTCATCGTTGGCCGTAACATGGACTTTCACAAAGACCTGATGACCAACCTATGGACGCAGCCGAAAGGCATCACACGCGACGACGGGGTGCAGGGAGCGCTGACATGGACATCGAAGTACGGGAGCGTCGTTGCGACAGCCTTCGACATGATTTCAGTCGACGGTCTGAATGAGGCTGGCTTGGCTGGTCACGTACTATGGCTTGCAGAGTCAGACTACGGCAACCCAGAAGACAGTCGCACTCAGCTGAGTCAGGCCATCTGGATGCAGTACTTCCTCGACAACTACGCCACCGTCGCAGAAGCCGTCGAGTGGATTGAAACTTCAGACGTTCAAGTCGTCCAGATGATGGATCCTACCGGAGGGGCACCGCCGGCAATCCACCTAGCACTCGATGACGCCACCGGCGATTCGTGCATCATCGAGTATAGCGAGGGGAAACCCAAGGTTTACCATAGCCGCGATTACCGAGTGATGACAAACTCACCCACGTACGACCAGCAACTCGAGCTAGTCCAAACCATCAGCGGACTTGGCGGCGACCAGCCCATTCCTGGGTCGACACTAGCAAGCGACAGATTCGCTCGTGCTGCATACTACGTGAGCCGTCTCGATCAGCCCCAGACGCAGCTACAGGCCATCGCGGCTATGTTTAGTGTCATCCGCAATGTCGCCCAACCGTTCCGTATCCCAGATCCCGGCAAACCTGATGCATCCCAGACGCTTTGGCAGACTGTCACCGACCTAACTAATCGGCGCTACGTCTTCGAATCGACCACCCGCCCCAACATTGTCTGGGTAGACCTGAGTGACCTCAACCTAGCCGAGGGAGCCCCCCAGCTGAAGCTAGACCTCGTGAATGAACTAACTGTCGAGTGTGGCATTGCTGGCGAAGTAAGCGACAAATTCGTCGACACCGGCACATTGAAATTTCTCACTATCGAGCGCGAAAGGCAGCTAATTGCAGCTGCAACGCAGGCTAAACAGTAGACCATCAAGCCTGGCATGCCGTTGAAGACATGCAGGTCTTCAACATGGGTCTACTGAATGCTCTTTTTCAGTCACCTGCATGCCAGGTTTTACGCTGAAGCGGATCCGCAGAACATCTGCGGTCCGCATCATAGATAGTGTATTCAATAATTAGCAGGCTTCGACAGCAGCACAAAGCACCAGAGCTATAGAATGGTGCATTCAGTGATGGAACCCTGAAGCATCCTCTTCTGCCAAAGGAACCTTTTTGGGATGGGCCGCAATATGCGACAATGCTGCTTTCATATCATCAATAAGTAGCGCGCATAAATCCCCGCTGACGCCGTTGCGCACAAGAATTCGCTGAATCGCCTGATCTTCACAATGGGTTGGCAGTGTATAAGCTGGCACCTGCCAGCCACGTACCCGCAAACGGTCGGCAAGATCAAAAAGTGTAAAGCCAGGATCACTGCCGTCCTTCAGCTTCCATGAGACCGCAGGGATACCACGGCTGCGTTCTCCGTCGAAAACAATCTCGAACGGCCCCAATGCGGCGATCTCAGCGGCGAGGAACGCCGCGCTGTCATAACAGGCTCCGTGCACCTTTTCGTAGCCTTCGCGGCCGAGCCGGACAAAGTTGTAGTATTGGCAAACAATCTGCCCCCCAGGCCGCGAGAAATTAAGCGCAATGTCCTTCATGTTACCGCCCAGATAATTGACCCAAAAGATCATTTCCTCAGGCAGGTCGCTTTCCTGGCGCCATAGTACCCATCCGACACCGAGCGGCGCTAGGCCGAACTTGTGGCCTGACGCGTTGATCGAGCGCACCCGCGGAAGGCGAAAATCCCATTCAAGATCCGGTGCGCAGAATGGCGCTAAAAATCCTCCGCTGGCACCGTCCACATGAATTGGGATATCAAGACCGGTATCGCGCTCCAACTGATCGAGCGCATCGCTGACGGCTTTTACAGGCTCATACTCGCCTGTAAAGGTCACACCGAGGGTCGGAACCACGCCAATTGTGTTCTCGTCGCAGTATTTCAGAACTTCCTCGGGGGTCATCAGCAGCCGCCCCTGCTCCATCGGGATCTCACGATGTTCGACATCCCAGTAGCGGGTAAATTTGTGCCAGCAAACTTGTACTGGGCCAGTCACGAGGTTGGGCTTGTCAGTTGGCTTACCATCCGCACGGCGCCTGGCCTCCCAGCGGCGTTTCATGGCTAGCCCACCTAGCATTGCGGCTTCGCTAGAGCCTGTCGTCGAACACCCCGTCGCAGGCCCTTCGGGCGCATTCCAGAGATCAGCCAACATACGTACGCAGCGTGCTTCAATCTCAGCAGTCTGTGGATATTCGTCCTTGTCGATCATATTCTTATCGATGCAGGCATCCATCAGCTCATGCACTTCGGGCTCCTCCCAAGTCTGGCAGAAGGTCGCGAGGTTCTGGCGTGCATTGCCGTCCAGCATCAATTCGTCGCGCACGGCAGCGCAGACCCAGCGTGGTGCTTGCTCATCATCGGGGAACCCGGATTTGGGAAGTGGCTTCGCCAACGTGCTGGATCCGTAGATTTCATCATTCATGTTGCGGGAACGATTTGTCATTGCTCATCTCCACTCTATGGTAGTGGCCACGCCTCCGGCGTCGCTCGGCGCAGGCAAAATCAGGCAGGTTTTGCCTTTTTTCACGGTTTCACTTGATTGCTCAACAGGGGATCGAGTTCGCTAAGCGCAGCTCCGAATAACTGTCCTCTTAGCCGGGATAATCGAGAGTGATGCTGCGAGGCAGTCAACATCATTCATGAGATGAGCCACTATCCGCACGGATAGCTTGGTTGTCTCGGCCGTTCCCGCGAATTACGTATAGTAGACATGTCAAGACAAGATCTGCGCGATGTAGCCACCGACAAGGGCAAGCACCGTCGTTATGGCGTAGGATACAGGGAAAGGCACCGCAGCCACTTGGCTTTTAGACTGTTCAAGCACCGCATTCAAGCTTGGCGTCGAGTTGCGCCCGCCCGCGCATGCGCCCGCATTGATCACAGAGTTCAGTTTGAAGAACTTGTCAGCAACGAAAAAGGCCACCACTACCGGCAGAAGGGCCGCTATGGTACCTATCAGGGCGAGCCAGATGACCGTGTCGCCGCCTAGCGCCGAAATTATTTTCGGCCCAGTATTCGCGCCCAGCACGGCGACGAATACATTAAGGCCGATATCCTGCAAAAAACTGCGCGCACCTTCAGATACCGGCCCGCCAAATTGCGGGTTGCGACTGCGTAAATATGCAACGATGATACCGGCAAGTAGGCAGCCCGCCGAAGTGCCGAGTGCGAAGGGAATGCCTGCGATCGTGACACTCAACGTCCCTGCGATGAAGCCGACTACCATGGCGATCGCCATATACATGACTTCAGTCGTCGCAAGAGTCTGCTCTGTAATAACCCTGCTGCCCAGGGCCTTTCCCGCCCGTTCGATACAACTGTCTGGCCCGGTAAGGCGCACTACATCACCCACGCGAATATCGGTTTGCGGCCCGATAGGAATCTCTTGCCCCGCCCGAAAAATCGCGATCAGACGAAGACCATAGGCCAGCGAGGTCCTTGCAAGCTCCGCAATAGTCTTGCCAGCAATCTCGGAGGACGATACTGCGATATCTGCAGACTCAATGGTTATGTCACGAGCAACTGGATCGTCTACCTCTGGACCGACCTCGTTACCGTGCAGGATCATGTCGTGCACATCTGCGCGCACAGTTACGATGTCGCCTTTGCGAATTGTCGGGTTATTGAGCGCATCGATTACCTGACCATCACGCTCTACACGAAGAATTGGGGCCTGAGGATGGGCCTCAAAAAGCTCATTAACGCTCTTTCCGACTAGGTTCTCGTTATCGACCTTATAGGCACGGATATCGAACGGCATGTAGCCGAGCAGGAACGCATGAGGTGTGCCTGGAAGTGGATGGGTGCCTGAACCAGCAAAGGCGTCTTCAGCCTTTTTCGCATCTGCAACTGGGTCATGCCCGAACATCGCGGGCAGGTAGCGCATTAGCAAGATGATTCCGACGCTCGACAAGATATAGCTGACGGCATAGCCCGCCGCCATATTGGCCCCAATCTCATCGGCGGTCATGCCCGGCGGCACCGTTGCCGAGCCGCTTTGTACGGCTGATTCCGCGACCCCAAGGACGGCCGTGATGGTGTAGCTGCCCGAGATCAAACCCGCCGCGAAACCAGATTCTAGTCCGACAAGATGCGCGCCGCCAACGCAAATCACCCAGTTCAGTGCCCAGATAATCACCCCGCAAACAATCGCCGCCAAACCACCGGATTTCAGACCAGCAAAGAATTTGGGGCCTACCCCGAGCCCCAGTGCATACATGAAGAGCGACAGGAAGATGGTCGCGACGATGCCCGGGATCGCATAAGTCATATTAAAAGCGATTTGCGCCGTCATCGAGATCACGACGGCGACAAGTAGCGTGCTGGCAGTTGAACCAAGAGAAATAGGACCGAACTTGAGCCGCCCGAGAGGATATCCGATGGCAAGCGCAAGCAAAATAAATACCCATTGCTGCGCGTCAAGGAAGGCAAAGACACCTTCGATACCACGCTCCGTCACCGGCTCGATGAATTCGAAGACACTGCCGAGGGCCCGCTCACTCGCCTGCTCAAAGGTTCGTAGGGTTCCGCTCTCTGCTGTTCCTGTTCCCTCAGCTTGCGCGTGCGTGGCAATGCCTAAGGCGAGTAGTCCAGCGACCAAAAGCACACTAAATCTGGCACTTACCGAGACGCTTGGCAAAGAAGAAAATCTGAACATGTCGCTCCCTTTTTCTTGAAACAAACTCGCCTTAGGCAATAAGACACTAGTCACACAGATGCAAACCTGTCAAGTTTCCAGGTTCAGTGGACAATCATCTCGATACGATGAAGCTCCCACTTTCGGCGTTAGTGCAATTGGTGTTGTCATGGCGTACAGCTATGCCTTTACCGTTGAATTTTGTTATTTTTGGCATGATAGATATGAGGTCATCCGTATCGACCTCTATTGCCTGAGATAAAGGCATGGATGAAAGTACAAGGCGGGTGAGCACCGTTGCATTTGAGTCACATCACAATCCGGCCGGCACATCGCTGCTAGTGAGACGGCCGGTCGCAAAGGCAAGAGCTGTCGCGGCAGCGAAGGTGTCGGCAAAGGCTTGCTCATGGATTAAACGGACGTCGTTTAGACCGATTTTTGACTGACTGACTTCAGACAGCGACGCGAGGCCATTTTCGTAAAGTCCAAGCGCAGTTTCATAGGTTTCTCGCCCGGCCTCAAGCAGTGGACCGGAAGCCGTGTAGGCAGCTAGGCTGCTGTGCAGCAGACTATAGGCTTCAACGATCTCCTGTGCAGCCAAATTGCGGATCTCAAGAAGATCCTGTTCAGCGGCTTCGGCCTGCATACGGGCCTGCCGCTTCTGAGTCTGGCGTAGTCCGCCGTCGAAAAGGGGCATGGTGAAAACAACGCCAGCTACGGCCTCGTCAAGCGTCCTATTCATTGAGGCACTCCCGCCGAAGCGACTATCACTGAGGCTCACCCCCCCAATTGCTCGCCCAACTTCAGCCACCGCCGCGATCTTGGGCCTAGATGACGCTGCCACTAGGTTCACTTCTGAACGGGCTGCTCGGACCCGAGCCAACGCTGCCTGAATATCGGGCCGCTGAGCCAGTGATTTCTCGATCAGCTCGTCGAGCGGCATAGGCACCTCTTCCGGCAGTTGCCTATCTGAGAGCTCAGCTACCCCTATTGTGGTTGCTGGTGAGAGGCCCATGGCGTGCATCAACGCCGTCCGCTTGTTTTCCTCTCGACTCTCGGCCAGCGTCAGATCGAACTGGGCTCGAGCCTCGATCTGTCGTGCCTGGGCGACTTCAGCCCTGATAGCCAAGCCTTCTCGAAGTCTGCCTTCAGCAACTCTGCGCAAAGTTCGGGCGTCCTCCACCCGCTCTCGGTCGATGCGTGTTTCCGCACGTGCTGCAGAGTATTGAAAATAGGCCTCGCTGACTTCGAAGATGACCCTTTGGTGGGCACCGTGGAAAGCGATATTACCACCGATGGCTACCTGCTCAGCAATCTCCATAGCGGCATCTCGCGCACCGAAGTCGAACAGCAGCCATTCTACGGTAAGGTTAGGTATCACATGGTAACCTGTCGCTGTCAGACGCCCTGTTCCGATTCCAAGCTCCGGAATTGCCTGTTCGGGACGTGATACCGTTTCGTAACCCGCTAGCACATTGGCTGACAGCTGTGGCAAATAGGAGGCCTCGACAACATTCACGGCAAGAGCCGCTTCACGGGCACGCAGCCAAGCAGCGCGGGTAGCGGGCTTGGTACGCTGGGCGATGTCGATCAGCTCAGGTAGGGTATAAATTCGCTCCGAGTCGATAGCGACAGACAGTTCGTCCGTGAGCTGCTGACTGACGAGGGTGGATACCTGATCATCTGCCCGCGATAGATCGGCGGGTAGGGAAAAATCCATGGCACCGGTTGCCGTTTGCGCCAACCCCAGGGGTGTCGAGGCGTCGGGTGATGTTGCATGGGGTGGATGCTGTGCGCAACCCGCTGTCGCAGCACAGATCGCGGCAAGCACTATTCGATGAAGTTCAACTCTCATTCACTTTCCCCTGTCAGTATCCCTACCAGAACTCGTGCGCGTTTGTAGACGTTATCACCTGCATCATTTACATCCAAAACTGCCGACGTGTGTTCAGTGGTTGCCTCTAAAGCGGCCGCGAGTGGAGCTGCATTCTTCACGCTAATCAATGGCAATAGTCGTGCTAATTCATCGATTGCCGTAAGTCGCCGGACACCCTCGCCCTGTTCCTTGGCAATCGGCCCAGCCCACTCGAATCGCATAACTTCCTGAGCATGGTGTGCAGCACCAATATGTCGGTACATATCATCAAGACGATCCTCGCCGCGTAGTACCTCGGCCATTACCACAAGCGCGGCGTCGACCTCGCTATCACGGGTATCTTTTGCACTCTCCGGCCAGACCAACGAAAACACCAGCCCCATGATGCCGATGCCCACGAGAATGCCAAGTACGCGATAGCCCGCGTCTGAGAGATTGTAGTTCGGTCCAAAGTCCAGTGGTGATCCGGGCAGCACGCAGATGAAAAAGGCGAGTGCCATCTGAAAGCCAGCATACTGCACTCGGTACGACCCCGTCGCTACCCAACCAGCGATCAGGCTACCCGCGGCGATGAGCAGGAAAAGGTGCCCCGGATCATCCAAGTGTGGCATCACGAAGACAACGGCGAAGGCTCCCATCGCTGCCCCAATCAGGCAGCCAATGATACGCAAGATGCTCTTATGGAACGTTTCGCCGGAGGTTCCCAGCGCGACCACAAAACAGGTGACCATCGCCGTGTGGATCTCAAACAACCCGATGCTGGTGTACAAGGCATAGGTCAGAAAGACAGCAAGCAACACCTTGAGCGCAAACTGGATATAAATAGGATTCTCGAAAGCATCTGGCTTCAAAAATCCACTCTTAGCCTCAGATGATGTTGGTACAGTTACAGTAGCGACATTTCGGGCGGCAACAAAAGTACGGACGGCGTCGGCAACTAAACCACCACCCTCAGGCAAGGGCGGCGACGAGCCCTCTTCAGCCAACCGGCGCAGCAAGGGAGCCAGCTCGGGCTCGGGTCGGCCTGCGGCAGTCGCCGCCTGGGCTGTAGCGAGCAAATTGAAGCTCGCCGCTAGCTCCGCGACGAGTCGGTCGTGTTCCTCTTTCGACACCAGAGCAAGCAGGCGTGCCATACCAGCATGCTTTTCCGCCACTTCGTTGCCTTCCCGTAGTAATCGGTCGGTCGGGGTAGGATCTCCTCCTTCGGAGAGGCGCGCCGTCTCGCGTAGCCGTTCGCGCACCCGCTCACGCACCAATCGCAGTGGGCTGCGGCCAACAAACACGTTAAGAGCCACCAGCAGTACCATCGGCACGAAGACCACCATCCATACCCAGGCCAGACCACGCAGTACCAATTCTGGCATAGATATGTAGTCGTAGAACGTCAGGATAAATACGATAATGAACCCTAGTAGACCGGCGGGTTCACCCAGCTTGCTAGCCCGAGCCAGCCACATAAAGCCGAAAGTGACCGCGCCCATCATCGCTAACCGCAATGCAGGCGCATCGGCAACGAACATCATAAGCAGGATGCTCAAAGCTATGATGACGGTCGCCGCAAGGATCAGGCCGACACCAATGCCGATGTTCTCGCCCGCATTGTCTCGATACATCAGGAAAATCAGATAGCAGGAGAGCAACGCCAATGGCACCTGCAGGGTCATTGCAACAACCGCTGTCAGTCCGCACAGCAAAGCAATGTGCAGCGTCATCTCCAAACGCCCATCATAGGGGCGCAGGTCGTCGATAACCGCCCGCAACATGCTGGCGTGGCTACTCATGCTCTTCAGCCGAATGGATAATGACGGAAGCGGAGGCACCAACGCGCATAAGCTCTTCGGGTGGCTCTTCGAGACGGATGGTCACAGGGAAGCGCTGCGCGACCCGAACCCAGTCTACTGAGCTATCTATAATCGGTAGCCCGAGAACACTGATAGTATCAGTGGTTCGAACCCCGTAGCCAAGGCTCTGGATACGACCACTCAGCCGCCGCGTCGGCGCCGACATTACAAAGACATCGACGGGCGCACCGACCCGTATGCGTGGTAATTCGGTTTCACGAAACAGGGCCGTGACCACCCAGTCTTCGGTATCGATGAGCGAGAACAGCGAAACACCGGTCACCACATACGTACCAACACCTAGGTCAAGCCCAGTGATGCGGCCCGAGATGGGGGCTCGCACTTCGGTCCTTCGTAATTCGCGTTCGGCCAGCGCCAGATTGGTTCGTGCTAGATCCACTTGGGACTCAGGGGCGTCGAGGGTCCCTATCATCGTTTGCGCCGCCAGTTGCTGACTTAAAGACTCGTCGAGCGAGATCAAAGCATCCCCGTGAACCGTGCGCGCAGTATCAACTTGCTGGGCGGTCACCATGCCACGTGGTAGCAGGTTTTCAAGTCGCTGAAGCGACTGACGGGTGAGGTCAACGTGATTGCGGGCGCGATCAATCTGACGACTAGCAATCTCAGCGTTGGTCTGCTGGACGGAGAGCAAACGCCCCCCCGTCTCGAGTTCGGCTTCGGCAGTGCGTAGCATCGCGCGCGCCTGTTCCACACGAAGCTCATAAGGCTCTGGATCAATACGAAACAGTAAATCTCCAGCTTCCACGAAGACGTTATCCTCGACAAACACCTCTACGACAGGCCCCGGCACGTTGGTCGATATTGGCACGATCGTGGCACTCACCGCAGCATGGTCAGTACGCAAGTTAGTGCCACGCTGCATGGCCGCAAAGACGATAGCAACAATGGCACTAGCAATCAGCGCGAAGCCAATGGCCCGCGCGACAAATATCCGCATACCCGGTTCGCGTTGAACCGGTATGTCTTTCGGGTTATTCATATCGCTCGGGTTACTTTTATCGTTCTGGTTACTCATATTGTCAGTGCTCCAGTCCAGAGCGCCCAGATCATGATACCGCTAAAAATTGCTGCGCTAAGGTAGGTCAACGGCGACATCGGTAGGTGCTCGTGCAGCCCAACTCGAATGAACAGCAGCCGTAGGATGACCGAGCAAATAACACCGAGCAGGGCTGCAATCAGCCAGACTGGGAAGAACGATCCGTACAGGGACATTGTTGGCGAATGCGCATGCATAGAGCACCCCGCAAGTATCATTGGTGTCAGAAAGGTTGCTAACCTAGGAAGAAGCGAGCAACCTTCCCCACCCTTCAAGAGCCTGCGGCCGAAAGCAGCCAGAATCATTGCCTCACCTCTTTAGATGTTTGATATTCCTGAACGTAGCCTCGGACTATAGCCTGCACCGAACGGCCAATGGCGAATAAAAGAAAGATAAAGACGATTAACCAGATCTGCGGCAAGATGTTTGTGCCGAACAGAATGTCAACGAGTAAAGTACCGGTCACAGTGGCGGAGTTGAAGCCACCCTTTTTTGGCTCCACTCCAATAGGCGCCAGCGAGTGTAAGCAAAATCGGTCGCTTTTGATGCTCGCTAGACCTTTCCAAAATCCAGCTCCCATATCGCATGTTCCCTTTTGTTATTTGGAAGCGATCGAGTTTTCGATTAGCTCACCAGCGGCGATAATAGATGCTTATCTTATAATATAAAATCCCCTGAGTCCTTGAACCTGACACGAAACCATATGTAACTGTCAACCTTTAAGGTTCAACAGCAGAGCTTAATAAGAGAATAGCGAGTAGTTGCAGCAAGGGCTGGGGATTACATCTTTTATTACCACTTTGAGTGCATCAATAAACTAAAAAGCCTGAGTCCTGTGCCATGGACGCAGGCCTTGAGCATCAACTGAGCAAACCACCCTGCTATTAAAGGGCAGTTCATTACACAACGAGGCTTAATTTAAAAACTCTAGAGGGGTCTAAATTAGATAGAGAGGCCTGCGTTAGATAGTGCCAACACAGACATCTCTAGTGAGCGGCCAATTAATATAGCCCCTATCTTTTTATTACTCTTGTTTTACCCATAACGCTGACGCAGTTGATTGGCAGCTTCCACCATATTCGCCAACGCAGGCTCCACTTCTGCCCAGCCACGGGTTTTCAGACCACAATCAGGGTTCACCCATAGCCGCTCGGCAGGGATTTTCTCTAGCGCTTTTTCCATCAGCGCCACCATCCACGCAACATCCGGAATGTTGGGTGTGTGGATATCATAAACCCCTGGCCCAATTTCGTTCGGGTATGCAAAATCCTGGAAAGCGTACAGCAACTCCATATCGGAGCGTGAGGTTTCAATAGTAATCACATCCGCGTCTAGCGCAGCAATGGCACCAATGATGTCGTTAAACTCCGAATAGCACATATGGGTATGAATTTGGGTGCTATCTTTAACGCCAGCAGCGCTTAGCTGGAAGCTTTCCACCGCCCAAGCTAAATAGTCTTGCCACTCGTGCTGGCGCAGCGGTAAGCCTTCACGTAGCGCAGGCTCGTCAATTTGAATGATCCGAATACCGGCTTTTTCCAAATCCAATACTTCGTCACGCAGCGCCAGGGCGATCTGGCGGCAGGTGGTTGCGCGAGGTTGATCATCACGCACAAACGACCACTGCAAAATCGTCACTGGCCCTGTCAGCATGCCTTTCATGGGCTTATCCGTGAGCGATTGGGCATATTCGCTCCACTTCACTGTCATTGGTACTGGTCGGGTGACATCACCAAAAATAATCGGTGGTTTCACACAACGAGAGCCATAACTTTGTACCCAGCCAAAGCGCGTAAAGGCAAAGCCTTCTAACTGCTCACCAAAGTACTCCACCATGTCATTACGTTCAGCCTCACCATGGACAGGCACATCAAGCCCTAGTGCTTGCTGGCGCTCTACGACGAAGGCAATTTCTTCACGCATGCGGGCTTCATAATCCGTTTGGCTCAGTTCACCGGCTTTAAATGCCCGACGAGCAGCGCGTATCTCATCTGTTTGTGGAAAAGAGCCAATGGTGGTGGTGGGAAACAGCGGTAACGCAAGCGCTCTGCGCTGTGTTGCTGCGCGGGCAGCATAAGGTGATTGGCGCTGGCTCTCTTGAGGCGTTATTGCTGCTAGACGTGAGCTGACAGCAGGCTGATGAATTCGGGTTGATTCCCGACGCTTATCCAGAGCATATGTTGCCTCGCTCACCCGCTGCTCATCAATGGGCGTTGTTCGGTTATCAATGAGCCGAGCGAGGGTCACCACCTCATCTAGTTTTTGCCGAGCAAATGCTAGCCAGCCCACCAGCTCGCTATCTAGCTCGGTTTCTTGGGACAAGTCTACCGGCACGTGCAGCAACGAACAGCTGGGCGCCAGCCATAACCGCTGCCCTAAACGCACTTTTAAGGGCAGCAAACGCTCACGTAGGGCTGCCAAATCAGCACGCCAAATATTACGGCCATCGACTAAGCCAATTGAAAGCACTTGATGAGGGCTTAAACGATCAATCACGCTCTCTACCTGGCCCGGCGCACGCACAGCATCAATATGCAACCCAGCCACTGGCAGGCGAGTGGTTAGCGAAAGGTTATCACCCAGCGCACCAAAGTAAGTGGCAACGAGTAACTTCAGCGGCGCCGATTGCAGGCGATGATAGGCGCGCTCATACGCTTGCTGCCATGCCAACGGCAAGTCTTGCACCAAAGCAGGCTCGTCAAGCTGCACCCACTCAATACCTTGAGTGGCTAAGCGTGCCAGAATTTCGCTATACACATCTACTACACTGTCTAGCAGGCTCAGCCGGTCAAACTCACTACCTTTAGCCTTACCCAGCCATAGCCAAGTAAGTGGGCCGGTTAGCGTCACTTTCGGCGTAAAGCCTGCCTGTAAAGCTTCATCTACTTCATTAAATAAGCGGTCAGACGCTAGCGTAAACGTCTGCCCCTCATGCAGCTCAGGCACTAAGTAGTGATAGTTAGTATCAAAGTACTTGGTCATTTCGCAAGCAACTGCGGGGGTCCCGCTAGGGGCACGGCCACGGGCCATGCGAAACGCGGTATCCAAATCAACGTTGCCTGCGCTAACTTCGTGCTGGGCATTAAAACGCGCGGGCACAGCTCCCAGCATGACGGAAACATTAAGTACCTGGTCATAAAATGCAAAATCGCCAACACTGATAAAGTCGAGTCCTGCATTTTGTTGGATCTGCCAATGAGAAAGCCTAAGCGCCTGCCCTGTTGCTTCAAGGTCTCCCCGTGATATATCTCCTTTCCAATAGGCTTCGGTGGCTTTTTTAAGTTCGCGCTGAGCGCCAATTCGGGGATAGCCGAGAATATGAGAAACTGTCATGATGAAACCTTTCAACGTGAATGATTTCGCACAGTCTGCTCACCCCACAAAGATGAATCAAACTAAAGTTTCTAATATTAACCATGAAAAATTCTCACAATGATTGAATTACGCCACCTGCGCACGCTGCTCGCCCTCCGGGAAACCGGCTCTTTAGTGGAGGCTGCTGAGCGGGTTCACCTAACGCAGTCGGCACTTTCCCATCAGTTAAAAGACTTGGAAGGCCGCGTTGACAGCGCACTGTTTGTACGTAAAACGCGCCCAGTAGAATTCACTCGGGCGGGGCTTCGCCTATTGGCCCTGGCAGATGAGATTTTGCCCGAGGTACGTAAAGCTGAGCGCGACTTAGCTCGCTTGGCAGGTACCGAACAGGGGCGATTACATATGGCTATCGAGTGCCACAGCTGTTTCCAGTGGCTGATGCCAACGGTGGATTATTTTCGCGACCATTGGCCAGAGGTGGAAATTGATATCCCCAGTGGTCACCACTTCGATCCACTCCCTGCACTTGCTAGAGAGCAGTTAGACTTGGTGATTACCGCCGACCCTCAGCCACTGGAAGGGGTTCACTACGTGCCGCTGTTTCGTTATGAGGGACTGCTGGCAGTTGCTCGACAGCATGCCTTTGCTGGCCGGCCATTTATCGAACCACAAGCGTTAGCCGAGGAGACGCTAATTACCTATCCGGTCGAACACTCTCGGCTAGATGTGTTTACCCAGTTTTTGTCTCCCGCCAATGTACGACCACAGGAAATTCGCACCGCAGAGCTGACCATCATGATGATGCAGCTTGTTGCCAGCGGTAGAGGCGTCTGCGCGCTACCCAACTGGGCACTCACCGAGTATTTAGAGCGGGATTACGTTAGCGCCGTAAAACTGGGCGAGAACGGCATTTGGAGCACACTTTATGCTGCCATTCGGGAGGAAAATATAGAAGCGCCTTGGATGCAGGATTTTTTGCGCACCGCTAAAGAGACGTCATTTGCGGTGCTGTCAGGTATTAAACCGGCAACTCGCGACGAGGAATCAGCAGCGTAAAGCGCGCGCCGCCCAATGTAGGACTGGTATCAACAGTGACGCTACCGCCATGGCCTGCCATAATTTTTTGCACAATGGATAAGCCTAGCCCGTAGCCCCCAGAGCTACGTGCTCGACTGTCGTCAAGCCTGGCAAACGGCTTGAAGATATCACTACGCGCCTCGGGTGGTATGCCGGGCCCATCATCCTCAATATCAATACGTACAAGGTGAGGCTCATCCCATAGGCGAATCACTACTTGCGACTTGCCATAGCGACAGGCATTGCTAACAAGGTTCTGCAACGCTCGTTGTAAATAGCGGGGTTCGGCGTACAGCTCAACTTCAGCACTACCATCCAGCGTTAACGATAGGCTTTGGTGCAACGGTGACAGCGTGTCGATGACTCGCTCAGCCATTGCTCGGCACTCAACCAACGCCATTTCTAATTCAACGCCATTGATCGACTCCCCCCCCAAGCGGGCATAGGTGAGAATTTCGTCTACCAATTCATCTAGTTCAGAAATATCAGCATCAATACCCTGAAGCTGACGGCGAATCGCAGGTTGGTCGGTCATATCTTCGACCATTTGCACCGCAAACCGTATACGGGCAACTGGCGTGCGTAATTCATGAGAGACCGCGCGAATCATCTCTTGCTGGCCTCTTAGCAAGCTCTGAACTTGATTCGCCATCCCATTGAATGCCATGCCCAGGCGACCTAAAAAGTCTCCGCTTTCCACTTTCACCCGGGTTTCTAAGCGCCCGCTGGCGATTCTAGTCGCAGCAAGCTCTAAACGCGCCATACGCGCTTCAATGCTGCGCATAATTAAGTAAATAATCAGGCTAAGCACCACCATCAAGCCTACCAACAAAGGTAGGTGCAAATTAACCGGCAGCGTATCACCACGAGAGGTCGGCCCCGCTTGCAACCACTGATTATCACCAGGCACCCGGTAAAGCAGCATCAGTGAGAGCTTATCCGACACTAGCCGAGTCAGCACGCCTCCCTGGGCGAGTTGAAATTGCTGTTCTGGAGTAAGGTCAGAGGGCGGCGTTGAAAGCAGGACAAGTGGCCAGCTACCCGCGTCTAGCAAGGCGATGGCATCGGCCCTCGCCTCATGAGGCATGCTAGCAAGCCACTCTCCGAGTAGTATCATGCTGCCCTGCCACTGACGCTCGCTCCAGACGGCGAACGTTGCTTCCAGCATCCACTCATCGTTGGGTATGCGTTGCCGTAACCGCCAGGGCTCTTCGGCAACTAATACCGTGCCTCGCTCAATACGAGCTTGTTCAAAGTAGTTAAGCTCCACACTCTCAATGCGCTTAAGTGAGAGCTGCATACCCAGCCGTTCCGAGAAGCGAGCAAGCATGGCTTCTCTTTCAGCCACCGGACTTGACGCTAACTGCTGCGTCATTAGCGACATAGGCAATGCGGCGAGCTGTTCACGATAATCTTCACGACGAATCTGCTCGATAAAAGAACGCCCGCCCAATGCAATAAAAAATACCACGCATAGTGCTAGCCCTAGCAGAAGATAAAACCTTAAAAAAGAACCGTGGCCCAGCACTCGCCGCATGCGGTTAACCTCTGTTAGTTAACTGTCTTTGACAAAAAGATAGCCTTTGCTCCGCACTGTTTTTATCCGGTGCGGTTGGTTAGGGTCGTCGCCTACCTTGGGACGAATACGAGAGACCCGCACATCAATTGAACGATCCTGTCCATCGTATTTAATGCCACGCAGCTCATTAAAAATTTCTTCTCTGGTTAATACACGCCCTGCGTTGCTCGCCAACAGCCACAGCAGATCAAACTCCGCGCTGGTGAGATCAATACGCTCGCCGGAAAGCCAGGCTTCACGTGTTGCGTTATCTATCTCTAGATTTTCAAAGCGCAGGCGCATCTCACCACCAGGCGCTGGTGCATCGGCACGACGCAGTAACGCACGCATACGTGCTAATAGGACGCGGGGTTGAACCGGTTTTGGAACATAATCATCGGCCCCCATTTCCAAACCCAGCACCTGGTCAAGATCATCCGTGCGGGCCGTCAGCATCATGATAGGACCAGCAAAGTTGGGCCTAACACGACGGCAGATAGCCAAACCATCCTCGCCTGGTAACATTAAGTCCAAAATCACCAGGTCAGGCTGAAGTGTTAAAATACGATCCACGCCTTTTGCACCATCCGCCTCTAGCGTCACTTGAAAGCCATTTGCCTCCAGATATTCGCGGGTCAGCTCTGCCAAGCGCTGGTCATCTTCAATAATCAACACATGATCTTGATCGGGATAGCCAAGTGTGGCGGCGTCTTGAGCCCCAAGCGCCTGAAATTGCTGTTCCAAGTGGTCTACCATCCTTTATATTCACTCCGCTTAGGCAGTTTGTGTTATCACCCGCTCGCCCTATGTAACCGCAGGTTGCAATATCTTCCAGGATACCTCAAAACCGTTCAAACGCCTGCCCCCTTACTTCTTTCCCCATACCCTATGTAATGGTTTGCCTGCTAGACACCTTGATTCTCGCACCGCCAAACGCTAATGTGACTTCGCTAACTGTCGATAATCTGGCAGAAGGAGGACATTATGGGAAACAGCAAAACAAAAAGTGTTATCAAGCGCGTTTACGTACCCACTCAAGTGCGCGATCTGCCTAATGGAGAGAAGCTGACGATTCCTGGGCATTACAAAGCGCCACCAAGAGAATAAAACGGTTCACGCTATTAGCCGCTTCACGACGCTTAGGTAACCCGATCGCTAGATTACTAAAAAGGCAGACCACAGAGGTGGCCCGCCTTTTATTTTTTAGAAATAGTGTGTTGCCCGCTACCCTTTAGGGCCAAATAGAAACCACGCGATCAGTCCAACTAACGGGAAAAATAATAGTGCCAAGATCCATAACAGCTTTGCCAGCCCACCGGCTGAACTCTTAGCAACTTTAACAATGGCCCAGACAACAATGATGAGCCAGATAAGCCCTAGCAGTCCACCTACTTCAATACCCATAACTACTCCTTAGCGTGTTTGCTTCCATGAATTTTTAGCTAAGCACACTGCTTCGATGCAGACAAGTAACATTCACTCCGCAGGCAGGCTCAGCACCATTTCCCCGCCGCGTATTTCAATCACCAATAAATTAAGAAAACTCATGCCAAGTAGTACGGTATCGTTTTCCATACCAGGGCTTATAGACCCTTGCACGCCATTCATACGTATGTTGCCTAACACAACTTCATCTAGCTGTGTCAACGTGCCCTCTGCGCGACCATTCGCGGTGTTAAACCAAGCACTGCGTCCCGGCTTTAGCCCCAACTCGCTAGCTAAATTGCGCGGTACTGCAACATAAGTCGCCCCGGTATCTAACAAAAAGGTCACCGGCTTCCCGTTAATTTTCCCAGGTGCTTCAAAATGGCCAGCACGATTACGCGTCAAATTGACAGATCCGTCATCGGCGGAGGCGTACATCACATGGGCATTCGGCGTCATTACCTTCTCGAAACCACCATCCAACAGCCATGTGCCAGCAGCCAATAGCAGCACCCAAAAGAGTAGCATTATGACAATACCACCTCGTTGCGTAGCGAGGGTTTTCATACGCCACCTCCGAACTAAGCGCTCCTTTTCCAGGCAAGTGCAGCATCACGCCCACGCTGTTCATTCACGCCAGCGCATATCAACATCGCGATAACAAACAGTGCTACACATAATAGGATAGACGCTTGCAAACCAATTAACGTTTGCAAAATGCCCAGCATGACAATGCCGAATACGCCTGCCAATTTGTTGGCGAGCCCCCAGAAGCCAAAAAATTCAGCTGACTTCTCCAGTGGTGAAAATACGCCGACCAGCGCTCGGCTAGCTGATTGGCTAGACCCTAGACTAAGACCCGCCAGACAGCCGACCACCAGAAAAACGTACTGTGCTTGCCACTGCACGGCGTAATGGCTGTTAACCCAGTCAGTCAGCTCTGGCGTCGCCCATATCGATACAATAGCGATGACCCACAACGCTAGTGTCATTTGATACGTGCGCTTGGCGCCCAATTTATCCTGTAAAAAACCAAAGCCCAATGCGCCTGCCGCTGCCGTTATTTGAACAATAATAAACATAATATTGCGCACGCTCTCATCCCAACCAATCACCTGAGCGCCATAAATAAAAGCAAACGCAATAATGATGTAGACACCTGCCATTGAGAATAACAGCGACACTAAAAAGACAGTTAAGTCTTTAAAGTAGCGCAGCTCAGTAAATGTTGAGCGAACACGCTGTAAAGCAATACGTCGATAGGAAACAGCATGGGGTTGAGGCATACCTCGCTCTTTCATCCATAGGAAGGTGGGAAGCGCCGCTACTAAGAAAAAGCCAGCCGCAAAAGGACCTACCCAACGTATGCGCTCAAAGTTATCGGCGGTCGCCTCCCCTAGCACCATCAGCGTAAAACCAGCGGCAAAGAGGCCACCAATATAGCCAAGCGCCCAGCCAAACCCAGAAATTTTACCCAGCGCATTAGGGGGGCCTAACTCCGGTAAAAAAGCGGCAATAAACGACTCGCCCATCGAGTAAGCATAGTTTGAAAGTATAATTAACAGCAGTCCCGCGACTACGTAACCAGGCTCGACAAAGTAAAGCATGGCGGTTGTCGCCACAGTGGCGAGATAACTGATCAATAAAAAGCGCTTTTTTTCTGCTCGATAATCCATTACGGCACCGCAGAGCGGGGCAGTTAATACGACCATTAGATAGCTCAACGCTAGCGCGAGACTCCACAAAAAATTCGCTAGGCGAAAGCCATCACCTCGATCACCTACGATTACCGTCGTGAACAGTTCTCCAAACACGACCGTGATGATGAGCAAGGTGTAAGCCTGGTTGGCAAAGTCAAACATTGCCCAACCAAATATTTCACGTCGCGATGCGTAGGTGGGAGCAACCTTGGCGGGGTTAGCAGGCAGCATGCAGGCTCTCTCAAAAAAGTGTGTAGTAGCGTCATTACCCTATTAAGGACAGCTAATTCATGACGATAATAGGGCAGGTGATTATTCAGTAAAGCGGCTTAACCGCAGACGGGACCTTAAAAAAGCAAACGCTCGGCATAGCCGAGCGTGACACGCTGAACATTATTGCTTTTGCCATCCTTGGCGTTCTGATTCATAGCAACCAGTGCGCTACCACTGCCGCAATACCCACCACCATCGCTGTTATAACAGCGATGGTGACGAGGCGATCCAGCCAGCGATCAAAAACGTCCCTTTTGGGCTGTTTTCGCGTGGCGCCGTGGTGTCCTTGCCGGGCCATCAGCACGCCTTATCCATGTGTGCATTCCCCATAAATCAGCGAATAATTTAACTATTAATGCGGCGATTGACGACACTTGGAGCACGGCGTAGGCGTTCTTCCTCGCCTAACTGCTCAGCTTCAAATGCATCAGCACCAACCGGCGTTTCCCCGTGGCGACGATATAGCTGCGTTAGCATCGCCTTACGGTCAGCACGCAGCTCACGAACCAGCACTACAATCATCATATACAAAATAAAGGTAAACGGTAATGCCGAAAGCACCGCCGCTGACTGCAGGCCAGAAAGTCCACCCGCCACAATCAGTGTTAAACAAATGGCGGCGATCAATACTCCCCAAATAATACGCTTATAAAGTGGCGGATTGATGGAGCCATTGTCGGTCATTTGCGCCACGATGTAGGAAGCAGAATCTGCCGACGTCACCAGGAAAATGAAGATGAGCAACATAGCAACTACCGATAATGCACCGGTAAAGGGCATCAGCTCGAACATCTCAAACAACGCTACGGTAATATTGGCTTCAGTGGCGGCAGCCAATCCAGCATCACTGCTCGACATTTCCAAATTAAGCGCGGCACCGCCAAAAACACCTATCCATAAACAGGCTAATAGGGGTGGCACAAACAACACACCAAAGACATACTCTTTGATCGTGCGGCCGCGGGAAACACGCGCCACAAAGGTACCCACAAACGGCGACCAGGCAATGACCCATGCCCAATAAAAAATGGTCCAGCTACTCGCCCATTCATTATCGCTATAGGGCGAAATACGTAGGCTCATACCGATAAAGTTTTGCAGGTAATCGCCAAGACCCAGGGTAATAGTCTCTAAAATAGCAATAGTAGGGCCGGTGATTAATACGTAGAGCATCAAGCCAATACATAAAATCATGTTTAGGTTTGATAACCGCTTAATGCCTTTATCCAAGCCTGACCATGTCGATGCCATGTAAGCACAAAACATGACAAACAGAATGACAAACTGCCAAAAGCCATTTTCCGGCAAACCAAACACCGCATTAAGCCCACCGTTCATTTGCAGCACACCTAAGCCAAGCGAGGTGGCAACCCCCATAACGGTGGCGACCACAGCAAAAACATCTAGCCATGATGCGTAAGGACGGACCCGGGGATGCTTAGCCGTCACTGAAGAGAGTACTGAAGACACCAGCCCTGCTTGCCCTTTCCGAAATTGAAAGTAGGCAATAATTAAGCCCACAACAGAAAATGCTGCCCACTGGTGGATGCCCCAGTTAAAGTAACTGTATTGGATTGCATAGCGCGCAGCAGCGTCAGTTTCAGCAGGCACGTCACCATAGGGAGGGTTGATATAGTGCGTCATTGGTTCAGCCATACCGTAGAACACCAGCCCAACGCCGAACCCAGCCGCCAGCAGCATGCTAATCCACGAGAAAAAACTGTAGCTGGGCGTACTGTCCTGAGGGCCAAGGCGCACTTTTCCATACTTACTCAATGCTAAGCCAACCAGAAAAACTACAAAGCCAAACACTGAAAATAAGTAGAACCAGCCAAACAGTTCCGTAATTGATGTGAGCGCTGCTTGGGCTGCATTACCAAAGCCTTCTGGGAATGCAGCGCCAATAACAACCAAGCCGAATATAATCACCGCAGAGGCGACAAATACCGACTTACCGCCATGATTTGCCATATAACCATCCTGTTAAATGAGCATTGTGTGTAACAGCGTAAAATGTACCGATAAATGCAGTTTTTTTGAAATCCAGATCTTGTACTGAACATTAAACGGCATGACTTTTAACCTAACATATTCGTACAAAACTGCTTCACGGCCAGAATGAAGAAATGTTAACTCTGAGCAGGAACTTGATACCCAGCCTGTGTTCCAATGGAACGCATATGAACGATGGAGGCTTTCATGCCGCAAATGAATCGTGATCAACGCAATGCCGCGTGGCAAGCTGCTAACCAGTGGCGTGCTCGGGCAGCTCAGACCCAGCCGACCGGCCTGATGGGCAGTATTAAACTGCTACTGACGTGGTTAGCGTTTGGTGCACTGATGATCGTCGGTGTTGTACTCGGACTTTTTTTCCTGCTCATTGGCTGGGCAATGATGCCCTTTGTCCGCCATAAAATGAAAAAACGCATGGAGCAGATGCGCGCTGACAACGCTCAGGATGTTGGTGGCGGTTATGCTTACAGGGATACCTCTACGAGCCAGCACGACGCAATAGAAGGTAGTTACGAAGTTAAAGACGACCACCACCGGTCTTAATCAGTTGCTGACTACCGCCGCTGTTAAAGCGGCGCTTGAATCCAGGCGAACGCTGCTGCTAACGTCAGTGGCATAACGACTAAGCTCCCTAAATTGCCGATGAGCACCAACGAAGCGACTTTCTGAGGTGCCAGTTTATACTGCTCGGCCACTAAGTAGTTCAATACCGCAGGCGGCAGTGCAGCAAATACCAGTAGCACGGCTGTCTGTAGCGGATTCAATGGTAGTAACCACATGAGCGGTAGTGCGATCACTAAGCCAGAAAGTGGGCAGAGGAGCGCTCCCAACAAGCCTGCTCGCCAGTCATTAAAATCAATTTCCAGCAATCGAACACCTAATGCAAAGAGCATCAGTGGAATACAGATTCCCCCTAACATGTGCATTGCTTCTAACAGCCAGCTCGGCAACGGTACATTTCCAACGTTGATGACTAGCCCTGCTAGGCTCGCAGCTACGATGGGCATTCGTAACAGTCGCCAAAGTGACGTGCGCGGGTCCAACATATAAAGACCTACTGAGAAATGCAGCAGCATTTCAACAATAAACACGACCACTGCAGCCGGCAGGGCCTCTGGTCCAAAGGCGAGCACCAGTAGCGGTACCCCCATATTGCCAGAGTTATTGAACATCATCGGCGGCAAGAACACTTTTGTGTCCAGCGATAGCCATTTAGCAACCGGCCAAAGCACAAGACCAGACCCTAGCACGACGGCCACCGCCGCAGTGGCAAGCCACGCATAGTCCGCCAAAGGCGCTTGGCGATCAGCCAACACGGCAAATACCAGTAGTGGAACAAATAGCTCCATATTGAGCGTGTTAAGGCTGCGAATATCTGGGTTTCGATAACGCCCGTAAACCGCACCACAGCCAGCAATTAAGAACACGGGTAACAGCGTTGCGAGAATATGACCGATCATACGCCCTCCGCCAAGCGGCGGGCGCAGAGACAAACTGTTGCATGCATAGGGAGCTTTTCCTTATTGTTATCAGGCTATCTTCCCTATCGATGCTACTTAAAAACACTCATCTCGCCAATCAAGGTTCAAGAAAACGCTGCCAAAGTGCAATAACCACATCGCGATGGGCTTTGAATGCCTGTGCATCAACGACAGTTTTTTCCCCGGTTAACGCCGCACGATGGGTACGGCTACGATAAGCGAGATACGCTTCCCGCAGTTGCTCCGCTTCTGATTCGGTAATATGACCACTCTTGGCGAGGGTTTCTAAAATGCGGATATTATCGCTATACGTGATTAATGCAGGCGTGTCATGAGCTAGTGATAACACCGCGTATTGGCAAAGAAACTCAATATCGACCATGCCACCCACATCGTGCTTTAGACTAAACACCTCTCCGTCCGCACTACCTGGCTGCCCTTTAGAGGCCGTCCCTTTTGAACCCTGCCCTTTAGAACCAAGGTGATCACGCATTTTATGACGCATGCTGACAACGTCGTCTCTTAAGGCTTGCGGGTCACGCTCGCGACACAGCATCTCACCACGGATCGCATCAAATTTACTCGCCAGCGCGTTACTACCGGCGACAACGCGCGCGCGTACCAGCGCTTGGTGCTCCCAGGTCCAGGCGTTTTGGCGTTGATAATCCGCAAAAGCATCTAAAGAGGTCACCAACAGGCCTGCATTGCCCGAAGGCCGGAGGCGCATATCAACCTCGTAAAGGCTGCCGGCAGGCGTTACTGCGGTTAAGAGGTGGATAATGCGCTGGCCTAGACGGGTAAAAAAGACCGCTGTATCGATGGGCCGAGCACCATCGGTAGTGCCTTTTCCGTCGCTATCATGAAGGAACACCAAGTCCAAATCAGAGCCATAACCAAGTTCAATGCCCCCCAGCTTGCCGTACCCCACAATCAAAAACGCTGGCTCTCGTGTATTGAGGCCTTCTGGAACACCATGTTTCCGCGTGACATGTTTCCAGGCCATCGCTAGCACGGCATCTAGAATGACTTCAGCGATATACGTTAAGTAGTCGCTCACCTTCATCAAGTGGCGTGTTCCAGCGATATCCGATGCAGCAACGTGAAGCATCTGCGCATGCTTAAACACGCGAAGCGCTTCCAACTGCGCCTCATCATCATCTTCTGGCAAGCGGCTCAATGTTTGGCGTAGCTCGTCTGCCAAGCGTGACTTGTCAGCGGGGGTGTAAAGCGTATCCGGCGTTAGTAGCTCATCCAGCAGTATCGGGTAACGCGCAAGTTGCTCTGCAATCCAGTGACTGGACGAGCACAGCTTCATTAGGTGCTCAAGCGCCTGTGGATTTTCACGCAGCAGCGCAAGGTAAGCGGTTCGCCTAAGCACCGACTCGATCAGCGGCTGGACACCACTAAGCGCGTTATCCGGCAATTCACTTTCGGCAACGGCAACCAGTAGTAGCGGCATCAGCGCATCCAGCCGTTCAAAGCCGATACGCTGCATGCTTTGCACTTGGCGAGAATGGTAAAGGCTCTGCAGACGTTTAAGCGCTTTCTCTGGTTCTATAAAACCAGCATCAGTTAGCAGTGCTGCCGCCTCTTCCTGCTCTAGCTCGCCGCGCCATAATAACCGCCACTGAGACAGACCAAGGTTATCGTCGCTACTCTCTGCATCGCTATCCTCTTCGGGGTCAGCGATCACCGCATCAAAGTGCTGACGAACGCGTTCGCGCACTTCCTCCAGCCGCGCGATAAGCCCAGGCCAATCTTCATGTCCCAAGGCAAAAGCTACCCGTTCCCGATCTTCATCATCAACGGGTAGCGTTTGGGTTTGACGGTCTTCTAGCGCCTGAATAGCGTGTTCCATGTCACGAAGATACGCATAGTCGGGTAGCAGCTCATCGACAACCGCTTGAGGCAACAGCCCCAGTTCAGGCAATCGATGAAGGGCGGTCTTGAGTGAGGTCACTTGAAGCTCGGTATCACGTCCACCGCGAATCAGCTGAAATGCCTGGACAACGAACTCAACCTCCCGGATTCCACCAGGCCCTAACTTGATATTGCTTTGCATGCCCTTGCGCTTCACCTCGCGATTGATCATCGCCTTTAGCTCACGCAGCGACTCAATCGCACCAAAATCCAGGTAGCGGCGGTAAACAAACGGCCTGAGACTTGCGAGCAATTCATGCCCACCATCGATATCTCCTGCGACGGGACGCGCTTTGAGCATGGCATAACGCTCCCACTCACGACCCTGATCCTGATAGTAACTGGAGAGCATCGAGAAACTGCCCACCAGTGGGCCACCATCACCCAGTGGGCGCAGCCGCATATCAACGCGAAATACGAAACCGTCGGCCGTCATGGCATCTAAAGCGGCGATCAGTTTCTGACCTAGTTTGGTGAAGTACTCTTGGTGCTCAAGGGGCTTACGCCCGCCTTCGGTTTCACCTTTTTCAGGGAAGGCGAAGATCAGGTCAATATCTGAGGAAAGATTCAGCTCACCCGCGCCGAGCTTACCCATACCCAGCACCACCAACCGCTGGGACGAGCCATCTCTGCGGGCCGCAGGTAATCCCCAGCGTGGAGCGTAAAAACGCTCAAGCCAGCTGAGCGCGGCTTCAATACAGACTTCCGCCAGCCACGAGACTGCCTGAGCAGTGTCCCACATGGTGTAGCCATCAGGACGATTAAGATCGCGCCACACAATCCCGAGCATGCGGGCACGGCGGAAACGGCGAATAGCGCGATGCATTGCCTCTTCATCATCGGCATTTTCCAGCGCATCATCTAACCAACTCGCTTGCGACTCCTTACTTGCTATCGCATCCAGCTCGCCAGCTACATCTAAATCAATCAGCCAGTGCGGAAAGCGTGCCAAGGTATCTAGAGCGAAGCTTGAGACGGTTACGACGTTGGCTAACGCTTCACGACGCGCATCAGAAAGTGCCTCCCAACTACTGGAAGGCAACGACTGCTGGGTCATTGAGGCAATATTATCAGCTTGGCTAAGCGCTTCACTTAATCGCTGCCAGGCGCGCTGAGCGGCGGGCTTAAGCGCTGTTGGCAGCCCAACTTGGGGGAAAAACGCGTCGTCTAACTGCATAACCACCTCTCTGCCAAGCGTCTATTATGTTTGTTGATAAAGCGGGTCGCTGCATGAGCTGAATAAAAGCAATTTAGCCCACCAATTTTTGCCAGCCTAACAGCCCCCAGGTTAAGCCTGCCATGATCAATGACAGCATAACCGCCGCCGAGCCAATATCTTTAGCACGCCCTGAGAGCTCGTGATGCTCGGTGCCAATACGATCAACAACGTTCTCTATAGCGCTATTAAGCAGTTCCACAATCAGCACAAGGCACAGGCTGCCAACCAGCAGCAACCAGCTAATGGGCCCTTCTCCAATCCACCAAGCCAGCGGCAGCAACACCGCTGTAATACCCACTTCTTGGCGAAACGCAGCTTCATTTCTAAAAGCGGCTTTTAGCCCTTTCCATGAATAGCGCGTTGAGTGCATTAAATGGGTTAACCCCGTATGTCCTGGCTTCATGCCTGTTGCCTCAGCGGTAAGATTAAGATTAATTAGCCAATATCATCGCATCTAAATCCAGCGACAGCGGATCTAATACCTCGGGCCAGCTAAGATAAGGCGTACTGCCAGTGCCGTTAACCAGCACACTAAAAACGCCCCAGCGCCCCTGGGCGGTACGGAAATAGCCCGCCGCGGCGCGAACAGCAAACGGCTGATTGAGCGTGCCTGTTTTCAGCATCACGTTATTTTGAAACGTTGGAGAACCACGGCGAATAAAGCGCATGACCCCATTGGCAGGCGACTGGAAAGAGGCGACAAAACTGGGGAACAAGGCGCTCTGGCGGAACATATCCTCCAACATCACATTGACGCCGTGGGCGGAGGTACGGTTATCAGTCGTCAGTCCGCTGCCGCTGTGTAAGGTTAACGGACCATGGCCCGACAAGCTGTTCACATAGGCTTCTATCGCCTCCCCCGCTTGGCGCAATTGCGCTTGGGGTGTTTCCACCAGGTTCAGCGCCAGCACATCAGCCATGTAATTATTGGAGTAATTCATGGTACGCAGCAGCAGCTCCTGCAGCGGCTTGCTGTCAACGGCTGCCAAACGCTGTGCACTACTGGGCGGACGCGTGGAGCTAACCCGCCAGGGATCTCGCACGCTGACACCCGCCTGATTTAGCATGCTTAACAATACTTGAGCCGTTTTCTCTGCCGCATCACCAGCGCCACGGTAAACATCACGAGCCGCGGCATTGGTTGAAATTTGCCCGGTAAGACGCAGAACATCACCGCGCTCATCGGTAATCCGTTCTGCACTGATGTCAGTGCCACTATTAGCTGGGCGCGTGATAACTTGGTTATCAATAGCAATTAACGGCGCCTGGCTATCGCATAACCCCACACGGGCAGGCTCTCCCGCTGCCGCAGCAGGGGCTATATTGGCGCACCAGCTACCAAAATTGACACCTGCCGAGGTGAGCGGCGCACTGTAAGCATTGGTGACTCGGGTACGCGCATTACAGCGGTCCGTGGTAATACACTCAACAGGGCCAAAGCGCCACTGACTGACCACCAGCGCGCCATCCACTTCGCGCACACCAGCCAGCTGCAGACGTTGCACTAACCGCCAAAGGTCTTCAGTTGTAAGGCCTGGATCGCCCCCACCTTCAAATACCAAGTCGCCACGCAATACACCATTTTCCACACTACCTGTGCTGACAAGCTGGCTAGTAAAGCGATGCTGGGGCCCAAAACGATTGAGTGCCGCAGCAGACATATAGGCTTTGGTGACAGACGCTGGCGATAGCTGACGCTCAGGATTCAGACTACCCAGCAATGTATTACTGCCGGTATCCGCATCCAGTAAGCGTGCTTCAGCACTAATTGAGAAGCCTTTGCTTTCTAACTGACCAAGCTGGCTGAAGTCGGCATACAGTGCAGGGCTTGCGCATATGGCGGCACCTACCACACTGGTCACCAACGCCCGATGCCAGCGGCGTAGGGATGATTTAACCGAATGATTAAACGCTGAGAATGCCACCGCAGAATAGCCAACTTCTGAACACTTAATATCTGAAGACCCAATATTTGAAGACCTAGTATCTGAGCACGTCACGCTTACGTTCCTCAATGCACGTTCATTTTTGAAAAGACTTGAAGTATGACTACCCCAGCCACGATCAAACTAATGCCGATAACGGCAGGTAAATCAGGTTTCTCACCGAAAACTACAATGCCCACCAGCGTGACCAACACGATTCCCAGACCTGCCCAGATGGCATAAGCAATACCGACCGGCAATGTCCGCAACACCAAGCTCAATAGATAAAATGCCACACCGTAGCCCACAACGACCATGATGCTTGGAAACGGTCGTGTGAATCCCATTGACGACTTGAGGGCGCTAGTGGCGATAACCTCGGCAACAATCGCTAGCACTAAATATACAAACGTCATGCCCGCTCCAATTTAATCTGCAACTGCCAAAGCGTTTGGCCGCTTTGATCATATTTTGCTTCAAAAGGTGTTAGATAGCTGCCGTTAGGTACCAACGCGGCAATCGTTGCCTGCTTTCCCGTTACCAGGGCGGTTGCCAAAGCAAACTCTTCAACATACAACTGCCAATTGGAGCGCACTTCTAAATGCCCGCCAAGGGCTAGCAGTGTGGGGAAAACAGGATGCCCATGCCAGCGCATTTTTAAATGCGCAGCTTTTGGATAAGGATTGGGGTAAAGCAGAAAATGCCGCTCGGGCGCCCATTTTTCCTGTTCAGCTAGTCGCCAGAAATCAACAAGGTCAGCCCGCACCAACAGTGCATTAGCAGGCAATTCTCCATGGTCTCGACTTAGCCGATCTTCGCTTCGATCGACGCCGATCACCGCATGCGCTGGAAACTGTTCTGCCAAACGGCGTGTCGAAAGCCCCACACCACAGCCAGCATCTAGGATTAACGGCGCTTGCTGCTTTTGAAGCCACGTATGCGCGTCTTCAAAAGCCTTTTGCGTATGCGCAGCGATTGGCTTTCGCAGTGGGTTTTCCAAGGCACGTGCTACCCGGCGCGCTACATCGTGATGCGGGCCGGGCTGATTGGAAACCACGGGTCGTGAAGTATGCTGCATGCCATTCCCTGCTTAAAAAAAACGTGATTCTATCAGTCTACCGCGCACGCGGCATGACGCCGTTGCACGCCCGGTGCTATGATCACGTTCGAGAGTATTATTAAGCGCAGATGAGCAGCACTTTTTTGCTATGCCTCTGACAATAGCTATTACTAAAAACCACCGCACCACGAGGAACCCGGCTTGTCACACTTACCGGTGATTGTCGGCATGGGCGGCATCAATCCCGCCGGCAGAACCTCGGGCCACCAGGCCTTCCGCCGCACCGTGCTTGATGCTCTTCCAGCTGACCAGCAGCGCCAAACACTGGAAGGCTTGGCAGCGCTTATGCGCCTTGCCGAGCATTCCGCTAACGGCTGGCAGGATAGCGCCGGCCAGCCCATTGACTCCCCTGCTCAAACCTTGCGCGATCATGTGCTTAACCACACATTGATTCGGCGCAACGAAGATCCACGCTTTCTCGCCCCGGGCTTGCCAGCCAACCGACGGGCAGAAATGACGCTGTCTGAACCGGTGCGGTTTACATTGCGCCGCCGTCAGCTGCCCGAACAGCTGCCGGAAGGATGGCAGGTGGAGGACATCGACGCGAAGGTAGTCGCCGTCACCGTGCCCGCGGGAAACTTTAGTGCTCTGCTGCCTGACGCTTTAGAGCCCAAGGTGCGTGCAGCAGCCCAACTGCCGAGTGGCTTCGACCCCGCTAGCCTTTACCGTAGCGTGCATCATCCGCGCGGGCTGTCGATGGCAGTCTTTAGTGCTAGTGACTGCTTAGGTGCTAGCGGGCTCGCTTGGGAAACAATTCGCCAGCGGCTTGACCCTGACCATATTGCTGTATATGCGGGCAACTCTATTGGCCAATTAGATGACCAAGGTTGGGGTGGCTTACTAAAGAGCTTGGTGAGTGGCCAACGTGCCACCTCTAAGCAGATGCCGCTGGGTTACGGGCAAATGCCCGCCGACTTCCTCAATGCCTACGTATTAGGCAGCGTGGGAAGTACGGGTGCTGCCTTAGGTGCCTGCGCAAGCTTTTTATATAACCTGCGCCTAGGTATTGATGATATTCGCACAGGGCGTTGCCGGGTCGTTATGGTAGGCACCGCAGATGCGCCGATTACCCCCGAAATCATCGAAGGCTTCCGCGCGATGGGCGCACTGGCCGATGATGCCAGCCTGAAAGCACTGGATTCTTTAGCGCTACTTACCGACGCTGACTACCAGCGCGCCTGTCGCCCGTTCGCACGCAACTGTGGCTTCACCATGGCGGAAGCGAGCCAGTTCGTGCTGTTAATGGACGACGCGTTAGCGCTTGAGTTAGGGGCGGATATTCTAGCTTCAGTGCCTGATGTATTCGTTAACGCTGATGGCTTTAAGCGCTCTATTTCCGCACCCGGCATTGGTAACTACATCACCCTAGGCAAGGCAGCCGCTTTGGTAAAAGATATGCTAGGTGAGAAAGCGCTAAAAGAGCGTACCTTCCTGCATGCCCATGGCACCAGCACTCCCAAAAATCGCACGACTGAATCCCATGTTTTTGATGAAATTGCCCGTGCAAATGGCATCGAGAACTGGCCAGTGGTCGCTATTAAAGCGTTTATCGGCCACTCCCAAGGGTCTGCGGCAGGCGATCAGTTGGTAAGCGCTCTGGGCAGCTTTGCCCACGGGTTACTGCCAGGTATTCCCACCTTAGACGCGGTCGCGGACGATGTGTACGCTAAGCGGCTACGTTTTTCCACTACCCCAGTGGCGTTTAGCGCCGATGCTGCCTTTATTAATGCAAAAGGGTTCGGCGGTAATAACGCTACTGGCGTCGTGCTCTCCCCTCAGGTCACCGAACGATTGCTCACTCAACGCCACGGCAGCGCTGCCATCAGCGCTTGGAAAACGCGTCGGGAAGCTGTGCGCGAGAATGCCGCCGCATATTTAGCAGACGCTGATCATGGGCACTATGCGCCTCGTTATCAGTTTGGTGAAGCCGTTCTAGAAGGCCCTGAGCTTGAGATCCACGCCGACCGCATTCATATCCCGGGCTATGATCACGCCGTTTCGCTAACGGCGGACAACCCTTTTGGTCAGCTTGACGAGCAGGAGACACCCGAATGAGCGATCAACGTGTAAATGTTGCCGTCTATCCCGGGACCTTTGACCCTATCACCAACGGCCACTTTGATCTTATCGAACGCGGCGCACGGATGTTCGATAAGGTGGTCATTGCCGTCGCGGCGAGCCCGGGCAAGCAGCCTAGCCTTGAGCTAGACACCCGTATTGCGCTGGCCAAAACGGTGTGTGCTTCACTACCGAACGTAGAGGTCATCGGCTTTTCAACACTTCTGACCACAATGATGTATGAACAGGGTGCCACTATTATTCTACGTGGCCTGCGGGCTGTCTCGGATTTCGAGTACGAGCTACAGCTGGCCAATATGAATCGGGCGCAAAACCCTGAGCTTGAGAGCGTCTTTCTCACCCCAGCGGTGGAAAACTCCTATATTTCGTCGACCATCGTGCGAGAAATCGCCAAACTGGGCGGTGATATTTCACCGCTCGTTCACCCGCAGGTCGCAGAGGCACTGCGTAAGCACTACACTATCTAGCGATCGATATTGTTGAGTAAAACGCTCAGGTATATAACTGCCTGGGCGAAAAGCCATTCGTGAGGTACGCCCATGGCCCTGATGATCACCGACGAATGCATTAACTGCGACGTCTGCGAACCTGAATGCCCCAATGACGCCATCTCTCCTGGCGAAGAGATTTACGTTATTGACCCCAACTTATGCACGGAATGTGTCGGTCACTTTGATGAGCCACAGTGCCAGCAAGTGTGTCCAGTGGACTGCATTCCTCTCGACCCAGAGCGTCCCGAAACCCACGAGAAACTCATGGAGAAGTACCGCATCATTACTGCTGCTTAGGCCCACTGAAACGTGCGTATTTGGACTCTTGCCTGGCCAATCATTCTTTCGAATATAACAGTTCCCTTACTAGGGCTGGTCGATACCGCTGTGGTCGGGCACCTGCCCGATTCTCGCTATCTGGCTGCCGTGACCCTCGGGGCGACGCTGTTTAGCTTCCTCTATTGGGGGTTTGGCTTTCTACGCATGGGCACCACGGGGTTGGTTGCCCAGGCAATCGGGCGCGAAGCACATAGCGATGTGCGCAATTTGCTGGGGCAGTCGCTCATTATGGCGGCCGTTATCGGCGCGCTACTGATTATCTTTGGCTCGCCGCTGATTTCGCTCGGCTTATGGCTGTTAGACGGCAGTGAAGCGGCGACACCACTGGCACGCGAGTATGCCGAAATACGCCTCTGGTCAGCCCCGGCAGTGCTGGCGAACTACGCCGTCCTCGGCTGGTTTTTGGGCCAACAAAACGCCCGCGTTACGCTGATGATTTTAGTGCTGACCAACAGCGTCAATATCGTGCTCGATCTTTGGTTTGTCGTAGGGCTAGGAATGACCAGCGGCGGCGTCGCCCTGGCCAGCGTGATTGCCGATTACAGTGCGCTAACCTTTGGCGGCTATTTGGTACTACGTCAGCTTGGCCACTTGGAAGGCTGCTTTCAACGGCAGCGACTTTTGGTAGTGTCAGCCTACTCAGCCCTGTTTAATGTTAACGCCAACCTGTTTGTGCGCACCTTAGGGTTGCTGTTTGCCATGGCCTTTTTTACCGCTCAAGGGGCACGCCAGGGCGATACGGTGTTAGCCGCCAATGCCGTGCTATTGCAATTTATTATGCTCACTAGCTACGCACTTGATGGCTTCGCCCACGCAGCGGAATCGCTGGTAGGCCGCGCGTTTGGGCGGCGTGACTGGCGGGAGTTTGCAGCGACGGTTCGGGCAACAGCACAATTCTCGTTCTGGACAGCCACTGTAGCCACCTTTGCCTTCGCATTGGGTGGAAACTATTTAGTTGCCATGCTGACAGGGCTGGCAGAGGTTCGTGCCACCGCCGCTAGTTACCTGCCCTGGATGGTCGTGATGCCATTGATAGCCGTATGGAGCTATTTATTAGATGGCGTTTTTATCGGCACCACCGCTGTGCGCGAAATGCGCAACAGCATTTTTATCGGTTTAGCGATTTACCTACCAACTTGGTGGCTATCCCAAGGGCTTGGTAACCATGGCCTGTGGTTAGCCTTTACGCTCTTTATGTTCACACGCTCGGCGGTACTGATCGCCTACTACTACCGCTACCGTCAACGCCACTGGTGCCCTCAGGGCTAAAGCCCATAGTGCTGAAATCCACACCGCTAAACTCATCGTGCCCTCCCACCGTTGAAGCCCACCACGCTTAGCTGTTGCCAACTGGTCTATCGTAATAATGATTCTCTGAGCCAGTCGTTGAGCAAGCACTTGAGAAAGCACCTAACAATGGATGAAAAATACGGTGTACCGCCGTATATTAGCCACGCATATCTTAATAACGAATAAAGAGAGCACTCATGTTAAAACTCATATCAAAACCGGCAGTTAAGCTGGTCGAGCGCTATTTGCCAGACCCCTATATCTTTGTTCTGCTGCTCACGTTAATTGCTTCCGTGGCTGCCATCGCCGTTGAGCGCCAAACACCGCTTGCCGTGCTGCGCATGTGGGGAGATGGTTTTTGGGGGCTACTCACCTTCTCAATGCAAATGCTGCTGGTACTCGTCACGGGTTTCATGCTGGCAAGCTCACCACCGGTCAAACGAATTCTGCAGAAAATTGCTAGCACTGCGAAAAGCCCTGGTGGCGCGATCATTTTAGTCACGCTCGTTTCGCTCGCGGCTAGTTGGATTAACTGGGGGTTTGGCTTGGTTGTTGGGGCGCTTTTTGCCAAAGAGCTCGCTCGTTTGGTACGAGTGGACTATCGGCTTCTGGTTGCCAGCGCTTACTCTGGGTTCGTGGTATGGCATGGCGGTCTTGCTGGTTCAATTCCGTTGACTATTGCTACTGAAGGCCACTTCTCCGCTGATCAAATCGGCGTTATCGGTACCGGCTCAACCATTTTTGCCTTCTTTAACCTTGCGATTGTTATTTGTCTGTTTATCGCCGTACCGCTGGTTAACCGCTTCATGCTGCCGGACGAAAAAGACAGCGTTTATGTGGATCCCAAGCTGCTAAACGATGAACCCGAACAGCAAGGCCGTATTACCCGCCCAGCCGAAAAGCTCGAAAACAGTATGCCTCTCGCCCTGCTAGTGGGCGTTCCGGGGCTGTTGTTCCTGCTCGACCATTTTCTGCTCCGTAGTGGTGGCTTGAACCTGAACGTCGTTAATTTCCTGTTCCTATTCTTAGCTATTGTGCTGCATCGTACACCGCGCAACCTGCTCAACAGTTTGAACGAAGCCATAAAAGGCGGCGCTGGCATCGTCATTCAGTTCCCCTTCTACGCGGGTATTATGGCCATAATGGTGCAGTCGGGATTGGCTCAGAGCATGTCTGAGTGGTTAGTCTCTTTCGCCACCGCTACGTCGCTGCCATTCTGGTCCTTCCTAAGTGCCGGCATAGTGAACCTGTTCGTGCCTTCCGGCGGTGGCCAATGGGCTGTTCAAGCCCCAGTCATGCTACCTGCCGCAGAAGCGCTGGGTGCTGATATTCCACGTATTGCCATGGCAGTGGCCTGGGGCGATGCCTGGACCAACCTGCTGCAACCTTTCTGGGCTCTACCGGTACTGGCGATTGCGGGTTTGAAGGCCAAGGACATCATGGGCTTCTGCCTAGTTCAGCTATTGATTACCGGCATTATCATCTCTGTTGGCTTAGTCTGGTTCTAAGCTCTATACCTTTAAAGGCTCCTTTCACTATCATGCCCGCCCACTCATGGGCGGGCATTTTCAACTTATAAGGTTCTACCATGTCTGCAACATCGAACTCAGAAAATAGCGCCCTACCCGGCCAGCATGAACTCTCTATGACGGTTCTTATGACTCCCGATATGGCGAACTTCAGCGGGAAAGTACATGGTGGTGCTATTCTTAAAAAGCTCGATGAAGTGGCCTACGCTTGTGCCAGCCGCTACTCTGGTCATTATGTCGTCACGCTTTCCGTCGATCAGGTGCTGTTTAAACAGCCGATCCACGTCGGCGAGCTGGTAACCTTTCTTGCCAGCGTCAATCATGTGGGGCGCTCTTCTATGGAGATCGGGGTTAAGGTAGTAGCCGAAGATATACGTGAGAAGCTGATTCGTCACACCAATAGCTGTTATCTCACCATGGTGGCAGTAGATTCAGACGGCAAGCCGGCGTTAGTGCCACCGCTAGCGTTGGAAACGTCGCTACAGAAACTGAGATTCGAAAAAGCCGCGCTACGCAAAAAACTGCGTAAGCAGGCAGAGCAGGAAGAGTTGCTAACTCATAAAAACCACCATCAGCAGCACTCTTAACGCTAACCCACACCCCAGAGCAAGGAGCCCTCATGCCCGCCAGGGAGCGCTACCCACACCTACCTAAAACCGTTGAGTATGCGCATATCGGCTGGGATTTTTTTATTCTCGCCGCGGTTATCATCAACCTTAGCCTGTTACTGTTTGACTCGTTATTTCTGATTGAGCCGATTAACGACACCATTGCCAGCCTCACACCCGGCTTTCACGCTTTTTACGACACAGTGATCCACAGCCGTTTTATTACCATCGACTTATTTTTCGTGGGTATTTTTATAGCGGATGTGCTGCTGGGCTGGACGGTAGCAATTGCCGAGCGGCGCTATCACCGCTGGTTTTTCTACCCGTTTGTTAACTGGTACGACGTATTGGGCTGCATTCCCCTCAGCGGATTCCGCTTATTGCGCGTGCTGCGCGTGGTATCGCTATTAAACCGACTGCATCGGCTGCGCTTGATTGATGTGACAAGCTGGTCCAGCTACCGCTTTTTTGCCAAGTATTACGACATCCTACTAGAAGAGCTTTCCGACCGCATTGCACTGCGCTTACTAGGTAATGTACAAGAGCAAATTGTCGCTAGCGATTCACTAACAGAGCGGGTTATTGATCGCGTTATCCTACCTCGCAAGGCTCAGCTAATTCATGAAATTGCTCAGCGGTTAGAAACAACGGTGGGACAGGCCTATCAACAAAACCGCATCGCTATCATGGCGGCGATTGATGACTTAGTTAACCGAACACTGCGGGAAAGCCCAGAAATTCAAAAACTACACCGCCTTCCCATGGGGCACACGGCTTCAAACGCTATGCAGGCGTCACTTAGCGGAGTTGCCCAGCGGCTGGTGGATGAACTCGCTCAGGGCATTCACTCAACAGAGTTTCGTCAACTGGTTGAGCGTACAGCTGAAACAGGCTTCAACAGCTGGCTGACCGTGGATGAAACAAGCGCGCATGTCACCGAACAAGTGCTTTACGACATTCTCGAAATGCTCAAAGAGCAGGTACGCCATCAAGGATGGAAGGACCGTTATGAGTAGTTTGGTTACCAATAGCAGGGCTATTAATAGCCAGCCCTGCTATACGGTAACGGTCGCCAGCGGTGGCTGAGCCAGGCACTGCTTAATAACGTTCAGTGCCTGGGTTAATGTCTGCCTGTCAGCAGCAGCGGCAATACAAATCCTAATGGCCTGGGGCGCAGGCGTACTTCCCACGCAAAAAGGCTCCGCATTTGAAACTTTAACGCCTTCCAGCTGCAAGCGTTCACACAGTTCGATGGCACGACTCCCTTCCGGCAGCGTAAGCCAGACATTGCTGCCGTTGTGACTTCGACCCAGCGTGTAATCGGAAAGCACCTCTGTCACTATTTGCTGTCGCGCGGCCAGCTCCTCGGTTTGCCATGCAAGCAGCGAAGCTGCCTCGGGCTGAGCGATCCAATAACAGGCAATATCAACCATCAGCGGCGGCACCATCCAACTCTGCGCTCTTAACCCAGCAGCTAGGCGTTCAAGCAGCTTATCAGGCGTCCGCAAGACTCCGATACGCAGCCCACCCGCTAATACCTTTGCGGTACTGAAGACAAACAGCGTTCGCTCTGGTGCTAACTGATACAGCGGTGTGCCGCGCTGCTCAGCAGGCAAATACTGCACACCATCTTCCAGTAGCCAACTGTCATAGCGTCTGGCGAGCGCCACCAATTGCTCTCGCCGCGCCTCGCTGAGACAAGCCCCAGTAGGGTTATTCTGATCGGGTGTCACATAGATTAACCTGGGTGGCTGGCTGGCGGGCGCACTGGGCCTCCAGCGCCTCCATACACATCCCCGATTCATCAAAGGCAATGCCGACCATTTTTAGATGTGCTTGCTGGGCAGCGCTAATTGCACCTGGATAGGTCAAGGCATCGGTCGCCATCAGTTCACCAGGGCGCAGCAACGTACTAAGCACCAGACTAATGCCATGCTGTCCTCCCTGAGTAATCAGTAGCTCATCCGCATCCAGCGACATACCTAACTGCGCTAGCCACCCTGCCAACCTCTCGCGGTGACCTTCGGCTCCCCTCGCATCAAGATAGGAGACTCCTCGTGTTACTGCAGAAGGCGATTCGCTCATAGCCTTTAATGCAGCACTGAACGCCTGCAAACGAAGCGAATGAGGTGGCGGCAAGCTTAAGCTTAAATCAATGACATCGCTGTCATCATTCTGCCGCCATGCCATATCAAAAACGGTTCTTGGTTCAGGTTGTTTGACGAAGGTTCCACTGCCTACTCGAGCGGTTACCCAGCCATGGTGCTCTGCCTCAGCATACCCCCGAGTAACGGTGCCTACGGTTACCCCCAACGCATCCGCTAAGCGCCGCTGAGGTGGTAAACGTTCGCCTGGGGCAAGTTCGCCGGCCGAGATGGCTGCGCCAATAGACTGAGCAATCGCGCGATAGCGTGGCCCAGAAAAACACTCAAGTGAAGGCACCCAAATTGTCATGGTGACAATAAAACCTTTGACGTAGATTTACCCGCCATTATGCTTACAAAAGCGATCAAAAAACAATTTAAACCACAAAATTGTATGGATACAAAATGAACAACGAATGGCTACTGCTTGGCCCAGCTGCGCTTTATATGATGTCGATGACGCTTACCCCTGGGCCAAACAATATTATGCTGACCGCCTCTGGGGCGAATTTTGGGTTTCGCAGAACCATGCCTCATATGTGGGGCATTTTAGGCGGCTGTTTTCTGCTGTTTTCCGGTATCGCGCTGGGGCTAGGCGTCTTGTTTGAACGCTTTCCTATGGTGCAAACGACACTCCGCTGGGTAGGTAGCGCCTATTTGTTGTATTTAGCTTGGAAGATAGCCACTGCACCACCGCCAAATCTCAACGGAACTCAACACGGAGTGCCGTTAACCTTTTTTCAAGCCGCGATGTTTCAATTCGCCAACCCCAAAGCGTGGGTAATGGGGCTGGCGTTAATGGCGGGGTTTCTTCCCGAAAATGGCCAACCCGTGGTAAACGCACTAGTGTTAGCAGGCTTTGCGGAATTGGTCGCGCTGCCGTGCATTGCCCTGTGGGCAGCGTTTGGCAGCGCTATTGGACAGTGGATCAAAAGTGATAAAGCATGGCGGTTATTTAATATCACCATGGGGCTGTTAACGGCCGCCTGTGTCGTACTGATCTTACGCTAGCCGCAGCGCAGCGCTTCAATCATGTCATTACTTTCAAGAAGAATATTTAAGCGATCTTCTCGGTAGTCCATGGTGGCGGCGCTGTTAGGCCTAAGCACGCGGACCTGCTTGGCACCGCTCTCACTTTGTAGCGTGGGCACATTGGCTTCATCAAAAGGAGAGCCGATAGCATACTGGACCGCGTCAGCATCGCATGTGGTGTTCGTCACGCTAGAAGTCTGACCTACAGTAGGTGGCGCTGGAGCGGAGACATTATCGGGTGAGCCTGCACATGCCACCAATAAGACCGAGACTGGCAATACTGACGCGAGTAATGCAGCTAAGCGGCTCACTTTCTTCTTCGCACAGCGTGTTGGGTGATTCATTATGGCGCTTCCTTGTGTTGGCAAATAACTACCCTGAATGCAAAACGGGCTAGACAACTATGCCTAACCCGCTCATTCACGCCAAGAAGCAGTGGAAATAAAGCGTATTAACTCGCCGCATCCTGAACCGCCTGGCCACCCTCTTGAACGTCTTGTCCTGCACCTGCAATGGTATTGCAGCCCGCTAGAGCGCCCGCCGTCATCAACAGAATAAAGCTAATACCTAATAGTTTTTTCATCTGTGTTCTCCTTAACAAATCATTCAACATCGGGAAGCTCCGACGGCAGCCTTGCCGTATGGGAGTGCTTTCAGAGTAACAGATTTTAATAATTTCGCCTGTTTTGACCTCCCCTTCCCAAGCCCTTGGCAAGTCCTTGGGTAAGGAGCAAGGTGTATCCGCAGCTGCTATGATAATTTTCATTATCTAAAGGAGCACTTACTTGAAAACGTTTGAACTTGACCCACGGCTAGAAGCGGATACCTTACCACTCGCCGACCTTCCCCTGTGTCGTGCGCTGCTAATGAACGATGCACGCTACCCTTGGGTAGTTCTGGTACCAAGGCGTGGCTCGGTCAGCGAAGTGTTTGAACTAAGCCAGGATGAACAAGCCCAGCTATGGCGTGAAACGATCGCGTTAGGGACGGCAATGAAGGAGATATTTCACGGTGATAAGCTCAATATTGCCACCTTAGGTAATGTGGTCAGCCAGCTGCATATTCATTTGGTAGTGCGCTATACAGATGATGCCAGTTGGCCAGGGCCGGTATGGGGAAATGGTAGCCCAGAGCCTTATGAGCTACCCCTTCAGGGCAGTCGCCGCGAACAGTTGCTGGCCCAAATTGAAGGATTAAAGCTTTAACTTAATTCCCCAGCAAAGAGCCCTGTCTGGATGGTGGCTCACTAAGTAATGGGCCACTGGCAGGCTGGGCGGCGCCAGCCATAGAAAGTGATACGCCTAGTGCAACAATGAGAGCACCGCCTGCGAGCGCCGCCCAACCAGCCGCTTTCTCGACCACTTGTCGGCTGCTCTGTTCCTGCAACCGCTTAGCCGCCCAGCCCCGAGCCACGATGCTTGCCAGCGCCAGCACAGAAACGGTAATACCGGTACCAAGCGACATGGCAAGCACCGAAGCGACACCGACGTAAAACTGCCCAAGCAGGCTAGCAGCCCCCAGCATAAGCACTGCCCCAGTGCACGGACGCATTCCAATCGCACCAACGGTCATCAGCGCTGTGCGCCAGTCGAGCGCTTGTTGAGGCTCGATATGATGAGCCCCACCGCAGCAATGGGAATGATCATGGCTGTGACTGTGACTGTGACTGTGACCAGCAGCATCACTAGCGTGGACTGAGTAAGCTTGACGCAATTGTTTTATCGCCCGCCAGCATAACCAACCACCTAACAGTGCCACTAATATAAAGCTGGCTTGCTCTACCCAAACCACGCTGCCCATCGCCTGACGGGTCACCCAGCCTAGCCCATGTACGAGCACTGCTACCATGGCAATCGCCGTTCCCCCCTGCAGTAGAGCTGCCGCAAAAGAGAGCCCCAAGGCGCGACGGGTGGCACCACCGTGAGACGCTAAATACGTCGCTAATACCGCTTTGCCATGCCCAGGCCCCGCGGCATGAAAAACGCCATAAGCAAAACTTACCCCTAGCAGCGTTAGCCAAGTGTTGCTAGAAGGTGTACGAGAGAGTTCGGTAATAGCAAGCGTCAGGGTGCGATGTAAATCTCGCTGCCAAGCCAGCAATTGAAGGCTTACCCCCTGCAAATTAGCCTGTACGATGAAGACTAACAGCAGCGCCCCCGACACGGTAAGCGCTCCCCATAACAGTTGTTGCCGCGTTAAAGGCATTGCCCCTCCGCCGGAAAGTTATAAAGTAACACTTTATACACGACCTTCCAGGTTTTCCGCTAGTCGCATTCAATCCGCCCCGTTTCTGCAAAATGGCGGCCCAATCCTGACTCTCCCGTTTCATCCACATCTAACAGCGCTGCTTGCATAACGAGCTCGGGATCAGGGTCAGCAGGTAACACGCTTAAACGGCAGTCGGACTCGCCATTGAGAATCAGCGCCTGTTCAGAGGGTGCCCCGCCCTCTTCTTCGTGCACCACTTCGATATAGTAGGTTGGGTCAAAGACCTGATACTCCAGCATTCGCCCGGCCAATGGCTGAGGCGTTGCTAACGGCAGAATAAACATAAAGGTTAAGCGACCATCTCGCTCCAACGCCGTGTATTCAGACACCTCACCCAGCACTTGCGGCTCGCCATTCACACGAACCTCCGTAAAGTAGTGCTGCTGCGACAGGTTATCGCGGATATCGCTGCCTAGCTGGTCAAGTCCCTCTTGCAAGTTGCTGCCTTGAACCTGCTGTAACTCTTCGAACACCACCAAACTGTAAAAGGGGTCCATTCGCCATGTTTGATGAAGCCCTGTTGCGATCCCCTCATCGTTTGTTATCACCCTCACGCTGAGATCAATCCAACCATGGGGGTGAGCCAACACAGGGCTGCTGTTTAGCGTGCTACAAACGCCTATTGCCAGCACTACCCAGTAACTGCGGAGTTTATTCAGTGAGCTACCTAGCGGGTGGAATACGCCTGTCACGGCAACTCTCCTAATTTATGTTGCAGCTCAACCAGCCAGGGATCTAATACATACGGTGGCAACGGCTGATTCCCACGCAACGCCGACAGACTGACACGGCTGCCACCAGGTACCTCACTTACCTGCAGTTGCAAGCGATACTCCGGCCAGCGGGCTAACGTTGCATCTGCGCGCCCTAGCGCTAAATCAGCGTGCCGAACGACATAGCCTTGCTCCATCATTAACTCAATGGCTTCGCGGAACGTTTTCTCTGGGGAAGCGCTGTAACGTAGTTCTCGCGGCTCTAGTGGCTGCGTAGAGGCACAGCCTGCCAGCATAATAATCATGAGTACTGCGGTGGCCGTTAAAAAGTGCTTACGTAGTGGTTTCATAACGCCCTCGGGGTAGCTACCGTTTGCTCAAACGCAGTTCGGAAACGTTGACAAAAATCATCATTGCTAGCGCTGTAAGATTCACGCAGATCCCCTAAGTGGTCAAAGCGCCGAATATCTCGGGAAAGCCGAATATGCCCATCACGTGCCAGTAGCGATACTCGCTCTACTTCGACAGGTTGATGGTGGAAACCGCCTCCAAATCCACTACCAATCCCCAGACCAATGCTGGAACCACCACGCCCCAAACCAAAGCCACCAAATACTCGCATGTTTCGCCCATACCCAAAGTCGTTATCATAAGGGTCGTAGTAGCCAATCAAATCTCGCTGTCGACTAGCGGTCACCAAGCCTAAATCGGTGTCGGTAGCTTCAAGCTCAAACCCCCATGCTTCCAATACGTCAATACTTTGCGTCACCACCTCCAATGGCGGTGCCGTTTGGCCAGACGGCCCAGTGGGAAAGTAGCAGGCTGCAGAAGGCGCTGGCTCCGCTTGAGGAAGACGCTCTGGCACTGCTTGGCAGCCTGTCAGTATCAACAAGCACGTCATGCTAATCGGTAGTATTGCCTTCATGAGTGATCCTCTCGTCTCAGGTGCGGCTGGTGTGTCATCGAACGCCGCGCTAAGCTCGCCAGCAGCCATTCATTAAGATAAATGATAAAAAATCACGATAAAAAATTATGACAACACGTTAGGGAGGTTGTGCGATGAATGTTCTGCTTTGCCCCGATAGTTTTAAAGATGCACTTAGCGCTGAACAAGCAGCAAGCGCCATGGCCGATGGTATTCAACGGGCTGTGCCAACCGCCACGATCCACCTTTGCCCGCTTGCTGATGGCGGCGAAGGCAGCTTGGATGCGCTTATAGCTGCCACCCATGCCGAGCGACGTCAACTAACGGTACAAGATGCCTTGGGGCGGCCGCATCAAGCATCCTGGGGTTGGCTTAGCGAGCAGCGTACCGCGTTTATCGAACTAGCAGAAGCCAGTGGGCTGCAGCATCTATCCCCTCATCAACGTAATGCCCTGCATACCACCACTTACGGGGTCGGAGAGTTATTTCATGCGGCGCTTGATGCTGGCGCCACGAAGGCGCTGCTTTTTTTAGGTGGCAGTGCCACCAACGATGCAGGCGCAGGCATGCTCCAAGCACTGGGAGCCAAGTTATTAGATAAGCACGGCGACTCGCTTCCCCCCGGTGGCGCAGCACTCCAGCAGCTTGCAACGTTAGACCTTTCCACGCTTGACCCTCGTTTAAACAGCTTAGAAGTTGAAGCCGCCGTGGATGTAGATAATCCGCTGCTAGGATCACATGGGGCGAGCGCTGTCTTTGGCCCGCAAAAAGGCGCATCACCTGACGATGTCGCCACGCTTGATCGCGCTATTGGTCATTTTGCTGAACTAAGCGCCCAGGTACTGGGTCGCGATGAAAAAGAATTAGCAGGCGCGGGGGCTGCGGGTGGCATGGGATTCGCCGCTCGCTGCTTTCTGAACGCCACCCTCACGCCCGGCATTGAGATGATTATGCAGCAAGCCAAGCTACCCAGCCTGCTTCCTAACATTGACCTAGTGATTACCGGAGAAGGTCGCTTAGATGGTCAAAGCCTTTCGGGTAAAACGCCTATTGGCGTTGCCCGTACCGCTAAACGCCACGGCAAACCGGTCATCGTACTGGCCGGCAGCCTGGGTGAAGGGTGGCAGGCCTGCCTAGGAGAAGGCGTTACCGCTGCGTTTGCCCTTGCCGACGGCCCGATGACACTTGAAGCTGCTTTACCACGCACCGCTGAGCTACTCGCTGACCGCTGTGAGAGCATTGCAAGGCTTTGGCTCGCTCGATAAATGGGTCAGCCGGCCAACGCGTAAAAACACGCCCCCTTGAAAAACACGCTAGGCGCCTACATCTCTTTTATTAGGCACACATTCGACGACATCTCAGACCTGTACTATGTTGCGTAAGCGATGAGTCAGCCGCCGCCAGCTCACCGCCAAGGTAATGTTATGACGCTATTGCCGCGATGCAAAAAACTTGTTTTGCAACGCTCGCTAAGCGTCTTAAGCTAAATCAAACGATTTGATGACCGTACTGTTTTCAGAGCTGTTACAACCATGGAGGAGCACTACATGAGTGATACAAATAGCATTGGCTTACACGAAGGCAGCGCAAGCCAACTCGCTGAGAAACTTAATCACCTGCTGGCCAATTATCAGATTTTCTATATGAACGTTCGTGGCTACCACTGGAACGTACGAGGTAGCGACTTCTTTGAGCTACACGCGAAATTTGAAGAGTTTTATACCGACTTGCTTACCAAAGTAGATGAAGTGGCAGAGCGTATTTTGACGTTAGGCCACAAGCCCATTCATGCGTATAGCGACTATGTGAAAATTTCGCGCATTGAAGAAGATAAAGACGTTCATGATGGTCAAACCTGCGTAAAAGGCGTACTCACCGGCTATCAAACACTGATTGAATTACAGCGGGAATTGCTGGCAATTGCGTCGGACGCTGACGATGAGGGCACCGCTGCACAAGCCGGTGACTATATTCGCGAGCAGGAAAAAACCGTATGGATGCTCAACGCTTACCTGAGTAAATAATACGAGGCTTACCTCGCTGACGGCTAACGTAGGCAGGAGGTAGGCACTAACCAAAACGGCACCCTATACGGTGCCGTTTTTTATGGCGATTTGTCTAACGAGAGTTCGCCAAGGTTTCAATGAAATCGCGTAGCATCTCCCAGAACTCCGCCACCGAGGCAATTTCCACTCGTTCGGCCGGCGAATGCGCACCGCGAATCAGCGGACCAAACGAAATCATGTCTAGCTGTGGGTATTTACTTCCCAGGATGCCGCATTCAAGGCCGGCATGAATCACCTTGACCTCGGGTTCACGGCCCATTAATGCAGCATGCCGAGCATTAAAGGTAGCAAGCAAGGGGCTTTGTGGATTAGGCACCCAGCCTGGATAGCCATTTTCCACTTTTACCCTAGCGCCCATCAGGCCAAACAGCGCCTGAAAACGTCCCGCCATCGCGTCAGTGGCACTGTCATGCAGTGAACGCACCAGTGCACAAAGGTGGAAACGTCCGTTCTCCACGCTTAATACACCTAAATTGTTCGAGGTTTCCACTACCCCCGGCACATCAGCACTCATGCGTTCGACTCCACAGGGGGCCGCGTGCAGCGCAGCCAGCAGCATCGCACTGGCGTCCCGCGTTAGTGGTTCAGCGTCAGCCAGCTCCACGCGCTCAGCAGTAAGCGCCATATTGCTATCGCCACTGCCCAATTCAGCTTTTAGCGTATCAGCAAGCGTTTCCACCATAGCCAACGCTGCGTCAAGCTCATCAGTAGGCAGGGCAATTTGCGCAAACGCTTCGCGGGGGATGGCATTACGTAGTGTGCCGCCATGGTAATTAATCAGCCGCGCACCAAAGGATTCTAATGCCCACAGCACGCGGACTAGCAAGCGGTTCGCGTTGCCCAGGGGTTTATCAATATCCATCCCCGAGTGGCCGCCTTTTAGCCCCGTCAGCGCCAGCGAAACCACCTGCTCATTGTCTTGCAGCGCCGTGCTGGGGAGCTGCGCATTCACTACTACGTCAGCGCCTCCCGCACAGCCGATATAAACTTGGCCGCGATCTTCACTGTCTAAATTGAGCAGCAATGACCCTTCCAGCCAATTTTCAGCAAGATTGAGCGCGCCCCCCATAGAGGTCTCTTCCTCTAGCGTAAACAGTGCTTCTAACGGGCCATGCGTAAGCGCAGGGTCTTCCAATACTGCCAGAATAGCGGCGACACCAAGGCCATTATCAGCACCTAGTGTGGTGCCATCAGCAAATAGCCAACCGTCTTTTTCATACGTCTGAATAGGGTCGCGGGTAAAATCGTGGTCATGGCCTGCGTTAGCTTGCGCCACCATATCTAGATGGCCCTGCAGCACGATGCCTGGCGCGCTTTCACAGCCGGGCGTGGCTGGCTTACAAATGCGCAAGTTGCCAAACTCATCACGGTCGTGGGGTAGCCCCTGGGAATCTGCCCAGGCCTCCAGCGTCGCCACCAGCGCGGCCTCATGACCAGAGGGACGCGGCGTATTACATAGTGTGCGAAAGTGCTGCCACACTAAACGTGGCTCGAGGGCTTCTAGATGTACGTTCATGGAAACTCTTCATTATCGATAACCAGTTTACTTTACCCCTCCGGGCTACTGGGGAAAAGCGTGCGCTGTTCAATAATTTGTTGAGTCGCGCGACGAATCAGCCGCACTGACTCACCGTGCGCCTTTGCTAACGGCTGGTTTTGGAAGGCCCAGGTAATCAACTGCTGGTGGGCTATTTGCGCCTCTTGCCCTAACGGCCAATGGCTAGCCTCTCTGGCCAGCGCCTGAAGCGCCGCCCTTGCCAAGGCAGGGTCGCGGTGCGCATACGCCACATCGTCCACCGCCTGAAGCTCAGCGGCGCTAAGCGGTAAACGTGGCAAGGACGGCAACAGTAACGCGACGATCGGCGCGGGCAGTGTCGCTAACTCAAAGGCCAATAGCGTTATCAACGAGGCCGCAAATGAATCACGCAGCGACGCCAGCACGGCTTGCCCTTCGCTGGTTAGCGCGCGCGCCACCATAATGGCGTACTCGCCGGTAGCCGCTTCTCGGGTGATGCCTAAACGAACAGGCGCAAACCCGAGTGCCAGCCAAAAACGTAGCAACGATGCCTCGGCACCAAAGGTAGCTCCGTAAAGCGCGATACCCTGCTGATGGGCGTTAGCTATATCCTCTTCTAACAGCCGGCGGCCTAACCCTTCACGCCGCCGCTCTGGATGAGTAGCAATGCGCGCTACTCGCCGCCAGCGAGAGGTTAACGCCTCACGGCTACCACTGTGAGCCGCCAACGACTGGGCCAGCAGATGGCCTTGAGGGCGTCGCTCGCCGCGTGCCACTTGATCAGCAAGTGCGGTATTAAAGCCGCCCTCTTCACGGGTCACCAAAACGGCCTGTGGCTCTTTTGATGCGATGATTGTGCGAATGGCGGTGCCAGGGCCATCTAACAGTTGGCGCAAGTCACTAGGCGTGGTGCGATAGTGGGACTGCACCAGCAAGCCAAACAGCTTCGCTAACAACTCACGCTGCTTGGCTAACTGCGCCTGAGTCAACACCATAGAAGCAGTCTGACAATGAGTACTGGCGTGTGCCTCAGGTAACGGAGCGTTGAGCAGTAGCAACGCTTGGATAGTCGCTTCTAAAGGATCTCCCACTGACCAGCGAACAGGGGTATCTAACGGTAACTCTCGCCATTGAGGAGCTGTTCGATTGAGCACCTCGCGAAAACGTAGTGCAAAACCGCGCCCTGAGCCTTCATAGCCATGCACAGTAGTTGCAAACGCGATACGTGGAAATGCAGCAAGCCAGTGAGCTAACATTGCCGCAGGAATGGCCGCTGCCTCGTCGACGAGTAAATAGCTGCCGCTACCGCCGAGTCTTGCCTGATCAACCTGTTCGTTAAGCGCATCAGGCGCAAGGAAACACAGTGAGCTACCGCTCGGCAGTTCAAACCGCGCTGAGCTGAGGCGTTGACCTTCCGGACATAGCGCTACTACGCGCGCAAACAAGCTTTCCACTGAACTGAGTCGAGGTGCAGTCACCACCAGTTGCGTCACGCTTTTTTGTAGCAGGCGAGCGCAAGCAATCCCCAATGCAGCGCTTTTACCCCGCCCACGATCCGCGGTAATAACCAATGGCCGGCGACGCTTTAGTTTTACTAGCGCATTCACTGCACGAGCCTGATCAGCCGTCAAACAGTCTGCGTCGTCAAACGGAGCCGCACGCGAGTCTCGAATAGACAGCTTGGGCAGCATGAGGCTACCGTCTACCTCCCAGCGAACAATAGTGCTCTCACCCGTCAGCTGAAACGCTAACCGTTTAAGGTAATGAGCGCTCAGCGAATCCCAACGCCACGGATAATCGGCAAAGCGGGCATAATCAGGATCAGGCTGTTCACCCCAGTTGCTGGGCGTAATAATCACCAATAACCCACCAGCACTCACGGTACCCGCTAATGCGCCTAGCGCATCTGGATCTAATCCTTGGCTACCACTAGCGTCTAGGACGATTAGCTGATGCTCCGCACCTAGCCGTGTGCGAGCTTTACTGGCTGGTAAACATGGCGCCACTGGCGTTTCATGCTCAGCGCCCACCCACAGCGGTGCCTGCCACATTTGCTCTTCCCACAACAGTTGCGCCTGCTGGCGGGCCTTATCAGGCGACCCATATAGCCATACCAGCGCCCGCCAACGACGGCGCTGCAAGCGGGTGGCATGATGAACCAAGGCTGATGCTTGCTTAATGACAGCGTTGGGTTTGTCAACGCGACAGCCTGCTCGCATAGCAACTCCTGAGATTGTCTTTTATTTACAACTTTGGTTGTAGATCAGCGTAATTTTCAACGCTCTTAGAGCTAACCATAAGGTTAAGAAAGTTACTAAAAAATATACAAATAATTGTTTTTAATGAACTAAATTTTTCAAAGAAACATCTTATATGACGTTAAATTCCTTGAGTTACTGATATTGCGCTGCAGCGGGGGGAGTGTGCTAGCTTAGCGATGCAGCCTTGCGGCGTTTACCTTACGTAAACGTAAGCCATACTCGCTGTACTTTCCTGCTTTCAGGTAATAAACACTAATAACGCCAACCGCCAAAGTACCAGGAAACATACAATGAAAAAGATGACTAAATTCGCACTATCCAGCCTCGCCGCTGGTGTCGCTTTCGCCGCGCTTACCTCCACTGCTCAAGCGCAAGAGCAGTGGACAATGACAACTACCTGGCCCGAAAACCTTGACCTGATTAAGATTGATCAGCACTGGGCAGAGCTTGTAAACCAACTTGCAGGTGACGAAGTACAAATTAACTTCCGTGCAGGCGGCACGCTAATGCCTGGCACTGAAGTGTTCGACGCTACCGAAACCGGCGCTATCCAAGCTTCTGGCGATTGGCCAGGCTACTGGGCAGGCTTGAACCCAGCGTTCTCTCCTCTGGCCACCACTACCAGCCTGTTTAACGGCGTGGATTACTTGAACTGGATTCAACAGTGGGGCGGTTTTGAGCTCTATCAAGAAATTTATGGCCAGTACAACATGGTGTATTTGCCCTACGGCATTACCAACAACGAATCTGGTTTCATGGGCCGCACCCCGATTGAGAGCATCGCAGATCTTGAAGGTAAGCGTTTGCGCCTATCGGGACGCGACCAGGGCCGAGTACTCGAAGAGTTAGGCGGTTCACAGGTCACTCTGGCCGGTGGTGAAGTGTATCAAGCGATTGAACGCGGCGTAATTGATGCAGGTGAGTTCTCGACTCCAGGCGTTGATTTTAACGCTGGTTTTGCTGAAGTTGCTGAATACTGGGCAACACCTGGCTGGCACCAGTCGGCAAGCGTTTTCGGCGTTATGATTAACAAAGACGCTTGGGATGCCCTGTCTGAAGAAACCCAGGCTAAGCTTAAAACAGCTGCTGAAGCCACCATGGCTTGGTCACTTTCCTGGTCGGAGCGTGAATCTACCGAAGCAACCCAGAAGTTTATTGATGCGGGCGTCACCATTAACCAGTTCTCAGAGGAAGACTTGGCGCGCATCCAGGAAATTACCAACGATGTCATTGTGCGTGGCGCTTGTGAAAATTCCGACCATGCCAAGGTCTATCACTCCATGATTACCTATCTACAAGAGTACGCTGCATGGCGTGATGTTACTGCGCCATTCAACATGAGCCGCACGATGGATAACCTGCCCTCACTGGAAGAGATCGAAGCCTGCCTATAAGGCGTTTAAGTGCCGCCCCTGCGCTGCTGGGGCGGTTATTGCTTAGCTGCGGAGACCTTCCATGAATGCGATTGCCAAGTCGATCGATGCAATTAACGAGCTGCTGGGCCGCATCATTGCACCGTTAATTGCCATCATTACTCTAATAGTGCTTTACGACATTGTGTCGCGCTTCTTCTTTGGCCGCCCTAGCGACTGGGCGTTTGATGTCACCAAAATGCTATTCGGCGCCCACTTTATGCTGATGGCCGCCTATGGATTGCGCCACCATGCCCACGTGGAAGTCGACGTTATTAAACGCCTGCTATCACGTAAAAAGCAGGCCGTACTAGACCTGCTCGGCTACTTGATATTCTTTGTGCCCTTCATCTGGCTGTTATTGACCTACGGCTGGCGTTTTTTCGAGCGCTCGTTCAGTCGTGGCGAAACTACCTACGGAATGGTCTCAATCCCGGTGTATCCGGTGAAAGGCGTTATCGTAGTCGCTGCTGTGCTTATTTTGTTGCAGGCGATTGCTATCGTTCTGCGCGCCATTATGCAGCTGCGTGAGGAGACGTCCGCATGAGTGCAGAACTACTGACGCTGGTGATGTTTGGTGGCCTTTTAGTTGGCCTGTTTATGGGTCATCCGCTTGCTTTTGTATTGGGTGGCATGGCGGTCATCGGTGCTTATTTAGGGCCGGGCATTAATACCCTGGGTATCATCATTAACAACGTCTATGGCAACGCTATGGACAACTATGTACTAGTGGCGATACCACTGTTTATTCTAATGGCGCGCTTTCTTAATGACTCAGGCGTCACCGAAAAAATGTTTGATGCCATGCGCTTGCTGCTGGCGAACCTGCGCGGTGGATTAGCGCTTACCGTGGTGGTTGTATCTGTCTTACTTGCAGCTACCACCGGCATTGTCGGCGCGTCGATTGCCGTTATGGGCATGATTGCCTTAGTGCCGATGCTTAAGTATGGCTATAACAAAGAGCTGAGTGCTGGCGTCATCATGGCTAGCGGCTGTCTGGGCATTTTGATTCCCCCCAGCATTATGCTGATTTTGATGGCAAGCTACTCACCTGTCTCCGTAGGTGCACTCTTTGCTGGAGCGTTAGTACCCGGCCTGATACTGGGGGTGATGTATGCCCTGTACGTGCTGGTAATCTGCTGGCTCAAACCTAGCTACGGCCCTAAAGTACCGGCAGAAGAGCGCGCTGAAGTCAGCACAAAACATCTACTGATCATGCTAGGCAAGTATGTTGTCCCGCCAATGTCGTTAATTCTCGGCGTACTGGGGGCACTGTTTACCGGTGTGGCGACGGCGACTGAGGCATCCGCCATTGGTGTTTTTATCGCTTTCCTACTGTTTTTAATCTTCGGCGACCGAAAGCTATCAACCTGTTACAACACGCTGATTGAAGCTGGCAAAACCACAACGATGGTGATGTTAGTGCTCGTCGGGGCCACGGCGTTCACTGGGGTATTCTCGATTGGTGGCGGGATGACCGTGATCAGTGATTTTGTACTGGCCATGCCGGGTGGCACCGTTGGTGCCCTGCTATTAATGCTGTTCCTGGTATTCATTCTCGGCATGTTCCTTGATTGGACTGGCATTGTGTTGCTTAGCTTCCCTATCATGCTGCCAATCATTTCGCAGATGGGCGTGGATGTACTGTGGTTCGTCGTCATGGTGGCGGTGGTGTTACAAACCTCCTTCTTAACACCGCCCTTTGGTTATGCGCTGTTCTATTTGAAAGGGGTGGCTCCACCAGGAGTCGAAATCGTCGACTTATATAAAGCCGTCGTGCCATTTGTGGCCATCATCCTTTTCGCCTGCATACTAATGGCTCTTTTCCCTAGTTTGATTACGGGACTACCTAGTGTGCTGGTGGGCTACCAGTGATACCAAGCTACTGATGCAAAACGCACAACGTCCCCCCGCATTGCGGGGGGATTTTTTTGATAGCCACAATGTTGGCTGCAGCCGCCTAACGCAAGTGATACTATTTGCAGCCGCTATTTTTTCGCATTGACGAGCCAAGCTGCCCCTCATCCAAGGAGACAACGACGTGTCTACGCCAGCTCGCCGCTCACCATCGGCCCTGCTTTCAGGTTTTGCGTCACACATTTCACTATCGCTCAACCCTTGGTCAATCGCGCTTTTTTTGATCGCCCTTGTTGTCGCACTGCCTATTATTGTGGTCCTAAGCCATATTTTTGTGCCGACAGAAGGTGTTTGGCAGCACCTTGCAAGCACCGTATTACCACGCTACCTCTCTAATACGTTCTGGCTGGTGCTATGGGTTGGCATTGGCACTCTGATTACAGGCGCCGGGACTGCGTGGCTGGTGGTGATGTGCCGTTTCCCAGGCAAGCGCATATTTGAATGGGCGCTGCTGTTACCCCTGGCGGTACCAACGTATGTCATTGCCTACGCCTATACAGACTTTTTCCAAGTAGCAGGACCGCTACAAAGCTTGTTGCGTGAATGGTTTGATTGGCGAGTGGGCGATTACTATTTCCCCAATGTGCGCTCACTAGGCGGCGCAGCAACCCTGATTACCTTTGTGCTTTACCCGTATGTGTATCTGTTAGCTAGAGCTTCTTTTCTTGAGCAGTCGGTATGTGTATTAGATGTAGGCCGCACTCTGGGGCGTGGCCCCTGGCGCTTGTTTGCCAGCGTGGCGTTGCCCCTCGCCCGCCCGGCATTAGTAGGCGGCGTTTCACTGGTACTGATGGAGACGCTTAACGAATTTGGCGCGGTGCAGTTTTTTGGAGTAGATACGTTTACCACGGGGATCTATCGCACATGGTTTGGCTTAGGTGAACCTGTAGCTGCCGCTCAGCTAGCCGCTTGCCTGCTGACCTTCGTCATTGTATTGGTTCTTCTAGAGCGCTATTCGCGGGGTAAACGGCGCTACTTCCATACCACCAACCGCTATCAGCAACTACCGGAATATCAGCTGCGTGGCTGGCATGCACTCGGGGCTACCCTGGCGTGTTTGCTGCCCATTGTTATCGGCTTTTTATTGCCCAGCGGTATTTTGCTCAATATGGCCATTAAAACGGGCGATAGCTTGTTCGGCACACGGTTTATTGGCTTTGCTATGAATAGCCTGAGCCTCGCGACCGTTGCCGCATTGATTGCGGTAGGGTTAGCCGTACTCCTGAGCTACGGGGTTAGGCTCAACAATTCACCAAGCGCACGATTTTTCACACGTATCGCCGCAATGGGCTATGCCATTCCTGGCTCGGTGGTTGCCGTAGGCATCCTGATTCCATTTGCCTGGCTGGATAACTCGCTGAACATGTGGCTTCACGAACACTACGGAAAAATCATTGGTCTAGTGTTTAGCGGCTCAGCATTTATTTTGATTTACGCTTATGTAGTACGCTTTTTGGCCGTCTCGTTTAACGCGGTAGAAGCGAGCCTTGGCAAAGTAACCCCCAGCATGGATGCCGCATCCCGTACCTTGGGCCAAACCGCTGGCGGTACACTTCGCCATATTCATACGCCGCTGATGCGTAGCAGTCTCCTAGCAGCTGGGATTCTGGTATTTGTCGATGTGATGAAAGAACTGCCCGCCACGATCATCCTGCGCCCCTTCAACTTTGACACGCTGGCAGTACGTGCTCACAGCCTCGCCTCAGATGAACGCTTAGCTGAAGCGTCAACAGCCTCTCTGACCATTGTGGTAGTGGGCATCTTACCGGTGATTTTACTCAGCTTGGCAATGCGCCGGGCGCGCCCTGGTAGCCAAGCTGAGTAGTGGAAGCAAGCAAGCGCTGAACAGCGAAAACTTAACGCGGAAAGATAAATACCTGGGAGTGGTCCAAGTCGATATCAATCGGCTGGCCCTCCTGGGGTAAAAACACGCCTGGCACACGAGCGTGAAGGTGAGCTTCCTGGCCATCTTCTCCATGCGCACATAAGTGAATAAGGCTGGAACGCCCTAGCAGCTTAGCCATGACCACATGGCTGTGGCTATGCGACTCTACGGGCAAGTCACGCTCTTTGATACGCAGTGCTTCGGGGCGAATCATCACCTGAACGTTACTGCCTTCAGGCAACCAACTAGCGTCTACCGGCCCGACTGGCGTAGCGACAAAGCCCCCCTTCACCACACCACTTAACTCATTCACTTCACCAAAAAACGTCACCACAAAGGGAGCCACTGGCGCACAATAAAGTTCACGGGGCGTGCCAGTCTGCACGATTTCGCCATCCCGCATTAGCGCGATACGGTCTGCCATAAACATGGCTTCTTCAGGGTCGTGGGTCACTAGAAGGGTCGCTGAGCCGAGTTTTTTCAACACGTGCAGCGTATCGTCTCGGATGCGATCACGTAGCCGCGCATCCAGGCTAGAAAAAGGTTCATCCAGTAACATTAATTTAGGCGTGGGCGCCAGCGCTCGCGCCAGCGCAACGCGCTGCTGCTGCCCACCTGACAACATATGCGGATAGCTCTCGGCGTAGTCGGCCATGCCGAGTTGAGCCAGCAGTTCCAGCGCACGCTCTCGGCGCTGGCTAGAGGGCAAATTTTTCAGACCGAAGGTAACATTTTCCAGCACGCTAAGGTGTGGGAACAAGGCTGAGTCTTGGAAAGCAAGCCCAACATTGCGCTTTTCCGGTGGCACATGACGCTTACCGGGTGCCGCAATGGATAAACCATCAAGACTAACCGAGCCTTCCTGCACGACCTCTAAGCCCGCAGCAATCCGAAGCAGTGTGGTTTTGCCGCAACCAGAAGGGCCCAGTAAACACACAACCTCGCCTGGAGCGATATCAAGATCAATGCCTTTCACCACTTTATTAGCCGCAAACGTGTGCTGAATACCACGAAGCGACAGTGCTGATGCAGGCGCCGACACATCGGAAAGTGACACAGTTGCCGTCATTATTTCACCATTGTCTCGTCCACCCGCGACATGATAAACGCATGCCGCTGCGAACACGGTTGAAAGTTATTTGCATTCTATTTTCTATTGAGTAGAGATGCACGTTTCTTGCTAAACAGCAGATGCGTTTCATTAGCATTTAACTTGACGTCAACCAAGAGAAGCGTTTCAATACGTCACGTCGCTAATGCAACTTATTATCATAAACATTCAGGGTATTTGTTATGAAAAAAGCACGTCTTACGGCTACCGTAGCTGCCATCATGGCAGGTTCTGCTTTTGCAGGTAGCGCGCTCGCTAACGAGGTCAACATTTACTCCGCCCGCCATTACGACTCTGATGAGATTCTCTACAAAGCGTTCACTGAAGAGACCGGCATCGAAGTTAATGTACTGGAAGGCGACTCCGACCAGTTGATGGAGCGCATGCAGCGTGAAGGCATTGCTAGCCCTGCTGACGTAATGCTTACCGTTGACGCAGGTCGCCTATGGCGCGCCGAGCAGGACGGTCTTTTTCAAAACGTAGACTCTGACGTGCTTAACGAGCGCCTGCCAGAATCAATGCGCCACCCTGACGGCCTGTGGTTTGGCTTTAGTCAGCGCGCACGGGTTATTTTCTACAACCGTGAGAACTTTGATCCCAGCCAAATCAGTTCTTATGAAGACCTGGCCGATCCACAGTTTGAAGGCCAAGTGTGCATTCGCTCTTCCAACAACATTTATAACCAGTCGTTGTTAGCCTCAATGATTGAGCATCACGGCGAAGAAGGCGCGGAAGAGTGGGCCCAAGGCGTTGTTAATAACATGGCACGCGACCCTGAAGGCGGTGATACCGATCAGATTCTTGGCGTTGCGAGCGGCGAGTGTGACTTAGCTGTTGCAAACCACTATTACTACGTTCGCATGCTGCATTCCGATGAAGATGCTGATCGCGAAGCCGCACGCAAAGTGGGGTTGATTTTCCCTAATCAGGATGATCGTGGCACTCACGTTAACGTTGGCGGCGCGGGCTTAGTGGCTAACGCACAAAACCCGGAAAACGGCATTCGCTTCCTGGAGTTCTTAGCCTCTGACGCAGCTCAAGAAGTATTGGCTGACCGTAACTACGAGTTCCCCGTCGTGGAAGGCATCAAGAAAAACCCGGTGCTTGAATCTTGGGGTGATTTCGCCAAAGACGATATCAACATCAGCATCTTAGGTGAAAACAATCCAGAAGCGATTCGTATTTTTGATCGTGTAAGCTGGCGTTAAGTTCTGCGGCTCTACGGCTCTTAGGACTCATCAGCCGCAAGCCTAACTAAAAAAAACACCTGCAGCTCAGCTGCAGGTGTTTTGCATTGGCTACCCTATAACAAGCCCGTAACGTTTAAGCCTTACTTAGCCTAGCGGGCTTAATACTAGTGGGCTTCATCCCAGTTGGCGCCGCTTTCGGCTTCAACAATCAGTGGCACACTAAGCGTGGCAGCGGCTTGCATACGCCTCTGAACCTGTTCAATAAACGCCTCAACTTGTCCATTGGCCACCTCAAACACTAGCTCATCGTGCACCTGCATAACCATGAGGGCGTCAAACTCCCCTTCAGCAAGCCATGCATCGACATCAATCATCGCCTGCTTGATGATATCCGCTGCCGTGCCCTGCATAGGCGCGTTAATGGCGGTGCGTTCAGCACCCTGACGGCGATTGCGGTTTTGCGAGTGGATCTCTGGCAGGTACAGCCGCCGCCCTAGCACAGTTTCCACAAAGCCATCTTCTGCGGCCTGGGTGCGAATACGATCCATATAGCGAGCAACGCCAGGATAACGGTCAAAATAGCGGTCGATGTAGGTTTGCGCCTGATTGCGATCAATATGCAGCTGGCGTGATAAGCCCCAAGCGCTCATGCCGTAAATTAGGCCAAAGTTGATCGCTTTAGCGCTGCGCCGCTGGTCGGCAGAGACCTTTTCAAGCGCAGTACCAAACACTTCGGCAGCGGTCGCAGTGTGGATATCGCGCCCTTCCGCAAACGCCTCTAAAAGCCCTTTATCTTCAGAAAGGTGCGCCATAATACGCAGCTCAATTTGCGAGTAGTCTGCCGCCACAATGCGATAGCCAGGGCGTGCCACAAACGCTTGACGGATTTTACGCCCCTCTTCTGTGCGAATCGGGATGTTTTGCAGATTCGGGTCGGACGACGATAGACGCCCTGTCGCCGTCACCGCTTGGTGATAGCTGGTATGCACTCGGCCAGTGGTTTTATTGAGCAGGCGCGGTAGCTTATCGGTATAGGTGGATTTTAGCTTCGCCAGCCCCCGGTGCTGCATAATCACCTTGGGCAAGGGGTAATCCAGCGCCAACTCCTCTAGCACCGCCTCTGCGGTCGAGGGTGCGCCTTTGGGCGTTTTCTTGATCACCGGAATTTTCTGCTCTTCGAACAGAATCTGCCCCAGCTGTTTGGGCGAACCGAGATTAAACTCACGACCGGCTAACTCGAAGGCTTCGCTTTCAAGCTCACGAATACGGCGCTCTAGCTGCTGGCTTTGCTCGTGCAGACGTTCGGCATCCAGTGCAACGCCATTGCGTTCAATCCGCGACAAGACGTTAATCAGCGGCAGCTCAAGATGATCCAGCACGTCCGCTAAACGCCCTTCCCGTTCTACCTGAGGACGCAGTATTTCTTGCAGCCGCAGCGTGATATCGACATCTTCACAGGCATAAGGAACCGCTTGCTCTAGGGCAATCTGGTTAAACGTAAGCTGCTTGGCACCCTTTCCAGCGATCTCTTCGAAAGAGATGGTTTTTTCGCCCAAATACTTCAGTGCCAGCGAATCCATGTCGTGACGCGTGGCGGTGGAATTCAACACGTACGAGGCTAGCATGGTGTCGGCTAGCGGCCCCACAACGCGAATATCATAGTTTGCCAGCACGGAAATATCGTACTTAAGGTTCTGGCCAACTTTGGTTTTCTCAGGATCTTCCAGTAGCGGCTTTAATGCCTGCAGTACCCGTTGACGATCAAGCTGTGCGGGCGCATCCAGATAGTCATGGGCCAGTGGAATATAGGCGGCTTCACCAGCCTCCAGTGCCAGGCCAACGCCTACAATATCGGCGTCCATATAATTCAGGCTGGTCGTTTCTAAGTCGAAGCAAAAGCGCTCGGCTTTTTTCAGTCGCGCTAACCACGCATCGAACTCAGCTTGCTCAACGATGACATGGTCATTTCGCTGGCTGGAAGTCGCGGCGCTTTCAGCGGCGTCAGTAGTGATGTTATCAGGCGCGGGCTCGCCCCCTTTTACGTCATTAACACCCTCGTCGTTACCCGCCAGCAGCTCAGCCAACCACTGCTTGAACTCCATCTCTTTATAGAGCTCCACCAGGGCTTCGCGGTCTGGGTGCGCAATATCCAAGTCATCCAGCCCCACGGGGAGTTCGCAGTCGGTCTTAATGGTCGCTAATTGGTAAGAGAGAAAGGCCTGGTCACGGTGCTCTTCCAGCTTCTTCGGTAACGTTTTCGCGCCACGGAAACTAAGTGTCTTGACGCGTTCCAGATCACCATAAATAGTTTCTAACCCCCCTTCCATGCCTTGCAACAGGCCAATAGCAGTCTTTTCGCCCACCCCCGGCACGCCGGGAATGTTATCAACCTTGTCACCCATCAAGGCCAGAAAATCAATGATCAGCGAGGGCGGCAGCCCAAACTTCTCTTTGACGCCCGCTTCATCGAGGGTTTCTTCTTTCATGGTATTGACCAGTGTGATGTGGTCATTCACCAACTGCGCCATATCTTTATCGCCAGTCGAGATCACCGCATCACGGCCAGCCTGAGTGGCATGATGGGCCAAGGTACCAATCACATCGTCGGCTTCGACGCCCTCAATGCACAGCAGCGGTAAGCCTAGCGCTCTTACACACGCGTGCAGCGGCTTAATTTGGCTGCGTAGATCGTCCGGCATGGGCGGTCGATGGGCTTTATAGTCGCTGTACATCTCATCGCGAAAGGTTTTTCCTGGGGCATCAAACACCACCGCCATTGGGCTTTCCGGGTAGTCTTTGATCAGCCGCTTGAGCATATTTAATACGCCTTTCACGGCCCCCGTGGGCTGGCCGTTGGAGGTCGTTAACGGTGGCAGCGCGTGAAAGGCGCGATATAGATACGATGAGCCATCGACAAGCACGATTGGGGCACGGGCCATAACCAATTCCATTGTTAGCAACACAGTAAGAAAGTCTATTGGCTATGATACGCGTTCAGACCAATGGCTGCAGAAACAACCGTTACGAATAACGCATTTCAAACTCACACAACGCTGCCAACTGACCCTGCAAGCCGCTACAATAATGGGCTTAGCAACCTGGGCGAGATTCTCATGGCTGTATTTACTCCGCTGAGCGACGTTCAGGTCGCCGCGTTTTTGGAAAAGTTTGATGTAGGCAGCTTCGTTTCGCTACAAGGCGTTGCCGGTGGCACAGAAAACTCGACGTTTTTTGTGACCACCGATCGTCGTGAGCTGGTATTAACCCTGTTTGAACAGGGCGAACATGAAGAGCTGCCGTTTTTTGTCGAATTGTTGGATTACCTGGATGAGCACCGTTTGCCGGTGCCCGGCACTATTCATGACCGCGAAGGTATTGCGCTACACAGTTTGGCAGGCAAACCTGCTCTGCTGTTTCCACGCCTACCAGGCAAGCATCCTAGTGCACCTAACCTTGCCCAATGCCAAGCACTGGGCAATACGCTGGGACATCTGCATGTAGTCTCCCAGCGTTTCCCTGGCCATCGGCCAAACCCGCGCGACCTCCACTGGCTGCGTGCGGTGCATCATAAGGTGCTAACGTATATCAGCCCTGACGATCAGACGCTGATGAAAAATGAAGTCGATGACTTTGAAGGTGCCTTTAGCCAGCACGGCGAGCTACCGCAAGGAGCGCTTCACGGCGACTTATTCCGTGACAACACGCTGTTTAAGGGCGACCAATTAGGCGGTATTATTGATTTTTATAACGGTTGTACCGGCGATTTGCTCTTTGACCTAGCCATCGTCATTAACGACTGGGCAAGCAATGATGATGGCACGCTGAACGCTGAGCGTTATGAAGCCATTCTGCGCACTTACCAGGCACGCCGTCCTCTCACCGCTGATGAACGTGAACTATGGCCAATCATGTTGCGCATGACAGCGTTGCGATATTGGCTATCGCGCCTGCTGGTCGTTTATGTTGATCCACCTGCTCATGACCTAACGCCTCATGACCCTGAGCGTTTCCGAACCATTTTAAAAGCGCGCATTGCATTTGGCGCACTACCGCTCCCAGAGGTTTCTTGATGATCGAATCGGTGACCACCAGCGCCCAGGCCTTACGCGCTCGACGCACATGGAATATTGACCAATGGGGCAGTGGCTATTTTGATGTGGATGACCACGGGCAAGCCTTGGTTCGTCCGCTAGGTAGCGACGCAGAAGGCCCGGCACTGCCACTTAGCGGGCTTGTGCGTCAGCTGCAGACAGCGGGGCTGCGGTTGCCGGTGCTAGTAAGGTTTAGCGACATTCTGCACGACCGCGTAGAACAGCTGTGCGGTGCATTCGATGTTGCAATGCAGGATATCGACTATCAGGGCGGCTACACAGCCGTTTATCCTATCAAAGTGAATCAGCAGCGCCGCGTGGTGGAAGAGATCCTCGCCACCTCCGAGCGAGGCAATGGTCGCGTAGGCTTAGAAGCAGGCAGTAAACCGGAGCTGCTGGCAGTAATGGCGCTGTCTGATGGCGGCTCTTCGCTTATCGTCTGCAATGGTTATAAAGACCGCGAGTACGTTCGCCTAGCGCTGCTGGGTGAAAAGCTGGGGCATCGCGTTTATCTGGTCGTGGAAAAGCTGTCTGAACTGGAGCTTATATTAGAAGAAGCTCGTGAGTTAGAAGTTACCCCGCGTATTGGTTTGCGGGCACGACTGGCCTCTGTGGGTAAGGGTAAATGGCAAAATACCGGTGGCGAGAAGTCGAAGTTTGGTCTGACTGCCAGCCAAATTCTTGACGTAGTCGCGACCTTGCGCGCTCAAAATGCGTTAGAGAGCCTACAGTTAGTGCATTTTCATCTCGGTTCGCAAATTGCCAATATTCGCGACATTCAGCGCGGTCTGCGGGAATGCGCCCGTTTTTACCAAAACCTGATGAGCCTAGGGGCACCGATTGATACCGTCGATGTGGGTGGCGGTCTAGGAATCGACTACGAAGGCACCCGCTCACGTAGCTACTGCTCAGCCAACTACTCCATGCAGGAGTATGCACGTAACGTCGTTAGCGCCTTTGCGCAGCTGTGTCAGGAGGCTGACCTTCCCCAGCCTCATCTGATCAGCGAGTCAGGCCGTGCGCTAACGGCTCATCATGCCGTGTTGATCACTAACGTGATTGGCGAAGAGCGCGTTAATGATTCGCCTCCTGAGCGCTCTTCACAGGAAGACCTCCAGGTGGAAGCCCTATGGCGGGTTTTTGAGCAGTTAGCCGAAAGCCAGGAGCCCCGTGTCTTGGTGGAAGCTTGGCATGACCTTCTGCAAGCGGTTAGTGAGCTGCAAGACCGCTTCGTAATGGGCTTAAGTGATATCAATGCCCGTGCCGAAGGTGAACGGCTTTATATGGCAGCCTGTGCACGCCTACGCGGTCAACTCGATACCCGTAATCGCGCGCACCGGGAAATTATGGACGAACTGGCCGAAAAGCTAGCCGACAAGCTATTCGTCAATTTCTCATTATTCCAGTCGGTGCCGGACGTTTGGGGGATCGAACAGATATTCCCTGTCCTGCCGTTGAGCGGGCTAGACCAGCCACCCACTCGTCGCGCAGTCATTCAGGATATTACCTGCGATTCAGATGGCCGCATTGATAGCTACGTGGATGGCCAAGGCGTGGAGAGCACACTACCGCTGCCCGAGTGGGCAAGCGACGACGAGCGCTGGCTAGGCTTCTTCCTGGTAGGCGCCTATCAGGAAATTCTCGGCGACTTGCACAACCTATTCGGCGATACCGACTCAGTCGATGCCGCACTGGGTAAAGATGGCGAGTGGGTACTTTCTAACCTACAGGCAGGCGATACGGTGGCCGATGTTTTAGCCTACGTGAATTTTGATGCTCGAGTGCTTAAGCAAAAGCTCACCGAGCAACTAATCACTAGCGGCTTTTCGACCCAAGAGCAGGCAAAGTTTGCCGCTAGCCTGAGCGAAGGCCTGGATGGCTACACCTATTTAGAATAGTGCTTATAGAACTGTGCTTATAGAACCGTGCTTATAGAATAGTGCTTTTAGAATAGGCCAACGAAAAAGCCACTGACATCGTCAGTGGCTTTTCGCATAACTGCTAACGCTTACCTATTGTTGGTTTTGGCGTCATCGCCATCCAACTACTCTACTACGCTAGTGGTGATTTCTAACCCGCCGGTCAACGTTAAACGCAGCGAAGCCCCACGGGGCAATTCGCCCACACCCGCAGGTGTTCCTGTCAAAATGACGTCACCCGGCTCTAGCGTGAAGTGACGACTCATCTCTGCCACCAACGTCGGGATCGCGAAGATCATATCGGCACCTTCTCCGTGCTGGCGCTTTTCACCATCAATCTCAAGGGTAAATACCAGCGCGTTCCAATTGGGAATACGGCTTAGTGGCAAAAAAGGAGATAGTGGGCAAGCACCATCAAATGCTTTTGCTATTTCCCACGGGTGCCCCTTCTCTTTCAGCTTGGTTTGCACATCACGCAACGTTAAATCCATCGCTAGGCCAATGCCCACAATGGCACGCTCAGCTTCATCCTGGGTCGCGTGAGTCAGGGTCTCTCCCACCAAAAGCGCAAGCTCTGCTTCATAATGTATATCACCCCGTGAAAACGGCGGATCAAGAGGTTTAGTCAAGTCCACCACACTGGTGGCGGGCTTCATAAATAACAGAGGCTCACTGGGAACCGGATTATCCAGTTCTTTGGCATGGTCGGCATAGTTGCGGCCAACGCAGACGATTTTGCCCAACGCGTGGGGAAACTCCTGACCATCGGTAAACTGGGGAACAAAACGCATGGCGGGTCCTCTCCTTCTCATTATGCGTGCCGCATTCGCAACGACAGGCGCAACAGTCTACCCCAGCTATGCGTATGTACCACAACCTCTTCTACAGCATTTCATACATATCACTAGTGATACGTTAGATTATGCGTCGGGCGTCCAGCGATCATCAGGCTCATGCGCCAAAAAGCTAGGGCGCTGCTTGGGAGCAGCAAACGGTGCAACACAGCGATTATCCGGACGGTTAAATACAAAGAACACGTTACTGCGGGGGTCAGGCGACAAATTGGCATTAGACGCATGCAGCGTGTTGCAATCAAACAGTAGCAAGCCCCCTGCTTTACCTTTTGGCGCTTCAATACCATATTTTGCTACTAACTGAGTCAGTGCTTCTTGGCTGGGCACGCCAATCTCCTGTGCTTTAAGCGAGCTTTTGTGGTTATCCTCCGGTGTTTCCCCCAAGCAGGGCACAAATTCCAAATGGGAGCCTGGAATCAGCATAAGCGGGCCATTAAATTCATGGTTGTCGGTCAAGATCAGTGAAGCGCTAACAGCATGCATATTCGGCATGCCATCTTCCGCGTGCCACGTCTCGAAATCAGAGTGCCAATTAAACCCTTTACCCGCAAAGCCTGGTTTATAGTTAATCCGTGACTGATGCACGTAAGGATTAGCGCCAATGATCTGCCGGGCTGCACCCGCTAAGCGTTCGTCACTGGCCAGTTCACCTAATCGTTCAGAAAGCCTATGCACGGCAAACAGCGAACGAATATCGTGGCTTTCTGGCTCGGTAATGCTGAATTCCTGATCGCGATAAGCCTGATTATTCATCAATAATGTCATTTCATCGCGAAGTGCCTCCAGCTCTTCACCTGAAATGAGGTTTGGAATAAACAAAAAACCTTTGCGCTCAAACTCATCAAGCTGCTCTGGGGATAGCGGCCCTGATAAGTTCCGACCTTTAACCACCGCATCGCGACGCGGCTGAGTTAGCGAAGCTGGGGCTGCCGCTAGGCGCGTTGGGTACTCATCTTTCCCCGCTGTACGTTGCGCCGACGGCATATCTAACATTTCATTATATTGCTTATAGACAGTAATCGTTTTGAGAGAGTTGTTGCTGACTGTCATCTAATCCACTCCTTGTATGATTAAATTTCAGATCGATAAAACATGTAGCGGCTTTCACTTTCACATAACACAGCCAACAGGATAGCTAAGTAGCCAGCCCTTGCAACCCATATTACTTAATTTATAACATGTGTTATGAAACTTTTTAACCCTTATTAAAAAGACATAGAAACAACTTTTAAAAACTAATCCAGAAAACTATACCCACAAACAGATTCACTATAAAAACTGGCACCTCTTTCACTTCCTTCGGACTAGAAAGCATGATAGCGCTATAGGCTTTAGGAGTTTTTCTGTTCAAAATCCGACATAAAGTATGGCGGCACGGTCAATTTAGCCGCCCAACCAGATAGACCCAAAGCATCACCAGATGGCACGGCGTCATGGAAAACTAACACGCTTATATCAGAGCCCTATTTGCAATAAAGGTAACGGCAACATAATTAATAACACTTTACTTAATCACACTTATTTCACACCAAATACTGGCCCTCAAAGATTGATTCAAGCAGTAGATTATAAAAAATATAAAAACTCGACTTACCACTTAAATAAAAATTTAAAAACGGGGGAGATAAAATATTCGACAAGGTATCTAACATAAGCCAGGGTAGAAAAAAATTAACGATCCAATTATGATTTTATGACGCAAACCTAGAGAAACGCTTTATGAAAAAATTATCCCTTATCGCATCTACTCTTATTGTCCTGCTAGCTAGCGGGTGCCAATCACACTCAGCGCCTCATCAAGCAGCCAAGCCTGACGAAACGCTAACCAATACGTACTGGAAACTGGTCACGCTTGAAGGGCAACCCATCATCACCGCTGAGAACTTTCGCGAGCCTCATCTTGTGCTGCATGAAGAAAATACACGGCTAGCTGGCTCAACTGGCTGCAATACCTTGATTGGCAGTTACCGTGTTGATGGTAAGCAAATAGCATTTGAACAAGTTGGCACCACGATGATGGCCTGCCCCGACACGCAAATGCGTAACGAGCAGACAATGCTAAGTACACTTAACAGCGTAGCCACTTGGCAAGTAGACGGTGGTTCCCTGTCACTTAAAAATACCAATGGCAAACCAGTGGCAGTATTTGAGGCCGTGCATCTTTATTAGCCATCGGTTTGCAGGCAAGCTCACTTAATGAAAGCGCCCTCTTGTCGCTGCTGCTCTCTATGCGCAAGTATGTCGACAAATGCACGCACTTTCGCAGGACGAAAACGTGCTAATGGGAAAACGACATGTATGCCGCCGGAGGGCAAACTCCACTGGGGTAAAATATGTATAAGGCGTCCGGCGGCTATGTCGCCTGCAATGACATAATCCGGCAATACCGAGATTCCTGCACCAGCGTACAACGCTTCGCGTACCGCGAGTGTAGCATCAAGAAAGATTGAGGCGCGCACGTGGATGGTTCTGCGTTCACCCTTACTGAGTGAAAACTCCCACTGCAATGGATGGGGCAGCGCTTTATTAGCAATGAACGGGAATTTCAATAACTCTTCTGGCTGAGAGAGCTGCGCCACCTCTTTTTCAAGGCTTGGCGATGCAACTAGCAATTGCCGAAAAGAGCCTATTTTCCTTGCCTGCACGCTTGCCTCTGTTAGCCAACCAACACGGATAGCCAGTTCGATATCCTCAGCCATCAGATCGACTTTTTGATCCCGCAGCGTGGCATCGACCCGGCAATCGGGATATTGCTGGGTATATGCAGCAATCGCAGGCACCACAAAGGTGACACCGTAATCGAAAGGGGCGGTCAACCGTAATGTGCCTGTCGGCTCCTGGGCTATTTCGCCTAACTCATCAAAAGCATCTTCAGCTTCACGGAGAATCAAGGCACAGCGTTGGTAAAACACTTTTCCAGCGGAGGTAACTTGTACCGATCGCGTCGTACGCGTAAGGAGAGAGGTTCTAAATTCTTGTTCAAGACGTGCCACCTGCTGGCTAACCACCGCCTTGGTGATACCCAGACGCTCTGCGGCGGCCGTAAAAGACCCCGTTTCAACCACAGCAGCAAAATAAGCTAAGCGCCGCAAGTTATTAAATCCGCCTAGCTTACTTCCACTTCGACTGTATGCTTTTTCCATACGCATAATATGCTTCGTATGTATTTATCCGTCAATACAATCTCTTTAGCATGCGAGTCAATCATGTATAGAGAGACTCGACTATGAATAACACTTTGTACTACCTATTCGATCCTTTGTGTGGCTGGTGCTATGGCGCAACATCATCTGTTTCAGACGTGATCGCGGCAGACGATATAAAAGTGGTTCTGTTACCCAGCGGCCTTTTCACAGGCCGTGGCGGAAGGCAAATGGATCATGAATTCGCGGCCTATGCCTGGAGTAACGATCAGCGGATTGAGCGCCTAACGGGACAACTATTCACTCAACTATATCGCGATCACGTGTTAAGCGATCATCATCAGCGGTTTGATAGTAGTGCCGCTACGCTAGCGCTAACGGCAGTATCGCTTGCCGCACCCGCCGATGAGTTCGAGGCTTTAAAAGCAATCCAATACGCACGCTACGTACAGGGTCGAGACGTGACATCTCAAGTCACGTTGGTTGAGATTCTACAAGGACTTGAGCTGACACAAGCGGCAGAGTTAATGACAAGTGCCAGTGAAACACTTATGCATTCCAATCGTTCTCGAATTTCACAGGCTCAAACACTAATGCAGAAGCTTAACGTTCGAGGAGTGCCCACGTTCATCGCTCAGTCGAGTGAAAACCTAAAGGCTCTTTCCACGAATGAGTTGTATGCCAACCCCAGTGCGCTAGCCCAACAGATACGCGCGCTATAACGCACCAACTTAATCAATTGACCCTCTAAACAAAATTGCAGAAGGAAGAAAAAATGGCTACTCGGCGTATGTTTTTAAAGTCATTAACTGCCTTAGGATTATCCATGGCTATAAGCACTGGTAACCTAAGTGGCATAAAAAAGAGCCTCGCGTCTGATGATCAATTAAGTTGGCAGCACTTTCCTGCTGGAGAGCATGGCTTTTTCCGAGCGCCCGTACTGGTGACGGGAGCAACAGAGGCAGTATTAATTGACAGCGGCTTTACCTTATCTGACGGACGTGCCGTTGCCGAGGCAGTCCAACAGAGCGGTAAGCAGCTAACCACCGTCTACATTAGCCAAAGCGATCCTGATTACTATTTTGGCCTTGGCGCGATAAAAGCAGCCTTCCCTGATGCTCGCATTGTCGCAGCTTCAGCTACCGTTGATGCTATCGAAGCTAATGTAGAGAAAAAAATCTCTACATGGTCACCCCAACTTCAAGACAATGGCCCTCAGTCACTTGATGATATCGTTATGCCTGAGGTTTTCGACGGCCATTTATTGCAAGTCGATGGTGAAGATATCCAGATTGTTGACGTGGAGGGTTTACCTAATCGTCGCTATCTTTGGGCTCCTTCCTTAAATGCTGTTTTTGGAGGTGTGCTGGTATTCTCAGACCTACATGTGTGGATAGCAGACACCCCTACTGCTGAACAGCGAGCGGCTTGGATACAAGCGCTTGATGAAATGGCAGCACGCTTTCCTAAGGTCGTTATACCCGGTCACATGCAACCTGACGCAGCTATTGATGCTTCCGCGATTCAATATACACGTGACTACCTATTAGCATTTGAAGAAGAGCTCGCCAAAGCGAATAACAGCGATGAACTCATTGAAGCAATGACCCGTCGCTACCCAAATGCAAAGCTAAGCGTTGCACTACAGATTGGCGCTAAAGTAGCTATGGGGGAAATGGACTGGGGATAGTCATTTTTCCCTGTAGTATAGAGGTGGCCGATGACTATCTTTCTGTAATGGCAGCTTGGTCACCCAACTTGCAAGGTTCAGTTGTGGAGGTGCCCACGCTGTAGACACTTTATAGACACATACGAAAAAGCCGCCCTTTCGGACGGCTTAATCTAATTCTCTAACGCTTTGATTTTAACCACTTTTAAGTGGTGCCGACACCAGGAGTCGAACCCGGGACCTACTGATTACAAGTCAGTTGCTCTACCAACTGAGCTATGTCGGCTCTTCGCGCTTTCTTGAGAATATGATTGCTTCACTGTTAAGCTTTGCAATCAACAAGAAATCTTGTTGGCAATGGCTGGGGTACCAGGATTCGAACCTGGGAATGCCGATACCAAAAACCGGTGCCTTACCACTTGGCGATACCCCAACGTTTGGTGGCCAGAGACGGAATCGAACCGCCGACACGGGGATTTTCAATCCCCTGCTCTACCAACTGAGCTATCTGGCCGCTGCCAACGGTGCGTATTAAACTAAAAACTCAGCTTTTCGTCAACACTTTCGTGAAACTTTCTTTCTAGTCACGTGCTTAGGGCACTTCTTTGCAGGGCTCAAAACGTGCAAAAGCCGCGCCATCCGTGGGCTGCACCGAGTTTCACTCCTTACAGCCTTGCTTCCTGAACGCTTAAGCCTGGGTAGGCGGCACGTAACCTTCCGCTTGATCCGTTGCTTCGTTATTTAGAAAACGCTGCATTTGATCCATCAAATAGGCGCGCGCCTCAGGCTCTAACATGTTGAGGTGCTTTTCATTAATCAAGCGCGTTTGCAACGACTGCCACTCTTCCCAGGCCTGCTTAGACACGGTGGCTTGAATCTCTTGTCCCTGCTTACCTGGTAATGGTGGAAATGGCAGGGCGGGCAGCTCTTGTTGGTACTTGCGGCAGAAAACGGTGGTGCTCATGGTGTGCTCCTTTATGAATAACGGTGCGAATATAAAAGTAATAACGCGAGTGAGGTTAGCGCGACGGCCCTGGCGTTGGATCTAAGGAAAAAGGCGCCAGCTGGCTCAGCAGCGATTTAACCGGCGCAGCCAAGCCAAGCGTGGGCGGTTCGTCAACGTCATACCACACGCCATCTTCTCTTACGCCGTTCAGCCTATCGCAACTGACGGGCTGAGGCGTAATCAATAGCCGAAAATGACTAAACGTATGAGTAAAGCTGGGCATTGGCGCATGGCGTTCGGGGGACGTCACATGATCAGCCAGCCAATCGTTCAGTTCACTATGCTGCTCAAATTGAGGCAGGCTCCATAGGCCTCCCCACAAGCCGCTGGGTGGCCGTTGCTCTAACCACACCCGCCCTTGCCTGTCTCGTAGCATCAGCATAATGGTTTCACGCGTCGGCAAGGCTTTTTTAGGCTTGGATTCGGGAAAGCGTTGCGGCTCACCTTGGGCATAGGCACGGCATACGTCGTTAAACGGACAGATCAGGCAATCAGGTTTGCTGCGTTTACATAGCGTGGCGCCGAAATCCATGATGGCTTGGGTATAGTCGGCAAGACGGGTATTGGGCGTGAAATACTCAGCCAGTGTCCATAGTGAACGCTCTACTGCTGGCTTGCCTGGCCAGCCAGCAATGGCATGCAAGCGAGTCAGCGATCGTTTTACATTGCCATCTAAAATCGCGGCCTGCTGACCAGAACGTTGTTTATCAGAGCTATGTTTATCAGAGCTATGTTTATCAGAACTTTGCGCGATGATCGCGCCAGCAGTGGAGCGGCCGATACCCGGCAGCGCCATTAACGCTTCGACACTGTCCGTTGGCAGCTCTCCCCCATGGGACGCTAACGCCACTTGAGCCGCTTTATGCAAATTACGGGCACGGGCGTAGTAACCCAGCCCGGTCCAAAGATGCAGCACGTCGTCCTGAGGTGCGTTGGCCAGTGCTTCTAACGTGGGAAAGCGCGTCATAAAGCGTTTGAAATAGGGAATGACCGTAGCGACCTGGGTTTGTTGGAGCATAATTTCAGATACCCATACCCGGTAGGCACTTCGGGGCGACTGCCAAGGCAGGTCATGCCGTCCATACTGATCGAACCAGGTAAGCAAGCGACGTTGAAACTCTTCCGCCGCGAGGCACGGTGTAAACATGTCGGCCATAGGATTTCCTTAAACAGTAAAACGGCACCCTGCAATTAGCCGTCAGTTGGCCTTGCTATTATGTGGCTAACTAACACGCAAAAAAGCGCCGGCGGTAAGGCCGGCGCGCACTTATTGTATCGATTCAAAACGTGCATGAATGCTCAGTTAAATAGACGACGAATCCCCTCACGAAGTTCCTGACCAGCACCTTCTCCTAAGCGTTCGTCAATTTGATCAAGCGAATCGCCCAGCCGTTCCTCAAGCTCTTCTTCAAGACGGCTGCCTGCTTCATTACGAAGTAGGTCTATCACCGCTGCTTGGAAAGCCGAACGATCAAATCGGCACCACTGGGTTTTATCGTCGCCCACATGGCCTTCACAACGAACTGGAAGAGGCAACTGCTCTAAACGCGGGTTCACGTTACAGGCGGCATCCGCCGTGTCGACCAGCCTAGCATTTGCCTCAGTCGTAAAATTCAGCGTATTGAGATTGAATTCGCCTTCACCTTGTACGTCAATGCCAGGAAGGGTGATAAGCAAATCGTCACTGTTTACTACGCCATTACGCACTTGGAAGGTCGCGTCAAACCGTTCAAAGCGCGTATCAGGTTCCCATTCGCGCAGGGTGCCTTCGCCCTCTAGCTGCGCCACTATCTCACACATTTGCTGAGAGATATTCGTTTGCAGAATAGCGCCGTCGTTCAGTTGTGCACTTAGCTCGCCGTTAAGATTATTGGTGAGCACATCACGGCGATTGCCTTGGGTAGTCAGTGCGCCTTCCAAGTTGAAGCGGCCTCGTAACGGTGACGCCTCTTCGCTAAAGGTTTCAATGAGCGGTGCGACCTGAACATCACTGACACGTGGAGAAATCTGCCATTCCAGTACGTTTGCTGTCGCATCTAGACGGCCAGTCGAATTAAGCTCGCCCTCATAAAAACGCGACTCAAAGGCTGTCAGTTGGTGCACTCCATTCTCGCCGCGCAAGCTTAGCGAAGTGCCATCGAACGTTAATCCAGCCAGCACAAGCTGGTCGACGCTTAAGTCCCCCTCTAGCGATAGCGTGCTCAGCCATTCCTGAGGTAATAGTGCCCCATCGGTTTGGGCGAAGGCTTTGCGCAGCATGCCTCGGCTAGCTTGTTGAGCGGTTTCCGGACCAGGCAGATAATGATCAATATTCAGCTGGTCGCCTTCCAGATTAAAGGCGAGCCGAGTACCGTCCAGCGCGGCGGAAATATTACCTGTAAAGGTACTGTCGTCCACTACTAAGGAAAGACGCGGCAGTGCAATACTCGTCATATCTCCTTCAATTGGGCTAGTCATCGCCACATCTCTCAGGGCACTTTCATTGGCCGTATTGAGAGTAATGCCTGCGCGAGATAACCAAGGCCGCAATGTAAAAGGCGCTGCGGTGAGTTGGCCGCTGTACTGAGGAGAGTCTAAAAACTTTTCGACATTGAGATGGCCACTGACTCTCAGTCCATCCGGCCCGGTTAACTGAGCATCTTTAAACTGAGCAGTTTGCGCCGCCCAGTCACTTTCCAAACCAAATGCCAACGAAAGCGCGAGGCTACCCTGCCAATTGTCTGGATGACGTAAGCCCGCGTCAACGACACCCTCGCGAATCGTAAGTTGCTGCTCACCCATTCGGGCAACTATTTCAGCTGCTTTCAAACTAAGCTGCTGCGGATCACTTTCTCCAGAGCGTCGCGTACGAGTCGTCAACTGGATATTTTCAAAAACCAGCTGCTCATCTTTCAAACCTAAACGAAGACGAGTTTCGAGATTCACTTCGCTGCTCAGGTCGGGCGTACGCTCCAACACCTCTGCATCTAAGCGATTATGCTTAGTTAATGTGAACATGGTTTTTAAAGGGAAGGAACGTAACGGATTGACGTTGGCGCCTGAAATATTGAGCGACTGCACACGCCAAAGTGCTTGGCTTTGCTCATCACGAAAACGAATATCAGCATTTTTCACTTCTACACTGGCAATATTCAGCACCACCGACAAATTACCAGCATCTGCGTTGGGGCCAGCGCTTGCAGGCGCCAGTACCGTTTCCGCTGTTTCGTTACCCTGCTCAGCGAGGCGCTCTAGTAACGGCTGCCAATTACCTTCGCCCTGCTCATCCTTTTCAAGGTTTAAGCGCATGCCATCTAGGGTTAAGCCGTCAACCGCTATTTCGCCGCGTAATAAAGGGGCAAAGGCTACGCTAACTTCAGCTCGCTCAATGGCGGCAAACGCACTCTCGTCCTGAGCTTGCTCTGGCAGCCACGCTTTTGCCTGCTCAACACTGACCCCTATACGCGGATAAAATGACCATGTGATTGGGCCTTCCAACGCTAGATTCAGGCCAGTTTGTTCTTCTACCACCGCAGTTAGCCGAGGCTTGAAATCTTCTGGGTCAAGAAAAGTGGTGACATACACCACTGCGGCAACGGCAACAATCGCTAAAATACCTACCGCAGCCAGCAAAATACGTAGTAGATGATTCATTGCCCTTTTCCTTGTGGGTCTAGCTCAACAAAATCACTGGTGATGGAATCATCCGACTGTGCGGATGATTCAGGGGCTACGGGGCGATAACCAAGCTTTGAGAGCAGTACTCGATCTGCTAACGGCAGCGACGACGTTTCGATGCGCAGCATACGTCCTTCTTGTTTTGCCTGCTCTCCTAACAGTGCCATTAGTCGCGCGCCTACGCCACGCCGTCGGGTGGGTTTACGCACGCACAGCTCGGAGAGCCACCACGCGCGGTCAGTTGCCTCTTTTATTGCAACCGCACCGAGCAGTCGATCGTTAAAATGTGCGCAGGCAAAAAAGTGCTGCCCTTTTAAATGCTGTTCAATAAAAGGGGCGACCGTTGGTGTAGGCATTCGCTCTTGGGGCGCATCTTCATAAATGCGTATTAGGTCAATACGCACCTGCTCCTCAGCTTCCCAACGGGCCTGGTCGACGTAATGCAATGTCACCGGCATGGTGAAATCCTCTTTGCCAAAGCAGCAAGGCTGCTATTCTACCGCCAGCAAAGGCGGCTACCTTTCGCGCATTGTAGCGGATGGGGGCGCCGATTCACTATAATGGTCGCTTTTGGCACAGGTTATGCTTTGATCTAGCGGTGTTAACATTACCCGATGATCCACCAATACCCCCTCAGAGTGCGCATCAGCGCAGGAGATGCAACATGTCAGCGCGTATTGCCACGGTAAGCCGTGACACCAACGAAACGCAGATTACGGTCAGCGTCAACCTTGATGGCGAAGGCCGTCTCCGCAGCGACACCGGCGTTCCGTTTCTTGATCATATGCTTGATCAAGTAGCTCGCCATGGGATGGTGGATCTCGATATTGACGCAAAAGGCGATCTGCACATCGATGATCACCACACAGTTGAAGATCTAGGCATTACCCTAGGCCAAGCATTTCACCAAGCGATCGGCGATAAACGCGGCATCTACCGCTATGGGCATGCTTACGTTCCTCTTGATGAAGCGTTGTCCCGTGTGGTTATCGACTTCTCCGGCCGTCCAGGTCTCTATATGAATGTCGACTTCACCCGCGATACCATTGGCCGTATGGATACCCAGCTGTTTTGGGAATTTTTCCAAGGCTTCGTCAACCATGCGCGCGTCACCCTGCATATTGACAATGTAAAAGGCTTTAATGCTCACCATCAGGCTGAGACTATATTTAAAGCGTTTGGCCGCGCGCTGCGCATGGCGGTGGCAGAAGACCCGCGTATGGCGGGACAAATGCCGTCTACCAAAGGAAGCCTATAATGCCGGGTATTACAGCGAGTGGTAGCTCGCCAACGATAACAAGGAGCGCTTTATGACCATCGCGGTAATCGATTATGGAATGGGCAACCTACACTCTGTGGCAAAAGCGCTTGAGCACGTCACCCACGAAAATGTGATTATTACTCGCGACCCTCGACGTATTTTAGGTGCAACGCGCCTAGTACTCCCGGGCCAAGGGGCTATTCGGGACTGTGTCGGCGAGCTGGAACGTACCGAGCTACGCGGTCTAGTCGATGACATCCTTACCCGTCAAGCTAAACCACTATTGGGTATTTGCGTGGGCCAGCAAATGCTGATGGAGCGTAGCGAAGAGAACGGCGGCGTAGATTGCCTGGGCTTTTTCCATGGCAGCGTTGATCGTTTTCCGGCCAATATGCGCGATGATTACGAACAGCGCTTAAAAGTTCCGCACATGGGCTGGAACCTTGTGGCGCAACATCACGATCACCCGCTATGGTCAGGCATTGACGATAACGAACACTTCTATTTTGTGCACAGCTACTACGTTAATGCGACCGACGATGCCCAAGTGTTTGGTACTACCCAGTACGGCAAGGTTTGCGCCCATGTAGCGATTGGCCGTGATGCCACCTTCGCTGTGCAGTTCCATCCTGAAAAAAGCTCCCGCGCGGGCCTTCGCCTGCTAGAAAACTTTGTCACCTGGACGCCCTGAGAGGTTTCACAATGTTGGTAATTCCCGCGATTGATCTCAAAGACGGCCAGTGTGTGCGCTTGAAGCAAGGCCGCATGGAAGATTCAACGTCCTACGGCGATGACCCTGTTGCCATGGCCGCTCGCTGGGTAGAAGCGGGTGCTCGCCGCCTGCACTTGGTTGATCTAAACGGCGCTTTTGAAGGCAAGCCGATGAACGGCGAGGCAGTCACCGCAATTGCGCGCGCCTACCCTAAACTGCCCATCCAAATTGGCGGTGGTATCCGCTCAGCGGAAACCATTGAGCATTATTTAAATGCCGGGGTTTCTTACGTCATTATTGGCACTAAAGCGGTTAAAGAGCCGAACTTCGTGGGCGAAATGTGCCGTGCGTTCCCAGGCCACATTATTGTTGGCCTGGATGCTAAAGATGGCTATGTGGCCACCGATGGCTGGGCGGAAGTATCCACTTTAAAGGCGACCGAGCTCGCCAAGCGCTTTGCCAATGACGGCGTTTCCAGCATTGTCTATACCGACATTGCCCGCGACGGCATGATGCAAGGCGTCAATGTAGAAGCCACGGCTGCGCTAGCCCGTGAAGGTGGCTTACCAGTGATTGCTTCCGGCGGCGTCACCAATTTAGACGACATTCGTGCGCTGTGTGATGTCGCTGACAGCGGCATTTGCGGCATTTTAGGCGCGATTACCGGCCGCGCGATCTATGAAGGCAGCCTCGATGTGGCAGAAGCTCAGCGCTTGAGCGACCAGCTTAGCGGAGGCGACAAATGAGTTTAGCGAAACGTATTATCCCCTGCTTAGATGTCGATGCCGGACGCGTGGTGAAAGGCGTTAACTTTGTAGGCATCCGTGATGCAGGCGATCCGGTCGAAATTGCCCAGCGCTATAACCAGCAGGGTGCCGATGAAATCACCTTCCTCGACATTACCGCCAGCCATGAAAACCGTGACACAACGGTCGACATGGTAGAGCGCATTGCCGGTGAAGTGTTTATTCCCCTCACCGTGGGGGGAGGCATCCGCAGCTGCGATGATATTCGCACGATGCTGAATGCAGGGGCTGATAAAGTCTCCATCAATACCGCCGCGGTGACCAACCCTGAGTTTGTTCGCGAAGCCGCCGAGCGCTTTGGCAGCCAATGTATTGTGGTGGCGATTGACGCTAAGAAGGTGTCTAAAGAAGGCGAGCCTCCTCGCTGGGAAATATTCACTCATGGTGGGCGTCGACCAACGGGACTGGATGCCATCGAGTGGGCCAAAAAGATGGTAGAGTTTGGTGCTGGCGAGTTATTGCTCACCAGTATGGATCGCGACGGCACTAAAGTGGGCTTTGATCTGGGGGTTACCCATGCTATTTCTGAAGCCGTCAGCGTGCCGGTAATTGCCTCTGGCGGTGTAGGAAACTTGGATCACTTAGTAGACGGCGTACTCAAAGGTGGTGCCGATGCAGTATTGGCAGCAAGCATCTTCCATTTCGGTGAATATACGATACCAGAAGCAAAACGTTACATGGCGGAACGTGGCATCGAAATGCGCCTTTAGCGAAACCACTTAGTAGTGAAATCACTTAGCAAAAAGCCCTTCTCTCAGGAACAGTGACATGCCTCGTTATTATCAATGGGCAGGAGGGATAGCAGGGATTTGGCTGAGCACTACCGTCTCAGCCTTTTCTTTGCCAGATTGGCCTCCCACCTTAGAACTCGATCACACACTGGTGCAAACCAGTTTGCTAACGCGCCACTTCGATCCTGACCCTGACCATACCAATCAGCAAAAACTGGTAAGCATTGAACTACATAATCCAGACCGCTGGTTAACAGGGGCGGCATGGTTTAAAAACTCGTTTGATCAACCAACCTGGTATTTTTATGCAGGGCGTGAATTCCCGCTTTGGCAATTTGCCGAAGAGATCAACGTACGCGCCAAGCTAACTGGCGGGCTACTACACGGCTATAAAGGTGAATATCGCGACAAGATTCCCTTTAACCATTTAGGCACGGCGCCTGCACTGCTACCCAGCATTGGCGTGCAATGGGGGCGCGTAGAATCAGATCTCATCATCTTCGGCACCGCCGGCATGATGGTGACGGCGGGCCTGCGGTTTTAACCAGCTTCGACAGCTACTCCTTGCCCTCGTCTAAGGTTAAACCAAGATTACTAATGCCGTTATTACGCCCTAGCTGACGAATTTCTTTTAGGTAGGCTTTAGTAATTGGCTCACTCACGGCGTCCAAAACAGCGTCCTGGAAATCATTTTCGTCGGCCATCAAGGGATGGTCGCGAATGATCAGCGCAAGCGCCTGGGCATCTTCTTCACCTTCCGTTAGCTCGATAAAAGCGCGAACGCCCGCTCGCGAGGTGCGGCTGACATCTAACACGGCTTCAGGCGACTCCCCCAGCAGCGTATCCAGCAGCGCGGATACCGACACAACAGCATCTAACGCTCGGCGCGCTCCAAAGCTCTCATCATCTTCCGGAGGTTCGCACTCAGCCAGCTTTTCCGCTTGCCGAGCAAAGTCAATGCTAGCATTAGAAACGCTCAGCCGTTCCCACACCAGGCTCAGCACAGTACGCAGTGTATGCTCGTCACCTAACCCCGTGGTTTGTTGATAAAGCGCGTAGTTAGGTAGCAGACGTTCACACAGGGCTGCCATAAACGCTTGCTGAGCGGGCAACGGCAACTGTTGAAGCCGCTGGTAAAATCCTAGGGGTTTAGCCACCATGCTGATTTCCTGGGTCACAATATTGGTGAAATGAACGCGATACGTTATCGTCGCACAAACGCGGCAGGAGATCCCTATCGCGTTATTAACATCGGCCGGCGAGGAGATTACCATGCATATTCATCTGCTACAGCACGGCCCTGACCATGGTCCCGCTCGTCTAACTGACTGGCTTGAGAGTATGGGCCATAGTTACACCGTTTTTCATCTTTATGCGGGCGAGCTAACTCCACGACCAGGTGAGTGCGATGCGCTAATTATACTGGATGGCCCTGAACGTCTAGTAAATGATCCACCCGATTGGTTTAAAGCCGAACGCAAGCTGATTAACCGCTATCTGGATGGGCAGAAACCATTATTGGGTATTGGCTTGGGCGCACTGTGGATAGCGGAGGCGCTGGATGCCGTTATTGCACCAGGCACCTACCCTGAAATTGGCTGGCACCAAATAACACTTGCCCCGGAAAGCACCTTTGACCTACCCGAACAATTTGAGGCATTTATGAGGCACCGCCTCGTGTTTAGCTTACCGGAAAGCGCACTACCGCTAGGCGGCAGTGCAGCAGCACCACTGCAAGGTTTTTCGTGGGACGCCGGGCGTGTCGTCGGTTTACTGTGTCATTTCGAAGCGACGGCTTCCAGCGTATCACCACTGCTCAATGCCGATGAATGGCCACAGCCCAAAACTGCCTCAGCAGGGCGCTTTATACAAACCAGTGAACAGATCCTAGAAAATGCTGGACGCTTTCATCAGTTAGCCCCGCTGCTAGACCGCGTGATGACCCAATGGCTGAAAGCGGCATAAGCTATAGATGAATACAACGCCGCTAAGCGCTCCACTGCCTAGCGGCTTCTAAGCAGCTTTCCCAATCGCCAACATGCAGTTCCACAGGGCGGTTATCTCGCTGCTTTTCAAGATGATAGCGATAAAGTGGGTCGTAATATTCGGTCAACAGTGGCGCAAGCCATGCTTCGTGGGCTTGAATATTCCCTAGTGCATGGGCATCAAAAGCCATACCTTGTAATCGCTGTAGACGCTGCAATCGGGCATTGCCTAAGCGTTTCGCCAAACGCTCCAGGGCATTGGCTAATTGGAGTCGCATACGTTGCCAGCCCTCTTGTGGGCCGTAACGGGCAGTGTAGCGCTGTTCAAGTGCTTCGATATAGTCGCGGCGCAACTGCTCTAAACGCCAATCCAAGGGCATCTCAATGCGTATTCGCGGCGCACGTTGCAGGGCATGCCAAAAGGTAAGCGGAATATTGGCATTACCGATTTGCCGCGACTCATCTTCTACCACTAAGCTTCCCGTCAGCCCAATTAAGCGCTTGGCTAAGGCATGCTCAAAATCAATTTGTGTTGTCGGTTCTTCTGGCTGCCTCCCAAAAGCCGATCCTTTATGGTTGGCAAAAGCCTCTAAATCAATGCCGTTACTCAATTGATTAATTAGCGTCGTTTTCGCGCAACCTGTCAGCCCCGCCACGACCAGCATCGGCTGGCTGGAAGCCTCATCAATGCGCTGACATAGCCGTTGCCGCATCGCTTTCCAGCCACCGTCAATGCGCGGCCGGTTGATGCCTGCATCAGCAAGCCATTGCTGTGCAATTTGCGAACGCAGCCCTCCGCGAAAACAGTAGATAATAGCGTCTGGTTGACGCGCTACGTATCCCAGCCACGCGTCAACGCGTGCTTGCTTAGTGCCACCGCTGACTAAACGTTCACCTAATCCGATTGCTGCCTGCTGTCCGTGCTGTTTATAAGCAATGCCCACTTGATGGCGCTCATCATCAACCATTAACGGTAAGTTAACCGCGCCAGGCAAACTGCCTTGAATAAATTCAACCGGGGCGCGCACATCTATCAGCGGTGTTGTTTGCGCGATTAAGTTCAATGATGCCGGAACAGTGGCTAGCGTCATCCAATAACCTCAATCAAAACGTCGCCTTGAGCTGCCTTCATGGTACCAAACGGTACCAAGGTAAGACTGTGCTCACGACCAATACGCTCTACATCATCTTCCCAGGCAGGGTCGACACTGATCAGCAAACCACCTGACGTCTGAGGATCACACAGCCATTGCCAGTGAGCATCGTCCATCACAGGCAACGCTTTACCAAGGGCTTCGCGATTGCGCAGCGAACCTCCGGGGACAGCGCCCTGCCGACGGTAGGCTTCGGCTTCTGCTAAACGGGGTAAGCGGCGAAAATCGATCTGCGCCATCACACCGCTTGCGCTGCACATTTCAGCTAGGTGTCCAGCAAGGCCAAACCCGGTGACATCCGTCATAGCGTTAACGCCTTTCACCTTAGCTAACTCAACACCGATATGATTGGGCTTGAGCATCGTTTCACGGGCAAGGCCATGGTGCCCAGCCTCTAACAAACCCCGTTTTTCGGCTGTGGTTAGTAGCCCTACGCCAAGTGGCTTGGTTAGGAATAACAGGTCATTAGGCTTTGCTTGGCTGTTGAGCTTTAAATGCGCTAAATCGACTAACCCGTTGACCGCCAAACCAAACATCGGCTCAGGAGCGTCGATCGAGTGACCGCCCGCTAACGCTACCCCTAGCTCACGACAAACAGCCTGGGCACCGGCAACAACATCACCCGCGATTTCTGCGCTGAGTTTATCCAGCGGCCAACCTAAAATTCCCAATGCCATGACCGGCGTGCCACCCATGGCATACACATCGCTAATCGCGTTAGTGGCAGCAATACGACCAAAATCAAAGGGGTCATCGACAATCGGCATAAAGAAGTCGGTGGTCGCAATCATGCCGCGGCCATCACCCAAATCATACACCGCTGCGTCTTCGCGTCCCTTGTTACCGACAATGAGTCGTTTATGGCCCGCGGCAGGCCCAGCTTTAGCAAGAATCCCATCCAGTACATCTGGTGCAATTTTGCAGCCGCAACCCGCTCCGTGACTATATTGGGTTAACCGAATTGCACTCATGGCGCCTCTCCTTAGTCTTAATGCTTTTCCTTAGCATAGCTTACGCTACAACGCTTCCAGGGCATCGCTCAATTTATCAACAGGAATAACCTCCATTCCCTTCGGAGCCTGCTTAGGTGCGTTGCCGCGCGGAACAATTGCCCTTAGAAAACCGTGCTTAGCCGCTTCAGCAATGCGTTCTTGCCCACTGGGCACTGGCCGAATTTCTCCTGAAAGCCCCACTTCGCCAAACACCACTAGCTCTTTTGGCAGTGCACGATTTTGCAGACTGGACACCACGGCTAACAGCACCGCTAAGTCAGCACTGGTTTCGAGCACTTTCACTCCACCCACCACGTTAAGGAAAACATCTTGATCACCGGTAAACAGACCACCGTGGCGATTTAATACGGCTAGCAGCATGGCAAGTCGGTTTTGATCGACGCCAACGGCAACACGGCGAGGATTCCCCAGGGCAGACTCATCTACCAATGCCTGCACTTCCACGAGAATGGGCCGAGTGCCTTCCCACACCACCATGACCAAACTACCGGGTGCCTGCTCTTCTTGGCGTGAGAGGAAAATCGCGCTGGGGTTTTTAACCTCTTTCAGACCTTGCTCGAGCATTGCAAACACACCCAGCTCATTCACCGCGCCGAAGCGGTTTTTCTGGCCGCGGAGCGTTCTAAATCGAGAATCAGCTCCGCCCTCTAATAGCAACGAAGCATCAATCATATGCTCCAGCACTTTAGGACCAGCCAGCGTGCCATCTTTGGTCACATGTCCAACCAGCAAAAGAACCGTGTTCGTTTGCTTAGCGAAGCGTGTCAGCGCTGCCGCAGACTCCCGTACCTGGGCAACGCCCCCCGGCGCAGAGCTGATATCTTCCAGATGCATAGTCTGGATGGAGTCAATCACCAGAATCTCTGGCTTCTCCCGTTCAGACACCGCCAAGATGGTTTCTACACTGGTCTCGGCCAACATTTTCAAGCCATTAGTAGGCAGCTGTAAGCGGTGGGCGCGCATGGCGACTTGGGAAAGCGACTCCTCCCCAGTGACATATAGAATACGCCGCTGCTGGGCGAGCTTGCAGGCAGTTTGTAGAAGCAGTGTAGATTTACCAGCGCCTGGATTCCCCCCCAGTAACACAGCGGAACCCGGCACTAAGCCGCCACCCAGCACACGGTCAAACTCGGCAAAGGTCGAGGTAAGACGAGGAACCTCACTGAGATCCACATTACCAAGATCCACCACGTCTCGCGACAGGTCTCCAGCATAGCCCGCTCGTCCCGTCGCAGTACCACCTCCAGGTCGCGCACTGGCCAAACGAATCTCACTTAGCGTGTTCCACTCCTGGCAGCTGGAGCACTGGCCTTGCCACTTCCGATACTCTGCACCGCACTCGGTACATACAAAGGCACTCTTCGCTTTCGCCACCGCCATGTTGCTCCTGTTGATATCTTGATGTCGCCACTGAGATTTATGCATCAGATAGCTAGAAATGCAAAAGGCGGCCAATGGCCGCCTTTGAGCGTCGCTTCACACTTTATTGACGCTGTAACTGCAGCATCTCGCCATTCTCGAAACGACGACGCTCTGGGTCGATCAGCTCCAACGTGCGCTCACTGATACGCTGGAAGTAGTAAATCTGACCATCGCCATTCGGCGTTAATTCATAGACAGTAGCATCTGGATCAGACGGCGTGCCCGTCAACACTTCCCAGTTCCCTGCATAGTTTTCGTCTGGTGGTGTTTGTGGATGATTACGATAAGTGGCGTTTAACGTGAACGTCCGCTCTTCAGGAGCACTCATTTCTTCGCCTATCATCGTCACATCCAAGTCGATACCATCGCAGTTGCGGCAAGGCAGCGTACCTTGGTAATTGACTTGAGAAGCAGTCATTCCTGCATCTTCCCCCTGGCCCGTCGGGCCAGCTGCACAGCCCGCCAGCAGTGCCAACATAGCCGAGCCGGCTAGCAAACTCCTAAATTGCATTGAGTGTCTCCTTATCGTGTTGGACATACATTTCTTTCGCGCGCTTATGACAGCATAACCGCTACAAGGTGCGACGCCCACCCCCTTGCTTACTTGAATGCTTGCGCTCGGGCAGCCATCGGGTGACCATGGGGTATTAACATTAGGATAATCAGGTTACCCCCATGAGCCAATACTGGAGTCCAGCTGTTCGGGAGCTTACCCCCTATGTGCCAGGTGAGCAGCCCCGCGAACAGGTTATTAAACTCAACACCAATGAAAACCCTTACCCACCTGCGCCAGGGGTGAGCAAGGCGCTGCGCAATTATGCCACCGATCATTTGCGCTTGTATCCTGACCCTACCTCTTACGCATTGCGTACTGCGCTGGCTGAAAGCTATGGGGTTAGCGTGGCAGAAACCTTCGTCGGCAATGGGTCAGATGAAGTACTCGCGTTTGCGTTTCAGGCCTTCTTCTGCCATGACGCACCGCTGGATGTCCCCTCAATCACCTATAGCTTCTATCCTGTTTACGCCAATCTTTATGGCGTCACGCTTCGCAAACACCCACTAAATGCCCAGTGGGAAGTTGATATTGATGCCCTGGCGAGTGCATCAGAGCGCAGCGGCGTTATTTTTGCCAACCCAAACGCGCCGACTGGGCATGCGCACTCCCTCGAAACCATTGAAGCTCTGCTTAAGCGCGTGACAAACTGGGTTGTATTAATCGATGAGGCTTATGTTGATTTCGGCGCTGAAAGCGCTGTCACCTTAGTTGAGCGCTACCCTAACCTGCTAGTCACGGGAACGTTCTCTAAATCACGTAGCTTGGCTGGTTTACGCTTGGGCTATGCCATTGGCTCCCCTGAGCTGATTGATGGCCTCCAGCGGGTCAAGGACTCGTTTAATTCCTATCCAGTGGATAGCCTAGCGAGCCTCATCGGCATTGAAGCTCTGAAAGATGAAGAACACTTTAACGCTTGCCGAAATAATGTGATCACGACCCGTGAGCGCACACGTCAGCGACTTGAGCAGCTAGGTTTTGAAGTACTGCCTTCAAAGGCCAACTTCGTGCTTACCCAGCATCACGATTTTGAAGGCGCTCAGCTGTTTGCAGGCCTCCGCGAGCGAGGAGTTTTGGTACGTCACTTTAATACTGACGCGCTCAACAACTTCTTACGCATCACAATCGGTACAGATGATGAAATGGATAGTTTAATAGAGGCACTGGAAGCAATCTGCCGCTAATTCTCACATTTTCAAAGCATAAAAAAATCCCCCAAGGCATCAGCCCTGGGGGATTTTTTCGAATAGTCTATAACCAATAGCGCAAACAAAAAACCCAGCCGATGGGCTGGGTTTCTTGTTAAATAAGTGCCTGACGATGATCCGGGCGGCGTTCCGCTACTCTCCAGGGGAGACCCCTAAAAAGCAAAACCCCGACCAAATGGCCGGGGCTTCTCAATAAGTGCCTGACGATGACCTACTCTCGCATGGGGAGACCCCACACTACCATCGGCGCTAAGCGGTTTCACTTCTGAGTTCGGCATGGGATCAGGTGGTTCACGCGTGCTATGGTCGTCAGGCGTAACTTTTAATGCATATCATGCTGAACATGTCACTGATGTTTTGTGTCGTCTCTCGTCTCCTGTTACTGACAGGAAGCGCGTATCCGGTTTTCATTATCACTACGACCAGACCCCTTGGGTGTTATAGGGTCAAGCCTCACGGGCCATTAGTACACGTTAGCTCAACGCCTTGCAGCGCTTCCACACCGTGCCTATCAACCAGCTGGTCTCGCTGGGCCCTTCAGGAGGCTCTAGGCCTCAGGGATGTCTCATCTTGAAGGGGGCTTCCCGCTTAGATGCTTTCAGCGGTTATCCCGTCCGCACATAGCTACCCGGCAATGCCACTGGCGTGACAACCGGAACACCAGAGGTGCGTCCACTCCGGTCCTCTCGTACTAGGAGCAGCCCTTCTCAAACATCCAACGCCCACGGCAGATAGGGACCGAACTGTCTCACGACGTTCTAAACCCAGCTCGCGTACCACTTTAAATGGCGAACAGCCATACCCTTGGGACCGACTTCAGCCCCAGGATGTGATGAGCCGACATCGAGGTGCCAAACACCGCCGTCGATGTGAACTCTTGGGCGGTATCAGCCTGTTATCCCCGGAGTACCTTTTATCCGTTGAGCGATGGCCCTTCCATACAGAACCACCGGATCACTAGAACCTGCTTTCGCACCTGCTCGACGTGTCTGTCTCGCAGTCAAGCACCCTTATGCTCTTGCACTCACTGCACGATGTCCGACCGTGCTGAGGGTACCTTCGTGCTCCTCCGTTACTCTTTGGGAGGAGACCGCCCCAGTCAAACTACCCACCACACACTGTCCTCGATCCGGATAACGGACCTGAGTGAGAACGCCAATGATGCCAGGCTGGTATTTCAAGGTTGGCTCCCCTCGAACTGGCGTCCGAGATTCAAAGCCTCCCAGCTATCCTACACAGGCAACATCAGCGTCCAGTGTGAAGCTATAGTAAAGGTTCACGGGGTCTTTCCGTCTAGCCGCGGGTACACCGCATCTTCACGGCGATTTCAATTTCACTGAGTCTCGGGTGGAGACAGCGTGGCCATCATTACGCCATTCGTGCAGGTCGGAACTTACCCGACAAGGAATTTCGCTACCTTAGGACCGTTATAGTTACGGCCGCCGTTTACCGGGGCTTCAATCAAGAGCTTCGGACGAATCCTAACACCATCATTTAACCTTCCGGCACCGGGCAGGCGTCACACCCTATACGTCCGCTTGCGCGTTAGCAGAGTGCTGTGTTTTTACTAAACAGTTGCAGCCACCTGGTATCTTCGACCGGTTCGGGCTTAGAGAGCAAGTCTCGTCACCCTACGCCGGCGTGCCTTCTCCCGAAGTTACGGCACCATTTTGCCTAGTTCCTTCACCCGAGTTCTCTCAAGCGCCTTGGGATTCTCACCCTGACCACCTGTGTCGGTTTGGGGTACGGTCGCACATGATCTGAAGCTTAGAGGCTTTTCCTGGAAGCGTGGCATCAATGACTTCCTGACCGTAGTCAGTTCGTTTCGTGTCTCGGCCTTAAGGCATCCCGGATTTACCTAAGATACCAGCCTACTCACTTTCACCAGGACAACCAACGCCTGGCTCACCTAGCCTTCTCCGTCCCCCCATCGCAATCATGTCCGGTACAGGAATATTGACCTGTTTCCCATCGACTACGCCTTTCGGCCTCGCCTTAGGGGCCGACTCACTCTGCTCCGATTAGCGTCGAACAGAAACCCTTGGTCTTCCGGCGAGGGAGTTTTTCACTCCCTTTATCGTTACTCATGTCAGCATTCGCACTCGTGATACCTCCAGCAGACTTCTCAATCCACCTTCATCAGCTTACACGACGCTCCTCTACCGCTCACACATAGTGTGAACCCGTAGCTTCGGTACCTGGTTTAGCCCCGTTACATCTTCCGCGCAGGCCGACTCGACTAGTGAGCTATTACGCTTTCTTTAAAGGATGGCTGCTTCTAAGCCAACCTCCTAGCTGTCTGAGCCTTCCCACATCGTTTCCCACTTAACCAGGATTTCGGGACCTTAGCTGACGGTCTGGGTTGTTTCCCTTTTCACGACGGACGTTAGCACCCGCCGTGTGTCTCCCACGCTTGCACTCACCGGTATTCGGAGTTTGCCTCGGGTTGGTAAGTCGGGATGACCCCCTAGCCGAAACAGTGCTCTACCCCCGGCGGTGATACGTGAGGCGCTACCTAAATAGCTTTCGAGGAGAACCAGCTATCTCCGAGCTTGATTAGCCTTTCACTCCGATCCACAAGTCATCCAAATCTTTTTCAACAGATCCTGGTTCGGGCCTCCAGTTGATGTTACTCAACCTTCACCCTGCTCATGGATAGATCGCTCGGTTTCGGGTCTATATCCAGCGACTGTGTCGCCCAGTTAAGACTCGGTTTCCCTACGGCTCCCCTAAACGGTTAACCTCGCCACTGAATATAAGTCGCTGACCCATTATACAAAAGGTACGCAGTCACAGAACAAGTCTGCTCCTACTGCTTGTACGCACACGGTTTCAGGATCTATTTCACTCCCCTCTCCGGGGTTCTTTTCGCCTTTCCCTCACGGTACTGGTTCACTATCGGTCAGCCAGGAGTATTTAGCCTTGGAGGATGGTCCCCCCGTCTTCAGTCAAGGTTTCTCGTGCCCCGACCTACTCGATTTCACATGATCAGATTTTCGACTACGGGGCTATCACCCACTATGGCCGCGCTTCCCAGCGCATTCGCCTAATCAGTCACATGCTTAAGGGCTGGTCCCCGTTCGCTCGCCGCTACTAGGGGAATCTCGGTTGATTTCTTTTCCTCAGGGTACTTAGATGTTTCAGTTCCCCTGGTTCGCCTCTTACGCCTATATATTCAGCGCAAGATACTCATCTTATGATGAGTGGGTTTCCCCATTCAGAGATGCCCGGGTCACAGGTTGTTTGCCACCTCGCCGAGCCTTATCGCAGGCTTCCACGTCTTTCATCGCCTCTGGCTGCCTAGGCATCCACCGTGTGCGCTTCATTGCTTGACCCTATAACCCGAAGGAGTCTGGTGTCTCGCAATGATAACGATTGCCGGATACGCTTGAGACGTATCACAAAACAATTACGTATAAACGTTTTAAAAACGTTTATGTCAGCATGATATACATTGTTAAAGAGCGACTGCTATGCGCAGTGATAAGCGAGTGCTTTTTTCACGTTAAAAGAAAAAGAAAGGTCTTTAAAGAAGAGCTTAAAAAAGCTCTTTTCTCTTCTTTCAATATGAAGAAAACGCTTATCACTGCGTATCAACAGCATTCTGATCAGGTAATTCATTGTGAGCGCTTACCGCGAGGATGATGCATCGTTTAAGGAGGTGATCCAGCCGCAGGTTCCCCTACGGCTACCTTGTTACGACTTCACCCCAGTCATGAACCACACCGTGGTGATCGCTTTCCCGAAGGTTAAGCTAACCACTTCTGGTGCAGTCCACTCCCATGGTGTGACGGGCGGTGTGTACAAGGCCCGGGAACGTATTCACCGTGACATTCTGATTCACGATTACTAGCGATTCCGACTTCACGGAGTCGAGTTGCAGACTCCGATCCGGACTGAGACCGGCTTTTCGGGATTAGCTGACTCTCGCGAGCTCGCAACCCTTTGTACCGGCCATTGTAGCACGTGTGTAGCCCTACTCGTAAGGGCCATGATGACTTGACGTCGTCCCCACCTTCCTCCGGTTTGTCACCGGCAGTCTCCTTAGAGTTCCCGGCATTACCCGCTGGCAAATAAGGACAAGGGTTGCGCTCGTTACGGGACTTAACCCAACATTTCACAACACGAGCTGACGACAGCCATGCAGCACCTGTCTCTGCGTTCCCGAAGGCACCAAGTGATCTCTCACAAGTTCGCAGGATGTCAAGAGTAGGTAAGGTTCTTCGCGTTGCATCGAATTAAACCACATGCTCCACCGCTTGTGCGGGCCCCCGTCAATTCATTTGAGTTTTAACCTTGCGGCCGTACTCCCCAGGCGGTCGACTTATCGCGTTAACTTCGCCACAAAGTGCGCTAGGCACCCAACGGCTGGTCGACATCGTTTACGGCGTGGACTACCAGGGTATCTAATCCTGTTTGCTACCCACGCTTTCGCACCTCAGTGTCAGTGTCAGTCCAGAAGGCCGCCTTCGCCACTGGTATTCCTCCCGATCTCTACGCATTTCACCGCTACACCGGGAATTCTACCTTCCTCTCCTGCACTCTAGCTTGACAGTTCCGGATGCCGTTCCCAGGTTGAGCCCGGGGCTTTCACAACCGGCTTATCAAGCCACCTACGCGCGCTTTACGCCCAGTAATTCCGATTAACGCTTGCACCCTCCGTATTACCGCGGCTGCTGGCACGGAGTTAGCCGGTGCTTCTTCTGCGAGTGATGTCTTTCCTAATGGGTATTAACCACTAGGCGTTCTTCCTCGCTGAAAGTGCTTTACAACCCGAAGGCCTTCTTCACACACGCGGCATGGCTGGATCAGGCTTTCGCCCATTGTCCAATATTCCCCACTGCTGCCTCCCGTAGGAGTTCGGGCCGTGTCTCAGTCCCGATGTGGCTGATCATCCTCTCAGACCAGCTACGGATCGTTGCCTTGGTGAGCCATTACCTCACCAACTAGCTAATCCGACATAGGCTCATCCAATAGCGGGAGCCGGAGCCCCCTTTCTCCCGTAGGACGTATGCGGTATTAGCCTGGGTTTCCCCAGGTTATCCCCCACTATCGGGCAGATTCCTATGCATTACTCACCCGTCCGCCGCTCGTCAGCGGGTAGCAAGCTACCCCTGTTACCGCTCGACTTGCATGTGTTAGGCCTGCCGCCAGCGTTCAATCTGAGCCATGATCAAACTCTTCAGTTTAAAATCATTGTGATACTTACTCGTCACTCGAAAACGTAATGTTTACGAACAACAAAAGCGCATCAAACTTGGCTCAAGGTTCAAACGAATTCATTCAACTATCGTTTAAAAACTTACGTTTAAAAACTGTCGTTCTCATGACCGCTTGCCTTGATATTTGGTGATTTATCACCCTCATCGGCAAGCGCCCACATGAATTACCTGATCAAATTGTTAAAGAGCTGTTTTCGCTGCTGAACTTCCGAAGAAGCAACTGGCTAACCGATGAACTGGCTTGCCTTAGCGAGGAAGGCGTATTCTACGCATTTCCTGGTGTTTGTCAATCACTGTTTTGAGTGAGTGAAGCGAGTGAGCGAAGAAAGCGAAATAACGTTGCTTTCTGGCGTGGCCCGTTTCAAAAAGCGCTGGAAGACATCGCAGCGTATTGCTGCTGAGTTCTTCTAACTCTCTGACAAACCGAAGGTTTTCACCTTCATTCACCGCTGGTAACGCTGTGCGTCCCCGGCAGCGGATGCGTACTTTACGGATTCGCTGCCGACTTGGCAAGTGGTTTTTTGAGAAAATGTGAATAAACTTTAGCTTTTAGGCTTGGCCTTGCGCATAACGGCCAATACCGGGCCTGAGCACACATAAGCACCAAAAAGCAGTAGCAGCATTACAGATGGTTCCACTGAGATCATTACGAACCCTAGCACCACCGCTAGAAGCACAACAAAAGGTACAGGCTTTTTGAAATCGAGATCTTTAAAGCTGTAATAACGAATATTGCTAACCATGAGCACACCCGCAGCCCCTACAACAAACAGCATTAGCAGCTTAAAACCTACCGCATCCGCATCAAAACTATGGAAGGTCCACACACTTGCAGCCACTAAAGCGGCAGCGGATGGGCTTGGCAAGCCAATAAACCATTTCTTATCAACACTACCAATCTGGACATTAAAGCGCGCCAGACGCAGTGCAGCACAAGCCACATAAAGAAATGCCACCACCCAGCCAGTTTTACCGATGTCTTGTAAAATCCAGGTAAAGGCCACCAATGCAGGCGCCATACCGAACGAGATCATGTCGGAAAGACTATCGTACTCTGCGCCAAACTCGCTTTGGGTATTGGTCATACGGGCAACACGGCCATCAAGTCCGTCAAGCACCATGGCGATAAAAATTGCCACTGCTGCCGAAGTGAATTCTCCGTTAATGCCAGCTACCACCGCGAAGAACCCTGAAAACAGCGCAGACGTAGTAAACAAGTTAGGTAATAAGTAAATGCCTTTTCGGCGAATTTTCTTACCGTCCTCAACCGCTTCTTCAACCACTTCGGTTTCGCGCAAAAAAACGCTAGCCAGATCTTCATTACTTACGTTGTCATGACTTACGCTGCCATTACTTACCTTTTCGTGACTAGCGTCTTCTTGCTCTCCAGCACCACTAGCTTCTGTTTTCTGGCCTTCTTGAGGCGCTGACTGCGGGGCCTGTTTACGCTCTTGATCGCGAGCATCCTGGGTCATAAATATCATCCGTTTGAAGTGAAGTCACCAGCACAGTGATCTCTTTTCATTCTACACGGTGAAGCTAACTCAGCCAGTCAATTGCAGCATGCAACGCCAAACGCCTCGGGGCGCAACAATGTGCGCCCCGAAGCTTTAACTAGCGTACTAACACGCTAACCGCTTAGTTTTTCGATTTATCAACCAACTGGTTGGCAGCAATCCACGGCATCATGCCACGTAGCTTAGCGCCTACTTGCTCAATTTCGTGTTCAGCATTCAAGCGACGACGTGCCGTCATCGACGGGTAGTTAGTGTTGCCTTCCTGAATGAACATTTTGGCATACTCACCCGTTTGGATACGCTTGAGTGCATTGCGCATTGCGGCACGAGACTCATCGTTAATCACTTCAGGGCCAGTAACGTACTCACCGTACTCCGCATTGTTGGAGATGGAGTAGTTCATGTTGGCGATGCCGCCTTCGTACATCAGGTCAACAATCAGCTTAAGCTCATGCAGACACTCGAAGTAAGCCATTTCTGGCGCATAACCCGCTTCAGTCAGCGTTTCAAAGCCAGCTTTAACCAGCTCAACTGCGCCGCCACACAGAACTGCTTGCTCACCGAACAGATCTGTTTCGGTCTCATCTTTGAAGGTAGTTTCGATAATGCCGCTACGGCCACCACCAACGCCTGCCGCGTAGGAAAGCGCTAATTCTTTGGCATTACCAGACGCATCCTGGTGGATAGCGATCAGGTCAGGAATACCGCCACCTTTAACGAACTCAGAGCGTACCGTGTGTCCCGGTGCTTTCGGGGCGATCATGATGACATCAAGATCTTTACGCGGCTCGATTTGGTTGTAGTGGATATTAAAGCCATGAGCGAAGGCCAAGGTCGCGCCTTCTTTCAAGTTCGGCTCTACTTCTTGCTCGTAGATTGCTTTTTGATTCTCATCCGGCGCCAGAATCATGACAACGTCTGCGGTTTTGCACGCTTCTGGAACGCTTGCCACTTTCAGGCCTGCGGCTTCTGCTTTGGCGGCAGAGGAAGAACCTTTGCGCAGAGCAACCGTGACGTCGACGCCAGACTCTTTCAAGTTATTCGCATGGGCATGGCCTTGCGAACCATAACCAACAATAGTGACTTTCTTGGCTTGGATGAGGGATAGATCACAATCTTTATCGTAATAAACGTGCATAGCAAGACTCCAAAAATCGAATTTGATCAAAAAATGATCGTTATATAGGAATAATTTATATATGTCGTATCAGCGTTGATGGCCACCCGTGCCGTCTTTTGCAGCACTGGGCTTTGGCGTTGAGATCACTCTACGCCACCGCCACCATTGCGTAAAACGCTATATTTGCAACATACTATTTCTAATTATGAAACATCGATCTTAACAGTGGGCTTCCTATGGATTTTCGCTTATTAAAGCATGTGGTAACGCTGGCCGAGACGCTGCATTTTGGCCGCGCCAGCGAGCTTTGTCATATCAGCCCATCCACCTTAAGCCGCTCAATTCAGCAGGTTGAAGGCGAGCTAGGCACGCAACTATTTGAGCGCGACAATCGCCATGTCACGCTAACTCCTCAAGGCTTAGCGTTTCAGCGCTATGCAAAAGAGACCTTAGAGCAATGGGAAATGCAAAAGCGAACACTGGCCGCCACGGTGGCACAGCTGAGTGGCGAAATAAGCATTTACTGTTCGGTAACCGCGAGCTATAGCTTTCTCTACGAACTACTGAGTGATGTGCGTACTCGGCACCCTGGTATCGAATTAAAGCTGCATACCGGTGACCCCGCTGACGCCATGTCACGGGTACTGGAAGGCGCAGACGATATGGCCATTACCCCCCGTCCGCGAATTCCACCCAGCGCTCTGGCCTTTAAATCGCTTACCCGCTCGCCGCTGCTGTTTATTGGACCTACAGAAGCCCACGACTGGCTGCCAAGTCAGCCGGAAAGCTCAACAGCCGAGCAGTGGCGTGATGTTCCGATGATTCTTTCAGAGGCAGGGCCTTCAAGGGAGTACGCCAACACGTGGTTTAAGGCGATGGGTATAACGCCGCGCATTTATGCCCAAGTAGCTGGGCACGAAGCGATTGTGAGCATGGTGGGGCTGGGATTTGGCGTGGGCGTGGTACCCAAAATCGTGTTAGATAACAGCCCGCTGTCCGAACGTGTGCAAGTGCTCAGCGTAAAACCCGAGCTCCCCCACTACGATGTCGGAGTTTGCGTGCTTAACCGACGCCTCAAAAATCCGATGATTGACGCGTTTTGGGCGACTGTGACGCCGCGTTAACGCGTGCTTATAAGAACACAAAAAAAAAGCCGCCCTGATAAGGACGGCTTTTCCAACGGCTTACTCAGCTAGCATGCCGCGTTTACAACGATAGAACTTTATCGCCACGAGCGATACCGGACACCCCGGTACGCGCCACTTCGAGAATGCCTACCGGCGCCATGGCCTGTAGAAATGCATCCAACTTAGCAGCGTCACCGGTAATCTGAACGGTATACAGGCTTGGCGTTACGTCGACGATCTGCGCCCGGAAAATATCCACCGTACGCTTCACTTCATCGCGGGCAGCGCCTAACGCTTTTACTTTCACCAACATCAGCTCACGCTCAATGTGGTTACCTTCCGTCAGGTCGACCAGCTTCACCACATCAATCAGCTTATTCAGATGCTTGGTGATTTGCTCAATCACGCGGTCATCACCCACGGTGGTCACCGTCAGGCGTGACAGCGACGGGTCTTCGGTCGGTGCAACGTTCAGCGTTTCAATGTTGAAGTTACGCTGGGAGAACAGCCCGACCACACGTGACAGCGCACCCGGTTCGTTTTCCATCAGAATCGAGATGATATGACGCATCAGGTACGCTCCGTTTTAGACAGCAGCATGTCACGCATGGCACCCAACGGCACCTGCATCGGATAGACGTGCTCAAAGGGATCAACCTTCACATCCAGGAACACCAGCTCATGCTTGTCGGCAAAGGCGCGCTCTAGCGCCGGCTCCAACTCGTCAAGGGTATTCACGGTGATTGCGGTAAATCCGTAAGCCTCAATGAGCATGTGGAAGTCTGGCAGCGACTCCATATAGGAGTGCGCATGACGGGACTTGTAGTTCAAATCCTGCCACTGCCGCACCATGCCAAGCGATGCATTGTTGAGGTTTACAATTTTGACGCCCACGCCGTACTGCTTACAGGTAGAGAGCTCCTGCATCATCATCTGAAAGCTGCCTTCCCCTGTTACACACACGACATCGTCATCAGGGAAGTTCTGTTTGATACCCATGGCAGCCGGGAAGCCAAAGCCCATGGTGCCCAAACCACCCGAAGTGATCAGACGGTTAGGCTTATCAAACTTGTAGTACTGAGCAGCAAACATTTGGTGCTGGCCAACATCCGTCGTCACATAGGCTTCACCGCGAGTAACACGGCATAGCGCTTCGATAACTTCCTGTGGCTTCAACACTTCGCCTGGCTTAGAAGGCTCATATAGCTTGCCTTCACGCTCGGCGCGCCAGCCGTCAATCTTTTGCCACCACTCGGTCAGCGCTTCAGGCTGCGAAATTGACTGACCTTGAACCAGGCTGATCATTTCATTAATAACGCTAGACGCTGGCCCAACGATGGGCACATCTGCGCGTACGGTTTTAGATACCGAACTTGGGTCCACATCCACGTGAATGATTTTTGCCGTGGGGCAAAACTTCGACGTGTTGTTGGTCACTCGGTCATCAAAACGCGCGCCAATAGCGATAATCAAATCCGCATGGTGCATAGCCATATTGGACTCATACGAGCCGTGCATCCCTAACCAGCCCAGGCACTGCCGATCACTTTGCGGATAGGCGCCAATGCCCATCAGCGTCGTGGTAATGGGGAAGCCGAGCTGTTTGACCAAATCGGTCAACCCTTCGCTTGCCTTGCCAGTTACCACGCCACCGCCGGTATAGAACACCGGACGTTTGGCTTTCAGCATCATCTCAACGGCTTTTTTAATTTGCCCCGTATGCCCCCGGGTAACCGGGTTATAGGAGCGCATCTTGACCTTTTTCGGGTAGACGTACTCATAGCGCTCGGTCGGTGCTGTCATATCTTTAGGAATATCGACCACGACCGGACCCGGGCGGCCAGTCGCCGCGAGATAGAAGGCTTTTTTCAGCACTTCTGGAATCTCAGACGGATGCCGAATTGAGAAGCTGTGCTTCACGATGGGGCGAGTCACACCCACAATATCGGTTTCCTGGAAGGCATCGTCACCAATCAGGTGGCTCATGACCTGACCGCACAGCACGACCATTGGAATCGAATCCATATAGGCAGTCGCAATGCCGGTAACCGCATTGGTAGCACCAGGACCCGAGGTGACAAGCACCACGCCTGGTTTGCCCGCTGCACGAGCATAACCATCGGCTGCGTGAGTCGCTGCCTGTTCGTGACGCACAAGAATGTGCTTCACCTTGTCCTGGCGGAACAACGCATCGTAAATGTGCAGCGCCGCGCCGCCGGGATAACCATAAATGTACTCAACGCCCTCATCCTGCAAGAAGCGGGCGATCATATCTGCGCCGGAAAGCAGTTCCACTGTGTTTCTCCCCTGGAGGTCTCGAGTGCGATCCGCAGGACATCCTGCGGTGTCGAGTGCGGCGGTATGCCGCTGCCGGCCCATGCCGGCACCTGATGCCAAACCCTGGCATATGGCCCGGTTAGGGCCTGCACTCTCATCGGAAGCACCGGCATATCATCAAATACGCCAGTAGCTACCTTACACGACGGTTTGCCGTGTCGGGGCGTTGGCCAGGTCGGGCGGTTAGCCCAAGCCCGGAAGTCCTTCGGCGGGTAAAGGCTTTCGCCTACCCTTCGCGCGGGGATTAGGGGTTGCCCGTTGGTTCCGCGCCCGCAAATCAGGAACACACAAGATTCCATTAGCGCCCTCAGCCTGTCAACCTCCGATCAGGACAAACGCAACAAACGTCGCAGTTAGCCATTAAAAAAGCCCCGCTAGCAGAGCTAACGAGGCTTTTGCACTATTTCATTGCGCAGGCTTACTGAGGTTCATTGCGCAGGCTTGCTGAAGTTCATTGCGCAGGCTAGTTGAGGACGTGGGAATTTTAATTGCCCACGCGTAAATTACTCAAATACTAGCTTGCCTTCACTCGCACTGATATGAATAGTGTCGCCAGGGGCATATTTGCCCGCCAGCAGGTCTTGAGCCAATGGGTTCTCGATGCGGCTTTGGATCGCCCGCTTCAGCGGCCTTGCGCCATACACCGGGTCGAAACCGACCACCGCCAGCTGGGCCATGGCGTCATCGCTAATTTCCAGGCTCAGGTCATGCTCAGCCAAGCGAACTTTCAAACGCTCTAACTGAATACCGGCAATCGCCTGAATTTGCTCTTGGCCAAGGGCGTGGAACACCACCACCTCATCAATGCGGTTAATCAATTCAGGGCGGAAATGGTTACCCACCACTTCCATCACTGCATTTTTCATGACTTCGTAGTCGTTATCATCTCCACCCATGCGCTGGATGATGTCCGAGCCCATGTTAGAGGTCATCACGATCACCGTATTACGGAAATCGACTGTACGACCTTGCCCATCAGTTAAGCGGCCATCCTCCAACACTTGCAGCAGGATATTGAATACATCCGGATGCGCTTTTTCCACTTCGTCCAGTAACAGCACCGAGTAGGGCTTACGACGCACCGCCTCAGTTAAGTAGCCGCCCTCTTCATAACCTACATAGCCTGGGGGCGCACCAATCAAGCGAGCCACGGAGTGCTTCTCCATAAACTCCGACATGTCGATACGCACCATCGCCTCTTCAGTATCGAACAAGAAGTTAGCCAGCGACTTACATAGCTCTGTTTTACCCACCCCGGTTGGGCCGAGGAACAGGAACGAGCCGTTGGGTCGATTGGGGTCAGACAACCCTGCCCGCGAGCGGCGCACGGCGTTAGCCACGGCCTCTACCGCTTCATGCTGGCCAATCACTCGTTCATGCAGCGCTTCTTCCATGCGCAGTAGCTTGTCTCGCTCGCCTTCCAACATTTTGGAGACAGGTATGCCTGTCCAGCGAGAAACCACCTCGGCAATCTCTTCTTCGGTAACGTTTGAGCGCAGCAGCTGGTGGCTGGCAATATCAGCTTCGCCTTCACCCGCTTCGCTGATTTTCTTCTCAAGCGCCGGAATTTTGCCGTACTGAATCTCTGACATACGACCTAGGTCGCCCTGGCGACGCGCCTGTTCAAGGTCAATGCGCGCCTGCTCCAACTCCGCTTTAAACTGGGCTGCGCCTTGAATGCTGGCTTTTTCAGCTTTCCAGATTTCATCCAAGTCAGCGTATTCGCGCTCTAACTCGTGGATCTGGTTGTTCAGCGCCTCAAGGCGTTTCTTAGTGGCCTCGTCGGTCTCTTTCTTAAGCGCTTCGCGCTCCATCTTCAGCTGGATTAGGCGACGATCCAGCCTATCCATCTCTTCAGGCTTAGAGTCCAGTTCCATGCGGATACGTGACGCTGCCTCATCGATCAGGTCAATGGCTTTATCGGGCAACTGCCGATCAGTGATATAGCGGGTAGAGAGCTTGGCCGCGGCGATAATCGCCGAATCAGTAATATCCACGCCGTGGTGGACTTCGTAACGCTCTTTTAAACCGCGCAGAATAGCTACCGTGTCCTCTTCAGAGGGCTCATCGACCAACACCTTCTGGAAGCGACGCTCCAGCGCGGCGTCTTTTTCAATGTATTTGCGGTACTCATCCAGCGTGGTCGCCCCTACGCAGTGCAGTTCACCACGCGCCAGCGCGGGCTTAAGCATGTTGCCTGCATCCATCGCACCTTCAGCCTTACCCGCGCCCACCATGGTGTGCAGCTCATCAATAAACAGGATGACCCGGCCTTCTTCCTGGGAAAGCTCTTTTAGCACCGCTTTCAGACGTTCTTCAAACTCGCCACGGAATTTGGCGCCTGCCAGCAGTGAGCCCATATCCAAGGAAAGGACGCGTTTCTCTTTCAGGCCTTCAGGCACTTCACCGTTCACAATACGCTGAGCCAGCCCTTCAACAATGGCGGTTTTACCCACCCCTGGCTCACCGATCAGTACCGGGTTATTTTTGGTACGACGCTGCAGCACCTGAATCGTGCGGCGAATTTCATCATCACGACCAATCACGGGATCCAACTTGCCATCTAATGCACGCTGGGTTAGATCCATGGTGTATTTATTAAGCGCTTCGCGCTGGTCTTCGGCATTCGGGTCGTCGACCTTAGCACCACCGCGCAAGCTATTGATTGCGGCTTCCAGGGCCTTCCGGTTGAGCCCTGACTCTTTCATCAGTTTGGTGATCGCACTGTTCATTTCCAGTGCAGCCAGAAGTACCAATTCACTGGCAATGAACTGGTCGCCACGCTTCTGCGCTTCCCGGTCAGTTAAATTGAATAGTTTGATGAAGTCGCGAGATGGCTGAACGTCACCGTCGAACTGGCTTACTTTAGGTAAGTTATCTAGCTGCTTCTGCAAACCGTCGCGCAGGCGCGAGCTACTGCCCCCAGCTTTTTCAACCAGGGCTTTAATGCCAGTGTCTTTGGTATCGAGTAACGCAAGCAATAAGTGCGCGGGATCAAGCTGATTATGGCCGTGCCCAACCGCAAGGGATTGTGCCTCAGAAATAGCGGCCTGTAATTTGGCAGTAAATTTATCGAATCGCATGGAATTCCTCCTGGGGGTGCCGTGCGTTTGGACCCACGGTGTTTCCCAATAACTTGTCTTTAATGTGCTAAAAACGTTTAGCTTGACAAGTTTAATGGAGTCAGTTCCACGCATTTCAAGAGCTGTGCATAACAAGCTCGAAGGAATAACACTACTTAATTGATCCAGATCACACTTGCCATGCGTCCAGTGCTGCCATTGTCTCGGCGGTAGGAGTAAAAACGCGACTCGCAGGCCGTGCAGAAGTGGCCTCCGCTGATGTGATGAATACCCAGCGCTTCTAAACGAAAGCGCGCCAAGCGATAAAGATCCGCCATATAGTGACCAAGACGATAAGGGCTGTGGTCAAACGCTTCAGCGGTCTCAGGGTGTACCGCAACAAAGGCACCATACACTTCTGGTCCTACCTCAAATTGGGCATTCGAAATAGCCGGCCCGAGCCATACCAAAATGTCGTCAGGATCGCAGTTCATAGCGGCGACGGTCGCTTCCAGCACGCCACCCGCTAGCCCGCGCCAGCCCGCGTGGGCAACGGCTACCTGGGTCCCTTGGCGATTGCAGAACATCACCGGCAAGCAGTCTGCGGTTAGCACCACACAAGCATAGTCGTTGCTGCTGGCAACCGAGGCGTCTGCTTCCGGCGTATCGTCTTGATACGCCTGCTGAACGCGTGCGCCATGGGTTTGGTTAAGCCACAGCAGCGGCCGATCATCGCCGATTTCTTTGTGCAACAAACGCCGACATAGCGCGACATGATCAGCATTATCGCCTACGTGGCTCGCTGGATTAAAAGCGGCAAAATCATCCTGGCTCGGCCCTGTTTCCCGAGTGGTCACAAACGCCCGCACATTCGCGGGGGCTGGCCAATCAGGTAACAGTAGCGTGGGCTTTAGATCAATCGCGTCGCTCATCTCATGGTCTCACTATCTTCGCGCAGGTAATCCAACAACATCAGTAGATCATCAGGCAAGTCGGCATGAAAAGTAAGCGTTTCACCACTCACCGGATGCACAAAACTGAGCTTCCGAGCATGCAGCGCCTGACGCGGAAATTCACGCAAAATCTCTTTTAACGGCGCAGCAGCACCCGGCGGCAGCTTAGCACGGCCACTATAGAGCGGATCGCCAATCAATGGGTAGCGGGCATGAGCCATATGAACGCGAATTTGATGGGTACGCCCGGTTTCCAACTGGCAACGCACATGGGTATGCGCGCGGAAACGCTCAACCACCCGAAAGTGAGTCACTGCTGGTTTCCCAGAAGCCGTGACCGCTTGGCGCTTACGGTCTTTTGGGTGCCGACCAATGGGCGCGTCAATGGTGCTGCCCGACACGGGCTTGCCAATCACCACTGCATCATATTGACGAGAAACGCTGCGCGCCTGCAACTGCTCAACCAGCGTCGTTTGTGCGGGCAACGTTTTCGCCACCATCATTAGACCAGTGGTGTCTTTATCCAGGCGATGTACGATTCCCGCCCGAGGCACTTCTGCCAGTGCAGGATGATGATGGAGCAACGCATTCAACAATGTGCCATCAGGGTTGCCCGCGGCGGGATGAACCACCATGCCCGCGGCTTTGTTGATGACTATTACCGCGTCGTCTTCATAAACGATATCAAGCGGAATATCTTGGGGCTCAAAACGAGTATCGTCTTCAATAGTCGCTTTAAGCGCTAATATTTCGTGGCCGTGCAGCTTGGCCTTCGGTTTTACTTTAGCGCCGTCGACGGTGAGCTCACCGGCGTTGATCCACGCTTTCAAACGCTCGCGGGAATAATCGCTGAACAACTCAGCTGCGGCTTGGTCTAAACGCGCGCCAGCTAATGTCGCGGGTACTCGCTGCGTGGCTTCAACAATACGAGACATGAACAACCTCTTTAAGACGCAAACACCGCGGCTACCCTATAATGCTTTTTAACTCTTCAAACGGCATTAGAGTGTCGCTAAGCCTGCGTTTTGCGTCTAGGTGATTTATAGTGGGCGAACTGCGACCTATTCTACCATTTCTACTTATGGCCATCGTCGCTTTTCGGTGATTGAGGCTTGTTTGCAACGAGGATGATGATGCGCGCTTTTTCCGCTGCCAACCGCTTTGGCGTTCTAGCCTTAAGCCTTGCCCTTTTGGCAGGCTGTGCCAGTAACGACACCACACCTGAAGAAGAGGATGAATTCTCAGGTGTGCAAGAACGCGAGCTCTATGAGCTTGCCCGCACAGCGCTGGATAGCAACCGTTTCCCAATTGCCATTGAGCGACTGGAAGCGCTTGATACCCGCTACCCATTTGGCCCCCATGCCGAACAAGCTCAGCTTGAGCTAATTTATGCTTACTACGAAAACAGCAACTGGGAAGAGGCACGCGCCGCTGCCAGCCGCTTTATTCGCTTGCACCCTGATCACCCTCAAGTGGATTACGCCTACTACCTGCGCGGCCTTTCCGCTTGGCAAGCAGGGCGATTTAGCCTTGAACGCTTGCGCCTGATTGATATTTCTAAGCGTGACTTGGGTGCTTCACGGGATGCTTACAACGACTTCCGCGAATTGATTCAGCGCTTTCCCCAAAGCGAATATGCCCCGGATGCCCAGCAACGCATTGTGTATCTGCGTGAGTTGCTGGCACGCCATGAACTGCACGTGGCCGACTACTACTTGCGTCGCGGTGCCTTCCTGGCCGCCGTTGAACGAGGTCGCTGGGTGATTGAAAACTATCCGGAGTCCAACGCAACGCGTGACGCGCTGGCAACCATGGTAGAAGGCTATCAAGGGCTTGGTATGGACGATCGCGCCAATGAAGTACTTGTCGTTCTGCGAGAAAATGCGCCAGACCATGAGCAGCTACGAGGCAATCGCTTTATGCCCAAACATGGTAACGCAGATAATTAATAGCCGTTTTAGGTAGCCTTGACTCATACAGAGCTGTACAAAGTGCTTATCAAAAAACCACGCCTCGGCGTGGTTTTTTTGTTTCACCTACAAAAAACTTTTACTTACATGATGTTAACAAAATAAAAAAACCTCTATATCTAAAAATAAGTTGTACAAAAATTATACAAAGAACTATATTTCTTTCACCTTAATAATAAAGCACCTGCTTGGAGTTCATTGGATGCCCGCCCCCAAATCTTGGTTTTCAGAAACCAATATCAGCACCCGTCTCACATTTGCTTTTTCTACCCTGCTTGCATTACTTGTTCTTTTAACAGCTATCGGTATTTATCAAGTTAACCAAATTGACCGTGGATTGACGTCAATTAATGACGTGAACGGCGCTAAACAGCGCTTCGCAGTTGATATGCGCGGCAGTGTTCACGACCGTGCCATTGCGCTACGCGACATCGTTATGACGACGGATGCCAGCCGCCTGACGACACTAAATGAAGAGATGAGAAGGCTAGCTGCCAACTACGATACAGCGATTGAAAGCATGCAGCAGGTCATGGGCGAAACCGATACAACGCCCCAAGAGCAAAGCATTCTTTCTACTATCAACAATCAATCAGAAACCACCCAAGCGCTTACCCAGCAAGTGCTCGATGCCAACACTGCTAACGCCCTTAGTCGCGCTCAAACCTTGACGCTAGAGCAAGCTGGCCCGGCCTATGCCGAGTGGCTTAACCGCATCAATCAATTTATCAACCTGCAGGAACAGATTAATAACGCTTCCACCGCCGCTGCTCGTAGCACCGCATCAGGGTTTCAACTACAAATGCTGGGGCTGACACTGTTTGCCGTGTTGATAGGCGGGGCGATTGCGATATTTCTAACACGTCAGTTGCTTCGCGAATTAGGCGCAGAGCCCCGTCAAGTGAAAGTGTTTGCGGAAGCTATCGGGCGCGGCGAACTGACAACTCAACCGTACCTCAAGAAAGGCGATACCAGCAGTATCATGGCATCACAAGTAGCGATGTCTAAACAACTGCAAGCCATCGTATCGCAAGTTCGTTCATCAGCCGAGGCGGTGGCATCCAATAGTGAACAAATTGCGGAAGGAAATAATGACCTATCGTCGCGCACGGAAGAACAGGCCAGCGCACTAGCAGAAACAGCATCAGCAATGGAGCAACTCAACAGCACGGTCAAACTCAACGCAGACAATTCACAGCAAGCCAGCCAGGAAGCCGCCAGTGCTTCAACAACCGCAATCCAAGGCGGCGAAGCCGTGCATCAAGTAGTCGCTACCATGAACGACCTCAACAAAAGCTCGCAAGAAATCGCCGGCATTATTTCAACCATTGATGCCATTGCTTTTCAAACCAACATTCTTGCCTTGAATGCCTCTGTAGAAGCTGCTCGGGCTGGGGAGCATGGTCGTGGATTTGCCGTGGTTGCAGAGGAAGTTCGTAAACTCGCGCAACGCAGCGCTGATGCCGCAAGAGAAATAAACGATTTGATTTCTAATAACTTGGAGCGGGTCAATCATGGCAACGCACGCGCTGAAGAGGCCAGCAAATCAACCGAAGATATTGTGGCAGCGATTGAGCGAGTGACCAAGATTATGCAGGAAATTAGTCATGCTAGCGCTGAACAGAGTACTGGTGTACAAGAAGTTGGCCAAGCGATCACCGAGATGGATCAAGTGACCCAGCAAAACGCTGCGCTTGTGGAAGAGAGCGCAAATGCTGCGAATCATTTACGCCAAAACGCACACCAACTGTTACATGCTATGAGCGTTTTCAAGTTACCAGCCAGCCAACAACATGCTCATGCGCAAACAGTGACAAGCACCCGCCAGACACAAAATCCGGCGACGAATAACGCTCCAAGCTTAACAGCCTTAAAGCGCCAACCCGCCGAATCTGCGTGGGACAGTTTTTAAGTCAATCGAGCAAACGCTGACGCTCTAATCGCCAGGCTGCCAGCCATTAACAATCGGGTAGCGCCGGTCGCGCCCAAACCCTCTGGGCGTGACCCGTACTCCGACCGGGGCTTGGCGGCGCTTATATTCACAGCGATCAACAAGCTTCACTACTTTATAAACATCTTCCTCATCAAACCCAGCGGCGATAATTGCCTCAGCACTCATATCGCCTTCAATGTAGCTCACCAGAATGGCGTCTAGCACGTCGTAATCAGGCAACGAGTCACTGTCTTGCTGGTCGGGCGCCAGCTCTGCACTGGGCGGGCGCTCAATCACTCGCTCTGGAATAGCGGGCGATTGGGTATTGCGCCAGCGGGTCAAACGATACACCCAGGTTTTGTAGACATCTTTGATGGCGTTATAGCCGCCCACCATGTCGCCATAAAGCGTGGCGTAACCCACGGCCATTTCGCTTTTATTGCCGGTCGTAAGCACCATCAGGCCTTTCTTATTGGAGATCGCCATCAACAGAACGCCGCGACAGCGCGACTGCAGGTTCTCTTCCGTAGTATCCCGCTCGGTGCCCGCGAAACTTTCTGCCAAAGTGCCCATAAACGCTTCGACCATCGGCTCGATGGGCATTACGTCATAATGAACGCCCAGCATGTCAGCCTGTTCAGCAGCGTACTGCTTCGAGATATCCGCCGTATAGTGATAAGGCATCATCACTGCTTGCACACGCTGGGGACCCAACGCATCGACGGCAATCGCTAAGGAAAGAGCGGAATCGATACCACCGGAAAGCCCCAGAACAACGCCTTTAAAACCACTTTTATTGACGTAGTCGCGCAGCCCTGTCACCAGCGCACAGTAAAGACTCTCTTCAGGCTCAACTTCTGGCTCAATTTCACCCGCTTGGGGTTCCCACGTTTCAGCGCTCGTTTGCAGCAGTTGAACGGGCATTAAGCCTGCTTGCCAAGAAGGCGCCAGCACTTTGAGTTCGCCTTGGGCGTCTACACAGCTAGAACCACCGTCGAAAACCAGCTCGTCCTGCCCACCGATCGTGTTCACATACACAATCGGGCGGTTTACATCCTGGGCACGCTGCTCTAACAGGCGCAAGCGCTCGCTGGGCTTATCCTGATGATAGGGCGAGGCGTTTAAGCTGATCAGTACTTCTGCCCCGGCTTCGCGGGCTGCATTAACCGGCGTACCTTCCCAAAGGTCTTCACAAATCAGCAGCCCTAGCTTGGCGCCTTTGTGCTCGTAAACCAGCGGTTTGGTGCCAGGCGTAAAGTAGCGCTGCTCATCAAACACTTGATAGTTCGGCAGTGCCTGCTTGGCATACTCCGCTTCCCATTGGCCGTTATACAGCACACCCGCCAGGTTATAGCGCTTTCCTTCACGAACGCCCGGATAGCCAATAATCACCAGCACATCGCGGGCGATTTTTTCTGCCATCTTCGCCCGCGCTTCACGCAAGCGAGCTTCCATCGATGGGCGAAGTAGCAGATCTTCCGGTGGATAACCAGACAAGAAAAGCTCTGGAAAGACAACAATATCCGCCCCATGCTCGATCCTTGCTTCGCGCACCGCTTCAATGGCGCGTGCAGCATTGCCGGGAATATCTCCCACTAAAGGGTCGAGTTGGGCCATTACCAGCGTTAAGTCTTGCATGGGCGTTAAAATCTCTTGAGAATCTTTAGAACACGTTGCCGCTCACCTAAGTACATTGTCCCGCAAGGGCTGCCAACTGGCAAAGGTTAGCCGGCGCTCATGTTACTCTAGCTATTATTACATCCCACCATGGGAGTCATAGAGGATGAACCTTTTGATCATTCGGCTGATTATTTTTGCCGTGCTGTTCTATGTGGGCCTGAAACTTTATGGTCTCTACCGAGAGCGCAAACTTTCCCACCAACAGAGTGAACCCGAACGCCATGAAGGCGGACAAATGGTGCGCTGCCGCTGGTGCGATGTCCATGTTCCGGAAGAGGAAGCCCTACGCGATAGCGAACAGTGGTTTTGCTCAAGCGCTCATCGGGATCGTTTTTTGCAAGAGCAACAAGATAAGCAGAACCGCGATTAAAACCGCTACCGATAGACAGTATCAGCCATAAGCTATGCCAAATCCGTGATTAATCGATCTACCGTCGGCTGAAAGGGCGCTGGGTCGATAAGTGGCTCACGCCCTAATAGCTGATCAACCAATACATGGGTAGAGGCTGGTGCAAGCACTAACCCATTGCGGTAGTGGCCAGCATTGACGTAAACATCGGACCACCCTGGCAATGCCCCAATAAATGGAATGCCATCCGGGGAGCCAGGGCGCAGCCCTGCCCAATGATAAGCAACCGGGCAATCTGACAACGCAGGTACAATGCTTTCAGCTGTCTGTTTGAGTGACGCCAGTGCTTCACTGTCGGTCGTTTTATCAAAACCCGCTTCTTCTAAGGTTGAGCCTACCAACAGCAACCCATCGCTACGCGGGATAATATAGCGACCATCTTTCAATACCACGCGCTGCACCAATCCTTGCGGCGCTTGATAAGCAATCATTTGGCCTTTTACGGGGCGTACCGGCAGGCGAATCGTTAAGCTTTCTAACAGCCTGGCTGTCCAGGCGCCACCACATACCACCACCTTTTCAGCGCGCAGCTCCCCTTGCGCGGTCGCAACGCCCAACACCTGTTGGTCATGCGTTATAAAACTATTTACCTCACAGCCTTCATTCAGCACAACGTTCGGCATTGCCAGCAGCCGAGCGCGCAACGCCTGTCCCAGACGTGGGTTGCGCACACTACCGAGTGTCGGCATCCACAACGCACTCTCCTGGGCAGCAGCCACCATGGGCTCCTTCTGACGAACAAAGTCAGCGCTAACACGCTCCAGCGGCTTGGCTAAGCCTCTCGCCCAACCAAGCGCAGTGTCAGCATCGTCAACGTTAAGATAGAGCAGCCCTTTTTGGCGATATTCAGGATCAATACCGGTTTCTTCCAACAAGCGTAGCGACAAAGTGGGATACACGCCCTCTGACCAGCGCGAAAGTTGCGAGATGGGCGGCGCATACCGCCATGGGTAAAGCGGCGAGACAATGCCACCACCTGCCCAAGAAGACTCCTGCCCGCAAATGCCGCGCTCCACTAAAGTAACTTGCTGGCCAGCATCTGCTAGCTGCAGTGCCGTCATCATACCGATCACGCCACCGCCAATAATTAAGAAATTGCTCACAACGTTTGTCCGCTTTGGCTTACATAAAAAACGATCACCGCGAGGTAGGCTGTAGAAAAAACACACGCCTGGAGTCACCATGCCAGCTAACAATAACGGCGTTCCACACACGCGTATCCAAGGCTTTACCCTGATCGAACTTATTATTGCTCTTCTGCTTATTTCAGCCTTAGCCGCCTGGGGAGTGCCAAACTTTCAAGCACTTGGCCGAAGCACAGCCGTTACCGCCGATATTAACAGATTGCAGTCTGCCTTTTCGTTGGCTCGCAACACAGCCATCACGCAGCGTAAAACGGCCACGGTTTGCCCAACCAATCAGCAAAGAAACACCTGCACCAGCGACTGGAGTAACGCGCTACTGGTCATCAAGGGGGACGCGATAAATCAAATAACCAGCAGCGATGTTGTTCGTGTCTTCCCTAAAGAGCAGGCAACTACCGTCACTTATAATCGTAACAGACGGCGTGTGAGCTATAGTACGCTTGGCCACGCAAACGGCTTCAATGGCAGTTTTTATATATGTGCGGCAAGCGCTCCAGGAAAAGTGCTCGTGCTCAGCCGACTGGGTCGCCTGCGCATCGATGAAACGCCCGCCGATTGTTGATCACGACAGGCGTTTAACCACAGCTAACTCAGGCGATGCCATCCAGATAGCGCTCAGCATCTAGCGCTGCCATGCAGCCACTGCCGGCAGAGGTAATGGCTTGGCGATAAATATGATCCATCACGTCACCACAGGCAAAGACGCCAGGCACGCTGGTGGCGGTAGCATTGCCTTCAAGACCTGATTTCACCTTGATGTAACCGCCGTTCATTTCCAGTTGGCCTTCGAAAATTCCTGTATTGGGGCTGTGGCCGATAGCGATAAACAACCCTGGCGCGTGAATCTCTTTGGTAGAACCATCTTTAGTAGACTTAACGCGCACGCCAGTGACACCAGTGTTATCGCCCAGCACCTCGTCCACTTCATAGAACCACTCAAGAGCAATTTTGCCTGCTTCGACTTTTTCGAACAGCTTATCCTGCAGGATTTTCTCGGCGCGCAACGTATCGCGACGATGCACCAAGGTAACCTTAGAGGCGATATTTGAGAGATACAGCGCTTCCTCAACAGCGGTGTTGCCGCCTCCCACCACAATCACTTCTTGATTGCGATAAAAGAAGCCATCGCAGGTAGCACACGCAGATACCCCTTGCCCCATAAATTGCTGCTCGGTTGGCAAGCCCAGATAGCGTGCGCTGGCACCGGTGGCAATAATCAGCGCATCACAGGTGTAAATTCCGCTGTCCCCTTTTAAGGTATACGGCTTCTCACCTAAGCTGACCTCATTGATATGGTCGAACAGCACTTCCGTATTAAAACGCTCAGCGTGCTGCTTCATGCGCTCCATCAAATCTGGCCCCTGAACACCTTGTGCGTCGCCGGGCCAGTTATCGACATCGGTTGTGGTGGTCAATTGGCCACCTGCCTGCAGGCCGGTAATCAGCAGCGGTTTTAAGTTAGCACGGGCTGCGTACACCGCTGCCGTATACCCGGCAGGGCCGGAACCAAGAATAATTAAACGTTCATGACGCGTTTCCATGACACCACCTTTGTCACAATTGAGCAGATATCGTTTGCAAGAGAGTCTGCCTGAAATGGCGTCAAGTACAAGCAATTACAAGGGTTAGCCTTCGCTATTAGGCGAAGACGCCTTGAAAGCTGGGGGTGAAACACCCATGTGCTATTAACAAGATAAGCCATACTGGGGATAAGCCACATTAAAGAAAAGCAGTGACCGTCGCGCCTAAGCGTTGCGATCAGCAAATTGTGATCAGCAGTTCGCTTAAGGCCAAGCAATCAAAGGAGAGACCAATGGGCAAGATACCCGATACGCTCACCACGCTAGAAGTAGGCAACCAGCAGTATCATTACTATAGCCTGCCAAAAGCCGCCGACGCGCTCGGCAACATTGACCGGCTACCCAAAACGCTCAAAATTCTGCTCGAAAACCAGCTGCGCTTTGGCGATGACGAAAGTGTTGATCAAGAGGACATTCAGGCGCTAGTGGACTGGCAAAAAGAGGGCAAATCAAGCCGTGAAATAGGCTACCGCCCTGCCCGTGTCCTCATGCAAGATTTCACTGGCGTGCCAGGGGTTGTAGATCTTGCCTCTATGCGCGCTGCCGTTGAGAAGCTCGGCGAAGATCCCGCCCGTATTAACCCACTTTCTCCTGTTGATCTAGTTATTGACCACTCGGTGATGGTCGACAAATTCGGCAACGCCGCCGCGTTTCAAGAAAACGTCGATATCGAAATGCAGCGCAACCGTGAGCGCTACGAGTTTCTGCGTTGGGGCCAGCAAGCGTTCGACAACTTTAGCGTTGTACCGCCCGGCACCGGCATTTGCCACCAGGTTAACCTCGAGTACCTGGGTCGCGCAGTGTGGACAAAAGAGCAGGATGGCCAGATGTTTGCCTACCCCGACACCTTAGTCGGCACCGACTCCCACACTACTATGATCAACGGCCTGGGCGTACTAGGCTGGGGCGTCGGCGGTATCGAAGCGGAAGCCGCCATGCTTGGTCAGCCGGTCTCGATGCTGATTCCGGAAGTCGTTGGCTTCAAGCTTAACGGCAAACTGCGCGAAGGCATTACTGCCACCGATCTCGTGCTTACCGTCACTGAAATGCTGCGTAAAAAAGGCGTAGTGGGTAAGTTTGTTGAATTCTACGGTGACGGTCTTAAAGACTTGCCGCTGGCCGACCGCGCCACTATTGCCAATATGGCACCGGAATATGGCGCTACCTGCGGCTTTTTCCCAGTAGACGACGAAACGCTTAACTACATGCGTCTTACCGGCCGTGAAGATGACCAAATTGCATTGGTAGAGGCATACAGCAAAGCGCAGGGCTTATGGCGCGAACCTGGCGATGAGCCGGTCTTTACCGACTCTCTCAGCCTTGACATGGACGAAGTAGAAGCAAGTCTTGCCGGCCCCAAACGCCCCCAAGATCGTGTGGCGTTGAAAGACATGGCTGCCGCCTTTGACAAGTTCATGCAAGAGGACACCAGCGCGGACACAACCGCAAAAGGAAAACTCTCCTCGGAAGGCGGCCAAACCGCGGTGGGGGTTGAGAGGAGCTTTAAACATGACACCAGCCAAGCCGTTAAACTTAACGATAAGGATTTCAGCCTCGATCCAGGTGCCGTGGTAATTGCCGCTATCACCTCATGTACCAACACCTCCAACCCAAGCGTCATGATGGCAGCCGGGCTGCTGGCACGTAATGCACGCCAAAAGGGGCTTACCACGAAACCTTGGGTTAAGACCTCGCTTGCCCCCGGCTCCAAAGTGGTGACCGATTACTTAGCAGCCGCGAACTTAAGCGATGACCTGAATGCACTGGGCTTTAACTTAGTGGGTTATGGCTGTACAACATGTATCGGCAACTCCGGCCCGCTGCCCGATGAGATCGAAAAAGCGATCAACAGCGGCGACCTTGCCGTGGCATCGGTGCTTTCAGGCAACCGTAACTTTGAAGGCCGTGTGCACCCGCTAGTCAAAACGAACTGGCTCGCCTCACCGCCCTTGGTGGTCGCCTATGCGTTAGCCGGTAACGTACAGTGCAACTTAACGACCGACCCACTCGGCCAGGACAATGACGGCAACCCGGTTTATCTCAAAGACATCTGGCCTTCTCAAGCAGATATCGCCACTGCCGTTGAACAGGTCAACACTGAGATGTTCCGCAAAGAGTATGGTGCGGTATTTGAAGGCGACGATACCTGGAAAGCCATCAACGTTCCTGAAAGCAAAGTTTACCAGTGGCCTGAATCGACCTACATTCAGCACCCGCCGTTTTTCGAAGGCATGGAGCGTGAGCCGGACGCCATTGAAGATGTGGAAAGCGCCCGCGTGTTAGCCCTGCTAGGCGACTCGGTGACGACCGACCATATCTCCCCAGCGGGCTCTATCAAACCCGATAGCCCTGCGGGTCGTTATCTGCAAGAGCACGGCGTGAAGCCCGTCGACTTCAACTCCTACGGCTCACGTCGAGGTAACCATCAAGTAATGATGCGTGGCACCTTTGCCAACGTGCGCATTAAAAATGAAATGCTGGACGGAGTTGTTGGTGGTGAGACCCGCCACGTTCCCAGCGGCGAGCAAATGGCGATTTACGATGCCGCCATGAAATATAAGGAGGAAGGCACTCCCCTAGTGGTGATTGCTGGTAAAGAGTATGGCACCGGCTCTTCACGGGACTGGGCAGCAAAAGGCACCCGCTTATTGGGTGTGCGCGCGGTTATTGCCGAGTCTTATGAACGTATTCACCGCTCAAACCTAATTGGAATGGGCGTGGTACCGCTGCAGTTCCCTGAAGGTGAAAGCCGTGAAACGCTTGGTTTGACCGGTGATGAAGAGATATCAATTGCTGGCTTAAGCGATTTAAGCCCAGGAGGCAGCGTGAAAATTGTCATCAAAAATGACGATGGGGAGCGCACCGTTGATGCCAAGTGCCGAATTGATACCGTCAATGAGCTGGCTTACTACCGCCACGGTGGTATCCTTCACTACGTGTTGCGCAAAATGATCGGCGCAGCTTAAAGGCAAAACCTACCAATGCTTGCATAGCCCCCACCATGGTGGGGGCTTTTTTTTTTTGCGCTCACTTTGCTGTTTCGCTTCCCGTTATTAAACTTAGAAAGCCCTGCGACGATAAGCACGGTATTCAGGCGACCAGCACGCTCTCTCAATACGCTCACGTAGTTCGGTGCCGCTTGTTTTAAGCGCCACGCCGTTTTGCTGGGCCTGGGCAGCGACTTCAAAGGCGATCGATTTACTAATATCACGAATCCGCGACAACGGCGGTAGCAGTGCGCCCTTGCCCTCCTTAACCAGCGGCGCTTCGCGCGCCAGCGCCCGAGAGGCGCTCATCAACATTTCATCAGTAACGCGATTAGCATTCGCGGCAATCACACCTAAGCCAATACCGGGGAAAATATAGGCATTGTTGCACTGGGCAATTGGATAGGTGCGGCCGTTATACACCACCGGTGCAAAAGGGCTACCAGTCGCGACTAGCGCTTGGCCGTCGGTCCAGCGAATCACATCTTCGGGTACCGCTTCTGCCTGAGAAGTAGGGTTCGACAGCGGCATAATCACCGGATGTTCGCAGCCCGCGTGCATGGTGCGCACCACTTGTTCGGTGAAAATACCGCGCTTGCCGCACACACCAATCAATATCGTTGGTTTCATTTGGGCAATGGTTTCTTCAAGCCCTTGCCCATTCCAGTTAGCAACCAGCTCAGAATCGTGGGCCAAACGGCGCTGAAAATCCCGCTGCCAAGGCTGATCCGTGGTCATCAACCCATCTCGATCAACAATAAATATTCGCGCCCGTGCTTCGCTTTCAGTCAGACCTTCTGCCTGCATGGCCACGACCACCTGCTCAGCAATACCACAGCCTGCCGAACCGCCACCAACAAACACTACGCGCTGCTGGGCAATCGTTTCCTCGCGGGCCTGGCACGCCGCCATTAAGGTGCCCACCACAACTGATGCGGTACCTTGCACATCGTCATTAAAGCAGCACAAATCGTCACGGTAGCGCTCTAAAAGCGGTACCGCATTGGCCTGGGCAAAGTCTTCGAACTGCAGCAGAACGTTCGGCCAGCGACGTTTTACAGCGGCAATAAACTCCCCCATAAACGCATCGTACTCTTCCTGACTAACCCGCTCATGACGCCAGCCCATATACATAGGGTCATCCAGCAATGCCTGATTGTTAGTGCCCACATCAATCATAATCGGCAACGTATAGGCGGGGCTAATACCACCACAAGCGGTATAAAGTGCCAGTTTACCGATGGGAATGCCCATTCCACCAATCCCCTGATCACCCAGCCCTAAAATCCGCTCGCCATCGGTGACAACAATCACCTTAACGTTATCTTTGGTGGCACTGCGCAGGATATCGTCCATATGCTCGCGATCCGGATAGCTGATGAACAGCCCCCGGTGATTGCGATAAATATTAGAGAACTCCTGACATGCCTGCCCAACCGTGGGGGTATAAATAATCGGCAACATCTCTTCCAGATGCTGGGAGACCAAGCGAAAGTAAAGCGTTTCATTGTCGTCTTGGATGGCACGCAAATGAATATGCTTCTCTAAATCACTATGACACTGTTGATACTGGCGATAAGCCCTCGACAACTGCTCGTCAATGGTCTCCACTTTTTGCGGCAACAAACCAATCAAGTTAAACGCTAGCCGCTCCTCTTGAGTAAACGCGCTGCCTTTGTTCAATAGCGGCATTTCAAGCAAAGAAGGACCGGCGTAAGGAATGTACAGGGGGCGTTTACTCATCGTAGACATAGGCACTCTCTTTTTATGTCGATTGCTATTGCAATGCAGCAACGCTGGGCGTTGGCGGCGTTTATCCGTAATGTAACACGCTAATACGACAAAGGTGGGAGGGACATAAATAATGGCAATAAAAAAACGCCTTGGTAGCTACCAAGGCGCTCATAAAAAGCCTTAAAACTGATCAACCACTAGCAGCTTTTAGCGACAGGTTTGCGGCCTTCAACACCGTTAAAAAAGAACGGCCGTAGCTTTACGCCCACCATGTTGCCAGCGAACGCCGCAACCATCCATATCCAGCCATGTAAGCTGCCAGAGGCAATACCGCTGAAGTAAGCGCCAATATTGCAACCAAATGCCAGTCGCGCGCCATACCCCAGCATGATGCCACCAATGACAGCCGCTAATAGGGATTTAAACGGGATACGGAAGTTGGGAGCAAAGCGCCCAGCTAGGCTCGCTGCGGCAAGCGCACCCAGCATGATGCCAACATTCATCACCGTCGTGATATCACTCCATACACTCGCCTCTAATGCCGCAGCATTACCCGGCGCTTGCCAATAACCCCACTGACTGACATCACCACCAACGAGTTCAAACCCTTTCGCACCCCACAACGCGAACGCAGAGGTAATACCCCAAGGGCGACCAGCAAGGGCTAATGTTGCGAAATTGAGTAGCGCTAGCGCCACTGCGCCAGCAATCAACGGCCATGGACCCGTTAACCAGCGCTGACTGCCAGGCTTGTCGACCAGCGGTGCCTGCTCCAAGTGGCCATGGCGACGCCTTTCCATAATCACAGTAAACGCAGCAATCGCTGTAAACAGCACCAAACTAATCGCGATACCACCGCCAGCACCTGCCACATTCACCAGCGACACAGGCTGAAACGCTGGCAAGCTCTGCCACCAGGTAAAATGCGCTGAACCAATCACCGACCCGACAATAAAGAACAGCAGCGTAATTAACATTCGTGCATTACCACCACCTGCAGTAAACAGCGTGCCCGACGCACATCCGCCACCTAACTGCATGCCCACACCAAAGATAAACGCCCCCACCACGACAGAAATACCAATCGGCGCAACAAAACCACTCACGCTGGTGCCAAACAGCGAACCAGCGCTTAACGCCGGGAAAAATAGCACCACCGCAATCGCCAACATCACCATTTGGGCGCGCAAACCACGTCCCCGCCGCTCGGTGATAAATACCCGCCAAGCAGCAGTAAAGCCAAATGCCGCGTGATACAGCACCAGCCCAAGCAAGCCGCCAACAATCATTAATAGACCAATATTGGCGCCAAACACGACACCAATAATCACCGCGCCCAGCACGATGGCTGCCGTTGAGAGTAATGGCACCCGGTTCTGACTAGGTGCCACTGCAGAAATCGTCGACATAGCTCACCTTCTAACTACGCCAAAAGCGCCTGTTAAAAACAGGCGCTTGGCTGAGTGGGACAATAATAATAAGCCTAACGCTGGCTGTAGAACGCTGGAAATTCTTTATTCAGCAGTGCATATGCTTTTAAAGAATATTAAACAAAGCGCCCTAAGCCTACCGCGGAACGTAAGCGATCCATGGTAATGGCGGCTTCTTCTCTAGCGCGATCGGCACCTTTTTGCAGCACCGCTTCGATATGCGCTGGGTCTTCCATGAGCGCGATGTAACGCTCGCGGGGGGCACTTAAGTGCGCATTCAAGTAATCGAACACCTGGTTCTTCGCATCGCCCCAGCCGATACCTGCCACGTACTGCTCGCGGAGTGCAGCGGCTTCCTCATTGCTGGCAAACGCTGAGAATATCTGGAACAGCGTGCAGGTGTCTGGGTCTTTGGGCTCACCGGGTTCCAGTGAGTTGGTTTTGATTTTGCGCACCAGCTTCTGCAGTTTTTTCTCGCTAGAGAAAAGCGGGATCGTATTGTTATAGCTTTTGGACATTTTACGACCGTCTAAGCCCTTCAACACTTCGCCTTTTTCATCCACAACGGCTTCAGGCTGAGTGAAATACTGGCCTTTAAACATGTGGTTGAAACGTCCAGCGATATCACGCGCCATTTCAATGTGCTGAATTTGGTCGCGCCCTACCGGCACTTTATTGGCATTAAACATTAAGATGTCGGCGGCCATTAACACCGGGTAACCGAACAAGCCCATGGTGACGCCTTTATCAGGGTCTTGGTCACCGGCTTCTTCATTCTCGGCAACCGCTGCTTTGTATGCGTGGGCGCGGTTCATTAGCCCCTTGGCGCACACACAAGACAGCATCCACATTAATTCGGGAATTTCAGCGATATCCGACTGACGATAAAAAATGGCGTTATCGGTATCTAACCCTAGCGCAAGCCACGTGGCGGCAATTTCCAGACGCGACTCTTGCACACGCTTCGGATCTTGGCATTTGATCAGCGCGTGATAGTCAGCAAGAAAGTAAAACGACTGTACATTGGGGTCTTGGCTTGCCTCAATGGCAGGCTTAATAGCCCCGACATAGTTACCAAGATGTGGCGTTCCGGTCGTGGTAATCCCGGTCAGCACGCGGGTTTTGGCTGTCTGACTCATAATGTGGATCCAGCTGGATAAAGGTCAAAAAAGGTAAGTCATTGTACACTTAATGCCAAACCACCGTCGCCTGTGTCTGATGGCTTTCCTCACTCTCCTCTACTTTGATAAATACAGGTAGGCTCTGTGCCAGTAACGTTTCACTATCGGTATTGGCATTAGTAATAACCGCACCTAACGCCACGACCCAAGGCTGGCCGTCACGTTCAATGGGCATAAATAAGCAGCTATTATGTTCGCAGTCATCGCCAAGCAGCGTGGCTAATGGGTGCGCTACGACATCTTCCCAGCGGAGAGTTTGATCGCTATTGATGGTGAGCACGTTACCTCCCCACGCCAATTCACTAAAAGAGGCCACTGCTTGCGAGGCGGCTATTTCAGCGCGCATTTGCGCTAACGTCGATGCCCGGTAATTACTCGCTAAGCGTTCATCCACAAACGCAGATTGCACACAGATAACGCCAATAATCAACGCACTAGCTAACAGCGCCATCACCACAACTAGCGCAGCACCCTGCTCCTGCGGTCTAAGCTGCATATCGCCTCCTTGCTCACACTCTATACATCTCATGGGCTAGCCGAAAACGTAGGCTGTAGAACAGCCTCTCGATGGGTAACGTGGAAATCGATATTGGCCCCTTGCCGACCTAATGGCAGTGACACCACGCTAACCCCATTGGTGGCGGGTGCTCCAAGCGGTTCGTCTCGCTCACAGCTAGCCCCAGCGTCATAATCAAAGGTGACCAGCGGCTGAGCCTCCTGCATATCTTGAACCGTGCAGCGACAGCCAGACTTAATCACCACGCACTGCAAGCGAAAAAAAGGCGCTCCGTTTGAATCGGTAGCGCCGTGCCTGCGTAGGGTGTCGGTAATCGATGTCGCCGCGTAAAGAAGCGCTTCCTGATTCCGCCCCAATTGATCCACCTGCTTAAACGTATGAAAGGTGCTTAAGAAAAGCTGTCCAGCACCTAGAATCACCACCATACCAATGGCCATGGCGACCAGTAGCTCTGTTAACGTAAAACCGCGCTGCACATCCATGGCAGGCCCACCTTTACGGCTGATTGGGAAGTTGGAACACGTAGTTGAAGATATCGTCGGACTCATTAGGCTCAGTCCGCAGGCGCACCACCACATCAAACCGGCAGCCTTGGCGGTCGATACGACTCTCTTGCCCCTGGGCATAGCCAAGCGCCGCCTGTTGGCCTACAAACCAATGGCTGTGCCATGCGGACTCAATGGTGGCTAACGGAATCGTGTCACAGTCTTGGTATGAGGAAAGCGCTGCCCATATCCGCTCTTGAGCATCTACCGCTGCGACGTTCGCTAGCGACTGCGTGTAGCCTGCACTAGCGCTTTGCAGTGCTGTCACCTGCATCGCGGCGACGCCTATCAGCCCAAACGCTAAAATCACCAGCGCGATAAGCGCCTCGATTAGCGAAAGGCCGCTTTGCCTAACCATCTACCAGCACGCCTCAGGCAGGCGCTCGCCCCGCGCATTAAATTGAATATCGCTGTGACAACCGTCAGTTTGTGATGTTGCCGCCGTCAGTAAAAACCCGCCATCGTCCTCACCGCCGTCATCGGCTGTAATCGTGTAGTTACCATCGGGAGAAGAGGGAGTAAATGAGCAGTCGGCATAAGCGTATTGGCGGGAGTAGCAGCGCTCAAGCTCGGCGGCGGCCTGCAACAGGCCAGCATGGGCATCTGTGCGTAGCGAACGCTCAACATAGCGGGTGTAACTGGGGTAGGCAATGCCCGCCACTATGCCAATGATAGCGACGACAATCAGCATTTCAATGAGCGTAAAACCGTGCTGACGAGCTTCCTGGCGCCCAGCACGGTTAGCAAAAGGCAAAGGCACTGAACGCGCTCCTGTATCAGTTGGCCCATACGCTGAGTATGTCGCAAACCGATATGCTTTGCATCAGTCGCTTACAATCACCTGCTCACGCAGCTCTTTCGGCATAGAGAAGGTAATATTTTCTTCGCGGCCCTGCAGCTCAACAGGCACCTCTGCGCCAAATGTTTGAAGCTTATCGATAACACCTTTCACCAGCACTTCTGGCGCACTGGCCCCGGCGGTGACACCAATACGACTAACACCTTCCAGCCACGCTGGCGCAATTTGGTCGGCATTATCGATTAAATAGGCAGGCGTGCCCATACGCTCGGAAAGCTCGCGCAGGCGATTAGAGTTGGAGCTATTGGGGCTGCCGACGACCAACACCAAGTCGCTATCTGCCGCTAGCTCACGCACCGCATCCTGACGGTTTTGAGTGGCATAACAGATATCATCTTTGCGCGGCCCCTGGATCTCTGGAAACTTCTCCCGCAACGCATCAATCACCTTAGCGGTGTCATCCATCGAGAGCGTGGTTTGAGTCACAAACGCCAGCGCAGACGGGTCGTTGACGCCCAACTTCGCCACGTCCTGCTCATCTTCGACCAGGTAAATCTGGCCACCGTGGGAAGTGTCGTAACGCCCCATAGTGCCTTCGACTTCCGGATGGCCTTCGTGACCAATCAAAATGCACTCTTGGCCGCGCTTAGCATAACGCAACACTTCCAAATGCACTTTGGTAACCAATGGACAGGTCGCATCGAAGACTTTGAGACCACGCTGCTCAGCTTCTTGTTGCACGGCACGGGAGACACCGTGAGCCGAGAAAATCACGATCACATCGTCAGGCACTTCATGCAGCTCTTCAACGAACACCGCGCCACGTTCGCGCAATGTTTCAACCACAAAGCGGTTATGTACCACCTCGTGGCGCACGTAAATGGGCGGGCCGAAGACATCTAGCGCGCGGTTGACGATGTCGATCGCGCGATCCACGCCAGCACAAAAACCGCGCGGGTTCGCCAGCTTGATCTGTATTGGCTGAGAGGACTCTGATGACTGCATAAAAGCGCCTTGATGCAACTTGCATCGCCTGTTAAATGAAAACGAGTGCTTAAAATCAGTGTTTGGTGATGGGCGTTACGTTCAGCACATCGACTTCAAACGTCAACGTGCGGCCTGCTAGCGGATGGTTAAAGTCCACTTCCACACGGTCGCCATCTATGGTTTTGACCACGCCAGGCAATTCCGTTCCCGCTTTATCGGCAAATGACATCACCATACCGATTTCAGGTGCTTCATCACCGAAATCGGCGCGCTTCAGCGTTTGAATATTTTGCGGGTTATGTTGCCCAAAGGAGTGCTCAGGCGTGATTTGAAACGCCCCGCTCTGGCCTGCGGCCATCCCTTTAATCGGGTGTTCGAAACCAGGGGGCAAGTTACCGTCGCCATACTGGAACGTCGCCGGGGCTTTCTCTTTGGTGGAATCGACTACCGTGCCATCTTCCAGCTTCAGCGTGAAGTGCAGGGTAATTTCCATACCATCGTCAATTAGGTAGTCCATGGTTCCTCACTCGTCACTCTATGGCTTTCAATCACGCTGCTGTAGCGCGGCTTTCTTACGACGTCGATCACCCATTATCGACTCCCAAATTAACCCCACCGCCCCAAGCGTAATGCCGATATCCGCCACATTAAAGGCAGGATAGTACCAACCAGCGGCATGGAACGATAAAAAGTCCACCACATAGCCATGTACTAAACGGTCATACAGATTACCCAGGGCACCGCCAATAATCAGCGGCAACGCCACGGCCAGCAGTTTTTCATCCGCCTTAACGCGGGAAAGCCAGACGGTTAAGCCAATGCTGGCACCAATGGCAATCAGCGCAAAAAACCAGCGCTGCCAGCCGGGATGGTCCGCTAAAAAGCTGAACGCAGCGCCAGTATTGTGCAGCAGCGTCAGGTTGAAAAACGGCAGCACCTCAACGGGCTGGGCATAATTCAACAAATGGCTGGCGGTGTATTTGGTCAGCAAATCTAACACGATGATCGCCACCGCTAGCCACAGCCAGCGCAGCGGCCGCCGCATCGGCGGCCGCTGGTGTGGATCATTGGTGGTTGACGCAGTGTTAGGCATAGTAACGAATCTCGCCGCTGCCTTCTGGAAGATTGCTGATACAGCGACCACACAGGTCAGAATGCTCAGCATGAGTGCCTACATCAGCACGATGGTGCCAGCAGCGCTCGCACTTCTGGTGCTCGCTTCCACTAACCGCCACTTTCAAACCTTCAAGCTCGGTGCTCTCTGCGTTAGCAGCATCCGCCAGCGGTGCTAGATGGACTTCACTGGTGAGCATCACGAAGCGCAGCTCGTCGCCCAATTTGGACAGCGTAGCGTTCAGTTCATCGCTCACGTACAGCGTAACTTCCGCCGCCAAGCTGCCCTTGATGACTTTGGCATTACGGGCGTCTTCCAAGCACTTGTTCACCGAATGCTTCACTTCCAGCACTTGCTCCCAGAAGGCACGGCCCAGCTCAGCGCCATCATCTAAGGTGCCAAGCCCAGTGTAGTAAGTTTCCAGCAGTACGCTGTCGCCACGCTTGCCAGGAATATGCTCGTAGATCTCCTCAGCGGTAAACGACAGGATCGGTGCAATCCAGCGGCTCAGCGCTTCAACCACATGATAAAGCGCGGTTTGCGCGCTACGGCGGGCAAGTGAATCCGTTTGGGTGGTGTACTGGCGATCCTTGATGACATCCAGGTAGAAGCCGCCTAATTCCCGTGCGCAGAAACCGTGTACCTGCTGATACACATCCAGGAAACGGTACTCTTCATAGGCTTTTTCGATACGCCCTTGCAGCTGTGCCGCACGGTCAACAACCCACTGATCCAGCGCCAACATATCGCCAAAGGCCACCTGATCATTAGCCGGATCAAAACCATTCAAGTTAGAAAGCAAGAAGCGTGCAGTGTTACGGATACGACGATACACATCGGCGGTACGCTTCAAGATTTCGTCAGACACCGCCATTTCACCGGAGTAGTCGGTAGACGCGACCCAAAGGCGCAAAATATCAGCGCCTAACTTATCCATCACACTTTGCGGCGCGACCACATTCCCCAGCGATTTGGACTGCTTACGGCCCTGTGAATCGACGGTAAAGCCATGGGTTAGCAGCTGACGATATGGCGCATGACCGTCAATCGCCGATCCGGTTAGTAGCGACGAATGGAACCAGCCACGGTGCTGGTCCGAGCCTTCCAGGTACAAATCAGCACGCGGGCCACTTTCATGACCATGAGGATGCGAGCCACGCAGCACATGACGATGCGTGGAGCCAGAGTCAAACCAGACATCCAATGTATCGGTGACTTTGTCGTACTCAGCAGCTTCGGCACCGAGTAGCTCGGCAGGGTCGAGTTTAAACCACGCTTCAATACCCTCTTGCTCGACGCGTTTAGCCGCCTCTCCCATCAACTCAACCGTATTGGGGTGCAGCTCGCCGGTTTGCTTATGCAAGAAGAACGGAATCGGCACGCCCCAGTTACGCTGGCGAGAGATACACCAATCCGGACGATTAGCGATCATGCTATGCAGACGCGCCTTGCCCCACGCGGGGGTAAATTCGGTGGCTTCGATGCCTTCCAACGCCCGCTCACGCAGGGTTTTGCCGTCTTTACCTTGAATATCCATGCCCACAAACCACTGGGCGGTGGCACGATAAATCACCGGGGACTTATGGCGCCAGCAGTGCATATAGCTGTGCTTGATGGGCGTGTGCGCCATTAGCGCATTAACCTCGCGCAGCTTCTCAACGATATGCGGGTTAGCTTTCCAGATCATCTGGCCGCCGAAGAACGGCAGATCATCGGCGTAGACACCGTTCCCCTGCACTGGGTTAAGCATGTCGTCAAAGCTCATGTCATGCTCACGGCAGGTAATAAAGTCATCCATACCGTAAGAAGGCGCTGAGTGAACGATACCTGTGCTACCAACTTCGGACTCAACGTAATCCGCTAGGTAAACCGGCGAGAGGCGGTCATAGAACGGATGACGGAAGTTGATCAGGTCAAGCGCTGCACCTTGCGCGGTAGCGATTACGCTGCCCGTCAGCTCAAAACGCTCTAAACAGCTTTCTACCAGCTCTTCTGCGAGCAGTAGCAGGCGTTCGCCGGTATCCACGAGCGCATAGGTAAACTCAGGGTGAACGTTCAACGCCTGGTTAGCGGGGATTGTCCAAGGCGTGGTGGTCCAGATCACCACCGCCGCAGGTTTGGGCAATTCGCTTAGGCCAAAGGCCGCCGCTAGCTTGTCGGCATCTTCTACCGGGAAAGCGACGTCGATGGCGTCGGATTTTTTATCGGCATATTCAACTTCCGCTTCAGCCAAGGCCGAGCCACAATCAAAGCACCAGTTAACCGGCTTTAAGCCTTTGAACACATAGCCCGCATCCACCATTTCCGCCAAGGCACGGATTTCGCCTGCTTCATTGGCATAATCCATCGTGCGGTAAGGGTGATCCCAGTCACCGATGATGCCCAGACGAACAAAGTCAGCTAGCTGCGTTTCGATCTGCGCACCGGCATATTCACGGCAAAGCTCGCGGGCTTTATCCGCGGCCAAATGTTTACCGTGGGTGGTTTCTACCTTGTGCTCAATAGGCAGACCGTGGCAATCCCAGCCTGGCACGTAAGGGGCATCAAAGCCTGCCAGATTCTTCGACTTAACAATAATGTCTTTAAGGATTTTATTGAGAGCGTGACCAATATGGATACTGCCGTTGGCGTAGGGAGGGCCATCGTGCAGAACAAACAGCGGCGCACCCGCGCGGGCATCGCGCAAGCGCTGGTATAGGTTCATATCCTGCCATTTAGAAACGCGCCCTGGCTCCTGCTTCGGCAGCATGCCGCGCATAGGAAAGTCGGTTTCTGGCAAGTTTAGCGTGTGCTTATAATCCATAGTCCGGTCAGCCGTCGTTAGCATCGGCGGCGTTATCCGCCGAAGAGAAATCAGAAGAAGCGGTCTCACGCCCAAGCGGGGCCGAGGCCAGCGGAAGAGAATTCATGCAGCCAGCACCCGCTGCTGCAAAGTAGCGGCGCGCTCTGGCTTGATCGTGTTCAATTTGCGTTTTTAGCGCATCAAAGTCGTCAAACTTCACTTCCCCACGCAAACGCGCGCAGGGGTAAACCGTCAGCCGCTGACTATAGAGATCGCCTGAAAAATCCAACAGATGAACTTCCAGCGTGGGGCGTTTAGACCCTACCGTTGGCCGAAAGCCAACATTCGCCACGGCGGGATAACGCTGACCATTAGCCAGCTCTGCCACCACAGCAAACACGCCGCGCAGCGTTAATGGCTGAGGCAACAACGGCAGGTTAGCAGTGGGCACACCAATAGTGCGCCCTAGCTGCTGGTCGCGTACCACACGGCCATGCAGTGAATACGACCTGCCAAGCAGGCGTGCAGCCACGTCAAAGTTACCGCTGGCCAGTAAGGTACGCACGCGTGAACTGGATACCCGCTCGTCATCAACTTTAAAGGTGCGCGTGTGCTCTACACCAAACCCTTCCACCTGCCCGACAGTTTTAAGCAAGGTGAAGTCGCCACGGCGGTCGCAGCCAAAGCGGAAGTCATCACCCACCACCAGATGCTTCACCCCCAAGCCCTTAATTAGCACTTGATCGATAAACTCGCGCCCGGTCAGGCTGCGCAAGGCATCGTTGAAAGGCAGGCACAGCACCTGTTCGGCACCATGATCACGCAGCAAGCGAACTTTTTCACGCAGGCGGGTAAGCCGCGGCGGTGCTTGATCACCGGCAAAAAACTCCCGCGGCTGAGGCTCAAACACCACCACGGTCAACGGCACCTTCAAGCGCGCCGCATGCTCACGGCACTGCTGCAGGATCGCCTGATGGCCGCGATGCACACCATCAAAATTACCGATGGTGGCAACGCAGCCCCGATGAGCCGCTGTCAGATTGTGCAGACCTCGAATGACGTGCATGGCACCTCTTTTTTAAAAGCCTTTTTTAAAAGCGTTTGCCGTCTAAAAGCGTTTGATTATAACGAACGTGCTGATCAGGTGCAGGGGAAGATTACTTTCGCCCTGACATCACCTTTTTAATCACCCTAACGCTGCCTGTTTGCGCATCAGCTATTCATCTTAAAGTGACGCAGCCGCAGGCCAAACGCGGTCAGCCAGGCAAAATAAAGCCCACCACCCAGCACCACTAACCCTGCTACCCAGCGAATGCGCTGCCACAGTTCAAAATCAAGCCACTCCTGCCAGTCGGGGGCAGCCAGATAAAGCGCAATACTCATCAACGCGCTACCGCCCACCAGTTGTACTGCGTAGCGCCCCCACCCCGGCTGAAAGATCAACACCTTCTGGCGATAGAGCAGATATCCCAGCAGCCCAGCATTTAAAAATGCCGACAGTGCAGTCGCCAATGCCAAGCCTGCGTGAGCAAGCGGCCAAATTAACAGCAGGTTGAACACCATGTTAGCCACCATGGCGATAATGCCCACTTTGACCGGTGTTTTAGTATCCTGACGAGCAAAGAAGCCCGGTGCTAACACCTTGATCAGCATAAACGCCACCAATCCAAAGGCGTAAGCGCGTAGGCTCATGGCGGCCATTTGAATATCGGTATCGGTCATTGCCCCGTAGTGGAACAAGGTAATCAAAAACGGTTCTGCCAGCACGGCCAGTGCCAGCGCGGCAGGCACCCCCAATAGCAGCACAACGCGAATGGCCCAGTCTAGCATCGCTGAAAAGTGTTCGGTGGACTGCTCCGCATGACGCTTGGAAAGTGCAGGCAAAATAATTGTGCCAATCGCCACACCGAAGACCCCAAGCGGAAGTTCAACCAACCTATCCGAATAGTACAGCCAAGACACGCTGCCCGCCGTTAACAACGAGGCCAGCACCGTATCCAGCAGTAAGTTAATTTGCGATACCGACACGCCAAACAGCGCGGGCGCCATGAGCTTCAGAATGCGCTTCACGCCTTCGTGGGCAAAATTTGGCCACGGCGTCGGCAGCAACCCAAGGCGCAGCAAAAACGGCACCTGAAACGCTAACTGGGCAGCACCCGCAATCAACACCCCCCAGGCTAGCGCCATGGCGGGTTCTTCCATTAACGGCATTAGCAGCAGCGCCGCGCCAATCAGCGACATATTCAGCAGCACGGGGGTGAACGCGGGCACCGCAAAGCGGTTCCAGGTGTTCAGCACACTACCCGAAAAAGCGGTTAACGAAATCAGCAGCAAATAGGGGAACGTCAGGCGTAGCATGTCGGCCGTCATGGCCAGCTTTTCGGGGTCGCGCCCGAAGCCGGGGGCAAATACCCACACCAGCCACGGGGCGCCCAGCATCGCCAACGCTGTTATTAGCGCCAAAATAGCTGTCAGGCTGCCCGCTACCGCATTCAGTAGCTCGCGAATTTCCTGCTTACTGCGCTGGGTTGAATACTCTGAAAGCACCGGCACAAAGGCTTGGTTAAACGCCCCTTCGGCAAACAAACGGCGCAGAAAGTTAGGGATTTTAAACGCAACGAAGAACGCATCGGCCCCGCTTCCCGCCCCCAAAAAGGTGGCCACCACCACATCGCGCACCAACCCCATCACACGCGACAACATAGTCATGGCACTGACCACTAACCCAGAGCGCATCAGCCCGCGGCGCGGGGGCGACATGTTTGCTTGCGGTGGCGTGTTGGCGGTCATCACTCAATCCATAGCAACTAAAACAAGAGATCCAACGTCGCCGCGGGCAACGCGACGTATAGACACAAAAAAACCGGCCGCAGCCGGTTTTTTTATGGCGCCTGCCGGCTTACGCCGCCAGAGCCTTAATGCGCTTGTTCAAGCGGCTTTTCAGACGTGCAGCTTTCTTCTTAGAAAGAACGTCTTTATCAGCGATGCGGTCGACAACCGGCTGCATTGCCCGGAACTCTTCCATCGCTTTGCCATGATCGCCGGTGCTGATCGCTTTGATCACACGCTTGATGTAGGTGCGGACCATGCTGCGCTGGCTGGCTTTCAGGACGCGACGAGTCTCGGCCTGGCGGGCGCGCTTGCGTGCTTGCTTGCTGTTCGCCACAGGTATCTCCTTGGAGAATAAAGGTTGCCAATAAATGGCAACGGATTAACTATGTGTTTGTCGGTTTGCGTAGGCAAGGACACGACATTTCCGTCAGAATCTTTCCACAATAACCAATTGATTTGGAAGCAATTAAAATACTGCCAAATGGTGTAACGAGCAGTTCAAAATCTGCCCGTCCACGGGTCTTGTCTGAGAGGATGGCATAGTCTATCACGCGTTAAGCGGGCTTGCCAGCGCTTGTCAATGCTTTTCCTGCACGGATTGCCACTCACCCGTTATGGCAATGCCTGCCCCGTTGGCGCCAGAATTTTGCGCAGAAAACGGCGCGTCCGCTCATCTTGAGGGTTGGTGAACAGCGCTTCAGGCGGCCCTTGTTCGACAATTTGTCCTTCATCCATAAACACCACCCGGTCGGCGACGTCTCTAGCGAACTGCATTTCGTGGGTCACCACAATCATGGTTTGCTGCTCGGCGGCGAGCTGTTTCATTAAGCTCAGCACCTCTTCCACCCATTGCGGGTCCAGCGACGAGGTTGGCTCGTCAAATAGAATCACATCGGCATTCGCGGCCATCGCACGCCCAATGCCTACCCGCTGCTGTTGGCCACCGGAAAGCGATGCTGGGTAAGCATCTGCCTTATCGGCCAAGCCAATGCGCTCTAAAATCTCCCTTGCCCGAGCGTGCGCCTGAGCCTTAGGCAGCTTATCCACGACAATCATGCCTTCGCTGATATTTTCTAACGCCGTTTTGTTGGCAAACAGCCCATAGTTCTGAAATACGAAAGCGGTGCGTCGGCGTAGCGCCAGAATATCGGCACGACTAGCACGCCGGGCATCGACTCTTAAATCGCCCACCGTGATGTGTCCCGCTTCTGGGCGTTCTAGAAAGTTAATACAGCGCAGCAGGGTTGACTTACCGGTACCCGAGGGACCAATAATGACGATAATTTCACCCTGTTCCAGGTGCAAATCAACGTCGGTAAATACTGGCTGCTGGCCAAAACGCTTACTGACAGATTCGAGGGTGATCATCGCTGGTACGCCTTATTCAGATACGTTTCCAGACGGCGCTGGCCCCAGGAAAGCGCTTCCACCACCACCCAGTAAATAATCGCCACCAGCAGAAATGCTTCCAGATAGAGAAAGCTGCCCGAGGCTTCTTTTTGGGTAGCGCCCATCATTTCGGTAACACCCAGGGTAAACGCCAGGGAAGTCGCTTTAATCATATCGATGAAGTAGTTCATCAGCGTTGGCGTTGCCACGCGGGTGGCTTGAGGCAGAATAATCCGTCGCATCAATTGAGACTGGGTCATACCGATGGACAGCGCCGCTTCGGTTTGGCTGCGGTCAATACCGACAATCGCCGCGCGAATGGATTCCGCCATGTAGGCCGAAAAGTGCAGCGTTAAGCCCAGCACCGCGGCCGTCACTCCGTTGATGGAAATCAACGCGTTAATCAGTTGGGGTAAGCCGTAATAGAACAAAAATAGCTGTACTAACAGCGGCGTTCCACGAAAAAACGAGATAAACAGCATTGCCGCGCCGTTCAATACCGGCACTCGCGATACCCGGATGACCGCCAAGAGGCAGGCAATGATCAGCGCCAACAGCATGGCGATGCTCGCCATTTGCAGCGTTAACGGTAAATAGCTCAGTAGGACCGGCAACAGGCCCCACATATACTCCACATTCAGCATGGTTATTCCAACGTTAGCTTAGTCGCAATAAGCAAAACGGCCGTGGCATTGCCACGGCCGCAAACTAAAGATAGCCGTCACGAGGTAAAGCCGCGATTATGGCTGAGTGATATCAGTATCGAACCATTTTTGCGATATTTCACCTAATGTACCGTTTTCACGCAACTCTTCCAGGGCGGCATCTACGCGGTCACGCTGAGCACGGCCCTCTTTATCATCACGAAACGGCAGCGCGTTTTCTATGATGGTGAACGGCTGGCCAGCCAATGCAAGCGGCAAGCCGCGCTCGCTGATCACTTGGCTAGCGCTAACGCGATCCATCACAAATGCATCGATACGGCCAAGCGCCACATCCTGCTCGACGTTGGATTCGTAAGTACGGATATCGATCTCATCGGCATTAGGCTGTTCACGCAGCAGTTGCTCGTAGTTAGAGCCTAGATTGACCGCAACGCTTTTACCGGATAAATCTTCAACACCTTGAATAGTGTCGTTACCTGCCCGCACAACGACCTGGGCACCATCGTAAACATACGGAGCGGTGAAGGCGTACTTCGCTTTGCGCTCATCGGTAATGGTGATTTGGTTGGCAATGGTATCAATGCGCCCCGATTCCAACATGCCCGCCAAACCAGAGAAACTCGCTGTCACGAATTCAATCTCATCGCCAGTCACATCACCAACGGCGTTCATAACATCGACTTCAAAGCCTTTCAGCTCATCACGCTCAACAAACGTAAAGGGGAAATACCCCCCAGACATGCCGACGCGCAGCGTATCCGCGTAAGCAGCGGCAGACAGCACACCACCTACAACGCTAAGCGAAAGAACGGCAACGGCTTTTTTCCAACGGCTCACATTCGCCATATTCATTTCCCCCTCTAGGGCACCTAAGCACCCTGCTTTAAACGTGGGCACTGGTTGCGACGTTCGTCGAATATTCACCAGTGCAATGAGACCAAGATACCAGCAAAAAAGAAATAATAAACTTATTTTTTAGTTCTTTTTGGAATTTAGGGGCAACTGGTGGTGCTATCGTGATGATAAAGGAAGTACTCAGCGTAATCGCCCAACTAACACCAAATCAAAAGAGAGCCGCGCGCCCTCTAAAACAGCGACCCAAAGCGCCTTAACTCACTCACTGACTCGGGAAGTCTTTGATTAAACAGCAAGTCTAGATATTCACTGATACTAAAAGGTGGTTTTTTTAGGCTTTTACGATGATTTTGAACGGCTTGGACAACATGCCCTGGGCTCAAGGCCAACATATCCGAAATGAATTCATCAGGATGTATTGCCCTAATATCGTATTGTGCTAAAGCATGATCAGGAAAATCCTTTAAGTTAAACGTAATGATAGCTTCTGCACCGCTATGAATAGCACAGGCCAGCACATGACGGTCATCTGGATCGGGAAGCAATAACCCATCAATCAATGGCTCAAACCCTGATACCACCGCATCTCGTGTGTGCTTATCCATCAAGTCACGAACACGCTCCAACTGCGCCCAAGTTAAGTCGCTACGTTGCTCCAATAGATTACGCATCCATTCGTCATGGATTAGTTGCGACCAGCGTGCTCGATAAAGATCCGTCATAGCCAAGTGAATCAAAAAACTTCTTAGCGGGGCTGGATAAAGCACACATGCATCGTATACGACAGTATAGTAAGAACTCATCAATACCCCAGACCCAGCGACTGATCGAGCTCCGACAACTCCTCAAGTACTTGCAAACGTTTTTGATCTACGCTGGTTTTATAAGCCATCACATCGGTGTATTTGAGTTTTCGCCGATTTCCAGCACGATGATAAGGAATTCTTCCTTCATCCAGCACTTTAATTAATGTCGGTCGTGACATGTTGAGCACATCCGCCGCCTCCTGAGTGGTCATTTCAGCATGAACAGGAATTAGCTTTACCGTATTACCATCACCGAGCTCGGTCAAAATATCGATCAGCAGGCGCAAAGCACTCACAGGGACTTCAACTTGATGAATATGCCCATCTTTATCAGTAATAGCGACATGTTGTGTGGAAGCTCGCGTTTCAACATGTGCCGCAAGTTCACGACTGGAGAGCTTAGCCAGAGCAGCCTCTTCTTGGCTAGGTAGCAAATTAGACAACGATCCCATTTTCATCTCCTCAGGTGTCATATATGCCATTATGCACCCAGAAAACAATTTATTCGAATTTTTCGAAATCGTGACTGGCTGTTATCTGTCATCTAAGAACTTAAATCTAAGAACTTAAACCCAAGTAATAACTTAGGTAATCTCCCGATTGCAAAGTGAACGGAAAATGAGAAGGCGAGCAGAAATGATGCCTCAGATGGCTAAACCTTGGCCTTACCAGAAATAACGGCTTTAAACCCTGCCTTGGTGATTGGCTGCTGATTGGCGTCAACCACCTTGCCGCCTAAACGGGCCAATAATTTCGCAAGAGAAACCAACCGCGCAAGCTGGAGCTTGCTGGGCGAAAGAGAGCGACCACTCTCATTCACCTTAATAGTGACACCCTTAATTAAGTACTGGCTATTATCATCGGTAAACGAAGGAAGTTGCCCAGGAGGAAAGGCGTTTTCAATCACAATAGGGTTACGTGAAGACTCCCCCATCACCGTGAAAGCTTTTGCACTAGGCTCATACACCGCACCCGCAGATGCCAGCGCTACGCTTAAGCGCTCATTTAGCCCAGGGGATGGAGTTTCAAACAGCACCTGCACGCCCCAAGAAGCACCTTCCTCATTCGCCAGCGTGGGAATATCTTCCGCTTGCGTTTTAGCGCCCATCGAAAACTTTCTGGGCCGATCAGCAGACTGGGAAGCGCCTCTAAACTCGCCGCTAAGAATTAAATAAATAGCAACAAAGCCACAAGTCAGGCTAACCCATATCGTACTAATCGCCACCACTAGCGTGAGCGTATACGTATCCATACTAGTTTCTCATCCCTGCGGCACCCGCAGCGCCTCCAAGCCTCAGTCTATAAAACACCCTGCTGTTGCTAGCACGGCCCAAAATGAGCCTGCTAAGTGATTATGGTAGAAAAGCGCGTCATCACAAGCCACCCTTGGTCTATAGCGCCTTTCAAGCTACCCCAACATCACTTGCGTATGCACCACACTGTCATGCCCGAGTAAACCACCACACCATCATTCCCGAGTGCACCGCACCGTTATGCCCGAGTAAACCACCACACCATCATTCCCGAGTGCACCGCACCGTTATGCCCGAGTAAACCACCGCACCGTCATTCCCGAGTGGGGTTATCGGGAATCCATTTTGACCTTTGCCCGATACTACCCAGCAGCCTGCCTCACCATGGATTCCCGCTAAGGGCATGCGGGAATGACGAATCTGGGGCGTCACCTCTGCAAGTGGCGGGTGTCAGCCACCCCAACATCGCCTTAGTATGCTCACGCTGCTGTTTCACCGCACCATCTATAATATCCAGCAGCTTTTCATAATCCTCCGGCATCTCTTTATCCATGCCGGTGTCTTCAAAGCGTTGTAAAGTGGCTTGAGTGTCCGCTATGACGGTTTGCAGCTCATCGATAACGTGTTGTTGTTCTTCATTAGTCATAAATTTTTACAGGGTTAACTTCGGAGGAAAGGTCAGTTAAATAACCACTTTCAAGCCTTTTTTCTCAATCAAATTCAGTAGCTTTAAAGACGGGCCACTTAGCCTTTTTTATCCTCCGACTCCTACTTCTAAACGGTTGATAGACTGGTGTTCAGCACAGCAGCAAATACCGTCTGGCTTACATAAACATGCTCGCGCAACACCTTAATTTTGTGGCAAAAACTTATGCAAATTAAGATAGCACAGCGCCTCGAACTTCCCCTAGCATCGTTTACTGATAACACCAGCACCGTGTAAGCCACTGACTGTTCAATGCACTTCATTTAAAATTAGGCTGTTACGTTCGGTCAGTGTAGATCTCCGCAACTTCACCAGCAAGCTCAACTGCCAAGAGTTGCTAACAATTAAGACTAAGCAGCTCCTGATCACACTTAAACATTATGTTATCCACTTTAGTTTAACGGCCATTTGCCTATGCCAGCGCTCTCTCCAATAAGATTTACTACACCCCATAAAAATCACGATACCAGCGCACAAATTTTCCAATGCCTTCTTCAATACTAGTGCTGGGCTGGTAGCCAAACTGTTCTATCAAGTCATCAACATCCGCATAAGTATCCGGCACATCACCAGGCTGCATAGGTAACAATTCTTTTTTTGCCGAGATACCCAGCGCTTTTTCCAGGGCGGCAATATAATCCAGCAGCAAGACAGGCTGGTGATTGCCAATGTTATACAACCGCCACGGGGCACGACTGGAAGCAGAGTCTGGGGTATGGCCTGACCACGCTGGGTTAGGTTTAGCGGGTTGATCCAACACCCGTATTACGCCTTCAACAATATCATCGATGTAAGTGAAATCGCGTCGGTGCTGGCCATAGTGGTAAACAGGAATTGTCTCTCCTGCCAAGATCGCCTGAGTGAATTTGAAAAGCGCCATATCAGGCCGCCCCCAAGGGCCATACACGGTAAAAAAGCGTAAGCCTGTGGTGGGAAGGGCATAAAGATGGCTGTAGGTGTGCGCCATCGACTCATTGGCTTTTTTGGTAGCGGCATAAAGGCTTAACGGGTGATCGACGTTATGATGTGTCGAGAACGGCATCACTTCATTAGCGCCATATACGCTAGAACTGCTGGCATACACCAAGTGTTCCACTTGCTGCTGACGGCAACCTTCCAACACATTGGCGAACCCCACCAAGTTACTATCGATATAAGCAGCAGGGTTTTCTAAGGAATAGCGCACCCCCGCCTGCGCAGCTAAGTGAATGACACGCTGGGGTTTATAGCGTTCGAACACCTCAGCCATTGCGGTTCGATCTGCCACATCAACACGTAGATGCTGGTAATTGACATGCGCTGTTAGCTGCGCTGTCCGGGCTTCTTTAAGCGCTGGGTCGTAGTACGTGTTGTGGTTATCCAACCCAATGACCTGCTCGCCACATTCGAGTAAGCGCTGCGCGACGGCAGCGCCAATGAAGCCAGCGGTGCCGGTTATTAAAATGCTCATACTGACTGACATTTTCGGTGATATCCCATTAATACAAAACTTTCTTTTATTTAAATTCTAATATCTTTTTCAAGAATTCCTGTTTAGCAGGCAAATTCAACGGATATTCTTTATTTTCAGGAAAAACAACTGTCATTTCATCGGCATAAGTTATTTCTATATTTTTCAACACTTCCTTAACTGGCTTCTCAATACCCTTAAAATCTTCAATAAAATACACGAACTCATCAGCCAGCATAGGCTTTACAGCGTCCAACGTTTTCATAATAGCATCGTAGGTGTGTGCTCCATCGTCGATAAATACATCGATCTTATCTCCTTTAAGAATTTCACGTACTTTCTGTCGGTTATCTGCAAATTGGTCAAAGCTATACACTTCTGGCTCGTTCTTTTTGAATGCTCCTAGCTCCTCTAGTACTGGGCGATACTCTGCAAAAATATTAGGATCTAGATCCAATCCTATAACGCGGGCTTCTGGGAATAGATCACACCAAATGGCTAGACCAGTACCACGTAGAATACCCACTTCTATGATTGTGAGTTTCTGTCCAGACTTTCTCTTGATTAAAGGAAGTAAATAGCTAGAATAGGCGACGGAGTATCCATGATAGTTCATTGACATTCTATCTCCGCCAATATGGGTGGGAAGAAACTCATCGCCTTTCTGAACAAAACCAGCACTAAATTGATGCGGTTTTCGAGGATCTAATTTTGACGTTTGATTTCGCACTACGCCGCGCTGAAGCCCACCAAACTGCTTCTCCTTTTCGATAAGCCAGCGAATGCTACCCGGCTGTTTCAGTGAACTTTCAGGCAAGAACTTAGCTACTAATTCATCAGGCGTGAATTTTCTTTTTATTCCATTCTCATTTTGGTTAACATCCATTGTCAGCTGATCAGAAACTGATGTTTCAGCTAAAGTGCGTTCACCCTCAACAAATGTTAGATAATTCTTTGCCAAAATTTCATTTACTTGGCTCATTATCTGATACGCCATGTCCTGCGCACCGAAAACAGTATGCAGGATAAAGACTAGCTTTTGCTTATGATTATTATCTAGCTGAGATAGACGCTCTTGAGTTGGTAAGAAAAGTACTTCTAAGCTTTGTAGCTCACTGGCGAGCTGATCATGCACGTTGCTGTCTTTGGGAAAGTGGCTTTGATAGCTTGCATCGTTAAAACGGTAAAAGCGGAAACCATTGCGGCTGGCCCAGTATTGCAATTCAGCAAGACTTGTTTGCTTTTCGTGGGTGGGTTGAAATGCAATACGCACTTGGACAAGTAACGTATTTTTTAGGGCTTGCTTTCCATGCTCTAAAATTGTCGCAGCATCACTGAGTTCATCAAGCACCAACCAGTCGAGGCTTTCTAGTCCTTCAATGCTATCTAAAGCGATGGTGTTGATAGGAAGTTTAGCGAGCACCTGGGCGCCCCGGCGGCGGTGTTCGGGCAGCTGTGATTCTGGTAGCGGTGCTAAGGTGCTGCTCATCTTAGGATCTAAACATGTAAAAAGCGTGCCTGGCTTGCCATCACCGAGTAAGGCATGCTGGAAAACTTGAATAGTTTCACTACCTTCAAACTGTTTTGGGTTGACGATTTCGCTAGTGGGGTCAAATGCAACAAGGGCGAACGCGCCTGTTTCGGCCAATTTTTCTGCTTCACCGATTTTAAGAAGTTTAGCACTGTTATCTAGCGCAATAATTTTACCTTTGATTTGCCAGTCAAAACTTCCTTGAGACAGCCTGCGCGTTCCCTGCGGGCTAGAAGAAGCTACCGGGTTTTGGAGAGGCTTGGGTAACGGAATCGGCATAGCCTTAAATTCCGGCTTACCCGCTTTGCCTGCCAATTTGTGTTTATGATACCGTCGCTGTGCTTTAAGAAAGTCCTTGCTACCCGCCCGCTGATTGATTAAAGGACTAAATGCGTTAACTAAACGCTCGGTGCTAACACGAATGTGGTGCTGCTCCTCACCGAATCGTGTCGCACGGTCGACGTAATTTTGATATAGCGCTTCGTCATCAAAAAAAGCCACAACCGTATCAAACAGCGGCTGTAGCTCATCTTCACTCAGCAGGTGCCGATAGGGCTTTTCAAAGCAGGCTTCAGGCAAATCAACCACCATGCCACCTTCACCCACCATGTCACGGTTTCCACCACTATCGCTGACAATCGCTGGAATACCGTTAAGCATGGATTCCGCCAACACACGGGCGCCGCTTTCCCACCATAAGCTTGGTGCAATAAGCACGCGAGCACGGCTATAAGGGTCGCGCATATAACTGGTGTTGGGTGTTACAGTAACATTAGAAAGACTACTACGTTCGGCGCCTAAGTTGCGTGTCGCTTCACGCAGCACAGCCCCCCAATCGGCCCTTGACTCAACAACCTCAAGCGGAATCTCGGGCCGCTCGCGTTCAAGTTTTTCAGCCAGCTGTACAAACACGCTGGCCCCTTTGGGCCAACTTGGGTTCACAAATAGAAGCCGTTCACGCGCATGCTGCTTGGCAACAAACTGCTCAGGATCAATAAACTTACCTACCGGGTGGGGCACAAACCCTACCGCTTGCCGGTACATCTCAGAAGTGGCAGGTGTATCGGTAATAATCAGGTCAGTATCACGGCACCAGCGGGCTGCCTTATAGTTCTCATTTACCAAATAAGCAGCCGAAGGAATACCTCGCGCGCGCGCTTCATCAGCAATCAATAAATCCAGTGTTTGCCCGCCGTAAAACCACACTAGATCAGGCTTAAATTCATCTAAGTAGTATTGGTAATGATGGTACCAAAGACCTTCCTCATGAGACGTTACGAACTGCCGAACAGGCCATTGAGTCACCACTAGTTGATGGATTAATGGTCCATCTTCCACCTCAATCAGCTGGTGCAAATGTGCGTTGAGATCAGGAAATTGCGCCTTTAACTGCCCCATGCCTTTGGCATTATCAAAAACCGTCGCGCCTAGCACCTGCACTTCGTACCCCTGCGCTACCAACTGATACAGCATTTGCCGCACACTCATACTGGCCCCACTTGAGGTGTCCAGCAGGCAGAAGGGATTGGCCCATAGCAAGCGGGGTTTGCATTTTGAGCTGTCAAGTGCGGTTTTTTTTCTGGACATGGAGCTACTCAGTCAAAAAGATGGTTTGTGCCAGTCTACCTAATAACGCTTTTGCCTAACGCCAGAATTGGTAAATGAAAGCGATGTATTTAAAAAAACCGGCCCCCAATGGGAGCCGGTTCATTGTGCTACTTAGTGATAGAGAAAAATCTCTATCGAAGCTAAGTCTCAGATTAACCCAGCAGAGAAAGTACGTTCTGCGGAATCTGGTTAGCCTGTGCCAATACAGAAGTACCGGCCTGCTGAAGAATCTGTGCACGCGTCATGTTGGCTACTTCTGTTGCGTAGTCAGCATCTTCAATGCGCGAACGAGCAGAAGACAGGTTGGTTTCGTTAGTATTCAAGTTCGTAATGGCATCTTCAAAGCGGTTTTGAACAGCACCTAACTCCGAGCGCAAGCTGTCAATGGTGTTAAGCGCATCGTCAAGCTGTTCCATTGGATCAACATCTTTATCTCCAACAGAGAGTTCACGACCACGAGTGACTTCACCATCTTCAGCAATATTGGCATTGAAATAGACGTCATTGCCTTCTGCATCAACGTCTTTGATTACATAGCTGGGCGCATCATCCGGATCATTACCGTAGGTGCCTGTGTATGCGTACACATTACCAGCATCTGCACCCGTAATGGTTTGATCGAATGTAGCCTCCTCAACGACGGTCGTAGCACCCGCCGGAGAGGCTATCGCTCCGAGCGTCAAGCTGCCATCTCCTCCTACTGTAACAGCGTAGGTACCATTACCACCGGATGCTCCACCAGAACCATCTGTGTCTTCGCCACCAGCATATTCGACAAAGTAATCGCCGCTAGCATCTACGAGGAAGTCACCAAATGAGCCAGTAGCACCAGTGGAACCCGAGCCAACATCAGCTCCTGGTGCAGCAAAATCAGCTGCAGAGAGTCCGGTAGTGGCTTCAACTGTAGCTGTGTTTGTGCCAGCAACAGCACTTTCCTGAATACCGTCAAGCAGTTGGAAACCATCAAGTCCTAAAGTGTCGCGATTAATAGCGGTCAAATTAACAGAGATAGTTTCTCCGTCATTGGCACCCACCTGTATGCTGAGTGACTGAACGCCTGAGTCTAGAACTTTAACGCCGTTGAAGTCGGTCTCTTCAGAAATACGGTCGATTTCATCCAGACGCTGGTTAATTTCGTCTTGAATAGACTGAAGGTCATTCTGGCTGTTAGTGCCATTAGTGGACTGGACCGCCAGCTCACGAATACGCTGAACGTTATCGTTAACTTGGTTTAGCGCGCCTTCAGCAGTCTGAGCAACGGAAATACCGTCGTTAGCGTTACGCTGAGCTTGAGCCAGACCAGTGATCTGGGCAGTCATGCGGTTAGCAATAGCCTGGCCGGCCGCATCATCCTTGGCACTATTGATACGCAGACCAGAGCTCAGACGCTCCATAGAAGTGGTCAAGGCGTTTTGTGATTTGGACAGGTTGGACTGGCCAATCATGGAAGTAATGTTGGTATTGATCACTGACATGGTGTGATTCTCCTTGCATGAACACTGGCCGGTAGGCCTGCTAATCGGCCACTTTGTGCGCCGTTATTAGAATTAACGGCACGGCGAGAGGAATCTTTAGGGTGGTTAGTAAAAAAAGATGTAATGTTTGGTAACTGCAGGGTGAGAGGCTTACTTTTACTAGAGCAACAAAAGGGCGGCTTGCGCCGCCCATTGCGGGTGCCTCGCTTCGCTCGTTACACCGCACTACTAATAGCGAAGCATTATGGATTATTTCTTACGGCCTAACTGACTATCCAGGGCGTCGAACTGCTGGGTGAGGTAGCTGCTCATGCTGTTCATCTGGGCAATCATCGCATCTAGCTGACCGAACTGGGTGCGGTAACGGGAGATGGTGCCTTCAATGGTTTTTTCCATACGCTCGAAACGGTCGTCCAAGCTTTTAACACGGTTTTCCGCGCCGCTAATCGCCAGTTTGACTACGCCGTTATTGCCCAGCATCTGTTCGATGGTGGTGTTTAACTTACCCGCCATACCGTCACCCTCTTTTTCACCAGCAAAAAAGTCATTGAGGGCTTGAGGATTATTGGCGACTAGATCGTTTAGCACATCGTCATCGACCTTGAGCTTGCCATCTCGTTGCAGAGTGATGCCTAGTTGGTTAAGGGTCGATAACTCACCGCCTTCTACTCCGCCGGTTAGCACGCTACGCAGCCGGGATTCGATAGTACGCACGGTATTGTCGCCCACTAGCTCGCCAGCGGTTTCGCTATCGCCGGTAAAGCTGGTGAGTTTGCCAATGGTGCCTTTTAGGTCGTTAAACGCTTTTACAAAGCCATTAATCGCTTCGCGCTGCTTTAGCGTATCGCGCTCAATATTAATAGTACTGGAAGCCGTTTCGCCCTCGGCAATGTTGAGATCCGTGAGGTTGAGCGTTACGCCTTGAATAGCGCCTTCAATACTATTTTCCGCACTACTAATCGCAATGCCATTAACCGTAAGCGCGGCATTCTCCCCTGGGCGCTTTGTTGTCGCATCTTCAGCAAAGGGGCCTGGCACCTCGGCGCCACCGGCATCAACAAAACTAAAGCTTTCAATAGAAGCGTCTGCGCCAGTGGTTTTAGAGCTAAGTGCCAGCCGGTAGCCCGTGCCATCATTGATAATCGTGGCGTTCACACCGGCTTCTTTATCAGCGTTAATGGCATCACGCATATCAGCAAGGCTACTGCCTTCTACGATGTTGATATCGACGGTCTCACCATCGCCAAAGGTCAGCTGCAGCGCGGTCGCCCCTTGTAGGTCGAGCGCTTGGTCTTTGGTATCTACCCGGCTTGAAGCCAGCGTGCCAGAGGTGGCCAGTTGGCTGACTTCTACCCGATAGCTGCCCGGCAGCGCATCAGCGGCAGCAGTCGCTTTAATAGCTTCTCCACCACCAGTGCCACGCACATTGGCGGAAAGGCTTTGGTAGAGCTTGGGGTCATTGATTTTGGCGACCGCATCTTGAAACGCGTTCAGCGAGGTTTGAAGTTGACCGAAAGCAGAAATTTTTGCCTGCTGCTGTTTCTTTTGAAGCGTAATTGGCGCGAGTTTGCCCCGCTCAGCCGCTTGAAGCTGATCAAGCAAACCAGTGAGATCAAGGCCAGAACCAACGCCAAGAGAGGTTATCGTCGCCATGCGGGGGTGTTCCTCAGTGCAAAAGGCTAAACCACAATACCCAGGCGCGCATGCACACGCCCGTTCATTTAATGTAAGTTTATCGGCAGAAAAGCGTGCAACTTTAGCGCCTTTTCACGCCTTCGCCGCTTTTCATACTTTTTTACTAGAAATGAGGATTTTCTAATAAAAACGCCTGCAGGAAGCAGGCGTTAGTGCAGACATTCAACAATCACTAAAATACGTTAGCGACTATTTACGCCCAAGTTGAGCGTCAAGGGCATCAAACTGCTGGGTTAGATAGCTGCTGGTTTGGTTCATCTGGGCAATCATGCTATCTAACTGGCCGAACTGGGTACGGTATCGGGAAATGGTCTTCTCAATGGTTTGTTCTGTACGAGTGTAGCGCTCTACAAGGGACTCCACACGATTTTCCGCTCCGGTAATAGCTCCTTTCACAGCCCCGTTAGTGCCTAATAACTGATCTAGGCCTTGGTTTAACTGGCCTGCCATACCTGAATCGTCGGCGTCACCGGCGAAAAACGCCGAGAGCGCATCCTGGTTATTGGCAATGGCGTTATCCAGTTCGCTTTCATCAATAGAAAGCGTGCCGTCGCGCTGTAGCGAAATACCGATATCGCTGAGCATTGAGAACTCACCTTCGATACCGCCACTTAATATGCTGCGCATGCGAGACTCCACAGTGCGCACCGTATTATCGCCGTTAAGCTCGCCTGCCACGCCGGTTTCCGCATTGAAACTGGTCAGCTCGCCGATGGTGCCCTTGAGGTCGTTATAGGCATCGACAAAGCCCGTAATCGCTTCACGAACAGCGCGTGTATTCTGCTCGACTGCCACGGTGCTATCGCCCTCTTCTTGAAGATTAAGCGTCACGCCTTGAATCGCCCCTTCAACCTGATTGGTAGGGCTGGTAATAGCAATGCCATTCACCGTCAACGCGGCATCGGTGCCTGCTTGTAGGGTGTTATCGGTGTCGGCGGAGAAAGGCGCTGTGCCTGCATCGGAAAAGCTAAAGCCGGTAATAGAGGCATCCGCACCGGTTTCGCTGGAACTAAGCGCCAGCCGATAGTTGGTGCCGTCGTTCACAATAGTGGCGTTAACGCCTGAATCCTCACTGGCATTAATCGCATCGCGAATATCTTCCAGGCTGCTATTCGCACCGATGGTGACGTCTTTACTGGCCCCGTCTCCGAATGTGAAGGTTAACGTTTGCTCAGTGGTCGTTAGCGGCGCGTCCAGTTTATCAACACCTTTAGAAGCCAGTGTGCCACGGGTAGCGAGTGTATCAACGGTGACGTTATAACTACCGGGCTGCGCTTCGCCGTCTGCCGTGGCAGTAATTGCATCGCCTCCCACATTCGTGGAAAGGCTTTCGTAAAGCGCACTGTCGTTTAACTCAGCTGATGCAGTTTGAAATTTGGAAAGCGCACTTTGCAGCTGACCATAAGCAGAAATCTTGGTCTGCTGGGTTTCCAGTTGACGCTCTATAGGCTTCAGCTTCCCTCGCTCAGCATCTTGCAGTTGATCCAGCAAGCCGTTGAGGTCGAGTCCTGAGCCAATTCCGAGTGATGAAATGGAAGCCATAAGTTACTGCCCTTTTTTTAAAAACGCCCAATACGCTAGCGCTGCTCATACGTAAGAATGTGATTTATTATTGAATACTATCGACCATTAAAGCCCAGACTTGAGCCTATTTGGCTTTTTTTACGTACGAAAAGGTAATGAATTGTAAAAGATGGCGCCTGTACAAAGCTCAAAAAAGCATAATGCCATCCATCGGGATTAACACTTTTCTGCGTATTCTCTAGTGACTTACATGGTGAATTATCTAGATGACAGGAATATGTCAGGAAAAGGTCGACGGTTGCTTTGACACTAACGAACTATAGACCTTGGTCTAACACTCGCATTGCTTTATAATGCACTGCAACAAGCCCATTTTGGGGCTGTTTGCAGGAGAACGACTTATGCCTTCCGAGGTGTCACAACCCGCATCCACCGTAGCGTCTGCCGCTTATCATGTGCAGCGCAGCCTACGCCACTGCCTTTCTACCGTTGCCGAGCTGCTTTACGATAACGGCCATGTGCTAGAAACCATTACCTTGCCGCAGCGTGGCCTTGCCCGACGCGAGCTGGCTCATTTGAAGGGGCATTGCCCTAGTTGGAAAACATGCCAACGGGTGCTTGAAGAGAGCGGTGCCGCTAAATTTAATGATTACGACCGCTTCGTACTGACGTCTATGGGACGGGAGCTAATGTTTGATATGTTTGGTCAGGGTGCTGCCGACTGCGCGTAATCGCGTTTGCTTTGCTCTGCACGTTCTAAATACGACGCTCTAAATACGACGTTTTAAATACAAAGCGCCCGCAGCCCCTTGAAAAAAGAGCTGCGGGCGCTTTTCTATTGGCGTGATGTGCTTAGCGCAGTCCAAGCAGCGATAGAATAAACAGCACAACAACGATTAGACCAATAATGTAGATAATGTTACGCATAACGGCACTCCTTGCTTTTGCGTTTAAAGGCTTGCTCCAAAGAAAGCAACACCTTGAAATAACACCTCTAGACTAGCAGTGATTGGTTATGTTTGCGTAATTTACCCTTGGTGGGCATTAAATCGCTCTCTTAAACCGTGCCAGCAGCTACTACTAGTGTGGCCATTGAGAATATGAACAGTGAAACGACGCTTCTCTACTCATCCTTATGCCCTAGACTCATAAAATAAAGCGCTGCGGCCAGCGCCAGCACCGAAAGCGCGAGATAGATGGCTTCCAGTGGCGTTGTGAAACGGATATCCACCACGGCGCGGAAAAACTCAATAATCACCGCCAGAATCACCACGCGGGCAATTTTGTCCTTGAGTTGATCCAGTGAGCCTACGTTAAACGGGTGCTTGGGATAACGCACTTCCGCCTGATCGATACGGGAAACAAACAGCCGATAGATACCTAGCCCGAAGATTAGCAGCACAATCGCTATTAAATACACATCAACGGCGATGATGATGTCTGGCACCAGGGTGTCGTGGATATCCTGAGAGCTATCAATCAGGTAGTAGCGCAGTACGTCACCCACCACGGTTAAAATATCCAGCGTGCCGACAATAAACAGCATTAGTGAGCCCAACAGGCTTGGCACTACCGCCAGCATTACCAGAAAGCGCGAATTCCAAAGCGCCGTTTCAATCCGCCGCTCCCAGGGGGATTGTTCACGGGGCGTTTTGGGCGCAGGCGGCAGTGCTGAATGCGGCGATGGTGATTTCGATGATGACTCAGACGGTGCTGGATCAGACATGGTGAGTGCTTGCTCCTTTTAAAAAGCCGCCAGCTTAGGCGGCGCTAGGATGATCGTACACGAACTTATAGCACGTTGATCAGCACAACCGTAAAGGTGACCCCGGTGAGTAGAAAACCCAGCGAGAGCATAATGCCGTCTCTGGCCACTAATCCTAAACCGAACAGTGTCAGCGCTAGGCCCGCACCGTTGGCGCTAAACGGAATAAACTCCATCGGCGGCATGGCTAGCGCGATAAGCAGGCACATCACGGCGGTGACGCGTATCCCGATATAGCCAGTCATCCACGCTAGGCGCACACCTAGTAAGCTATCAATCCACGTGGCGGGCTTTTTCATGTAGTGAATAGCTTTATCGAATTTGTTTCGGGAAATCGAGCGTTTTACCAGCCATTTAGGTAACCAGAAAGTTTCCCTGCCGATTAATAACTGAACGGACGTGAGCAACACCAACGCCGCCATAAGCGTTGGCATACCGGGAATATCACCGATGATTGGCGCGAGCGTAATCAGCCCGGCGACCAACAATAGAGGCCCAAATGAACGCCTGCCCACCGCGTGAACCACGTCGTCTACGCTTACCTTGGCTTTTTCACGCTCCATTCGCTCCATGGTGTTAATCAGTTCGGTTAAGTTCGATGCATCCTGCCTATCATTCATTGACGTGTCAGCGCTCCCTTCCTATGGTTTAGCGTCTATCCTGGGGGCATTATTCAGAGTGGGGCGTACTTTCTAGCTTGCTGCGAATAAAGTCGCTATGGCTGACGTGCAGGAGATCTGCCAGCCGCCGGATACGGTGCTCTTCGAGTGGGTCGATACTGCCGTCTGCCCAAGCAAGCTGCCACATTAACGCTACCAACTCGCAGCGCTGCTCATAACCGTAGTGCTCTTTTATCAGGCTGACAAACTGGTAATGATCGACGGCATCATCTACTTCTGCTTCCGCCAACGTCATTAACTCGTTAACGTCGCTTTCGCTTAAGTGGTAGCGGTTGATGAGCATCTGCTTGAGCGCGGCGCGTTCAGCATCGCTTTTATCGTAGTCGGCACGCATGACTTCACAGAGCAGCGCCGCCGTTGCGAGTTCTAGCGTCAGGGTTTGATTATCACGCTGCTCAGGTTCTGCCAGCGCGCGTTGGAAGAAATTGCTAATGGCATCCAGCACGGTTTCTCTCCTGTTAATAAACCTGCCACTTCGACTGGCGATATGGCACTTAGTGCCCTTTACGCCTAAGCGCCCACCCTCTACTACTCACTATTCACCAATCGCTATTCACCAATCGCTATTCACCAATCACGATTTACTAATCACTCCTTACGCTTCGCCAACTGCTCTTTTAGCTGCTTGGGCACTTGCTTGATAATCAGGCGATCCTGGTTTTCATCGTACTCAATGCTGGACCCGAGCAGGTGGGAGTCAAAACTGATCGATACGCCCCCAGCACGTCCGGTAAAACGGCGGAACTGACTGATGGTGCGCTTGTCCGGCGGGATCTCTGGAGAAAGGCCGTAGTCAGCATTACGGATATGGTCGTAAAACGCTTTGGGCTGCTTTTCGTCCACCAGCCCCGAAAGCTCTTCTAACGTCATTGGCTCGCCACGGCGCAGCTGCTCATTGGCGTAGTCGACCAGGGTGTCGGTTTTTTCTCGGCTGGCTTCGTCGTCGTAGTCCTCTTTTTCGACGTAATCACTGAAAGCTTTCAGCAGCGTGCGGGTTTCGGCGGGAGCATCAATGCCCTCTTCCATTCCCAACAGCGCTATCAAACCATCGGCTAGCTTTTTGCCGCCGCGGTCTTTTAAAAACGACACATATTGTGCGCTTTCAGAATCGCTCTGCCACTGGGTAAGGTTTACCCGTGCTGCCAAGGTGAGCTGGCTGGTATTAAGCTGCGCGGCGGGCACTGCTTGGTGCTCTGCGTTAATGCCAATACCTTCCCGCTGATGAACTAAGCCTAAAAACAGTGTCTCGGTATCGCCCTGTCGTAGATGTGCGAACACTAAGTAGCCGCTAACGGAGAGCTGCTCTTGCAGTGTTTGCGCCAAGCGTTCTGCAATAGCAATAGAAAGCTGGGTGAAATCCTGCTCTTCTGCCATATATGCCCGCAGCCAGGCTACCAACGGACCAGCCTGCTCGCCCTGCTCAGCAAATCGCCCCCACCCTTTGGCTTTGGTGTTGTAGGTGTCATTTAGCGAATTCACCAAGCTTGCCATCACAGGGTCATCGTGGGCCGCGGGTGTTGACGCAGGTGCCGCCGTGACGGTCAAACGTTCACCATCTAATGATGGATCAAGGCGGTGCACAATACTTTGCAGTAGCGGCATAAGCGGGAGTTACCTTTTATTTAAGAGCGGTTTAGCTAAGAACGATGTATCTAAGAACGATTGATTAAAAAACAAGTTATCAAAAGAGCGGTGTTGGCAAAGAACCGCTCAACAAGCAATCCGCAGGTTTAGGGCTTTAAGCGATAACCGGTGCGGAAAATCCAGGCAATGGTGGCAAGGCTAGCGGCCAGGAAGAGCAGGATCATCGCCACGCTGGCCGCTAAACTGACATCGCTAATGCCGTAGAAGCTCCAACGGAACCCACTGACCAAGTAGACCACAGGATTGGCCAACGTAACGGTTTGCCAAAACGGCGGCAGCATATCAATAGAATAGAAGCTGCCGCCCAAAAACGTCAGCGGGGTAATCACCAGCAAAGGCACCAACTGCAGCTTGTCGAAACCATCTGCCCAAATGCCGATAATAAAGCCCAGCAGGCTGAAGGTGACGGCGGTCAGCACTAGGAAGGTGAGCATCCAAATCGGATGAGCAATTTCCAGTGGCACAAATAAGCTGGACGTTGCCAGGATAATCAGCCCCAGAATGATCGATTTCGAGGCAGCAGCGCCCACATAGCCCACCACCACTTCTAAATAAGAGATGGGCGCTGAGAGAATTTCATAAATGCTGCCGGAAAACTTCGGGAAGAAAATCCCAAACGAGGCATTAGAGACACTCTGGGTAAGTAGCATCAGCATAATCAGCCCAGGCACAATAAAGGCACCGTAGCTGACCCCGTTAATCTCGCTGATGCGTGAACCAATCGCCGCGCCAAACACCACAAAGTAAAGCGAGGTTGAAATCACTGGCGACACAATGCTTTGCAGCAACGTGCGGCGGGTGCGCGCCATTTCCGCCATATAAATGGCACGAACGGGGTAGAGATTCATGGGCGCTCCTTTACCAAATCGACGAAAATATCTTCCAACGAGCTTTGCCGGGTGTGCAGGTCTTTAAAGCCAATGCCCGCCTTTTCCAACTGGGTGAGCAGCGCAGAAATACCGCGGCCTTCCTCTTCCTGACGGCCATCGTAGGTGTACACCAATTCATAGCCATCTGCAGCCAGGCTCAGCTCGTCTTGATCAAGGGACGCAGGCAGAGCAGAGAGCGGCGTGTGCAGCTGCAGCGTTAGCTGCTTGCTGCCAAGCTTTTTCATCAGCGCTGCTTTCTCTTCCACCAATACAATCTCACCGCGATTAATAACGCCAATGCGGTCGGCCATTTCTTCGGCTTCTTCAATGTAATGGGTGGTGAGAATGATCGTGACACCATTATCCCGCAGCCCGCGCACCACTTCCCACATATCACGGCGTAGCTCGACGTCTACCCCAGCGGTGGGTTCATCTAGAAATAGAATGCGTGGTTCATGAGAGAGCGCTTTGGCGATCAATACACGGCGCTTCATACCGCCGGAAAGGGTCATCAAACGATTGTTGCGTTTGTCCCACAAGGCCAGCGACTTAAGCACTTTCTCGATATGCGCTGGATTGGGCGACTTGCCAAACAAGCCACGGCTAAAACTGACCGTGTTCCATACCGTTTCAAAGGCTTCGTTGGTCAGTTCTTGAGGCACAAGACCAATACGTTCGCGGGCCTGACGATAGTGGCTAACGCTATCATAGCCATCGACGACGACGTGGCCTTGGGTTGGGTTCACCAGCCCGCACACCACGCTGATTAACGTTGTTTTGCCCGCCCCGTTGGGGCCAAGCAGGGCAAAAATCTCGCCGCGCTGAATAGTTAAATCCACACGGCTAAGGGCTTGAAAGCCACCTTCGTAGGTTTTGTTCAAGCCTTCAATAGTAATAATGGGATCGTTCAAGGCGTGCTCCTCACACCGCGACAGCATTGCCGCGGTGCTTGACGGATGTTCGGCGCCATTAACTGCGGCTAGTGATTTCCAACAGGTGGTAACCAAACTGGGTTTTGACCGGGCCGTGTACTTTGTTCAGGTCACCGCTGAAAACGACCTTGTCGAATTCCGGTACCATTTGGCCGGGGCCAAAGCTACCTAGGTCACCGCCTTGGCGGCCAGAAGGGCAGCTAGAGTGCTGCTTGGCCACTTCTGCGAAATCACGACCGTTTTCGATCTCTTGTTTCAGTGTGTTGCACTGCTCTTCACTGCTTACCAAAATATGACGGGCGCTGGCACGTGCCATAACAAACTCCTTATTAAAAAGCCCCAAAGCGGCGTATCAGTTTATCATGCTGGTACGGCGTTAGGCGCTAGCGTTAGCTTGATTAAAGGTCAGCTAACGCACCACTAAAACGTAGCGCGTCACCAATACTTGCCAAGGCGCGTTCGTGGGCGCTTACCGGAAGCGGGCCTCGGCTACAGGCGACAATTACCCACGGCCCCTGCGCTGAAGAAATACGCGAGGCAATACCTGCATCGCAGCTACGACGGTGCTGGGTACCGGTTTTATGAGCAAAATGAATGTCACTGCCCAACCCTTGTTTCAAGCGGCGTTCGCCGGAGGAAGTGCGGTTCATTACCGCCAGCAGCATTTGGCGTTGTTCCGCCTTTAAGTCCGTCATGCCCCCATGGTGAAGCGAAGCCAGTACATCCCCGAAGGCACGCAGCGTGCCTACGTTCTCACCCGTGGCTTCATAGGCATCAAAGGCGCGGTCGTAGTTAGGTTGCTCGAAGGCATCTTGGCGCACGCTAAGGGCACGGGCTAACGCTACTGGGCGCTGGCTAACGGGATGCTTGCGCAGCGCCATAAAATCTAAACCATCTAAGTCTTGGGCATCTGGATGAAGCTGGCCATACACACCTTGGCGTACGCCAACGAGCTTGCTAATCGGCCCTATATGACCGGGCCTTCCTCCGCTCGCGGCCACCATGGCATTTGCCCGTTCATTCACTGCTTCAAGCCCTACACGATCAATCAGCATGTCTGAGGCGGTGTTATCGCTAACGGTGATCATCTGTTCCAACAAATAACCAATAGAAATAGGCGTGCCTGGATCATGCCAGTTTACCGGGCCTGCGCCATCCACATAGTCACTGCGCGCCAGGGTAATCCGCTCATCAAGCGATAGCCTGCCAGCTTGGCGTTCGGCCAACACCTGAGCAGCCACCGGTACTTTTATCAGCGATGCCAAATACCATGGCTCATCGGCTTTCCATGAATAGGCTTCACCACTGGCCAAATTCTGCACATACACACCCAGCTGCCCACCAAACACCTCTTCGATGGCGGCCATGCGGGCATTTAAGTCACCCTGCCAGCGGCTCTGTTTATCGACTTCATAATACCAATCTGCATGAACAGGCAGTGCTATTAACAGCGCTACTACCATGAGCCCGCGCTGTATCCAGTGTCGCAAATCGTCAACTCCCGTTAGTTTGCTCGCGCTTAGCGATGAGCCGCCATCCAGCGGGTCAACCAAATCCACAGCGCGGCACCGAGTATTAATAAGCCACCAATGCCAAGCGCCTGCGGATAGCTGTAGGCCCCCTCGCCTTCCAATAAAAAACGTAGTACTAGAAAAATCATCACGATATGGAAGATAAAGGCTTTGAGCGCATCACTACCGACGAGAGTGATCGGCAACAGTGCTTTCGCAGCGGTGGCGCCACCCGCTAAGGCAAGCCCAAGCAGCACCAACGCGCCACCCACGCTAAACAGCATAAAGTTTATCCCTGGCGGGTGTTTTCCCACATTACGAGCCACCGCCATCATCGCACCATGAACATCGCCCCCGGCGATGGCTATGCCATAAAAAGCGCCGACCATCAGCGCCCCCGACCCTGCCAGCCAAAGAGTTAAACGGCGGCGTAAGGTGGCATCGAAATAGCAGCGTAACAGCGCTTCGCCGATCAATAAGCCAGACAATATTAGTGGGGCGCGGCTAAGCTGTCCCCAGGCATAGTGCTCTTCATGATCCACCAGAAACGCTTTTAAGAGCTCGTAGCCCCCAAAGGAAAAGCCTTGTAACCACGCTGAAAGCGCCGTTAATCCTGCGATGGTCGCCAAGCGTCCCCACAGTGGCGTTCGGGCCCACAGCGGCAATATTAATGGCACCCATAGCAAGGCAATGGCGTAGAAGCCGAGAATCTCTACCCAGATAGCAAACCGCCCGTAGAGCAGCGTATCAACAATATCGCTAGGCGAGCTAAAGGGTAGCATTTCGATAATAATCAGCGCTTTATACCAAAACCAAACCTCAACGGCCCTTACCCATAGCTTTAATCGCCGCCGAGGCCAATCGTCACTTTGCGTGTAAGCAAGGAAGGCCACCGCCAGCGCTATGCCGAACACTAGAATAAATAGTGAGGACGAGAACTTAGTCAAAAAGTGGATAGGCACCATGCCCCAGTCGGGCACATGACGCATGCCTACTAAACCGCTAACGGCATGACTGATAATCATCAGCCCAATGGCAATGCCACGCGCGAGATCAATCGCTTCGATTCGTCCTTGCGCTTTAGGAAGCTGTGGAACCTCCTTCCAGTTCAACACGTCGGCAACGTCCTTGTGGCTGATGTTAGTAATAGAACTCTAACCATAGCCTATTCATTCCCTACGCCCTATCCTCACGCCCTATGTGGCATCTTTTAACGCAAAAATGCCCCGCAACTGGCGAGGCATTTCATGGTTCATCCGTGAACCGGAATAGAAGTTAATCCTTTAGCAGTCATGGGTTACCAGCCGGAATCATCTTCCTCTTCAGTTTCCCATGTGTCTTGCTCTTCTTCTTCCTCTTCATAAGTGAATTCTTGCTCTTCCTCTTCGTACTCAGTAGTTACACCTTCATTAGTAGCGCCTTGCTCTTGATCAGAGTCGAAAGAGTTGTAGGCGCCTTGCTCATCCTGGGTCGTTTCTTCCTGAGGAGCGGGCTCGTAATCATCGTTGCCTTCCATGCCAGCAAAGGCCAGCGGGCTAGCGATTAAACCAAACGATACGCCTAAAATGCCAAGTTTCTTGAGAGCTTCCTTTTTCATAGTCATGCCTCCTGGTATGGCTTCGCTTTCACTTTGGTTTTCGGTAATCAAAAAATTCGATCATTTGAAAACCTTGGTTAGTGGCAAGAACGTCATGTCTTCCTAACACTTCGTTCTTGCCCAATACATTGCAGCCGCCATACCAAGCCATGCCAATAAAATAAAAAACACTTTAAATACAGAGACTTGTACAAAAATAATGCATACCAATCTAATGGCGCACCGATCTTTAATTAGCGATTTATTGTTTACCGCTGACACATGAGCCCTGTTGCATCATGACAAACGAGGTTTGGGGGATTAATACCCCATCACCCGAGGCAGCCACGTGGCAAGGCCAGGTATCGCGATCAACAATAAAATCGTGGCCAGAATAGGAAGCAAAAACGGCAACACCGCTTTGACAACCTGCCCATAGCGTAGTCGCGTAATGCCCACCATTAGAAACAGCACCGTGCCAAAGGGTGGCGTAATAACTCCCACTGAAAGCGTAATGACCATCACAATGCCGAAATGGACAGGGTCTAACCCCGCGCTTAGCGCAGCAGGCACCACAATGGGAGTGAAGATCAGGATGCTCTCGATGACCGACATGAAACAGCCGATAAGCAGGAAAAACAGCGCAAAGCAGAGCAGCAACGCAATCGTCGGCATATCGATGCTGGCCACCTGTCCCGCCAACGCTTGTGGAATGCCCATGCGCACCAAAATCCAGCCGTAAAAACTGGATACCGCAATAATCAGCAGAATCACGGCGCTGAACATAAGGGTACGTTGGAAAGCATTAAACAAGTCGCGCAGGCTTAAGTCACGGTAGATCAGGCCGCCTAAAATAACCGCATAGAGCGAGGCAATGGCGCCCGCTTCCGTTGGCGTAAAGAAGCCCCCCCAAATACCACCGACAATAATGGCGGGCATCATCAAGGGCAGAATAGCGCGTTTACCGGTTCGGACGACCTCGCAGGCATCAAACGGTGTAGGCTTAGGCATCACTACTTTGCCTGTTGCCCCGAGCATTACCGTCATTCCCATCAGCAATAATGCCATCAAAATGCCGGGCAGTAGCCCCGCCATAAACAGCCCGCCGATACTCACGTTGGCCAGCCAGCCATACACTACTAGCGCAATACTGGGCGGCAGAATCGGCCCAATCACGCTAGAGGCGGCGGTAATTCCAGTGGCGTAACCCAAATCATAGCCACGCTCTTTCATGGCTTTAATTTCAATGCTGCCAAGACCCGCCGCGTCGGCCACGGCAGTACCCGACATGGTGGCAAAAATAGAGCTGGCCACTACGTTAGCGTGACCAAGACCACCTTTGGTAAAGCCTACTAATGCCGTGGCGAAGTCAAAAATACGCGTGGTTGTTGAGCCAATATTCATAATATTGGCAGCCAGAATAAACAGCGGAATGGCCAACAACGTAAAGTTGTTGAGCGTTTGCACCATCCGCAGTGGCAGTAACTCAACGGGCAACCCTCCGGTACCGGTGAATACCAAAGCGATAAATGAAGTAACACCGATAGCAACCACGACAGGCAACCCGATAGCCATTAGCACCAACAGGCCGCCAACGAAAATTAGTAATTCAGTCATGGTGCCGTCACCTCTTCTTCGCGGGGTGCTTCAAGCCAGAAAACTGGGCCGCGCAGCGTTTTCCAAAGGGCGATGACCGCCATGCTTGCGAAGCTAAAGAAGATACCGTAGTAGAGGTAGCTGAAACTGATACTTAACGAAACGGTTTTATTGTTGGCGCTCATATCCGACATAATCCACGCGCCCCATGCCGCGAGCAGAAAAAAGCCGCAAGAGATCAGCGAAGTAAGGCGATACTGTATATTTTTACCTGAGCTAGAAAGTTTGTGGCTGAACAGGTCAACCACTAAATGCTCGCTGCGTATCCACGCAGAGATAGACCCAAAGCCAATGGCATAAATGGCCAGCAGTGACGCAACTTCTTCTGTCCAGGGCATCCCCAACCCAAGTAAGTCACGGGCTACCACTGCAGACACAATGAGCAGTAATATCGCGGCCATTAACGTCACCCCCACCCCATCGCAAAGACGGGTGGTGTAACGCAACACATAAAAAGCGATTCTATCCGGCCCGTTTCTGGGCGGCATAGCTGAATCCACGGGAACGCTCCTGAGGCTTAATAAGGCTTAAATAGGTATCTTTTAAAACTACAACGACGGCCTGATAGGCCGCCGTTGTTCATTTAGCACAAGCAATTACTGGCTTTCATTACCTAACGCATCTTCACGCACGCCACCAGCCATATCGGCCATGACACGATCAATCGCAGGCAACGCCGCTTCGCGGAAAGCTTCAATATCGGGTTCGATAATCGTCATGCCCTCTTCCTGTAGCGCCGTCAAGTAGTACTCATCAAGCTCACGCTCACGCTCCGAACCATGCTCCCTGGCGACATGGATGGCTTCCTCGATCAACGCTTGATCTTCCGCCTCTAGCCCATCCCACCAGCGTGAACTGGCCACCCAGTTCCAAGGGAACTGCACGTGACTGGTCATAATGATGTGATCCTGCACTTCCCACAGGCGGCGGGTATAGGGCGAGGAGAGCGAGTTTTCATGGCCATCGACTTGACCTGTTTGCATGGCCAAGTAAATTTCCGGCGCGGGAACGTTAACTACCTGAGCGCCGATCTCCTCCCACACCTCAAGCCATACGGGAAGCGATGGCAGGCGTAAACGGAAGCCGTCTAAATCTTCAGGGCTATTGATCGCCTTGTTGGCGGTCATGTGGCGTGGTCCACGGTGTTGAGTGCCGAAATACTTAAGCCCGCCCTGGTTTTCAGCCTGCTCAATCAATGCCTGGCCGGAAGGGCTTTCCATATAGGCGTCGACTTCGTCCCAGGTTGAAAAAACAAACGGCACGGTAATAGCGTCATACTCTGGCGCATACTGCTGGCGCCAGTTGCCGCCAGTGATAGAAATCTGGGTTTGACCTAAGTTGAGCAGTTCCAGCACCGCGTTTTCACCGCCGAGTGAACCTGCTAGAAAAGGACGCACCTCAAAACGGCCTGGAGCCTGCTCTTCTAGGTATTCGGCAAAGCGCTCGACTGCTGCGCTTTCAGAGCCGCCTTCGCTCATGGTGTTGTTAACTTGAATTTCGATCGGGTTTGCCAAGGCAAAGGGGGCCGCCGTTAGCATACCCAGGGTGGCCAGCGTGGTAAGCAATGTTGTCCGCATAGGATGACTCTCTACGGTTGTCGTTATTGGATGTGGTTATGGTTATTAAGCGTGATACTTATCACAGCATTTTTGCTGTTTGATTGATCTTGAAACAAGCAGCCAAGCGGCTCAAATCGACGTTTATGAAGGCTGACTTCGTCAAATACGATGGCTAGAAACGCCGCTATAGCGCGCTAAACTACGCACCCTATTATCAGCATACGACCAAAGATGAATACCCACTGCACCCTTAGGCTATCTCAATGGCGCTTGTCTGCTGTTTTTAGCCGCGGCTTCAACCGCCATTTTCGCCAGGAGCTTTCATCATGCACGAAGTCGCCCCCGTCGTGTTTATTACCGGCGCCACTTCTGGAATCGGCCTTGCTTGTGCCCACCGTTTTGCCCAAGCGGGCTGGTCACTGGTGTTAACAGGACGGCGTCAAACTCGCTTAGAGGCGCTCTATAACTCACTGAAAAACAGCGTACCTGTGCACATTGCTCAACTGGATGTCAGCAACCCACAAGACGTTGCTAACGTGGTTGCGGCGTTGCCAGAACGCTTTCAGCACGTGCATACACTGATCAATAGTGCAGGACTAGCGCTGGGTAAGGGGCCAGCACAAAACGCTGAGCTGGATGACTGGCATCGCATGATTGATACCAACGTAAAAGGGTTAGTGACTGTCACGCGTCACCTATTGCCAAAACTCATCGCCGCTGGCCCTGGTTCAACGGTAATTAACCTGGGTTCTATCGCCGCTCATACACCTTACCCAGGTGGGCATGTGTATGGCGCCACCAAAGCCTTTGTAGAACAGTTTAGCTATAACCTGCGCTGCGACGTTGGCCCCCAGGGCGTTAGAGTGACCGACCTCGCCCCGGGGATGACAGCGAGTGAATTTACGCTGGTTCGCATGAAAGGCGACCACCAGGTAGCCGATAGCTACTACGCAGGAGCGAAACCGCTTCAGCCTGAGGATATCGCCGACCAAGCGTTCCATGTAGCCTCACTTCCGCCGCATATCAATATCACGCGCTTAGAAGTGATGCCGCTTTGCCAGCAGTGGTCGGCCCCTACGATACTGCGGGATTAAGCGCCGATTTGATGAGCTTTATAACGCTGAATGCTTTTCTGCGGTCAGCAGGTCCACCATGTGCCTTGCCGTAACAGGAAGCGTCGCGTAGCGGCGCACGCCAATAACAAGTTCACGCTGGGCCCAGGCGTCGCTCAACGGAATGCTTTTAAGCTGCAGATCACCTAGCTCGCGATAGATCGTTTGTTCTGGTAGCACGCCGACCCCCATGCCATGGTGAATCATGCGGCAAATAGCATCAAAGCTACGTACCTGAATTCGCATTCGCAGCGCTCTTCCCGATAGATTAGCCTGCTCAAGCAATAGCGCTTGCAGTGACGCATCTTGCTGCAAACCGATGAAGTCGAAAGCGAGCGCTTCATTGAAGGCAATACTGTTTCGCTCCGCTAACGAGTGTTTATCAGGCGTTACTAGCACTAAGCGATCACGCCGATACGGAATTATCTGTAAGTCTGGCGCAGCCACATGCCCAGCAAAAATGCCAATATCGGTTAAGCCATCCCGTACAGCGGCAATAATTTCATTACTAACCCGCTCTTGCAGATCGATTTTGATCTCTGGGTAGTGGCGAGAGAACGCGCTGAGATCTTGGGGAAGAAATGCGATGATCGCCGAGGTGTTGGAATGAATACGCACATGCCCACGCACGCCTTCACCATATTCACTGAGTTCTGCCTGTAAGCGTTCAACATTGTCGAGGATACGCCGCGCATGATGTAAAAACGCATGCCCTGCTGGGGTTAGCTCTACACCTCGGGGCTTACGGTAAAGTAGCGTTGCTCCGACCAAGCTTTCAAGATCGCTCATTCGCTTGCTAACGGCGGCAAGGGCTAAGTGTTCGCGTTCGGCAGCCGCGGTCAAGCGGCCTTCGTCTGCAACAGAGATAAACAGCTTGAGCGTAAAAAAATCAAAGCGGCGCAACTCGGCAAACTCCTGAAAAGTAACCTGACTATGCTAGCGCATACCTTCGCCAGTCACGAAACCTTTGTTACCCATTGCCTAATTGTCTCGCCTAAGCGGCTCACGCATGCTGGTAGGCAACAATATTAACGACACGACCAGGAGAGCCTTAATGCATGCTCCCGAAGCGCGCCAGCTTCCTTTAGAAGGCCTGAAAGTCCTTGAACTTGGGCAGCTCATTGCAGGCCCTTTTGCGACCAAGCTGCTGGGTGAATTTGGTGCCGATGTGATTAAAATTGAGCCGCCCGGCACCGGTGACCCCCTTCGCAAATGGCGAATGCTTGAGGAAGGCACCTCTCTTTGGTGGCACGTACAGAGCCGTAACAAACGCTCGGTGGCGCTGGACTTGCGCAGTGAAGAGGGTCAAGCGCTGGTGCGCGAACTCGCTACCGAGGCTGATGTAGTGGTGGAAAACTTCCGCCCTGGCACATTAGATAACTGGGGGCTGGGCTGGCAAGCGCTCTCAAAACTCAACCCACGATTAATCATGGTGCATATTTCCGGCTACGGACAAACGGGGCCTTACCGCGACAAGCCCGGCTTTGGTGTGGTGGGTGAAGCCATGGGCGGGCTGCGTTATCTCACCGGTCAGCCGGGCGAGCCTTCCGTCAGGGTAGGCGTGAGCATTGGTGATTCGCTGTCCGCGCTTTACGCTGTCATTGGCACCTTGCTGGCACTGCAAGAACGCAACCGCAGCGGGCTGGGGCAAGAGATCGACGTGGCGCTGTATGAGTCGGTATTTGCCATGATGGAGAGCCTGCTACCGGAATTCGATGCCAGCGGCCAAGTGCGCGAACCTAGCGGCAGCGCCCTCCCCGGCATTACGCCTTCTAACGCTTACCGCTGCCTGGGCGGCGATTACGTACTGATTGCCGGTAACGGCGACAGCATTTTTAAACGCTTGATGGGCGTGATTGGCCGTGATGATCTGGCCAACGACCCCGCGCTAGCCCACAACGATGGCCGCAGCCAGCAGGCTGAAATGATCGACGCAGCGATTCAAGCGTGGTCTGAAGAGCACCCAAGAGAGGCGATTCTTAAAGCGCTGGATGAGGCACGCGTGCCAGCAGGCTATCCGTACACCGCCGAAGATATTGCCTTTGACCCCCATTACTTGGCGCGGGAAATGATTCAAACCTTCACCCGCCCCAATGGCAAACCATTAAAAGTACCCGGTGTACTGCCTAAACTTAGTGCTACCCCAGGGCGACTCGGCGATGGCGGTCCGGCGCTTGGCCAGCATACCGATGACGTGTTGGATGAGCTGGGCATTGACCAGGAAACACGTGCCAAGCTGCGTCAAGCGGGCATTATCTAAGGAGAGCGCTATGCATAATTCCACGAGCCAACCCGTGCTCTGTCCCACAGCACCTTGTCCTACAAAAATAGAAATTAATGAAGTCGCCCCGCGTGACGGCCTGCAGATTGAAGCGCGCTTTGTCCCCACAGACGATAAGATCCGCTGGATCGACGCACTCTCCACCACCGGCCTGCGGCGCATCGAGGCCACCTCGTTTACGTCCCCCAAAGCGATTCCTAATCTGCGCGATGCTGCGGATGTTGTCACTGGTATTCAGCGCCGGGCAGGCGTCGATATCAGCGTATTAGTGCCTAACCTTAAGGGCATGGAGCGCGCGCTTGCCTGCCAGGTGGATGAGATTAATTTAGTGATGTCGGCAAGCGATAGCCATGGCCTGGCGAACCTGCGCATGACACCAGAGCAGTCGCTTGAGCAATTTGCCGCGATTGTGGAGGCCTGCCAAGGCAGCGACGTATTTATCAACGCCTCGCTTTCGACCGCCTTTGGCTGCCCGTTTGAAGGCGAGGTGCCTGAAAGGCGGGTGCTTACGCTGGTGGAACAACTGATCGCGCGGGGCATTCAAGGCGTCACGCTATGCGACACCACGGGCATGGCCAACCCAGCCCAGGTGAGGCGCCTGTGCGACGCCGTGCTTGAGCAATGGCCGGAAACGCCGTTCACGCTGCACTTTCACAACACGCGTGGCATGGGCTTAGCCAACGCGCTGGCGGCGTGGCAGGCGGGCATTAACCGCTTTGATGCGTCGTTAGGCGGGCTGGGGGGCTGCCCTTTTGCCCCAGGCGCTAGCGGTAATGTATGCACCGAAGACTTAGTGCATATGTTTGCAGCGATGGGGGTCGATACGGGCGTCGATCTAGATGCGCTGCTTGACGTTGCCGCCACCCTGCCGACACTTATCGGCCACGACGTGCCCGGACAAGTAGTAAAAGCCGGGAAGTCATCCCGGCGTTATGCTATGCCCGAGCGTTAGTCTTACGCCGGCCCAATCACATGCTTCACTTCCAGGTAGGCACTTAGCCCCCAGGGGCCAAGTTCACGCCCAATGCCGCTACGCTTGAAGCCGCCCCAGGCGGTTTCAGGCAACACCAGCTGCTCGCTGTTGTACCAAATGCTACCGGCTTTTAGCTGGCGACCAATGCGCTTTGCCCGCTCAGGATCACCGCTAATCACCGTCGCAGCTAATCCATAAACGCTATCGTTGGCGAGTTTAATCGCCTCTTCTTCGCTGGTAATGCTGCGTGCGCAGAGCACTGGGCCAAAAATCTCCTCTTGCCACAAGCGGCTTTCCAGCGGCACATCACGGTAAAGCGTCGGCGCTAAAAAGTAGCCCTGCGTGGGTAACGTGCGATGGGTAATATCGCGCACTGCCGTTAGGCCTTCTTGCGCTGCCAAGTCTAAATAGCGTTGTACCGCATCGCGCTGCTTAGCGCTGGTCAACGGCCCTAAGTCAGTGCCTTCAGCCAGTGGGTCGCCCAGGGTTAGCGCATCCATCCGCTCAGCTAGGGCGGTGTAGAGTGCTTCTGCTACGTTTTCATGTACCAGTAAACGCGAAGTCGCTGAACAGATTTGCCCGGCATTGAAGTAGATACCCGCCATTACCCAGTCGGCGGCTTGGGCTGGGTCGGCGTCTTCCATTACCAGGATCGGCGATTTTCCACCTAGCTCTAGGGAGACACTGGCAGTGCGAACGGCAGCAGCTTGCATGACGGCTTCGCCGACTCGGTTACTGCCCGTAAAAGAGATTTTATCCACACCTGGGTGATTGGTTAGCGGTGCGCCAATGCCCTCGCCATCGCCGTTAAGCAGGTTCAGTACACCGGTTGGCAGACCAATTTCCAGGGCAATTTCTGCCAGTGCCAACTCGGGGAGCGGCGTCACCTCTGACGGTTTGAGCACTGCGGTGCAGCCTGCCGCCAACGCGGGCGCCAGCTTCCAGGCGCTTGTCACCAGCGGGAAGTTCCAGGGGGCAATCAACCCCACGACGCCCACAGGGTCATGATACGTACGCGCCTCAACGCCCTCCATTTCCACACTAACCAACTCGCCTTGGCGGGCATCCAGTGCTTTGGCCTGCTTAGCGTAATAGCGATAACAGGCAATCGCGTCGTCCAGGTCGATGCCTGCTTCAGCTAGCGGTTTGCCGTTATTAGTGGCTGACAGAGTGATTAGCGCTTCTCGACGGGCCTCCAACGCATCGGCAAAGCTATCTAGGTACTTTGCACGCGCAGCTCCACCCAGCGCTTGCCAAGCAGGTTGTGCTTGCTGAGCGGCTTTAACGGCAGCGTCGACATCTGCCGCGTCCCCCGCCGTGACCTGAGCAATGCGCTCTTCGCGATAAGGGTTCATCACATCGAGCATGCGCGTGCCTGTTGAGGCAACCCATTGGTTGTTGATGAACTGCTGATTGATAACTTGCTGGTTGAGTAACGGCATCTACGTATCCTGGTCGGAAATTCTGCACGCACGCTGCCAAGCAGCCGCGTCTATTTCAATGAGTAACGGGCCACTTGAAACGCGCTTAGCGAGTGAGTTTGCAAGCTCCTCAGGGCTTTCAACCCGCACGCTTGGGCAACCAAGCCCTTCGGCCAAGGTAAGAAAGTTGGGGGCTTTAATATCCACGCCCAAACGAGCCACACCGTTGGCATCCATATAGCGGCGAATTTCTTCGTAGCCTGCGTTGTGCCAAAGCACAATCACCACCGGCAGGCGTTCCTCTACTGCGGTAGCAAGCTCAGCAAGGGTGAACATCACCCCACCATCACCAACAAGCGCCACCACGGGTAGATCAGCACGAGCTAACTGCGCACCTAACGCCGCCGGCAGCCCATAGCCCAAAGTGCCGTAGCCAGTAGAAGCATTGAAGTAGCGTCTTGGCGCTGGCTGACTGACTAAGTGGTTGCCCGCATACACCGGTGCGGTAGAATCGCCCACCAAAATCGCCTCGGGCAGATGGTCAGCCAGGGTTTTATAAAGCGGTACGAAGTCGCTAAAAGCCGGATCATTAACCAGATTCAGTGCGCCCAACGTAGTGGCAGTTCGTTCAACACCGCGTTCCACACCGTGGCGCTGCAAAGGTTCGGGGAAATGAGCGAGTAGAAGCGCTAGGCAACGTCCGGCATCGCCTACTAAACCAAGCGTTGTATGCTGGTTACGCACCAGTTGTTCAGGGTCGAGGTCAATACGAATCAGCTTACCGTTGAGGTGAAAGCCACCATCAAACACGACATCGTAGTCGGTCTCGCCAAGCTCGGTACCCACCGCCAAAATCACATCGGCGTTAGCGGCTAGTTCGCGCACCGCAGGCAGCGCGGCATTCGCGCCCAAATCCAGCGGGTGGTCGCGGCCTAGTAGCCCTTTGGCGTTGATAGTCGTCACCGTCGGGGCATCAAGCCTCTCTACCAGTGCCCGCGCTGCCTCTGGCGCTGCCACACAGCCACCACCTAACAGCAGCAAGGGTTGCTTCGCGGCCTTTAACAAATGGGCAGCTTCGGCAAGCCCTTCTGGGTCAGGCGCTGCTCGGTAAAGCGCTGGCGCTTGCCAACTGTCCGGTACCTTCACCGGCGCATTGAACAGATCAATCGGAATTTCAATATGCACCGGGCCTGGGCGCGCACCGCTGAACACGGCAAAGGCGCGGGCCAGCGCATCAGGTAGCGTATTGGCATCTAATAGCGTGTGGCTAAAGCGTGCCACGCCGCTGATCATCTGCTGCTGACTGGGCAGCTCGTGCAGCCGACCTTGGCCTAGCCCCAGCGTATCCCGACGGTTAACGCTGGAGATCACCAGCATGGGGATAGAGTCTGCTAATGCTTGGCCCATCGCAGTGGCAATATTGGTCATTCCCGGGCCAGTAATAATCAGACATACCCCAGGCTGACCGCTGGCGCGGGCATAGCCGTCGGCCATAAACCCTGCGCCCTGCTCATGGCGCGGGGTTATATGCTGCACGTCGCTGCCTTCCAGCCCACGATAAAGCTCTACCGTATGCACGCCCGGAATACCGAACAGAGTTCGAACGCCATAGGTTTCGCGCAGTAGGCGGATCAACAGTTCGGCACAGGTCATGGTTGAGTGATTGCGCATTGCGTCAGCGTTCATGACAGGCCCTCTCAGAAGAAAAATGTATGGGCCATAAAGGCGATGATCGGTAGTGTAATCGCGGTACGCAGCAAGAAAACCACTGCCAGTTCCCAGAACTTGATGGGGATTTTCGATTTGAGTAGCAGCGCACCAATTTCCGACATATACACCAGCTGTGTCATTGACAAGCAAGCGATAACGAAACGGGTCAGCTCGCTTTCAATATTCGTCGCTAGCACCGCTGGTAAGAACATATCGGCAAACCCGACCAACGTTGCTGGAGCAGCCGCTTGTGCTTCAGGGATACGCAGCAACTCAAGCACTGGAACCATGGGATAAGAGAGCCAGGTAAACAGCGGAGTAAACTCGGCTAAGATCAGCGCGACGGTGCCGATAGCAAATACCAAAGGCAGCAGTGTCAAAAAGATATCAATCACGTTGAGTAGTGCTAAACGCACCAACTCTTTTGGCCCTGGCGCATCCGTTGCCCGGCGAGTTGCCTGGAGCAAGCTGTAACGAAACAGCCCTACATTTTCTGTGCGCTTCTCGCTCAACTGGCAGCCAACAGGCTCGTAGTAGTCGTTAGATTTTAGCGATAGAGGGGGAATTCGCGCCACGATGATGGCAGCAATCAGCCCTGACACGACTACCGTAAAGTAGAACTGTACGAAGAGATGATTAATATCAACAAAGTTCGTAACCAGTAGACTAAACGCGATGGAAGCCACTGAAAAGTTAGTCGCAATGACCGATGCCTCGCGAGCATTGTAATAACCCTGTTCATACTGTTGGGCGGTGATCAATACACCCACGGTGCCTGACCCCATCCAAGAAGCCGTTGCATCGATAGCGCTGCGTCCAGGAAGATTAAAAATCACCCGAAACGGCTTACGCACCATGGTGCCGATAAATTCCATAAAACCAAATTCGACCAAAAACGGTAGCAGAATCGCCGCAAAGAAGAAGAACGTCAGTAGCACCGGCGCCAAATCATTGAGCATTACGCCGCCAGTAAACGGTGCCGTCACAAATTCTGGGCCGACTTGGAAAAAGGTCATGACGACAAAGATGGCACCTAAGATGCGCATCACTACCCAAATAGTGTCTACGTCAAACATCTCTTGAAAGTGCCCACGTTGCGCCCAGTTAGGCTTTGCCACTTTAACGTAAAGCGTTATCACTACGGACAGACATAGGACTAGCATGGCAATGGCAGGTAGTGCAGAACCAAGCAGCGACTGCAACCCATCGGCCATTAGGCCCATGCCAATATTAATCGTTCCTCCCACTTGAAAAGGCACCAAAAACAAGAGGACGCCAATTAAGGAGGGAATCAAAAACTTCAGCAAATGGGCACGGTGAATTGGAGCCGACGGCTCGGCATCATCCAATTTTACTTGAGAGAAAGACATACGGTTCACCTATTAGAAGTGATTATTGGAGGTGGGCTGGTGGCGTCCTGGCAGGCAATAAGCAGCCTGCCATTTCTCTGACCATTAGCGCTTTGTCAGGTAAGCGCTTTTATTTATTAGCTATTTCAGGACAGCTTAATCACTGTGTTTCACGCCCGGCAGCACGCAGAGCATTTCGTACAGCAGTGTGGCGCCCATCAATGCGGTATTACCGCTGGGATCATAAGGAGGCGACACTTCCACTAGATCACAGCCGACGATGTTCAAGCCTGCCGCACCGCGCACAATTTCTAGCCCTTGCGCTGAGGTCAGTCCGCCCATCTCTACCGTTCCCGTTCCTGGCGCAACAGAAGGATCCAAGCCATCGATATCGAAGCTAATATAGACAGGCACATCGCCCATCTGCTCGCGCACTTCTTCCATCAAGGGAGCAAGCGAGCGATGCCAGCACTCTTCAGCGGGAACAACGCGGAAACCCTGGCTTCGGCACCAATCAAAATCTTCGGCGGCATAACCGGTACCACGAAGGCCGATTTGCACCACTTTGCCGTGGGCTAACAGGCCTTCTTCCTGGGCACGGCGAAACGGCGTGCCATGGGCAATCGGCTCACCGAACATGTGCTCGTTCACATCGGCATGGGCATCAATATGGATCAGCCCCACTGGCCCATGCTTTTTGGCAATGGCACGTAAAATGGGCAGTGTCAGGGTGTGTTCGCCGCCCAACGTCAGCGGAATGCAGTTGTGTTTAAGCACGTCATCATAAAAGGCCGTGATGATGTCCACACTTTTGGGCAGGTGAAACGTGTTGATGGGCACGTCACCTATATCGGCCACTTGTAAACTTTCAAACGGGGCGGCGCGGGTAGCCATGTTATAGGGTCGAAGCATGCGAGATTCATCACGAATCTGACGTGGACCAAGACGCGTACCAGGGCGGTTAGACGTACCAATATCCATTGGAATACCGATAAAAGCAGCATCTAAGCCAGCGGCGCTTTCCTGGGTGGGTAAACGCATCATGGTGGCTGGCCCACCAAAGCGCGGCATGCTATTGCCCCCAAGCGGCTGGTTAAAATCAGACATACAGATCTCCTTGGCGTTGTTCATGTTGTAGCGCTGAATAACAACTACATTGCACAGAACATGCCAAGTCTCTAAACGCCCTAACAATAGGGCTTTCAGCCATTATCGATGCAGTAATGAATCAAAATCACGTACACTTAAGTCATATATGCATCATCGATGCAAAAATGAATCACAGGTTGCTCAAGAGACAATCGCTATGAGTGAAATCGATAAGTGCGTGCTAAAAACCATTGTGGAAACCGCCAACGATCACTTCTTTATCGTCAGCGGAGAGGGTCGAGTGCTTGATATTAGCCCCGGTGCTGAGGCTGTTTATGGTGCGCCCCGGGAAGAGCTACTAGGCAATAGCGTTTATCAGCTTCAGCAAGCAGGCATCTTGAAGCCATCCATCACCTTAGAAGTGATGCGCACCCACCAGCCAGCCCAACTTATGCAGGTAACAGGCACCGGACGCCGTGTGATTGCTGAAGCCTACCCTGTCTTTGTGAATGGAAAGTTGGAGCGTGTTATCAGCCGCTCCAGAGACTTAACCGATTTACAGCTCCTACAAGACGAATATGCACTACTCCAGAAGCGCTTTAGTGAGCACTTAAAACGTAGCCAAGCAGCCCCCGATGCCGAGGAGCAAGCGCTGGACGACGCGCTGGATAACTTGCAGGCGCGAAGCCACGTTATGCGTGAAGTCGCCTTGCTTCTCAAACGGGTCGCCCCCTCAGACGCTAATGTATTGATGCTGGGAGAGTCGGGCGTGGGAAAAACCGCGTTTGCCAAACAGTTGCATCGTTGGAGCCAACGCCATAACCATCCCTTTATTGAGGTTAACTGTGCGGCCATTCCCGAAAACTTATTTGAGTCTGAGATGTTTGGCTATCAGCCCGGCGCGTTCAGCGGCGCGGCTCGCCAAGGAAAAGCAGGCTTATTAGAGCAAGCAGAAGGTGGCACGCTGTTTCTCGATGAAATCGGTGAGCTTCCCTTACTAATGCAAACCAAACTGCTAAAAGTTATCCAGGACGGAAGCCTTACCCGGTTAGGCGATACACGACCGCGCAAAGTGGACTTTCGCTTAGTTGTCGCCACGAATCAGAATTTAGCTAAACAAGTAGAAGCGGGCCTATTTCGTCTGGACCTTTACTACCGTCTCAACGTCATACCGGTCACGCTTCCCCCTTTACGCGACCGCCGAGAAGATATTCCTGATCTCGTGGAAGCCTGTTTGAAACGCCTTAACCAACGCTATGGGCGACAAAAAATCCTGGGCAACCCAGTATGGTCAACGTTAATGGGAAGCGACTGGCCAGGTAACGTCCGCGAGCTTGAAAACTGGCTAGAAAGAGCCTGGCTATCCAGCCCAACGGATCAAATTGAAGCACCTAGTCCTCACCCCTTTACGGAGCAGCCCCCTGCTAATCTAGCGCAAACTTCAACCTCTTCGTTAGTCGCCGCCTTAGCACCAGAGGAAACCCTAAAGCAGTACCTAGCCAGACTAGAACGCGAAACACTGGAAGCGTTGAGCAAAACGCTCCCTAGCACGTACGCCATCGCTGAACGGCTGGGGATTAGCCAATCCAGCGTGGTACGCAGGCTTCAGCGTTATGGTCTGAGTGCTTCACAACAGCAAGTAACGAGACCTAAGTGATCTTATACCTAAGGTAAAATGGTGGGCGATGGGGCTCATTTAGATCGACACTACGGAATTGATTTACCAAGCAACAGAGTAAATTATATTTAAAAATCACCATCACTATACCTCAGAGACGCCAACCTTAAAAAACACTTAAAATCAATAACTTATATTTTATTTTTAATTTCCATTATCACAAAACAATCAGCATTGTGGCTACATGGAAACTGAATTCCAAGAAAAACACAGAATTTTCTATAGAAAATATCATGACAATGTATTGAATAAGATTAGCCCTCCAGCGTACCTTTACTTAGATACAAAGGACTAAACGATAATGAGAGAAACAGAAGAAATTGCTTTCGATTTTTTGTCTGATGACCCACAAGAGGCTGATGGTTTTTCCGGCAAAGGACACGAGAGATCCGCACGAGCACTAGCTAACGCAATCGTCAAATTCTCTAATGAAGATCGCTCAATCGGCCTAGAGGGGACTTGGGGAAGCGGAAAAACAACGGTCGTTACGATCACTGAAAAAGAGCTCGATATTAGCCACCCTAAGAAGTTTGCTTTCTTTTCATTCGATCTTTGGGCAAGTCAAAGTGTGGAATTTCGACGGGCCTTCCTTGAGGAGTTCCTCGCCTGGTCCCAGCCCTATGCCTCAGACAATGCGACATACAAAAAATTGAAGCGGCGTGTTCAGGGAAAAACGAAGGTCGTTGATACTGAGAGTTCCCGTGAGTTCTCTATATTCGGCTACATACTTATGAGCGCCCTTTTTTTGCTGCCATTCTTGGTGCTTTGGTTGAGTCCTTTTTCAGCTAACCTACACAAAAGCGTGGTCGGAATTGATGAGCTAGCTAATTCTGATCCCGGCTTACCACTCATTTTTCAAATACTGCATGATTACGGGCATTGGGCTGCTGTTCTGCTCATCTGTATTGTAGTGGTCGGATTTATATGGCAAGCCATTTCTCTATGGCGAACCAAAAAATCATTCCGAAAGGCATTGGATAGTACTTTTTCACTGTTCGCTCGCAAATCGGATAAAGACACTGTCACACAAACAATACGAGATGGCGATCCAACCAAATATGAGTTCCATCAGATTTTCACTGAGATACTCGCACTGGTACAAAAAGCCGATCGGCGGGTAGTGATTGTTTTCGACAATATTGACCGCCTCCCCAATGACCTTATTCAAGAGACGTGGTCTAGCGTCAGATCAATTTTTTCACGTGATGGACATCGTGATAAACCTTCAGAAGCTGTTGTTACTGCATTGGTCCCCTACGATAGGGCACATGTTATATCTGCGTTTGAAAATAAAGAGACGAACAGCAACAACATATCAGTTAATCATAACGAGGAGATTAAGTTCAACTACGGGTTAGAGGATGTTTTCCGAAAGACATTTAGTGCCGTTATAACAGTCGCCCCACCAGTGAATTCCGATGTGGATGCATTCTTCGCCCAGTGTCTTGAAAAAGCTTTACCCAAGCAATTTGACGATGGACAGAAGTACCGCCTCTTTCAAATATTCGATGTGTTTTTAAATGAGAAGGTTTCTAACCCAACGCCAAGGCAGGTTAAATCCTTCGTCAATGATGTAGGTATGCTCTGGTATCAATGGAAGGGAGCTATCTCTATTGAAGCAATAGCCATCTTTATATTACATAGAACAAAGCTAGAAGCAGAGCCTAGGTCGCTTCAAAATCCCGAAACAATACACGCTCGCTTTCGACACTTTGCTCCGGCATCTAACCTTGATAGCGAACTAGCTGCGCTTGCTTACAATGTAGAACCCGCTAACGCCCTGGAAATTTTACTCCATAGAGACATTGTAGCTGGACTTCGTAACCATAAAAGTGACCATCTAATTGAGCTTTCTTCCTCACCTGGCTTTAAACAGCAACTTGACCATATTCTATCAAAAGAGTGCACCAACTGGGCTTCCACCTCACTAGAAGACTTTGAAACTGCCCTTACCAACTATTCAGATCTAGCCCTTGAGCCTTCAATACAAGAACTTTGCAACCGACATTTCATAGATGCTATATCCAAAATGGCCACAATCGATCTTTTATCGTGGAAAGATCATAAGCCACTATTTCACATTATCGCTTGTTCACCAAAAACTTCATTGGTGGAGAATATGCAAAAAATTGCTAAATGGGTAAAAGAGAGCATCCCCAAGGAACCTAAAGAAGAAGTAGGCCGTGCTTGGATTAATTTCATTGGCAGGTTTATTCAGGAAGCTCAAAATATCCATGGAGAGGAAATAGCAAAGCTGATACCAGGGGCGATCAAAATCCCATATACAGCTAATTTCTATATAGGCGTTGCGCTCGACTGTGATGAAGTCGACTTAAATTTCTCACAGTTTTCTAATGTAGCAAAATATAAATCAACCGAAATAACAACTGAACTTATACCCTACATCATCGAAAACCCTAGCTTCTTTTCATTTTTATGGCACGAGCTAAACTACGCTATAACGAACTCAGACCGAGTAACCATATTCAGCAAACTAACAGAGCAAATACAAAATAATCTTCTGGAAGAGAGTGGTGATAGGCAAACATATTTTGAAAACCTTGCCTTGGCTGCTGCTAATATCAGTAATCAAGCCGACACTCCTAAAACTATTAAAACAACAATTTCTGATGGTTCTCTGCCTTGGCATACCTTTAAGGCCCACGAGGAAGAAGACTGGAAAACCGTTGCCAGAGCGTTATGGTTAACGCACCTTGCAGTAAAGTCAGACAATATCCCAGCTCTATCATCAGCTAGTAAACCACCTTTTGGAGATGTCAGCGCTCCACACTCCTGGTTTAGTAAATTCTATACAGGAGCAGTACCCAATGAAGTATTGAAGATACTTACAGAGCTTGTAATAGAATTTTCCAACGTTGAGGAATGGTTATCCACACTCATTAAATCGCCGAAAAATGCTTTGTATAAAGGCGTTTTGAATGGAGTTTTTTCATCTAATGATTGCCCAGCTCTTAATTTCAAAGCTCTTAACCACAACTACGCAAACCTAAAAACCCATTTTCAGCCTGAAGTTATAGATGCGATGGTTAAAAGAGTTGGGTGTGAAATTACTACTGAACAAATTGATCAATTTTCACTGGACGAAGCACCTCATGAACTAATAAAAGACATCGCTGGTCTAGAGATACCTTCATGGGTTGCCCTTCTTAATCGTGTTGATAGGCATTTAAAGTCAATATCGAGCTCAGAGTGGGAAAAAGCGCTCAATAATGATGACCGCAACCGAAAACTACTTTTTGCCCGAGGTGCTGATCTCAATGGGGATATCCCACCAAACAACCTCCGCGCTCCATTGGCAGACTTCGTGTCAGGAGCCATTATTGAGAGAGATACAGCAGCCATAAACTTAGATAATCACGATACTTTTTGGACAGCGCTGCCTATTAGCAGTAGGAAAGGGGTTTCAACTGATGTTTTTGAACGAATTGCTGACAAGCCTGTAGCTTCCGAAGGCCTGAACGCAGCGATGTCAGCATTTCCAGAACTGTTCGCAGAATTGCCTCTAGAAGACCGTCCGGAAACTGCAGTTTCAAAAGTTCTTATTCCCTTGCTAACCGATGATCCTGTAAAAGCTCTCGAATTCGTTAATTCAAAGCCATTAACTTGGGCGAGCTGCGTGGCCAAAGTATCAACTAATATGCGCTCTCAGCTTAATGACTATTTTGATGGGCATAATATTGAGGAACACCATGCCACTCTAGATGAACTTAGGAAAAATTTAAAATTACGCAAGTCTAAAAGAAAATTAAAGCCGGATACAACCGACGGAGACTCCGAGAAGGATATAACAGAGTGAGATGCAGTTTTGTAAACTCACTATTCGAGCAAAGCCACTGTGCATCAGCCAATCCAGCGTGGTACGCAGGCTTCAGCGTTATGGCATCAAAGTCACCAAGTGAATTTTCCGCTTGACACAATGGCTGTCATCAACCATCCATTTAAGTGTCATACAACGGCAACACCTTCAACACAAGCTGAACCAATAACAACCAACAGCCGGTGATGTGTGTGCTATGTCAAACCAATCGCGTATTCGCTTGGAACGCGTCACTAAACGTTGGGACGCGACTACTGCCGTCGATGACATCTCCTTCGACGTCACACCTGGGCAATTTGTCATTCTGCTCGGCCCTTCAGGCTGTGGTAAATCCACCACGCTGCGCATGATCGCGGGCCTGGAAGAGGCCAGCGATGGGCGTATTCATATCGGCGAGCGCGACGTTACCCGCCTGCCGCCCGGCGACCGTGGGCTGAGCATGGTGTTTCAGTCCTACGCGCTGTTTCCGCATTTGAGCGTTGCCGACAATATCGTTTTTGGCCTGCGCAGCCGCAAGGTACCCAAAGATGAGCAGCGCCAGCGACTGGCCAAGGTCGCCGAACTGGTTGATTTAACCGATTACCTAGACCGCAAACCTGCGCAACTTTCCGGCGGCCAACGCCAGCGGGTTGCTTTGGCGCGCTCAATTATTTCCGAACACCCGATCTGCCTGATGGATGAACCGCTATCCAACCTGGACGCTCGGCTACGCAGCGACATGCGTAGGGAAATCAAAGCACTACAAAGTCGCCTGAATATGACGGTGATTTACGTCACCCACGACCAAGTGGAAGCGATGAGCATGGGAGATCGTGTGATTCTGATGCAGCACGGCAAAATCGTCCAGGACGGCACTCCGGACGAGCTTTATAACTGCCCCGCTAGCGCTTTTGCCGCCAGTTTTATTGGCAGTCCCGCCATGAACCTGCTGCCACTAGTAGCCGGTAAAGATGGTGCCGTTATCGAAGGCGAACCAAGTACCCTCGTAGCTCCCTTGGATGCCGCTGGTGGACACTTGGGCATCCGCCCGGAAGATATCGAACTGCGTATCGCCCCCGGTTCCGGCGTACCCGCTAACGTATTAAGTGAAGAGTACCTGGGAGCGGATACCATTGCTTATGTGGCAGTGGGGTCGCACACCCTACGCGTGCGGCTTAGCGGCAAGCAGGCACTGACAGGTCAGCCATGTAGCCTCTACTGGACGTCAGAGAATACACACCTTTTCGATGCTGAAGGCCTGCGGCGGGATGACCTGACGACGTTCCCCTTACCCAGCTCATCTCGCAGCATTCCTCGCCCACCGGCGGTGGGCTCTTTCCAACACTGACAGCAGTACTGACACTTGCGGAGTCTCTTATGCGTTTGCGTACCCCTTTTGCAATGACCGCTCTGGCAGCGGGCTTGTTTAGCGCCGCCCAGGTAAACGCGGATAGCGTCGATCTGACCATGTACTACCCGGTCGCAGTGGGCGGTGCACTCACCGACGTCGTTGATAATCTGGTGGAAGAGTTTGAAAGCGAATACCCCGATATCAATGTGGAAGCGATCTACGCCGGTAACTACGACGACACCCGCGTGCGCGCCATGTCAGCGATGGAAGCGGGTGAAACGCCGCAGCTGTCGGTCATGTTCTCCATCGATCTGTACGAGCTGATTGAGCAGAACGCCATCGTCGCCTTTGATGACCTGGTCGAAACCGATGAAGAGCGCGAATGGCTCGATGGCTTCTACCCAGGGCTGATGGAAAATGGCCAGTTGGATGGCAAAACCTACGGCATCCCCTTCCAGCGCTCCACCATCGTACTGTTCTGGAACAAAGACGCCTTTGAAGCCGCTGGCCTAGACCCCGAAACGCCCCCTGAGAATTGGCAAGAGATGGCCGAAATGGCCGCCACCGTGCGCGAAGCCTCCAACGGCGAGCAGTGGGGCGTGATGGTGCCATCGACTGGCTACCCCTACTGGATGTTCCAGGCCTTTGCCTTTCAGAACGGCCACCGGCTAATGAGCGAAGATGGCACCGAGGTCTACTTCGACGACCCCGCAGCGGTTGAAGCGCTGGAGTACTGGGTATCATTGGCCACCGAGCACAATGCCATGCCTAACGGCACCATTGAGTGGGGCACCCTGCGCCAGAACTTCCTGGAAGAGTCCACGGCGATGATGTGGCACACCACGGGCAACCTGACCGCGGTACGCAGCGAAGCCAATTTTGATTTTGGCGTCGCTATGCTGCCGATGAAAACCCAGCGCGGCAGCCCCACCGGCGGCGGTAACTTCTACATTTTTGAAGATACGACAGAAGAAGAGCAGCGCGCAGCGATGACCTTTATCCGCTGGATGACCGCTCCCGAGCGAGCTGCCGCCTGGTCGATTGAAACCGGCTATATGGGCGTTAGCCCCGCCGCCTACGAAACCGACGCGCTGCAAGGCTATGTGGAAGAGTTCCCACCTGCCGCGGTCGCCCGCGACCAGCTTGAACACGGCACGGCAGAGCTTTCCACCTACCAGGGTGGCCGCATTCGCCGCGCCTTGGATAACGCCGTGCAAGCAGCGCTGACCGGCCAAATGACAGCGCAAGAAGCGCTTAGCCAGGCGCAGCAAGAGGCCGATAGCGTGTTACGCCGCTACGCCCGCTAATCGTTAGCCATTTTACTGTTCGCCGGGGCATGCCCCGGCTTTTCCAACTTGCGGTACTTCACTATGTCATTCACCAACCACCGCAAAATGCAGCTCTATGGCGCGCTTCTGCTACTGCCCGCTGCAGTACTGCTGACGACTTTTGCTTATTTACCGACCGTGACGACGGTCATTAACAGTCTGTTTTTACCCGGCTTTCGCGGTGCACCCACTGAATTCGTAGGCCTTGAAAATTATCAAGTGTTGTTCGATGACCCGACGTTTTGGAAAGTAGCGCGTAACAACTTAATCTACGCCGTCGGTACGATTCCTACGTCTATCGCGCTGGCTTTGGGTATGGCGCTATTCGTCAATGGCAAGCTTCGCGGTCGGGGCTTTGTGCGCATGGCCTACTTTACGCCGACGATTCTACCCATGATCGCTGCCGCCAATATCTGGATGTTTTTCTATGCGCCACAAATTGGCCTATTCAATAAACTGCTCGGTATGCTGGGCTTTTCTGGGGTGAACTGGCTGGGCGATCCAAACCTTGCATTAAGTTCGGTGATCGTGATGTCGGTGTGGAAGGAGGCCGGCTTTTTTATGATCTTCTACTTGGCGGCGCTACAGAGTATGCCACCCGAGTTAAAAGAGGCGGCTGATTTAGAAGGCACTAGCCGCTGGAGCTTCTTTTGGCGCGTCACCTTTCCACTACTCATGCCCACCACGCTGTTTGTGCTCATCAATGCGCTGATTAACTCGGTACGGGTCGTGGATCACCTATTTATCTTGACCAAGGGTGGGCCCAACAACGCCACCAACCTGCTGCTCTACTACGTCTACGAGAATGCGTTCTCGTTCTTTGACCGCACCACGGCAGCCACCATTACGGTGGTGATTCTGCTAGTGCTCGCGGTAGTGGCCACGCTTAAGTTCACGATTTTAGATCGCAGGACGCACTATCAATGAATACGACCACTGCCTATGCGCACCGCTCCCGCTTCTTCTCAATCCCAACGCTGGAAACCGTGGCCGCGTGGCTACTGGCGATTATTTGGATTTTTCCGCTGCTGTACGCCTTTTGGGCCGCCTTCCACCCTAGCGAGTTTATGGTCAACTTTGCGCTTTTCGCCCCGCTGACGCTGGAGAACTTCACTAACGCCTGGTCTCAAGCACCCTTTGCCCGCTACTACCTGAACACCTTTGCGCTGGTAACGGGAGTAGTGATTGGCCAGTTTGTGGTCTGTACCCTGGCGGCGTTTGCCTTTGCGCGCTTTCCGATTCCCGGCAAGAACGTTCTGTTTATGCTGGTGCTGATTCAGCTCTTTGTGTTCCCCGAAGTGCTGATTGTCGAGAACTACCGCATCGCCAGTGAGCTGGGACTGATCAACACCATCACCGGGATTGGCCTGCCCTACGTGGCCAGTGCCTTGGGTATTTTTCTGCTCCGCCAAACGTTTAAAACCATTCCAAGGGAGCTGGAAGACGCCGCCCGCATCGAAGGCTGCAACTGGCTGGAAATTTTGTGGAAGGTGTACGTACCGCTAGCCAAGCCTACCTATCTTGCTTATGGGCTGGTCTCGATTAGCCACCACTGGAATAACTTTATCTGGCCATTAGTGGTGACCAACTCGGTAGAGAGCCGCCCGCTAACGGTAGGGTTAGGGGTATTTTCCGCGCCCGAAACTGGGGTTAACTGGGCGACCGTTAGCGCTGCGACGCTGTTAAGCATCGCCCCGCTGCTAATTGCCTTTTTGCTCTTCCAACGCCAGTTCGTGCAGTCGTTTTTAAGAGCGGGGATTCGCTAGGATCACTATCTTTCTGCACGCCCCTGGCAGTGTTCGCCACGCACTATCGCGGCGGCATCGAAGGTGCCAGTGTCTAGCACCCAGGCGGTGACCAGCTTGGCGGGTGTAACATCAAAGGCAGGGTTCCATACGGGAGCATCGCTGGGTGCCCACACTACGTCGCCAAAGGCACCCGAAACACCGCGTATTTCGGCGCCGTCACGCTGTTCAATAGGAATCTCGGCGCCAGTGGCGCAGGCGGGATCTACCGTGGTGTAAGGGGCCACTACATAGAACGGCACCTGATGATAGTGAGCAATCACCGCCAGCATGTAAGTACCCACTTTGTTGGCGAAGTCACCGTTGGCACAAATGCGGTCGGCACCGACCATGACTTTATCGACTTTCCCCGCGGCCATTAAGCTCGCGGCCATGCTGTCAGCAATCAATTGATAGGGAATGCCTAAGTCGGCCATTTCCCAGGCGGTTAAGCGGCCACCTTGCAGCAGCGGGCGGGTTTCATCCACATACACATGCAGCGTCACACCGCGCTGTTTGGCAACGGCCAGCGCGCCAATGGCGGTGCCAACGCCTGCGGTGGCCAGCGCGCCGGTATTGCAGTGGGTCAATATGCGGTCGCCTGATTGCAAAAGGTCGGCTCCCCGCTCGGCCATACGCTGGCAAAGCGCGCGGTCTTCTGCAAACAGTTCAGCGGCACGTTCGGCCAGGGCGTTGACGCCTTGCTCAAAGCAGGCTTCCATGGCATCCAGGCAGTACATCAGGTTCACTGCGGTGGGTCGTGTAGCACGTAAGCGATCACTTACCAACTGCCAATCACTTTGCGGATGACGCGCGGCGTATTGAGCCAGCACGAAAGCGGCGCTCAAACCAATCAGCGGTGCCCCGCGAATCGCTAGGTTTTTCACCGCATGCTGCCACTCTTCTGGTGAACCACAGCGCACCCACTGTTCCGCCTGGGGCAGTTGGGTTTGATCCAAATACTCAAGGTGGTCGGCATAGACCCGTAAACTGCGTGACTGTAGGTGTGGCATTGCTGGACTCCTTGAGCACTTGAACTTGACTAGCAGAACAACGGCGCGGCTTATCAGGCGCGAAGCTTATCATATAGAATGGCTGCTACTAGATGAGGCGACGCAGATCCTATGATGACGCTACAAACTGAACTGCTGGCCGCCATTTCATGGGCGGCGCAGCAAGGCTGGACGCCAGCCACTGGCGGTAACTTTTCCGCCCGTACCGAGGCGGGCTATCTTGTCACCGCTTCTGGCCGGGATAAAACCCGCATTCAGGCCGATGACCTCTTGCTCTGCAACCTGGATGGCAAGGTGTTATCCGGTGATGGGAAACCTAGCGCGGAAAGTGATCTTCACGCTGCGCTTTATCGGCTAGACCCGACCATCAACTGCGTGCTGCATACCCATACCCTAGCCAGCACTGTGCTGTCACGGCGCTTTCCAAACGGTATTGAGCTAAGTGGCTTCGAGATGCAAAAAGCCCTGCAAAGCAACGTGACTCATGATGCCTCGGTTCTTTTACCTGTGGTACCAAATTCCCAAGATATGGACGAGCTAGCGGAGCATGTACGCCTCGGCTGGCCGATGCCCTGGGGCTTTTTGGTGGCGGGGCACGGTATTTATGCCGTGGGCGATAGCATCGCTAGTTGCCGTCGGCACTTGGAAGCCATTGAATTTTTACTGTCCTGTGTACTTGAAGAGAGCCGGTGGTCTAAATGAGTAACCCTGCTGTTCGCGCCGTTGTCACCGATATCGAAGGTACCACCACGGATATTAACTTCGTCCATAAGGTGCTGTTTCCCTACGCCCAGGCCAAGCTGCCCGATTTCTTGCGGGCAAATGCTGACTCTCCAGAGGTTGCCGAGCAAATTAGCACCGTGCGCCGCGAAATGGGCGACGCTGATGCCACGCTGGAAGCAGTCATTGCGCAGTTGCTACATTGGATCGAGACTGACCAAAAAGTTACTCCGCTGAAAGCACTGCAAGGTATGGTGTGGGCCGATGGCTATCAGCGTGGCGATTTTAAAGGCCACCTGTATAGCGACGTCGCCTCGGCGCTGCGCCAGTGGCAGCAGGCAGGCAAAGCGCTGTACGTGTATTCGTCAGGTTCCGTGCAGGCGCAGAAGCTGCTGTTTGGCTACAGCGAAGAAGGCGACTTAACCCCCCTGTTTAGCGGCTACTTCGACACTCATATTGGCCATAAGCGCGAAGCCACGGCCTACCAGCGAATTATCGCTGAGCTTGACCTGCCACCGGAAGCGGTGCTGTTCTTGTCGGACGTGGTCGAAGAGCTGGACGCCGCCAAGCAGGCGGGCATGCAAACCCTGCAGTTAGTTCGCGAAGGCACCCAGGCGGGCAACACCCACGCGTGCGTTTCCCGCTTTGATGAAATTGCGCTTTAGGAGAGCCTAGAATGTCGCAACTGAAAGTATTTGCTGATCAGAACCCTAACGATGCCCTGCTGGACATCACTGACGGCGAGCAGATAACTGCTGAGCTGAACAAGGTGGGTGTGCTGTTCGAACGCTGGGCAACGCCGGGCGAGATTGCCGACGATGCCACCCAGGAAGATATTTTAGCGCTTTATCAAGACGACATCGACCGGGTTAAAGCCATGGGCGGCTACCAAACCGTTGATGTGCTGCACATGGTGCCCACGCACCCAGACAAAGACGCCATGCGCCAGAAGTTCTTAAACGAGCACCGCCATCACGAAGACGAAGTGCGCTTCTTCGTCAAGGGCCAGGGGCTTTTCTGCCTGCATATTGAAGACAAGGTGTATCAGGTACTGTGTACCCGCAATGACCTGATCAGCGTACCCGCGAACACACCCCATTGGTTTGATATGGGCCCAGCGCCAGAATTCACTGCACTGCGCTTCTTCGATAACGTGGAAGGCTGGGTGCCTCACTGGACAGAGAGCGATATCGCTGGAAAGTTTGATCGCTTGGATCAGCTGTAAGCTGTGAATGGTGAATCGTAAGTTGTGAAGCGTTGGAGATAGTGCCGCCCGCGGGTGCCTCATACGCTCGTCCCTCGCGAGATTCGTTACACCGCGCTACGGGGCTTAACAATAGTTGAGTTGGGCTTATTATGTAGCGTGGCGTAAGCGTCAGCGCACCCGCGAAGCAACGCGCCAGCGTTACCGAGGTTGGCACCGAGGCGGGATCAGCCACAGTGCCATTATCGAGAAGTCCATTATATCGAGAGGGGTAAGAGTTTATAACACCTCTTGCTGGTTATACGCCCTGGCTAAATCCGCCAGTGCGGTAAGCTCACGATAGGCCTCCGGCTCCATAATCAGCGCTTGGCCCATCAGCACATTGCGTGCTTCAAGCTTAGCGCGGAGCGCGGTGTCTTCGATCTCTTCAAAGTCAGCGTTATGGGCCAACGATAAAACGCGACGGTGCATCTCAATGCCGCAATAAGCCAGTGCATCCAGGCGGATCTCTTCAAGCAGTGCATCGCAGGCGTCATCGGCGCTGTTTCCCTGCGCTTCAAACAGCGCCCTGGGGAACAGAATGCCGGTGCGTTCGGTTTGCCACAGGTGGCGGAACTCGGCGTCAAAGCGGGTAAAGCACGCTTCAATCACGTCAAGAATCCACGCTTGGTAGGCATCAAGCTCATCGGCTTGGCGGTGAGCAGGCTGGCTGAAGTAGGCCATCAGGAAGTTGGCAACGGCCATGCCTAGGTCAAAGGCCATTGGGCCATACTGAGAAAACTCGGGATCAATCACCCGCACATCCGACTCGGTGGCCATAATTGACCCGGAGTGCAAATCACCGTGCAGCATGGTTTCAGTATTCGCGGTGAACTTCATCAACAACCGCTGCACCTTAGCTTTTAAGCGCGTATTACGGCGCAGCTCATCCACTACCGGCGAAAGCTCCGGCGTATGACGGTTCATTTCGGCGCCATAATAGGGGTCGGTAAACACCAGGGATTCGGTAATAGCAGGAATCGCCACGTTGCCTGAAAACAGCCCCACGTCGGCTTTCTTCTCAGGGCTGTTTAACGATAGCTCCGAGCCACGAAACGCCATTCGCGCACAGAATTCACCAATGGTTTCGCCAAGCTGTGTAACCCGCTCACCGTTGATCAGCTTGCGACGCAGAATCGTGTGCGGGTAAAGGTACTCCATGACGATCAGCGCTTGAGCCTTGTCAAAATAGAACACTTCAGGGGCGATGCCTGGCGCACGCTGGGCTTGGCGTACCAGGGCGTAATACTCAAAGTGGGCGCGATAAAGTGGCAACGGCCAGCTCTCACCGACCATACGCACATAGGGTAGCGCTTGCTTTACCACCACGCTTCCCGCACTCCCCGATACAATGAAAACTAGGTTGAGATTGCCATCCCCTACTTCGCGAATCTGCCACTGCCCGGGGTTGTCGCCCACTCGGCTTGCGACTTCTTCTACATCACCTAGCCGCTGCGCCAGGGTGCCGACATCCAATGCCTGATAGGGCTGCTCGTACGCCACCATTTGATTCCTCGCGAAAAATGATGCTTGTTTGTCATACCCCAGCAGGGTTGTCAAATGCCCTCATTTAAAAGACATCAACCTCAGTAATGAGCTTTAAACCACGAGCTAATAACAATGAACATGTCTTGAAAGGGATTTAACACAAAAACCTCACCCCCTTGGCGGCCAAAGGGCTGCGCAGTCTATCGGGTAGTGGACTATCGGTAATCACCGCATGGTAATCAGCAAGCTGACCAGCGGCACAGCGCAGCGGTAGGTCGAATTTAGTTTTATCCAGTACCAGAATGCGATATGCGGCATGGGATAGCAGCGCTTCGCGGGCCATAACTTCGTCATCATTGTAGTCATATAAATGGCCATCACTGTCCATGCCGCCCACGGAGACAATGCCGACATCTACTCGGTAGCGTTGAAAGAAGCGCCAGGCATCGCCGCCAATCACATCTTGATCACGGCGCCGTACCCGCCCACCTGCTACCACCAGTTCGCACTCCATAGTGCACAATTTGATCAGTGCGTGCAGGTTATTGGTCATAACCTGCAGACCTTGCTTATCGCGTAAGGCGTCAGCCAGTTGCTCTACCGTGGTACCGGTACCTAAAAATAGCGATTGGTGATGCTGAACCAGCGAAGCGGCCTGGCGGGCAATCTGACGCTTACCCGCTTGATTAACAATTTGGCGCTGATCGTAGCCAATATTCTCCTGATCGGGAAATGGCAAGACTTCCCCGTGGCGACGCAATACCAACCCTTGCTCAGCCAAGACACGCACATCCCCGCGCAATGTTTGTATCGACACATCAAACTGGTTAGCTAGCGATTCCAGGGGCTGGCGACCTTGCTGGCGCACCTGTGCCAACACGGCACGGCGGCGCTCGTTTAAGCCCATTATTTTCTTCACGTTGGCGACCACCTTAGTAACGAAAGCCTTTTTTTGACAGGCGAAAGCCTACCGCCATCAAACGAAAGCGTAGTGTCACGATGTTGTAAGGCGATGACAGTAGTGTGATCAGTGTTCACCTACTGGAGGTTTTACGATGTTGAAGCGCTCACTGTGCACTGCCGTTACGCTTGCAAGCTTTGCTCTATCGTCATCACTGCTGGCTGATGAAAAATTGGTGCTCTATACCAGCCAACCGAATAGCGATGCCCAGCAAACCGTGGATGCCTTTCAGGCTGCCTATCCTGATATTGAGGTGGAGTGGGTACGCGATGGCACCACTCGCCTGATGACTCGCCTACGCTCCGAGCTTTCCGCGGGTGTCAGCAACCCAGACGTACTATTAATTGCTGACAGCATGACCATGACCTCACTCAAGCAAGAGGGCCATTTGCAGGCTTATCTCAGCCCAGAGCGGGAGGCTTATGATGAGGCGCTATACGATCCGGAAGGCTACTTCTACGGCACTAAACTGATCACCACCGGGATTGTGTATAACACCGCTGCCGAACATCAGCCGCAGCGTTGGCAAGATCTGACGGGGCCTGACTATGAAGGCCTGGTCACAATGCCCAGCCCGCTCTATTCCGGCGCAGCGCTGATTCATATGGCTGCGCTGAGCGACAACCCTGACCTTGGGATGGGCTACTACGAGGCGCTGCAAGCTAATCGTGCAGAAGCTCAGGGTGGGAATGGCGGCGTGTTCAATGCCGTTGCCTCAGGCACAAAGCCCTACGGCATCGTGGTGGATTTCCTGCCGATTCGCGAGGCCGCCAAGGGTTCACCGGTTGAGTTTGTCTTCCCCGCAGAGGGCGTGAGTGCGGTCACCGAGCCCGTCGCAATTATGCAGGGTGCCAACAATCCGGACGCCGCGCAGAAATTTGTCGATTTCGTGCTTTCCCAACAAGGCCAGGAACTCGTCAGCCAGCAAGGCTACCTGCCTGCCCACCCGGCTGTTGCGCCGCCTGAAGGCTTTCCCGCTCGTGATGCTATCCAGCTAATGCCGATCAATATTGAGCAAGCATTGGAGCAGGAAGAGACGTTGAAACAGCGCTTTAGCGACCTGTTTGGCGGCTAACCATGACACCGTCGCTTAACGTTGGCAGCCAGCACCGCTGGCTGCTCAGCCTAATCACACTCACGGTGGTGCTATTAAGCCTAGCGCCTAGCCTGCGGCTACTGGCTGAGGCACTTAGTGACCTTGGCCAGGGCAGCGAATCACCGCTATGGAAGGTGCTTAACGCAGCGAGTACCTGGCGAGCGCTGTGGCACAGCGTGTATACCTCGGGTCTAGGCATGTTGATTGCTCTGGTGCTGGGTAGCCTATTCGCCTTCGTGATTACGCTGACCGACATCCGTGGCAAAGCATGGCTCGTGTTCTGCTTTATGCTGCCGATGATGATTCCCCCCCAGGTGACGGCGCTGAGCTGGCTACAGCTGTTCGGCCCCGCCAGCCCATTGCTGAAAAGCATTGGTATGGCACCGCCGCTGGGCAGCCCCCAGCCGCTCTACTCAGCGGAAGGCATTGCTCTGTTGCTGGGGATTCAAAGCGCACCGCTGGTCTTTCTAGCACTGCGCACCTCACTGATCTCACTCCCCCGCGAGCTTATCGAAGCGGCCCGCATCAGCGGCGCGCGCCAGACCCAAGTCTGGGGGCAGATTATTTTGCCAGTCACTCGGCACGGTTTAATTGCTGGGGCGGCGATGGCGTTTATTTCTAGCCTGGGCAACTTCGGCATTCCTGCCATGCTAGGGATTCCTGCGGGCTACTACGTTTTACCAACGCTGATCTACCAGCGTATGGCTAGCTTTGGTACTGGCGTGCTGGCGGAAATGGCAGCGCTATCGTTATTAATTGGTGTGCTGGCACTGGCAGGCGTTGCCTTGCAGCAATACTGGATGAATCGTAGCCGCTTTGGCTTAGGCGGCCATAGCGGTCGCTCTCATGACTTTACCCTGGGCCGCTTTCGGCCAGCGGTGACGACCGTACTCGTCGGCGTTTTATTGGTGATTCTCGTCGCACCACTTGCGGCGCTGGTGGTCAGCTCATTGGTGCCCGCCATGGGGGTTCCCCTTAGCTTCGATAGCGTGACATTAAACGCTTATCACGAAGTGATTGGCCGCCAAGGCGCCACCTGGCGCGCTGTGCGCAACAGCCTATGGCTAGCAGGCGGTGCCGCGCTGGTGCTTATGCTGTGCAGCCTGCCGCTAGCGTATCGCCTGCAGCGGCTGCCACCCCGTCTCCAGCAGCTGACGCTCAGTGCTATTGAACTGCCCTATGCACTACCTGGTGTGGTGCTGGCGATCGCCTGCATTTTGCTGTTCGTACGCCCTCTGCCGCTGATCAACGTAGCGCTCTACGGCACGCTAGGACTGATCTTTGTGGCCTATCTGGCGCGTTTCTTAGTGGTATGCCTCAAACCCGTTAGCGCCAGCCTGGCCCAGCTTGATCCCTCCTTGGAAGAAGCCGCACAACTGGCGGGGGCAGGCCCGTGGCGGCGACTAACCACGATCGTACTGCCACTGATTGCGCCATCGCTATTTGCCGGGGGGCTGTTGGTCTTCCTGTTGGCGGTGAACGAGCTGACGGTATCGGCACTGCTTTGGAGCGCCGGCAACGAAACGCTGGGCGTGTTGATTTTTAACCTTGATGAGGGCGGTGAAAGCGTGCTGGCATCTGCGGTATCGGTACTGGTGGTCTTAATGGTCGCCACGCTGATGCTGTCGCTCAGCCTGCTCGCCCCTCGTTTACCCAAAGGAGTCGTGCCATGGCAGGGCTAGCAATTCAGCAGGTCACCAAACAGTTTGGCGACCATCGCGCGGTCAATGACCTCTCGCTAGAGATTGCGCCAGGGGAATTTGTGGCACTGCTGGGCCCCAGCGGCTGCGGTAAAACCACCATGCTACGTATGCTGGCGGGGTTCGAAAATGTCACTGGCGGCGAAATACGCCTGAACGATACGCTGCTAGCCAGCCGCCATCACCATGTACCACCAGAACAGCGCAACATGGCGATGGTGTTTCAGTCATACGCGCTCTGGCCGCATATGAGCGTGGCCGACAACGTCGGCTACCCACTCAAACTGCGCCGCATTCAGGGCAGTGAGTACCAGCGCCGAGTTGACCATGCCCTGGCACAAGTAGCCCTAGAGCCCTATGCACAACGTTCGCCACAGGAGCTTAGTGGTGGTCAGCGCCAGCGGGTCGCGCTAGCCCGCTGTCTAGTGACCGACCCTGCGGTTGTGCTGCTGGATGAACCGCTGGCCAATCTAGACCGTAACCTGCGTGCCTCCATGGAACACAGCTTTGTAGATTTCCACCGCCGCACCCGCGCGACGATGGTGTACGTCACTCACGATCAAAGTGAAGCCATGGCGATGGCGGACCGCATTGCCGTAATGCGCGATGGTGAGCTAGTACAGTGGGCAACGCCCGAAACGCTTTATCGCCAACCGCGCAGCGAATGGGTGGCCAGCTTTATCGGTCAAGGTAGCCAGTTGACCATTGCCAACGGCGCACCGGGGCAGCGGCTAACGGAAAGTGCCCTGATGCAAGGGCTGGCTGCGGCACACAACTCCCGCGCCCAAGCTGAACGTCAACCCGTCCTGGTTCGCCCCGAGCATATTCGCGTAGACGCCCAAGCTCCCAATGGACATGACCTTACCGGGCGCGTCGAGCGGCTGACATTTCGTGGTGAACGCTACGAGTTACACCTGCGCCTGCCCAGCGGCGAAGCCTTGCTGGCTTACCATCACCATGCGCTTGAAGAAGGCCAACAAGTCGCTCTGCGGCTATTGGAAGGCTGGTGTCTGGAGCCTGACCAATGAGCGCCCGTATTCATCTATTAAGCGGGCTGGGTGATAAAGGCCCTGCCGCTATCGTGGTCGAAACCAACGGCAAGCGGCTGCTGCTGGACGCAGGGGGTGCGCTGCACCCTGGGGAGCCTATCACCTGGGCAGATGGCTTGGACGTAGACGCTATTCTGATTAGCCACGACCATATTGACCATATCGGTGGCGTTGCCGAACTGCCCGATACTGTCCCGCTCTACTGCACGCCCTTAGTCGCAAAGACATTGCCTAAACACCGCGCTTGGCAGCCTTTGCCAGCACGCGGAAGCCTTATGGTCGAAGGTATCAAGGTGACCACCGGCCAGGCTGGGCACTCGCTGGGTGGCGTTTGGCTGCACCTGGACGTAGATGGCGGCATTTTCTACAGCGGCGATGCCTGTTTTGAATCCCGCTTGTTTCCTTTCGATACACCGCCACCTGCACGCACGGCGCTGCTGGACGCTTCCTATGGCAACTACGACCAACCCCAGGAAAGCTGCGTGCAGGCTATTCGTCTGCAGCTTGACCAGCCGTTAGTATTACCGGTGCCTGAAACAGGGCGCGCCCTGGAAATGGCGCTGTGGCTGTCGGAAGAGGCAGACCATTGTCAGTTCCCTTTCGCCATTGACCCGATTATTCGCGATAACCTCGCCGCACTGCTAGCACTGCCAAGCGACTTACGCCGCCCAGGTCTCGACAGTGCAATTAGCGCACTGCTAGAACGGCGGAATGCTTCGCAGCCAGCGCTGCAGTTGGTCAGTGACCGCAATGATACGCCCGACCAATGGCCCAATTACCAGCTACTGCACACCGGTTACCTAACACCTGAACGCCAAGTTCAACTCGCCGCAGGCGAGATAAGCTGGCAACGCTGGAATGTTCATCTGCGTGCATCTCATCTGGTAGCGCTTGCCGACCAGCTAAGGGCCACTCAGGTAGTGCCGCTATTTACCCTGCTCACTGGACACTGCTTAAGCGAATGGCGCCAACGCCTGGGACAGCGGCTACGCATCCATCGCACCTTAGAGATTCAACCGCATACGGCCACGCGCCCTACCGCCCATTTAACTGTTTAGGAAATTAATAATGTCCGCAGTGATTGTTGATGTTGACGGCACGCTTGCCGAATTCCACCCCACCGACGTACACGAGTGGGTTCTTGGCCCCGCCAAGCAGTGGGATCCTTTTTTTGCCCATATGGCTGAAGCGCCGGTGATCGACGCGGTAGCCAAGCTGGTTAAGATCCTGAAGGCCCAAGGCCAACAGATCGTTATCTGCAGCGGCCGACCTGACAGCCACCGTGAGCACACCCAGCGCTGGTTAGAGCGCCACACCATTCCCTTTGATGCTATGTACCTGCGCCCGCAAGGCGATGACCATGTAGATGATGAAGAGGTGAAAGCCTCGCTACTCAATCAAATGCGTAGCGACGGCTTTGCGCCTTGGCTGGTGCTGGATGACCGTGACGCGGTAGTCGCCCAGTGGCGCGCACTCGGACTTACTTGCCTGCAGTGCGCACCGGGAGATTTTTAAGGAAACGGCAATACACTGACGCCCCGCTTAGCGGGGCGTCAGTGGCAATATCTGCGTTGTGTTAGCGGTGGTCAGCCTGCAAATGAGGCGTACATAATCACCACTAATACCACAAGCACAATACCGGTTGGCACAGCGCCCTTCCAAGGCGTGAGATCGACATCGCCCGAATCTTCTTGCACCCAGGCGGTGGCGCGGGGACGCAGCTTACCAATGATCAGCATCACGGCAACCAACAGCACGAACACAGCGGCGACAAAGTGGAACTCATGCATCACCATCGGCAGCTTGTTAAACGGCGGAACAAAGTAGCCAGCGGCGATCAGCAAACAGCCCCCTACCAACGCTACTTTAGCCGCCATGGGAGGCACGCGTTTCGTCAGAAGCCCCACCAGAACAACCGCTAAAATAGGGATAAAGTAAATCGCGTTCATCTTCTGCAGATAGCCAAATAGACTATCCTGGCCTGCCAACAGTGGCGCAATAATCATGGTCGTTACGGCCATAATCCAGCCAAATACCTTGCCTGATTTCACGACCTCTTCTTCAGTGGCATCTTTTTTCAGCACACCTTTATAGATACCCAGGCTGAAAATCGTGGTGGTACTGTTTAGCGCCGAGTTAAACGAGGAGAGAATCGCCCCGACCATTACCGCAGCAAAGAAACCTGTTAGGTACGGCGGCAACACGTTAAACACCAAGTGGCCATACGCTTCGTCCGCGCGAACGCCTTGGTCGGCGTAAAGGTGGTAAGCAATGATCCCCGGCAGCACCAGATAGAGCGGGCCTAACAGTTTAAAGAAGCCGGTCAGCAACACGCCTTTTTGGCCTTCTGCGAGGTTTTTTGCCGCAAAGGTGCGCTGAATAATTTGCTGGTTCGTCGTCCAGTAAAACAGGTGAAGCAACAGGACGCCGGTAAAAATAGTCGAGAACGGTACCTGCTGGTCAGGACCGCCTACCGAGTTAAATTTACTCGGATCGCTCTCTTTCAGAATGCTCCAGCCTTCCATGATGCCACTGCCATTGCTCACTGCCTGAAGGCCGAAGTAAACAATCACGAAACCGCCAATTAGCAGCCCCACCCCATTCAATGTATCCGATACTGCCACCGTACGCAGACCGCCAAATAGCGCATACACCGCACCAATTAAACCGACCACCCATACCGTGCCCCATAGCAGCGCCGTACTCGACTGAATGCCGGTAAGCCCTTGAAGATCAAGCATGCCCTGTAAACCAATAGCCCCTGAATAGAGAATGATAGGCAACAGCACAACGGCGTAAGCAATCAAGAAAATTACATTGGCAATCAGCTGAGTACCGTTATCAAAACGTATTGCCAACAGCTGGGGGAGCGTTGCAATTCCACTTTTAAGAAAGCGCGGTAGGAAAAACAGCGCCAGTGCTACCAAAGCGATCACCGCAATCACTTCCCAGGCCATAACACTCAGACCATCGGTAAACGCGGAACCGTTTAGCCCAACCATCTGCTCAGTTGAGAGATTGGTCATCAGCATTGAGGCGGCTATTAGTGGAAAGGTTAGTGTCCTTCCGGCTAAGAAATAGCCACTCGTACTTCGGTGATCATCTCTGCGCGTGATGCGCCACGTAACAAAGGCCACCAGGCCGGTAAAAAAGAGAAACGATGCCAGCGTTAGGGCATGCATGGGAAGGTCCTTGGGAGTAGTCGCTTATCGGCAGGCGACGCAGTGAATGTAGGTAAAATTACCAATATGCGCGGGCATTCTAAGGAGATGAAACGATTCAACTATTATTCTTTAGTAGCAACAAAGAATAAACAAGACGGTTTTTTTACTACCTCGACACTCTTTTTACAAGTCGCTACGGTGGTTAGTCACTACGGAAGGAGAGGCTAAGTCACAAGATCTAAGCCACACGAGCCAAGTCACAAGCGCTAAGTCACAAGTGCTAAGTCGCACGGATCAAGCTGCACAGTCCATGTCACAATGATGTTACTTTAGCGACCACTCATCACGCTTGATTTCATCGCATAGTCCAGCATCTTTGCCACCGTATTTGTCTGTCGCGTGACGTAGCGTTAATGAGAAAACTGGACAGCCTTCATAAAAGCCGCTGAAATCGTCATATGATAGGCTTCTTGTAACGTTATTTAACGCTAAGCAATCAGTGTTAGTACTTTCCTACTTACTAGCGTCACCAGTTAACTCGGAGCAGAAGCGATAATGACAGCGCGTTGGAAATCCTTGCCATTACGGTTACGACTGTTTATCTCGTTTGGAACGGTATTGGCACTGGCTATGTTGCTAGCGCTCTACCTGCAGGCCCGTTCACATAGCCAGGCGCGCTTGGAAAACCTGCTAAACGAAGAGCTGCCTACTCAGGTAGAGGGTCTTGCCACCCGGTTGACGCTTAGGCTTAGCCCAGCGCTAGCGTTGTCAGAAAGCCTAGCCGACAGCTATTTCATTGAGCAGTGGGTGCGCAACGGAATGCCAGACACCGACCAGCCGGACGTCATGCGCTATTTGTCACGTTTGATGGAACAGCTCGACACCGAACTGTTGTTTATCGCGGCTCAATATCAAGGGCGCGGCTACTACTTCCAGTACCGCGATGGAGAGTTTCTAGAGCGGACGCTACAAGCGCCCGGCGGCGATGATGATTGGTACTATCAGTTTACCGATAGCGATACTGCTTATAATCTAAACCTAGACAGTGATACTTTTTCACCAGAAGAAGCGTTTGTCTTTTTAAATTTCCGTAGTCGTGAACAGGCACTCAATGGCCGTCCTCTTATTGTTGCTGGGGCGGGGCTGGATCTTTCTCGATTGGCGCAGCTAATTGAAGACTTTCGACTTGGCAAAACCGGCCGCGCCGCGTTACTCAATGCGGAAGGTGAGTTACTTATTCGCAGTGACGAGACGTCACTGGCAGCGCTTCAAAGCCAGGAGTCAGCCAGCCTACTGCAAGATGAACAAGAACTTCGTGTACACGAAATCCAACGTGATAATCACACCTTTTTAGTCTCCACCCGCTGGCTACCCGAGCTGCAGCGCTACTTGATGATTGAAGTCTCTAAAGAAGAGTATTTAAGCTCCATCAGAGAACGCTTTTTGGCATCGACGGGCTTCGGGCTTGTGATCCTTTTAGGCGGGTTAATTATTTTATACCCACTTACCGGCAGCTTGATTCGCCCCTTAACTCGCCTTCAACGCCAGCTTAAAGAGATTACCAACAGCCTAGATTTATCCCGCCGTGTCAACACAGATGATCAGGCTGAAATTGGCGATTTAGCGAATCAGACTAACGAGCTGCTAGCGCGCTTATCTCGCACCATTATGGCGGTTTCCAACAACGCACTGGCACTCACTCAAGTGGCCGATCGCTTAGCGCAAACGGCGGGATTGTCGGGCATTCAAGGCGGGGACATTAGTCATGAAGCGAACCAGACGATGGCCGCCGCTGTAGAAGAAATGGCCTCGTCAGTGGCTGAGATAACCTCAACCATGGAGGAGCTTTCAACCTCATCCACACAAATCGCTGACCATTCGCAATCCGTGGTAGAGGTAGCTAATCAAACGCTTGAACGCAGCCGTAAGGGCAGCACAGCGATGCAACTGCTGCAGTCAAAAATGCAGGATATTCGCAGCGACAGCGAACAGAGCTTGACAGAAATTATGGCACTGGGCGCTAAGTCTAAACAAATCAGCAAGGTCATGGAGCTGATCAATACCCTTGCTGCGCAAACTAAACTGATTGCTTTTAATGCCGCACTAGAGGCATCAAGTGCGGGCGAGTCAGGTCGCCGTTTCTCTGTTGTTGCAAACGAAATACGTCGCTTGGCGGATAGTGTTACTGACTCAACCCAAGAGATAGAAGGCCACACCGAAGAAATTCAAAATGCGATAAATCGTTTAGTTGTCGCCTCTGAAAAGGGAGCGTCTTCGATAGAGAAAGGTGTTGAAGTCAGTGTTAATACCGCTCAAGACCTGGATGCACTACTCAAAGCGGCGAGCCAAACCAGTAGCGCAGCGCAGCAAATATCACTGTCAACCCAACAGCAGAAAACTGCTAGTAACCAGGTGGTTATTGCTTTGCGCGATATTGATACAGCCAGCTCACGTAATGCACAGTCAGTACGCAGCATTACCGAGATCAGCCAAGATATGATCAACATGTCGGCAGAGTTAAATGCGCTGGTGCAGGAGTTTACATTGGCTCAACAGGATGCAAACCACCAACGCCCTTCGTGAGGATGCTGCGATGAGTGTAATTCGGGTAGTGATGGCGGACGACAGTCAACTGGCACGTGATGTGCTTCGCGACATCCTCACCCGCGATGGCGACATTGAAATTGTTGGTGAAGCCAGCAACGGGCGTGAAGCAGTGGAACTTGCCCGCCGCTTATCGCCGCAGTTGATCACAATGGATCTGAATATGCCGGTCATGGACGGCCTCAGCGCCATTGAAGAAATTATGCATACCAAAGGGGTTCCTATCCTGGTGGTAAGCGATCGTTCTGATGCCGAAACAGCTTACCGAGCGCTCGACGTTGGCGCGTTAGAAGTGATGCCGAAGCCGACTCTTGATGATGAAGACGCACAACGACTACTCGCGCGTGTTCGGCTTCTTTCGGGAGTGGCCGTTATTACCCGCCTACGGCGTCGATCAACCTCCGCCATGCCCGCTGCGCCGGTAAACACGCCGCCTGTTGATCGCCATAATAGGCCGAAAGCTTTTCAGCGTATTATCGCCATTGCTTGCTCAACCGGTGGGCCGCAGGCACTTGCCCATTTACTTAGCAAGCTGCCGACCAACTTTCCTGCACCTGTGGTGATTGCCCAGCATATCAGCCATGGCTTTATTGAAGGCATGGCGCACTGGCTGACATCGCTCTGTTCAATGCCGGTTTGCGTTGCTCAGCATGGTGAACCGCTAAAGCCAGGCTGTATTTATCTATCGCCATCGGAACGCAACTTGCGTGTCACGCCGTCCCACCGCCTGCAACTACAGCAGAGCCCAGATAATTCACTTTATCACCCCAGTTGCGATGCGCTATTAACGAGCGTAGCTGATGTTTATGGCCCAGAGGCTATTGGGGTGATTTTAACGGGCATGGGGCGTGATGGCGTTAGTGGCATGCGCGCTATTCATTTATCGGGAGGCTGTACTTTTGCCCAAAACGAAGCCAGCTCGGTTATTTATGGCATGAACCAAGAAGCGGTTAGTGCCGGCGTTATCCAGCATATTGTTTCCCTTGATGAACTCCCTGCCAGGCTCATTCGCGAGACCAGTGGGCAACGGTTGTCTACCTGGACGAAATCGCTATGAGCTCGCTGACGCCATTCAAGGACCTGGTGCATCGCCGCTGCGGTTTGCACTTAGAGGGCCTCGCTGAAGCTCGTCTCGTTAAAGCAGTAGAGGCACTTCAAACAGACACTGATATTAACGACACCTCGAAGCTCATTGCACAACTAGAGCAAAACGAAGCGATGTTTGATCGCTTTATCAGTCAGTTAACGGTGAACGAAACCTACTTCTACCGGGAGCCCGAAGCACTCCACTGGTTAGCCGATACCTACCTCCCGCGGCGGCTGGCTGAAAAAGGTCAGCCATTGGCTATTTTCAGCGCTGGATGTTCTTCAGGCGAAGAGCCTTACAGTGTTGCTATTGCGCTGCTTGAGCGCTACGGAGAGCGTGCCAAGCAACTCTTTCATATTACGGGAGGAGACGTTGATCAGCAGGTTCTTAATAAAGCTCAAAAAGGCATTTATAGCGGCATGTCGTTTCGGGCACTGAACCCTGCGCTTAAGCACCGCTATTTTCGCCCAGAGGGCCGACGCTTAAAAATAGATGATGCGCTTCGTCAGTGGGTCACCTTTTGCTCATTTAACGTATTACAGCCAAACGCTGACAAGCTTGGCCCCTTCGACGTGATCTTATTTCGCAACGTATCGATCTATTTTGACGAAGCGACCCGACGCGATATACAGCGCCACCTAAAGCAACTGCTGGAACCACACGGGATTTTGATGTGCGGTGTCACGGAAACATTAGGCAACGACCTGGGCATTTTGGAACTGCATCAGGCTCAAGGAGTGTTCTTTTTCCAAGAGTACACCTTGCCCGGTGCCTTACCTGCAAATGATGAACCACCCTATCGCGACGATCCGTTGCCAGCCCTAGCGGTGTTGTCAGAGACGCCTCCACAACCACCTGAGAATGAACCTGAGAATGAATCTGAGCACAAGCAGCCGATGGCATCGTTTAACGCGGCTTTGCAGCAAGCTCATCATTTACTGAACCAGAATGCATTTTCAGAAGCAGCCGCGCTACTTTCTGACCTTCTAGTGCAACAGCCTTGGAGTGTGGATGCGTTACTGCTGGCAGGTTTAGTGGCTCGCTGGCAGCAGAACTTTGCTGACGCTTACGACTACTTTAAGCGAGCCATTTACGTTGCTCCTGAGTGCTGGCCAGCTCACTTTTTTCAAGCTGAGCTTTTCCGGCTAGGCGAGCTTAGCGATGCTCCCGGACAACGAAAGCGTGGCTATGCAGCGGTTATTCGCCTACTGGACGCGTCAAAACAGGCGGATGGTGGATTAAGTGTCATTGCGCCGCCTATTCCTCCAGGGGATGCCTACTTTTTGGCAACTCGCTATCTTGGTGCACAAGCAACGACACAGGGAGTGGGTTAATGGCACTGGATATTAAACGCTTTATTCAGCGCTTTATTGAAGAAGCGTCAGACCACTTGCCCCGGTTAAGAGAAGGTATTGAAGCGCTAGAACAAGGCGATACCCATCAAGAACGTATCAATGAGCTGTTTCGTGCGGCACATACGCTGAAAGGCTCTTCGCGTATGCTGAAACTGACGCCCATTACGGCGATCGCTCACAGTACAGAGGAGCTGCTAAGCGCACTACGCGATGGGACACAAACCGCTTCACCTGATGTCACGAGCCTCCTTAATCAAGCCACGGACGCGCTGTCTGACCTAGTTAGCCAACTTGCCCAAGGCGTTTCTCCAGCAGAGCTAGCGGAAGCCGACAATCAGCTTTGCCAAGCCCTGGAAAACACCGCGGCGGGAAAGCCGCCCCCCGCTCTCCCTCCTAAAACAACCGTATCCGAGGACGATAAAGCAGAGAACGCAGCCCTCAACGCGGCACCACCGGCAATGAAAAGCCCTGCTCTTCCGGCTCAAGAGCTACGCTTAACAGACACGGTACGCGTGCGTCTTGACCGCCTAGATGACGTTATTCGCCTGATGGGGGAAGTGTTATCAGGGCACCACCATCTGCACTCACTCGTAGAACAGGCACGCAGCCTTGGCGCCTCGTTACCCAAACATCAGCAGGCCCCCTTTAACGCTTTTAGCCGCGAGCTGAAGGACAGCGTGCTTTCCCACGACGGTCTAATGAGCGATCTCCATGACCGAGCTCTGCAAATGCGCATGCTGCCGCTGAGCGTGGTGTTTGACCCCTTATCGCAAATGGCCAGAGACCTTGCCCATTCGCTAGGCAAACAAGTCAATTGCCGTGTTCACGGCAGTGAGATTGAGCTGGACCGACAGATGATAGATCGCCTCTCGGACCCGCTCATTCATCTACTGCGGAATGCGTTAGATCATGGCCTGGAAACACCCGGTGAGCGACAGGCAACAGGCAAGCCTATACGGGGGCAGTTATCGCTAGAGGCCTGGCAAGACGGCAGCTGGGTAGTGATTGAAATGCGTGACGACGGCGCGGGTATTTCCCTAGATGCGGTCCGGCACAAGGCACTCTCCAAGCAACTACTCAGTGAAGAGCTGCTGCTTACCCTAACCGAGCAGGAAACCTTAGAACTTATTTTCCTACCCGGCTTCTCAACCAAACCCCTGATTACCGACTTTTCAGGTCGTGGCGTGGGGATGGATGTCGTCAAACGTACGGTCATTGACGAGCTCAACGGTGATTTACGTCTAACCAGCCATCCAGGCAAAGGTACCTGTTTTACCCTACGCCTGCCTTTATCGCTAGCCATGATGCGCGTTCTCCTGATCAACGTGGGCGCTGTCACGCTAGGTGTAACAGCACCTTATGTGTCAGAGCTTGTAGAGCATGCATCAACGGACTTTATTGATGCTGCCGGGCAAAAAACACTGATCCTGCGCAACGAGTTCGTGCCGGTCGTTTCACTAGCGGAATTATTAGACTTACCCTATACGCCCACTGATGCTGACAACTTACTGTTACTTGTCGTACATCAACGTCATCAAAAACTTGCGCTAATTATTGATGCCTTGGTGGATGAACGCGATATGGTAATTAAGCCGTTGCCCGCGCATTTACGCCATTTACCACTGGTTTCTGGCATGGTCACGCTAGGGCGCAATACGCTGGTTAGCCTATTACACGTGCCGACGCTGCTGGAACACTCGCGCCGCTATGCCCCGAAAGCGCTAGCTAAAACGGATCAACCGCCCCAGACACATCGTATACTCGTCGTCGATGACTCTCTGAACACCCGAGAAATTGAAAAAGATGTATTAGAAGCTTGGGGATATCAGGTCACCCTGGCAGAAAATGGCCGTGATGGTCTGAATAAAGCCTTAGCTGACTCGTTTGATGCAGTGCTCACCGATGTTGAAATGCCTGTCATGGATGGCTTTGCGCTCACTGCGAGTCTGCGAGAAAATGAGATTTATCGTTATAAGCCGATTATCATTATCACATCACGAGAAAAAGAAGCAGATCGTCGGCGCGGCATTGAAGTAGGCGCCGATGCGTATATTGTCAAAGGTAGCTTTGATCAGAACAATTTGGTGGATACGCTAAAAGCGCTACTCGGCTGAGCATGCGCCAGGACGGAGGTTAATCATGCAAATATTGGTCGTAGATGACGACCCGTTGGCCTGTGAAATGACAGCAACGCTGCTAGAGTTCCAGGGCTATACAACGGTCATGGCCAATGATGCCATGGAGGCCACACAGCTGTTAGATAGCTTGGACAGTATCGCGCTTATTGTTAGCGACATGCATATGCCGCTCATCAATGGGGTAGAGTTCTTGGAAATGCTGCGTGAACAAGACGTTACTTTGCCTTTTATTTTGCTCACTGGCGACTCACCTAGTTCAACCCTTATGCAGACGCCTGGTTTAAACGCCTGCCTGCAAAAAGATGCGGAGCTAGAATCCACGTTAGGCAATGCCGTGACTCAAGCGCTCAACGGTTGAACGTTTGCCATTTGCATTACAGCGCACCGTTCGCTCACATGAACAGGTAGTCTGATGTCACCATCTGCCCCGACATTGCAACAAAAGCTGAACCAGCTGCGCCAACGCTTTATTGAACAGCTACCAGCACGTTTACAGAAAACCACAACAAAGTGGCAACAAAGCCGGCTTTCAACGGAGGCAGAGTCACGCCTAGCCCCGGAGTTTCACCGCTTTTTCCACAGCTTAAAAGGTACCGGTCGCTCATTGGGCTTTGAACGAATTGCCATGTTGGCAGATCAAGGCGAAGAGCTACTCAAGGCGGCGCCTGCTTCTGCTGGCCATGCCTTCGATGACCAGGCTGTTAATGACATAAACAGACTGATTCCTCAGCTTTTTCAGCAGCTCAGTGAAGAGATTGAGTACCTACAGTCCCAACATGGCCAGCAAACAGTGCTGGCATCACTCAACAGCGTTGAATTTTCATCAGCTGCACCTCAAACACGCAGCAAACGTCAGCGGCTTATTTATTTATGTGACGATGAGCCCGACCAAGTCGACCAGTTGCTACATCATCTTCGCTGTTTTGGGCATGAAGTGGTTCATTTTGAAGACACCGAGTCGTTTTTTAATGCGGTTATTACCCGCCGCCCCGACGCGATCATCATGGATGTACAGTTTCCTCAAGGTAACACCGCGGGTACTGAAACGCTGACCAGCCTGAATAAATTAATCGGAGAGCGGTTGCCCTCCATCGTACTGTCGTCCTACGGTGACTTTTATTCACGACTGAGCGCTGTTCGAGCTGGCTGTAATGGGTACTTTACCAAGCCCATTAAGCCACTGGATTTAATGTTAGCTATTGACGAGCTCACTAGCCCCTTGGATGAAGAACCGCTGCGCGTATTGGTAGTCGATGATGAACCCGACGCTGCCACCTACCACTCATTGATGCTTGAAGAAGCCGGTATGATTGTTCAGCAGGTGCATCACCCTGCTGACGCGCTAAGCGCCTTGGACCGCTTTAGCCCTGACTTACTGTTAATTGATATGTATATGCCGGTATGTTCTGGTGAAGAGCTAGCGACGATTATCCGCCAGCAATCAGCGCATATTGGCCTGCCCATTATTTATCTATCTAGCGAAACAGACAGCCAAAAGCAGCTATTAGCCATGACGGCAGGCGTAGAAGCCTTTATTACCAAGCCAGTTACCCCTGACGAGCTCGTGTCTGCGGTACGGCTTCGTGCAGAACGCCTGCATCTACTGCGCTCGCTGATGACCCAGGACAGCATGACGGGGCTTTATAACCATAGCACCACGACGGATCTTATCGGTAAAACACTCGCTCAGGCATATCGTGAAGGTAGCCAACATGCGATGGCCATGCTCGACATTGACCATTTTAAAACCGTCAACGATACCTACGGCCACCTAGCGGGAGACCAAGTCATTATCACGCTAGCACGGCTGCTAAAAACCCGCTTGCGCATATCCGATATCATCGGGCGTTATGGCGGTGAAGAGTTTGTTGTATTGCTAAAAGGGGTCACCGCAAAGCGCGCAGCTGAACTTATTGACGAACTGCGCCACGATTTCGAACAAGTAGATTTTCATGCTGGCGGAGAGCGCTTTCGCTGTACTTTCAGTGCAGGCATTAGCAGTTTCCCCAGCCAGCCTTCCACCGAAGCGTTACGCTTAAGCGCGGACCAAGCACTTTACCTAGCGAAACGGCAGGGGCGTAATCAAGTAGTCATTAGTAACGAGAGCGACGCAAAAGGAAAAGCACAACCGCAGCAACCCAGTGTGAAAAAACAATGACCAACACCCATCAGCAGCGTGACAACCAGTCTCTCTCTCTCGAGGAGGCACTAGCACGTCAGAGTAACGATGACACGATTATTGACGTGGACGAACCTTGCCAGCAGTTGGTGTTATTTCGCCTGGCAGAGCAACGGTTCGCCTTGCCAGGCAGTGCGGTCAATGAGATTTTGAATGGTGATCAACCGGTTTATTTCGTGCCTGGCTTGCCTGCTTCTACGGAAGGTGTGATTCACTTGCGCGGCAACATTGAATCGGTGGTGACCCTACAGGCACTTCTCGGCCTCCCCCCGGCGGAACAAACGGGCATGCTATTAGTCGTGACCGCCGCGGGCATTCGCAGCGCTGTTCGTATCGATTATTTAGAGGATGTTTGCGAAATCCCAACCAGCGCACTACAACCCGCACCGGACACCCTCTCCAGCCAATTGATGCCTTATGTGAGTGCCCTCTGGCAACCTGATATAACGCCAGCAGAGAGTGGCGAAAAAGAAACTAACGGCGATTCTGTAGAAGGCAGCGCGGCCATTGCCCTGCTGGACCCAGATGCTTTATTCAACGCCTATCAACAAGGCCTAGGATAAGCCCATGGCTATTGGCGCGCCGAATCACTCCTTAGACGCAGCGTCCCACGTTGCTTTAGTGTTATTTAGTGCTGGCCATACGCTCGCCGCCATCGAAGCACGCCACGTCGCGGGGTTAGCGAAATCGGCCCACCTACCGCGTTGCGCGAATGCCGAGTACCTGTTGCTTAACGCGCCATTGTTGAGCGTAGCCCCTACCCACTGGCTAACCCTTCAGGATGCCAACGGCGCTTGGCAGCTAGGCGTTACTGGCGACGTCGTCTTAGCTCACACACCGATAACGGAGCTGTTTCCATTACCTTCTTTAATTGCCGCACGCCACGTCAGCCCCGCCCTACGAGGCTTAACGATGGCCAACCAAACGGTACGTTTGTTATTTGATGGCGCAGCGCTTGACCCAGCGCTAACGCTGCAACCATAAACAGCGAACCAACGTGCCTTTTTCTACCTGCTGGTGTGGGTCAATCACCGCTAACGCATCTGCACTAATACAGGATGACAGCACGCCTGAGTTTTGGTCTTCAAACGCATCGGCGATAATGCCCGCTTCGCTAAAACGCAGCGCAACACGCATATAGTGCTGGCGTGGGCCGGTCTGAGTAGTGAAGTTAGCGGAGGCCGTCAGCGTAGGTAAGGCGTTCAACGCCGAACACCCCAGTAACGCACCCATCAACGGTCGTAAAAACAACCACGCGCCCACAAACCCAGAAACAGGGTTACCCGGCAGTCCTACAAAGCGCGCCTCACTGCCGTCTTGGCGTGGCAAACGGCCCAGCGCCAGCGGCTTTCCTGGGCGAATCGCCAGCTTCCACATATCTAACTGGCCTAGCGATTCCAGCGCGGCTTTGACGTGGTCTTCTTCGCCCACGCTAACGCCACCGGTGCTAACAACGACATCGGCGACGGATGCGGCTTGAGTTAATAGCTTGACCGTTTGGGCATAATCGTCAGGCACACTAACCAGTTGCTCGACCTCAGCACCAAAGTTCTCCAACAAGCGCTTAAGCATCGGCCGATTGGAGTTATACAGCTGACCTGGCTTTAACGGCGTGCCTGGATCAACGATCTCATCGCCGGTCGACAGTAGCGCTATGCGAGGGCGACGGCGCACGCTAACGTGGGTAACCCCTTGACCGGCCAGATGCCCTAACGCGGCAGCTTCCAAGCATTCACCAGCAGGCAGCAGTAACTCACCTCGACGCACATCACGACCCTGGCGGCGCACGTTATCACCTACCGGTAGCGCATCCGGCATCAGTGCCTTGTTCCCCTCCTGAGTCACCCGCTCTTGCATCACCACACAGTCGGCCCCTGGGGGGATCTCACCGCCGGTAAAAATCCGTGCGCAACTGCCTTCCATCAGCGGCGCTGCCGGGCTGCCTGCCGCAATACGCTGGCTGATAGGCAGCCACTTGCCCGCATCACTAGCACGCAGGGCATAGCCATCCATTGCGCTATTATCAAACGGCGGTACGTCTAACTGAGCGGTAACAGCTTCGGCCAGCACGCGCCCAGCAGCGTCCTCAAGCGGTATACACTCTGCACCGAGTTGCGTGATATCTGCTAACAGCGCTTCAAGCGCGGCACTTATCGGCTGTAGCTCAGCCATGCTGCCCCCGGCCTGGGATGACCAGGTTGGCGAAATTACAAGGCTTATGACGGCTATCGAGCTGCTCGGCCAGAATGCCGTCCCAACCAGTACGGCAGGCGCCGGTTGAACCCGGTAGACAGAAGACGACCGTAGCGTTGGCTAAGCCACCGAGGCAACGGCTCTGAATGGTCGAACTACCAATCTCATCGCCGCTCAGTTGGCGAAAACGCTCGCCAAAGCCTTCGATACGCTTATCCAGCAGTACCGATACAGCCTCCGGCGTCGAGTCTCGGCCAGTAAAACCTGTACCGCCCGTGGTAATCACTACCTGTACATTTGCGTCGGCAATCCACTGAGCGACTACCGCACGAATTTGGTAGACGTCATCCGGCACGATGCGTTTCTCTGCCAGGGTGTGCCCAGCCTCGGTTAAACGCTGCACCAGCGCTTGGCCGGAGCGGTCAGTCTCATCCGTGCGTGTATCAGATATGGTCAACACCGCTATTTTCAAGGATTCCATGCTGTCCATGGACTTACTCCTTGGCTGTTTTCTGAGCTTGGCGAGCATCTAGAGCCGCCAACTGCTCGGGCGTTGCGGCACCCTGGTAGTGAGCTTTCCATTCACTGTAGGGCATTCCATAGACATATTCCCGGGCAGCCTCATAGTCCAGCGTTTTACCCTGTTCGTCTGCCGCCGTTACGAGCCATTTAGACAGGCAGTTACGACAAAAATCCGCCAGAATCATCAGATCGATGTTCTGCACATCCTTATTGTCGTCTAAATGTTGTAACAAACGACGAAACGCGGCGGCTTCTAGTTCCGTACGCGTCGTTTGGTCTAATTCATTAAACGATGACATTGGCGATCCTCTTATCAAGTGGCTTGAGAGCAGCATAACAAAAGACACCGCCCGAAGGCGGTGTCGAGTGGCAATTAAGCGAACCGGCTAGCTAGGTTTGGTAGCGGAAACATCGCCACTACTGCTGCCCGTTTTTTGTGCCGCGATTTCCTCTTCGCTCATAGCTGTATCTTTGACCTCCTCGTACCACAAGTTGTGGTGCTCTTTGGCCCAGGTTTCATCGACATAGCCAGTGGTCATACCTTCCAGTGAGCCTTCCGTACCAACAGTACCAATATAGATATGGCCCAGCGCGACAGCCGTTAGACCAAGCGCACCCACCGCATGGATGATGTTGGCCCACTGCATGGTATCGCGGCCTTGGCCATAGTTGGGGAAGTCGAGCACAAAACCACTCGCGATCACCACCAAGCCAGCAGTGGCTAATAGCCAGTACCACGCTTTTTCGCCACCGTTGGCAAAACCCGCGTCAGGATGGTGCTTGCCTGTTAATCCACCTGCCTTTTTAAACCATACCCAGTCATGCTTCTTAGGAATATTGTCTTTCAGCAAGCTAATTAACAGTACAACGAGTAGCACACCGAATATCGGGCCAAGATAGTTATGCAGCACTTTGGAAGCTGAAATCATCCATGCCCAGACGGCGTCGCCAAACAGCGTGCGGAACACAAACTTACCAAACAGCAGATTCAACCCTGTTAACGCCAAGGTGATAAACAGGGTGGCAACGGTCCAGTGCAGCGAACGCATTAGCAACGACCAGCGAAAAAGCTTACGTCCTGTGCGCGGCTCATCAAGATGTTTGCGCCCAACCATAAAGTAGAACAGCGCAATCACCACGATCATCCCGCCAATCGCAATCAAACCAAACGGCGACACCCAACGGTTTCGGATCTGCCGCCAAGTTTCGCCACTTGAATTGATCAGATTGTAGTTACTGTCAAAACGCGAGTCGCGGTAGTTAGGCCCTGTTTCACCACTGCGCACCTGGCGCCACTGATCTGCACTAATACCTGGAGCAGCGGTCACCATCTCGTGGTCTGTGTCAGCCTGGGCAACCGCTAGTTGGGACATGCTAAGGCTGGCAGCCAGCAGCAGTAACAGAATGCCGATACGCCAACAGCGCTGGAAAAACGCCCTTACCCAGAACGCTAGCGCAGGCGCCTCTGGTGTCATTGTGGTCGTGGTCATGACACGCCTCCTTACCCTTTACGGGCAGCATCGTAGGCAAGGTTGTCAGTACTGGCCTGGGGGTTATTCGACCAAGCACCATCTTTATGGCCACGATGGACGACACGCTGACGGAAGATATCGGCAACATCTTGCGCATCACCCGCTAGAAGGGCTTTGGTAGAGCACATTTCCGCACATAGCGGCAGCTTACCTTCCGCGATGCGATTGGAGCCGTACTTCTCGTACTCCTCCTCTTTGCTCTCGGCGGGGCCGCCTGCACAGAATGTGCACTTGTCCATTTTTCCGCGCTCGCCAAATGCATTTTGTTGTGGAAACTGCGGTGCGCCAAAGGGGCACGCATAAAGGCAGTAGCCACAACCAATGCACAGGTCTTTATCGTGCAGCACGATGCCATCATCGGTTTTATAGAAGCAGTCAGTCGGACATACCGCCATGCATGGCGCATCGTCGCAATGCATACAAGCCACTGAAATCGACATCTCATCCGCTTCGCCGTCGTTAAGTGTGACCACCCGGCGACGCTGGATACCCCACTCTACATCGTTGGCATTTTTACAGGCGGTGACACAGCCGTTGCACTCGATGCAGCGCTCGGCGTCACACATAAATTTCATTTGAGCCATGGTGTTCTCCTCTCACCAGCGCGAGCATTTACCCGCGCTGGGCTCTGTCAGGTCGGTCGAGACGTTTATTGGCTTAAGCCCGCTCAATTCGGCAGATGGTGCACTTTGTTTCCTGCATCAGTGTCACCGGGTCATAGCCATAGGTGGTGGCTGTGTTAGCCGCCTCACCAATGACGTACGGGGCAGACCCATCCGGATAACGATCCCGCAAGCTCTCGCCCTGGAACATGCCGCCAAAGTGGAACGGCATAAAGGCAACCTTGCGATCAACCCGAGGCGTGACCAAGGCTTTCACCTTCACTCGGCCACCTTCAGCACCTTCAACCCATACGTCGTCGCCATCACGTACGCCAATGTCATTAGCATCCGCGGGGTTCATCTCGACAAACATCTCTTGCTGTAGCTCGGCCAGCCACGACATCGAGCGTGTTTCTTCACCGCCTCCCTCGTATTCGACCAATCGACCCGACGTGAGAATAATCGGATAATCAGCGCTGTTATCGCGATCCTGAATGGTTTTATACAGCGTGGGCAGACGCATAATCGAGTCAAAGTCGTCCCAGGTGGGATAGCGTTCGACCAGATCGCGACGGGTGGTGTATAGCGGCTCGCGGTGTTTCGGCACCGCATCTGGGAAGGTCCATACCACAGCGCGCGCTTTCGCGTTGCCATAAGGCGCGCAACCACGACCAATCGCCACCCGCTGGATACCGCCTGAGAGGTCGGTTTTCCAGTTTTTACCTTCCGCGGCCGTTTTCTCAACGTCAGTCAGATCATCCCACCAACCGAGGTCTTTAAGCAGTTGGTCGGTAAACTCGGGGTAACCGTCATCAATCTCGCCACCTACTGGCGCCGAGCCCTCAGCCAGCAAATTAACGCCGTCACGCTCAATGCCAAAACGGGCACGGAAACCCATACCGCCTTCCATTACCGGCACGCTAGTGTCATAGAGGTTGGGTGAGCCAGGGTGATTAAATTCTGGTGTGCCCCAGCACGGCCACGGCAGGCCGTAGTAATCACCGTCGGCAGGGCCACCTTGGGCACGCAAGTTCTGAAAGCTGAAGGTATGCCAGTTTTTCTGGTGCTCTTTGAGGCGCTCAGGGCTTTGGCCGGTGTAGCCAACAGTCCACATACCACGGTTGATTTCACGCAACACGTCATCAATCAGAGGCTCGTTGCCGTTCATCTCAAAGTTCTTCACGAACTCATTACCAAAGCCAAGCTTGTTGGCAAATAGGTACATAATTTCGTGATCAGGCTTTGATTCAAATAGCGGCTCAATGACTTTGTCGCGCCACTGAATAGAGCGGTTGGTTGCCGTCACGCTGCCAGTAGTTTCAAACTGGGTCGCTGCAGGCAGCAGATAAACACCATCAGAGCGGTCATGCATTACCGAGGCAACCGTGGGATAAGGGTCAACAATGACCATCATCTCGAGCTTCTGCATGGCTTTTTGCATCTCCACGCCGCGGGTTTGCGAGTTGACCGCGTGCCCCCAGTAGAACATCGCTTTTAGCGCGGTGCGCTGGGAGATATTTTCATCCTCTTCCAGTACACCGTCTACCCAGCGGGATACGGTAATACCGCTGGAGTACATCGGCTTTCCATCAGCGTACTCGGTATCGTCAAAGCGGCCTTTTAGCCACTCATAATCGACATTCCACACCTGGGACCAGTGCTGCCATGCGCCTTCAGCCAAACCGTAATAGCCCGGTAACGAGTCACAGCCAAGGCCGAGGTCGGTAGCCCCCTGTACGTTATCGTGGCCCCGCAAAATGTTGGCACCACCACCGGACTTACCAATATTGCCCAGCGCCAGCTCTAGAATGCAGTACGCGCGGGTGTTGTTGTTACCGGTGGTGTGCTGGGTACCGCCCATACACCAGACCACGCAGCCCGGACGATTGTCAGCAAGCCGCTTGGCCACATCGAACATATCCGCTTCCGGTACGCCAGTAATGTCTTCCACGACACTCGGCGTGAACTGAGCCACCTCTGCACGCACCTCATCCATACCGTAAACACGCTGGCTGATATACTCACTGTCTTCCCAGCCGTTCTCAAAGATGTGCCACAACAAGCCCCAGATATAAGCGACGTCAGAGCCAGGACGCAGGCGTACGTATTTATTGGCTTTTGCTGCGGTACGCGTAAAGCGTGGATCCGCGACGATGATGTCGCAGTTATTACGCTCTTTAGCAATGAGAATATGCTGCATCGCGACCGGGTGAGCTTCACTCGGGTTGGAGCCGATAAACAGAATCGCCTTGCTGTTCTGCATATCATTGAGCGAGTTGGTCATCGCCCCGTAACCCCAGGTGTTAGCAACACCTGCCACGGTGGTGGAGTGACAAATTCGCGCTTGGTGATCTGTGTTGTTAGTGCCCCACATGGAGGCCAGCTTGCGCATCAAATACGCCTGCTCGTTACTGAACTTGGCCGAGCCAAGCCAGTAAACACTGTCTGGTCCGTGGGCTTCACGCAGTTCAAGCAGCTTGTCGCCTATTTCATTAACCGCGTCGTCCCAACTCAGTCGCTGCCATTCACCAGCCACTAGCTTCATGGGGTATTTTAGGCGACGGGTGGAGTGACCGTGCTGGCGTAAGGAGGCCCCTTTGGCACAGTGAGCACCGCGGTTAATCGGGTGGTCGAAAGCGGGCTCTTGTTTTGTCCAAATGCCTTCTTGAACTTCTGCATAGACACCACAGCCAACCGAACAGTGGGAACAAATGGTGCGTTTGGTCTCAACGGGTGAGTCTAATACGGGGGTTTTATTCGCCGACTCAGCGCGCTGCATCATTGGCGCGCCCATAAAGCCTGCAGCTGCTACACCACCGGTGGCAACGCCACTACGCTTTAAAAATTGACGACGGGAGATTCCAAGCCCTGAAGCGTTGGGAGTATTAGTTTTGCGAGTTAGACGCATGGCAGTTCTCCTGGCATTTTGCCGTCAATCACGCAGCGACGCATAATACGCGCGAATATGGTCGGTTTCGTGGTAATTCGTTGTTTGTTTTTTAGGCTCAATCGACGCGGTGTTATCGGCTTGAGCTAGCGTGACGTGACCTACTGCGGCGGCCGCACCGGCAGCGGCGGTTCCTAGTCCAACGGTTTTCATAAACCGGCGGCGCTCAGGGTTGTGTGACGTGTGCATGGGTTTCTCCTCTATCATGCCCTTTTTCTTATGCATGGCCCGTAGGCCCAATTATTCGCTTACCACTGCGCACTGCCACTCACGGTGTGACGTCGCGCGCCGCGCCGGTTGCGTTTGTCGTTGGCTCCACAATACGCACCGCTTGATAGGCCGCTCTTTCGCTCAACGTTGCCTGCTCGCTTTCCATAAACGCGCCGCCCAACTGACCAAGCGATGCGTAAAAAACAGTGTCTACGTTAGTGAGATCGTCAAAACAGCGCGTTGACCAGGGAGCCATGTGTTGCTGGAAGAAGTAGCTCTGCTCGCTACTTTGTGACGTAATCAGCATCGCCATGACCTCACATATAGCAGCCAAATGATCTTCTGGCTCGCGGGTATGCTCGCTACGCTCAAACCCCAGCGCCCGAAGATCCTGACGCAGGGCAACTAATGCTGCCTCCATTAATTCCCCGTTGCGGTACCAAGACGCGTAAGGCACTACCTCGCCCTGAATAACGCCAACAAGAAGACGAAAGTGGGCACGCTGAAGGCTATCTACACTGCTTTGGCCAGCAGCACTTGAGAGCGCTGCCCAACACTCAGCCAGTCGGCTGCCGTCTTGCTCAATGTCTAGGCTGGCTAGCCACGCTAATAACTCACTGTCAGGTGCCTGTCGTAGCAAGCTGGCTAAAAGCTGATAAATATCGGCCCGCAGTGCGTCGGTATCGCTAAGTGTGGGCATTGCATCACTCATTGCTTTACACCTTTAGTTGCGCATCCGGGTCACGGATCATAGTTTTCCAGACATCTTTGACCCGACAGTCCTCGCACATTTCTAGCCGCGCTAGCGCATCGCCCGCGAAATAGGGGTGATTAGCTAGCTTCGCTTTGATCGTTGCTATCGTACTGGCAGTGGCAAACGGCTTGCCGCAGCCAATGCACTCAAAAGCCGCCTCTTCGTGGCAAATGTGCCGTGTGTCGCGTTCCGGTGCAGCCAAAAAACCAGGAAGCAGCGTAATCGCGCTTTCAGGGCACGCCTGTTCACATAGCCCGCACTGCACACAGTCTGACTCCAAGAAACTTAGCGCTGGTGTATCGCCTCCTGCTTTCAATGCCGGCGTCGGACAATTACTAACGCAGGCATGGCAGAGCGTGCAGGCTTCACGATCTACTTGAATGCCGCCATAAGCTGCCCCTTCAGGCATGCTATGCCGGTCATTGCTAGGCGCTCCAAGTGCCGTCAGTGTTGCTAGCACTTGATTAAAGCGGGCACGCTTATGAGGCTCGGTAAAGGTCAGCGCAGCGGCGGTTAAGGGCGTAAGCGTGGGAAGTGCATCGCGCTCATCAGTCGGCTCCGGCTGCAGCAGCTTAATCCGCGTAGTGTCATGCCCCAGCGCTTCTAGCAGGCCGTGGGCTTGGGCGACTTGATGGGTGATGAACGTGGTTAAACGAGGCGGCATCTCATCGTGCAACTGAATACGTACTTCAGCTGCCCCGTTCACCAGCGCGGTAAGCCACTGATCGTGGCCAGCAGCACCCAGCTCTTCAAGCGGGACATCAAGCAAGTGGCCTGGCGTCACAACACCTGCTTTGCGTTCAGCATCAAGAGAGTCATGGGTGACAAAACGCATCACAGGCGCTTGACCACCCGCCTCGCGGTAGGCAGCCAACCACGTCGCTAAGGTGTCTTGCTGACGACGAGTTTCCGGCAGGCGAAATTCAATCGCACCGGTAGGGCAAGCACTAGTACAACTGCCCACCCCTTGGCACAGGAACGGGTCAATTTCAATACGCGATTCAATACGTCCCTGAATACTGGAAATAGCATCTGCAGGGCAAACATCCAAACAGCGCGTACAGCCAACATTGCCACTCGCAGAATGTGCACAGAGATCACTATTAACCTGGAAATAACGCGGTTTATCGAATTCACCGACGAGTTCAATAACGCTTTCCAGAACCTCACCGCGCTGAGTTTCTTGGGCTAACCAATCCAGACACACATAGCCTGGCGGGGGGATTTCCCATGACTGAGTACTGTTCGACGAGCCTGCTGCCGTTAAGTCGAGCACCACATCAAACACGTCACGCTCAATTAGTGCTTGAGCCAGATTGAGCGTGTCGCTATCCGCGGGCGCTATTTCAACGCGAAAGGCACCAAGATAACCAGTGATTCGCAGTTGGGATTGCTGAGTATCGTTTAGCGTTTGGCAGATGAGAGGCTCGCTGGCAGCCGCTAAATCAACTGCAGAATCAGTTGTCAGCAGCGTCAACGATGCCAAGCCACGACCCTGTAACACTCGGGCAGCTTGGCTAACCTCATGTGAATTACCCATCAACAGCGCATGGCCGCGGCTGTGATAAGTCACGTTAGCAGGCGTTAAGTTAACCGGCCACGAGATACGCTGGCGTACCGCTTCGCGGGCGGTGACGTTAATCTGGTCATCTACCGATGCCAGTTGGATTCGTTGGTTCATGCATTCTCACGGTCAGAAAGTCGTTTTTTTTATAATTAAAAGTCATGTTTTTTTACTTTAATGGCATATCTTAGCGCTTTCTCTACCTTGAGCGTATGGTGCCTAGGCGTTTTTTGCCACTTTAAAGCGCATTGGCGTCTCAACGCCTCATCACCATAATCACCATAACCAGCTGTTTATAAAAAATTTATTCTTTACTAATACATTCGTCTACCTTGCTATTGGACGAATCAGACTGGTCGTCTAGTGACGTTTTTTGTACAAAATCACTATCACTTGTACAGGCATCAATTTCTTCAGGTGGGGTAGTAGTGTCGTCATCTGCGATGTTCTCATCGTCTGCTTCTGCGGGCCTATCTACGGCCTCTTCCGCTTTGTTTGCCCAACGGCGCAGTTTGCCTGCCAGTTCAGTAGCCATAGGCTTAAGCTGCTGGCGATAATCAGCATCGTAGTCATCCAACCCATCGCGCACGTTGTAGTTACCGGTGGCCCATAGTCTTTTTAGGGCACGGCGGCGCAGTGCAGCGCTAACACCTGGTGCCATGAACGCGCTGAAATCACTGCCTGCCGGTAAGTGATCAGGGTCGGGTAAAGTGTGATCCAAGCTGCCAGGAAGGGGGGGCGCGTCATCAACGCTAGCCTCTGCATCCAACGATTCAGTATCGCTGGAAGTAGCACTTAGCGCATCGGCCTCTAGCCCTAGCTCTGAATTCGGCTCTGCGCTGCCGTTGGGAGGGTTATCTAATGCTGCGTCTGCTTCGTCGCTTTCAACGCCACGCTTTTTACGTGACCAGCGTTCAAGTCTGCTCACTGGGGCTGCTCCTTGTTCGGGGTTTCTTTAGCCCGACCGGCTCCCTTATGCTTCTTTTTGCGCTTTTCTGGTGGTGCTTCACCATGACGCGCTAAATAGCTTTCCAGCCATACCTGAATCGCCATCGGCATCGATGCTTCGAGTACCTGTTGTTCACCATCAAGCCAACCTGCTGCTACATCTTGGCTTGCGGTAATAGCATCAGGCTTGGGCGCTTGGCCGGTAAAACCAGCGCGAACAAAAAGACGCGGGGTTGCTGACGTGAGGTTAAAGCGGTAGGCCGCTCGCTCTGTCATCGACAGTTGAAGGCTAAGCACATAGTCACCTTGCTCACCAGGCGTGAGCTCAGCGATACGCCATTGCGTTAAGGTAAAGCCCCTCACCTGCTTGGGCTCTGCCACCAAGGTAATGCTCAAAGAGCGCAGATTCTCACTCATACGGATAGACCACCTTAGACCTTGAATGGGTAGACAAGTAAGCCTTTTGAGCGCCATCATCGTCAACTCAGAGTGTTTTACTCAACTATTATAATTTACATGTATGCGTTACATGATTCTTCACTAGGTTCCAACGAGGATTGCGGATGCCCGCCCTTCAGTTAAGCCGAGCCCGCTTACCGGCCACGACGACAATCGATGTGCTGGATGCTTACGGCGACTCTCGCCAACAAGCCATCGCCGCAGAGCGCGCGCTGACGGTTTATCTCAATAAGCGTGAAATTGTCACGCTAATGACGCTGGGCGATGACCCTGAAGCCTTGGTGGTGGGCTACCTACGCAACCAGGGATTGCTGCGTCGCGCGGAAGATTTATTGGCGGTACAGGTGGATTGGGAGGTGGAGTCCGCCGCTGTCGTCACCAATTATTTACCTGACGATTTAGACAACCGGCTAAGTACCCGTACCGTCACCACGGGTTGCGGTCAGGGGACCGTGTTCGGCAAATTACTGGAACAAACATCGCTCTCTGCGTTATCTGAGACACCGCTGGCGCAATCAACGCTTTATCAATTACTAACCAATTTGAATACCTACAACGAGACCTATCGCAGCGCGGGAGCAGTACACGGTTGCGCGCTGTGCCAGCAAAGCCGCGTGCTCGACTTCGTTGAAGATGTCGGACGTCACAATGCGGTGGATACCCTGGCAGGCCACCAGTGGCTCAACCAGGCCGAAAGCAGTAGTGCTGATATTTTCTATACTACTGGCCGCCTAACTTCCGAAATGGTGTTGAAAGTGGCGCAAATGGGGATCAGCGTGCTGGTTTCACGTTCAGGGGTGACCCAAAAAGGTGTGGAGCTGGCGGAACGCTTCGGCGTGATGCTGATTGCTCGGGCTAAAGGCAAAAACTTCCAGGCGATTAATACCGCTAACCGCCTAACGTTAGATGCTATCCCAGCCAAACCACCCAGTGCGCGCACGTCTAAGGAGGCCGGTATATGATCACCCCGCAAACCCTCACTGGCATGATTCTCGCGGGCGGCGAAGGCCGCCGTATGGGTGGCCGTGACAAAGGCCTTGAACCCTTCGCTGGGCTACCGCTCGTGGCCCATGTAGCTAAGCGCTTTGATGGCCATGTCTCTGAACTACTGATCAACGCCAATCGCAACACTGATGCCTATGCACTGTTTGCAACCCGGGTTATTGAGGACGCGGAAGGTGGCTTTAAAGGCCCCTTGATGGGCATTTATAGTGGCCTACGCGCTGCTAAAACACCCTGGCTACTGGTTGCCCCTTGCGACTCACCTGCCCTACCTAATGACCTCGTGGCGCGTATGGTGGCGGGCATCACCTCAGCGAGTGGTGAACACAATATCGCCGTTGCGTATGACGGCGAGCGCCTGCACCCAGTCGTCGCGCTGCTGCGCACCTCGCTTGCCGATGACCTAGCGAACGCGCTGGCTGAGGGCGAACGTAAAATCGACCGCTGGTACGCTCGCCACTCATGGTGCAAGATCGATATGTCGGATTGCCCGGAAACGTTTGCCAATCTCAATACTGAAGAAGAAAAAGCTCGTCTGGAACTTACACTAAGCACTTCCTCTAAAGATCCGGCCTCAAAGGAAGCACTATGAGCCTATCGTGCTTCGAACTCGGTGAGCAAATGCTCAGCGTTGACGCAGCGCGGGAAGCACTGCTGACCTTGGTTGAGCAGCCCGTTGCGGTAGAATCGGTAGCGCTTAGTCAAGCCTATGGCAGGCGGTTAGCCACTGATATTAGCGCGCCAATTAATGTGCCACAGAATACCAATGCAGCCATGGATGGTATCGCCCTGGCGTGGCAAGATGAGCAACCTCATCAAGCCAAATGGTCGATTGCAGGCGATGCCTTTGCCGGACAGGCGTTTGAAGGCAGCGTACCTCTCGGCCAGTGCGTACGCATTACCACCGGCGCTCCCTTACCGTCAGGCACCGACACCGTCATCATGCGCGAGCAGCTTAGCGAGCATGACGGCAGTGTCACCATTGATTCCCCTGACCGGGTTAGCCATGGTCAGCATGTGCGCCAAGCGGGGGAAGATATTGCCCTAGGCGAGGTAGCACTGCTAGCTGGCACACGTCTAGATGCCGCCTGTTTGGGGTTAATAGCCTCACTGGGCTATGGTGAGGTTTGTGTTTTCAGGCGCCCAAAGGTGGCGATTTTCTCTACTGGAAATGAGGTCACTCCCCCTGGCGAAGCGCTGCCCAGCGCAGGCATTTACGACACCAATCGTTTTACCTTGATGGGCTTGCTCAACGAACAGGGTGCTGAAGTGATGGATCTAGGCATTTTGCCTGATGACCCCACCACCATTCAAAACGCCCTGGCTAGCGCAGCCAAGCAGTGTGATTTAGTCATTACCAGTGGGGGCGTTTCTGTCGGCCACGCCGATTACACCAGGGAAGCATTGGAAACATTAGGCCAATTAGCTTTTTGGCGCGTGGCGCTGCGACCCGGACGCCCCATGGCCTGCGGTTGGCTGGGTGAATCGCGCAAACCATTTGTCGGCTTACCCGGCAACCCCGTCGCGGTCATGGTAACCTTTAGCCAATTCGTGGTGCCATTATTGGAGCGTTTACAAAATCAACCCTTCGTTCCACCGAGGCGTTTAACAGCCATTACCCAAACTCCGCTAAAAAGTCGCCTAAAGCGCACCGATTTTATACGTGGCATTTATTCAAGCGATGCTCACGGTGTGCTGCAGGTACGTAGTACCGGAGCGCAGGGGTCTGGGATTTTAACCTCGATGGTAGCTGCTAACTGCCTGATTGAACTGGGTGATGATCAAGCAGGTGCCCAGCCAGGCGACGCAGTCTGCATCCAACCACTGACGAGGTGGCAATGACCAAACAACCAATTGCCGAAAAACTCATTGATGATTTCGGACGCCGTGTCAGTTATGTACGCATTTCCGTGACAGATCGCTGCGACTTTCGCTGCGTTTACTGCATGAGCGAAGAGATGACCTTCCTGCCAAGAGCTCAGGTGCTTACGCTGGAAGAACTCGCCATGGTGGCTCAAGCGTTTACCGAATTAGGCGTTGAGAAAATCCGCTTAACCGGTGGCGAGCCGCTAGTGCGTAAAGGCATTGAGCAGCTCGTGGACGACATTGGCGCGCTGCCAGGGCTCAACGACTTCACCATGACCACGAACGGGGCCAGTCTGCGTAAACACGCCAAACGGCTCTATCAAGGGGGGCTGCGCAGGCTCAATATCAGCCTCGACTCTCTTGACCCCGAGCGCTTCAAACAGCTGACTCGGACAGGTGAGTTAGCGAAAGTGATTGACGGCATTCACGCCGCTAAAGAAGCTGGCTTTTCACGCATCAAGCTTAACGCTGTGATTCTCAAGGGGCGCAATGATGATGAAGTGCTGGACCTCGTCACGTTCGCTCGCCAAGAAGGGCTGGATATCAGCTTTATCGAAGAGATGCCGCTGGGCGATGTGTCTGATCACTCGCGGGCCGAGACCTTTTACTCTAGTGACGACGTTCAAGCGCTGATCGAGACACGCTACCCACTCATGCCGTCAACGGAAACCACACCTGGGCCTTCGCGCTATTTTAAAATGGCCGATAGCAGCAGTCGGATTGGCTTTATTTCGCCCCATAGTCACAACTTTTGCGATAGCTGCAACCGCGTTCGGGTAACCGTTGAAGGCCGTCTACTGCTCTGCCTCGGCAATGAACACTCGGTCGATTTGCGTGCCGTACTGCGCCGGCATCCTGGCAATATGCAGGCGTTGAAAACCGCCATTATTAATGCTTTGCCGCTCAAGCCCGAGCGCCATCACTTTACTACCGATGGCGATGTCCAGGTGGTGCGCTTTATGAATATGACAGGGGGTTAAAGGTTGTCAGCCACTCGCGTGCCAGTGCATATCATTACTGGCTTTCTCGGCAGCGGTAAAACCACACTTATCCACAGCCTAATCGAGCAAAAGCCTGTGGATGAGAAGTGGGCCATTTTAGTCAATGAGTTTGGCCAAATTGGCATTGATCAAGCAATGTTTGAACAACGCGGCGATGTCGTCGTCAAGGGGCTCCCCGGTGGCTGCCTATGCTGCCAGCTGGCCTTTGTGCTGCAGGCTGCACTGGTCAATTTGCTCGCCCGCAACAAACCAGACCGCGTCATTATTGAGCCTTCGGGACTGGGCCACCCAGCTGGCTTACTCGACTTGCTGCGCGGCGAAGCCTTTCAAGGTGTTGTGGCCGTTCACGATATTATTGCCACCCTAGATCCGCGCCGGTTAGATGAATCTCGGGTCCGTGAACACGAGACCTTTCAAGATCAGTTGGCCATGGCCGATGCCATCGCCATTACGATGGGTGAGCAAGCTAGTAGCGAACAACATGAGCAGGCGCAGCGGTTTGCGACGGAACTCTGGCCACCACGCAAGTGGGTTCATCGCAGTGAGCATGGCACTATGCCGCTATCGCTACTGTTGAACAGCACCCAGACCCGTGCCCAAAAAGATACCACTGTTCCTGATACGCATCGTCAAATGATAACAACCCCCACGCTGGAAGGCGCTTTTTTTGATGCAGCCCCTCCGCTGGGCCAACCTCAACACAAGACGGCTAGCTCCCTTGGATACACCAGCACAGGCCTCCGTTGGCACCCCAGCGAACGCTTTGACCTTGATCGTTTGGCCGCCCACTTAGGTGAGTTTCCCTCATCTGCGCGAGTAAAAGGCGTCTTTCATACCGAGCAGGGCTGGAAGCAGCTCAATCGAGCCGATGGAACACTTAGTCTCGGCAATAGCGCCTGGCGGCAGGATTCACGGCTTGAAGTGATTACCCCTGATAATGACGCTGATACCCACACCAATTTACTGACAGAACTGCAATCATCAGGAGCGCTGTTGGGCTAAGAACGCTTTCTCGATAGCATCTATCGGCATAGGGCGTCCAAATAAATAGCCTTGAAAAGCTTGGCAGCCATGAGCCAGCAACCACGCTTTCTGGCTCTCTGATTCGACGCCTTCGGCAATGACATCAAGATTTAAGCTTTTTGCCAGGGCAATCGTACTCTCCACAATGGCCGCATTAGCACTGCTTTCTAACACTTGATGGACAAACGACTGATCGATCTTAAGCTGATCAAGTGGCAACTGCGCAAGATAGGCCAGCGATGAATAGCCAGTGCCAAAGTCATCCAGAGAAAAACGCACACCTTGGGCTTTCAGGCTAAGCATTTTGTCACGGGCATCGTCGCGCGCTTCCACAAACAGCGACTCGGTAACCTCAAGCTTGAGGCGCTCAAGCGGTGCTTTTGTACGCATAAAAACCTGCTGTAAGCGAGATAAAAAATCGCTATCGCGAAACTGCAGTGGGCTGATATTCACGGAAATCGTCAGTTCACGCAGGTGTGGCGTTGCTGCCCAGCAAGCTAGCTGATGGCATGCAACTTCAATGACCCATTCACCAACCTCATTAATCAGCCCGGTACTCTCTAATAGCGGAATAAACTCGCCAGGTGAAACCATGCCACGCTCTGGGTGCTGCCAGCGCAGCAGTGCCTCAACTCCCGCAAAGTGACCAAGGCGATTAACCTGAGGCTGGTAATAGAGACGCCATTGATGACTCTCCAATGCCTGCCGCAAGTCGGCTTCAAGCTTAACCCGTGCCAGTAGCGTAGCCTGCATCGAAGGATCAAAAAAGCGTATGGCATGACGCCCACTCGCTTTCGCCTGTAATAAGGCCATATCGACCTGCTGAAGGTAGTCTTCGGCGCTTCGCTGGCTATCGGACACAACCGTAATCCCAACGCATGCGGTCACCATGACTTGCTCTTCAGAAAAGCTAATCGGCTCATCAAGTGCCACCAGAAGTTTCTGGGCAATATGCTCTGCTAAGCGGCGTGTCCGGCGAGGGCTTCCATCCACGCCCTCAATAAGCACTGCAAATTCATCACTACCCAGACGAGCCAACGTATCGGTATCGCGCAACATTTGGCCAAACCGCTGGGCAACCCGCTGAAGCAGCTGATCGCCGGCGAGGTGCCCCAGGGTATCGTTAATATGGTTGAAACGGTCAATATCAATCACCAACAACGCCCCACATCGCTGATGGCGGTTTAACTCTTTTAGTGCTGTCTCCATTCTGTCCATAAACAGGCGTCGATTTGCGAAGCCCGTTAATGGATCGTAAAACGCGAGCTGATGGATCTCTTGCTCAGCGGCTTTACGCTCACTTATATCACTCATCGTGGCAACGTAATTGGTGAGCACTCCGTCTGCATCGTAAACAGCACTGATCGTCAGCCACTCAGGGAACAGCTCACCATTTTTGCGCTGATTCCAGATTTCTCCCTCCCAACTTCCTGTGGTTATCACCCGCTTCCACAAACGACGATAAAACGCTGCGTTATGGTGGCCAGAGCTAAACATACGCGGGTTCTTACCGATCACCTCAGCTTCGCTATAGCCGGTTATACGCTTAAACGTCTCATTAACTTTTAAAATATTTCCCCGTGCATCCGCCACTATGATACCCAGGTGGGCTTGAAAAGCAGCCGCGGCAATCTGCAGCTCTACTTCTGCGCGCTTCGCTTCGGTAATATCACGGTTCACCGATAACACTCCCTCAAACTGTCCAGCACTACTTATTAGCGGACTCACGGTGGCATGAAAATGGTGTGGCTGTGCATCAATGGTCAGCGGATACTCAAATCTTTCTACTTTATGCAACTGCTGTACTCGCTCAAAAACGGCGGCAAATGCACGAGCTAAGGGAACAGGTAAAACATGTGAAAAGTGTTTCCCCAGCGCATCTTGGCTTTGAACAAGTAGCTGCTCAGGGGAAACCGCATGGATATAGCTAAAGCGCCCTTCCACATCAAATACAAAAATCAAATCCTGGATCGAGTGGACTAGGGCATCCATACGCGCCCCGCGCGCTTGCGCTTCGGCTCTTGCTAGCTCTCGTTCTTTTATTCGCTCATGTAGTTGATAAGCTAACGCGAGGCGGTTTAGGTAGTGGCGAACGCCCCAGGCTCCCAATAGCGTAATCAAACCAGCGACCAACAATAACACCAGCAAACGCTGGCGCCATCCTGTCATCAGCGTATGAAGGTCAACGCCCACTGCAACAAATACCGGATAGTCACTAATGCGTTGCATGTGAAATAAGCGTTTACTTCCGTCAAGGGGCGAGATCGCGGTTAATGTCCGATCAAGATTACCGCTGTTTAACCACTGCTGTGTCTCAGGTGCATCAAGTTGGCTACCAATGAGCATTCCTTCATGGGGAGCCGGGTGCCGAGCAACCACTTTTAGATTTTCATCTATCAGTGCCATACTCTCACCGTCGTACAGTCGCATTTGCTGCAGCGCACTATTGAGGATATGCGGCATGATGCGAGACATAATCACACCAGCGAAATCACCCTGGTCATTCACTAGACGCCTGCCATGGTAGAGAAAGAAACGCTGCTTGCTTGCCGACCAAATAAGCGGCGTCATCATTTCGTCTTGGCCACCTTGTTGAAAGGTGCGGAAAAAAGCGCTGTCGCCAACCCCCTCCCCAACATGTCGATTATCGTTACTGCTTAGACGTAGGCGCCCCTGAGGGTCTAAGACACTAACACTATCGATCAGTGGCACGTACTCGGTAAGATTGTCTAGCGCTCGCTGGACGGCAGTTGCACTTTCCGCCCCTAAACTATCCAACTCCGAATCGTTTGCTTGCTGAACATCCAACAGCTCGGCCAGACTAAACAAACCTTGGCTGCTCTGCCCAAACATGCCTTTCACCCATTCTGACACCACATTCGCACGGGCAATCACGCGGGATTCAGCCGCATTAACTTCTTGGTGATATTGGCCTTTGAGCAACCAGCCAAACAGCGCAATCATCATACATAACGACAAAATATAGAGCGTAATAACGCGCTGTTTTTGGCGCCGAAAGCCAAGCATTGTCTGGCTTTTGTTAGTTACCCGATCACTGCGAGGTAGCAGCATTATATGTAGGCCTTATTCAGATATCCCGAAGCACACCTGATACAGTATAAAAAGAACGGTGAAAGATAGACCACAGCGGCTCCTCGTAAGCGGTGCTAAATAGTGGCGCGGCTTGTTTTTGATGTATATCTATTTTCAGCAAAAAAGCTCATAAAAGTCGTTATTTTACTTAATAAGAGGCTGCCATGGCATCGTTAGGCCAAATGAGTGACTACGAAGTACGCTTGGTACGTATTTTTAAAACGGTAGTGGAATGCGGTGGTTTCACCGCTGCGGAAACCGCTTTAGGCATCAGTCGCTCAGCCATTAGCCAGCACATGAATGATTTAGAAGGCAGGCTAGGCTTTTCACTATGCCAACGTGGCCGAGGCGGCTTTAGTTTAACCGAAGAAGGCAAAGAAATTTACCAAGCAGGTTTGACTCTACTGACCGCGCTCGAAGCCTTTAAAAGCGATGTCAATGCATTGCATCATACCATTAAGGGCGAACTAAATATCGGCATCACCGATAACTTGGTTACCTTGCCCGCCATGCATGTTACTGATGCGCTCGCCGAGCTAACAGCGCCAAACCATGAAGTCACCGTTAATATCCACATGGAACCTTCGGACGCCGTTATTCGGAGCGTGATGGATGGCCATTTGCATGTCGGCGTAGTGCCCGCCGTTAATTTACCCACCAGCTTAGAAACACACTTGTTGTATGAGGAGCCTTCGTTTCTTTACTGCGCAGTTGGCCACCCCTTGTTTGATGAAACTGATGAAGCATTCACAGCTGAACAGATCGCCGCTTATCCAGCGATAACGCCTCGCTACCCACTCCCTAGCGATGCACGTAAAGCACATGATGCGTTAAATTTACAAGCGTCTGCCTCTGATCGGGAGGGCGCTGCGTTTTTGATTCTCACTGGACGCTTTATCGGTTTTCTTCCAGAACATGTTGCCGCCCAATGGGTTAATGCCAATAAGATGCGCGCCCTTCAGCCGGGTGCCCAGCGTTATCAGATTCCGTTTGTTCTAATCACTCGCCATGACCGCCGACCCAACCGGGTGGTCGATGCATTTCTAGGATTTGTGAAAGGCACAAAATAGCTCACCTGTTTATGCCAAGCACAAAATAATCAAAGCTCGGCGCTTAGCCGAGCTTTGATTATTAACGACGTTTATATATAACGAGTTTATAGCACCGCCCTCCTCTGTGAGGGCGGTCACGCTTTGCGCAACAGCTTGTTCCGCTATAAGAAGGCGACATAGCGCCTCTTCTCTTGAGACTATGAGAAACTATCGCATATAGAACACTTTCTCATAAAAGGAACTCCGATGAAGCCTACCTCTTTTGCCACTAAATTCGTTCCTACATTCGCCACAGCCGTACTGTTTTCAGCCATCAGCGTAAACGCTCATGCCGAACAGCGCCTCGCCACCTTCGACTTAGGCAGTCTAGATACGTTAGATGCGCTGGGCTTAAGCGAGCAGGTGGTTGGCGTCCCCAAGCAGAGCCTGCCCACCTACCTAGAGCAATACGCTAGCGACCGCTATAGCGATATTGGTGGCCTGCGCTCACCGGATATGGAGGCCATCAGCGCTAGCGAGCCTAGCCTGATTCTTTACACTGGCCGCCAGGGCGATTGGGAAGAAGCGCTTGGCGATATTGCCCCGCTACTTAACACCAGTTTGCAAGGCGATAACTACCTCGCCGCTTTTGACGACAACGTGCGTGAGCTAGCCAGCCAATTTGGGGCGGAAAGTGAAGCTGATGAGGCACTTGCAACGCTCCACACAGAGATCGAAGCGCTACGCGAAGCACTCAGCAATGCCCCCAGGACACTGGTCGTCACTCACAACGGCGGCAACCTGATGCTTAACCAACATCCCGTCGTTCACGATGTGTTAGGCGTGGAAGCGCTCAACATGCCGGAGAGTGTGACCTCAGAAACCCGTGGTGAACGCACATTTACACCGCTTTCTGCTGATGCCATTGCCGACATCAAACCAGACGTCGTGCTGGTCATTGATCGCAGCGCCGCCATTGGCGATGAACCTGCGGATGCCGACCAACTGCGCCAAGCACTAGCCGAGGCAGGTACTACCCCCCAGCTAGTGATGCTAACCCCGGCACTTTGGTACCTCTCCGGTGGCGGCCTACAAAGCTTAGCGCTACAAGTTGAAGAGGTCGCTGCTGCGCTGAATTAAGTGCTCGATGAATCCTCATGAATCTTGATCTGGTAAAGCACGCAATAGATCACCGGTAGCACGATAAGGGTGAGTAGCGTGGCAACACCGAGACCACCAATCAGCGCGACCGCCATGCTGGCGAAGAATGCATCACTAATCAGCGGTATCAGCCCCAGCATGGTGGTTAGCGCAGCCATTGAAACTGGTCGCACGCGGCTAATGGCGGCGCGCACCACGGCGTGATAGCGATCTTTGTGTAGTGGCAGTTGAACATTGATTTCTTCCACCAGAACAATGGCATTTTTAATCACCATCCCAATCAAACTCAGCGTGCCCAGCAGCGCCATAAACGAGAAAGGCAACCCGGTTAGCAGTAACGCGGCCACTACGCCGACAATGGTCAACGGCACCAAAAACCAGATCGCCAGCGGCTGACGGAAGTTATTAAACAACACCACCGTGATAATAAACATCATCACCAACCCAAGTGGCAACGATGCAAATAGGCCGCTCTGGGCTTCACCGGCGGTCTCAAATTCACCGCCCCACTCAAGCCGATAACCGGGTGGCAATTCTAGCGCCTCTACTTGAGGTCGGACTTGAGCCAATACGCTAGCCGCCGTCACTCCGCTTAGCGGGTCGGGTTCGCCATACACCGCCAGCATACGCTCTCGGTCACGGCGCATAATTAGTGGATCTGCTACCTGGGTCGTCACATCGCGCATCACTTGATCCGCAGTGATGTAGCGCCCCTGCTCGGCGCTCCATACGTTAAGCGACCCGACATTATCGATATCGTTGCGCTGCTCGGGTATCGCTCTGGCGACAATCGGAATCAAGTCGCTGCCGTCACGGTAGATGCCCACCTGACTACCACTCGTACTCAGCGCCAGTGTGGCTGCCAGATTCTCGCGCGTAACGCCCAGCCGTCGCGCTGTGTCTTCGGCAAAAATTGGCACCACGGCCTGAACACGGTTACGCCAGTTGGTGCGGACACTGACCATATTAGACGTATCACTAAACAGTGCTGCGACTTGATCACCTAGCTGGCGTAATACAGCGGGGTCGCTGCCGTAAAGCCTGGCTTCGATCTTGGCTTTCGGGGCAGGGCCAACTTCCAGCGGGGCAATTTTATAGTCGATATCGCTGTGATCGCGTTCAAGTACGGCTTCGATATCCGCCATGCGCGCTTGCTGTATAGCTTTGTCATCGGTTTCGACAATTAGCTGAGAATAGCTGGCATAGCGGTCTTCCGGCGCATAGGTCAGAGTAAAGCGCTGGGCACCGCCGCCTACCACGGTGGTGAGATGGCGGACACCCTCCATTTCCATAACCACCTCTTCCAGCTCTGCAACCCGCCGCTCGGTTTCCAGAATATCGGTGCCTTCCGGCGTGCGGTAATCAACAAAGAAGATGGGCGTATTTGAGGCAGGGAAAAAGGCATTTTTGACGGAACCAAAACCGACAACCGCACCTGCCAGTATGACCATCACCAGACCAAGTGTTAGCCAACGCAGCCGGATACCCGCCACAATCACGCGGCTAAACAAACGGTACACCATCCCTTTGTAAGGATCTTCATCTGTGCTGCTAGGCGCCACATTGCGAAACAGCAGTTTGAAATAGAAAGGCGTGAGCGTCAGCGCTGTCAGCCAACTTAGCAGCAGTGAATACAGCAACACATAGAACAGCGAGCCGATAAATTCACCGGTGGTATCTGGCGACAACCCAATTGGAGCAAACGCGGCAACTGCGATCAGCGTGGCTGCTAGCAGCGGCCAGGCATTTTGTTTAACCACCTGATGCGCCGACTCACGAATACTCTGGCCACGCTTTAGGCCCACCAGCATGCCTTCAGTGACCACAATGGCGTTATCGACCAGCATCCCCAGGGCTATAATCAGTGCCCCCAGCGAGATTTTTTCCAATTGCAGACCGTGAATGCGCATCAGCATAAAGGTGCCAATAATGGTAATCAGCAGAATAAAGCCCATTAGTAGGCCGCTGCGCCAGCCCATAAACAGCATGAGCACTACGATCACAATGGCCACCGCCTGGATCAGGCTGATTAAGAAACCGGATACCGCCTCATCCACCACGCTCGGCTGGTCATAGACCACGTTGAGTTCCATACCCAACGGGGTGCGTGCTTCCAGTTCTTCAAGCCGCTGTTCAAGCCGGGCGCCTACTTCGACCACGTTGACGCCGCTTTCAAACGAGATGCCCAGGGAAATAGCCGGTCGCCCCATGTCGCGGTAAAGCTGCTGCGGTTGCTCGGTCAAGCCACGGGAAACCTCTGCGATATCGCTCAGCCTTACCAGCTCGCCGTTACCTTCACTAACGATTAACGCGCGTAAATCATCAATATCGGCGGAACTACCCGAAGGCGTTACTCGGAAACGCTGCCCCCCCTGTTTCAAGTGACCCGAGTCCACTACGGCATTTTGCGTATTAAGCAATTGTTGGAGTGAACTTAGCGGAATGTTCAGCGCACGTAGCCGCTCTCGGTCAACTTCAATGAAAATGCGCTCCTCTCTTACTCCCGCCAGAGACACCTTTTCAACGCCGTCGACCAAGGCGAGTTCACGCTTAAGAAACTCGGCCTGGCTTTTCAAATCGGGCATGGCATAGCCATCACCGGTCAGGTTAATCATCAAGCCGAACACATCGCCAAAGTCATCGTTAACTCGTGACTGGCTAGCACCTGGCGGCAAGGCGGCCTGCGCATCGCCAACTTTACGGCGTAACGAATCCCACAGCTGCTGAAGCTCATCGTTTTGCACCGTGCTTTGCAGCTCGATGGTGATTTGAGAAAACCCGTTAGAACTCACCGAGCTGATGCGTTTAATCGCGGGCATTTCTTGAATGGCTTCTTCTAGCGTCGAGGTGACTTCCTGCTCCACTTCTTCTGGCGTAGCGCCAGGATACTGGGTGGTGACTAGCGCATTACGAATGGTAAATTCAGGAAACTCAAGCTGCCCCATGCCAGTGAAAGCGAGCGCCCCGCCGAAGAGCAGCACCACGGTCATTAAATAACTAGCGGCCCGGTGGCGTAAGAAGTAATCAACCATCTTATAGCCCCTGTTCCTTTTCCCATGGTGTTACACGCATATCAGCGCTGACACGATGGGCTCCCGCTGCCACTACACGATCATTCGCGGCTAGTTCGCCACTCACCTCTAACCCCTTAGAAGTTAAACGCCCCACCTCGACCGGTACCGCCTCTAAACGATCCGGCGCCTGAAAACGCCACACCACCGCCTGCTCCGAGCTCTCACCTTGATAGCTAATGGCGTTAGGCGGCAAATGCCAAACAAGACTTTCAGACGCTGGTAACAGTTGGCCTAAATCAAGCCGCACGGTGGCGCTCATGCCATCAAGCAGCGTGATATCGTCGGGCTGCGGTAGCCGAAGCGTTACCTCATAAGCCAAGCTTTGGGCGCTGGCCTGGGTGGTATAAGACGCCAGCTGCGCAAGGTAAGGTTTTTCGCTATTGCCAAACCGCACTTCAAAGGCCATCGCCATTTCAAACGGGGTCACCTCATCGTTGCGCGGTATCTGCTGAACGATTTGCTGCGGTAAATGAAAGATCACATCAAGCTGCCCTGGCTGCTGAATCACCGCCACGGTTTCCTGCACCTGGACAATCTGCCGATTATCTACCGGCACCTGGGCAATCACACCATCGTAAGGTGCGCGCAGTTGGGTATTTTCCAGTTGCTCTTCGGCCTGTTCAAAGGTCGCCCGAGCGGCACGCAACTCCGCCTCTGATTCATCAAACCGTGCTTGGCTAATCGCTCCACGCTCTAGGGTATAGCGCATGCGTTCGTGAGTGGCCCGTGCCAGTTCTAACCGTGAACGGGCGCTATCCAATTCACTGCGCATATTACGATCATCAATACGCGCGATGAGGGTGCCTTCCGTTACCCGCTGACCGGGAGTCACGTTAATCTCTAAAAGCTCACCCGCCATGCGAAACGATAGATTGCTGCGTGTAGTGGCTTCAACGCGCGCAGGAAATTGTCGCTGCAGCGCGGCACCAGACGCTTCTAATGTCACCAGTTTCACCGGCCGAAGAGGAGGCTCATTCTGGCTTTCGGCATAAGCGTCACCTGTTGCCAGCAGCAGGGCCAGCAGCGCTGGAAGCAATCGAATCACAGTGTTACGCACAGCGGACTCCTCGGTGGTGTTATCAATACACAGACATAAAAATTTCACTGACATCCATGAATGTCAGTGAGCGTGTATACTAATCACCTACTGGCGACTTTGCCATTCAGTAATGCCAATATAAGTGCACTTTTTTGTTAGGAGCCGCTATGTCACGCCGCAAAGCTGAGGCTGAACGCACCCGCGAGGCCATCCTTGATGCTGCAGAAACTCAGTTTCTCGCTCAAGGCGTGTCGCGCACCACATTGGCTCATATTGCCGCAGCGGCTGGCGTTACCCGAGGTGCGATTTACTGGCATTTTGAGGATAAAGCGGCGGTATTCGATGCCCTGCTAGAGCGTGTTCGCGTGCCGCTCGATGAAATTGTCGATGATGCTGTGCTGCGACTGGGCCACACCCCCACCAAATGCCTGCAAGAGATTGCCCTGAGTGCGCTTGGCGCTATCTGCCATAACCTTCCGTTACAGCGCGCCGCCACCATCGTGCTGCATCGCTGCGAAAAGCTGGAAGATGATCATCCACGTATCAGCATGATCACTCGGCTGTCCGAGCATGCTGAAATGCAGGTTGAGCAGCTATTTGAGAATGCCCGGCAAGCCGGCCATCTGCGCGCTGACCTCACGCCCGCCAGCGCCCGGCGCCAGTACCATAGCTTTTTAATCGGCATTTGCTTTGATTGGCTACAAGATCCGCAGCAATTCTCATTAGCAGACGAGTACGAGAGCATGATCGAAACGTTAATGCGGGGATTGCTAGTGGAGAGCGCACTCTAAACGCTTTGAGAAGATAAGCTTGGCATGCAGGTTGCTCCCATCACTAGAAAATTTCCATTCACTTGATGAGAGAGAGCTGACCTATGCACATGCAGATCATTAACGCCCGGCTACGCCAGCGCCCTGAGCTCTACCGGCTTGAGATTGAGAACGGTATTTTCTCGGCAATCACTCCCCAGGACGCGCCACAAACGGTAGGGGATGGGCAAATTGATGCAGGCGGCAAGCTGCTTTGCCGAGGATTCGATCTTCGACCCCTGGTACTCGCTGGGTAACGGTAAGCTGTTGCGGACGCTCGATTTTGGCTTGCATATCTGCCAAATGATGGGCTATCAGGATTTCAGCCAGGCGCTGTCGCTTATCACTGACAACAGCGCACGCACACTCAATATTGAAGCGCGTTACGGTATCGAGGTCGGCAAACCCGCCAGCTTCAACCTGCTGGAGGGTGAAGATGACTACAGCGTGCTGCGTACTCAGGGCGAGGTGCTACTTTCCGTTCGCCACGGTGAAATCATTATGCAGCGCGACCCCGCAAAGATTACGACACCCCCGTGGCTTGGTATTTAGAAAAAGCGTAATATAGCCGGGCTGATAATCAGCAAAGTTCTCAGGGCGGGGTGAAAGTCCCCACCGGCGGTGATGATGGCTGAATAAACTTCTGTCATCTAAGCCCGCGAGCGCTCAAGACTGTTGTTTTTTATTTCTTGAGGTCAGCAGATTCGGTGAAAAGCCGAAGCCGACGGTGATAGTCCGGATGAAAGAGAACGGTACCTTAGACACGCAACTTAAAAAGTGGCTTCAGCCACCTTTTGCGGTTGCCTGACGATCGGTTCCGCGTGCCCTGATTCTGGTACAACTTATCCAAGAGAATGACCATGAATCAGACATTTCCGCTAACGCTTTCAACACACACCACGGCTCAGCGCATTGCGTTTATTCAAGGCCACTGGCATCACGATATTGTCGAGAAGGCCTATGAAGCATTTATCACTGAAGTAGAACGCTGCGGTCTTAGCGCCGAACAAGTGGACATCTTCACCGTATCAGGTGCTTACGAAATCCCCCTCCAGGCAAAGGTACTCGCCGAGAGTGGCCGCTACGGCGCCATTGTCGGGGCAGGCTTTGTGGTAGACGGCGGCATTTATCGCCACGACTTTGTCGCCCATGCGGTCATTGATGGCTTAATGCGCGTGCAGTTAGATACGCAAGTACCGATTATCTCGGTCGTCTTAACACCACACCACTTCCATGAGCACAGCACTCACCACGACTTCTACACCCAGCACTTTGTTACCAAAGGGCAAGAAGCCGCCCAGGCGTGTCTGAATACGATGGAGAACCTGCATCGAGCGCGCAAGCTAAGCAACGCGTAAATCTATAGTGCAGTTAAAACCTGAGCTGTTTGAGCCCGGCTAAACGCCGGGCTTGAAATGACGGCTCCTTAGTCATCATTGCCGTTATTTGATATCCAGCAAATAGCCGTAAAACGCCGTGTTGCGCTGCCAGTCCAAGGACTCATAAAGGTGCTGGGCGCGCTCATTCTCTACCTGCGTCATAAGGATTAAGCGCGCGACACCATGCTCGCGAGCCAGTTGGGTAGCGGCTTCCATTAACGCCCTTCCCGTCCCCTTATCACGACACTCCGGCAACACAAAAAGATCATTTAGCGTCCAACGCGCATTCAAGCCCACCGTGGAAACTCCAGGATAAAGCTGCACGAAACCAGTGAGGTTAGCGTCGCTATTTTCACTAACTAAGATACGCGAGTCAGCCTGCCCAAAGCGCTGACGCAAGAAGTCCCGCGCCGCACCGATATCACTCGGCTGACTATAGAACTGCCGATAGCCGTCTAATAGCTGGGTTAAAGCATCAAGATCATGAATGGTCGCTGCGCGAATCTTGGTCATAGTGCTACCTCCTGAACGTATTACGTAGTGGACTGGCTACTTCCCATCACGGATCTTTCCATCACGGATCTATCAAACATTCAGTAAACAACGTATCGCCAATGGAATACAGTAGAAGTACTACGAAATGAGATACTGCTATGCCTGACTTTATTGCCCCAGATAATCTTCCACGCTGCCAGTGGTGTGGCGGTGCCCCCGAATTTCTGCCCTACCATGACAACGAGTGGGGGTTTCCGGTGGTTGACGACCAGCGGTTATTCGAAAAGCTCTGCCTGGAAAGTTTTCAGTCAGGCTTAAGTTGGCGCACCATTCTCAACAAACGCGAGAACTTTCGCGCTGCTTTCCATCATTTCGACTTCCATCACGTTGCCCGCTTTGGCGAAGAGGATGTGCAGCGCTTGCTGCAAGACGCCGGCATTATTCGCCATCGTGGCAAAATCGAGGCGGTGATTAATAATGCTCAGCGGGCGCTGGAAATGGTCAACCAGGAAGGCTCACTGGCCGCATATTTCTGGCGTTTCGAGCCAACCCTCGATTCACTTGCCGCACCACAAACTCAGACCACCTCGCCTGAATCCATCGCACTTGCTAAAGATTTGAAAAAGCGCGGCTGGAAATTCGTTGGTCCAACCACTGCATTTGCGTTTATGCAGGCAATGGGGCTACTCAATGATCACTCGCTGACGTGCATCACTCGCGAGCACGTCGAACAGGCAAGGCAGCAATTTCAACGACCAAAATAGCAACAGAGGCACAAGACACTATACTTTTTGCACAAACGTGCCATGCCCAGATGGCCGGCCTACGTATTCGCTGGGTGCCGTCTTGTAGTAGGGTATGATTTTTACACACTCATCTATACACCGAACAGCAAGGGGACATCACGTTCCCAATGGGGTTAACGTGGTCCAAACGCTCTCTTCGCACACAGAATCCCGCGCTTCGATATGGAAAGCTTGGAGCGTGCATATATTCACGGCCAGCGGCGTACTGCTCGGCACAATGGCGCTGCTCTCGCTGATCGACAACAATCCAGTCGCCTGCTTACTATGGCTTGGCGCGGCGATGATGGTCGATGGTTTCGATGGCACTCTGGCGCGTAAGTATGAAGTAAAAACCATCCTGCCCCACTTCGATGGCTCGACGCTTGATATGGTCATCGATTATCTAACCTGGGCATTTATTCCCGCTCTGTTCATTTACTTCTTTATCGAGTTACCGCCCAATTTCGAATTGCTGTCAGTGTTTATCATTCTGCTGTCATCGATGTTCTGTTTCTGCAACACTAATATGAAAAGCCAGGATAATTACTTTGTTGGCTTTCCTGCTGCCTGGAACATTGCTGCGGCCTATTTTTATATTCTCGATTTACCGCCCTTCATCACCTTTGCATCTATCGTTTTTCTCGCCATTCTTACCGTGACCAAGATGAAGTTCCTGCATCCGTTTCGTGTTCGTCAGTTCATGCCACTCAATATCGCCGTCACGCTATTATGGTGCGCCTGTGCAACGTCACTGGTGCTCTCCAGCCCCGCGCATGCCGCCTGGGCCCTATGGGGATGGGGCATTGCATCCGTTTACTTCATTGGTATGTGCGTATGGCGTACCGTTCAAGAAGCGTTTTAACTTAGCGATACCTCATACCGCTGTGCCTCCTCCACCATTTCGGTGGCGAGTTCTCCCACGGTGCGCACGGCATCTTCAATGGCCGGTGTTAGCGTAAATGCGTAGTTAAGTCGCAAACACTGGCGAAACTTGCCCGAGGCTGAAAATAGCGAGCCAGGAGCCACATGGATGGCGCGCTTGGCTAAGCGTTCATTAAGGCGTACGCAGTCCACGTCGGCAGGTAACTCCACCCATAGCAAAAAACTGCCTTGTGGATAACTGATGCCCGCGCCTTCTGGAAAATAGCGCTGCACCCAGTTGATCATGATGTCCCGTTGGCGCTGATATTGGCGGGTAACATAGCGAAGGTGACGCTCGTAGTGGCCTTTGGCGACAAACTCCGCCACCGCCAACTGCGGCAATGTGGCCGAGGCACCGGTAGAGACATACTTCATATGCAGCGCCTTATCTCGATAACACCCCGGCGCTAGCCAACCCACTCGTAGTCCTGGCCCCACCGTTTTCGAAAAGCCACTGCATAACAGCACCCGCCCATCGTCATCGAAAGACTTCACCGTCAACGGCCTTGGGTGGGTATAGGAGAGATCACCGTAGATATCGTCTTCAATGATGGCCACGTCGAAGCGTTGGGCGAGTTGAAACAGCGCCTGTTTGCGCGCCTCGCTCATGGTGTAGCCCAGCGGATTGTTATACGTCGGAGTGACCTGGATGGCACGGATCGGCCACTGCTCCAGCGCCATTTCCAACGCTTCCAAACTAATGCCCGTTTGCGGATCAGTAGGAATCTCCAACGCTTTTAGACCATTGGCTTTTAGGATCTGCATGGTGCCGTAAAAGCTAGGCGAGTCCACGGCCACCACGTCGCCAGGCTGAGTAAGGGTGCGCAGCGCTATCGACAATGCTTCCTGGCAGCCGGTGGTGATCATGATGTCATCCGGATGCAGCAAACAGCCGGAGGCAATGGCCAGCCGCGCTACCTGCTGACGCAGCTCGGGGCTACCACTCAGTTTGTCGTAGTTAAAGCCATTCAGATCGTTCTTACGGTGCAGCCCCGCCAGTGTTTTCGACAGCGGCTTAAGCGTTTCATAAGCCAGGTTCGGCACACCGCGCCCAAGCAGCAGCCGACTATCGTCACGCTCGGTAGCGACCAGCTCTAATACTTGATCCCATTGGGAGACATCCAGCGGGCACTGCGCAGGACGAGAGACAGAAGGCAGCACCGCAGGCACTCTGCTTGGAAGTACAAAGTAGCCCGATTTCGGCCGTGATTCGATCAGCGACACATCCATCAGTTGCCGATAGGCTTCCTGAGCCGTCGAGATACTGACATCAAGCTCCTGACATACCGCTCGAATAGAAGGCAGGCGATCGCCCACGCGGTAAATACCGTGCTCAATTCGCTCCCGCAAAATACAAGCGACTTCTTCGTAGCGCGTCATGACTCCAGCCCTCTATCTTTGAAATGCTTTTAAAATCGCTCTTCAAAACGTTCTTGAAGACGTTTTAAAAACAATACAGATACCCTGCCCAGCAACCATACAGAGGTATAACATATACCATCTGTATCTTGAAAATAGAAAAGCCTATATCTGTATTGACCTAGCATGGCTGCGTAATCTGGTGGAGCACATCGTCATCAAGGAGAACTGCCATGCTACGCTTCAGCCTCACTCAGTTTCGCTGTCAGTTACGTCACTATCATCAACGCCGCCGTAGCCGCCGTCAGCTACTAACCCTTGATGACCGACTGCTAGAAGATATTGGAATCACTCGCACCCAGGCGCAAAAAGAGGGTTGTAAACCGTTTTGGCAGCACTCGTCATGCAAAAGAGGTCCCTATGAAAACTGCTGAGTATTACCTGTTGGATGTGTTTACCGATAAGCCTTTTTCGGGCAATCAGTTGGCAGTTTTTTTAGATGCCGATGAGCTTGAAACCAGCACTATGCAGGCAATTGCCAATGAACTTAACTTGGCTGAAACGGTATTTTTAGGCGCGGCGACAGCGGCTAATCACTACCCTATGCGGATTTTTACACCGACGTCTGAGCTGCAGTTTGCTGGCCACCCCACGGTAGGTACCGCGCATCTACTAGCGGAGTTAAACCTCGTCAACCGCGAGCAGGGCATTGTGCTACAGCCACCTGTCGGCGAATTAGCGGTTAATTATGAAAAAAATACAGCAACATTCAAAATCGCCCAGCCCGTCATGGTCACGGGCAGCACGATTGATCGCCTTACTGCCGTTGAGCTACTAGGGCTAGACATCCACCAAGTCATTGGCGATCCCATCATTGCCTCTTTCGGGCTGCCCTTTCATCTTATTGAACTAGCCGACCTAGCGGCTCTAGAGCACATACAAATCGCCGGTGCAGTATGGGCGGATGCCGTTACACGCAGCGGCACTGAGCAGATATACCTTTATGTACTGGAACAACGAGACAACGGAGAGACGATTGTACGGAGCCGCATGTTCTCCATGCACGCCAGTATTTGCGAAGACCCCGCCACTGGCAGCGCTGCAGCAGCTTTAACTGGCTATTTAGCGTCACTCAAGCCAGATCCCCTACACTGCAAGATTCACCAGGGTGTTGAAATGGGGCGACCAAGCGTTATCCACACCACCGCCAATGGTGAGATTAAGTCTGGCTATGTCAATGTGGGCGGTAAGGCAGTCATCGTGGGTAGGGGTGAATTTAATCACCTGGGTTGATGATGAGGTGATTTATTCTTCAACGTGGCTTTGGGCCAGCGGGCAATCACCGCGGTTACAATAACGGCAAAGAAGAGCCGTGCCCATAAGATACCCGTTATATCGGCTCCAAGCATTAAGATCAGCAGCGTATCTTCTATTACGCTATGGCAGAGGCCGAGAAAACACAGCGCTAGCGTGCTGTCGCGCTTGCTAAGCACCCCGTTTTGCACGTCACGAATCAGCAGCCCTGCGCCATAGCTTAGTCCCAGCGTGAAACCAATGACCGTCACATTCGCTGCCGAACGACCAATGCCTAATAGCTTGAGCAACGGTAGCAAACCAAGATGAATCCAACGCTCTAGACCCAGCCTTTTTAAAAGTTTTAAGAGCACAATCAGCGCTAAAATAATCACAAAAATAAGCGCTAACGTTTCCAACTGTGCCAATGCCCAACCGCTGAGCGTTGGTGCTGATGAAAAACTTGGCTGCCAGACCAATTCAACGGGAGCTTGCAACAAACCAAAATACGAATAGAAGCAGTGTAACAACCAAGCAAGCAGTAAAGCCCCACCCACACGCAGAACCAGCGTGCCCCACCAAGGTACGCCAGCGCGCTTGGCTACCGCTCCCTCAACGGGAAGCGAATGCCCTACCAGCATCAACGCACCCAGTACCGTTACCTGCTCAACACTCAAAGGCGTTTCACCGACGACTTGGAAAAACACCGCAATGGCGGTGTACAAATTGGTGAAGAGCGCCGCCGCCCACACAACACCCATTTGTTCAGGCAAACCGAGTGTGCTCATTAAAGGAGCTAATGCCGCCCCCAGCCACTCGATCATACCGAGTAGTTCTAACCCTTTGACGATGAGCAAAGCAGGTATCAGGATTTTGAGTAATGTCACATACACGCGCAGCGCGTCTTGCAGTACACGACCTACCACCGCCAATAAATAGTGAATTGTGATCCGCATCAAGCCCTCCATTGCCATTGTTTTAACAAACGTTATGATAATGGAGATGACGCAGAATCTTCTTTCCAATACGGTGCCTACAATCACTATTCGTTCTTTATTAACATAGAAAGAGAATCTTATTCATGGACGCTATTGATCGAAGAATTCTTGACCAGCTTCAAAGCGATTCCAGCCTGACCAATCAAGCATTAGCGGATGAAATAGGGCTTTCCCCCTCGGCCTGTTTAAAGCGGGTTAATCGATTACGCGATGCGGGAGTCATTGAGCGTGAAGTGGCGCTACTCAACCCTGATGCCTTAGGCCAGCGCCTACACATGGTGGTGGAAGTCACCATGGAGCGGGATAACAAGTTACTCTACCAGCAGTTCTTAACATCAGCGGTCAACGCCCCTGAAGTGAAGCAGTGCTATCAAGTAACGGGTGAGTGTGATTTTGTGTTGATCGTGGCAGTCGCTGATTTAGATGAGTACGACCGCTTTTGCGACAGCGTGCTCTATGCCCACGACAACCTGCGCAAGTTCCGCACGTTACTATCGCGAAAGCGGCATAAGTTTGATACATCTGTGCAACTCAGTCATTGAGCACTGCTCTACGCCGTCAACCCAATCCCCCGCAAAATCACCGAGGTTACCGACTGCACGGCTTTTTCAAACTGCAGGTCGTCTAAGGGTTTATCGTCGTTAAGCAGGTAGATTTGGTAGTCGAAGTCGGCGTAGTGCTGGGTGGAGGCCCAAATCATATAAAGGAGATAGGACGGTTCAACGGGGTTAATTTGACCGGACTCGACCCACTCGCGAATTTTCGACTCTTTCAATTTAGCCCATTCGTATAAGTTATCGCGCAGGCGCTCTTTTAGAATGGGTGCGCCCTGCATTACTTCCGCTGCCCATATTTTCGAACCGTGAGCGCGGTAGCGAGAATGATTCATTTTGGCGCGGATATAGCTAGAAAGCACGACTCGTGGGTCGTCGTAGAGTTCGAAGCACAGCGCGTCCTGTTTCCAGATTTCCAGCAGCGCTAGCAGCACTTCCTGGTAGAGCGCCTTTTTAGTGGAAAAATAGTAGTGCACGTTGGATTTGGGCAGATCGGCCAACTGGGCAATTTCCCCCATCGATGCTCCGGCATAGCCTTTTTCAGCAAACAATTGCTCCGCCGCCTGAAGAATCTTTTTTACGTTGGTTTGCCGAATTTCGTCCTGTGTTCTCGCCACGCTGCTCGTCCCTTTACGACTAAGATACGCACACCAAAAAAGTGCACCACCGCTGAGCAGTGGTGCAGAGAAGATGGCGTAGTTAGCTTACGGCGTCAACGTTGGTTAGTGGGAAACGAAAACTCGGCACGTGTGGCTTCGCTCACCGAAGGCCAGCGCTGGGAAACCGCTTTTCGGCGGGTATAGAAGCGTACAGAGTCAGGGCCGTAGGCGTGAAGGTCGCCAAACAACGAGCGTTTCCAGCCGCCAAAGCTATGGTAGGCCACCGGTACGGGAAGCGGTACGTTAACACCCACCATGCCCACTTCGATGCCATCGGTAAAGCGTCGAGCAGCCTCGCCATCGCGAGTAAACAGGCAGGTGCCATTGCCGTATTCATGGTCGTTAATCAATTGCATAGCATCATCTAAGCTGCCGACCCGCACCACGCACAGCACTGGCCCGAAAATCTCTTCCTGGTAAATGCGCATCTCGGTAGTAACGTTATCGAACAGGCAACCACCAACGAAATAGCCATCTTCATGACCCGCGATTTTCAGCTCACGGCCATCGGCCACTAGTGACGCACCTGCCTTTATGCCGTCTTCGATATAGCCCAACACCTTGTCACGGTGCTCTGCCGTCACCAGCGGGCCCATATCCAAGCCTTTATCGGTACCAGGGCCAACCTTGAGCTCAGCAATTTTAGGCAGCAGCGTTTCAACTAATCGATCTGCCGTCTCGTCACCCACGCATACCGCCACCGAGATGGCCATGCAGCGTTCACCGCAGCTTCCGAAAGCCGCCCCCATCAGAGTATTGGCAGCGTTTTCCAAATCAGCGTCTGGAAGCACCACGGCATGGTTCTTCGCCCCACCCAGAGCCTGAACGCGTTTGCCAGCGGCCGAACCACGGGAATAGATAGCTTCTGCTACCGGCGTTGAGCCAACAAATGAGATGGCTTTAACGGCCTTAGCATCTAGCAGCGTTTCCACCGCTTCGCGACTACCGTGCACCACATTCATCACGCCTTTTGGCAACCCAGCTTCTTGCAACAGCTCGGCTACCGCCATCGCCGCCGAAGGGTCTTTTTCCGAAGGCTTGAGAATAAAGGTGTTGCCGCAAGCAATCGCCATCGGATACATCCACAGCGGCACCATGGCAGGGAAATTAAATGGAGTAATGCCGGCCACTACGCCCAATGGCTGGAAATTGGACCACGCATCAATACCCGGCCCAACGTTATGGGAATACTCACCTTTTAATAGCTCAGGCACACCGCAGGCATACTCGACATTTTCGATGCCGCGCTTCAGTTCGCCCATCGCATCTTCAGGGGTTTTACCGTGCTCTTCACTGACCAATTGCACCAAGCGGTCAGCGTGCTCCTCTAGCAGTTGCTTGAAGCGGTACATCACTTGGGCACGCTTAGCAGGTGGCGTATCTCGCCAAGCGGGAAACGCAGCTTGGGCGGCGGCAATAGCCCGCTCTACGTCGGCGGCGCTGGCGTCCGCCACTTGGCGAATCACTTTACCCGTTGAAGGGTTGGTCACGTCCAGCGTGCGCTGGCTGTCGATTAATTCACCGTTAATCAGATGGGAAACAACGCTCATATTTAAACTCTCTGAAATTTAGGTCAGTCGGTTATGCTAACGAATCCAGGGTGGTGGCAACGGCATCAAACAGCCGCTCTAGCTCAGCCTCTGTGGAGCCAAACGGAGGGCCGAACTGCAGTGTGTCGCCGCCATAGCGCACGTAAAACCCAGCTTCCCACAAGGCTAAATGGGCATCCCTAGGGCGAATGGTGGGGTCGCCATCTCTGGGGGCTAATTGAAGTGCGCCCGCCAAACCATAGTTGCGAATATCAACAATGTGATTGCGACCTTTTAGAGCGTGCAGCTTTTGTTCAAAAGCGGGCGCGATAGCACTTACCTGGGCAGGGAAGTTGTCACGCTCCATCATTTCAAGCGCCGCTAAACCAGCGGCACAAGCGACAGGGTGGGCGCTGTAGGTATAACCGTGGGAAAACTCAATGGCGTGTTGGGCACCGCCAGCGTGCATAAAAGTGTCGAAAATTTCGCTGGAAGCAATCACCGCACCCATAGGAATAGCGCCGTTAGTGATCTGCTTGGCAACATTCATGATATCCGGCGTAACGCCAAACGCTTCTGCGCCGGTGGTTGCGCCACTGCGGCCAAAAGCAGTGATCACTTCATCGAATATCAGCAGAATATCGTGGGCGGTACAGATCTCGCGCAGCCGATCCAGATAGCCTTTAGGCGGCACAATCACCCCGGCAGAGCCAGACATTGGCTCAACGATCACCGCCGCAATGGTGGATGCATCGTGCAGGGCGATTTGATCAAGCAGCGCATCAGCAAGCTCGGCGCCGGTTTCGGCTTGGCCACGGGTGAAGGCGTGACCTGCCTGCAGCGTGTGCGGCAGATGCGTCACATCCATCAATTGGCCGTAGTGCTTACGATTGCCACCGATGCCACCCAGGCTGGTGCCACCAATATTCACCCCGTGATAGCCCTTGGCACGGCCAATCATGCGTGTCTTTTCGGGCTTACCTTTTAGCCGCCAGTAGGCCTTGGCCATTTTGACAGAGGTATCAGCGGCTTCTGAACCAGAGTTAGTGAAAAACACATGATCCAGCCCCGCAGGTGTAAGGCTGGCCACTTTTTCCGCCAGCTTAAACGCCAGCGGATGGCCAATTTGAAAACCTGGCGCAAAGTCGAGAGAGCCGAGCTGCGCCGCCACCGCTTTTTGGATCTCTTCACAATTGTGACCTGCACCGCAGGTCCATAAGCCAGAGAGTGAATCAAATAGCTTACGGCCCTGGTCATCGATGTAATAGCGCCCTTCCGCGCCAGTAATCATGCGCGGGTTGGCGCGGAAATCACGGTTAGCGCTAAACGGCATCCAATAGTGCTGATTAAGCGCGCTGGGAGAAGCGTTTTGTTCGTCAATAAACGCCTGAGGGGTAGTGTTGTTTTGTAGGTCAAACATGGTGTCCAGCTCCATCGCTATGAGACATAGCCTCAGCATGCGCCACTTAACATGTTTATAAAATTACGCTTTTCTTGTGTTCACGTTAGAAAATTTATACGTAATAAGCAGGCTCTCGTTATCCATTCTGGCTTGACGATATTTTGAAAAACGCCTATTTGTTATATCTATACGAATAAATACAACGAATGAGTGGTTCACGCCCCACTAACGCTTGGCAACCGCGCTGCGCTTAATAACGCTGCTGTTGGATAGCTTTTGCTGGATTGCTTTGCGCTGAAAACCAAGCTCACACACAAACCATAAACAAAGGGCAAACGTGTTATGAAATATCTACCTCCTCTTAAACTAGCGCTTTATAGCGGCATGCTGCTTGGGTTCTTCATGCTAGAAAGTCCCATCATCATGCTAGCCAATCGTATAGAACCCATGTTGATGGGCATCCCCTTTTTATTGGCCTGGAATCTCTTTTGGTGGTTTGCATTAACGGCGCTGTTTTTAGTGGCGTACTTGACAAACTGGGGCAGCCCATCATCAACGGCTAACCACACCATTAAGCAACCATAAAAGGGAGATAACGCATGACCGGTAGCTTATTAATTATTGCCGCATTTATGATCATCCCTTTATTAGTAGGGGTTCTATCGGCACGTCAATCGCAAGAAACGAGTGAAGACTTCTTCGTTCAAGGCCGCGCGATGGGTAGCATAGCGGTATTTTTCACCGTAGCGGCCACGTGGTGGAGTGCGTTTGCCTTCTTGGGTTCTAACGCTACGTTCTATACCAATGGCCCGGTCTTTCTGACTGCGCTAGCCTGGAACTTGCTGTTTGGCTTTATGTATTACTGGATCGGCAAGCGGGTTTGGTTTTTAGGAAAGCGGTTCAATTATTTAACGCCATCAGATTTAATTGGCGACTTTTATAACAGCGAAGCGCTGCGCATTACCGTTGCGGCGATTACGCTGATTTTTACCGTACCGTATTTACAGATCCAGTTAACGGGTGGTGCCTATTTAATTGAAGTTGCCTCTGGTGGCTTGATTCCTTTCTGGCTCGCCGCGCTGCTGTTTTACTTCATTATTATTATCTATGTATGGATTGGTGGCATTCGTGCCATTGCCTGGACCGACGTCATTTATGGGGCTCTGCTGTTCTTCGGCATGATGTACGCAGGCTACTATATTTCCACCCAAGTGGGTGGGCCATCCGCTCTATTCAGCCAACTCCAGCAAACCTCTCCTGAACATCTCACTATGCCAGGGCCGAACGGCACGATGGGCTATCCCATGTGGTTCTCACTGTTTGCGATAACGGCTATTGGCGCCTTTATGGGCCCACAAATTTGGTTGCGCATGTACTCAGTTAAGCACGGCAAGCTGTTTAACTTAATGCCCTTCTTATTGGGCTTAGCAGCTTTTGCCTATGTAGGTTCTGTTCTATCAGGTTACTCGGGTGTGCTGCTTGAGCCGAATGTGGAAAATCCCGACCAAATCCTACCCATCATGCTCATGGAGTATGCGCCATATCTACTTGCTTCACTGATTATGGCAGCGGGCGCATCAGCCGCCATGTCAACGGCAAACTCACAGATTCACGCGGTATCCACGGTAGTGACAATGGATATTTACAAACGCTATGTGAACCGTGACGCAAGCCAAGCCCGTATTGTTTATATCGGTCGCTTATCACTGGTGGGCTTCTCACTGGTGGCTTATATCATGGCGCTTACCGTACCCGGTGTTCTGGTCACTATCGGCATTGCTGCTCTGGCAGGCACTGCACAATTGGTGATTCCTACACTCGGTGCCATCACTTGGAAAAAAGCTCACCCTACTGCTGCTCTAGTAGGTTTGTGGGCTGGCGTTGGCTGCGTGCTTCTGATGACCTTTGGCCCGCTAAGTGCCCCCCTTGGCTTCCATGCGGGTATTTGGGGGCTACTGCTCAACATCGCACTGTTTGTTGGCCTAAGCCATGCATTGCATCGCCGTGACACAGCGGTTGTGGAACGCTTTACCCAGGCGCGCTACGACTATGATGCGGAGTACCACCCCGAGCGTTTACCTAACTATGCACAAGAACCTAAACCAGCTTATGCACAAGAAACTAAGCCCTCAGTAGCTGATCGCTAACAATCAACAAAGGAGTGTCTTGATGGCCAAAGCCCCTTTTTCAACTGCTAGTTCAACCGCTAAGCGTCGCCCTAAACTCGCCGAGCTTATCAGTGATGATATCAAAGGCTGGATTGCATCGGAGGGGCTCGGTGAAGGTGATCGCCTGCCAAATGAGCGAGCTCTGATGGAGCTCTATGGCAGCGCCAAAGCCACTATACGCGAAGCGCTTAAGATTCTTGAGGTTGAGGGGCTAATCACTTTAAAAACCGGGCCTCAAGGAGGGGCCGTTATTAATCAGCCGGGCATGGAGCCCGCCAGCCGCATGCTACGTAACTTTCTGCATTTCCAACAGTTAGATGGCAAGCAAGTGTATCAATTGCGCAAGCTGTTAGAGGTCGAGCTGGCGGCATCCGTCGTCGGCCGACTCTCGGAAGAGGACTTTCAACAGCTTGAAGCGAATATAGCAGCCTGCACTTGCTGTGGCGGCGAGGAAGACCATAAGCGCCAGCGCTTTTTAGAGTTGGAGTTTCACCAACTGCTGGCGCGCACCTGCCCTAATCCACTGTTGGCGTTTATATGCCAGTTTTTAAACGACATGCTGCGCGACCTAGTCGTGATCAAAAAAGCTTACGTGCCTGAACGTAAGCAGTTCGATCACGCTAACCAGGACTATCACCGGCAGTTGCTAGATGCCTACCGAGCTGAAGATACCTCGCGTGTCCGTCAAGTGATGGCCGAGCATATGCTAGATGCAGAGCATCACATGAGTGCGCTAGAAGCCGAAATGGCCGAACAAATGCTAGTCAGCAACGACCTACTGGGCACTCTAGCTCATCGCTCCAAACTATATGACTTATAAATGGAAAAACGCGTGCTGTAGCACCCTTTTCATCCTGGGAGGATACTAAATTGACTACCTACATAACGCCAACAAGCGCGCTCACTAACCTTCGCACCGACAGCGACCGTCTTTGGCAATCGCTGATGGACATGGCGAAGCTGGGCGCGACGGCTAAGGGTGGCGTTAACCGACAGGCGCTGACGGATCTTGATCGACAGGGACGCGATCTATTTATCCAATGGTGTCGTGCAGAAGGCTGCACCATCCGCATTGATAATATCGGTAATATTTTTGCCCGCCGGGAAGGCAGCGACCCAACAGCCAAAACCGTCATGGCGGGCAGCCACTTGGATAGCCAGCCCACTGGTGGGAAGTATGACGGCTGTTTTGGCGTACTTTCAGGCCTAGAAGTAATCCGAACGCTTAATGAACACAACATCACTACACAGTCGCCCATTGAAGTCGTTGCGTGGACTAACGAAGAGGGTTGTCGCTTCCCACCCTGCATGATGGGTTCTGGGGTATTTACTGGCGTGCTTGAATTTGACGCCATGATGGCGCGCACCGACGCCGATGGCATCACGGTGAGTGATGCACTGGATGCCATTCGCTATCGTGGTAGCGATGAGGTCTCACCCAGTGAGATAAAAGCTTACTTTGAACCACACATCGAACAGGGGCCGATTTTAGAAGATACCGACACCACCATCGGCGTGGTTATCGGTGGGCTTGGTCAAAAGTGGTTTGATTTAACCCTAACCGGGCTTGAAGCCCATGCGGGTCCCACGCCAATGAATCTAAGGCGCGACGCCATGATGGGCGCGGCAGAAGTCACCCAAGCACTTAACCGAATTGCCTTTGATCATCAGCCCCACGGGCGCGGTACGGTTGGTTGTATGTCACTACATCCTGGCTCGCGTAACGTTATTCCAGGCCAAGTTAAAATGACCCTGGATATGCGCCACTGGGAGCCAGAAGCCCTCATCTCAATGAGTCAATCCTTAGCGACGGCGGTCGAAGAAATTTGCCAACGGCATGGGCTGGAATATGAATTAACGCCCACCGCAAATTTTGCCCCTGAGCACTTCAATAAAGCCTGTGTTGATGCAGTGCGCGAAGGGGCCAAGCAACTCAACCTATCGCACATGGATATCATCAGTGGTGCTGGTCACGATGCCATGTTCGTCGGCCGTGTAGCCCCCGCAGCAATGATCTTTGTGCCCTGCAAGGACGGCATTAGCCACAACGAAATTGAAAGTGCCACTCCAGAGCATGTTCACGCTGGCTGTAACGTCCTTCTACAGGCCATGTTGAATGCGGCCAGTGTTGAAGATAGCGTTAGTAACGCTGGAGAGTAACAATGACGGAGACATTTGAGACACTCACAGCTGTGGAAGCATTAGCCCGCTTCCGCAAGGGGACGCTTTCCCCAGAGGCGCTGGTAAACGACTGCTTGGAGCGAATTGCCCGCGACAACCCAAAGGTCAATGCGTTTACCTGCGTGAACGAGATAGAGGCTCGGCGCTTGGCAGAAGAGTCGGCCCAGCGCTGGCAGGCAGATAAACCCAGCGGCCCGCTAGACGGCATTCCTGTCTCCATTAAGGATTTAACCTTAACGAAAGGCCTACCGACACGCCTGGGTTCAACCACTACTCCATCAGACGGCCCTTGGGAGGTGGATGCGCCAATCAGCCGTCACCTTCGCAATGCTGGGGCCATCGTCATTGGCAAAACGACTTCGCCCGAGTTTGGCTGGAAAGGCGTCACTGATAACCCCCTGCACGGCATTACCCGCAACCCGTGGAATAGCGCACTGACGCCCGGGGGATCATCCGGCGGCGCAGGGGCAGCGGCGGCGCTTAATCTAGGTCTCTTACACCAAGGCAGCGACGCGGGTGGCTCGATCCGTATCCCATGCAGCTTTACCGGCACCTTTGGCATAAAGCCAACCTTTGGCTGGGTTCCCCAGTGGCCCGCTAGCGCCATGAGTACACTTTCCCATTTAGGGCCAATGACCCGCACGGCGGCCGACAGTGCGCTAATGCTTAGCGTGATGGCCCAGCCAGATGCCAGGGATGGTTACTCCGGCAACCCCCAAGGGCCAGACTGGCTAACACCGCCTCCTGCTAACCTAAAGGGCTGGCGCATCGCCTATAGTGCAGATCTTGGCTACGTAGAAGTAGCCTCAGACATTGCTCGAAAGGTAGAGGAAGCCATTGCTTATTTCGAAGAGCTGGGCGCCACAGTAACGCGGGTTGATCCTGGCTTTAGCGATCCAATCAAGACGTTTAACACCCTCTGGTTTGCAGGTGCTACCCAAGCGCTAGAAAAACTGGACGAACAGCAGCAGGCATCACTCGACCCAGGGTTTCTCGATATTGCCCGACGCGGACAGGATGTATCGCTTTCCGACTATCTCACCGCCCGGCGTCAGCGCAGTGAATTGACCGCCCAAATGGCAGTTTTTCATGAACGCTATGACTTGTTGGTTACCCCCACGATGCCCATCTCACCCTTTGCAGCGGGCCACAACGTACCACCAGGGGAAACCTACCGAGACTGGATGGACTGGACGCCGTTCAGCTACCCCTTCAATCTCACCCAGCAGCCCGCTGCATCCCTTCCTTGCGGTTTGGATAATCAAGGGCTGCCAGTAGGCCTTCATTTAGTAGCGGGCAAATATCAAGACCTCAAGGTGCTGCATGCCGCCCAATTGCTTGAGCGCTACTTGCCACCGCTGACACCACCCGCGATTGCCTAAACAGATATGAAATATGGCTTATAGTACGACGTCATACCCTTCAAACTTAGGTGGGCCAAGATAGATACCTTCCGGCGCTTTGGCGTTAGCATGAGCCTTGCGGAACGCTTCTGACTTGGTCCAGGCGCGGAAGGCTTCTTCTGATTCCCACACACTGTGGGAGATAAACACGGTGTGGTCTTCCTGGCTTTCGCCCTGCAGCATTTGGAATTGTGTAAAACCCGGCACTTCATCCAAATGAGAATCGCGGTTGCGCCACACCTCTAAAAAATCCTCTTCGCGGCCTGGGGCAATCCGAAAACGGTTCATGGCGATATACATGCACTCTCTCCTATTGAGTTTGTCTAACACGCTAGCGTAGCGGCCTGCCGCTTACGACGTCTATCAATTGATGGTAACGTCATGGTTTTATGACGAATAGGCGTTATGCCGAGCAAACCATCAGGATACGGCATGGCTAAGGCACCCATCCAGGTCGTTTGGTTCAAACGCGATATGCGCATTCATGATCATGCGCCACTTTCCAGTGCATCGGCGGCTGGCCCTGTACTGCCTGTTTTTGCGATTGAAGCTGGCCAGTGGCAAGCACCAGATAGCGCCCTGCGCCACTGGCAGTTTGCCGCTGACGCTCTTATCGACCTTTCCAACGCACTGGAGACCATTGGCCTACCGCTATGTATTTGGCAAGGTGATATTGTCGATTTGCTGAACGCCCTAAAAGCTCACTACGGCCACATTGCCCTTCACTCTCATCAGGAAACGGGCAACGCCTGGAGCTTTGAGCGGGATAAACAAGTGCATGCTTGGTGCCAAACCAACGGTGTAGCTTGGCGGGAAGCCCGCCAGCACGGTGTAGTACGAGGACTTAGCAGCCGCTCTGGGCACCAAACCCGTTGGGAGAGCCACTGGGAAACGCTGATGTCTGCCCCGACCTGCCACGCGCCGCAAAGCGCCCAAGCAGTGTCAGGCTGGGAAGCCTTTCACCACCTTAACGTTCAGCAACTACCTACCTTAACGCTGGGATTTGATACCACACCCTGCCCCCAGCGCCAGCGGGGCGGGCGCAACGAAGGCCGCGCACTGTGGCGTAGTTTTGTGCAAGCACGCGGGCGGCGTTATCGCGGCTCGCTGTCTAAGCCGCTGCTAGCGTGGGAGTTTGGTTCGCGGCTTTCACCGCATTTGGCCTGGGGCACGCTTTCCATGCGCGAAGTTGTCCAGTCGTTACGCCGTCAGCGGCAGAAGCATGCCGATGATACCGCCTGGGCCCGCTCACTACGCGCCTTCACCTCGCGACTTTACTGGCACTGCCACTTTATTCAGAAGTTGGAAAGTGAGCCAAGCATCGAGCATCAAACGCTGCACCCGGCGCTGCGCGGCCTGCGGGAGCGCGATCCCAACCACCCCAACCTCATTGCCTGGAAGAACGGCCAAACCGGCGTGCCGCTAGTCGATGCCTGTATGCGCAGTCTTATCGCTACCGGCTGGCTTAACTTTCGCATGCGCGCCATGCTGATCTCCCACGCCACCTTCGGCCTGGGGCTGCACTGGTATGAACCCGCGCTGCACTTGGCACGTCTGTTTACCGACTTCGAACCGGGCATTCACTACCCCCAGGTGCAGATGCAAGCAGGTGCCACCGGCACTAACACGCTGCGGGTGTATAACCCGATTAAACAAGCGGAGGATAACGACCCCACAGGCAAGTTTGTCGCCCGCTGGGTGCCAGAACTAGCGCCCCTGCCCTTGGAATGGCGCGCCAAGCCCTGGGCACTACCCGAAAGCCTACGCCAGCGATTCGGCTTTCAACCGGGCACCGACTACCCCATCACCAACGATTTCGAAGCCGAAGCGCGGCACTGGAAGAAGCTGCTCTATGAACTGCGTCGCACGCCAGAGGCCAGGGAATCCAGCCGAGCCATTGTGGATAAGCTCGCCAGCCAGCGACGACCGCCCACTCAGCGCGCTAAAAAAACAAAACCCGCCAATCGCCAGCAGCTTTCACTGTTTGGCGATGACGGGTTTGATGATGCTTAGAAGGACGATTTAGCTGAGCGCTTCCAGAGACTCCTCGATAATGCTCAAGCCCTCTTCCAGCACTGCAGACGACACCGTTAGCGGCACCAAAATGCGGATGCTGTTGCCGTAGAAACCACACGAAAGAAGAATCAGGCCTTTCTCACGGGCTTTGGCACACAGCGCTCCAGTCATCTGAGTATCCGGCTTGCCTTCACTGTTAAGCAGTTCGAACGCGGCCATAGCGCCGAGCTGGCGGCCGTGGGCAACGGCAGGGAAACGCGCTTCCCACACCGCAAAACGCTCGGCCAGCATTTTGCCCATCTGTTCACTGCGCGCCAGGATATTTTCTTCTTCGATCACCTCGATGACCGCCAGCGCCGCTGCGCAGGAGAGCGGGTTACCGCTGTAGGTGCCACCCAGGGAGTTGGGGCCAGAGGCATCCATCACTTTGGCACTACCCACAACCGCCGATAGCGGCATGCCGTTCGCCAGGCTCTTGGCGGTAGTGAGGATGTCCGCTTCAATGCCGCTATGTTCCAGCGCAAACAGCTTGCCGGTACGGGCAAAGCCGGACTGAACTTCATCGGCGATCAGCAGAATACCGTGCTCGTCGCACAGCGCACGTAGCGCTTTCAGGTAATCCGGTGAGGCGATGTAGAAACCGCCCTCGCCCTGTACCGGCTCAATCACGATAGCCGCCGTGCGATGCGGGGCAATATCGGTTTTGAACAGCGTACGAATGGCGTCTAACGACGCTTCTTCGCTGATGCCGTGCAGCGGGTTGGGGAACGGTGCGCGGAAAACATCACCCGGCATAGGGCCGAAGTCGTTCTTATAGGGCAGTACCTTACCGGTCATGGCCAGCGTCATCATGGTACGGCCGTGGAAAGCACCGTCGAACGTGATAATGCCTGTACGACCAGTCGCCGCGCGGGCGATCTTCACGGCGTTTTCCAGCGCTTCCGCACCGGTATTAACCAGCATTGCTTTACGCTCGGGGCCACGCACCGGCGTCAGTTCACAAAGTTTTTGGCACAGCTGCACGTAAGGGGCGTAGGAGATCACCGCCGCGCTGGTGTGCATGACTTTCTTGAGCTGCGCTTCAACTGCCGCGACAATTTTCGGGTGGCGGTGGCCCAGGTTTAATACGCCAATCCCCCCCGCAAAATCGATCCAACGGTTGCCATCGGCATCCCATAACTCGGCGTTTTCAGCGCGCTCGGCAAACTGGGTGGTAGGCGTGGCGGCACCGTTGGCCACATAGCGATTTTTCAGTTCGTTCAATTCTTGGTTATTCATCATCGTTTTCCTTATAGACCGCCAACGCAGACGTATTTCAGTTCAGTAAACTCATCTAACCCGTGGTGGGAACCTTCGCGCCCCAACCCAGACTCTTTCACGCCGCCAAACGGCGCCAGCTCGGTAGAAATCAGGCCTTCATTGACACCAACCATGCCGTATTCCAACTGCTCCATGGTGTGCCAGATACGGCGGTAACCCGTGGCGTAGAAGTAGGCCGCCAAGCCAAACGGGGTATCGTTGGCCATGGCGATCGCTTCTTCATCACGCTGGAAACGGAACACTGGCGCGACGGGTCCGAAGGTTTCTTCATCGGCCACCGCCATCTGGGTGGTTACGTCAGCAAGCACCGTGGGTGTAAAGAAGCGCTCGCCTGCGGCGTGGGGCTTGCCACCGCAGAGCAGTCGCGCACCATGATTCACCGCGTCGTCAACGTGACGCTGTACTTTTTCCACCGCCGCTTGGTTAATCAGCGGGCCGATGGAGCTGCCTTCCGTTAAACCATCGCCGACCTTCAGCGCGCTAACTCGCTCGGTCAGCTTGCTGACGAACGCATCGTAAACACCGTCCTGCACCAGGAAACGGTTGGTACACACGCAAGTTTGCCCGGCGTTACGGAATTTTGAGGCAATCGCCCCCTCCACGGCGGCGTCCACATCAGCGTCATCAAAGACGATAAACGGTGCGTTGCCGCCCAGTTCCATTGCGGTTTTCTTCACTGTGCTAGCGCACTGAGCGAGCAGGTGTTTACCCACTGGGGTCGAGCCAGTAAACGAGACTTTACGCACCCGAGAGTCGGTAGTGAGCACTTCACCCACCGCTGCCGGTTTTGAGGCGGTAATCACGTTAATGGTGCCGGCTGGCAAGCCCGCTTCAAGCGCCAAGTAGGCCGTTGCCAACGCGGTTAACGGCGTGGCTTCGGCGGGCTTAATCACCACGGTGCAGCCTGCGGCCAAGGCCGGGGCGCACTTGCGGGTAATCATCGCCAGCGGGAAGTTCCACGGGGTAATTGCTGCCGCTACGCCGACCGGCTCACGCAGCACCATTAGGCGCTTATCCGCGCCGTGACTGGGTAGGGTTTCCCCAGCCATACGCTTGGCTTCTTCAGCGAAAAACTCAATAAATGAGGCGCCGTAAGTCACTTCGCCCTTGGCTTCTGCTAGCGGCTTGCCCTGCTCCAAGGTCATCAAGCGGGCTAAGTCATCGGCGTGTTCATTGATCAGCTCAAACCAGCGGCGCAGCAATGCCGAGCGCTGTTTCACTGGTGTTGCGCGCCACGCGGGCCCGGCGGCATACGCTGCGGCCACTGCGTCGCGGGCGTCATCAGCGCCTAAGTCGGCAACCCGGGCAATCGTCTCGCCGGTTGCGGGGTTATCGACGGCAAAGGTCTGTTGCCCCTTGCGCCACTCGCCACCCACCAGGGTGGGTACTGCATCGTGTAACCACTGTTCGATAAAGCTCATGATCTTCTCCTGATCTGCAACATGGTATGCACGCTAGCAGTAATGCGCTGGTGAACGAATGCACCACTTTCGCGTTCAACCAGACCACTTTTCTGTTTTACTATCTAAACGGGGAGCATCATGACAATAAGAGGATGTGAATGGACCGCCAGGACGTGTTACAGCAGCTTGTAAAACACTATGCGCAGCAACCTGAGCGTTTAAGCAAACAAGTACGACTGGAGCAGGCATTGAGGCAGGCGGTTACTAAGGCGTGGCCGAACCAAACTCGATTGCCGTCGCACCGTCAGTTGGCATTAACGTTGGGCGTTGCCCGACATACGCTAGCGGTGGCGGTTTCGACACTTGTTGAAGAGGGACTGCTAACGACATTTCATGGCAAGGGCACCTGGAGTTGTAAGAAAGAGGCTTCTGTCGCTCCCACGTCACAGAGTGTTCAGCTTTCAAAACGTGCTCAGCAAGTATTGCGTTGGCCTGGCGCCAGCACCGTGCAAAGCGGTGCCTTTGTGCCTGGCATACCGGATATCGCCCAGTTTCCAATGCGCAAGTGGCGTCAGCTGTATGCCAGCGTCACCGTGCCACAAAATGCCTTATTGCTCTCTTACTCTACTGGTGGCTATGGGCCGCTTAAGCGCGCAATCCGGGAGTTTCTGGCGCGCTGGCGTAATATTCATTGTGATATCGAACAGATCATCATCACCGATGGTACCCATAACGGTATTGAGCTATGCGCCATGGCATTGGCCGATGTAGGCGATACCGTGGCGATGGAGTCGCCCTGTTATTGGGGGGCGCGCAACGTATTCACAGCCACAGGGCTTTCGATTGAGATGCTGCCTTGGTTTTCCGATAGTGGGCATGTGTTTCCGCAGACGACCGGTAATATTGCGCTCGCGTATTTGACCGGCTCTCATCACTATCCGCTTAGCGTGCCCACACGCGCTGCTCATAAGCAGCAGCTCTGTGATGCTTTATCGCCCACCTATGTAGTAGAGGATGACTACGAATTCACCCGAGACGATCACACTAACCTGCTGTTTGATCCCAACTCGGAACGCCATTTACTGGTAGGCTCGTTCTCTAAGATGATGTTTCCCGGCCTGCGGCTTGGCTATTTGGTGGTGCCACGCCATTTGGCAGGGCCAATGAACCGCTTACGCAGCGAGCTGTTTCGCGAAGGCCGTATGCTTGATCAAGCGGTATTGGCGCAATTTATTTTTGATGGTGACTTAGACACTTGGTGTCGCCGCATCCAGCGCGACTATCTAGGCCGTCAGCAGGTGCTGCACGACCAGCTTAGCTCACTACCCAAAGTGCGCAATGTGTCCCCCCCGACTAGCGCGATTAGCTTGTGCGTTGAGTTTGAGCCCGGGGTTAATGATGTAGCACTTGCCCAAGCACTGCTCAAAGAACACTTGATTGTTCGCCCGCTAAGCCCGGTGTGCGCTGACAAGGACTCACGGACAGGATTGGTAATGGGCGTGGGCATGTTATCGGGCGAGACATTAGTGCGTGAAGCCCAACGGCTGCGGCGCTGTTTAGAGTTACTACTTCGCTAGGTGAGGTAGGCTTAGACCGTGTTGAGCATCACACTGTATGCCTAGTAAAAAAAACTTATTCACAAGGATTTTGTCATGCGCCACCCTGTTGATAATTCGGTGCTCCTCTCAACGCTTCGCCTATTGATAGCGCTGTGCGCCGTACTGGCTGTTTCAGGCTGCGCAACCTTTGCTCCTAACCCGCCGGAAGATCAGAGCAATATTTGTGAAATCTTTCGTGAGCAGCCGAGCTGGTATGACTATGCCCGGGAATCAGAAGAGAAATGGGGCACACCTATTGCCACACAGATGTCATTTATTCAGCAGGAATCTTCATTTCGCAGCCATGTGCGCCCAGACCGCAAGTATTACCTGGGCTTTATCCCCGGCCCACGCCCCTCCTCCGCCAAAGGCTATGCCCAAGCCCAAGATCCCGTTTGGGAGGAGTATGAGGATCAAGCGGGCAGCCTGTTTGCCCGCCGAACCCATATGAAGCACGCTACGGATTTTATTGGCTGGTATAACCGCCGCTCACAGCAACAGGCAGGTATCTCGCTGAGTAACCCTGAACACCTTTACTACGCTTACCATGAAGGCGCAGGTGGCTATCAGCGAGGCTCCTACCGCAGTAAACCCCACGTGCTGCGTGCAGGCAGCCAAGTGGCAGCCCGCGCTAACCGTTATCAAGCGCAACTCAACGCTTGCGAAGCAGAGTTTCAGTGCCGCAGGTTTTATCAGGTCTGGCCGTTTTGTCGTAGTTAAGAGCCCCGCTCATGTGTCTAATGAGCGGTTTGGCAGGGGTGTTAGTGAGTGGTGTGTTTTGAATATCACTGCTGTCTGGCGTGTTTGGCATGGTCAAACAATAAACGGTAGCCATGCCAGTAATATCAGAACGCCTTACCGGGCGTAGCGCAGCTAATTATCTTGCAGGGGGCATCACTAATATTTCGGAAACGATGCGGAACGCTTGTCTTGAAATAATAAGACTCCCCCGGCCCTAAGCGCCTGGCGGTGCTGCCAACAATGATTTCAATCTCGCCTTCTACGACAAAGCCAGCCTCTTCACCGTAGTGAGTAATCATGGCTTGCCCAGTGTCCGCACCCGGCAGATATCGCTCAACCATAAACGCCAGCGCACGGTTAGGCCGATTTGCCCCGACAAGTTTGAAGGAAATATCGCCGGATGCGATATCAACCAAGTCATCCGCCGAATAGAAAATCTGCTCCTGACTATCAAGATCCATCGTAAAAAAATCACCGACGCTCATAGAGAATGCGTTTAGGATTTTCTTCAGGGAACTGACTGATGGGCTAACTTTTCCTTGCTCTATTAGCGAAAGACTTGAGTGGGTGACCCCACACAACTTTGCCAGTTCACGCTGCGAAATCCCTCGCTGCTTGCGCAAGGAGCGCAAGCTCGCACCCACGTCATCCGACATGCTTTTTTCACTCCCTATCAATAAGTAAATTAAATTACGTTGGCGGTCTATTGATGGGCACATAATAGCGCAAAAAAAACCCCACGGCTGTGGGGCAAACTCTCAATTAACGTGGCGTTTTGAAAAATAATCGTTTTAATCAGCTTCAGCCATTCTGTTCCGTTCAGGCGCTACGAACTCCCGCTAATCCCGAGTCGGCACTTACCGTTTTCGGCCCATCTTCATAGGCGATACGGAAGCCGGTAAAGCCATAAATAATCGCGAACATCGGACTCAGCAGCGCCAGAAAGGCGTAGGGCGCATAGCTAAAGGCACTGACCCCAAGCGTGGCAAACATAAAGGCACCGCAGGTATTCCAGGGCACCAGTGGTGATGTCATGGTGCCTGCATCTTCCACTGTGCGAGACAGGTTTTTCAGTTTGAGCGAGCGACGCTTGTACTCGCTGGCATACATACGGGCAGGCAGAATAATACTGAGATACTGATCGCAACCTACGACGTTAGCGGCCATCGATGTTGCTACCGTGGTAGCAATCAGGCTGCCAGTGGTCTTGGCCAGTTTGAGCAGACTTTCCACGATGGTGCGAAAGAACCCTGCTGACTCAAGAATCCCGCCAAAGCTCATCGCGATAATGATCAGCGAAACCGTCCACATCATGGCGCTAACGCCGCCGTTGGTCAGCAGGTCGTCCACCGTAACGTTTCCAGTGTCTACCGCGTAGCCTTCCACAAAAATAGTAAAGCTATCGCCTAACGGGACGCCCTGAACCACAATCGCACAGACAATCCCCATCAGCGAGCCAACAGAAAGCGCGGGAATGGCGGGTACTTTCTTGATCATCATCACGATGACGGCCGCTGGCACCAGTAGCAGCCAGGGGCTAATGATAAACAGCTCATTGAGGCTCTGCTGTAACTCGGCTACCTGTGCCGCGCCATCACCGGAAGGCGTCATGTTCAGGCCGATAATGGTGTAAAGCACCAGAGCAACCGCTAGCGCAGGAACCGTGGTGTAGAGCATATAGCGAATGTGTTCAAACAGATCAACACCGACCACACCTGGCGCCATATTGGTGGTTTCGGAAAGCGGAGAAATTTTGTCGCCAAAATACACGCCGGAGATCACGGCTCCCGCGACCATTGCGGGGTTAAGGCCTAGTCCTTCACCGACGCCCATTAAAGCGATACCAATAGTGCCGGCCGCTGTCCAGGCATTGCCGCCAGCCAACGATACCAAACAGCAGATTAAGCACGCCGCGACCAAAAAGTAATCCGGTGCCAGAATACTCAGGCCGTAATAGATCATCGTGGGCACAATCCCACCGGCAATCCAGTAGCCAATAATGGTGCCGATAATGATCAGAATGACAATTGCCTGAGTCGTCAGGCCAATAGAGCGCATGATGCCCGCTTCAAGCTGTTTCCAGCGGCTACCTGTCGCAATGGCCACCGCCGTCGCCACAATCGCACTTAAAAACAGCGGCAAGTGCGGATCCGTTTCGAAGTAGCCAATAAATACGCCCAAAGATGCTGCCATAAACACAATGGGGATCATGGTCGCTTTTAAACTTGGCCGTGGTATTTCCTGATCTTCCTTAACAGTGGTGTCGGTCGACATAATGTCCTCACTCAGCATTTGCTTGTTGTTGGTGTTGATAGTGATGTAACCGCGTTAGAAACCGTTGTGCTGGTCATCGCTGAGACCATTGCAGAGATTGTTATTACCTTTCTGATACGGCGTTCAGGCACAGGGAAGCCATGGCCAGAGCCACCGCTTATACGGCGACGTCTGGCGCTGTGGATGACTCAAATCAATACGTGGTAAAGATGTTTTAAGGGCTAAGCGACATCCATACCGTCTTCACTTCACAGTATTTCTCCTGTGCGTGAAGCGATTTATCGCGTCCATTGCCCGACTGCTTAACACCGCCGAAAGGAACGGTCTGATCGATACCGGCCCAGTTATTCACATATACCTGGCCGGATTGCAGCCGCCGAGAGACCCGCATGATGCGGTCAATATCTTGACTCCAAACGCCGGCAGCCAGGCCGTAGTCGCTGTCATTGGCCAGAGCAATGGCTTGCTCTTCGCTGTCGAACCCAAACACACTCAGCACAGGGCCAAATATTTCTTCGCGGCCAATGCACATCTCGGGAGTCACATCATCGAAGACCGTAGGCGGCAGGAAGTACCCATTGGAATCGCTAGGTTCGCCGCCCAGTTTCAGGGTGGCACCTTCGCTTTCGCCTTGGCGAATATACTCCAGTACTCGTTGGTACTGCGCTTCATCAACCATGGCACCCATGAAGCTACCCGGATCGAGCGGATCTCCCGGCTGCATATGCTCAGCAGCTTTCACTACCCGAGCCACAAAATCTTTGCGAATGCTGTTTTCCACCAGCAGGCGTGAACCGGCAATACAGACTTCGCCTTGGTTGTGGAAAATAGCTTCCGCAGCGCTTTGGGCGACGGCATCAAGGTGCTGGCAGTCGGCAAAAACGATGTTGGGGCTTTTGCCACCGCACTCCAGAAACACGCGTTTCAAGTTGGATTGTCCGGCGTACTGCATCAGCTGTTTACCCACGCCGGTGGAGCCGGTAAACGCTAGACCATCAACCTGCATGGAAAGTGCCAGAGCCTTGCCCACCGTATGGCCGTACCCTGGCAGCACCTGAAAGACGCCATCGGGAATACCCGCTTCCTTGGCAAGGTGGGCCAAGCGCAGCGCTGACAAAGGTGATTTTTCCGACGGCTTGAGAATGACGCTGTTGCCCGCCGCCAGTGCCGGAGCAATCTTCCACGACGTCATCATTAGTGGGAAATTCCAAGGCACAATGGCAGCGATAACGCCCATTGGCTCGCGCAGTACCAACCCTAGCGCACGATCGCCAGTAGGAGCCACTTCACCGTAAAGCTTGTCGATACACTCCGCCTGATAGCGCAGACAGGCGACGGTGCCTGCCAAATCCCCTAGCGAACTGGAAATCGGCTTGCCCATGTCCAACGTATCTAACAGCGCCAGTTCATCGCGGTGTGTCTCTACCAACTCGGCTAAACGCAGTAGCACCCGTTTGCGCTTACTTGGGTGGCAACGTGACCAGACACCACTTTCAAAGGTTGCACGGGCTGCCTGCGTCGCAAGCTCAGCATCTTGCGCATCGCAGCTGGCTACTTCAGCAATAACATGTCCGGTGGCAGGGTTGATACTGCTCAGCGTGCTACCATCAGCGGCAGCGACAAACTCACCATTAATGAAAGCGCGCGTTTCAAAGCTCAGTGATGCGGCTTTTGATTGCCAGTCGGCGAGGGTTTTCGGTGTATCTGCCGCCATTATGCACTCTCCATAGGGTGTGTTATCGCCAGCTTTTCAGCGGTTTTATCCAACGCCAAACGCGCCTTACTGACCAATTCATCGATTTCATCGCGGGTGATAATTAGCGGCGGAGACATCACCATCGTATCGCCCACTGAGCGCATCACCAGGCCATGTTCAAAGCACAAATCACGACACAAGTTGCCCGCGGAAAGAGACTTATCGAAGCGTTCACCGGTGCTCTTGTCGGCGACCAGTTCTAGTGCCCCAATCAAGCCCAACGAACGGGCTTCACCCACCAGCGGATGCTCAGCCAGTTCCTGCCAACGCTTAGCCAGATAGGGCCCCAATTCATCGCGGACTTTCTCGACTACCCGTTCACTTTCCAGCAATTCGAGGTTTTTAAGCGCAACCGCTGCACAGACCGGGTGACCAGAGTAAGTAAAACCGTGGAAGAACTCACCGCCGTCTTCGATCAGCGTATCGGCCACGCGATCTCCCACCAGCACCGCGCCAATGGGCAGATAGCCCGACGATAGCCCTTTGGCAATCGGCATCAGGTCAGGTTTTAACCCATAGTGAGTACTGCCAAACCACTCGCCTAAACGCCCGAACCCGCAAATCACTTCATCGGCAATCAACAGAATGTCGTACTTGGCCAACACCTCTTTCACCGCAGGCCAATAGCTGTCCGGCGGAATGATCGCACCGCCTGCGCCCTGCACCGGCTCAGCGATAAACGCCGCCACCTTGTCTTCACCCAACGCCAGAATTTGCTCTTCCAACGCTTGGGCACACTGCTTGCCAAAGGCTTCCTGGCTCATATCGCGCCCTTCACCAAACCAGTAAGGCTGGCAAATATGGCTAATCCCCGGCACACACGGGCCGCCTTGATCATGCATCGGCGCCATACCGCCAAGGCTCATGCCCGCGACAGTAGAGCCGTGATAACCATTTTCACGCGAGATGACCCATTGCTTCTCCGGCTTGCCTTTGATCGCCCAATAGCGCCGCACCATGCGCAGCACGGTATCGTTGGCTTCAGACCCGGAACCCGTAAAGAACACATGATTGATATGCTCGGGTGCCAGCTCACTCAGCTTAGCGGCCAGCTTTACTGCCGGGGGGTGGGTGGTTTTAAAGAAATTGTTGTAATACGGCAACTGCTGCATCTGCTCGGTGGCGGCATCAACCAACTCCTGTCGGCCGTAACCGAGATTGACGCACCAAAGTCCCGCCATACCATCAAGAATACGATTGCCTTGGCTGTCGTAAATGTATACCCCATCGGCGTGAGTGATGATGCGGCTACCCTCTTCGCCAAGTGATTTAAAGTCCGTGAATGGATGAAGGTGGTGTTGGCGATCCAACGCCTGATAGTCCTGGGTCTGCATAGGTCGGCTCCTGTTCAAGTCGTTGCAACAAGCATTCAGCTATTAACTGGCTGGGCGGCGCGTTGGGTACGATGCTGACGGCAGGCCGCCGCAAACCCCTGAAAGAGTGCGTCATAGAAAGGATGTTCTTTAGGACGCCACTCCGGGTGCCACTGCACAGCCAGGGCGAACGCAGCAGCGTCGCGCACAGAAATTGCTTCAACTAATCCATCAGGTGCCCAGGCTTCTGCATCCAGACCTGGTGCAAGCTGATCAATCCCCTGCTGGTGCAGTGAATTCACCTCAGCATGCTCGCTGCTATAGAGCGCCGCCAGGGCGCCATCCGGGCGGATCTTTACCGTATGAGAGGGCGCATAATGGCCCGCCATGTCGTCAGCGGGCGGCTCACGATGATCAAGCATGCCTGGTAGCGTTTGAACTGCCTGATGAAGGGTGCCTCCAAAGGCGACATTCATTTCCTGAAAGCCGCGACAAATGCCAAATAAGGGCAACGCCTGACGTAACGCCTCGTGTACCCAGCACAGTGCCGCCTCATCGCGCCGTGCGTCAGCACGGGTATTCTCTGGGGCGCGTTCTGCACCATAGCGGTCAGGAGCGACGTTGGTATAACTGCCAGTTAGCAGCAAGCCATCCAGGCTGCCCAACAGAGCAATGGCCTGTTCAGCATGCTGCTCGGGCGTCAACGTATCGGCGGCTAACACAGGAAGAATCACCGGCGTGATGCCGTAGTGGTAAAGCGCCTGCAGGAATTTATCGGTCACTATCTGCGCGGGATGGCCTTCCACTTCTCGGCAGCAGGCGATAACACCCACCAGTGGGCGTGGGGAATGCGTTGCTTGCATAGTCAAACCACTTTGTCAGTTGTTATGTTTTATTCAACAGTCACTTCAACATAGCGTGGCTTGTTTTATTTTCCAATAGCAAAATAGCATTTTTATGAAAAAACATATTAAACTATTGATAAACAAAGAATTAAAAAACACATCCGTTACCGACAAAAAATAATGACACTATTTTTGTTATTAAATATTTGACACAGGCGGCTGCCGAAGCAAGGATACTGTTAGCAGAAACACAACTAAAACGGCATAAAAATAAGGTACAACGTATGTCCTCTGCCAATAACACAGACGCTCAAAACGTAGCCTCGGACTTTCTTGACAGTCACCCAGAGATCACCAGCATTGACCTGTTAATCAGTGATCTTAACGGTGTCATTCGTGGTAAACGCATCCCTAGCGATAACCTTGGCAAAGTGTTTGAAAAAGGCATCTATTTGCCTGCTTCGGTATTTGCGTTGGACATCAATGGCAACACCGTTGAAGAGACGGGGCTGGGGCTTTCCAGCGGCGACGGCGACCGCGTATGTCGCGCCATTCCCGGTACGCTCAATCCGGTCACCTGGATGAATAACAACCAGTATGGCCAGCTATTGATGACCATGGAGGAGATGGACGGCGCGCCATTTTTTGCCGATCCTCGCCAGATTCTGCGGCGCATTCTTGAGCAGTTCTCCGAGCGTGGTTTAACCCCTGTCGTCGCCCTTGAGTTAGAGTTTTATCTGGTTGATCGTTTACGCGACGAAGAAAACTTGATTCAGCCACCGCAGTCTCCCTGCAGCGGCGAGCGGGCCACTCAAAGTCAGCTGTATTCGGTGCTTGAGCTAGACGAGTACGCTGAGTTTATCAATGACTTGCAGAGTGCCGCCCAGGCGCAAGGCTTGCCGCTGGATACGGTATTGAAAGAGTGTGCACCCGGCCAGTTTGAAGCCAATCTGATTCACACAGATGATGCGTTAAGCGCCTGCGACCACTCGGTACTACTCAAGCGATTGATCAAGGGCGTGGCATTAAAGCACGGTTTTGAAGCTACCTTTATGGCCAAGCCTTACGGCTTAGAAGCGGGTAGCGGCACCCATGTTCACGTCAGCTTGGTAGATAGCAACGGACACAATATCTTTGCCGAAAACGGCGACGATCCGCTGGAGAGCACCGCACTGCAACACGCCGTAGGAGGACTGCTGGAGCTGATGCCAGACTCCATGGCACTGCTGGCTCCCAACCTCAACTCGTTCCGCCGTTTTCAGGAAGGACTCTATGTGCCCTTGGCACCTACCTGGGGATACGATAACCGCTCTGTGGCCATACGCGTCCCCGCTGGGCCAAAAGAAGCGCGGCGCATAGAACACCGTGTGGCGGGTGCCGATGTTAATCCCTACCTGTTACTGGCCACCGTACTGGCCTCTATCCAACATGGCCTAACTCAGCAGATTACACCTGCGGAGCCAATCGTCGGCAACGCCTATGATCAAATCGCACCTCAGCTAACTAACAGCTGGACCCAAGCGCTGCACCTGTTGAACAACAACCGCGTACTTGGCGAACAGCTTGGCGAAGACTTTATTGAAGTGTTCATTGCCAACCGCCAAGCAGAGCGCGCCGAAACCATGCGCGAAGTTAGCGCCATGGAGTATGACTGGTACCTGCGCCACGTATAAGCTGATAAACCACCAATAGAACCCACCAAGAGAATAGAGAGAGGCGCTGCTCGGCGTCTCTCTTTTATTGCTTCTGCCTATCTTATGCTGCTATCCCCGTCCTTCTATTAGCTTTTTATTCCGTGTTATCCGTGAGCATCCGTGGCAAATAAAAACGGGCTGACGAACGTATTCGCCAGCCCGCTTCCAAGCAATCCTCAAACTAATCAGCGCTAAACAGCCAACCGGTCACGCATGGCGTAGAACCACGCTCCCATCGCGGAAAGCGGAACACGTAACAACCGTCCGCCGGGCATTGGCAGGTGGGAAATCTGTGCAAAAGCTTCAAAACGCGTCTCTTCACCGCTAATCGTTTCTGCCACTAACTTGCCAGCCAGATGAGAGCACGTTACCCCGTGGCCAGAGTACCCCTGGGCGTAGTAAACGTTGCTATTAATGCGGCCAAACTGCGGCAGGCGGTTGAGTGTCAGCAAAAAGTTACCGCTCCAGGCGTAATCGACGCGGACATCGCCAAGCTCTGGAAAAGTAGCCAGCATTTTCGGTCGAATAGCTGCCTCAATACTGGCGGACTCCTGCCCGCCATAGTTCACTCCGCCGCCATATAGCAAACGGTTATCGGCGGTCAGGCGGTAGTAATCCAAGAGATAATTACAATCCTCTACCGCTTTATCGTTAGGTAGTAATCGTGCTGCTAACTCTGCAGACAGCGGCTCAGTGGTAATGATCTGGGTGCCGCACGGCATCGCCTTGCTTTCCAGCTTGGGTAGCAACCCTTGCAAATAGGCATTGCCAGCCATAACGACCCGTTGAGCGGTCACGCGCCCCTTGGGGGTATGCAGCGTCACCGGTTCACCGTGCTCTACGCGAGTCACAGGGGAGTGCTCAAAAATCTTGCCACCCAACGACTCCAACGCCGCCGCCTGCCCCAGCACCAAATTGAGAGGGTGAAGATGCCCACCAGAGTGATCTACCAATGCCCCCACATAACGATCGCTGCCTATTTCTCGTCTAACCTCTTCACCTTCCAACAGCTCAAGTTTCTGATGGCCGTAGCGCTCCCATAAGGCTTTTTGCTCCTTTAAGCCTTCCCACTGCTTCTTGTTACAAGCGGCAAACAAGTTGCCTTCTTTTAGGTCGCAGTCGATCTGATACTTTTCAATGCGCTGACGGATAATCTGGTTACCCTCAAATGCCATTGCACCCAGCGCCCGAGCGGTTTCAGCGCCGTTTTGTTTCTCAATAACATCCATATCACGGCTATAGCTATTAACGATCTGGCCACCGTTGCGCCCGGACGCCCCAAAGCCAATCGCCACGCTTTCCAGCACCACTACCCGATGACCACGCTCCGCCAAATGTAGTGCTGCAGAGATGCCCGTAAAGCCAGCCCCCACGACACAGACATCACATTCAACATCCCCCTCCAGCATGGGCCTTTGAGATGTGGAGTTTGACGATGCCGCGTAGTAAGACGCGACATGACCAGAAGACGCTTGAGGTTGCATTTGCCACCTTCCTTTTGTTGATTATTTTAACCAATCAGATCATATAGACCGGCGTACGAATGCGCAAGCAACAGCATTCAATGGGCTTGCAGAGGCGAACAACACCTTTTCCCACAAGATAAATGTTATTAAAAAAGCAACACTCGGACATAAAACACACGTCTATCACGCTGAAAATAGTCACCACACGTTTTTATGCACCGCCCCCATTGAGGGCGAGGCCACGTGCTTCCTGTTTGCGCCTTATTACCGGGTACGATTGAGGCACAACTCGCTGCTATTGCTAGCGTTGATAACCGCAGCAGCGTAACGCTAGAGCAGCTGCCTATACTCACCATAGCCCCACCGGAGACCGCTATGGATTATCAACACTACCGCACCGCCCTTGCCGAGACGCTTGCCCAAAGTGAGCTGCCCTTTGCGCCTGCCGAATACCAAACGCGCCTAGACAAAGTGCGCCATTCAATGACACAACGCGGGCTAGATGCATTACTGCTCACCGACCCTGCCGACATTAACTACTTAACCGGCTATCACACCTTCGAGGTATCGGTACACGCCTGCTTAGTGTGCACACCTACACAGCTGGTACTGCAGGTGGCATCTATTGAAACAGGAGCGGCAGTGGTCACCGCCCGTGTCGACGAAATCATTGGTTACCGATGGGAAAACCTGGATGAGATCATTACACCGCTCGCGGACTTACTCACTTCTTGCAAGCAAATTGGCATTGATGGCTGGAGCAGCGGTTTGCGAGTGGGCGTGATGGACGCGCTGGCCCGCTCAGTAGGTAAAGAGCGCTTCTGTGAAGCAGGCGACCTGCTCGATACGATTCGCATTGTTAAAAGTAGCGCCGAACTTGAAATGCTCAGCGAAAGTGCACGAATTACTGCGGCAGGTTTAGAAGCTGCGATGGCCGCTATTCGCCCTGGCATGACTGATAACGATATTGCCGCTATCGGTGCTCAAGCGCTGCTAGAGAACGGCAGCGAGTTTATGAGTTTGCAGCCTATCGTGACCAGTGGGCACCGCATTGGGGTGATTCACGTGAACCACAAGCGCCGCGTCATACAGCCCAATGAACCGATATTTTTAGAATTCGGTGCCGCTTACCAGCGCTATACCGCGCCGATGATGCGCACTGCCGTGACTGGAAAACCTAGTGCTGAATTAACCGCCACCCGCGACTTGTGCCGTTCGCTGTTCGAATCGCTATGCAGTTATATGAAACCGGGCCACACCTTTGATGATGCCGCGAAGGCAGCGGATGCATTGCTGGCAACTACCCGTGATCAACTGTTCTTCTCGGGGGTGTTTGGCTACGCGGTGGGTGCGCAGTTCCCTCCTAGTTGGGTTGAAGGCACCGGCTATATTGCCCAAGGCCTACATCGTCCCTTCGAAGAGAACATGGTCTTCCACTTACCGCTCTGCCTTCGCGTTCCTGGCCAGTGGGGCGTAGGGATCAGTGATACCGTGGTGGTCACTCAACACGGCGCCGAGCCACTCACTAACAACGACTGGCAGCTTTATCAGGCAATGGATAAGTAGCGAATAGAGAACCACACTTATAGCCCAAGATTGACAGTACGATTAACCAGCGCTATCGTCACTAAAGATGCAAATGAGAAACACTATCTTTTCTCATTTATCTGAGGTAGCCATTATTTGAGGTCGGGTAAGCACGATGACTAGTGAGCAGCGCCAGCTTCGCCAAACGTTGATATTTTTGCGCACGTCTTTCGAAGCAGTGCAACACTCGATTGCCGGTCGGCTAGACGACCCGCTGCCCTGCTGGCTAGACACCAGCATGCTCACTCTGCTGTCACGGGAACTAACCCGCTGCAGCCAGCAAGCGAAGCCGCTCTTCGCCCCTCCCGTCACCGAGCAAATATTCATTGCCTCACAGCAGTGTGACTTACTCCTCAAGCAGTGCCCCGGCGTTCTGAGCAGCGCCGTTTGCCACCGCCAGTTAAGCACCATCATGCTGGCGCTGACCAACGCTATTGAACAAATCAATACGCCAGCCAAGCGCCGCTGGCCTTGGCAGAGAGCCTAAGCAACCCTTTACCTATACCCCGGTTTATTGCGTTGCCGGGGGTTTGTTTTGCCTTCAAAAATCTTATCCCATGACTGCGCCGTAGCGGCTGGTAATTACTGAGTTAGCATTTACTAGTAAACTGGTCTATTCTGTTCGCCACGATTAAATTGACCGCTTCCAAAAGGAGTCTGTTCATGGCGTATGAAGCGCTTTTCACCCCTCTTCAATTAGGTAGTTTGTCGATCCCAAACCGAGTCATCATGGCTCCCTTGACACGCTCGCGCACCCCAGACAGCGTGCCGGGCACCTTGCAGGAAGCCTATTACGGTCAGCGGGCAGGCGCAGGGCTGATTATTAGTGAAGCAACCAACATCTCCCCCACAGCCAAGGGTTATGTGTATACACCTGGCATTTGGACGGATGAACAAGAAGCTGGCTGGAAAGGCGTGGTGGATGCGGTGCATGCCAAAGGTGGTCGTATCGCGCTGCAGCTGTGGCACGTTGGGCGTGTGTCCCATGAAATGGTGCAACCGGATGGACAACAGCCTGTTGCCCCTAGCGCGTTAAAAGGCGAAGGCGCTCAGTGCTTTGTTGAATTTGAAGACGGGACGGCTGGTCAGCACCCTACTAGCACGCCCCGGGCACTGGAAACCGATGAGATCCCCGGCATTGTTGATGACTACCGCCAAGCGGCTGTTCGTGCCAAACGCGCAGGCTTCGACATGGTGGAAGTCCACGCGGCTAACGCTTACCTGCTTAACCAGTTCCTGGCCACCGGCACCAACCAGCGCACCGACCAGTACGGCGGCTCGTTGGAAAACCGCGCGCGCTTCCCGCTAGAGGTGGTCGATGCGGTAGTTGAAGTGTTCGGTGCAGAGCGCGTGGGCATTCGCTTGACGCCCTTTATCGAACTGTTCGGCCTGACTGATGATGAGCCAGAAGCCATGGCCTTCTATCTGGCAGAGCAGCTGTCCAAACGCGGCTTAGCCTATTTGCATTTAAACGAGCCTAACTGGATCGGTGGCGATATCACTTTCCCTGATGGCTTTCGTGAGCAAATGCGCGAGCGTTTTAATGGCAGCCTGATTTATTGCGGCAACTACGACGCAGAACGCGCGGAGTCACGCATTAATCAAAACACCGCCGATGCCGTAGCCTTTGGCCGCCCTTATATCGCTAACCCCGACCTGCCGGAACGCTTCCGAGTGAATGCCCCCCTTACCGAGCCGAACCATGAAACGTTCTACGGCGGTGATGAAAAGGGCTACACCGATTATCCGTTTATGGATAACGGCTACGATCGTATTGGCTAGATTTCTTGTTAAGCCGGAACCCTTATGAACGAAAAGCATCACTTAGGTGGTGCTTTTTTTATGTCTGAACGCGTCAAAACGCTGCTAGGCTATTGATTCTATCGTTTTCACATACTGGTGAGTCATGTTCGGTTCGCTGTTCGCCCTGCTGGTGTCACTCCTGCTTGCTGGCCTTACTGCCACCACGGGAGCACGTTTCCGCCCTGATGACTGGTATCGCAAACTGCGCAAACCCAGCTGGACACCACCTGATATCGCCTTCCCGATCGCCTGGGGCATCCTTTATTTATTGATGGCCATTGCGGCGTGGCGCATTTATATGGCCGATGACTCTCCGTTTCGCGCCGCCGGTCTGGTCGTATATGGCCTGCAATTACTGGCCAATGCGGCGTGGTCATGGCTGTTCTTTGGGCGAAAGCAGATCACCACAGCGCTGGCAGATATCGTGCTCCTGTTGGGATTAATTACACTAGCCATAGTGCTATTTGCTAATGTGAGCCTGTTAGCTGCTTGGTTGATGGTGCCTTACTGGCTTTGGGTGGCGCTTGCGTTAACACTGAATGCCGCTATTTTACGACTAAATAATAGGGCCTAAGCGCCGACAGATAGGACTCAATGAGATGGATATCACTTCACTTCCGTTCTTACTCGCTGTTGCTTCATTAGTGCTGGGGGTCGTGGCTGCGGCTATTTTCGTTTACGTGGTTCTTCCCAAACAACGCCGCGCCAAAGCAAAGGCCGCCACGCCGCCAGCACCCAAAGCAGAACCACAGCCTCCCTCCCCTGAACCAGAAGAACCGGTGCCCACCAAGCGCACAGCGAAAGTAAAGCAGCACTCTCTATTTGTCATTTTTTCTCATCCCGATTCGACGACAGACGAACGCCTGGCCGAGTGGCTACGGGGAAAAGAAGCCAGCTATGATGCAGTCAAAAAGGTTTTCTTTATCAAAGGCAAACAACCCTCGAACCCAATCACGATCGCCAACGCCTTTCCACCTGGAGAAATGCCCGACCTACTTCAAGGCGAAACCCACGAACCCATTCGTGGGATTAGCTTGCTGGTTAAGCCGCCACTACATAAACGTCGCAATCAGCAGATGTACGTTTATGTAGAACTCGCCAAAGAGCTAAACGAAACCTTTAGCGGCAACTTACTCGATGCCGAGCAGCAACCCGCCTCCGAGTCGACTTACGCGCACATTATTGGTTGATCGGTTAGCGATCAAACAACACCTTGACTACGCAGGTAGTCGTCGTAGCTGCCGCTAAAGTCGACAAGGCCCTCGGGCTGCATATCAATAATGCGCGTGGCCAGCGAGGAAACAAACTCGCGGTCGTGGCTGACAAATATCAGCGTGCCTGGGTAGTTCTCCAGCGCTAAGTTCAGCGCCTCAATCGATTCCATATCCAGGTGGTTGGTCGGCTCATCCATTAGCAGCACGTTCGGGTTGGTGAGCGTTAGCTTGCCAAACAGCATGCGCCCCTGCTCGCCACCGGAAATGACCTTCACCGATTTACCAATATCGTCGCTGGAAAACAGCATCCGGCCCAACGCGCCGCGCACCACCTGCTCACCGCCTTTGGTCCACTGGCTCATCCACTCGAAGAGCGTGGCATCAACAGGAAAGTCGTCGGTGTGATCTTGGCCGAACATGCCAACTTCCGCTGCATCGGTCCACTTCACTTCACCGGCATCGGGGTGCAAATCACCCGCCAGGGTTTTCAGCAGGGTGGTTTTACCAATGCCGTTGGGGCCGATAATAGCAATGCGCTCACCTGCTTCTACGGTCATCGAGAAACGCTCGAAGAGCGGCTTCTCATCATCGTAGCCTTTGGTAATTGCATCTACATTTACGGCATTGCGGTGAATCTTTTTATTCTGCTCAAAGCGGATAAACGGACTAACCCGACTCGAAGGCTTGATATCTTCCAGCTTGATTTTGTCGATCTGGCGCGCCCGTGAAGTGGCCTGTTTGGCTTTGGAGGCGTTGGCCGAGAAGCGGCTAACAAACTGCTGAAGCTCGGCAATTTGGGCTTTTTTCTTGGCGTTATCCGAGTGCTGGCGCTCACGGGCAGCAGTGGCGGCTGTCATGTAGTCGTCGTAGTTACCGGGGAACAGGGTAATTTCCCCGTAATCCAGATCCGCCATGTGCGTGCACACGCTGTTCAGGAAGTGGCGGTCGTGGGAGATGATAATCATGGTACTGCTGCGCGCTTTGAGAATATCTTCCAGCCAGCGGATAGTATTGATATCCAGGTGGTTAGTCGGCTCATCGAGCAGCAGCACATCCGGGTCGGAAAACAGTGCCTGGGCCAGCAGCACACGCAGTTTCCAGCCGGGAGCAACTTCACTCATCGGGCCGGTGTGCTGTTCAATGGGAATACCTAGCCCCAACAGTAACTCCCCGGCGCGAGACTCAGCGGTATAGCCGTCAAGCTCAGCAAAGCGTACTTCCAAGTCGGCCACCGCCATGCCATCCGCTTCACTCATTTCTGCCAGGGAGTAGATCCGTTCGCGCTCGGCGGCCACTTTCCACAGTTCAGCGTTCCCCATGATGACGGTGTCAATGACTCGCTCGTTCTCATAGGCGAACTGATCCTGGCGTAGCTTACCAAGCCGCGTGCTGCTATCCAGCATGACCTGGCCGGACGAAGGCTCAAGCTCGCCACCTAAAATCTTCATAAAGGTGGATTTACCGCAACCATTGGCGCCAATCAAACCGTAGCGATTGCCGTTATTAAATTTGACGGAGACATTTTCAAACAGGGGCTTGGCCCCAAACTGCATGGTGATATTGGCGGTTGCGATCAAGATGTGAGCCCTGGTTAACAGTGTAATTGCGCATTCAAAGGCTCGCGATTCTACGCGCCTTTGGGCAGCGTTACACCTCCCACCTAGTGCGCATTGTCTAGCGTAGCCGGAAGTTCGAGTAGAAAGCGTTCACCATCAAGTGCTTGGCGCAGCCGTGCGTGCAGTATCGCGACGATGTCAGGGTGTTCGCCAACCAGCCCTGTGGTTGTCACACTCAAACCTGGGTGGCGCTGTTCAGCGGCGGCACAAATCTCGGCGATATCACCACCTTCCCCCGCATGACGCCCAGGCGAGAGAAACAGCATCGCTAAGATGACCGGGCCTGCTTGGAACTCCGGCGTATCCAATAAATGCTCCAACAGCGGCTCGTTAAAGCGATATTCGTCACCTTCACGGCGTTCCATCGAGGCAGCCGCCACACAAGCCACGTCATCACCAAGCAGTACACTAAGCTGTCCCGCCAAGCGGTTGCGCACGGCGGTCACTTCAGGAATCGGGCTACCGTGATCGACCAGCGCTACATGCGGCGTAGTCCCCGCTTGGCGCTTATCGCGCACGTTGTCGGCCAGCAGCTTGACTAAGCGCAGGTCATTATTGCCCCGCTCATCCACCAGCGGCTGGGCCACACGAACGCTCACCTGAGGAAAACGCGTCTGCAGTGCTGCCATGCGCTCTGGCAAGTAGCCCGTCAGTGCTTTGCTTGGGCCAAAGAAGAACGGCAGCACAATGATCTCTGTCGCCCCATTCTCGGCACTGCGCTCAGCAGCCGGGCCCAGAGTCATCGCGGGGATGCCGTCGACCTCTTCGGGAGGAATTTTATTAGAGTGCAGCAAGGAAGCCGCCTGTACGGTTTCTCCTAACTGCTGGCTAAGCGCAAACGCTACGCGGCGCAGGTTATGGGTTGCCTGAGGCCGTAATGAGCCGTTATCGACGAGAAAAATAGCGCGCATGTCGGTCTCCGGAGATGGTCAAGTAAGTAATCACTAAAGGCATGATAAGATGAGCGCTTTAACCGATGTACCGTACTCATGATGCTTGATAGCGATGTTTGATACTACCGCCCTGAACCAGCAAAGAAACTTCTTCGATGGCCATACCGATATCTGGCTTTTTGGTTATGGCTCGCTGATCTGGAAGGCCGACTTCGCCTACTTGGAACGCCAGCCCGCCTACATTACCGGCTGGGCGCGGCGTTTTTGGCAAGGCTCCCACGACCACCGTGGCACGCCGGACGCACCAGGGCGCGTCGCTACGCTGATTCGCGCCCAAGGGGAGGTATGTCACGGCATGGCATACCGCATTACACCCGACGTGCTGGCACCACTAGATGTACGTGAAAAGAACGGCTACCTGCGTGAAAAAGTGCCGCTCACTTTTCTAGCGCAGCGTGGCAATGTGCAGGCGGCAAAGGCAACAACGGAAGGACTAATTTACTTAGCTACTGAAGATAACCCAGCCTTTCTGGGCGAGGCATCGTTGGATGATATTGCACACCAAATTGCCCATTCCCATGGCCCGAGCGGCTCGAATAAAGCTTACTTACTGAACTTAGCCCAGGCGTTACGCGAATTAGGCACAGACGATGCGCACGTTTTCGCCATTGAGGAGCAGCTACACCGCTACCAATAACGTGGATAACGGCGGTGGCGCGCTAAATTATTCACCAAAATGGCCACTACCAGCATTACCACGCACCCGGCACCAATGGGGATCAGCGGATACCACCAACCTAACTTGTGGACACTCGCCCCACCGGCTACCGCGATCAGCGCAGCGGCAGCCCCCGGTGGATGTACGGTGTGTGTCAGTTGCATCACCAGTATGGAAAGCGACACCGCTAGTGCCATCGAGATAGGCGTCGCGCCCAGCAGTTGGTAGCACCCCACCCCCACCAGCGCCGACAAAACACTGCCAAACAGTACATGGCTTGGCTGGGCGAACGGGCTTTCAGGCGCTGCATAAATCAATACCGACGTTGCCCCAAAGGAGCCCACGATTAATAACTGCTGCGAGAGCCAAGCAGAGCTTAGCCAGCATATAACGGCCATGCCAGTAAAAGCGCCCAGCCACGACCAGCAGGCATCTTTCCAGCCGACGCGGGGCCGCGGCGTTGGTTCTCCTCGCATCTTGCCAAGATAGGCTTTCATTGCACTCTCTCTGCACAAAAAGAGTGCAGATGATGGCAAAATGCACCAGATAAGCAAATGACAATCCGTCATACGCTGATGAAGCACTTTCAAGAACGCGTTAAAAAACGTCCTTAAACCCACTTTCAAACACATTCTCAAACACACTTCCAGGATGACAAAGCAGCTAATGTCTAACGCCAGCAGTACCCCGTTAAACGTCACCCCTTCTAGTTTATTGCTTGCCGTGGTGGCAGCTGTCGGTATGGCAACCATCGGCGTTATTTCGCGTATTACCGGGCTAAATGCCGAAAGCATTACGTTTTATCGTTTAGGCCTTGGGGCGACGTTTCTGCTGGCGTATTTAGTGCTGACAAAACGCCACGCCGCACTCAACGCACTGCCTGGACGGCAGGTAGTCATCAGCGGCGTACTTCTGGCGTCATTTATCCTCTTTTACGTTCAGGCCATGAACTACACCCAGATGGCCAACGCTATTTTGATGATCTACCTAGCACCAATTATCGCCGCCGTGGCAGCTCACTCCCTCTATGGTGAACGCCTTACCACTGAACAAATTGGATTGATTGGTTTGGCGCTGTTTGGGTTCGCGATGATGCAAGAGTTTCGTTTGAACCTTGATGATCACCAAGACATTATTGGGATGGGCTATGCCTTAGCCGCCATGTTTGCCTATAGCGGCTTTATGCTCATTAACCGTCGTTTGCCAAGTCATTTAGACAGTAGGGTCTGCGCGTTTTGGCAGCTGCTAGTAGGTGCGCTGGTCATATTACCGTTTGCTCTTTGGCAGCCCGAAGGGCTAACCGCCGCGGCTTGGCAATGGCCTTGGCTGTTAGTAGCCGGCTTCTTACCCGGTTTTTTAGCGTTACTGTGTGCCGTGATGGCGATTAACCGACTGCCCACCGCCCTGTATGGAACCCTGGCTTACTGCGAGCCGGTGGCAGTGGTGATCTTTGGCTGGAGCTTATTCGGTGAAACGCTTTTGCCACTGCAGCTTGCCGGATGCGCACTGGTATTAGCCAGCGGCATCATGCAAGCAGGGATGGGGGGACGCAGGCCTACATCATTAGCCACGACAGGATAAACAGCGCCAGCACAATACGCACGATGGCTCCTAGCAGGGAGCCTCGCAGCAGCGCTCGAAAGCCGCGCCATAACAGCCACAAGCCAATTACCAACACCAGAATGCTAAAGAACGACGCATTGATACCCAGGGAGCGGGTAAGGCCATCAATGAAGTCATCAAACGCGCCGAAAAAGTTAGTGAAGAAGCCCAATAAAAACTCCACCACCACGCGAATAGCATCGCCAATCGCTTCGCCTACACCATCAAAAAATCCGTTTGCCTGCATGCGTCTCGTCCATCGCTAAAAAGTTTTCGATATTGTCAGTTAAAACCACGCTATTGCAAAGCATGCCGATAAAGCAGCGCTTCCTTCCCTTTTACGCCCCCTTAAGACGTTTACCCTATTTCACTTTTTCGACTGACGCGTTACAACGTTGTGAACGCAATAGCGGGAGAGACTGGTGCTAGCCACCAGCGCCGAAGGAGCAACGACCCCGGAAACTCTCAGGCCACCGGACCGCTATTGTTACGGTATTTACTAGAACAGTAATTACTAACACTTTCCGAAGAGCGGTTGATGACTGCGTCACTCAGCCCACCGAAGGAGCAAGCGCTTCAATAGATGCGTGAATCTCTCAGGTTCCATGACGGAAGGGGTACGCCTAGCCAATGTTGCTAGGGGTATCGCTTGACGCTCATACAATCTGGAGAGACACATGCAACGCATTGCTATTATTGGCGGTGGGATCACCGGTATTACAAGTGCTTATGCCCTGGCAAAGCGCGGCTTTGATGTGACTGTTTTTGAAAAACACCGCTATGCGGCGATGGAAACATCTTTTGCCAACGGCGGGCAGCTGTCGGCCTCGAATGCTGAAGTGTGGAACCACTGGCCGACGGTGCTTAAAGGCCTGCGCTGGATGCTAAAAAACGACGCGCCGCTCCTGGTCAACCCTCGCCCTAGTTGGCACAAACTCAGTTGGTTTGCAGAGTTCATCGCCGCCATCCCCCGGTATGCCGACAACACCACAGAAACCACTCGGTTAGCGATTGCTGCCCGGGAACACTTATTCCAGTGGGCGAAAGACGAGCAGATTGATTTCGACCTCAAACAGCAGGGCATTTTGCATATCTACCGCGACAAAGCTGGCTTTGACCACGCAGCACGTGTGTCGCAGTTGCTAGCGAAAGGCGGCCTTGAACGCAGATCGGTCACGCCGGATGAAATGCGCGCCATCGAGCCAACCCTGGCAGGTAGTTACTATGGCGGTTTCTATACCGAAAGCGACGCCACTGGCGATATCCATAAATACACCAACGGCCTAGCCCAAGCAGCCGCCAAACGTGGGGTGCAGCTTAACTATGGCCACCACATTGACGATATTGGCGCTGACGAGAATGGGGTTTGGGTAAGCGCCACGGTAGATAACAACAGCATGAGCCAACGCTTTGACAGCGTAGTAGTTTGTGCGGGGACCGGTAGCCGCGCCATTGCCGCCAAATTAGGCGATCGCGTTAATATCTATCCCGTAAAAGGCTACTCCATCACCGTACAGCTAGATGGCGAGGCCTCTCAGCAAGCCGCGCCAACCGTCAGCCTGCTAGATGATGAAACCAAATTGGTGACCAGCCGTTTGGGGCACGACCGCTTCCGCGTGGCTGGCACCGCTGAATTTAACGGCGCGAATCGCGATATACGCAACGACCGCATTCAACCGCTGATTCGCTGGGTAGAAGAGTGCTTTCCTGGCGTGAGCACCCAACGCGTAGTGCCCTGGGCTGGCCTGCGCCCAATGCTACCTAATATGCTGCCCAAAGTTGGGCCTGGCCGTTTACCCACTGTTTTCTATAACACCGGCCACGGCCACCTAGGCTGGACACTGTCAGCCATTACCGCCGAAATGCTGGCGGACGCGGTGGAAGAGAAAAATATCCTCCGCGAGACAGCCCCCCAACCGCTTAGCTAGTTCCAACCATGACAAGTCTGGGCAGGCTTCCGGTAAGATATAGAACACCCCAACATAGGCGTGTTTTATGCTTAACCAGCGTGCATTAACCTACCTCAATGAAGTGATTCGGCGCGGCTCGCTCAGGCGCGCCGCCGCCCACCTGAATGTCGATGCTTCTGCCGTTAGCCGCCAACTAAAAGCACTAGAAGAAGAGCTGGATACCCAGCTATGCGAGCGGCACGGAAGAGGGATGCGTGCCACTGCAGCGGGCCAGCTACTGGTGCACCATTTTCATGCCCAGCGGGCTTCAGAAGAAGCGGTGCTCTCCCAACTAATGGCACTTCAAAGTCTAGCGAAAGGGGAAGTTCGCATTGCCGTGGGAGAAGGGTTTATTGCTGACCTGATCGCCGCACCGTTAGGCACTTTTATGTCAGCGTTTGACGGTATCAAAGTTGAAATCCGCATGGCGGGTGTCAATGAAGCGATGTCGTTACTCCACGATCGCGAGGTGGATATAGCGCTACTCTATGCACCGCCGGTAGACCCGCAACTTTTCTGCCACGTGGAAACGCGCCAGCCGCTCGATGTCATTGTCCCCCCCAATCACCCACTAAGTGATCTTAACCGCCCAGTAACGCTGCATGACTTAAAGGAGTGGCCTCTGGCGTTAATGGACAATCCTTTTGGTATGCGGCAAATGGTTAATATGGTGGCTCACCAGGAGCGTATTCATCTTGAAGCACGCCTGCATACAAACTCTGTTTCGGTGTTAAAGAACTTCGTCCGCTCAGGCATCGGCGTTACGTTTATGCCCGAACTCACCGTAGCGGATGAGATTGAGCGCGGTGAGATCTTCACACTCCCCATGCAGTACCCGGTGATGAACGGTACGCGGGCACAAATTGTTAGCCTAAAAGGACAGGAACTCCCAGTCGCCTCAATCACTTGCATCAATCACTTACACAAAGGCATGCGCTTTTTCTCCGCCGATGCACCACGACTGTTGCAATAAAAGCCACAGTTTAGGTATTGCATAGTCAACACCTCAATACATAGTCTTCTAGTAGGCACTCCTTATAAATCTAATAACGCGCCCATAGCGCCCCGTAGCTCACGACAATAAACCAGGAGACTGACTATGTACCCAGCAAAACTGCCCTACTACTTTGCGCCTAAACAGCTTATTTCCGCGTGCCTAGTAGGCTCTGCTTTGATGGCAGGGAACGCGCTTGCAGCGACTACGATTAATCTAAGTTACAACGGTGCCCCAGACCCCGAAAAGAATGCTGTCCACGTCTTTGCAGAGAATCTTAAAGCGTTGGTAGACGAAAAAACTGACGGTGAGATCCAGCTTGAGCTCTATCCGAATAGCATGCTCGGCGAAGAAGAGGAGCGCATGGAACAAACCATGAATACGCCCATGCTCAATGTGGCGTCATTTGCGGGTGTTTCTCCGCTGGTTGATGAAATCTTCGTTAGCGCTATTCCGTTTCTGTTCGACGATTTTTCTGCAGCCCACACTTTCTTCGATGAGGGGGAGTATTGGCAGGAAGTCAGCAACGCTCTGCAGGAGCGTGCCGGTATCGATATGCTAGCCGTTGTGGAAGAGGGCGGCTTTTTGGCGTTCACCAATAACGAAAGGCCGATCAGTCACCCTGACGACTTCGAAGGACTCCGCTTCCGCGCTATGGATCCTAGCCAGGTCGCTCTCTATGAAGCCTTCGGCGCCTCCGGCACTCCCATCCCCTGGACAGAGACCTATATGGCACTGCGCACCGGGGTGGCAAACGGCCAAATGAACCCGCCGATGTATATCATCTTGGGCAGCCTTTACGAAGTGCAGGACTACCTGACCCTTGCCAATATCCAGTACTCCGACCAGTTCCTGGTAGGCAACAGTGACATGATCGCGGGTTGGGATGATGAGCTTCGCAGCGCCTTTATGGAAGCCGTCTCCGAAGCTAATCACAATGCCCGTGAGCACAATGAGGAGCAAGTAGAGGCGCGTATCGCCTATTTGGAAGAGCAAGGCATGGAAGTAATTCGCCCCTCTGAAGAAGAGCTAGCCGCTTTCCGTGAAATTGGCCAGCCTGCCTACCTTGAGTGGCTCGGTGAGCGTGATATCGAGCAGCGCTGGATCGATATGGCGTTGGAAGATGCAGGCATGAGTGAACTGCTCGACTAACGGCTGTTAACAACAGGGGCTGGCATCATGCTGGCCCCCTATTTCCAGTACTTAATACTCCAGTACTTAAGACCCAAGTACTTAAGACCCAAGTACTTAAGACCCAAGTACTTAATGTTCAAGTGCTTAACGTTTCTGTGCTTCATGGAAGGCTGCCATGTTTAATACGCTTCGATCGCGTCTTTTAGCGATCAGCCGCCCTGTTACCTTAACCCTAGCGGGCGCACTGTTATCGCTCAATGTTGCGGCCATTCTGTTTGGGGTGTTTGCACGCTACATAGCTGGTGGCGCGCCTATCTGGACAGATGAGCTTTCACGTTTCTTGATCATCGCCACCGTGATGCTCGCGGCGGGCGCTGTCTGGTCTGAAGGAGGACATATGCGCGTTGGCCTGTTAGAGAAGCGGCTGCCCGCCCCCTTTGCTCGCTTGCTCAACGTGTACCAATGGCTACTCACCTTGCTAATTGCAGCGGGGGGTGCATGGGTTAGCTATCGCTATGCGCTATCGGTCAGCATGTTTACCACCTCTGGGCTCGGCATTAGCCGCACGGTGCCACTGCTCTCGCTACCTATTGGCTTTTTGCTACTAGCTTGGCATGTGCTTCTCTATGGCCCTGCGCCACTCAAGACCATCGAGGACGACCTATGATTGTCACTATGCTGGTTGTTTTCCTGGGCCATGTCTTGCTTGGGCTTCCTCTGTTTATCGCCCTGCTTACCACCGCAATAGTCGGCTTTTTGTTTGTCGACCCCTCAATGATTCCACGCATGCTGCCCCAACAATTCTTTGGTGGTATCAATGTATTCTCCTTGATGGCGATTCCGTTATTTATCTTCGCTGGCAACCTGATGAACGTCAGCGGCTTAACTGAACGCTTGATGGGGCTCGCCCGCCTGATGGTAGGGCATTTGCGGGGCGGCATGGGTCACGTCAATGTGGTGTCGAGCGTATTCTTCGCGGGTGTTAATGGCTCAGCGGTGGCGGACACCTCGGCACTTGGGTCGCTGTTAGTGCCTGCTATGGAGAAAGAGGGCTACTCACGAGCCTTTGCCGCAGGGTTGACCGCAGGTAGCTCGTTGATCGGCCCGATTATTCCACCCAGTATCTTTATGATCCTCTACGCCTCATTGACCAACACCTCAGTCGGCGATCTATTTCTGGCGGGCGTTGTGCCAGGGCTACTGCTGGGGGTTGCCTTTATGGGCATGAACGCTTGGTATGCCTGGCGCCATCGGTTACCCAAAAGTGGCCAGTTGCCCTCGCTCAGCCAACTTGGCGTAGCCTTCGTAGCCGCTCTGCCTGCACTTATTGCTCCTTTTATTATTGTTGCTGGCATCGTGCTTGGCTTCGTTACGCCGACCGAGTCAGGCGCATTAACAGCGCTATATGTCGCGTTGTGCGGGGTCGTGTTGGGAGGATTGCGTTTTAAAGAGTGCTGGAAAGCTATCGTCGATACGGCACGCTTAACCTCGGCGATTTTTCTGATTATGGCCGCCTCAGCGACGATTAGCTGGCTACTATCCTATGCGCAAGTGCCCGCGCAATTTGTCTCGCTGTTATCTCCTTACATAGACAACGCAGTAGTGATTCTACTGTTACTGAGTGCCATTACCTTTATAACGGGCATGTTTATGGAAGAAGTGTCAGCGTTGATGCTACTGACGCCGATCTTTGCGCCAGTGGCTATGATGGCGGGTATCGACCCTATTCACCTGGGCGTCATCATCACGCTTAACATTACCATCGCGTTAATCACTCCGCCGCTGGGTGCCTGCGTGTTTGTCGCCGCCGCGGTCAGTCGGCTTGAGATAGTGTCGCTGTTCAGAACCATTTGGCCCTTTGTACTGACGGCGATTGCGGTGCTTATTCTACTCATCCTGTTTCCGCCACTAACGCTTTGGCTTCCTACACAGTTTGGATAGTGCTCTTCTTGAATAATCCTTTACTTGGATAACATGATGCCTTTGAACACACTATTGAAGGCCTTGCCGCCTCTACCCAGCCACCTAGCTCCAAACTGGGAACAGCTGCGCCGAACATCTATTGAAGATAACGGTGAGCGCTTGGTGCCAATGAGCCTCGCCCCCGCACCGGTTAGCGTATTCCCCGCCTATGCTCGGCTGGGCATTCCCGGCGCGGTACCGGAGTGTTTCGTTCGGGAAAGCGTTTATCGGGCGCTACTCGCCGCAGCACGCAGCCTCCCCGAGGGGATCGGCTTAATCGTACTCGACGGCTGGCGTCCATGGCGGGTGCAGCAGTACTTATTTGATACCCTGCACGAAGCTATCCAACATCATCAGCCCGACCTCAGTGAAGCGGAGCTACTAGAGCGCACACGGGAGTTTGTCTCAGTCCCCAGCCGCGACCCATTAGAACCCAGTCCACATCTCACCGGCGGCGCCGTCGATGTCACGCTATGTGATGCCGATGGCCTGCCGCTGGATATGGGGACGCTGTTTGATGAAGCGATACCTGCCTCTCATAGCGACTATTTCGAGCGCCTGGAAACGCTAACGCCGCAGCAAGTTAACGCCCGCGATCATCGCCGCCTGCTGTATCACACCATGCAACAGCAAGGCTTCACTAACCTGCCTAGCGAGTGGTGGCACTTCGATTACGGCGATCAATTATGGGCCTACTACGGGTCACATCAGCAGGCGCATTACGGCCCGACAGAGTTGGACACCATTGAGAATCGCTGGCGCCGACAGCTGTAGTTGACTAGGCACGATGCCACTCCAGGTAAAGGGCATCGTCGCCTAGAACTCACACCACCTTAGCAAGGATGCTCAGATTGCGTTTCCCGCTACCGCATGCTTGCTACCGATAGACGAGCTTGCTCTTGCTACCCAAAGCCGATAAAGCGCTGGGGTAAAGAAAAACGACACCAGCGTTGCCAAAAGCAGCCCAAATCCGACGGTTTGCGCGAAAGGTGGCCACAATCCGCCTGCCGCCATCATCAATGGAATTAATCCTGCGAAAGTTGTGATCGTCGTTGAGATAATATGCCGACTGGTGGGGCCGCTAATGACCGCTAACATGGCATCGATATCGCCTTGGCGTGCCGCTTCATCGTCGTCAAACGCAGCAATGATGATAATAGTGGCATTAATCGCCACACCCACCAGCCCCATAATGCCGACAATAATGACAAAACCGAATGCATGACCACTGAGCAGCAGCGCTACAATGCCCATGCCCATCGCCTGGGCACCGGCAATAAACACAATGGCAGCGCGGCGAAAGGAATTAAACGCCAGCACGACCGTTGCCACCATGGCAATCACCAACAGTATCACCGAGGCCAGCAGGTTACCCACGGCTTCGTTGCGTTCGGCGGCCTCACCACCGGTTTCAATGCGATAGCCAGAAGGGAGGTGAATTTCTCCTGCATTGAGCGCGTTCTGCAACGCGTCCTCTAGCTGTGCCATGGAAACTGCCGGCAGCGCATCGGCCACCAAGTAGCCTTGTACTAGCTGCACCCGTTCAGCATTACGGCGAGTAATCACGCTCCAAGCTGGCGTTAGCGATACCTCCGCCACTGCCGCTAGCGGCAACCCCTCTGCGACGCTATCGCTGACTAAGCGCAGCGCGGCAAGTTGTTCAGCGTCGGTGCGCCACTCACCCACATACCGTACCCGAACAGGGAGCTGCTGAGTATCTTCCAGCAGCATGCCTGCAGACTGGCCCGACAGTGCAGCACCAACCTGTTCCGCTAGGCGTTGTGGCGTTAAACCTGCATCGTGAAGCGCCGTTTGGTCGATATCCAGCGTTAGCCTGGGCAGGTCGCGCTGCATACCTGCGCGCACATGGGTCACCTGCGGCAACTGATGCATTAGATTCGCGAGTTCAAGCCCCAGCGATGACAGTATGTCCAAGTCATCGCCATAGACCCGTAGCTCAATCGGTGCTTTAAACGGAGGCCCCTGCTCATACTTACGCACCACGCTTTGGGCCTGCGGAAAGTGCTGATCAAGCACCTGCTGCAGCATTGGCACCCGCTGATTAGTCACCGCTAACGACTCGGCATCGACAATCAAGTGTAAAAACGCCGGGTTGTTATCCTCATTGGTCAATACGTTGTAGTACATCATGGGGGCACTTTCGCCGATAAATGCCGACACCCGCTTGATGCCCGGCAGCTCTCGGATAAGGGTTACGGCTTCATCGGCCAACGCAGCGGTATTGGCGATGCTGCTAGCCGGTGGCAAGCGTACTTCAATGTGGAATTGGTCACGGTCTGCCGGTGGAAAAAACGCGACGTCTAACGTTGGCATTAGCGCGATGCCACTCACAGGCACGCATAAGGTAATGATCATGGCAGCCACCGGATGACGCAGCGAGCTACGTACGGCACGCCGAAAACCACGCTTGACCACGTTATCTTGTGAGCCTGACGGTTTCCTCGCCACGCTGGCCAGCAGCATCGGAGAGAGCGCTGGCACTAACAGCAGCGATACCAAGTAAGAACTCACCAGCGCTACAATAACGGCCATGGCTAGCGGTCCTACGAACTCTCCGGCGGGCCCTGGCATTAGCACAATTGGCATAAACGCTAGAATGGTCGTCAGGGTGCTGGCGAGTAACGGCACGGCTAAATGGCGCAAGGCATCTCGGGTCGCGGCAATCACTGAGTCCCCTTGCAAGAAGCGCTCACGAAGGGCGTTGGTCATGACAATGGCGTTATCCACCATTAACCCCAGTGCCACAATAATGCCGGTAATGCTCATTTGGTGGATATCAATACCCAGCGGCTTGAAAAACGCCAACGTGAGCAGCGCCGTGGCGGGAATCGCTAGTCCCACGGTGATCGCCGAGCGCCAGCCCATGCTTAAAAACAGAATAGCCACTACCAGCACTAACCCTATCAGCAAGCTGCTAGCGACATCGCTTAAGCGCTGATTGGTGTAACTTGCTTGTTCAAACATCACTTCAACATCAAGGCCCACGGGCAGCTCGTCAGCAAACGCCATGAGTTGTTGCTGAGCCCGTTCAACCCAAACATCAATACGCTGGCCGGGAGCCATACGGGCACCCACAAACACGGCTCGTTCGCCGTTAAGCAGCGCCATGGCGGCGGGCGGGTTCTGCACGCCGCGGCGCAGCTCGGCAATCTCACCTAGCCTAACCGTTTGACCTTGCCGGATAGCCACGTCGACATCGCGCAACCTGTCCAACGTATCAAATTCACCGCTCAGCCCGACTGTTAGCCGATGGCCTCGAGTGACCACTTCGCCTGCCGTGCGGCGGCCATCACTTGCTTCAATGGCGGCGGCCAATTGGCCTACGGAAAGCCCCAACGCATTTAGCTCTAAGGGGTCGACCATGACCTCGACCTGCTCCCCTGCGACACCAAACAGATGGGTGTACTCCGTGCCTGCAACACGCCTAAACTGGTCTTCTAGGCGTTCGGCGTAGCGCTCCATCAACTGTGGGTTGGGCGAAGAATCTAGTGTCCAGCGCAGGGCAGCCACCATGCTAAAGGCGTAACCGCGGTCATCCAGCAGCTCTGGTGTTTGCACACCGGCTGGCAAGGTTGGCGCGATATCGCCTAATTTATCTCGTACTCGGCTCCACACAGGGGTGACATCAATAACCGCGTCTTCTAATTCAAGACTGATAACAGCGATGCCCTGGCGCGACGTAGATTCAAGCACTTGGATTTCTGAAATAGTGCGCAACTCGTTTTCAATAGGCCGCGCTACCAGCGCTTCAACCTGCTCAGGCGTAGCACCAGGAAACGGCGCAAGCACGGTAGCCATACGCGCAATCAGATGAGGGTCTTCTGCCCGAGGAAGCGTTTGAATAGCCGATAGCCCAGCCACAACCAGCAACCCCAAGGTTAGTGCCACTAAACGGCGATTAAATAACCACTCAATGCGCTGCATAAGCCATATCCTCGCTGAGGGTGACCTGCAGCCCAGGGGTGATGCGGTGAATGCCGCTAGTAATTATCCTTATTCCTGGCTCAAGGGTTCCGCGCACAAAGGCTTGATCGCCTTCAGTGTGCAGTAATTCCACGCTCGCCCGTGCCACACGAAAATGCCCCTCTTCCAGCGGCACTGCCACCAGTACGTTCCACAATCCTCGCTCGGCAGCACGTAAGGCATCTAGCGGCACCCAATAGCCACTGGCAGGCTCTACCACTGCGTAGCTAAGTTCAACGAGGTCACCAGGCACCGCGCTGTTTGAGGCGTCAAGCGAGACAACCAGCGTCTGCGTGCGACTGTCGCTGTCAATATGGGGTAGCCGAGCACGCACCTTACCGCCAATAGCGTGGTGATTAACGTTGAGTGTGACCGTCTCGCCTGGTGTAAACGTCGACGCTAACCGAGCAGGCAATCCTAGATGCGCTTCAAGTTGCTCAACATCGATAAGCTCAAACGCGGCGGTTCCGCTCGTCACTAAACTACCAACGCTGACATGACGTTCAATAACGCGTCCAGCGAAGGGCGCTTTTAACGTGCTGTCCTCAAGATCAGCAGTAAGGCTGTCTCGTTCAGCCGCCAGTGCCGCAAGGCGAGCTTGAAGCGTGAGCCGATCCGTGCGTGCTTGGTCCAACGTCGTACGGCTGGCAAAATTACTTTGATTAAGCTGCGCTTCACGCTCTTCTTGGCGCTGAGCAAAAGCCAGACCGGCGCGGGCTTCCTCACTGCGTGCGGCCACTTCTGCCAAACGGCTTTCAAGACGACGGGTATCCAGTGTCGATAGCACATCGCCCTGCTCAACCGCACTCCCCCTATCAGCCAACACCTCGCTAACACGGCCAGCGGGTTCAAAGGCAAGCGACACTGACTGACGTGCAACCACTCGCCCCGTTAAGCGCACGTCCCGCTCCAGCTGTTCGGAGTGGGCAAGAGACTGCGTAACCACTTGCAACAAAGCGTTATCAGTTTCTTGCTGGTTGGCCAACTGGGCACGACTGTGCTGGCTAGTAAGCGCAACCACCGTAACTACCGTGACACTCATCATAATTAAGGCCGCCAACGTGCCACGACTCCGGTGGCGCCAGGAAGTATTGAAGGACGTGTCCATAATGGCCTCGAAATGGTTTATTCTTGAACGATACGGTTCACTATAATATGTGTACGGCAGCGTTCAATATTTATTTATTCGATAGGCACGGATTTTACGGAATGACGGACTCGCAACCTTTACCGCCTGACAAAAAACGCAGCGCCGGTCGCCCCAAAGATATGGCTAAGCACAACGCGATGCTAGACGCGGCGGCCTGCCTATTTTTTCGCTTTGGGCTCGAAGGGGTGACCATGGAAGCCGTTGCCCGTGAAGCGGGTGTTTCCAAAGTGACTGTGTACGGCCATTTTGCAACCAAAGAAGCGCTATTTGGCAACGTCATTCAGCGTGAAACCGCCCTCATTCGTCATGGTCTAGAACAGCTTCCCGACACTCATGAAGCCGTGCGTCAGTCACTGATTGAAGTCGGCACAAGCCTCGTGCGCTTTTTGTTGGAGCCCCACGTGTTAGCCGTTGAGCGCGTCATGAGTGCACAGGGAAATCAGTACCCCGAACTGCTTCTGGCCTTTTTCGAAGCAGGCCCCTGGGCCACTAAAAAGTGGCTGCAGGAAAAGCTTGAGGGGCTAGCCCGCGCCGGGCATTTAACACTTAACGCACCCACACTAGCCGCCGACCAACTCTGTAGCATGTGGCAAGGCATGTTGGTTATGGAGGTGCGTATGGGGGTTCGCCAGCTCCCCAGCGATGAAGAAATTCATCGTCAGATCAGCAGCGCCGTGGATGTATTTTTGGCAGCGTATGGAAACCATTGAGCGCCCCCGTATGCAAAAAAGCCCCGTCATAAACGGGGCTTTCGCAATGCTTACTTATTAATTTAAACGCCCACTGGCCCACCATCGCGCTTCTGAATAACAACGGTAGATGCCCGAGGGCGTACTTGGCCACTGGTCTCAGCGGTGGCATCTTGGGTCAGTGCGCTACCATCCGCGGGCCAGTTGCCGGGGTGCTGAATATTAATAAACAGCGCCGTTTTGTCCGGCGTCGCAAAAATGCCGGTCACTTCACAACCGTTCGGCCCTACGGCGAAGCGTTTCAGTTGCTGCTGGTTGCTGTTGTTAATCACCGGACCGGTACCCTGAATCTCGTCCAGGCTGTTAGGCACCACGGCTAATAGCTGGTCGTTGGTGTACTCGGTAATGCCTTCGTAACCATTATCGGTCTGTATCCAGAGAATGCCCTGACCATCATCACGCTGGTCAAACCACAGACCATCGGGGCTGGCAAACTGGTTCATTTCAGTCAGGCCAGAATGATTGCCTTCGTCATTAGTGGCGGCACCAAACACAAACACTTCCCAACGAAAGGCATTCGGCAGGCGGCTTTCACGCCAGCGGATTATGTGACCGGCTTCGTTATTAGCGCGTGGATTAACGGCGTTGGCCGGGGCTGTCTCATAGCCTACCCCTAGCTGAGCAATGTCATCGCCTTGATTGGTGAAAGTGGCCGCTGCAGCTTCTTCGCTACGCTTCGAATTATTGGTCAGCGTTAGATACACCTCGCCAGAGGAAGGATCCACGGTTGCCCACTCCGGGCGGTCCATCGGTGTCGCTCCCATTAGATCTGCTGCATCACAGGTGTTAATAATCACCCCAGCTAAATCATTTTCTGCCAACCCCAAAGCCGTTGCCAACGAACGGCCATCGCGTGTTTGCGCGCTAGGTGTTAGCGGCAACCACTCACCACTGCCATCAGCGTTGAAGCGAGCCACATAGAGGGTGCCGTTATCCAGATACTTACTACCAATGGCGAGGCGGTCATACGCTTCGCCTGGGCGATTGGCATCGGCGGGGTCCCAGGCAGCGTCAGAAACATACTTATAGACGTACTCGTTGCGGGAGTCGTGGCCAGAGTAGTACACCACGGGTTGCCCTGCTTCCAGCTTACCCAGCCAGCACCCTTCATGACGGAAACGGCCAAGTGCCGTGCGTTTTACCGCGTGAGCATCACTATAGGGGTCGACTTCAACTTGGTAGCCAAAAGTGCGCGCTTCATTGCGGTAATCATCTTCGGCGCGCTCACCCCGTGGCGTGATGTCGAAACGCGCAAATTCATCGCTTTCTTCAGAGGCATCACCCGCCGAGGTATCCCAACCATAGCGGCTTTTATCGGTAGGAATACCAATCCGCGCATCGTCCTGGAAGAGTTGGCCGTGATTAACAAACACATTGGGCCAGTTCTCTTCGCAAGCGATATAAGTGCCCCAGGGCGTTAACCCATTACCACAATTGTTATTGGTGCCACGGGTTTGCGTACCCGCCGGTGAGAAGCGCGTTTTCACATAGTCACTGCCCGCCACTGGGCCAGCCATTTCCATCACCGTCGCGCTGGTAAGGCGGCGGTTATAGCGGGAGCCAGGCACATGCGACCAGTGTCCGTTAGCGTCTTTCTCAACTTCCACAATGGTGACACCGTGAGCATTGATTTCGGTACGCGACTCTTCGGCGGGTCGCTTGCCTTCTGACGTATTGGTCGGGCCACCTTGAGGTGCCCACAGCGCTGCTTGATCGATATATTCGTTGTTGAGCACCAGCACAAAGCGCCGTGAGGCGTTGTCAGCATCCAGGGCAAAACTAGCCATTCCATCGTGGTTCATACCCACGCTAGCGGCTTGACGCTCGGCGGTCATTGACTGGTCGGACTGCCAGCTGTCACCAGTGTTCAACGGCGTGCCCCACGGCACCAGCACTTGGGCAACATAGCCTTCAGGCACTACGACAGCATCCGTTAGCGATCCTTGAACCGCCTCAAACGCCAGCGTCAGCGGCGTTTTTTGCACCCCGTTTGAAGCCAATGCTTGGGCGGCACCGCCAAAGCCAAGCATTGAAGCAGCGGCCAAACCTAAGCCGCCCCGCATTACCGCTCGTCGCGAAACATGCTGCGCTAACACATCCGCAAACGGCTGGTTGCTGCTCTGATTTAACAGGCGATGATCTTCAATTTCCTTGCTCATAACAACAGTCCTCTCGTCACGGTTAACACGCGCTAGTTTTATGTTAAGAGGACACTAATCAATTTAAATGACAGGGTAATGACGAGCACTCTACTGTTAGGTGAACGTTTATCAGCAAGCGATTCCCCACCTTTAAAAACTGTTGGTTAAGCATCTGCACGGTGGTTAGGTAAGGTTGGGAGTGATGGTTGTGAGAGGTAGTCAAATCTGCTAAATTAATGCTAATAGTTATCATTACCACAGGAAACAACCTCTCATGCAGCCCAGAAAAAAAGACGTTCCGCCAGAAGGCTCGCCTAGCGCATCTCGCGAAGTGACAAGTCAGGCGCTGCTTGATCAAGACGGTCAGTTGGTTATTCACCATGAACAGCGACGCTATGTGCTGCGACGCACGAAAAGCGGCAAGCTGATCTTAACGGCGTAAGCCTTTTAAAATAATCACTTACCTACTACTAACCCTTTTAGCCAGCCAGGTAGCCCATCGCACCCAGCCAGCAACATTATCCATCACTTTCTGCTGGAACTGTCTGGCCCATGAAACCAACTCACACGTTAGGCTTTTGCCTTACCCTACTCCCTCTTCTGCCTGCCAACGCCAATGACTCGGGCTTAGCCCCCCTCACAGTCACAGGTACCCGAGCACCGACGGATCTGTCCCGCGCACCGCTGATTATCGACATCATCGACCGCCAAGATGCAACGCTTGCCACCGCGAGCCGCGTTGAAGACGTGCTGAGCCGCCAGCCTGGCCTGCATGTTGCTGGCCAAGGGCGCCGTAACGGCCAAACGCTGAGTATGCGTGGCTTCGGCAGAAATGGTGTACTGGTGCGCCTGGACGGTGTTCGCCAGGATATTTCCACTGGCCATGTGGGCAACTTCTTCCTCGACCCAGCGCTGATTCAAGAGGTGCAGATTGCCCGTGGCTCGCTTTCCAGTCTGTACGGTAGCAATGCCATGGGCGGCGTTGTTAGCTTTACCAGTGTCGAGGCCAGCGACCTATTAGCCCCAGGTGAAGATAGCGGCGCACGCCTTTCCCTGGGCGGGGCAACAGCTAACGACGAGCTACGCGGCAGCCTGACGGCGTTTGGCCGCCGCGACACGGCTAATGGGCAAGTGGATGGGCTATTTTCTGTGGGCCGTAGCGAGTCCAGCGATATTCGTCGCGCGGGCGGTGATGAAGCAGTAGAAGATGCCAGCCTCAATAGCCTGCTTTTGAAAGGCGGCTGGGAACCAAGCGACGACCAACGGGTGTTTATTAGCTGGCAGCACTATGATGAGCGCGCCACCCAACCCGCTAATCCGCAGCAGCTATCCACCAGCGCTAGCAACCCATTACGCGATCGTGATGTTGAGAGTAATAACGTACAACTTGGCCACCGCTGGCAACCGAGTGGTGCCACTGAAATCACCTCACAGCTTACCTTTAGCCAACAGGATATCGACGAGCCACAGGCTAGCCGTACCCTTGAGCGGATCGGCCTGCAGAGCGATGGCTATCACAGCATCGACCATGGCTGGCTTTCACAAACGCTGGTGTTTGGCGCAGAGCTGGAGCAGGCTCGCCAACGGCCTGACGGTGAAGCGAATGGTTTCCCCAAGGCAGATATTGATACCCAAGCGGCATATTTAGACACGACCCTCACTGCCGGTAGCTACTTGGCTGAAGGCGGCGCGGGGCAGTTTGACGTTGGCATTGGCGCGCGCTATGACCGCTATGACGCCAGCGGTCAAAACGATGCCGACAGCGTGCACGACCAAGTGTCGCCGCGCTTCCGCCTTGCCTGGCGACCCGACGACACCTTGATGCTGTTCTCAGGCTACGCCGAAGCCTTCCGCGCACCCAGTCTTTCCGAGCTTTACGCTAACGAACGCCACTTTGCCGGTTTCTGCGCAGGACCATTTTTCTGTACGCCCGACAACTACTGGATTCCCAACCCTAACCTGTCGCCTGAAACCAGCCGTACCTGGGAAAGCGGTGTGGTATGGCACCAGGGCGACTGGCAGGCGCGCGCCAGCTACTTCGACACTCGTGCAGACGACTTCATTGACACTCAGGTCGATATCATGGCGGGCACGACTCAAGCCGTAAACGTGCAGCGTGCTCAGCTATGGGGCTATGACGCCCGACTTACTTGGCAACCTAGCGCATTCCCGCTGCTAACCAGCTTTATAGGTCTTTCAGAGGTATCCGGCAAAGATCGCGACAGCGGTGAGGCTCTGGGTAGCCAAACACCCCTGGAAATGACGCTGGGCAGTGATGTTGCACTTTATAACAGCGCTGTACGGATCGGCTGGCAGGGCCGCTTTGCTCAGGCGTTCGACAAACAGGGCGACGATGAACGCCTGCCAGGCTATGGGCTGCACGATATCCACCTTGCTTGGCAAATCACCCCCGCTATTGATACCGCGCTGCGCCTCGCCAACCTCGGCGACAAAGTGTGGTATCGGCCTGATGGCAGTCTGGGCGACGGACGTAGCCTGTTCGCCACCCTCAACTGGCAGTGGTAACTCCTTGCAATGTTAAGCCTAGAGGTGACGTATGATTGAGTCCCAGCAGATCGCAATTCTTGAAGCCTTTGACGCAGCACGAGCAGCACAGCCTCGCCTGCCAGCGATTGATATTGCCGAGCGCTTATCAATCAGTGAAGGCGAACTTCAGGCCGCGCGCTTAGGCCGTGACGTATGGACGCTGCCCCTCGCGCCGAAAGACCTTGCGGCTCGCCTCCCCCTGTTAGGCCGAGTCAAAGCGCTCACCCGCTCTCGTTTAGCCGTGCTCGAGCAAACCGGTGATTACCCTGACCTGGATGGCGGGCCGCAAACCGGCTTGCTGCTTGACCCAGGTGGCTTAGATTTACGGTTGCTGTATTCCCATTGGCACTGGGCCTGCCTAATCCGCGACCCTATTCATGCTCCTATCCATGGCTCTAACCGCGCCCCCCTGCCAACGGAGAGTGAACAAGGTCAGTGGCGCTGGAGCCTGCAAATTTTCAATCAGCATGGCTGTGCCATTCACAAAAGCTTTGCGCTGGAAAATCCGCTGCCCCGCCCATGGGGCGCATTAGCTGCCCTAGGCACCATAGATACCCCCGCGTTTACCCAAAGCGCGCCCCGCTTAAAGCGTGCTCTTCCTGAAGCGCCGACACTCGCCAGCGAGTGGGCGGCGATGCGTGATGTGCACCAATTTTTCGCCCTGCTTCAGCGCCACCATCTAGAGCGTCTGGAAGCCAACCAGCTAATGGAAGGCCGTTATACTCGCGCGCTGCCACTGATGCTGTTCGTGGCCAGTCCTGGCTGCGTGCAAATTCGCACTGGCACACTACCTGAACCTCAGCGCGCCCGCGGCTGGCTGAACCTGTTTGGCGAGCAGTTCACGCTGCACCTTAATGACACCGCCATTGAGCAAGTGTGGCAGGTCAGCAAGCCTAACCGCGACGGTGGCGTCACCAGTGTAGAAGCCTTTGATGCAGAGGGTTCTTTGGTGCTGCAAATTTACGCTGAGCGCCAGGAAGGTCGCGTGGAGCGTCCCGAGTGGAGGCAGTTACTGAATGAACTCGGTAACCAAGAGGCCGTGGCATGAATGTCACACGCTTCGCATGCCAGTCGTTTGCCGCGCTACTGATTGGCTGGTTAACCACTGGAGGGGCGCTAGCCAACGAACGCTGGGTCATTCTGGGCGGCGATATCGCTGAAACCATCGCCGCGCTTGGCGCGGATATCGAGGTCGTTGCCCGCGATGATACGGTGCTCCACCCGCCCGAAATGGCCGAACTGCCCTCGGTAGGCTACCTGCGCCAGCTGTCGGCAGAAAGCGTACTCTCAGTGGCGCCGGATCGTGTGTTAGCAGCGGGACATTCCGGCCCGAAAGAAGTGTTGGAACAGCTAGAGGCCGTGGGCGTAACGGTTGATGTGATTGATGCCCCTGCTGACCTTTCCTCGATTGCCGAGAAAGTCCGCACAGTGGCTCAGCACACGCAACGCCAACAAAGGGGTGACGAGTTAGCAACCTCACTCACCGCGACGCTTGAGCGCTTGGCGGCTCTTCCCCCGCTGCCTGATACGCGTGCAATGTTTATTCTTCACCATAGTGGCCTAACACCGCGGGTTGCCGGCAGCGACACCGCCGCCCATATAGCCTTGGATGCCGTTGGCCTCGACAATGCTTTTGGCGATATGGCGGGCTATCAAAGCGTTGCCGCAGAGGCGCTGGCAAAAGAAGCACCTGCGCTGGTGATTATGTCCCAACGGGGGTTAGACGCTCTGGGCGGTGAAAATGCACTATGGAAGTTACCGGGGATGCGCTTAACGCCCGCAGGACGCGAACAGCGGCTTATTGTGATTGATGATCAAGCACTGCTCGGTTTTGGCCCTCGCACGCCTGAGCAGCTATTTACCTTGCGCCAGAACATTGAAGCACTGCTTGGTACAGAGCAGGTCAGCCGATGATCTCCAGCGCTTCCCATGACCGTTATCGCCCCTTGTTACCGCTTAGTCGAACAGCACGAGTGTTAAGTGGCCTTACCCTGGCGTTATTGATCGCCCTTGGCTGGGGTGCTGCTTCAGGCGCGTTAGGTGTGTCGCCCTGGGCGCTCATTAATGGCAGCGCAGATGAGCTCAGTGTCCAAGTATGGTGGCAGCTACGCCTACCGCGCCTACTTCTGGGGGTTGCCGTGGGGGCGATGCTGGCGGTCAGTGGTGCCGCCATGCAGGGGCTATTTAGAAACCCATTGGCCGACCCAACGCTATTAGGCCTTGCCAGTGGCGCAGGGCTATTTGTAGCACTTTGGATTGTGCTATTTCAGGGCAGCGCTGCCGGTAGCCTTTACGGCCAGTTTGCAGCGGGCTTTCTCGGTGCGCTTAGTGTTTGCTTAGTGGTGTTTGGCATTGCCAAGCGCCAAGGGGGTGGCAGTGCCGCCGTCATGTCACTGCTACTAGCAGGCTTAGCAATCAACACGTTAGCAGGCGCTGGAGGCGGCGTACTGGCGTTTATTGCCAGCGACGATCAACTTCGTCAGCTCAGCTTATGGGGAATGGGCACGCTTACCAACGCTCTGTGGCGCACCACCGCCGTAGCCCTTGCCCTGATTGCTGTTGCCCTATGGCTGTTAATACGCAGCGCTCGTGAGCTTGACCTACTTCAGCTAGGCGAATCTACCGCCCATGCGGCAGGCCTGGATGCAACGTGCTTAAAACGCCGTGTGGTCGTTGCTACCTCGCTGGGTGTAGGGCTGTGCGTCGCGCTGACCGGCGTGATTGGCTTTCTTGGTTTGCTCGTCCCCCACTGCCTGCGACTTTGGCTCGGGCCTGGCCATCGCCTGCTGCTACCCGCCTCTATGTTAGGCGGTGCACTACTGCTAGTGGTGGCCGACACCCTGGCGCGCACCCTCGGCGCTCCCGCCGAAATCCCCGTCGGGCTGTTAACCAGCCTACTGGGCGGCCCCTATTTTCTTTACCTGCTAATGCGTCGGAACCGGGCATGCTAACCCTACATCAGGCGGGTTTTACCACCACGCCCTCAATCGCGCCTCTGGACGGCACCCTTCGCCCTGGTGAGCTACTCGCCATTGTTGGCCCCAACGGCGCGGGCAAAAGCACACTACTCAGCATGCTGTCGGGGTTTCGCCCCTGTGAACAGGGCGAGCTACATCTGGACGGCAAACGCCTGAGTGAGTGGCCAATCAACGAGCTTGCCAATCGCCGGGCGCTGGTCGCCCAGCAAGAATTGCCCGGCTTTGATTGGCAAACCTTTGAGCTAGTGAGCTTAGGCAGCAACCCCAGCAATGCACTGATTGCGGAACTGCTGCATGACCTAGATCTGACGCATTTAGCTAAACGCAGCGTACTTTCACTCTCTGGCGGCGAACGCCAACGGGTAATGATTGCACGAGGTGCCTGTCAACTACTCTCACGGCGCTCACCTACCGCCAAAGATGGCGGCCTTTTACTGCTGGATGAACCCACTAGCGCACTCGATATCGGCCAGCAGCAGCGCTTAATGCGTCAACTACGCGCCTGGGCAGAACGGCACCATATGGCGATTGTCTGCGTGCTGCACGACCTCAATCTCGCCAGCACCTACGCCGACCGGGTATGGCTGTTACATCAAGGTCAGCGTATTGCTCACGGCTCGCCCGCCCTAGTGCTTGACCCCGCCACCATCGCGGAGGTTTATGACGTAGAGCTGCTGCCTATCAATAGCCGTAACGCTGCAGCCCCTCTTCTCGCCCTAACGCCTTAAGATAATGGTCAGCAGCCAACGAGCTCTATCCCGCAGAGTGGCAAAGCCTTCATATAAGTCCATACTTATCCGTACGTAACGGGCAATATATGCATTACCGTGTGCCAATTGGGGAGCAAGAATGAGACTGATCAGCCTCATGTGGGTAATGCTGGCAGGGATGAGTTTTAGCATCGGCGTATTAGGCATTTTTCTGCCCCTATTGCCGACCACCGTGTTTATGCTAATAGCTATTTACTGTGCCTCAAGGGGGTCTCCACGTTTTGAAGCCTGGATTCGCTCGCGCCACTATGTCGGGCCACTGCTGGTTACCTGGGAACAGGAACGTGCCATACCCAAGCGCGCTAAGATTTTTGCCGTTTGCACGATAGCGTTGAGTGCAATAATCACCGTTTGGTCACTCGGGCCTGGCTGGTTAAGCGGGGCAGTGGTGGCTCTCCTAATGCTGATTGCACTTTGGCTGGCTACCCGGCCAGAGCCTTCTTCTCATAGTTAAATGTGACTGGATAGTTCATCGTTTAGTGAGGTGATGTCATCAACGCCTCGCCACTTCCAGCTGTAGGGCTGCTTGGGCACGATATGGGCTGGTATATCGTGCGCTTGCATCACAATACCGCCATGGCTTTCAACCCTACCTGTCTATAACATTCATAAAGCGAGCCGCCAGGAGTTTGCACTTCTTTAACACTAAGCTTCCAATAAGGACGGGCTCTATGCGCGATGAGGAAAAATACACAAATTCAGAGGAGCAACTGCTCTATCTTCAAAAACGGTTAGATGAGGAAGATACCGCCGCCCTAAGCGAGCTGTTTACTGAACTCGATATCTTATCGATTGCGCGCACGCTTGAGTCTTTCCCAACCAAAACTCGCGACCGATTGTGGGAGCACATTCCGGAAGCACTGCTCGGTGAAGTGCTCGCCGAAGTCGATGAAGATATTCGTGCCGACTATATTGAAGACCTTTCTGCCAGCGATGTAGAACAAATCGTTAAAGGCCTAGATGCTCAGGAAGTGGCTGAAGTTCTCGACGTCGCCGACGAAGAGATCAAAACGACTGTCTATGCCAGCTTAGATCAAGAGATCCGCGCCCAAGTTGAGAACCTTCATTCTTATGAAGATGACGTGGTCGGTCGTTACATGGACCCAGAGACGGTCAATGTAAAACAGGGCGTATCGCTGGAAGCCGTACAGCGCTATATCCGCATTCATCACCTGCTCGACGATGAGTCACAACAGATTATGATTACCGACAAGGATAAGCGCCTGTTAGGCACGCTGACGCTCATTGATCTAGTCAAACAACCACAGGAGAGCGTCGTTGATGAGTATATGGTTGCCCCCTTCACACTTAATGATCAGATGAAGGTAAGCGAGGCTGCCGCACTGCTCCGCTCTAAAGAGCTGCCTTTTGTCCCTGTTTGCGATAGCGACGGGTTGTTAGTAGGCCAGTTGAACGCTGCTGATGTATTAGAAATCACCCAAGATGATGCAGACATGACGTTAAAGCACATGTCGGGCGTCAGCGACGAAGAAGAAGTCTTCACCCCGATACTCCGCAGCGCAAAGAGCCGCGGCATTTGGTTGGGTATTAACCTGCTCACGGCCTTTTTAGCGGCCTTCGTAATTGGGCAGTTTGAAGAGGTACTGGACCAAATTGTAGCGCTAGCCATCCTGATGCCGGTGGTCGCGAGTATGGGCGGGATTGCGGGCAGCCAAACCCTCACGGTGGTGATACGCGGTTTAGCGCTCGGTCAGCTCGCCGGTAATAACAAACAGTGGCTCTATAACAAAGAGATGTGGGTGGGGATGAGTAACGGCCTGGTGTGGGCACTCGTCGTTGGTGGTATTTCCTATCTGTGGTTCGGCGATCCGCTGATTACGCTGGTGATTACGTTGGCCATCTTTGTGAATATGAGCCTTGCTAATTTATCAGGCGTGCTGATTCCCTTAGTGCTGAAAAGATTGCAAATAGATCCCGCATTATCAGGTGCCGTCATTTTAACCACCGTTACTGATGTGGTCGGCTTTATGACGTTCCTGGGGCTAGCCACGCTGATTATTTTGTGATCAGAAGGCACCCACTGACGCTGAACCTGCCGTTTCAGTGCCAGTGGGCCTGCTTTAATAGCTAATCACGTGAAAATAGCTCAATGATTTAGCTGTGTAACTTTATACAGCTACCCACATACCTTGTTTATCTGAGGACTCAATCGCATCTATCAAACGATTCACCCGCGCGGCTTCGCGGAAGTCAGGATAGAGGGGGCGGTGGTTGATGATGCCCTCCACTAGGTCGCGCACCTCGATAATTTTCTGATCGTTATAGCCCAGACCGTGCCCTGGTGCGGGGCTGAACGCGGCATAGTCGGGATGTTCCGGGCCTGCTAACAGCGTAGTGAACCCACGCCTGCCGTGGGCATCGCCGTGGCGATACAGCTGCAGCTCGCTCATGCGCTCTTGATCAAACACAATGGCACCTTTGGTGCCCGTTAGCGTGTAGGCCAAGCCCATTTTGCGACCAGCCGCCACCCGAGACGTTTCGATATTGCCGATTAACCCTTTATCAAACCGCAGCATGGCCTGGGCCTGATCGTCGTTTTCCACCGCAGCCATAGCACTCCCGTCGGCATTGGGCCGAGAGGGGATGACAGTCTGTAGCTGGCCGCAAACCTCGCTAATCCGCTGCCCGGTTAAAAATTCGGCCATATTGAGGATATGCGACCCCACATCACCTAACGCACCGGCCCCAGCGGTCGCCCGCTTGGTATGCCAGTCATGGGGCTTGTGCGGGTCGAGCAGGTAATCCTCATTGTGCCGCCCACGAAAGTGAATCAGCTCACCAATTTCACCGCTGGCAACAATCTGACGAGCCAACTGGGTGGCAGAATTGCGAATGTAGTTAAAGCCTACCAGGGTTTTGACGCCCGCCTTTTCAGCCGCGGCGACCATCTCGTCGGCGTCTGCCGTACTCAGCGCCAGCGGCTTTTCAGCGTAAACATGCTTGCCAGCGGCGATAGCGGCCAGCGCCATTTCTTTATGCAGGAAGTTAGGCGCGCAGATATCCACCACGTCCACGTCACTATCTTCTACCAAGGCGCGCCAGTCATCGGTGGCACGGGCAAATCCCCAAGCACTTGCTCGGATCTCCGCAGTGGCGAGGTCGACATCCGCCAGCAGTTCGCAAACGGGCTTAGCGGGCAGCTCAAAAACGCTGGATGCTGCATTAAAGGCAATGGCGTGGGCTTTGCCCATAAAACCGGTGCCGATTAGACCAATCTTGAGGGTTTTCATTGTGGTTATCCCTGTTCTAAAACAATAACGCCGGGCTGGGCCCGGCGTTGAATGATGTCGTGCCCCATAGACTGCTTACATGGTCGGCATGGTGAAGTGGTTGGTCTCTTCACGAATGCCGCTGGGCCAGCGCTGTGTGATGGTTTTCATGCGAGTGTAGAAACGCACGCCGTCGGGGCCGTGCATATGCAGCGGGCCAAACAGTGAACGTTTCCAACCGCCAAAGCTGTGGAACGCCATGGGTACCGGAATCGGTACGTTAACCCCCACCATACCGACCTGGATCTGCTCGCAGTATTGGCGCGCGGCATCGCCATCGCGGGTAAAGATTGCCGTGCCGTTGCCGTATTCATGAGCGTTGATCATGCTGACCGCTTCGTCGAAGCTGGCCACGCGAGCAATCGCCAGCACCGGGCCAAAGATCTCCTCGGAGTGAATACGCATTTTTGGCGTCACATGATCGAACAGAGTGCCGCCAATAAAGTAGCCATCGCCTGCGATATCAACCGTTGTCTGGCGACCGTCGACCACGAGCTCTGCGCCTTCATCCACACCAACCTGAATATAGCCCGCCACCTTGTCGCGATGCTCGCGGGTGATCAGCGGCCCCATATCGTTATCAGGGCCATCAACCAAGCCAGGCCCGACCGTCAATTTATCCAGTTCAGCCACCAGCTTTTCACGCAGGCGGTTAGCGGTTTCTTCGCCCACAGGCACGGCCACCGAAATCGCCATACAGCGCTCGCCTGCTGAGCCATAGGCCGCGCCCATCAGGGCACCCACGGCTTGATCGAGATCCGCATCGGGCATAATCACCATATGGTTTTTAGCCCCGCCCAGCGCCTGAACACGCTTGCCATGTGCTGATGCCGTGGCGTAGATGTACTCGGCGATGGGTGTGGAACCCACAAAACTTACCGCCTGAACACGCTCATCGGTGAGCAGCACATCTACCGCTTCTTTATCACCATTGATGACGTTAAAGACACCATCCGGCAGGCCCGCCTCTTTAAGTAGCTCAGCTAAGCGCAGCGGCGTAGAGGGATCTTTTTCCGAAGGTTTCATGACAAAGGTGTTGCCGCAGGCCAAGGCAATGGGGAACATCCACATGGGCACCATGACGGGGAAGTTGAACGGCGAGATACCGGCGCACACGCCCAGCGGCTGCATCATCGAATAGCTATCAACGCCGGTGCCGACGTTCATAGAGTGCTCGCCTTTCTGCAGGTGGGGAATGCCGCAGGCAAACTCGACTACTTCCAGGCCGCGAGTCACTTCGCCTTTGGCGTCTGAAAACACCTTGCCGTGTTCGCTGGAGATGAGCCGCGCCAGCTCATCGGTGTGCTCTTCGACCAGCGCCTTGAATTTAAACAAGATGCGCGAGCGCTTTAGCGGCGAGACTTTTGACCAAACGGCAAAGGCTTCGTCGGCGATGCGCACTGCTTCACGAGTTTCATCGGCGGTGGCTAGCGCTACCAGGGCGCTTTGTTCGCCGGTGGCCGGATTATAAACCGGCGCAGTGCGCTGGCTCTGACCGGTGGAGAACTCACCATTAAGATAATGGGATAACGTCTTCATACAAGCTCCTGATTAAAAGGCGGCGACTGGCACTGTTTAGCTGGCAATGTCGAAACCTGCCTGCTCGGCAAGTTGGCGCAAGTTGCGATACCCCAGGCGAGCATAGGTCAACGGATGGGCGACTTCAGGGTCTTGCTCGGCTTCAACCACTAACCAACCCTGGTAGCCCTGTTCGCACAGGTGGGTTAAGGCGGGCAGAAAATCTACATTGCCATCCCCCGGCACCGTAAACAGGCCGTCTAACACACCGTTTAAAAAGCTTTTATCGCGGTTGCGCACTGCGTCCAGCACAGGGAAGCGCAGGTCTTTGCAGTGCACATGGTGAATGCGCTGGCTGTAGCGTTTGGCGATGGCGAGCGGATCGCCGCCTGCACCGCGCAGATGACCGAAATCAAGCAGTAGACCCACACCTTCGCCAGTGTTGTCCATTAAGCGCTCAACGTCGGCCTGGCTTTCGATTACTGTGCCCAGGTGGTGGTGATACACCAGTTGAATGCCCTGGGATTTCAGGTAGTCACCCACCACCTCAAGGCCATGCAGCAGGCGCTGCCACTCTTGCTCGGAAAGGAGCGGACGCTGGGAGAGCGGACGCTCCTGATCGCCGTGTACACAGTGGGTAACTTCACATAGCACCATCACCTTAGCGCCGCACTGCTTGAGCAGGTTCATGTGATCCTGAATAGCGTCAATCTCTTCTTCAGGCGTGCGTTCCAACAGCTGCGCGGAGTACCAGCCCGACACAAGCGCCAAGTCGTGGGCGCTAAGCACCTGATTCAAGGCGTCGGGCGTGCGGGGAAACTTGTTACCTAATTCAAAACCACTAAAGCCTGCCTCGCGCCCCTCTTTCAAACAGGTTTCCAGCGGTGTTGCGCCACCCAGGCTGGGCAAATCATCATTAGTCCAGGTGAGCGGATTGATGCCTAAAGTAACCGTCGGCATAGCGTATTCCTTATCATTTTTGTCTGAGTATTTTTGGCGTTAGGGCGCTTTACCCTATCGCCGACTCTCTGATGTTCTGTATTTGATTAGCGGGCCTGGCGCTGCTTGGCTTCGCGGTAACCTTGATAGGCTTTATTGACGGCTTCACGCTCGGAAACCTCGGGCACGGCCACTTCCCACCAGGCACCGCCTTCTTGGGTGCTGGGCAGTGGGTCAGTATCCAGGGCAATCACATAGGTCGAGTTGGCGCTGCGAGCGCGCACCAACGCCTGCTCCAGCTCCGCAATGCCGCTCACTGACTCAGACTCACAGCCCAACGCTTTAGCGTGGGCGGCAAAATCGGTTTTCGGTGCACCAGCCTCGACGGTGCGGCAATCTTGCAGCAGGTTGTTGAACCCCGCGCCGCCAGTGGCGTGCTGCAAGCGGTTGATACAGCCATAACCGCGGTTATCCAACACCACCACAGTCAGCTTGTGGCCCAGCATCACCGAGGTCGCCAGCTCCGAGTTGTGCATCAGGTAGCTGCCATCACCGACCAGCACCACTACCTCGTTGTCAGGTTTAGCCATCTTGACGCCCAGCCCGCCGGCAATTTCATAGCCCATGCAGGAGAAACCGTACTCAACGTGGTAGCTGCCAGGGCCCGAACATTGCCAGAGTTTGTGCAGCTCGCCGGGCAAACCACCGGCAGCGCAGACCACGGTAGTATCGCTGCCAGCTTGGCGATTAACTGCACCGATCACCTGAGCATCGGTGGGCAGCGCTAGCCCTTGATCTGCGGTTACACGGCGCACTATTTCGGCCCATTCGCGTTTGCGAGTGCCGGTTTGTTCGCGCCATTCATCGCTACCGCGCCACTCGCCCAGCGCTGCGTCGAGTTGCCCCAGCCCGATCAAAGCATCGCAGCTAAGCGGTAACGCTTGATGCTTCAAGCTATCGAAACGGCCAACGTTAAGGGCGATAAGTGTTTTATCGCTGCTTTCAAACAGCGCCCGAGAGCCAGTGGTAAAGTCCTGCAAACGCGTGCCCACCGCCAGAATGACATCCGCCTGCTCCGCCAATTGGTTAGCAGCTGCACTACCGGTCACCCCAATGGCACCTACGGCACAGGGGTGGCTATCGGCCAGTGCGCCTTTTCCGGCCTGAGTTTCAGCCACCGGAATACCGCGTGTTTTGGCAAACTCGGCCAGGGCATCGCAGGCAGCGGCGTAATGCACGCCGCCACCGGCAATGATCAGCGGGCGTTTAGCCTGCTGCAACGCGGTAATGGCTTGGCTTAGCTGGTATGCATCCGGTGGCGAGCGACGAATGCGATGCACGTTGGGGGCAAAAAAAGCCTCTGGGTAGTCATAGGCAAAGGTCTGTACATCCTGAGGCAGCGCCAGGGTTACAGGGCCGCAGTGTTCAGGATCCAGAAGCGTAGCCATCGCTTGTGGCAAGCTGGTCAGCAGTTGCTCTGGGCGATTAATCCGGTCGAAGTAGCGCGACACCGGGCGGAAACAGTCGTTGACGCTAATCGTAGGGTCACCGAAATGCTCCACTTGTTGGAGCACCGGATCCGGTTCGCGGGTGGCAAAGGTGTCCCCCGGCAGCAGCAGGATCGGCAAACGGTTGGCATGAGCGAGCGCCGCGGCGGTCACCATATTGGTCGCCCCCGGGCCGATGGAGCTGGTCGCCGCCATTAGGCGCTGGCGGCCATTGGCCTTGGCAAAGGCGATCGCCGCGTTGGCCATGGACTGTTCGTTATGGGCACGAAAGGTCGGCAATTCGTCTTGCACGTGGTAAAGCGCTTCGCCTAACCCCGCCACGTTGCCATGACCAAAAATCGCAAACACGCCTTCAAACAGAGCCACTTCTTGGCCATTTATCTCAATACGCTGAGCGGAGAGATACTTGACCAGCGCCTGGGCCATGGTGAGTCGAATGGTGCTCATCTTACGCCTCCTCCGTGTGGGCCAGCGTTTGCGGCTGCGCCTGCCTTAGTTGCCGCCACGCCTTTATCAGCTCGGCATAGTTTTGGGCGACTCGCGCTACCAAGCTAGCGTCGTCGATACGCCCGGCCAGCCAATCACGACTCGCACTAGCAAATAGCGTGCGGCCAACGGTGAAACCCTTACAGCAGGCATGATTGGCTGCTGCTTCAAAGCCGCGTTTCATGTCGTCCATAGGGGCGTCGAGCCCGAGCAGTACAACCCCGCGGCAGTATGCATCCTCGCGCTCAATCGTCTCGCCCACCGCCTGCCAGGCAATATCCGTCATTGAGGGTAGCTTCCACCAGTCTGGGCGAATGCCTAGGTTGTAGAGTCGCTGAAGGCTGCGCGGTAGCGTCGTGTTATCGCTTTGCATATCAGCGGGAGGGATTATCTCAATCAGCAACTCCAGCCCATAAGTACAGGCCGCCTGATAGAGCTGGCGCAGACGCTCCTCCTGCTCTAGGCGCAGTGAGAGTTCATCGTCAGGATGGTAGAACACCAAGCATTTAATGATCTGCTCTCTAGGCCAGTTTCGTAGGCAGGCACCTAAATCATCGCCATGCTGGAAACGCAGCGGGCGTGAGCCTGGCAGCTCTACCGGTCGACCAATCCACCAGCCTTTTCCACTGGCATGATTGAGTGCGTCCTGACCCAGCACATCATCAACCAGGATAGCGGGAGTGGAGATGCCGCCCAGCTTGGCGCCCTCTTCAGCGGCGGTGACCAAGAGTTTTTTGAGTGCTGGCAACCGCACGCTGTCGGCATGCTCTTCGCGGGCCATATCGGTGAGCTGGCGACGGTGGTCAAATGCCAACCCCAACACTTCGGGCCACTGACTAGGCACCCGGGTAGTGACGCGGTGCAGATGATTAAGGCGTTGATCAATATCCGGACGGGGTACCTCACCCCGGCGCGCCAAGTAATCAAATAACTCGTCTTCGGTGGGCATGGCGGGGGCACAGCCGTGGCGGGAGACCACCAACGCGCCACAGGCATTGGCGTAACCGGCGCTGGTTTGCCAGGGTTCATTGCGCAGCCAGCCGCGTAGCAAGCCACTCATAAAGGCATCGCCAGCGCCCAGTACATTGAGCACCTCGACCTGAACGCCCTTGACCAGAATGCCGTCTTCAATGCGGTCAGGAATAGCGCCTTCAAACACGACACAGCCCATGGGCCCCAGCTTGCATACCAGAGTGGCTTCGCTAACCTCACGTACTGCGCGCAAAGCGGCTAAGGTGTCCGTGCTGCCACCGGCAATATGAAACTCCTCTTCGGTGCCCACAATCAGGTCAAAATCCGCCAGCCAGCGCTGCAGATCGGTGGTCACGGTTGCATCCGAAATAAAGCGGGTTTCACCATCACCAGGGTTAGTCAGCCCCCACAGCACTGGGCGGTAGTCGATATCCAGCACCCGCTTCACGCCATGATGGGCGGCGGCGTCCAGCGCTTTGCGGCACGCCCGGCGAGTGGTATCGGTAGAAAGATGGGTGCCGGTAATCGCCAGCGCCTTGGCCCGGGCGATAAATTCAGGGTCGATGGCGTCGGCGTCGATGGCCATATCGGCACAGTCGCGGCGGTAAAATAGCAGCGGGAAGCTTTCGCGATCTTTTAACGCCAGCAGTACCAAGCCGGTGTGGCGCTCGGGGTCGGTTTGTAGCGCGGAGGTATCCACCCCCACTCGTGCTAATTCCTCGCGAACAAAATTGCCCATTTGTTCATCGCCGACCCGCGAGAGCATGGCAGATTTCAATCCTAAACGAGCGGTGCCGTAAGCCATATTGCCCGAGCTGCCACCTAGGTACTTGGCAAAGCTCGCCACGTCTTCTAAACGGCTGCCAATCTGCTCGGCGTACAGGTCGACCGCCACACGTCCCAGGCAAATCAGGTCAAGCGGCCGGTGTTGACTATTGTTATTCAGCATAAATGTCTCCCCACGTCACAAATTCGTGGTATCGGGCAAAAGAGGGCACTGGGCATAAAAGCGTCTTGGGTGGCTATCGATGAGGCTTACCTAAAATGAGAAGGCGTCCCGAAACCGCTTGAGTGCTAGTTCGTCGTCGCCAGAGGCCCAACCTTCTAACCCCACCGTGCCGCGATAGCCTATGTCGTTCAGCGCTTGAGCAATGGCCGGGTAGTTAATCTCGCCAGTCCCCGGTTCGCAGCGCCCAGGCACATCGGCTACCTGCACTTCACCAATGTACGGCCCGCAGCGGCGAATCAATTCAATCAGATTACCTTCTCCAATTTGAGCGTGATAAACGTCCAACATAATGCGCAAGTTGGGCCGATCAACACTCTCCACCAGCGCTAGAACATCTTCCAAGCGAGCAAACGGTACGCCGGGGTGATCAACGTCGGTATTGAGGTTTTCAAGCACGAAGGTGACGTCACTCTTCTCGCCAAGATCTGCAAGCCGATTGAGCGTGTCGCGGGCTTTGAGCCACATAGCGCCCGTCATCTGCTGGCAAGGCTGAACGGGCAACCCATTACTATCTAGCCCGGTGCCATGCAGGTTAAGGCGCGGAATGCCAAGGCGCTTTGCTACCTCAACCGACTCAGCGGCGGTGCGTAGCAGTTCATCTGCCCCGGTGGCATCTGCCAGGGTGCCGGTGACATAGCCGGTCATGGATGAAAACGTCGCCCCGCTATTGGCCAGTGCGTCAATGTCGTGCTTCGTCCAGTCCCAGATTTCGACTTGAAAATCCAGTTCAGAAATACGTTTAACACGCTCCAACACGGGCAAGTGGCGGAACACCATTTCAGCGCAGACGGCCAGCGTGAACGGCGATGATGGAGTAGGTTTATTCATCATGGCTCCTTAATAGCCGTTCGCCGTTCGCGGTGAAGAGAGTTCAGTGCTGCTTGCATCGGCAGGTTGAGTGTCTTGGTCGGCTAAGCTGGCCTTCTTGGCTTTATCTTCCCGCTGGAATTCCGCAAGCTCTGCATCCAGGCTTTCAAGCTCAGCGCCACCCGCCATCATGTTGAGCACTTCTTCGCGACTGACTTCTTCTTTGCGGAAGGAGCCCAAACTACCGCCGCGTGATAATAGGGTGAATGCATCCGCCACTGGGTAAGCATGGTGGACATTGTGGGTAATAAAGATAACCGCAAGGCCATCGGCGCGGGCTTTAGCGATGTAGCGCAGTACAACAGACGCCTGCTTGACCCCAAGCGCGGACGTGGGCTCATCCAGAATCAGCACTTTGGCACCAAAGTAGACGGCACGAGCAATCGCCACACACTGGCGCTCCCCACCGGAAAGCGTACCCACCGGCTGACTTGGATCGCGTACATCAATACCGATTTTGGACATTTCCTCTTTGGCAACCCGGTCGGCATATTTCCAATCAATTCGCTTTAAAGGCCCCCAGCCCACCGTCGGTTCGCGCCCCATAAAAAAGTTACGGGTAATCGACATCAACGGCACCATCGCCAGATCCTGGAAAACGGTCGCGATACCAGCGTCTAATGCATAAGCTGGGGACTTGAAACGAGCTGGTTTGCCATCCAAAAGCATTTCGCCGTGGGTGGGCTGGTGAACACCAGAAAGGGTTTTAATCAACGTTGACTTGCCAGCACCGTTATCCCCTAGCAGGCACATAACCTCACCGGAGTAGACCTGCATTGAGATATCACTTAAGGCGATAACGCTGCCGAAGTGTTTGCTGACACTGCGCATTTCAATCATTGGCGTACGTGTGGTCATGTTATTTGGCCTCCATCGCCTTTTTGCGCATGTAATTGTTGAATAGCACCGCCACCAGCAACATCACGCCGAGGAAAACCTGGAACCAGTCGGTGTTAACGCCGGTATAGAAGATGCCCATTTGCACCATGCCAAAGATCAGTGCACCCAGCGCTGCACCAATGGCAGACCCATAGCCACCGGTCAGCAAAGCACCGCCAATGACAACGGCAATGATGGCTTCCAGCTCTTTTAGTAGGCCGCGAATGGTGTCCGCCGAGCCGGTATCCATCACCTGTATGCAGGCAAAGATGGTGGCGGAGAAAGCCGTGAACATGAACAGTGAAATCTTAACGCGATGGACGGGAACGCCTGAGTTGCGCGCCGCATTGGCATCGCCACCGCTAGCGAAGATCCAGTTGCCGTAAGGCGTGCACAGCAGCACCCAAGTCGCTACAGCGGTTAAGCCCAGCCACCAGACAATCGAGACGGGAATACCGGTAACCGTGGGGTTGCCCGCAAAGTTGGTCGCCATCCAGCCATTTGCTGCCATCCAGCTAAATAGGCCCGTAGCGACTTCTCCAGAGAAAAGCGCCGCAAACCAATCTCCGGGGATATGATCCTGCACTCCTCCCACCTGAGTACGTCCCGTCAACAACCGACTGGTTCCGATAGCCAGGCCACGCAGAATGAACAGGAAGCCCAGGGTAACGATAAATGACGGCAAGCCTGTTTTATTGACCAGATTACCGTTAATCCAGCCCACCAGACCCGCACAGGCGAACGCCAATAAAATTGCGGCCCATAGCGGCCAGCCATACTCCACCGCAGGGATAGCAATCAGAATGCCGGCCAAGCCAATCATCGAGCCAATCGAAAGATCAAACTCTCCGCCGATCATCAGCAACGCAGCCGCCGTGGCGATAATGCCGAGCTGAGCGGCGACTTCAAGAAAATTAATAATACCCGCTGGGGTAAACATCCCGGTGCCGCTGGAAGCAGCGATAAAGAAGGCAAGCACCAACACGGCACCGGCCAACGCCCCCAACTCTGGGCGATTAAGCGCTTTCTTCCAGAAAGAGACTCTCTGGATACGTTCGTCTTGATCAGCCGCTGCTGGCGCAACCGATGGTTTCGTTTCAGTGGAATTCATAGCGATCGACTCCCAGGGCTCGACACCGCCGAGCCTTTTCCGATTAGGTAGTTATCAGCGGATGCCCTGACTACTCAGCTCAATGACCTGAGCCGCGTTTTCTTGAGTAACAAATCCAGGGCCGGTGGCAACATCCCCTGCGGGCAGCAGACCATTTTTGACGAACTGATCTAGGAACATGACAGGTAAGTAGCCCTGCATGTACTGCTGTTGGTCGATCGCGAAGTCCAGCTCACCCGCATCCAAGGCTTCCAAAATGCCGGGTGAAAGATCAAAAGTACCGAGGGTGAACATATCGGTTGCCCCCTGCTCACGCATGGCCCGAATCATCGGGTCAGCGGCCAATGCACCCAAGGTCAGCACACCACGCACATCACTGTTCTCGTTAAGGTAAGCGACAATGGCATTGCGAATATTGGTGGGGTCGTAAGTGGTCGCTAGCTGCTCAGCATTGCCATCGAAGCCATCGACAAAACCATCACAGCGCTGGTCAAGTCCTTGGTTGCCTTGTTCATGGTTAACGCAGACGCCTTTCTCGACGCCCATTTCCTGCATGCGCTCAGCAGCCTGCTTACCTGCCTCATACTCACTTTGCCCAATGTGCAGCCGGGCACCATAATCCCTTGCCACGTCACCACCGGAGTTAATGGTGATGACGGGTATGCCGTTATCGACAGCATTTTGGACAGCGCCACCCAGGGCATTTTCGTCGGTAAAAGAGAGGATTAAACCATCCGGACCAGATGCCACTGCTGCTTCTACAAGTTGCTGCATCTTGGCCATATCAAAGGTGGAGGGCGCGCGATACTCCAAGCTAGCCCCGACGGTTTCAGCAGCGGCTTCTGCGCCGTTTTTCACTACCGACCAGAAAGGGTCAGAGGGAACGCCATGGGTCACCATGACGAAACGGCTCTCTTCTTGTTCCGGTTCCTGTGCTTGGGCGACACCTGCAATTAATGCAGTGGTGGCGGCAGAGGCTAGAAGCCATTGAGATAGACGTGCCATAAACAATTCCTCATAACGTTATCGTTGTTGGTAGGGAAGTGGCATTAAATGCCTTGGCGTTATGAAATATAGATTCCAAACATCAGTTATTGCAAATTATTTATTCTATACTTTGGTATAAATGGAATATTTATTCCAATCAACTAGACTGCATAACAACGAGTCACTTTGCTCAGTACTGCATATCCACTAGTACATAAGCAAAAGGGTGCTAGATGGGCCAACGCGAAGGAATTTGTATGCCACAACCACCACAGAGCTATCGTGAGCTGGAAACGCTGATCACCGCCGAGTACGCCACACTGAGCAAACGCTTACAGCAAACCGCGCGCTTTATGCTTGATCACCCTCAGGAAGTTGCTTTAGCGACCGTGGCCAAAATTGCCGAACAGGCGGATGTCACGCCATCCACCTTAATTCGCTTGGCCAATAGCTTGGGCTTTAAGGGCTTTTCCGAAATGCAGCAGCTGTTTCGCAGCCGTCTGGTCGATGAGTTGCCTAACTACACCGAACGAATTCGTGCGGTACGCAGCGCCACCGGAGAAACACCCGATAGCACCCAACTATTATGGGAGTTCGCTGACGCCAACCGCGCCGTGCTTGAGCAGCTACCCAGCCGTATTGATCCAGAGAGCCTAGAGAAGGCGCTGGATATTTTTGAAAAGGCCCAGGCGATTCATGTGATGGGCGCACGGCGCAGCTTCATGGTCGCCAGCTACATGACCTATGCCCTGGCGCATGTGGATAAACCTGCGTTGCTGGTCAGTGGTTTGGGGGGGATGTACGGCGAGCAACTGCGCGCGATGAGCCAACACGACGCCCTACTGACCATCAGCTTCTCCCCCTATGCCGAAGAGAGCCAAAAAGCCTGCGAAGACGCCCATCAGCGCGGTCTACCCATTGTGGTGATTACCGATTCAAGCCTTAGCCCACTGGCGCGTTTCGCGGATGTTGCCTTCGTGGTTAACGAAGCAGAAGTAAAAAGCTTTCGCGGCTTGACTGCATCGCTCTGCTTAACCCAAGCCTTGGCAATTGCCCTGGGCGTGCGACAAGACAAATCCCGGGACAAAGCCCTGGAAAAAGCCTCAACTAAAAAACGTAAGACATAAACACCAAGCCAACAGCAACAACAAAATAGGAGTGCTTATGAAACTCGCGCTTATCGGCGCTGGACGCATCGGCAAGGTGCATGCCCAGGCCATTTATTCACACCCAAACGTTACGCTGGTTGCCGTGGCTGATTTTCATCAGCCTGCCGCAGAAGCCCTGGCCGAGCAGTACGCTAGCCGAGCGGCCTCTGTGGATGAAATCTTCGCAGATGATGAAATTGATGCCGTACTGATCGCCTCAAGCACGCCTACTCATGCGGAGTATCTGGAGCGTGCCGCCCGTGCAGGCAAGGCGGTTCTGTGCGAAAAACCTATCGCCCTGGATTTAGCGCGCACGCGCGATGCTCTGCAAGTACTCAGCGAACACCCAGTGACCTGCGCATTAGGCTTTAACCGCCGCCACGACCCACAGTTTGCTGCATTGAAAAAAGCAATTACCGAAGGGCGTATTGGCGCACTTGAAACGCTGACGATTATTAGCCGCGACCCCTCTCCCCCGCCTGCCGAGTATGTGGCTGAGTCCGGCGGTCTGTTCCGCGACATGATGATTCATGATCTTGATATGGCTCGCTGGTTGCTTGATGAGCCTATTGAAAGTGTCTTTGCCGTCGGTAGTAGCATCATTGACCCAGCGATTGGTGAGGCAGGTGATGTGGATACCGCCATGGTCACCCTTACGACCGCCAGTGGAAAGCTGTGCCAAATCAGCAACTCACGGCGCGCCTGCTACGGCTACGATCAGCGTATCGAAGCCTTTGGCAGCCAAGGCATGCTGCAGGCCCAGAACGAGAGCGACACCCGACTGCGTTTTACGGGTGAAGCCGGCCAAGTGGAAGACAAACCCAAGTGGTTCTTCCTGGAGCGCTACGCCCAAGCCTACCAACTTGAAATTGGCGACTTTGTTGCCGCCTGGCAAGAGAAGCGTGCGCCACTCGCCGGTGCCCAAGATGGCCTAGAGGCGTTGCGCTTAGCCGATGCAGCGGAGCTTTCATTGCGTGAAGGTCGCAAAATCCTGCTCGACGCCTCGGTCTAAACAGACGCAAACGGGTCTGTGTAGACCTTTCATATCGACAACGGCTAGCTGCCAACCGAGCAGCTAGCCATCAGAAGGAGCGATATATGGCTTCACTACTGGTACGCCCCACCGCCCCAGATGCCCAAGGCACCGTGATTGACGTTACCCCTGAATCGGCTGGCTGGACGCACGTTGGCTTTCGGGTGCATAAACTCGCCAAGGGCCAGCGCCTGGAGGCCAGCAGCGATGACCAGGAAGTCTGCCTGGTGCTGCTCACCGGGCGGGCCACAGTGACCTGCGGCGAGCACCGCTTTGAAGACATCGGCAAGCGCATGGATATCTTTGAGCAGATCCCTCCCTACGCGGTTTATCTGCCTGACCATGTTAGCTACGCGGTGGAAGCGACCACGGACTTAGAGCTTGCGGTGTGCGCTGCCCCTGGGCATGGCAATCACGCCCCAAGACTGATTGCTCCCGACAACATCAAGCAAAGCACCCGTGGCCAGGGCACTAATACCCGCCATGTTCACGATATTCTACCGGAGACCGAGCCCGCCGATAGCCTACTGGTGGTTGAAGTATTCACACCCGCGGGTAACTGGTCGAGCTACCCGCCACATAAACACGATGTGGATAACTTACCCCACGAATCATACCTGGAAGAGACCTACTACCACCGCATTAATCCTGAACAAGGGTTCGCCTTTCAGCGCGTTTACACCGATGACCGCAGCCTTGACGAAACCATGGCGGTAGAGAACGGTTGCTGCGTGTTGGTACCCAAGGGCTACCATCCTGTGGGCGCTTCCCATGGCTACTCGCTCTACTATTTAAATGTCATGGCGGGGCCCAAGCGGGCGTGGAAATTTCACAACGACCCCGACCATGAGTGGTTAATGAAAGCCTAACGGGCGGCACAATTTGCCTGCTAACATTTATCCAATGCTATGCTGTATAGCCCCGCTAATGCGGGGCTTTTCGCGTTAGGCTTTTCAACGACTGGTTGCCAAGGACTTGCCATGCTTCCCGATTACTCCGTTATCGCGTGGGTGTTGATCGTATTTTCTGTTTACCTGACTGGCGTTTCAAAAGGTGGTTTCGCGGGCGGTTTCGGCACGCTCTCGGTGCCACTCATGGCACTGGCGATTAGCCCTACCCAAGCAGCAGGCTTGTTACTACCCCTCTTGCTAGTCATGGATGTATTTGCGCTAAAAGCATGGTGGGGCAAGCAGGCAAACGCCGAGGTATGGCGGTTTTTGCCGGGGTTAGTCATTGGCGTGGTAGTTGGCACACTGCTGTTTGGAAGTTTAAGTGATGAAGGCGTGCGATTGGTGCTGGGCGTAATCTCCGTTGTGTTTGCGGTGTATATGTTGCTGAAGCCTGTCGCGAAGAAGCCGATTTCCACCCGCTGGGCGCTGCCTGCCGCCAGCGTTTGTGGGTTTACCAGCTTTATTGCCCATGCAGGCGCACCGCCGCTGAACATTTATTTGATGCCACGCAAACTCTCTAAAGAGACCTTTATAGCCACCTGCACGGTCATTTATGCGGTGGTGAATGTCATCAAGCTCGGCCCGTATATGTGGCTTGGCGAAGTCAACGTAACAAGCGCCTGGGCGTCGCTACTGTTGGTGCCGGTAGCCTGGATCGGCGTGCGCAACGGGCTGTGGCTGCAAAGCCGCGTCAACGAAGCGCTATTTTACCGTCTAGTGATCCTGGCCATGTTTTTGGTGGGAATCAACCTAGTCTGGCAAGCGGTCGGCTAGCGCGTGCTTAAAGTGCCACCAGCAGAAGCCCACTCAACATGATCAATGTACCAGCGGCTTTTGCCATCGATGCAGGCTCTTTTAGCCACAGCACGCCCATTAATACCCCCACCGGAATGGAGAGCTGGCGCAGCGCCACGACGTAACTCACTTCGTCGGTTAGTGCCAGGGCCATGAGTACCAGGCCATAAGTGCAGGTCATCATCAGCCCTGTGACGACCAGCATCACTAGCCCTTGCTGGCGGATGGCAGGCAACCGGCGACGCTCTGCGGGTAGCAGCATCAGCAGCGGAATCGCCCAGGTTAAGGTCATCACTGCTTGTAACACCATAAACACCGCGCCGGCGGTTAAACTGCTATGGCCTGCTAGCTGCATCAACGCCAGTGCCTGCTTATCTATCAGCGAATAGCCCACCGTGCCTGCGGCTGCCAACAGTGCAAACCCCATGGCTGGTGTTAAGTAGGTAGATAGTCTGCGCGCCTCTGGATGGCTTAGCGGCAGGCAGAGCGCCCCCGCCACCACCAAGGCCATGCCAATGCCATCCGCCACATCCAACGTGCGGTTGCCAAGCAGCGCAATGGATACGAGAGGCACAAGCACCACCGGCAGCGCCCGAGCGATAGGATAAAGAACGCTAACTTCCCCACGCGCATAAGCCCAGGCTAAGCCAGCCATATAGAGCATTTGGCACAGCCCTGAAAGCGCCAGCCATCCCCAAAATGCGTTGGGTAGCGCCGCCAACGATGGCCCAAGCCACACTAGCGGCAGCAACAATGCACCGCCTGCCCCGTAAGCCAAGGCAAAAAAAGCCAGCGATGGTGCATTGCGCTTACCCAACACGTTCCACCCAGCATGCATACACACCGAAAACAGCACTAACGCCAGTGCGGCTGGACTCAAGGCCGCTCTCCTCGCTGTAAACGGGCATTAATGGCATCTACAACGCTTGGCAGCTCGGCGATAGTGGCAATGCTGTAGTGCGGTTTTGATGGAGCAAATTGAGCGGCCACGCGCTCATGGGCTGCACGGCGTTCGCTATCGCTTAGCGCTTGATACTGGCCATAACTCAGCCCCAAGGCGTTGCCTGAACAAGTGAGTGCGACCGTCCACATTCCTGCATGGCGCCCTTCAAGGATGCCGGGGGCGGTATCGTCCACCTTGATACAGGCAGCAACATCACTGATGCCTAACGCAATGACATTGGCCAGCGCCTGGGCGGGGTGTGGGCGACCGTTGGGCACCTCATCGGTGGCCACCACATGATCCACCTTCAGGCCATTATCGGCGGCTAGCGCCACCACCTTTTCCATCACCACGGCCGGATAGCCAGAGCACGAACCTATTTTCAGCCCCTGCCCTCGCAACCAAGTTAGCGTATCAAGCGCCCCAGGAATCACCGCCGAGTGATCGGCAATTTTGGCGATCTGCAGCGGCATAAAGCGTTCATAAAGCGCCGTCACATCGGTATCAGTCGGCAGGTGGCCGACTGCCTGGAGAAAGCGCTCGGCTATCTCAGGCTGATTGCACAGCGTGTGGATATGATCCCATTTGCCCATGCCCATCGGGCCGCGTGCTTCTTCTAGGCTGATCGCCACACCCAGTTCGGCAAAGGCTTCGACAAATATCTGGGTCGGGGCGAAGGAGCCAAAATCGACCAGCGTACCCGCCCAGTCACAAATCACCGCCTGCAGACATTGAGGAGATTGATAGTGCATCAGGCACTCCTTGATTCAGTGAAGAGAGAAACACCCATATTCGTTAGGGCGTCTTGAATAACGCTGAGTAACTGTTCAATCACCGCCGCATCCAATTGGCCAATGCAGCCGATGCGAAAACTTTCGACGTCAGTTAACTTGCCCGGGTAGATCAAAAAGCCACGCGCCTTCAACGCTGCATAGAACGTCTTAAATTCAAACGCAGGGTCGGTAGGGCTCAAAAAAGTGGTGATAATCGGCGATAGCCACTCATCTTCTAAAAGCGTGCTGAAGCCTAACGCTCGCATGCCTTTTACCAGCACATTACGGTTATGGGTATAACGTGTGCAGCGCCCCATCACGCCGCCCTCTTCCCGGTGCTGGGCAAGCGCCGCTTGAAAGGCCACCACCGTATGCGTGGGCGGAGTAAAGCGCCACTGGCCAGTGCGTTCCATGTAATCCCACTGGGCGTGTAAATCCAGACTCAGCGAGTGGGCTCGCCCCTGACCAGCAGCAAGTAGCGTCTGGCGAATGATCACAAAACCAAAGCCCGGCACGCCTTCGATGCACTTATTGGCTGATGAAATCAGCACATCAATAGGCGTTGTTGTCAGACTGATCGGTACGCCTCCAAACGAGCTCATGGCGTCAACGATCAGCGTTTTCCCGTGAGCGCGCACCACCTCAGCGATGGCTTCCAGCGGGTTCAAAATGCCGGAGCTGGTTTCGCAGTGAACTAGAAATACAGCGCTAATGTCAGCATCTTGCTGTAGCAGTGCCGCCACTTCTTCGGGTTGCGGCGGTAGGTAGTCACCTTTGTCCAGCGTCACATAACGGCGGCCCATCATATCGAGCAGTTGAGCAGCCCGCTTGCCGTAAGCGCCGTTCATTAACACCAACACCTTGCCGTTGGGGTCGGTTGCGCAGGCCAGCGCACTTTCAACGGCGAAAGTGCCGCTGCCTTGCATCGGCACGCAGGCATAGGCGTCGCTTGTCGCCTCGGCCATGGCAAGCAGTTGCGCACGCACATCGGCAGTCACACGGTTAAAGTCATCATCCCAGGAGCCCCAGTCACGCAACATGGCTGCTTTGGTCGCCTGGGAGGTGGTTAGTGGCCCTGGGGTTAAGAGGTAAGGCGCTTGTGAATGACTCATCATTTTGGTCTATACCAGATTATAAGCACATATTAGCCGCTGGCGTAGTGGGCTGTTTAGCCCGCCTGACGCCAACGCTGAGCGTTGTTTAAGAGAACGTGGGTAAGCGCAGTGTGGAGCAGTTTAACCACCAGCGAGGTAAGGAAAATCAGCACAGCCATGGCCGCGGCGCTAGCAAAATAGCCCGCCTCGTCCAGATGCAGCACCGCCACTGAAGCAAGCCGCGTATCGCTGTTATAGAGGAACACTACCGCAGACACTGTCGTCATCGCATTGACGAACAGGTAGACAGAAATATCCAGCACGGCAGGTAGCGATACCGGCAATGTCACGCGGCTAAACGTGGTCCAGAACGGTACTTTTAACGAGGCCCCCACGGCTTCAAACTCCGGATCGAGCTGTTTCAGCGCGGTGACAGAGGTAAGGTGACACACCGTATAGAAGTGCACTAGCGTGTTGAGCACCAGAATCGCCATGGTGCCGTAAAGCCAGTTAAGGGGGTTACCTGCCTGGTTGAAAAAGAAGATATAAGCCAGGCCCAGAACCATGCCCGGCACCGCCATGGGGAGCATGGCCATAAAATGCAGGCCTTGGCGCAGCGGTCGATAGCCTTCGCTCTTTTCAATCAGCCACGCATTAAAGAAAATCACCAGTGTACCCACTAACGCGACGCTAAAGGCCAGTTTGAGGGAGTTAAACCACGCCCCCCAGCCACCGCCGGCTAAGCCTTGAAAGGTGTAATGCTGCAGCGTAAACGACAGGTTATAGGGCCAAAACTGTATGAGCGACGCATACACCGCGGTACCAATGACCAGCAGAATAATGCCCGCGACCGAATAACACAGCAGCGCAAACGTCCAGTCTCGCAGCGGGCTAGGCGTTGGCTGCCACGGTACTGCCCGAGCCGAAAGCTGAGCCACTTGGCGTTTCTGTATCCAGCGGTCGACGATGAACGATAGCACTGCGGGCATCAGTAGAATAACGCTAACCACCGCGCCCATTTGGAAGTTCTGCTGCCCCACCACTTGGCGATACACATCGGTGGCGAGCACGCTGAATTGGCCGCCAATAATTTTCGGCACACCAAAGTCGGTAATGGCAAGCGTAAAGACCACGAACAGGCATGAAATCAGCCCGTAACGCACCCCGGGCAGCGTAATCGTCAAAAATGTACGCCACTTCGGCGTGCCCAGTGCTTCTGCTGCTTCATAGAGGCGTGCATCGCTATTTGTCAGCGCAGTGGTTAGCAGCATTAGCGCATGGGGAAAAATCCAGAAACTCATGCCCATCACAATGCCAATCGACCCATAAATCGAATGACCTGCCAGCACATCGCGCAAAACACCTTGGTTACCAAACAGATAAACCAAGCTTATGGCGGGTAGCAACGAAGGGGCTAGAATGGGCAAAATCGCCAACATTCGAAACAGCCGCTTGCCTGGCATGCAGGTACGGGTAATACCGTAGGCGCATAAAAAGGCGAGCCCTGCGACGACCACCGTCGTAGTGAACGCAACGCGCAATGAATTGGCGATCGAATTGACCAGTGCTGGCGTTTGAAAATACTGCACAAAGTTAGCTAGCCCAATAAAGTCGCCGCTACGGTCTTGCAGGCTTTTCACCAACATTGCAAATAGCGGAAACAGCAGGCCGAATACTAACAGCGCCACAGCCGCTAGCAGCACGATCAGGCGTATCAATGCTTCCAGCGAAGGCGTTGCTGCAGGCGCTGAAAATATACTCGCCCTCATGACTGGTTGCTCCCTGCCGGATATAAGCGGGCAGCATCAGCAGGCAGATGGATACCCAAGGTTTGCCCTAGCCTTAATCCTAGTGTGGCGCTATCGCGGCTGGGAACATCAGCCAGCAACCATTGTTCGGTATTGTTAAGACGCAGCGATACCCGCTGAAACGCACCTAAAAACTCAATGCCCATGACATCACCGCTCAGCCCAGTGGTGCTGGCACTAAGCGCGACTGACTCGGGGCGAATGGCCAGTTGAGCTGCTTGGCCTTGCGGGTAGACGTGCGGCAAGCAAGGGCAGGAAATAGTGCCTAGCAACGCGTGGTTATTCGCCTGTGCGGTCACCTCTAGAAAGTTCATGGTGCCAATAAATGAAGCTACAAAAGCGCTGGCGGGCTGGTGGTAGATCTCGGCAGGCGTACCCACTTGTTCGATCACCCCGTGGTTCATCACTACGATACGGTCAGCCATGGTGAGTGCTTCTTCTTGATCGTGGGTCACCATAATGGTGGTCACACCAAGACGCGCCTGTAGAGCTTTGATCTGATGTCGCAGATGACCGCGCACCCTCGCATCCAGCGCAGAGAGCGGTTCATCCAGCAGCAACAGGCCAGGCTCAGTAGCCAGCGCTCGTGCCAACGCAACCCGCTGCTGCTGCCCACCAGAAAGTGCGGCAGGATATTTATGCTCGCTACCGCTAAGGTCAACCAGCGCAAGTAACTCCGCCACGCGGGCATCAATCATCGCTCGATCACTGCGACGGTTGCGTAACCCGTAGGCAACGTTATCGAACACTGTCAGATTGGGAAACAGCGCATAAGATTGGAACACGATGCCAAAATCCCGCGCCTGCGGGGGCAGCATGGAAATATCCTTGCCGCGCTGAATTAAGCTACCTGCTGTTTGCTGAGCTAGGCCTGCAATAGTGCGCAACAGGGTTGTTTTGCCACAGCCAGAAGGCCCTAAAAAGCATACAAACTCGCCTTCCTGAATCTGTAGCGCAATGTTGTCCAGCGCGGTAAAGCTACCGAAACGCTTGGTGACACCATCTATGCTTAGGTGCGCAGAGGGTGAGAGGGGTTTCGCCGCCGAGTGAGCCGTCAGCGGCGATGTCAGTGTGGTCTGCATAACATCTCCAAGCCCCGGCCTTGGCCGGGGCAGCTGTTCGTACTTACTGTTCGGTTTTACCGTCGTAGCGGCGCTGCCACTCTGCCAGCACGCGCTCGCGATTAACTGCGGCCCACTGGAAGTCGGCATCAATCATGCGATCGGTAATGTCCGCAGGATAGTTTTCAATCGGCTGTGCCACACCGGGATAGGCCACCACGGCGTAGCCTTCGTTATAGAGTTCGTTAGCCTCGCGGGAAACGGCCCAATCCATCAGCGTTTGTGCAGCTTCCTGTTTGGCGGTACCCGCAACGATGGCGGCAGCTTCCATATCCCAACCAAGCCCCTCTTCCGGGAAGATCACTTCAATCGGTGCGCCTTGAGATTTTAACCGTGCACCACGGAAGGCAAACGACACGCCAACCACTGCTTCACCGGTGGCCGCTAGGCTGCAAGGAGCAGAGCCTGAGTGGGTGTAACGGGAAATGTTGTTATGCAGACGGTCCATATAGTCCCAACCTTGCTCTTCGCCCCACAGCTGCATCCAGCTGGCTACATCCAGATAGCCGGTACCGGAGGAGTTGGGGTTAGGCATAATCACATGCCCCTCAAACTCAGGCTGGGTCAGGTCTTCCCAGGAGGTCGGCATGGGCACGCCCTGGCGCTCGCCTTCAATAGTGTTGTAGCAAATGGCCGCGACCCAGGCATCCATGCCTACCCACGCAGGGTCTTCACCATTACGGTAAGCAGCATCAATAAATTTAGGATCAAGGTTTTCAACGCCTGCGGGCGCATAGCGTTCCAGCATGTCCTCTTCTTCAAGTACCAGCAGACTAGTAGCGGCTAAGCCCCAGATGACGTCTGCCTGGGGATTATCTTTTTCCGCCAGCAAGCGCGCAGTAATCACGCCCGTAGAATCTCGCACCCAGTTAATGGTGATATTGGGATGGGCGGCATTGAAGCGTTCGGCGTATTTTTGCAGGTCATCTGACTCAACGGCGGTGTACACCGTTAGCTCAGTGGCGCTAGCCACCGAAGTGAAGGCAACGGCAGTCGTTGCAAGCAGAGCAGTTGCAATCTGAGTAGGTTGGAACAAACGGCGAAGTTTCGACATGGTAGGCTCCCAGCGTTTTGGTATAGACCAGAAGTTTGCCGTTGTTAAATGACAGTGCGATGACGCTTGTTTGACCGATTTTTTAAGTTGTTATGTACGCTCAAGCATAAGTTCTTGTGAGGGTTCTTGTGAGGGGGCTCTTGAGCGCCCTTGTCTTCGTAACCTTGTTACTGCTGGCCAGACAGCTCAACACTGATGCATAACGAATCGTGTAACCAGTGCTCTTCGTCATACTCAATAGGGCGCTGTTGATCATCAAAAATGGCACGGCAAATGTTTAGCCCTGCCGCGCCCGGGGCAACGAGTAACTCTTCTGCATCTAATGGCGACAGCGCTTCGGACACCATGCGTATCGAGCGATTGGCCAAGTGATGCCCCCACCGCCCTCTCAACAACCCCCAGAGTGACTGTCCGCTGTAGATGTCTAGCAACTCTGGCGCACGCTCTGGCACCACCCAAAGCGACTCCACCAGCACAGCGCGATCATCCACGTAACGGCGACGGCGAATATGGTGAAACGGCTGATCATCGGGCAGCCCCAAGGCACGGGCAGCCACCAGATGTGAGCGGGTTTCCAGCTTTAGAACCGCCGTGCGTGGTTGCCGCCCCTGAGCCCCCACATAGTCGTTAAAGCCTGCGTCCCGGGTGGGGTCATACACCAGCCGAGCCGGTGAAATAAACCAGCCACGCCGATTGCTGCGGTGAATGAGCCCTTCCCCCTCCAGTTGCGCTAAGGCTTGGCGCAACGTAACGCGGGTCGTAGAGAAGCGCTCTGCCAACACTCGCTCAGCGGGCAATTTGCCTTCCCACTGCGTGGCATGCTGGGTAATTAAATAACGAAGCTGTTCCGTTAACTGTAAATAGTAGGCATCAGGCATGCGCCGATTTTCCTGATAGATCGTTGGCCGATGAAGCGTCTGTCGACGCTGCCATCCGCCAGTCTAAGCGCTGCCACCCTTCTACACTAGCCACCTCCGCCAGCACGGGGTCAGGGTTAACCGCCACCGGGCAGTCGACATACTGCAGCAGCGGGATATCGTTGCGGGAATCCGAGTAGAACGTTGTGTGGCTGGGAGCAATTTTTTGCTCGGTTAACCACTGCTGAAAACGCACTACTTTCCCCCCACGGTAAGAGAGCACGCCTTTGCTATGGCCGGTGTAGCTTGCCCCGCTTGCCGCATGTTCGACACTTAGCTCTACCGCCAGCACATGATCAATCCCTAACATCGTCGCAATCGGCGCGACCAGGTGATGCGATGACGCAGAAATGAGGACGAGGATATCGCCTGACTGGCGGTGCGCGTCCAGGCAGCGCCAGGCTTGATCAAAAATACGGGGCTGCAAATGAGTAGCGACAAAGCGCTCAACTTCTTTTTGTACATCTATTACTCGGCGGCCCCGCAGCGGCGCCAAGGTCATTGCCAAGTACTCCTCTAGCTTTAGCTTACCGGCATGATAAGCCTGCTGCATCTGTTCGGCACGGGCTATAAAGATCTCGGCATCACTGATCCACCCCTGCTCAATCATCCATAAATTCCAGCGGTCGCTGCAGTCTCCATCCAGGAGGGTGTCATCAAGATCAAACAGAGCGAGGCGCATGTGGCACTCCTTTTTTCGCGAGTTCGGCGGCGCCGTAGGGTATGCCAACGATGATGACAGGACGATGACGCCATTGATGAGAATGGAAATTGCTCGCCCTACCTGTCAATAAAATGGCTTAAGGGGTTAACCACATTGAGGCAAACTCATCGGCGGGTAGCGGACGACCAAACCAGTACCCCTGAGCTTCGCTACAGCCCATTTGTGCGAGCAAATCGGCCTGGGCAGGGCTTTCAACTCCTTCTGCAAGGGTTTTCATATCAAGCGTGTCAGCCATGGCAATAATGGTTTGCACAATCGCCCGATCATGGTGGTTATCGAGCATGTCACGCACAAACGAAATGTCTATCTTCAACGCATCCGCAGCGAAGCGCCGTAAATACGAGAGCGATGAGTAACCCGTACCGAAGTCATCAATAAACAGCGCGTAGCCAGCCTGACGCATAGCCTGAGTAATTGTGACCGCCTGATCGGGATCACGCATAAAATCACTTTCAGTCAGTTCAAGCGCAATGCTGCCCGGAGGTACACAGGCGGTTAGCTTAGCCACATGTGCGGTTAGCTGAGGATCGGCAAATTGTTGCGCTGAAATATTGATTGAGAGCCTACCTGGCAGTGGCATATTGCTAGCCTGCCAAACACTTAACTGACGTGCCGCTTCTTCTAGCACCCAGTCTCCCAGCATGCGGATCAAGCCACGCTCTTCCGCCAGAGGAATGAACTCGCTGGGGCTTACCCAGCCCCACTCAGGGTCAAACCAGCGACACAACGCTTCAGCCCCCGTCAATGTTTTGCTAGCAAGACTAAACTGGGGTTGGAAGTAAAGTTGTAGACGCCCTTCAATAATGGCTTGATGCAGGCGCTCGGTCATCCATTGCCGGCGTTCCAGCGTCTGACGCATCGCCTGTGTATAGGGGCATACGCTATTATCACGGCGTTTTGCGTGATGGAGTGCAATACTGGCTGCGTTAAACAGCTCACCGGCCTCCGATACATCGCTTGGATAGCTGGCTACCCCAATACTGACGTCGAGATTAAAAACACGATGCCCCAGCTGGATGGGGCGCCTGATTACCTCGCATAGCTGAAACACTACTTCTTGAAGACGAACATCCTCAATGTTGGGTAGCAGTATCGTAAATTCATCACCGGAAAGTCGTGCGACAGCGCTTTTAGATAGGCTAGCTTGCCTCAAGCGCTCGGCTACGGTTGCGAGTAACTGATCTCCTACCTCGTGGCCATGTAAATCATTTACCTCTTTAAAGCGTCGGATATCCAGCAGCAGCAGTGAAAGAGAGTCACCCTGACTAGCTGCCTCTTTTCCCATACTGGCCAATAGCTCCATAAAGCGCGCACGATTAGGTAATCCTGTTGTGTTATCTGTGTAGGCAAGACGATGTATGTGACGATGATCACGGCGACGTTCAAGCTCACCGGCAGCACCAGTAGAGAGAATTCTCAGCACGGAAGTTGCAAACGCATTGGTCGTCAGTGGTGTTTGATAAAACACCATCATCACGCCGATGGCATCGCCCTTAGCATTATCCAAGCGGCGGCCTATCCACGCCTGGGTACTTAATGAGGTTCCCGGCAGCGTAAACGCATGGCCACTTTGAACAACGCTCTCGCCTTCAAACACGACTCGTTCAGCAGGCGTTCCCTGCAGCATAAACGTTTGGTTATCTATTAACTGGCCATTCGTGACTAAACTAACGGTCTGGGCTGCTGTTGCGGGTAGCACCGCGTTTATCTTATTAGATGCTCCCAAAAGCTGTGGAACAGGTTGATCCAATAACGCGATAAACCCAGCATCTGCTTCTAATAACGTGGCTAACGTGATGATCAACTGGTGGAAGTAATCGTCTCCTACGCGTGAGGTAACTGTAGAGGCTACTTGTACCACCGCATCCTGCACGCGTTGTGATTCGTGCTGGTCGGTCACATCTGAGATAAAGCCCTCGAGATAGGCAACATGGCCATCATCATCGATAACAGCTTGCCCTTGCTCCCACATCCAACGGTAACTGCCATCCCGATGGCGCAATCGGTACACCACGCGATATGGCTGACGCTGCTGGATTGCCTGTTGTGCTGCTAGATGAACGCGATCTTGATCGGCTTCGTGTATGAGGGAGGCAAAACTGATGAGTCGATTATCTTGTAATTCGTCCGGATGGTAGCCCGTGAGCGCCTCAGCCCCTTGGCTGACCAACTGCATCGTCCAGTGTTGATCATTTAGGCAACGGTAGGCCATACCAGGAAGGTGATTAAGCAATGTGTTTAAACGCCGCTCACTCTCTCGGGCCAATTCTTCACTTTGACGAAGCGCTTGCTCGGCTTGGCAGCGACCAAGCTCTGCCCCCGCTTGAGCAGCCACAATGCGCAAAATTTCGTTTTCAAGTCCATCAAGCTGCATCGGTTTATTGCTTAACACCGCTAAGATACCAATGGCCGAGCCATCGGATGAAAACAGAGGCAGTCCCATGTAACTCTCTGCACCCAGTTGGCTGAGTAGCTCGTCTTTAGGAAAGCGCGCCTGAACATCGCAGGCATACAAGCAAGGTTCTCTACCTAAAACCGTTTCACAAGGCGTTCCAATGAGAGGATAAGCGACATTTTCCTGATGATGATTATTTGACCAAACGGCCAACGTTGTGGCCATATGAGGCTCGGTGACCGCAGCGATCAACGCATGATCAATCCCAAGCAGTTGGGCAAGTTGCTCGACAAGCGTCGTATAAAAGTCAGGTCTTCCACTACGTCCTAAACCTTCCGCCAACTGACGGAAAATCTCCGACGCTTCGTTTATGGTGTGCATTGGAGCACTCACTTTTGTCATCGTAGAGCAGCTGCCCACAGAGCACTGTTGTAATAAGCTGTTGCAATAAAATGCAGCGGGCTACAGCATAAACAGTTATTTTACTGATGTACCACGCCTATCTATAACCCTGCTAAACAGACGCAGGCGCTATGATTGATAACTTAGCACATAACTTAGTGGCTGCTCGCTACGCTGGACAGCACGTTTAGGGGTAATATGACGAGCCGTTCAACAGAAGATGAAACACTTTATACCTCGCTTACTAATGGGCTTCCCAGTTTTCTTGGTAATGCGTTATTACGCTCGGCCAACCTACCTTCGCTTCCTGCTATTGCCATGCAAGTGCTTGAAGTAGCGCGCTCCCCTCAGGCTTCTCTGAGTGACTATGCTCATGTTATTGAACGCGACCCTGGGTTAACGGCCCGCCTTATTGCGGCCGCGAATAGCGTGCACTACCTTCGTTCAGCTCATCCTGCACAAACCAGTTTGGAAGCAACCCAGCGACTGGGATTAGACGCAACGCTCGCCACCGTATTGAGCTTCACTCTGTTTCCCTGGCCACCCACAGAGAACGCAGCTCTACAAACTTGGCGACGCGCCATTGTTGCCGCCGTGGTAGCAAGTAAGCTGGCTCACCAACTCTGCCCCGAACAGGTTGGCAGCGCATTCACGCTTGCCCTACTGCAGGATATAGGCATTTTCGCGATCCTCACCACCTACCCAGACGAGGCCGAGGCACTATACGCTGAAAGCAAAGTGTCTCACGCACAGTTAGTCAACGCTGAACGCCGCCACTTTGGCAGTGACCACACACTGATTGGCGCTTGGTTAGCCGCCAAGTGGGGGCTACCGTCCTCAATCGTGCATGCTATTGACCAAAGTCATGACGGCTTTTTAACCGATGACATGGCAACACTCTGTCTACGTTTATCCGGTTCAATCGCCGATGCATGGCTCAGCCCTGAACCAAGCACCACCTTAGCAATGTTGCTTAGGCAGTTAGCGGTCACAGAAACACTGCCTACGAATGTCATTGAAGCGCTTTTCCATCACTTGTCAGAACAAATTGATTTATTAACAGATATTCTGGATCTCACCGTACCCGCTCCGGTGAATAGTCAAACACTGCTGGCGGACGCACAGCAGTTGCTCTATCAACACTCTTTGACGCTCACCGCACGATTAGATGCTCAGCAACAGCAGCTGGATACACTACAGTTGCATAATTCTGCATTAGAAGAACGCAGCCGTATTGACCCACTAACTCAATTGGCCAACCGTGCGTGGTTAGAGCAGCAACTCCAAGAACGTTTTGCGCTTTGCAATGAGCAAGGCCGCACAATGTCAGTGGTGTTTATCGATTTAGATCATTTCAAAGTGCTTAACGATCAATATGGCCACCAGACAGGCGACTTAATTCTGGAACGTTTTGGTAAGATACTAGCGTCATTAACTCGCTCAGGCGATTTGGCTGGGCGCTATGGCGGTGAAGAATTTTTAATTATCTTGCCCGATGAGACCGCTCAAACCGCGAGACAGTTAGCCGAACGCATTGCTCTGTATTTAAATGAGCAACCTATGTTGGAAATTGACCAAGAAGCACTGTATATCACTGCATCTATGGGCATTGCGTGTTTAAGCAATGGCAACTTCAGCAATGAACGGGAGCTGATAGATGCCGCCGACCAGAGCATGTATTTCATCAAACGCTCTGGCCGCCGGGGCATCTCCGTTCATGGCCAAGATTGACCGTTAGTCGTCTACTATCTATTCAGTGCCTGGGGTAGATACAAGGCGATTTCAGGGAAGAGATGCATAAAAGCAATCGCCAGCAGCATCAGCAGAAAGAATGGCAGTGTTGCTTTCGTGATGGTGACAATATCTTTACCAGTGAGTCCTTGAATGACAAATAGGTTAAACCCCACAGGCGGCGTAATTTGTGACATCTCGACCACAATCACCAGATAGATACCAAACCAGATCAGATCAAATCCAGCGGCGCTAACCACTGGCATAATGATGGCCGTGACTAGCAGAATCAGTGAAATACCATCCAAAAAACAGCCCATGATCAACAGCAGCACCGTTAAGGCCACTAGCAGCATCGTAGGAGATAGACCCATTTCACCAATCGTGCGAGCTAACTGCATAGGCACTTGAGTAAAGCCCATCGCAGAGGTCAAAAATGACGCGCCAGCAATAATAAAGGCGATCATGCACGCGGTACGTACTGCGGCAAATAACGAGCTGGTAAAAATGTCTCGATTAAAGTGGCCATTAAAATGCGCAATGACCATCGACAGCACGACGCCTACCGCGGCAGCTTCTGTTGGTGATGCTAGGCCGCCATAGATCGATACGATAATACCGCCAATAAGCAGCAGGATTGGCACCAGCGACCAGGTATTGCGCAGCTTCTCAACAAAGCTCATGCCCGACTCATCAGCGCCGGTTAAGCCGTTTCGGTTACCTTTCAATAGGGCCCACAGCACCAGATAGGTCATAAACATGGCCAAGATCATCAGCCCTGGCCCAATGCCTGCCATAAATAGCCGGGTAATGGACTGTTCAGTCACCACGCCATAAACAATCAGTACGATGGAAGGCGGAATCAGCAAGCCTAGCGTTGAAGCGCTGGCCAATGTACCAATCGCCATGTTGCTGTCATAGCCGCGGCGTTCGAGTTCTGGCAGGGTCATTTTCCCCACCGTTGCACAGGTCGCCGCTGAAGAGCCACATACGGCGGCAAACATGCCGCTGCCAATGATATTGGTGTGAAGTAAACGTCCTGGCAGGCGATTTAACCAGGGCGACAAGCCACGAAACATATTGTCGGCAAGACCTGAGCGAAACAGAATCTCACCCATCCAGATAAACATCGGCAATGCCGTTAAATCCCAGCCATAGCTTGCTCCCCAAAAATCCGAGGCAAGAATAGGGCCGGGGTCGAAGGGACTAAAAAACTGAAGAGCAACCCAAGCAGTGCCAATCAGAGCAAAGGCAATCCAGACGCCACTGCCTAACAGCACCACGAGGGTAAAGATGGTAGCCAAACTAAGTAATAGCACGAGGGTGTCTCCTGGGTAGCGTCTTAATGCGCTTCGTTGTCGTCGATGGCGGTTGCTTCACGGAAGCTCGCAGGGTCGTGGATAGCGATACGCAGCGCTATCCACAAGGCTTCCAGAAGTGCCAATGCCAAGAGCCCTACCCCAACAACTAATACCGATTGCGGTATCCACAAGGGAATCGATAAAAAGCCTGACGATACATCGTTATATTGAAGGCTTTCTCTTGCCAGTCCAATCAAGCCATAGGTCAGCAAAAGGCTGATCACTACCGCAATGAGCAATCCAAACACCTCAAACCAGACGCGTATGGCAGAAGGTAGACGCGAGATAAGCAGCGTCACCCGAATATGCGCATGGTGGACAAAGGTGTAGGCAAGCCCAAGAAACGTTGCCCCGACTAACAGATAAGACGCCATCTCAGAAACGCCGGTTATGCTCACGCCGAGTCGGCTAAGGCCAACCAAAACAAGCAGCGCATCTACTAACCGAAACGTGACCTGCAGTGCGATAAGTGCACAAATAGCCACCATACACGCGGCAGCACCCCAAGCACCGAGGCGGTAGAGTTTGTCGAATTTAAACATCATGTTCGCAGTCTCATTGAGCGCGTGGGTGGTAAGGGCGGCATAAACAGCCGCCCTTAAAGCCAGCATTACTTAAAACCAGCATTAGTTGTTAAGACTCAGTTACCGCGTTGTTCGCGATAGTTCTCTAAGGCTTGTTTTGCGTCTTCGTCAGCACGGGATTCCCAGTCGGCAAACAGCTCATCGCCCGCCGCTTGCAGAGCAGCAGAGACCGCCTCATTAGGCTGAGAAACTGAAATGCCATTTTCCTTCAGCGCCTCCAGGCTAGTTTCATTGTTCTCGCGGCTCATTTGCCAGCCACGCTCTTCAGCCCGAGCAGCCGCTTCCATCAGCGCGTCTTGGGTAGCTTCATCTAAACGATCAAAGCTGCGCTGACTCATAAACACAATATTCTTAGGCAGCCACAAGTTGGCATCGGTGTAGTCGGTCACATAGTCCCAGGCTGCCATGGAGTTACCGGTAGAACTGGACGTAATCATGGCATCCACACGACCGGTGCTAAAGGCAGTAGGAATATCAGACTCTTCGGTTTCTGTCGGGCTGCCACCTAAATTATCAACGAAACGCTGAGTATTAATATTTGGCGCACGCACCCGCAAGCCGTCGAACTGACCGGGATCCGTTAACGGCGCAGAGGTGTAAATGCCCTGCGCTGGCCAAGCGACAGCATACAAAGGCACCATTCCTTCATAGGCAAACAGCTCAGTAATCATCGGCTTAGTGGCTTCCCACAAGGCATAGGCATCTTCATAGCTACCGGCCACCCCCGGCAGCGTATCAACTTCGAAAATAGGGTCATCATTGGAAAGAACAGAGAGGAACACTTCGCCAGCATCAATCGTACCGCGGCGCACCGACGGCTTAATTTCACCATGTGAGACCAGCGAACCACCGCTGTGCACCGTAATGGTTAAGTCACCGTTTGTGGCCTCAGCCACATCCTCTGCAAACTGTTTATTGTTTTGGGTATGGAAGCTTGCATCACCATAAGGCGTTGCCATGGTCCATTCAGCCGCATGGGCCGTGGCAGCCAAGCTACAGATAGTGACTAGGGCAAGGGGAGTAAAAATGCAGTTACGCATAGGAGCATTCCTCTTATTTGTAATATTCGTGGAGGCTCACTTAGATTTAGCAGAAGTAATGGCGCATTACTTCTACATTTTCTATAAGCCACATCACAACATAGCTCATATGCGTTCAAGGCAGATAGAAGCCGCTTTTTTGTTTCAAGCATCACGTCACTGAAAAATCGTGCTAATTAAAGCTGTACATTAGAACTTGCAGAACAACTTAGAGATCTTCGAATTGCATAGGCTCCTTAATCGTTTAGTCACTTCATCCTTTTTACAGGCTCACGCGCCGCTCGTTGCATCAAAGCTGACACTTTTTAAAGAGAAGCAGCTGCCCGTGCTGCCTGGTCATACAGGCCTGACATTGCACGTAAAATCCCTGCCACTTTACTGATTTCTGCACGTTCTATACCCATCGATGTAAGCGAATCAATTAGACAGGCTTCACGGATTTCGGCATAACGGCTACAGGCATTTCGTCCTTGTTCAGTAGTACAAAAGTAAGTTTCCTTACCTTGTTTTTCACCTTTAACGAGATTGAGTTTAACTAACTTTCTCAGCGCATACGTAACAGTATGAGTGTCTTCTACATTTAGCACGAGGCATATATCAGCTTGACGCTTTGCACGTTCACGATGGCTGACACTATGCAGAACCAGCACATCCAACGTCCCCAATTCTGGATAGCCAGTAGCGGTCATACAACGCACCATCCAGCGATTGAAGGCATGGCTCGAGATGATCAAACCGAATTCAAGTTCAGACAACTCTTTCGCCTTGTGTGATAAGTGCTCCGACGAAACAATCGGCCCACGCCCACCCGCTACCATTTGCTCTACATCTATCATTAATACCTACCTATTTATTTTGCATTGTTAATCCATATTAGCAGAGCGGACACCCGCTAATTGAACCATAGTCCGCGGTTTTAGGGGCAGCTAGCAACTCGTTTTCGATATCAAAGGTTCTTCTACCATTAAAAAAAGAGGGTAAATCGTACAATTGACACGTGAACACTATGCAGATAATTTACAGATAAATCATATAAAAAATATAGGTATATTACTGTGCCTCATCATGATCATCCTCCCCTACTGTCCGTTCAATCGCTGGATATTGCCTTTGGTTCCAACCGTGTCGTCAAAGACCTTTCGTTTGACCTATACGCTGGCCAGACACTGGCAATTGTAGGCGAGTCGGGATCAGGAAAATCCATGACCTCGCTGGCCACGATGGGCTTAGTTCACTATTTGAATGCCACCATCGCTAAGGGCAATATCCTGTTTCGTCGTAGCCCAGACAGTAAACCGATTGATTTAACGCAACTTTCTGATAAGGAAATGCGTAAAATTCGTGGCAAAGAGATCTCAATGATCTTTCAGGAGCCGATGACGTCGCTGAACCCGGTCTACACCATTGGCGATCAAATCACCGAGGTACTGCTGCTGCATGGCGATTACACCCGAGCCACCGCCAGAGAAGAGGCATTAAGGCTGCTACGCATTGTGCGTTTAGCTGATGCAGAGTCCCTACTCAAGCGCTACCCTCACCAACTCTCCGGCGGTATGCGTCAGCGGGTGATGATCGCGATGGCACTTGCCTGTAAGCCCAAGGTACTGGTTGCTGACGAACCCACCACTGCGCTGGATGTCACCATCCAGGCTCAAATCCTGGCTATCATCCGCGACCTCCAAAAGGAGCTGGGGATGGCGGTTATCTTTATCACCCATGATATGGGCGTAGTCGCAGAGGTCGCCGACCACGTTGTCGTAATGCGTAATGGTGAGAAGGTGGAAGAAGCGGACGTCAGCACCCTCTTTGCGTCCCCCCAGGCTCCTTATACTCAAGCACTGCTGGCTGCTGTTCCAACATTGGGCAGCATGCAAGGTCAAACGCTGCCACGTGCCGAGCCACTGGTTATTTTTGACGGCAATAAAATCATCACTCAAGGCGAGCCGACGGTACAGGATACCGTTCGCACTCAGGAAACGCCGGTGGTAAGCGTCAAGAACTTGGTAACGCGTTTCGATATCAACAAAGGTTTTTTTGGCGGCGTCAGCCACCGCGTCCACGCAGTAGAGAGCGTGAGCTTTGATATTTTCCCTGGCGAAACGCTGGCATTGGTCGGAGAGTCAGGTTCCGGAAAATCTACCATTGGCCGCACCATTCAGCAGTTGCAGGAGAGCACCAGCGGCGACATCGTCTTTTCCGGCAAAGCTGTTACGGAAATGTCACGCAGCGAGAAAATGATGCTACGCCAACAGGTGCAGTACATTTTCCAAGATCCCTTTGCTTCACTAGACCCGCGTAAGACCGTAGGTTTTTCTATTGCTGAGCCTATTCATACCCACCGATTGATGAGCGATCGAAAACGCATCCAACTGCGAGTTAACGAGCTGTTAGAGCGTGTTGGTCTTCAACCAGAACATGCTAATCGCTACCCGCATGAGTTTTCAGGTGGCCAGCGGCAGCGTGTTTGCATCGCTCGGGCTCTGGCCTCGAAACCCAAGTTGATTATTGCCGATGAAGCGCTTTCAGCACTGGATGTCTCGATTCAGGCGCAAATTATTCATCTGATGATGCAGTTACAGCGCGAAGAGGGACTCGCGTACCTCTTCATCAGCCATGATATGGCTGTGGTTGAAAAAATGAGTCATCGCGTCGCGGTGCTGCATCTGGGACAGATTGTTGAGATGGGACCACGCCAGCGAGTATTTGACTCCCCTCAGCACACCTACACTCAGAAACTACTTTCTGCCGTACCAGTGGCTGACCCTCACTACCGTCGCGAACACCTACTGCTGGAGGGAGATATCCCAAGTCCTATTCGTAAGGTAGGGGATGAGCCAACGGTGTTCTCCTTAGACGAAATAGAAGCTGGTCATTTCGTCTCACGTGGCGGCGCTTCGCACTGCCTGTAGTCATCCGCAGTAAACATCAACAATAAGCTTTTGGAGAACTGTAAAATGAAAAAGACAACACTGTTCCAAGCCTGCACATTGGCGGCCGCCATGGCGACAGCAACTGCCAGCCACGCAGGCTCGCTGACGATAGCCTCGCCACAAGACCCAGGCAGTTGGGATCCTATTGACACCTTTTTGGTTAACTGGGCCTCGGTAGCCACCAATATCTTTGATGGACTAACCTACCGTGGCCCTGATCTTGAGCTGGTTCCTGGGCTAGCCACAGCATGGGAAGAGCTGGACAACGGTACGCGCCTACGTTTCACGCTACGCGAAGGCGTTGTTTTTCATAACGGAGAACCGTTCAACGCCGAGTCGGTCAAGTTCACCTTTGATCGGCTACTTGGCGAAGAGGGCGCACGCGGTCCACAGCGCTCGAACTACACCGCTATCGAACGTGTCGATATTGTTGATGACTACACCGTCGACTTCTATTTAAATGAACCCGACCCCGTATTGCTCACGAAGTTAGCTGGCTACGGAGCCATGATCGTGCCTCCCGGTTACATTGAGGAGCATGGCGACGATTATTTTAATACCCACCCTGTAGGCACTGGTCCCTTTAAAGTAGTCGACTACACGCCACGTTCTGATGTGCAACTGGAAGCATTTACCGATCACTGGGGCGGCACGCCCAAGCTCAATAGCGTCACCTATCGTTTCATCTCTGAGCCATCTACGGCCGTCGCCGAGCTGCAGGCAGGACGAATCGACATTGTGCTTCCACCAACCATCCCTATCGGCATGATTGGCGCGATCAACGATCATCCCAATACTAAGGTAGTCAGCGTCGCATCACCGACGGTAGAAGCGCTCCGCTTTGATACCCAGTCTGGTATCACCGCCGACGAGCGTGTGCGCCAAGCCATTATCATGGCAGTGGATCGCCAGGCGATTGTTGATTCCATTCTGGCTGGCGAAGGAAACGTTATCGCCAGTTTCCAAGGCAGCCAATCGTTTGGATTCGATTCGGAACTAGAGCCTTATCCTTATGACCCTCAGCGCGCCCAAGAGCTGCTCAGGGAAGCAGGCGTAGAACCAGGGGCTACGCTCCAGATTGATGTTCGTGGCAATGACTCAACCTTTGCCGAAGTTGCTCAGGTGGTTGCCGCCTATCTGCAAGGTGTAGGACTCAATGCTTCCATTCAGCCTTATGAAACCAATGTGCTACTCAATGACATCATTCCAGCAGGACGCACCGGTGCAATGTTTCAGCAGAAGTGGGGCGGCTGGACGTTTGACTACGACAACACTGCTTACCTGATGTATCACACAGGCGAACGCTGGAACCCTTACGACAGCGATGAACAACTAGACGAGATGCTCAACGCACAGCGCGGTATTTTGGACCGCGATGCGCGCGAAACGCTACTGCAGGATATCGCTCGCTATACCCAGGAGCGCGCACTTGAAATGCCACTTTATAGTTTGAACGCTCTGTACGGCGTGGGAGAGCGGGTAGAAAATTTTGAACCGGCGCCCGATAACCGGATACGCCTGACCAACGTCGACGTCTCTGAATAAGTCCAATTCGCCGCCGCCATGAACGGCGGCGGCCATTTGTTTATCGAGAGGGAGGCCACGTGGCCAAGTTTCTTTTCTACCGATTGCTACAAGCACTATTTGTGCTAGTAGCCGTAACGCTGATCGTTTCGTTTGCGATTCGCCTTACAGGCGATCCGGCGGTGATGCTGGCACAAGGCGCTGGAAGTATCACCGAGGCGGACCTCGAACGCATTCGCGAAGCCCTGGGCCTGAATCAACCGTTTTTGGTCCAGTATCTAGAGTTCCTTAAAGGGTTGTTTACCGGTGACCTGGGGCGCAGTTTTATGGGCGGTACGCCGGTAAGTGAGCTGGTCGGCCGAGCTCTGCCTGCCACGCTGGCTCTCGCCTTCGCATCACTTGTGGTGTCTATTGTTGTTTCGATTCCGCTGGGTATTAAAGCTGCTGTTTCGCGTGGCAAATGGCCCGATCAGTTGATTCGTATTCTATCGCTCGTAGGGCTTTCTTTTCCGAACTTCTGGCTCGCCATCATGCTGGTGCTGCTGCTTTCGATTACCTTTAACTTGCTTCCTCCTAGCGGCATGGAAGGGTGGCAAAGCTTTATCATGCCAGCAGCGACGATGGGCATTATTTTGACAGCAACCAACGTGCGTTTGGTAAGAACCACGATGCTGGAAACGCTCCGCTCACAGTACATCATGGTGGCAAGAGCTAAGGGCCTTTCCAACTCCGTCGTGCTCTATAAGCACGCTCTGCGCAACTGTTCGATTCCCCTAATCACCTATTTTGGCTTGCAGTTCGGCGGGTTACTCGGCGGTATCGTCGTGGTTGAACGAGTGTTCAATTGGCCAGGACTTGGAACATTGGCCTTCGATGCCGTGGCCGCCCGTGACTATCCAGTGCTACAAGGCGTTATCACAATCCTCTCGCTGATGATTATCTCCATCAATCTGCTGGTCGATATCGCTTACGGCTTTGTCGATCCGCGCGTGCGTAAGAGCTAGGTGCCATTATGTCGGTAAATTCTCTTGATTTGGAGCGTTTCAAAAGCTTCGAGTTCATCATGGGTGCCCTGCTAGTCGGCGGTATTACCTTTGCAGTGCTATTTTCAGGCTGGCTATTTCCAGGCGGCGGAAGCGGCGTTAATCTCGCCATGCGGTTAACCCCGCCACTCGCCGATGGCAGCTTCCCGCTCGGTACGGACCCATTGGGCCGCGACATTCTCGCTCGGGTCATTATCGGTGGTGAAATTTCACTAAAGGTGGGGTTCTACTCTGCTCTGGGAGCGGTTGTGTTGGGTATCGTCATGGGACTGCTTTCGGGCTACTACGGCGGTATTGTTGATATGATCGTCATGCGTTTTGCCGATGTGCAGCTCGCGCTTCCTTTCATTCTGCTCGCCATCACGTTTATCGCGGTCATCGGGGGCGGACTGACCAATATGATTATTCTGCTGATCGTCTCTCAATGGGTGCAGTACGCTCGTCTGGTCAGAGGGTCGGTACTGTCACTTAAAGATCGCGAATTTATTCTTTCAGCCCAGGCGATTGGCGTGCGCGACTGGCGTATTCTCTTCCAGCACCTGCTTCCCAACCTGCTTGGTCCGGTGATTGTGCTAATGACGCTCAATGTGGCGAACAATATTCTACTGGAAAGCAGTCTCACCTTCCTGGGACTAGGCGTCGATCCAGTGATCCCCAGCTGGGGCGGCATGCTGGCTGAAGGCCGTACCTATCTCCAAACTGCCTGGTGGATCAGCGTATTTCCTGGTGTCGCGATCCTACTCACCGTGCTGGGTCTTAACCTGCTTGGCGACTGGCTACGCGATACCTTAGATCCAACGGGGCGGACGTCACAATGACACTACTGCTAGACACCACATTTGAGCGCAGCGTCGATGCGCTCGTGGCACAGTATCAGCGCCAGCTATCACCCGGTGATGAGCTGACTGCCTGGGTTTTCGATGACCAATCCACTCGACAACACGCCGAACAGTTACTTGCTCAGCACGGTATCAAGGCACGCTTTTACAGCGCCTATAAGCCGCTAATTCACTACTTTATTGAAAGCATTAACGAAACGCTCGGCGATTGCCCACTGCGCGCAATACATATCCGCTATCCTGCGCCCGAAGAGTCACCCCAACGTTTTCTGCTGGAAGCTTATCCTCTGGCCGGGCTACTCGAGAAGCAGGTGGCGCTGACCTGGGAAGCAGTGCCTTGCGCAACCCAAACTGCGCTCTATCACTATGAACTGACGCTGACCAACGACGCTGGCCAGCACGAACAAATCAGCGTCGCTGCTCCCAACCGGCGCCACCTCGACCATGTAAATACTTGGCAACTCTCCCCTTGCGGCTGGATTGCTTGGCGCACCGCGAATGGCGAGGGAGATAGTACGTATTACACCTGCGATTACGAGCGTCTGTTTGAAGTGGCAATGGAGACGATTATCCAAACGCCCTGGTCAACCAAGCAGCCCTTTTTCGAAGAGCTGAATATCAGCGTTAACCTGCCGATCCAAGACACATCACTACCTTTTGGTAGAGAGCACATCAGCCTCACCGAAGGTATGCATGAGGAACTCTACTTTTCGCTACTAGAGTATTATCAGTGCCATGCCGGTTTACCACTAGGAGATCGTTCGATTCAGCCTGGGCAGATTGTGCCGGAAATTCGTAACTGTCCTGAAAAGCCAATGTCACTGGTGATCAGTCTACGGCCGCTATGTAAATCTATAGCCCCTACTCAAGGTGATATTGCGCTTGATACGGCTCCGCATCCTCCCAGCGTTCCACAAATCACCAAGCAGTTGGAAGCTCTCGGCGGCGACATTATCAACGCCAAGAGTCGCTGCGGGCGCTTACTGTCTGCACGTTATCGTCAAGGAAGCGACCGTGCAGTAATGATTAGCGCTGCGCAGCATGCTAATGAGCCTTCAGGCATCGTTGGCGCCCTTCGTGCTGGGCGTGACCTAGCGCTGCAAGCGGGCACACACTTTGTGCTTTCACCTTTAGAAAACCCCGATGGCTACCGTCTACAGCAACGACTAGTCGCTGAGCAGCCAACCCATATGCATCATGCGGCGCGTTATACGGCCTTTGGCAACGACTTACAGGCACAAGCGGCCAATGGTGAGTTCGAGCTTGCCATCCGTGAACGGGCCAAGGCGTTAAGCGGCGCCAATCTGCATATCAATTTGCATGGCTACCCTGCGCATGAATGGACTCGCCCCTTAACCGGCTACATACCACGTAACTTTGAGCTATGGTCAATCCCCAAGGGCTTCTTTCTCGTCATCCGCTATCATCAAGAGTGGGAAACGCAGGCCCAAGCGTTACTAGAGGGGGTTACCGATCACCTATCAACCGTACCGGGATTGGTTGAGTATAACCAACGCCAAATCGAGGTTTTCGAGGCTCATGCCGGTAGCTTGGAGTTCTTGACGCGCCACCATATCCCCTACTTGCTAACGCCTGACGACCAACAGCTGACCCCGCTACAGCTGATTACTGAGTATCCAGACGAGACGATTTACGATGACGACTTCATTATGGCGCACCAAGTGCAGTACGAGACCGTAATGAGCGCCTATCGCAGCTATCAGTCTATGATGCTCCCTTGCACGCAGGGTTGAGCTGCTCACTCATAAAGAGAGTGCACAATGATCGATAATAAACTCCCACTGCTCAACTGCGACATGGGCGAAAGCTTCGGTAATTGGTCGATTGGCTTAGATGCCGACGTAATGCCTTACGTCGATTGTGCCAATATCGCCTGTGGCTATCATGCCTCAGACCCTCATGTAATGCGTCGCACGGTCGCCTTGGCCAGTCAGCATGGCGTACGTATTGGCGCCCACCCCGGTTACCCTGACTTAATGGGGTTTGGTCGTCGCTCTATGGCCTGCTCGCCCGCAGAAGTAGAGGATATGATGCTGTACCAGGTCGGTGCGCTGGCCGGAATTTGCCAAGCCGAAGGCGTGACGCTGAGCTACATAAAGCCCCATGGAGCGATGTATAACGACATGGCGGCGAATCTTGAGTTATTGGAAGGAGCCATGCGTGCGGTACGTGCTTATGATGCCAACCTTCCGCTGATGGTCATGGCAACTGCCGATCCGGAACCTCATCGTCAGTTGGCGAAAAAAATGGGCGTTACCCTGTGGTTTGAAACGTTCGCTGACCGCGCCTATGAAGCAACCGGCCACCTCGCTTCTCGCCGCCTGGCAGGCGCTGTCCACCACGACCAAGCCACTATCGTTGCGCAAGCCGTTGCTCTCGCCAAAGGCGAGGCGCTGACCGCCCGCGACGGTAGCGCGCTGCGCCTACCCTGCGACACCCTGTGCGTGCACGGCGACAACCCTGAGTCAGTGGCTGCCGTGCGCGCGATTCGTGATGCCTTTACGGCGCTGGAGTCTGCGTGAAACTGCGTTTAGAAACGGCGGCCATGGACGCCGTAACGGTACGGCTGTTTGACACTATCGATGAATCCAATATGGCGTGGATCATCGCTGCCGACCAAACCCTGCGCGATGTGCTGGGCGAGGCACTCATTGACCTGATTCCCTCCTACACCACGCTGCTGGTTCACTACGACAGCCAGCAACTAACCTTTAGCCAAGTCGCTACGCTGATTCGCAGTGCCTTGCACCACTTAACGCCCGCCGAGTCGCAGAACGGTCAGTTGCATGAGATCCCCGTATGGTATGACGAAAGCGTTGGCCCTGAGCTTCCGCTGGTGGCAAAACGCGCAGGGCTCAGCGTTAACTCTCTGATCGAGCGTCACTGCGACCATGATTACTGCGTCTTCGCGCTGGGCTTTGCCCCCGGCTACGGTTTTATGGGGTTGGTAGACGAAGGCATCGCCACGCCTCGCTTGAAAACACCCCGCCGCAAAGTCGCGGCAGGCAGTGTGGGCATTGCCGATCGACAAACGGCTATCTACCCGCTCCTTTCTCCAGGGGGGTGGAATATTTTAGGTCGCACCGCCGTACCGCTATTTGAATACGCTAAGCGGGGCGAGCCCCTGCTGCGTCCTGGCGATAAGGTGCGCTTTAAAGCGATTGGCAAAGCAGAGTTTGAAGCATCAGGAGGCGATACAACGCCGATGGAGGAGCGGCCATGAGCCAGGCAATGCTAACGGTTAAGCAGGCCGGACCACTGGCTCTGATTCAAGACTTAGGGCGGTTCGCCGTGGGTCATTTGGGAGTCACCCAGAGCGGTGCCGCCGACTGGATTTCATTTCGCTGGGCAAACTGGCTCCTCGGTAACGCACCTGATAGCGCGGCACTGGAGATTGTTATGGGTGGCAACCTCAGCTTGGTTGCCAATGCCGAGGTACGTCTGGCGCTCACCGGGGCCGATCTTGGTGCCACCATCGATGGACAGCCATTAGCCACCAACACAAGCTTTCTGCTGCGTTCCGGTCAAACACTCATTTTCAGCCAGCCTCGGCGTGGCCTACGGGCCTATCTGGCGTTTCCTGGCGGATTAAACGCACCAACGATTCTGGGCAGCCGTTCCTGCACTGCCCGCGAGCAAATTGGCGGGCTCCGTGACGACGGCAAACCGCTACAAACCGGCGATCAGCTCACCTGGCAAGGTAACTCACCCGGCGAGCGCAGCTTGCCTGAAGGAACAGCCCCCGCCATGCCAGAAAAAAGCTGCCAACTCAGCATGGTGCTTGGCTCGCAAGCTTCAAATTTCGCCGGACGCAGCCTGTACAACGCTTTTAACCAGCCTTGGACAGTAGATAATCGCGCTGATCGCATGGGTGTTCGTCTCACTGGCCAGCCTCTGCATTGCACGCTCGGTGGCATTATTTCTGAAGGAATTCCCCTTGGCGCCGTGCAAATCCCACCCGACGGCCAGCCGATTGTGTTAATGAATGACCGCCAAACCATTGGCGGCTATCCACGCCTAGGTGCACTTACCCCGATGGCCTGTGCGCTGCTTGCTCAATGCGTACCGGGAACCGAGGTGCATTTGAGCCCTGTCAGTGCCAGCCAAGCGCAAATTGCCTATCGGAAGCAATTAAGCCATTGGCATTAAAAAACCCGCATCTCTCGATGCGGGTTAGAACAGGGAAGTTACTTAGAGCAAGCGTTGCTTTGACGTTTATGCAACGTCGAAGCGGTCCGCGTTCATCACTTTTGCCCAGGCAGCGACGAAGTCTTTGACAAACTTCTCGCCGTTATCATCCTGGGCATACACCTCTGCGTATGAGCGTAGCAGTGAGTTAGAACCAAACACTAGATCAACGCGAGAGGCTGTCCACTTAACCGCGCCCGTTTGACGGTCGCAAATCTCGTAAACATTATTGCCCACCGGCTTCCAGCTGTTGCCCATATCGGTCAAGTTGACAAAGAAGTCGTTGGTCAACTGACCTTCACGGTTAGTGAACACACCGTGCTTGGTACCACCATAGTTGGTGCCCAGCACACGCATTCCACCTAACAGCACGGTCATCTCCGGTGCGGTGAGCCCCATCAACTGGGCACGATCCAGCAGCATTTCTTCGGGTTTGACGATGTAGTCTTTCTTCTGCCAGTTACGGAAGCCATCGGCAAGTGGCTCTAAAGGCTCAAAAGAATCTACGTCAGTCATCTCATCAGTGGCATCACCACGGCCTTTGAGGAACGGCACACGCACATCAAAGCCCGCTGCTTTGGCCGCTTTTTCAATACCCACGCTACCCGCTAAGACAATCACATCGGCAATGCTGGCCCCCGTATCAACAGAGATCTGCTCGTATACGTTAAGCACATCGGCAAGACGCGCTGGCTCATTGCCTTGCCAATCTTTCTGGGGAGCCAAACGAATGCGCGCACCGTTAGCACCACCGCGCATGTCGGAACCACGGTAAGTGCGCGCGCTATCCCACGCGGTGCTGACCATGTCGCTAATGCTTAAGCCGCTCTCAGCAATTTTCTGCTTAACCACTTCTTCGCAGTAATCGGTGCTACCTGCAGGCACAGGATCTTGCCAGATAAGGTCTTCAGCCGGCGCTTCTGGGCCGATATAGCGTGCTTTCGGGCCTAGATCACGGTGCGTTAGCTTAAACCACGCTTTAGCGAAGGTTTGCTTGAAATACTCCGGATCGGCCATGAATTTTTCGCAAATGGCACGGTACGTCGGGTCCATCTTCATCGCCATATCCGCATCGGTCATGATCGGATTGTGACGCACAGAGGGGTCGGTTGCATCAACCGGCTTATCCTCTTCTTTAATGTCGATAGGCTCCCACTGATGAGCACCAGCAGGACTTTTCTTCAGCTCCCACTCGTAGCCAAACAGCAGGTCAAAGTAGCCCATATCGAACTTAGTTGGGTTGGTGGTCCAAGCACCTTCAATACCCGACGTCACGGCATTGCTTGCTTTGCCATCCATGGTCGGGTTGCCCCAGCCAAAGCCCTGGTTCTCAACGTCAGACGCTTCAGGCTCAGCGCTCAATGCAGCGGCATCACCATTGCCATGACATTTACCCACGGTATGGCCACCCGCTGTAAGTGCGGCTGTTTCTTCATCGTTCATCGCCATACGGGCGAACGTTAGTCGCACGTGCTCTGCCGTCTTCAACGGATCTGGCTGGCCATTTACCCCTTCCGGGTTAACGTAAATAAGCCCCATTTGTACCGCTGCAAGCGGGTTTTCCATGGTATCTGGCTTATTGACATCAGCGTAGCGCTCATCAGAAGGCGCTAACCACTCTTTTTCAGCCCCCCAATAAATGTCTTTCTCTGGGTGCCAGATGTCTTCGCGACCAAACGAGAAACCGTAAGCGGGCAGCCCCATAGATTCGTAGGCAACCGTACCCGCAAGAATTATTAGGTCGGCCCAGCTGATTTTATTGCCATACTTCTTCTTCACTGGCCACAGCAAACGGCGCGCCTTATCAAGGCTTACGTTATCCGGCCAGGAGTTGAGCGGTGCAAAACGCTGGTTACCGGTACCACCGCCACCACGGCCATCGGCAATGCGGTAAGTTCCAGCAGAGTGCCATGCCATGCGGATCATCAGGCCACCGTAGTGGCCCCAGTCGGCTGGCCACCATGCTTGGCTGTCAGTCATCAAGGCATGAACATCTTGTTTGAGGGCGTCAAAATCGAGTTTTTTGACCTCTTCCCGATAGTCAAAGTCAGGATCCATCGGGTTAGTTTTACGATCATGCTGGTGCAGAATGTCTAGGTTCAACGCCTCTGGCCACCAATCTTTGTTGGAGGTGCCAGTAGACGTATTACCACCATGCATTACAGGACATTTGCCACTCATGTTTCTCTCCCCTTCTTGCTCTTTGCCTTGGACTCGCCAAGGAAACAGATGATCGACATCTCATATTGCTGTCTACAGTGTAGGTAATCAGCAAGCGTTGCGTTGATATGTACTGTTTTAAAGCACCTCATCGATAGCCACAATTTGTAATAAACCAATAGATCGATAGTTATTTATTATTAAACTAGCTATTTCTTAGTCAATAAAAACTTAGTCAATAAAAACTTAGCCAATAAAAAAGGCAGGACGTCAGACGCCCTGCCCGTACCACTATCATGATAGTAGCGTTTTCTTACCTTTACTCCACCATTGGCAACAGTGCGTTCAAGCTATCCCGCGCATCGCCGTAGAACATGCGCGTGTTCTCTTTGAAGAATAGCGGGTTTTCAATGCCAGAGTAGCCCGTGCCCTGACCACGCTTGCTGACAAACACCTGCTTGGCTTCCCAAACCTTCAATACCGGCATACCGGCGATAGGACTATTGGGATCTTCCTCGGCCGCTGGGTTTACGATGTCGTTGGAGCCGATCACGATAACCACATCCGTACTTGAGAAATCGTCGTTAATCTCGTCCATTTCCAGCACGATATCGTAAGGCACTTTGGCTTCAGCCAGCAGCACGTTCATGTGACCAGGTAGACGCCCTGCCACCGGATGAATACCAAAACGTACGGTCTTACCCGATGCCCGCAGCTTGCGTACTAGATCGCTCACCGCACTTTGTGCTTGAGCCACCGCCATGCCATATCCCGGCACGATAATCACGCTGTCAGCATCGTTTAAGGCACTCGCTACGCCACTCGCATCAATCGCGACCTGCTCGCCCTCAATTTCAGCCGCTGGCCCTTGAGCACCACCGAAGCCGCCCAAAATCACGTTAACGAAGTTGCGGTTCATCGCCTTACACATAATGTAAGACAGGATCGCCCCTGAGGACCCCACCAGTGCGCCGGTAACAATCAATAGATCGTTGGACAGCGTGAAACCAATCGCCGCCGCTGCCCAGCCGGAGTAGCTGTTCAACATCGATACCACCACCGGCATATCCGCACCGCCAATGCCCATAATCAGGTGATAGCCAATAAAGAATGACAACGCTGCCAGCACGATCAGTGTCCAGAAACCTGCGCCGTTGAGGTAAAGAATCGCGAGCAGCAATGAAAGCGCCGCAGCACCGGCATTGAGCATATGCCCACCCGGCAGTTGGCGAGGCTTGCCATCCACCTTACCCGCCAGCTTACCAAACGCAATCACCGAGCCGGTAAAGGTCACCGCACCGATGAAAATCGCGAACACCACCTCAATCTGCAAAAAGGTCAGCTCAGCAGGAGCCTTCGTGGCCACCAATGCGGCAAACGCAGAAAACTCTTGCATCGCGCCATCGGCCGCTTGTGCTGCCAACACCCGGCGGCGCTCTAAATCTGCGCTCCAGGCAACAAAGACCGCTGCCAAACCCACAAAACTATGTAGTGCCGCTACCAACTGAGGCATTTCGGTCATTTCGACCTTGCCTGCGACATAAGCACCAATCCCAGCACCGATTAACATCGCCGGAACCAGCCACCAGTAGCCGCCAATACCTGGCCCGAGGGAGGTAAAGAACACCGCTACGGCCATGCCCACAATGCCGTACCACACGGCACGCTTGGCTTTTTCCTGATTACTCAAGCCGCCTAGCGATAAAATAAATAGCACACTTGCCGCAATTGCCGCGGCAGATACGAATCCTTGTCCTAACATCTCGTTTCTCCGCCGCTTAGGATTTTTGGAACATGGCAAGCATCCGGCGTGTCACCAGGAAGCCACCCACGATATTAATCGACGCAATCAGTACCGAAATGGCCGCCAGCACGATAACGACGCCACTGCCTGAACCGATTTGCAAAATTGCCCCTAAAATAATGATGCCAGAGATGGCATTAGTGACCGCCATTAAAGGCGTGTGCAGCGAATGACTCACCTTCCAAATCACCTGGAAGCCAATGAAACACGCCAACACAAACACAATGAAGTGCTGCATAAATGAGGCAGGGGCTATTTGACCCAGCAACAGCATCAACGCGCCACCAACGGCGAGTAAGCCAGCTTGTCGCTTGGTTTGCGCTTTGAAGGCGGCCAGTTCAGTAGCCTTCTTCTCTTCAGGCGTCGGTTCTTTCTCTTTTTTCTTTGGCTTCGCCGCGGCAATGGCCTTTACTTTGGGCGGCGGCGGCGGGAAGGTGATTTCGCCCTGGTGCGTGACCGTAGCGCCGCGAATGACATCGTCTTCCATGTTGTGATGGATGACGCCGTCTTTCTCAGGCGTGAGGTCGGCTAGCATATGGCGAATATTGGTGGCGTAAAGCAGCGACGCCTGGGTGGCCATGCGTGAGGGGAAGTCGGTATAGCCGACCACCACTACGCCGTTATCAGATACAACTCGTTCGTCCGGCTTGGTTAAATCGCAGTTACCGCCTTTTTCAGCGGCTAAGTCGACAATCACCGAGCCAGGCTTCATGGCTGCCACCATATCTTCCAGCCACAGCTTTGGTGCAGGCCTGCCAGGAATCAGCGCCGTGGTGATGACAATGTCGACATCCGGCGCTTGTTCGCGGAAACACTCCAGCTGCTTCTCACGAAACTCTGGGCTGGAGGGAGAGGCATAGCCACCGCTTTCTGAACCGTCCTGACTATCTTCAAAATCGAGAAACAGGAATTCAGCGCCCATGGATTCAATCTGCTCGGACACCTCTGGGCGCACATCAAACGCACGCACCACAGCGCCAAGGCTAGCCGCAGTACCAATCGCCGACAAGCCCGCCACACCTGCGCCGATCACCAATACTTTGGCAGGGGGAACTTTACCGGCGGCGGTTACCTGGCCAGTAAAGAAGCGGCCAAAGTTATTGCCCGCCTCAATCACCGCACGGTAGCCCGCGATATTGGCCATTGAGGAGAGCGCATCCATTTTCTGCGCTCTGGAAATACGTGGCACCATGTCCATCGCAATAACAGACGCGCCCTGAGCTTTACAGGTTTCCAACAGTGCTTCGTTTTGTGCTGGCCAGAAGAACGCAATCAGCGTCTGGCCTTCGCGCAAATAGTGAGCCTCAGTTTCCGAAGGTTCACGGACTTTAATCACCACGTCCGCATCACGCCACAGCGCTTCCGCGCTTTCCACAACGCTGACACCCGCATCGCGATACGTGTCGTCATTAAAGCCCGCGGCAGCCCCTGCGCCGGCTTCCACCAAGCACTCATGGCCTAGCTTCTGAAGCTGTTTTGCGCTCTCAGGAGTAAGCGCTACACGCGCTTCTCCTTGAGCTGTCTCTTTCGGTGCGCCTATTTTCACACGCTTTCTCCCTTGGTTAGCCCATTTCCAGCGTCATTACCAAAACAATCACGTTTTCACCCTTGGTTATTGGACGCTGGGCATTATTACTGACATGCGTCTTCGCGCCAGATAGCAGTTTAGGATCTAACGCGGCGACTGCCAGTTACTATTCAACCTTCGATTCAATTGGGTTGTTTAACTACAACACTACCCTTTTTAACAACGATTCCCCACCAAAAGTTAGAGAAAACTACTTCCAAAGTACCGCATTCAATTCGCCCTACCAGTGATTAACTGTAGTAGTGGGCATGGCAATAATGATTAACCGCCAAAAACGACCACAGCAGTACTTGTAACGACATTTGTAATGACATTCTCAACAACAAGCTTAACAACGCAGGAGAGTCACTTATGTGGACTAAACCAACGTATCAAGACATGCGCCTTGGCTTTGAAGTAACGCTGTATATCTCTACTCGCTAATCTCTAGCTACTGAGCCACGGCCCCTGCCTGCCTTATTGGGTTGATATCAGGTAGGGGCTTTCAGCCAGGATTCATAGCACACCCACAGCACTAACGTAGGAGGCCAGTCTATGCATATTTTAGTTCTTGGGGCTGCCGCAGGTGGCGGTTTTCCCCAATGGAATTGCAACTGCCCTAACTGCTACCACGCTCGCCTGGGCAGTGCAGATCATCAATCTCGCAGCCAGTCATCGATTGCGTTAAGTGTGGATGGCAAGCAGTGGTTGCTATGCAATGCGTCCCCTGACATTCGCGCTCAGCTCAATGCCAACCCGGAATTATGGCCAAGTGAGCTGCGTGGCAGCGGTATTCGTGGCGTGCTACTGGTAGATGCTCAAATCGACCATGTCACCGGGCTACTCTCCCTAAGAGAAGGCTGTCCATTAGAGGTGTGGTGCACGCCTAATGTGCATCGCGATTTATCGACTGGTTTTCCGCTATTCCCGATGCTGGAACACTGGGGCGGACTACACTGGCAGCCGATTGGCTTGGAAGATCATCAGGAAGTTGTCGAGTTTTCGATTCCCTTTCTGCCAGATATCGCGCTCACCGCCTTTGCGCTACACAGCAATGCCCCACCTTACTCACCGCGGCGCGGCGCGCCTTCCTGCGGCGATAATTTAGGCCTGTACATTGTTGACCGCAACAGCGGCAAGTCGCTGTGCTACGCCCCTGGGCTTGGCAACCCGACACCGCTGGCAATGCGTTTCTTAAACGCCGCAGATGTGGTGATGGTGGATGGCACCCTGTGGGAAGACGACGAAATGCAGGCACTTGGCGTTGGCACCTCCACAGGTCAACAGATGGGTCACCTCGCGCTCAATGGCAGCGGTGGTATGTGTGCGCTATTGAACGAACTCCCCAGCAGCACGCGGCGCATTTTGATTCATATCAACAACACCAACCCGATTTTGGACGGCGCTAGCGATGCAACGAAAACATTGCAGGCCGCAGGCATCGAAACAGCTTACGACGGAATGAAACTGACGTTTTAGGTTGACTTCCACAGACCTTGAACACTCTCTTATCTTAGAATTATTGAGTATTAATCTATTAACATCCAGACCTAAATCTTAGATTAAAAAAGCACTAGGTTAGTAGAATTCAAAAGATAGTAGATCGATAAAAGGTGCAAAAACAGGTCCTGATAAAATTAAACCAAAATAAGCATATAACTTTATAAAATAATTCAAACAGAGCGAGCTATAACCAAAAAACCTGTTTCATTAAACAAATCCTATGCATAAAAATGGCTAAAAATAAAAACCATGTAAATCAGCAACAAATACATTAGATATTACAAAAATAACCAGGAAATCGACTATGGCGATGACAGCGATAATGCCCAGTGCTTCTGCCACCCCGCTCAGTCGGGAGGCGTTCCGTGAAGCGCTAATGGGTAAAGGGCAGTACTACCATCTTAATCACCCCTTTCAACAGGCGATGGCCAACGGCGAGCTTACCCAGGAACAACTTCAAGGTTGGGTAGCTAATCGCTTTTACTACCAGTTGATGATTCCCCAAAAAGACGCCGCGCTGCTGGCTAACTGCCCAGATGCCGCTACCCGCAGGCGATGGGTGCAACGCCTGCTTGACCACGACGGCCACGACGGAGATGAAGGCGGGATTGAAGCCTGGTTAGCCCTAGGTGAAGCCGTAGGGCTACACCGTCATACACTGCTTTCTCAGGAGCGTGTGCTACCCGGCGTGCGCTTTGCGGTAGATGCTTACCGCCACTTTGTCGCTCGAGCCCCCTGGCAGGAAGCTGCGATCTCATCGCTTACCGAGCTATTTGCGCCGCTTGCCCACCAAAACCGCCTGGACACCTGGCCTCAGCACTACCCGTGGATTAACGAGCAAGGCTATCGCTATTTTCGGAAGCGGCTCAGCGAAGCCCGTCGAGACGTCGAGCACGGCCTGGAAATCGCTTTAGGCGTGTGTACCACGGTGGCGCTGCAGCAGCGCGCGCTGGATATTCTGCAATTTAAGCTCGATGTGCTCTGGAGCATGTTGGATGCCATGACCATGGCCTATCAGCTAGACCGCCCGCCTTACCACACCGTCACCCGCGAAGCGGTGTATCACCGTGGGCTTGAGCACTCACTTTACTAGGCAATGATCGACTAGCGTTGGGGAATTCACCATGTCACAGCAACTCGTCATATCACATCAAGATATTTACCAGCTGCGACGCGGTTGGCGCTTACAGTGGGAAGCCATTCAGGGCTGCCACGTCATTCTTTATCCCGAAGGCATGGTCAAGCTCAGCGCGACTGCCGGTGCGATTCTTGAGCAGGTTGATGGCCACCACTCCATCGCCGATATTATCGCCACCCTACAGCAGCGCTACCCAGGCGCGGAGTCCTTAGCAGACGATGTCGTGCAGTTTATCGAGGAAGCCCGCGGTAACGGCTGGCTAGCCGTGAAGGAGGTTCATTGTGGTTAATAAAACGACCTCACCGCCCTTATGGCTGCTGGCGGAACTCACCTACCGCTGCCCACTGCAGTGCGCTTACTGCTCTAACCCGTTGGAATTTACCCGTTACCAAAACGAGCTGGATACCGACGCGTGGTTTAGCGTGCTGCGCCAAGCCAGGGCGATGGGGGCGGCACAGCTTGGTTTTTCTGGCGGCGAACCGCTGATTCGTCAAGACCTGGAAGCGCTGGTAAGCGAAGCACGCCAGCTAGGCTTTTATACTAACCTGCTGACCTCCGGCGTGGGCCTCACTGCCCAACGGGTAAACGCCTTGGCTGAAGCGGGCCTGGATCATATCCAGATTAGCCTGCAAGCCGCCGACCCCGAACTGGCTCAGGCACTGGCAGGTTCTGCTAAGGCCCATGCCAACAAGCTGGCAATGGCCAAAGCGGTCAAAGCTGCTGGCTACCCGATGGTATTAAACGTGGTGCTGCATCGGCACAATATCGATCAAATTGGCGACCTGATTGCCCTCTGCGATGAGCTAGGCGCGGATGCGGTTGAACTCGCCAACTGCCAGTATTACGGCTGGGCGTTTTTGAACCGACAGGCGTTAATGCCTACCCGTGAACAGCTGGTACGTGCCGAAGCAGAAACCAATCGCTGGCGTGAAACACTGGCGGCACGTGGTCGCGATATGTCATTACTATTTGTGGTGCCGGACTACTTTGAGCAAGCGCCGAAAGCGTGCATGGGTGGTTGGGGCAGTATCTTTATGACCGTAGCCCCAGATGGCGCCGTGTTGCCCTGTCACAGCGCCAGGGAGCTACCGATGGCATTTCCGAACGTCAAAGAGACATCGCTGCAGGACATTTGGTACCAAAGCGATGCGTTCAACCGTTTTCGCGGCACCCAGTGGATGCCTACGCTTTGCCAGCAGTGCGACGATCGCGATAAAGACCATGGCGGCTGCCGTTGCCAAGCCTATTTATTAACCGGCGATATGAACGCCACCGACCCTGTATGCCAGCACTCTCCCCAGCATGGGTTGTTAGAGAGCCTAATCGCAGAAAACAGCCACAATACACCCGATCAAGCGACGCTGATTCCCCGCAATGCCCGCCAGTCAAAGCAGTTGCAGGGTCAGGCTGAAATTCAAAGCGGCTTGAGACAGAGTGGCTTGGCAGCGCCTTCGCCCCGCCAACCACTTGAGCTGATTTACCGGCAATAAGCCTGTTTATCCGTAATAAATCTATTGATTAGTAATCAACCTGGCTATCAGCAACAAACCGATTAAGGCTCGCAGGTAGCTCGCTCAGCATGAGCGGGCAGCTGCGGGCAAACGGCTGCTAACGAATGTCCGCTCGCTTGCCAGCCATCCACTCCATTGGGGTACCAATAGAGCTCTTCATAGCCCATTGCCTCAGCGCGCCGTGCAGCATTCCAGGAAAGCCAGCAGTCAGCCCGGCAGAAGAACACTAGCGGCGCGGCTTCAGCGCGCTCACGCTGCGCATTCAGTGCTGTGGTGAAATAATCAACCCACTCTTCTTCCAAACTAGCCGCGCCCACATTAGGCAGCCAAATACTGCCTGGAATCGTTAAGTGCGCACTATCCTGCAGAAAAAGACCGTTATGCCAGGGCAGCGCGTAGACATCCACCAGAATCACTGGCGGTGACTCCAGCAGCGCTTGAAAAGCATGGTCATCTAACGTGGTCACCCCTGGAAGCGGTGCGGTAACCGGCGCTTTAAAAGGCGGCAAACGATAGCCTTCTTGGTTAAATGTCGCGGTGGGCGCTTCAGCGCCTGCCAACCCGCTGAACACGCCACTACCCCACACCAAACAGAAGAGATAGCGGCGCACAGAGTACGCCGAAGGTTGTGTCGACATGGTGACATTACTCCCAATCAAACGGGCAGCCGGTACAACCCTCCATTTGGGCCATTTGGAAGTTGCCGTAGTGGATGCGTGCACCGGTCATATCAGCATCATTGAGCCGCGTGATGTTCATTTTTGCTTCTTGCAGATTAGCATCGCGCAGGTCCGCACCGATCAGGTTGACCTTATTCATCCAGGCCATTTCCAGATTGCTGCCCATCAACGTTGCTCCTTGCATGCTGGCCCCGGAAAGCCGGGCAAACTCAAGGTTAGCGCCGGTCAAATCGGCATAATCAAATGTCGCGCCCTGGGCATAAATACTCCAGCTATCCAATCCAACCAAACTGGCATGGGAAAGATCGGCGCCGCGTAAATGCGTGTTGGGCATGCGTGCACGATTGAGGTTGGCATGTCTCAGCGATGCCCCTTCAAAATCAACGCTGCGTAGGTTGCTGTGGCGGAAATCCGAGCCTTCTAGGTTACTGCCCGCAAAGTTAGCGCCCTGTAGATCCAAATTGGAAAAGTCGCCGCCGGATAAATCCATATTGGCGCACTGAGTACCTGGCACCAACTCACAGCCGTTATGCACTGGCGGTTGATACTCTTCAACATAATCGTCGGCGACAACGCTGCCTATCGCGCTAAGGCAGAGAAAAACCGCCGTTGTTTGGCGGCTCCATAAAGACAGAGCATTGCGAGTTAGCATTGTTATTCTCTCCATTACCGTTAACGTTATTCAAAAAAGGGCGGCAAAAGCCGCCCAAGAGGGGTCGATAACTTAACGGTTAGCCAAGTCTTGAACGAAAGATGGCAGCTTAAAGACCCAGAACGAACCGCCCTGAGCAATCGGCCGCGTCAGTTCAGCCATATCACCGCCCCAGAGAGGAACCGCGCCGCCATAACCGGCAGTAACACCAATGTACTGTTCACCATCCATTTCCCAAGTTACCGGTGGTGAAATGATGCCGGTGCCTACCTGGAACTTCCAAAGCTCTTCACCGGTTTCTGCATGGAATGCTTTTAAGTAGCCATCGCCAGTACCGGTAAACACCAGATCACCGTGGGTAGCTAGCACGCCTGCCCACAGCGGCATAGGCTCTTTATGCTCCCAAGCGTACTCACCGGTGACCGGATCAACAGCACGTAGAATCCCGACGTGGTCGTCGTACATCCGTTTAATTCGGAAGCCCATACCCAGGTAAGCTGCGCCTTCCACGTACTCAACTTCCTCGGTCCAGTAATCTTCTTTCCAGTGGTTACCAGGCACATAGAACAGGCCTGTGTCTTCGCTGTAAGCCATTGGGTTCCAGTTTTTACCACCAAGGAAAGGTGGTGAAACTTCAACAGGCTCAGAACGGGTTTGTCCCTCTTCCAAGCGCGGTGGGCGCTGGCCTTCAGCCTCAACCGGGCGACCGGTTTCCAGGTCAATATGTGTAGCCCAGGTAATGTTATCGACAAACGGGAAGGCGTTGATGAGCTCGCCGTTGGTGCGGTCAGTGACATAGAAGAAGCCATTACGGTCAGCGTGGGCACCTGCATTCACCGTTTGGCCATTCTCATCTTCGTACTCAAACAAGACGATTTCGTTATTGCCGGAGAAGTCCCAGGTATCATTGGGCGTGTGCTGATAGAACCACTTCACTTCGCCAGTCGAAGGGTCGATCCCTAGCTGACCAGAGGTGTAAAGGCTGTCGTAGTCAGATGGGTCGCCGTCTTCCGAGGTGCGTGCCCAGCCATTCCAGGGAGCGGGATTACCGGCACCAATGATGATGGTATTGGTGTCAGGGTCGAAACTGGCGCTCTGCCATGGCGCACCGCCACCTTGGCTCCAGGCTTGTACTTTGCCGGTTTCGCTATCGGGGTCATCGGGCCATGAAGGCGCGTTGGCATCGCCTGTAGGCGTGCTCTCTTCACCGTTTAAGCGTCCCATGTGGCCTTCAACAAAGGGCCGCATCCAAATCTCTTCGCCGGTATCAGGGTCACGGGCATACAGCTTACCCACAATGCCGAACTCATCTCCCGAAGAGCCATGAATCAGCAATACGCGACCTGTTTCACTATCTTCTACAATCGTTGGCGCACCGGTCATGGTGTAGCCCGCGCGGTGGTCACCAAAGCGCTCGCGCCACACCACCTCACCGGTGTCTTTATTCAGCGCCACGATGCCAGCATCCAGCGTGCCGAAGAATACCTTATCGCCGTAAATGGCCGCACCGCGGTTCACTACGTCACAGCAGGGGCGAATATCGCTGGGCAGGCGATGGTTGTATGACCACAGCCGCTGGCCAGTGCGCGCATCAATAGCAAAAATACGTGAATAGGAGCCAGTGACATAAATAACGCCTTCATGAATCAGCGCTTGAGACTCCTGGCCACGCTGCATTTCATCGCCAAACGAGTGAGACCACGCTGGGGTCAGCATCTCAACGTTATCTGCGTTAATTTGATTAAGCGGGCTATAGCGCTGTGCTTTCACGCCCATGCCGTACATCAACACCGTTTCAGTGTTGTTATGGTCATTGAGAATATCGTCCCAGGTCACCTCGCTGGCGTGGGCTGTCAGCGCAATCCCTCCGACGCCTAAGGCAGAAGCGTAAGCAACGGCGGCGGTGAGTGTACGCAGGCGAAAGGGCCACGAAATTTTGCGGGCTGACGTGTTGTTATTGATAGCGTCTGTCATGGGTTTTCCATCCGAGTAATGATCACAATGCAATGGCTGCAAAGCGGCCAAGCTGCTGCTTGCGTGGTGCCAGCAAGACTAAGTCCAGCTTAGAAGCTCGGATAACAAACCAATCTACCCCTCCAGTCGCGTTCTCATCCTGATTTAGCACTACTTCCAAAGGAGGAGCCTAGCGATGCCTAAGGTGCTATAGGTTCGGAAGGCCTGCCTGCCTAAGCTCACTCAAGTGACGATACATTGATCCTCTGAGGAGCATTTCCCATGACTATTACAAAAACCGTACTGACAAAAACAACCTCCGCAAAACTGCCCTTACGCCTCAGCAGCCAAGTGGGCGCTATCGCTGTTGCCGCGTTGCTGGCTTCGCCGCTGGCATGGTCTCACGGCAGTGTGACCCCTCAAGCCGTTGATATTAAAGACCTCGAGCGCTTAGGCGACGAATGGCGGGAAGAGAACCCCTACCGGGATCATCCCCAGCAAGAGCTCGCCATCGATATTGGTGCCCGCGCTTACAACAGCAACTGTGCCGCTTGCCACGGGCTAGAAGCGAAATCCGGCGGCATCGCTCCCGACCTGCGCGAGTTGGAAAACGGCGCATGGGGCGATGAGTGGTTCAAAGAGCTAGTCACCAATGGCGCCGAGCGCAACGGCCGTGTGCTAATGCCGCGCATGTCCGATTACGTTAGCCAAGAAGGGCTGTGGGCCATTCGCACATGGTTGGAAACGGTCAGTATGGAAACGACTGGACAATAATCCCAACGCTGGGAGGCACCATGGCAACCCTAAACCCTATCATCACGTTACAACGTATCGCCGCGGCGTTCGCCGCACCCCTTATCCCCGCACTCGCGGTGCTTTTCTGGCTACTGCTCGCGCTGCCGACCACCGCGTTGGCCACAGAGAGCACAGCTGAACAGGATCCGCTTAACTCCTTTATGTGGCCTGTGTACCGCGAGCGCTTTCTGGGCGATGCCCCCGTGGTGTTTGATGAGCGCGTCACCGTTAGCGCGCCGGGGTTCGCCGAAGACTCAGGACAAGTACCCATTTCGCTAGATGCCAGCGCCTTAGAAGCCAGCGGCGAGCCAATCACTGACATTATTGCCTGGGTGGATCTCAACCCGATTCCCCGCCTGTTCCACTACTCACCGATGAGCCATGGCATAGCCAAGCTATCGTTAAATATTCGCTTGGAACAAGCCTCCGCGGTGCGCGTCGCAGTGAAACAGGGGGATACCTGGCATGTGGGCGGCACCTATATTGAAGCGGAAGGCGGTGGCTGCACCACCCCCGGCATTGCCAGCGCTGACACCGATTGGGAAACCACCTTCGGCGAGCTGCAGGGGCGGCTGTTTGCCAATGAGGACGAACAGCGCCTGCGGGTGCGCCTTTCTCACCCCATGGACAGCGGCTTAATCCCCAGCCAGCCCGCCTTTTATGTGCAGTCGTTTGAACTGTTGGATCAGCAGGGCCAGCAAGTGGCCGCCCTGGATATCGATGCATCGGTGAGCGCCAACCCCACCTTAGGGCTGCATATGCGCCCCTCTCCAGGCGGTTATGTGATTGGCGCGCGGGATAACAACGGCAACCGCTTTTCTATTGGTCTGCAGCCATGAAAGCCGGTTTTCTGGCCACCTTCAGTACACTGCTGATCACGCCGCTGGCAGCCAGCGAACCGGTGATGTTCTGCGAACGTCCGCTAACCGCCCAACCGATCGCGGAAAACACCTGGATGGTGGAAGGTGTAAAAGAGGAGCTCTCCACCAGCAACTGCGGCCATATAGGCAACCAAGCGTTTATTGCTACGCCCAGTGGTGTCATCCTTATCGACAGCGGCAGCAGCCCACACTTTGGCGAAGCACTCAAAACACTCATTGCTCAGCACACCGCTCAACCCGTTCGCTGGGTGTTGAATACCCATCACCACCCTGACCACTTTTTTGGTAATGCCGCCTTCGACGAGGCACAGCACCTCACCTTAGCCAGCACTCGTACGTTGATGGCCCGCGACCGGGACGCACTGATCGATAACGTAGAGCGACTAACAGGACGCAGCTTGGAGCGCTTGCCTATTGCCCTACCCAACGTGATCGAGGCCGGCGAGATAACCCTTGGCAACTACCCGCTCACGCTTTTCGCCATGAGCGGCCATAGCGGTGGAGACCTAGTGATTATGGATCATGCCACCGACGTGCTGTTTTTGGGCGACATGGGGTTCTACCAACGTGCTGCTGCCACTGCTCACAGCCCAAGCCTGCAACAGTGGCTGGAAGAACTGAACGATCTACGCGCGCTCAACGCCAGCACTGCGGTACCCGGCCATGGCCCCAGTGCGCCGCCCGAAACGATCATTGGCCAAACCACGCATTACCTTGAATGGCTAGACCAGCGCCTAAATGATGTGGCTAGCGAAGGGCTAGGTGCCAATCATGCCTTAGCCGTTGAAATTCCCGACACGTTTAGCACTATGGTACTCACCGAATACGAGTTTACCCGCAGCGTAATGCAGCTTTACCCACGCTACGAAGCACGGTTGCTGTGGGGCGCCCCACACTAAGGAGCACGCCTATGCTGCTTACCCTGGCAGATGCCGCCGAACCCACTGACACCTTGGCCGAGCTGCACAGCGACGCCCAAGCTATTTACTGGCTCGCTCGTTGTCCGCAAACGGGTGGCATGCAACTTTGGCAGTGGCGCGCCGACAGCAACGAGACGCCGTGCTGTGTAATAGAAGAGGCGGTGGGTAGCCGCGTGAACCAGTACGGCGGCGGCAGCTACACGCCCCTGCTAGGGGGTGTCGTATGGGTGCGCCAGCGCGATCAAGCCATCATGCAGCTCGACCGCCACGGTGCAAGCTACTGCTGGCAACAGCGCCCACAAACAGCCTACGGTGGGCTGTGCGCCGACTCTAAACGTCAGCGAGTGATTGCGGTAGAAGAGGATCAACAAGGTCAACGGCTGGTCGCCATTACTAACAGCAGCAGAATGGGCGATAACAGGCAAGTGTTGGTTGAAGGCGCTGACTTCTATGGCGCAGCGGTATTAAGCGATGATGGCAACTACCTCGCCTGGGTCAGTTGGTCGCTGCCGCACATGCCTTGGCAACGCAGCCAGCTACATCTCGCGCGGGTGACCAGCACAGGTCAGTTTGAAATACTGGAGCATTGGGATTTCGGCGCAGCGATTAGCCAGCCACAGTTTGGCCCTCGCAACGCGCTAATTTGCATGAGCGATCACGCTGGCTGGTGGCAACCCTGGCAGGTAAATTTGGCCACCCCTGTGTGCCTGAGCAGTGCCCCGGTTGACCACATCACCACACCGTGGCAGTTGGGTGAGCGCCAACACGTATGGCGAGACAATCGGCAGGTATACTGCCAACTGCACCAGGGGGCAGCTCAGCTTTATCGCCGTTGCGGCGAGCAGGTGGAAGCACTGCTACCAGACCCCGGCCGCGTGGCAAGCATCACGCTAGCAAGGCACGGTGACTACGCCATTGTGCAAAGCGCCACCAGCGGCGCCCAGCTGATACGCTTCAACGAAAATGGCTCGCGTAACTGTCTAGTAGGTAAGGTCGGGGGTAACGTAACGCAAAACCTAGTGACTGAAAATTCCGCCACCGCACAATGGCTGGAAACCCCTGTTGTCAACGAAGGCGAAACGGTTCACGGCTTTTTCTACTCAGCCTTAGCCAACCGCGCTGCGCCGCTGATTGTGCGCGTTCACGGTGGTCCTACCGCCGCCGCCTACCCTATTTATGACCCGCTAGTAGCCTACTGGCAGCAACAGGGCTTTCACGTTTTAGATATCAACCCTCGTGGCAGCGGCAATTTTGGCCGCCGCTATCGAGAATGTTTAGCCGGCCAGTGGGGGATCAGCGATACTGAGGATGTCATCGCCTTGGTCAATGCCGCCTGCACACGCTTTGCGATCGATACAGCGCGCTGCTTTATTCGTGGCCAAAGCGCTGGCGGGTTTACCGCCCTTAATGCCTTGGCGGCCACTCCGCTATTTGCTGCGGCCACTAGCCTGTACGGGGTAACCGATGCGTTGACGCTGTCGGCAAAAACACACCGCTTTGAATCCGGCTACCTGGGCTGGCTAATCGGAGGCGAACTCCAGCTCGCCCAGCGCAGCCCTACCTACCACGTCACCCGTTGCCAGCGCTCATTACGGGCACTGTTTATCCAGGGTGGCAAAGACGCCGTCGTGGTGCCAGAGCAGACTCATGCCATGGCGCGGCATATCGAACTCCACGGTGGCGAGGCACAAACACTGCTGTTTGATAACGAGTATCACGGCATTCGCCACCCCAAAGCTCGCCAAACCATGCTGGCCCGAGAGCTAGTCTTTTATCACTCTAGCCACCTAACGACAGCACCAAGGTCGTAGCGCAACAATCCCTTAAGGTGCTTAAGATAATGGTTAACAACTATAAACGAGACCGCCCCATGACTTCGCCGCTCACACAACTTCGTAAGTTTGTCGCTCCTGAAATTATTTTTGGCGACGGAGCACGCCACGCGGCAGGCAACTACGTCACGACGTTCGGGGCAGAAAAAGTGCTCCTGGTCTCCGACCCTGGCGTGCTTCTGGCGGGTTGGGTAGCCGATATTGAAGCCAAGCTACTGGAAGCCAATATTGCCGTTGAGCGCTTTACCGCCGTATCACCTAATCCACGTGTCGATGAGATTATGGCCGGTGCCGAGCTCTACCGAGAAACCGGCTGCAAGGCGATCGTGGCCGTGGGCGGCGGCAGCCCCATGGACTGTGCCAAAGGGATTGGCATCATCACCGCCCACGGCGGACACATTCTTGATTTCGAAGGTGTGGATACGATTCGCGTGCCCATTCCGCCGCTAATTTTCATTCCCTCAACAGCGGGAACGTCGGCAGACATTTCCCAGTTTGCGATTATTTCCGACCAGCAGCGACGCATGAAATTCTCAATCATCAGCAAAGCCGTAGTGCCTGATGTGTCGCTGATCGACCCTGAAGTCACCATGACCATGTCGCCCTATCTCACCGCGTGTACCGGGGTCGATGCGCTGGTGCATGCCATCGAAGCGTTTGTTTCAACCGGTAGTGGCCCGCTTACTGATGCCCATGCCTTAGAAGCCATGCGCTTAATCAGTAGCCATCTTGAAGCACTGGTGGCGAACCCAGCCGACGGCGAGCTACGTGCCCAGGTAATGCTGGGCAGTATGCAAGCGGGTCTGGCGTTTTCAAACGCCATTTTGGGCGCGGTACACGCGATGTCGCATAGTTTAGGCGGCTTCCTGGATTTACCCCACGGCTTATGCAACGCCATGCTGCTAGAGCACGTGGTGGCTTATAACTACGAAGCCGCCCCTGACCGCTTTAAGCGGGTTGCCGACGCCGTGGGCATCGACTGTCGGGGGTTATCGCAGCAGCAAATCAAAAAGGCGCTGTTTCAGTACTTAGTCGATTTAAAACATGCAGTTGGCCTGGGCGGAACCCTTGGCGTGATGGGTGTCTCGCGTAGCGACGTGCCTTTTCTCACTAACCATGCGTTGGGTGATCCCTGCATTCTGACTAACCCACGGCGTTCCAGCTCAAGAGACGTGGCGGTGGTTTACGAAGAGGCGCTATGAAAAAAGCCAACGATCCCTCGGGCTTTTCGGTCAGCGACCTGCTCGGGCTTGGCCAGCAGTCGGCGCGTAAAAGCTACTATCGCGAGCTTTCCGTACGTTTAGAAGAGCTTGAAGTGGAGCGCAACCGCTATAAATGGCTGTTCGAAAACGCGCTACACGGTATTTTTCAGGCATCACTCTCCGGCAAACTCCGCGCCGCTAACCCAGCACTTGCCGCTATGCTTGATGATAGTAGCGTGTTGCATACACTCGAGCGCTGCGCGCGTTTTGACGCGCTCTTTGTTAACACGTCTACAGGGCAACAGCTGCGCGATCTGCTGCTCGCACAAGGTCACGTAACCGGTCAAACCACCTGGCTGCAAGGCGCATCCGGGCATCAAGTTCCCGTGGCAATTACACTAATACGTAAGCCCGCCGAGCTTGCCGGGGACGAAGACCTGATCGAAGGGTTTGTGGCGGATATTACCGAGCGTGAGCGCGCACGACAGCATTTAGAAACCCTCAACGCCCATTTGGAAGCACGGGTAGCTGACCGTACCCAAGCGCTTGAACGGCTCAACGAGGAGCTTAGAAGCGCTCGCGATGCCGCAGAGTTTGCTAACCAAAGTAAAGACCGCTACCTAGCCGCCGCTAGCCATGACCTGCTACAACCCATGAACGCTGCACGCTTATTGGTGGCCTCGCTACAGGAGCGACTGACCGACAGCGAGAACCTGGCTTTGATTGAGAGTGTGCAAAACTCATTGGAAGGCGCTGAAGCGATTCTTTCCGATCTGTTGGATATTTCACGGCTGGATCACGGCCAGGTACAGCCACAACTACGCCACTTTAAACTCGACGATATCCTCAGCAATCTGGTTGATGAATTTTCCCCGGTGGCGCAACGTAAAGGACTAACGCTGCGCTACGTGCCTTCTCATCAAGCGGTGACCAGCGACCCTTATCTACTCAGCCGCATTGTGCGCAACTTTCTTGCTAACGCCTGCCGCTATACCCAGCGTGGCGGTATCTGCCTGGGTGTCCGCCGTCATGGCGACGACAGCCTAGCCGTGCAGGTTGTCGATAGCGGTATTGGTATTCCCGAAAGTGACTACCAACTTATTTTTCGCGAGTTTCACCAACTTAACGCTACCCGTGCGCGGGACCGCCAGGGCGTTGGCCTGGGGCTTGCCATTGTGGAACGGATTAGCCAGCGCCTTGAGCATCCGCTCACTGTGCGCTCTACACCCGGCCAAGGCTCCTGTTTTGCTGTTACGGTGCCGCGTGCTAGCGGTATTTCCTTTAGCCAAGCCCCCGCTCCCAGCGCGCCGCCCTCCGCTGACGATGAGTTTGAAGGTCTTCGCGTGCTGATCCTGGATAATGAGCCAACAATTTTGCAAGGCATGGCGCTGCTGTTAACTGAATGGCAGATCAGTTGCGATACTGCCCTGGATATCGATACCGCTAAAGCCTGCCAGGAAGCACCGGATATGCTGCTGGTCGACCTGCACTTAGATGACAATATGACTGGCCTGGAGGCTATTCGCCAACTTCGCCAGCACTGGCACGACCCGCATCTGCCAGCCGCTATTCTCAGCGCCGACCGCTCTGACCACTGGCAGCGCCGCCTGCGTCATGCCAGCGTGCCGCAGTTAAACAAACCCGTTCGCCCCGGCAAACTGCGCGCGCTGCTGCGTAGCCTGCTCAATGGCTAAGCTTAGTTTCCAACAAACCTGTATCTCCCTGCCTAACGGGGCGCAGGGAGTGCTGGCCCAGGCGCCCCACTTAACCCGCGCTCACGTTAGCATCGCCATTGCGGCGGGCTATTTGGATGAGCCGCGCACCCTGCCAGGGCTGGCTCATCTGCTCGAGCACGTGCTCACTACCGCGCCGCTGGAAGCGTTTTCTAACATCAGCCTGCTTACTTGGTTTTCCCAACACCAAGGCAGCCTGAACGCCCATACCGATGACTACGTCACCGATGTACATTTCTCGATACCAGCAGAGACCCTAGAAGCAGCGGCGCTCACTGTTGCCAGCCAGCTCGCCAGGCCTGCGTTTTCGCCATCCGTCATTTGTGCCGAAGTCGCCGCCATCGACGCCGAGAGGCAGACCCGCCAGCACAGTTCGGCAATGCAACGGCTGTCGGCCATCGCCACGCTCAGCGACCCTCAACATATCGGTGCTGGCTGCCGTCACGGTAACGCGCAAACCCTAGGCAGCGACATGGCGCTATTACTTGAAGCGCTCACCGCGTTTCACCGCGACCACTACCACGGCGGCCGCGTTAGCATCGCCATTATTAGCCCTTGGGCCACGGAAACGGTGACCCACCTGATTAAACGCATGGCAACGCTGTTTAGCCCACCCACACCCAGTGCACCTTCGCTTGCCATTACGCCCCGTTGGAGCCGCCAGCTCAGCGCGAAGGTAGCCAGTACGGGCAATACCGTTGAGCTACTGTGGCCGCTGCCCTCGGCCATTGCTCGTCATCAGCTTATCGCCCTTAGCGGCTTAGCTGATTCGATACAGCAAGGCTATCTTGTAGAACAATTTCCTGATTCGATTACCGACTACCGCGCAACGTTGGCCCCTAGCGGGGCAACAGACACCTTTAGCTTGACGCTAAGCGGCACTGCGACACAGGAGCAGGTGGAAGCCCTTGCGGCGGCCCTAGGTGAGCGCTTAGCAGCCTTCTGCGCAACCCTGCTCGGCACAGCACCTAACGATCACGACATCGTTTGGCAGCCACCCGCTGAGACGCTGCAGTTAGCCCCGGCTTGGTTTGCACGCGCCCGCCGCCAAGCGCTAGCTCGTCGCTTTGTTACGCCGCCCCCTGAGCATCAGCCAGGCGCAAGCCCGTTTGCGGCTAACAATGCCCGTTGGCTATTAGATAACGCGTCTCCATCGCCCTCACCACCCGCTTTTGATAGACAACCAGCGGCTTACCCCGCCGTGCAGCGCTGGTGCGGTCAGTATGGTGTTAGTGATGATTTCGCGGCACTTGCCACTACCGCCTGGGCGGCCTGCTTTGTGCCCGGCGCAGTGATTGTCCCTAGTCCGCTCACCGCTCAGCGGCTGGCGCTTCAGGATATTGTCTTCAAGCAGGAGAACTCGCCCCACGGCAGTTGGGTGATAGCGATGGGTAGTCAAGCCAACCACGCCATGGTGGCGCTGTTGGAAGACGCCGTATTGGCTGTCTCTAAGGCTCAAGAAGGGCTGCTGGCTCAGCAGTTGATACAGCGCCTAACACCATTGCCTGCCACGCCTGCGGTATGGGTTTCCCATCAAGCGGAGTTAGACACTATTTCGCAGGCACTAGCCGCCCTGACCTGTCGCTCACTGACAACTACTGCTGGAAACACACCCAGAGCCGCTCCGTCAGCCGCCGATACACAACCAGCGAACGTTGCAATCATGCGCACGCTGATCTTACCGGGCTCGCCCGCTCAACGCTGGCTATTGGCGGCCGCTGAAAAGTATCACAGCGCAACGTTTTTTCAGCAGGCACGATATGAACATCGCCTGGGGTATGTGGCGGCGGTTCGCAGGGGAGACGGTGCGCCCTGCTCACTTGGCTATGTGGTGCAAACTAGCAACGGGGTGCAAAGCAGCGCAGGCACTGTCTCGGCAGGGGAAAAACGGATAGAAGAAAAGCTAATATCGATCACCAATGCCATCTGGCAGACGCCTGATAAAATCCTGCAGGCGCAACTGCCAGCGCTAATACCGCCTGAAACACCTCTCGCGGCGCTGGTTCTCCAGTGGCAAAGCCTCTTGGCAGGTACCCATCAACCACTGCATCGCCTTGGGCAACAACCTATCGATTCACCAGCACTTACCCAGTTACTCTCCCAGATAAGCACCCTGGGCCACTGGCAAACCCACTGGCTGGATAGCGCTGGCCACTATTTTGTCAGCGATTGAGGAACTGGGAAAAATCGATATCGTTGGCGGATAAAATCGCCTGTACTCGGCTGGTCACCCCCAGCTTGCGCAAGATCGCTGACACGTGGGCTTTCACCGTGGTTTCCGCAATATTAAGGTGATAGGCAATCATCTTGTTAGATTCACCGCGCGTCATATGCTCCAACACTTGTAGCTGCTTGCGGGTCAGCAGGCGCAGTTGTTCCGCGGTAAACCCTTGGTCCTGATGGCGACGCTTGCGGATACTGTCCGGTGCGCGCATGGCATCGGCAGGTAGAAAGATATTGCCTTCCAACACCTGGGCAATGGCGTGGCGCATTTGATCACGGGGCAGTGACTTGGTGATAAACCCAGCCGCACCACAAGAGACTGCCTGCAGAATAATCTGCTTATCCTCTTCCGCAGACACGATCACCACCGGAATCGTAGGCTGCTCATTACGCAGCTGCAAAAGTCCTGTTAACCCGTTCATGCCGGGCATATTTAAATCTAGCAATATCAAATCAAGATCAGGATCTTGCTGGGCATGGGCGAGGGCCGCATCAAAGTCTTCTACCTCGATAACCTCAGCATCTGCGTAAGCTTCACGGATCACTCGCGCCATGGCATCGCGCACCAGGGGATGATCGTCGGCAATCAGGAGTTTATATGTCGCTGTCATTATTATGGTTGCCTGTGGTTTAGCTAAATCCCGCTTACTGTGTCTTTTATAACACTCTACTAAGTCATCTCTACTAAGTCACCACTACGGGGTCACCACTACGGAGTCATCCGCCTTTAGTGAAGCAACTTCCCACCACCAAGCGGAGCCCGGCTACTGCTCAGCGGCTTTCTGCTTAAAGGTGTTAGCGAACTCGATCAGCGATTGCGTCAACCAAATGAGGGCGGGGTCGTTGGCATACAGCCCATGCTGAATCAGCGTCATATTAAGTGCAGGTAACTCTTTAGGTGGCGCGACGATGCGCACCGGCAGCATGGTGATAAATCGTTCGGCCATTTGGCGTGGCAACGTCATGATCGCATCAGTGAGCGCAACGACCCGCGCTGCCGCAATATAATTTAAGTTCTTTGAAATCACTCGGCGGTTTAAGCCGTGCTGCACTAAACAATTATCGATGTTACTGGGTCTTAAACCGCTGATATCAGACAGTGCCACATGGGACTCACAGGCAAACTGCTGAATATTCAGTGCATCACCTACGCGGTCATTGTCAGTCGCAGCCAAGCAAACCAACTCCTCATCCATCCAAAGATGCTGTATGACACCACTGGGCAACACACTTTGGCTATCCAGCCCGACCACCATATCCACTTGGCGCTGTTCCAGCCCTTCACTCAGTACGTTGGGGGTGATCAGCTCAATGGAAAAGCTGATATCCGGCGCGTAAGCCAGCAATTGGCTAAGAAACGCCGGATACATCACCTCTTCAAAATAATCCGTGGTGGCCAGAGTGAAATGCCGCTCGCTGGTGGAGGGTAAGAAGTTGATCGGCGGGGCGAGGCCTTCCTGCAACATGGCCAGTGCCTGCTGCACGACTGGCAACAGCGCCAGCGCACGAGGCGTTGGCTGTAGACCATTGTTGGTACGTATTAATAATGGGTCATCCAACGCGTCCCGCAGCCGTTTTAAGGCATGACTAAGGGCGGGCTGGCTTAAATGTAGCTTTTCCGCTGCTCGTGTCACGTGACGCTCACGCATTAGCGCTTCAAATACCAGCAGAAGATTCAAATCAAAATGACGAAGCGAACGCATAGCGCCTCACTATTTATCCAACGAATGGTTTCATTCTAAACATTCACTTCATTCATCGCTAAAAATTCCTTATCGTCGCGCTACTTCAAGCCCTATCCCCCTGTTTTATTTCTACTGCACGCCATAGGAGTACACGCTCGGTGACCCCATCTCAGATCATGCCAAGCCTGCTTGGTGATGTTATCTCTACCTTTATGGGCGTGCCGAAGGCCACGGATCCTAAAACGACCGATGCTGAGGTCGTGGTGAGCGGTGTGCCCTTTGATCTAGCGTGTTCAGGACGATCAGGCACCCGCATGGGGCCAAACGCCATTCGTCAAAGCACTGCTAACCTGATCTGGGAAGGCAAACGCTGGCCTTGGGACTTCGCCCTGGAAGAGCGGCTGCGGGTATGTGACGCGGGCAATCTGGACTACGCCTACGGTGAGCCGGAAAGCCTAGTCGATAACCTTGAGACCCACGCATTGCGGTGGCTAAAAGCCGATAAAAAAATGCTGACACTGGGCGGCGACCACTATATCAGCCTGCCCCTGCTACGCGCTCATGCTCGGGTGCATGGCCCACTGGCATTGATCCATTTTGATGCCCACACCGACACCTACGAGCAAGGCACGCGTTTTGACCATGGCACTATTTTCCACCATGCCTTAAAAGAGGGCTTGGTAGTGCCGGAGCACTCGCTGCAAATTGGTATTCGCACCAGCTATGATCGCCATAACCACCCTTATGAAGTGCTGGATGCAGACTGGGTAAATGATCACGGCCCTGCCGCCGTACTGGAACGCATCCGTGCACGTGTTGGCCATCATCCAGCTTATATCAGCCTGGATATTGATGGCTTAGATCCAGCCTACGCGCCAGGCACCGGGACACCAGTATGTGGCGGCATGTCTACCGACCTGATGCTAAAAGTGATCCGCGGCATGGTGGGCATGGAGCTGATAGGTATGGATGTTGTTGAGGTCAACCCCGCTTACGACCATGGCGATATCACGTCACTCGCCGCAGCCACGTTGGGGCTAGAGTTTCTATATACGCTGGCTGCATCTAAGCGTGCTTAAAGGTTAAGCATGTAAGTCTCGCTTCGCGTTACCGCCTCTTCGCTCTCAGCGTTGAGGCGGAACAAGATTGAGAAGTCGCTGAGAAGTTATTGAGAAGTAGACGGCTACTGCTAATCAGTACTCTTCACGCACCAACGTCGCATCAAAAGACACGTCAATATCCATGGTATTGCTGTGATCATAGTCGTCTGACATAGACGCCAAATAGGCAAGCGACGTTACAACGCGGCCTTTTACTCGGCCAGTGTCACCATCGATATCCAGCAGCTCTATATCAATGGGCACATCTTGCTCTGTGCCGTAATGAGGCAACATTCCGTTTTCAGGAAAGTAGCTCACTGAGGCATCACCTGTGTCGCCGTTCATCACTATAAAGCTAATGCTAAGCGTGCCCTGGGTTTCGAATTTCGGTTCTCGATGCCCCTGAATAGTGACATCCATCATGCCCGGCATTAACTCACTAAAGTTAGCCGTAGAACCTTCCGAGTGAGTAACGACATGCCACTCCTTAGACTCTCCATCTAGCGTGCCGCTGATCTCGTCAGCTAGCACAGGGGTCGCTACCAACATAAGCCCGCCCATGAGTAACGCACACCCCATAACTCGTTGTTGATTTATCATCTTCTCTGCTCCTGTTTAACCGTATGTTTTGTTAATGATGCCTTTTCGCTATCGCATGGTATTAATCTAATTTAAACGTAATCTTTCCATCTGGTGGAATGTGAATGCTGTGCTGTAACGCTTCTCCTGCCCTCTCTAGCTGCAGCGTATAATTCCCCGCTGGTAAGATAATAGGCTCGCCATCTACCCGCCCACTGGCAACGATGTCTCCATCCGTATTTAAAAGCAGCCACTTAGCCGCTAATGCAGCCTTGAGACCTTCCGCGAGCTGCTGATCATCACGACTATCGAAGTACTCTCCGCCGCCTAACATCGCCAAACGCGAAAACTCCGCCTGGAGCGCAGTGTCCTCAATGTGAAAGCCCACGATATTCACCTGAAGATTAACGCCTTTTGCAAAAAGCGCTTCAACGGCTTCCTCGACATTGCCTTCACAGGTTTCTTCACCATCGGTGAGCATGACCACTAGCCTCGGTTGGTCGGCATAGGCGGCCAAATCATCGGCCACCGCCAGTAGCGAGTCTGCCAGGGGTGTGCGTGCCAGATTGACCGCCTGTAACCCGGCTACCGCTTCACGGGCGAGGGCATGACTGCCTGGCTCAGCGGCCACCAGCAATTCGGTGGCGCAGCTATGGGGCTCGGTGTGCCCAAAGGCACGCAGCGCCACCGGTACATGGTCAGGGATACGGGTTTGCAGCACCTCGTCGACAATTCTGCGCGCCACTTCAATCCGTCGCCCGCCTTCCATTGGCTGCAGCATGGAACCCGAGGCATCAAAAATCAGTTGCACGGCACCTGCGCCAATCGACGGTGACGAGCCGCTGACCACCTGCAAACTGCCTGGTTCGGGCGGCTCTTTGTAGCTCTGCTCTATGGCCAGACGGTAGTCGGTAGGGTTGCGCAGTTGCCGCATGCCCTGTTCAAACGCCTTGATCAGGTCATTGCGCCCCGTGGCGTAGGCGTAGCGGCCATCGCCCACTCGTGACCAGGCCTGCATCAGGTTCTGATACCAACGCAGTTCATCCGGGTCACGCTGCCCGCCGTGCCCCAGTGACATGCTGAAGATACGCGGCCTGACCTGCGCAAGCGTCTCCCAGGCACCCAGATCACGACCGACTTGCTCTGCATCGGTAATCAGGAAAATCACTTTCTCCCCATCACGTTGCTCCAAGGCCTGGCTTGCAATGCGCAACGCGGGCTCGGCATCCGAGTCGTGAAAGCGCATGTCGTAGTGCCCCAGTGCCATGGCCATTGCGGCGGGTGAGTCGGCCCAGCCATCAATGAGCAAAGGGCCGCCCAACGCCATCAGGTTACTCACTTCACGACCTGGGCGCAGCCCCTCGGCGAAGTGCAAAAGTGCCTGATAGATAGCGGCCTGGTGGACACCGATACTGCCGCTACCATCCCAGATGAAAACAATCGAGCGCGGTGGTTCGGCCAGCGCCAACTGATAACGCCCAGGCTCCAGCCCTTCCGCCTGTGCTCGGCGGCCACCTGGCTCATCGCGCCAGGTGAGCGCCACCGCTTCGCTTTCCGAGTTCGTCAGGGTGGCACTGAGCCTCCCCCGCAACGACTCTGCGAGAAAGAAGACCAGCGTATTGTTACCCTCTTCGAGGCGTATCTGATATGTCTCGCTCTCTCCAGGTTCCTCGAAGCGACCTTCCGCCCACAGGTCGGCAGTTGGCATGGCCTCCCTATCAGCGAGACCGCCGCCTAGTGGGGCTGCGCCATTACCATTGGCGTCACGCAGAGCAACCGCGTCAAAAGGCCCTTGGGTATGGTCGAGTCCCCAATAGGCCAGTATCGATTCACCGCTGGCCAGGTCGCTGGCTTCGATCGCTTGAATGCTGGCCGGAATTCGCCAACGGGGATTGCTCTGCTCAGGGTCAGCGTCAGCGTCAGCGTCAGGCTCATCAAACACCAGTTTCAGGTAGCGAACCCAGGGGGCATCAGGCAGATCAAGGCGCGCCACGCCCTCTTCGTCACGCTCAAGCGCCCAGCTGGCCTGACGCTCCCAAGGGCCAACTGGGCCTTCGGTAGAGGTATAAATTCGTACCCGTTCTACTGGGAGGCCCTGCCAATCGAGGTCATCGACCCAGCGTAGTTCGCCGATACGTGCCGCCCGCTGGTTGAGAAAGCCAAACACCATCTCGATGGTACGGCCATGGATACGTTCGCCTTGGCGCGCACGGCTCTCAACCTGTCGTCCCTGGTTGCCAAGCGTATGACGCTGCCCCACCAGCCCATGTAAAGAACGCAGATCCGGCAAGGTGTATAGCCAATGCCCACCGTGTTCACTGGCGAGCAGGTCATGCGTCTGTTGCGCAAGCTGCCCTTGGGGTTCACCCAGTGCGCGGAACATTCCGATGCCGGTAATCGCGCCTTGTCCCGGTGGTTCGCCCCATACGGACAGCGGAGTGATCTGCAGGTAGCGCGCTGCAACAGGAGTTTCAAGTAGGAACACCTGCTCTTCTGCCTGTGCCGCCAGCTCTACCTCCATCAACGGCGTCAAGTCATCGGGGCTGTTGCCTGCGGCGATGGCCACATGCCGCCAACGGCGGGCAATATCATGGTGTGAGCGTTGATTGAACAGCAAGGCATGCAAGGTGCCGCCGCTCCCCGCCAGGCGCAATGGCGGCAAGGGGTCGCCCATTTCGCGCCAACTCAGGGCGCTGGCGGAGCTTAGGCCATCAATCAGAGCACGTAGCTCGGTGTTTCGGCTTCGCCAGCGCTCCCCTGCGTTTTCGCCGCTTTCCGGGTCCACAAAAGCGGCCCCTAAGCCAGCCCAAGCCAGATCCGTCAGCCCATGTAATGCAGACGCTTCACTCGTCCACTCAACGGGTGCACGCGGCTCGACCTCCCGAGTGACCACAATATCTAGCCGCTCATCGTGTTCACCGGCACGTAAAAAGACCACCAGGGAGTCGCCTTCGGCGAGATCGGGGGGAGCCGTCAGCGTCAGCAAAAGCGTTTGGGCGCTCTTTGCCGGCACAAGAAGCGATGCCGGCAAGCCGCTCAGGCGTGCTGCGTCGTGACTCAGATGAGCCTCCAGCGCTAGCGTTTGCGATGCATCCGCCTGGTTGTTAAGGGTGATTTCAACGCTGACCTGCTGCCCTTGGGGATCAAAGGCCGCCAGTGCCGTATGATCCGCCGTCATCGCCAAGTGAAGCGGCAAAGGTGGCGCACGCTGTGCATCAACAATATCGACAGGTTGCGTATTGGGGCCGAACCTTACCTGCATGATGATCGGCTGACCGGCAGGCAGCGTGGCACTGTGCTCGCGTGAGCGGGTATCAAGCGTCAGCGGTATTTCGCCACCCTCCTGCGTGCGCAGGGTGATCCAGGTTTCCCCGCCGCGTGGCTGCCTTTCCCCTGTGACTACGCCACCGAACAGCAGCAGTTCACGCTGGGCTTCACCTGCGGGCAAGCGCAGATAGCCTTCCTCTACTACTTTCCCTTGCAGCCCGATGCTGATGCGAGTTTCGCGAGGGATAAGCGGTGCCTGTTCGGGGGTGGGTGCGGGGGTCACACCATCGCGTAGATCCCAGGGGGGGATCAGTTCAAGGCGTGCCTGATAGGCGGTGTCACTGGCCTGCTGGCCACGCAGCCGCAGCAACCTGTCACCCGGCGACAACCAGAACGACGCCTGCTGGGGTTCGCCGTTGGCGCGTAGCGTCAGGTGTTCATTTTGATGACGGGTTTCTCCATCCCACTGCAGCCAGGCGTGGGTGTCCACCTCTTCAGGCGGTTTCAGGGTCAAGCGCGCGCGATTCCAGCCAGGCACATGAAACTGAAAATAGTCTTGATCATGCACCTGATGGAAGGTGCCGCTGATGGCTTCACCAAGCCACATCGGGTTGGCATGACGGGGAAGATTATTGGGTTCGGCTTCATATCCGGGCGCCGGGCTTTCCTTCGCCGTCAGGCTCACACGATAAGGGGCATTATTGCCGCTGAGGCGAACCAGGTAGCGTCCTGGCAGCAGCTGTAGGTTATCGATACGCAGCGTCTCGCTATTCACAGAGTGTGCTGTCGCGCGATCTTCGCCAGGAAACAGCGCATTGAACGTCAACGTATCCATCGCCAGTCGTTCCGGCTGATAGAGTTCCAGACGGCTAAGACGAGTGTCGCTTTGTGCCTGAATCTGCCATTGGCGACGCTCTGCACCCAGGTCAAACATGAACCAGGCATCATCATCGCTGCCCAGCTGCCCCGTCAGGGTGTCCATTGGCGCAATCGGATAGGCCCAGTCGGCTGAATAATTGGGCAGGCTCACCTGGTCATCAGCAAGCGGGGTGCCTTGCTCCAATGACACCGTGATATCAATGGGATCACCACGACGCGGTGGCTCAAACACCACGCGATAATCGCCCGCTGGCAAAGCGGCATCCTCAAACAGCTGCGCATTGGCACCGTGTCGGCAGGTCGGCGTATGACGCTGGTCATCGAACAGGCAAATACCGAGCCGCTCGGCCTCGTCACCATCGATATGCAACGTCAAGGGAGGTGAGGTCGCGGATACCTGAAACGTCAGCTGCCGTGATTCCCCAGGGTCAAGACGCAAGGCAGCGGGCTCGCCTATCGTTAGCTGGGGCGGGAGTTGTGGTGGGGATTGTGGCGGGGAGTCGTCATGCTGGGGAGCCTCATCGGCCGCCCTCTGCTGGTTCAGAGTGAGCGCTGCCTCACGTGACACCACCAGCTGGTAGCCACCGCCGCCCTCCTGGCCTGCCAGGCGTATCAAGTAATCAGCAGCGGGGATCAGAAGACCTCTCTCTATCACCTCTGCGCGTTGCTGCGTGGCCAGCAGCGACAGCAGTGGCGTATCGTCCGCTACCTGCTCGGGCGGCGTTGCGCTACCGAATGTGGCAATGCCCGCCTGGGCCTGGGCGGGGAACGGCGTAACCTCGACGCTGACACTGGCTCCGTCATCAGCCAGTAGCTGAAAACGCCACAAGTGATCAAGATCGTCATCGCCAAGCCGCCAGCGATAAAGATCTTGATCATCGGCCACCACCTGACCTATTAGGCGCGCCTCGCCATGGAACTCCTGAGCGGTATTAAGCGTATTGTTGGGCTCACGCTCTAGCGTCAGCCGAGGAAAGGCCTGCGCTGACTGTGCGCACCACCACAGCAGGGCCAAGCCTGCCAGAAACCTGCCCGTCGCGACCATCCCACCTCTCCTTCAGGTTGATACAGCGCGTTACCAATCCGGACGCGGCCAGGGTTCTTGATCACGGGTGGTGACCACCCGTGCAGCATCACCTGTACCGAGGATAACCAGCCGTTCCCATAGCGCACGGGTATGATCATCCATCAACTGGTCGTGGTGAATAACGAGATCTAACGCATCGTCCTGTCCCATCCCCCTTTCCAGAGAGACTTCAATAAAGGGCTCTCCCGGAGTAATGCTTTCCGGCCACTCGGGTACGCGCCAAGAGGTTCGCCCTTGCTCATCGCGTTGGCGTAGGCCAAGCTGCTCCAGCCCGGCTTGCAGCAGCGATAGCTCCATCTGTTGAGGCTTAAACGGGAATTCGGCTGGCTCAAGTTCTGGCCAATCGCGCACCGCGTCATTGAGTGACTCAATCGTTTGGCAAGACAGACCTAGACACTTCTCAGCGCTATCTTCAGGCAGCTCACGCCGAGCTGCATATGTGATATCCGCAACCTGTCCCATGATGGGCCGAGTGATAAGGCGCCAGGAAACATCGGAAGCCTGACCGAAGGCATCAACAGACGCCACCTGCTCTTCACCCAATATCTCGACAAGTTCAGCGTGACGTGCTGGGCCGAGATTGAAACGCGACACCTCGACCAGCTCAACTATCAGTGGTGGGCTCGCCTCTGGGGTCACATTGGCCTGGGCATAGCGTAGGCGGTAACGAGCGTGCGGAATCATGGGTTCTTCATTAAGCACGACCAACAGCGCCTTACTCAATGGGCCAAGATCCGCATCAACCAAGAAGACGCTGTCAGTGTCACCGTTACTCGCTAGCACCTCACGCAGTTGTTCCCCTAGCGCTGCCGCGTTTTGGTGCTGCCACGCACCCTCTGGAGCAAAGACCGCGGCGACGTCCTTCAGCGAGGCGGCATCAACCAGTCGCTGATCCGCGACCATGTCGCCACCATAAGCAGCCCCCCAGGCACCAATTGCAGCACAGAAGGCCAAAAGACGCAGACTCGGCATACTTCTCTCCTTGCTCTGTTACTCAGGTCGGCGACCTAACGAGCGCTTTGCTCACGCACCGCAGCAAGGTCCCAGCTTCGCATCAGGTCAACGGCAACATCCTGTGATGCCAGGTTTTCACCTTTCACCTGCATCATAATCCGACCATCGAGCAGCAGTGTGACTTCTGCGCGTGAGCGTTCAGGCTCCCACTTGACTACCGCCGCTTCACGACCTAGGCGAATGCGTTCCATATCAGGTTGCGCAGCAATCATTGCAGGGTTATTGAACAGCGCCCCCATGCTTTGAATCAGCGGGCTATCGAGCATCATGCTAGCCGTCAGTTGACCATCGCCATCATCTTGCTGATAGACGCGTTCAAGCGATGTGCCACCTGCACCAAACATAGCAGCTGCACCACCGGCGCTACCCGACGTTGCCTCTTGTGCCGTCCAGCCACTCGGTGCGTCCGGGAAGGTTTGTGCAATCTGTCCGGACATCATCTTGCGCATATCTTCAATAGCAAATTCCAGCTCAGTAATCGCCGCGCCGTACTCTTGCTCCTGATATAGCTCAAGCCCTAGCTCAATTTGCTCAACAATGTCATCCGCCAGAACCGTCTGCGCGGCCGGTAGCATTAGCACGCTAGCCAGTGCCACAGCCTTGATCCGATATGTCGGTAAGGTGATGTTTAATTTCATGATTCTCCCCTCTTTAGTGGTTGTTGTTCGTTATTTCGAGCACAGCTAACAGCGTTGCTAGTTATCGGACGCCACTCTCTTCTGCCTGCCCCTGGTCGAATGCACTTGCTTCATTTGTTTGGGCTGCCTTCTCTCTGGCCACCTTTTGCTTTAGCTCGCGGAATTTTTTCGACACTCCATCCAGTTTAGCTTCCCACTCAGGATCCGGGGTTTGGCCTTCGATGACCTTAAAATACACCTGCATCATGCAGACGACGGCTAGTGGCTCAAATATCGCCACCTTAACGCTCCAGGCAAACAACAGCGCGACGACCAGCCCTGTTGCTGACCAGCCACCGGGAATCAGATACGCCACCAAAGCAGCCGGTGCCAACATCACCAGAAAGACCGCAAACGACAGCAAATACATAATTAACGTCAGCCAAGCCGCATTCGTCATCATCGGCTTAAGGTTCTGACCGTAAAGTATTAGCGCATCTCGTGAGCTTTCCCAAGGTGTGTTCGAGCGCATACGAATGCAGTAGGCCAGAATCACCTCATCAATAAAGCCGACGGCAATACGTAAAAATGCCTGCACAAGGCGTAAAAACTGCTGTGCCCCAGGAATGGGCAGAATTCTGAATACCGTTCGGACTATCCCCACTAGTGACCTGAGCACGCCTTTGATTAATTGATCTACCACAAACAGGGCGCTGGCCTGGCCAAAACGCTCCTTCACTACTTGGCTGGCATGTTGAATCTGGCCACGGTTTCCAGGCAGCGTCTGCCCTTCCATTAATTCCACCAGCACAGCGATATGCCCCGCCTTGACCACATACAAAAGGTACTCGCGCAATACATACATCACCGCGCCAACAATCCCAAAGCCGATGGCGCCGCCCCAGAACGTGGAAGCCGCACGAAAGCCTTCGTCACCGAAGCCTCCGACGCCCCAGCCTACCCCAGCACCGACACCGGTCATCAGCACATACGCCAACGCGATGCCGAAATACACCACCAGGCGAAAGACAATAAAAGGCAGGGTTTTGAACATCAGACCAATGGCCTGCCCAAGGCGAAAATCCCACATATCGAGCTACTCCCAAACAACCAAGTGAGTTTACTTACTCATTGAGCGCCAGTGCTTCGAGGCGTCCGTTGAGCGAGACGCTGTCTTCGCCACTGGTTTCGAACCGGATATCTGCGTCAAACACCCCCTCGCGTTCCGTGAGTGTTAGTGTTCCATCAAGCTGCTCAATTGTGTGCTGAGACAGGATGACTCTCAGCGCATCATCACTGGCACGATCTGACAACGTATACTCCCCTGTCGTGATACCGCTCGGTAACATCAAGGAAATCCGATTCCCTATCGATAGAATGTCGCCGGTATTGGTGGTATTGATGGCAATGCGTCCTAGGTGCGTTTCGCTGTCGCCGTTGACCGTTAACTCGTACTGAGCCTGTGGCTGAGGCGTGAAGGCCAACCCAGAAACGGCACCCTCTACCGCCACACGTGCAGCATCTTCACGGTTACCGTCCGCTGCATCAAAATGCCATGCTGCAGTAACACTTTCACCAAGCTCGACCAGATGCAGTTCGCCTTCGACCTGGTGGGCAAATGTCCATGCGTGTCCATCACCACGCACATGGGCCTGAACCTGATGCTCATCAGCCGTTGAAAAGCTGGCGATTGCATAGCGCTCTCCTGCCTGTGCACCCTCGGGTAACACGAGATTTATCCAGGCCCGCACTACGTTATCGGGCTCATCCTCATGCAACGCATCGGTATAGATGGTCAGCGCATAAGGGCCATCAGCGTTGCTCCCAGCACGTGCCGACCCACCACCGCTGCCAGGTCGAAACACATCAACACTGACACCGCCATAGCGTGGGTCGTCTGCCGTTGTGTATTCGCCGGTTGACGTCACAGCACCGCTGATAGTCAGTATCGATGCGCCTTCATCCAGGCTATCGAGCCACTCGCGCATCTCATTATCCGGTGAGACACTGCCCTGGGAGGCTGCCACGCTGCTGTCGGTTTGTGCGTCGGCATTATCCGTTGCGTTAATGCCTGCGTTGTCAGCACTGTCACCACATCCAGCGAGCGCCAGCGCCACAGCGGGCAAGACAACCGTTAGTTTCCACCCATCCATATCCATACCCTCACTTTTGCTCTCACTCACGGTGTTTGAGCGGACTATGTGGTGGCCTGAAAGCCTTGCAACATGTCCATCTCGCGCCACTGATCACTGCGCCATAAACCTAAGTTCATAACGCACATCCAGCTCACGGCCTTCATCGTTGGTAAACACATTGAAAGCGGTGTAATCATCAAAGAAGGTACCGTTGACAAAGGCCCACTGGTCGGGCCTGGGGTGAAGGATAGGGTCGGCATCCACTGCATCGAAAAAGTGTTCGCCATATAGCATGATCAGCAAATCGCGAAAGTCTTCTGCACTGTTTTCATCCAGCACAAAATCTGGTGAAACCAGCTCATTGATCATGGGCAGCGGCATGTTAGTGCTGGGGCGGGTAATACGTACTAGGTGGTCATCCTGGTGATAGAAGACCTGGTCCCTGTCTCTATCTAATAAGTCACGCTGGGATTGCTCTGCAAATATCTGATAATCGTAGCGATAAATATCGTGCTGAATCATATCGCTGTCCTCAGACAGCATCAGTGGCTCAGCAGCAAAATCGATACCCTCCAAAAACAGCGCTCTGAGCTCTTGAAGGGTGGCATCATCCACCGCCTGTGCGGCGGCATCCACCAAGTCATCAGATCCCCAGTTGATGGGGTTCATCTGGCTATCGTGCTCTAGCGCCAGCAAGTCAAGCTCAATACGCACATCACCGCTGACACCTTCACTACCCGGTACCGGTTCTAGTTGGCCACTGATTTCAAGATACCCCGATAATTCATGCTCTCTGGCTTGCTTGAAGGTCACACTGCCTTGCTCAGTGATGACTTCCGCCAGTGGAGCGAACTCACCTTCAATACGCTCCCCGAGCATCGCCACCAACATGAACGTATCGCCATCAATGGCCTCCGCTTCTGAACCCACCACGTCGGCCGCCCCCTCCAGCAACCGAGTATTTTCGTGGGGCGCCAGCACCAGACACACATAGCGAAGGTCGTCGCCTTCCCCCCTCAGCAGCAGCTCACTGGCCACCACCAGCCCACGGGAGTCACTGTGGCTGAAGTAGCCCTGCCCCATAAGATCGCCACTGTCGGCCCCCTCCCAACGCCCGGATACTGTCGGCGCCATGTCGGGATCACCACTATCCAAAGCAGCCTGTAAGCCACTTAACAAATCAGCGTCGGATATGCTCACGGGTGGCATGCTGCAAAGGGTCGGATCAACCATCTCAAACAAAAGGCCGGGCGGCATTCGCTCGCTCACATCATCCGCGTTAGCCGTCGCGCCAGCATTGAGCAGGCCGAAGGACATTGCCGCACTGGCCCCAAACATGCTCAGAAACCGCCTCATGGATCGTGGTTCAGTCATGCTGGAAATACTGTTTTGCATACAGCTTTTTTGCCGATTATAGATAAAACGCGATAAACACATGCGACTCTCCCCCGACATAGTCGACCTCAGGAAGTGAGCGAAAACATTATTGTTATTTAACGTTAAGCCATACTTAGCAGCAGTGCCCCGTTTAAACGAACAGGCTGTTGTTAGTTTTTTCACTACTCAATGCGCATGGTGCGTCAACGGATACCTCTAATACCGGCACTCCCGTTCATTCAGCGACGACTTGATTGACATCCCAAGTGATCGTTTGGAACGGGTTGGCATTCAGCCCACGCACATCGATACGACCTTCGCCCTCTTCATCATCAAGCGAAAAATGCAGCCACATGCGCCGCGGCTCTCCAGGAGGAAGATGGGCATTCCAAGCCAGTGGCGTGCCGTAGGGGTCGGTGATCGCCGTTGGCGGCAAGCGCTGCCCTGACGAGGCAGGAGTAATCCCCAGACGGTCCTCCATGGGCCAGAAGCCAGGGCCTTCGGTCTCGTTAAAGACTTCGACCTCCACCTCAAGCCCCTCGTTGGTGCGCTCAATATCGGTCACTCGAACATGTAATTGCTTGAGGCCGAAGTCGATGACGGTGTCACGTTCGCGGTAAACAAAGTCCTTGGCGTTATCACCGAAGAACATCAGGTCGGGAAATCCCTGAACACCCTCAGTAATGGTGCCGAAATTGGGGAAATAGAGAGCGACCCGATAGGTGTCCACTGCCTCGGGCAGTGAGAAGATCAGCCGACCACCCGTCAACATATCAGGTAGGAACGCGGGGATACGCTCAAGCTCGCTGAGCGCCCAATCCGGCAAGTAGGCGTAGCCATCCGAGCTGACCAGTTGGATGTGCTGATCGGCATAGAGATAGGGCACCGCTCGAGGCGTTTCGACCGTCTGGTCGGGATCGGCATTGGCGTCATGATGGTTGGCTGGGTTAGTGCGCGTCAGTCGGCTTCTGCCGAGCAGTTCCACCGCCACAAAGCGTCGATCATCGGCTGCTTGGTTCAATTGAGCCGCCTCAACGTCCTCAATACTGGCAACACCGAGCTCAAGAAAGTCATGCCGCTGAAAGTCAATATCAGGTGGCACATCAGGATCAGGTTCTCTTTCCTGTAGCGCCAGCGCCAGTACCGGGTATTCAATATGGTAAAAGCGCAGAGATAGTGGATCCGACACGCCCTTTGGCAGGCGATACACCACCTGACCACGGCGGATCCCTCCGGGTTGCGGCAATATGAAGGTATCGGGCAATAGCTCAGCGCCGTTCAGCGAGTCATTGATCGCCGCATGGGTTCTGTCACCGGACAGCAGCACCAGGTTCTGCGCCAGGTTACCAACCCGCAGGGCACGCTGCCCACCATCCTGCTGAATCAGGTCAAAGGGTTTGCGATTCTCGAACAGCAGGTCGAGCACCAGATAGGCCTCGCCTTCTGGCGCCGTCTCTCCCTGCCACTCGGAGCGGGTTTCAATTCCCAGCAGGCTCAGCCCCATGACACGGTTGTACTGCTCGACCAGCAGAGTAGCCCGAAACGGCGGCGAAAGGTCAGGCTCCCCTGCTAACACCATGTTGGCGCGCGCCTCACGATCTGGCCTTGCATGGCGAAGGCCAGCTCTCTCCAGAGCCTCTACCACTGCTTCGTTGGGCGGAGAACTCAATGTCACGTCATGGTAAGTAGCGGTCAGCTCAGGCAGGTTTAGCCGGGTAAGTCGGCGCCCCTGCTGGCTACGCGCATCAATCACTGCCTCGGGCGGTGCGCTGTACAAGTTGCCGAAGCTGCTGCCCATCACAAAGGCATCGACACGTTCACCTACCTGGTCGATGAGTTGACGCAGGATGCCGTGATCGCCGGCGTAGAGCACGACGACTCGGTCAACATCACCAGGCAATCCCTCGAGGGACTCACTCAGCGCTTCCCCTGCCTCGCGCAGACGAAACATCCCACTAAACGCCTGCCAGGCGGGCAGGTCATGATAGTCCGTCGGCACACCTGAGATACCGATAACCGCGATACGCTGGTTGCCATGCTCGACCACCAACGACGGTGGTACCAGCGGCTCACCCCGGACATCGACGAGGCTGGCCGAGACAAGCGGAAGACGTATCTTTGGCAGACTATCAACCAGGGCTGGGCTGACATCCCGCCAAGTCAGATGCAGGGCCTGCATGCCCAGCTCCTCCGCCAGCGCAAGGGTCTTTTGTAACCCTAGAACATCCACTTCGCCGCCATCGAGAAAGCCCCCAGCATCCAGCCAGATACCATCGGCGGCCGCCGCCTGCATCACGCCCACCTGCCGTGCCAGCCCCGGCGCCGAGGTCTCGGGGCACTGGAAGCAGGGCAGCAAGCTGCCGCGGATATCGCCGGTGATCCAGAGCTCCGGCGAAGCACCCAGTGACAGCGGGCTAACGACGATAAGCCACAGTGCCAGGAACACTCTTTTCATGACATTACCTCCTTTAGAGTGTCGGATGCGTCATCTTGACGTAGGATTTCAGGCAATACTCGACGACAGCCAGACTCTCTCCAGCCACCATATCGACGAGCTGAGGCAGCTCCCCTCCCAACGTGGAGTACACATGTAGTGAAAGCATTGCCGACGCAAACCCGCATGCCAGAAAGGTGCCGAGAGCGACCTTCGCACCACCCGGTGCTAGCGATGTCGCCAGCAGGTAAAGCCTGGTTTGCAGCAGCATTGAGTAATCGACAAAGCTTCCCCAACCCACGCCCCCGTAGCCGAGGGCCTGCCCGCTGTCTGTATCTACTACCCACCAGGCGAGGGGCAGCGCCTTGTCCCCGGCCCCATCCTCGAGGGACGCTGCTAGTGGGAAATAAAGGTGCTGCCCTTGCGCGAGTTGGTGTTGGATAGCCAGTCGGGACAGCCGGGGAAGCATGAGGTCATCGAGCCGACTCGCCTCCCCCGGCGACAGCCAGAGACCCACCTCACCGCTGGCCATGGCCGCCTCCAGATGAAGGGCAGCATTCTCCCCGTCAAGACCCCTATCCCTGTCGGGTAAAGGGTTCCGTAGCGCTAAAAGCTCCGCTTCCAGCAAGGTTTCCAGCACCCCCTGCGAGAAGCGCAGCTGTCGAGCGTCGTCGTCACTCGGAACAAGGTGCAGAGGCACATGGGCCAGATCGATAGCGCGGTAGTCCCGGAAGCCCTCCGGCAGGTGTTTTAGCCCTACATGTTCGATCAGGAGATTAGGCTCACCGATATAGAAACGTTCAGGATTCAAGGACGCCGTAAAGCGGTGCCTGGCGAACTGCATTGCCGTCTGCGGCAGATCTACCAGCTCATGGATGGCACCGTCGAGTGTCTCGAAGTCGGCATCGTCCAGGGCCATGATCATGCCCTTAAGCGCATGGGTATTACGCAAGAAGAGGCCCAGACCATAGCGCCATAGCAACGCCTCAGAGGGTTCGGCTACCTGCAGCAGGATATTGGAGTCGCGCACCAGGGCGACGGCGCGTTCAAGGCGCTGTTCGGGCTCAAGATCGAAGGCTGACGCCTCTTCCGGAATTAGGGAAAACCAGGGGCGCGACAGCCGATTGAGAACCTCATCGCCATAACGATGGGTTACCTCCAGCGAGAGGCCGATAAAAGCATTATGGGACTCGTTCTGCTTAGCACGCCCACCAACGCTGATGCCCCCAAGCAGGCTGGTGGCCTCCTCCAGCTGCCTGGCCTGGGCAGGCAGCATCGGATCCCGGACACTTCCCTGTTCATCAATAAGATCCCCAAGTATCAGTTCTTCCCCGTAGCGGATATAGGGTATCCAGGCGGTATTGGCCAGAAGATCGTTTGCCAGCGCTTGGTCGGGGTCTCCTGCGTAAAAGCCGTCGACTTCGAACTGCTCTGGAACAACACCGACCCGAATGGCCTGCATGGCCAGGGCATGCGCTTCCAGATCATGCTCCAGCAAGGTGACCCGCTCGAAGCGGCCCTCTTGCCAGCGTTCAGCGATGACTTCAAGCTGGTAGCGATGGGCATAACGGCGGCTGGCGGCCGACAGACTCTGACTCTCGGCCGAAGGCGAGTCTGCCGCTGCGCTAACCATGCCTTCACTCAGGTCGGTGGACACCCAACGTCCCTGGTCGTTCTCCCACCAGACACGTACACGCGGGTCGGCCTCCCGCTCAGCTGCGGGGCTTATCTCATCCCAGGCAGGAAAGCCAGAATCCCCAGCGAGCCGTTCTATCAGACTGATGGCCCGCGCCTGAAGATCCTGATCGAAGCGGTTCCACACAGCAGGGTCAGGTCGGTCCGGCTGCAATTCGTTCGAGCGGGGACTTAAATGGTTAAGCAGTTCCTGCGTGTCTGCGGTTATCGATACCGGCTGCGGGCGGGGACGCTCATCCAGTAACTGCACAGCCGGTGAAAGCTCCTGCACATCCATGACTTCCAGACGCACCGCGCGGCCGGACTCCTCTATCAGGCGACCCAGCAGCATGGCACGATCCAGATGATTGCCCAGCCGATCCTGCAGCACACCGAACGCGTCTCGTACCACGCCTTGATAAGGCACATAGGTGGTGTGCTCCTGCACCCAGCTAGCCAACTTCTCGGGATCATTGTCCACGACACCCAGTACTGCTGGGGCATCGAAGGTGCCATGGCGCATTACATCCCCTAGAATCAGGCGTACTTGGCGCTCGGTAGCACGTAGTTCAACGCTCAGCTGCTCTGCCGTTGGGCTGCTTTCGTCGGCCATGGCAACACTACCCAGCCAGAGCATGGGTGCCAGCAGCACTGTGTCCCGAATAGCGGTCAACATGGTGTCTAGCTTGGACCTCATCATTGTCCTTCCTCCCCCAGTTGAACCTCTACAGACTGGCGTGGCCCGACGTCGAAAGTCTGGCGCTGTATCCCCGCCTGAGTCTCCACCACTAACTCGTACTCACCCACGTCCAGCTCGATAGGATCGTCACCCACACGCCCTCTAGCGACCTCACCACCGGCGGCATCCAGCACCCGCCAGGTGGCCGCCAGGGCACTGGCCAGGCTCTCGATAAGCTCATCGCCGTCATGGCTGTCGAAGTACTCGCCACCACCTAGTTCTGCGAAGCGCTCGAACTCGGCTTGCAGGCCGATCTCATCAATATGAAAGCCAACAATATTGAGGCGCACATCGATGCCCTCTTCTATTAGGTGGGCCACCGACTGCTCTAGGTCGCCGTCACAGGTCTCCTCACCATCGGTGAGCATGACCACCAGCCGCCGCTGTCCCTGGTAATCCGTTAGGTCGTCGAGCACGGCATCCAGCGAGTCGGCCAGCGGGGTGCGCGCCAGGTTGATGGCCTGGATACCCTCGACGGCACGCCGCACCTGTGCATGATTGTCATCACCAGGGGCAACCAGCAGCTCAGTGGCACAGCTGTGTGGCTCGGTATGGCCGAAAGCACGCAGCGCCACTGGCACACTCTGAGGAATGCGCTCATCAAGCACCTGCTGAACAATGCGCCGAGCGACCTCGATGCGCCGTCCGCCCTCCATCTGACGTAGCATGGAACCTGACGCATCAAAGATCAGGTGCACGACACCGGCAGCCACCACCGGCTCATCACCACGGACCACCCGTAAACTGCCCGGCTTAGGCGGCTCCTGGTAGCGGCGATCAACCTCCAGTGCAAAGGTGGTGGGCTGACGCAGTTCGCGCATCCCCTCCTCGAAGGCGCGGATAAGGTCGCTGCGCCCTGTGGTATAGCGATAACGGCCACCGCCCACATTAGCCCAGCTGAGCATCTGATCCTGGTACCAACGGTACTCATCGGTGTCCCTTCGGCTACCATGGGTGATCTCGAGGGTAAAAATTCGCGGACGTACGCGTTCCAGGTCACGCCATACCGACATGTCACGACCCAGTTGCTCAGCATCAGTGATCAGAAAAATCACCTTCTCGCCGTCCTGGTGTTCCAGAGCACGAGTTGCACGCTTCAGCGCTGGTTCGGAATCGGAGCTAGAGAAGCGACCGCTATAGGCATTTAGCGTCTGGGCCACCTGGATGGGTGATTCCGCCCAGCCATCGATCAACAGCGGCCCCCCCAGGGGAAGCATATTGAACACTTCCCGGCCTGGCTTCAGCACCTCGGCAAAGCGATTGAGCGCCTGATAGATGGCAGGCTGGTGACTTGCCACGCTGCCGCTGCCATCCCAGAGAATCGCCACCGAGCGGGGCGGCTCAGCGACCACCAGCCGGTAGGTTCCTGGGGCAAGATCCACCACCTCGGCGAAACGTTGGCCGCCCTCACCATACTGCCAGGCGAGCGGCACTTCCGTGCCCTCATGATCCGTCAGACTCGCCTGCAACCTGCCACGCAGGGATTCCTGCAATGCGAACGCCAGGGTGTTATCGCCTTCCTCCAGGTCGACCCGATAGTGGCGCGCATCTCTCGGCTCTTCGACCCTTCCTGTGACTCGCCTCTCCAGCATTAGCGGCGCATCGACATGGCTATGGGCGTCCTCAACATCGATCAAAGACAGCTCAACGGGGGGCTGCTCGGCCTCTAGCGGGCCACGGGAGTGATCCATGCCCCAATGCCCCAATACAGAGCGGCGGTTGCCCAGACTGTCCGCTTCGTAGGCGCTCAACCTTTCGGGAATACGCCAAGTATTCTCGCGCCGCCCTTCGCCTTCCTCAGGCTCGTCGAAAACCAGCCTGAGGTAGCGTACTCGGGGCGAGTCGGGCAGTGGCAGGTTGGCCACACCCTCGGCATCCCGTTCCAGCGTCCAGTCAGCTTGCCTTTCCCAGGGGCCCACCGGACTTTCAGTGGCGGTATAAACCCTCACCCGTTCGACGGGTTGGCCTTCCCAATCGAGGTTTTCGATCCACTGCAGTTCATCAATACGCGCCGCGCGCTGATGCAGGAAGGCGAAGACCATCTCGATAGTGCGCCCGCGGATACGCTGGCCACGACGCACCTGACGCTCGCCCATGATGCCTCTTGCGGTGTAACGCTGCCCTTGGAATCCATAGAGCGAGGAGATATCCGGACGTGTATAGACCCAATGCCCGCCAAGCTCATGGTCGAGCAAATCATGGCGGCGCTGGGCCAGCTCACCCTCCGGTTCACCGAGCACCCGCAATAGCCCGCTACCATGAGTACGGCGGCGACTTCCCTCATCGCCCCAGACACTCAAAGGGCGCAGCTGGATATAGCGTGCATCATGGGGCGTCTCAAGCTCGAAAAATTGTTCGCCGTCACCGGAACCTAATTCCACGGTTTCAACTACCTCAAGGGTGCCATGACGACTCCCCAACGCTACCTCCACCTCGCGCCACCGGTCACCATGATCGTGAGTCGAACGCTGGTTGAAAGCGATACCCAGCACTCGGCCGCCCTCGCCAGCCAAGCGAATTGGCGGCAGCGCGTCTCCTATATCGCTTGCCACCTGGATCGAACTGCCCGATCCAGCCATGCCGTCGAGCAGGAAGTGGGAGTAACCATGCCGGCGTTGCGACAGGTCGTCGATCGGCTCTCCACTATCAGGATCAACGAAGGTGGCACCGAGCGCCCCCCAGGCCAAGTTGGCAAGTCCCTGCAACGGTGCGGGTACATCAGGCTTGGTGAAGGGAGCGACAGGGGCTGTCTGAGGGTCCAGCGCCAAGTCCTGGCGAAGTACCTGCTCACCGGCTCTCACGAACAGCGACAGTGGCGAGCTGACTAACATGTTCGGCGGCAGCATCCAGGTAAGCGGCAACTCGCGCAACTCCCCCGGCGCTAACTCGATCTCTTCAGGCAACCCAGAAACCGTAGCACCGTCATGGCTGACATGGGAGTCCAGCGTCAGCGTCTGTTGTTCCTCGCCAGGATTCCTCAATATCAGCCGCGAACCCAGACGCTGCCACGTCGATGCAAAAGGTGGCAGGCGCTGAACGGCTGTTTCCAGACTTCCTTCCAGTGAGGGTGTTTCTGGTAGTGGATAGGCAGGATCCGAAATCGTCACGGATCGTGAGGCTCTGCCGAAAGAGACTTCCAGAGTGACCGCCTCGCTGCCCGGTATCGTAACCACATGACGACCACGACCTTCTGCATCAGCCACTTCCAATACGTCACCTGCATTGGTGCGAAACGCGAGGCCAGTATAGGCACCACCCAGAGAACGAACCCGGCCTTCCAGATAAACGTCTCTATCCCCTTCAGTCACTGGCAAACGCAGGAAACCACCGCTACTGCTTACGCCCCCCATCTGACGGCTGATAACAGCATCTTCCGGCAGCATCGGTGCCTCTTCAGGGCGCTCGGCTGGCATGGGCATACCCTCATGGGTCCAGGGGTCAGTGATGGAAACTTGCGCCTTATAGCGAGATCGGGAAGCCTCCTCGCCCTGCAGCAGCATGATGTAGTCACCCGGCGGCAATACAGGGTCAATACGGACGCGTTCGCCCTCATTGCCTGAGAGCCTGAAACGACGCTCGCCCTGCCACTCCAACTGCATCTCGATCGCACTGCCCTCGGGTGGGTCTAGCTCGAACACCACGCGATTATGTCCCGGCAGATGGAAATGAAAGCGGTCATGATCGCTCGAAGAATGAAAGGTGCCCTGCACTGGCTCGCCCAGCCACAGCGGGTTAGCATCGCGGTCATCATCATTAGGTTCCTGCTCGAAACCAGGCTGAGGCTTGCCCGTCGGTGAGGCGAGGAGTCGATAGTCGGTGTCTTCTCCCACAAGTCGGATAAGATAGCGACCAGGCAGCAGCCGCACATGCTCCAGCCAGAGATTCTGATTACCCCGACGCGGCCTGCGATTGTCCAGAAAGGCTGAATTTTCACCATCTTGATAGAGAGTAAGCCGTTCCAGCGGTAACTCACCCTCGGTGGAAATGGCCCACTGTTGCGTCTCACCGGTAACCTGCAGTGCAAACCAGGCCTCTTGGCTGCCATCGAAGTGCCCGTGGATGGATGAACCCGCCGTCAGGGGAAGCGCCCACTCACGGGCATCATTGGGGCGAGAGACCCAGCCCTCCGGTGCTGGCTTATCACTGTGCAGGCTCAATGTATAGGTCGCTGGCTCACGACTGCGGTGGCGCAGCGCCAACCCGTAATCACCATCCGGAAGGGTCATCTGGGAAAACAATGTTTCGCTTAGTCCTGTGCGACAGATGTCATCGTGACTGCCGACCGCACTCAGGCAAACCTCAAGTTGGGCATCAATGTCCTCAGCGCTAACACCAAGCGTCAGCGCCTGATTCGCTGCTGCCGTGAAGGCGAGGTAACGACGCTCATTGCGAGCCATCGTCAGCGAAACCACCTCTCCTTCACCAACCCAGTGACGAGTCTCGGGGGAGCCCGCGAATGGAGTCTCCTCCTCTTTCTCATCCTTTGCTGCTACGTCTTCAGCGGCGAGTTCATCCCGGCGCATCCCATCTACGTTAATACTGGCCCCCAGGCGACCAATGGCGCTACCTTCCGTATGACGCACGTGCAGCTGGCTACCTTCAGGCAGATCAAGCCGTCCCCACTGCTGTTGTAGCGGCGACCCTTCCACAGCCTCGGCAATCATCTCGCCATCAGCATCCGTAATCCATGCTTCGACGGCAGCACCCAGTTCACCGAATAGCGCCACTCGCCATAGCTGGTGCGAGTCGCCCTCTGAGATCAGAGGGATAGTAACGTCGGCGACATTGAGCTGGAAATACCACTGTCGCCCCGGCTCGACGGCGATGTCATCAGCGTCGTCTGGCCCCACAGTGCCGCGGATATTAATCCGGTCACCAGACGTTAAGGTCAAACGGTATGCGCCCCCAGCCTCTTTCGGCAAAAAGCGAATGAGATGCTCACCGGCTGGCACAATCAGCGACTCGCTAACCACACGATCGTTGCGCGGCGCGGCAGACAACGTCAGCAGAGATTTATCTTCGCTGACCTCGGTGACTGGGTCGGCACCAAAGGTCGCGACGCCAGAGGTGCTACCCACCTTCTCCCCGGGCCAGAAAAGCTCCGCATCCAGTTCACTCTCACCATCGCCCTGAAGCTCTAAATGCCAGAGACGATCCGTCTCAGCATCGTCCAGCGACCAACGAAACAGGTCACGATTATCGCCATACACCTCGCCTACCAGCCGAGCTTCGCCGCGAAAAGGCTGTGCCTGCTCGACAGTATCATTAGGTGTTTGTACGAAAACCATCTGTGGATAAGCTGAAGCCCTTGCAGGCCATATCACGGCCAGCAACACCAGCAAAAACACACAACGTTCAACGTTAGCTTGAGCATTTTTCAGGCTGTTCGCCGAACACACTGTCGATGAAGTTACCCGCATAAGTCTGATCAGCTCGTTACATTTTTTATTAAGGCTAGCACTCTCCTTAACTACCGCCCCCTTCGTTTGGATAGGGCACAAGCACTAACGCTATTTTACAAACCTAAACACTTTGCTAGAGTCATAATGACGGGTGTAATGCTTATTCAGTAATGCCAACCACGCATTATCAATCACGCAATAGCGAACAATGACATGCCATTAGTTCACCTTTTGTTTAGCTTGTTTGCCACCGCTGGTTTTTCCACCCAATTGCTTGCGGATAGCGCTGCACAACTCGGTGAACGCCCATTACCAGAGCCTTCGGAACCTATCATTCTGGCGATTGATGGCAGCATCAGTCACACCAATGCGGGCGATAGCGCTCAGTTCGACGCATTAATGCTTAGCTCGCTAAATTACTATACGCTCGCCACAGAGACGTCGGTCACCGATGGCGTTAATCACTTTGAAGGCTTTTTACTGCGTGACTTGCTGGAGTGGGTAGGTGCCGACGGGGAGCAGGTCGTTGCCACCGCGTTGAATGACTACATCGTTGAAATCCCGCTGGACGACTTTTATCAATACGATGTGCTGGTGGCGACCCATATGGATGGCGAAGCGCTGACACCTCGTGATAAAGGGCCGCTGTGGATTATTTATCCCCGCAGCGACCACACAGAGTTGCAAGATATTCGTTACGACTACCGCTGGGTGTGGCAACTTAACGGGCTGACCGTGGAATGATCAGATTTCAGGCTCGTGCACGTATGTACTGGTTGCCGCTAGTAGCCATTGGCCTGTTCATTATTCTTTTATTTTTCTCTCTACTGCGTCTTTCCGGAGTCGAGAAAGATATGCGCAGCAACGTTGACGAGAACATGCTGTGGGTGATCACTCAGTCCCAGTTAGCAAGCCATCGCCTGCAGGAAGCGGTGCATCGCCATGCCATGGGGCATACTGATGCTCAGCCAGAGCAACGCCTAGATGTGCTCTACAGCCGCCTAATCCTTATGGATCAAGGCCCACAGCGTCGGTATATTCAAGCCTTAGGCTTTGAACCGCTACTGGATGACACCCTTGAGCACTTAGCGCACATTGACAGCCTGCTACCGCTGTTCTTGCTGGACGAACTAACCTCGGACGACATGTACCGCAATATTCAGCCGCTGCTTACCACATTAAACCGCATGGCCAATGCGGTCATGATGGAAGAGTGGGAAGCTACCGGTGAGCGGCTGGACGACTATCGCGATAGCCTAATGCAGGTAATTTACTCGGCCGTGGGCATACTGGTCACTGGCCTACTGTTAGGCCTGTTATTGCTATGGGCGCTTAGCAAACGCCGGCAGGCACAAGAAGCGCTTACCCAGCACCTTGATCACCTGGAAGACGTCGTCAGCGCTCGCACTCAGGATCTGGAAGATCAGCGGCGCAGGCTGGCAGATTCAATAAACACAGCGCCTGATGGCTTTGCGGCCTTTGATGCCACCGGGCAGTTACAGTTAATCAACGCACGTTTAGCGCAGTTACTCCCTGAGACAGAATGCATCTTCTCTCCTGGCACTCCCCTGCATGATGTTGTGACGAAACTCTGCCAAACCTGTGTTAGCACGTCGGCAGTACTGCCTCTTCACCAAGCCAGCGCACAATGCGATATCGAACTTGCTGGCGGCGAGTGGCGACAGTTGACGTTGCGCAGAACACAATCCGGTGGACACGTCATGCGCCTTGCTGACATTACCTCTTATAAAACAACAGCGATTGCCTTGGAAAACGCCCTGGAGCGTGAACGAGGCATAAGTGATTTCTACCGTAGCTTCGCCGCCATGGTGTCCCATCAGTTTCGCACCTCACTGGCAGTGATTGATTCAGGCCTGCAGCGCTTGATGCGCCGCCACTCGGGCTACTCGACAGAAGAACGGGCTGCCCGCTATCAACGCTTGCGTGATACCGTCGCCCATATGACTGAATTGGTTGATGCCTCGCTGCTGACTGCACAGCTAGACGCGGGGCAGGTAAGTAGCCATCAACAGCCCCACGACCTGATTAAGCTGGTCAGAAAGGCATGCCACTTACATCAGGAAGCGCTCAGCACTACTCGGCTGCTCATTAACGTGGAGATTCCGCCGGGATTAAAAACGTTGCAGGTAAGCTGTGACAAAGCGCTAACCGAACACATTATTGATAACTTGCTGACCAACGCCTGCAAATATTCACGCCAGGGAAGCCCCATCAATGTCGAACTATCACGTGATGCAAACGGGGCTTACTGTCGTGTCAGTAATCAGGGAGATGCCATTCCTGATGCCGAGCAGTCGCATATCTTTGAACGTTTCTATCGTGGTGCCAATAGCACCGGCCAGCAAGGGCTTGGGCTAGGACTCAACATTGCCCGCACGCTGGCACATATTCAACAGGGCGAGCTGACATTGCTCCGTTCAACATCTGAGACGACTACCTTCCAACTCACCCTGCCCCAAGTACAGACACAGGCAGATCAATGCGGTACTCAAGTTGATAAGGAGTTAGCACGATGAATGAACGTGCGCCGTTGGTGCTATGTGCTGAAGATCATGAAGAGCTACGCCGCGATTTATGCGACGAGCTGCGCGAGGCGGGTTACCGCGTGGTGGAAGCCAGCAATGGCTTCGATGCGCTAGCGCATTTGAAGGCGATGCCCGATGTAATTCTGTGCGATATCACCATGCCGCGCCTGAACGGCTATAACCTGCTAAAGCAGGTGCGAAATGAATTCCCAGAACTTGCGGATACACCGTTTATCTTTTTGACCGCGCTTTCAGACCGCTTTGACATTATCGAAGGCAAACGCCTGGGTGCCGACGATTATCTGGTTAAACCGATTGACTACGATCTGCTGCTGGCCACGCTAGAAGCGCGACTGCGACAGGTAAGCCGTATGCGCGCCAAAAGCACGCGAGAGCTCGACCATTTGCGCCAAGGTATCAACCATCTACGCAGTGAGATCAGTGAGCATGCCTTCGCTGCGGCCAAAAGCGCACTCGACCTGATGGCCGCCGGTGTAGTGCTGTTGGGTAACCGCGGCCAGCCACTTTTGACCAACCGAGCGGCCTTAAGGCTAAACCTCGACAAGCCGCCATTAAGCGGCATTCCTAGCCTGGAAGGCATTAGCGACACGTCCAGCCAACAACTACATCAAGCCGTACGCAGAAGCCTAGTCGCCAATCGGCTTAGTGCTGAAAGCACTGATTGCCTACGCCTTTCCCGCTTGGGGGGACGCAGTGACCTGATGCTGTTTATCTGCTCACTCGCCAACGGTGCGCCCACCGCCGATAGCCCCGCCGTGGCCGTGATGCTGATCGACCCGAATCAGCGCGTCCAATTACCAGAGCCACTGCTTGCCGAGCTATTCGGATTCACTCCCACCGAGGCAACTATCGCCACACACTTGGCCGAGGGACAACGCAAGGAAGATATTGCCGAGCTACTGGGCGTTTCCGCGACAACGGTGGCCTTTCACTTACGCAACCTGTTCCAAAAAACCGACACTCGGCGCCAAGCGGAATTGATCGCAGTGATTCTAGCCGGCTCAATGAGTCTATCTATTCAGAGCTAATGCCAACGTAATAACGCTAGGTGCTTAAGAACTTAAGCACCTAGCGTTAAAGACAGAACCAGAGGTACTTTATCCTTGAGAAGCCGCTAACGCTTGATCAATATCTGCTAGCAGGTCGTCGATATGCTCAATGCCAATCGACAAGCGCACCATATCCGGTGTAACACCTGCGGCCTTTAACTCCTGCTCATTTAACTGGCGGTGGGTAGTAGATGCTGGAATCGAAGAGCAGCTCTTGGCATCGCCGATATTAACCAAACGCAAAATCAGCGACAGGGCATCGTAGAAGCGCTCACCTGCGGCCTGGCCGCCCTCAATGCCAAAGCTAAGAATTCCCGAGGCATGGCCATTCATATAATGCTTGGCCAGCGCATGGTCAGGGTGATTTTCCAAACCTGCATAGTGCACCCAGGTGACCAACGGATGGTTTTCCAAATGCTTGGCAACGGCTAACGCATTGGCACAAATGCGTTCAATACGCAGTGACAGCGTTTCCAGCCCCTGAAGCAGGTTCCAGGCCGCTTGAGCCGAAAGCGCTGCGCCCATGTTGCGTAGCGGTACCACGCGAGCACGGGCAATAAAGGCGGCGTCGCCCACATCGCGGGTATAGCTAACGCCGTGATAGGAGATGTCTGGCTCGTTAAGCAGCGGGAAACGGCTGGCATTTTCCGCCCAGGGGAATGTGCCTGAATCAACAATCACGCCGCCCACCGTAGTCCCGTGGCCACCGATATATTTCGTGGCCGAGTGAACGACAATATCCGCTCCGTGCTCAATGGGCCGACACAAGAACGGCGTTGCAGTGGTGTTATCAACAATCACCGGTACCCCATGGCGATGTGCCGCGTCAGCTAGCTTTTGCAGGTCCACCACGCCACCGGATGGATTACCGATGCTCTCGCAAAACACCGCTTTGGTACGCTCATCAATTAACGCTTCGATGCCGTCGATATCATCTTTATCGGCAAACCTGACTTGAATACCTTGGCGTGGCAAGGTGTGGGCAAACAAGTTGTAAGTGCCGCCATACAGCTCGCTAATCGAAACGATATTATCGCCTGCTTCAGCGATGGTTTGGATCGCATAAGTAATCGCAGCCATCCCAGACGCCACCGCCAATCCTGCAATGCCGCCTTCTAGCGCAGCCACCCGCTGCTCCAGCACCGAGCAGGTTGGGTTCATAATACGCGAGTAAATATTCCCTTCCACTTTCAGATCAAACAGATCCGCCGCGTGCTGGGCGCTATCAAATGAAAACGACGTGGTCTGGTGGATCGGCACGGCAACTGCGTTTTGTGAATCAGGCGCATAGCCATGGTGGAGGGCAATGGTTTCAGGCTTCATAAGAACGGCTCGCTAGTTGATGAAGGATCACCCTTGATCCTAAACAAGCGCCACTCTGAAGGCCAACGTCGTTTAGTCGAGAGTTAATAAACCTGATGTGCTACATGTTGCACTTGTTCATGAAGATAGCCCTCAATCCGCTGTTTGAAGTATAGAGCCACATAGCGGCATACAGTATAGTTAGCGCGCTTTTATAAGCGCCATGTTGAATTCACAACGTCTATTATTTATCGACAAAGGAACTGGCGATGCAAACAACGCCCTTAGTACGCTCTACATTCTGCACCTTAGGTTTAGCTGCCGTACTCACTCTCAGCGGCTGTCAATCAGGTGCAGACATGGGCGGTATGCTCTCCGCTGGCACCGGCCTAGTAGGCGCTGTCACCATGAGTGACGAACAGATGCAACAACTAGGTGATCAAACGATTGCCCAGCTTGATGCCGAAAACCAGCTTGTCGCCAGTGACAGTCAATATGCCGAGCGGCTGGCAAGCCTGACCCAGGGTTGGGAAAATATCGACGGAAACGATCTTGAGTTCAATGTCTATCAGTTGGATGACATCAACGCTTTTGCGGTACCCAACGGCTCTATCCGGCTGCATACCGGCCTAATGGACGCAATGACAGACGATGAAGTACGTTACGTTATCGCTCATGAGATTGGCCACGTGGCGCTGGGACACTCCAAGCGTGCTTTCCAAGTTGCTTACGCAGCATCGGCTGCACGTGAAGCCGCCGCTGCCAGCGGAAGTGCTACTGCTGCGGCACTGTCCAGCTCTGAACTTGGTGAGCTGGGCGAAAAACTGGTGAATGCCCAGTTCTCCCAACGTCAGGAAAATGAAGCTGATGACTACGCTGTTGAGTTGATGCAGCAGTACAACCTGAATACAGAAGCCTCTTTGACTGCGCTACGCAAATTGGAAGCAGCATACGGCAACAACAGCAGCTTCTTCTCCAGCCACCCCGCTCCGGGTGAACGAGCCGAGCGCCTTGAAGCTACGCTAAACTAAGCGCAGCGTACTGCTCCACCACGTATTACTTCACCGTTCACTACTTCATTGCCTTGCCAAGTAAGCGCCTCTCGGTCTTGCTTGGCAAACGCATTGCCCTGTTCGCAACCATTTGCCCCTACCACCCGCTACCTAACGCAAAGCTGTCGTTTGACCTCACGGGAGTCGCGTGACGTTTCACTCGTCACACCTCGTTTTTATGCGTTAGTGACCAATCCTAGTCCCCGACGCCGCCCCTCAACAACCATTCTAAATAATAGAATGGTTCGAGTACTTTTAATCAATTTAATAATTATGTTAGCCTGCTTACAATATCTCTCGTCGTCCATATAGCGATGAACAGTCATCGCAAATGTAGAGACGTTTTATTTAACGTGAGGTTAAAAGTTATGAAGTTAATCAATACAGTAGCAGCAGCCGCCCTAATTTTATTCTCAGGTGCAGCACTTGCCGAGCGCGGCTCTGGTGAAGCCAATCAGATCGCCTACCCTGATTCATCAGCACAACACCAAACCGACGCGAGCACGTTCAGTGCTTCTGAGTTACCGATTAGAAATTCGAAGTAATCAGCAACCTTCCTAAGTCAGGAATTTGCTAATGGGTGGGCCTTTTGGTCCACCCTTTTTCATAGATGGAAAGAGCGGTATATGAGCGCTGATGCCCCCTCCATAGACGAAAATACTCGCTAGCGATCTCTTAAGACTTGCCTCTAAGCCTTTATGAAGCTTCCACAAGTCAACTCCGATTTACCGCTGAGCAACGCCTCTTGTTGTTCGCCATTCGAACAAAATGTTATTTTCTCGCCTCGTACCTACATTGACGCAGCCGAGACACTCATGAGTAATGCCCTACCAGAAGATGCTTTAAAACCGACGGATCGTGATTTTGTTGCCGCGCTGGCCAGCGGGCTAGAAGTCGTGATGGCGTTTGATGAGACGCACACGCGGATGACACTCAGCGAAGTCGCCGAGCGTACAGGAATGAACCGCGCGAAAGCACGGCGATTTTTACTGACGCTCCACGCCCTTGGCTATGTGCGCAAACAGCAACGCTACTTCGAGCTAACCCCCAAAGTGCTGCAGCTAGGCTACTCCTATTTAGCGTCTAATAATTACCGAGGCGTCATTCAGCAGTATCTGGAGGATATTACCCGCCAGTGTGGTGAATCTTCATCGCTTGGGGTACTCGATGGCGACGACGTTATCTATCTGGCCCGCTCAGCTGCCCCGCACCGCTTGATGGCGATCACGCTTTCCGTCGGCACTCGCCTACCGGCGGCATACACATCCATGGGTCGAGTGCTACTTGCCCAACTGCCGGATAGCGAGTTGGATAGCTACCTAAGTCAGCTCACCTTGACGCGCCATACCGACAAAACCATTACCGATAGCGCATCACTAAAAGCGGCGATTCAGCAAGCACGGGAACAGGGTTATGCGATTACCGATCAAGAGCTGGATTCCGGTCTGCGCTCGATTGCAGTACCCGTGTTTGATACCCATGAAAAACTGATCGGCGCGATGAATATCAGTACCAATGCCGCCCGCGTGGATATGCCTACGTTGCTAGAAACTTACCGGCCGTTATTATTGGAAAAAGCACAGCTCATTCGCCAATCGGTGAGTGTATAACCAAGATGAATGGTTAAGATTGTTCAGGCTATGTTCAAACGGCAAGCCCTCGCCTCTGGATGCCTGAGAGGACTTGCCTATTGTCCGTTGACACCAAGACGGTTGCAGAAGTGCCCAACCTAAATCAGCGACATCAATGCACTAAATGTCGCTACAAGCTCTCAATTGTGACTCGATCAAGTAGTCGCCCACTACTTAGCCGCCAGATGACACACGGATATGCTCAGCAGAAACGAAGCATTCGATATAAAGTGCCGCCGCCGCGCCCAGTGTGCAGAATCCACCATACAAGCGTAGCTTACCTCACCAAGTAGTAATCGGCTCAACCCACTTCTTGCCAATCCTCTCGAGCTGATCACCAAATCCAAACTTCGCCCTGCCAGAGCATCAGAGGACATCTTATGACAAAGAGTTCGTTACCCAACAAGCCTTGCTCATGGCACACCAGCACAACACCTTAGCGAAATACTCAGGTATTGCACTCAGTTTCTGCGGCCAAGCCGCACTAATCTTTTCTCTTTAGAATAACTTAGTAGTATTTAAGATACTCTACATCAAGACCCTACCTCACCAGAATTAACTTTCACTTAAATTTTATTTTTTATAAATTACGATATAGTTTACTGTAACGTATGTTAATTCTTAATGATTTTGTGAGGAAATATATGATGCTACGTCTTTCTAAACCTCGTTTAGCGTCGCTATGTATCGCCGTTGCCAGTATCGCCATAGCACCCACCGTATCCGCTTGCACTTCCCTTCTCTATAGCGACGCAAATGATCACTATTATGCGGGCCGCACCATGGAATTGCCCATGGAGTTACCTTACAAGGTATCTTACTTTCCTGAAGGCACTACCTTTGGTTCGCAAGCTGACAAACATCATGCACTAGACTTTACTGGTCAAAACGCATTTGTAGCGATTAGCGTACCTGACCCAGTCTCAGGAGACGTAAAAGTAGCGGAAGGGCTTAATGACAAAGGCCTAACATTCAGCGTGCTGGCATTCGCGAGTACCGAAGGTCCCGTAGATATGGTCGACAACACACAAGCAGTGCTAGCCGCTATCGACTTAGGCGCCTGGACGCTTTCTCAGTTTGATACAGTCGACGAAGTCAAACAGGCATTAGAAGAACAACCTGTATTAGTCACTTCATTACTACCCCATGGGTTACTAAAAACACCGTTCCATTACACCCTGCATGACGCTACGGGTAATTCAATTGTGATCGAGTTTGCTAACGGCGAACAAAATATTATTGATAACCCGCTAGGTGTTATGACGAATGGGCCAGAATTTTCCTGGCATATGACTAACCTGAACAACTACACATTTTTAAGCAACATTGATCAATCAAAATTGGAGCTTAATGGGGTAACACTCGCCCAACCTGATTCAGGCATCGCCACTGCTGGGCTCCCCGCCTCAAACACATCGGTTGGCCGCTTTGTACGCGCCGTTTACTATTCTCAGTTTGCCGAAAAAGCGGAAGATGCTGATAATGCAATCACCACGCTGGCGCACGTCATGAATAATTTTGACCGTCCGCGCGGCATTACTATCGACAACCGTTTCCATGATTCTATTGAAAACATTGCGGCCCCAGGCGTTAACAATAATCGCGTCTACACGTCTGAGTACACCTCCTGGACGTCATTGATTGACCTCCAGCAGCGGCACTTCCACATACGCTCTTACGACAGCCTTAACTATATTCATTTCGATTTAGATGAGCTAACTGATATTGATGAAATACGGCACGTCGAACTTAAAGATGTTGTCCATGGCCCACAAGATGCCACCGCATCCTTACGCCAATAAGCAATTCTCTGAAGAACTTGATTCGATAAAATACTTTTATAAACAACACACTAGGTAATAAAACATACTAAGCCGTTATGCGAACCGTCCAGGGCAAGAGCTAGCACCTCTTGCCCTACAAGCTCTAACTAACCTACGACACGGTCTACTCACACGTTAACGCCTACCCTCTAACCAGGCGTTAATTTCCCGAGCGACAAGCTCTGGATGCGTCATGTGGATACAGTGCCCCTCGCTTGCCATAACACGCAGTGTGCTATGAGGCATTTGCGCATGGATATAACGCCCTACTTCCGGGCTAGCAAGGGAGTCTACTTCGCTTTGAAGCAATAGCGCCGCGTGTTTCGCTTGAGGTAGTAAATGTCTGTAATCCGAAAAGAAGGTAGCTCGCGCAAAGGTTTTCGCCACTAACGGGTCGGTTGAACAGAAACTGCTGGAGAGCTCTCCAATTAACGCATGAGACGTCCCAGACCCCATAATCAGTGGTGCCAGATAATTAGCCCATCCGATATAATTTCGATCCATTAAGCCAATAAGTTCTTCCAGATCACTACGCTCAAAGCCACCGTAATAGTTGGGTGGCATATTGAGAAAGCAAGGCGAGGGACAAATCATAATATGACTAGCGAATCGCTCGGGGCTGGCAATGGCCGCTAAGAGGCCAATGTTGCAACTAACAGAATGCCCAACAAAATGCACCTCGCTCAAATTGAGAGCATCACAAATATCGGTAACATCACGAGCATAACCTTCCAGCGTATTATAGCGTGACTCGCTGAAGGCAGAAATTGTTGATTGACCTGATCCTACATAGTCAAACAAGACCAGCGTGTAGTGCTCTTCAAGCTGGGGGATAAGGTACTGCCACATATGTTGGTCACAGCCAAAACCGTGAGCAAGCATCAGGGTTTTATTGCCTGACCCAACAACGGTTACATTATTTCGAGCTATGACTCGCTCTTTTGTTAACACGTTTGCTTTGCTCCCTTAGCTTAACGGTTTTATATACCAAAAATTAACTATCGATGACGTTTGAATTGCTTCTTAAAAGCGTGCTGATGCCACTCTTCAACCCAGGGTTTGAAGGCATGAGCAGGCATTGGACGGGCAATAAAATATCCTTGCCCACATTCGCAGCCAAGCTCAATAAGCTGTTGGCTATGTTGAAGCGTTTCAACACCTTCAGCGACCAAATCACATTCGAATGCGCCGGCAAAACCAATAACACCTTTAAGAATCGCTAAATCTCCAGCGCTAGACAGCATATTTTGAACGAAACTACGATCAATTTTTAGTGTATCAACTGATAGGTCTCTAAGATGGCTTAAAGAGGAGTACCCGGTACCAAAGTCATCTAACGAGATACGGATTCCCATCATTCGGCAAGCATTGAGCACCGAGTAAACATGGCTAACATCCTCAATAGTGCTTGTTTCCAAAACCTCAAGCTCAAGTCGCTGTTTTGGCAAACCAGGAAAGTCAGCAAGTATGTGGCTTAAATCGCAGAGAAACTGGGAATGCTGTAAGTGATACCCATCGATATTGACACTGACATGTAAATCCAGTCCTTGCTGAAGCCACTCCTGAAGCTGGCAAAGTGCGCTAGTGATAACCCATCTCCCCAGCTCCACGCCAGTCGACGTATTATTCAGCACAGGCAAAAAAGTGGCGGGTTCTTTTAATCCGTCGCTGGGGTGGTTCCAGCGTATGAGCGCTTCAGCTCCAATCACCCTCCCCGTGAGCATATTAATTTTGGGCTGGAAATAAAGCTCAAACTGATTAGCGCCCATCGCAGCTCTAATAGCATTTAACTCTGATTGTTTGCCTTTTTGGACTTGTTCATTACCCACATTAAATAAACAAATCTGATTTTTTCCTGACAGCTTTGCTTGATACATCGCCTGATCGGCTTGACGAATCAATTGGTCAGGCTCTACCTCTTTCGATTGCGGATAGAGGGTAACGCCTATACTGGCAGAGAGCTTTAACAACACCGAATCTATATCAAAGGGTTCTGAAAGTTTATTAATAAGTCGAGAAAGTGACTCTTCAACTAAACCGGCACTAAAGCGTCCATTCAAAAAAATAACAAACTCATCGCCACCAAAACGAGCAATCAAATCGTCGCTTCTTAAATTAGTAGCCAAGCGTTTGGCTACTAATTGAAGAATTCTATCGCCCATATGGTGACCATAGAGATCATTCACCTCTTTAAAGCCATCAAGATCAACAAACGCAAGCGCGAACGCCATATCATTTTTCTGTAAATCAATGATTTTCTGATCAAGGTGCTTGGTCAAAGCCGCGCGGTTAGGTAAACCGGTCAATTGATCGGTATCTGATAAAGTGCGTAGCAAAGAGACCTTCTGCTCAAGAAGCTTTTTAGTCTCCGTCAACTCCTGAAATAATTGGTCAGATCGGCTAGAACTACTGACACTCCAGAAAATACGCTCATTGGCACTATCATCGCAAAGCACATTCACCACGATTGGCAGGGTACTTGTAGAACGAGTCACCATTGAAAGCCGTATTTCGTCGCACTGCTTTTCCCGAACTAAAATAGGCACTATATAAGTGTCATACATAATCTGTGACGCTTTGCTCAATAAAATGAACAGATCGGCGCCTAATAAATCACGCGTTGAATAACCGTGATACTGCTCAAGATAGCGATTACTATAGAGAATCCGACGCTTATAGTCAGTAACCATGCACCCTATTGGGAAATCATCAAGCGAAAATAAGTTGGATGTCACCATGCTCTACCTTGAAATATACCGCAATGATTCATGCGTAAGCGTTTTTTACATTTACATATGATCTCTGATAATTAGAAAATTTGCTATTTTTATAACGTAACCAATTGATGTCATATAAAAAAACATCAATGTAAAGAACTCTGCAAGTGGTACCGCCCGCTATATCCCACGCTTGTAAGTTGCGCAGTAAAAAAGTGAAGCGCACTAACGAAAATATGAAGAAAACACTAACAACAACCGATGCTGCCCACTAGATTTTTCTAGAAGGCAGCATAGCTAGTCAACGTCATCATCTTGACCAAGAAAAAGACGGTTATCTCGACGGCCCCAGGAAACGCGTTTCACTCACACGCGTTACCGATGGTTCTTCCAGCGATGTAAAGCGCAGCTCAATGGGGTGGCTGGGTTGAGTCAAAACACCCTCATCGGCGCTGAGAGCAACCCGTAAGCGGCGAGTCTCGTTAGCCTCTACGTCAATGGTTTCCATGCCTTGTAAGCGCAGCCCTGGCAAGCCGGATGCCGTTAACACATAGCGGTGAGGATCGGTATCTTGATTGCGCAGCGTTACGTTGTAGTAGTTGACGATGCGTCCACTTTCAGTACCTTCAAACAACGCTTGGCGATCTCGCGCAATATCTACATCGATGGGCACACGGGTGTTTAAGAAGCCAACGAGCAGCACCACCATAGAGAGCAGCGCCACAGCATAGGCGATCAGTTGAGGGCGCCAGAAACGGGTGTCTTTACCCTCCAACGCGCGCTCCGTGGTATACCGCACGAGACCAAGCGGTTTATTAATCCGTGCCATGACGCTGTCACAGGCATCAATACACGCGGCGCAGCCAATGCATTCGTACTGCAGTCCATCACGAATATCGATACCTGTTGGGCACACCTGAACACACAGCTCACAATCGATGCAGTCACCAACACTGGATGCCTCAGTATCCTTTGGATGATGATTACGACGAGGTTCACCACGCGCAACATCATAAGAAACAATCAGTGTATTAGCGTCGAACATTGCCGATTGAAAACGCGAGTAAGGACACATATGGAGGCATACTTGGTGGCGTAGCCAACCCGCATTCAGGTACGTAAAAACCGTGAAGAAGCCGATCCAAAATAGCACCCAGGGGTGCGCACTCAAGCTGACAAAATCTACTACCAACGCTCTAATCGGCGTGAAGTAACCGACAAAGGCGATCCCCGTTGCCAGCGCGATTAGCAACCAAGCCGTATGTTTAGCGGTTTTGCGCCAAAGCGTGTCAAAGGTACGTGATGCGTTATCACGACGTATGCGACGGTGCCGTGGCCCTTCCAAGCGATGCTCAAACCAGATAAACAGAAAGGTCCAGACGCTTTGCGGGCAGCTATAGCCACACCACACGCGCCCCGCCGCTACTGTGATCAAAAACAGGCCAAACGCGCACAATACCAAGATCCAGGTGAGCAAGATAAAGTCTTGTGGATAAAACGTCGCCGCAAAAATATGGAACTCTTGCGCAGCAAGATCAAACCACACCAACGGCCGGTCCCCCCAATTAACCCATGGCAAGCCAAAATACAGCGTCATTAACAACCAGTTTGAGCTGCGCCGGATGCGCTGAAAAAAACCACCAATTTCTCGCACATAAATATGCCCAAGCTTGGGTGGCTTATTATTGGACGGGTTGCTACTAGAAGGCTGGTGACGGGAATCATTAGATGCAGGCGAGTGGTGTTCAACCGCTGCCTCAGTGGTTAGGTTTTGCAATGGAATGCGTTGCGTCATACCGATATCCAGAAAAGAGGGAATGGAGGTCATACGGTCGAGGGGCGTCGCCGATTATTAACCACCACTATCCCCACTACGCTGACTAACAAACAGGCGCAGTTTTAGAGAAATATTGCGTATCAGTTGAACCTAAACAGCTTATAAATTTACCTTCTGATATGCTTTTTATTAATGGATTTGAGCCTGTTTTAAATTTCCCACATGCGTCACAGTGGCATTTCCCTCTAGCAGAGAGTCTCACCTGTGCCGCCTAAAACTGTGATGGAGTATCCTGGCGCTACCCTCAACGCACCGACGGTTTATCCCATGAAACGTTACGAACAATTTGCCGATGAGATAGCCACGCTAATTCGTCAGGGCGTGCTTGGTCCTGGGGAGCGAATTCCGTCTGTTCGCCAGGCCAGTCGTCACCATGGGATCAGCCCATCCACGGTGTTTCAGGCGTACTACTTACTCGAAAACCGCGGTCTCATCACAGCACGAGCACGCTCAGGCTATTTTGTTCGTGAACATGCTCGGCGCTTGCTGGGCGAGCCACGTGTGACGTTGCAGCCCACCGACCCCGCGGAAGTAGAAGTCAGTGAGCTAGTGTTCTCGGTGCTCGACTCACTGCAGGATGATCGAACGGTGCCTTTTGGGTCAGCTTTCCCAAGCCCTGAGCTTTTCCCACTTTCGCGGCTGAGCACCAGCATGACACGTGGTCTGCGCGAGCTTTCTCCTCAGCAGGTAGTGGCCGACATGACCACCGGGCATGTCGACCTGTGCCGACAAATCGCTCTCCGCTATATGCTGGGAGGCATTCAGCTGCCAATGGAAGAGCTGGTGATTACCAATGGCGCGATGGAAGCGCTCAACTTAGCACTGCAATGCGTGACCCAACCTGGCGATTTGGTGGCGGTTGAGTCCCCGGCGTTTTATGCCAGCCTGCAAGTATTGGAGCGGCTAAAACTGCGTGCAGTGGAGATTCCAGTGCATCCACGCGAGGGTATCGACCTTGATGTGTTAGCAGAGCGATTGGCGTCGCTACCTATCAAAGCCTGCTGGTTTATGAGCCATCTGCAAAACCCGCTCGGCGCCAGCCTAAGCAATGAACGAAAGCAAACCCTTTATCAACTATTAAAGCAGCACCAAGTCCCCATGCTAGAGGATGATGTGTATGCCGAGCTGTACTTTGGCAGCACACCGCCTGCCCCAGTGAAAGCGTTTGATGATGAGGGGTTAGTCATTCACTGCAGCTCTTTCTCGAAATGTTTGGCGCCTGGCTATCGCGTTGGCTGGGTAGCGGGAGGGCGCTACGCCGAAGCTATTTCACGACTGAAGTTAATGACGACTATTTCGCCTTCCATTCCCGCGCAAGCAGCCATTGCCGACTATTTACAGCACGGCGGCTATGACCGTCACTTACGTAAGCTCCGCCACACTCTAGAAGCCCAACAAGGCAGTATGCTGGCGTCTGCAGACCGCTACTTTCCCACCCAAACACGTATCACTCGGCCTGATGGCGGCTACTTTTTGTGGGTAGAGTTTCCTGAAAAAGTTGATTCACTACGCTTATTCAACATGGCGCTCGACCATGGTGTTAGCTTGGCGCCAGGCCCCATTTTTTCCGCAACTCAGCAGTTCCGGCATTGCGTACGCTTAAGCTATGGCCACCCGTGGACAGCACGCAGCGAGCGGGGCATGGAAACCCTAGGACAGCTATTAACTCTGTTTTAACACCCTTGTTTTAATAACCCTATTTTAATAACTATTTTCAATAACTCTTCTGTAGCAACTATGTTTTAACAACTCGGTTCTAGCAAACCGATTCTAACTCATTGCTGTTATGTTGCTTACTTCGTGACACCTCTCAACTGATATGGTTTTTTAATGAAAAACTGAGTCTGTTGTGAAATACAGCAGGTAATAGACTATTCCGATGAAGCCACACAGCGGCTATACCGGCCCACTATTGAGTTAAAGAGAGTGGCTGCCACCGGAGGAAGCGCCATGCTCGGAATTGAGGCCATAGACCTGGCCAGAGTTCAGTTTGCCTTTACTATTTCCTTTCATATCATCTTTCCCGCCATCACCATCGGGCTAGCCAGTTACTTAGCGGTATTAGAGGGGCTATGGCTAAAAACCCAGCAGGATACCTATCGCCTCCTTTACCATTTCTGGTCAAAAATATTCGCCGTTAATTTTGCGATGGGTGTGGTATCCGGCATTGTGATGGCGTACCAGTTTGGGACCCACTGGAGCGGATTTTCCGCCTTTGCAGGCAGCGTCACAGGGCCTTTGCTCACCTATGAAGTGCTTACAGCCTTCTTCCTTGAAGCCGGATTTTTAGGCGTAATGCTATTTGGCTGGGAGCGTGTTGGCCGAGGCTTACACTTTTTCACTACCTGCATGGTCGCACTCGGCACCATCGTGTCGATGTTTTGGATTCTCTCCTCCAACAGCTGGATGCAGACGCCTCAAGGGCACGAAATCGTTAATGGTGCTGTGATTCCAGTTGACTGGATGAAGATTGTCTTTAATCCCTCGTTCCCCTACCGACTTGCCCATATGGCGCTAGCCGCCTTTTTGAGTACAGCCTTATTCGTCGCAGCCTCTGGCGCTTGGCTGCTGCTGCGGGGCAAGCAATCCGCCGAGGTGCGCACTATGCTCTCCATGGCGCTGATTATGCTGGCGATCACCGCTCCGCTTCAGGCAGTGGTGGGCGACTTTCATGGCCTCAATACACTTAAGCATCAGCCTGCCAAAATCGCCGCCATCGAAGGACACTGGGATAACAGCAGCGGCGAACCCACCCCACTCATTCTATTCGGCTGGCCCGATATGGCACGTGAAGAAACCCGCTTCAAACTGGAAATACCCGTGCTGGGAAGCCTGCTGTTGCAACATAGTTTGACCGAGCAGGTGCCCGCCCTTAACGAGTTCGCCCCACAAGACAGACCCAATTCGACCATCGTGTTTTGGAGCTTTCGGCTGATGGTGGGGTTGGGCGTATTAATGATTTTGCTTGCCATCGTGGGCAACACCCTGCGCCTCAAAGGCCAACTTTATGAGTCCCGTAGATTTCTTATCTGCACCCTATGCATGGGGCCAGCAGGATTAGTGGCACTGCTAGCGGGCTGGTTTACCACAGAAGTAGGCCGACAACCCTGGGTGGTTTACGGATTATTAAGAACCGCCGATGCAGCTTCAGCGCACAGTGCTGTTCACCTCAGTATTAGCTTGACCATTTTTGTGGTGGTGTATCTGGCGGTTTTTGGCACCGGCGCTATGTACATGTTGCACCTGGTAAACAAAGGCCCAAGCGAGCCCTCCGCACCTACGTTAGGCGGCCCGGGCCATCATCGCACGCCTGCTCGGCCTCTCTCGGCAGCCAATGAAACGCTGAGCAACACGACTCACTAATTAGAACGGGGTGCACCATGGGAATTGATCTATCACTCACCTGGGCCATTATCATTCTGTTTGGATTGATGATGTATGTGGTCATGGATGGGTTTGACTTGGGCATTGGTTTGCTCTTTCTGCATGTTCATAACGAGCAAGACCGAGACATTATGATGAACACCGTTGCGCCAGTGTGGGACGGTAACGAAACATGGTTGGTGCTAGGCGGAGCAGGGTTGTTTGCTGCATTTCCCCTCGCCTATGCAGTCGTGTTGGAAGCGCTCGCTATTCCGCTAATCGTGATGTTACTAGGGCTGATTTTTCGCGGCGTCGCCTTTGAGTTTCGCTTCAAAGCATCCCCCAAGCGACGGCATGTATGGGATAAAGCCTTTATTGGCGGCTCGCTGCTGGCAACGACGGCTCAAGGCATTGCATTAGGTGCTTATATTCAAGGTATCGCTTTCGATGGCGTTCACTACAGCGGAGGCGCACTAGATTGGCTAACGCCATTCTCGCTATTTTGCGGCATCGGCCTGCTGTTTGCTTATGCACTGCTTGGCAGTACCTGGCTGATTATGAAAACTGAAGGCCCCTTGCAGCAGCGGATGTATCAGATCACCAAGCCGTTAATCATCGGGCTACTCATAATGATCGCCCTGATAAGTGTCTGGACGCCGCTGGCCTATCCAAACATTGCGTCACGCTGGTTTTCGTTACCCAACCTACTGTGGTTCTTACCGGTGCCGCTATTAGTGGCAATCACCGGCTGGTGGCTGTGGCGTGCCATTGCTTATCAGCACAACGCGCTACCGTTTGTTTTGGTACTAGGGCTCGTTTTTCTGGGCTACAGCGGTTTGGGAATTAGCTTGTGGCCAACGATTATTCCACCGAATGCGTCTATCTGGCAGGTTGCCGCTCCGCCCCAAAGCCAAGGCTTTGCCCTAGTGGGAACACTGTTTATTTTACCAATTATTTTGATGTACACCGCATGGAGCTACTACGTCTTCCGCGGCAAAGTGAAGCCAGGTGATGCCTACCATTGAGCAAGCTGACGTTGATAAACGTACGAACGTACAGGAGCAATGCAATGAAATCACTCGCTAAGCGCTTAGGCTGGTTAATGATTCTTTGGTTGTCGAGTGCTGGTGTTCTGTTACTGCTTTCACTGGGAATTAAGCTCATGATGGGGCTCGCGGGCTTAACCAGCTAAACGACTTACGTTGTCTGGTCAACGTATTAGACATTGGGTCATAGGTTATGATCGCTCTTTGGCAACTTGCCTGCCATTGAACAATGTCAACCGGATTAGCCTATGCCCATTGACCTGCAAGCGCTCTATCCCAAACTAGTGCATCTGATGCTGGACACGGTCTTCGTGGTCGATAAAGACCATCAGATCCTGTTTGTGAGTGATGCCTGTGAGTCACTGCTTGGTTACCGTGCTGATGAACTGATCGGCACTTTAATCACCCATTACATGCATCCTGACGATCTCGCGCTCACGCAAGCTTCCATTGTGCGGGTCATGAGCGGTCAACAACACATCGATTTCCGCAACCGCTACCTCCGCAAGGATGGCAGCACTGTGCACATTCTATGGTCTGCTCGCTGGTATGAAGACGAAGAAGTTCGCATCGGCGTTGCTCGAGACGTAACAGCCCTAATACAAGCCGAAGAAGAATTACGCTTCCTTGCCCATCACGATCCACTAACAAAGCTGACGAATAGATCACTCTTCTATGATCGGCTCGTTTCAGGCTTGGGCGCGGCTCATCGCCACCAGAGCGGCCTTGCGCTGCTGTTTCTGGATATTAATGACTTCAAGCTGATTAACGATACCTATGGACATGCCATAGGAGATGAAGTGCTCTGTACAGTGGCTCGGCGACTGGAAAGCTGTCTACGTCAAACAGACACGGCCGCGCGCATGGGCGGTGATGAATTTACTATTCTACTGACGGGCATCCAATCAATGGAGGCCGTTACACACAAGGTAAATCAGATTCTCGCCATCATGGCCGAGCCGCTGGGCGCAGAATTTGGAGCGATCAACATGCCGTCTTGCAGTATTGGTACAGCCTGTTATCCCGCCGATGGGGACGATGCGGATACGCTGCTCAGGCATGCTGATAGCGCGATGTACAGAGTGAAAATGCATCGGTAAAGCACAACCATTGCGTTAGGCGTTTTAAAAAATCCGACGTTGCTGATGCCGCTGGAACATCGCGTTACCCCTTGCTATTTCACGCCGACAATACCCCGCCTTCCCATATCAAGACTAAAGTCTAAGAATTTTAATTATCAAAAATTGATAACTTTTTTTTCTTTTATCTATTTTGCTGCGTATCGTTTATCAAAATTTGAGGTAATTGCGATGGGGCCATCCGACCGGATGCTAGCGCTACTGTGCTGCCTAGCTAATCAAGGGGAAGCAATGACGGTGAAGTCGCTGGCCGAGCTGACCGCTCAGCCAGTCTCGAACGCATATCGCCACCTGCGCCAACTTTTGGCCTGGGGCCTAGTCAGCGAACGCGAGGGCGGCACCTATGCGCCGGGCCCTCAGGCGGTGCGTCTGCACCAAGGTTTCGAACACCACAACGAGCTGCTTCGCTGGGCTCGCCCAGTGCTGACCGAATTGACTGAGACCACTCAGGAGAGCTCGGCGCTACTGGTGGCGGTGCGTGACCACGCCCTTTGCGTAGAGATGATCGATAGTCCACAGCCGCTGCGCTGCTGCTACCACCGTGGCCAGGTGCAACCGCTACTCAAGGGCGCCAGCGCTCGGGCGCTGCTGGCCTGGATGAGCGATGAAGAGCGCCAGATGGCGCTGATGCTTCGCTCGGAGGCGGAGCGGGACGATGCCCTGATCGATCTCGAGACCATTCGCCTACGGGGCGTGGCGGTCAGCGTGGGCGAAATCGATCAAGGAGTATGGGGCGCCAGTGCCCCAGTGTTCAACGGCCGCGGTCGTCTCAAGGCGGTGATCAGTGTGATGGCCCCCAGCGCTCGGGCTCAAGACCGAGCCGAGACTCTGAGCGAGGCCACGCGCCTCAGTGCACAACGATTGGGAGAACTCCTGCAGTGACACAAGCAGATAATGAGGCGGCGCTGATGGCGCCCTGGCAAGGCCGGGTCGATAGCACAGAGGCAGGTGACGCACGGCGCTGGCATCAGGTGATGCGTCCGGCCTTTCGGGCCGAGGCGCCGGGGCGCGCTTTGTTAGGGTTCTGCTCTGATGCTGGCGTAGCCCGCAACCAAGGGCGGACGGGGGCCAGTGAAGGGCCCCTGGTGTTGCGTCGCCAGCTAGCCAACCAGGCGTATCACCTGACGACACCGCTGTATGATGCCGGCGATGTGGTCTGCCAGGGCGACAACTTAGAGGACGCTCAGCAAGCCTTCGCCGGGCGGGTGTCCGAGCTGCTCGAACAGGGCCACCGGGTCATCGGCTTAGGCGGCGGCCACGAGATCGCCTTCGCTAGCTTCTCGGGACTGCTGGCTCACGCCCAACGTCAGGCGACGATGCCACGCCTAGGCATCCTCAATCTGGATGCCCATCTCGATCTGCGCCAGGCCGAGCGCGCCAGCTCCGGCACGCCCTTTCGGCAGTGCGCCGAGCTGTGCCAAGAGGCGGGCATCGACTTCCACTACACCTGCCTTGGCGTGAGTCGTGGCGGCAATACGCCAGCGCTTTTCGCCCGCGCCGAGTCGTTGGGAGTGGAGTGGGTGCTCGACGAGCAGTGTCGCTCGCTGGACAGCCCCGCGATGAAAGCCGCTCTGGAGCGGCTGCTGACACAGGTCGACTGGCTCTACCTCACCATCTGCTTAGACGCCTTACCAGCCTGGATTGCCCCGGGCATCAGCGCCCCTTCCGCCCGGGGCATCGAGCTGTCCCTGGTTGAGGATGTCATTGATCATCTAGCCGCACGCGTTGCGCTGCCAGTAGTGGACGTAGCCGAGTTCAATCCAAGCCTGGATATAGACGCGCGAACGGCCCGTGTAGCGGCCCGTCTGGTCGAGCGCCTGGCGCGCTAACCAACGATTAACCGGTCGTCAACGGCCACCCCTACCCGACCGCCCTGAGCGGCACACAACAACTCATGGAGCATCAACATGCACTTTACTCTGGATGCCGTGTCCACCACGGCACTGGCGCTGATATTGCTTGCATTTGGCGCCGGGCTTAAGCGCCGGGCTTAAGCGCCGGCTCAACTGGCTGGAACACTTCTGCGTCCCTACCCCAGTGATCGGCGGTTTCGGCTTCGCCCTGCTGGCCTGGCTGCTGCGCGATCTTGGCTTGGTTACCTTCGAGCTTGACACGGCGATGCAGAGTCCATTGATGATCGCCTTCTTCACCACCGTGGGCCTGGGTGGAAGCCTGGCGCTGCTCAAGAAGGGCGGTAAGGCGCTGGGCATCTATCTAGTGGCCTGCTGGCTGCTGGCGCTGATGCAGAACGGCGTGGGCATTGGCATGGCCAGCCTGCTTGGCCTCGACCCGCTGATCGGCCTGATGGCCGGAGCCACCTCCTTAGAGGGCGGCTTTGGCGCAGCAGCGGCCTTTGGCCCTGAGGCGGAAGCCCTGGGTGCCCAGGGTGCCACTACTGCCGCCATTGCCTCTGCCACCTTCGGCATGATCGTCGGCGGTGTGATCGGCGCGCCCATCGCCCGCTGGATCATCGATCGTCGGCAGATTCCGGTTGTCGCCGAGGACGTGCATGATCTGGAGAAACTGCAAGCCGAGGAGCGCCCCACCCAAGCGCCCATCGACAGCCGTACCCTGCTGCGCGTGCTGGCCGTCGTAGTACCGATCATGGTACTGGGAGTGTGGTTCAAAGAGGCCCTGTCAACTCACCTAGGGGGCATCCTGCCGAGTTATGTGGGCGCCATGTTTGTCGCCATCCTGCTACGCAATCTTAATGATCGCTTCCACTGGGCCAGCATGCCAGACAACGCCCTCGCCACTCTGGGCGACGTGGCCTTGGGCGTGTTCCTGACCATGGCAATGATGAATCTCAAGATCTGGCAGCTCCAGGAGATGGGCGGCTCACTGCTGTTGATCCTGCTGGTGCAGACCTTGGCCATCGTCTTCCTGGCCGTGGTGGTAATGTTCCGTCTGCTGGGCCGCAACTACGACGCCGCAGTGCTTACCGCGGGCTTTATTGGCCACGGCCTAGGCGCGACTCCCAATGCGGTGGCGAATATGAGTGCGGTGTGCGAGCACTATCGTGTGGTGTCGCATAAGGCCTTCATTATCGTCCCGCTGTGCGGCGCCGTGCTGATCGATATTGTCGCCATCCCCGCCATTACTTGGTGCCTGAACGCCTTCGCCTGATCGCTGTTCGTCCGACAACGCTAGCCTCTGGGTTCAGCTGGCGTTGTCGTTTTTATCGCCGATGCCGCTAGGTATCCGTTGCCTCTAGCCCCCTCTGCTACCGGTGATAGCAAACCCTGGCAAATCGCCCTCCTGGCATCTTCTCCAATTCCTCCATGGCTTTCGACCGTATAACGCTAATCAGAAACGCATTAGGCTACGTTATCCTCTTTCGTAACGGGCTCTTCGATGGGCTCGCCATTCTCATCCAGCAATTGGTGGTCGTACGCCGCCTGGAGACCCGTTTCTTCAGCAGCGGGCAGCTCCTCTTGCAGTGGTTCTTCTTCCACGGATTCTTCCACCAGGTCTGCCCAGTAATCAATGTGGCCGGGATAAGCTGGCGATATAATCGCCACCACAATGCCGACGACCGAAAATAGCGAAAATGCATAGGCATACCCATAGCTGTCCACCAGCATACCGACAACCGGCGAGCCTACTGCTTGCCCAAGCGCACAAGCCATGAAAGGTAAGACGGGCCCCATGGAAAGCCGCCCCGGCAATAGCCGAATACCCGTCATCAGATACAGTCCCGTTAAGCTCATGTAAGCAAGTCCAAATACCATAGCGGAAAATATCGCCAATGCTAACTGGCTGGGACTGGCAGCAAGCAACGCCAAGCTTGAAGACAGCATCATTAGCATTAGTGCCTGCGTAATAGGAGGGTTATTACGGTCAGCCAAATCACTCACTACGGCACCTCCAAGCCCAGCAAGTCCTACGGCAAACCAAAGCCAGCCAGTTTGATTAGGAGGCAACCCACCAAGGGTAACGGCCAAATCAGGCGCAAAAAGCCAGAACGGCGAAGACACAAACCCCATCGCGAAAGCAAAGAGCGATAGCCGGGTAAGGCGCGACCACTGTAGCCGCGTGATTGGCGGTGGCGGTGCCGCATTGGCTGGCACAACCCGAGAGACCGAAGGAATAAAGTACCAGGCAGCAATCACCCCTAAACCCGCCAAAACAGCAAAGCTAGTGTAGGTAAAGCGCCAAGCGTCGGCCAGGAACACGACCGTCGGCACTGCTACGATAATGCCAATACTGGTGCCAGCATTCATGATAGAGCTAACGCGGCCATGCATTGTTCTGCTCACCAACGCCTGCATAGCAGCCGTCAGAGCGGGCATCATCAAGCCAGTACAAATGCCGCAGACAAACACACCTACGCCGAGCGAGAAGGCACCAGACGACTGGCTGATAAAGACCAGCCCGGCCACACCGAATCCACCGGATAACACTGCTAAATTACGCGCACCAAGCCGATCGGCTGCAAGCGGTGCAAACAACGTCGCCAAGACAAAACTAATAAACGGCAGCGCCCCGATAATACCAACTAAGTACGCAGTCAGTTCTAGTTCGGCGCTAATGGAAGGTACAAACAAACCAAACGCAAAGCGCGCAAGTCCATAACTAATCGCGACCAGCGCTGCACCAAATAGGGCAAACCCCATGTTCGACAAGGTCTTCATACCGAGCACTCCACGGCCGTGTGTGTCTTGTGCATCAAGCTGATCTATCAACTGCGCCACCAATAGCCTACTTCGCTGGGTGATTGCAATCTCCTGCTGTGCGGCTGCCGCAAAGAGGTATGATCTAGTCGATATACAGAATGCTTAAGTTAAAAATAAGCATGAAAGAAGGCGACACTGACAATCTCACCGCTAGCTGCCAAGGGGGTTGATAACATCGCTAAGAAGTCGCTTCGGTTGTATCAACCCATCACCGTTGCTTTGAAAGCAACAAATTTGTCATTAAAACGACTCTTATCTACCCGCCAAGTCGCTTAGCTTAAAAAAGCCAAATAAAGATACCGACAACAGTGGGATAGGAAATGTTTTCAGATAAACAAGTTGGTGAAGCCACCGCTTTGCGGCATCGACTACACCAGCACCCTGAGCTTAAATTTCAAGAAAATAATACTGCCGCACTGGTCGCCGAGCGGCTAAAAGCGCTCGGCTATCGCGTGACCGAAGGTATTGCTACTACAGGCGTTATGGCTGAGCTAGCGACCGGTCGCGAAGGCCCAGTGATTGCCTTTCGCGCTGATATGGATGCGTTACCCATCGAGGAAGTCAATACGTTTGAGCATCGCTCCCAACGGCAAGGCTTGATGCATGCCTGTGGTCACGATGGGCATACCGCCACGCTGTTGTTGGCTGCCGAAGCCATCATGGCGCGGCGTGATGAGCTATGTGGACACATTAAACTGCTATTTCAGCCTGGCGAGGAAGGTGGCAATGGTGCCGACATCATGGTCAAGGCAGGGGTATTGGAAAACCCCAAGGTGGACGCGATATTTGGCTACCACAACCGCCCTGGTTTCCCAACAGGCCAACTGTTTGTTAAACCCGGGCCGGCTATGGGCGGTAACGACACTTATAAAATCACTATCGAAGGTATTTCCGGCCATGCCGCCATGCCGCACTTGGCGGTAGATCCTATTTATGTCGGGGCATCGCTGGTACAGCAGTTGCAAGGGTTAGTGGGCCGCCACAAATCGCCGCTGGAAGCAGGCGTGATCACTGTAGCTGCTTTCCATGCGGGCGATGCCGCCAATGTGATTCCTGGCCAAGCCGAGCTGCTAGTGAATATCCGCAGCGACCGCCCCTCTTCACGCGAAGCGCTTGCAGGCAAGCTTGAGCAGGTAACCGCTGGCGTATGCGCAGCCCACAGTGCGCAGTTTCATCTGGAACACCTACACCAGGTGCCCCCCCTGGTTAACGACCCTGCGTGGTCAGAACGTGTGTTAGCGGTTGCCTACAAACACGCAGTAAGCCACGACATTCAGCAGCTGGACTATATGCCCACTATGGGTGCCGAAGATTTCGCGTTCTACCTGCAGGAAGTACCGGGGTGTTTCTTCTTTGTCGGTAATGGCGATAGCGCCTATCTGCACAACGAGCACTACGACTTTAACGATGCTGTTCTGCCGGTCGCAGGCGGGATGTTTGTGGCGCTGGCAAAAGAGCTGTTAGCACGAGCGTAATTCTCTGCAGGCCTCTTATTACGATTAAAAAAATAACGTTAAGTAAAAAGGATTTATACGATGCAAGGTGTTCTTTCATCTATTGAGCGTGTGGGTAATAAGCTCCCACACCCGTTTATTCTCTTTGTCATTTTGGCTGGCGTAGTTGTGTTCGTCTCAGCCCTGCTTGCCGCACTCGGCGTTTCAGCGGTTAACCCGCAAACCGACGCAGTGGTGCAGGTACGCAGTCTACTATCGGCTGATGGCATTGAGTTTATGCTGACCAGCGTGGTCAGTAACTTCGTTAACTTCCCTCCCCTCGGCCTTATTTTGGTGGTGATGTTTGGCATTGGTTTGGCCGATAAAGTGGGCTTAATGTCGACCTTGATGCAGGTGAGCGTGGCGAAAGCACCACCCGCTCTGCTCACTTTCTGCGTTTTTATGGCAGGTATTTGCGGCAGTATTGCCTCCGATGCCAACTACCTGATCCTGATCCCGCTAGCCGCCATGGTGTACTACTCGGTGGGCCGTCACCCAATCGCCGGTGCAGCTGCCGCCTACGCAGCGGCAGGCGCCGGGTTTGATGCCAGCCTGTTCATTACCGTCGGGGATGCGCTGTTTGCTGGCATAACCACGGAGGCCGCACGCTTGGTAGACCCAGACGCCTACGTCTCACCTGTTGATAACTACTACTTTGTGGCCTGCTCAGTGTTTGTGCTGGCAATTGTTGGCACGTTAGTCATCGATAAGATCGTAGAGCCGAGGCTGCAACGCACCCTACCGATAAGCAAAGACTTTAAAACTGACATTATAAAACCGGCATTAACCGACGCAGAAAAGCGCGGCCTAAAGCGGGTAGGTATTGCCACACTGATTTACCTAGCGCTGATCTTAATTGCCGTGGTGCCCGAGGCATCACCACTGCGCAATGAAGAGGGCGGCTTGATCCCCTCGCCCTTTTTGCGCTCACTCGTGCCACTGATGTTTGGCTACTTCGTCACTATTGGCTTGGTATACGGCATCACCACCGACAAGATCACCAGCAGCCGTGATGTACCACAACGCATGGCGGAGTCTGCCAGTGACTTAGCACCTACCCTAGTACTGTTCTTTGCCATTTCGCAGTTTATTGCTTATTTCCGCTGGTCAGAATTGGGGCAATTTATTGCTATTGAAGGCTCCAATATTCTGCAAAGCACCGGATTTACCGGGCTACCGCTAGTAGGCGCGTTTATTGCGATGAGCGCAGTGCTGAACGTCTTTATGACCAGCGGCTCCGCTCAGTGGGCATTAATGGCCCCGGTATTCGTGCCGATGCTGATGATGATCGACTTCGATCCAGCTTTTGTATTGGCAATGTTCCGCATAGGCGATTCCAGCACGAACATCATCTCCCCTATGAGCCCATATTTTTCGGTAGCACTGGTGTATATGCAGCGCTATAAGCCAGATATGGGGCTAGGCACGTTGATAGCCACCATGCTGCCGTTAGCCATAGGCTTTTTGCTCGCCTGGTCAGCGTTTTTGATGTTCTGGCTGGCCATGGGCTGGCCAATTGGCCCAGGCGTATACATGATGGCTAACTGATACTTCAGTACGTCACTGCATCGCCATCATTAACTTCCACAAATAGTCGGCAGCGGGCGAAAGCCTTCTGCCGACTCTACGCACCAAATTGCCTTGGCTACTAGCGGCCATAGGGTGGTCAATGGGAATCGCCTTCAGCAAACCAGCGTTTACTTCGCTGCGTGCAGCAGCAGCCGTCATAAACGACACGCCAATCCCCGCACATGCCAACCTTCGAGACACCGAATGCAGGTTGCAACGATAGGCAGGCGTAGCCAACTGCCCGGCAGCACCAAATAGCGCATTCACGAACTGCTGCGAGCCCGAGGCATCCGGTAAAAAAATCAATTTGTGCTGTAATAACTCCGTGACCGACACGCTATCTTGGCGGGCAAGCCGGTGGGATGGTGCTACCAGCGCGCACAACGGCCCCCGCTCAAAAGAGTGCACTACTAACCGTGGGTCTGAAATGGGGCCGTAGGTAATAGCAATATCCACCTCGTCGCTGGCCACCATCTCATGGGGTTCTCGGGGGTAATAAATCCCTGTTTTAATCTCGATCAGCACGTCGGGATAATGCTCGGAAACACGGCGCATCACGTGGTTGATAAAGCTATCCACAAAGCCATCACCTACCGAGACTACCACCTTCCCCGACTGTAAATTGCGTAACCGAGACAGCGTATCTCCCAGCTCTGAATTCAACCGCCGCTGAGCAAGAAATCCTTCCACTACCAATTGGCCTGCTTCGGTCAACGTCACATGCCGCCCTTGACGCTCCAACAACGCCATGCCCAATTCTCTCTCCAACCCACGTACTTGGCGGCTTACCACAGAGGGATTGATATGCAGATGCTCCGCCGCCGCACGAATGCCACCGCAACTGCTTACCTCAAATAAGTAAAACGCACGTTTATCCAGTAGGGTCATGATGATCTCGTGTGAATAACCTCGTGCCGATGAGCTCGCACACCAGCTTTTTCAAACCAATAGCAACAAAATGCCCCTATCTAAGGCAGCTTGCTCCCATCTTTTTTATGCTACTTTCGAAATATAAATAATGTGATTTTATAGTGGCAGACCATGCGTGCCTATCTAAGCCAGAACGTGTGCCCTAAAACCTTATTAAGTCAAAAAATCACCCACACGCTCACATAAAGACATGGAACATGGACACAAAGAGTAGAATGAAAATTACTCTGAATGCGATAGGAGCATGCATCGTTGCAAATAGCTGAGATAACACCCTCTGAGGTGCCAATGGAGCTACTTCTTTTAGCGGATCCCTGCGAAGAAGCCATCAAAAGCTACCTATATCAATCAAGATGCTTCATCGCCTGTGCCAAGGGTTCGGTAGTTGGAGTTTGTGTTATCAAGCCGATTTCTGAGGGAGCACTGGAATTGATGAACATTGCCGTTTCACCATCGGTTCAACAGAACGGTGTTGGTACACAACTTCTCAGGCATGTTATCGAAAAAGTAAAGGCATCTGGTGCGCAACGCTTAGAGGTAGGAACGGGTACATTCGGCTATCAACTGACCTTCTACCAACGGCAGGGCTTTAGGGTTAATTGTATTGATAAAGATTTTTTCTTGAAGAACTACCCTGAGCCTATCATTGAAAATGGAATTCAGCACAAAGATATGCTTAGACTAAGCCTGGAATTTTAGCCCCCTCATAAGATAACGGTTAATAACTCAGCATATTCTTTTTAGACTACTCTATAAACAAACGCGAAAACCCCGCACACGGCGGGGTTTTTAAGCTTACCGACTTAGCCGGTAGCTAATATCTCGGTAGGGAGTTTATTCCACAACCTTGATATTAGAAGCTTGAAGGCCTTTTTGGCCCTGAGTTACGTCAAAAGAAACCTTCTGACCGTCTTGCAGGGATTTAAAGCCTTCTGCTTGAATTTCGGAGAAGTGTGCGAACAGATCGTCGCCGCTAACTTCAGGAGAAATAAAGCCGAAGCCTTTAGTGTCGTTAAACCACTTTACGGTACCAGTTGCCATGATCGAAATCCTCGATTTAGCGAAATTAATGCCGGGGAAATACCCGAGTTACAGAGGGTAGAACAAGAGACTTTCACCAGGCTCAACGCTAAAATGCTTCGATACTGCTGACAACGTTCGACTTGCTAACCAACTGCAATCAGTCTGCGCTTCTATATTACTTACGTCAACAGCTAATACCAAAAAGAGCTAAATAAGGTAACAACAGCCTCTATATTGAGGTGTTTATCCTGAACATAAAATAAAGCTTAATCATATATTGAGGATTTAAAACATGCATTACAGCAACTTACAAACTTATTGGCTGGCATATAGCCAGCCATTCTTTTAAAACAATTTTAAAAAATTTTCTTCAAACGCTTAAATCGCACATCAGCATGGCTTTTCCCACTTCTTCGTCAGTAATCAACTGCGCCTGATAGGGGCCGCTGTCATGGTTCACCAAGGAATAATCAACGCTTGAAAGCCTTTCCTGCACTTCGTCAATAGGCGCTGAAAACTCAACCAAAAGCACGCTAATGCCGTTTGAGTTTCCAAGATAAAAAACGAAGCTTTCAACTGGCAGGCCGTAGTACTCACCGTTTTTTGCTGCTAAACGGTAGCCGCTATAATCTCGGTTGCGCTCAAAGAAATCTATTTCTCCAAGAGCTTCTTTATAAACAGTCGGCAGAACAATCTCGTTAACCTCCGGGTAGAGAGAGCCATCTGGGTAAGTCACCAGATTACGGCGTAGTTCGCTCCACTCCTCAGATTGGGCACAACCGTCTTCCCACGACGCAAGTAAGGGCGTCCAATCTACTGTTGAGCCTGCCGCAGTGCCGCCGTAGAAAAGCGCGCACCCTAGAACTGTTGCAAGCAGTGGCTTATAGGTACGTTTCATTCGGTTCCCTTTTTTAATTTATATTTAATCGAACAGACTGGCAGGCACGGCGTCGGGGGCTCCTAGCTCAAGCCATTCTTGATGCTTTTGAATAAAGTGACTACCGCGTCTACTCAAGATATCTTCATTGTGAGTGCCAATATTAAACGTTATAGCACCAGCAGCTTCAGCCACTGACAGAACAGAATTTTTTGATACTTTACAATAACTTCCTTCCAGCGGTGTAAAAATCTGAGATAGTTCAGTATCTACAGATGAGATTAGGCCTCTACCTCCAGAAACAAACCACGCTTTGCCATGTTCGCCGTAAACGCTTCCACCAAAACGTACAAACAGATCAGCGAAGTGCAAGTACTTTGTTTCAGCGTCACAAGAAGCCGTATGAATATTAATTCCCGCACTTCTTGCCAAGCGTTCCATCAGCTCTTCGTTGCCGCTATCAATCACCGTAAAGTAACTAATGAACTCCATAGGGTCGACAGGTTCAGCACGGAAGCTATTGAGCAGGATTTGCTGTGTTCTTTCATCCCCTCTTAGGACAGCATCGTAAAAGCCCATATACAGCGTCGAGAAAGGCATTTCGATTCGAAATGGCGGCTCACCTTGGCTGACCTGCAGCGGGCGACACTCACTATCGAGTAAGCGTAAATTGTCACCGATCACGTCTCTCGCCCTGGGCGTCAGGTTTAAAAATGTTGCCACAGTTAACTGCAAAGGCTCAGACGTGCCTGCCTGCCGTTCATCGACATAGTCAGCAAATGAATAGAGCCGCTCATCGTCTTGGCAAGCAACCTGGGCGAATGCACTGGTGGGCAGTGAAAACAGCGATATTACCCCGGCGGTAAATAGGGCCTTAAAATACATTTACTGGCACTCCTGTGGCTGTATAGTGACGCGGCGACTGACATTAAAATAGGGGTTGATGGGGTCTTCAATGGTGGTTGATTCAGCCAATTGATAGCCATCTCCCTCCTGCTGAACGACTGGCCGCCAACTGCCTCGGCTTGAAATACCTTCTTCTCGGTAAAAGGCTTCAACCATTTCCCAGGCAATGTTTTTATCAACCACAATGTTGGCATTAGGCTCGGCTTGTTCACCTTGGCACTCGTTGGTATTTTCAACGTAAATACCTTGGCTAAACACATTGTCGTATATCAACCAAAACGCGTTTTCTTCCATCACGTTGCCTAAGCTGCCGACAAACATGCGCGCGACTTGTTGAATAGTGTCAACGTTCTGGCCTAATAACCGATAGTGGTCGCCATCTAATAGATAAAACGCCCAGAACCAACGCGCATCAATCGCCGCTGCTTTGGTACCGCGCAAAAATTCCATGTGCGCGCTTAACTCTGGTGTTTGCCTTAACTTAGAAAGCAAGATGTCGAGATGCTCTTCAAAGGGCAGTACCGGATGGCCAATTAGCTCCCCATCAAAGTAATAAACAGGGTTACATTCCATGCTCGCAATCACCATATTGCGTGCTAACAGCGTTTGAACGTTCTCACCGGCAAATAGAAATGTGCGTAATGTCACCTGGAGAGGGTCCATATCGTCGCCATTGGCTAATGCCTGCAAGGTTCCCCGGGGGTCTTCCTGTAAGCGAATATCATCGCCGTATTGGCAACCATATTGGGCACTTTCCTGGGCAATGTAATATTGCCAGGCTTGCTTTTGCTCTTCCGTTAATGCTGATTGTGCGAAGGGCTCGACCACCAAATCGTTAGCATGCGCAGCAGAGAGTGTTGTAACTCCGACCGCGATGGCTCCTGCCCATGTCAGCGCTTTTTTCATGATCATTCATGGTTCCTTGTCACTATCACGTCTAGCGTTTGGCCCGCCCCACTGGCTGGCAATTGTCCCGCTCCAAAAACGCCATAGCGTAAGTCGTGAGTTTGTGAAAAGGTGGATACGTCGGTATTGGTATGGCTGTGATGAACCACTAGCCAGTCTCCCTTGGTCAGCACGCCCTGAATGCCCTCCAACGCAGCTTCCGATAGCGTTAAGGCTTGAGGACGATAGCCGACACCCCTGGCGCGCTCACGCAGGCGCTGAACGTCTGCCAAGCTCATACGACGAAGCTGGCTATCCCCTTCTGCTTGGGGCTCGCCATACTCAGGCCCGAAATAAGCAAGGCCATACTGACGTTCATTCCGCGCAAAACAGCTAAGTACCTGTGGCGTACTGGCGGCAGCGGTAAACCGATGGGCCCCTAGCACATCGGCAATTTGGTCGGCCTCACGACGTACTGCATGACAATTAACTTCGCCCAAGAGCGTAGGTTGGAAATGCACCCATAACGCGATGCCATCTTCATTTCGCTGGATAACACGAGCAAAATCAGCTGCAAGAGGAATACTAACGGGGCGTTTCGCAATCGCGTTGCTACCACAGTCGCCATGCCTGGCGGCTCGCCACTGAAGACTATTTACTCGACTAATATCCATCGCTCTTGAGAAATTGGTGAGGCAGGTACCTTCGCCAGTGATCACCGGAGAACGATGGATCGCCCAGTTGCCGTCACTGAGCTGCTGGACATCAATAAGTGCCGCGTGATGGGGCGAGTTGTTGCGTAGTGTTGATAGCTGGCTCTCTAGCGATGTGGAGACGTCTAGATGCATCACACCTAACGGCCTCCCGTTCTCTGGCAACGCCACATGAGTGCTGTTTTCTTCGGCGGCAGAGGGAGAATAGGGAGAAGCCGATGGCTCAGCTGGCCTCTCCACCGCAGCTTGTTCAACAGAGCCAGATGTTGTTGCTTCACTTTCCTGGTTATCACTTTCAAGACGCTCTATCGCGTTGGAATGCCCGCTTACCAATGGAGGCGCAAGGTAAGCAGCGAAGCGCCCTAACGAATAGATCACTGGCTGGGTGTGGATTACCCAGGTGGCAAATAACGCGCCCCCCGTAGTCATTGAGCGCTGAAATTCTTCGTTAAAATAACGGTACGTTGGGGTTTGCGTCACCGCCGCACTACTCAACATAGGCACCGTTACAACAATCACCAACCCACCCACTTTGATCGCGTGGGGTAACCAGCGATGTCTGGAACCCATGAGAACAGGAATACTTGCGGCCAAACCAATCGCATTCACTAACGCAAAAAACAGTGAAAAGCCCATCGCAATAGGTGGCACAATAAGTGCTCGAACGTACTGTTTACCCTCTTCTTCTCTAGACTGACCATTCGCGAGCAGTTGAGCGTCATCATATAACCGCTGACGCTCCGCCTCGGCATACGCTAAATAGTGCGGTAACAGCACCTGGTCTCTGAACTGCTCTGGCGTCAGGTCTAACGTGATGACCATCTGCTCATCACGCGGTTGTAACGCCTCGTGTAGTTGATCCTGAATTGGCTGAGAGGCAATAAAGGCGTCGGCATTCAAATCAAGTGGTAGCGATGCACCTAAATGTTGTTGCATGGACTGATCTGCTTGCTCGCCTATCTCGTGAGACTGCTCTGCAATAATCGCCTCAAGAAATCCCTCCCGGTCATTCGCGCGCCAATCACTGGGTAGCTCAATACCCTGTGCCAGCATTGCTTGCCTTACCTGAGCAGCAACGTCATCACTCGCCACGAAGTGTTCGTAAGAAGCAGGCGCACCTAAAACGGTGGCTAGCTTCCCATTCAAATGCTCGTAAGAGAGGTCTTCACAGCGCTGAACGGTTCGTTGTTCCGTAACGAAGCGGTTACCACGACGAACATTTTGGGTCGCGACTTCGGGTGCATAACACCAGTCCGTCGGGGCAATATACTGTCCCAGGTTATTAACGACTTCTTCGCGATAGATCTCTTCAATTCGGACAATACACTCATTTCTGAAACGGCCAGTTTCACACTGCTGCCGAGCATTAAAATAGGTTGCCAAACTGCGCTGTAGTGTTAGCACCTGGCGAGTGAAAGCCTCTTCGCTTCCTTCTACTTGGTTATTTCGCCATTGACTTAACAGGTCTTCTTGCACATCTAGCCACGCTTGCTCAGCGTAGCTGGAGATCTCTTGCTGGGCCGCCCAATAATTATCCGAAATCGTTTTATACGCGTCCCATGCACCACGAGTAGACTCTTGTAGCGTTTCATAGCCTTGGTAGCTTTCAGGTAGCTCCTTACTCGCTTCATTTGTCGCCACTTGATGGATAATACGCTCTGCCTCTGCCTTGAGATCATCAACAAAGGCGGGAGAGACAAACGTCATCAGCCCTAATACAGAAAGAAAGCTACGCGTATGAGGTGAATCGAGATCTTCTTCATCAAACGCAATACCTTCCAACTGCAGTGAGTTAGTGGCAAGACCCCGTTTCATCAGCAGAAGATGCTGAGCATCCATGCGCTGCTCGGCAGAAGTGCGATCAATCAATACATCAACTAAGATGCGCTGGCCAAAAAACATAACAGGGAAGCCAATGGCAATCGCCAGCGTCACCTGCTTTATAAACAACTTGGTTGGCTTATTTTTTAATGTGATCAGGCGTAGTAGCAGCAAGCTAAGTCCGATACCCGACAGTATCCGCCCCTCTAGCTCTAACGCTCTAATGTCGCCGTTCGATAAGCGGGCAACCGATGCATCTACCAAGCGGCTGTTAAACGCCAATTCATAAACTAAATAGGCAATATTGAGTGTGAAGAGCAGCCAAAGCCAAGCCCTCCCATTTTTTAAGTAATGACGCATTATTCTCTTTGTTCGCTTGGTATCGTGATAATGACGGGGGCTGTTCGAGGCGCTGTTACCACTGTCGTTCCGCTACCTGTTTTTAATTGACCGCGCTCTGGCAGCGTTACAACGATAGCGCTGCCTTCAAGCGATACCAGGGCGCCCGTTTGATTCAAATAAGCGCCCTGTTGAATAAAAAAGGCCTGTTCTTCATCAACGCCACGGGCAGCATCATCAGGCAGAACGGTGCCTTCGATGACTAAGGGAGTGCGGGGTACTGCGCTTTGCGAGGAGGGACAATCAGCTTCATCACGACATAACAGCTGTGCAGCGAAATCATCCAAGCTATCTGCATAAACTGGCTGGCTATAATAGCTTTGAACGCAGGAAAAACTGGCTAATATGCCGAAAATGACGGCTGTATTTCGGCATGAAAACACGCTCACTCCCGCTATCGAGTTTTTTGAAATATTAATTATTATTTATAATCACAGACCCGCCCTGTATAAGTCAACGCTACTTTTCAGTTAAATTAACATTTTATTTCCTTTTGCTAATTCATTCTGATGGACGTTTATATCCTGTCGTAGCGCTGTCTTCTGGCCGCTAGCTATCAGGTAAGGTTGAGTTCTTTGAGCATTTTTGAGGGATGTTCGTACCACGTCTGCAACGCCTTTGCCGGCATGGGACGGGCGATACCGAATCCTTGCAACAAATGGCAGCCCATTTCTGTCAGTCGTTTGACGTGAGCGTTACTCTCAACCCCTTCCGCGACGACTTTTTTATTGAATCGTTTAGCCAGATACACAACGCTCTCAACAATGGCCAAATCATGATCGCGCTCCAACATGTTGATAACGAAGCTGCGATCTACTTTAACCACATCCACAGGCAGATCACGTAGATAGGTCAGCGACGAATACCCCGTACCAAAATCATCCAAGGCAACGTTCACCCCTAGCGAGCGACAGGCACGCATGACCTGTGTCGCGGCTTGCAAATCGTCCAGCGCAGCAGACTCCAGTACCTCAAGGCATAGCAGTGCTGGCGACACATCTGGGTGTGCGGCCAACGCACCCTGCAGCGTATCGAAGAAATCGGCTCGAGTGAGTGACTGGGGGCTTAGGTTAATGCATACCTCCAGCATGATGTCGCTGGCATGCCACTCCTCCATCTGCTTCAGCGCTGTTTCGAGCACCCATGCATCAAAGCTCAGTTCTAGTTCGCTACCAGAAATCGCGGGTAGAAACTGACCGGGGGCCAGCAGCCCGCGCTCGGGGTGCTGCCAGCGGATCAGCGCCTCCACACCGGTGACCTGCTGAAAGACTGGGTCAAACTGCGGCTGGTAAAAGAGCACAAACTCATCTGCATCAAGTGCACGTGCAATTTGTCCGCGCCGGATCTGAAGGTCCTTAAGCTCTTGTTCGCGCTCAGGATCGAATAGGACGAAACGATTACCACCGGCCATTTTGGCGCGATACATCGCTTGGTCGGCGTGACGTAACAGGGTGTCAGGATCATTGTGATCAGCAGGAAAGAGAGTAACGCCTAGGCTGCCAGTCAGTCTCAGCGGCGCCTTATCTGTACCCCCTAGTTCAGGCATCGTCAATGGTTTCGTAACCTGTTGAAGTATAAGATTTAAACGCTCAACACCACCCTCAAATCGGTGCAGCAGAAAAGCAAACTCATCCCCCCCAATACGAGCGATAAGATCACCTGACCCTAGCGCATCGACTAATTGTCCAGCCAAAACCACCAGGATTCGATCAGCCCCCGCTCGACCAAATCTCAAATTGAGTTCCTGAAACCCGTCTAAGTCGAGTACCGCTATTGCCAGGGTTTCATCTGGCTTGCTGCTATCAAGTGCCTCATGCATAAGCTCAATCATGTGGCGGCGATTAGGCAGCGCGGTCAGGCGATCCACATACCCCGCTCGAAACAGCTCATCCGCATGCTGCTTGATGCGCGTCAGGTCGGAAAAAACGGCAACATGATGGGTAGTGTCACCAGTTTCATTGCGTACCACTGAAATTGACAGCATCTCTGGCAATGGATCGCCGTTTTTGCGTCGATTAATCACCTCACCCTGCCAATATCCCTTCTCGTTCAGCGATGCCCACAGTGACCGATAGAAGCTAGGCGTTTGGCGCCCTGACGATAAGACCCGAGGGTTCTTGCCAAGCACTTCGTCACGGGTATAGCCGGTAATTCGTTCAAATGCTTCATTAACCTCAATAATGCGGTTATCGCTATCCGAGATCATGATCGCTTCACGACTGCTAGAAAACACCTTGGAGGATAGCTCCAGGCGCTTCCAGGCTTCGTCGTTCTGACGGCGCAAGCGTAAGCCGTGAATCAGTTGACCAAGTGGCCGGAGCAAAGGCTCAAGCAACGTAAGCGTTTCATTGCTATACCCCTTAGCACAGTTGGCAAGTCCCAGCATAGCAACCATCTCGCCTTCCACCGAGACAGGCAGACACAACAGCGTATCGAGGGAAGGATGCCCTTTAGGCAGTCCGCCACGCCTTGGATCATGGGAAGGCCGATTGCTAATCAGCGGCTTGCCAGTACGCAGAACATGACCATAGAGTGAGTCTAACTGAGAGAACACTAAACCGTGCGCTTGTGCCTTACGGTAAAGTGTCCGTGAAGCGTCGTCCCAACTAATATCAGTAATGGCGTGGGTCTTAAGAAACGGCTCTCCGCTCTCATCCTTAAACACCTCACCAATAAACCCGTATTCACTCTCTGTTAGCGACAGCAGCGCCTCTAGCGCACCTGAAAACGTATCAGAAATATTATCTCCAGCAATAATGCTCGCTTGCAGGCGAGTGATTAGATCGTCGATACGGTGACGCCACTCAAGTTCGTGTTTGTTCCGCTGAAGGAGCGTAATGTCCTGCAGGGTACCGGCAATATGACGGGCAGGCACCGTATCGTCGATAGAGGCACCCGTTAACTGTACCCAGGTAATCGCCGTTTCGCCGGGGGCTTTCAAACGTAGGCAGGCGTCAAAAGGAGTGCCCTGATGAATGATTCTCCCCAACCCGCTTTCCAGTGTGTCGCGATCTTCAGGCAAATAGTGACTTGCGAGCTCAAAGCGGCTACTAGGTGTTAACGGCGAAGCGCCATGCAAGCGTAGAAACGCCTCATTACTCCATATCGTATTGGAGCTTACATCGAGCTCCCAAACACCCAGCCCCGCGTGATTAATAAGTCGCTCAAGACGCTGAAGCCGCTGCAATTCCAGATGACTCATGACCTGGTGGGCTAAGGTCTGCAAATGACGCTTATGCTCGTCACCTATGGCCCTTAGGCGGTGATCTATCAGGCACAGCGTGCCAATAGAAAACCCGTCGGGCGTCACTAGCGGCGCTCCCAGGTAGTAGCGAATATAAGGCGGGCCGGTGACTAAGGGATTATTCTGGAAACGGGCATCCACAGTGGCATCCACCACCTCCAAAAGCTCGTTTTCCAAAATAGTATAAGCGCAGAACGAGACGTCACGGGGGATATTGGCAATTTCGGGGCCCACTTGGCTCTTGAACCACTGACACTCTTCTTCAACCAAGCCGATCAGCACAATTGGAACGTCAAAAAACTTGGCGGCAGAACGAGTAATAGCATCTAAAACAGCGTCAGGAGCCTGGTTATGACGGATATAGCGCCACATCGCACGCAAACGGTCTGCTTCATTCGGTGGCAATGGTGCAACCATTAACACTCCTCAATGAAACAGAGCTGAAGGTTTGCTAAGGGGCAAAATAATGACGGCCTGAACTCATGACGCATGGGAGACTTCCTTACATTTTTTTTGGCGTCTTTTAGTATCGGCAAGCAATGCAATAGCTTTAGTCGGATATCGCGAGAATTAGCATAAAGGAGGAGCAATTTTACGTTGCTATCACTTATGTTTAGTTACATGGTACGAGTTGAATAGCTACGCGTCAGAATTAAACATAAATACAGTCATACGGCCCTTGAGCCTCATGCATGAAAAGGGCGCGTTATGCACCATGAATTTCCGCTACTAGAAGGCCCAGCAGGAAATCCACGAGCTGACCGCCGCCGGAGCGCCACTCACCACAACGCTGGTCGCGCTAATTGAATAGGCAAAATTGATGCTGCCTGACGCGCTGGTTTACATTATGCGCTTCGATCCGGCGCACACTTTCTGAGTGGCACCGCTCCCTGTTTGTGAATCACCCTGGTGGCGTTTATGAATTTGACCTTAACGGACACTTTCAACGCTGCAATAAAGCACTTGAAAGTATCACAGGATACCCAGCATCTCATTTAATAGGGGCACATTTTAACCCGTTTATTGCGCACTCCTTTCAATAACCTACCCAGCAACAGCAAGAAGACCTCACTCGCCGCCACTGTGACCTACTCCAAGGGTACCTATTCGCACGCCCCATGCCCTTAGAAGAACTAAAGCGCCTGCCCGACTATTTACCCGTCGCCCTAACAACTAACAACTAACAACTAACAACTAATCCAAACGAGCTCGTATCCACTCAATAAAAACGCGCAGCTTATAAACGTCGACCATATGCTCTGGGTAGGCCATGTAGTAAGCATCCTGGCTTTTAAGCGAGAACTGCCAAGGAATGATTAACTTCCCCTCATCAAGCTCTTCCTGAGCAAGGAATTTTGGCACTAGGGCGACGCCACAGCCCGCGCGGGCAGATCTTAACGCCATATAGAACGTATCGAATCTTGGCCCATGGTAGCTGTGCTCCGTATATAGATCTTGTGCTTCAAACCAGTCATGCCACCCCTCGGGCCGAGTAGAAACCTGTAACAACACCATGCCTGTTAAGTCTAATGGGTCGCGAACGGTTGTCTGCTCCATGGCGGAAGGCGCGCAGACAGGCACCACCTCTTCATCCAGCAACTTTATACACTCAGCCCGCGGCCATACACCATGGCCAAAAAAGAACGCCGCCTCTATGCGCTCTTTTTGCATATCAAACGGTTCGGTACGGTTAGAAATATTGAGATTAATATTGGGATGTTTAAAGCGGAACCCGTTGAGTCTGGGGATAAGCCAACGCGCCCCAAAGGTGGGTAACGTGGCGATATTCAGTACATCTGCCTCTACGCCATAAGACTGCATATAACGCGTAGACATTTCGACTTGGGCTAGTATTTTACGCGCTTCGCCAAGATAGACCGCCCCCTCTGGCGTCAGGTGCAGGCGCTTTCTCACCCGCCTGAATAACGGATGTTGCAGCGTTACTTCCAATTGTGACACCTGCTTGCTCACCGCACTTTGCGTCAGGCTCAGCTCATCCGCGGCCCGCGTAAAACTGAGGTGCCTCGCCGCTGCCTCAAAGCAATTCAAGCTGGTCAAAGAAGGTAAGTTTCGACGACGCATGGCAATCCCACTTGGTGAAATTAAGGAATGATGTTTTTCACAAACATCGTTTGATGAGCTACCGCAAGCTTGGCAATACTGGCCCTGTAACCAATTTACTCACAACTTAATATTTGGTGAAGCAATGATTCATTCCCTGATGGAAAAAATGGGCGTCGCAAAAGAACAGTATCAAGGCGGCGACCTGATTGTTACAACGCCGATTGATGGTAGCGAAATTGGTCGTCTTACAACGGCTTCTAACAGCGATATTGAAACTGCTATTGCGAACTCAGAAAAAGCCTTTCAAGCCTGGAAAAGCGTGCCTGCCCCCCGTCGTGGTGAATTGGTGCGCCTGTTTGGGGATCAACTGCGCCAGCACAAGGAATCACTCGGCGAGCTGGTCACCTGGGAGTGTGGCAAGATTCTCCAGGAAGGGCTTGGCGAAGTTCAGGAAATGATCGACATTTGCGACCTTGCCGTTGGTCAATCTCGCCAGCTTTTTGGGCTGACCATCGCTTCCGAGCGCCCCGGTCACCATATGCGTGAAAGCTGGCATCCGTTAGGCCCGATTGGCCTAATTACAGCGTTTAACTTTCCCGTCGCCCCTTGGGCATGGAATTCAGCCTTAGCGCTGGTATGCGGCAATAGCTTGCTTTGGAAACCTTCCGAAAAAACACCGTTAACGGCGCTGGCCTGCCAAGCACTGTTAGAGCGTGCTATTGAAGAGTTCGGCGATGAAGCCCCCGAGCACCTGAGCCAAGTGGTTATTGGTGAGCGTGCCGCTGGCGAGCAGTTGGTCAATGACACTCGCGTTGCGCTGATCAGCGCTACCGGCAGCACCCGCATGGGTCGCGAAGTAGGCCCACAAGTGGCAGCGCGCTTCGGTCGCAGCATTCTTGAGCTGGGTGGCAACAACGCCATGATCTTAGCGCCGAGCGCAGATCTTGATATGGCGACTCGCGCCATTCTCTTCTCTGCGGTAGGTACGGCTGGGCAACGCTGCACGACACTGCGCCGCTTAGTCGTTCATGAATCCATTAAAGACGAAATCTTAGCGCGTCTTAAGAAGTCCTATAGCGCGGTGTCTATCGGCAACCCGCTTGAAGGTAACTTGGTTGGTCCACTAATTGACCATCAAGCCTTTGATGCGATGCAAAGCGTGCTGGCTAAAGCGCGTGAACAAGGTGCGAAGGTGTTCGGTGGCAACCGTGTAGAGATCGCCAACAGCAACGAAGGCTACTACGTCGAGCCTGCCATTGTTGAAGTGACCGAGCAAAACGATCTGGTCAAGCACGAAACTTTTGCGCCCATTCTCTATGTCCTCACCTACAAAGAGCTGGATGAGGCCATTGCTACCAATAATGACGTTCCCCAGGGCCTGTCATCGTGTATTTTCACCACCGATGTTCGCGAAGCCGAAACCTTCATCTCCGCGGTTGGCAGTGACTGCGGCATCGCCAACGTCAACATCGGCCCTAGCGGGGCTGAAATTGGCGGTGCGTTTGGGGGCGAGAAGGAAACCGGCGGCGGTCGCGAGTCCGGCTCCGACGTTTGGAAGAGCTATATGCGTCGCCAAACTAACACCGTGAACTACTCTCGTGAACTCCCACTGGCCCAAGGCATTAAGTTCGACTAACCCTTCCCCTCTATAAGGGCCCTTCCCTGCAGGGCCCTTACTAAAAACATAAAAAATGAAGGTGATGTATGCGTGACGATGTCCAAATCGGCCCGACGCCGGGCCTCGCGATGGCGCTATTACCGCTGCTGGCCACTACCGCCATTCTAATTCTGCAATTTTTTATCTTCTCTGACTTTACCCCGCATATTCCTTTAGCCTTCGGGATAATGATTTGTGCCCTGTGCGGACGCATCCGTGGCGTACCCTGGCAAAAAATGGAAGCCTCAATGCTTGAGGTGGTTAAGCTGGGGATGCCCGCTATTTTTATTCTATTAGCGGTCGGTATGGTGATTGGCACCTGGATTCTTTCCGGCACCGTTCCCACGCTGATGTATTACGGTTTTCAGCTGGTTTCACCCTCTTACTTCCTTGTCGCGACCTGCGTCATTAGTGCTTTGGTATCCCTTGCCACAGGCACGTCCTGGGGCACAGTAGGAACGCTCGGGCTTGCCCTAATGGGCATCGGCGAAGGGCTGGGCATTCCTATGTATCTAACGGGCGGGGCGCTGGTATCCGGTGCGTTCTTTGGCGATAAAATGTCGCCCTTATCAGAGACTACCAACCTAACCCCTGCCGTATGTGAAACCGATTTATGGAGCCATATACGCAGCATGATGGCCACCACGGTGCCCGCTATGATTGTCGCGCTGGTGCTTTATTTATGGCTCGGCACTAGCTATGGCGGCCAGCTTGAACGAAGTACCGATATTGCAACGTTTCGTCGGGCTCTTGATGACACCTTTACGCTCTCCTGGGTAACGCTGATTCCGCCTTTTGTTGTGATCGGTTTAGCGCTTGCCAAATTCCCACCTTTCCCGACTATTTTCACCGGCGCTGCGATAGGCGGCTTAGTGGCTATCGGCGTTCAGGGCGAAACCGTTCATGCCGTGTTTGATGCCATGCAAAATGGCTTTAGCAGCGATACTGGCAATCCGGCGATTGATGCTCTACTCAGCAGTGGCGGTGTGCTCTCCATGACCTGGGTGGTAACGCTAACGTTCTTCGCGCTGGGTTTTGCTGGCATGTTAGAAGCCTATGGCACCGTTGACGCGATTATTAAGCAGCTCATGCGGCTCATTAAAGGTCGCTTCAGCTTAGTGGCAACAAGCTCCGGCACAACGCTGGCGGTAAGCACTATTATTGGCGATGTTTATACAACGCTGGTGCTGCCCGGTCGCTTGCTGAAAGGCCAGTATCAAGCCATGGGCTATAAGACCTCGACGTTGTCACGCACCATTGAAGACAATGGCACGCTCTCCTCGCCGTTGATTCCCTGGAACATGGGCGGTGGATTTGTGTCCTCGACGATTGGCGTACCCACGTTAGCATATGCGCCCTTTGCATTTGCTTGCTGGCTATCCCCTTTATTCGGCCTGCTGTGGGCGCTAACTGGCCGCTTTATTCCTCGTGAATCCCCCGAGAGCGCGGCTGAAAACTCGCCCCATACACCTCAAAACAACTACTCCTCCCAACCTACTTCATAGCCATACAGGGTCGGCCTATGGCCGACCTGCGCTTCTTTTCAGGAGGTACTATAAGATGCAAACGACCCTCTCCGAGCGCTGCCTTTGGCTGCAAACGAGCGCGGAAACCCCAGTACACTATCCTGCGTTAGCGAACCAGGAAGAGGCCGAGGTCTGTGTTGTTGGTGGCGGTATTACGGGTCTGTCCACCGCGTTACATTTGGCCGAAAAAGGCATCAAGGTAATTTTGCTGGAGGCGGGAGATATCCCCACGGGTGGTTCAGGCCGCAACGTTGGCCTGGTTAATGCCGGACTTTGGATTCCACCCGATGACATCGTGGCCGCGCTAGGTGAAGAAAAAGGCGAACGCGTTAATACTATTCTGGGCGGCGCCCCAGCAAAAGTATTCGACATTATTGAGCGCTATGCCATTAAATGCGATGCAACGCGCACAGGCACCCTGCACCTTGGCCATAACACCAAAGGCTGCCAAGAGCTCGCACGCCGCCGGGACCAGTTACAAAACCGTGGGGCGCCGGTGACGTTAATCGAAGGAGAGGCATGCGAGCGGATGACGGGAACCTCTCAGATACATACCGCGCTGCTTGATAAGCGCGCGGGCACTATCAACCCCTGCGCCTATACGCGAGGCCTCGCACGTGCGGCAGCGGATCTTGGGGCCACTCTCTACTGCCAAAGTCCCGTAACAGGCATCGAGCGACAGGAAGACCGCTGGCGGGTATTAACTCAAGATGGCAGCGTGACCGCGAGCAAAGTCGTCATGGCGACCAATGCGTATACCGAAGACGACTGGAATCAAGTTCGACAACACTTCTTTACCGGCCACTATTATCAACTGGCGTCAGAACCCCTGACGGGCGAAGCCGCCGATGCGATACTGCCAGAGAAGCAAGGCGCTTGGGACACTCGCACGGTACTTAGCAGCATTCGGCGAGATAAGGCAGGCCGCTTGCTGTTGGGCAGCCTGGGGAAAGGTGAAGGCAAACCGCTGGCTTACTTAACCCGCTGGGCCGATACCATAAAAGATCATTACTTCCCTGGGCTCGGCAACGTTCGCTGGGAATATACCTGGACAGGTAAGGTCGCGTTCACACCGGACCACACCTTACGTATTTTTGAACCGGCCCCTGGGATATTGTCAGCCACTGGCTATAACGGACGCGGCATCACTACCGGCACGGTGGTCGGCCAAGGTTTTGCCCATTACATTGCAAACGATGATGACAGCCTGCTGCCGCTGCCGCTGTCGCAGCCCAAACCCATCAAAGCCCGCCCGCTTTGGAGCTGTGCCTATGAAGGCGGTTTCTCGCTATATCATGCGGGTCAGTGTCTACGGGTGCTGATCTAGGGGCATTACTACGTAACAAAACGGCAGCACATTCCTGTGCTGCCGTTCTTTATAAACGAAAGATTAGCTTTTTAAACTTGCCAGTACCTTCGCTTTAGAGGCATTTTCACGCTCTGCATAGAGCGATAGCTCATCGGTCACCTGGGCACCCAATGCCTCTTCAAAGGCATCGCGATTGGCATTCCCAGCATAGGCTTCGCTCTCTGCACCACCCAGGTTCGACTGGAAAATACCCGCCGCACTCACTGGTAGAAAGTCTTCATAGGTAATCGGCTGTGCTTCCACCAGCCCTTGGGCGATTAACGCCTCAATATCGGCATTGCCAACGTCTTTGGCGGCCTGACCTTTCTCGGTCAGATGATACTGAAAATACGCTAACCCCTCACGCCGCATGGCCTCGTCGTTATCAGGGAGCTTGGCAAAGACGTTTTGCATAACCGTTTGGTGTGCGTCGTTATCCAACCCTGTGGTTTGCTTGCGGCCTTCCGTAAGCAACTGGTCATAAAGCGCACGGCCTTTCGGTGTTAGCGCTACTCCACGCTGCTCAATTTCGCCAAAGCGAGCGGTGTGAGTACCTTGCGCGTCACCGGCAAAGCGGATTGATTCTTCCAATGCTTTAAAGCTGGTCTGGCGCAGCAAAATGGGGCACTCACGACGTGGCGGTCCTTCAATGACGGCTTTGGGATTCATGCCCATCTCCGGCATGCGGCGCTGTACTTCGTCGATATCCAGGGTGCGTGGCGTCAGGTGATTGATATGCGGCCCACGGAAGCACACCACATCGGCAATCAAACGGTGCTCATCATGTAGCGCTTGGTAAGTCTCCAGATCGACCGTCGCATCCTGGTGCCAACGGAAGGTTTCCAGCGCTTCTTTGACGAACTGGTCGGCTTCTTCGCTGGTTAACCCACCCTGGGTTTCATGACGCTCAATAAGTTCGCGCGCCCCTGGGGTAAAGATATCGCGCTTAGCCAGAATTTCTTCCGAACGCTGGCGCAGCGCTTCGCTTTCAATAAGCTCTAAACGCAGCAGCGAGGTAAAAACACGGAAAGGGTTCATCGCCAGCGCATCATCGTCGATAGGCCGGAAGGCGGTTGAGTGAACCGGTACGCCCGCTTCTGAAAGGTCGTAATAGCCCACCGGATACATACCCATCACAGCAAACAGGCGGCGCAGCATGGAAAGCTCTGCAGCAGTTCCCACGCGAATAGCCCCGTGGCGCTCTACGCTCAAACGGGCCAATTCGCCCTGCGCTTCCAGGCGGCGATGCAGTTCAGGCTGTTGACTAAGTGTTTCTTGGTTAACGCGCTCGACAAGTTCAAGCAGCGTGCCGTACTGCGGCACTTCGGCTTGATACATGGCCGACATTGCCTTAGAGAAACGGTCACGCACTTCATTGGTTGAAAGAAGGCTCGGCTGAGTCATTTCGTTGCTCTCTCTTGCATATTGTTGGGATAAGGATGAGATACCGACCTCAATTGCGCCAATAGCGCTTGAAGCGGATGTAGCAAAGTTTGCGCTGAGTAGCGCTTCACCTGGCTGCGACAGGAGTAGCCGGTGGCGAGCAGCTTGTCCGCGTTTTCCTCGGCTTCCACCTGGGGCTGCCAGGATTGGGCATAAATGGTTTTGGAGGTTTCGACATTACGGGTTTCATGCCCGTAAGTGCCCGACATGCCGCAACACCCTGTGGTGGCTAACTCAAGCTCTAAACCAAATGCCGCAAACACCTGCTGCCAAGCTTTGGGGCTGCCTGGAGCGTTGGTCTTTTCGGTGCAGTGGGAAAGCAGCTTAAAGCCAGGATCGGTTAGGTTCAGTGGGCGAGGCGCTAGCGTGTTCATACGCGTGGCCAACCACTCTTGCAGCATGAACACCTCGGGGACCTGCTCGGCACCTAAGACTTTCACGTACTCTTGGCGGTAGGTCAGCGTCATCGCCGGGTCGATGCCCACCATCGGTACGTCGAACTCTGCCAACGCCCGCAGGCGCTTGGCCTGTTTTTCCGCCGTACGCTCGAAGGCGCCTAAAAAGCCCTGCACTTGCAGCGGTTTGCCGTTGGCAGAAAACGGCATCACAAACACCCGCAGGTTCAGCCGCGACAGCAATTCCACCACGTCCATCACCAGCTTGGCTTCAAAGTGGCTGGTGAAGGCATCCTGGACAATTATCACGCTGTTGGCACGCTGCTGCTCGGTCAAAAGTGCCAGCGAGGTGGGCGTGGCTTCGGCAACGCCCCAGGCACGCAGCTGCTTTTTGACGCTAGCGCGGGAAAGCTGCGGGGAGTCGCTCATTCCCAGCCCTTTACGCATCAGGCTATCGACCCAGCGCTGGCTGAGTAGGGTGTTATACAGCGGCGCTACCTTGGCAAGCGTGGGCAGCATAAACTCAGTGCCACCGATGATGTAATCGCGCAGCGGGCGTAAATAGCGGCCGTGGTAGACCTCTAAAAACTGCGAACGGAACTGTGGCACGTTGACCTTAATCGGGCACTGGCCGGCACAGGATTTACACGCCAAGCAGCCCGCCATGGCGTCGTAAACTTGGTGAGAATAGTCGTGGTGCTGTTTGCGGCTGAGCGTATTGGCGACGCGCAGCGGAAAGCTTTTCATAAAGCCCCAGCCGTTTTCGGCTTTCTTTTTGCGCGACTCTTCCACTACATCGATCCCAGCCTGGGACTGCAGACGCAACCACTCACGCATTAAGCTGGCACGGCCTTTAGGCGAATGCACACGGTCGCGGGTAGCCTTCCAGGAAGGGCACATGGGGTCATCAACATCATAGTTATAGCAGGCGCCATTGCCATTGCAGTACACCGCTGCGTCGTAGGCCTGCCACGTCCGCTCATCAATGGTGCGATCCAACTGACCGCGCAGGGTGACGCCATCAATCGTTAATAGCTCTGGGTCACTGTCTTTGGCGATTAATTCGCTGCCTTCAGCGGGCGACGCAATCTTGCCGGGGTTTAGCTGGTTATGCGGATCAAACGCGGCTTTAACGCGCTGCAGGCTGGGGTAGAGCTCACCAAAGAATTTGGGGCCGTACTCCGAGCGCACGCCTTTGCCGTGCTCGCCCCATAACAACCCGCCGTACTTCTGGGTCAGGTCAGCCACTTGATCAGAAATCTCACGAATCAGTTTTTCCTGTTCGGGATCTTTCATATCCAGTGCCGGGCGCACGTGCAGCACCCCCGCATCGACATGGCCAAACATACCGTAGGAGAGCTTGCGGGCATCCAGTGCGGCGCGAAACTCACTAATAAAGTCAGCCAGGTGCTCTGGTGGTACGGCGGTATCTTCGACAAACGCAATTGGGCGCTTTTCGCCCTGCACATTGCCCAGCAAGCCCACCGAGCGTTTGCGCATGGCGTAAACTTTTTGGATCTGCGGACGGCCTTCCGCCAGGGTGTAGCCTAAACGCTCTACCGTGGGGTCTTGGCTCAAATGGTCCGTGAACGCCCGCACCCGTTCTGCCAAGCGTTCAGGATCATCGTCATTAAACTCGATCAGGTTAATGCCACGAATTGGCGTGCTGCCGGTGGCGGGGAAAAACGCCGCCACGCTGTCCCAGACAAAGTCCTCCATCGCCAGCTGCAGCACGGTGTCGTCAATGGTTTCAATCGAGGTGGGGCGTGCGCTGGACGTCATCAATGCCTTGGCATCGCGTAGCGCGTCCATAAAGCTGGCGTAACGTACATTGACCAAAGTGGCGTGCTTGGGAATCGGCAGCACATTGAGCACCGCTTCATTCAAAAAGCCCAGCGTGCCTTCCGAGCCACACAGTAGGCTGTTCAGGTTCAGCTGGCCTTCTGCTTCCCGCAGATGCGCCAGATCGTAGCCGGTTAAGCAGCGGTTGAGCGGCGGAAATTTCGCCTCAATCAGTTCACGCTGTTGGTCGATAATTTCAGCCGCGGTGGTATGCACGCGACCTAAAATACCTTCGTGCTGGCACTCAGCCTGCTCTTCGTCAGCGCTAAGCGGGCGGCTATGCAGGTGTTGACCTCCCAGCAGAACCGTATCCAGCTCCAGCACGTGATCACGGGTTTTGCCATACTCGCAGCTGCCCTGGCCGCTGGCATCGGTGGAGATCATGCCGCCGATGGTGGCGCGGTTAGAGGTGGACAGTTCCGGGGCGAAAAACAGCCCATGGGGCTTCAGCGCCGCGTTGAGTTGATCCTTCACCACGCCCGCCTGAACGCGCACTCGCCGTGCTTCTACATCAATCGCTAGGATCTGGTTCATATGGCGGGAAACGTCCACTACGATACCGTCGGTCAACGACTGGCCGTTGGTACCAGTACCGCCGCCCCGAGGCGTGAGCACGATATCGCGGTGGGGCAGCTCAGCAGCCAATTTAGCTAGGCGCTCAAGATCTTCCGCGTGCTTAGGAAACACCGCCGCCTGGGGCAGGCGCTGGTAAATCGAGTTATCCGTTGCCAGCACCGTGCGGTTGGCATAGTCAGGGGCAATCTCGCCTTCGAAGCCACGGGCGCGCAAGGCGTCGAGAAACGCCACATAGCCACTTCGCACTGCCACTTCGCTGACCATTGCGATCATGCCTTGAGCGTCTCCAGCGCCTGCTCGATGAGCCCTAGCCCTTCTGCCATGACGTCTGGTTCAGTGGTCAATGGCGGCAATAAGCGTAAGACATTACGCTTGCGACCACTGGGCATTAACAAAACGCCAGCATTACGTCCCGCGACCAACAGGTTAGCTAAGTGCTCTCCCCCCGTGGCGTTTTCGGTGTCTTCAAAGACGATACCGCGCATCGCGCCAACACCGGTCATGGCTCCTAGCATGGGAAAACGCTCGCTTGCTTTCCAGCGTTGGTAAGCACTCACAATCGCCGCTTCTTGGGCATTACCCCATGCACTTAGCGCCTCGTCTTGCATGATATCCATCACTGCCAATGCAGCTGCACAAGCCACGGCATTACCTGAATAGGTGCCTCCCAACGCGCCTTTGGGTAAGGCATCCATTAACTCTTTACGCCCTACTAGGGCGGCAAGCGGAAGACCTGAGGCAATACTTTTTCCTAGTAAAAGCAGGTCGGGTTCGATGCCGAGGTGACTAAAACCAAAGCGTTTACCGGTTCGTCCGAAGCCTGATTGGATTTCGTCACAAATCAATAAAATACCGTGCTGATCGCAGATTTCCCGCAGCGCTTTAGCAAACTGGGGACAAAGTAAGCGAAAACCGCCTTCCCCTTGAATGGGTTCAACGACGACACACGCCACTTCACTGGGGGCAATTTCTACGTCAAATACACGCTCTAGGGCCGCCAGCGACTGTTCAGCGGATATCCCACTATCCTGGCTAGGAAACGGCAGGTGATAAACCGGGCCAGGTAGCGCGCCTAAACCGGCTTTGTAGGGCTTAACTTTGCCGTTCAAATTGAGCGCCGCCAACGTGCGGCCATGGAAAGCATCGTCAAAGGCAATCACGCCCTGGCGACCCGTGACACCACGGGCAACCTTCAGAGCATTTTCAGTCGCTTCCGCACCACTGTTCGTCAACATACATCCCAGCGGATAAGAAACCGGCACAAACTGATCAAGTCGCTCTACGACAGAGAGGTAGCCACGGTGCGGCAAGGCATTAAACGCTGAATGCATAAGGGTATCGACCTGAGCCTTGACGGCCTCGACCACCGCTGGATGGCCATGCCCCAAGTTAAGCACACCAATACCGCCAATAAAGTCGATATAACGCTGTCCCGCTTCATCCCATACCTCTGCATTACGCCCTTTAGTAATGCAAACGGGATGGAGGATGCCTAATGCACTGCTGACGTTGGGAAGGTCCATCGTCGTAAACGCTCCTGAAATTGCCAAATGTTCCCTTATCAAACAGGTTCAAATAGCAGATCACAAACGAAAAAAAACGCTAAATGCATGCCCAATAGGAATGCATAGAAAATAGCCGATTGATTTAAAAGCGGGAACGGTCGCCGCCTAGCACAGGCACGCGTTGCTGGCACCTATGACACTAAAAAAGATAAAAAAATATTAAAAATAGCATCACGCCGAACGTACTGACATAAATTGCAAACCATTGATTATGAAAAGTATTTATTAATGCTGAATCGCATGACAAAATGGAATGCGTACGCAACTTAATTTCTTTTGTCTGTCAGGCTGCATACGTGAACAATAGCCAGCTATTTTTTCGCGCCATTTTCACTGATCGATCCCCAGACGGTCGGCTTGCGAGAATTGCTAAGCAGAATTTTATTATAAATAATTTAATTAGCAGGAGTTAACATGAAAAACATTACTTCTAAAGTGCTATCACCAAAAGTGCTATGTGGCGTAGGTGCGACTCTTCTGTTGGCGGGTTGTGGTGGCGACAGCAAACCTAATATCGCTATTGGCCCCCCTGCCAGTACCACTCAAGGCGTTTCCCAACTACTTTTTGATGCCTACGGTATTGGTAGCGATAAGTACAATACCTATCAAGAAGGGTTTGGTGCTGCACTCGATGGTGTGCAAGATGGCAACATCGATATTTCTATCGGTATTCTTGGTTTACCTTCTGGCAGTATCGAGAACTTACAAGCCTCGAGCGGCGATGCGCGCCTAATTAGTTTAAGCGATGACGCTATTGACTATATTGAAGAGAACAGTGCCTATAAGCGCTTTACGATTCCCGCTAATAGCTATGCTTTTCAAAGTGAAGATGTAAACACTATTACGGCCTATGCTATTTTAGTTGGTAACACAAATACTATTGATGAAGACCTGGGTTATGAACTAGCGCGTTTAATGCATGAACATGCTGAAGAAAACACGCACTCCCAATCTGCGTTCATTACCCTTGAAAATGCACTCAATGGTTCAGAAGGTCTCCCCATTCACCCCGGTGCTAAAAAATATTACGAAGAGCAAGGCCTCACCGTAAATAACCCGGTTGCGGAGCTTGGCGAAACTGAAGCCAAAGAAGAGTTTATTTTAGGTACCGGTAGCCAAGGCGGCACTTACTACCCACTAGGCGGTGAGATGGCCACCATTTGGAACCGTTACCTGGAAAACTATAACTTCACCAATATTGAAACTGGCGCTTCAATCGAAAACTTAGTGAGCATTCGTGATAACGGTATGGATCTCGGAATGACCGTACACGCACCGGCACAAGATGCCGTTGCCGGACGCGGAGAGTTCGAAAGTGGCGCGATTGATAACGTCGCCTTTATCGGGCACATCTACCCTGAAGTCATTCAGATTATCACCCGTGAACGCTCCAATATTGACAGCCTAAGTGATCTAACTGATTGATGTTCCCTTTTCGCCGCTGGCTAAGCCAGCGGCGTTATATGTATGAGGTTTAATCGTGGATAAAAAAAAACTCCTGACGAAGCGGCGCTTTTAGAAAAGTATGATCGTGAGTCACAAGTACGTTCTGCACTACAGCTAGGCAAGTGGGGCTGGCTGATCACCCTCATGGGTGTATCACTGACGTGCTTTCATCTCTATACCGGTTATTTTGGTACGCTACCGTCACAGCAGCAAGGCGCCGTCCACTTAGGGCTTGCCTTGGGGATGATCTTTATCTTATTCCCTGCAACGCGCGGTGCGGGCAGGCGTAATGGCGTACCGTGGTACGACGTAATACTCGCCTTCGTAGCCACCTTTGCCGCCTACTATAAAATCCTGTTTTATGAAGAAGTCCTGCGTGCCAGGATTACGGGCTATTCAGCCGTTGACCTAACGATTGCCGCACTCGGCGTGCTGTTTGTACTAGAAGCAACTCGCCGTACTGTTGGTATGCCAATTGTTGTCATGGCGACGTTGGCAATTCTCTATGCGCTGTTTGGCAACTTGATCCCCAGCCCTTTGCTTTCTCATCCGGGCTTCTCTCTTGAGCAGGTGTCTCCCTACTTATGGTTTAGGGAAAGCGGTGTTTTTGGTACGCCCCTGCAAATATCGGCGCGCTTTATCTTCTTGTTCTTGTTTTTCGGCGTTGTTCTGATGCATACCGGCGTCGGCCGATTCTTTAATGACTTAGCCTTTGCGTTAACCGGGCGCTTTACGGGTGGGGCTGGCAAAGCCGCCGTTATAGCAAGTTCGCTTCAGGGTATGATTTCGGGAAGCTCTATCGGCAACACCGTGGCTTCTGGCTCTTTCACCATTCCTATGATGAAAAATGCCCGCTTCAAGCCCGAAGTAGCAGGAGCCGTCGAAGCGTCAGCCTCTACCGGCGGGCAGATCATGCCGCCCTTAATGGGTGCTGCGGCTTTTATCATGGTGGAGTACGTGGGCGTCTCTTACCGCGAAATCATGTTCTCGGCGCTGATTCCCGCCATTCTCTATTTTGCGGGTATTTTTATCGGGGTGCATTTCGAAGCCAAACGTCATCGCATTCTCGGCCTTCCCAAAGATCAATTGCCCAGCAAACGTAAGCTCATACTGTCAAAAGGCTACATGTTGCTGCCTTTGCTCGTCATTATTACGACTATTAGCGTTGGCTTTACCGCTCAACGAGCAGCGCTACTGGGTATCGCATGTGCGTTTGCTGTCAGTTTGGCGCGCAAAGAAACACGCCCTTCGTTAAAAGATATATTGGTTATTTTTGAAAAAGGGGCGCGCGTGGCACTGCCAGTGATCGCAGCGGTCGCTTGCGCAGGCATTATCGCTGGCGTGGTAGGCATGACAGGAATGGGGTCAAAGTTTGCTGCTGGCATTATTAGCTTAGCGGATGGCGTTTTGATACTTGCGCTGTTGTTCACGATGATTGCCTGTATTGTCTTGGGCATGGGGTTACCCACAACAGCAAACTATGTGGTCACTGCTACGATTGCCGCACCAGCGCTGATTAATGAGTTCGGCCTTCCGCCAATGGCAGTGCATTTGTTTGTCTTTTATTTCGGCATTATCGCCGATATTACACCTCCCGTGTGTTTAGCCGCGTTTGCAGGTGCGGGCATTGCACAAGCCAACCCCATGAAGACCGGCTTTACAGCAGTTAAATTGGCGATTGGTGCGTTTATTATTCCTTATGCCTTCATTTATAATCCTGTGCTGGTATTAGTCGAGCCTACGCTGCTAGGTCTTTTAAGCGCGTTGTTCTTTTCACTCGTAGGGATTATGGGCGTCAGCAGCGCACTACTCGGTTACTTTGTGCGTGATTCCTTCTTCGGGGAGCGTCTGGTACTGTTAGTCGCAGGGCTTGCCATGGTGGTTCCCGAGTTGCTAACCAGCGGCTTAGGCTTGCTTGCCATGGTGACAGTGGGCTGGCTTCAATCGCGCCGACCTGATAAATCCCAGGAGGCTGCAACGCTCGCCCAATGAGCCACTATAAAAACCTAGCTTCCCCCCGGCGCTTAGTCGCCGGGGCGGCTTTCAGGTCATCAGGAGCGCCAGGTTTGGCATCACGTAATCTTCCTTCTACGGCGGCTATGCAATGCTTTGAAGCAGCCGCACGCCATATGAGTTTTACTCGCGCAGCAGACGAGCTAAACCTCACCCAAAGTGCTGTCAGCAAACAAGTCGCGCACCTCGAAGCCACCTTGCAACACAAGCTATTTCGTCGCGTGCGACGCAGCCTGCTGCTAACCCCAGAAGGGGCCATTTTTTTAAGTGACGTACGCAAAGTGCTCACTCAAATTGAGATGTCGACGCAAGCGATAATGACCTACAGCGGTAATAGCGAGGTTCTTAAAATCGCCACCTTACCTAGCTTCGGTAGCCGCTGGTTGGCCAATAAGTTGCCCACCTTTTTAGCCGCCAATCCAGGCATTAGTTTGGAGTTTCATGACCGCGTAAAAGATTTCGATCTTGAGCAGCAAGATATCGATATTGCTCTGTTTTATGGGCATGGCAGTTGGCCAAGCCTTGCTTGCCATAAGCTTATTGATGAGGATATGGTCGCGGTTGCTTCCCCAGAGCTGCTCGCTCGGCACCCCATTCAGTCAGTCGATGACTTAACACAACTGCCGCTGCTGCATCTCTCAACACGCCCTGACGCGTGGCACCATTGGTTTGCAAACCAAGAGATCATCACTGACCGTAGCTATCATGGCACCCGCTTCGAGACCTTTCCTATGCTGGTGCGAACGGCAATGGCAGGCGGTGGGGTCGCCCTGGTTCCTCACTTTACCGTCGATGAAGAGCTGGAAGGTGGCCGACTGGCAGTCGCTTGGCCATATCGGTTGCTTAGTGAGAGTGCTTATTATCTTGTTTACCCTGAACACTTGGGGGAACTCGCCAAAGTGCGACGCTTTGTAGAGCATGTTACCCAGTTTAGTGATTGATACTGGCACAATACTACGCATTGCTATGTTTAGCTAAACAACTAGCCATTGCTTTTTGCCAAACAATTACCTCATTTAATCCCTATTAAAAGCTTAACGCCTATAAAAAGCTTAACGCTATTAATATGTTTATATATTCATACGCTTGAGATTTTATAACAGCATTGATAACTCTCGGGCAGAAGCACCAAAGAAGAGAACATCTTCTTACGTCACTCCCACCCGAGCGTACATCTTGGTTCAGTCAATGGTGTCGACAAATTCGCTGAGATCCCGCACTCGACTCCTGTCGATAGTCACGCCAAGTCCAGGTGATTCGTCCAACACAATATGCGTTTCATCTCCCGGCATCTGGGCAACATCTTCGCCAATCATGGCGGGCCCCACCAAGTCATTCGCAATAATATTGGGATGCGCCAGCGCTAGGTGGGCACCCGCGAGCGTCGCGATCGAGGACTCCACCATAGAGCCGATCTGGCAGGGTATATCAGCCGCCATTCCGGCCTCTGCCATCGCCATAGCAGGACGTAAGCCGGAGGATTTCATTAACTTAATGTTAACCATGTCAGCGGCGTTCAGTTGAATCACATCCAGCATTTCTTTAACACCATGAATAGGCTCATCAGCCATAATCATCGCATCAGTTGACTGAGTCACACGTGCCATAGCTGCGAGATTCTCCATAGCGACGGGCTGTTCAAACCAATCCACTTGATAGGGCGCTGCATGCCGAATGACCTGAAGTGCTTGCTTTGCACTCCATCCTTGATTGGCATCTACACGCAGCGCAATCGATCGATCTAGTGCTTCTCTAACCCGTGCAATCCGCTCAACATCATGTTCCGGCGTATCGCCCAGTTTGATTTTGATGGACTGATAACCGCGTCGAGCAGCCTCTTTCGCCTGACGCGCCATCTCCTCCGGCGCTAACATGCTGATAACGTATGGAAGTTCCAATCTAGCATGGCTACGCCCACCTAGCAGCGCATAAAGCGGCTTTCCGCACTCACGCGCCACCAGGTCGTGAAGCGCAATATCGAGAGATGCTTTAGCCGAGGGATTATGGCGAATTTTACGGTTGGCGACATGATGGAATTGCGCAATATCACTGGCGTCGGCGCCCATTAGTAACGGCGCTAGCTCACGGGTGATGATTTCTCGGGCGCTAAGATACGTCTCTCCAGACACATGCTGATCTACCACGGCTTCACCCCAGCCAACCTGGCCAGAAGCAGTTTCGATGCTGACAATCAGGCTGGCGATATCGTGATAAGTGTCATAGGCAATTTTAAACGGTTGCTTAAGTGGAAGACGTACACCATATACCGTGATTTTGTTAATACGCATTATTGATGCCTTATTTATGTCCAGGAAAAGATCTGAGCCAAAGTAATCATCAGACTTGCCATACCCAGCTGAAGAATCGCTAATGGAAGTATCCATTTGATCCACTTACTCCACGACACACCTGCTACCGCAAGCCCTGCCATGAAATATCCCGACGTTGGAGTAAGTATATTGGAGATGCCATCACCAAACTGAAACGCAAGAACAGCTGTCTGACGGGTCACTCCCACAAGATCTGCAAGAGGTACCATTAGAGGCATTGTCAGTGCTGCTTGGCCACTGCCAGAAGGGACTAAGAAGTTCAGGACAAGTTGAACAAAAAACATACATACCGCAGTAACCACTGCGGGCATTCCGCTCAGCAGCCCTTCGAGATGATAAAGAATCGTATCCAGGATATCCCCATTTCTCAGAATCACCAGGATGCCAAAGGCAAAGCCCACTACCAGTGCCCCCATCGCAATCTCCTGAATGCCCTCAACAAAGTGGTCGGCAATTTTATTCGGATTCATACGCGCAAATGCGCCGATTAAAATAGCCATCAAGAGAAAGGCGCCGGACATCTCACCGATATACCAGCCATGGCGTATCACCCCATAGGCAATAACGAGAATAGTGCCTACAAAAGTAGCGAGGACGAGTTTATCGGCAACCGATAACGCGCCTGGATCCTCATTGGCTTGCGGTTTGCCAAATTGGCGGCGGTCGCTATTAAAGACAGGGCTCGCTTCGGGGTGAGCTTTCACTTTGGCCGCATAGCGAGTGACGAAAGCAATACTGACGCTGACGAATATTAGCCAGTAACAGGCCCGCAGGGTCATCCCAGAAAACATCGGGAGTTCAGCGATATCCTGAGCAACGCCAACGGTAAAAGGATTCATAAACGCTGCAGAGAAACCAGCACCAGCACCTACCAGTGGTACCGCTGCGGCCGTAATAGAGTCATACCCCAGCATACGCAGTAACGGTGCGAGGATAATGATAAAGGCAATTGTTTCTTCTGCGAGCCCGAAGGTTGCTCCTCCCATCGCAAATAAAAGCATCAGTAAAGGTATAAGAATGAGATCACGTCCAGTAAGCGCATTACTGATACTGGCAACAACTTTTTGTAAGACCCCGGTTGCTTTTAGAACGCCAAACGCGCCCCCCGAGATAAAAATAAAGAAGATGATGCTACTGCCTTCCCCCATCCCCTCAAAGACCGCCATGAAAGGACTTAACCAGCCAGCTTCTTGCGCTTCCACCGCCGCATAACTGTCTGGCACTACAACCGTACGCCCTTGCTCATTGGTTACACGCTCATAGCTACCCGCCTGAAGAAAGTGGGTTGATAAAGCAGCGAGACAGATAAAGCTAAATAACACGACAAAAATATGCGGGAAGCGAAATGTTGGTCGTGAACTCTTCTCGTGTGTCATTGTTTTTTCGAGAGGTGTCATGGGGTGTCCCCAGTTTATTGATGGTTATCGAGAAACTGCATTGCCACATTTGTCAGGAAGTCGCTTCCAATCGACAGAATGGCATCGTTAAAGTCATAGTCAGGCTGGTGAAGTTTCGGTGTTTGTGGCCCTGAACCATTGCCAATCCATGCATAGGCACCAGGAATATGGGTAAGAAAAGCTCCCATATCATCAGCTCCCATGCTGACTGGGTGCTCTACCAGCTGTTCATGCCCCCAACGCTGCACCACCACATCGCGGCACAGTTGGGCACAACCGCGGTCATTGGCAACCGCTGGTGTTGAAGGAACGTAATCGAGTGTGACGTCGCATCCTGTTGCCTTGGAAACCCCTTCTGCCACGTCGCTAATCCGCTTCTCAAGGCGTTTGCGTAGCTCGGGTTTAAAGCAGCGCGCGGTACCCGTCAGCCGAGCAGTCGCCGGAATAATATTGCTAGCATGGCCGCTTTGCAGACTGCCGAGACTGATAACAGCGATGTCCTGGGGGTCAATATTACGACTGACAATCTGTTGAATGGCGGTTGTAAATAGGCTGGCCGCGACGATGGGGTCTGTTGTGAGATGAGGCATCGCTCCATGTCCACCCGTAGAGTGGAACGTCACCTCAAAGTCGTCGCTTGATGCCATGTGAGGGACGTCATGGATAACAAAACGCCCGGCATCTACACCTGGCCAATTGTGCAGTCCAAATATTGCATCAAGAGAGAATCTCTCCTGAAGCCCCTCCGCAAGCATCGCTTCAGCACCAGTACCAATTTCCTCGGCGGGTTGAAAAATCAACACAATATTTCCCTGAGCTGGGCGCTGGTTAACCAACTGTGCAGCAGCGGCCATCAGCATTGCCGTATGTCCGTCATGCCCACATGCATGCATTACATTTGACTGGCTGGAACGATGCGAAAACTGATTAGCTTCCTCGAGTGGCAAGGCATCGAAGTCGGCTCGAAGCCCAACGGTTGCCCCCTTGCTGGTGCCTTGGATGACGCCGACCACACCGTGGCCGCCTATCTTCTCATGCACCTCATCTACCCCCAAGTCACGTAGCATCATTGCAATACGCTCAGCGGTTATAGACTCCTGACCAGATAACTCTGGGTGCTGGTGGAGCTCCCTACGAAACGTGATCATTTTCTCAAGCTCAATGGCTGATAACGTCATGAGAGGTAAAACCTTGTTGTAAAGTGGTAAACCTGGGAGAAATGCGCCATCTGGCGTTTGCGATAACACATGCTTATCCAACATGAGCCGCGTACGCCGCTATACGCTTAGCCAGATTGTTTTTGAGTATGTTGTAACGCTTAGTACGAATAAAATACTTCTTCCCGATAGCGTCATACCTTTATGAGATGAGGCTTTAGTTGTATTTTCTGTATGAAATGAGACGCGCATCGTGACGTCTCCGGGAGCGGATATGGACACAAAAAAACTAAGGTACTTCCTGGCGGTGGTCGAAGCGGGTTCGATATCGTCTGCAGCCAAGCAGATACCCATCGCTCAGCCCGCCTTGACGCGACAGATACATCAACTTGAAGCCGATATCGGGGCAGTCCTGTTTTATCGTGACCGCAAAGGGGTATCTCTGACCCAAGCGGGGCATTACCTATATGCCAACGGGCAGCGTCTACTGTCAGAACTCGAAAGTGTCGCGAAAAAAACACGCGATATTGCCAATGGCTATCGCGAAAGCCTCTCGCTCGGGATTAGCACCATACATCCCTATATTCCTAGCATCACAGCACTTATCAGCAGATTTCGCTCACGCTATCCATCAACGCAGTTAACGCTGGAATCAATGTTGTCAGGTCCTCAGGCAGAGGCGATTCTGGCGGGTCGGCTCGATGCAGGCATTCTATTCATTGAACGAGAAGATGAGCCACGGCTAGATTACTATCCATTAGCCAGTTTTCGTATGGCGGTCTTCACCAGTCGATGCCACCCTCTCATAGCGACTACCCCGACCTCGCTTAAGGATTTTCACGACGCGCCATTCATTCGATTTAGCCGAACCTCAACACCTGGCAGCTTCGACCGGTTAGATAGGTGCTTTCAGAAGGTTGGCTTCGTACCCAATACTGTTCAGGAGTGTCGCGATGACATCACTATTCGCAGTTTGGTCGCAACGGGAATGGGGTATGCGATTATGCCGAGCATCATGGCACTAGGGGACGAAGACATTGTCGCCTATGAATTAGACGACTTGCCAATAGCCACGGATCTCATGCTTGCTTGGCAAAAGGGGCGTCAGCCAGCGGCAGTAAAAACACTATGCCTGCTCGCCGAAGAATCACATTGATTTCATCATTAACGACAAAAAAGATTATATCTAATGACCAAAGTTGCGATATTTGTTGATATCCAAAACGTATATTACACCGTGCGAGAAGCGTATGGTAAGAACTTTGATTACAACAAATTTTGGGCACAAGTAACCGCAGGAAGAGACGTTGTGGCTGCTTTTTGCTATGCCATCGACAGAGGTGACCAAAAGCAACGGGAGTTTCAAAATATACTCAGAGCAATTGGTTTTAATGTAAAACTGAAACCGTTCATCCAACGTTCAGACGGTTCTGCGAAAGGTGACTGGGATGTTGGCATTGCTCTCGATGCAATGGAATATGCAGAACAAGCAGATGTTATTGTATTAGTGTCCGGCGATGGAGACTTTGATCTTTTAGTCAACAAAATACGCGTTAAGCATGGTAAAAAAGTTGAGGTTTATGGTGTTCCCCAACTTACGGCAGCATCATTAATAAATGAGGCCAGTGAGTTTATAGCGATAGATCGTTCGCTCTTGCTACGTTAGGTTGCTAATAGCGTCGCTTAACTACAGAGGTTATTCGCCTAGTAACTGATCGACCCGCGTGAGGGTAAGCCGCCGCCCCTCATTCGGAGAGAAGTGAAACTGGCCTTCTACCTCCACACTTTCATCTAAATAGGGCGCTATTTCCTGGTGGGGAAATATCTCAACCCGATTAAGCTGTTCGTCTTCGATCCAATAATGAAGGGGGTCATTGAAATGCCGCACGACGCCCTGGGTCACGATTTGCCTATCATCAAAGGCAGCTGGGTTGTTCACCAGCATGGGCAATGGCACCGTTACGGTTAGTTGCCCGCGACATCCGCTGATAAGAGTTACCATCAGCAGCGTAGCTACCATAAGGCCAAGGCGTTTTTGAAGTGATTTCATTGCGATGCTCCCTTCACTGTTGTTTGTCTTTTTGATCTCTATAGGCGTGGCCAGTATTAGCTTCGCAGGCGGACTGTACTCCCGCCATCCTCTCTATTTCTTGTACATACTTTATATTCGCGATGGCTCGCGGTAATGTTAACGCTCAATTTATGTCTTGCGTTGCTTAATACTGCATTTTCACAGCGAAACATAACGCTAAAGAGCCAGCCCATGACCCACACTGTGTTAGCAAGAGCGACTGCCGCGCTTAAAAACCTATTTATTGGCGATGCACTGGCCATGCCCGTTCACTGGTTCTATAACGTTCACGATATCGATAGCGCTTTTCCAGGTGGGATAAAAACATTTGAAGCGCCTCCTAAATTCCACCCTTCCTCGATTATGTCGATGCACTCTACCAGTGGCGGTGGTCGCAAACGTGCAGCGATTAGTCAACAGCCTGAGATTGTTGGCGGTGTCATTCTGAAAGGAAAGCAGTCGTACTGGGATCGCCCAAATGTACATTATCACCAGGGCATGGCTCCTGGAGATAACACGCTCAATGCACACTGTGCGTTAGCGCTAATGAAAACCATGACGGCGCCAGAGCAGCACTATAATAGTGACACCTTCCTTCAAGCTTATATCCGCATGATGACGGCAGAGACACCAGCCCACCCGGATACCTATGCCGAATCTTACCACCGCGGCTTTTTTGCAAATCTTGAAAAGGGATTGCCGCCCAAACAGTGTGGTGCGGTGACTCACGATACGCCTTCCATTGGAGGCTTAGTGACAATTGCCCCGCTGGTAATTGGCGAACGTATGAAGGGCACCTCTCTGACAGATACACGTAAGCTTTGCCGACAGCATCTCGCTCTGACACACCCGGACAACTTTCTCGCCGAGGTTTGCGACGCCTACGTTGAACTGATCGACGGTTTACTATTCCGCGAACACGAAAGCTCGGTTCAGGAAATGCTACTACAGGGCACGCGTGGCTTATCAAAACGTGATCTGACAAAACTCGTTGCTAGCCAATATAGCGAACGCGAAGTCGTCGGAAGTATTTTATCCACAGCCTGTTATATTACTGACGCCTGGCCTGCGGTGCTATATCTTGCCTGCAAACACCAACAGTCCCCCCTTAAGGCCTTACAGATCAATGCAGAAATTGGCGGTGACAACGTGCACAGAGGTGCCGTGCTAGGTGTATTACTGGGGCTGATCAACGGCGAAGCCGATGAAGATTTGTTTGCCCGGTTAACCGAACATGCGTCGATTAACCGGGCCATTGAGGGTCTTTTTTAAACCTCGCTAGGCACGACGCTCCCATAGCGTGACTTCCGAGAGGCTGTGCTGGTATTTATGCATGGTCTCACGGATCACAAAGGGCACTTTTTCAGGGGCGCTGATCATCCGGAAATTGGGTTCAAGCAGCGCTTTAAGGCCATCCAACGTGCTAACGTTTTCACCATCTTTCTTGAACCCACCAATCCACTCTTCCTTGGGCGTGTACTCTTCCAGCCAAGTATAAGGCGAGGCGATCATCAAAATGCCGCCTACATTGATGCGCTGATGGATCGTTTGCAGAAACTGTGCAGGCTTGTAAAGTCGGTCGATCAGGTTGGCGGCCAGCACAAGATCATAATTGCTGAACTGCGGCTTGAGATTGCACGCATCACCTTGATGAAAGCTAACGCGGCTCGCCGACTCTTCCAGCCCCAGACTCGCTAACGTACGCTCCTGGTAGCTGACTAGTTCGCCCTCTTCCACACGGGTATAACGCAACACTTTTTGCTCGGCCATCTCCACGCCCTGGCGAATAAAGTTAGCCGAGAAGTCCACGCCATCAACGTGTTCAAACTCGCGGGCCAGCTCAAAACTGGAGCGCCCACTGGCACACCCTAGATCGAGGGCGCGCTTCTTCTGCTTGCCCGACAGGCTGACCAACGCACGGTTGGCCAATGCTTGTGGGAAGTTGGCAACGCCAAACCAGTCATCGCCGTAATGAAACTCTGCATACTCAGCCATGCGAGCATCGCTTTCATAATAGGCGCTGGGCAGCGTAACCTCTGCATCCGACACCACATAGCGGAAACCTGCATGCTGAAAAAAATGGCGCCGGAACGCATAGCGTGCACTAAGGCGCGTTTCGTTACCACACGATATCCATGAGCCGCCCTTAATCAGATTATGCTGATTGTCGAAAGTCGGTGTTGTGAAATCATCGTACAGCGGATGAACATCAAACCCAGGGAATGGATAGGTCGGGGTCTCCACCCATTGCCAGACGTTGCCCACGACATCAAACCACTGACCGTGCTGAAAACGAGTCACTGGGCAGGAGGAAGCGCCATGATCCAGATGCAGGTTGGCATTGGCGGGCGAACCACTATTTAGCTCGGTGACACCGGCTTCTTCAACCAAGCGATGCCATTCATCCTCTGTTGGCATGCGTACAGGCTGGCCGATCTGCTCACTTTTCCAGTTGCAGAAGGCTTTGGCTTCATGGAAGTTGACTTCAACAGGCCAATCCCAAGGCATCTCCACTTCTTCTGTCATCAAGCGTAGACACCATTCGTTTTTCCACACCCAAAAAGTGGGGTGTGTCGCTTTAGCAAATTTGCGCCAGCTCAACCCTTCTTCAGACCAAAACGTATCGCTCAAATAGCCGCCAGCTTCTACAAACTCAAGAAACTCACTGTTACTCACCAAGAACTGGCTAGCCTTGAACTCATCCACTTCAGCCTTGTGATGGCCGTACTCGTTATCCCAGCCGTACCAAGGGTCGTCAAAGGACTTGCCTAAGGTTACCCCTCCCCCTGGCACTGTGATCAGGCTGTTTTCCGGTGGCTCTCCGCTAATGCTCACCGGCTCCCATTCTCTCTGGGGAGTCACCAGATGAAGCTGCTGCTGACGGATTAATACTGACGACGTTTCCAGGTGAATCCGCTCATGCTCAATGCCCATGACAATGGGCCAAAACGGGCTGTCCCAATCAATTGGCAACGAAAGCGGTAGTTCTCGAATCAAGGTGAGTACCGCCGCACGAACCTTGTTGCGGTAGCTCATAACATCACTGACTGACGGCCACTCATAGTGGTCATCATTCAGGTCATCCCAACTCATCTCATCGACGCCAACAGCAAAAATAGACTCCATGTTGGGATCGATACGAGTGGGCAGGAGTTTAGCCAGCACTAGCTTGTTGACGAAAAACGTCGCGGTATGTCCGAGGTAGAAAATCAGTGGATGCCTAAGAGGGATGGACTTCCGAACGTACGCTTCCTCGCTCACTAATGTAGTAAAAAGTGACTCATAGCGGTCAAACGTCGCGGTAAAACAGGTCTCAATATCCCGACGTGTCGCGTCAGGATCATTACCAGCCAGCGTCACAGTGCGGGGGAAAAGGCCGAATGATGTCGATTCCTTCAGCCCAGCTTGGGAATTGGTGGAAGTCATCTCTTGGAGCACCTTTTTATCTTTAAAAACATAAGTTTTCTCGCACCCCGCCCAGGTATGGTGGACTCTCTATCACCACCGCTGAATTGCATTTGCACGAGGCAGATACCTATGATCATTAAAAACCATAAACTTGTACAAAAGCTAGTCTAGCTATACAAAAAGTTAGCCATAGCGCATTTTGTACATTTACATTTCAATAAAAAGAAGGCTTTACACTGGGTGGCGACACATCTATCAATGAAGCATCACTGCCTTCAACAGATGCTTGTTTAAGAACGTGAAGAGTAATGGCAAGGTCTGATCCAGCATCAATATGCAGAGATCTGAGCCATTGATGCAGAATTCAAAATGCAGGGAGAGAGAAGGAGGGATAAATACAAGGTAATGTTACAGATGAAAAAACGTTAGCCTCCTTTCATCGGTAGTAAAAAGAGGCTGCTTGGAATAAGCGCATCGCTGCAGCTTACACTCAGTCTTGATGCAGACTATTCGTTAATACGTTGCTGCAGCAAATTCAGTTCTTGTGTGTGCTCTTCAAGCTCACGTACTTCTTCTGCTAATTTTTCACGCCGTTTCTGAATATCGTCTTCGTCGCCCTCTCTGAGAGCCTCCTCAAGTGCTAACTCACGCTCACGTACCTCTTCCTGGCTCTCTCGAACCTCTTCGGCAGCCTCTGTAATCACTTGCTCATTTGTGCAATTCTCTTCGATGGAGTGCAATGCACGCTGCAATCCTCTAACACGATGCTGATTATCGTGTGCTTGAGCGTATTCCAGCTGTTGTCGTAGGACAGTCGCTTTATCTTCACACAACCTTTCTGTTGCGTGCGCTGCTGGCAGCAGTAAAACTCCTGCTGTTGCAGCTAAACTTAAACAACAAAGCCATGTTTTTTTCATTACTCGCTCCTAGCACTCTACGTGCTTTACAAGGTAAGCGTAAAAAAATATCGACCTTATAAAGATATAGAGATCATTTCCAGCTAGTAAATATACGCCGCTCGCGGTGGAACCGTGCGAGCGACGAATGAACAGATTAGGCGCGTTCTTCTACCACCCAACTAACCACTTCTTCATTGCCGAATTCAGCTTTCCACTCTTTAATGACGTTATGGTTGCCACCACGCGTTTCAACGACCTCCCCCGTGTGTGGGTTCTTGTACACTTTTAGAGGGCGCTTCTTGCGGCCATCGGTACTGCTTATTTTGGTGCCTTTAACAGATGCGGAGCGATATGATGGGTCAAGCATTTCGCATACATCGCGGGCTAGCTTGCCATGCTCTGTCATAAGCGCTTGCAATTTCTCGTTGAACTCCAGCTCTTTTTTCAATTCACTATTGTTTTCAAGCGCTTGCAACTCTTCCTGTAGCTGCTTTAACATCTGCTCTTTCTTGATGTAGTCGCTTAATACTGATGCCATGTATTCATCTCCTTAGTTTTAATTTCTTTGCCATATACTGATAGCACAGTAAAACATGTTAAGAGTGCTACTTCAGCATGGCAGGCGTACTCACGAGCAGGTGTGATTATTAAACGATTATATACCGTGTGATTTCATAATATAGGTGTTCTCAAAAAATTTTAAGTATTATTTACGTTTAGTAACGAACAGCTATGCATTAATAATCCCTAATAATATCAGAACGCCAGGAATCCAACCCGTAAAAACTGCGCAAAATAGTGTATAAATTGCAACTGAATGCTGTATTTTTTTCGCTAATGCTAGCAAGCAAAAGAAGCTGAACCACAAAGCAGACCATGCAAACCAGCTAAATGTATTCCACAGCTCAAAGTTAATTCCTATATCGGCGATAGAGCTTGCTCCAACAAACGCCGCTGTAATACTAACAAAAAAGCAGAACCATCCAAGACCTGCTCCATCCGCCTTTAAAAACTGGTTAGCTCCAACCCAAAGATAAGTAAAAGCAAATAACAAGGTAAATGCCCCCGTGCTAATTGCAGCAGAATTATCCGGTTCTCGGAAAATCAAATAGACAGCAATAATGAAGCTCAACACACCAACCATGATGTTGATAACAGATACCTCTTTGTCACCAATCTTTCCTAGCAGCCATATTCCGTTCACAAACAGTACTGCTCCGACATATAGCAAGGTAAGCCCTAAAATCATCACAACCATTCCTGTAGTTATTTTTTAATTTTTCTGGCGTTTTTAGTTTTCTTTTTCTACTGCTCCACTGCATATTTAATAAATATCTACATACCTCCTCGCCAGACACATCAGCGTTTTAAAAAAGAAAGTAACTTCCAATTAACATGGTCGTCGACGTGTGATCCTGTAACTGCTTCTTTTTATTTTATTTTCATAGAACGATTCACTTTTATTCAAACGACAACCAAGGTCTAGCAGCACATCATGCGAGCTAAGAAAGACCGAAATGGCACCAAGAAACTCTATTTTTAAAACCGGGGGAGTATAGCAGGGGTTACGTGAGCAACCATTGAAATTAGTGTCATATCTTCATAATAATTCGCAACAACACATTTCAACTGCCGATGCTTGTGCTCTTTCACCTTACTTGATTTAAAGGCACGGTATATAAGCCTTTTATGCCCAGCCCCACCGCCCCTTTGCAAGAGCTGCCAGAACAGCACATTATGGGACGTGTAGGGGGGGAAGGAGTGGAGGGGGAAACAACTGAGCGTGATAGTCCTACGTTATGGCGAGTTTGTTTGTACCGTGCCGCGTCGAGAAGCGATAGAAATTACTAGTCACGATAGCGTTCAATAATCATGGTGATACCCTGCCCCACGCCAATACACATCGTAATCAGCGCATAGCGCCCATTGACGACTTCGAGTTGGCGCATGGCTGTCAAGGCAAGTCGGGCGCCGGACGCGCCCAGCGGATGCCCAATCGCAATCGCCCCGCCATTAGGATTCAATCGGCTGTCATCAGCGGCTAAACCAAGCTGCTTAGCACAGCCAAGCACCTGAACCGCAAAGGCCTCGTTGATTTCGATAACATCCATCTGTTCAAGTGACAGCCCTGCGCGGGCCAACGCTTTGTGGCTGGCGGGTACTGGCCCAAGCCCCATAATACGAGGTGCAACACCGGCCACAGCGCCACCAACGATTCTAGCGCGCGGACGTACTCCAGCACGCTCACCTGCTCCCAGACTGCCAATAATCAGCGCTGCCGCGCCATCATTGATGCCTGATGCATTGCCAGCCGTCACTACACCCTGTTCAAACAGCGGGCGCATCTGGGCAAGTTTCGTGGTGCCGCTGCTGGGTCTAGGGTGCTCATCAGTATTGACTTCGAGGGGAGGTTGTTTACGCCCCTGAGGAACACTGCCCCCCATAATTTCCGGTTGGTAAAACCCTTCACTCAAAGCGCGTGCGTATTTCGTCTGAGAGTTCGCCGCGAAGCTATCACTCGCTTCACGACTAATCGCTAGCTCATGCGCAATATTATCGGCGGTTTCTGGCATGCTTTCATTGCCAAACCGCTCCACGATCTGCGGGTTAGGGAAACGTGCGCCAATCACCGAATCAAACATGAGCTGATTACGGGCGTAGCCATTTTCAGCTTTAGCCAACACATAGGGCGCTCGCGACATCGACTCAACACCGCCTGCCAGGAACAGCTCTCCTTCGCCTAGCCTTGACGCGCGAGCGGCATCCATCACTGCAGCCAAACCGCTGCCACACAAGCGATTCACCGTTTGCCCGGCCACCTCCATCGGCAAACCTGCCAACAACGCGCTGTGACGCGCCACATTACGAGCATCTTCCCCTGCCTGATTGGTGCATCCGGCCAGGACATCTTCGTATTGCTCTGGCTTGAAAGCGTTGCGTTCTACCAGCACGCTTAAGACATGGCTCAAAAGCGTATCAGGGCGGACGGCCGCCAGGCAGCCTCCATGACGGCCAAACGGTGTTCGCAGGCCATCGTAGATATAAGCCTCGTTCATTGCTGTTCTCCGTAGTTAAGTCCTTCATCCGTGGTTAAATCGACGCCCAGCATTACCCGCCGCTTTAACCACAGGCTGGCCCGGTAGCGTGGGTCACCGGTCGCGGACTGGAGATTATTCAGGATCGTCAGTACCCGCTCGCCACCGTAGTGATCTCCTAAACGCAGCGGGCCCAACGGGTAGCCGAGCCCTAATTCGACTGCTCGATCAATGGTGGCCGGGGCAGCTATACGCTGCTGGGCAATTTCCGCACCGATATTGACGATGCAAGCCACCATACGCTGTAACACAAAGCCGGTACTGTCATTCAGCGTGCTGACCGGCGTGCCATCGTGATGGAGAAGTGCCTGAGCTGCCTGAACGACAGCGGCGTCGGTAATCGGTGTCACCATAAGGCTGCGGCGCTTGTCTAAACCAGCGAAGGTATCGATAGCGACGCACTGGCGAGCATTCAAACCTTGCCGATGAGCGCAGTGTGTGGCGTCTTCCCCAAGCGGTGTCAGCAGACACAAGGCTTGTTCTGAAGGCGTAGCCCCCTTTTCCAGTGGCCAGCCGGCCTTTTCCACCAGGGTTTGTAAAGCGCGAGCCCCACCTAGGTCGTCCTGACTGACCCACACTGGTCGAAGTGGCGCGTCGTCAATAGCTGGTTCAGGAGGCACTTCTACGCCCGAATCGCCATAGCGGTAAAACCCCTCTTGGGTTTTACGACCCAGCAGGTTAGCGGCCAGACGTTGACGAGTGAGCGGCGAAGGGCGGCACCGTGGTTCTTGATAGAACTGCTGGTAGATAGACTCCATGACCGCATGAGAAACATCGAGCCCGATCAGGTCGAGCAGCATGAAAGGCCCCATGCGAAAGCCGCCTTGATCCACCATGATGCGATCGATCGTGGCGTGGTCTGCCACTCCTTCGCCAATAATGCGTAACGCCTCGGTGCTGAAAGCGCGCCCCGCATGATTGACCAGAAAGCCCGGCGTATCGGTGGCTTGAGCGGTAAAGTGCCCCATCATCTTGCCTAGGGTGAGCGAGCGGGCAAGAACATCAACGGCGGTACGTAACCCGGGGATGACTTCAATGAGTTTCATCAAGGGCACCGGGTTAAAGAAGTGCAAACCGATAACGCGTTCAGGCAAGTGGCAGGCGGAGGCAATCTCGGTGACGGAAAGCGATGAGGTATTGGTGGCCAACACTGTCTGTGAGCCGACAATACCTTCTAGCTCACGGAACAGAGACTGCTTGAGAGCGAGCTTTTCTGCGACCGCCTCAATCACAACATCGCAATTCGCCAAGTCGGTCAGTTCTGTCGCTTGAATCAAGCGCTGCACATTTTTCCGGCATTGCTCTTCAGTCAGCCGTCCTTTGTCCACCTGGCGCTGCCATCGCGTACTGATAAACGTAACTGCATCTCTGGTAGCCTCTGCGTTGACATCAAACAAAACCACGTTTAACCCTGCTTCAGCTGTGAGTTGAGCAATACCGCGCCCCATGGTTCCCGTACCAACCACACCGATTCTATTGAGCGGTTGGAGTGATGCGTCATTGGCCATAAACATTCTCTTCGCTAGCGTGTTAGTTGTTATTCAATAGCAGGCTTCATCGGCTGCGCTGCTGTCGGCGAGGCCTTGAACAGCGAGTGAAGCTTGGTAACAAGGACCACCCAGATGGCGCGGGTAAGCAAAGAATTCAACGGCAAGAAGGTCGATATCCGATGAGCGGTAACTCGCTGAACGCAGCCTTGAATCGTGGTTGAATCGCTCCAATACGTTTTGGATGTCAGTATCCGGGGATGCCTGAATAGCCGCGTGCATAGCAAGCACAAGACTCTCGCCAGAGCTGACAACCAGCGGGAGCTTTAACGCTTTTAAGGTAAGTGCTGCGCGCTGTTGCTCGTGCGCTGACGCTTGCTGTCGCACCAGTTCACCAAAGTGGCTGAGTGACGACGTTATTAACGTCATATCAGCTCTTTCGGGAATGGGTTCATTCAAATCCAGCACTGCTACCCCAGTAATCTGTGGTGGCAATATAGTTCCCAGGTGACAGCAACCCATCAGACACAAAGTTGTTTCCGGCAGAATCCTGTCTGCAACGCCAATACCCACCTTGTTAGCGCGGCGTGCCCAATGTTCAAACAGAGGGTGCTCACCCAGTAATGCAATATGGCGATGAGGCTCGACATCGCCTGACAACTTAGGCACCTGGGATGCCTGCCTCTCAGCAAGAAACAGATGTATCAACGCAGCGCGCTGTGGCGAGCTCATGCAGGCTAGAAACAACTCGCGTTCACGGCGAACACCCTTCTGGAAGGAGGCGGCAGTTGTGCAGTAGTCAACCGCCTCCACAATGCGCAGCGGTGAAAATAACTCACCTGCCTCGTCCTCCAACTGAGCGCGTTTTGCGCGGATCAGGCCAGGAGCGGGCTGTGGCGCTGGCAAGTTTCGCGTTACCCGGGTTGCCTGCTCTTCTCTGATAACCCGTTGTGCGGCCTGCAAGCCTGCTTCCAGCACGTCGGTGGTTTCACTTAATCTATCGATAATACCGCTGGCAAGGGCTTCTTGCGCATCAAGAAAGCGACCTTGTGTCATCATATCCAATGCGGTTTCAACCCCTGCCAGCCTAGGTAACCGCTGTGTCCCCCCTGCACCGGGTATAAGACCAAGTTTGACTTCAGGCAGTCCTACTCGCGTGTTGGGCAGCGCAACACGCAGGTGACACCCCAGGGCAACTTCCAGCCCACCGCCCAGTGCTGTGCCGTGCATCACCGCAACAACCGGCTTTACGCAATTCTCGATTCGCAAAATCACATCGGGCAGTAACGGAGCGCGGGCAGGTTTACCGAACTCGTTAATATCCGCACCGGCAATAAAGGTACGCCCTTTGGCCAACAGTACTAGCACCTTGGCCTGCGTATCGGCCTCTGCCTGATTGAATGCGCTCATTAATCCACTACGCACCGCATGGCTGAGGGCATTAACAGGCGGGTTGGAAATACAAACAACCCCCACGCTGTCGTAACATTGGTAGGTAACGCAGGCCGTCATAGCAGTTTCTCCGGGGAGGATACCGTATGATCAACAAGCCTTCGCTGCATAACCCAATACACGCCATACACCCCTGCCAGTGCACTGAAGCCGATTATGTCTGTCACCCAACCGGGGTAGATCAGTAGTATCGCCGGTAGCAGCAGAAATAGGCGCGCAATATAACCAATGATCCCCACCCGATAGAGATAGCCTTCCATCGCAGCGGCCACCAGCCAGATGGCGACAAAGGCGGTGATGGACGACAAGACAATGCGCAACAGGTCACCTTGCAGGATCAGAGAAGGGTTGAGAACAAACAGGAAAGGCAGCACAAACAGGATCCCGCCCAGACGTACAGCATGTAGACTGGTTTTCGTATTGTTGGCACCGGCCACACCCGCCGCGGTAATCGCCGCTAATGCTACCGGTGGTGTGATATATGACAGCATGCCCCAGTAAAGGATAAATAAGTGGCTACCCAGCGGGTTAAGCCCTGCCGAGACCAGCGCAGGTGCCAGCAGAATAGAGAGGAAAATGTAGCAAGCGCTGACCGTCATCCCCATGCCGAGTACAAAGCTTGTGATCGCTCCCGCCGCCAGCATGAGAGGAATACTACCGTCAGCATAAAGCAGCAGCTCGCGCGAAAACGAGCCCGCCACCCCGGTATAGGAAAGGCCGCCAACCACCAACCCGATGCCCGCCAATACTGCCACCAGATTGCCCACGCTTTTCGCAAGCTGGAATAAGAAGTCCAGTCCTTTTTGCACATTGAGCCGTTGGTGGCGACGCACCATTGAAATACCCAGTAAGACCAGCGTCGCGTAGTACGGCGCGTAGCTTTCCAGGCGCATCACCAGCAGCATGTAAATCAGCAGAGCCAGGCTAAACAGGTAAGGCCAGCCGGACTTGAGGGTTTGCCAGGCGCTCGGGATTTCTTCTTCGCGCATGCCTTTCAGGCCATTACGAGCAGCGTAGTTATCTACCTGTAGAAGAAGCGCCATATAAAACAGAATGGCGGGGAGCAGTGCGGCAACCATCACCTCGGAATAACTGACACCCAGAAAGGAGGCCATAATAAACGCCACCGCCCCCATAACTGGGGGCATTAACGTGCCGCCGGTGGAAGAGCAAGCTTCGACCGCCGCTGCATATTCGCTCGAATACCCACTACGTTTCATCGCTGGGATAGTGATGGCGCCAGTAGTCAGAATATTGGACACCGCACTGCCCGAAAGGCTACCCATAAAAGCGCTGGAAACCACCGCCACCTTGGCAGGCCCACCTCGGCTTTTGCCCATCAACGCGGTCGCAAAGTTCATGAAAAACTCGCCCCCCCCCGTAATGGTCAACGCGATTCCGAACACCACAAAGCCGATGATTAGATTGGCTACCACCTGCATAGGCACACCGACTATGCTTTCTACGCCCATTACATGGGAGCGAATGGTTTCTCCCAGGGTAAAAGGGTTACTCCATAGAAAACCCGGCATATTTCCTGCGTAAATGGGGTACAGGCCAAAAACCAGCGCCACCGTAAAAATCGCCCATCCACCGCAGCGTCTCACCCCTTCCAGCACCAGTAATATCATGACACTGGCAATGGCTGTCGCCTCGGTGGGTGCAAAGAACTCCCAGCCTTCCTGCATCATGCGCAGACCGTTCATTCCCAGATAAATGGCACACCCTAATGCGGTGACTGCCAGCCCCCAGTCATACCAGGGCAGGCGCTGGCTATCAGCGGCACGCGCCGGATAACACAATAGCGCCGAGGCAAGAAAAATACCGATCAGGTAGTAAAGAAAAGCATTCCCCAGTGGAGCAAAGCCAAACAGGGCGAGCGAGAACGTCTGGTTGATGGCCATCAGCAGCCCAGCCAACCCCAGAAGCATAACGATTCCGCGAGAAACCTTGTTGAGACGTAATGTATTGTTGTCACTGTTATTCGTCATGGCCGTTACCTATAAGCACCATTGCAGCCGGAGCCAGTGCTGGCTCCGGCCTCTGAGCAATTAAAGTTCGTCAAGCGTGGCCTGACGACGCTCTTCCCAGCGTGCTTTGAAGGCGTCGTCATCAAGGTCGCCAGCCTCTTCCAGCGTGCTTTCCCACGCTGCTTGCAAGGCTTCAAGACGCGAAATGCGCGCTTCATTCCAGGCATTCATTTCATCGCTCCACAGGCCCTGCTCCTGCATATAGCGCACGGCCCCAGCGTGGAATGGGATATCAATCGGCGGGACACCAGAGTCTTTAATCGACCAGCGGTGAATGGCAGACGTTGCCTCCTTGTAGAGGTCGTAAGATTCATCCAACGACTTGATGTAGGCATACACCTCGTCTTCATCCTTATCGGCCATGGCGACAATGATGGGGTAGCGATAGGCCAGCATGTTAGCGGGATTATCGTCAGACAGGCCGGCACCAATGGTCTCGGTGAAAGGCTGGAAAACAGGAGCAACCTGGTTCATCCGCTCCCAGCCTTCTTCATCATCGGCGGGGATATCCACCCAGCTCAGCCCACGCGGTGATTCCTCCAGCTCGTAAAGTTGGCTGGCCGTGGTCGTGGTGCATACCGCATCAGCCTGGTCCTGCACCAGTGAGCTCATGGCGGCACCGTGAGCAGGGAACATCACCGCTTCAACGTCATCGCGCGTAAGCCCCGCGAAGGCTAAGATGGCATCGCACTTCACGCTCACAGAAGGGTTGCCCGCGGTATACGCAACGCGTTTGCCGCGCAGGTCTGCAAGGCTGTGGATTTCCGCATCAGCGGCCGTTGGAATACCAAAGGTAGAAGGCCTGCCAGCGACAGCACGCAAGTTCTGGGGCCCCCAGCGGAGCTCGGCAAAATCAAAGGTGCCTTCTGATGCAAAGAATGACTCGGTCGCCAGGAAGGCATAATCGGCACGCCCTGAAACAAGCGGCTGCAAACGACCAATCGCGGAGCCGGCAGGCTGAATACGGATACGCGTGTCATAGGCGCGCCCAAAGGCATCTGCAATGGCTGATGCTTCCGAGTGGCCCTGGGAGCCGACATCATAAGCCGTCCATGTCATGGTATCGGGCAGATTCTGAGCAGTCGCTACGCCTCCCAGCGTGAATAGGGAGAATGAAAAAGAAGCGGCAATAATGCTGGCGTTCAATAGAGTACGTTTCATGATGAAGTCTCACTTATTGTTGACGTTGTTAGTGATGTCTTATGGGCCAAAGAGGGTTACTCTCGGCCTTGATCAGGTGTTTTTTTCGGTGGGCGTAATACCCTTTTCTTTCAGTTGCGCAACACGTTCAGACGAGGCGCCCATGTCCTTGAGAATATCCTCCGTGTGCTGCGAAAAGGTGGGAGGTGGGCGCTCATAATGACAAGGCGTGCGGCTTAACTTGATCGGCGAGCCGGTGCCTTTGTAGGCGCCAATTTCAACAACCATTTTTCGATGGGCTGTATGGGGATGAGCGAGTACCTGGGAGGTTTCCAGCACAGGGCCACAGGGCACACCGCTTTGAATCAGGCGTTCCGCTAGCATCAGGCCATCCTGATGTTTCATGGCGTCTTCCAGCGCCTCACGTAACGCCTCACGATTGACCAGACGTGTACCGTTATCGATAAAGCGCGAATCCGGGATAAGCTCGGTGCAGCCCAATTCGGCGCACAGCTTAGCAAACTGACCGTTGTTGCCCACCGTTAAGAACAGTGGCTGCGTCGCGGTCTTATACACCTCGTAGGGGGCAATATTTGGATGCGCATTGCCGGTACGCTGTGGGGCTGGACCACCATAAAACACGTTCGGGAAATGCGGGTGCATCAACGACAGTCCCGAGTCAAATAGTGCCGCTTCGACAAACTGGCCTTGACCACTACGCGTCCGCTCATGCAGTGCCAGGGTAATGCCTATCACCGCATTCAACCCCGTCACGATATCCACAATCGGCAAGCCCACTCGCAGGGGATCCCCGCCCTGCTCACCATTAACGCTCATCAGCCCGGCCATGGCCTGAATCACTGCATCGTAACCAGGCAGACCACCCATCGGACCATCGGCCCCAAAACCGCTGATTCGACAATGAATCAACTGCGGAAAGCGTGCACTCAGGACATCATATCCCAGCCCCCACTTTTCCAATGTGCCCGGTTTGAAGTTCTCAACCAGCACATCCGCGCTTTCAAGCAATTCCAGCAATAAGGCGCGACCTTCATCCTGGCGCAGATCAAGCGCCATCCCCCTCTTGCCACGATTAAGGCCATGAAAATAGGAAGAGGCGTCGCCTTGAAATGGCGGCCCCCAGCCGCGTGTTTCATCACCTTGCGGCGGCTCAATCTTGATCACATCCGCCCCATGATCCGCCAGTACCTGAGTGCAATATGGGCCACCCAGTACCCGGCTTAGATCAAGAATACGAATACCACTCAAAGAAGCAGCGGGGGTACTCATGATGCCACCTCTGGCACTTGCTCAGCGGCAGGTTCAGGGAGATTCAGAGTAGCTATCAACTGCGCGACACGGGATGCCACCATAGGCCGCTCTGCCAGCAGCTCAGCAAAATGTTCTGCGGGCACATCATCAATGACAGTCGGGTCCTGTGGTAACAGCTTGTAGCGCAGCACCAGCGCTGCCAGAGCGGCGCGGCGCTGATTATCACGTTGCTGCTGTGCTTCCCAGGCAAGAAAAACCGCCGAGGTGGCGTGATAAAGCGTACTGGCAATGCGTCGCACTTCGTGCTCGTTATTAGCATTTTCCGCTACTTGCTCCGCCGCCAGAACAGCCTTATCCAGCACTTGTTTGAGTAAGCAGCGTGCTCGTTCGGCCAGGGCGGAAGCATCGATCAGGCGATGCAGATAATCACTCAAAACAGGCAAGGTGCCTTCACGACGAATCGCACGAAACACGTCCAACGCGACAATATTACTGGTGCCTTCCCAAATCGACCCCAAATGGGCGTCGCGCACTACCCGAGCATCCGACCACTCTTCGATATAGCCACACCCACCGCGCACTTCCATACCATCAGTCGTAACCTTACGGGCATCCCGAGTGGTACGAAACTTGATCAGTGGCGTCAAAATGCGCAACAGTTTTGCGGCTTCTTGATCGCCTTTGTCTGCTCGTCGCAAACATTCGGCCGTATGGAATACCATGCTGCGCCCCTGCTCGGCGGTTAGCATCATCTTGAGCAATTGGCGCTGCATCAACGGCAGCTCAATCAAGTGGCGACCAAACGCATAACGATTACGTGCGATATACAGGCTTTCGCTCATCGCGCGGCGCATCAGGCCAGCAGAGCGCACGCCGTTGGAAAGTCGCGACATATTGATCATGTCGGTCATGTGCTTAAAGCCCTTACCCTCTTCCCCCACCACATAGGCTTCTGCACCTTCCAGGGCAATCTCGCCACTGGCCATGGAGCGGGTACCCATTTTGTCCTTAAGACGCAGGATGCGGTAGTTGTTCAAACGGCCATCAGGCAAACGACGTGGCAGTAAAAATAGCGTCAACCCGCGCGTACCGCCCTGCCCACCTTCCGGGCGCGCCAGCACCATAGCTAGGTCGGCATCCGGGTTAGAACAGAACCATTTGTCACCATAAAGACGCCACACGCCGTTCTCGTAACGGGCTTCCGTGGTAATCGCACCAACGTCTGACCCAGCATCCTGCTCGGTCATGAACATGGCCCCTTGAAAATGCTGCGCTTCATCCTGGGAGGTCAGATGATCAATAAACTGGGCAATTAACGCTTCAGAACCAAACTTGCGTAACGTGCGTGTTAGCGAGTCGCTCATACTCAGCGGGCAGCACAATCCAAATTCAGCCTGTACAAACAAGAAGGTCAGACCGTATTTAACCGCCGGCGGCATCGGCTCTGGCCAGTCCAGCACGCCGCCACGGTGCGACATCGCCGCCAGGCCAAAATGTGAGTAAGCGTAGTGCTCCAGCCGCTGGTAGGCAGGGTGTTTTTCGATATGCTGTGCATCAGCTCCGTTGCGGGTACGCAGATGAAGGATCGGTGGGTTTTTATCCGCAGCCAGCGCTAATGTTTCAAGCTCATCTCCCACCAGCTTGCCCAGCTCATCGAAAGAAGGCGCGGTATGCTGGCGCAAGTCAGGATCTAGGTAAACATCTAACAGACTGGATAGCTCTGGGTCACTGGAAAAGGCATTGTGCCCACGGTTATCTGGAATATTGCGGTGAATAGCGTTCAACATACCGATTCTCCTTGTTATAGTTTCGATAGCGTCTTTCGCATACTAGTAACCATTCACACTGGGCATCCAATACCGTTTAAGGATCTATCGATACTATTTACTGTATCGTTGAGGTCGTTTGTCATAACTCTGCTCATAACGATGGAAGCTTCAGATGGCACTCACCTTTCGACAATTGCGCTATTTTCTGGTGCTGGCCGAAGAGCTGCATTTCGGTAGGGCCGCTGAAAAACTACATATCTCGCAGCCGCCGCTAAGCGCGAGCCTGCGCCAGCTTGAAGACGAGCTGGGTGTAAAGCTACTTCAGCGAAGTAGTAAGAGCGTTAAGCTAACGACTGCGGGTGAGGTATTTCAGCGACAAGCAAGGCGCCTGCTTGAGGAATTGGAAGAGTCGCGCATCATGATGCAGCGTATCGCAGAGGGTGCTTCGGGTATTCTGAGAATCGGCTTTACACCCGCTATGCTATTCCGCGGTTTGCCGCTTGCATTACAGAAGCTCAAATCGGCCCACCCTGGCATTGAGGTAAAGCTGCTGGAGCGTAGTTCATCCGATCAGGTTGAGGGAATAGAGTCTGGACAACTCGATATCGGTTTTATTCATGCCATGCCACTTCCCGAGACGCTGGAAAAGCTGACACTGGCCAGTGAGCCCCTGCTTGGTTGCGTACCCAGTCACCATCCGTTAGCACAACGGCAGTCAATTCGCCTCAAAGATCTGTGCAGCGACTCATTCATCACGTTTCGCCGTGACCTTTCCCCTCACTACTACGACCGCATCATGGGCCTGTTCCACGTTGCCGATCTAACCCCAAATGTAACGCATGAGGTGTCACAATGGCTGACAGTGATCGCATTGGTCGCCAACAGCATGGGGGTCGCGCTGGTACCAAAATCGCTGATTGACACTCAGTTTTCTAACGTCAGTTTTCTGCCTCTAGCCGATGTTTCTATCACGCATGAGTCGCACTGCATTTGGCTAAAAGACAATGAAGCAGAAAACCTTGAACTGCTGATTAGCATTCTTCATGACTTCCACTCATAACCTGGACGAGCGCCTAACTGCCTTGCTGAACAGGACTAATCCTGGCAACAGCCCAGGCCAAATCACAAAAAAACGTGATACGATAATCTTCTATAAAAGCTATATTTTCTGTCGTTTTGCGACAACTTCATCGTCAAGGGAATCAACACACACCATGTCGTCAGCTACAGACTGCGTCGCTACGCTTATTGATGACTTCCAGAAGCGTCGGCCTATTCGCGCCGGCTCACTGATTATTACTGTCTATGGCGACTCTATCGTTCCGCGGGGCGGTACTGTATGGCTCGGCAGTCTATCGAAACTGGTGGAGCCCATCGGTATCAATGAGCGGCTGGTGCGCACATCGGTTTATCGGCTGACCCATGAAACCTGGCTACGTGGCGAAAAGGTCGGTCGTCGCAGCTACTACCGGCTGAGCGGCCCTGGACGACGTCGTTTTGAACAAGCTTTCAAGCGTGTCTATCACGGTGCCCAGCCCCCCTGGTCGGGCCAGTGGACATTGGCGCTGCTGGCGCAGTTGCCAGCCGACCGTCGCCAGCAGATTCGCGATGAGCTTGAATGGCTCGGTTTTGGTAGTTTCGCTCAGGGCGTGCTGGCGCATCCCACGCTGTCATGCGCGGAAACCATAGTGGCTTTGCAAGAGCTTGATGCGGCAGACGACACGATCGTAATGCAAACCCAGACCATGGAGCCCATGACCAGTAAGCCGCTGCGCCTGCAGGTCAGAGACAGCTGGAACCTCGACGAACTCGCCGAGCTTTACCAGCGTTTTCTGGTTAAGTTTCGCCCACTGTGGAATGCGCTCAACGCAGAGAACCATTTAGGGCAGGAAGAGTGCTTCATTGCTCGCACCTTGCTGATTCACGAGTATCGTAAGGTTCAGTTACGTGACCCCCTACTGCCTGACGAATTACTCCCCACGGCGTGGGAAGGTCGCTACGCCCATCAGCTCTGCCGCAACCTCTATCGATTGCTCTACGAGCGCGCAGAGCGCTGGCTGGACCGGCACCTAGAAACTGCCGAGGGCCCATTACCAGCCCCTGGCCCTAGTTTCTACCAACGCTTCGGTGGATTGGAATGAACGCCTAACGAGGCCACTGAATTAGTCGCCACATATCACCGCTCATGGCTGTGGCGACTTATCCAGCGTCTGCTGCTTAGGTTGTGTATCACCGGCTAGCAAGGTTGGCCGGTCAGCATCGAGCTCTGCCAGCGGTTCACAAGGTTCCAAGCTGTCACGGCAACGGGTCACTAAACGCTGATACTCTTGAGTACCCTGCTGCTTCCAAGCAAACTCCTCATCACTCAGCGGGCGTTTAACCTTTGCAGGAGCCCCCATCACCAGCGACTGTGGCTCACACTCGAAGCCTGCCTTGACGAATGCTGCTGCCGCAACAATAGAGCGCTCCGCTATGTGAGCACCATCCATCACTACAGCGTTCATGCCGACCATGGCATCACGCCCAACCACGCAGCCATGCAAAACCGCGCCGTGGCCGATATGGCCATCTTTCTCAACCTTAGTGACACAGCCCGGAAAGCCGTGCATGACGCAGGTATCCTGCAGGTTCGCACCCTCTTCCAGCACCAGTCGGCCGAAGTCACCGCGCATCACCGCGCCGGGGCCAACGTAACAATTGGGGCCAACAATCACATCCCCGATGAGCACTGCGGTCGGGTGGACATAAGCGGTCGGGTGCACCACTGGCGTCACCCCTTCAAGTCGATAGTAAGGCATCACGTTCTCCGTTAGTTCGGTTGGCCGTGGCGACGGCTTTGCACCACCACAAAGCGACTGGCAACAAAGGCTTGATTACATAGCGAGGCATTAGCTGCCGGATTACCGCCTGTGGCGTGAAAGTCACTGAAAGCAGCCGACTGGTTGACGAATATCCCCCCATCCAGGTTCAACGAAAGCGGCGTCGCCACTTCCATCGCCAGCTCTTCGAACTGCTCGGCCACTGCCTCATCAGTCGTATAGCCACCTAGGGTTATCGCGCCCTTTTCCCGGATCACGTCACGGGCCAGTTCAATGCTATGCGCGGTGTTCTCAGTCGCGATAACAAAGCTGATGGGGCCGAAGCGTTCCTCACCATAGGTAGCCTTCTGTGCTGCATCTACCTTGAGGATAAGCGGCGTGTGAATGCGGGCGTCAGAGTATTGGGCGTGTTTTCGTGACTCGCTATCCAGGACTATTTCGCCCAAGCCACGGCACGCATCAATCCGTGCTTGCGTGTCTACTGACTGCAGGGCACCTAACACCGTGCAGGCGCGGTCATTGTCACTCAGAAATGCCTGTACAGCTTTCGCAAGCGCTGCCGCCACGTCGTCAAAACTCAAATGGCCATCCGCTGTTTCAATACCGTTTTTGGGTACATAAATAGCCTGAGGGGTCGTGCACATCTGCCCGGAATAAAGGCTCAGCGAGAAGGCAAGATTCGCCGTGACCGCTTTAAGGTTATCCACGCTGTCGATAATGACCGTGTTGACACCGGCTTTCTCAGCAAACACCTGAGCCTGAGTGGCGTTATCTATTAGCCAATCGCCAAAGGTATTGGAGCCAGTGAAATCGATCAGCTTTACCGCAGGGTCAAGCGCCAGCGTTTTCGTCAGCGGCGCATCGACAGTGTCGGGTACCAAGCTAACCAGACAAGGGTCAAAGCCCGCTTCCTCCAGTACCTGTTGAACAACCCGTGCGGTCATCGCCACAGGCAAAATAGCGCCAGGATGCGGCTTAAGAATGACGGGGTTGCCCGTCGCCAGACTGGCAAACAAGCCAGGATAAGTATTCCAGGTGGGAAAAGTAGAGCAGGCCACCACCAACGAGATGCCACGTGGCACGATGTGAAAACGCTTATCCATGACAATGGGATCATGCTTGCCCTGGGGCTTAACCCACTGTGCGGTAGCAGGAATCTGCGCCATCGCTTGCCAAGCATAGGCCACGGCTTCAAGGCCGCGATCCTGAGCATGCGGCCCACCTGCCTGAAACGCCATCAACGGCCCCTGACCACTAGTATGCATCACCGCCTGGGCGATCTCCGGGCTCATGGCATTAAGGCGCGACAGGACTTCCAAACACACCCCCACGCGCGCTTGCACCCCAGCATCTCGCCAGTCACGCATTGCTACTTGCATGGCCACTATCAGCTCGTCGGGGCTTGGCTGGTTATAAGTAATGCCGAGTTCAAAACCATAAGGTGAGACTTCGCCACCCACGTGGTGAGTGCTGCCAACACTATTCAGCGTAAATGGTTGATTAAGCAGTGACTCAAATCTCGATGGTGCCGCTTTAACGGCATCTTCGGGGTATTTGCGCATACTTTCTGGGTAGGGCGTCCAAAAATTACGGCTAGAGATGGCGCCGACAGCCTGGTCAAGAATGTCACGGTGAAGGTCAAACATCTGCTGCGCTGATTGCGTCATGGGGCGCTCCTGCACTCACTTATTTTTTTGATACGTTATAAGAACAAAGACTATCTTTCCCGTAACAAAACATCAAACGCTTTCCCTGGCACCGCTTGCTTAAGAATTAGCCCACCACGATCAATAAACTCGATATATACGGGCTAAAGATCACTTTTCGGGCCAACTTTCCACCTTTCATACCATGGTCTAATAACTATCACTTACTCGCTATAAATACATACAAGTCATTGTTAACAAGACATAAATTATCAAAAACACCAACAAGTGACACACTAAAAACAGTCAAACAATATTGATGTGTATCAAAATAAACCTATACTCGGCAGATATTCATCCTGTGCGCCACAGGCCGAACTGAGGTAACAATGCCCACTACTCTAAAAATAACTCCGCCCCTGGAAGGCGTTTTATGCATCACGCTGAATCGCCCTGAAGCACTGAATGCGCTGAATACCCAGCTGCTTGGCGAACTCGCCGACACCCTGAACAGCGCCGATAGTGACGACAACGTTCGCGCCGTGGTGATCACCGGAAGTGCGAAAGCATTCGCCGCCGGTGCGGATATTAATGAAATGGCTGAACGTGACCTAGTCGGCATGCTGGAAGATCCTCGCCAGCACCACTGGGCCACCATTACGCGTTTCCGCAAACCAATCATTGCTGCCGTTAACGGCTACGCCTTGGGCGGTGGCTGTGAGCTAGCCATGCATGCCGACATCATTATTGCCGGTGAAAGTGCCCTGTTCGGCCAGCCTGAAATCAATCTGGGCATCATGCCCGGTGCTGGTGGTACCCAGCGTCTGCTTAGAGCGGTGGGTAAATCACTGGCTACCCAAATGGTGCTAACTGGCGAGCCAATTTCTGCTCGCCGCGCCCTTGAAGCAGGCCTGATTAGCGAGATTACCCAGCCCGAATTAACCCTTGAGCGCGCCATGGCCATTGCAACGCGCATTGCCGCCAAGGCACCGCTGGCCGTGCGCTTAGCAAGGGAGTCGTTACACAAGGCGATGGATACCGACCTAGCCACTGGCCTGCGCTTTGAACGCCATGCGTTCACCTTATTGGCGGGCACCGCCGACCGCGAAGAGGGCATTCGCGCCTTCCAAGAAAAACGACCTGCCACTTTTCAAGGGCACTGACACAAGGATATTACCCATGAGCCAAGCGCCCCTGCTGTACACCGTGGAAGATGGCGTTGCCTGTATTACGCTAAACCGCCCCGACAGCCTGAACAGCTTCAATACAGAGATGCATGCCGAGATGCGCAAGGCGCTAAAAGCCGTGCGCCAGGACTCAAGCGTTCGCGCTTTGTTATTGACCGGTAACGGCCGCGGCTTCTGCGCTGGTCAGGATCTTTCCGACCGCAGCGTTGCGCCCGGCGAACAAGCCCCCGACCTCGGCGAGTCGCTTGAAAAACGCTACAACCCTATGTTGCGCGCTCTTAAAGACATGCCGTTCCCAACCATTTGTGCGGTGAATGGTGTGGCGGCAGGAGCCGGTGCCAACATCGCCCTGGCCTGCGACATCGTATTGGCTGCTCGTTCGGCAAGCTTCATTCAGGCCTTCTGCAAGATTGGATTAATTCCCGACTCCGGCGGCACCTGGACACTGCCTAATCTGGTGGGTATGGCGCGTGCCAAGGGTCTAGCCATGCTTGGCGACAAGCTGCCCGCAGAGACTGCCGAACAGTGGGGCATGATCTGGCGCTGCGTCGATGATGAGGCGCTTCAGGAAGAAGCCATGAACATGGCTCGCCACTTGGCCACTCAACCAACGCGCGGCTTGGCGCTTATCAAACGTGCCCTGCACGCCAGCAGCGATAACAGTTTCAACGAGCAGCTCGACCTGGAACGCGACCTGCAGCGCCTTGCCGGACGCACGGAAGATTACCGCGAAGGCGTCAGCGCTTTTATCGAGAAACGTCGCCCCACCTTCAAGGGAGAGTGATATGCCAGCCCTTCCCACGTCTGCCGTTATTGGTGTGATTGGCGCAGGTGCCATGGGCGCCGGTATTGCTCAGGTTGCCGCCCAGGCTGGCCACTCGGTCATTCTGCACGACAACCAGCCGGGTGCCGCCAAAGCAGGCATCGATAACATTCGCCGTCAGCTGGAAAAGCGTGTTGCCAAGGGTAAGATGATCCAAGGGGATGTGGATAACATTATTGCTCGCCTACAGCCTGCCGATGCTATCGATGCCTTGGCCGACAGTCATTTGGTTATCGAAGCTATTGTCGAAAACCTTGAGATCAAACGTCAGGTGTTCGCCCAGCTAGAAGCTTTGTGTTCGCCGGACACCTTGCTCGCCAGCAACACTTCGTCACTGTCGATCACTTCTATTGCTGCGAATCTTGAGCGTCCTGAGCGCATGGCGGGGCTGCACTTCTTTAACCCCGCACCGATCATGAAACTAGTGGAAGTGGTGTCTGGCCTAGCCACCACCACCGAGATTGCCGACACCCTTTATGACACCGCCGTTGCCTGGGGCAAGGTCGCGGTGCACGCCAGCTCCACCCCTGGGTTCATTGTTAATCGCGTGGCACGGCCATTTTATGCTGAAGGCCTACGCCTGCTGCAGGAAGGTGCCAGCGATGCCGCCACTATCGATGCATTACTGCGTCAAGCCGGTGGGTTCCGCATGGGGCCTTTCGAGCTGATGGATCTGATCGGTCATGACGTTAACTACGCGGTGACCCGCTCGGTGTTTGACGCTTACTACGGCGATACCCGTTTCGAGCCCTCCTTAGTACAGCAAGCGTTGGTTGAAGCCGGGCGCCTGGGACGTAAGTCTGGCAAGGGCTTCTTTGACTACGCTGAAAGCGCTGCTAAGCCACAGCCTACGTTTGCCGGACCAGCAAATACGGAGCTACCCGCACTTGTCGTACAGGGCGACCCTGGCGTGATCGCTCCGCTGTTGGAACGCGCCCAGGAAGCTGGGCTCGTCGTAGTTCGTCGCGAATCACTCCAGCCAGATGGCACGCCTCGCTTATATCTGGGTGATCTAGTGCTGGCCCTTAGCGACGGGCGGTGCGCCGCTGAACGTGCGGTCAATGAAGGGCTCGACGCCCTGGTACTGTTCGACCTGTGTTTGGACTACCGCAGCGCTAGCGCCATCGCGCTTGCTGCCAGTCACACGGCATCGCCCGAGGCCCGCAAACTGGCGACGGCTTTCTTCCAACGCTTGGGGATAGACGTGGCCTGGCTAACCGACACCCCGGGGCTGGTGGTACTGCGCACCGTAGCCATGCTCGCCAATGAAGCTGCCGATGCCGTACTCCAGGGTGTCTGCAGTGCCCAGGATGGCGACCTGGCCATGCAGGCTGGCGTCAACTACCCCCGCGGCCCATTGGCCTGGGCAGACTCACTGGGTCTGCCCTTCGTTCACCGCACCCTGACGCATCTACAGCAGAGCTACGGCGAAGAGCGTTATCGCAGCTCGTTCCTGCTGCGTCGCAACGCCCTGAGCGAGGAAAGCTTTCATGAGTGATACCCAACTGACCCCACAGCAGCTGGCGGAAGCCTGTGCCGAGGCAATGTTTGCCCGTGACCATGCCAGCCAAGGGTTGGGCATGCGCATTACCCGTGTCGCCCCCGGCTTTGCAGAACTGACCATGACCGTGCGCCAGGATATGGTGCAGGGTCACGGCAACTGCCATGGCGGGTTTCTGTTTGCCCTGGCCGATTCCGCCTTTGCGTTTGCCTGCAACAGCTACGATGAGGCCACGGTAGCCTCAGGCTGCAGCATCGACTATCTCGGCCCTGGCCAGCTAGGTGACGAACTGACCGCCACCGCCGAAGAGCGCAGCCGCCGTGGGCGCACCGGCATTTATGACATCACGCTGCGCAATCAGCACGGCGATACCGTTGCCTTGTTCCGCGGGCGTTCCTACAAAATTCGCGGCAGCGTACGCCGCTTGGAAGATACTGACGCAGAAAATACTGCTGCTGGAGATAACCGATGAAAGACGCGCTGATTATTGATGCCATTCGCACCCCAATAGGTCGCTACGGCGGCGCGCTTTCGGGTATGCGTGCCGATGACCTGGGGGCCATTCCCATGCGCACCCTGAGGGAACGCAACCCAGGCGTCGACTGGTCGCTGATCGACGACATCTTTTACGGCTGCGCCAACCAGGCGGGCGAAGACAACCGCAACGTGGCGCGTATGTCTGCATTGCTTGCCGGGCTTCCGGTCGAGGTGCCCGGCACTACCATTAACCGCCTTTGTGGTTCAGGCATGGATGCGATCGGCAACGCCGCCCGTACCATCAAGACCGGCGAAGCAGGACTAATGATCGCCGGTGGGGTGGAATCAATGTCTCGCGCGCCTTTTGTGATGGGTAAGGCCGAACAAGCCTTCTCACGCCAAGCCGATATTTTCGACACCACCATCGGCTGGCGCTTTATCAATCGCGCCATGAAAGCTCAGTTTGGCGTGGACTCAATGCCCGAAACCGCTGAAAACGTGGCTGAACAATTTGGCATTTCCCGGGAAGACCAGGACGCCTTCGCCCTGCGCAGCCAGCAGCGTACCGCCGCCGCTATTGAGGCTGGCCGCCTTGCTGAAGAGATCATTCCTGTCGAAATACCCCGCCGCAAACAAGACCCGCTGGTGGTGGATACCGATGAGCACCCGCGTGCCAATACGACCGCAGAACAGCTCGCCAAGCTTCCCACGCCCTTCCGCGAAGGCGGCAGTGTCACCGCGGGAAATGCTTCTGGGGTTAACGATGGTGCCTGTGCGCTACTGATGGCATCTGCCGAGCAGGCTGAACGTTTCGGACTCAAGGCTCGCGCTCGTGTGGTAGGCATGGCCACCGCCGGGGTGGAGCCGCGCATTATGGGGTTTGGCCCCTCTCCCGCTACCCGTAAAGTACTCGCCCAGACTGGGCTCACCCTTGACCAAATGGACGTTATCGAACTTAACGAAGCCTTCGCCGCTCAGGCCTTGGCAGTCATGCGCGACCTGGGCCTTAGCGATGATGCCGAACATGTTAATCCCAATGGGGGCGCCATTGCACTCGGACATCCGCTGGGTATGAGCGGCGCTCGGTTGGTCACCACGGCACTGCATGAGCTCGAACGTCGGCAAGGACGCTTTGCACTATGCACCATGTGTATCGGTGTCGGACAGGGCATTGCTCTGATCATCGAGCGCTTATAGGCCCATTATTCAAACCATTAATCAAATCGTTACCCTAACCATGGCTCGCTCATAAAACGTTAGCCCAATAACAATTTGCTTGACCGGAGACCCTGATGAATCAGCCCGCTACGCGTATCGACACTGCGACTCTCGCCCCCTTGGAAACCGCCAGCGTCGACGAGCTGCGCGCCACTCAGGTCAAGCGCCTGAAGTGGAGCCTGAAGCACGCTTACGACAATGTGCCGTTCTACCGTCAGTCTTTCGACAAGGCTGGGGTACATCCCGACGATATCCACACGCTGGCAGATCTCGCCAAACTGCCGTTCACCACCAAGGCTGATTTGCGCGACAACTACCCATTTGGCATGTTGGCCACCCCGATGAGCGAGATCGTTCGCATCCATGCCTCCAGCGGCACCACCGGACAACCGACGGTGGTGGGCTACACCCAGAAGGACATTGATGTGTGGTCCGATGTGGTGGCGCGCTCGATCCGTGCCGCTGGCGGCAGCCGCAACGACAAAGTACATGTGGCGTATGGCTACGGCCTGTTCACCGGCGGACTGGGCGCGCATTACGGTGCCGAGCGCCTGGGCTGCGCGGTCATCCCCATGTCGGGCGGCCAGACTGAGAAACAGGTTCAGTTAATTCGTGATTTCCAGCCGGACATCATCATGGTCACCCCCTCGTATATGCTCAACATCGCAGACGAGATGGAGCGACAAGGGATCGACCCGCGCACACTGCCCCTGCGCACTGGCATTTTCGGTGCCGAACCCTGGACCGATAGCATGCGCACGGCCTTAGAGCAGCGCCTGGGCATTGACGCCCTCGATATTTACGGCCTCTCTGAAGTAATGGGGCCCGGCGTGGGCATGGAGTGCCTGGAAACCAAAGATGGCCCGACCATCTGGGAAGATCATTTCTACCCCGAGATCATCGACCCAATCAGCGGTGACGTCCTGCCAGACGGCGAATACGGCGAGTTGGTGTTCACCACCCTAACCAAAGAAGGCCTGCCGGTGATTCGCTACCGCACCCGCGACCTGACCCGCTTACTGCCGGGCACCGCCCGCCCCATGCGCCGCATCGACAAAATCACTGGTCGCAGCGACGACATGCTGATCATCCGCGGCGTGAATGTGTTCCCCACTCAGATCGAAGAGCAACTGCTCAAGATTGCGACGCTTTCGCCCCACTACGAGATCGAAGTCAGCCGCCAAGGCAATATGGATATGGTGCTTGTGCGGGTCGAGGCGAGCCATCATGACATCGCCCGCGATCCAGTAGCCTGTGAGCAAGCAGCAAAACAGCTTCAGCATGCCATTAAGACGTACATTGGCATTAGCACCCAGGTTGAAGTGTGTCAGGTAGAGAGCGTGATGCGTTCGCTGGGTAAGGCCAGACGCGTCAAGGACCTTCGCTGATTCACTCCTTAGCGCCTTAACCGGTTGGTTTAGCCATACACTGAGACGTTAGAACGACGCCCTTGCAGGCAACCCTGCAAGGGCCTTTTTATACCCACATAGCCAATTTTGATAATAAAAAACTCCACATTAAGAATCACTTACGCTGAGCCACTTTTCCTTTATAAACCAAACACATTGGCTTTATCCGTAATCATAAAGTCTTAAAGTGACACACAAAAATAGTTATTGATAAAATATTTTGTGTCACTATACTTTAAGCAAGATAAGTCAACCCCCTGATAGTCCGACGCCGCGGAGGTCTCTATGTACGCGCAGCTCGTTGAAACCGGTTCTAAAAAACTTAAAACGCTTGATGAGATGGGCCCTGAGGAACGCCAGTTCCAGGAGCGCATCAATGATGAAATCAAAATAGAACCTAAGAATTGGATGCCGGACGCCTATCGCAAGACGTTGATCCGTCAGATCTCGCAACACGCACACTCCGAGATCGTCGGTATGCTGCCGGAAGGTAACTGGCTGACACGTGCGCCGACCCTTAAGCGCAAGCTGCAGCTAATGGCCAAGATTCAGGATGAGGCGGGTCATGGCCTGTACCTCTATAGCGCCATGGAAACTCTGGGTGCCGACCGCGACGAAGAGATCGACAAGCTTCACGATGGCCGCGCCAAGTACTCCAGTATCTTCAACTACCCAACGCTAAACTGGGCTGACATGGGCACCATCGGCTGGCTGGTCGACGGCGCAGCCATCGTCAATCAGGTACCGCTACAGCGCACCTCTTACGGCCCCTACGCGCGCGCCATGATTCGCGTGTGCAAGGAAGAGAGCTTCCATCAGCGCCAGGGTTATCAAATTCTGTTGACCATGATGCAAGAGGGCACTGACGACCAGAAAGCCATGGTGCAGGACTCCATCAACCGTTTCTGGTGGCCATCGCTAATGATGTTCGGGCCATCCGACGAAAACTCACCCAACAGTGCTCAGTCGATGGCCTGGAAGATCAAACGCCACAGCAACGATGAGTTGCGCCAGCGCTTCCTCGACCAAACCGTACCGCAGCTAGAGCTGCTGGGCTGCACCGCTCCCGACCCGGATCTCAAATATAACCAAGAGACCGGCCACTACGAGTTCGGTGAAATCGACTGGCAGGAATTTTTCGACGTCGTGAAAGGCAACGGCCCCTGCAACCGCGAGCGCATTGAAGCACGTCGTAGCGCCATTGATAACGGTGCCTGGGTGCGTGAAGCCGCCGTGGCTTATGCCGCCAAGCGTCAACGCCGAGCAGCCTAAGCTGGCAACGTCTTATTTTTAAAACCCGACTTTTAAAACACTATTTTTTAGAACAATAGGGAGTCTCGCGAGACTCCTATGACCACTGAGGCATCTCTCATGGCTGACTGGCCCCTCTTCGAAGTTTTTATACGCAGCAAGCACGGCCTTAACCACAAGCACGTCGGCAGCGTACACGCCGCTGATCGCAGCATGGCAATCGAAAATGCCCGCGAGCTTTACACCCGTCGTAATGAAGGAGTGAGCATCTGGGTGGTTCCGGCCAGCGAAATCACTGCGTCTTCTCCTGATGAGAAAGAGCCGCTGTTTGACCCGTCTAACGATAAGGTCTATCGCCACGCATCCTTCTACAAACTGCCGAAAGAAGTCGGCCACATGTAAGGGAGGCTGTGATGCAAAACATGGCACTGAAAAACACTGCTCTGAAAAACATGGCTCAAAAAACACAAGCACCGCTGACCGATTACCTGCTACGCCTTGGCGACAACGCCTTGGTGCTTGGCCAGCGGCACGCACAGCTGTGTGGCAAAGCTCCAGCGTTGGAAGAAGAGCTGGCCTTAATGAATGTAGGGCTCGACCTCTTCGGACAGGCACGCAACTGGCTTGGCTATGCGGCTGAACTGATGGTTGCTGACCTGGTAACTGACAATATCGATGCCGATCATCTGGCCTTTCGCCGCGATGCCCAGGACTTTCGTAATCTGTTGATCACCGAGCAGCCCAACGGTGACTTTGCAGACACCATAGGACGTCAGTTCCTGTTCGATGCTTGGCACGTTCATCTACTTGATGGCTTGGCTGGGTCCAGCGACCCGCGAATTGCCGAAGTGGCTGCTAAATCGCTTAAAGAAGCAACGTACCACCTTCGCCGCTCCTCTGAATGGGTGATTCGCCTGGGCGATGGCACCGAAGAAAGCCACACGCGTATGCAGCGCGCGCTCGACAACCTTTGGCAGTTCACCGGCGAGCTATTGCAGGTCGACGAGATTGATCAGGCCATGATAGAGGCCGGCATCGCGCCTGATCCTGAAACCATTGCCGCTCGCTGGAAAGCAACGGTGGAAGAGGTGCTTGAGGAAGCCACGCTTGAGCGACCTTCCTACGACGCCTGGATGTATACCGGCGGCAAAGTCGGCCATCACACCGAGCACCTGGGCTTTCTGTTGGCGGAAATGCAATACCTGCCGAGGACGTATCCTGATGCAACCGTCTGGTAACCCACCGTCGACGCATATCGATAACAGGCCTACCGATGACTGGCCTTCAAGTGACTTGATCGGCAGCGACCGTCGCGGGCTGCCACCCGCTGGTGAAAAAGGCGATATCGACGCCGTGCTGGCGGTTTTAGAGCAAGTGCCAGACCCAGAAGTGCCGGTGGTCAGCGTGGTTGAACTGGGAATTGTGCGCGATATCGACTGGGTGGACGATCGGCTGGCGGTCAATGTGACCCCCACCTACTCCGGCTGCCCGGCGACGGAAGTTATCGAACAGCATATTCATGAAGCGTTGGTGGCCGCTGGTTACTCAGACCCGCTGATTCAGCGCCGCCTGTCACCTGCCTGGACCACCGATTGGTTGACCAACGCCGGGCGCGAAAAATTGCGCGCTTACGGCATCGCGCCGCCGGTAGGGAGCGCCAGCAAGCGCAGCCTGACGGGCCAGTCTGACCCGGTAGTGCCCTGCCCTTTATGTGGCAGCAACACAACCGAACGCGTCAGCGAATTCGGCTCTACGGCTTGCAAGGCGCTCTATCGCTGCCGCGATTGCCTGGAGCCTTTCGATTATTTCAAGTGTCTGTAAAACGACGAGACCATTTCCCATGAGCCGATTTCACGCCTTGACCGTCAAGGATGTACGCAAGGAAACCCATGATGCCGTTTCCATTGCTTTCGATATTCCCGACGATCTGCTGGACGCCTTTCGCTTTACCCAAGGCCAGTACCTGACACTGCGCCGCGACATCGAAGGTGAGGATGTCCGCCGCTCATATTCAATCTGCACCGGCGTCCACGAACACGAGCTAAGAGTCGCCGTCAAGCTAGTCCCAGGTGGTAGCTTCTCCACCTTTGCCAACCAGCAATTGCAGCCTGGGGAGCAATTGGAAGTGATGCCACCACAGGGCAAGTTCTTCGTGCCTCTCGACCCCAGTCGTGAAGGGCACTATCTGGCGGTGACCGCAGGCAGTGGCGTCACCCCCATCATGTCGATTGTTTCCACTACGTTGGAAAGCGAGCCGAAAAGTCGTTTTACCGTGATTTATGGCAACCGCTCTACCACGGGCACGCTGTTTCGCGAACGTCTGCAGGATCTCAAGGATCGTTATCTCGAACGCCTTAATATCATTTACGTGTTCAGCCGCGAGCAGCAGGAAATCGATCTTTACAATGGTCGTATCGATGCCGATAAGTGCAATGCCCTGTTTGACCGTTGGGTAGACGTACCCAAGCTCGATGCTGCGTTTATCTGTGGCCCGCAAGAGATGACCGAGATCGTGCGTGATGTTCTGACTCAACATGGAATGCCGAAGGAGAAGGTGCACTTCGAGCTGTTCACCACTGGGCTGCCGACAGCGGGCGCCAAGCGCCGCCAGGCAGCCAGAGCTGGTCAACTTGAGGCTGAAACTTCGCATATCAAGGTGATTATCGACGGCCGCACCATCGAATATAACCTGTCCCGCAATACCCAAAACATTTTGGACGCGGGTAACGAGCACGGCGCCGACCTGCCGTTCTCATGCAAGGCGGGCGTGTGTTCCACCTGCAAATCAAAAGTCATCGAAGGTGAGGTGGAAATGGACGCCAATTACGCCTTGGAAGATTACGAAATAGATGCCGGCTACGTACTGTCCTGCCAGTGCTATCCGATCAGTGACAAAGTGGTGCTCGATTTTGACGAGGTATAACCCCTAGTCCACCTACTTCCAAGCCGGCGACTGCGTCGGCTTTGTTTATGTTGTACGGGAGAACACGCAATGCCAGTTTTGCAAAGTTACATCGCAGGCCAGTGGCTCGGACAAACCGAGTCCAAAGCCCTTATCAGCGCCATCAACGGCACCACCGTTGCGCATACTCACCAAGAAGAGATCAATTTCCGCGAAGCGGTGGCGTACGCCCGCAACACCGGCGTGAAGAACATTCTGGCGCTGGATTTTCAGCAGCGGGCCGCCATTCTTAAGGCGCTGGCCGCCTATATCCAAGAGCGTAAGCGTGAGCTCTATGCCATCTCTCACCACACCGGCTGCACCAAGGCCGACTCCTGGATCGACATCGACGGCGGTTTCGGCACCCTGTTTACCTACGCTTCCACGGGCCGCAAGGAACTGCCCTCAGGCAATGTGGCCCACGAAGGCCCAGTGACCCAATTAGGCAAAGAGAACCACTTCAACGGCACCCACATTCTGGTACCCCGCCGCGGCGTCTCGGTGCATATTAATGCGTTCAACTTCCCTATCTGGGGTATGTTGGAGAAGTTCGCGCCCGCCTTTCTGGCAGGCATGCCGTGTATCTTCAAACCGGCAACGGCGACGAGCTACTTAACCGAAGCAGCCGTACGCGTCATCAACGATTCTGGCCTGCTGCCGGAAGGTGCGCTGCAACTAGTGATCGGTGGAGCCGGTGACCTACTCGACCACCTGGAAGAGCAGGACTTTGTCACCTTTACCGGCTCGGCAAGCACTGCCCTAATGCTGAAAAGCCACCCTAACATCATGGCCAAGAGCATTCCGTTTAACGCCGAGGCGGACTCGCTCAACAGCGCCATTATGGCGCCAGATGTAAGTCCTGAAGACGAAGAGTTCGAGATTTTTGCCAAAGAAGTGGTCAAGGAGATGACCGCCAAGTCAGGCCAGAAATGCACCGCGATCCGCCGAATTTTAGTGCCTGCCGAGCATCTCGATGCATTGGCAGACACAATCACGGCGCGCCTTGCCAACATCGTCGTCGGTGATCCTCATCAAGAAGGCGTGCGCATGGGCGCACTCTCTTCCCGTGACCAGTTGAGAGACGTGAATCATGCGATCGAACAGCTGCTGGAAACTAGTGAGTGCGTCTTTGGCAGAGACGGCAGCTTCAAGCCTGTCGGCCAGGAGGTGGAAAAGGGCGCGTTCATCTCTCCTCACTTACTGATCAACCGCAACCCACTGAGCGACGGTGGCGCGCACGACATCGAAGCTTTCGGCCCCGTCGCGACGTTAATGCCCTACAACGGCATCGACGAAGCTTTGACCATCGCCGCCAAAGGCAAGGGCAGCCTAGTAACCACGCTGACCACCAAAGACCCCGCCATTGCTGCCAAAATGATCCCCGTGCTGGCGGCCCAGCATGGCCGCTTGCAGATTCTGGATGCCCAGGCAGCAAAGGAATCCACTGGCCACGGTTCTCCGCTGCCGATGCTCAAGCATGGCGGCCCCGGCCGCGCAGGTGGTGGCGAAGAGCTCGGCGGTATTCGTGCTGTTCACCATTACCTACAACGCACCGCCATTCAGGGCTCTCCGACCATGCTCGCGGCCGTCACAGGGGAATATGTACGTGGCGCGAAGGTGATCGAGAACGATATCCACCCGTTCCGCCGTCATTTCGACGACCTGCAGGTTGGCGAGTCACTGCTAACCCACCGCCGCACCGTCACTGAAGCCGATATCGTCAACTTTGGCTGCCTCTCCGGCGACCACTTCTACATGCACTTCGACGACATTGCCGCTAAAGAGACCCAGTTTGGCCAACGCATTGCCCACGGCTACTTTGTGCTGTCGGCAGCTGCTGGTTTGTTCGTTTACCCAGGCGAAGGTCCCGTACTGGCGAACTACGGCCTGGATACGCTGCGCTTTATTACACCTGTGTTGGTCGGCGATACCATCCGCGCCCGCCTCACCTGTAAGCGTAAGATTGACCAGGGCCGGGCATCTCCTGACGGCCACCCGCAAGGCGTGGTGATGTGGGACGTGGCGGTGACCAATCAGCATGATGAGCTGGTCGCCAGCTATGACATTCTAACGCTGGTCGCAAAGCGCCAGTAACGGCTCAGCCTAATAGCCAGACATAAAAGCAAGGCAAAAAAAATGACAGGGCAAACGCCCTGTCATCTTTTTGTATCGTACGAAAGTTAATAAAAGCGTTTTAATACATCAGTCGTGGTAGGAGCAGCACGATGGCGGGGAAGATAAGCACCAACAACGCACGTATGGTACCCGCAACCCAGAAAGGGGTGACGCCACGGAAGATTGTGCCTGTGGATACGTCCGGCAATACGGCTCGCAATACGAACACGTTCATACCGACGGGAGGTGTTATCAGGCTAATCTCAATGACGATAACGACCAGAATGCCAAACCATACCAAGTCATAACCCAGCCCCGCCACTACCGGGAAAAATACCGGTACGGTGAGCAGCAGCATCGACATACTTTCGAACACACAGCCCAGTACGACATAGATCGCGATAATCACCAGGATGACCACAAAAGGCGCCACATTCAGGCCATTAACCAGTGCTAGCAGGTCGCCAGGCAGCCCCGCACGGTTGATGAAGTTGGCGAAAATCAGCGCCGTTAGTACCACGGCAAACAGCATCGCGGTGGTGCGCACGGTGTCCATTAACACGTTCATTAACACTTGTGGGGTCAGTGCCCGACGCATTAGCGCGATTAAGAAAGCGCCCATTGCACCGATACCGGCCGCCTCAGTGGGCGTAAACACCCCGAGGTAAATACCGCCAATCACCAGTACAAACAGTGCTAGCGTACTGCCTACGCTTTTTAGCGCCTTGATCCGTTCTGGCCATGGCACTTTCTCTGCCGCAGGGCCAGCGGTGGGGTCGCGCCAAAGCACCCACTTGATGGCACCAATATAAAGAAAGATGCCAAGAATGCCGGGGATAAAGCCAGCGGCAAAAAGCTCGCGGATACTGGTTTCGGTCAGGATCCCATAAATCACCAGCATGACGCTGGGTGGTATCAAGATACCCAAGGTGCCACCCGCCGCGATGGAAGCGGCAGCCAGTGAATCCTTATAGCCATATTTGCGCATTTGCGGCATGGCGACTCGGCCCATGGTGGCACACGTCGCTAAGCTCGATCCGCATATCGCGCTAAAACCACCGCAAGCGACAATTGTCGCCATTGCCTGACCACCCTTACGGTGACCTAGGAAACCATTTGATGCTCGAAACAAGGCATCGGACAGGCCTGCATGAGAAACAAAGTTACCCATTAGAATGAACAATGGAATCACCGACAGGCCATAATCCATGGCGGTGTCTACTACCCGGCGCGCCGCCATTGCTTCAGCAGCATTCCAGTTACCCGTTAATAGATAGAACCCGGCGAAACCAACGATCCCCATCGCGAACGCCAGTGGCACACGCAGGAACACAAGTATTAACAATACTGCGAAACCGTACAACGCTTCAGTCATGGGGCTCTCCTATACTCAATGGGCCACCTTTTTCGATTACCTTAAGCCCCTCAAGCAAATAGAAACCGGCTCGTATAAGGGTCAGTAGTGCTGAAAGCGCGAGCATGATAGCGATCAGTCCGATCAGGTAGCCCCGCGGTATGCGCAGAAACTCCGTCACATCTCCCCATGAGAAGGCACGCTCTGCCAGCGCCCATACACGCTGCGCCATCAACCACAAAGCTGCCGTCACTATCAGGTTAACGATCACTTCACGTAGCCAGATAAGTTTTGCAGGAAATACCGCATCGAGCAGATCAACACTGACATGCTCTTGACGCCAGCAAACGACTGGCAGCGAGAGAAATACCAATGCCGCCAGCATTAGCTGGGTTAATTCAACAGCCCCTAGAATGGGGGAATTAAAAAAGTAGCGGCCGCCTACGTCAGCAGTGGTCAACAGCATCATGCCAAAGAGGGTAGCGCCAGCCACCCCCTCTAATGTCAGCTGCAGAACCCGACTAACGCGCGTAGCACGTGCCATTTGGGTTTGCATGGTCACTCTCCATCTAGCGCCAGTGGGGATTTACTTTGCGTCGTCTGGTACTAATTCGTCTGGCACTAGACTGCTAACGCTCTCTTCTTCCGCTGCAGCAACGAGTTGCTCACGATAGAACTCGATAGCGGCCATCGCATCCACGTTACGGTTCTCTGAAACAGACTCAGCCCACTCAGCAATCATGCTGTCACTCATGCTTTTCAGCGTATTGAGATCTTCGTCACCGAGTTTGGTAAAGGTATGGCCAAGCTCTTCGGCAAAGTCGACGCCCCGGACATCCACGACATCCATCATGTAACCGAACAGACGCGACAAGCGCTCACCAGAGACGGATTCAACGGCTTCACGATCTTCGGGCGACATTTCATCCCAGATCATCGGGTTGACGACGATAGTGAAGCTGCCGCGGTAGAAACCGCCGTCTACCGTGAGGGTGTAGGGGAAAATCTCTGCGACACGGAAGCTGCGCAGCCCTTCAGGAACAAGCATGGCCCCATCGATGACGCCCTGAGAACCTGCTTCATAAACGCCTGTGGGCGGCAATGCGACACCGGTTAGCTCTAGGGCATTGGAGAGATCGCCCATCACGCCACCGCCAACCCGAATGCGCTTACCTTTAAGGTCTTCTAAGGTTTCATACTGCTCGCTGCTGAAGATCCAGCCAGGCCCGTGGACACCGGCAGCAACAACATCTACACCACGGTGTTCACCAGCGGCTTCCAGGTACTCTTGATGCGTATGCCAATAGGCACTGGAGGCATTTTCAGATGAAAACTCTTGAAAGGTGGGAAACTCCGGCAGCTTGGTTAACTGAAAGCGGCCAGTGTTATAGCCGTGAAAAACCCAGGTAGCATCAGCGATACCATCGGCGACCATCTCCATTTGTGACGCTGGGGGTCCCATATCATGTATCACGTCTACGGTTACGCGACCTTCTGTTGCCTCTTCAATCCACGCTTTCCACGTAGGCCATACAATGGTGTTGATGCCGTGATTAGGGCCCGCCCAGGTACTCACGGTGATGGTCGTTTGCGCCAAGGCGGTGGTGCTCAGCGTTGCAGCGGCGATAGCGCCAATCATCAGGTTTGTTGTTTTATTCACTTTTCTTTCCTCTGGTCGTCACGAAGTGGAAGCGCAAAACATGATACTTTATTTTTATCTTTTACAAATCTAGTGAATCACGTTATTTATCACAATGCCTGCAGATACGTGGATCATGCAACGACCCATCGACTAATAGATGTTAATACTTAAGTATTAATCTTGATATAATTATTAATTTACAAATAGTTATATAAAAAATGGCCGCCTTCCTAAGTCATTACCAACGGCTATTAGAAGATCATTTAGAGCCCATCTTTTGTTACAAAAATCACATCATTATTGATATCAATGACACGCCTCTGACGGAATATGGGCACTTTCTACTATCTTGGCTGGTCTTTCCTGTGTCTCGCTTTTAACCAATTCTCTCCAACTGGCGCTCAAGCTTGCGCATGGTATTGAGCAAGTCACGATATTCGCCAACGCTTAGGGTCGATACCAGATCGGCTTCCCACGCCTGAGCTTCAGGTACTAACTTATTAAGCAGCTCTTGCCCTGCATCTGTCAGATGTAGGTCATGCAGTCGCTGGTCTTGCTGGGATGGCATGCGGCTTATCAGTCCACGTTCTTCCAGCGACTGAATAGCCCGAGACACGCGTGCCTTATCCATATTGGTGTAGGCACACACCTTCTTAGCGGTTAAATCATCACAGTGGCTAAGCCACGCAAGTACACGCCACTGGGCAATGTTGAGCTCATAAGACTCGGCATATAGCTTCTCTAACGCCTGACTGATGCGGTCAGCTAAGCGGTTAAGCTGATAGGGTAAAAATTGGTTGAGATCCAGCTCTGCCCTGGCTGAAGACTCCTGAGGCGCATCGCTTGCGGCTTTATCCATCGTCATTGTGTTTCTCCTAGAGCCACCGTTTAATCAGGGGTGGTGATGATAAAAATCAGCACCATAGCTGGGAATATGGGCACCAGCAACGCGCCTATCATACTGACCACCTTGAGGAAGAGAGTCCTCTTAGCTCCATCCAATAACGCTGTTTCGAATAAAACGACTCACCGTTTACTCGCCTTTATCAAACAAAAATGTCATCAGCGTTAGGTTGCCAACGCTCAGGGCAAGCCCTGTCAGAATAAGCCAAAACAGTGCCGACAGATACTCTCTCTTGCAACTAATTTGCCGATTTTAATTATTATACTTAGGTATTATCTTGCAATAATCATCTGATTTATTGAGAGTTATTGTCTAATTCATGCATAAGGACGCCTGGCCCGCCTATGGAGTGCTGGACATTTAGTTTCATTAGAAACTATCCTCCTAACATACAACATTCCAATAAACACCTGAACCACCCTGTTAGCACCGGAGATACCATGAGTAAGAAATTCGCGTCCCATGCCGATACCGAAGAGAAACAGATCAGTTTCACCAAGCTGGCAGAGGGGCTCTATGCTTACACGGCCGAAGGTGACCCCAATACGGGCATAGTGATTGGCGATGACAGCGTAATGGTCATCGACACCCAGGCAACCCCCATCATGGCCCAGGACGTTATCCGCCGTATCCGCGAGGTAACTGACCTACCGATTAAGCATGTGGTCATGAGCCACTACCATGCGGTGCGTGTACTTGGGGCTTCTGCATATAACGCTGAGAATATCTACGCAAGCCAGAATACCTATGACCTAATTGTCGAGCGTGGCCAGCAAGACTATGAATCAGAAGTCGGCCGCTTCCCGCGCCTGTTCAAAGGGGTCGATTCTGTCCCTGGTTTAACCTGGCCAACTACTGTCTTCCAGGAAAAACTGACCGTCTTCATGGGTGAGCGCGAGGTACAGATCATCCACCTGGGCCGCGGACACACCAAGGGCGACACCATCGTCTGGTTACCGAAAGAAAAAGTGATGTTTGCCGGTGACCTCGTTGAGTATGGCGCTACCCCATACACCGGCGATGCTTACCATGAGGACTGGCCTACAACACTTGATCGCTTACAGGCCATGCAGCCCCAGAAGCTCGTTCCCGGCCGTGGCGATGCGCTGCAAACTGCCGAACAGTGCCAGGAAGCCATTCAAGGCACCCGCGACTTCTTGAATGATATGTATGGAAGCGTCAAAGCCGGTAAGGCGGCGGGTAAATCACTCTCCGAGTGCTACGCAGAGACCTACGCGGTTCTGAAACCGAAGTATGGCCACTGGGTCATCTTCGATCACTGTGTGCCTTTCGATATCACTCGCTGCTATGACGAAGCAGGTGGCGAATACCCTGATCCACGTATCTGGACAGCAGAGCGCGATACCGCTATGTGGCACTCCCTGCAGGACGCCGTCGAAAATCAGTAAGTGCTTACTAGAGACACCCACTGATCATGCCCAGCTGTCGGGTGTAATGCACCCGACGCTGTAGGGGAGCAATAGATGCCAACAACCTATAAAAATCCTGTCTATCCTTACCGACGCCCGTCTGAACTTGATGTTCAAGACGTTCGCCATTACCCAGTGGTGATTGTCGGTGCCGGACCTAGCGGCCTCGCTGCCGCCATCGATCTGGCTAAGCAGGGCATTCACTCAATTGTCCTGGACGATAACAACACCGTTAGCGTGGGGTCGCGAGCGCTATGTTTTGCCAAGCGATCACTGGAAATTATTGACCGCTTAGGGTGCGTCGAGCCGATGCTTGAAAAAGGCGTCACTTGGCAACATGGCCGCGTTTTCTTTCAGGATCGTGAGGTCTATGACTTCAACCTGCTGCCAGAAGATGGCCACCGCATTCCCGCCTTTATCAACTTGCAGCAGTATTACTTTGAAGAGTTTCTGGTCAACCGCGCCCACGACTTTGCTAAGCAAATTGATCTTCGCTGGAAACATAAGGTCATTGATGTCGATGCTCAGCCTGACAGCACCGCCCTCACAGTCTCGACTCAGGATGGTGATTACTCGCTGACCTGTGACTATCTGCTTGTCTCGGATGGTGCCAACAGTCGCATCCGCGACATGCTCGGCCTTGAGTGCAAAGGCCAAGTATTTCAAGACCGCTTCCTGATCGCTGATGTGGTGATGAAGGCTGACTTCCCGACAGAGCGCTGGTTCTGGTTTGATCCGCCCTTCCATCCCAACCAATCGGTGCTGCTGCACAAAGAACCAGACAATGTGTGGCGTATCGACTTCCAGCTAGGCTGGGACGCTGACCCGGAAGAAGAAAAGAAAGAAGAGAACATTCGCCCACGCGTGCAGGCGATGCTTGGCCCGGACGTTGAGTTTGAGCTTGAGTGGGCCAGTGTCTACACCTTCCGCTGCCGTAAGATGGATAACTTCATTCATCACAGCGTGATATTTATGGGCGACGCCGCTCATCAGGTATCCCCCTTTGGTGCCAGAGGTGCCAACGGCGCCCTGCAGGGGGTGGAAAACTTAGCCTGGAAACTGGCGCGTGTTCTCAAAGCCCAGGCGCCGAAAACACTATTGTCCACGTATAACACCGAGCGCCAGCACGGCGCGGCAGAAAACCTGCTTAACTCTACCCGTGCCACTGACTTTATTACCCCGAAGAGCCATATCAGCCAAGTATTCCGCGATGTGACGTTGGAACTGGCGGAGAAACATGCCTTCGCACGTAGCCTAGTCAACAGCGGCCGCCTTTCCATGCCGTGTCGCTATGACAACTCACCGCTTAATACACCTGATGTTGATGGTGGCCCAAGCGAGGTGCGCCCTGGCAGCCCAACCAAAGACGCGCCTATTCGATTAGGCGAACAGAACGCCTGGCTACTCAACCAGTTTGGCGATGGCTTTACGTTGCTGCTTGACGGCCGCGTTGAGGATGAACATGCCGCCACATTATTCAAAGACCTGGGTGTCCTGCTAGACCGCTGCTTTGATATAAACCTAGTGATCGTTGGCCCCACGCCACATGCGCTTAGCACGCTACCGCGTACTACCGTTATAAACGATACCCAAGGATTAGTGACGCAACGCTACGGCCTGAAAGCAGGTGCCGGATACCTTATCCGTCCTGACCAGCACGTTGCTGCTCGCTGGCACGCTATTACTGCCCACCAGGTTGAAGACGCATTATACCGCGCGCTAGGCGTTTATCTTGCGGGTACCGCTGACACTACCTTTCAGGAAAGCTGCCATGCCAAAGCTTGAATTAAATCCCAACTTCACTGACCCGGATGCTTTTTACGCGGCACTCACCGCGCTACATCGCGACCGCAGCGAAGCCGAAAGCGAACGCATCAATGCCCGCCTGATTCTGCTACTGGCTAACCACATCGGCGATCAAACCGTGCTCGAAGAAGCAATTTCCCATGCGGTTGGTGATGGCGATTAATCGCCGCTTCTTAGATCTATAAAAAGATAGGTTTATAAATAGATAGGTTTAACAAAATACAGATTTAACAAAATAACGTTCAAATAAAGCAGGCCTTAACAATGACTGAACAATTGAAATATCAAAATGGCTTTCATAACCACTTTTCAAGCGAAGCGCTGCCGGGTGCACTGCCGATTGGGCAAAACTCACCGCAAAAGTGCGCTTACGGCTTATACGCAGAACAACTCACTGGTTCCGCATTCACTGCGCCCCGGCATCAAAACTTTCGTAGCTGGCTTTACCGCATTCGCCCTTCGGTTGTTCAGAGCGCGTATCAGCCACTGGAAAATAACAACGTACACACAGCCCCGCTAGACAAGCCCGCAGCGGACCCTAACCAAATGCGCTGGGATCCCGTTTCGATACCGGATGCACCGACTGATTTTATTGATGGTTTATTCACCATTGCGGTCAACGGGGATGCGGGAACCCAAGCTGGCGTGGGCGTACATGTCTATACGTTCAATGAAGACATGACCGAGCGGTTTTTCTACAACGCTGACGGGGAACTGCTCTTCGTTCCGCAACTGGGTGCAATTCGTCTACGCACCGAGTTTGGTGAACTCGAGGTCGATAACGGTGAAATTGCCGTTATTCCACGTGGCGTGAAATTCCAAGTGCGCAGAGCTCAGGGTGTTGACGCTGCACGGGGGTATATTTGCGAGAACTACGGCAGTCCTTTAGAGCTACCCGGCCTCGGCCCCATCGGGGCTAACGGTTTAGCCAACCCGCGTGACTTCCAAAGCCCCGTGGCAGCCTATGAAGACCTGGAAGGCGACTACCGCTTAGTGGCTAAGTTCTCTGGTCGTTTCTGGGAGACAAAGCTCAACCATTCACCGCTAGATGTGGTGGCGTGGCACGGCAACTGTGCGCCGTATAAATATAATCTCGCTAATTTTAACACCATCAATACGGTGAGCTTCGATCATCCAGATCCGTCAATCTTCACCGTATTAACGTCCCCCTCCGATACGCCGGGAATGGCCAATCTTGATTTTGTCATCTTCCCGCCGCGCTGGATGGTTGCCGAGAACACCTTCAGGCCGCCATGGTTCCATCGCAACCTGATGAGCGAGTTTATGGGGCTTATTCATGGCGAATACGATGCGAAAGCGGAAGGCTTCACTCCAGGTGGTGCCAGCCTGCACAATTCAATGTCACCACACGGCCCGGATGCTGAGACATTTGAAAAAGCTTCCAACGCTGAGCTGAAGCCACAGTTCCTGGGGGATACGCTAGCCTTCATGTTTGAAAGCCGCTACTTCTTCCACCCAACCCCTGCGGCTCTGGATGCTGACTTCCGCCAACGTGACTATGTGGATGTTTGGTCAACGCTGCGTTCGCACTTCAACCCAAACCAGCCCTAAAACTTATCGCCCCCTGACGACAAGGATTGAATCACCATGAAACTTGCAACACTTAACAAGGGCCGCGACGGAGAACTCATCATTGTTTCTCGCGACCTTTCCCGCGCGGTAAGCGCTGCTGATATTGCGCCCACACTTCAGTCGGCTCTTGAAAGCTGGGAAGCCGTTAGCCCGCAGCTTGAAGCACGCTATGCGCAACTAAACAGTGGCGACGCTGAAGGTGCTTTTGCGCTTGACCAGAGTGCCCTGCACTCCCCGTTACCGCGCGCCTACCAGTGGGCTGATGGCTCCGCCTATCTAAACCATGTCCAACTGGTACGCCAGGCACGTAACGCCGAGATGCCCGAAACCTTCTGGACTGATCCGCTCATGTACCAGGGCGGTAGCGACTGCTTCCTGGCACCTACCGAAGATATCGAAGCGGTGAGCGAAGAGCATGGCATCGATTTTGAGGGCGAAATCGCCGTCATTACCGATGACGTGCCGATGGCTGTAACGCCCGAGGAAGCCGCCAAGCATATTAAGCTAGTGATGCTGGTTAACGATGTCAGCCTGCGCGGCCTCATTCCAGGCGAACTCGCTAAAGGCTTCGGCTTTTTCCAAGCCAAGCCTGCCTCTTCTTTTTCGCCCATCGCGGTGACCCCCGATGAGCTGGGCGATGCCTGGCAGGATGGCAAGGTACACCTACCGCTGACCGTGCACCTGAATGGCGAGAAGTTTGGCGAGCCAGAAGCGGGTCCCGATATGATTTTCAGCTTCCCGCAGCTGGTTGCCCATGCGGCCAAGACCCGCTATCTCGGCGCGGGCGCGGTCATTGGTTCGGGCACTGTTTCCAACCCAGACCCGGATGGCGGCCCTGGAAAACCAGTGGCTGACGGTGGCGTCGGCTATAGCTGCTTGGCCGAAGTGCGCATGGTCGAGCAGATACTGTACGGCCAGGTGAAAACCCCCTTTATGCGCTTTGGTGACCGGGTACGCATCGAGATGTTTGACCGCGATGGCAACAACCTATTCGGTACCATCGATCAGCAAGTCGTAAAGTACCAGCCCAAATAAAAAGCAATATGAGAAAGACAACATAAGGAAGGCAACATGACGACGCTCTACGGCTATTTCCGCTCGTCGGCTGCTTACCGGGTGCGGATCGCCTTAAACCTGAAAGGCCTGGACTACGACCAGGTTCCGGTCAACTTGGTGAAAGGCGAGCAGCGGGGTGGCGAGCATCTAACTCGCAACCCTCAGGGGATGGTGCCTAGCCTGGTACTGGACGATAGCTCAGTAGTTAACCAGTCGCTGGCGATCTGCGAGTATCTCGATGAGGTACACCCAGAGCCTGCGCTGCTACCGGCTGATGCCTTAGCGCGCGCAAGGGTTCGTGCGCTTGCCCTGTCGGTGGCTTGCGAGATTCACCCACTCAACAACCTGCGGGTGCTCAAGTATCTCGTCAATGAACTGGGGGTGGATGAGGCGGCCAAGTTAGCCTGGTATCGCCATTGGATTACCGAGGGCTTCGCAGCCCTGGAAGCGACGCTCTCTACTGACCCCAGCAGCGGCGAATTTTGCCATGGCGACACTCCAACGCTTGCGGATATCTGCCTGATTCCCCAGGTGTATAACGCAGAACGCTTCGAGTGCGATTTGTCAGCCTACCCGACGATCCAGCGCATCGCTGCCAATTGTCGTTCGCTGCCAGCCTTCGAAAAAGCCGCCCCCGGAGCACAGCCTGACGCCAACTAAGCTGAAGCCAAGTCAAATTAAGCTATACTAAGCAGGCTAACATAAGCGGGCGTCTTTCCACTCGGGAAGGCGCCCGACTCGTGTCCGAAGGGGCATCACATCCAACCAAAAGGAGTTAAGGGGTGCTAAAGCTGCCCTCTACCGCCACCGTCATAGCTCTCGCCGCGGTGACTGCGCTTGGCCCGCTGGCGACGGATATGTACTTGCCAGCCATGCCCGCCATGGCAGAAGCGCTGAATACTGGCCCAGACCGAATACAGCTGACCCTTAGCCTCTATATGGCTGGATTCGCTCTGGCCCAACTATTGTGCGGGCCAATCTCTGATCGCTTTGGCCGCCGACCGGTGATGATCGCAGGGTTATCGCTGTTTCTCGCTGCGAGCCTACTGTGTGCCTGGGCGCCGAGCGTTGAGTGGTTGCTGGCAGGCCGCTTTCTACAAGCCTTCGGCGGTGCTGCTGGACCGGTATTAGCACGGGCATCGGTGCGTGATATTCATGGCCCTATCGAGGCTGGGCGCATTCTCTCTTATATGGCAAGCACGATGGCCCTCGCCCCTGCTCTGGCCCCTGTGGTGGGCGCAGGGTTACTGCTGTTTTTTGGCTGGGAATCGGTGTTCGTGGTGCTGGCGCTCTACGCGGCAGTGATGCTGGCGGTGCTGATATTTATGCTACCCGAGCCGTTGACGAAGGAGCGACGGCAATCGATCCACCCGAAAACAGTACTGGCTAACTTCCGCTTACTACTGACTCAGCGTGCCTTTATCGGCTACACCTTGGTGAATGCGGCCGCGTTCTCCGGGCTATTCGCGTACCTTTCTGGCTCATCTTTTGTCCTCATCGAGTACCTCGGTGTCGCGCCCACGTTGTATGGCGTGCTGTTCACGCTGATTGTCGCGGGCTTCTTCGTCGGTACACTGGTCAGCGGCCGCTATAGCCACCGCTTGGGTCGTGATCGTCTTATCACTCTGGGCAGCGTAATTTGCGCAACTGGGGGCGTCGTCATGGCGAGCTTGGCTGCCGTTGGCGTTCATCATCCGTGGGCGGTGGTGGGGCCGCATATGGTGTTCATGCTGGGGGTAGGCATTTTGATGCCACAAACAATGGCCGGTGCACTGGCGCCCAACCCTCAATGTGCAGGCGCGGCGTCTTCGTTGTTTGGTTTTCTGCAAATGACGATTGCCGCTGTGGTAGGTGGGTTAGTCGGGCAATTCCACGACGGCAGCTCGCGCACCATGGCCTTGACGATCGGACTGATGGGGCTACTCGCCCTGCTAAGCCACTGGCTGCTGGTACGCCGCCGAAAAGAGACGTAGTTGAATCACTGTATCACTACCTATCAAAAGGCCACGCATCGCGTGGCCTGATGAAAACTTTTTAAAAGCGCTTTCTAACACGATCAGCAATAACCCGCCTCAAGCAGCTTCGACAGCGATGGTCTTCGAGCGGCCTTCACGTAGCTCCTTCAACAACGTCTCGCGGCGCTCGTTAGCTTTCTCAGCGGCAGCTTCACGGACTGGCCCGAAACCACGAATTTCTTCTGGCAGCTTAGCAAGCGCTATGGCCGTGGCGTGATTCGTGCCATCAAGACGGGCCACTAACTCATCAATCAACTGCTCGTAGCCAGCCAATAAAGCGCGGTCGAGCTTGCGATCAGCGCTGAAGCGGAAAGGGTCAAGCGCCGTGTTACGCAAACCGCGCATCTTGGCCAGCGCGCCCATTGCCTTCAGCACCCAAGGGCCAAAACGGCGCTTCACCGGACGCCCTTGGGCATCTTTACGACCACCTAGCAGCGGCGGTGCCAAATGGAAGGTTAGCTGGTAATCACCCGAGAACGTTGCTTTGACCTCATCCAGAAACTCGCTCTGGGTATAAAGGCGCGCCACTTCATACTCATCTTTATACGCCATCAAACGATAGAGCTGATAGGCGACGGCTTCACTCAATGATTGGCCACCGTTCAGCGCGGCTTCGGCCTCACGCACTTTCGTTACCTGAGTAACGTAACGCTCAGCCCAGGCACGGTTCTGATAGCGCTCCAGGTGGCGACTATTACGCGCAACCACGTCGTCCAGTGTGGCATTCGCGGACAGCGGCATCGTGTCCAGATGCTGCTGAAGGTAGTCGGGCTCCACTGCTGCCAAGCGGCCCCAGGCAAATGCCTGACGGTTCTTCTCCACAGCGACGCCGTTAAGTTCCAGAGCACGCTGCAGCGCAGGTTCAGAAAGCGGCACCAGCCCCTGCTGCCAGGCAAATCCCAGCATCATCATATTGGAAAATACCGTATCGCCTAGCAGCTGCTCGGCTAGGCGATTGGCATCCAGGGAAGCAAAGCGTTCATCTCCTACCGCTTCACGCAGCATGTTAAGGCGTTTGCTGGGCTGCATATCCGCATCGCGATAAAGGACATAATCCGCCGTGGCTAGCTCGGCCAGATTCGCCACGATACGCGTGGTCGGCTGCAGCACATTCAGCGCTTTCTGCGAACTGGCCACGACCATATCGCAAGCGATCATCGCATCGGCCTGACCGACTTCGATGCGTACCTGATTCAGTTCACTGGGCTGAGATGCCAGACGCACATAGCTAAGTACTGCCCCGCCTTTTTGCGCAAACCCCATAAAGTCGAGCACGCTGCTGCCCTTGCCTTCCAGGTGGGCTGCCATGGTGATCAACTGCCCAACGGTCACAACGCCTGTGCCGCCAACGCCCCCCACCAGCAAGTCATAAGGAGCCGCCAAAGGGGCAATAGCAGGGCTAGGCAAATGCGCTATACGTTGCCAAAAGGCGTTATCGGCAGCGACCCCTTGGCCTTTACGCAGCCCGCCACCTTCAACAGTGACAAAACTGGGGCAAAAACCACTGACGCAGGACATATCCTTGTTGCAGGATGACTGATCGATTTTGCGCTTGCGGCCTAGTTCGGTCTCGCGAGGCACCACCGATAAACAGTTGGACTGTACGGAGCAATCACCACAACCTTCACAAACATGATGGTTAATGAACACTCGGCGGGCGGGGTCTTCCATCAAACCACGCTTGCGCCGACGGCGTTTTTCAGCCGCGCATGCCTGGTCATAAATCAACACAGTGCAGCCAGGAATTTCGCGCAGTTCACGCTGCAGCGTGTCCATCTCTTCGCGCCCGTGGAAGGTCACCTGCTTAGGAAATTCTTTTTCATGACCACGGTATTTTTCGGGCTCATCACTGACCACCACTACCCGACGAACGCCTTCATCCAGCGATTGCCGAGCAATCATCGGCACGTTGATTTGCCCATCCACAGGTTGACCGCCCGTCATGGCAACCGCGTCGTTGAACAGGATTTTATAGGTAATATTGACGTTGGCAGCCACTGCCTGACGCACCGCCATCGAGCCCGAGTGAAACCAGGTGCCTTCACCTAAGTTCTGGAAAATATGGCCATTGCCGGTAAAGCGGCTCTTGCCCACCCAGTTAACGCCTTCGCCACCCATCTGAATTAACGATTCGGTGCTGCGGTCCATCCACGAGGCCATAAAATGACAGCCGATCCCCGCCAGGGCTTTACTGCCTTCCGGCACCTTGGTCGAGCTATTGTGCGGGCAACCGGAGCAGAAATACGGCATGCGGCGTACACCACCGAGCTCTTTAACGCCGGCTTGGCAAGCGTCAACGGTTGCCAATTTGTCGCTAAAATCAATTTTGAAAAAGCGCGCTAGACGCTCTGCTACAAAGCCTGCCAAGAGACGCGGGCCCAGCTCTCCAACAAACGGAATCAGCGGTTTGCCAGTTTCATCCTGCTTGCCGGTCACGATGACCTCGCCTGGATGGTCGGGTTCCGACATGTACTCCTTCAACTGGCTTTCAATAATGCCGCGCTTCTCTTCAATGACCAGCACTTCGCGCTTGCCATGAATAAACTCAAGAATGCCGGGGCGATGGAGCGGCCACACCATCCCGACCTTGTATATTTCTACCCCCAATTCGCGCAGCTTCGCTTCATCCAGCCCCAATAAACGCAGCGCCTCAAGTAAATCCAGGTGGCCCTTGCCTGTGGTAACTAGCCCAAACGTCGCCTGTTCTTGGCGAAATAAATACTGATCAATCGGGTTGGCCGTGGCAAACGCCTGAACGGCGACCAGCTTGTGCTCAAGCCGGGTCTCAAGTTGCGGCCCCGGCAGGTCAGGCCAGCGGTAGTGCAGCCCACCTTCCGGCATTTCAAAATCCGGCGTTACATATTCCGGCAAAGGTGGCACCTCTACCGATGCGCCGCTCTCTACGGTTTCAGAAACGGCTTTGAAACCCACCCAGCAACCCGAGAAGCGTGAAAGTGCATAGCCCCATAGCCCAAAGCGTTCGTATTCCGCCAATGATGCAGGGCTTACAACCGGCATAAACCATGCCATGAAAGCGACATCCGACTGGTGTGGCATTGAGGATGACACACACCCATGGTCATCACCCGCGACCACCAGCACACCGCCAGTCGGTGAGCTACCGTAGGCATTACCGTGCTTTAACGCATCGCCCGCGCGGTCAACGCCTGGCCCTTTGCCGTACCACATACCGAAGACACCTTCGACTTGTCGCTCAGGATCTGTCTCCACCTGCTGGCAACCAAGCATCATGGTGGCAGCCAAGTCTTCGTTAATCGCAGGGACAAAATCGATGTGATGCGCTTCCATAGCGGCTTTCGCCCGCCAAATCTCTTGGTCTACACCGCCTAATGGCGAGCCACGATAGCCGCTGATGAGCCCTGCCGTTTGGCGGCCACTGTGGCGATCAAGCTCGGCTTGGCGTAAGGCGATGCGTACCAATGCCTGGGTGCCGGTTAGAAAGACGCGACCTTCTCCGCGGGTATAGCGGTCAGCCAATGCATAGTCATCAAGAGCATCGTTATCAAGAGCAATGTCGAGAGGCGGGGTAATAGAACCCGCCTGCTCAGCGGTTGAGGGGGTTGTCATGAGAGATCACCAGTACGGTTGAAGAGTTATGGTTGTAATACGCTTGAGTCTAGCCAAGAGCGCACTAAAGGTGCTTGCTAATTCACTCTTCAAAAGCTTGGTTATTAATCATTACTTTCATTTTTTTAGTTTTGACGCAATGATATTCAACAAACCACAAATAAATGAAATGGCACTATGAAAGAAACAACCAAAGAAATTACCTTAGACAGACATGATCAGCGCATTCTTACCCTGCTTCAGCAACAGGGGCGTATTACCAACAATGAGCTTGCCGAGCAGATCGGGCTCTCCCCCGCCGCCTGCTGGCGACGCGTAAAAGCCCTAGAGGAGAGTGGCGTTATCCGCCGCTTTGCGGCGTTGGTGGAACCCAGCCTAGTGGGCCAGCCACTGTCGGCACTGGTCATGGTGACGTTGGTTCGCCACCACATCGACAATACCGTCGAGTTCGAAAATCGCATTCTGCAATATCCAGAAGTGCTGCAGTGCTATGCCACCACCGGCAACGCTGATTTCGTGCTGCGAGTGGTGATTGAAGATATGGCGGCTTATGACCGATTTCTGAATGAAAAACTCTTCACCTTGGACGGTATCTCACAGGTCAGCTCCAATTTCGTGCTGCGCAATATCAAAGAAGAGACCGCTATCCCGATTCGTTGAATCAGCCGATTGAGACCACCAAGCCTTACTGCCCGTTAGAACGAGCCTCCAAAACTTCAAAATTAAGACTTAAGTATCAACTCAACCAACTTTAAATTAGTTGCTATTGAAACTATCTAGAGGCAAGGTAAGCGTTGTGATTTACGCCTCCTGAGAAGGCGCCACTTGCTCGGTGTTAGGCGTTACCAATAACAACACAGACGTTAATAACGTCGTTTTGGAGTTTCCGCATGAAACAACCAGCTCGCTTACTCGTGGGTGCGATCGCGCTTTCCAGCATGGCGTTCAGCATGTCTTCATTTGCCCAGGCAACGATCACCGTGAGCACGTGGGGTGGGCCGAATCACGGGATTAATACCATTGTTTGGCCGACCTGGAAGGCGTGGATTGAAGAAGCCACTGATGACCGTGTCACGGTAGAAGTGGTGCATGACATGGGGCCTCCTCCCGCACAAATGGAGATCGTTGCTGATGGTATTGCAGACGCCAGTTGGATTTTTCACGCCCATATGGCGGGACGTTTTCTAGCCACGCAGCTACCTGAATTCCCTACCTTTGAGGAGTTCTCTTCAGAAGATGCCTCTGCGGCCTATTGGCATACCCACCAAGAGTATTTGCAGCAAGCCAATGAGCACCGTGGTGTTGATGTCGTTGCGATGGGCGTACATGGGCCAGGGCAAATATTTACCCGTGACCAAATAAGCTCCATCGATGAGCTTGCTGGCAAACGGCTGCGCGTGGGCGGCGGAGTGATGAGTGGCTTAGCCGAGGCAATGTCGGTAACCGGTGTCTCCATTCCGCCCACAGGCACCTACGAAGCGGCATCCCAGGGCGTTGTTGACGGCGCGATGCTAACGCTTGAGAGCTTGCGCAGCTTCCGCGTGGCTGAAGTTGCCCCGCACACCCTTACCGTAGACGGCGGTTTCTATCGCGGCAGCTTTGCGATTGTTATGAACCCGATGTTCTGGGACCAAGTGTCGGACGAAGACCGCGCGGCGATTGAAAGCGTATCGGGTGAGCGGCTTTCACGCTTGTTTGGCTACATGATGGATATTTCCGACCAGCGCGGCGTTGAATTTGGTGAAGAGAATGGCGCCACCTTTACCCAAGCATCGGAACAAGACATCGATTACCTGAGGGGCGTTGCAAGCAACTTACAAGATGCCTGGAGTGAGTCGATAAAGAGTCGTGGTGTTGACGCGCCTGCCGCACTTGCCTTCTTTCATGAGCAGTTAGTCAATGCAGCGGCCGAAGAGCGTATCGAAGCGAGTGTTGTTAATCACTGAGCCGCTTGATTAGATGCTCTCGCCGCGGCCGTATAATAGGCGGCGAGAGCAGCACTCACATTCTGATGACGCCCTATAAGCAGCTACTTTTCTATCACTTCCCTCCACTCCCTCCTTCCGCATCTCTGTTTCACTTGAAACCAACTTGATCCGCGTCAAGATAGTTTATCTCTCGTCGGTTGATACTGATGTCATCATCAAGAACCGCCGAGGGAGAATGACCATGGATACTGCCCAGCATACAGATACCACCTCTTGGTGGGGCCGCCTCACAGAGCGCTGCTATACAGCATCAACCGCGACGTTAGCCCGCAACATAAACCAGCAAGCAGGCGCTAGCTATGATGCACTTATCAACGACCTGGAAAGACCGCTAGAGCCACGCTTTGAGCAGGCAGTGGCAAGGCAGCTAGCAGCAGGCCAACCCGCTCATTTCAGCCCAGCCAAAACCTTAATGCCAGTTATGATGCAGCGCTTCGGTCTTAAAGAGAGTGAGCTTCATGGGAATGTTCTGATGAAGCATGCCGACTATCGTACACTGCGTGACACCTGCAACGCTTGCGCAGCCGTTGGCGATTGTTGGAAAGCGATGCGGGCAAGTGCCGAGCTTGATGAGTGCCGCCGCTTATGCCCTAACGCCAATGCCTTTGATGCCTTAGCGGCACAGTGAAGCGTGTTGATTAACATCCCAGCAACGTATTTCTCTAACGCAAAGCGCTCCCATCGACTATCGATGAGAGCGCTTTGATGACTCTTCTTAATGTCTTATTCTAATGAGTTGCTTCAGGAAGCCTGATGCCGCAGTCGTGGGCTAGCTAACTCTCCCACCACGGTAATAACCACCAGCAGGGCTAGCAGCCACGGCCACTGAGTGCCTACTTGAAGGGTGGCAAGGCCCAGCGCATCGATGAAAATTAACACGATGCCTAACGGGCTGACGTAACGCACCATAAACAGCCACAGCGTGTGTTGGGTACGGGAGAGCCCTAGCTCCTCTCTAAATAGCTCAGTACGCAGCAGGAAGCCTGCCATCAGTGCCGTACCTAAACCGCCTAATGGCATCATCCAACGGGAGGTCAGGTAATCCAGCCAATCGAAGAAAGTGCGGCCTGCCACCGTCCAATCCGCGCCCATATTGAAAGACAGCATTGCCAAGGTGCTTACCAACCACAGCACGATGCCCACACCCCAGGATGCCCGTTTGCGCGTCATCCCTTTGCTTGCAACTAGCCAGGCCACTGTCGCTTCGATCATTGAAATCGACGACGTAAGCGCGGCCATCGACAGCATCACAAAGAACAGGACGCCAAACAACGTACCAAACGGCATTGCTTGGAAGGCCAGGGGCAAGCTCATAAAGATCAACCCTGGCCCTTGGCCGGGATTCATTCCGTTAGCGAAAATAATCGGGAAAATAGCCAAGCCTGCCATCAGCGCGACAACGGTATCAGCAATGGCCACACTGAATGTCGTGCGCGCAATGGAGTGCCCTTCTGGCAGGTAAGAGCCGTAGGTAAGAATGGCACCAGACGCGAGCGACAAGGTAAAGAAGGCATGCCCCAGTGCCGCTAAGAGCCCTTCACTGCTTAACCCTTCGGCATTGAAAGAAAACAGAAAAGACCAAGCTTCGGCAAAGCCACCAGAAAAAGCACCGTAGCCAATCAGTATGCCCAGCATGATCACCATGCCTGGCATCATCCAACTGACACTCTTTTCAATACCTGCTTGTACTCCCTTACCGACGATGAACATGGTTAGCACCGTCACTAGCGTGCTCCAGGCGCCTAACGTGAAAGGGTTGGCATTATTAGCGGCAAAAATTGCTGCCATATCATCGACGCTATTACCGGCCAGTCCGCCGCTCAGCATTTTCCACAGATAGGAAAATGACCAGCCAGCGACGACCACGTAGAACGACAGAATCATGAAACCACACAGCATGGCCATCCAGCCGAAGATCGACCAGAAACTGCCGCGCCCTGACTCATGTACCACTCGACGGATAGCATCAATCGGGCTACCCCTACCGCGACGCCCAAAGCTGATTTCAGCCATCATGATAGGAACACCTACTGCCAATATGCAGGCCAAATAGACCAGCACAAAAGCGCCACCCCCGAACTCGCCAGTGATGTAAGGAAACTTCCAGATATTACCCAGGCCCACTGCAGAGCCAGTGGCTGCCAGCACAAACCCCCAGCGGCCCAGCCACAGCGTTTTGGGGGGCGTATTTGTCGTTGTCATTGGGAAACCTTATAAATTTATATTGTTTTTTAGGCTATTTATTATGAGCAGCTAGAACAGCTACTTAAGAGCGATTAACTGCCTATAAAAGCCAACCAACTGCGGTCAATCAGTCATAAAGAGCAATCTATAAAGAGTCTATGGAGATAGCCATAGGGCAGGAATGGGGTTAAATCGCATTCGGCGAGGCGCTACCCGCGGAAGCGGCATAAAACTGTAAAGCAATCGTTACACCCAGAAAAAAATGCCGAAGAGTGGTGTCTTGCCGTTGTATTTTTCTGACAAACTGTAAACAAATCGTGACAGTTAATTCACCTGCTATACGTACTTTTTTAAGATTTTGCTTAAGTAGAGTCTTGAATACGGCTTAACGTGCTGTTCCAGGTACGGTTTCAAGTGCCATCTTGAGCACCAATACCGTAACGCTTGAGTTTATTCGCAATGGTTGTGTGGGAAACACCCAACCGCTTGCCTAACTGGCGGCTGGAGGGATGCTGCTGATACAGCGTACTCAAGATATTCTTTTCCACCTCGCCTAACATGTCGCTCAAGCTTCCTTCTAATGGAATACCCGCCAGCTCAGGCGATACTTCACTGTGAGGAAGACGCAAATGCACCGGCTGAATGGCTTTCTCTTCACATAGCGACACCGCCTGGAACAACACATTTTCCAACTGACGCACATTGCCCGGCCAGTCGTAGCGGATGATTTTTTCCAACGCAGCAGGTGAAAGTTCAGGCAAAGGGCAGCCTATCTGACGCGCCGCACGATCAAGCACATAGGCAGCCAACTCCTCGATACCATCCAAACATTCACGTAAGGGAGGGACCTGTAGCAACAGCACATTAAGTCGGTGATAAAGATCCAGCCGAAACAGCCCTTCACTACATAACTGCGGCAGGTTCTGTTGAGTGGCACAGATCACCCGGACATCCAGGAAGGTTTCCTCGTCGCTACCCACACGCCGGAAGCCGCCATCCTGAAGAAAACGCAACAGTTTTGTCTGCAGACGTGGGCTCATTTCACCGACTTCATCGAGAAACACGGTGCCGCCTTCGTTAAGCTCCAGAAGGCCAAGCTTGCCTTCTGGCCGAGCGCCTTCAAAAGCACCGGGCGCGTAACCGAAAAGCTCTGTCTCGGCCATTGATTCTGGCAGCCCAGCACAGTTGAGCACCACAAACGGCGCTTGCCCGCGATGGCTTGCCAAATGGCAGGCTCTGGCGACCAGTTCTTTCCCAGTCCCCGTTTCCCCTACAATCAGCAACGGGGCATCCAGTGGCGCCATACGCCGCGCCTCATTGATCACGGCGGCCAATCGCGAACTCGACTGAAAGATGGCCTCAAAGCCACGCAGTTCCTGGCGCTGCACCTGATAAATACGTGCCCCGATACGGTCGGCACGATGCAACGTCACCACCGCCCCGGCTAATGAGTCCACCTTGGTGTCTTCGGTGTGCAGTGGCGCAATATCGGCGAGATAGGTATCGCCTTTCAGCTTGATCCGCAGCCCATTGATACGTGAGTTGTTGCGGCGAATCACCTCGGGAAGGTCGACTTCGTCAAGGTAGCGATCCAGCGATAGCCCGGGTACTTCTTGAACGCGCACCCCCAATACCTGAACGGCGATACGGTTGGCCGCTACAATGCGGCCCTGCATATCTATCGACATAACGGGGTCAGAAAGCGAAGACAGCAATGCATCCAACTCCAAATGACGACGCTCGCTGGGCATCAAGCTCGCGCGTTTGACGCCAAAAACGCCTGGGATAGCTTCCAGTGCCGGCTTAAGCGTACTCAGCTGGGCATTAAGCAACTTCGGGACATGCAAATAGATGGTATTGCCCTGCTCGCCCCCGACCTCGCCCCGCGCGACATTAATTCGGTAGTCAGCAAACTGGGCCACTATATCGCGAAGAATGCCGATTCGATTCTGACAATAAAATTTAAGACGCATAGAACCCTCACCGCACAAAACTAACGTAGCTACTTAGGCTTTGCCTGAAAAATCAGTGATTTCGGACATCGCCTAGCCACCACTCACCGGCAGCCCCTGCTCCTCTTTCATACTACGCAGTATGATTTCAGAGCGAACCTGGGTGACATTAGGATGAGGTAATAAATGGTGGTGAATAAAGTCTGAAAACTCGGTGAGGTCCTTGGCAATAACGTGCAATACATAGTCCGCATCCCCCGACACAGAATAAGCCTCACGCACCATGGCGTGCTTCGTCAGTAACGTTACAAAATCATCATCCATGCTCTCACCATGCGCTTTGAGATTAACGCGAGTGATCGCACGCAAGCCAAACCCCAGGCGGGAGGCATCAAGCCTCGCCGAATATCCCTTAATCACCCCTTCGGCTTCTAGCCGCGCTTTACGCCGGGAGCATTGAGAGGGAGACAAGCTGACACGTTCTCCCAACTCTGAATTGGTGAGGGCTGAGTTCTTCTGCAATACTGATAAAATTGCAAGATCATATCGATCCAAAGAAATCCCGTGCATAGAACACTCCAGTTGCGCACAAGCTGTGCGCTATTTGGCGATATCTTAGGTTAGTTTGCAACCTAATTGCACCGCCTCTTCCCTATACTGAGCTTGTTCACTTATAAGACAATAATAGGAGAGACAGCGATGGGACCTTTTCCTCATGACGCGCCAAAAGTAACCATAAGCGATGCAAACCCAGCGGGCACCGATGGTTTTGAATTTGTTGAATTTGCCCATCCTGAGCCGGAAAAGTTAGACAGCCTGTTTCGGCAAATGGGCTTCGTCCCCGTTGCAAAGCACCGTGATAAGTCAATCACCGTTTATCGTCAGGGTGATATTAACTATCTGCTTAACAGCGAGCCTAACTCGCATGCATCAGCGTTTATTGAGGCGCACGGCCCCTGTGCACCGGCCATGGCTTGGCGCGTTGTTGATGCTCAGCACGCCCTAAAACGTGCCGTTGAGTTAGGGGCTGAAGAGTTCACTGGCAATAAATCCATCGATGCGCCTGCAGTTGTTGGTATTGGCGGCTCGCTGCTTTACTTTATTGATACGTATGGCGAAAAAGGCAGCTGTTATTCAAATGAGTTTGAGTGGTTAGATGAGGTAAACCCTAAGCCTAAAGGGTTTGGCTTTTACTATCTTGACCACCTCACTCATAACGTTATTCGCGGCAATATGGATACGTGGTATAAGTTTTATCACGACACCTTTAACTTCCGTGAAATACGCTACTTCGATATCACCGGTAAAGTCACCGGTCTTACTAGCCGCGCATTAACCTCTCCCGATGGCAAAATTCGTATCCCGATTAACGAGAGTGCCGACGATCACAGCCAAATTGAAGAGTACTTGCGCGAGTATAACGGCGAAGGTATTCAGCATATCGCCATTGCAACGAACGATATTTACACCGGCACTGATTTAATCGCTGACGCGGGGCTTGAATTCATGCCTGGCCCGCCGAGCATCTATTATGAAAAATCACTTGAGCGCGTAAAAGACCACCAGGAACCTCTCGATAAACTTCGTAACCGCGGCATTTTGATTGATGGCGAAGGCGTTGTGGGCGGTGGCGAAACCAGAATTTTGCTACAGATTTTCTCAAAAACAGTGATTGGTCCGATCTTCTTCGAGTTTATCCAACGTAAAGGCGATGATGGGTTTGGAGAGGGCAATTTTAAAGCACTTTTCGAATCCATCGAAGAGGACCAAATTAACCGAGGCGTGTTGCAAAGTACTGCAGAATAGCAAAAATGCTAAATAACAAAATTAGCGCTGACGAAAAGGAAACACTGTGCAAGACGCTTGGCGTAATTATGCAAATGCCCCCCAAGAGGGGGCTATTGTTTGCCCTTCTCATCTTATAGAAGAAGGCAATGCACACTGCATAGAAGTTATCAGTAACGATGAATCTTTCCCCGTCATTATAACGCGCATAAATGGTGTCATTTATTGCTACGTTAATGCCTGCCCCCACCAATACTTACCATTAAATTACCGGTCGGAAAGTATCATTTCATCAGATAGAAGCCGTTTGCTATGCAGTGCTCATGGCGCAGCGTTTGATATTAAAACAGGCAACTGTTTAACGGGCGCCTTCGATAAACTTGACGCAATACCGGTATTTGAAGACCAGGAAAGTAATGTATGCATTGGTTAAGCTGATATTAAACTAAACTCTTTTAAGAAGCCCCTCTAGCAATTATCAATTAACACCTACTCGTGATGGCCAGGTAGGCGTCTTCTGACGCCTATAGATCGCGACATTCATGTGCCCTCTTTTTCCTCGTTAGACGCTGGCGCCCGCCACCTTACAAAAAATTGCCTCTGCCGGTTCAGAAAGCGACGACTGATACGTCGTGTGTTATGAACAAAATGTAATGATTATCATTTCACGAAATTTAATGGCGTTACTAACACTCGGCGCCACAGCAAGAGACGCAATCAATAGCTACCGGCGAACCTACTGCCTTGCAGCGCAACGGATAAACGAGATGACACCATGACGACAAAGGTTCTAGACGAGAGCAAGTCCCTCAGCAGCGCATTCGCTCCGCTGGCAACAAACCAACTGTTCAATGCCGACCATTCAGAAGCCTATTGGCAACAGGCCACTCGTTGCATCGACTTAGTAAGGCGCAAGGTCGCCCAAGTAGACCGCCCCTTCACCGGCGCTCGCCCAGAAGAGCTGCGCGGATTGTTCCAGGCCATCGATCTTGACGCTCCGCTTGGCAGCCTAGAGCCTGCGCTGCAAGAGTTGTCACGGCTCTATTTGGATGATGCCGTTTACTTCCACCATCCTCGCTACGTGGCACACCTCAACTGCCCCGTTGTGCTACCAGGCATCCTCGCCGAGGCGATTCTCTCACCGATCAACTCATCCCTCGACACCTGGGATCAGAGCGCCGGAGGCACCTTCGTCGAACAGTCGCTCATCGACTGGACCGCTGCCCGCATTGGCTTAGGCCAGGACGCCGACGGCGTCTTCACCAGTGGTGGTACCCAATCGAACCTGATGGCGTTGATGATCGCCCGAGACCATTACGGCGCATCTCTTGAGGGGCACGGCGGCAATAAGCATGAGGGCCTGTCGGCAGACTTTCGGCGACTGCGCATTCTCGGCTCGGAGGTCAGTCACTTTAGCTTGCAAAAGTCGGCGGCAATTCTTGGGCTTGGCTATCAGGCGGTGATGCCGGTGGCTTGCGACGACCACTACCGTATGAGCCCCGAGTACCTCAAGACGCGCCTAGAAGAGTGTGTGGCGATGAACCTGATTCCCATCGCTGTGGTCGCCACTGCTGGCACCACCGATTTCGGCAGCATCGACCCCCTTGAGGAGATCGCCGCACTTTGCCGGGAGCATGGTATCTGGCTGCACGTGGATGCCGCTTACGGCGGTGGGCTGCTGTGCTCGCGACGCTACCGTCACCGTTTAGCGGGCATCGAGCACGCAGACTCGGTCACTATCGACTATCACAAAACCTTCTTTCAACCGGTGAGCTGCAGCGCGTTCCTGGTAAGGCGTCGCAGCGACCTGCGCTACGTGACCTATCACGCCGACTACCTTAACCCGCAATGCCAAGCCGAGGCGGGCACCCCTGACCAGGTCAACAAGAGCCTGCAGACGACCAAGCGCTTTGACGCCCTCAAGCCATGGCTGACCCTGCGCATCATGGGCGCCGATGCGCTCGGCGAGATGTTCGAGCGGGTCATCGACTTGGCTAGCGAGGCTTACAACGAGCTGGTCCGCCACCCAGACTTCGAGGTGCTGCTCGATCCTCCCATGAGCACCGTGGTGTTCCGCTACCGCCCGGCGAGCCTGCAGGAAACAGAGCTACTCGAAGCAGAGCTACTCGAAACAGAGCTAGACGAGCTCAACACCCACGTGCGTTCGACACTGTCCCGCAACGGCGAAGCGGTAATTTCCGCCACTCGCGTCGGAGGGCGGCTTTATCTCAAGTTCACCCTACTCAACCCGGATACCAGTCTCAAAGATCTGGTGGCCATCATCGAGCGTATCTCTCACCACGGCCAAGCATGGTGCGATGCCCAGACGCCAACCCGCGCAGTAGCTTCCTGATTCCAGCGAGATATGATCATGACACAGACTGTCCACGACTTTATCGCCATTGGCCTTGGCCCCTTCAATCTTGGCTTAGCCTGCCTCACCGACCCAATTGATGAACTTGATGGCCTCTTCCTAGAACGCCAAGACGGCTTCGACTGGCATCCCGGCATGCTGCTTGAAGATGCCACTCTGCAGACGCCTTTCATGTCAGATCTGGTCACCATGGCCGACCCCACTAGTCGCTTCAGCGTTCTCAACTACCTGAAACAACAGGGTAAGCTCTACAATTTCTACATCCGCGAGAACGTCTTCCTGCTGCGTAAGGAGTACAACCATTACTGCCAGTGGGCAGCCGCCCAACTAGACAGCATCCGCTTCGGCACCGAAGTGACTCGCATCGATTATGACGAGCCCGCGGGAATTTACCGGGTGAGCTGCCGCGACACCCATAGCGGCGAGGCCCAGATCCATCTGGCACGGCGACTAGTGCTTGGCACCGGTACTAGCCCCTATCTGCCGGAGGGCTGCCGAGAAGTAGACCCACGCCCGCTGCACTCCAGCGAGTATTTGCAGCACAAGGCCGAGCTGCAGCGCCAGGAGGCTATCACCCTCATTGGCAGCGGCCAGAGTGCCGCCGAGATCTACCATGATTTGCTCGCTGACATCGACCGCTTCGGCTATCGCCTCGACTGGATAACCCGCTCACCACGCTTCTTCCCACTGGAGTACGGCAAGCTGACCCTGGAGATGACTTCGCCGGACTACATCGATTACTTCCACTCCCTGCCCGAAGCCACCCGCAACGGGTTAATGCAGCGCCAGAAGAGTCTCTACAAGGGCATCAACCTGGAGCTGATTGATGCGATTTACGACCTGCGCTACGCCAAGGAGCTGGGCGGCAAGGTCCGTTCCGACCTGCTCACCAACACCAACCTGGAAACCTGCCGCTATGATGCCGAGCGCAGCGAGTACGACCTGACCCTGTGGCACACCGAGCAGCGGCGCCACTACCGTCACCGTACCCCAGCGCTGATCATGGCCACCGGCTACCGCTACCATGTGCCAGACTTCTTAGCGCCCATCACCTCACGCATCGCCTTCGACACCGCCGGACGCTACGCCGTAGGTCGCTTCTATGACATCGACGGCGGGCGCGGCGAACTCTTCGTGCAGAACGCCGAACTGCACACCCACAGCTTGGTGGCTCCGGATTTGGGCATGGGACCCTATCGCAATGCCTGCATCATCCGCGCCTTGACCGGTAGAGAGGTCTACCCCATCGAGAAGCGCATCGCCTACCAGCACTTCGGCGCTCCGAGCGAGGCCGTCTTTGAACCGATGGACGCGGAGCCTGCATGAGACCGACGCCCTGGCTGGTAAGTGTCACCGCCGTGGCGGTGGTCAGCGACTCCATGCTACTGCCCTTCTACCCGCAGTTTTTTGCCGATAGATTCGGTGTGACTGACCCCGCCCACGTCGGCGGCTACCTGGCCATGAGCTGCCTGGTGGTGATGCTGGCACTGCCTATCTGGGCATTGCTGGCCCGACGGTTCGGCACTCTGCAGCTGCTGGTGGGCACCCAACTCGTCGCCGGCGGCCTGAGTCTGTCCTGCGCGCTGGTCACTTCACTTCCGCTTTTCTGGGGGCTGTCGCTGGCCATGTTGGTGGCAAAGGCTAGTTACCTGCTGGTCTACCCGTACCTCATGCACTTTGAACCCCAGGACCGCCACGCCACCCTAATCGGCATGCTGTCAGTGGTGGTACATGCTGGCGGCATTCTCGGTGCCATCGTCGGTGGCTTGGTACTGGAACTCTGGCAGCCGGCTCGCGTGTTCCAGTTGATGGCGGTGAGCGATATTCTCCAGGTGGCGGTTTGCCTGCTGTTGCTCAGCCGCGGACAAGTGCCCCACGCGGCACCCGCCACTCCAACCTCTCCGAGCGCCAACGGCGCTATTCTGCGCTTGGGTGTGGTGATGCTGCTGTTCACCTTCAGCGCCTATCTGGCACGACCCTTTTTCGCCCAGTACTGGGCGCTAGCCTCGGGCCAACCGAGTGCGACGCTGGCTGGCGCGGTCTTCGCGATTCCCGGCGGTGTCGCCGTGGCGCTGCTGGCTTTCGATCTGTTGTGCCGACGCCCGAGCGGTGCGGCCATCGTTCTGCCCCTGGCAATCGGCCTCACGGGCCTACTGCTCCAAGCCAGTGGCGAGGTTATCGCCATCCTAGCGGGTCGGCTGCTACTCGGCTGGGCACTGTTTCGCGTCTCTGTGCGCCTGGAAGTACGTCTCTTCCAGCTCAGCACACCAAAACGCTACGCCAGCGACTTCAGCAAAATCCATATCTTCCAGGGGCTCGGCGTGCTCATCGCCTCCTGGGGCGCTGGTCGCTTGGTCGACACCCAGGGCCTGGCCAGCCCCTTTTTCGTCGCGGCGTTAGGTTTCGCCCTCTGCGCCCTCGCCTATCGCTTGCTGCTGGCCGGGCCATCGGCGAGCCAAGCACAGCCAACTGATCCCGTTTCTGCAAGGACCTAACCATGAACCTCTTTCAACCGACCCCGACCACACGCATCAACTACAGCCGCCACGCTCAAGGGCTAGGCTGCTTCAGCCTCCGCCCACTGCACCTACCCGAGGACCTGCCCCTGATACACGACTGGGTTACCGCTCCCCGAGCAAGTTTCTGGGGAATGCAGGGCCACTCGGCTGAGCGCGTTCTTGCCTTCTACCGCGACCTGCAGGAAAGCAATCAAGCACAGGGCTACCTAGGACTATTCAACGATCAACCTGCTTTTCTGGTGGAGTGCTACGACCCTCGCCACGATCCCATCAGTGAGCACTATGATGTGGCCGAGGGCGACCGCGGGATGCACTTTTTGGTGGCGCCTACCAAGACGCCGCTGACCGGCTTCAGCGTCCAGGTGATCACCACCATCCTGGCCTTTATGTTTGAAGACCCCGACACACGGCGCATCGTGGTAGAGCCGGACGTCAACAACCGCAAGATCCATCCGCTCAACCGCCGAGTAGGTTTTGTTTACGAACGCGAAGTGCAGCTGCCCGAGAAGACCGCTCACCTCGCCTTCTGCGACCGAGAAGCGTTCGCCTCGGCGGTGAGCCGCGAGAACCCGCGCATCACCCAGGTACTGGCCGCCGACCCCACACGGGTCACTTCCCACCTAACCCCCGACCACTGGGCTCAAGCCAACCGCTGGCTGACCCGCAAGGCGATTGCTGAGTTCTCCCATGAGCGCCTGCTGGCCCCCGAGGCACTGCACGTGGATACCAAAGGCAACGGCAACTACCGGCTGGCCGCCCCGAACGCGGCGGTCGAGTACCACTTCCGCGCCCGTCGTCTGGCGCTGGATCACTGGATGATCGACCTCGACTCCCTTGATAAGCGGGTCGATGGCGTATCAGCTGAGATCGACGCACAGCACTTCATCCTCGAATTCCGCCAGCCCCTGGGGATCAGCGATGAGATGCTGCCGGTTTACCTGGAAGAGATTGCCAGCACCCTGTTCGGCAGCGCCTACAAGCTAGACAGCAACCGTCCCGACGCCGATGGGTTAGCCGATGCCGACTTCCAGACACTGGAGGCCGCCATGACGGAGGGCCACCCAGTGTTCGTGGCTAATAATGGCCGCATGGGCTTCGACGCCGTTGACTACCACGCCTTTGCCCCAGAAGCCGCAGCGCCCATCACCCTGGTATGGCTCGCAGTACATCGCGAAGACGCTCATTTCAGTGCCATCGAAGGCCTAGACTACGAGGCACTGCTTTGCGAGGAGCTCGGCACAGCAACAGTAAATGACTTTCACCGACGGCTGGGAGAGCGCCATCTCGACCCCACGGACTACCTGCTGATGCCCGCTCATCCCTGGCAGTGGTTCCACAAGCTATCCATCACTTTCGCCTCTGAGGTAGCTCGGAACCGCATCGTCTGCTTGGGCTACGGTCACGATCAGTATCAGGCCCAGCAGTCGATCCGTACCTGGTTCAACGTGAGCCAGCCAAATCGGCGCTATGTGAAAACCGCACTGTCGATTCTCAACATGGGCTTTATGCGTGGTCTCTCGCCCAATTACATGCGCGCCACACCGACCATTAACGACTGGATCAAGGCATTGGTCGACGGCGACCCTGAGCTTCGCTCCCAGAGCTTCACGATCCTCCGCGAGGAGGCTGCAATCGGCTTTCGCCGCGATACCATCGAGCCAGCCTTCGATAGCCGTAGTGCCTACAAGAAGATGCTGGCCTGCCTTTGGCGAGAGAGCCCCATGCGCTACCAGTGCGAAGGTCATCAGCTGATGACAATGGCCGCCTTGCTACATGTCGATGCACATCAACGCGCGCTGCTACCGCAACTGATCACTATTTCCGGACTTTCCACTGCTGACTGGCTGGGTCGCTACTTAAAAGTTTATCTGCGCCCGTTGCTGCACTGCTTCTATGCCTACGAACTAGTCTTCATGCCCCACGGTGAGAACCTGATCTTACAGCTTAAGGACGGCGTCCCAGTGCGTGCCATCATGAAGGACATTGCCGAAGAGATCGCCATCATGAATACCGAGGTGGAGCTACCCGAGGCCATTTCGCGAATCCGCCTCGATATTCCCGAGTCGCTCAAAATATTATCGATATTCACCGATGTGTTTGATTGTTTCTTACGTTTCATGGCGGGAATTCTTGTCGAGCAAGGCGACATAACGGAAGACGCCTTCTGGGAGCAAGTTGCACGCTGCGTCATTGATTACCAGCAGGACCATCCTGAGTTCGCAGAGAAATTCGACCAGCACGATCTGTTCGCACCAGCGTTCACCCTCTCCTGCTTAAACAGGCTTCAGCTCAGCGACCATCAGCAGATGCTTGATTTGGCTGACCCAGCAAAAAACCTCAAATTCGCTGGCAACCTAGCCAACCCCATTGCTGCTTTCCGGCCCATCACCTACACCAAGGCAACTCAACCAATGGAGCTGACCTGAGCCGTCCCACCGGGCCCGCGGTAAGGGCGGGCCCTACAAGCACCAACATCACTCGAGACCCTGACACTATGACCGTTTTCACATGACTGACCGCCTGGACCTCACCCGTCTGTATCGATTGCACGCCGGTGATCTAAATGGCTATTTACGACAACGGCTTCGCTGCCCTGCCCTCGCCGATGATCTCTGTCAGGAGGCGTTCTTGCGCCTGAGCCAACGGCCATGCAACGAAGGCCTTGAAGAGCCACGCGCCTATCTGTTTCGCATCGCCAATAACCTGATGATTGATCATCATCGCCGCTGTTACTCACGCATTGACCACCAGCCACTCGATGACCCTCACCTTTGCCTCGCCTGCCCCTACTCTTGCCCAGAAACGGCGACCGAAAGCGCCCTATGCCAGCGCCAATTGCGGCGAGCCATGGCATCGTTGCCACCACGGCTTCTCCAGGCGTTGACCTGGCACCGCCTGGAGGGGCTGACCCAAGCCGAGATCGGCCGACGCATTGGCGTTTCTGAACGCATGGCGGGGCGTTACATTGCCCAGGCACTTGAACGCTGCCGCAATGAGCTGGTCGGGTCTGCGCCGCTGTGCCAGGAATAAACGCAACGCCGATCATTGCCTATCTTTTTGCCGGTCTGTGCGTCAGTCTATCCACTGACGCTTGTTGTCGATGCACAATCACACCGCCAAGGCATAGCATTGGCGCACAAGGAGAATGGCAAACAATGGGGCGCAACCAAACGGCACTCAATGCCTTACTTTTGTTGCTGCCACGGCTGGCTCATTTTGCCTGGCGTGTAGTGTGTCACTTCCTGAAGAATCGCGGCATCCTGCTCGCCGGTGGGGTGGGCTATAATATTTTGCTCTCGATCGTGCCACTATTTGCAGTATTGGTTGTGCTGTTGACAAAAGTGGTAGATCAACAGCATTTACTCAGCGTTCTTGCTGTACAAGCGCGCCACCTAGCACCGGCCCATGCCGAAGTGTTGATGGACGCCGTCCGCAGTTTGTTGAAGTCTCGCGGCGTCATCGGCATCCTTAGCTTACCCATTCTGCTGCTCTTCAGCTCCTTCGCCTTTCGCATGCTCGAAGATGCCTTGGCGATTATCTTCCATGCGCCAGAAAGCCCCCACATCAAACGTAGTGTGTGGGTATCGGTGATGCTGCCGTACGCTTTCATGTTAGTGCTAGGGGCGGGGCTGCTGGCCTTAACGCTGGTCGTCACCCTGGCCAGCTCGCTCAATACGCTGATGATGGCGCTTTTTGAGCGGCAACTACCGTTTGCAGGGTTTTCCGAACCAGTCCTTAATTTATTCAGTTTTGCTGGGGTTTTCTTATTGTTTAGCGCTATCTATAAGGTGCTACCGGTGGTGCGTATCGCGTTGCGCCGAGCGGTAATCGGCGGTTTCGTCGCGGCGCTGCTGTGGGAAGGCGTGCGGCTGCTACTGGTTTACTATTTCACTCACCTCTCGTTCGTCAACGCCGTTTACGGGTCCCTAGCAACGCTGGTGATTGTGCTGCTCAGCCTGGAAGTCGGTGCCATCATTTTGCTGCTGGGCGCGCAGGTCATTGCTGAGCTAGAGCGCAACACACGCCTCGGCCTGCCTTGGCATATTGACCCAGACCGACAACCTATCACCCACGTTGATTAAGACGTTACATTGAAATGCCGCCATCTTTTGATGGCGGCATTTATTTGAGCGCTATTTATAAGAGGGCTGCCCTCTTTATGCTCGCCTAGAGTCAGGCCGTCGCATGAACCATCTGGCGGTCACGTCTGGCACTCCACACCAGCGTCATCAGAAACAGTGCCAAGCCCAAGAAGTCCAGTAGCAAGTTTCCGTGGGGCCACAGCATTAAAGCACCAATGGGGAACATGGCTAGGCGCAGCCACCAGGGCAACTCGCTTTCCAGATAGCCTTCCAGCCCTGCGATAATGGCGTAAATACCGAGTAACGCGAAGGCAAATACCACCAGCATCTCGGCCGGTGTCCCGGTGATCATTGGCGACCACACAAACAGCAAGGGAATGATGTAGAGCCCCTTGGCGATTTTCCAAGCGGTAAAACCGGTACGCATAGGTGGCGTTTTGGCGATAGCCGCCGCAGCGAAGGCAGTAAGGCATACTGGCGGAGTCACATTGGAGTCCTGAGATAGCCAGAAAATCACCATGTGCGCCGCCACCAGCATCATCGATATCGTGTGCGACGAAAGCGCCTGCTCGTAGAGTTGTGAACGGAAATCGTCCGGCACCACGGCCAGTAGTTGTTGGGCACTGGCAGCGTCCATCGGGGCATTCAGCGCTTCCAAAGCATCTGGCGCGGCAAGCATAAAGATCGCCCGTGCCTGCTCGGGCAAATCACCGGCCATAATCAGTTCTAACAACTGACTTTGTGCCATCAGACCATACAACGCAGGTGCCGATAGTGTGCCCAATACGATGTAAGCGGCCGTCACCGGCAACCCCATCCCCAGTACAAGAGAGGCCAGCGCGATCAATACGATGGTGATTAACAGGCTGCCGCCCGCCCAATCAGAGATCATCAACGAAAAGATGTTACCAATGCCGGTCGTCGACACCACATTGACGATCAAACCAACCGTCAGCAGTAAAATGGCGGTGGAAACCATGTTGCGGGTGCCCAGTACCAAAGCGTCGATAATTGCCTGAAGCTTCATGGGTGAACGTGATAACCAGGAAGCAACGACCACCGACACGATAGCGATACCGGCAGCATAGGTGGGAGTGAAGCCATTGATAAGGGCGACGACCAGCACCACGAGCGGTAGCAGGTAGTGCCAACCGCCCTTCAATACATCAATCAGTTTTGGAGCTTGTTCCGTTTCTACCTGATGAGTACCGCTACGCTTGGCTTCGATACGCACGAACATGGCCACCGAAAGGAAGTACAGCAGTGCAGGAAGCGCAGCGACCCCGATGATGGTGAGATATGAAACCTGGGTGTAAGAGGCCATGATAAAAGCCCCCGCCCCCATGACGGGAGGCATAAGCTGGCCCCCGGTTGAAGCCGCGGCTTCAACGCCAGCCGCAAAACGCGGTGGAAAACCCGCTTTACGCATTAAGGGAATAGTAATCACACCGGTGGAAACCGTATTGGCTACGCTGGAGCCAGACACTGACCCCATAAGCCCTGAAGCGAATACCGCGACAAACCCCGGGCCACCAACAAAGCGACCCGCGGCACAACGCGCTAGCTCAATGATGAACTCTCCAGCACCCGAACGTACTAGGAAGGCACCAAAGAGAATGAACATGAAAACGTAAGACCAGGAAATCCGGGCAATCGATCCCAGCATGCCGTCACCGCCGAGGAAGCTGCGAAACAGCACGGTTTCCCAGTTCAGCCCGGGGAAATTGAACACCCCGCCGACATAGCGCCCCCACCAGGCAACGTACGTCAGCGCAATGATACATAGCAGCGGGATAAACCAGCCGGTAGTCCGGCGGGCAAATTCTAATACCAACGCCAAAGCGGTAATCGACACGATCCAGTCAGCCAGGGAAAAGCGTACCCCACGGGCATAAAGCGCATCCTCAAAGCCGATTAAATAGAACGCACAGCCTAGGGCGGCTAGACCAAGACACACATCAACGGCGAGTAATAAGCGCTGACCGCTAGCCGAGCGCGCTTTGAACATCGGCACGGAAAGCGCGCACAACAGGCCGAACATACCGAAGTGTAATGCACTAACCCAAATCTCTGAGACAGTGCCCAGGGTATTGAAATAGATATGTGAGAAAGCAACGATGATGGCGAGCAAGCTCAGAATCCGCCCAAGCCAGGGGTGCTCAAGGCGCTCTGAAGCGCTGCTTGCGGATTCATCGCGCACCGTATCAGGTGTCGAATGACTCATGGTGTACCTCATAACACTAAGTAAGGCATAGGGAGGCCATCCGCCCGGCTTATGCCAGGCAGATGCAGGGCGATAGGCCTTCAGCCTTCGAGAAGATGCTCAGGAATTTCTATGCCTTGTTCCTGGAAATAGCGCGCGGCGCCGGCATGCAGTGGTATCGGCAGACCGTCGAGCGCTTTTTCCAGAGCCATGTCACGCGTTGCTGGGTGAATGTTGTTTAGAAACGGCAGGTTCTCGAACATGGCTTTGGTGATCTGATACACATGCTCTTCAGGCACATCGGCGTTAACCACCAAAATATTGGGCTGGGAAATGGTATTGATCGGGGAGTCTTGACCAGGGTAAGTGTCGGCGGGAATTTCGAAAGCGCTCCACACTGGGTACTGGCTGTTAATGCGCTCAAGTTGCTCAGCGGTCACGTTCAGCGTGGTAATGTCATCGCCCATATTGGCATAGGCGCTGGTCACGGCAGAGGCCGGAACGCCTGCCGGTATGTTCATACCATCTATATTGCCGTTCTGCATGGAATCAGCGCTGGCACTGTAGCCCAGGTAGGCAATATCCATCTGCTCCGGATCAATGTCCAGACCGGCAAGAATTTGCCGACCAGAGCCTTCGGTACCGGAATTGCGCGCACCAATGGAGAAACCGCGCCCGTATAGCTGAGCCAAGTCATCAATGGTGCCAGTATCGACAAGTGAGTCACGCATCACAAAGTGTTCGACGTTCTGCCACAGCATAGAAACTGAGCGTACGTTGTCATAGGCTTTGGGCACTGGCCCCTCACCGGACCATGCCCAGGCGCCGTAGAGCGCTTGCAGAATGCCGAATTGAGCCTGGTCATCATCCATCAGGCGCAAGTTTTCCGCTGAACCCGCCGAGCTGATGGCGGAAACGGAGATGCCGTGGGTAGGCTCGAGCTTGACACGTATCAGTGTAGAAAGTGCGACGCCTACTGGATAGAACGTGCCACCGGTGGTAGCAGTGCCCATGATGTATTGTCCGCCCTCGGTAGGTTCCTGGGCGGTAACGGCAGAGGCACTGACGCCGAATGCAGCGGCGGTAGCGAGACAAAGAGCGGTTTTAAGAAATTGGCGTTTTAGCATGGTGTTGCTCCCAGCTTATTGGAATTGTTGGAGTAATCACTACTCCTTCCCCAATAGAGCGAGAAGCTAGCCAACTTTAAACAAAAGCATAAAAATCAATACATTATAATTTAACTTCTACGACAAAAGGCGAAGACACTTGAACGACCATCGGCCATTTTTCGCCGATGGTTTTTGCCCTCATCGGCAAAAAATGGCCGATGAATCAGCCCTGGCGCATTGACTCTTGAATCAACCGTTTAGGTTGCAAGAAAGTCTTCACGGCGTAACTGGTGACGCTGCATTTTCTGATTGAGTGTACGGCGAGGTAGATCGAGTTCATCAAGTACCGCTTGAATATTGCCGTTATGGCGCTGCAGCGCTTCTTTCAAGACGGTAGCCTCAAATGCTTCCATACGCACAGAGAGCGCAGACGCTTGATGTGGCGGCGTAGGCGAGCTTTGCCAGGGCAGATCCAACCCAAGAATAAAGCGCGTGGCAATATTGCGCAGCTCGCGCAGATTTCCAGGCCACCGATGATTGCCGAGGGCGGTCAGCAGTTCTGTGGTGGGTTCGCGCAGCGGCCTTTCGTGAACATCAGCGGCTTGATGGCTGAAGTGGCGAAACAGTAAGGGAATATCTTCGCGGCGCTCACGCAAGGGAGGAATCGCCAGCTCAGCAATCGCCAAGCGATAATAAAGATCCTCGCGAAAATCTCCTTGCGAGACCATTTCCAGCAAGTTCTCTTTACTGGCCGCCACGACCCGAAGATGGAGGTGGATAACCTGGTTGCTGCCTAGCCGGGTAATTTCACCTTCCTGCAGTGCGCGCAACAGCTTAACCTGGGCAGACAGTGGCAGTGATTCTATTTCATCCAAAAAGAGGGTGCCGTGGCTGGCGGTTTCCAGCAGACCTATACGCCGTTCCCCCGCCCCGGTAAAGGCGCCTTTTTCATGCCCGAATAGCTCTGATTCGATTAATTCACTGTTCATGGCGCCACAGTTCAACGCCACAAAAGCGCCTTGGCTACCGCTGCCAAAGTCGTGCAAGGCGCGAGCCACGACTTCCTTGCCGCTGCCCGTTTCACCATTGATAACCACGTTGGCGCGGCTAGCAGCTAAGTTTTCCACTTGGCGCCGTAGTAGTTGCATCAGCGCAGAGTCGCCGAGCAGGCGCGTGCTTAAATAGTTATGCCGTAATGCCTGCTGTAACTGTAGGTTTTCCAGCGCCAGGGCACGATGCTCTAGCGCTCGTCGTACACACTCCTCGAGGCGTTCAGGATCGAAGGGCTTTTGCACAAAGTCCCAAGCCCCCTGCTGAATCGCCGCAACCGCCATGGGGACATCGCCGTGGCCTGTGATCAGAATCACCGGAGGCGGCGTATCGAGTGCTTGCACGGCGGTAAACAAGGCCAAGCCATCCATCTCGGGCATCTTGATATCACTGACGACGACACCGCACGGCTGGCCGTTTTGAAGTGCATTCAGCACCTTACCGGCGCGTGAAAACGTGCGAACCTCTAATCCCGACACCTCCAACCATTGGCTAAGAGAGTCACGGACATCGGCTTCATCGTCCACTAGCCAGACGGGCAGAGAAGCAGCCGATAGTCGAGCTGAGGTGCTAGAAGGTGCTTGCGTCATGAAGGTGTCTCCTCACCATGCAGTAATGACAGACGAAACCAAGCGCCCCCAGCGGGGTGATTGCCAGCGCTGAGCTTACCGCCAAGATCCTGAGCAATGCCGTAACTAATAAACAGCCCCAGCCCCAAGCCTTCCCCAACCGGTTTAGTCGTAAAGAATGGGTCGAACATCTGCTCGATCACTTCTTGAGGCAAGCCAGGGCCATTGTCATGGATCGTCAATCGCACTTGCTCCGTAGTTACCTCAACATGAAGACGAATGATGCCATTGGGTATGTCGTTCAACGCATCCAGCGCGTTACGCAGCAGGTTTGTAAGCAACTGCTCAAGGCGAACGTCATCGCCACGTATCCAGAGTGACTGTTGCCAATCACCGTCACGCTCCAAACGCACTTTTTGCTGCTGGAAACGCTCCTCTAGTAGCTCTAGTACGAAGTGCAGGCTGGCCGGAAGATCCACACTCTCGCGGCTCTCGCCCTTGCGAGCAAACAGCTTTAGCTGCTCGATTAGCCGAGCGAGGCGTTTGCTTAATACCTGAATACGTTGGAAGTTGTCGCCTGCCATTTCCTGACGGCCGAGCGCCAACAACCGCTCACCGTTGGCAGCATAAGTACGGATGCCTGAAAGGGGTTGATTAAGCTCATGAGCAATGCCTGCCGCCATGGTACCCAAGGCGGCCAATTTACCCGCTTGGACCAGTTCAGCTTGCGCATCCTCTAAGGCCTGGGTGCGTTCCTGGACACGTTCTTCCAAGCGAATATTGGTTTGCTGGATGATTTTCGCCTGAGCATCGCGCATGTGTTGGCGTTTTTGGCGTTCACGCAACCACAAGCCAAACAACAAAAGAGCGGAAAGCGTGACTAAGCCCGCCAGAAGTACATTGCGAGCACTGATATAAAGTGGGCGCACCGGGCTGAGATAATGCATCGACCAACCCAGTGTAGCAAGCGGCAGGGAAGCGACCAGAAAACGCTCGCCTCCCCCTTGTGCTTGGTTGCCTATTACCAGCGTATCGTCATGCAGGCGCTGGCCGAGTGGGGAAAGCGGTTTATCGAGAAATTGACGTTGGGCACTAATCTGCGCCAATGCATCATCAGAAAGCCCATCTATGTGCTGAAACCGCCACTGCTCGCGGCTAGAAAGTATCACAACGCCATTGGCATCCGACAAAATGACGTTTTCTTGTGCTCGACGCCAATCCTCTTGAAGCGCTTCCAGTGAGACTTTAACCACCAAGACACCCGCAGAGACAGTGTCGTCGCCAAGCGTAACGACATAAGAGGTGAAATACCCCGGCTGTCCGGTTGTGTCACCGATCGCAAAGAATTCACCGCTACCGCTCTGCATGGCATCGTAAAAATAGGGGCGGAAGTGATAATCGTGGCCAATGAAACTTTGCTCGAGTGCATAGTTGCTGCTGGCCAGGGTGACACCTTGCTCATTCATCAGAAAAATGGCGTCAGCGCCCGAACGCTCAGCGACCTCTGCCAAGTGCTGATTAACAGGAGACAGCAATAGCTCACTAGGTTCGCGCAGGGCAGCCTGGACTAAAGGCTGCTGGGCCAGTAAGTCAGGCAGGTAAGTAAAGCGCTCAAGCGCGCCTTGCAGACTGCTGGTGTAGAGCGCTAGACGCGTATTCGCGTGACGTTGGGCATCCGCTTCGGCGTGACTGTGTTGCCAATGCCATAACCACCATAACCCCAAAAGGCTCAGCACGATTAAAGAGGCCAGAACCAGCGCATACAGCCAAATCTTTCTGCTCACTGTGAGTTTGCCTCAACGGTCGAATTGATCAGACCTAAGAGCTTATCACCCAGGCGTAAGCACTCCCATTGTCGAAGGTATCTCTAACGCCCTCCAGCGCAACAGCAAACTCATCACTATACGGTTGCCACAGGCGTCACCGGCGAGCCAATGGCGCCTGGCAGCTACGCCAACGTCATTCGGTTATAGGAATACTTCTCTCTGCCTATACCTATTTGCGAGCCTCCAGTCCGGAGGCTTACGCCACATCGTAGTTCGAGCCGGTTGAAAGCACAGCAATGAGCTTTTTCGCGAACAGCACCGGAGCTTCTACCGACGGCACATGCCCCACACCGTCAAATATCTCCAACGGTGCGCCATCTAGCTCCGCAGCCAAGGCTTCCAACGTTGCGGGCGGCGTGGCCATATCTTCACTGCCGCCAAACAGCTGTACTTTGACCTTATTAGGAACGACCTTATGAGGGGCGTTCTTACCAGAAAGCTTTCCAGAGAACGTATTACGACCAAGCATTTCGCATAGCTGGGCGTAGGACTCATCGTCGCCACGGCCCATTTGTACGCACCATCCTGCTTTCAGCGCTGGACTTTCCTCAAACGCCTGTGGTGCAAACCAGCGCGGCACGATTTCTTCAGACATCGCTGCCAGGCCTTCCTGGCGCACTCGGCCTGCGCGGGTGTTCCAGAGATCAGGATTGCCGATCACTGCGCCAGTATTGGTCAGCGTAGCGGAGAGCAGCCGGTCGCTATGCTCAGCAATCAACTGCTGGCCGACGACACCGCCAATGGACGTACCGGCAAAGTGAAAGCGCTCAGCAGCCGCCAGCTCTGCCAATGCTAGAGCCTCAGCGGCTAAATCAGCGGGAGTGATTTGTGCACCGCTGGCTGCCTGACTAGCACCGTGGCCGGGAAGATCCCAGGTCAGCACCCGGTAGCGGGGTAGCAGCGCGGGAATGATGTCGTCCCACACGGCTTGGCTCATGCCCAGTGGATGCGCTAGCACGATAAGTGGATTCACATCCGAGCCGAGCAATCGGTAAGCGACGCTGCGGCCATTGATAGTATGAAAGGCCATGCTACCTCCGTTAAACGCGTTCAATCAGCGTGGCAATACCCTGACCCACGCCTACACACATGGTGCACAATGCATAGCGCTTGCCGCTGTTTTGCAGCTCATGAGCAGCGGTCATTAACAGGCGCGCACCGGACATACCCAGCGGGTGACCCAGGGCAATCGCGCCGCCGTTAGGGTTGACGCGTGGATCGTCGTCTTTAAGGCCCAAGTCACGCATGCAGGCCAGTGCCTGGGCAGCGAACGCTTCGTTGAACTCAAACACATCGATATCATCCATGGTGATACCAGTGCGTTTAAGCAGTTTTTGCACAGCAGGTACCGGACCATATCCCATGATGCGCGGCTCAACGCCGGCCGTGGCCATGCCAATAATTTTCGCCATCGGTGTCAGACCATGCTGTTTAACCGCCGCGTCACTGGCCACCAGCATCGCCGCCGCGCCATCGTTAACGCCCGACGCATTGCCTGCGGTCACGCTACCGCCTTCACGGAACGGCGTAGGCAACCCTGCCAGTTTTTCCAGGGAGGTTTCCCGCAGGTGCTCATCCTGATCAAAGATTAGCGGCGCCTGCTTGCGGCGGGGAATCTCGATGGCGGTGATCTCTTGGGCAAAGCGCCCCGCTTTTTGGGCGGCAGCGGCTTTCTGCTGAGAGCGCAGGGCAAAGGCATCCTGATCTTCCCGAGAGATAGTGAACTGCTCGGCGACGTTTTCCGCCGTTTCTGGCATCGAATCAACGCCGTAGGCTTTCTTCATCAGCGGGTTGATAAAGCGCCAGCCGATGGTGGTATCTTCGATCTTTTGCCCACGCGCAAAAGCGCCTTCAGCCTTGCCCATCACGTAGGGCGCTCGCGACATGGACTCCACGCCGCCTGCCAGTGCCAGCTCCATTTCGCCCGCTTTAATCGCGCGAAACGCGGTACCGACCGCGTCCATGCCCGAACCACACAGGCGGTTCATGGTTGTGCCGGGTACCGAGGTCGGGATGCCCGCCAGCAGCGACGACATACGTGCCACGTTGCGGTTGTCTTCACCGGCCTGGTTGGCGCAGCCCATAAACACTTCGTCAATGGCAGCAGGGTCAAGATCCGGCGCTTCCGCCAGTACGGCTTTAAAAATCGTCGCGGCGAAATCATCGGGGCGCACGCTGGCCAAGGTACCAGCGAAGCGGCCAACGGCAGTGCGGCGCGGGTGGCATAAATAGACATCACTCATACAAAGCTCCTTATTCACCCGCGTGGGCACGCTCGGTGCGTGCTTTCAGTTCGCGCAATATTTCAAGCTCGTTGGGGTTCGGTTCCTGCGTGCTCTCCAGCTGTTCGGCAAAGCGAATATCCCAACCGGTTGCGTCAATCACGTCTTCACGGGTGACGCCGGGGTGTAGCGAGACGACGACCAGCTCTTTGGTGTCCGGGTCGGGCTTCATCACGCATAGGTCGGTAATGACCCGCGTGGGACCCTTGCCAATATTGGGAACGTTATCGCGTCCTTTGCCATCACGGCCAAAGCCTAACGTGGTGACGAAGTCGACATCTTTCACAAACGCGCGCTTTGAGTGCTTCAGGGTAATAAACACTTCACCAGCGTTGGTGGCGATTTCCGGCGCACCGCCGCCGCCCGGCAAACGAACCTTGGGCGCTTTGTAATCACCGATCAGGGTGGTATTAAGGTTGGCAAAGCGGTCGATTTGTGCGGTGCCTAAAAAGCCTACGTTCACTTTGCCACCCTGCAGCCAATAGCGGAACATCTCTGGCACGGCCACCGTGGTCAACGCTGATTCGCACAGCTCACCGTCACCAATAGAGAGCGGCAGAATCTCAGGCTTGGTTTGCAGGGTGCCGGACTCATAAATCAGCACTACCTCAGGCGCGTGGGTTAGGCGTGCCAGGTTGGCGGCTTCAGAAGGTAGACCAATACCCACAAAGCAGGTCATGCCATTTTCTAACGCACGGGCAGCGGTCACAGTCATCATTTCAGAAGAGGTGTATTCCTGACTCATTTGGCTTGCTCCTCTGCACCGTAGATATTCTTGTCGATCCATTGAGTAAAGGTATCGCGGTCACGAGCAATGGCATCCCACTCTTTATAGAAGCGGTTGCTGCGACCGTAGTAGCCATGGGTATACGAAGGCAGCGCGCCCTTTTCTGCCACGGCAACGGCACTAATCGCCCAGCCTGGGATCACGCAAGCATTGGGATGAGCGTTCAGGTCATCGACAATCTCTTCCACGGTGACAATGCTGTGCTTAGCAGCCAACACCGCCTCTTTCTGTACGCCAACAATACCTTCCACCAGCACATTACCCTGTCGATCCGCCCGTTGAGCGTGAATGATCGACACATCCGGTCGCACAGAAGGAACCGCTGCTAGGCGTTCACCGGTAAACGGGCACTCAATAAATTTGATTTGATCATTCACGCTCGGCAGCTCGCTACCGACATAGCCACGCAGCACAGCCATTGGCAGGCCAGCAGCCCCAGCCTCAAAGGCGCAGGCCATCGCGGCATGACTGTGCTCAAGAATCTCAATTTTGCGCGGCCAGCCTTTCTCAACCGCGTCGCGCAGTCGATGCAGCGAGCCCACGCCGGGATTACCGCCCCAGGAGAAGATCACCTTTTTAGCACAGCCCGCGCCAATCAACTGGTCGTAGATGATATCGGGGGTCATGCGGATCAGCGTCAGGTCGCGCTTTTTCTGACGGATCACTTCGTGGCCCGCGGCAAACGGAATCAGGTGGGTAAAGCCCTCCATGGCAACGGTGGCGCCATCTTCGACGTAGCGCGCTACCGCGTCATGCAAGCTCAAGAACTCAGCCATAGGTCTCCTCCTGGCAGTGACTCTCGGCAAGTTCGAATAACGAACTTTGATTTGTAGTGCGAACAATTTACTCCCGTCATATTCACTCGTCAAACCCCACCAAGCACGCATACAAAAGGGGAGGCTAAGCCTCCCCTCTCGTTAACATCGGTAAAAACCTTATCATTTCAAATAATTATTCATTCTTAAGCCAGGCAGATGTACGCGCTACTTGGCGTAAGCTACTACCAAGGTATAGCGTCGGGTCACAAGCGTTACGCAGCTTTTCATGAAGGAGATATCTTTATGGTCTTTGCACTGCTTTTTGCCCTCGTACGGCTTCGCGTACCGTTTAAACGCAAGATTTTATAATGGCGTTTAAAGCGGCCTGGTAACCCTCCGTCCCAAGCCCCGCAATGACCCCATCTGCCCGCTGCGAGACATAGGAGTGATGACGGAAGCTTTCGCGTTTATGGACATTTGAGATATGCACCTCAATGACCCTACCTTCAAAGGCATTGAGCGCATCGAGGATAGCGACAGACGTATGGGTATAGGCGGCCGGGTTGATGATGATAGCCAGCGTGCCATCGAGACGCGCCGCATGGATGGCGTCAATTAATTCGCCCTCGTGATTGCTTTGAAAACAGCTGATATCCCAGCCCTGCCTCTCAGCTGTTTCAGCCAAAGCGTTATTAACATCGTCCAGCGTCTCATAGCCGTAAACGTCTGGTTGGCGAACGCCTAAAAGATTTAAATTAGGCCCGTGAAGGACCGTTACTTTTGGTTGTCCCACTGCTCATCTCCTTTCGTGGCATTACGTCATCGTCGGAAGTCGTTATGCCTATAATAACGTGTCGTTGAGTGCTTAATCTGTCTTCATAATGTCTGAAAATCGCTCAATTGGGCGCTATTCGAACAACATACTATATTGGCTATGTGCTAGTAAGGTTATTTCAGCGAGGGGGCACTAATGGAGAAAAAAAGCTAAAATGAAGTGTTAAAATCTGATGACCGCGGTTTCGTAACGGCGATCATCCGTTAAACCAGCCAAGCAAGCCGCCTGTATCAAACACTCAACTAGACGGCTCGCCATAAACAGCTGGATATAAGCTTGTATCAACCAGTCAGCCACACAAAAGAGTGGCGATAGACGGACTATTAGATCTGAAAACTATTCCTCACTTCATTTCAAAGCCTTTATCAATAAGAAATTCTTGCATATGCGAACGCAGCTTTTGATTAAAAAGTGGGGCTAAACTCTGAGACCAGTCTGAAACTTTATTTCCCCCTTTGCGGGTCTGGTAATAGTGATGCATCGTGAGATTAAAAGCATTCACATACTCTGAATCATCTCTGTATCTGTTCTTTTTGACGATAGCTTCAACGGGTAACCGCGGCTTAATATCTGGATCTTGTGCAGGATAGCCAATACACATTCCAAAGACAGGGTATACATGGCGTGGCAAACTTAGCAGTTCGCTCACGGCTTGTGGATTATTGCGTATACCTCCTATGTAGCAAATGCCTAGCCCTTCTGACTCCGCCGCAATCGCGATGTTTTGTGCTACCAGTGAAACGTCTACCGTAGCAACCAAAAGCTGCTCGGTCATACCACTCACGACGCTTTCCCCTGTACTTCTCGCCGCTTCAAGCGGGCGCTTCATATCGGCGCAAAAAACCAGAAAGTCACTGCTGCTCGCTACGTATTTTTGCCCGCCTGTCAGCTCGACTAACTGGTCACGTAAATGCTTATCGGTGACATGTATTATGCTATATGCCTGTATATGGCTGGAGGTTGCTGCTGCTTGCCCGGTACGAATCAGCTCTATCAATAACTCCGGCGAAATTTCCCGCTCTTCAAACTTTCTAATTGAGCGATGAGATTTCAATAACTTAATCGTGTCGTTCATTATGCACGCCCATCTAATAATATTTAATTGGTGTTTAACATTACAGCTTACCCTTGAACCCTGGCAGAACCTCGCAAAGATCACCTACCAAGCCGTCGTCGGCGACTTGGAGGCATGGGTTACCCTAGTACGCCGTCATTTTTCAACTGCGATAACTGCTCTGGCGAAAGACCAAGATACTCGGCGAGTACATCGTTAGTATCTTGCCCCAGCAGTGGTGCTGGTCTTCGGTACTCTACGGGCGTGTCGGAAAGATGAATTGGGCTCCCCACCATCTTGAAGTCAGGATTCAGAGAATGGGGGATATTAACCAGCATGCCACGGGCATCCACCTGGGGCTCTGCTAGTGCGTCGGCAATATCGTTAATTAGCCCTACAGGTACCCTGACGTTGCTGATTTTTTTTACCCACGCTTCCGCTGTATCGCGTTTAAAATGTTCTGAGAGAATCAGGGTGATCGCATCTCTATTTCTGACCCGACTTTCATTTTTTGAAAACCGAGGATCAGCAGAAAGCTCTGGCAACCCAATAGCGCTGGACAGCGCGGCAAACTGAGAATCGTTGCCACAAGCAATAATGAAGTCCTTATCACTGGCACGAAAGGAGTTGTAAGGCACAATGTTGGCATGCGCATTACCATAGCGCCCAGGTGAAACGCCTGTACTTAGATAGTTCTGGCTCTGGTTGCCTAATGCCGCCACCTGCACATCCAGCAGCGCCATGTCGCAATGCTGGCCGCGACCAGATTTTTCACGTGCCAGTAGCGCAGCCTGAATGGCAATAACCGAGTAAAGCCCCGTCATCACATCGGTGACAGCCACCCCCACTTTCTGCGCGCCGCCACCCTGAACGCCATCACGCTCCCCGGTGATGCTCATGAGCCCCCCCATTCCCTGGATAATGAAATCATAGCCAGGTTCCTGCGCGCGAGGCCCTGTCTGGCCAAATCCCGTAATGGAGCAGTATATTAATCTCGGATTGAGATTGGAGAGTGATTCATAATCCAACCCATACTTCTTTAGGGAGCCCGCTTTGAAGTTCTCGACAAGCACGTCGCTCTCAGCCGCCAGTGCACGAACAACTTCCTGCCCTTTTGCGGTGGTAATATCGACAGCCACCGAGCGCTTATTGCGATTGGAGGATTGGTAATACGAGGTTTCCGGAGTCTCGTTACCCTGAGTATCTTTCATGTATGGCGGGCCCCAAGCACGCGTGTCATCGCCTCGCCCTACGCGCTCTACCTTGACGACATCCGCGCCAAGATCGGCCAATACTTGGCTGCACCAGGGGCCAGCCAGTACTCGGCTTAGGTCAAGCACACGAATTCCCGTCAGTGCTCCCATGACACCCACCTCGTTTCAACTAACATAATCAACCTCAACATCACCGAACACTCGGTGCTTCATGTAACAGTGATATGCCAAGCGTTGCGCGACGCCGCAGCCACGGGCTTGGCCTATAGCGAGGATCTCCCGTTAAGGCAGTGATGCGCTCCAGAATGGCAAGCAACCTCTGCGGGCCTAACGCATCTCCCCATGCCAACGGTCCATAGGGATAATTAAGTCCCAATCTAACGGCATTATCGATATCGGTAGGCGTGGCAATCCCGCGCTGAGCAATATCACAGGCTAGATTAACCACTGCGGCCAGCACACGTTGAGAGACAAACCCCACGCTATCGCGAATCACGGTCACTCCGGTTCCATCAGAGGCCAATAATGCGTGAGCAGCGTCGCACATCTGCTGTCGCGTGACGGGCGTCATCATCAGTGTGCGATGCCGCTCCAGCCCCATAAATGCGTCGAGGCAGAGTGTGCGTTCAGGGTCGACACCGAAATACGCACTCGCACTCACCGCATCATCACCAAAGGGCAGTAGTAAACAGAGCGCTTCTTCCGATGGTGAATCTGTCCTTTCCACTCGCCCGCCAAGCGACACCAGCAGTGACACGACCTGCTCACGTAGGTCGATATCCTCGCATCCCACCCAGAACGGCGGAAAATCACTGATCGTGGGCACAGGCTGTGGAGCCAGCGCGGCGATTTTTTGTCCACCTTCATAGCGATAAAATCCCACCCCCGTCTTGCGGCCCAGGCGATTCCCTTTCAGCATTTGCCGGGATATATAAGAAGGCCTATAACGCGGGTCGTGATAGAACTGCGTGAAAATCGACTCCATTGCAGGATGCGAAACATCGAGGCCAGTCAAATCAAAAAGTTCGAGTGGCCCCATTCGGAAACCAGCCTCCTCGCGAAGAATCCGGTCGATATCGTCAGGCGGCGCCACCTGCTCTTCTAAAATCTTAAGGCCTTCCGTGCTGTAGGCACGTCCAGCATGATTGACAATAAAGCCAGGGGAGTCCTGGGCACGCACACCGGCATGTCCAAGTTGGCTTGCCAGCTCCAGCAGTGTATTAACGACAGCTTCATCGGTATTGACTCCCCCGATCACCTCAACGACCTTCATCAGCGGAACAGGATTGAAGAAGTGAAAACCGGCCATTCGACCAGGATAAGTTAGCTCCGCAGCAATAGCGGTGACCGACAGTGAAGAGGTATTGGTAGCGAGGATACAATCTCGCGAAACGACCGCTTCGAGGTCGCCAAATAAGCGTTGCTTGATTCCCAGATCCTCGATGATTGCCTCAATAACCACATCGCAATCCGCAAAAGCCGTCATCGATTCGGCGATGGAAAGAAGCGACAAAGCGACCCCAGCAGACTCCCGAGATACCTTGCCCTTACTAACCAATTTATCGAACGTTCCTTGCAGACCATCACGTGCAGCACGGGCTGCCCCAGCGCGGCTATCAAACAGCACGACCTCCAGCCCTGCCTGCGCAGCGATCTGGGCTATTCCAGCCCCCATCACTCCTGTGCCGACAATCCCCAGCCGATTCACTTTTCTCGCCATTAGGATTCTCCTCGGTAGCTCGGTTTGCGCTTCTCGATAAAGGCAGCAGCCCCCTCTTTCTGATCCACAGTGTCAAAAAGCAGCTGAAAAGCTTTACGTTCAAGCACCAAAGCGCTCTCTAAGGGCAGATCAGCCCCCATGAGCACCGTTTCTTTGATGTGCTCTAGCGCTAGAGCAGGCAAATGCGCGATTTCTTGTGCTAGTACTGTGGCGCGTTCCAGTGTCCGATCATCACTCACCACTTCGCTAACCAGTCCCATGGCCAACGCCTCTGCCGCTGGCACTATGCAGCCGGTCATCAGCATGCGCATGGCCTGAAATTTCCCTACTGCTCGTACTAGCCGTTGCGTCCCACCCGCACCAGGCATTAGACCCAGCTTGACCTCTGGCTGCCCAAACCGTGCCGACTCCCCCGCGATGATGATGTCGCAGTGCATGGCAAGTTCACAGCCACCACCCAGAGCAAACCCATTAACTGCGGCGATCACTGGCTTAGGGCATCGTGCCACCGGCTCCCAAAAACGCTCATTGTGGCGTAGAAGCATTTCAGTCGGAGAAGCCTCAGCAAACTCCTTTACATCAGCACCTGCAACAAACACCTGCTCGCCCCCGGTCAGTACAATGACTCTCACCTCATCCTGCTGAGTTAGAGACAAAAAAAGCTCGGCTAACTGATATCTCACTGCTCCATTGAGAGCATTCTTGGCATGCGGCCGATCAATACGAATCACCGCCACCCCATCATCAAGCGAGGCAAGATAGACCTCGGAAGAGCGCTGTTTGTTTATCATGCAAAATTTCGCCACTGATTATGTCCGCATTACGGACAAATGTTTTGATAATAGATAAAACTTACACAGCTTTTGGAATAACTGTCAATCTGTCGAAAAAAGACAACAATAAAAACACATACTTATCAAGAATTTATAATAAACATGCAATTTCTAAAACGCTCTATACTGCAACACCAAAATGTCCGCCGAGCGGACATTAAGACTGCATGATTGACATTTATCGGCAGCGCGCTGCAAAATCAATCTGTCCAAAAACCTCGAATGAGGCAGAAATCGGTGAAGACAACAGACAATCAGGGCGATTTTCAGATCTTAATAGACCCGATGAATGCGGCGGGCGAGCAGGAGAAAGACCGGCAGTTCGTAACTGCGTTGGCGAGAGGGCTTGAACTACTACGCTGCTTCACTCCAAGCGAGAGTGCTCTAAGCAACCTCGATCTGGCTAGGAAGTCGGGGCTGCCACGCCCCACTGTTAGCCGGCTCACACATACTCTCGCCCGGCTGGGCTATCTGCGCCCTCTATCACGAGGGAAGTACCAATTGGATGTGGGCGTTATGGCCTTTGGCTATTCCATGCTATCCAACCTGCCGATTCGCGCGATTGCCCAACCTTTGATGGTAAATCTCGCCGACGAAGTCGGTGCGACAGTGGCCATGTCTGCCCGAGATCGCCTAGACATGGTTTATCTAGATGTGGTTCAGAGCTCTCTACGTTCCACCATCCGTCGCCAAACCGGTACGCGTCTTCCCCTTCACCAAAGCTCGGCGGGACGCGCCTATTTGGCTGCTCTACCTCCACAAGAGGCAGACACGCTAATGGACCACCTGCGGGAGTCTTATCCCGACGACTGGCCTGTTATTCGCAAAGCATTAGAACGTGCTTTTCGTGACTACGCCGATTACGGCTACTGTTTGTCGATTGGAGAATGGCAACGAAAAGTGAATGCCGTTGCGGTGCCGCTCCATCACCCGCAGTTGGGAATTCTATCGTTCAACTGTGGTGGTCCTGAGTTCCAGATATCACGGGAAAAGCTGGAAGAGTCTATCGGGCCCCAATTAGTCCAGTTGGTCAACGATATACAGACCCAGATCTCCTAAAACCCACGACTCCAACGATCTACTTACCTTACATTAAGAGGCACACATGATTCGTGACCAGGAAACCATGCAGCTCCTGCTCGACTCCATACGTAGCTTTGTTAAAGAAGCATTAATTCCGCGTGAGGAAGAAATAGCTGAAAGCGATGAAATCCCCGATGACATTGCCTCACAGATGCGTGATATGGGTCTCTTTGGGCTCACTATTCCCGAAGAATATGGTGGTCTTGGTGTGACCATGGAGGAAGAAGTCAATATTGCTTTCGAGCTGGGCAGGACATCTCCCGCCTTCCGCTCCTTCATCGGTACTAACAACGGCATCGGTTCAATCGGTATCCTGCTAGACGGCACCCACGAGCAGAAAGCTAACTACTTGCCCCGATTGGCCAGCGGCGAGATTCTGAGTGCTTTCTGCCTAACTGAACCCGACTCCGGTTCTGACGCCGCCTCGCTACGCACTACCGCTATAAAAGATGGCGACAATTACTTGATTAACGGTACCAAACGCTACATCACCAACGCCCCGCATGCCGGTATTTTTACCGTAATGGCACGCACTAACCTGGAGGTCAAAGGCGCCAAGAGCATTAGCGCCTTTATCGTTGAAGCCGACATCCCCGGCATTACCATTGGCAAACGCGATAAGAAGATGGGCCAAAAAGGCGCTCACACCGCTGATGTAATCTTCGATAATGTACGCGTACCGGTCAGCGCACTGATTGGCGAACAAGAAGGCGTCGGGTTTAAAACCGCCATGAAGGTTTTGGATAAGGGACGCCTGCATATTGCCGCCATTGCCGTAGGGGCCGCTGAGCGCGTTTTAGATGACTCCCTACGCTTTGCAATGGAACGCCAACAATTTGGCAAGCCTATTGCCGAATTCCAGCTTATCCAGGGCATGCTGGCCGACTCCAAGGCCGAGATTTATGCCGCTCGCTGCATGGTTCTAGATGCCGCACGCAAGCGTGATGAGGGCCAGAACGTTAGCACCGAGGCCTCCTGCGCTAAGATGTTCGCTACCGAAATGTGCAGCAGGGTCGCCGACCGCGGTGTGCAAATTCATGGCGGCGCTGGCTATATAAGCGAATACGCCGTTGAGCGGTTCTATCGCGATGTGCGCCTATTCAGGCTCTATGAAGGCACCACCCAAATCCAACAGGTAATCATCTCTCGCAACATGATTCGCGACGCTCAATAGCGGGTGTTTCCTGATGACCGTAGGCCTCACCGTTGCCGTCAGGTCATTCATCCCCCTCGTCCGCTATTCCGCCCTACGCGCCTTTAACTAGAAGGATGTAACCATGCCACAACCCTTTGCTATCGTCACCGGCGGCGCCCGCAACATCGGCCAAGCCATTGCGTTGCGCTTGCAACAAGATGGCTATCGCACCATTGTCCTCGACATTGAGGCGCCAGAGGCAGAATCATTAAAGGCCGATGCACACCTAGTCGACCTGAGTGATATTGATGCGACCCGTCAAGTGCTCGAAAAAATTGCTGACGCCCACCCAGTGACGTGTCTTGTCAATAATGTTGGCATAGTGCGCCCTGCGCTTCTCGACGACACCCGTATTGAGGACTTCGATTCATTGATGCACCTCAACGTGCGCTCTGCGTTGGTATGTACCCAGTCTCTTCTTCCCTATATGCGGCGGCATGGTCAGGGACGCATTGTCATGAATGCCAGCCGCGTAGTGCTCGGCAAAGAGGCCCGTACCCTTTATAGCGCGACGAAAGGAGCATTACAGTCGATGGCTCGTACTTGGGCGCTAGAGCTAGCTGCCGATGGCATTACGGTTAACTGCGTGGCACCAGGACCTATTGCCACGACAGCGTTCTGGGAGAACAACCCATCCGACTCAGAGCGTGCGCGCCGTATCATTGAGAACATCCCTGTCCAGCGTATGGGGCAACCTGATGATGTTGCTCAAGCAGTTAGTTTCTTCTGCGATCCACGCAGCAGTTTCATCACGGGACAAACATTATTCGTTTGTGGTGGCGTCACGGTAGGGTGAGGCAATAGCTCAGCTTGCTAATCGAAAAAGTACGGCGGCCATCATCAAAGAGGCCGCCAGAAATACTCCGTTCCAGCGCAGGCCAATTTGACCCGCCGTTATCCCAGTGAAGCGCGACATAATCATCATTGCCGCCGTGAACGGCGACGACACCATCGTCAATGACCACCCCACCAGCATCGCCGCCGCCAACAGCGGCAATGACACCCCCTCTAGCCCTACCTGGGCGACCATGCTGGTTAAGAAGGTCACGCTGATAATTGGATTGACGCCTATCTGGGCAAGCACCACGATCAGTAAGAGCGCGAGTGCTGGCAACCAATTGCCAACAGCGATAAGGAGTGATGCCACCCCATCCAGCTGGGCCGGATTAAGCAGCGCCACGCTGAGATATCCAAGATAAGCACCTGAACCCAGCGCGACGACCTCATTACCAATCCCACCCAGCACATCAGGCAGACGGCGGGAGAGCAAAGCAGTGGCTGACCACACGCCGGCATGCCCAATATCACGGCACTGCCAAGCCAACCATACCCAGGCTCCCAGAGGCACACCGATCACGACAGCCTGAGGCAATCGCAGCGATAGCATGGTGGCAAGCGCAAAAACAAGCAAAACCAGAGCCAGCAGCAGCAGGCTAAAAGCTACTAGCGGCATCAATGAGGGCCTCTCGCTCCCTGCTGCACTAGCTCTCGGACGAGGACCAGCAATCTGATCACAAGCCCATCCCATCAGAAATAGCACGACTGCTGATGCCAGCACATAAGGAAAGAGCTGACTCCAGGTCAGCGGTTCCAGATTACCCAAAACCACCGCAACGCCGATACCTAACGGGGAAACCAAAGGTGCCAGGGTAAAGCCGCGTAAGGTTGCCAATAACATGCGGCGGCGACGCACCTCCTGCAGCCACACTTGCCCTTGTGCCGAGCCTAGAGTATTAGCCTTATCGATCATCGACATGAACAAGTTCAACACGCCAAAGTTGAGCACGATGCCGAATAGGGTAGACCCCAACGAGAGCATTGGATAACGCCATGTGGGAGGCTGCAATAGTAGGCTCTGTCCACAGCGACGAATGAGTCTCGACCGATAAGCCGGCAAGCGCAGCACTGCAAGTGCCGTCATGAACGCCGCCAGAAAGACAAAGCCATTAGCCGCCTCATAAAGCACTATCCAAGGAGAAGGAAGTCGCCACAGTGCAAAAAATGACACTGCAACACAGGCCAACGCAAGCATGCGAGCCATCGAGCTAAAACGGGTCCAACCAAGCACTAGAAAGCCTGCCAGCAGTAGTTGGGCCACGCTTGCGGCCCACGTTGCACCACTCAATAAATACACCACGGTTAGCACTGCCACACCCGCTAGCAAACGGCTAGACCATACGTTTGTAACTGGCATCTTTATGCGGGAACTCATGGTTGGCTCCACCTCACTAGTAAAAAAAGCCGGCACCTTACGGTGGCCGGCTCGATTTCCTTGCGCCTCAAGCCCACTTCACGGGCTTAAGGCAAAACACCACTTAGAGTAAGGTCAACAGCATCACGCTCCCGCCCCAGGCTCACTCGCACTCTGTTTCGCTTTTTGCCGCGAGGTAATAAAACGATAAAGGGCCAGCAATATGGAGCCTAACGTTAGAGCGATGAAGAACCAGGTGATCGGACCACGTACGAAAATCGACAGATCGTTGGAACCGATTAACAGTGAGCGACGCAGGTTATCCTCGAACATAGGTCCTAAAATGAAGCCTATTAGGAAGGGGGCAGCCGGGATACCGGTACGATTAAACACATAACCCAGAACCCCAAAAGCCAACATCAACCACACATCGAAAGTATCATTATTGACCGCATAAGCCCCATATACGCAGAACATCAACACAATCGGAAAAAGAATCGATTTAGGAATATCTGCGATTAGGGAGAAGTAACGGATTGCTGCATTCCCCACAAATAACAAGATCACGGAACTGAGCATGATACCGAGAAAAAGTGCATAGATGAGCGGCAGGTTTTCCTGAAACAGCAGTGGGCCCGGAGTCAGCCCATGAACCATGAAGGCTCCCAGGATAATAGCGGTGATCACATCGCCGGGAATTCCTAATGACAGCAGTGGGATCAGCGTGGCTCCAGCGACGCCGTTGTTACCTGCTTCGGAAGCAGCGACCCCTTCTACTTCTCCCTTCCCAAAGCGCTCTGGGTGGGGTGAACGACGCTTGGCATCACTGTACGAGATGAAAGCCGCTGCAGTTGCACCAGTGCCTGGGATAGCACCGATAATGACACCAATCAAGCTACCTCGAACGATGCTTTTGAGGCTGCCCTTGAGCTCGCTGAAAGACACCCCAGCACCACTCGCTTTGGCACGAAGGTGAGGTATCACCTTTTTGCGATAAAATTCGATAATTTCAGGTATCGCAAACAGACCGATCAATAGAGGAATGAACGAGATACTGTCCATCAGGTTGTAGTTGCCAAAGGTCAGGCGCTGCGAACCAAACACTGAATCGAGCCCTACCAACGAAAGCAGGATACCCAAAAGAGCCGCAATCAGCCCTTTGATCATTGAGCCACTGGCAAGCGAGATGATAATAGTCAAAGAAAAGCAGATCAGCCAAAAGAATTCCGGCGCACCGAAGTTAAGTGCAATCTTGGCTAAATAAGCAGCAAAAAAGATCAATGCAATATTAGAAATGAAGTCCGCAATCACCGACGCATAGAGCGCCATCTTAAGCGCTTTTTTTGCTTCTCCTTGCTGCGCCATTGGATAGCCATCTAGTAACGTACAGGCTGAAGCTGGCGAACCCGGCGTACGAATCAAAATAGCGGTGATTGAGCCGCCATACATACCCCCCTTATAAATACCTACCAACAACAGTATGGCCGCGACCGGCTCCATAGAAAAAGTAAACGGTAGTGCCAAGGCCACCGCCATCGTGGCAGTAAGACCCGGGATAGAGCCTACAGTAACGCCTACCACCACCCCTACAGCGATTGCCACAAAATTCTCTGTGGCTAGAAACAGCTGCAGTACTTCTGTAATGTTTTCCATAAATCACCAGATCTTAAAGGTGGCAGTGAGCTCAGAACGGCCACATCGGCAGCGGCACGTTCATAATCCCCGTAAACAGTAGCGTCACGCCCGCCGGGAAAACGATAGCTAGACCATAAACCCACCAAGTACGCACCGGGTGGGCGATGAAAAGTATCAAAGTGGCGAGGATGCCACTGATTACCGCACCTAACATCTCAAACAGGCCAGCATAGACAACCAGAGATAATGCCATCAGCGCAAAGCGCAATAACGGACCACGCTCAAAACGACGTCCGCTATCTTCGGCATCGTCAGCAATTAGCACACCTTGAATAATCATCAGTACCGAGAACACCAGCAGCAACCAGCCCACAATGTTCGGCAACCAGCGCGGCGACATCATCGGATTCTGCATGATGGGAGGTTGACCAATGTAATTGGGAACCAGATAGAAAAGCAGCAGCAGGGAGAAGCCCAGCAGCATAACCCCGGCGACTACATCCCACGGATCCTTGATCAGCGTGCCACCGGTAGAGTGAAACTTCGTCATCGGGGTACTCTCTCGACGTAAAGACGTAAAAAAGCTCTACAAGGAAACCAATTGAGGCGAGAGTCGTAACCCTCGCCTCGCCATGCTATGTACTAGCCAATGACTTACTCTTGACGAATACCGGCTTCAGTCGCTACTTCGTCCCAGCGAGCAACTTCATCAGCGATGAAGGCTTTGAAATCATCACCAGCGATAGTGCCTTTCTCTGCACCCAGTTGCTCGACAAAGCTAGTGAATTCCTCGCGCTCCATCACCTCTTGCAACGCTTTTTGCATGGCAGCTGTCGCTTCTTCGGGGAAAGAGTTATGGGCAATCAGGCCAAACCAAGCGGTAGTGACAAACTGGTCGAGGTTATACTCACCAATCTCCTTGAGGGTTGGCACATCTGGTAGGAATTCAGAACGCTCAGCTGAAGTAACCGCCAGCGCTCTCAAATCGCCGGATTGAATATGCGAGAACACAGTCGGCATATTCTCGAAAGAGACATCGACATCCCCCCCCAGCAAGGCTGGTAGAGCTGCACCACTGCCAGCAAAAGGTACCGCAGTCATATTGGTTTCAGTCAGCGTCTTAAACAGCTCACCAGACATGTGGATAGAGCTACCCACACCACTGTGGCTAAAGGTCATATTCTGTTCTTTCGCTGCCTCAACAAACTCAAGCACGCTGTTGTAAGGACTGTCAGCAGGCACCACCATCACGTTAGGAATATCAATCATATTCTGAATGAATACGAAGTCCTCGACTGGATCGTAAGTGAGGCCAGGATAAATAGCAGCGCCAATGGTATGCCCAGGTGAAGCCATTAATATGGTGTGATCGATGTCACGGCCACCACGAGCCAAACGGCCAGTAGCAACAGTAGAGCCAGCCCCTGGGCGGTTTTCTACCACCACATTGGTATCGAGTTCTTCCTGTAGCAAGTCGGCCACACGACGCGACAACACATCAGTAGTTCCACCTGGCGCATAGGGAACCACCAAGCGTACATCATCAGTAGGCCAATCCTGTGCTTGAGCATTGGACACAGAGAGAGATAGTGCGACGGCACCACCGCAGGTAGCAGTGCAAAGAGCGTTTAGAATTTTTTTCATAATGGACTCTTCATGGGTTAGAGTACTTATATTTCAAGTTCGCAAAGCGAACAACTATTCGCATTTTATGCTCATAGATTACTGCCATTGAACTCATACCAGAAACCCCGACTTTAGTTTATACCATGCCCAAAATGTGACTCGCTGCTCAAAAATGGCGAGACTGATGGAATGGGGCCTATCTCATGGGGGGAGCTAAATAGGGCTTTTCAAGCCTTATCGATAGCAATATAGAGGTTAAACTAGCGGGTATTCGCACCCAGTATGCAGCTGTGTTTAGCGTCAGAAGTGACTGTAGGGTAGTTGCTTGGCATCTAACACGCTCAACCGCAAAACTTACTGCACTATCAATAGCAATAGTAATAGTAATAACTGGCTCTCGAGAAACCATGCTAACGACATAGCTGCTTAATAGTAGTTCAGCTTTACATCGCCCAAGAAACCAATAATCTGCTTGGCCGCAGAAACTGAGTGCAACACCTGAGCATTCCGCTAAGGTGTTTTCTCATGTCATACATAGAACTCAGCATTGAAGAACGTGCCAGCATCCAAATTGGTCAAGCCCAAGGGATGAGCCTAAGGCATATTGCTCGACTCCTAGGACGAGCCCCGTCAACAATTCTTCGTGAAATACGTCGTAACCAAATGCCTCAGAACAGTTACTGTGCCCGGCATATTAGCTGTACATTTCGAGCCCAGTTATTGTGGTCTGCCTGGCTGCGGAGGATTGCCATGATTATCGATCAAAAAAACCTTAAACGCCTGCCACAACGGGCTCCGATAACGCTCTGGATGCCACACCAATGAAAAAATCCTGGTGAGCTTTAACCCACTGCTCAGCGCAACCAACTCTCCTCTTTCAAGCTCCCCTTCCACACTGCGATGAGAGAGGCAGCCCAAACCGAGACCAGCTTTCACTGCTTGCTTGATAGCTTCATGCTGGCTGAGTTCCATGCGCACCTGCAATCGTTCAACATGATGTAACACAGCGGCCTCAAATACTTCACGCGTGCCTGACCCAGGTTCACGCAGTATCCAGGCGGCCGCTCTGATATCAGCGTCTTCCAGCCGCTCCTTCCTGGCAAGGGGATGCTGTGGGGAACAGACAATCACAAGCTGGTCTTCGCACCATGTTTCACTCGTCAGGCGCGATTCGTGGCACTGCCCTTCGATCAGCCCCAAATCAGCATCAAAACGCAGCAGATCTGTAATCACCTCTCCCGTGTTACGCAATCGTAGCCGAAGATCCACCCTCGGGTTCTGATTGCTGAAGTATCCAGCCAGAGGGGGGAGCAGATAGGTACCTGTGGTAGCGCTGGCCGATATATTAAGCGTGCCCTGTAATTGGCTTTCAGGATCCTCAGCGACGGCAACAAAATCGGCCATACCTTCCAGAAGTCGCTCAGCACGGGGTAACAGGTAACTTCCCATACTATTGAGCTGCAAGCGTCGGCCAAGCCGCTCGAAGAGCTCGACACCCAGATGACGCTCAAGGTCTGAGAGCGACTGGCTAATAGTCGATTGAGACAGATTCAAGTGATCAGCAGCAGCAATAACCGTGCCGTCACGAGCAACAGCGACAAAAACCTGCAACTGACGAAAAGTCACATGAGGGGTCATATATCGTTTTTACCGAACAGCCATATGGTTATATGTTGATAACCATACAGCATTTTTGCCCCTATGCTAGCCACGTACGCACCAACAAGAGAAAGCATCATGTGGCAAGGTCTGATTCTGTGTAGCACCCTAACCTTGGCAGGTTTTGGCTTGGCTAACCTCCCCGGACTCGCTTCCAAAGGTATTAGTCCATTGGTATTCGCCTTACTGTTAGGCCTGGTTGTAGGTAACCTGCCTCTTGCACACCGCTTTCCAAGTACTCAACCAGGATTAACATTCGCCACTCGCTGGCTGCTGCGGGGCGGCATTGTACTGTTTGGCCTGTCATTAACCCTGCAACAAGTCTTCGCCCTTGGTTTTAAGGTGTTGCTGTTGGATCTGGTGGTGATCTGCAGTGTGCTTATCATCGGCTATCAGATCGGCACCCGTATACTGGGTATGGATCGTGAAACAACACTATTAACAAGTGCAGGCAGTGCCATCTGCGGTGCAGCGGCGGTACTCGCCACCGAAACGGTCATTCGTTCGCGGCCTGCGGCCTCCTCCATAGCCGTCGCCACTGTCGTGCTGTTCGGCACGCTGGGAATGCTTGTCTACCCTCTTTTATACCCGCTTGCGGGAATGAACGAAGGTCTCTTTGGCGTCTATATCGGCGCGACTGTCCACGAAGTCGCCCAGGTCGTGGCCGCGGCTGATGCGGTGGGCCCCGAGGCATTGGCCAGTGCTGTTATTGTCAAAATGGTTCGCGTGATACTGCTGCTGCCCTTCCTATTGCTCGTCGGGCAATGGTGGTGTCGTCAGCAGGCCCGTGACTCAGGATCAGGAACGGGCAAGCCAATAATCCCCTGGTTTGCCTTCGGCTTCATCGCCATGATTGTGTTCAACAGTGTTATCCACTTGCCTAGCAGCCTCCATCAGATACTCGTTCTGGCTGGTCAGATTGCGTTGACCATGGCCATGGCCGCACTGGGGTTTGAAACCCGAATCGAAAAACTCAAGGAGTTGGGTATCCGCCCTTTTATACTGGGGTTCATCCTGTTTGGCTTACTTCTGTTGGGAGGGGGCCTAGCCAGTCAGCTTCTGATGGGCTGAACAACCTGCGCGATATCACGCTCTCATCCGACTATGCCGATAAACACCGCGCGACTGGCAAGCCAATTCACTTAGTAGGCGTGGAGTTTGCAAGCGCTCAACGGCAGATAGCGGCGTTTGCGGTCGAGATGCTATAACACATTTCTGCTTATCGCCCGAATAACACAAACTGCCAGCCCCTTATCGGAGAACATCATGTCATCCCCCCTTGTGACGACCCAATGGCTGCAAGACAACCTAGATAACGAACGGTTAGTGCTGATCGATGCGAGCATGGCGACGGTGATTGGTAAAGAGCCTATCGTCTATGATCGCCCGGTGTGGATACCGGGTAGCCGCCAGATCGATCTTGAAAGTGTGCTTTGTGATACCGGCTCTTCTCAGACTCACGCCTTTCCAACAGAGGAGCAAGTCACTAGGGAGGCTCAACGGCTAGGCATTACGGCCGAAAGCCTCGTCGTACTGTACGATAACCAAGGCATCTATTCGGCGCCTCGGGCTTGGTGGATTTTCCGATCAATGGGCGTTGAACACGTTTTTGTACTGGATGGAGGATTGCCACAGTGGCTAGCCGAACAGCGGGACGTTGTTTCTACCATCGCGGAAACGACAACCAAGCCCGGCAACTTCGTCGCCAACCTTGATCACAGCCGAGTGCGAAACTCAGCGTACGTTTTGCAATACCTGGACGATAGCCAAGTAACCGTTGTTGATGCCCGATCGCGTTCACGCTTCCTGGCACAGGTACCTGAACCCCGACCTGGGGTGCGCAGTGGTCATATCCCCAATTCTCATAATCTGCCGTTTACAGAGGTGCTAGAGGGAAATTGTTTTAAACCTGTTAGCGAGCTGAAGGCCATCTTTATAGCGCTTGCTCCATCTCTCCAATCCAACAGTGAACCCCAACTGGTGTTTTCCTGTGGCTCGGGCATCACCGCCTGCATCATTCTGCTGGCCGCCGAACTGGTGGGATACCATCAGCTATCGCTGTACGACGGTTCTTGGGCAGACTGGGGGCGCGATGAATCACTCCCAGTGGCTTAGGCTTTGTATGAATGGCTCTGACCAATAGCAATGGACGCTTCACAAACCTCTACGCAAACAGCAAGCGTCGGGCTTGAATTCGCTACACTCCAAGCACACAGAGGCTATGAGTCTCAACACGATGGCGAACGCTAAGGCAAGCTCCCTACTTTGCTAACATATCCGCGACGCCCCGCTCAGCGGCTTCAATGGCACCAGCCAGGTAGCCGGCATAGTGCTTACCCCACTCGCTACCAATACCCGTTAAGCGAGGCTCCCAAGGCCCATCAGCCGCCCGAGCAGGGGGCGCAGTACCGTGATGCTCGATGGGTATCTGATCAGCATAGGCAGCGGTGAACGACTCCTGCGCCCAGTCTTTAATCACATCCATTCTCGGGCTAGCAGCTTGAGGGCCAAACAGCCTGGCCAGCTGTGCGCGGCAGTGCTGACGTAGTGCCTTATCACCAAGTTGCGCTCGCGTACTGGCGGGCAAACTAAAAAAGCCAAACAGCGCGCCGTGACCATCTGGGTGAGACATATCATGAATTTCACCCAGCGGGCCCAGTAGACTGCGCGCCTCCCCCGAAAGATGCTCATCTCGCCAAAAAGGCGTGGGGTACAGGGCGACATATTTGCCGTGGGGGGCCATCCAGGTAGCAGTGCTCGCCCACTGATGAGTAAGCCCCTCAGGTAACGCCGGTGAAAACATCATTGCCTGCGCCGCTAATCTCGGCGGCACAGCCAGTAACACATGCTGGGCGTTATAACGCTGCCCAGAAGTACACAGAATCTCCACACGACAATTGTAAGTGAGTGCCATCGACTGAACGGCCTGGCCGGTAAAAATATGCTCAGGACGAATGCGCTGATGCAATGCATCAATCAGCGCTTGCATGCCACCCCGTAGCCGCATAGAAGGCGGCTGATTTAAAAAGCCCTGCATGCGAACCGGCGGCATTTGGTGGGAGCGCTCCATAAGCATATCGCCGGTTTCATACTGGGCAAACGATGACAGCCCCAGCGATTCCACCAGCGCTCCAAGCGCCTGTTGAAACTCAGGCCAAAACCAAGAAGGTCCTAAATCAAAAGACTCTGCGCTCCCCACCACCGGCACCTCTCCGCTGGGTATTAACGTTGCAATACGTCCACCCACCCGCTCTCGTGCTTCCAGCATCACATAATCGCTGATGCCCCGTTGTTCCAATAAATACGCGGCATACAGCCCCGCCAACCCAGCGCCTATAATGGCGATACGTGATGTATGCATGAAAAGTCTCGATGGTTGATAAAAACCGAAAGCATACCGCAGTATCATGTGTAGATAGCCGTCATCCCAACCTGTCTAAATCCTCGAAGCTGCCTTTAACAGCCAATGCGTACAGGCCTTAGCCTCACTGGACGTTGCTCCGCTGCCCAGATAGTGACAAATGTAGAGCAAGGGATCTTCCATCCACGGTCACGACGCCTTATGTCCAATCCATCTGAGATAACGCTGAAGTTTAGTGCGCCGCATTGTCGCAACAGTGTTATTAACCGATATTATTTGGATACAAGCGCGTTAAGATAAGCAGGCCTTATTCCATATAAAGATATCCTTATGCTAAAACGCCTGCTTCCTCTGGTGATTCTCATTCTTGGCATTGTCAGCTTTATGGCATTGCGTTACACACGCCCTGAGCCAGCCCCAGTGGAGGCTCAGGAGCGCCGCTGGCCCGTTGAGGCATTGACCGTTTCTCCCGGCGAACATGTGCCACTGCTTTCGCTGTTCGGGGAAGTGGTCGCGCCGGACATGGTCACCCTAGTAGCGCCGGTTCAAGCGCGGGTGGCTCAGCGGCCGGTAAGCGACGGCCAGCGGGTAGCCCAGGGTGAGTTGCTGATAGCACTGGATGAAGACGACCTGTCATCGCCGCTGCGCCAAGCCGAGGCTGAACTTGCCGACCTTCAAGCTCAGCTGGAAAACGAGCGAATCCGCCATGAGAATAACCGCCAGCTATTAGCCCAAGAGCGCACTCTTCTTGCCAGCGCTAACCGCCAATTGGAACGCAATCGTTCGCTGGAAGGACGTAACCTGACGTCTCAAACAGACGTCGATACGGCCCGCGACGCCGTAGCTCGTGCCCAGCTGAATGTGTCAGCGCGGGAAAGCACTATTGCCGAATATCCTTCTCGGCTAGCCAGTTTGGAAGCCCGCCTGGCCAGGACTCAGGTGCAAGCGGCCGATGCGCGGCGCAATCTAGAGCGTGGCCGTATTCACGCGCCCTTCGCTGGCAGCGTAACGCGGGTGCAAGTCGCTGAAGGCGACGATGTTGCCCCGCGCGCCGCCTTGCTATCGCTTTATCCGTTAGATGGCCTGGAACTACGCGCCCGAATTCCCCAACCGTATCACGCGGAACTTGAAACGCACCTGCCAAGCGGTGAACCGCTGGAAGCCACCGCCACGAATGGCAACCAGCGCTTCGTACTAGAGCGCTTAGCGGGGGAAAGCGACCCAACTGGCACCGAAGCCATTCTCTCAGTACAGGGCCAACACCATGGGTTGCGCCCAGGGGCCATGGTGGCCATTCAGCTTCGCCGTCCTGGGGTGAAAAATGCCTTTGCCGTGCCCTACTCTGCCTTGCACGGGGCTGATCTACTGTATCGCATTAATTACGATAACCGCCTGGAGCGTCAGCGCGTTGAGCGGTTGGGGGAAGTAGCCCAACAAGACGGAGAGCGTTGGCTATTAGTGCGCGCTGAAACGTTGGAAGCAGGCGACCGCGTCATGTCGACCCACCTGCCCAACGCTGTTCACGGGCTGCCGATAGAGGTCATCCAACCCTTGGCTGGCGCTGAGGCCAACCCATGACCCAGCGCGGCGACTTTATCGGCTTTTTTGTTCGCCACAAGGTGGCGGCCAACCTAATCATGCTGGTGATGCTGCTGGGCGGTGCGCTAGGTATTGCGCGCATGAATATCCAGTTTTTCCCCACCTTCGCGCTCGATGTAGTTAACGTGCGCGTGATGTGGAGCGGTGCGTCTGCCGAGGACATTGAGCAGGGCATTACCAACCCGCTTGAACAGCGGCTGCGTAGCCTAGATGGCTTGAAGCGCATGACGTCCACCTCGGCCCAGAGCATTGCCAATATCACCCTGGAACTGGAAGAAGGCAGTGACCCAGTACTAGCGCTAGATGACATTCGCCAGCAAGTAGATAGTTTTACGAACCTTCCTGCCAGCGCCGACCCGCCGGAGATCTCTCGCCAAGCTCGTTACGAACCCGTCGCGCGCCTATTGGTGTATGGCGACCTTGCCCCCCATGAACTGCGCCAACTCACCCATCGTTTTGAAGACTCGCTGCTGATGGCAGGGATTGATCGTATTCAGCTCAACGGGCTTCCTGCCCAACAAATTAGTATCGAAGTGCCTACCGAACGCCTGCAAGCGCTCGGATTATCGCTTGGGGAAGTGGCCGCCCAGGTGCAGGGCATGTCTCGGGACTTACCGGCGGGCTTATTGGGGCAACAAGACAGCACTCGGGAACTGCGCTCACTTGAACAACACCGTGATGCGCTTGCCTTCGAGGACATGCCAGTTCTCAGTAATGACCGCCTGCAGCTGCGCCTGGGTGACATCGCGTTCATTCATCAGGAAGCAAGAGATGGGGAAGTCGAACTGACTTACCGTGGTCAGCCCGCCGTTGAGATGATTTTGCAGCGCGCGGAAAGTGGCGACTCGCTACAAGCCGCGCAGCACTTAGAGCGCTGGCTGGCAGCAACGCGCCCCACCCTGCCGCCTAGTGTCGAGCTAGCGGTTTACGATGAGTCCTGGCAACTGATCGACGAGCGCATTTCATTACTGCTGGGCAACGGCCTAACCGGTCTGCTGCTGGTGGTGATCCTGCTCTATTTCTTTCTTCCTGCCCGGGTAGCACTGTGGGTCGCTATCGGCATTCCTACCGCGTTTCTCGCTTCTTTAGGGGTTTTCTGGGGTATTGGCGGCTCGATTAACATGATGTCGCTGTTTGCTCTCATCATGGCACTGGGGGTGATTGTCGATGATGCGATTGTGGTGGGCGAAGACGCAGACGCCCATCATCGCATGGGCGAAGACCCCAAACTGGCCTCTGCTGGCGCAGCCCGCCGCATGCTCTGGCCAGTGGTCGCCTCGTCACTCACCACGGTGGCGGCTTTCATGCCACTATTAATGGTCGGTGGGGTGATCGGTAATATCCTCGGCGATATTCCTATTATTATGATCTGCGTGCTCATCGCCTCGCTGTTGGAATGTTTTGTGGTGCTGCCTGCACACCTGCGCAATGCGTTTATACCCGCTAATAAGGCCAATCATCCTGCCCGTGGTATTGAGCGGCTGCGCCAAGGGTTTGAAGCGCGTTTTGATCAGTTCCGCGAAGGCCCCTTCCGTCGCTTTTCCCAACGCTCGCTACGCTACCGTGGCGTTACGCTAACCACCGCGCTGGCCATCACGCTGGTCACTGCCGGGCTGCTGGCCGGTGGCCGCATAGGCTTCAACTTTTTCCCTTCGCCGGAATCCAGCATCGTATATGCCAACGCCAGCTTTGTGGCGGGCACCCATCGCGGGCAAGTGGCGGATTTTGTCGACCACCTGCAGGCCACCTTACAAGAAACCGATGACGCCATGGGCGGCGGCTTAGTGCGCACAGCAGTTGCCCATTACGGCAGCACCCAGGCAGGCGGCGCACCGGCACGCACTGGCGATGGCGTTGGTTCAGTGATGGTCGAGCTGACCTCGCCTGATGCCCGTGACGTCCGCAATGTGGAATTTATTCGCGCCTGGCGCGAACGGATACAAACACCGGCCGGGTTGGATAATCTGAATATCACCGAACGTGCCGCTGGCCCACCGGGCAAGGATGTCAACATCCGTCTGATCGGTGAAAACGCCGAGGGCCTGCGCCATGCCGCCGATATTCTCGGCGAGGCCATGGCTGGATTGCCCGGCGTACTCAGTACGGAAAATGATATGCCCTGGGGGCGCGAGCAGCTGATCTACAGCGTTAACGCCTATGGCCAAGCGCTCGGCCTGACCACTGACGACCTGGGTAGCCAGCTACGTACCGCTTTTGATGGTCAGATTGTGCAGATACATCAATCCGGAGCCGATGAAATCGAAGTGCGCGTTCAACTGCCCAGGCACCAACGCGAGCGCTTATCTACCCTTTCCAGCCTAGCGATAACGCTAGCGGATGGTCGTCAGGTGCTGCTCTCTCAGGTGATGGATTTATCCCACCGCCAAGGGTTCGAGACCTTACGCCATGCTGAAGGTCAGCTGGCCGTTGAAGTGACCGCTGAGATTGACAGCCAAACCACGTCCGCAGAACAGGTGCTAGAAAGCCTCTCCGCTGGGCTACTGCCCCGTTTAGAGCGTGAATACTTTTTGACCACCAGTTTCGAGGGGCGTGCTGCTGACCAGCGTGAAACCATGGCGGATATGCGCACCGGCTTGATGATTGGCTTAGGCTTGATGTACGGCGTTTTAACCTGGGTGTTTGCGTCCTGGACCCTGCCGCTGATCGTGATGGCAATTATCCCCTTTTCCCTGGTAGGTGCCCTGCTGGGGCACTGGGCGCTGGGGATTAATTTAACCATTTTGTCGCTCTTCGGCCTATTTGGGCTATCTGGCATTGTGGTTAATAACGCCATTATTCTGGTCAGCTTCTATCGCCAGCAGCGTGAAAAAGGCCTGGGAATTGACGAGGCACTCAATGAAGCCGTTGTGCAACGGATCAGGGCCGTGCTGCTCACATCACTGACCACAATTGGTGGCCTGTTACCACTGCTGTTTGAAACATCGCTGCAGGCCCAATTCTTGATACCCATGGCCACCTCGATTGCCTTTGGCTTGGGTGGCTCTACGCTGCTGGTGCTGTTTATTATCCCTGCGCTGCTTTCGTGGGTGGAGCATGGCCGCCAACGCTGGCCGGTGGGACGTTAATTTATTAGCAGGCTATTTACCAAACCACCGTATTCACTGACAGCCTGTAACTATCACTATCACTGGAAACACTAAAACATGAGACCACTGGCTAAACTAACCACATTACTAACACGTTTCCCCATGACAAGTGGTGTTGTACTTCCCATTATTGTCGCCGCTTTTGCCTACATCAGTTACCAACTAGTGACCCAGGAAATTAATCAACGCGACCATTTAGGCCGCACTGAACTATTTCGTGCTGTTGAGGAGGGTAATAGTGAAAAAGTCACATCCCTAATCGACCGTGGTGCCGACCTAAATAGCTCAGATAACTGCGGCTGGTCGCCATTAATGAAAGCAGCTTCGCTGGGTAACATGTCTGCCCTCAAACAACTAAATGAAGCGGGAGCCGACATAGAGCACCATGATGAAAGTCACTATACCTCGGTTATGATTGCCGTAGTAAGTCGCCAAACTGAGGCTTTAGCGTACCTCTTAAGCCATGGCGCTCAAGTAAATCATCAAGATAATCTCGGCTGGACAGCGCTTATTTGGGCCGCCAAGCAAAATGATAGCCAGGCGGTAGAACTGTTAATGAATTATGGTGCAGACCCCCTTCTTACTGACAACAAAGGTCAAAATGCGATACATTGGGCCGCACTAGAAGGCAATCAGTCAATCGTAATGCTGCTGGGTAGCAAGCTATAGGTATGTAACACTAGGCTTCTAGACGATTAAAACCATACCCACAAAGCTATATTTAAAAAACTATATCCACAATCGCATTCAGAAGACGCACCAACAAAAAGCCCTCTCCTCACTAGAAACTAGAAACTAGAAAGAAAACGGTCAGTTCTATTAACCCCCCTGAACACCATTACTAGATCGATAGAGTTAAATGCTCACAAGCGTATGCATAAGCATTGGTGCTAGCTATTAAAAAAATCTTTAATCGCATTTACGAGCCCTTCCGGACTAGAGGAATAGAGAACTTGTTGAATAATATCGCCCTCACGATTAACCAAATACAAGGATGCGCTATGGTCAATGGTGTAACCCATTGCAGAGCTCTCAGCTTCTACTCTCCGCCAAATGACTCCATAACGATCAGTCAGTTCTTCCAACTGTTGCTTAGTTCCAGTAGCACCGATAAAACTTTCACCGAAAAAAGCGGTATATTCCTGCAGTCTCTCTAAGCTGTCTCGCTCAGGATCGACTGAAATCATCAGCGGTACAACACGTTCGCGCTCTTCTTCCGTGAGCTCTAGCAAAGCTTGCTTTTTGACGGCTTGATTCATCGGGCAAACATCAGGACAGTAGGTATAGCCAAAGGTCACAACGGCTACTTGATGATCACCCAAATCAGTTAAGGAAAAATCTCCCCTTGTAGAAACCAGTTCAATCGGCCCGCCAACCTTTTCATCATTACGACCTTGAGCAGAGAGGATTGTCTTAAACATCAGCGTACCGACGACGACCAAACTGAAAACTAACAACCCAGCCAATAGCGTAATTAGAACCGACCGAGATAAAGATGCTTTAAACATGGCCATTTCCTTTAGTAATATTCATAATTAGCTAGCAATCGCCACATACGAGTAAGCACAGCGTACGATACCGCTTTTAGCATGCCTATTTTAAATAACAAGCGCTAACACTCTTGCATTATCTCAGACGATAAAAACTATTCACTTGAAGATGAATGATGCATAGGCATCACAGGGCGTACAGGGGCTTCAAACTCCAGCACATCGCCATTATCAAAAATCAAATTAAACGTTAAGGTATCGCCTTCCTTCACCGGCTGGTCTAAACCAATAAGCATTAAATGCAGCCCTCCAGGCGCAAGCTGAACTTCCCCACGGGCTGGAACTTCAATAGCATCGACCTGGCGCATTTGCATTACTTCATTAATCACTACGTGATCATGTAACTCTGTATAATCTGTGATGCTATTTTGGGCCTTTATTAAACGCACTGGCGCATCACTTTGGTTATACAGCTGCATAAAGGCAGCCGTCGCAGGTGAGCCAGGCGGCACCTCGCGCACAAAAGGATTTTCAACGGTCAGCGAGTCTGCATTTACAAAGGAAGAAAATACTATTGCGCTTATCGCTAAAAAAGTAGAACGAATATTCAACATACTGCATACCTCCTATCAAACCATCATCTCACCTCAGCAGAGACTAGAAAGAAAACGCCAAGGATCAGAGTTTACGCATATAAATTAATGCCTTAGATATCGGCTAATTGAAGGGCTTGAGCAAACTGCTCTTCATTAAGTGTTTCACGCCAATATTCAACACAGCTAGAGCGCATCATTAGCAACTCGGATTCCAACTGACCGATATACGCTGCTTTTTCAGTGCGCGCTTCAATGTCAGCACCACTGAGAATCATTTGGCGCAGCTCGTTGCGCTGAGCAACTACGAGATCTTCCAGTGCCTCACGTACTGCAGGGCTTTTAGCCATCCAATCTTGCAAAGCAGATCGCTGATCAATGTCCAGTTGCAAGTGATCAGCATTTCGTGCAACGACAGGGGTCAAAAGTACAATAGGACTAGAAAGCTCTGAAACATCGCGAGATTCACTTACAGTTTGTGCAGTAGCAACACTTACCCCCAATGGGATAATGAAGATAGTTGTTAACAACATTTTACCAATTAGCATAACGTTATCTCACCAGGGAATAAGCGAACACTCTACGACTCTGTAACCTTCACCGTAATGTGAGAGATTGTCGCACCTGTTAGAGGGTTGGCTGGCTGCTTGCCGGATACCCTGGTCAATAACAGCATTACCATGCTCACCTTCTACTACCGCCAGTACCGCGGAAAAGACCCAGAGCACGCAAACGCTCGGCTTACCGCTACGTAACGCGAATGAGCCTTCATTAATTTATTGATGTGATACTTTTCGTCACCTTGGACAAAATGATAATGGCTTTTTCACACACAACATCCATAATGGAATAATGATATTACGAAAAGATATATCTTAGCATTCGCTTAAGGAGCCCCCTATGCAAAAGCCGCCATTATTGACGCGTAGAGAACTGTTAAAAGTTGGCTCTAGTCTGGGGGTAGGTAGCCTACTACCATTCAGCTCCCTTTCTGCCAACACGTTGCAAACGCAAGCACACATCGTAATTCTTGGTGGCGGTGCGGCGGGCATGGCCATGGCGAACCGACTAACCAAACGACTAAAAGGCGGCACAATTACCCTCGTTGAACCACGCGAGACACATCATTACCAACCAGGCTGGACAATGGTGGCGTCCGGCGTTTGGAACGCAGCGAAAACCATGCGTCCAAATGCGCAGTTTATGCCTCGCGGCGTGAACTGGGTGCGTGAACATGCCGCTGATATCGATGCCGACAACAAGCGCATTACGCTAGCCAATGGCGAAACGCTTGAATACGACTTCTTGATTGTGGCAACCGGCATTCAGCTCAATTACCACTTAATTGAGGGCATGACGCCTGAACTGGTGGGACAGCATGGCATTGGCAGTGTTTATGCCAGCATAGAAGGGGCTTCACGAACTAACCAAGCTATTCAAACGTGGCTTAGTAGTGGTCAGGGCAAAGGGATTTTTACCGCTGCCCCCACTCCCGTAAAGTGTGCTGGTGCGCCGTTGAAAATGACCTTCACTACGCTGAGTAGGCTAGAAGCATCTGGGCAGCGTGACGCCTTCACGGTGGACTATATGGCACCAGGGGCAGGACTCTTCTCCCAGCCCTGGGTCGATGAGTTTGTTAAACAACGCTTTGATGATCAAAGCGTTAATCGGCGACACTACTACCGCCTTTCCGCCATCGACCCTCACGCCAAACAGGCTGAGTTTGCTTTTGTGGGGCCAGAAAGCGAGTTCACCTCGCACCATGAGCTGCGCGAAGCAGAATTTAGGCGTGATAACCGACCCACCGTGATTGCTGACTACGACTTCATTCACGTCGTGCCACCTATGAGCGCTCACGATTTTGTTAAACAAAGCGCGCTTATCGCGCAAGATGGCCCATTTAGGGGCGAGTGGCTGGATGTCGATATTCACACCTTGCAGCACAATCGTTATCCAGAGGTATTTGGCATTGGCGATGTGATTGGCGCACCGATCAATAAAACGGCCGCCAGTGTTAAGGCGCAAGCACCGGTGGTCGAAGAGAACCTACTGGCCGTGATGCAAGGTAATGCGCTTCCTGCACGCCATATGGGCTATACCTCGTGTCCCATGATTACCGGCATTGGCAAGGCTATGCTAGTGGAGTTTGGTTACGCTGATAATTTCGCGTTTATGCCGTCATTCCCATTTATTGATCCTACTGAAGAGTCCTGGGCCGTATGGGTAATGAAAGACCGCATGCTTCAGCCAGCTTACTACGCAGTGCTTGAAGGCCAAGCGTAAGGAGAAAAAAATATGACCATTGGCGGAATACTAACCATACTGATGTACACCTTAGCGCCATTTATATGGCTGCTAATGATAGGGTTAACCATTATCATTGGCCTGCTCTTACTCGCCTATCTACGCGGTTATCAGATCACTCATCACCATAGCCACCTCGCCTCCCTACTAGCCGTATTGATTGGGCTAACGGCATTTCTCTGGGTTCCTTGGCTCACTCACTCGACTCTTGGTTATGTAGCGACGGTAGTTGACTGGATAGCGCTCATAGGTGCTGCTATTGCAACGTTCGTGATTGCTTTCATCACCCTGCATCCATTGAGCTATTTAATTCGTCTTCAAAACGAGAAATAACTTCACTACTGCAGCACGTGAAGCATTAGCTTTTATTCATGCCGATAAATCACCTACATAAGGGGGGGGCGCAGCTAATCTACGCCCCCATGATGCGACAATACGCCATCACTTTTCCCTCCACTTTTGTGTGTTACTTCGGCTTCGCCTCTTGTACCATTAAATATGTAATAAGCATATTACCCAAAGCAATATAAGAGAATTACGTTCTTGTTTACCACGCGTTAAACACTCGTACATCTCTTATCATGCTTCATGCCCTTGGAGGTCACGATGGAGCTCGATCCGCTGGTTTTATCCCGTCTACAGTTTGCGTTTGTGGTGTCTTTCCACGCTATCTTTCCGGTGTTCACTATCGGTTTGGCTTCGTATATCGCGGTGTTGCATGGTTTGTTCTATAAAACAGCCAACCAGGCATGGGATCGTTTAGCCCAGTTCTGGACCAAGGTGTTTGCCGTAGTGTTCGGTATGGGCGTAGTGTCGGGTATTGTGATGTCCTTCCAGTTTGGCACTAACTGGAGCAACTTCTCGTACGCTACATCGAACTTCCTTGGCCCTATCCTCAGCTACGAGGTGGTGACCGCCTTCTTCCTTGAGGCAGCCTTTTTAGGCGTTCTCCTCTTTGGCCGCAACAAGGTACCGCAAGGAGTTCACCTATTTGCCGCTATCATGGTGGCCATCGGTACGTTCATCTCGTCTTTTTGGATCCTTTCAGCTAACAGCTGGATGCAAACGCCGGCAGGCTATGAGCTGATTGATGGCCGCTTCCATATTATCTCTTGGCTTGAGGCCATTTTTAACCCGTCGTTCTGGTACCGCTTCGCGCACATGGGCATGGCGTCGTTCCTCACCGGAGGTTTTGTGGTGGCCGGCGTTAGCGCGTGGTACCTATTGCGCAACCGCGATTTAGAGGCCAACAAGAAAGCGCTCTCCATGTGCCTATGGTTACTCCTCTTTTTGACACCCGCTCAGGCATTGATCGGTGATTTCCACGGGCTAAACACCCTAGAGCACCAGCCAACGAAAGTGGCGGCCATGGAAGGCAACTGGGAAACCCGCTCTAATGTACCGTTGCTGCTCTTTGCGCTGCCCGACCAGGAAAACCAGGCGAACCGTTTCGAGCTTGGCATCCCTAGCATGGCCAGCATTATTCTCACCCATAGCGCTGATGGGGTCGTCCCCGGCATTTCAGATGCAGCACCCGATGAGCAGCCTCCTGTCGCTATTGTGTTTTGGTCATTCCGCATCATGGTGGGCATTGGCTTCTTAATGATAGGCGTCGCACTAGTCGGGCTATTGATGCGTCGCAAAGCGCGAGTGTTTACAAACCAACTGTTTCTCAAAACCTTAGTCGCCATGATTATCACGCCTTTTCTTGCGGTGCTCTCTGGCTGGATTGTGACAGAAGCGGGCCGAGCACCTTGGCTCGTATATGGCGTGATGACACACGCGCAAGGCCTTACTCCCTCGTTAACAGGCGGCATGGCTCTGTTCACGCTGATTGGTTATATCGCGGTATATAGCGTTGTTTTTGTGGTGGGTGTGTACTATCTCACACGCGTGGTGCGTAACGGCATGTTGAATAACCCCGTCGAGGTTGACGGTGAGATTGAGCGTCCCAAGCGCCCACTATCCGCCGCTCACACCCCGCTAGATGATGATTTAAGCGAGACCACCGCAGGAGCGAACACATTATGAGTATCGACTTAGCCTTAATATGGGCGGTAATCATCGGTTTTGGTGTCATCATGTACGTCATTATGGATGGTTTCGACTTGGGCTTAGGGATCCTATATCCCTTCGCCCCTGACGAAGAATCACGCGATGTCATGATGAACTCTGTCGCCCCCGTGTGGGACGGTAATGAAACCTGGCTGGTACTCGGTGGCGCAGGGCTTTTAGGTGCGTTTCCGCTGGTCTATTCAGTCTTCTTACCAGCGCTCTATATTGGTGTTTTCTTAATGCTTGCCGGTCTGATCTTCCGCGGCATTTCCTTTGAGTTTCGCTTTAAGTCGCACAAAAACCGCCGCTGGTGGAACCGGGCTTTCTTCTTGGGCTCCGCTATCGCCGCCTTTGCCCAAGGGGCCGTGGTGGGTGCTTATATCCAGGGGTTTGCCGTTGAAGATTTTCGCTATGTGGGCGGCGCGCTCGACTGGCTAACCCCGTTCACCGTGTTAACCGGATTAGGACTAATGGCTGGCTATGCTCTGCTGGGCGCTACCTGGCTGATTATGAAGTCAGAAGGCCATGTACAACAGTGGGCCTATGCGATCACGCCTAAACTGTTACTTGCCGTCTTAGCCGTGTTTGCCATTGTCAGTATCTGGACACCGCTGGTAAGCCCTGAGGTGTATAGCCGCTGGATGGATACGTTCCAACTGATTTGGATCTTCCCTATACTAGCCTTGCTCTGCTCAGGCTTGGTGTACCGTTCGGTGAAGCGCCAAGATGAAGGGCTACCTTTTGTCATGGCGCTAGGTATCTTCCTGTTTACCTACCTGGGTCTGATTGCTAGCAAATGGCCGGTGATTGTGCCGCCTAACTACACCATTTGGGATGCTTCATCTGCCCCGGAGTCACAGCTGTTCTTATTGATCGGCTTCCTGTTTGTGATCCCTATTGTGCTGGCCTACACCGCATGGACCTACTGGGTGTTTCGAGGCAAAGTTAAAGTGGGTGAAGGCTATCATTGATGCTTGCGACGTTAATCAGCGGGGCGTAGACACATGACAATAGGTGCGCGCGTACCTATTGTCATGCTGCCCTGAATCAACACACCCAACGCTTTATTAGGAGATAGTTATGCATAAAGATTGGCAAAAAACGACCCAAGATCTTTCGGCACTCATGCAGGATATTGGCAAAAACATTCCTGATGTTGCTAAGGGCTTCACCCAAATGGCGAAAGGGGCAAATAAAGAGGGTGCGCTTTCACACAAACATAAAGAGCTGATGGCGCTAGCCATTGGTATTAGCGTGCGCTGCGATGGATGTATTGCGTTCCACTCAAAAGCTGCGGCAGAACTTGGCGCAACCCGAGAGGAAGTGATGGAGATGCTGGGCGTTTGTATGTATATGGGTGGTGGGCCAGCGTTCACCTATGCAGCCCAAGCTCTTGAGGCGTTCGATAGTTTCGCCAATCAAGGCTAAGCAGCGTTATCATGCGTTCCCGCCCTCTTTTAAGTATAAAAGAGGGTCAAGCCAGCATCTCTAATGAAGATGAGTTACCGTTGGCACCGTGTCGTAAGGATAAAGCATGAACCTATGGCTATTAGCCGCTGGCACTCTCATCGCCAGCATATTGGTCGCTATACTCTTTCACTGTTTTCATCAGCGCCTGCGCCAACAACTTACCCCTACCCGTGAATCAGTGACTGCCGTAGAAAATGTGTTCTCTTCCAATCGACAAACCATCCGTTTTGCGACGACGCATGGGCTCACATTAGAAGGATGGTGGTTTACCACTACGTATGAGCAAAAAGGACATGTGCTCTTAACCCATGGCTGGGGTTCTAATCGTACTGCCCTTCTACCGTTAGTTCCCGTATTGCTGGCGGCCGGATGGAATGTATTGGCATTTGACGTGCGCAATCATGGCAATAGTGATGAGGATACCTTCTCCTCAATGCCTCGTTTTGCAGAGGATATTGACGCTGCACTCGCCTGGTTACATAGCAACTATGATCGTCGTGCTACGGCACTGATTGGTCATTCAGTAGGGGCTGCTGCCACGCTGCTAGCTGCGTCACGCCGAAGCGATATAACCGCTGTTGTTAGTATTTCGAGCTTTGCTCATCCAGCAGACATGATGAAGCGATGGTTAGCAGAAAAAGGCATCCCCTTTTTCCCCCTAGGCTGGTACGTACTTCGCTATGTAGAGCGAGTGATTGGATATCGTTTCGATACTATTGCTCCGTTGCATACATTAGCGCACATCTCCTGCCCTGTCCTGTTAGTGCATGGCGACAGTGATTGCGTAATACCTCAAACAGACGCTTATAAATTGGCGAACCAAGGGGGTAACGCTGTTCTGCGTTTAGTGCGTGGAGGGCACGACTTAACACCAAGCATGACGCAGCACAGTGATGAACTGGTAGCATTTTTACAGGCATCTGTCGCTTCGAAGGAAGCGATGTGCCTCGCAAGTTAGCCTTCAGTTCATCACTTTCTTGCTAACGTACTATTTACACCCATTATCAGTCGCCTGGGCCACACTCCATGCAACGCTCAGTAATGCTTGGCCCTTGCTTTAGATTAGCCTGCAAATCGCGCAGCCCCGACCTTACGCCTTCTTCAATAACAGGATGATAAAAGGGCATTGCCAACATTTGGCTAACGGTCAACTTTTGCTCTAAGGCCCAGGCAAGCAAGTGGGCAATATGTTCTGCGCGAGGCCCTAACATTTCTGCCCCCAAGAAAAGCCCGCTGCCATGCTCTGCGTAAAGCGCTAAGTAACCATGGTTTTCACCCATCACTCGCGCTCTGCCTTGGTCGTCAAATGACACGCCTCCCTCAGCAATAAAGTCACATCCTCCATAGTTCGCCTCTAGCGTTGCACGGCTTTCACCCACAATGGCCATCTGGGGCTCGGTAAACACCACCGCGAGCGGAACATTACGCTGCCCCACTTGCACATCGTCTAAGCAAGCAGCATTGCGTCCGGCAATTTTTCCTTCGGTGATCGCTTCATGGAGTAGCGGAACGGACTGGTTTGCATCTCCCGCGATGAAGATATGGCTAAGCGTGTTGTCATTGGCTAAACATTGCGTGGTAAAACGATTAAACCGAGGAACGCCACGCTTATCGAGCGCCACGCCTGCGTTCTCGATATCCAGCTGGTCGACGTTAGGTTTACGCCCGGTTGCGGCTAGCACGTAGTCAAATATTTCCGTGACTTTTTGACTGCTTTCCCGCTCGTAGAAGGTGATGGCTACGCCATCGCCCTGCTGCTCAACCTGCTCAATAGTGGCATCAGGGTCCAAGTAGAGCTCTCGATTGAATGTTTCATCGGCCAGTTGCCTAAGCTTGTCAGACTGAAACGGCCCCACAGCACCGCCAACACCAAAGGTGCGTGTGCGCACACCTAATCGACTAAGCGCCTGCCCAAGTTCCATACCAATAACGCCTGGCCCTACTACGGCAACGGAGGCTGGCAGCGACTCCCAGTCAAACACATCATCATTGATGATTAAGCGGTCTCCCGCCCCCTCCAGCAGGCGCGGCCACGTTGGCCGCGAGCCGGTGGCAATAATAATGGCGTTGGCTGTCAGTTGGGTATGGTCATCTATGACCAGCGTGTAGGGGTCGATAAACCGCGCGTGCCCCTGCAAGCGGTGTGACTCGGGAATCGTCTTCATGGAGGACAACACATTGCCAACAAAGCGGTCGCGCTCACCTTTGATCCTAGCCATCACCGCATGCCCATCAACCGCCACCTCGTTAATGGTGACACCGAACATTCCTGCATTTTGAGCGCTGTGGACCGTGTTTGCAGCCGCTATCAGTAGCTTAGAAGGCATGCAGCCCACCCGAGCACACGTAGTGCCATACGGCCCTTCTTCAATTAACACCACGTCATCCGTGTGCTTGCGTGCTGCGTGCCATGCGCTAAGCCCCGCGCTGCCCGCGCCAATAATAGCGATGTTAGTTTGCTGCTGTTGCATAACGTGTTTCCCCTTCCTTGTGTTCAATCACTTTGCTCAGCATGCGTGCTGGCACTCGGCTGCCGTCAGCGCTTGACCTGGATGCACCAACGCTTGCCAAGCTTCAAAGGTGGTGAAAAACATCTGTCCAGTGAGTTCATGATAAAGCTCGGTGTCTTTTAGGCGATCCATCACCGGCCCTTTGACTTCAGCTAAATGCAGCATGACGCCCGCATCCTTTAGACGTGCGTTAATGGCCTCTAAGCTCTCCAGAGCTGACGCATCAATGATATTGACTGCTTGGCATGTCAGCACCATATGTTGTAACGACGGGGAGCGGGCGGTCAGGGCCATTACAGTGTCTTCCAGGTAGCGGGCGTTGGCGAAGTAGAGGCTTTCATCAATGCGCAGAATAGCGACACGCTTATCAGTCTCGACCTGGTGACGCTTCACATTGCGAAAGTGTTCGGTGCCTGGCACCCGGCCTACCACCGCGCTGTGGGGCTGGCTGGTGCGGTAGAGATGCAGCCCTAGCGAGAGCACAACACCGCTGACAATTCCCATTTCCACGCTATGCAGTAGTGTCAGCAGCAGCGTTACGATCATCGCCAACCCATCGCTACGGGAGTACTGCCACGTTCGCTTGACCGCAGGCAGATCAATCAGCGTGCTCACCGCGACGATAATCGTTGCGGCTAGCGTGGCCGTGGGGAGAAACGCCAGTAAATCGGTGAGTAACAGCGTGGCGAGCACAATCCCCAGCGCCGTGAAGGCGCCTGCCAACGGTGTGGCGGCGCCTGCTTCAAAGTTCACCACTGAGCGCGAAAAGCCGCCCGACACCGGCGAGCCGCCGCTGATGCCCGCACCCAGGTTCGCCATACCCAGGGCAATCAGCTCTTGATTGGGGTCAATGCGCTGGCGACGTTTGGCCGCCAGCGTTTGCGCAACGGATACCGACTCCACAAAGCCAACCAAGCTGATCAGCAGCGCCGCGGGCAGCAGCCCCAGCCACAGCGATTGGTCAAGGCCGGGCAGGGCAATCGCCGGCAGCCCGCTGGGCACGAAGCCCACTACGTCAACACCATACTGCGCAAGGTTAAGTCCCCAGGCCAGCAACGTGGTGATAACGACGGCAGAGATAGGCACGGCTTTCACCGCAATACTTGATGCACTAGCAGACATGCCTAGCGCCAACAGCCAGCCCACCAGCCGTTGGCGGCAGAGCCATAAATACCCCCAAACGCTAGCTCCAATCGCCAACGTGGTGAGGTTCACCTGCTGCCACTGGGCCAGCAGCGCGCTGAGCATCTCAATCACGTTATGGCCAGACGCCTCAACGCCAACAATGTGCTTGAGCTGGCTCATGGCAATTAAAATGCCCGAGGCGGTAATAAAGCCAGAAATGACTGGGTGGCTTAAAAAATTAACCAAAAATCCCAGCCGCAGCACGCCCATGGCGATCAGAATAAGTCCTGAAAGGGCCGCCAGTACCAGCGCTGCCCCGATGTACTCAGGGCTGCCAGGCGTGGCAAACGTGCTTAACGCAGAGGCCGTCATCAGTGCCGCCACCGCGACCGGCCCCACCGCTAAGCTGGCACTGGTGCCAAAAATGGCATAAAGCACAAGCGGAAGCATGCTGGCGTATAGGCCCATTTCCGGGGGCAGCCCGGCCAACAGCGCATAAGCCAGCGCTTGCGGCACCAGCATGAGCGTCACGATGACGGCGGCCAGCGCATCCCGAGAGAACTGCGCTCGTTGGTAGCGACGCACCCAGCCGACGATAGGGATCCAGCGTTCAAGGCTCATCATGCGCACTCACTTTATTTTTCGCCAGTAACGTTTTCTAACCCCTGCCGATGCTCTTCTAAATCAAACCCCGCGGCTTTAGCAGCAGAAAACAGCTCGGCCAGATCGCACTGCTCCGTATGGCGCTTGGCGTAAGCCCACAGGTGCGTGGCGCGCTTGCCTGAACGACAAAACGCCAGGATGGGGCGCGGCAGCCGCTGCACCGCCTCGGCAAATGCCGCAACGTCTGCTGGGCCATACTCACCGGGCACTACCGGAATATGCACCCACTGAAGTCCTAGCGCGTCGGCTTTATGGCGGTAAACAGCTTCATTAGGAAAGGCGTCACTCTCTCCTGCTTTGCAGTTACAGATAACCGCTTTAAAACCTTTGGCTTTAACGTCCTCTAAATCATCGATACTGAGAAATGAGGTAATTTCAATGCCCATTTCTAACGGTTGCGTTTGCATGGTCTTTTCCTCATTTAGAACGCGAATATCGAAACGTTAATCCCAAGCAGCCCCCTCTAGCGCATCCAGCGGGATTTTTAGATAACGCTTGCCGTTCGCCTCTGGTTCCGGCAAGCGACCACCCCGAGCATTCACTTGTAGAGAGTGCAGGATTAGCTTCGGCATGGGTAGCTCGCTATCGCGCTTACGGCGTAAGGCGATGTAGGCCGCTTCACTGACGCCTGCTAAGTGGGGGTTGCAATCGCGCTGTTCCGCTACTGTGCTTTCCCACTGTGGCTCTCGTCCGTCGGGCATATAGTCGTGCCCGGTAAACACGCGGGTAGCTTCTGGAAGCGCCAGAATTTGCTGAATAGAGTTCCACAGCACATGGGCATCGCCACCGGGAAAGTCGGCCCGTGCAGTGCCAAAATCGGGTTGAAAGAGCGTGTCATGAACAAACGCCGCGTCGCCAATCACATAGGTAATAGACGCAAGCGTATGGCCTGGGGAGTACATAACTCGGGCATTTAGCTCGCCAATCGTGAATGTATCGCCTTCGGCAAACAACTTATCCCACTGACGCCCATCGGTGGGCATATCCGGCCAGTGATAAATCTCTTTCCACAGTGCCTGTACTTTAGTGACATGCTCGCCAATCGCGGTTGGAGCGCCTGTCTTTTCTTTTAAGTACTGAGCTGCTGAGAAGTGGTCAGCATGGGGATGGGTGTCGAGAATCCACTCCACCGACAGGCCTTCTTTAGCGATGTAGGTAAGCAGCTCATCGGCGTGATGCGTGGCCGTCGCCCCTGATTTCTCATCAAAATCCAAGACGGGATCAATAATCGCGCACTGCTTCGTCGCAGGGTCGCTGACCACGTATTGGACACTAAAAGTACGCGGATCAAAAAAGCCGGCCACATCAGGCGTGCCCGCTGTCGTATGCTCAGAGTGTGCGAAGGTCTTCATATAGGACGCTCCTGACCGTTAGCTGAAAAACAGCCTGAAAAATAGAGCGATGACTGACCGCAGTCAGTCATCACGTCGCTGTTAGCAGGCGTTAAATAGACTTTTTGCAGAAGTACCAGTCGGTGTACTCATACCCCTCTGATTGGCGTGCTTCTGCGTCTTGCGAGGTATGGGGGGGCGGCACTATTACCGGCTGGCCCGGTAGCCAGGCCTCAGGGGTTGCCACCCCATGCTCATCGCTAGTTTGCAACGACTTAACCAAGCGAAGGACTTCCTCAACGGAACGGCCATTGCTCATGGGGTAGTACAGCATCGCCCGCAGCACGCCTTCAGGGTCAATCACAAATGTCGCGCGGACGGCAGCCGTATCACTCGCACCTGGCTGAATCATGCCGTAGGCGTTGGCCACCTTCATGCTCAAATCCGCAATGATGGGGAAGGTAATCTCAACCCCAAAGTTTTCCTTGATGCTGCGGGTCCAGGCAATGTGTGAGTGGATGCTGTCTATCGACAAGCCCAGCAGCTCGGTATTCACCGCTTTGAACTGATCAGCGTAGTTCGCAAAGGCCGAAAATTCTGTGGTGCATACCGGGGTAAAGTCGGAAGGGTGGGCAAAAAGCACTAACCACTTGCCACGATAGTCGCTCAGCGACTTTTCGCCGTGGGTGGTTTTCGCCGTGAAATCGGGCGCTGGACGGTTAATCTGGGGCATGACTGGCTGAATCGTATCGTTAGACATAGCAATTTCCTCTTGGCTGAATTATTACAGGAATAACGATAGCTCATTTTGTTATATAAGGCGAATAGGCACGCGCTATAGTTGCAATAGAGATACTCATCTCCAGCATGCATTACGGCTAACTTCTTTTTACCTATCAAATGCAGCCAGCACAGGTCCAGCCTAGCGAAAGCCTAGTCAAATGGAGCTAACGTAGCTTTTTTAGTAGAAATAACGCTACTGTGAAGATGGCTGTAGAAGCATCTCAAACGATACCTATCACTGACAAAAAGTCGGCGCATGCTGATGCGGGGCTTTTTAGCGCGAGTATTAATCGATACTAAGGTGTGTCCAAATGCCCCATGCAAAAAACTTATCCATGTCCTAAACTTCAAAAAGTGAAAACAATGCTCATTTTCTTAGATTATTTTAACCTTAGTATTGAGCGACTTACGAGAAGCACAATAGTTGAGACAGTAAGCTTCGTTTTAGTGCCATGATAGCCCTTTGTAGTCGCATGAGCTAATAGGCGTAGATGCCTAAAAACTAACCAAGTAGCCCACAGAACGGCTTTCGATAGGAATAATATGTACGACGCGGTAGGGAGTGAGTCGCTGTTTTTTTAAAGGAGAATAAGCGAGATGTCTGCTTAGCCTATCCCTATCAATAGAACGTAATTCAGTATTAATACTTACTTTATGATAAGGAGATGATCGCATGAACATCAACAACACTATTGGTCTGAACAAGACTAGTGCTAGTCAGCTGGCCGAGAAGCTCAACGAGCTACTTGCCAACTATCAAATTTTCTATATGAACGTGCGTGGATATCACTGGAATGTAAAAGGCCCTCAGTTTTTTCAGCTTCACGAGAAATTTGAGGAGCTTTACACAGACCTGCTAACCAAGGTCGATGAAGTCGCTGAGCGCATTCTCACTCTTGGCCATCAACCGGTACATGCCTACAGTGATTACGTCAAAATTGCCAAGATCCAAGAGGATAAAAATGTCCAAGACGGCGAAGCCTGCGTGCGTGGAGTACTCCAGGGCTATCAGATCTTAATTGAGCTACAGCGTGAGCTTCTATCATTGGCCTCAAATGCTGAGGATGAAGGGACTGCTGCTCAAGCCGGTGACTATATTCGCGAGCAAGAAAAGATCGTGTGGATGCTCACATCCCATCTCGCGTAGTAAAAGTAAAAAATTGATCACAACCATACCCAGCATAATATTTTCCGTGGTTGTGATCAGATCAGGGTAAGACTGTAAGATTAAAAAACGATGAGAATTATTACTTCATGATAGAAGCCTTCATTAATTTATAAAAAATAGCTGTCAACCTATTAATGAAAACTAGAGTGAATTTTTCAATGGCGATAAACGACGCTCTTCTTTTAATAGCCTATAAAAATCAGCATCCGATATCATTTAGCCCCCTACTGACCCCTGTTTTAGGTTAGTGAAAATACGTCACCCTTTCGTCTTGCAGATATTTTTTATCAGTTGTTTTACCAAACCCACCCACGCTAATGATATATGAATACAATATCGAACAGGAAATAACATGACTTCTAGTGCTCACACTTCTCGACTACAAAACTTTCCAATCTCATGGTTTTCTCTTATTATGGGAATGACAGGATTTACTATTGCTTGGCACCGAGCAGAATCTTTATTAAATATTACAATAAAAATTAGCCCAATTCTTCTCATCACCACTTTAGTCACTTTTTTTGTCTTACTAACACTTTATATAACTAAAATAGCAAAGTATCCAAGCCAGGTTAAATCTGAATTCTCTCATCCCATAAAGCTTAATTTTTTTCCAACTATATCTATTGGACTAATCTTATTAAGCATTGCTTTTTTGCCATACAGCAACCGAGTTTCCTTCATTTTATGGAGTGTTGGTGTAGTACTTCATCTTGGTTTCACGCTTTATATTCTATCAGCTTGGTTGCACCAGACACATTTTGAAGTTACCCATATAAACCCAGCTTGGTTTATTCCTGTCGTGGGAAACATTCTTGTACCTATTGCTGGCATAGAGCATGCATCACCTGAAATTTCCTGGTTTTTCTTCAGCATCGGGCTCATTTTCTGGGGTGTACTTTTGACCATCATTTTTTATCGAATGTTCTTTCACCAGCCCTTGCCCGCTAAGCTGTTGCCTACGTTATTCATCCTAATTGCACCACCAGCGGTGGGATCCATTTCGTGGTTTCAACTGGTAGGGGAAATCAACGCTTTTGGCCGTATTCTCTATTATATCGCTCTATTTCTTACCTTAATGCTACTAACTCAAACAACGCGATTTATAAAGCTTGATTTTTTCTTATCCTGGTGGGCTTATTCATTCCCAATAGCAGCTATTACCATTGCCAGTTTTTTGATGTTTGAACAGCTACAACTACCATTCTTTAAAGTGCTGAGTTTCACTCTTTTGGGGTTATTAACATTTTTGATTAGCATGCTTATTACCAGGACTTTTCAAGCTGTACGCATGAGATCGATCTGTATTGAAGATTGAAACTAGGGCTTTCAAACTCTTTTTACGGGTTCTTAGCACTCACTTAGTGTAGCGACCACTTGAGCTGCACGTTGTCTTCTTATCCCTGACGATCACGATGAATGACACTAACTACAACATACCTCAAAAGCCATAACTGAATAAGCATACAAAACTTGTAATGCAGATATTCTGACCACAGATTTGTCACAACCAAAACAAAAGGGCTTACGCATTAACGTAAGCCCTTGATATGTTTGGCGCGCCCGGTAGGAATTGAACCTACGACCTTCGGCTTCGGAGGCCGACACTCTATCCAACTGAGCTACGGGCGCTTTGGGTGCGTATCGTACCCGTGTGGGCGCGCTGTGTCCAGCTAGTCAGCGGTTTTACAGGCGCTTTGATTGACCGTTTTCCGCAGTGTGGTGCATGCTTTGGGAGCACTTCCTATCTTTAGTAAAACTGGGAACACACTATAATGAAAACTTTTGCACGTAACACGCTGGCACTGGGCATTTCACTGACGCTAGTAAGCGCCGCGAATGCCGCTGATTTTGCTGATATGGACCCCGTTACCCTGCGTTTGGCCCACGTGGTCAACGAGCAAGATGGTTTCCATATCGCCGCGACCAAGTTTGAAGAACTGGTGGAAGAGCGCACCGATGGCAAGGTCAACATCGAGATCTACCCCAATGCCTCGCTGGGTGACGAACGCACGCTGCTGGAAGGCATGCAGATCGGCACCGTGGATATGGGGCTGATCACCAACGGCCCGGTGGCCAACTTTGTCGAAGAGATGGCAGTATTTGAACTGCCGTTCCTATTTCCTTCACCAGAAGCTGCTTATGGCGTGCTCGATGGCCCGATCGGCCAGGAGCTGCTGGATAAACTGTCTGACGTGAATCTGAAAGGCTTGGCCTACGCAGAGCGCGGCTTCCGCAACCTGACCAACAGCGAACGCGCGGTGAATTCGCCGGAAGATCTGGATGGGCTACGCATTCGTGTGATGGAAAACCCGGTGTACACCGACACCTTCCGCGAGCTGGGCGCCAACGCTATTCCCATGGCGTGGACAGAAGCGCTGACCGCCATGCAGCAAGGCACCATCGACGGCCAGGAAAATCCGGTGAACGTTATCCATTCATTCAAGCTGGATGAAACCCAGAACTACATGACCCTTTCCCGCCATACGTACGCCCCGGCCATTTTTGTAATGGGCATGCCCGTTTGGAACCAACTGCCAGAACAGGCACAAACCGTACTGAAAGAAGCCGCCCAAGAAGCCGCCGAGCATGAGCGCCAAGTGAACGCCGATATGGAAGCCGACCAACTGGCGGCGCTGCGCGAAGCCGGTATGGAAATCAACGAAACGCCGGATATGGAAGCCTTCCAAGCTGCTGTTGTGCCGGTGTACGAGAAGTACGGCGAGCAGTTTGGTGACTACCTGCCGCGCATTCAGGAGGCACTTAAGTAAACGGTCTTTGCTAACTGCCCGGCTTCCCGTAGCGTGAGGTTGGTTTTATTGAAGTGACCGATAGCTGTTTGCGTAGTGTCAATATACTGCGTGAACAGCCTTTGCCAATTAGAGACGCCTGATGACTGAACCAACCAATATAAAGTTGGCAACGAGACTGCATAAGATAAATCTCAATTTATTATTGGTTTTTCATACGCTTTATTGGAAAAGGAGCTTAACCCTTACCGCAGAAGCGCTCTGCCTTAGCCAGCCAGCCGTCAGCCATTCGCTAAAGAAGTTGCGCCTGCTGATGGATGACCCGCTATTTATTAAAACGCTGGATGGCATGCAGCCAACTCCGCTTGCCCGGCAGATGGATGCCGCTGTGGCCAAAGGGTTGTTCTACTTCGATCAGGCGGTGTATAGCAACAGCGAGTTCTCACCGGCCACATCGAAACGCGAGTTTCGTGTCAGCCTAGTGGACTATGTAAGCCAGCAGTTACAACCTAAGCTTATTCAGCACTGTTTAACTCATGCGCCCGACTTATGCTTCAATATGTTGTCTACCCGCATAGCCAGTGCCGAAGATGCTCAGCACGCCATACAAGCCCACGATATCGACCTCGCCATGGTGCAGTTGGAAAGCTTGCCACTCACCTCTTATCACGAATACCTGTTTGATGATGTGATTGGCTGTGTTGGTGATGCTTCCCTATACGGAGACAACAACACGATCACACTTGACGCTTTTTTAAACGCCCCACAAATCGCATTATCTCACCGCGAAGATAGCCCACTGTTAATCAATGAGAAGCTGAGAATACTGGGGTTAGAGCGCAAAATCGTCGCCAAAACACCCTATATCACTCCTCTTCAAGAGATACTGGTCTCGACGAATTTACTCTGCGTGGTGACTGAGAGTGCCGCCAAGGTGATTTGTCGCAATAATAGCCTGAAGTTCTACGCCCTGCCCCTGGATGTAGCGCCCTTTAAAGTATGCCTATGCTGGGATGAAAGGAAGGATCACGACTCCGGTATACACTGGTTAAGATCGCTAATTAGGGAGCTGATAACACCCGCTCCCTAAAGGCTGGCGATACCTACTAACCATTCAGGCAAACGCTAGTCCAGCGCTATTACTTTGCCGGGGTTCAATAGGCCTTTGGGGTCCAGTGCGGTTTTCAGGCGTTTCATTAAGGCAATCTCCTCACTGGTACGGGAAACTGACAGATAGTCCTTTTTCTCAAGACCAATGCCGTGTTCTGCAGAAATGGAACCGCCAAACGCTTTCAGAGACGAATAGACAAGCTGTTCAACCTGGCGTCGGCTGTCCGGGCTATCGTCACGTACCGTGATCATAATGTGTAAGTTGCCATCACCAAGGTGACCAAATACCACCATTTTTCCTGATTGAGGCCACTGGGTTTCAAGGTTCTCTTCTAAAATATCGACATACGCTTGCATACTGGGAATCGGCAGGCTGACATCGTAGGAGAACATCGGTTTCAGCTCGTTCACCAGCACTTCGATATCTTCTCTTATGGCCCAGATCGCCTGACGCTGGGCTTGGGAGCTCGCCAAGGCCGCATCGGTGATCAAATCGACCTCTAGTGCCTTTTGCAGCACTTGGGAAAAACGCTCAGCGTCCTCGGCCTCATCCAGCCCCAGTGTTTCAATAATGGCGTAGAAAGGTGAGTTATCCGCTAGTACAGGCGCATGCTTACCACTTTCTGTGGTCATCAGTTTATAGTGATTATTCCACAGCGCTTCAAAGGCACTGAGGCTATTGGCTAGCTCACGAGAGACAAGATTCAGCAGCTGAGTCAACGCATCGAAAGAGGGCACCGCTACTAATGCCGTTTGCTCGCTGGGCATGTGGGGTTGTAACCGTAGTACTGCACGGGTAACGATTCCCAGGGTACCTTCACTGCCAATAAACAGTTGCTTCAGATCGTATCCTGCATTGTTTTTCAGCATTTTATTCAATGAGCTCACTACGGTGCCGTCGCTAAGTACCGCCTCTAGTCCCAGTACCTGCTGGCGCATCATGCCGTAGCGTATTACCCGTATACCACCGGCATTGGTGGCGATGTTGCCACCAATGGTGCAAGAGCCTCTTGCCCCCAAGTCTAGTGGGAACTGCATATCGATCTCTTGCGCTGCTTCCTGTACGCGCTGCAGGGTCACCCCAGCCTGAGCTAGAATTGTGGAACCAACCGGGTCGATCTCCTCTATCTGGTTCATCAACTCCAGTGACACGACGATTTCATCTGGACTTGCCATCCCGCCATGCACAATGCCGGTCATGCCCCCGTGTGTCACCACAGGCTGGTCGGCCTGATAACACAAAGCCATAACACGGCTCAGCTGTTCTGTGCTGCGCGGCCTAACAATCGCCTTAGCGCGACACGGCGCCCCTGTAAACCAATCTACGCTACGCTGCGAGACATCATCACCAAGCAGTACCCCCGAAGGACCGACGATTGCAACAAGGTCGTTCAGCAACTTATCCATTTCTTATTCCTGATTTAGCTGACCACACCATTGGTTTAAGCACTTGGCGTTTAAAACCCTGTAGTGCTTCATTCAAAAGTGCGCAATTAAAAGTAACCTCTTGCAGGTTATCGCCAACCTAAAAATCACTCAAGTACAAGTTATATAAAGATTTTTCGGATTAGAAGAACGAATAGTGGAATAAAAATAAGTAATTTGCCCCCTATAATCAATGTGATATAGATGAGCATTAAGAAAATAATAAAACCACGCCTCAATATAATTAAAACCACTAATTCTTAGGAGATAATGTGAATATCCTTGCCTGCTTTACGCTGAACGCTGTGACTAAACCGACACGCCAACTTAAACAGCTAACTCTTCCCCTTATTGGTGTAGGTCTACTCAGCTTGCCCCTCGCTGGACAAGCGGAAGAGATAGCCCCTACTACGCTGCGCCTAGCCCATGTGGTGAATACGGAAGATACTTACCATATTGCTGCTGAGCGCTTCCAACAGCTGATTAGCGAACGTACCGATGGCGCGGTTAGCGTGGAAATTTATCCGAATGCCTCGCTGGGCGATGAGCGCACCTTATTAGAAGGTATGCAAATCGGCACTGTGGATATGGGCATTATCACCAACGGTCCTGTGGCTAACTTCGTCGATGAGTTCTCCGTTTTTGAGCTCCCGTTTCTCTTTCCCAGCTCCGAAGCGGCCTATACTGTGCTGGATGGTGAAATCGGCCAGGAAATCCTAGGCAAATTACAGGATGTGAACCTGAAAGGATTGGCATACGCTGAACGTGGCTTTCGGAATATCACTAATAGCCAGCATGCAATCAATGTCCCTGAAGACCTTCAAGGCCTAAGGCTGCGGGTCATCGAAAATGAGGTTTATGTTGATACATTCCGCGGGCTCGGTGCCAACGCTGTACCCATGGCCTGGACAGAGGCATTAACCGCATTGCAGCAAGGCACTATTGATGGCCAAGAGAACCCCGTTAACGCTATCCATGCCTTCAACCTTGCGGAAACCCAGGACTACCTAACGATGACTCGGCATATTTATGCGCCAGCAACGTTTATTATGAGCCTTCCCGCCTGGAACGGCCTCCAGGTAGAGCTTCAGTCCGTTGTGCTGGATGTCGCCAAGCAAGCATCTGCATACGCAAGAGAGCAGAATGCTATCATGGAAGCTGAACAACTGGCTGAGCTTCGCGAGGCGGGCATGGAGATCAACGAAACTCCAGATATTGAAGCCTTCCAGACCGCCGTGGCGCCAGTGTATGAGAAGTATGGCGAGCAGTTTGGTGATTACCTACCGCGCATTCAGGAGGCGCTAAATCAGTGATGGCGTTTGCACAGCCACTTTTAACACTATTGAAACGTAGCGAACGCGGGCTGGATGCCATCATCCAGCCCGTGGTCTTTGCAGGCATGGCAGCATTAATTGGTGTGATCACTCTGCAGATTGTGTCGCGGGTGCTGTTCAGCGCCGTTGGCTGGACGGAAGAAGTCGCGCGCTTTCTACTGGTGTGGATTACGTTTTTAGCCAGCAGCTTAGCCTTCCAGCGCGGGCGGCATATCGCCGTGACCTTTGCCGTGGATGCGCTTCCCCTGCCCTTGCGCAAGCTGGCGCGCTTGGCTGCACTGGCGGTGGTGCTGGCGTTTATGATCGCGCTAATCGTGATTGGCTACCGCTATATGCAGGTGCAAAGCTTTCAGAAATCCGCCTCACTGCGGCTTTCGATGACCTACATCTATGCAGTCATTCCACTTTCTGCCGCCATCATGGCGTGGTACGCCCTGGTGGATATGATCGACGTACTGGTGAACGGTGAGCCGACGGTCGCCGCGCCGGAGGAGCCACTATGACTCTGGTGCTGTTCGGGCTGTTCTTCCTGTTTATGCTACTGGGAGTGCCGATTGCCTTTGCGATTGGGGCAAGCACGCTTTATGCGCTGTACCAGTCGGGCGTGCCACTCATGGTGGTCACCCAGCAGATGTTCCAGGGCATTAACTCGTTTGCTCTGGTCGCGATCCCGATGTTTATTCTGGCCGGTGACTTAATGGCCCAGGGTAAGGTCAGCGAGCGGCTGGTGAGCTTTGCCGATTCGCTAGTCGGCTTTATGCGCGGCGGGCTTTCGGTGGTGTCGGTAATGGCAGGCATGTTCTTCGCGGCGATCTCAGGCTCTGGTGCGGCCACCACCGCCGCAGTGGGTTCAAGCCTGGTGCCAGAGCTTAAGCGTAAAGGCTACGATCCTGCCTCAGCGGCCAGCTTAATTGCTGCTAGCGGCACTATCGGGGTGGTGATTCCTCCTTCGGTGCCGATGATTATCTACGCGGTGATTGCTCAGCAGTCGGTATCAAAGCTGTTTTTGAACGGCTTTTTGCCGGGGCTGGCAATGGGGCTGGGGCTGATGGCCATTGCGATCACTCAAGCGTATAAGCGTCAGTATCCCAAAGGCACACCGCTGTCGCTGCCGACCATTTGGCGCACGCTGAAAGCGGCTAGCTGGGGGTTGATGACGCCGGTGATTATTTTGGGCGGTATCTTCTCGGGCATTTTCACGCCTTCAGAAGCGGCCGTGGTCGCAGTCAACTATGCGCTGCTGGTGTCGCTGTTTGTGTATCGGGATTTAACCCTGCCCCAGGTGTATAAGCTGCTGATTCGCTCGGCGATGACCACCGCGGTGATTATGCTGGTGATTGCCATGTCGGCAGTACTCAGCTGGACACTTTCAAGCTGGCAGGTACCCGGCGCCATCGCCCAGGCAGTGCTGTCGCTTTCCACCAACCCCTACGTGATTATGCTGCTGGTCGTGGCCGTAATTCTGCTCACGGGGGTATTTATCGAGACCGCTAGCGCTTTGATTATTCTTACCCCGGTGTTGCTGCCACTGGTACTGCAATTGGGCATCGACCCGATCCACTTTGGTTTGATTATTGTGGTGGGGCTATCGATTGGCATGATTACCCCGCCGGTTGCGATCAACCTCTATGTGGCTTCGTCAGTCACTCAGCTACCGCTGGAGCGCATCACTCGGGCAATTATCCCGTATCTTTTAGGCTTGATTGGGGTGCTGCTATTGGTGGTTTATGTACCGATCCTGCTGGGCTGGTCGGGAAGTTAACGCTGGGCTGAAATGAAAAAGGGGCTTGCCATGTGGCAGCCCCTTTTTTTTCTACTACGTTCTTTCTACTACGTTCTTTCTACTACGTTCTTTCTACTACGTTTTTTTCGACGACGTTTCGTCTACTGGGCGTGTTTGCTACTGCTGGCTGTTTAACAAGGCGTATTTTCAGCCAGCAGGAGCATAGCGTTAGGCTTAAAACTCTTCCCAGTCGTCTTCGCCAGCGTTAACCGGCGCTGGCTTAGAAGAGAGCACGGGGCGCTTGAGCGCCTGTTGCGCACTTGGTGTGCTAGAAGGCAGAGACTGACGCGGTTGGTTTAACGCTGGCCGTGTCGATGAAGCTTGTGGCTCATCGTCGCCAAGCACAAAGGTGTTAATCAGCTCATTAAGGTGGTCGGCATGACGGCGCATGTTGCTAGCAGCTGTGGTGGATTCCTGCACCATGGCAGCGTTTTGCTGGGTCATGGTATCCATTTCCGCGACGGCGGTGTTGATCTGGCCAATACCGCTACTTTGCTCCTTGGCACCCGCCGTAATCTCACCGATCACATCGGTCACCTTGGAGACACTTTCCACAATGTCATGCATCGTCGCACCCGCCTTACGTACTAGCTCGGCACCGGTGTGGGTGTGCTTAACAGAGCTATCAATCAGCGTACGAATCTCTTTTGACGCGTTGCTAGAGCGGCTAGCCAGTGTGCGTACTTCTTGCGCGACGACCGCAAAGCCACGGCCATGTTCACCTGCCCGTGCGGCTTCCACCGAGGCGTTAAGCGCCAGAATGTTGGTTTGGAAAGCGATGGCATCAATCATGGTGATGATTTCGCTGATACGCGTCGCCGAGTCGTTGATATCGTGCATCGTCCGCTCGACCTGTCCCATGGCTTCTTCACCATGGTGGGCTACTTCAGCAGTGGACTGCACCAGCTGATTGGCCTGCTGGGCATTATCTGCACTGTGATTCACGGTCGAGGTAATTTCTTCCATGGAAGCTGACGTTTCTTGCAGGTTGGCAGCGGCCTGCTCGGTACGGGTGGCCAGTTCCTCGGAGCTATGGGAAATTTCCCCCGCCGAATGATAAACACTCATGGTGCTACGGCGCACATCACGCAGGGTTTCCTGCATGCGCTCGACAAAGGCATTGAACTGAACCGCTAGGTTACCAACCTCGTCATTGCTTTCTACCGCTAGGCGGCGGGTAAGATCACCACGGCCTTGAGCGATATCATGCATAGCGCTGGCGGTGCGTTTAATCGGCCCGACGGTGCGACGCACAAAACCAAATGCGAGCAGCGCCACTGCTAGAAATAAGGCGGCACCCAACAAAATAGCGAACAGGATAGACTGGCCTAGGTCCGCGTTAGCGGTCGCCTCAAGTTCTGCGACAACTGCATCAACATCAGTGACGTAAACCCCGGCACCGATCATCCAGCCCCACTTTTCTAGACTCTCTACATACGAGTGCTTCGGCTCAATCTCCCGGGTGCTTGGGTACTCCCATAAGTAACTATGGAAACCGCCACCGTTCTTGGCAACCTGAAGAATATCGCGAATAAGGTAATTTCCGTCTGGGGTTCTTACGTCCATCATGTTGGTACCTTCACGCTCTGGCGCAGGGGCCGTCACGATATTGTTACCATCGAAGTCGTAGATAAAAACGTAGTTATTACCTTCAAAGCGCATGGCGCGCACGAGCTCTGCTACCTGTTGTTTGGCTTCCTCATCATTAACACCTGCTTGCTCATAAATAGGAGAAATAGCGGACGTCGCCATTTGCACAATGTCGCGCACTGCATTGCGGCGCTCTTCAATCAGCACCTCACGCTGATTCGCCAGCGTCTCGCGGGTGTTTTGAATGCGCTCATAGGCGTTAAACGAGACTAACCCTGCTGTCACTATGAAAAGTGGCAGTAGGACAAGCGTCAACACCTTAGCCTGTAAGCTAAGGCTTCGTTTTTGCGGAGTCGAAGAAGGAGGAGTAGCCATAAAGTGTTTCTCAGTAGGTCATCGGAAGAATTTTTAGTAGTTTTATGCATTCTTTATCGACCTAACCTGTGTCGACTTGAGCCATCTCTCGTGTTTTTTGTTTATGAACAGCGAATTAACGTCGCTAAATAGGACTTTCATAACCTGCGTTAAGGTTATCTTTGCCCTATCCGCTCACTGTAGGGGTGTGGTGGCCAAGGACGGCCCGTTTTAGCAAGCCGCTAGCCACGTCTTTTTGACTGCTCTGCCCCCTATTGGGGCAGGGCAGTTTTTTATTGGGGGCGATTTTCGCATCACAACGCTTATGCCGTTGCTGCCTGGGGCCGACGCTCATCCAGCATGCCTTTGTCGAGAATAAAGCGGATGATCTCTTCAAGACCTACCCCGTCGTAAAGATTGGTAAACACAAAGGGACGCTCGCCGCGCATTTTCTTCGAATCCCGCTCCATCACCTCAAGCGATGCATGAACCTGCTCGGCAATATCGATTTTGTTGATAATCAGCAGGTCTGACTTAGTAATGCCTGGCCCGCCTTTACGGGGGATCTTATCGCCTGCGGAAACGTCAATCACGTACAGCGTGAGGTCAGAAAGCTCGGGGCTGAACGTCGCAGAGAGGTTGTCACCGCCGGACTCCACTAGTACCAGCTCTAGTTTTGGATGGCGAGCGTGTAGCTCATCGATGGCCGCCAGGTTCATCGAGGCATCTTCGCGAATGGCGGTATGCGGGCAACCGCCGGTTTCCACACCTAAGATGCGGTCAGCAGGCAGCGCATCGTGCTTGAGCAGAAAGTCGGCGTCTTCACGGGTATATATGTCGTTGGTTACGACGGCGATATCGTAGTAATCCCGTAGTGCCGAACAAAGCTGCTTAAGCAGTGCCGTTTTGCCGGAACCCACCGGGCCACCCACACCTACACGTAAACAGTGCGTCATTGTCATCTCCTACTCATAAGCGTTTAACTTCTAAACAAGCGTGAATATTGTGTTTCGTGCAGAGCGCTTGCCAGCGCCACGCCGGGCAGTACCGGGCCAAGGTCATCATCTTTCAGCAATAGTGCCTGATCGACGGTCGCCACCAGTTCCCCGCGCAGCTGTTCAATCACCCGCTGGGCGGCGGTATGGCCCAGGGGAAGTGCTTTGCAGGCCACTGCCAGCTGGTTTTCCAGCCACGCCCAGCCAAACCCTAATAGCGCTTGGCGCGGGGGCACACGGCGCATAAAAGCGGCGTAGCTAAATAGCGTCACATAGCCTGCATGGGCAGGTAATAAAGGCGGCTGAAAGCCTTCACTTCGCTCATCCTGGCGGGGTAATAAATCCAGGCTGCCCAGCAGGCGCTTGAGCGAAGCACCCAAGCGGCTATCTTCAGCGGCTAATTCAGCGGTTTCGCGGGTGGCCGCCAACCACTCGTCCCACTGAGCGATTGCATCGCTGTCATGCTGCTCAAGGGCAGTGTAAAAGCGCGCGATCAGCGGCAGTTCACAGCGGGTTAGGCCATCTTCCAGTACGCCAGAAAGCCACTCAGAAAGGCTTTGTTCATCACTTACCCAGCCCAGCTCAAAGGCACTTTCCAGCCCCTGGGAAAACGCAAAGGCACCAATGGGTAGCGCGGGGCTGACCAGCTGCATTAGCCCTAGCAGGGCTAAGTCATGGCTTTCTGGTGCGGCATACTCAGTGGGCATGATGATGCTCATGCGCGTGTGAATGGTCGTGGTCATGAGCGTGGTCGTGGGAGTGCCCATGACCATGAGAATGCCCGTGAGAATGTCCGTGAGAGTGCCCACCGCCACCTACTTGGTTATAGGCCCCTGGTTCTGGATCGAAGGTGGCGTTGTGGTGCTCAAGCTCAGCCCCCAGTAGTTCCGCCAGTTCTTCTAGCACATGGTCGGGTGGGAAACGCACCCAGCCACCCTTCTCGTCTTCGCCCAGCGCCAGCTGTACATGGCGGTTGCCAAGGTGGTACGCCAGCCGCGCCAGGGGTAAGCCGGTGCTAACTCGCGCGGTCACCATCGGCTCGATGGCGGCACGTATGCGCACCACTTCGCCATTTTCCGCTTTTAAGCCTTCGCCATCGCGCAGCACTGGGCCACGGTCTAGAAACAGCCCCAGATCGCGGCCACTATCGCTTTGGGCTTTTAGGCGCCCGCGAATGCGCAGCTCAAAGGGCAGCGTCAGCGTGTCGCTGGCGGTGCTCTCTTCCACCGGCCCTAAACGTTCTATCAGTTTCAGCATCTATCTCTTCCTATTAAAACCACCCAACGCCTAGCCGGAGGTAGGTCGAAGTGAGGGTCTTTTGCCATGGATGGCAAAAGTAGCGTACAAGGATGTATTCACAGCGCCCTCACGTAGTCCTACCTCTCGGCGCTCCTCGTATTGCGTCAATCAGAACAAGTGATAACGCTGGGCTAGCGGCAGTTCGGTGGCGGGCTCGCAGGTAAGTAGCTCGCCATCGCAGCGCACTTCATAAGTTTGCGGGTCGACGGTGAGTTCTGGGCAGGCGTCGTTGAGCTTCATATCTTTTTTGCGCACGCCGCGTACGTTTTTACAGGCGGAAAGCGTGCTCTGCAGGCCCAGCCGCTCTTTAATGCCTGCGTCAATCGCTGCTTGGCTTACGAAGTTGAGCCGCGTTTGGCTGGCGGCCTTTCCAAACGCCCCAAACATAAAGCGATAATGCACCGGCTGAGGCGTGGGAATCGACGCATTGGGGTCGCCCATGGGCGCCGCTGCAATCATGCCGCCTTTTAAAATCAGCGAGGGCTTTACACCGAAAAATGCCGGTTTCCAGAGCACTAAATCAGCCAGTTTGCCAACTTCGATGGAGCCCACCTCATGGGCAATGCCATGGGTAATCGCGGGATTAATAGTGTATTTGGCGATATAACGCTTGGCGCGCAGGTTATCAGCGCCCAATGCTTCATCTTCGGGCAATAAACCGCGCTGCACTTTCATTTTATGGGCCGTTTGCCAGGTACGGCAGACCACTTCGCCCACTCGCCCCATGGCTTGGGAATCCGAGGCAATCATCGAGATCACGCCCAAGTCGTGGAGAATATCTTCGGCGGCGATCGTTTCACGGCGAATACGTGAGTCAGCAAAGGCCACATCTTCGGGAATGTTGGGGTCCAAGTGGTGGCAGACCATCAACATGTCCAGGTGTTCGTCGATGGTGTTAACCGTATAAGGCCGCGTCGGGTTAGTGGAAGACGGCAGCACGTACTCTTTTGAGCAGGCGGTCAGGATATCCGGCGCGTGACCGCCGCCTGCCCCTTCGGTGTGATAGGTGTGAATGCCACGCTCTTTAAACGCCGCCAGGGTGTCTTCCACAAAGCCGGATTCGTTGAGTGTGTCGGTGTGGATTGCGATCTGCACATCATACTTTTCTGCCACACTGAGGCAGGTATCAATGGAAGCAGGCGTGGTGCCCCAGTCTTCGTGGAGTTTAAGCCCCATGGCACCGGCTTCCAGCTGCGCCTCCAACGCTTCCGGCAAGCTGGCGTTGCCTTTACCCAACAGGCCAATATTCATCGGCAGGTCGTCCACCGCTTGCAGCATTTTGCCAATATGCCAGGCACCGGGAGTGCAGGTTGTCGCATTAGAGCCCGTTGCAGGACCAGTGCCGCCTCCCAGCATGGTGGTCACGCCGCTCATCAGCGCTTCTTCTACCTGTTGGGGGCAAATAAAGTGAATATGCGCGTCGATACCTCCAGCGGTGAGAATCTTGCCTTCGCCTGAGATAATTTCAGTGCCGGGGCCAATCACTATATCTACATCGGGCTGGGTGTCGGGGTTGCCTGCCTTGCCAATCGCGGCAATGCGCCCGTTTTGCAGGCCGACATCGGCTTTAACAATGCCCCACCAGTCTAAAATCAGCGCATTGGTAATCACCGTATCCATCACCGTGGCGTCGTTACGCTGGCTTTGCCCCATGCCGTCGCGGATGACCTTACCACCGCCGAACTTCACCTCATCGCCGTAGTGGGTAGCGTCTTGCTCCACCTCGATCCACAGTTCGGTATCACCCAGGCGCACGCGGTCGCCCACGGTGGGGCCATACATATCGGCATAGGCTTGCCGACTGATTTTGTTAACCGGCTTCATTGTTTATCTCCATCGAGCGCACCCATCACATCGCCACGGAAGCCGTAAATTTCGCGCTTACCAACGAAGGGAACTAGCGTGACCTCGCGGGTCTGGCCAGGCTCAAAGCGAATCGCGGTGCCCGCTGCCACGTCCAAGCGAAAGCCACGGGATTTGCTACGATCAAACACCAGCGCGGGGTTGGCTTCAGCGAAGTGGTAGTGAGAGCCGATCTGAATGGGGCGGTCGCCGGTATTGGCCACTTCGACGCTAATCCGCTCGCGGCCCACGCATAGCTCAATATCACCGTCTTTTAACTGGTACTGTCCTGGAATCATTGGGCCGGAAATCATGGCAGCCTCCTGGTTGCTGACGACTAGTTGATTGGCGTGTGAACGGTCACGAGCTTGGTGCCGTCCGGAAAGGTGGCCTCTACCTGCACTTCATCCACCATTTCCGCCACGCCATCCATCACGTCATCACGGCTAAGGATTTCACGGCCGTAGCTCATTAAGTCGGCGACACTTCTGCCGTCACGGGCACCTTCGATAATTTCAAAGCTGATCAGCGCGACGGCCTCGGGGTAATTAAGCTTTAGGCCGCGTGCTTTGCGGCGCTCGGCAAGCTGGGCAGCAGAAAATAGCAGCAGCTTATCTTTGTCTCGTGGGGTCAGTTCCATGGGGGCTCCATTGGCTCGATCAGTGGGAGCGCTCAACAGAAACGACGGTGCAGGATTTGGAACAACGCTCCCAGACTATCGAAACCGAGCACGCCTATTTGAAGCAATGCAGCGCAACCGCCGTACCAAAATGGTGAATAGAAAAAATAGTCATTATTATTCAATAGCTTGAAAAATACCGACTTTCTCTTATTCGCACCAAAATTGCACCATGCTAATTAGCCAGCCCCTTCGTCGCACCAAAGAAGTGCAATTAAAACGCTCCACTTAGCATTAACTATCAAATAATAATAAAACACATTACTATTTGTGCGCGTCTTTTAAATAAGGCTGTTTGTTGAACCTTTGTTTCTACACCAGGTTGAGACACACCACGTGACCATTAGCACCCGCTATACCGTTGATCATTTTTTAGGCTACGGACGCCGATACAGTATCGATTACTGCTTTCCCATAACCTCCAACGCTGCCTGCACGCCGAAAACATCGATCGCCCAAGGGCGTGTAGAAGAAGTTAGCCTAGCGGCGGGTGTGGAGCTTTTTATTTCCGATTTGGATGTGCTGCGACCTTATCAATCGTTCTCTAAGGGCAATACCGACCTGCTGATTGTGGTGATGTTAGAGGGCTGCGCACATTTCGATATTGATGGCCAAAAGCGTTGGATAACGGCAGGGGAAGCTTGCTGGCTAAGGCTGGACACAGGTTTAACGCTAAGCGCTTTTCATCCTGCTAATCAACGGCTTCGCACGCTATGCCTATCGCTCGACGCACCAGCGATGCAGGCTTGGTATGGTTCTTACATTTCATCGACTTCCCCCCATGTCTGGCAGCTCAGTCCTGGATTACAGCTCACCATCGATGAAGCGTGCTGTGCTTCCAGTAGCGCTGAGTCGCAACGCATGCGCTTTCAAGGGCTGGCACTGCAAATCATCGCCCAGGGGCTGGACTGCCGTTCGCCATATACGGCTGACAGTGGCGCACTGTATCGACAGCGCTTGGCGCTAATACGCCGCTGGCTGGATGAAGAGCCATCGTTTGACCACACGCTGCAACGCTTAGCGGATCGCGCGGCCATGAGCCCAAGTACGCTAATGCGGCATTTCAAGATGGCTTACGGCCTAGCGCCCATCGACTATTTGCGCAAGCGTCGGCTTTCGCTAGCCCGCGAGCTGCTGCTGAGCGGCCACAGCGTTCAACAAGCGGCACATTTAAGCGGCTACCGCCATGCCAGCAACTTTATTACTGCTTTCAAGAAAAACTACGGTATCTCGCCGGGTGCTTTGACGGAAAGTTCCCTTAAACGCTCCTAAAACGATACGGCTGACGTTTGCGCATAATCAATTGCGCGGCGGGCATAACCGCCCGCCCAGCATAAGTGGAATAATTCTCATTATGAAATATTAACTACTAGCAACATCCAACTTTGGAAAACCGCTCCATGCCATTGTTATATCGATCAACATGCACTGCTCTTATTCTTGCCTACCCTTTGCTTGCCTTTGCTGAAGCTCCTGACGAAACATTGGACAATTTGCTAGTGACCGGTGAGCGCCTCAGCACCAGCAGTGAAGGCACTCAACGCTACACAGTGCCCGCTAGCCGCAGTGCGGTCGGGCTGTCATTAACGCCACGCGAGACCCCCCAATCAACAAGTGTTATTACTCGCCAGCAGATCGACGACCGTGCGGCACAGACAGGCGGTGATGTGTTAGCTCAAGTACCCGGCGTTTCGCCAAGCCGAGCTGACAGCAACCGAATTAGCTATGCCGCGCGTGGTTTCTCAATCCGTAGCGTGCAGTTTGACGGGCTCAGCATTCCGCTCAGCGGTTTTTGGAATTTTGGCGATTCCGACTGGGATGCGGCGATTTATGATCGTGTTGAAGTAGTGCGCGGGGCAACCGGTTTGTTGACCGGCGCTGGCGAACCTTCGGCAAGCGTTAACTTTATTCGCAAACGCCCGTTGTCCGAAGCGGCTGCGTCTGTTTCCGCAGGCCTCGGCCGTTGGGACCGGCGCCGCGTCACGGCTGATGTGTCTGTTCCATTAAGCAGCGATGGTACGACAGGGGCCCGCTTTGTCGTCGCCAAAGACCAGAACGATAGTTTTATCTCTCATCTCGAAGATGACCATGAGACGCTTTACGGTGTTATCAGTAGCGAGCTTACCCCCGCTACTCAATTAACCGTAGGGGTTGAATATCAGCACAACGAGACGGTTGGCGCAGGGGCCAGTGTCCCGGCTTTTTATGCTGACGGCAGCCGAACGGACTTTGACCGCAGCGCATCTAACAATACCGACTGGTCAACGTTTTACAACGAGACCACTCGCGTGTTCGCTGATATTAGCCACCAACTGGATAACGGCTGGACGTTACGCGCCGCCGTTAGCCATAACGACGGTAACTATGGCCTAGAGTACCTTTATCGCGGCGGTTTCCCAGACAGGGAGACAGGCCTTGGTATGTCCAGCTCCTTCTTAAATTACCGCGGCAACCGCACTCAACAAACCGTTAACGTGACGGCCGAAGGTGATTTCAGCTTATTTGGCCGCCAACATGAGCTGGGCTTTGGCTGGATGCATAACGAAGATGACTTTGAGATAAAACTGGCCACCCCGGTTGGCACACCGCCTTCCGCGGGCAGTTACTTTAATTGGCGAGACAGCGTGGTGGCCAAGCCTCAGTGGGGGGAATTCAGCAGCTCAGACAATATGCAGGTAACGCAAAGCGGCGGCTATATGGTGTCGCGCTTTTCGTTGAGTGATCCGCTTAATCTCATTGTTGGCGCACGCCTGAGCGATTGGGAATTGGATCAGACTTACTATGGGTCTGAGCGGCAATACCGATACAGCAACGAAATAACGCCTTATGCGGGCATTATTTACGATATTAATGACTATGCCTCTGTTTACGCGAGTTATACCGAGATTTTCCAGTCTCAGAATGCCCGCCGTGAGGATGGCTCTCTGCTTGATCCAATTCAGGGTCGCAGCTATGAGCTAGGCGCTAAGGCAACCCTTCTGAACGGCCAATTGGATAGCAGCATTGCACTGTTTAGAACAGAGCAAAACGGTGTGGCCGAAGCCATTCCTGGCGTTGATGTGATCGGCCAGCCGGGTACGTCCGCCCACCGCAGTGTGGATGGTAATCAGGTCAATGGCGTAGAGGTCGAATTGATTGGCGAAGTGGCCTCGGGCTGGAATGTGAGCGCCAGCTACACCCTAGCCAATGCAGAAAATTCCGACGGCGAGCGTACCAACACGACCCATCCGCGCCAACAGATCAAACTGTTTACCACTTACCAACTGCCGGGCGCATGGAGTGGCTTAACATTGGGCGGCGGGGCACGTTGGCAAAGCGATATTTGGCGGAACACATCTAGCCCCAATGGCCAAGTTAAGGTTGGGCAAGACGCTTACGCCGTTGCTGACCTGATGGCACGCTATCGCTTCAACGATCAATTAAGCGCGCAGCTGAACATCAACAACGTGTTTGACAAGGACTACTACGAGCAAATTGGTTTCTACAGCCAGTATTGGCTTGGCGAACCGCGTAGTGCCGTCATGTCAATCAACTGGGATTGGTGAGAAGCTAATGATGCTGCGCTCATTCATCACGCTGTTAATTGCGGCTGCCCCCATGACGGGGGCAGTGGCTGATGCCGCTCTCTTTCCCGTTGTCATCCAAAGCCCACTGGGAACAGCCACCATTGACGAGCCACCGCAGCGCGTCGTCACCCTTGGCGTTGGTGCTGATGATATTGCCATCTCACTTGGCGTTGTGCCGGTCGGGGTCAGCCGTGCGGAGTGGGGCGGCGATGAGGATGGCTATTGGCCATGGGTACGAGACGCTCTGGAAGCACAGGCAACGCCGCTACCCACGACGATTACGCAATACCCCGAGCTGGATGTTGAAGCACTGCTCGCACTGGAGCCGGATGTCATTTTGGCGCCTTCCAGTGGTGTTCCAGACGCCATTTATGATCTGTTGTCGCCACTGGTGCCCATTGTCGCTTACCCAGAGCGCCCTTATCTCACCTCTGTCGATGAGCAGATTGAACGTATTGCACAAGCGCTTGGCGTGCCGGCGGAAGGTGCTGCCTTAATGCGTCATCTCGACACATCGCTGAGGACTGCAGGCGAGGCTTACCCAGGCCTTGCGGACACCACTTTTGCTTATGTACGACCCGACCCAGCCTCTGGAAATGTCTCCGTGTATTTAGCAGATGACCCTCGCGTTGGCACGCTGACAGGCCTTGGGCTTCTCTTGTCACCAACGGTTGAAGGCCTATCGCCAAGCGGCAATCACTTTGCGCACTACCTCGGTTTTGAACATCTTCCCATGCTCGAAGATGTCGACTTAGTGGTCTCTTGGTATCACAGCGAAGAGCAGCGCGATAGAGTGGCTGAGCTACCGCTTTTTGCCTCGTTGCCAGCCATTTCAGATGGCCGCTATCTGGCGCTGATCGATCAACCATTAATCGTTGCTAGTTCTGCCGGTTCACCACTAGCGACTCAATGGATGATCGAGCGGCTATTGCCACGCCTTGCCGAGGCAGCTGAACGGCGATGAATGCTGGAACTGGTATCGTGAATGATCTATTTCCCTCTTTACGGCAGCGAACACGCTGGCTGGCAGGGCTAGTGGGGGCGGTGCTGCTGTTTGGCTGGGTCAATCTCTCGGTGGGAGCAGAACACCTCTCCCTTTATCAAGTATGGCAGGCACTTCAAGCGGCAGGCCCCAGCTACGCCAACGACTTAGTGGAAGCACGCCTGTCACGCACACTGCTCGCCATCGCTACCGGCGCGGCGCTTGCCGTCGCCGGTACGCTGCTCCAAAATTTAACCCGCAACCCGCTTGCCGAGCCAGGGCTTCTGGGCATCAATGCAGGCGCAGCCGCGTCTCTGGTCACCGCTGGCTTGGTGCTTGGCTCGTTGCCTGCAGGCGCTTTTTGGTTAGCGCTACCTGGTGCGCTTTTCGTGGCTGTTTTGGCAGGCGTTCAGAGCGCTTATCGCCAGCATGACCCATCACACCTGCTGCTGTTAGGGGCGGCGCTTAACGCCGTTCTATTTGCCTACGTACAAGCCATCACCCTTACCCACCCCGCCTTATTTGCCAACTATCGCTTCTGGATCGTTGGGTCCATCAATGGGCATACGCTAGATGAAGCCCAGCGGCTATTGGGCTGGATAGCGGTCGGGCTTGGCCTGTCGTTTATCCTCCCGCGCTTTTTACACGTCCTGCAAATGGGTGACGGCGTGACCAAAGCGCTGGGGCTGAATGCGGGCTGTTTGAGGCTGGCGGTGCTTAGCGGTAGCGCGCTGCTAGCGGCGATTTCAACCGCCACGGTGGGCCCTATCGCTTTCGTGGGCTTAGCCGTGCCGTTATTGGCCAAAAAAATTGCTGGTCATTACGTTTATTGGCAACTTGCCATCGCGCTGGTGATGGGCCCCCTAATGATGATACTTGCAGACCTGCTCGCACGCCTTTTGCTAAGCCCTTCTGAAATCATGACAGGGATTCTGACGGCGCTGCTAGGCGCGCCATTTCTGTTAGTCGCTTTGCGCATTAACCAGCGCGCTGTGTGAGCCATGATGAAACGCTTTAATACGTTACTGCCAGCCCCCCGTCATTTACTTCCCCGTATTTTTCCACCCTGTCTTTTGCCACCCCGTGCTTTAGCCCCCTACATGTTGGCCAGCATTATCGCTTTAGGGCTATTACTGGGTTCTCTGATGCTGGGAAGCCAAGGACTTAGTAAAGAAGCGCTTGGGCACCTTATCCAAGGTAATGCGACACCGTTTGAACAATGGCAGGCGTTTACGCTGCGCCTACCACGGGCATTCGTCGCGCTGTGTGCTGGCTTTGCGCTAGGCGTATCGGGTGCCCTGTTTCAAGGCATCACCCGCAACCCGTTAGGCAGTCCCGATATTATCGGCCTTACTGCCAGCGCTAGCCTGGGAGCACTGCTGGCAAGCAGTTGGCTGGTGGGCATTGTCTCTACCACAACGGGGGCCGCGCTGGGTGCGATCATCGGCACGCTGGCGGTCTATAGCGGCTCTGGGCGCGGTTTTCGCCACCCCTCTTCAATGATTATTGCTGGCATCGCTATCAATGCCTTAGCCCTAGCAGGCGTGCAGCTAAATTTGACCTGGCTGGGCCAAGAGCAAGCGCGAGAGGCGATGATTTGGCTTAGCGGTAGCGTAGCAGGACGCCAGTGGCACGATCTTTGGCCAATGCTTAGCCTGTGTTTGCTGTTACTGCCCGGTATTGTGCTGATAGCCCCCCGGCTGCGCCTGATGGCGCTTGGCGATCCAGTCGCCAAAAGCCTCGGCGTTAACTTGGCAGCATCACGCTTATTAAGTGCCGTAATGGGGGCTTTTCTGGCGGGTGGCGCGGTCGCAACGGTAGGGCCGATTGCGTTTGTGTCACTTGCCGCACCCCAGTTGGCGTTACGCCTTTGGCGAAAACCTGGGCCGCTCCCCTTAGCGGCAGGCGTGGTCGGCGCCCTGCTGCTGTTGGCGGCAGACTTAGCGGCTCAGTACTCATTGCCTTCTGGGGCGTTACCCGTCGGGGTTTTAACGGCTGGACTGGGCGGTGTCTATTTGGTTTATTTATTGAATCGCCAGCGGCGGGGGTAATTACGGCTGCTGGCGGAAGCGCTCAAACATCGCCAGACCAAGAAATACCACTCCCGCCGAGATGCTTAGACAACCAAGCCATAGCGTTATTGCCAGCCCTGTGCTCCAGGTTTCCATCGCCAACCAAAGTGGCCAACCGAGTATCGCGCTGCCCGCCCAGAACCAAGGTTTTTGTTGAGCAGGCTTAAGGCCACAACGGCGTCGATGGCGGCTATCCGATAGCGCAATTAATGCAAAACCCAGCGTACAGAGTGCCAGAATCGTGAGGAGCATCATGACGCCACCTGAATAGTCTGCACACGGGTGCTCGCTTTTTTAGCGGCTCGTTTCATCTGCCATACGATGATCAGCGCGCCGACCAAACACATCAGGTCAACGCTAACACGCTGCCAATTACCTGCGGCAAGCTCACCTAGAACACGATAGGAAGGGGCCAAGAGATTCAGCGTTGGTAGGCACAGTAACAAGATAACGATCAGAGTTAACTGCTCCCGCCACGCCTGCGAGGCCGAGCGTCTTAAAACAGCGTGTAGCAACGCCAGCAGCCAGGCGGCAAAGAAAAAATAGATTTCCCATTGGGCACGACCACTAAGCGCCACCGGTAAAAGTCGGTTGCTGGCTAAAAAGGCCAATACGGCAATCGGCATGCCGGCCAGCGTGGCTATATTAATCCGCTCGACACACCAGATCCCCACCACACTGCCCTTCTTATGCTTACGCTTTGACGTCCATAGCAGTAGCCCGGTTGCCACCATGCCACACCCAGCAGCGCCCAAGGCAAAATAGATCCAGCGCATGCCCCAGTTAGCAAAACGACCTGCATGTAGCCCCACCATGACGCCGTGTGCTTGTTCATCGACACGTTGCGACTGAGTCTCTGCTAACAAGTCGCCCGAACTTGCTTCATAGATACGTTGTGGGCGGTGTGCAGATAACGCCTCGTGGGCACTCTGCCAAACCACGGCACGCGCGCCTGCATCGCCAGGGTGGCTGACCCTCAGGGACTGCACCGGCTTCTGCCAATGCGCTTCAGCATCACCGACCAGTTCGCTAAGGGCATATAACGCTGCAGGCTGCCCCGTAGCCGGGCCGGAGAGAGGAAAGGCATGCAGTTCACTGGTCGCTTGGCGACGCGCGTCAGCATCGGGAAAGGCGCGCTCTACTCCCCAAGGCATATAGAGCGACATGAGCGTTATCAAGCCGGTATAGGTAATCATTAGCTGAAAAGGCAGCGTTAACACAGAAAATGCATTGTGAGCATCTAGCCAGCTACGGGCGCCCTTTTGGGGTCGGAAAGCAAAAAAGTCGCGCAGGATTTTTTTATGGGTTATCACGCCGCTGATGATTGCCACGAACATCATCATGGTGGCGATACCAATGATCCAGCGACCATAGATGGCGGGGAGGTGATGCAATTGAAAATGGAACCGGTAGAAAAAATCACCCCCACGCGTTTCACGCGGAGTAACCAACGACAAAGTGGTTGGGTCAAGCACCAACTGCTCTCTCCCATCCTGCCCAAACCAAACGGCTGTCGAGACCGACATGCGTTCATTAGGAAAGGTAATCTGCCAGCTTCTTGCTGTTGAAGCGTGTTCAGCAAGATAGTGCTGCCAGTAATCAGCCAGACGTCGGTTGTCCCACTCAGCGTTCGCGACGACACTCGGTAGTTCGGGCTGCATCCATAACGAAATACTCTCTTTGAAGTAACTCAGAGTGCCCGTCAGAAAAACGGCAAACAGCAGCCAAGCAGCTAACAAGCCGCACCATGTGTGCAGCTGAGCCATGTTACGCCTCACGCTGCGCTTAGTGGATGCCATAGGTAGCCACCAATAGAAGGCCGCAAGCGGCGAGACCGATAGCCCCCCAAAGGCGTATCAAACTCGGCGTGATAAACGACCAAGTCGCCACGCCCGCCCAAATAATGAAGCTCCCCATCATTCCGATACGCAGAGACATCATGATATCTAGCGGTAAGCCAAGCGCTGCCACCGAGAACAGTGCAGCGACTATATAGCCGCCAAGCGTCGCGGCCAGGATGCGTAAGATCAGCAGCCAATAGGAAGAGGATAAGACGTTGAGCAGCATGGTGCATCTCGGTGCAGGTCACAAACTGCCATTTTAATGCAAAAGGTTTTCATTTGCATTAGTGGTAATAACTTATTTAGTACCTGCTGCATAACGTTTAGGTTAACCAGATGCGCGGCGTGTGGGCGGCACGAGCGATCCAACGCGGGCGCAGTAAATGCCAAGCCTGCTCACACAGCGCCCAGGCTTCATTACGTGAGTTTCCGAGGTAACGTAATAACAGTACGCCCTGGCGAACGGTGACCGCCCAACGCGGGTTGTCCGGCAGCGCTTCGCGTAGTGCATCAATCGCCGCACCGGCATCTTCTAAACCAACCGCCCACAGCGTGGCTTGCACCGTGGCTCCCCCCTGCCCCCAGCGCCCATTAAAACGCGGATGTGCAGGGTCTAATGGTTGGCGTTCAAGCCACAGCGGCTTGCCATCTAGGGTTAAACGAAAGTGCTGCTCAATGCGGCCTGTCACATAGGGAATTTCACTGGCGGGGCGGCCTAGCGCCATGATTTCCCAGCCCAGGCAGCGGGCACTGCGATGCAACGCAATATGCGTTCGCTGAGTGCCTTTGGAGCCATCAAAGGCAATGGTTTCCTGAGGCAGCCATTCAAGGGTGCCGCCATCTGCCACGTTAAGTTCAGTCTGTTGGTTCCAGGCGACGCCCTGGCTGTCCGCTTTATAAAGCTTGTTAGCCGCAGGCGTGGTGAGTAGCGCGTGGGCACCACGCTCGATGTGGGCGCGAATCGTCAGGGCATCGCCACTGACTAAACCTCCGGGTGGATGCAGCACGTACACATGGCAAGCTTCCGTGCTGCCTTCTGGGTAAAACGGGCGCTGTACGCGTAGAGGCCCTTGGTGACGAGCCTGCACCAACCGGGTAATACCCTCACGGTTAGCAAAACGCAGCGCCAGCGATGCCGCCCAGTGGCGCTCGCCATCAAAGCGATGGCCTGAGCCAGCAGCAGGTGTCGCAAGTTCACACAGAGTCATGGGCGCTATCGCTTCCTGTTGGTCAATATTTCAACTTGAAATGCAAGGAATGCGCCAAAATGGTGAAGAATGCTCATACGTCGCCATAGCACCCGTATGAGATGGAAAAAGATAGTTTTCACCCTGCCCATTTCGCACCAAAAAGAGTCAACCTAAAGACAGACTGCACCACGGCTGCACACTTATGCGTTTTGCTCGCGCCGTCACGTCAGCCCGCTTGGATCGCTGGACGTACTTGGTGGCCGTATTTGGTGATCATAAGTACCGTCGGCGATATTTTGGTTCTCTTGACATTCGATGCAGAACGCCAGAAACTTAGCCAAGGCTATACTTCTTGCTTCATGCAAAATCAATGACGCCTTACCACATTGCTTAACACACATCGGTCAAACGCTTATTGATCACACACTCATCAATCCTTAACCCAATCTGTCTCAACCTATCGTTTAAGCTGGCATTCCGGCTGGGGGGAATCATGGCAACAAGATACGCAATTGCTCTGGCAAGCTTACTTCCGCTAAGCAATATCGCCTCCGCCGACGAGGCGCCGCTCAATGTAGTCGCGACCATTGGGATGATTGCCGATATCGCCCAGGAGATCGGCGGTGAGTGCGTTAGCGTAGACGCGCTGATGGGGCCAGGGGTTGACCCCCACCTTTACCAGGCAAGCGCCAGCGACGTGGCGGCGTTGCGAAACGCAGAGCAGATTCTCTACTCAGGCTATTCGCTGGAAGGCCAGCTGGGTGACGTACTGGAAAGGTTCTCCGAGCGCACACCAACGCTTGCCGTTGCTCCCGCCTCGATTGATCCCGCATCATTGATTACCTCACAGGATGTCTACGGCATCGACCCTCATCTGTGGATGGACGTTTCTTTATGGGCGCAAACACTGCCCACGCTCAACGAAGCGCTGAATGAAGCGCGCCCCGACTGCGCCGCGACGTTTGATGCCAATACCAAACGCTATCAGGCTCAACTGCTTGCCCTGCACGAATGGGTGACAGACAGTATTGCCAGCATTCCCGATGAGCAGCGTATTCTAGTCACCGCTCACGATGCCTTTAGCTACTTTGGCCGCGCCTACGATATCGATGTGGAAGGCATACAAGGCATTAGCACAGAAACGGAAACGGGTATTGCTGATATTCGCAACATGACAGATATTGTGGTGGACCGAGCGGTTCCAGCCCTTTTCATCGAGAGCACCATCAACCCGCGCACGGTTCAGGCAGTCATTGATGCCGCCAAACAACGTGGCCAGGCTGTCGAAATTGGCGGTGAACTCTACTCCGATGCCATGGGCGACCCAGATACGGTCGATGGCACTTATATGGGCATGATCTACCGCAACACCCAGCATATTGTCGAAGCACTTGGCGGTACCCTGGCACCGCTTCCCGATGAAATGAACGATTGGGCTAACGAGTGGAAGCTCTAATCACTCAACAAGGCATTGCAACAATGGCGACACCCGTAACGACCGACACGGCGCTCAGTATTCAGAACCTGACCGTCAGCTATCATAATCAGCCCGTTCTCTGGGATATTAATCTGGAGATTCCTACCGGCGTGATGGCAGGCATTGTCGGCCCTAACGGGGCGGGTAAGAGTACGCTGATCAAAAGCCTGCTGGAGCTTGTACCATCGCTTTCCGGCGAGGTCATGGTGCATGGGCGCCCCTACGCCTCACAGCGCAGACGCGTTGGCTATGTGCCGCAGCGCTCCAGCGTCGACTGGGACTTCCCTACCACCGCGCTAGATGTGGTCACCATGGGTCTCTACGGTCGCCTGGGATGGTTCCGACGCCCAGGGCGCAAAGAGCGTAAGGAGTCGCTGGAAGCCTTGGAGATGGTGGGAATGAGCGCCTACGCTGACCGCCAGATCAGTCAGCTTTCCGGCGGCCAGCAGCAACGGGTGTTTCTGGCCCGCGCGTTGGTGCAACAGGCCGATGTGTACTTTCTCGACGAGCCCATGGCCGGGGTTGATGCCACCACCGAGCGCGCCATTATCGACATTCTGCGCCGCCTGCGCGATGCGGGTAAAACGCTGATTGTTGTCCACCATGACCTGCAAACCGTACGTAATTACTTCGACTGGCTGCTGCTGCTTAACGTCCGCGTGATTGCCAGCGGCAAGGCTGAAGACGTGTTTAATATTGATTATCTTCGTCAGGCGTACGGTGGCCAGATTGCCCTGCTGAACGATAGCGACTCCCTGATGTTCGCTGCTTCAAAGGTGAAATAACCCATGCAGTGGCTCGACCTTCTGTCTGACTACACCTTTCAAAACGTGGTGATTGGTGCCTCGCTACTGGGGCTGATCAGCGGTCCTCTAGGCTGCTTTGCGGTGTTACGCCGCCAGAGTCTGCTCGGTGACGCCATCTCCCACGCGGCACTGCCCGGCGTGTGTTTAAGCTTCATCATCACTGGCAGCCGCGATATTGGCGGCGTTATCATTGGCTCACTGGCCACCGGCTCGTTAGCCGCGCTGACGATGTTGTTACTGACCCGCAAAAGCCGCTTGAAAACCGATGCTGCTCTCGGCATCTGCCTGAGCATTTTCTTTGCCGTTGGCATCGTGCTGCTGACCTATATTCAGGGCACCAATAACGCCTCCCAAGGGGGGCTCGAAGCCTTTCTGTTCGGCCAGGCCGCCGCTACGCTGCGTTCGGATCTCTGGATAATGGGCAGCATCACCCTTGTCACACTCACGCTGCTCGCTGTCTTCTGGAAACAGGCCAAGTTGGTCACTTTTGATGGGCAGTACGCCCGCTCGCTCGGCATGCCCGTCAACGCCATCGAAGCCGCACTTACCGCCATGGTGGCGCTCGCCGTGGTGGTCGGCTTGCAAATGGTAGGCGTGATATTAATGGCCGCCATGATCGTGGCGCCAGCAGCAGCGGCCCGGCAGTGGAGCCGTCATCTGGGAGGGATGCTGGTGATTGCCGCTGGTATCGGTATTGTCAGTGGGGTCTCGGGAGCAACCATCAGCACTCTATCCCGAGGACTTGCGACCGGCCCGCTGGTGATTCTCACCGCAACGGCTATTGTAATCATCTCACTGGCGCTTGCCCCCGGCCGGGGCCTGCTATGGGGCTTCATCAAGCATTACCGCCAAAAAGAAGCATTGCAGAAGCAGCAATTGCTCTACGCGCTTTACAAGCATCCCTCCGCTTCACAACACTACCGCACAACATTCGGCGTGCGCAGGGTGTTGAGTCAACTTAAGCGCCAAGGCTACCTTATACGCTCTCCTGATGGCGGAACCGGATGGGCGCTAACGTCGCGGGGAGAAAAGGCAGCGAAACAGGTGGTCGCCACCTTCGAAGAGGTCGTGACATGATTGCTGAATTACTGACCGACACGGCCCTGCCTATTATTCTAGTAGGCGCCATGGTGGGCATTGCCTCCTCGGCGGTGGGTACCTTCCTTGTGCTGCGCGGCAACAGTATGCTCACTGATGCGATTAGCCACTCAATTGTGTTTGGCATTGTGATTGTCTGGCTGCTGACCAAACAGCAGAGCGGGCCCGTGCAGCTAATAGGCGCCGCATTAACCGGGCTATTAACCGTGTTGCTCACCGAAGCACTGGCCAACACCAAGCGAGTAAAACAGGATGCCGCCATCGGTCTGGTTTTCCCCGCGCTCTTCTCCATCGGCGTGCTGTTACTCAATGTCTACGCCAACGATGTACATATCGACACCCACACCGTGCTGCTTGGCGAGATCGGCTTTGTCTGGCTGGATACCATCGACCTGTTTGGCCTGCCCATTCCCCAGGCGCTCGTCTCGATGAGCATCATGACGCTGCTTAACTACGCTTTTATCGGCCTGTTCTACAAAGAGCTGAAACTTGCCACCTTCGACCCGGCGCTGGCAAAAACCTTCGGTTTTATGCCAACCATCCTGTTCTACGTGCTACTGATGCTCACCAGCTCCACTGCCGTTGCAGCCTTTGATGCGGTGGGTGCGGTGCTGTTTATCGCCTTTGCCATTGTGCCCGCCTCAGCCGCCTACCTACTCACCGACCGCCTGTGGATGATGTTTATCATCGGCGCACTCATCTCCATTGCCTCAAGCATTTCCGGCTATTATCTCGCCGTCTACCTAAACGTTTCTATCGGCGGCATGATGGCCGTCATGACCGGCGTATTCCTGATACTCGCCTTTCTGTTGGGCCCGCGCTATGGCCTCGCCACGCAGCTTCTCAAGCGCCGCCGCGACCGTCAGTCGCCGGTGGAGCCGCCTGTCAATCTGTGAACGCCGGTTTCTCCGCTGCATAAGCAAAGCGCCCGCCTGATGGCGGGCGCTTTGCTTGGTTGAGGCAACCGGGTGTGGATAACTTAAACGGTCAAGTGCTGTTTGATCAGTTCGTTAGAAAGCTCCGCGATCTCGCCTTTGGCCACTGGACGGCCGCGATCCATAATCACAAAGCGGTCGGCGTACTTGCGGGCAAAGGGCAGCTTCTGCTCGACCAGCAGTACCGTTAAGCCATCTTCCTTGATCAGTTGGCGAATGACCTGACCGATTTGCGCCACAATATTGGGCTGAATACCTTCCCCTGGCTCATCCAAAATCAGCAGTTTGGGTTCTATTACCAGCGCGCGACCGATGGCGAGCTGCTGCTGTTGCCCACCGGATAAATCACCGCCACGGCGATGCTTCATCTCTTTTAAAACCGGGAACAGTTCATAGATACGCTCGGGGATTTTTTTCAGCCCATCACGGCGCGCTGCCAAGCCGGTGCGTAGATTTTCTTCCACGGTGAGCAGCGGAAAAATCTGCCGTCCCTGGGGGACAAAGCCAATGCCCAAGCGAGAGCGCGCTTCCACGGCTTTTTTGGTCAGCTCAATCTCGCCGCCAGCGCCCTGGTAGCGCAGTTGGCCACTTGTCACCGCCACTTCGCCCATAATGGCTTTCATTAAGGTGGTTTTACCTACCCCGTTGCGGCCCATCACGCAAGTACACTGGCCTTCAGGCACATCAAGGTCTAAATCCCACAAGGTGTGGCTTTCCCCGTAAAACTGGTTGAGTTTTTCAATCGCCAGCATTAGGCAGCCTCCTCGTCGTCCGCACCCAGATACACCTCAACCACCTTGGGGTCGCTTGAAACCTGATCCATACTGCCTTCCGCCAGCACGCTGCCTTGGTGCAACACGGTCACTTTACGGGCGATGGAGCGCACAAAACCCATGTCGTGCTCTACCACAACCACCGACTGCTTACCCGCCAGGCCCGTCAGCAGCTCTGCGGTGCGCTCCATCTCCTGTTCCGTCATCCCGGCAACCGGTTCATCTACCAGCAGTAAACGCGGGCGCTGCATTAACAGCATGCCAATTTCCAGCCACTGCTTTTGGCCGTGGGAAAGAATCCCTGCTGGCTGGTAGCGCAGCTCGGTCAGGCCAATCGTTTCAAGCACCTCATTGATACGGTCTTTAATTTCACCAGTCATGCGGGCAGTCAGCGTGGGGAAAATATGCTTGTCGGCGGCCATCGCCAGCTCCAGGTTTTCAAACACGCTCAGCGCTTCAAATACCGTGGGCTTTTGGAACTTACGACCAATCCCTAAGCTGGCGATATCCGGCTCATTCATTTGCAACAGGTTATGACGGCTACCAAACCACACGCTGCCTGCGTTGGGGCGCGTTTTGCCAGTAATGATGTCCATCATGGTGGTTTTACCGGCCCCGTTGGGGCCGATAATGCAGCGCAGTTCACCGTCATCAATAGTCAGGTTTAAGTTATTGATTGCCTTGAAGCCATCGAAGCTCACCGTGACATCTTCCATATACAGAATCGGGCCATGACGCACATCCACCGGTGATGCCTGAGGAGCCATAAAATCAAATACCCGATCCCGCGTGGTTAGCGATTGCAACAAGCTCATGCGGTAGCCTCCGTCGGCAAGGTAGCGGATTTTTTGCGGCGTTTTAGGTGGAGCAATAACCCCGCCACGCCTTTGGGTAGCAACACGGTGACCAAGACAAACATCGCGCCCAGGGCAAACAGCCATGCATCCGGCATCACGCCCGTGAAAATTGTTTTGGCGTAGTTCACTAAGATCGCCCCGATAACCGCTCCATAAAGCGTGGCGCGGCCACCCAGTGCCACCCACAGCACAATTTCAATCGAGAAAATCGGTGAGAACTCACTGGGGTTGATAATCCCTACCTGAGGGACATAAAGCGCGCCAGCCAAGCCTGCCAACATGGCGGAAACCACGAATACAAATAGCTGGAAGCGTTCGACCCGATAGCCAATAAACCGCGTGCGGGCTTCGGCGTCCCGGGTTGCCACACACACCCGACCTAGCTTGCTGGTAACAATCGCCCGACACAGGATATAACCCAGTGCCAACGCAACGCCGGTGGCAATAAACAGCCCTAAGCGAGTGTCGTTACTGCGCAGGTTGAAGCCCAGCAACTCGCGGAAATCAGTCAGCCCGTTGTTGCCACCAAAGCCCATCTCATTGCGGAAGAATGCCAGCATCAGGGCAAAGGTCAGCGCCTGAGTAATAATCGACAGATACACTCCAGTGACCCGTGAGCGAAACGCCAAAAAGCCGAATACCAGTGCCAATAACCCGGGGGCTAACAGCACCATGGCAAACGCAAACCAGGCCATATCAAAACCGAGCCAGTACCAGGGCAGGCTGTCCCAACTGAGAAACACCATAAAATCCGGTAGTACCGGGTCGCCATAAGTACCGCGGTCACCGATTTGGCGCATCAGGTACATGCCCATGGCGTAACCGCCAATGGCAAAAAACGCCCCGTGGCCCAAGCTCAAAATGCCCAAATAGCCCCATACCAAATCCACCGCCACTGCCAGCAGCGCGTAGCTTAAGTACTTGCCGAACAGGTTCACGGTGTAAGCATTGACGTGCAGCGGGTGGCCTTGGGGCACCGCTAAATGCAGTACCGTGACTAGCAGCAGTGCGGCAAACAGCACCCCAAGAAAGATCTGCGTAGCCCGTTCGCCAAACGGGCGGGTTAGCCAAAACTGGCTTGAAGATGAGTGCGTCATCATAGGTTAGCCCTCCGCAGCCCGGCCCTTCTGCGGGAAGAGTCCACGCGGGCGTTTTTGAATAAACAGAATGATAAATACCAGCACGATAATTTTGGCCAGCACGGCGCCTGCCCAGGGCTCCAACACTTGGTTGATAATGCCCAGGGAAAGCCCGGCCACCAACGTGCCCCACAGGTTACCTACGCCGCCAAACACCACCACCATGAACGAATCAATAATGTAGTTCTGGCCCAGGTTGGGGCCGACGTTAGTAAGCTGCGATAACGCAACGCCTGCCAAACCAGCGACGCCAGACCCTAATGCGAAGGTCATAATATCGACCCGCGTGGCGCGGATACCCATGGAGCGTGCCATGGCGCGGTTTTGGGTCACTGCGCGCACTTCAAGCCCTAGCCGCGTACGGCGCATAATCAGCATCAGCGCGGCAAACACTACCAGTGCAAAACCAAGTACAAACATACGATTAAGAGTCAGCGACAGCGCATCGTTAATCACTAATGAACCGCTCATCCATTCGGGCGTTATGACCGTACGGTTTAGCGGTGAAATCACCGTTCGCACTAGCTGCTGTAAAATCAGGCTGATACCGAACGTCGCCAGTAGGGTTTCCAACGGACGGCCCTTCAGGAACTGAATAACGCCTCGTTCAATGGCAATGCCCACCAGCGCGGCCACCATAAAGCCTGCGGGGATCGACAGAATGAGCGCCAGCCCCGGCTGGCCGGGCAACAGTTGCTGCATCATCCAGGTGGTATAAGCGCCGAGCATGATTAGCTCACCATGGGCCATATTGATAACGCCCATCACGCCAAAGGTAATGGCCAGGCCAATCGCCGCCAACACCAGTACCGAGCCAAGCGAAAGCCCGAAGTAGAGCGTTTCCAGGCCACGGTTAATTTTGAGATTCTGCTCAATGCTGCTCAGCGCTTCATTGGCGGCATCGGCAATAATAGGGTCATCGCTATTCGCTGCCCGGCTAAGCGCTACTCGAACGCGTGGATGCAAACTGCCTCGCAGCGTTTCAACGCCTTCAAGCTCGCCGCTTTCAACTTGGTAAATCGCCAGCGCCTGGGTAAGCCTGCGTACTACCTCGGCATCTTCTTCCTCAGCGATCAGTTCACTGAGCGGTTCGGCCAGCTTTTCATCGACCTCGCCTAGTAGTCGGCTGGCTGAAGTACGCCGACGCTCAACGTTTGGCGAATACAAATCTACTACGGCAATAGCGCTGCGTAGCTGGTTGCGTAAATTGTTATTAATGCCAATACGATCCAGGTCACGGCGGGACATCTCCCCCAGCGGTTCATTGGTCAGCGCATCTGCAACTGGCCAATCGCGACCTTGATTATCGAGCACCACCACAAAGCGGCCGTCGTCAGTGCGCTGCAAGCGACCATCCAACAAGGACTGCAGCCAATCACGCGCGCGCTCATCATCGCTTTGCAAAATAGCGTTGATCGCTTCGCCTTTGGCGGAATAGGAACGCACGTCCAGCGCGTTTAGTAGCTCAAGCGCCGCTGCGTCATCAGCCTCAACGGTGGCGCTTGTTTGTGCCTGGGCGGTGACTGTGACGCTTAACAACAGCAGACACAGCAACCCTAAGGAAAAGAAACGCCTCATGGGGTTCTTCCTTTGGTTAACAAAAAGGGGGGAACTGAAGATAACGGTGCCAAGAACAAGTTTCCGCGAGGGCGCTGTGAACCCATCCATGGGCGCTACTTTCGCCATCCATGGCGAAAGACCCTCGCTTCAACCTGTCCTTACACCACAGCGTTAACAGCGGTCATTTCCCTGCTATATATCGCTTTACTTACTCAGCGAGGGCCGCTTCAGCCTCTTCTGCGGCGGTGCTGCCGCCACACGAGCCATTCACCACGTTGAAGTTGCCGCACTCCATGGGCTTGCGCCAATCGGCAATCAAGTCACGTGAGCCAGGCAAGTAGTCAGACCATGCATCGCCCGCTATGGTAGAAGGCGTTTGCCAGACGATATCGAACTGGCCATTGTCTTGAACTTCACCAATCAGCACCGGTTTGGTGATGTGATGGTTAGGCATCATCGCCGCATAGCCACCGGAAAGGTTAGGCACAGCGACACCGATAATCGCGTCTTTTACCGCATCCACGTCGGTAGTGCCTGCTTTACGCACCGCTTCGGCCCACATGTTAAAACCAATGTAGTGCGCTTCCATGGGGTCGTTGGTGACGGCCTCTTCGTCGCCGGTGTAGTCAATCCAAGCGTCGATAAAGTCGTAGTTGTCATCAGTATCGACGCTCATAAAGTAGTTCCAGGCCGCCAAGTGGCCGACTAGCGGCCCCGTATCGATGCCGGTGAGCTCTTGCTCACCCACAGAGAAGGCGATGACTGGAATATCGGCAGCATCAATGCCTTGGTTAGACAGTTCGGTGTAAAACGGCACATTGGCATCGCCGTTAATCGTTGAGATAACCGCCGTGGGTTTACCCTCTTCACCAAAGCGGCGTATTTCTGACACGATGTTCTGCCAGTCTGAATGGCCGAACGGCGTGTAGTTGATCATGATGTCCTCATCAGCGATGCCATGCTCATCTTTGAGGAACGCTTCGAGAATACGGTTGGTGGTACGCGGATAAACGTAGTCGGTGCCGACCAGCGCAAAGCGCTCGATGCCGACTTCATTAATCAGATACTCAACCGCAGGAATCGCCTGTTGGTTGGGGGCGGCACCGGTATAAAAGACGTTTTCCGAGGACTCTTCACCTTCATACTGCACCGGGTAGAACAACAGGCCGTTAAGCTCTTCCACTACCGGCAGTACTGCCTTACGGGAAACGGAGGTCCAGTTGCCGAAGATCACGTCGACCTCTTCTTGCGCCAATAGCTCTCTTGCACGCTCGGCAAATAGCGGCCAGTTAGAGGCAGGGTCGACAACAACTGCTTCAAGTTGGCGACCCAGCAAGCCACCCGCGTCGTTTTGCTGCTCAATAAGCATCTCAACGGTGTCTTTAAGAACCGTCTCACTGATCGCCATGGTGCCTGAAAGTGAGTGAAGGATACCGACCTTGATCGGGTCGTCATCCTGGGCAATGGCTTGTGTACTGGCCCCCATGACGGCGGCGGCCATTAAGGCAGTAGCGAAACGGCCAACAGTACGAGGGTGTGTCTTGCGCTGCAATGTGGTCACTTGAACCTCCTTGCGCCCCTTGTAACGGGGCTCGTTATTTGAGCTTCGCGGCCAAGGACTCCCGTTATGTAACGTGGGAACGGTTATTACGGGGCTTGGTGCATCCACTAGCTCCTAGCTGTTGCAAGGTTTGCGCCACACTACAAAAAGAAACACTAAAAAGCTTAAAATCAAAAGGTTAGTTTTAAAAAAAGCAGCCCCATCTTCACCGGCCGCACTATCGTGGCGCGCCAGCATCCAAAAAATGCACGCTGTTTATGCACCACAACGACACCTCGCACCAATAGTGCGCTTTCTGTTGCATACGCCTATTAATCCCGCCTATTTCTTGCACAAAAAAAAGCGCCCTAGGAGACCCTAGGACGCTTTACACGCATACCTGTGTTCTATTCCGCAGTATTCAAACGCTTAGTGCGGCGCTTTTTCAGCAACGGTAAACCAAGCGACAGTACAGCGATGACCAGTAAAGACAGCGAAATCGGCTTGTCGATAAAGGTCGTCCAATCCCCACCGGAGATCTGCAGCGCGCGACGCATGGACTCTTCCATGATGTTGCCTAGAATGAGCGCCAGAATCAGCGGCGCGGCAGGGAAACCGAACAAGCGCATCCCTAGGCCAACCAAGCCAAAACCAAGCAGTAACAGTAGGTCGAACACGCTGAAGCTCATACCGTAAACACCGATCATGCAGAAGATCAAAATCAGTGATAGCAGCAACGGCTTGGGCAGATCGAGAATCTTGGCGATCAGCGGAATCAGCGGCAGGTTAAGCACCAGCAGGAAGATATTGCCGATATACATACTGGCGACCACGCCCCAGAACACATCCGGGCGCTGTTCAAGCATCATCGGGCCAGGATTAACGCCCATCACCAGCAGTGCGCCAAGCAGTACGGCGGTGGTGCCAGACCCCGGCACACCCAAGGTTAACAGCGGTACAAACGAACCGGTACACGCCGCATTATTTGCCGCTTCTGGCGCAGCAACGCCTTTGATATTGCCTTTACCAAACGTATCGCCGTCTTTGGCAATGCGTTTTTCCATGCTGTAGCCAAGAAACGAGCCGATGGTCGCGCCTGCGCCCGGCAGCACACCAGTAAAGAAGCCCAATACTGAACTGCGGCTAACCGGCCCTGCAATCTGCTTCACTTCACTGCGGGTCAATTTTAACGAACCAATCGCATTACGCGGTGCTTCTTTACCACCGCCTCCGCGCAGCAACATGTAGAACACTTCGGCTAACGCGAAGATACCCAGCGCGACGACCAGAAAATCGACACCGTCGAGCAGGTGGATAGAGCCAAAGGTAAAGCGCTCGGTGCCGGTTTGCATATCAATCCCAATGATCGAGATCATTACCCCGATAACGGCGGCAATTAAGCCTTTGACCAGCGACTTATCGGATAGCGACACAACCGCGGTTAAGCCCAGCACCATCAACGCGAAGTATTCAGCAGGGCCAAAGCTCACCGCGACTTTGGAGAGCAGCGGCGCAATCAACATCAAGAAAACAACGGAGATGGTACCGCCAACAAAGGAGGAGTAAGCGGCAATCGCCAGCGCCTTGCCTGCCAACCCTTGCTTGGCCATCGGATAGCCGTCAAAAGAGGTCGCAACCGTTCCCGCCACGCCGGGGGCGTTAAGCAAAATAGATGAGGTGGAGCCGCCGAAAATAGCGCCGTAATACACCCCAGCCATCAAGATCAGCCCTGAAGAGGGCTCCATAGCGAAGGTAATCGGGATCATCAGCGCCAACGCGCTGATCGGCCCAAGGCCGGGCAACATACCGATAATGGTGCCAGCAAAGACGCCGGCAAAGACGTAAGCGATATTGATAGGCTCAAGCGCGATGCCAAAGCCGTACATTAGATTGTTAAAGGCATCCATGGGAGTGTCTCTCTTTTAAACCCGCTAACAGTGAGCAAGCGCGGCTTAGTTAAAACGGCAGCACGCCAGTGGGTAGGTAAACATCCATTACCCGCGTCATGGTCAAATACAGCGCCAACACCACCCCAAGCGATGTTGCCAGATTGACCCCATGGCGGCGGTAGCCGTAGTAAGCGGTTAGGCCAACACACAGTAGCGTCGAAGCCAGCACAAAGCCTAACGGCACGAGCAGGAATGCATAGGCAGCAATGGCGATGGCGGTGACGATCACCCGCGCCCAAGGCGTTAGCAGTAGCGGCCCCTGGGTTTCGACTTGATCAATCTGATCGGCCCCCGCAATAGGACCAGGACGCTCAAAAAACAAGCACGCCGACAGTAATAGCAGGGAAACACCTAACACTTTTGGAAATAGGTCTGAATCCACTGGACGGGGCAGCGGAAAGTTGGGGATTTGCCAGGCCATTGCCAGATAGGCAGCCGCCACTAACGCCAACACAAGCGCTAGCCATTGGTTGGTATTGAATCGAGTCATGGGAAAGTTCTCCGAAGACGTCATTGCTGAACAGCAAGACCCTTGCGGTATCAGACGGAAGATCCCGGTGGCACGCTGCCACCGGGGGAGCCTTTGGGACGAGCGCTTACTGGCGCATCAGCCCCAGGTCGGTCAACACGCTGCTGAACTGCTCTTGCTGCTCATCCAGGAAGGTAGCGAAGGCGTCGCTATCCTGGTAGGCATCAATCCAGCCCAGCTGGTCGCTTGCTTCGCGCCATGCATCCGTTTCGAGCATTTCGGCGAAGAGCGTCTCGTAGTATTCAACCGCCTCTTCAGGCATTTCCGGCGCGCCCATTACGCCACGCCAAATATCGAAGGTGTAGTCGTAACCCTGCTCTTGGTAAGTGGGTACATCGGCCAGTCCACCGCCCAGGCGCTCTTCGGAAGAAACGCCCAGCGCGCGTAGCTGGCTACCTTCACCCAACTGACCTACCGCTTCACCGGCACCGCCAATGACTGCCTCGATATGGCCACCCATCAGGTTAGTCATGGCGTCGCCACCACCTGAGAAGGGAATGTAGTTGACCGAGGAGGCTTCCATACCCGCCGCGGAAGCAAGACCAGCAACCGAAATGTGATCCATCGAGCCCGGCGCACTACCACCGCCCACGCTTAAACTAGGGTTCTCTTTGAGCGCTGCAAAAAGATCATCCAGGTTTTGATACTCGGAATCTGCCGCCACCAAAATAATCGAATAGTCGGTATTGATGCGCGCAATCGGGGTGAAGTCGGTGTGGTCGTAACGCGATGCGCCCGCCAGGGGTACTAAAATCATCGGCGGGCTGGTGGCGAAAAGTTTATGCGGATTGCCGTTATCACGGGCTACCTGAGCCCAGGCAACTGCACCGCCACCGCCAGGCACGTTAATGGCTGCAAAGCTTTCGTCGGCCAGCTCTTCTTGCTGAATAACGCGGGACATGGTGCGCACTAGTGTGTCCCAACCGCCACCGGGGTTGGCGGGTGCAACAAACTCAATCGAACGGCTCGGTGTCCACTCTTGGGCGCTGGCAGACGTTGTCATGGCAAAGGCTGCCATCGGTAAAGCAAGCACGGCAAAGCGCTTTAGGGGAAGCATGGTCATGGGCGTTCTCCACATTAGCTATGTTGTTATATTAGCTGTGTTATAGATGGTTGTTATCTACGTATCTTTGTGTGGTTACACCCTTCACATTAGAAGACCGCTACTCCTCGCGACAAGCTTATGACCATTAATGGCAAAAAGTGCTTTTTGTGCGTTTTGTTCATTTTGTTCACGGCTGGTTAGGGCGGCTCGCTTACAGTGATTCCAGCCATGTTGAGGAGGATTCCAGCAGCCGATAGCGTCGCTCAGGGCGGCCAACATCGCCATAGCCAATTTCTGCATTAACCGCTTGTTCAGCCACTAAAAACTCCAAATAACGCCGCGCTGTTGAACGGCTTGCGCCCATTGCCAGCGCTACCTGCATCGCCGTTTGGGAATCATGCTCGGCTGCCAACGACTCCACCACACAGCGTAGGGTCAAGCGGTCGATGCCTTTAGGTAACGTGCGCGTAGCTAGCCGCGGAGATTCACCTGGTTGCAAGCGAGCAAGCACCTGATCCAGCTCGTCTTGACTCATTTCAGCCCGATTCGCCAATGCCTCTCGCTCGCGGCGAAAACGTGTCAGCATTTGCGTCATACGCGTCGCTTCAATCGGTTTAATCAGATAATCAAAGACGCCACCACGCAACGCTTCGCTGATGGTTTCTACTTCGCGGGCAGCTGTCACCATGACGATATCCACATGCACATAGTCGCGGCGAATCGCCCATAGCAGCTCCAGACCCTCCACATCAGGCAAGTAAGCATCTAATAAGATGAGTTGAACAGCATCAGCATGCTGGGCCATCAGGGCTTTTGCTTCGTTGCCGTTACGTGCCAACCCCACCACATAAAAGCCGTCGCTCTGCTCAATAAAAGCTTTGTGGATATCGGCAATGCGAAAATCGTCTTCGACGACCAAAATACCGTACTGCGTCGCAGACATAGTGTTTCCTCTTCCTGGCGTCGTTATTATGATTTAAGGCGTTGTGGCTATTGGGTCGCAAAGCGCGCGATCCAGCACGGCAATAAAGCACGCGCCGCCTAACTCGCTCTCTTCTAATGTCACCTCGCCGCCATGCTGACGGCACAACCGCGCGACCAGTGCTAAACCAATGCCACGATGTTTACCGGTTTTGGTAGAAAACCCATCTTGAAAGATCGATTCCGCATGCTCGCCGGGCACACCTGAGCCGTTATCCTCTACTTCAATCAACAGCTGCTCGCCCAGATCCGTAAAGAACAGGCGAACTTTCGGGGTGTCACTGTTTGGACCATTAAGCGCCGCATGACAGGCGTTATCTAATAAGTTGCCCACAACGCTCATCATGACCTCTTGCCCAGTGACCGTCAGTGGGCAAGAGAGCGAGCTCTGTTCATCAATTTCCAGCGCGACGCCTAGCTCTCGTGCTCGCGTCAATTTACCCAACAAGATGCCGCTGAGTACTGCGTCAGCCACGTGACGCATTAAAAAGCTCATTTGCGCCTGAGCACGTTCGGTTTCGTGGTGAATCAGCGCTAGCGCCTCATCAACGCGGTTAAGCTGCAGGAGACCAGAAATGGTGTAAAGCTTGTTGGAAAACTCGTGGGCCTGGGCACGCAGCATATCGACATCACGACTTGCCTGGGTAAGTGCCTGGGAAAGATCAATAATTTCGCGGCGACTGCGAAATGTCGCCACGGCACCTTCGATCTCACCTTCGTGCAAAATAGGCACGCGGTTGGCCACCACAGGATGGTCGCCCAGCCACATTTCCTGGTCAAACTCCTGCTCGCCGTGCTTTAACACCTCGCTTAAGCGCGAGTTGGGCACCACCTCACGGATTGGCTGCCCCAGCAAAACCTGTTCATCCGATAGCCCTAGAAAACGGCGTGCCTGCTGATTCACTAACGTGATCTGACCATCGCGGTTAACCGCCAGGATACCTTCGTGGATAGATTGCAGGATGGCCTCTTTTTCCATGGCCAAGCGGGCTATCTCATAAGGCTCTAAACCAAGGATGACTTTTTTAAGATGCTGCGACAGCCAATAGGCCCCGGCAAATCCTAGCAAAATCATCAGCGCCACCAGCGCCCACCCTAAGCTGGTATAACGGGCGACATCCATATCTACTCGTTCTAGCATGAAGCCCACCGAAACCACCCCGATGATGTTGCCCTCTTCATCCCAGATGGGCGTTTTGCCCCGCATGGCGGTGCCTAACGTTCCGGTAGCTTCCGATACGTATGACTGACCATAAATCAGCGCCTGATCGTTATCCCCGCCCACCATTGGCTGGCCGATACGCTCAGGCACTGGGTGCGAGTAACGAATCGACTGGGCATTACCTACCACAACATAACGGGCACCGGTCTCATGACGAACGCGTTCAGCAAGCGGCTGGATAATCAGCGCAGGATCGGGTGTCGAGAAAGCATTAACAATTTGCGGCATGCCCGCGACGGTCTTGGCCACTGCCAATGCCCGCTCGCCCATTTGGTGGGTGATAATTTCTGCTTTACGGTGGTTCAGATAGGTGCCTTGCGCTAGCAACATACCCGCCAGCAGAAAGCCGACCAGCAGCATGACTTGCAGGCGAAAACTTCGCTTGTACCAGCGGCGTTTGGCACGAGTACGGCGCCAGCGCTGTAATTCGGCCAACGTACGTGGGCGTGGGGCGGTCATAAAGGAACTCACTAGGCGCGACAGCGTCATTATGGCATGCAGCGCCAAGCGGCGTTAGCCGTTGCGCTTTTTCGACTATTTGCTTATTTAGCAGCCACTGATTTTGTTTTTATCGATATACTCAGCGCTTTTAAAGCGTGCATGACGAACTCTCATCCTGCAACATCGCAGCCGCTCACAAAGACCGCTACTCAGGAGGAGTTACGTGTTGAGTTTCTTAAGAAATGTCTTATTAGCTAGCTTGTCGCTATGGGCAACTTCCGCCGCCGCTTATCCATTTTACGCCCCACCACCGCCACAAGATGATACGCCGGTGTTCAGCGGCGATGCCGAACTTGGTTTTACCCACCTTTCCGGCAATACCAATAGCCAAACATTGATCGGCAAGACACGCCTGACGTGGCTGACGGGAGACTTCACTCATTCGCTGCGCGGTGAAGTCCGCAATGTGAGCAAAAATGGAGAAACCAGTGCTGAGCAATATTTAGTGGCAGGCAGAGAGCGTTTTGACTTTAGCGGGCCCCACTATTTGTTTGGCTTTGCCCGCTGGGAAAAAGACCGCTTTGCTGGCTACGACCAGCAGCTTTCTGCCATTGGTGGCTATGGCCGTCAATTGCTATCCGGTGAGCAACACTCACTATCGTTAGAAGCAGGCCCAGGGTATCGTAATGACCGATTACGCGACGCCGATAATGAGCAATTGGCAGTTGCTTATACAGCACTCGACTATCAATTTGGATTCTCAGACTATGCTGATATCGCCCAGGAAATGTCGGTGGAATATACCCGCAAGAACACCACAGCGCGTTCATTAACGGCACTCACGGCTCGGCTAAATTCACGACTATCGCTACGCCTTTCCCATGAAATAAAACACAACTCGCAGCCGCCTGAAGATACCAGCGAACGCACTGACAGTACCACCAGCGCATCACTGCTCTATCACTGGTAACGCGCTACAGCTTCCTCCCCAAACAAGCTCCGCATTATTTTTCATTTATTATCAAATATTTAAATAACAGCCTAACCAGTTATGACTGCCATTAACCTATTCATAATGGTGCATCTCGCTTATTTTTCGCGCCATTTTTATGCAATTCCCCTCTCAGCATTAGACTTTGGTCTATGGACAAGATATACTACCCACAGTTTCCTGTCCTCGCGCCATTCATTGAATGGCGCTTTTTTTTGTTTCGAAAATCGAATGCTTTTAGGCGTTACGCCTACTCACGCACGGTTTTGTTAAGCTCAGTGCTCTGCTTACCCATCCCCCTCATTAAACATAGGTGTTCTTAATGAACCACCCTGCCAACACAAGCGAGGGTACTTCGCGGTTTTCCCTCGGCGACCCCATCGTACTGGTGCTTAGCATCGGTTTCATCTTGGCGTTTCTTGGCCTCTCCTTTTATGACATTGATCTTGTCGCCAACTCAATCAGCGCCGGTTTTGCTTGGACAGCCCTGGTGCTAGGCAGCTACTTTCAATTGTTACTGTTACTGACTTTTTTTATTGCCATTGGTCTGGCAGTTACGCCAGCGGCAAAAGCCAAGATTGGCAATCTCGATGCACCAGAAATGAGTACATTCAAGTGGCTATCCATTATTCTGTGCACATTGCTAGCAGGGGGTGGTGTCTTCTTCGCCGCCGGAGAACCGGTATATCATTTTGTGGTAACACCACCTGCCTTTGACACCGAAGCCGGCACCGCCGAAGCCGTCTCAAGCGCCCTTGCCCAATCGTTCATGCACTGGGGCTTTTTGGCCTGGGCGGTACTTGGCTCGCTAACCGCGGTGGTGCTTGCCCACGCCCACTATGTGAAAGGCCAGCCACTGCAGCCACGCACACTGCTTTACCCGGTTTTTGGCGAGCGGCTTATGCGTGGCCCGCTAGGTGGCGTGGTAGACGCTTGCTGCGTGATTGCGTTGGTAGCAGGTACTGTCGGCCCCATTGGATTTCTAGCCACTCAGGTAAGTTTTGGCTTGCATGAGCTGTTCGGCCTTCCCGAAGGCTACCTTGGGCAACTTATTATCCTTGCGGTACTAGGCTGCATTTACGTGCTCTCTTCGATGAGTGGTGTTCATAGAGGCATTCAACTGCTTAGCCGCTTTAACGTACTGCTGGCACTTGCCATTGGCGCGGTGATCATCGTGTTTGGCCCTACGCTGTTTTTGGTCAACACTTATGTATCGAGCATGGGCGCTTACATTAGTAATTTTTTCACCATGGCAACCATGACCGCCGACACCGCTCCCGCATGGTGGATGCAGTGGTGGACAGTCTTTTTCTTTGCCTGGTTTATTGGCTATGCACCCCTGATGGCGATATTCGTAGCGCGTATTTCACGCGGGCGTAGTATTCGCGAAATGATTCTTGCCGTGGCGGTACTCGCCCCGATTGCGACTACCGTATGGTTCACTCTGCTGGGTGGCTCAGGCATTTATTATCAGCTCACGGGCGTCATTGATCTGGCAGAGGCACTAAATAATTTCCAGTTTGATGTAGCGACGCTTACCGTGGCCCAAGCGCTCCCCGGCGGCACCTGGATGGCACTGGCAATATTATTATTGACGACAATTTTTGTGGCCACCACAGGTGATTCGATGAGTTATGCCATTGCTGTAGTAGGTGCTGGCCATGATGACCCAAGCCCATACGTGCGTGCTTTCTGGGGGATTGCCATGGCGCTAATGGCGGCAGTGCTGCTGTATATGGGAGCAGGACAAATTGGCGCCTTACAGCAATTTATCGTGATTACCGCGATTCCCGTTTCACTGATTTTACTGCCATCGCTGTGGAATGGCCCACAGGCAGCCTACGCCATGGCGCGCGAGCAAGGCATTATCGAGTAACGGTTAATAGTCCTTATGTAGCCCTTATGTTATAGACCTTCCAGTAGGCGCAGAATCATCTGCGGCTGCTGGTTGGCTTGAGCCAAGATAGCGATACCGGCCTGCTGTAGAATTTGCGCGCGAATTAGATTGGAAACTTCACGGGCATAATCAGCATCTTGGATGCGCGACTGAGCAGCAGACGTATTAATGATGTTGGTATTGAGTCCATCGATCACACTTTCGAAGCGATTTTGCACCGCGCCTAAATAGCTCCGCTGGCGATCCACCTGTTGAATAGCATCATCCATCGCCTTTAGCGGGTTATCCGTGGCGCTGCCATCATCTAAAACACTAAAGCTGTCCAGCCCCAATGCCTGCCTATTCATGGCTGCAAAGCGCACCGCAATGCTATCGCCATCGTTAGCACCCACCTGAATATTTACCGCTTTGCTACTATCAAACAACTTGATGCCGTTGAAATTACTCTGCTCGGCAAGGCGATCAATCTCTTCTAGGCGCTGATCGATCTCATTTTGAATTGAACCAAGATCATCGGAAGAGTTAGTGCCATTAGCCGCTTGAACACTCAACTCACGAATACGTTGCAAGTTATCGTTAATTTGGTCGAGCGAACCTTCCGCTGTTTGCGCCATGGAAATGCCATCATTGGTATTGCGAATGGCTTGCTCCATGCCACGTAGTTGAGCCCCCATGCGATTGGCAATCGCCTGCCCTGCCGGATCATCCTTGGCACTATTGACGCGTAGCCCAGAAGAAAGACGCTCCATAGCGGTCTGCATCGCCTGCTGACTGCTGCGCAGATTATTCTGCACGATAAGGGACATCAGATTTGTGTTTAGGCTTAGCAACACTCGTCTCCGAGGAAGGTCAGCCTGCCCAAGGGTAGGAGGCTACATTGCTATTATCGGCCGCGACGCAAAAATCATGAACATGTTCGTTGTTTAAGTGTGCGGCGGCTGGCAGCAAGTACTTCATCTACCGGGCGACGCACGTAACTATGCAGGTAGTACCCCTCATCGATGACGTCTCCGTCCCACGCCACAATATCCAAGTCCATGGTTCTAGGCCCTGATTTAATGGGACCTCGCACACGTCCCAGACGGTTTTCCACCTCTTTTAAGTAAGCACGGAAAGCGTCGTGATCAAGGGAGGTACGCACGAGTAACGCGGCATTCAGGAAGTCCGGCTGGTGTTGATAGCCAACCGGCGTTGTGCGAATCGCTTCTGAGCTGGCTATCAGCTCACACTCGCTGCGCAAAATAGTCAGAGCTTCGTGAAAGTGGTGTTCCGGCTCAATATTGGTACCGAGAGAGATTAAGCATTCATGGAGGGCCGTATCTGGCGTAGTGCTTAACGACGAGAGTGGCATAGCTGCATCCTAATCTTGTAGACCCTAATTTAGAAACCCGGCGCTTAGCGTCAAAATTCGAAGGCGGTTGTCAGGTCATATTGATGATACGTAAGATTAGCTTGCCTGCTATTTTGTTCAAGCTATGTACAAGATATTGACAAACGCTACGCTCACGCAGAAAGTCATACACAACGCTAACGTTAATCCACTTGGGGAACTTGCATGAGTTCATCAGCTGCACTGATCACTGGCGGCGCAACACGTTTGGGACGCTATTTCGCCGAAGCCCTAGCGGCTAAGGGCTATGATATTGCCTTACATGTGAATAGCTCACGTGGTGAAGCCGAAGACGTTGCCAAGACGATTCGCGCCAAAGGACAGCGCTGCGAAATACTGCCATGCAACTTCCTAAGCGACTCTCTTGAAGAGCTTGTGACAACCGCCAAACAACACTTCCCAAACTTAAACGTGCTTCTTAATAGCGCCTCTGCATATGAACCTGCTCCCATTTCAGGCACCGACATGGCCATGCTGGAAACGCAGTTTAGGGTCAATATGTTCACACCGTTGCTGCTCACACGTTACTTTGCAGACGCCGTCGATAGAGGCCAGGTCATTAATATTATTGATAATAAAGTGGCATATCACCAGTACCCGTATGCCGCGTATCTATTATCGAAAAAGAGCCTTGCTGATATGACGCGTATGGCAGCGCTAGAGTTTGCACCACGCCTGCGTATTAATGGTATTGCTCCCGGTGTGGTACTGCCCGCTTCTCAACGCACCAGCGACTATATTCAATGGCGAATTGAAGGTATACCCGCTAAACACCAGGGTGATCCCTCCCACCTTGTACAAGCATTGCACTATTTATTAGACAATGACTTTGTTGCTGGGCAAATTCTATTTGTCGATGGGGGTGAGTCGATCAATCTTGAAGGGCAACATTCCGAAAACTATCCTGGCTGAAAGCATTCCAACCTATCTTTCAAACCTATCTTTCAAACCTATCTTTAACGCCTTCTTACGCCATACGCTGCCGATGCTTATTAAGTCATTCGGCAGCTTTTCGTTGACGGTACGTTAAGCCCTGCACGATTTAATCAAAGGTCACATTTCCCGCCTTCCATGGGCAGAAGAGTTGTCTGTAGACTCGTGAAAGTCGTCTTATTTCAGCTGGCATACAACTCATCTAGGCGACTATTCCAACAATAAAAAGGAATTTCTCATGGAAAAACTCGCGCAACGACTGGGGCTGCGCACAGACCCCACCATTTTTTTTACTTCGGCTGGCTTGATGGTGCTGTTTCTGGTCGCACTCATTATTGCCCCCGAGATGATCGGAAGCATTTTTGCTGCTGGCCGTAGCTGGGTGGTTACCAATCTTGGCTGGTTCTTTATCTTTGGGGTTAGTTTCTGGCTGGTTTTCCTGCTGTGGATAGCACTCAGCCGTTACGGCAATATTCGCTTGGGCGGCGAAGACGATCGGCCGGAGTACGGCAATATTTCCTGGTTCACGATGCTGTTTGCCGGTGGTATTGGCACAGTGTTGATGTTTTGGGGGGTGGCCGAGCCGGTCTTTCATTTTGCCAACCCGCCTCATGGCGATATTGAGCCACATACGGTAGAAGCCGCCCGTGAAGCGATGGGCTTTTCGCTTTACCACTTGGGCTTGCATACCTGGACCATTTTCACTTTGCCAGGGCTAGCCTTTGCCTACTTTATTTACCGCTACGACCTCCCTGTACGCGTCAGCTCAGTGTTCTATCCGCTACTCAAGGAGCGTATCTACGGTCCAATCGGTAAAACGATCGATATCTTTGCGGTACTTGGAACGCTGTTTGGGGTGGCTGTTTCTATCGGGCTAGGTACCTCTCAAATTAACGCAGGGCTAAGCGAGCTATTTGGCATTGCCGACAGCGTGACCACTAAAGTCATTATCATCATTGTGTTAACAGCAGTCGCAGTAGCCTCCATTGCAGGCGGGCTGGATAAAGGCGTGAAACTGCTTTCCAACATCAATATCGGCATGGCCGTAGGGTTGATGTTGTTTGTCTTGTTTACCGGTTCGACCGTCTTTCTTCTGCGCGGCATTATCGAAACACTGGGCATCTACGTCTCTAATATTGTGCCGCTCTCGTTCTGGAACGACACGCTGGCACAATATACCCGTGAAGAAGGCAGTTGGGGGTGGCAGGGTAACTGGACGGTCTTTTACTGGGCCTGGACAGTGACGTGGTCTCCTTTTATCGGCTTGTTTGTTGCTCGTATTTCCAAAGGTCGTACCATCCGTGAGTTTGTCCTTGGTGTGCTGTTTGCACCTTCTGTGTTTACGCTGGTGTGGTTTGCTATTTTTGGCTGGTCGGCCATGGAAATCGATGGCATCGGCGCGGCCGCTCGCGAACAGTTGGGCGACCAGGCCGGTATGATGACAGCCGCTGTCATGGAGAGCGTGCCCTTAGCAATGTTTGCGTTCTTTGAGAACTTCCCCGCTGCTACGCTGATTCAAGGGCTTGCCGTCGTTATCGTGGCGATCTTCTTTGCTACTTCATCGGACTCCGCTTCGCTGGTCATCGACCTACTGTGTACCGGTGATACGGACCCTGGCCCAATTCATCAGCGGGTATTCTGGGGCGTCTCGGAAGGGGCCGTTGCTGCCATGCTGATCGTACTCGCAGGGGATGCGGGACTAGTAGCGCTACAACAAGTGATTACCGTCATCGGCCTGCCTATCTTTATCATGGTCTTCGCCATGGTCTTTGCACTGATGAAGGCGCTAATGAAGGAGAAGATCAAAATCGTGCGCCCCAAAGAAGCGCCTGAGCTGGATAACCTATAAAGGGTTCTCACGAATATGAATTACAGCGGATGTTTCAACAACAACGCCGCCCCTTGGGGCGGCGTTGTTGTTTAGTTAGCCGTGTCAATAACCGGCATTCTATTACACACCGTCAACATCACCATGATCAGGTTTTAGATGATCAGACTCTTTTGTGGCCTGCACTGACTGATTGGATGGCTGTTCGCTTTCCTGACGGATTGGCGATGTTTCTACCTTTTTCCGTTCAGCAGTGGAGTCCAACACGCGCACATTAGCGGGAGGTGTTTTGCCACCTTTAGTTTCACCGAAATAGAGTGTGGTATGCGGGAATGGAATCTCGATGCCTGCTGCATCAAAGCGCAACTTCACTAAACGGTTATAAGCACGACCAACACCCCACTGATCGCCCGGCGTCGTCTTGATCACCACACGAATATTGACAGAGCTGTCGGCCAGCGCGGTAACGCCTGCGACCGTCAGGTCAGCCAGCAGCTTATGGCTGTGCTCTTCGCTCTCTTTCAGATCTTCGAACGCCAACTGCAGCTGTTCAATCGCCTCGTCAATGCTCTCGTTATAGCCAATACCGTATTCACCGACGTGGTTACCGAACTCACGCATATAGTTCGACACAGTATCAACACTGGAAAACGGCACGATATGATAAGTGCCAGACAAATCACGTATCCCTACCGAACGAATACTTAATCGTTCGGCAGTACCGGTAACGCCGCCTACCGTCACCACATCACCGGTATTCATGGCATTCTCTACCTGAATAAAGATGCCCGTAATAACATCTTGAACCAGTCTTTGACCACCAATACCAATCGCTATACCCAACACACCGGCACCAGCAATGAGCGGCCCGATATTAATGCCTATTTCCGACAATATGATCATGCCGGTCATCGTCACCATGGTAATCACTAAGGCGTTACGGAACAGACTCAACAGCGTTTTAGCACGCGCAGAGGGTTCGCCATGGCCGGTTTCTGGGTTGAGCTTATGCTCAATCAGGCTTGCTAGCCCCAGCCACACACCGAACGCAATGATCAAGATTATGGCGACGCTGGTAAGTTTCCCGACGAGGTTCGCGCCACGTTCGGAGGCATACCATGCCGCTAAGTTAAACACTCCCCAGGCATCCAAGACGACCATAATGACCGTTATTAATAACACGGTACGCAGCACACGTAGGGCATTGGGCACATAGCTATTTAAGCGCACTTCCAGCATCGGTAGCTTACGACGCAGATCATCGGATAGCTGAATACGACGGCCAATCGTTTGCGTAAGGAACGCCGAGATCAAAAGGCCGATGACCACGGCTGCCAATGTCTTCAATGTGGCAAACAGTACAAACGGCAATGCATCTCCAGGGCGTGTCAACGTCAGCACAAACACCATCAGGAAGTAGAGCAATGCGAATAAGTGCCAGGTTCGAGCAAATAAGCGCAGCGACACGCGGCTAGCGGTCATCGTCGCTCGCGCTGCCATCTGGTTAAGATTATCACGCAGGCGTACACGGTTTTTAAGCACGACGCCGACCGCGTAGATGAAGGCCAGCAACATAATAAAGGTGCCGACTGCTTGACCCAAGGTCGCCGCAATATAGAAATTGACCAGCGGCACGACCACCATCAAGCCATAGCCGACCATGCCAATTAAACGCGCTAACCAGCGATTCCAGTAGGAAGCTTCTTTTGCTGAAATAGGTAACAAGCGCAGCCCTTCATAGCGGGAAGAGAACAGCATACGCACACCGGCTTTCAACAGCTCAATAACCAAGAAAGCGTTCAGGAATAGCGAGGCACGAGTAGAGAGTTCTCCCGTTTCCCCCACCGCAAATGCCGCCAACAAGTTACCGCCAACGTAAGCAAAAGCAACCAACAGCACATCTACGACGGCAGCAATAGCAACACACAACACCAAACGCAGCACGGGCGTTAAACCGCTACCCTGTTGAGACCACCCGCTAATTTTAGTGAATAACGGTTTAGCCAAACGGCGGCAAAGCAAAAATATCGCGAACGTCGCAACAATCACGATACCCAGATTAATTGCCGCACTAACAAACGCGGCCATGTCGAACGAGCTGGCGCCTTGGCCGGTAAACAGGTTGCCCACCACGGCCACTGCCTGCTCTATCTGTCCACCCACATCGCCAACCACACGACTGGTTAGCTCTGCAAGCTGCCTGGGCAGCGACACATCCTCAGGGGCAAGGTTGCTGCCCTGGGCGGCGGCCTCTGGTGATAAGTCACTGGTAAGCTCATTGGGTAACGCTGACGCTTGGTTTCGCAACAGCTCAATCAGCTCTTGGCGTGCCTGCTCATCTTCCAGCAGATCGGCAAGAGCCGAATAAGAGGGCTGCTCTTCTGCGTTAGCGACGTCTTCGCTCTGCGCACTTAGCGTAGTTTGAGCCAGTGCTGGCGTTGTCAGAAAGGCGAATAGCATCAATAACCAGATGCCTAGCCAGGGGAATAAACGTAATGGCGTCACACCTAAACCTCCCTTTGGGTGAGTCTTTTACTCAATGTCATTACTAACTCATTTTTTGTACGTCGTTTTATGCACATCATAGTGCACGCTATTCACATTGCACTCCACGAGGATGCAAGATTTGTATAAAAGATAAACAGGGTAACATGAGAAAAAGGGTGTGGCTCGCCACTAGCTTCGTCAATATTTATTACGTCAACGCCACTTAAGTTGTCATCATCTGTAGATTTATCCGCAAAGCGGCGCCAGCCATTGGTGGGCTAGCGCCAACAGCAGCGCATAGCGCGCCCCTTTAGCCACCACAATCCAGAGCAACGCACGCCACCAGGGCAGTCTAAAGATACCTGCGAGTACAGTAAGGGGATCACCCAGAACGGGAGCCCACGAAAGCAGCAAGCTAACTTCACCAAAACGTTTATACCAACGCTCTGCGCGCGCTAGCCCGGTGGGCGACGCAGGGAACCAGCGGCGATGTTGAAACTGGCGAGCATAACGTCCCAGCGCCACATTGATCATACTGCCCAGCGTATTGCCAGCGGTTGCGACGAGCCACAGCCCAAGCGCGGGCTCGCCTAAACACCACAGCCGTGCCAACCACACCTCTGAGCCGCCAGGCAGTAAGGTGGCACTCGCTAGCGCCACCCAGAATAGGCTAAACATAATGGGTGCCGCCTTTGTCAGTCACTACTGGTCCGCGAAGCACTGCTCATCGGGGCAGTTGGCCACCCAGCTGTAGAGTGATTTCGTCGGCAATTGTGCGCACTAACGCACCTAGCGCCAATAGACGCTCTTCAGGAATACGTGCCATGGGTCCAGAGACTGAAATGGCCGCCAGCGGCGTGCCATGCTCATCGTGAATACAGGCGGCCACGCAGTGTAAACCCACCGCATGCTCCTCACGGTCGCAGGCAAACCCCTGAGCCCGAATAGTCGCCATTTCGATCAACAGCTCATCGGATTGATGCAGGGTATTTTCAGTCACACGGGCAAGGTCGTAACCTTTAAGCAGCGCGATACGCTCGTCTTCGCTCATCCAAGCCAGTAGGGCTTTGCCCACCCCAGAAGCATGCAGCGGCGCCCGCGAGCCTAAACGAGTAATCATCCGCATCATCTGCGGTGACTCATGCTGGGCAAGAAAGACCGCCGTTGCACCATCCCGAATCCCCAGATTCGCGGTTTCACCCGTTTCTGCAGTTAAACGGCGTAAAAAGGGCCGGCTTTGGGCGACGACATCACGTGCTTCTAAAAAGCTATTACCAATGCGGAAGGTTTTAACATCAATGCGCCAAAGTCCCTGCTCACTCTCTTGCGTCACGAACCCTTGGCTTTGTAGCGCTTGTAACAACCGGTGAGTGGTGGATGGCGCGAGATCAGCCATTTCCGCCAACTCCGATAAAGCCAGCCCTAATGGGCTTGCCGACAAATGCTCTAACAGCGTGAGGCCACGTACTAATGATTGGCTGTGCCCACCGCTCGCCTTGGTGGCCCCCGCCGGACGTCCGACTGACCTACGCTTTACATCACTCACCTTACTTTCTCCTGAAAGCGCCTCTCCTGAAGGCATAAAGTGAGGGAGGATAACGCGCCAGCGGGGCCGCTGTCGCGTTTACGGAAACAAATTCCACCAATGATATCTCAAGAGTTGCTAGCGATGGCGCCACTGAGGGGGGCGCTTGGCGATGAAGGCATCAATACCCTCAGCGGCATCGTCTGCCAACATGTTGCACGCCATGGTTTCGCCAGCAAAAGCATAGGCTTCCTCTAGTGGCATCGCGAGCTGGCGGGCGAACATAGCTTTGCCAGTGCGCACCGCCACAGCGCTCTTGGCGCAGATGCTCGCAGTGAGCTCGTCCACGGCACTATCGAGTTCGCTCTCGTCGGCAACCCGGTTAATAAGCCCCCAGTCGGCAGCCTGAGAAGCACTAATAAACTCCCCGGTCAGCAGCATTTCCATCGCCCGTTTACGCGATACGTTACGCGACAGCGCTACCGCCGGTGTCGAACAGAAAAGCCCCACATTGATTCCTGAAACGGCAAAACGGGCACTGCTAGCCGCCACGGCCAAATCACAGCTAGCGACGAGCTGGCAGCCAGCGGCCGTCGCAATGCCCTGAACTTTAGCAATCACAGGAACAGGTAAGTTAACGATGCACTGCATCACCGCGCCACAGCGAGCAAACAGTGTTTGGTAGTAGGCTTTGTCAGGGTTCGCACGCATCTGCTTTAAGTCATGCCCTGCGCAAAATGCCTTGCCGTTCGCGGCCAACACCACGCAGCGCACATGCTCATCCTCGGCAATGTCATCAAGCGCACGTTGCAGCGCCGTCAACATATCCTCAGACAATGCATTAAAGCGTTCAGGCTGGTTTAAAGTAAGGGTCGTTACCCCTTGATAATCAGTGCGTTGCAGCAGATCTGAAGACGCCAGTGGCGCACCTGAAGAGGCAGGCATAGAAAGCTCCTAGACAGTCGAGTGTTGCTCAGTCTAGCGCGTACAAAGGCTAATGTTAGCGAGATACGACCAAAGAGGCCTCCTGAAGAGCAGGAGGCCTCGTGAGTTATGCGTTTGCGCGGTTGCCCTTGCGATGATTATAACCTAGAGGATGGGGTTCACCGCGGGCCTTAGCCAGTTCGATTTGGCGTTGACGTTCTCGGGCAGCAGCACGGGTTTTTTCGGGGAGTGAGTCGATGCAGTGAGGGCAACTGATGCCCGGCTCGTAGGCCGACGACTGCATATCATCAAGCGAAATAGGCATACGGCAAGCATGGCACTGCTCATGATCACCTTCGCTAAGGTCGTGACGCACGGTGACGCGGTTATCAAACACGAAACACTCACCACGCCATAAAGACTGCTCTTCCGGCACCTTTTCGAGGTAGTTCAGCACACCGCCTTTAAGATGATAGACCTCTTCAAAGCCCTCTTTTAGCATAAAGCTGGAGGCCTTTTCACAGCGAATACCGCCGGTGCAGAACATCGCGACTTTTTTGTGCTTTTCCGGGTTGTAGTGCTCACGCACGTACTCAGGAAACTCACGGAAGGTGGTCGTTTTCGGGTCAATCGCCCGCTCAAAGCTACCAATCGCCACTTCGTAATCATTGCGGGTATCAATCACCAGCACGTCCGGGTCGGAAATCACGTCATTCCAATCTTCCGGCTCCACGTAGGTGCCAACGGTGTCGTTAGGATCAATATCCGGCACGCCCAGGGTGACGATCTCTTTTTTCAGTTTCACCTTAGTACGGTAAAACGGCGTTTCGTCACAGTAGGACTCTTTATGGTCAATATCGCTTAAGCGAGGGTCGGCGGTCAGCCAGGCCAGCAGGGCATCAATGCCCTCTCGGGTACCCGCCACGGTGCCGTTAATACCTTCTTTGGCCAGCAGCAGCGTGCCTTTGACGCCGTTATCGATCATCGTCTGGCGCAGTGGCTCACGCAGTGCTTCAAAGTCGTTCAGAGTGACAAACTTATACAGTGCCGCGACCACAATGGGCGGCATTTGGGTGGTTTCCGTCATGGAATACTCCTGGTAGTCGCCCTCGCAAAGGGCGGACCGGGTAAATAAACGCGCATAGTTTAGCAAACAATTCAGGCAAAGTGCTGCTCTGCCTAACGATGGCTAGGGGGGCGCTGATCAATCGTCGATTTATTCGATCTGACCATCTAAAAAGCTTCACCCCACGCGCCAGGCGAGCGGGCGTATATTGGTGTTATTCCTTACGACGCTTTCGGAGAACACCATGCACATCCGTCGTTCTAACGAGCGAGGCTATGCCGACCACGGCTGGCTGCGCTCTTTCCACACCTTTTCGTTCGCCAACTATGTGGACCCTAACCATATGGGATTCCGAGCGCTGCGGGTAATTAATGAAGACAGGGTAACCCCTGGCAATGGCTTTGGCGCCCACCCTCACCAGGATATGGAGATCATCTCCTATGTGCTGGAAGGGGAAATGGAGCATCGCGATAATATGGGTAACGGTGAAGTCATGCGCCCGGGCGATGTACAGCGTATGTCCGCAGGTACTGGCGTATTGCACAGCGAGTTTAATCATTCAAAAGAGAACGGGCTGCATTTCCTGCAGATTTGGATCGAGCCTGCCAAACGCGGCATTGCCCCTAGCTATGAGCAGAAAGCCTTTCCAACCGCTGAACGCCAAGGCCAGTGGCGCTTAGTCGCTTCTCAAGATGGTCGCGAAGGGTCGGTGAGCGTTAACCAAGACGTTAACCTTTACGCTGGCTTGTTCGACGCTGGCGAGCAGGCGGCGGCCCCACCGTCACGCTATGCCTGGCTGCATGTGGTGAAAGGCACGATCGACGTTAACGGCGAAACTCTTAGCTCTGGAGATGCCGCTGCCTTTCAACCGGGTGAGACGTTTAGCGTGGCAGACGGACAAGCAGCCGAAGTGCTGTTGTTTGACCTAGCCTAGCGCAACCTCAGCCCTGAAACCTATAACGGCCCCGAAAGTGGGGCCGTTATAGATGATCACGCTGACAGCAGTGTTTAGCTGTTATGCGCCGAGTACAGCACGCGAATTTTCAGCGTGTGCTCAACTTGTTTCAATGCTTCTAGGGCCTGTGGGCCGTAGGCTTTATCGACATCAATGACCACGTAGCCCACTTTGTCATTGGTTTGCAGGTACTGACCTGAAATGTTGATGCCGTTTTCAGATAGTACGCGGTTAATTTGCGATAACACGCCAGGCACGTTGTCATGAATGTGCAACAGACGATGCTTATCCGGGTGAGCAGGCAGCGCTACTTCTGGGAAGTTAACAGAGGTAACCGTGGTGCCATTATCCGAATAAGTAATCAGTTTTTCAGCCACTTCAATACCGATATTCTCCTGAGCTTCCAGGGTAGAACCACCGATATGGGGCGTTAAAATCACGTTATCCAGGCCGCGTAGCGGGCTTTGGAACTCTTCATCATTGCCTTTCGGCTCTACCGGGAAGACATCAATAGCGGCACCGTTCAGCTTGCCAGCTTTAATCGCTTCTGCCAGTGGTTCAATCTCAACAACGCTACCACGAGCTGCGTTAATCAGGATGGCACCCTGTTTCATGGCTGCGATCTCTTTCTCGCCAATCATCCAGCGCGTAGCAGGCAAGTCAGGAACGTGTAGGCTGACCACGTCAGAGCGTGCTAACAGCTGCTCCAGGCTCGCTACCTGATTCGCGTTCCCCATGCCTAGCTTGGTGATCACATCGTAATAGATAACGTTGAAACCAAGCGATTCTGCCAGCACTGAAAGCTGCGCACCGATGCTACCGTAACCAACGATACCCAGGGTTTTGCCCCGAGCTTCGTGGGAGTTTTTCGCCGATTTCAGCCAGCCGCCTTGGTGGGCGCGAGCATTCTTCTCGGGGATACCACGTAGTAGCATGATGGCTTCCGCCAGCACTAACTCTGCGACCGAACGGGTATTGGAGTACGGCGCGTTAAACACCGCGATGCCGCGTTTAAGGGCTGCCGTCAAGTCAACCTGGTTCGTTCCGATACAGAAACAGCCAACGCCCACCAGCTTTTCTGCCGCGTCAAATACGCGCTCATTGAGCTGCGTACGCGAGCGAATGCCGATGAAGTGCACATCACGAATCTTTTCGATCAGCGACGCTTCATCTAGCGATGTCGGCAGGTGCTCGATGTTCTCGTAACCTGCGTTGTGAAAATTGTCCACCGCGCTTTGGTGGACGCCCTCGAGCAGCAGGATCTTGATCTTGCTCTTGTCCAGGGACGTTTTGGCCATGGCTGAATCAACCTCTATGGTCGGCGGCATGCGCCGTGTATCGGTTCACGGAAGGCCCATATGGTAGCACAATCACTGCCGCTCTCGGCGTCTTGAGATGATGAAAAGTGTGCGTTTACAAGATGAACCAGACGCAAGTAGCAGAATTGACCCAGGATGAGGGCAGACGCCACCCCCTTAGCTCGGTGTATACTGGGCGTTTATTTTTTGATAACACGGCTATCGTCACATTCGCCGCCCGTAATCAGCGTCAGGGCGCCAGCAAAATAGTAGGCCTTACCCAATGAGCGATAACACTCCACCAGCGCAAGATTTCGCCGCAACGGTTTCACAGCTTGAAACCATTGTGGAACGCCTTGAGTCCGGCGAACTCTCATTGGAGAACGCTCTGACCGCGTTTGAACAAGGCGTGCGACTCACGCGTGAAGCCCAGCAGCGGCTCGACAACGCCGAATTAAAAGTTCGCGCATTAAGTGAAGACCGCGATGGTAAGCTTGACGTTACCTCTTTCGCGACGGTGCCAGAAACGGACAATGCCACTAATCACGGCAACGACAGCGAGGAAACGCCGCCATGGTAACGACGGCTAATGCTTCTCAACTGGCGACGCTGCGCCATGCGAGTAACGCACGAGTGGATGCCACACTTTCAGCCTTGTTTGACTCCCAACCAGCCGTCGCGCCACGCCTGGAAGCCGCTATGCGTCACGGCCTACTGGTAGGTGGTAAGCGCCTGCGGCCACTGCTGGTATATCTCGCAGGTAACGCGCTAGGGGCGCGGGACGACGCGTTGGACGCCCCCGCAGCAGCCATTGAGCTGATTCATGCGTACTCATTGATTCATGACGATCTGCCTGCCATGGACGATGACGACCTGCGTCGCGGCCAACCCACCGTACATAAAGCGTTCGATGAAGCCACCGCGATTTTAGCGGGAGACGCACTGCAAGCACTGGCCTTTGAGGTACTTGCCAGCCAGCCCCATCCACGGCTTAGCAGCATGGTCACCACGCTGGCCGTTGCCTCTGGCCGGGCAGGTATGGTCGCAGGCCAAGCGCTAGACTTAGCCGCCGTGGGGGGCCATCCGGACGTGAATGCCTTAGCTCATATGCACGCCCACAAAACCGGCGCGCTGATTGTGGCCGCAGTGCGCTTAGGCGGCTTAGTCGTAGTGGATGAAAACGACCCCCGGCTTGCCGCTCTGATTCGCTACGCCCGCGCCATTGGTCTAGCCTTCCAGATTCATGACGATGTCCTTGATGTGACGGGCGATACCGTCACACTGGGTAAAATCTCTGGCGCTGATGCTGCACGTGCCAAGCCGACTTACCCAAGCTTACTGGGACTTTCCGGCGCACAGCACAAAGCAAATATGCTTATCGAAGAGGCCATTGCCGCCCTCGCCCCGCTTGGCGAGCAAGGCGCACCGCTGGCCGACCTTGCCCACTATATGATCGAGCGCGACCACTAAACGATGTCCATGACCCTGTCCATGAAAACATGCCTATGAAGCTGTTCGACGAGATTCCCCGCGAGCGCCCGGCAACGCCGCTGCTCGACTCTTTTGATCATCCCGCTGCGCTGCGGGCCATGAATGCTAAGCAGCTTGCCCAGTTGGCTGACGAACTACGTGCCTACTTGCTATACAGCGTGGGTGTGACAGGCGGCCACTTCGGTGCAGGTCTGGGCGTTGTGGAACTGACCGTAGCGCTGCACCACGCCTTTCATACGCCCAAAGATCGTTTGGTGTGGGACGTAGGCCATCAAGCGTACCCGCATAAAATTTTAACTGGGCGACGCGAAGCGATGCTCAGCATTCGACAGCATGGCGGCCTTGCAGCGTTTCCACGTCGCGCAGAATCCGATTACGACACCTTCGGTGTAGGCCACTCCAGCACGTCGATTTCAGCTGCCCTGGGGATGGCGCTAGCCGCCCAGGCGCAAAACGACCCTCGTCGTGTGTGCGCCATTATTGGCGATGGCGCACTCACTGCGGGCATGGCGTTTGAAGCACTGGCCCATGCGGGCCACGTTAACGCCAATATGCTGGTGGTGCTGAACGACAATGAGATGTCGATCTCGGAAAATGTTGGCGGCATCGCGACCTATCTAGCCCGCGTGCTGTCTAGCAAGCCCTTCCTTAAGATGCGTGAAGAAGGCAAAAAAGTGCTCTCCCATCTGCCGGGCGCACTCGAGCTTGCTAAGCGCACCGAAGAGCACATGAAAGGTATGGTGAGCCCTGCCACGCTATTTGAAGAAATGGGCTTTCACTACATCGGTCCGATCGATGGTCACGACCTGGAGGCGCTCACCGAAACATTGCGCAACCTGCGCGACCAGGATGGCCCTCAGTTTCTGCATATCAAAACAGTTAAGGGTAAAGGTTTTCTGCCCGCCGAAGCTGACCAGATTGGCTATCACGCCATCACTAAGCTAGAAAAGCCCAGCGCCACTGCCAGTGCACCACTGGTGAAGCCCCCAGCAGCGCCCAAGGCACCGGCTAAGAAAAAGTACTGCAACGTGTTCGGCGACTGGCTGTGCGATATGGCAGCCACCGATTCACGGCTGATGGGAATTACCCCCGCCATGGGCGAAGGCTCGGATTTAATTCGTTTCTCCCAGCAGTATCCTGAGCGTTATTTTGATGTCGCGATCGCCGAGCAACATGCCGTAACGCTTGCTGCGGGTATGGCCTGCGAGAGCATGAAGCCTGTTGTGGCGATCTATTCCACGTTCTTACAGCGCGGCTACGACCAACTTATTCACGATGTTGCCGTCCAGAATCTAGACGTAACATTTGCGATTGACCGCGCAGGCCTTGTGGGTGAAGACGGGCCAACGCATCACGGCAGCATGGATTTGTCTTTTTTGCGCTGCATTCCGGGCATGGTGATTTTAGCCCCTGCTGATGAAGCAGAGTGCCGCGCCATGCTTAGCGCCGCTTACCATCACCCAGGCCCAGCAGCGGTTCGCTATCCGCGTGGCACAGGCCCGGGCGCAGCCATTCCTGAACACTTAGAGCCGCTGCCCATTGGCCAAGCACAGCTACGCCGCGATGCTGGGACTGAAGGTGTGCGCATTGCATTGCTGGCATTTGGTAGCGTCAACAGCGCCGCCGCTGAGGTTGCCGAAAAGCTCGACGCAACGCATATCAATATGCGCTCTATCAAGCCACTGGACCGAGACACCGTGCTGCATGCCGCCGATGAACATGAGCTGCTGGTCACTCTGGAAGAGAATGTGATCGCCGGTGGCGCAGGCAGCGCAGTGAACGAGCTGCTGCACGCGGAAGGGGTACAAATCGAAGTGCTCAATTTAGGCCTGCCTGACACCTTTGTTGAACACGGCACCCCCGCAGAGTTACTACGCGACTGCGGTCTGGATGCCGACGGTATCGAGCGCGCTATTCGCGCTCGTCTCCCGTAACTTTTAACTTTTCAACGGTTGAGAACACCATGCTATTTTTGATTATTTTGTTTGGCCTGATTGGCCTTGCTGTCGGCGGCCCTATTGGCCTGCTGGTAGGCGGCGGGTTGGGCTGGTGGCTAGGGCGCCGCATTAGCCGCCGCTTAAACGCTGCCCGCACACAAATCCAAGAAGGCTTTTTAGAATCGATCTTCTCGGTAATGGGTTGCTTGTGCCAAGCCGACGGTAAGGTCACCGATGGCGAGCTTGGCGTGGCCGAAAAGCTATTCGACCAAATGCATCTTCAAGGCGAACAGCGGGCCAAAGCGCGAGCCGCCTTCGAGCGCGGACGCGCCGACGACTTCAACCTAGATGCCGAACTGGCGAACGTTAACCGACTAACCCAGCGCCAACCGGTTTTACGCCAGGTGTTTTTGCAGGTTCAGTTAACCGCCATCGCTGCCGACGGCGTGCTGCATCCTGCCGAGCACGAGATGATTTTGCGCGTGGCCCGTGGGGTTGGCTGTAGTGAAGCGGAAGTGCAGCAGATTGAAGCCATGCTTCACGGTGCCGCCGCGAATTCGCAGGGTTCCAGCGAAGAGGCATTGAAAGACGCCTATCAAGTACTAGGGGTGAGTGAAGATGCCAGCGACGCCGAAATTAAAAAAGCGTACCGCCGCCTGATGAGCCAAAACCACCCCGACAAACTCGCTGGTAAAGGGCTGCCAGAAAGCATGCGTGAAGTAGCCCAGGCGCGCACCAGCGAAATTGGCAACGCATACGAACGCATCCGTAGCGCCCGAGACCGGTAGCTCGACAGGTTTCTAAGCACTCGCTACAGTAAAATCTCACCGCGCTGCTTAGGAGCTGCCTCATGATAACGAACTACAGTTTTCCGAACTCTCGCTCGATGCGGGTTACCTGGACACTTGAAGAACTCGGCCTAGAGTACCGTTGCCAACATGTCGCATTGGATAGAGGCGAGGGACAAACCGCTGAGCACCTAGCCCGCCATCCAGATGGCAAGGTGCCAGTGATTGAAGATGGCGAGCTAACGCTGTTTGAATCGGCACCTATCTGCCGTTATCTAGCCGAGCAATACGGTGATGGCAGCCTTCTGCCAGAAAGCGCCGCTGAGCGAGCGCAAGTCGACCAGTGGCTAAGCTTTATCGTCACCGAACTCGAGCAACCGCTGTGGCTTCAGGCCAAGCATAAATTTGCGCTCCCCCAAGATAAGCGCGTGCCTTCAGTATTGCCTACCGCCGCCTGGGAATTTCAGCGGGCACTGCTAGCACTAGAACGCCGCTACAAGGGCCAGGAGACGTTAGTCGGCGAGACGTTCACCCTGGCAGATATCTTCCTTACCCATACGTTAACGTGGGCAGCCAGTATGAAACACCGACTGCCTGAACCCCTAGCGGTCTACCGCGCACGTCACGCTGATCGCCCAGCGCTAGCCCGTGCCATGGAAAAAGAGCAAGAAGCGGCAGTTGATCGCTAGGTAACCGCCCCATGAGGTAGAACAGCGCTGTAGACAGCAAAGTAGTGGCAAATACTTCCGGCAATCACAAACAGATGCCAAATAGCGTGATTGTAGGGAATGGCACGCACGGCATAGAAGATAACCCCTAGCGTGTAGATGATTCCCCCTACGGCAAGCAGAGCGATGCCGGTCATCGATAAACTGGCCGCCATCTCTCTAGAAGCCAGGACGATCATCCAGCCCATCAGTAAATAGATAGCCACGCGTAGTACCGCGAAACGCTGTGGCCATAGCAGTTTGCAGCCAATCCCCACTAGCGCTAGCGACCACACGGCGGTAAATAAGACCCATCCCGTGGTGCCGCGCATATTAACGAGCAGAAAAGGCGTATAAGTGCCCGCGATAAGCAAGTAAATTGCGCAGTGGTCAAGCAGCTGGAAGCGTTGCTTCCAGCGTCGATGAGAAATGCCATGATAGAAAGTCGAGGCAGTATAAAGCAGGACTAGCGTGGTGCCGTACAGGCTCAGGCTGACAATTTTCCAAGGGTCGACGTGGGCGGCTAAGCTCGCTACTACCAGCAGTACGACCATACCCACCAAGCTGAGCACAGCACCAACCCCGTGGGTAACGCTATGTAACCACTCTTCGACAATGCTGAACTCGCCTTGCTCTTGAGGCAGCACGTCATGCCGTTGTTCATCTAGAGCTTTCATCCTGGGGCGCTCCTGATATGCCACGCCCCACCATTATCACTCCATGCGTTCAATACCTACAACGCTGGCGCAGGTAACGTGGCTTTAATGACTTATCATCCAAGGCCGTGCGGAAGGGAACATTTTATTACCTTCCGCCGTATAAAATACTTGGGGCTTATGACGTTCTTGATGACAACAGCCTTTTTCGTGCTCACTATGCTGGTTGCCATGCCTGGGCTCATGTGCGGCTTTTTCATTCCGCGCAAAGGCACTGCGCCGCGCTGGATCCATCATTAATAACTGAGGGGCGACCAGCAGTACTCGTGGTGACAAGGTTCCACACGTTGGGCAAGCGCAAGCATCACCTACTTCGCGCAGTGGAACCAGTTCGTGGAACAAGCCATGGGTAGCACATTTATAGTCGTAGAGAGGCATACCACTTTCTCCTTGTTAGCATCCATTTTAAACAGGCAGCGATACTGGCGTGTCGCTGCCTTTCTCAATGCAGCGGTGGCTGAGGGCGCTCTACTTGTCCTTGGAGAGCGGCAGATCAGCTCCCTGGGCGACTTGCGCTCCAGGCCCATTGGCATTCGGCTTCACATCAATATCAAAAATATCCGTTGGCAGCCAAAGTGTTGCGCAAGCATTGGGAATATCGACAACGCCACTGATATGCCCTTGCACGGGCGCGCAGCCTAGCAGGGAGTAGGCTTGAGCACCGGTGTAACCAAACTTTTTGAGATATTCGATGGCATTGAGAACAGCCTGACGATAAGCCACATGTACATCCAGGTAGTGCTGTTTACCCTGCTCGTCTACCGACACTCCTTCAAAAATCAGGTAATCATCGTATTTCGGCGTGATAGGACTCGGTTTGAAAATAGGGTTCTTGATGGCGTACTTCTCCATCCCGCCTTTGATCAGGTTAACCCGCAAGTGGATCCAACCGGCCATCTCAATAGCGCCACAAAAGGTGATTTCCCCATCACCTTGACTAAAGTGCAGGTCACCTACCGACAAGCCACCATCTTTAACGTAAACGGGAAAATAAATTGTCGACCCGCGCGATAAGTCTTTGATATCACAATTACCACCATGTTCACGGGGCGGTACTGTTCGCGCGCCTTCAGCGGCAGCTTGTTGCTTTGCAGTGCCTGACAATTTGCCCATATGCGCCGTATCGGCGTAGGGAAGCGCGGCTAACTGAGGGATACGGTCAGGCTCGGTATCGTAAAGTGCTTTTTCTCGCTTATTCCATTCAGCCAACATCTCTTTTGACGGTAGGCAGCCAATCAAACCCGGGTGGATTAAACCCGCAAACTCTACACCAGGAATATGTCGGGATTTGGTGAACATGCCATTAAAGTCCCAGATCGACTTTTGAGCCTCTGGGAAGTGCTCGGTTAAAAAACCACCGCCATTCTGTTTAGAAAAAAAGCCATTGAACCCCCACTGACTCTCTTCAAAGGTACCAATATCGAGAATATCGACCACCAACAAATCACCAGGCTCAGCACCTTCAACCCCCACGGGACCTGATAAAAAGTGAACCTGAGTTAGGTCCACATCACGCACATCGTCGGCGCTATCATTGTTATGGATTTGCCCGCCAGTCCAGTCATGACACTCGACAATAAAGTCGTCGCCAGGCTTTACCATGCAGGCCATGGGTATATCGGGATGCCAGCGATTATGGATCTGTTCGTTTTCGTAAGGCGATTGTTTAAGGTCAATTTTAATAATTGTTTCAGCCATAACAAACCTCTGTCACGTAACGTCGGATAGTCAGTGTAGAGAAGATCGTTTCCCCTACCCCACTATGCAAAATAGTCACTCAGGCAGTTATAAGCTAATTACATCTCGACTCTTACGCAGCCTTAACTAAACTCAGCCAAGCATCTGCTCAACAGATACTCAGGGGAGCAGGCTTTAGGATCTTTCAGACAGAAGAGCGGTTCAGTAGCGTGACAAAAGGGCTTAGTCACCCTTTACGCTCAATATCGACGTCGCTGGCCTGGGTAAAATCGTCCAGCGCCATCATATGGCCAAGTTTGCCCGCTTTCGTTGAGAGATAGTGCTCATTATGGGGGTTTAGGCCTGTGGTAATCGGCAGGCGCTCAACCACATTCACACCATCTCGGGTTAAGGCATCAACCTTTCTAGGGTTATTGGTCATCAGTTTTAGTGCCGTGATACCCAAGTGGTTAAGCATCGGCACACACAGGTCATAGCGACGCATGTCCGCACCAAAACCAAGCTGCTCGTTGGCTTCAACCGTGTCAGCACCTTGGTCTTGCAGATGATAAGCGCGGATTTTATTCAACAGCCCAATACCTCGCCCCTCCTGGCGCAGGTAGAACAGCACACCACGCCCTTCTTCGGCAATACGCTTGAGCGCTTCTTGTAACTGATAGCCGCAGTCGCAGCGCATTGAGAACAGTGCATCGCCGGTTAAACATTCAGAATGCACGCGCCCCAGTACTGGCTCGCCGCCGCTCACATCACCTAGCGTTAAGGCGATATGGTCTTTACCCGTGGCTTCGTCTTCGAAGCCGTGCATGGTGAATGTGGCCCAAGGTGTGGGCAGCCGGGAAGCGGCAATGAAGCGAATGGTCACAGGTTACCTCGTTGATTAACCAAACCAGCTAACCACACCGGTGTTGGAAAAATAAGAAAACATTCTATCAGGAAGCGTCGGTAGCCTCACGGTCTCAACAGGGAGAGGCGTTTTTAAGTACGTTTTTAAGTACAATGGCCACCTTCAAATACAGTTATCTTCAAGTACCGTTATCTTCAAGTACAATGACTCCCTTACAATGCGGGCAAACTTCTCAAGAGCAAGTGTTTATGACCACCACACCTTTGCAAAACGACCGTTTTCTTCGTGCGCTGGCTCGCCAGCCCGTCGACCGCACTCCGGTGTGGATGATGCGCCAAGCAGGCCGCTACCTGCCAGAATATCGCGCCAGCCGCGCCGATGCTGGCAGTTTTATGGATCTGTGTCGCAACCATGACCTAGCTTGTGAAGTAACGCTTCAACCCCTTGAGCGTTACCCGCTAGATGCCGCCATTCTATTCTCCGACATCCTCACAATCCCAGATGCGATGGGGCTAGGGCTCTATTTCGAAACCGGTGAAGGCCCTAAATTCAGAAAAACCGTACGCACCCCAGAAGAGGTTGCAGCGTTAACGGTACCCAACGCCGAGCGCGATCTCGATTATGTGATGCGTGCCGTATCGACCATTCGTCGTGAGCTGAACGGCCGCATGCCGTTGATTGGCTTTTCGGGTAGCCCCTGGACGCTAGCCACCTACATGGTGGAAGGCGGTTCTAGCAAAGATTTCCGTCACCTGAAAACCATGCTTTACGATACGCCAGACACCATGCACCAATTGCTGGACACCCTGGCGCAGTCGGTAACTGACTACCTAAACGCGCAAATTCGCGCTGGCGCTCAAGCGGTACAGATTTTTGATACCTGGGGCGGTGCGCTTTCAACCCCCGCCTACCTGGAATTTTCGCTGCGCTACATGGAGCAAATTGTCTCCGGCCTGATTCGTGAACACGATGGCCGCCGCGTGCCGGTTATTCTGTTTACCAAGAACGGCGGCCAATGGCTGGAACACATCGCCTGTGCCGGCGCCGATGCGCTAGGTATCGATTGGTCGACCGAGCTTTCCGACGCTCGCTCCCGCGTGGGCCATAAAGTCGCGCTACAGGGCAATCTGGACCCCAACGTGCTGTTCGCCCGCCCCTCGGCCATTCGCGCCGAAGTGGCTCGCGTACTGGAGAGCTACGGCCACGGCCCGGGCCACGTCTTTAACTTGGGCCATGGCATCAGCCAGTTCACCAACCCTGACCACGTCACCGCCTTTATGGAGGCGCTGCACGATTTAAGCCCGCAGTATCATCAAGGCATTCCTACCCAAACGAACGCCCCTCGCCCAGGAGCAAAGTAATGAGCGATTTACGCGACGACCAGTGGTTTACCGAAGTATTTGATAGCCACGGCAGCGCTTTCTCGCTGAAAGTCACTGAGAAATTGCTGGATGTGCAAAGCCCCTACCAGCACCTGGAAGTTTATACCACGGAGACCTACGGCAACCTGATGGTGCTCGATGGCTGCGTAATGCTGACCGATCGCGACAACTTCCTCTATCACGAAATGATAGCCCACCCGGCGCTGTTCACCCATCAAGACCCCAAACGGGTGGTGATTATTGGTGGTGGCGACTGTGGCACGCTGAAGGAAGTGCTGCGTCATCCGGGCGTTGAAAAAGTGACGCAAATCGACATCGATGAAGAAGTGACTAAGGCCGCCGAGCGCTTCTTCCCAGCGCTGGTAGAAGCCAACGGCGACCCGCGTGCCGAGCTACTGTTTGCAGATGGTGTGAAGTGGGTAGACGACGCTGCCGATGAGAGCATCGACGTGCTGATTATCGACTCTACCGACCCGGTCGGCCCCGCCGAAGGGCTGTTTAAAACCGACTTCCTGAAGCGCTGCCACCGTATTCTAAAAAATGGCGGCGTGATGGTGCAGCAAAGCGAATCACCGCTTTACCACAGCGGCTCTATTATTCGCGAACTGCGTAACGACATGCGTGAAGCGGGCTTTGATAGCGTGGCCACACTACCCTTCCCACAGCCGGTTTACCCTTCTGGCTGGTGGAGCGTCACGTTGGCCGGTAAAGCGACCAGCGTTGAAAGCTTCCGCGAACAGGCTGCCGCTGAGCATAAAATGCCGCTACAGTACTACACTGGTGATGCTCACCGTGGTGCACTATCGCTGCCGCCTTTTATGCGTAAAGCCTTCGCATAACTTAGCGCCTGCGAATAGCCAAAAAGCCGAGCATTGCTCGGCTTTTTTTATGTGCTTACGTTTACTTGCCCTTTCACGTTAAGGAATAACAAATGAAAACCGTTCGTTGGTTGGGAGTAGGAATTGGTGTTTTAGTACCTGCGATGGCCATGGCCAGTACGCTGGAAACCGTTCAGGAACGCGATAGCGTACGTTGTGGCGTTAACGCTGCCCAGCCAGGCTTTTCGTCATTAGATGACGACGACCAATACCGGGGCCTGGATACCGATGTATGCCGTGCCATTGCCGCTGCGGCGCTTGGCGACGCGACAAAAGTAGACTTCGTGCCACTCGACTCGGTAGAACGTTTCACCGCGCTGCAGTCTGGCGAAGTCGATGTCCTATCACGCACCACGACCTGGACCTCGAGCCGTGACACGACGATGGGGATGAACTTTACCGGCGTAAGTTACTACGATGGCCAAGCCTTTATGGTGGCCAGCGATTTAGGCGTGCAAAGCGCTAAAGAGCTTGATGGCGCAGCAGTTTGTACCCAGTCCGGCACCACCAGCGAACTCAATCTTTCTGATTACTTTCGTATCAACGGCATGACTTATGATGCTGTCGTTTTTGATGCGCCTGAGCAATCTATTGCTGGCTTTGAAGCGGGCCGTTGCGATGTTTTAAGCTCCGACGCTTCCCAACTGTATGCCCAACGGATGCAGCTTGCTGATCCCGACATGGCGGTCGTGCTCCCTGAAATTATCTCGAAAGAACCGCTGGGCCCAGCCGTTCGTCAAAATGATGACCAATGGTTCAATCTTGTGAAGTGGTCGCTGTTTGCCATGCTAAATGCGGAAGAGCTGGGCATTACACAAGCTAACGTAGATGAACAGCTTAATTCGGAGAATCCTGATGTCATGCGCCTGCTTGGTCAAGATGGTGACTTTGGTGAGCCAATGGGCATCAATACCGATTGGGCGTACCAAATCATCAAGCAGGTGGGTAACTACGCCGATATCTTTGATAAAAACGTCGGTGCTGACTCTGACTTCAAGATTGCCAGAGGCTTAAACGCCTTGTGGAAAGATGGTGGCATTCAATACGCACCCCCTATTCGCTAATCCTGTTTATCTTTCAAACCCGTTAATCTGTAACGCTTAAACCTACTATTCTAAAACTATCAGCAACGTTAGCGACTCGCACCAAAATAGAGCAATCGCTAGTCGCTAATGTTCCTTTTTGCACCAATACTTTCGTATACAGCTGGCATTTTGCGTTGAAAAGCGCTGAATTTGACGACATATCCTTTCTGGCACCTTCCTTGCTAGCTTTTAGTGTCATGCATCTGCATGCATAACGACATTAAATCGAGTAAGGGGAACGACCATGATGAATAAAAAACACTTGGTACTGCTGGCCTCCGCGGGTGCTATCACGTTGGCCGGTGTCGCCACTGCTCAAGCTGATACGTTAGAAGACACGATGGAACGTGGCGCCGTACAGTGCGGCGTCAGTGACGGCCTGCCAGGCTTTTCCGCCCCGGACGATGAAGGTAACTGGCAAGGACTCGACGTTGACGTATGTCGTGCTGTTGCAGCTGCCGTTCTCGGTGATGCTGATGCGGTGAACTACATTTCTCTGAACGCTGTAGAGCGTTTTACGGCCCTGCAGTCTGGCGAAGTCGACGTACTTTCACGCAACACCACCTGGACCACCACTCGTGACACCACGCTGGGCCTCAACTTCACTGGCGTTAACTTCTATGATGGCCAAGGCTTTATGGTCTCCCGCGACCTGGGTATTTCCAGCGCATCTGAACTGGACGGTGCCGCTATTTGTATTCAGTCTGGCACCACGACTGAGCTAAACCTAGCAGACTACTTCCGTGCCAACGGCATGGAATTCGACCCCATCGTTTTCGATACCTCTGAGCAAACCGTGGGTGGCTTCCAGGCTGGCCGCTGTGACGTTCTCACCTCCGATACTTCCCAGCTAGCCGCACTGCGTATTCAGCTAGATGACCCGTCTGGCGCGATGATTCTGCCAGACGTTATCTCCAAAGAGCCGCTAGGCCCGGTGGTGCGTCAAGGTGACGATGTATGGTTTAACATCGTGAAGTGGTCGTTATTCGCCATGCTTAACGGCGAAGAGTACGGCATCACCAGCGAAAATGCCGAAGAGATGCTCAGCTCTGAGAATCCTGATGTTGCCCGCCTACTTGGCCAAGATGGCAACTACGGTGAAGGTATGGGCTTAGAAGCCGATTGGGCTTACAACATCCTGAGCCAAGTTGGTAACTACGGCGAAAGCTTTGAGCGCAACGTCGGTATGGGCTCTCCGCTTGAAATTGAGCGCGGCGTTAACGCCCTCTGGAATCAAGGTGGTTTCCAGTACGCACCGCCGATTCGCTAAGCGTCTCGTTTGACCCCGGCCCGCCGCCCCATTCTTCCAAGGGCATCGGCGGGCCATTTGATTGACCGTCCGTATCGCGGAGACGCCTTCCATGTCCGTAAGTCCTAACACTCGTCCCGCTGGCCACAAGCCGCCGTTTTGGCGAGATCGCGCCAAACGTGCGCTTATTTTCCAGCTACTCCTCGTCGCCGCTGTGGCAGCCTTTCTGCTCTACATTGTCGGTAATGTCCAAGACAACTTATCCGCACGTGGTATCACCACCGGGTTTGGTTTCTTGGGCAACACCGCAGGCTTTGGGATTGTGCAGAGTCTGATCGACTACTCATCTCAGAGCACTTATGGCCGTACCTTCCTGGTTGGCTTACTGAATACGTTGTTGGTGGGTGGCCTAGGGGTATTGGCCGCGACCATCATTGGCTTTATTGTTGGCATCGCCCGCCTGTCGCCTAACTGGCTGCTGGCGCGCTTAGCCACCGCCTATATCGAAACCTTCCGCAATATCCCGCTGCTACTACAAATTTTCTTCTGGTACTTTGCGGTATTACGCACGTTGCCAAGCGCCAGAGATAGCCTGGCATTTGGCGAGGCTCTCTTTCTCAACGTACGCGGATTGTATTTACCCCAGCCGCTGTTTGAGTCTGGCTTTGGCTTGATCCCTCTTACCTTCCTTGTCGCCATTGTTGCCAGTATTGCCCTGGTGATATGGAACAAGCGTCGCCATGAAGCCACAGGCAAACGCCTGCCGGCTTACTGGATCTCGTTTTTGCTGATTTTTGGCTTACCGCTGTTAGTGCTAGTTGCCACTGGCGTGCCGGTTACCTGGGAAATGCCGGAACTACGCGGCTTTAATTTCCGTGGCGGTATTACGGTAATCCCTGAGTTCCTCGCGCTTTGGCTGGCACTGTCGATTTATACCGCCTCCTTTATTGCTGAAATTGTCCGCTCTGGCATTCAAGCAATTTCGCACGGGCAAACGGAAGCTGCCCAGGCACTAAGCCTGCCACGTAACCTGGTACTTCGTCTGGTGGTTATCCCTCAGGCACTGCGCGTCATTATTCCGCCGCTAACCAGCCAGTACTTGAACTTGATTAAGAACTCGTCGCTGGCAACCGCCATCGGTTATCCCGACCTTGTCTCGGTGTTTGCAGGCACCACGCTGAACCAGACCGGCCAAGCCATTGAGGTTATTGCAATGACCATGGCGGTCTACCTAACCATCAGCCTGCTGGTGTCCATGTTTATGAACTGGTTCAACGCCCGAGTGGCACTGGTTGAACGCTAGGCCGACGGTGAGGATGTTTACATGATCCATAATCAAACAATCATTAAAGAGCGGCCAGCCCCCAGTAGTTCTGTCGGGGCGATTGCTTGGCTACGTACCAATCTGTTCAATGGCCCGATCAATACCATCTTTACCCTGATCGGGCTTTACATACTCTATTTGCTTGTTGTTCCCACCGTTCAGTGGGCGTTTTTGAATGCTGACTGGATAGGTACCACACGGGATGACTGCTCTCGGGAAGGAGCTTGCTGGGTCTTCATCAATGCACGCTTTACCCAGTTTATCTACGGCTTGTATCCCCGTGAAGAAATCTGGCGAGCCAACATCGTCTTTGCTGGCTTCTTTACGCTGATAGCCTGGCTAGCAATTCCCCGCCTGCCCCTCAAACGTTGGGTGGCGGTATTCGCTCTCGTCGGTTTCCCCATCGTTGCTTATGTGCTGCTGCACGGCGGCTACTTTGACATGCCTCGCGTGCCCACGCACCGCTGGGGTGGCTTAATGCTGACCCTACTGCTGGCCACCGTCGGTATGGTTGGCGCGCTGCCAATCGGCATTGTGCTGGCATTGGGGCGACGCTCCAATATGCCTATTGTGAAAAGCTTCTGCGTGGTCTTCATCGAGTTCTGGCGTGGGGTACCGCTGATTACGGTGCTATTCATGGCTTCGGTAATGCTGCCGCTTTTCCTGCCTTCCGATATGAGCGTCGACCGCCTAGTACGCGCACTAATCGGCTTAACACTATTCCAAAGTGCCTACATGGCCGAGGTTATTCGTGGTGGCCTGCAGGCCATCCCTAAGGGTCAGGAAGAGGCTGCCGCTGCGCTAGGCATGACCTACTGGAAGCGTATGGGGCTGATTGTGCTTCCTCAGGCACTGAAGATGATGATTCCTGGCATCGTGAACACCTTCATTTCGCTGTTTAAAGACACCACCCTGGTCATGATCATCGGGCTATTTGACCTATTGGGGATCGTACAAGCGGCGTTGGCCGACTCACGCTGGCTGGGCTTCTCGCTGGAAGGCTATGTCTTTGCCGCCTTCATGTTCTGGATCTTCTGTTTCAGCATGTCGCGCTATAGCCAGTATTTAGAACGCAAGCTGCACACCGGCCATAAGCGCTAACGCCGCTTTTATTAACGATTTTTTAGCAGGATAAAGACATGACTCAAGCAGCCACCAACATCTCTGGCCCCCCCACTTCTGACCTGATGGTTGAAATGCGCGGCGTTAACAAATGGTACGGCGATTTTCACGTGCTGCGCGATATCGACCTGGAAGTAAAGCGCGGCGAGCGTATTGTTATTTGCGGGCCTTCAGGCTCAGGCAAGTCAACCTTGATTCGCTGCATTAACCACCTGGAAGAGCACCAGCAAGGCGATATCGTGGTGGGCGGCGTACCGCTTACCCAAGACGTTAAGCGTATCGAGCAAATCCGCCGTAGCGTGGGCATGGTATTCCAGCACTTCAACCTCTTCCCTCACTTAACAGTGCTGGAAAACTGCTGTATAGCGCCCATGTGGGTGCAAAAAAAGCCGCGCCGCGAGGCGGAAGAAATGGCCATGCAGTACTTAGAACGGGTGCGTATTGCTGAACAGGCGCTTAAGTACCCGGGGCAGCTTTCCGGCGGCCAGCAGCAGCGGGTCGCCATTGCCCGTTCACTGTGCATGCACCCTGACGTGATGCTATTCGACGAACCAACGTCGGCGCTTGATCCAGAAATGATCAAGGAAGTGCTCGACGTCATGGTGGAGCTTGCTAATGAAGGCATGACCATGCTGTGTGTGACCCATGAAATGGGCTTTGCCAAAACCGTCGCCGACCGGGTGATTTTTATGGACCAAGGGCAAATTATCGAAGAAAACGCTCCTGAGCCGTTCTTTAATAACCCGCAGTCAGAACGTACCCAGCTATTCTTGAGCCAAATTTTGGGGCACTAAGTAAAGCAATTGATAAAGCAATGGGCCTCATTGAAGGCCCATCTTTGTATTTCGCTTATATCGAGCGGCGCCAACTCATCGACACAAGAGAGACCGTTCAAGATGGAAAAGCTATTTATTGACCGCGCCCCACAGCCGATTGCTCCCTTTTCGCACGCTTGCCGAGTGGGCGATTTGGTATTTATTACCGGCCAGATGCCCACCGTACCTGAAACCAACGAAATGCTGTTGGGCACCTTTACCGAACAAACTCATCGCGTCATGCAAAACCTAGCCATCGTGTTGGAAGAAGTGGGCAGTCGCTTTGAATACGTCGTGCAGTCACGCGTATTTATTACCAATATGGGCCACTTTGACGAGGTTAATCGCGTGTATGCCAGCTACTTCAAACAGCCGCTGCCAACCCGCACCTGTATTGGCGTCACCGGTCTTGCCGGCGGGGCCGATGTAGAAGTGGATATGATTGCCTGGATTCCACCCTCACCCGACTAACTCCCCAGCGGAGTAATGCTGGCAGGCTGCAGGGCAGGTTGCTCGCGGTGTTGCGTCAGCGGTTTATTGGCGAGCGCTGTGAGCAGTATCTGTAATGGGTCGCCATGACTCACCACCAACACCGTCTCGCCTTCGCAGCGACGCTCCAGCTGCTCAACAACTGCGCACATACGCTTGGCGACGTTACTTACCGCCTCCACCTGATGCTGTTGATGGCCAGCATCCTGGGCATCTAACGCCCATATGTCAGGGTAATGCCGATCCGATTGGCCATCGAGCTCACCAAAGTAGCGCTCACGAAGGCGCTCCTCTTTCTCCAGCGTTAAGCCAAACGCTTTAGCGACTCGATCAGCGGTTTGTGTTGTCCGCAAAAAGTCCGAGTGCACCACCTTGGTGGGCGTCGGCCAACGCCATTGATCAATGACGGTTGAGAGCTGCTCTTCGCCCAAAGGTGACAAGCCGAAATCGCAAAGCCCACGCCCAGGCGAACTAATAATGAGGCCTTGTTCATTCGCTTGGCTATGGCCATGGCGCATCAAAAGATAGCGATTTCGCCAATGGTAGAAAGTGGCTGTGAAAGTGTTTGACATATCTTTGTAATAAATCCTAGATTGAGAGAAATCGTTTTCGAAAAATAAACATCTAGCGCTACAAATGTCCACTTGCGAAACGCACGCGAAGTAAAAGAAGCGCTGAATTCGATAGTGGATAGCACAACACAAAAATAACGCACATAAGAGGCTAACTATGGAAACACCACGTTTCTGCAAGCGCCCGCTTGCCATGCTAGCGGCTGCATCACTGCTCCCCTTCGCACTCCTCTCTACCCATGCTTTGGCAGAGTGCGAGCGCGGTGACTTGGATCCGCTGTACTGCGATGAAAACGGCGACATGGTGGCTGATCGGCCAAGCGACGAGTCTGGGTGGGCAAACCCGGACACCCTTATTTTTGCTTATACCCCAGTAGAAGATCCGGCCATTTATTCGGATATCTGGCAGCCCTTTATTGATCATCTATCCGAGGTTACCGAACGCGATGTGCGCTTCTTTGCTGTTCAATCTAACGCCGCACAAGTCGAAGCCATGCGCAGCGGGCGTTTACACATTGCTGGCTTCTCGACTGGCCCTACCCCCTTTGCCGTTAACTTAGCAGGCGCGGTACCCTTCGCACTGATGGGGTCAGATGATGGTCAGTTCGGCTACACCCTGCAGCTATTTACCCACGTAGACTCAGATATTGAGAGCCTGGAAGACCTCAAGGGCAAGCGTGTTGCCCACACCTCACCAACGTCCAACTCCGGTAATCTAGCGCCGCGTGCCTTACTGCCAGAGCTTGGCATCACCCCCGAAGAGGATTACGACGTCGTTTACTCGGGCAGCCATGACCAATCAATGTTGGGCGTAGTCGCTCGGGATTACGATGCCGCGCCGGTGGCTTCTGAAGTAGTCGAGCGTATGGCAGCACGTGGCCTTTACGATGAGGAAGATGTGCGTCTGATCTACGAATCTGACCGATTCCCCACTACCTCCTATAACTACGCCCACAACCTACACCCAGATCTTGTAGAAAAAATCGAGGAAGCCTTCTTTACCTTCGATTTTGTTGGCACCGAGCTTGGCGAAGAGTTTGAAGGCGTCGAAAAGTTTATTCCGATTAATTACAAAGATAACTGGCAAGTGATTCGTACCATCCAGGCGGCTAATGACGTGAGCTATACACGAGAAAACCTGGAGTAACAGCGATTGCGCCGTCTCCGGCGGCGCAATTATTCGCCTTTCGATGGAAACAATCACATGCTGGAAATTACCAATCTGGTCAAACGTTATGGCCACAACGAGGCGGTGCTGAAGGGACTCGACCTTAAGGTAGAGGACAACAGCGTTGTTTCTATTGTCGGCGCGTCCGGTGCTGGTAAAAGCACCATGCTTCGCTGTATCAATCGCTTAGTAGAACCTACATCGGGCTCTATCAAACTCAACGGCACCGAACTGGTGAATGTGAAAGGCGCTGAGTTACGCCGTGCTCGGCGCAAAATTGGCATGGTCTTCCAGGGATTTAACTTACTTGACCGCCTCACCGTCATGGAGAACGTACTTGCTGGACGGCTTGGCTACGTTAATCTCTATCAAGCAATCTCACGTCGCTACCCCCAAGCTGATATAGAGCGCGCATTTACCCTCATGGAGCGCGTTGGAATTGCTCATTACGCTAATAAACGTGCCGATGAGCTTTCCGGCGGTGAGCGCCAGCGCGTCGGGGTGGTGCGGGCATTAATGCAAGAACCTGACCTGCTGCTGGCCGACGAGCCAACGGCATCGCTCGACCCGCGCACGTCCGAGCAGATCATGATACTGCTGCAGAGCCTTGCCAGTGAGCTTTCGCTACCGGTATTGATCAATATTCACAACGTTGCGCAAGCAAAAACCTACACTGAGCGCATTGTCGGCTTACGCCACGGCAAGATGATTTTTGATGGAGTGCCTGCGGACTTTAACAAAGACGCGCTAGATGCCATTTATGGTGGTATTGAAGCGCCTGACGATGCCATTACTGAGCAGCCCGATGCCCGCGTAGAGGAGCCACGACATGACGCCGTCTGACTCCCCTTCTCCCCCGCGCATCTGGAAAAAGCCGCCATTTATTGCCAACCCCATCATCCGTTACGGCATTTTTATTGTCGCTGCGATTTATCTGGTGTGGGCTTTCGGTTCTTTGCCGTTTAACTGGGCGCGCATTTCAGAAGGCTTACCGCGGGCAGCACGCATCTTTAGCGGGGGCTTTCCCCCCAGCCTAGAACGTTACGAGTTGCTGCTGACAGGCTTTAAAGAGAGCTTCCAAATTGCCATTCTCGCCACATTACTAGGCGTTTTTTTATCGATTCCTTTTGCGGTGATGGCCGCTCGTAACATCGCCCCGATGCCCATTTACGTGATTGGCCGCGCGGTCATTATTATCTCGCGCAGCTTTCACCCCGTGATCGTGGCTATTTTATTCGTGGCGGCCGTTGGTTTTGGGCCGCTGGCAGGTATTTTAACGCTGACTCTCTACTCCATCGGGTTTGTTGGAAAGCTGCTAGCAGAAGAGATCGAAGAGATTGACTGGGGGCAGGTAGAAGCCATGCGCGCGGCAGGAGCAGGCTACATTGCCACGCTTTATTACGCCGTCTTTCCACAAATATTGCCCCGTCAGGTCGGTCTATCGATGTACCAGCTTGATAGCAACCTACGCGCCTCTGCGGTGGTCGGCATCGTCGGTGCAGGCGGTATCGGTGGCACATTAATGAATGCCTTTGGTCGCTATGATTACGACTTCGCCTTTGCGATTCTACTGGTCATTATTGCGGTTATTTTACTGAGTGAAGGCATCAGCGGCTGGGTGAGGAAAAAAATATGGTAGATCACGCTCAGCAACTTGCCGACCGTGTTTGGCATCGCTACGACCGTAAAGAACGCTTAATCCGCTACGCTGTATTGCTAGGCACACTGATGCTGGTGTTCTGGGCGGTTCGCGATATTGATATTTTCTGGCCCTGGGTATGGGACGCTCCCAACCAAATGTCTAATTTGGGTGCGCGCATGTGGCCGCCCAGCGCTGCCGGGTTAAGCAATATTCTGAACGCGCTGCTCGAAACGGTACATATCGCAACGTTAGCCACATTTCTGACTATTTTTCTCGCCTTGCCAGTCGCCTATATCGCCGCCCAGAACACCACCCCCAATCGTGCTTGCCTATGGCTGGGGCGCTTTATTCTGGTCTCCAGCCGCTCGGTTAATACGATTATATGGGCGCTGTTATTCGTGGCTATTTTTGGCCCCGGCGTATTAGCAGGGATCCTGGCGATTGTGTTTCGCTCGATAGGCTTTATTGGCAAATTAATGGGTGAAGCCATTGAAGAAATCGACCGCCGACCGGTGGAAGCAATGGAAGCCACCGGTGCTTCCAAGGCAAAAGTGGTCGCCTACGCCATTGTGCCCCAGGTGATGCCAGCCTTTTTTGCCATCGTGATTCTGCGCTGGGATATCAACATCCGGGAATCCACCGTACTGGGACTCGTTGGCGCAGGTGGCATTGGCGTGATTCTACAAGGCGCTATCGACACCTTTGCTTGGCCGACAGTCGCTACTATTTTGATCGCGATTATCATTTTGGTACTGATAGGCGAAGCCATTACTAGCCTACTACGCAGCAAAGTGCTTTAACCCCTTTTTAGCTACGCAAGTGTTTGACCAAACGGCAAATGATTGCCATGGTTAGAGAGTAACTAACGACAAGGAGGACGTACGACGATGACCACCTATATCGTGGTAGCTGACGCCGCCCGCGCGCGTATTTTCACCCGTGATGCGTTGAATCTCACTGAGCATGAGAGCCTTGTACACGCAGCAGGCAGGCTGCATGAAGGTGATTTAATCACCGATCGCCGCGGTGCCGATGTTCATGAATCTACGTCAACCTCATCGCGCTCGTCAGGAGAGGAGGGCGCCGCCTCGCAGCATGAAAATGAGTTGTTTGCCAAAGAAGTTGCCAAGCGCTTATATGACGCACGCGTCGATAACAGCATGGAAAAGCTTATTATGGTCGCGCCGCCGAAATTTCTTGGGCTACTGCGAGAAAAGCTCGATAACACCACCCACAAGTTGGTCATTCACACGCTTTCAAAAGATTTGAGTAAAGCTTCCCTGGCCGATATTCAAAACGCCGTTAGCGACTTACGCTAATGCTCTCTACGTCACTCTCGCTTTCCCACTAAGCACGCTTTTCTGCTAAAGAAGTGGTCGCTTTTGCCGATAGTCGTCTGACCCCTGACGATTTAGAGAGCGACCATGTTTTCCTCCCTACGAGCCCGCATCTTACTAGCCGCCCTCACGGCCATTATTGTAGCCCTCATCATTAATGGCATAGCCAGCTACACCACCGTCAAGCATCACAACAATCAACAAGTAAGCCGCAATCTCAGTGCCGTCGTTAACGGTAACACCCAGGCAATTAATGAGTGGTTTAACGCTCGCTATACCATGCTGGCCAGCATGGATGATGCTGTTGGCAGCAGCGACCCACTTGCCGCATTGCGTCAGTTGGCTGATTCTGGAAGCTTCATGACTGCCTATATGGCTTATCCCTCTACGTCTGATGCTGTTTTTTCTGATAACTGGCAGCCACCTAGTGATTATGACCCTCGCCAACGCCCCTGGTATCAGGACGCTGCCAACGCCAAAGACACCATTATCACAACGCCTTATGTCGATGCCCAAACAGGGGGGTTAATCGTTACCTTTGCACGCCCCTTCTACCGTAACGGGCAGCTCGCTGCTGTCATTGGCGCAGACATCACCATTGAAGATGTCATTGATATTGTGGCCAGTATCGCCCCGACACCTTCAAGCTTTGGTTTTTTGACGACGGAAGATGGCACGCTCGTAGCGCATCCTGACGCCGAGTTAACGCTTGAGCCGTCCTCAGTGTTGAGCAGCGATCTAACCAACGACAGCTTGGCCAAGATTATCCAGGCCGAAGAGCCTCAAGCGCTTGAGCTGCAAAACAGTGGCAAGCTGCTGATGGGCAGCACAGTGGGCGGCAGTAGTGGCTGGCAGTTAGTAGTGGCGCTTGATGAGCACGAAGCCACCGCAGGCCTGCGTGCCATTGCGACTACCTCGATTATCACTTTGCTGATTGTCGCGGCCATCACCGCCGTTATATTTGGGGTTCTGCTTTCATTGATGCTTCGTCGACTGCTTGGCGTGCGCAGCGCGATGGATAACATTGCCTCGGGAGATGGCGATTTAACCCTACGTTTGCCAGAAGAAGGCAACGATGAAGTGACCCAAATTGCCAGCGCGTTCAACCGTTTTGTCGGCAAAATGGAAGCCGTATTAGTTGATGTCCGTACAAGCAGTGAAGCGGTTCATCACGCGGCCAACGAAATTGCCATGGGTGGTCAGGATTTATCACGCCGTACCGATAACGCGGCCGCAAGCCTGCAGCAAACGTCTGCGTCGATCGAGGAAATAACCAGCACCGTTCAGCATACTGCCGCATCCGCCCAGCAAGCCAACCAGCTCTCCCATGCAGCATCAAACGTTGCGAAGGAAGGTGGCCAAGTGGTGGCAAATGTCGTCACAACAATGGAAGACATTTCTCAAGCCTCTAATAAAATTGGTGAAATTGTCACGCTGATGAACAGCATTGCCTTCCAAACCAATCTGCTGGCACTCAACGCCTCTGTAGAAGCGGCCCGTGCCGGCGAACATGGCCGCGGCTTTGCCGTAGTGGCCGACGAGGTCCGCAAACTGGCGGGACGCAGTAGCGAAGCTGCCAACGATATTCAAAAGCTAATCGAAGACTCACAAAGCAAAGTCAACAATGGCACCTCTCTGGTACAAAATGCGGGTGCGACGATGCAGGATATTGTTGCCCATATCACCCGTGTTACCGATGTACTGGAGGAGATTAACGCAGCCACCAGCGAGCAGAGCGATGGCATTAATCAAGTCAATATTGCCGTTGCCGAGCTTGATCGCATGACCCAGGAAAACGCTGCCATGGTGGAAGAGTCCACTACTGCTGCTGAGCAACTGAAAGAGCAAGCAGAGCATCTCGCAGGGACTATCAGCAGCTTTAAACTGTCCCACGCTGCTACGCCTGCTTTGCAAGTGCCCTATCAAACACCTGACAACCAACGTCGCCATATCGCCTAGGGATTACACTATGCATTTTCGCTCATTACGCTCTTTTGTCGTGGCACTTGCAGGTCCTTGCCTGTTAGCCATTGTGGCCGCCCTGGTGGTGTATAACCTGATCGCTGCCGCTCATACCCAACAAACCGTGGATGACCACACCAGTGAGCTCATGGAAGGCGCGCTGAATGCCCGCTTAAGCGCCATTGCCGAAGCGGAAGGCCAGCGCATTCAGCGCGAGCTGGACAAAGCAATGACGCTGGCCAGCCAACTAGCCACAACCAATGCGTTAATGGGCATGGATGATGCAGAAGGCCAACGCGCGCTCTACCTAAGCCGCCGACAGCTATCAAACCTTGTGCGCCAAACCGTCGCCGATAACCCAGACCTATTGGATGCCTATATCGGCTGGGAGCCCAACGCCTTTGGAGATGACGCTCGCTACGCAGGTGACGAGCGCTACGGCCATGACGCCAGCGGCCGCTTTATGCCTTGGTGGTACCGCACTGATGATGGCGAGCTGGCGATACTGCCGCTAGGTGAGGACATAGAGAGCGAAACGCCCCTGGCAAGCGGCGTGCGCGAAGGCGAGTACTATCTGTGTCCGCGGGAAACCTTAGCTCCTTGTATTATCGACCCTGCAGCTTACGACTTCGGCGGCGAAACCCAGCTAGTCGCTTCGTTCAACGCACCGATTTTGGTAGATGGCGAGTTTCGCGGTGTGGCGGGGATTGATTTAGCGCTTAACTTTATCCAAACCCTGTTAAGCGATGCTAACCAGGCGCTTTATAACGGCGCTGGCCGGATGACACTGGTGGCGGGACGTGGTGGTTTGGTAGCTGATACCGCTGGGGGGCAAGCTTTAGGGTTGCCCGCTAGCGATTCGCTAAGTGACACGCTGTTGGCAGGCATTGAGCAGGCAACAACACAGGGCAACCTACACAGCAGCACGGCCGACGGTATGTTCCAGCGTTATCAGCCTATCGCTCTTGGCAATACGGGTCAGCCCTGGGTGCTGGTACTGCAGCTTCCCGAGTCGGTGGTGCTGGCCGAACTGAATGCCTTGCAAGACGTGCTCAGTGAGCAGCGCCAGCAAAACACGTTCGGCATGACACTGGTGGGCCTACTGCTGGCAGCCATTGGTGTCGGCGCACTATGGTGGATTGGTGGACGAATCGCGCGCCCTCTTAAACGCCTGGCCAACCGGATGGAAGAGATCGCAACAGGGCATGGTGACCTTACCCAACGCTTGCCAGTTCATGGCCGCGACGAGAGCGCAGCAGTGGCAGAACAGTTCAATGCCTTCGCGGAGAAAATCCAAACCATCTTGCTGGATGTACGGCGCAGCAGCGAAGCAGTCAACCATGCAGCCAATGAGATTACCCAAGGAGGGCACGATCTTTCTCGGCGTACCGAACAGGCCGCCGCTAGCCTGCAACAGACCTCTTCAGCCATGGAAGAGATCAGCAGTACCGTTGGCCACACCACCCACGCCTCTCAGGAAGCCAGCGGGCTTTCCCAAACCGCCTCTGAGCTCGCGTCCCGTACTGACAGTGCGTTTGAGCAGGTGGTCGCCACGATGACGGATATTCGCACCAACTCTGATGAAATTCAGAGCATTGTCAGTGTCATTGATGGCATCGCTTTCCAAACTAACCTGCTGGCGCTAAACGCATCCGTAGAGGCTGCCCGTGCAGGGGAGCATGGTCGTGGCTTTGCCGTCGTAGCTGATGAGGTACGTAAACTCGCCTCGCGCAGCAGCGACGCCGCCAAAGATATTCGCCAACGCATCGATGCCTCGGCAGGTAAGGTAGAAAGCGGCACACAAATGGTGCGTGATGCCGAAGCAGCCATGCATGAACTGGCTCAAAGCGTGACGCGCGTTACTCAAATGCTCGGCGATATCAGTACGGCCGCGCGAGAGCAAAACGATGGTATCAGTCAGGTAAGCATTGCCGTCACCGATCTAGATCAGATGACTCAGCAAAACGCAGCCCTAGTGGAGGAGTCCACCACCGCCGCCGAACAGCTAAAAGATCAGGCGGATCGGCTCGATGCACTGGTGGGTGGCTTCACGCTTGAAACACATGACAGCCGCCACTCACAGAGCCAACACACACTGCCTGCGCCAACGCTGGCACAGTACTAAACAGCTATTAAATCAGGCCGCCAGGAGATCGGCAGTAGCGCAGGTTTATCGCTACGCTGGGCTCCGGCGGTCATTATCCTGCCAGGCCTCATTTCGAGGCCCACCTCGTTATCCATCCTGCCTTAGCTCAGTTTACTTCAGGGCGTGTTCTCCCCATTGCGAACCGATAACTACACGATCTTAAGCATACGCCTAAAGTCGTAATCATTGATGCCGATAGTAGGGCTGCAGATAGTACTTATCAGATAGTACATAGCAGATAGTACGTAACAGATAGTACATACAAAGTGGCCTATTTCAGGCCTTAGCTTTCCTAACTAGCGAGACTATATTCATGCTGTCGTCCCTACGCTTGCGTATTCTTATCATCACGTTAATGGTAATTACGCTAGCACTGACTATTAATGCCTCAGTCAGCTACCTGACCCTGCAAACACATAATGACCAGCAGGTAACTCAGCAGTTGGCCTCAATTGCACAGGGTAACGCCCTGGCCATTGAGGAGTGGATTGATGCCCGAGCCGCCATACTAGAAGCCGCGCGCACGCCAGTGATCGATAATGACCCGCTTGCGCCACTCATTCAGGTAGCAGAGTCAGGCGGTTTCCTAACGGCATTTTTCGGCCAAGCCGATGGTAGCCATCTTTCGTCCGACGGCTGGGTGCCAGGCAGTGATTATGATCCACGCCAGCGTGGCTGGTACCAAGCAGCAACAAAGCAGGATCGTACTATCGTCTCGCTGCCTTACGTGGACGCTAATAGCAATCAGCTAGTGGTTACCTTTGCTACGCCAGTCAAGCGTAATGGCCGTTTGTATGGGGTAATCGGCGGCGATGTCGTCATCGACAATCTAGTCAGTCAGGTCAACGCTATTCGGCCAACGTCTTCGAGTTTCGCCTTTCTAAGTAGCGGTGGCGAGACTGTGATTGCCCACCCCGACACTGAACTGACGCTCAAACCGCTGAGCCGAATTAGCGACACCCTGTCCCCTGCGTCCATCGAACAGCTAAGTGCTGTGCAAGACGCGTGGGAGCCTATCGAAGTCGATGGCCTGGATAAACGACTCTCGGTGACCCCCATCGCAGGAACCGACTGGGAACTCGGCGTGGCATTAGACGAGTATGAAGCCACTGCAGGGCTGCGTGCCATCCTCAAGTCTTCATTGTTGACGCTAATCGCCATCATTGCTGTCACGGCTCTGCTGTTGAGCCTGTGGCTCAAACGTACTTTCGCTGGCCTAGAACGGGCGCGTGATGCCCTGGATGACATTGCCAGCGGCGAAGGAGATCTAACCCGCCGACTTCCCGAGCAGGGCCGTGATGAAGTGGCCCAAATTTGCGGTGCTTTCAACCGCTTTGTGGGCAAAATGGAAGCGGTATTGGTCGATGTACGCACCAGCAGTGAATCGGTGCACCATGCCGCTAACGAAATTGCCCTGGGCGGCCAGGATCTATCCCGCCGTACCGATAACGCGGCTTCTAGCCTGCAGCAGACCTCTGCTTCAGTAGAGCAGATAACCAGCACCGTGGAGCACACCGCGGCCTCGGCCCAAGAGGCCAACAAGCTCTCTCAAACGGCCTCGAAAGTAGCTAAAGAAGGCGGGCAAGTGGTCGCCAATGTGGTTACCACGATGGAAGATATTTCCCAGGCCTCCCATAAAATTGGCGAAATCGTCACGCTAATGAACAGTATTGCCTTCCAAACCAACTTGCTGGCCCTTAACGCCTCCGTAGAAGCCGCCCGGGCAGGGGAACATGGCCGTGGTTTTGCAGTAGTTGCTGATGAAGTACGCAAATTAGCAGGGCGCAGCAGTGAAGCCGCCAACGATATTCAAAAACTCATTGAAGACTCACAAAGCAGAGTCAATAACGGTACCGCATTAGTGCAAAACGCGGGCGCAACCATGCAGGATATTGTCGCTCATATCACTCGCGTCACCGATGTGTTGGAGGAAATCAACTCCGCCACGAGTGAGCAGAGCGATGGCATCAAGCAGATCAATATCGCCGTGTCTGAACTTGACCGTATGACCCAGGAGAATGCTGCCATGGTGGAAGAGTCCACCACTGCCGCTGAACAGCTGAAAGAGCAAGCTGATCATCTTAAGGGCACCATCAGCAGCTTCAAGCTGTCTCGACACCCTTCGGCTCCCCTAGCAGTCAACTCGCCCAACGTTTTGCCATCGTATTGAGTGATTATCGTATTGAGTGACTAAGGAATCGGCGGCAGTGGAATATCATCGCTGCGCTTGGCACCCGCGGTCATCTCGCGGCAAAGTCGCAAGAACTCTCGTACCCCCGTGGTAAGGTACTTGTGGCGGTGCCAGATGAAAGTGAACTGACGTTTTAAGTCTAATTCCGGTGTTGGCAGAGGCACTAAGCTGCCACGCCGGAAAGCATCACGCAGTGCTAGCCTGGAAACGCAGCCAATCCCCAGGCCTGATTCTACTGCCCGTTTAATACCCTCGGTATGTTCAAGCTCCAATAGGGTATTAAACCGACTACGCCGATGCCGCGCGGCGTGCTCAAGGGTCATGCGGGTGCCAGAGCCCTCCTCGCGCATAATCCAGTCTTCACGCAACAGCTGTTCCAGCTCAAGATGCTCGCGACCCGCCAACGGGTGGCGCGGCGAGCAGAAGACGCACAGCTCATCCTCTACCCATGGCTGGCTGATAATCATATCGTCGTCGCACTGCCCTTCAATCAGCCCTAAATCAAGCGAGTGCTGGCGTACACTCTCAATGATGTGACGCGTGTTACGCACTGCTAGCCGCACCCGACTGCCGGGGTAGCGCTGCATGAAATCGCTGATCAACAGAGTGGCTAGATAGTTGCCAATGGTTAGCGTTGCGCCCACATCTAATGCGCCTACGCCCTGCTGGCCGCGCAACAGTTCCTCTACCTCTTCGGCCCTGTCCAGCAAGGCCACCGCTTTTGGCAACAGTTGAAAGCCTAACGCATTAAGCTTCAGCCGTTTTCCCATGCGATCAAGAAGCTGGCAGTCAAACTGACGCTCAAGCTCCGCGAGCGACGTACTGGTAGCAGATTGGGACATAGCGAGGGCACGCGCCGCCTGAGAAACACTTTCGTGCTGGGCGACGGCCACAAAGACTTCCAACTGGCGCAGGGTGTAATGCATAGAGACAACCTATCTTGTTTCGGCAGCATATCTATTTTTTAGATAAGTGTTATCAGTATAATTTGCTTAACAGATATATCTCTCTTTATTTAGAATTAGCAGCAACATATTTAGCCATTTTTTATGCTTTTTTAGAATATGGCAGACGAGGCTTAGGCCACTCTGCCCATTGGAGGAGTTAGCATGAGCAAGTTTGCCTTGGAAGAAGTCCTCAGCGTTCACCACTGGAACGACACCCTGTTCAGCTTCCGCACCACTCGCGAGCGTAGCCTACGCTTCAAAAATGGTCAGTTTGTGATGATTGGCCTGGAAGTGAATGGCAAACCGCTGATGCGTGCTTACTCCATCGCCAGCCCCAACTACGAAGACCATCTGGAATTTTTCAGCATCAAAGTACCCGATGGCCCGCTCACCTCGCGCTTGCAGCACCTTCAAGTTGGCGACCAAATTATGGTCAGCCGCAAGCCTACGGGCACGCTGGTATGCGATGACCTACTTCCCGGCCGCAACCTCTACATGCTTTCCACCGGAACAGGCCTTGCACCGTTTATGAGCCTGATCCAAGACCCAGAAGTGTACGAGCGCTTTGAAAAAGTTGTGCTGGTACATGGCGTGCGCGAGGTATCTGAACTTGCCTATGCCGACTTTATTACCAAAGAGCTGCCTGCTCACGAGTATTTAGGCGAAGAAATTGCCGAGAAGCTGGTGTACTACCCCACGGTTACCCGTGAAGAATTCCACACCATGGGGCGCCTGACCGATCACATTCGCAGCGGCAAGCTGTTTGAAGATACCGGTCTTCCGCCGATTGATCCGCGCCAAGACCGCGCGATGATTTGCGGCAGCCCCGCCATGCTCGACGACACTAGCGCGCTGCTAGACGAGTTGGGCCTGAATATTTCCCCGCGGATGGGCGAGCCGGGCGATTACGTGATTGAGCGTGCCTTTGTTGAGAAGTGAGTAGTGAGTAGTGAGAAGTGAGTAGAAAAATTCTAGTCGCTTTAATGACTACATCACTAATACAAAGCCCCTGCTGGAGATGATCCACAGGGGCTTTGTGCTGCCTAATATCTACAGTTCAACAACTTACTGCTTTTTACTTACCATTCACCACTCACTATTCACAGTTAACAAGCCTAAACCGCGTCTTTACCGGTTTCACCGGTACGAATACGGATCACCTGCTCCAGCGGCATGACAAAGATTTTGCCGTCGCCGATTTTGCCTGTATTGGCAACCTGCGTAATGGCATCAATAACCTGTTCCGCCATATCGTCATCTACCGCAACTTCTAGCTTTACTTTGGGCAGAAAATCCACCACGTACTCTGCACCACGATATAGCTCTGTGTGACCTTTCTGACGGCCAAAGCCCTTCACTTCCGTTACCGTAATGCCCTGCACGCCGATATCAGAGAGCGATTCGCGTACGTCATCAAGCTTAAACGGCTTGATAATGGCTGAGATCAATTTCATTGCGACATCCTCTAGCTTGGTGGCCTTTTATTAAAGGTTGGCGGGACACTGCTGTTAGCCAAGCCCGTTAGCGTTAAGCATACACCGCTACAGGCAGAGAATAAAAAATCAGCGCCAATGGATTGTAACAATGCACTAAGGCAAAAAGGCCTCCCGCTAGGGGAGGCCAAAAGAGCACGCCAGCTCATTTCATTAGCGTAAGCTTATTTCTTAACGCTAAATTCGGGATAGGCTTCAAGACCGCACTCAGCAATATCGACACCTTCATACTCTTCTTCTTCGCTAACGCGGATACCCATGATGGCTTTCAGCACCAACCACACCACCAGGCTCGCAACGAATACCCAGCCAAAGATACCAACGATACCGATCAGCTGTGCGCCGAAAGAAGCGTCGCCATTGGTCAGCGGAACCGCCAGCACGCCCCAGATACCCACCACACCGTGTACCGAGATAGCGCCGACCGGATCATCAAGCTTCAGCTTGTCCAGCGTGACGATCGCAGCGACAACGATCAAGCCACCTACCGCCCCAATCACCGCAGCGCCTAGCGCAGAGGGCGACAGAGGATCCGCAGTAATCGCGACAAGACCAGCCAGTGCACCGTTAAGCGCCATGGTAAGGTCCGCTTTACGGAACCACAGTTTGGCAAGAATCAGTGCGGCAAGCACGCCACCGGCAGCGGCCGCGTTGGTGTTAACAAACACTTGAGCAACGTTGTTGGCAGAGCTGATATCAGACATTTTCAACTCAGAGCCACCATTGAAGCCGAACCACCCCATCCAAAGGATAAAAGTACCCAGTGTGGCCAGCGGCATGTTGGCGCCTGGAATCGCGTGGATAGACCCATCTTTACCATACTTACCTTTACGTGGGCCAAGCACCAATACACCCGCTAAGGCAGCCGCGGCACCTGCTAAGTGAACAATGCCGGAACCCGCGTAATCGGAATAGCCGACTTCAGACAACCAGCCGCCGCCCCACGTCCAGTAGCCAGACACCGGATAAATAAAGGCTGTCATCACCACTGCGAAGGCCAGGAAAGCCCACAGCTTCATGCGCTCAGCAACCGCACCAGACACAATCGACATGGCAGTGGCCACGAACACTACCTGGAAGAAAAAGTCAGAGCGCATTGAGTAGTAAGGCGCATCATCACCGCCTGCGGTCACTGCATCCACGCTGTTTTCAGCGCCAATCAAGAAACCAAGGTTGGGTAGGAAGCCACCCGCGCTGCTGGAATACATAATGTAGTAACCCACCAGCAAGTACATGGTGCAGGCAATCGCAAATAGCGCGATATTTTTGGTCAGAATCTCGGCGGTGTTTTTTGAACGTACCAAGCCAGCCTCAAGCATTGAGAAGCCAGCGGCCATCCACATGACGAGCACGCCGCAAATTAGGAAGTAAAACGTGTCGAGCGCGTAGCTCAGATCAGTCAACTCATTCATTTTAAGTTCCCCGTTGAACTATAGAAATGATCCGAAAAAACAGCTTCAAACGGCGTCTGCACCGCGTTCGCCTGTCCGAATCCGAATAACGTCTTCAAGCGGTGTCACAAACACCTTGCCGTCACCGATCTTGCCGCTGTTAGCCGCGCTACAGATCGCTTCCAATACGCTCTCTAACCGGGTGTCGTCCACGGCCACTTCAACTTTTACCTTGGGTAGAAAGTCGACGACGTACTCCGCACCACGATACAGCTCGGTATGCCCCTTTTGACGACCGAAGCCTTTAACTTCAGTCACCGTGATGCCCTGAACGCCGTTGTCAGCGAGCGCTTCACGAACGTCGTCAAGTTTGAATGGCTTGATGATAGCGGTGATGAGTTTCATCCCGGATCTCCCCTGCTGGATTAGGTAGCGGCAGCGCCGCCCGAATTAACTGCTTATCTCGTTAATGCGCATACCATGCCACCCAACTTTTTTTTCTTATAAGTCAGCAGTTTGTTTTATAAAACTCAAGATTATTCGGTGGCAAGGAAGACTTAGCAGCAGCCGCCACTGCCTGCTTGCACCATAAAAGAACATTAATAAAAACGCGGCGCTCCATTTCGATGCACTCCTTCGATACACCCCGCCGATAAAGAGAAGCCAGAGGCTAATTTGTAAACGATGCATGCGCATCGACTGCGGGTTGCGTATCCTTATAGTTAGTAAGCAGTGCACATTTATGCGTGGTCATTTAAGGAGAGAGCGATGGCGCCTCAAGATCGCATTAGCCGTTTAGCCCAGCAAATTGGGGATCGTTTACAGAACGCATCCCAAGCCCCGGAAGATATCCAAAAAGGCGTACAGCAGGTAGTGCGTGGTGCCTTTGACAGGCTGGAGCTGGTGTCACGGGAAGACTTTGATATTTTGATGGATGTATTACAGCGCACCCGCTCCCGCGTTGAAGCTCTAGAGCGCCAAGTGGCCAGCCTTGAGGCAGCCGTGGAAGCTTCTACCTCAACGAGCCCTTCCCCCGTTGAAGCAGAAGCACCACCAACCCCCGCTCCTGAACCGAACAGTGATGGTTCAGAGGATAACAAGCCCGCCTAAACCCAGAACGGACGGCAATAGGCTTACGACGCCTATTGCCGACACTAAGTGGTGGCTTAATACGTTGATGTTGATGACGTAAAGAGCGTCATACCCACTCAATAAACACGAATCAATATCATTGACATTGACTGTTGTGGTGATACTCTCCGCCTCCTATTCCCTAACTGCTCGCGGATTGTTCATCATGTCTGACTGGTCTTCTTCAACGGCTGCACTCATTGGCACGGGTCTATTACTAGGCTTTTCCAGCAATGTTTTCGCCCAAAACACAACGTCTGGATCCACGCTAAACGCAAACGCTGAAGATACCATGGTAGTGGTTGGCTCCCGCACCCCGACCCAGATCAGTCAGATACCTGGCGCGGTATGGGTGATTGACAAAGAGATGCTGCAACAGCAGACCCGCAATGGTGCAGACCTAAAGACGGCATTGGGGCAACTTGTGCCGGGGCTGGATCTGGCACCGCAAGGGCGCACCAATTATGGGCAAAACATGCGTGGTCGGGGCGTGCAGGTGCTTATCGATGGCGTATCTCTGAACAGTTCGCGTGGGCTTTCCCGTCAGTTCGACGCCATTGACCCCTTCAATATTGAGCGTGTAGAAGTGCTTTCCGGCGCCAGCAGCCTGTATGGCGGCGGTGCTACGGGGGGCTTGATCAATATCATTACGCGCAAAGGCGAAGAAGGCCTGAACTGGCGCACCGAAGCTGGCATCACCACGGGCTTCAACAACAGCGATGATATGGATCGACGCCTGTCGCAATCGATCAGCGGCGGCAATGAGCGGGTTCAGGGCTACCTGGGTACCGCCATTGGTGACAACGGTCGTCACTATGACGGCAGCGGCCAAGAGATCTTTCCCGATATTGCCCAGACCGACCTGCAGGACAATCGCAGCATTGATGTATTGGGCAACCTCTCTTTCCGTTTGACCGATGAACAGAGCCTGGAGCTGGGCGCCCAGCTGTATCGTTCCGGCTACGAAGGTAATCGGGGTGTTTACTTTCCCAACCTCGACGCAGCCACGCCCAACTTGAACGATGCCGAGATTCGCGACGGCTACCGTTCACAGCGCGATCCGGAAACCGACCGCAAGCTGGTCAACGTCAACTATCACCACGCTAACCTGTGGGGGCAAAACTTCTACCTGCAGGCGTTTCACCGGGAGGAAGAGTCCAGTTTTCAGGCATTTCCCTACCCAGTCGCCGACGGTCTGCAGTTTCGCGCATCGCAACAAAACACTGATTTAAGCGGCATTAAAGCGCTATTTGAGTCGCGCCTGGGTGATGACGTTTCGTTGACCTACGGGCTCGACCTGGATCGAGAAAAATTCGATGCCAGCCAGATGCTGTTCGATACCGATATCTCGGATACCACCGGTGGTCTGGTGCAGCAGGCTTCAAGTGTTGAGCCCCGCTATCCAGGCTATCAGGTGGACGGGCTTTCGGGCTTCGTCCAAGGTGACTGGCAGGCCACCCAGGCGCTTAAGCTCTCCGCAGGGTTGCGGCAGCAGCATATGGATGTCGAAGTGGACGATTTCCAGGGTATTCCCGGCGGTAAGAACGATTACGAAACCACGCTATTGAATGCCAGCGCCCTCTACGATTACGGCAACGGTCACCAGAACTGGCTGCAGTTTAGCCAGGGCTTCGAGCTGCCAAATCCCGCCAAATACTACGGCAAGAGCCCCGAGGTGAGTGTCAATAACAACCCTCTATCTGCCATCGAGACAGATCAGGTGGAGCTAGGCTGGCGCTACCAGGGGGGCAACTGGATGGCTCAAACGGCACTCTACTACGCTTGGTCGGACAAGGCGGTAGAGAATGCCCAGGATCTGAGCGTCAGCGTAGTGGACGAAAAGAAGCGCGACTTTGGTCTAGAGAGCGCGGTAACCCGTTACTTCGACAACGGCCTAGAGGTCGGCGGCACCCTACACTTGGTGCGTTCCGAGCAGGAGAACAGCCAAGGGGAGTGGGAGAAGCGTGACGCCCGCTATGCATCGCTCTCCTCCTCCACTGCCTTCATCGGCTGGACCGACTACGTGCGTTCGGCGCGCTTGCAAGCCAGCCATACTTTCGATCTGAAAGACGACGCGGATCGTGAGATCGACGGCAACACCACCCTCGATCTATCGCTCAGCCAGGAGACCGATTTTGGCACCGTGAGTCTGGGCATACAGAACCTACTCGATGATCAGTACTCCACCGTCTGGGGCCAGCGGGCCGCTATGTTCTATTCGCCCTACTACGGACCAGAATACCTCTACGACTATCAAGGGCGCGGACGTACTTACACCCTGAACTGGTCGATGGCGTATTAAGCACCGCCCCGCTACTCGCAGGCAGCCGCTCAACAGCGAGGTAATGGGAATGGCGACACTCGACACACTCGCGCCACTCACCACCTATGACCTGCTGGCCCTTGGTCAGCGCTTCGGGATCGATTATCGCTTTCCCGAAGCGCCTGACCGCTCCCCATCGCCTTACGTGGCTCGCGGGCGCGTGATGGATATCGAGATCACCCCGACCCTACGCGTGACGCACTCAGAACTTGATGTTCTGCACGCTTATGCTTCCACCTCCCGTCGTACCGCTCCGTGGTTTCTCAGTGTGGTACTTGAGGGCTGCATCCATGTGGGGCTCGGCCACCAGTCATTTCAGTTACAGGCTGGCGACGCCTTCAGTGCACACTTCAACCAGCAGACCAGGCTTGAGGTATTCCAGCCTGCACCACAACGCTTAAGTACCCTCAACGTGTCGATTCTAGATGGCCTCGAGCCTCTCTCTTCCTCGCCCGTTAACGTTGCCCCTCCAGCCACCCCAGTGCTACACACTTGGCAAGTACCACCGCTCCTTCGCCATAGCCTAGAAACAGCACTGGCATCGAACTGGCCAGCAGAACGGCAGTGCCTATTATGGCAAGGCCTTGCGTTCCAGTTGCTAGCTCATGGCCTGCCTGCCGCTGGCCTGGAACCCGGTGACAAAAACACACAAGAAGGCCTCCCTCAAGACCTTTCGCATCGCGACCACCAACGCCTGGAGCTCTTGCGCAAGCAGCTCGAACATTATCCCAACCAGAATTACCGGCTGGAGCAGTTAGCCCGAAATGCCGCTATGAGCCCTAGTAGCCTACGCACCAAGTTCCAGCGCTGTTACGGCTGCTCGATATTCGACTACCTACGGCGTTGTCGCCTGACCCAAGCTCAGGCGTACTTGCGCAAAGGTTATAGCGTGCAGCAAACTGCCCACGCCTGCGGCTACCGCCACGCCAGCAACTTTGCTACAGCATATAAGCGGGCCTTTGGTGTCACGCCGCATGAAGTCTTCAAGTATCGCTAACGTACTATCCATAACGTACTATCCATAACGTACTATCCATAACGTACTATCCATAACGTCTTGCCGTAAGTTCCCCTGCGCTGCATTTTTTGGCAGCACGCATAACCTCTTTGTCATAGCGCATACCTTTTCAAAGCAATTAAACGCAATAATTCTCATTAACACATTAGTTAATTGCTTCTTATTGCAGGTACACCCCCATGTCTTTTATGCCTCGCCGTTTGTTACGCTCTCCGCTCAGTGCCGCTGTTCTCGCGGCGCTCGCGGCACCATCGGTTTACGCTCAGGCAAGTACACTGGAAAGTACAGCGCTAGGCACTGTGACGGTAACCGCCCAGCAGGCGGCCACTAAAGTCACCACCCCTTTTATTGAAACGCCGCAAAGCGTTTCTACCATTACCCGCGAACAAATGGATCACCGTGGGGTCAGCACCGTTCAGCGCGCCACCGATTACACGCCCGGTGTTTACAGCAACCAGGTGGGTGCCTCCAACCGCTTCGACTACCTGGTACTACGTGGCTTTTCTGACGGCAGCTTGAGCAACACGTTCTTAGATGGTCTTAAAGTGATGGGCGATGCCAACTCCCATAGCAGTATGCGCATCGATCCGTGGTTTCTAGACAGCATTGAAGTGGTACGCGGGCCTGCCTCGGTGCTCTATGGCCGTGCCTCACCCGGCGGTGTGGTGGCGCTAAACAGTAAGCGCCCTGAATTTGAACAAGGCGGTGAGCTACGTTTTCGGGTAGGCAATAATAACCAGCGCAGTGCCGCCTTTGACCTCACTGGGCCGATTGGCGCAGAGCAGCGAGTAGCGTTTCGCCTGACCGGCATTGCCAGTACCGCCGACACCCAGTTTGGCCCCGCCGAAGAGGAGCGCTATGCCATTGCGCCGCGGCTAACCTGGGATATCACCGACGACACCAGCCTAACGGTTGAGGCCTATCTACAGGATGAACCCGAAGGCGGCTACCACTCCGGCGTGCCCTATGAAGGAGCGGTAGTACCCAGGAACGGCAAGCAGATCAGTAACAACTTCTTTGATGGCGAAGCCGACTACAACGCCTACGAGCGTACTCAGCGCATGGCTGGCTATACCCTGGAGCATCGCTTTAATGACGACGTAACGGGCCGCCAGCTACTGCGTTATCTCAACTCCGATGTGGTGCTTAATCAAGTCTATGGCTATGGCTGGACGTCACCCACCTCTGACGAATTAACCCGCTACTATTCTGGTAGCGATGAATCTCTAGAAGCTTGGACTATCGACAATCAGCTTGAAGCCACCATCAGCAGCGGCTTTATGGATCACACACTGCTCGTTGGGGTTGATTACCAGCAGCGGGAAAACGACGTATCGTGGCCCACTGGGTATTTCCACCCCGTCAATGCCTTTAATCCTGTTTATGGTAGCGGGCCGATTGAATTTTACGCACCTACCCGTGAACGCCACGAGATCGATCAAACGGGTGTTTATCTACAGGATCAAATCGCCGTCGATAACTGGCGCTTTACGCTAGGCGGCCGCTACGATTGGGTAAATATCGACAATACCAACCGCGATAGCGGTGACACCAGCTCACTTAGCGATACCCAGTTCAGCGGCCGCGCCGGTGTGGTCTACTTGTTTGATAATGGTGTAGCGCCCTACCTGAGCTACTCCACTGCCTTCACCCCCACTAGTTTCGTCGATGAGAGTGGCGACCTGCTTCAACCAATGGAAGGCGAACAGTGGGAGGCCGGCCTAAAATTCCAGCCTAACGGCAGCGCCAGCCAATTCAGTGCAGCGCTGTTCCATATCAGCCAAGAGAATGTCGCGACCAAGGTGCAGCCATCCGACCCTTACCGCGCGGTAGGTGAAATTGAATCTCAAGGACTGGAGCTGGAAGCACAAACCCAGCTAACGGATACCCTCTCGGTTCAGGCAGGCTATAGCTTCACCGACATCACCTACGCTAAAAGCGATGATGGCAACCAGGGCAACAACGCGATTTACTCCCCACGCCACCAAGTACAGCTGTGGGGCCACTACGAGGCCAATAAGGGCTGGCTAAACGGCGTGGATGTCGGTGTTGGCGTACGCCACTATGCGGATATTGCCGCCGATCGAGCCAACACTGAAACTGTCCCTGACTACACCCTGGTGGATGCCACTATTGGCTACGATCTAAGCCAACTCGGCGTTGAAGGGGTGGAAACGCGCCTCAATGTGAACAACCTGCTGGATAAGGAGTACGTGGCCTCCTGTAACTCGCTGGAGTACTGCTACTTCGGCGCCGAGCGCGGTGTGACCGCCAGCGTTCACTACCGTTTCTAAACGCTTGTGCTAAGCGACGTTCCAAGCACTTATCTAAGCACTTATCTAAGCACTTATCTAAGTATTGCTAATTTATTGTAACCCCACCTGCCCAGGCCACTCAGCCTGGGCATTTTTCCTTGAATACAGGTTTGCAAACAATAAATATTATCGTTTAAATACAGTTCTTATTTTCTGGATAGCCTCTCACCACCATGCGCCACACTAACCTGTTCTCTTTGCTCGTGCGCTGCGGGCTGTTCGCCGTTTGTATGCTGAGCGTTTCTACTGCCCAGGCGCAGTGGGCCACGGTGGACTGGACCATCGCTGAAACACTACTGGCCATTGATGCGCCGGTTAGCAGCGTTGCCCAACAGAGTGATTATCACCAGTGGGTGGGCGAGCCACAGATACCCGACAGTGCTACCGATATGGGACTACGCGCCCAGCCTAATTTAGAACTGCTGGCCCAAGTGCCTCCGGAACAGACGTTGATCTCGCCCATGTTTGCCGGTTTAACACCGCGCCTGGAGCGCATTGCCCCGGTCACTTCATTCTCGCTCTACTCGCCCGGCACCGATACCTGGCAAGAGATGCAAACCCTGACCCGTGAGCTGGGCGAGTTAACCGAGCGTCAGCCCCAGGCCGAGCAGCTTATTGAAGAGACCCAAACGTTGATGACCACGCTGCGCGAATCTCGCCCCCTCTCTCAGTCTGAAATTACGCCGCTGCTGATGGTACAGTTTATGGATGCCCGTCACGTGCGGGTGTTTGGGGAAAACAGCTTATACAACGCCGTGCTGGAGCAGCTCGACCTCCCCAATGCCTGGGATCAAGCGACCAATGCCTGGGGGTTTTCACTGGTGGGGATTGAAGCGCTGGCGCGCTACCCAGAAGCAACGCTGGTGATCATCGATCCACTGCCCATCGGAGTCGAAGAGCAGCTTGCAAACAGCGGCCTGTGGCAGCAACTTCCCAGCGTCAGGCATGACAGGATAGTTCGCCTACCGCCGGTATGGAGCTTTGGCGCACTGCCCTCTGCCCAGCGTTTTGCAAGAGAGTTGTTTGCTGCACTGTCGGCAGGCAGCCCAGCTCAAGTAACCGACTCAACTGTTAACTAAGGTCAGTTTTCCAGGCACACGCTATTTTTAAACGTTCCAATTAACGTAGGGTTATGTCAGGAATAAAAAACTAGCGAGGGAGCGCCATGACACTAGCCATTGTGGCCACGCGCGCAGGGGTTGGGCTGGAAGCACCCGCCGTGCATGTCGAGGTACATCTAGCCAACGGATTGCCGGGGCTGACGCTGGTGGGCCTGCCGGAAACCGCTGTCAAAGAGAGCCGCGAGCGGGTGCGCAGCGCGCTCATCAATGCCGGGTTTGATTTCCCCAACACCAAGCGCATTACCCTCAACCTTGCCCCCGCCGATCTACCTAAAGAGGGCGGCCGCTTCGATTTACCGATTGCGCTCGGCATTTTGGCCGCCTCTGGCCAGATTCCAGTAGATGCGCTAGAAGGCATAGAGTGCGCAGGCGAACTGGCATTGGATGGCAAACTACGCGCCGTACCCGGCGTATTACCCTTTGCTCTCGCCACGCGGCGCGTCAACAAAGCACTGATTATTCCCCGCGCCTGTGCCGACGAAGCCGCGTTAGCGGGCGACTTACCGATTTTACCTGCCGACACCCTGTGGCAGGTCGTTGCTCACTTGCTGGGACAAGAGAAAATACCGCCCCACCAACTGTCTGCCTCGGTGAGATCCACGGCCCCCATTGCCGACTTAGCCGACGTTCGCGGTCAGCAGCAGGCACGCCGCGCACTGGAAGTGGCGGCCGCTGGTGGCCATAACCTGCTGCTAGCAGGGCCTCCTGGCACCGGAAAAACCATGCTCGCTAGCCGCTTACCGGGCATTTTGCCGCCGCTTTGCGAAGACGATGCGCTGCAGGTGGCCGCTGTACGTTCAGTCTGTGGGCTACCGCTTGAAGCAGACTGGGGCCAGCGACCGTTTCGCCAGCCCCACCACAGCGCCAGCGCCGCCGCGTTAGTGGGTGGGGGCTCAAAGCCCAAACCTGGGGAAATCTCGCTTGCTCACCACGGCGTGCTGTTTTTAGACGAGCTGCCGGAGTTTTCCCGCAACGTCTTAGAAGTGTTAAGGCAGCCACTGGAAACGGGGGAAATTCACCTCTCACGCGCCAGTCATGAACGCCGTTATCCGGCACAGTTTCAGCTCGTTGCCGCTATGAACCCCTGCCCCTGCGGCCACCTGGGCGATCCGCGTCAGCGCTGCCAGTGCAGCGCCAGCCAGATTCAGCGCTATCAGGCACGGCTTTCTGGCCCGCTGCTAGACCGCATTGACCTGCAAGTGGAAGTGCCCGCCCTGCCGCCCGAGCAGCTCACTGCCCAAACCCAAGGCGAACCTTCCAGCGCCGTGCGCGAGCGGGTGATGGCCGCCCGAGAGCGCCAAATGGCGCGAGGCGCACTCAATAGCCAGCTAAGCGGCAAAGCCTTAGAAGCCGCCTGCGCGCTTAACGATGAAGAGCGCGCCTGGTTGGCAGGCGTGCTGGAAAAACTCAAGCTCTCTGCCCGCGCTTACCACCGCGTCCTGCGGGTCGCACTCACTCTGGCCGACCTACAAGGCGAACCCAAGCCCACCCAGCCGCACTTTATCGAGGCTATCGGCTACCGGCAGTTGGATAGGCTGTTGAAAGGTGCCTAGCGATGGTCATTGGCCATTACATCGACGAGCCGTTGGCATAAGGCGTCGAGCTTTCCACCCGTTGCCTCATCCTTTAGCGCGCCTGACTCGTTAAACGCACTGCCTGCCTTCGGCAATGATAGTGGCTGCGGCAGTACGACCAACCCCAGATTAGCCAACAACTGCTGTCCAAGGGGCAGTGCTCGAATACCGCCCAGCCCACCAGGGGAAGCCGCCACCAGCGCTGCCCACTTACCGGCGAATAATCCAAGCCCTGGCGTATCGTTATAAGGCCTGGAGAGCCAATCTAACGTGTTTTTCAGCAACGGCGTAATAAAACCGTTGTACTCCGGCGAGGCGATCAATAGCGCTTGGTGATCGGCCAGTATTTCGCGCAGCTTCAGTACATTATCAGGCATGCCTTGGACTTCAATGTCCTCATCGAACAGCGGGCAAGGGTAGTCTTTTAAATCGATAAAGGTTGCCTTTCCACCCAAAACCTCAATGCGCTTGGCAGCAAGCTTCGCGAGCTGTTTATTAAGCGAACCTTCACGGGCACTGCCCGCTAATACGAGAACTTTTGCTACTGATGACGCCATTACCATTTCCTCTTTTTTATAAGAACGTATCTGAAAGTCCCACCATTTAATATTTGTGTCTTTTGAGCAAGGCGTATTTTACGACTCAGGGCCAAACGCGACGTGAAACCCTGCTGCCATTAAAACGTCTGCACCTTGTCATTCAACTATCACTATTACGGACGAGAATTAGCAAAAGCTGAAACTGCTCTACTTTCTCTTCCTAAATAGTGAAACCGTAATGACCAAGCCGTTACTAGCAACCGCTCTACTCGCCTTTGTATTTACCAGTGCGGCACGATCAACGGCACCTTTAACTTTCCCTTTGTGACCATTGAGAACGTCGATCGCGTCGATGAGAGCACTATCGTGGTCGCCAATGACAACAACTATCCTTTCTCGATTGGCCGCCAGCAAGGACGCGCTGATGATAATGAGCTGATACTGCTCAATGTGGAGGACTTCCTGAACGCTCAGTAGCGAAACTCAGTAGCGAAATTAAGCACGAGGCAGGGCGCGCTCTGGCGCCCTAGCCTCAAGCTGCCCCCCCTGAGCTTTAAACATTTACGTTATTGAACACTCTCAACAACGTTATCTACGAAACTATCAAGAGCTTCAAACAACACTTCACGAATGGGATCGGCCTCGTTAACTAAGTGATGCCGGGCTTCTGGATGGCGGTGGACCTCGGCATTAGGAAATTTCTCTTCCAATACCGCTAAATTCCACTCCCAATCGACGGTAAGGTCTTGCTCACCCTGTAAAATAAGCGTCGGCAGCGGGTTAGGTTCCAACGCTAGTAAACGGGGCATCCAACGTCGCATGGCGGTTATCCAGGCGACGCTTAACCGTTCAGGTTGCAGCGGGTCTTGGTCACGTAGGAACGCCGTAAACTGCTCATCAGTGGAATTGGGGCGATACTTACGTGGTAGCTCCTTTAGAAAAGGGCTGGCAATCAAGTGCAGCCAGCTAGACTGACTCCAGCGCCAGGGGCGTACCAATGGCGCTAGCAGCACAATACCGGCCCAGCCTGCCGTTTCACGACGGGTGAGCGCATCGGTCGCCAAGATGGCCGCCCCCGTACTCTGCCCAACACCTAGCCACGGCGTAGGGGCCATGCCCTGGGTTTGCAATGTCGTCTGTAAATGCGCAAGGCAGTGCTGATAGTCGTCAAAATCGTCAATATCAGCGCGTGGGCCGCTGGAAAGACCGTGACCAGGAAGGTCCCACAACACCACTCGCCACCCTTTGGCCAGCAGGCAGCCAAGCAAATGGCGGTAAAGGCCTAAATGGTCAAAGTAACCATGAATCACAAACGCGGTGCCAGTGGGAACAGGCGGGCTCCATACTTGGCACCACAGAGCAAAGCGTCCAGTATCAATAAATCCCGCGTGCACTTCGCTGGTGTCGTTTAATAGCGTTTCTAAACCGTAGTGGCGAAAATAGTCATGCACAGCGTCCGTTAGCGTGTCGCCCGGCCGAAGCTGGGAGAGGGATGATTCGCCTGCTGCTTGCCTAAACAAGCCTTCCAGGTGTTGGAAATTATGCATTAACGTCTCTCCGTGAACGCCACCTATCCATTGGCTGAATGACAGCGGAGACCACTGTCGCTCTCATCATTTGGTCGAGCATTTTGCTGCTTTACGGCATCGGCTGTTTACATGCCCGCGCAGTTGTGGAAGTATTTTCCATAAATATATATTTACCCTGACCGTGGCACGATAATATCCCACGGGCACCTTTACAGGAGAACCCCATGAGCGAGCGTATCACGCGTCACCGTTTACAGGTGTCAGCAGACCTGGACCGTTTCATCAATGAGCTGGCTTTACCGGGCACTGGTGTTGACGAAAACACCTTTTGGGCTGGCGTTGACGCCCTGTTCCATGATTTGACACCGAAAAATCGCCAACTGCTTGAAGAGCGCGACACGCTCCAAGAAAAACTGGATGCCTGGCACCGTGAAAATCCGGGCCCGGTTAGCGATATGCAGGCTTACCGCAGCTTCTTAAAAGACGCTGGTTATCTAGTGGATGCGCCGAATAGCGTTAAAACCACCACGGCTAATGTAGATCGTGAAGTGGCTGTTCAAGCAGGCCCGCAGTTGGTCGTGCCTGTGAGCAACGCCCGCTATGCGTTGAATGCCGCTAACGCCCGCTGGGGCAGCTTGTACGATGCTCTGTACGGCACCGATGCGATTTCAGAAGAAGATGGCGCTGAAAAAGGCACCAGTTTCAACCCAAAGCGTGGCCAAAAAGTTATCGCTTATGCCCGTGGTGTACTTGATCGTGCAGCCCCACTGGCCACGGGCTCTCACCGCGATGCAGTGAAATACGCTATTCGTGACGGCCACTTGGTCGTTAGCCTGGAAGGCGGTCGTGAAACCGGCCTAAAAGATTCTGGCAAGCTGATCGGCTTTAACGGCGACGCATCTGCGCCGGAAGCCATCCTGCTCGCCAACAATGGCCTGCACCTGGAAATCCAGATCGACGATAGCCACCCGATCGGTAAAACCGACCCCGCTCACGTGAAAGACGTGGTGGTGGAAGCGGCACTGACCGCGATTATGGATTGTGAAGACTCCGTTGCTGCTGTCGACTCTGAAGATAAAGTCGGTGTTTACAGCAACTGGCTTGGCCTGATGAAGGGCGACCTGGAAGAGAGCATCGACAAAGGCGGCAAAACCTTCAAGCGGACGCTGCACGCCGATCGTACTTGGCAAACCACTGATGGCAGCACCGTTACACTGCCGGGTCGTTCGCTGATGTTCGTGCGCAACGTTGGCCACCTGATGACCACGCCTGCCGTCCTGGACGAAAATGGCAACGAACTGCCGGAAGGTATTCTGGACGCGGTAGTGACCTCGCTGCTGTCACTGCACGATCTGAAGAAAGACGCCGATCAGCCACGCAACTCTCGCGCTGGCTCAGTGTATATCGTGAAGCCGAAAATGCACGGGCCGAAAGAAGTGGCGTTCGCCAACGAACTGTTTGGTCGCGTTGAAGACATCCTGGGCATGAGTCGTGACACCCTGAAAATGGGCATCATGGATGAAGAGCGCCGCACCACCGTCAACTTGAAGGCGTGTATTGCTGAAGCGGCTTCTCGTGTTGTGTTCATCAACACCGGTTTCCTTGACCGCACCGGTGACGAAATGCACACCGCCATGGAAGCAGGCCCGATGGTTCGCAAAGGCGATATGAAGAGCGCTGCGTGGATCACCGCCTACGAAAAGAACAACGTGCAGGTAGGCTTAGCCTGTGGCCTGCGTGGTCGTGCTCAAATCGGTAAAGGCATGTGGGCAATGCCGGATCTGATGCATAGCATGCTAGAGCAAAAAATTGGTCACCCGAAAGCGGGTGCTAACACGGCATGGGTGCCTTCTCCAACGGCGGCTACGCTACATGCGCTTCACTACCACCAAGTCAACGTAGCGGACGTACAGCGCGAGCTGGAAGCCCAAGGCGAACCCGATTTCTTGGATGACCTGCTCACCGTGCCAGTAGCCGAAAACGCCAACTGGTCGGATGAGGAGATTCAACAAGAGTTGGATAACAACTGCCAGGGCATTCTTGGCTACGTGGTACGCTGGGTTGAGCATGGCGTGGGCTGCTCGAAAGTGCCGGACATTCATAACGTTGGCCTAATGGAAGACCGCGCTACGCTGCGTATTTCCAGCCAACATATCGCCAACTGGCTGCACCACGGCATTGTCGATGCGCCGCGGGTGGAAGAAACGCTGAAGCGTATGGCGAAAGTGGTTGATCAGCAGAACGCTGGCGACCCCACCTACACGGCCATGAGCGCCGACTTCGAAGGCTCAACCGCCTTTAAAGCAGCCTCTGACTTAGTGTTCAAAGGCCGCGTACAGCCTTCTGGTTACACCGAACCGCTACTTCACGCGTGGCGTCAGGTACATAAGGCGAAGTAAACGCGCTTTGCGGTATCATCAGCCTCGAGGCGCATGCCTCGGGGCTTTTTTATAAAGGACAATAATAATGACCGTAATGACTGCCGAGCAGATTGAGCACTTTTTAGATGAGGTGTTCCCCCAGCGGATGGGCAGAATTGAAAGCGTTGGTGCGATGAGTGCCACCCTGCGACTAACCATCGGTGAGCAACACCTTCGCCCTGGCCCCAGGGTATCTGGTCCGACCATGATGGGCTTTGCTGATGTGGCGTTGTATGTGGCCATTTTGGCGCAAATAGGCCCCGAAGCCATGGCGGTCACCAGTGACTTGAACTGCCATTTCTTACGCGCCGCTTCCGGCGAGCACGATATTGTTGCTCACGCCAAACTCATCAAGTTAGGCCGCCGTTTAGCGGTAGGCGAAGTGCAGATTTTCTCTGCCAGCGATGACACTAAGCCGGTTGCGCATATTACCGCCAGCTATGCGCTGCCAGACAGCCCAACTGGCTAACCACCGCGCTAACGGCTGAGCAGCGCAGTGACGGCTAAGCCTAACCAGCCTGCCATCAGCAGCAAACCACCGATGGGCGTTACAATACCAACGCTAAGCCCTGCTAGGGCCATTAGGTACAGCGAGCCCGAAAATGCGGTGATACCCAACGCCCATAGCGCTAGCACGATGCGCTGTCCTGGCTGAGGGCACTGGCTGCGCCAAGCCAGTACCGCTAACATGGCCAACGTATGCCACGCTTGGTAACGCACGCCAGTTTCAACGATGTCGACCATGGCAGCACTGGTACGCGATGCCAATCCGTGAGCCGCATAGGCGCCTAGTATCACCATTAATGCTCCTGAGAGTGCGACTAGGCACCACCAGGGTTTGTCTGCTCGCTGCATGCGTTACTCCTGTTTATAAATACTCGTTACAAGTACATGAGATAACTATCTGGGATAAGCCCCCGACATACGCACTCGATAATTCACCGAGATGATTAACGTTGTCACATACCTTGAGCGGTGCGAAACCGCTACAATAGACAATGTTTTGCCTCACCGAATGGGACACTTACCGTTATGCCTACTCCTAATGAGTCGATACAACTGACGCTCAATGGCGAATCGCATACGCTGGCAGCTGGCCTTAGCGCCGCTGATCTAATTGAGCAATTAGGCCTGACCGGGCGCCGTATCGCTGTGGAAATTAACGAACAGATCGTGCCCAAAAGCCAGCTTGCTCAAACGCATTTAGCCAATGGCGACCAGATAGAAGTCGTTCACGCCATCGGCGGCGGCTAGCGTAGCCCACCACCATTTTTGCTTTCAAAAGGAACCGCTATGACGCCACTGACTGATACACCGTTTACCGTTGCTGGGCGCGCGTTCAGCTCCCGCCTGCTGGTGGGCACTGGCAAATACAAAGACTTTACCGAGACCGGCGCGGCCATTGCCCAAAGCGGAGCGGAAATTGTCACCTTTGCTGTACGCCGCACCAACTTAGGCCAGGATGCCGATGCGCCTAATCTTCTCGATGTCATTTCCCCCCAGCGCTACACCTTGCTGCCCAACACCGCTGGCTGCTACAACGCCAAAGACGCTGTGCGCACCTGCCGCTTGGCGCGTGAGCTGCTAGACGGCCATAACCTGGTCAAGCTGGAAGTACTCGGCGACGACCACACCCTCTATCCCAATGTGGTTGAGACGCTAAAAGCTGCTGAGACACTGTTGGCTGATGGCTTTGACGTCATGGTGTACACCAGTGATGACCCCATTGTGGCACGTGAACTAGAAGCCATGGGTTGCTGCGCCATCATGCCGCTAGGTTCGCTGATTGGCTCGGGGCATGGCATTCAAAACCCGCATAATGTACGCCTGATTGTTGAGCAAAGCAGTGTACCCGTGCTGGTCGATGCGGGCATCGGCACCGCTTCTGACGCCGCCATGGCAATGGAGCTAGGGTGTGACGGCGTGCTACTCAACACCGCGATCGCTCATGCCCGCGACCCGCTACGTATGGCTAACGCCATGAAGCTTGCCGTAGAAGCTGGCCGCGATGCCTTCTTAGCTGGCCGTATGCCTCGCCGCCAGAGCGCCGACCCCTCTTCGCCTTTTGCAGGCCGAATTAACGGCTGATACAGAGACACCATGACCGATACGAACGACACCACGCCTGAAAGCAACACCACAGGCCCTGAAAATGCTGATGCCCCGCTACACCGGCGGGGGATTAAGAGCTACGTGATTCGCGCAGGGCGCATGACCCCAGCGCAAAGCCGCGGTTTAGAAGACGTTTGGCCACGCTTAGGACTGACGATTGCCGATGGGCGTCAGGATTTGGATACCCTGTTTGGCCGCCAAGCACCGCGCGTGGTGGAAATTGGCTTTGGTATGGGCAACTCACTCGTCGAGCAAGCCGAACGCCACCCAAATACTGACTTTATCGGTATTGAGGTTCACGCGCCGGGTGTGGGCAAGCTGCTAGATGAGGTAGATAAACGCGGCCTAACCAACCTGCGCGTTTACCGCGAAGATGCCTTAGCGGTGCTGGAGCAGTGTCTGCCTGAAGACTCATTAACCACGCTACAGCTCTTTTTCCCCGATCCATGGCCGAAAAAGAAGCACCACAAGCGGCGTATTGTGCAGCCTGCGTTTGTTGAGCTAATTCGTACGCGCTTAAAACCTGGCGGCACCTTCCACATGGCGACCGACTGGGAAGCCTATGCCGAGTGGATGGCCGAGGTCATGGACGCCGCACCCGGCTACGCGAATACCGCCAGCGCCGACACAGCGCCCTACGTTCCACGCCCAGACTTTCGCCCGCTAACTAAGTTTGAAGCCCGTGGCGAGAAACTTGGCCACGGCGTATGGGATTTGATTTACCGCCGTGACGTTTAAACACAGCGACTAAAGATAGCTCAGCGTCGTCTACGTTCGCTTATCGTAGACGACGCGATGCAGCGTACCGCTACCGCTTTCAAAGGCGTCGATATTGGCCAGCGTGGTTTCAGCAATATTGGTTAGCGCCTCGGTAGTGAAGAAAGCCTGATGACCGGTAATCAGCACATTGTGAAAGGTCGTCAGACGCATGAACTGATCATCATCGATCACTTTGTGCGATAGATCTTCGAAGAACAGCTGCTCCTCCTCTTCGTAAACATCTAGCCCTAAGCGACCAATTTTGCCGCTTTTCAGACCAGCGATCACCGCTTGAGTATCGACCACTCGACCGCGGCCAGTGTTGATCAGCATGACACCCTGCTTCATTTGCGCGATGGCATCTGCGTTAACCAGGTGATCAGTATCGGGTGTTAACGGGCAGTGCAGCGAGATAATATCTGCCTGAGCATAGAGCGACGCCAGCGGCACGTACTCCACAAACGGCTCGGCATTCGGGTTTGGAAAAGGATCGCTGGCAACTACTCGGCAGCCAAAGCCATGCATGATATTGGCAAAGATCAAGCCAATCTGCCCAGTGCCAATCACGCCCACGGTTTTGCCATGCAGATCGAACCCCAGCAGTCCGTCTAGGGCAAAGTTGCCCTCGCGCACTCGGTTGTAAGCGCGATAGATCATGCGGTTCAGGCTTAACACTAAGGCCACCGCGTGCTCTGCTACGGCATGAGGCGAATAAGCGGGCACCCGCACTACGGTAATTCCCAACCGTTCGGCCGCCGCCAAGTCAACATGGTTAAAGCCCGCCGAGCGCAGTGCTACCAATCGTATGCCGCTAGTATGTAGCTGCTCTAAAACGTCCGCATACAGATGGTCATTTACAAAAGCGCACACAACTTCAAACCCTTTCGCTAGAGGCGCCGTATCGACGGTCAAGCGCGCATCAAAAAAGCTTAATTCGTGTCGATTCGCGGCATTAGCACGAGCAAGGAAGGTTTCGTCATAAGGCTTAGCGCTAAAAACGGCAACGCGCATGGCATGTCTCCTGGCTTTGGATAAATGATCAGCATAGGCGATTGGCCTATTGTCTGCCCAAACGTCAGAGGAGGTATTCACCGAGATCAAAGAAAGATGCCGCTATAAAAAAAGAAAGCCGCTCCAGGGGAAGGGCAAAAGACTGTGACTAGCAAGGAAAGAGGAACCATGACAGGAAACTGGCGCTGATCTTTGAAATAGCGTCGTGGTTGCCAACGCCTCATCAAACGCTGACCATAGCCTACGCATGGCATCTCAAGGAAAATCACAAAAACGTAGAGCATTAAAAAAAGAAAGCCGCTCCAAGCGGGAGCGGCAAAAGACCGTGACTAGCAAGTAAAGAGGAACCATGACAGGAAACTGGCGCTGATCTTTGAAATAGCGTCGTGGTTGCCATCGTCTCATCAAACGCTGACCACAGCCCCCGCATGGCATCTCAAGGAAAATCACAAAAACGTAGAGCATCAAAAAAAGAAAGCCGCTCCAGGGGAAGGGCAAAAGACTGTGACTAGCAAGGAAAGAGGAACCATGACAGGAAACTGGCGCTGATCTTTGAAATAGCGTCGTGGTTGCCAACGCCTCATCAAACGCTGACCACAGCCCCCGCATGGCATCTCAAGGAAAATCACAAAATCGCAGAGCATTAAAAAAAGAAAGCCGCTCCAGGGGGAGCGGCAAAAGACCGTGACTAGCAATGAGAGGGAGAAACCATGACAGGAAACTGGCGGTTTCTGTCGTGGTTGCCAACGTCTCATTAAACGCTGACAATCACAATATAATCATTCTCATTTACCGCGTCAACCTAAATGCGAATACTTTTTATTTATTTTTAAGACAGTTTTTTTACACTACCCCACTAACTGCAACCAGACGGGCAGCGTCAGCATCGCCAACAGCGTCTGGCCGGTAATAATTGCCGCCATAAGCTCTGCATCACCTCCCAACTGCCGAGCAAGAATGTAAGCAGATGTGGCGGTAGGCAGCGCTGCAAACAGCAGCGCCACATCACGACTGATAGGGTCCAGCCCCACCAGCCACGCTAATAGCAGCACCACCGCAGGCATTAACAGCAGCTTGATGCTATTCGTCGCTATCACGCCACGATCAAGCCGTAGCAGTGCTGCAGGGCGCAGCGCCACGCCCACGGCAATGAGCCCTAACGGCAGCGCCGCGCCTCCCAATAACCCTACGGTATCCTCGCTCCAACCGGGCAAACCAACCCCCGAAAGATTGAGTCCGATACCTGCCAGACAGGACAAAATCAGTGGATTTTTAGCCAGTGCGAGGGCACTTTGGCCAAGGCTTCCACTGCCCAGCGTACCTGCCGCGACAAAGCTTGCGACGCACATTACGTTCACCACCGGTACCATGAGTGCCACCGCCACAGCAGCGGTAGTCGCCCCCATGCTGCCATGCAGTGCCGCGGCTCCTGCGACACCCACGTAGGTATTAAAACGCACGGCGCCTTGGAACACCGATGTGAACGCCGCGGGCGTTAAGCCAAGGTAACCACGACAGCGCCATAGCAACAGACCCAACCCCCCCATCGTGCCGAGCAATACCAACGCTATGCGCCCAACCGGTACTTGGCTGACATCTGCAGTGGCCAGCGTGCCTATCAGCATTGCTGGAAATAGCACAAAGTAGATCAGACGCTCCATTTGCGGCCAGAACGTAGCACTTGGCCAACGACCATAGCCAATGGCAGCGCCCAGTAAAATCAATAAAAACAGTGGCCCAAGTGCGCCAGTAATGCTCTCCATTGTTATTCCTTGTTAACTGCGACATCCCAGCACAGCGACATCCGTGCGATTACTGTTACCATGAAACTAACTTCCATCTTACGGCCTGCGTAGTGACCATTCTGCCATGAAGAACTTGCCTAAACCTGTCTACTTTACGGGTTTTCCAGCACTGAAAGTGCTTATCCTCATCACGGGCATCTCACTGGCCGCCTGCACGTGGTACGTGTTTGCCAATTGGCTGCGCGATGATGGTGATATTGCATGGTTTACACCAGATGCCAACTGCAACCTACACACCAGTACGTGCTCGGCAGTACTGGGCGATAAAGGCCGCCTAACACTGACCGTTGATGCCGATGGCCGTATCGACGCGCTGGATATTCTGCCACTGGATGTAGAAGTAGAGGGCCTCAACCCAAGCCATGTGACGGTCGACTTTATTGGGCGTGATATGGATATGGGCTTACACCGTTTTGGATTAACCGCTACTGCACCCGGGCACTTTCATGGCCAAGGGCAAGTCGGTATCTGCACGCAAGACGTGATGCCCTGGCGGGCGCGGGTTATCCTGGAAACACCGGAAGGCAAGTTGGGCAGTTGGTTCGACTTTGACGTGATTAGGAGTTAGTACGTATGGCCGCTAAACCAAACAATCGTAAAGCACTCTGGCTGGGCTTAGTGCTAATACTTGTCTTGCTGACCATTTCGGCTATCGGCCTTTACCAGTTTGCTTTCCAGCCAGACAGTGATGACGTGGCGGGGGGACCAATAGAAATGCCGTCTACTCAAGGTGATTTCTCTCTCTCCCAGCTAGATGAAGACGACATTGCGATTGTTTCATTTGGCTACACCTACTGCCCAGATGTTTGCCCAATGAATCAGGCCGTTAAACGCCAGGCATTGGCCCAGCTAAGCGACGCACAGCGCAAACGCGTGGTGCCGATAATGATAACGGTTGACCCTGAACGCGATACGCTGCCACGCATGGAAGAGTATATGCAGTTCTTTGGTGATGCGTTTATCGGCTTGGTGGGCAGTCAAGAGCAGCTTGAAGATGTAGCAGCACGCTATGGCGTTATTTGGCGGCGAGTAGAGGCACCCGATTCAGCCATGGCCTACACCATTGACCATAGCGCCTCGCTTTTCTTGGTTAACCGCAACGGTGAAATTTTACAGAGAGTGCTCTACTCCCCAGCACCGCACGGCTTAGTGTCAGCGCTGGAGAATGAGTTAGGTAGCTAGCCAAAATACACGACGAAGTATCTGGATTTAGGATGTACTTGGAATTAAGGCGTGCTTTGTAGGTGTTCAAGCATCGCCATTAGCGCTCTGGCTTGAGTGCCATCACGCGTGTCGTGCAGCGGGTTGAGCTGCCAAGTACTTTCGGCAAAGCCCCACCAATCCCAGCACCCCTGAGGATTAGCCATACTGCTTTCCGCCTGCGGGTATAGCACCACTTGACCATGGTCTGCTGCCCAACGGTTCAAACCACTGTGGCGTACAAACGTATCGCCAATGGCATCAACGCTCATTTGACAACCATGCAAGGCTATTGTGACAGGACACCCTCCCGCCTCACACGCCTCAGGAATAAACAGATACCCCACATCAGCCAAGCCTTTAACCGCGAACTCCGACTGATCAAAGGCCATCACTTCGCCCTCGCTAGCATTAGCCTCACGCTCAGGGTAAAGCCATGAGAGCATATCGCCAGCCACGTTCTCATCACAGGCAAGCACATGGCTACCACCGCCCTGGCGACAGTCGCCAAGTGCCTGGGGGCTAGCGTTGGCCTGCTTCGGCAGTTTGATGGGCCAGCCATGGCCTGTGTGCTCACTGCGCACGAAACGCAGCTGTTCTGAAGATGCCAGCCAGCGCTGCCACTGCTCTGCTAACAAACTCCCCAGCTCTGGAGAAACCGTGTCATCTTCATCACCGTGCCATACATAGGCACGCAGCTGGCTTAATGCGTCGCGCTCCCCCACCTGCTCAAGCGACTCGTAACGCTCGCGCCGACGGTCCAGCTCATCCAAGGAAGGCAACCCACGGCGGGTGCTCATGCACTGGTTAAGGGCCAAACTGAGCGCGCCCTGGGCACAGCTCCAAGGGCCCGCCGCTAATACACCCACACCACTAAAGCGCTCAGGCCAAGCAACCGCCAACTGTGCGGCCATGTAACCGCCAGAAGAGACACCTACCACGCTCGCGTGATCGCTCGCTGCGCTTAGTGCAGGTAAATCACCAGGCACGGCATCTGCTTCAGCGTGAACAGCCGTGCTGCCCAGCAGTAACAGCGCACCCAAAAAACAAGATGTAGAAGCGGCGGGACGTGTCATTTACTCGACGCCTAACAGTTCAACACGGAACGTCAGCATTTCATTTGGACCAATAGGGCCTTGGCCGCCTTCACCATAAGCCAGCTCAGCAGGGATATATAGCATCCAGCTGTCGCCAACGCTCATCAGTTGAAGCGCTTCCTGCCAACCTTCAATGACTTGATTTACCTGGAAACTCACCGGCTGACCACGCTCAAAGGAACTGTCGAATACGGTGCCGTCCAACAGCATGCCTTCATAGTTCACTTCAACGGTGTCTTCAGCGCCAGGAGTTGCGCCGTCACCGGACTCAAGCACTTCATACTGCAAGCCAGACTCAGTCACTTCAACTTCTTCACGCTCAGCGTTTTCCGCTAAGTAAGCTTGACCTTCCTCTAGATTAAGCTGGGCAATTTCAGCGGCTTCTTGCTCGCGCTCTGCCATAGAACGCTCTTGGAAAGCGACCAGCGCCTCCATCATTTCTTCCTCGCTTAACGCCAACTCTTTGCCATCAAAGACATCGCGCATACCGTCCGTAAATGTATCTAGATCGAGGTCTTCAATATCAGCCTGCATGCTCTCGCCTAGAGTGACACCTAAGCTATAAGCAAGGCGCTGTTCGTCGGTTTCAGGAGCCGCTGCCGCGAACGGAGCAACCAGTAACAAACTCGCCAAGGCGGTGGAAGAAAACAATGCTTTCATGTAAAAAACCTTATCCAACGGCGCAACGCGCCAAATGTTTGAGTAGCTCAAAGACTAACACCCGCCACCTCAAGCTGCATTACCTGAGAAAACGGGTGTTAGTAAGACCGCTATTAAGTTCAGTAGTTTGGTGTCTTAAACGACCAATGTGGGACAGTGTGCCGCACCCGCCACACGCTGGGAGACACTACCCAACAGCAGGTTTTTCTCACCGTTGGTTCCTTGAGCGCCAATCACGATTAAATCGCACTCCCTCTTTCGGGCAAAGCGCACAATGGTTCGTGAGGGGCGGCCGCCTTTCACAAACGCCCTTATTCGCGCGCTGTCCGCCCCCATCTCTATGGCATAGGACTTGGCGTGGACTGCAATTTCCGTGGCGTACTCTTTCAGTGCATCATCGGGCAAATCAAGTTTATTCGGCCGCACCATGGAAAGCGATGCTTCCAATAAGCTGTGGTGCTTAAAGACACACAGCAAATAAAGCTCTGCACCGGTAAGCATATGCAGGCCAACCGCTTTATCGAGCGCCTTAATCGCCCCTTTCGAGCCATCTACGGGAATTAAAATGCGATTAAACATCCGCGTTCTCCTTGTGACTGCTTAGCGGAAGGCAACATCACGCAAGAACAGCGCAATTTGCGGGAACATGATCAGCAGCGCCGCCGCTAAAATCAGCATAAAGATAAAGGGCGGTGTGCCTTTGATGACTTCCCAGTAAGGCCGCTTAAAGATCGCAATCGCGGTAAATATATCGCAGCCAAAGGGTGGGGTCGCCGAACCTATGGCTACCTGCAGCGTAATCAAAATACCTACCAGAACAGGATCCAGACCGGTCGCCGCAATTGCCGGAGCAAAAATTGGCGTAAGCACCAAAATGACCACAATCGGGTCAACAAACATACAAGCGACAAAGAAAGAGATACAGATTGCAATCAGTACGCCTGTCGGCCCAGCTTCATTGACGCCTACCGCTTCCAAAATCATTTGTGGAATCTGCGCGAACGAAATTATCCAGGAGAACCCATTACCAACAGCGACCAATATAAACACCACTGCGGTAATCAAGCCGGTGGATTTAGCAATCGCATAAATATCGTTCATTTTGAGCGAACGGAATACCACAAACTCAAGCAATACGGCATATAGCACACAAGCTGCAGCGGCTTCTGTCGGGCTAAAAATGCCTCCGTAGATACCGCCAACGATAATGACTGGAAAGCCTAGCGGCCACAGTGCTTTTTGCACAGCTACAGCACGCTCTTTCCAGCTAGCGCGGGGTTCGGTAGGCACGCCTTTTACCACAGCGTAAACGATGCAATAAACTGAAAACATAAACAGGATCAGAAGCCCTGGCCCAATACCCGCAATAAACAGCTCGCCAATGGATGTTCCTGAAATAACCCCATAGATGATCATGCCAATACTTGGGGGTATCAAAAAGGCAATATCACTCGCGTTGATGATAAGTGCCAGCGTAAAGGGATCAGAATAGCCCGCTTTTAGCATCTTGGGTCGCAGCGGTGAGCCCACTGCTACTACGGTTGCCTGAGTAGAACCAGAAACCGCGCCAAACAGCGTACAGGAGGCCGCCGTACTGACCGCAAGACCGCCTTTGATATGACCTATAAAGGACATCACCATATCAATTAAGCGATTGGCCGACTGACCTCGTGTCATTACATCTGCCGCCAATATAAACATTGGCACCGCAATCAGCGAAGCAGGCCGAATACCCGCCATCATCTGTTGAATCAGCGTATCCATTTGGCCGAAGCCGTTAAACATCATATAAAAACCGATCACCGCTGCCGTAATCAGCGGGATCATCATAGGAAAGCCCAGCAGTAGCAGGGCAATCATGGTGACTACCATTATCGTCGTCATAGCGTTCCCCTAGAGTGCAAGCCCTGCTTTACACTTCTGTTTCGGTGTCTTTGTAACCGTCAACTACCCCTGTCGAGAGATATACATCCCGAGAGGTAAGGTTTTTAATTGCCGTTAACAGGTACTGAATGCCCGTAATGAGAAAGCCCATCGGTACCCAGATATAAATGATCCAAATAGGTAGCCCGAGTGACGGCAACACGCGACCTTTGCTTTGGAGATCGAGGATGTACACCACGGAGTAGTACAGCAGGAAAAACATGACGAGGGAGGTAAAGAACGAAATACCTATCATCAATACCTTGCGCCCCCCGACAGGCAAGGCATCGTAGATGGCTGACATACGAATATGACGACCGTGTCGAGCAGCGTAGCCGATACCCGCAAAGGTAATCATAATGATCAAAATACGGTTTAATTCCCCTGAAAACATAATGCTATTGCCAAATACAAAGCGGGCAATAACATTAGTGACCGTATTCAGCGCCATTAGCAAAACCCCCATCGCCAGTATGACTGACTCGATTTTGCTAATTGCAGTGTCGATCACGCCTAGTATGCCGGGCAAACCAGAGCTGTAATTCTTTTCGGATTCTTCTTCGGTCATGGCCGATCTCCTCTTATGCAGCGTGGCAGCTAACGATTAAAAACCTAGTGCCTCTTCTTTCACTGACCACCGAACGGAGCGTGTCCAGCCTTACTCATTTTGTAGCGTAACGGTTAATAACTCTTTCCGCTTCAACGCTGGATGTACGTAAATTTTTCTGTGTTTTACGCAAGGTAACGAGCTTTTTTTTGTTAGATGGCTATCAGCACCGGGTGAGCGTATAAAAATAAAAAAAGGGCAGCGCTGGCTGCCCCCTAGGTGATTTACCGTTCAAAACAAGTGCACTAAACGGTAAATTATTCGTTAGTTACGGCTTCGAGATCAGCTTTAAACTGCTCCAGCAGCTCAGCACCTTTATCACCCGTCATTTCTAAAAAGGCTTCTTCAACCTGAGGAGCACGGTCACGGAAAGCTTGGATTTGTTCTTCATCCAAACGTGTCACAGTGACTTCATCCGAAGCTTCCTGGATTTTAGCTAATGCCTCGTCGGCTAGCCCTTTAATGTGCTCGATTGTGTGATCATAGGCAGCAGCAGACGCTTCCTGCACTAGCTCTTTGTCTTCATCGGACAAGCCTTCATAGAAGTCTTGGTTAGCCATCATGGCGGTAGTGAACCAGCCATGGCCTGTGAAGGTAAGGTGCGGTGATACTTCATATAAACCGCCAGACTCGATCCAGAAAATCGGATTTTCTTGACCATCGATAATGCCGGTTTGCAGGCCACCATATACTTCGCCCCACGGCAGCGGCGTCGGTGTTGCACCAAAGGCATCATACGTTTCTGAAAGCAATGGATTCGTCATGGTACGAATTTTCTTGTTATTCATATCTTCCGGCGAGCTGATCGGCTCGTCGGTGGTAACGACCATTTCACCTTCAGGGTACATCTTCAGTAGCTCAAGGCCTTGTTCAGCGTAGAGCTCAGGGAACATCTCGTTGATGGCCTTACTCTCATCAAAGAAAGTCAGGACGGTTTCTTCATCTGTTGGTAGCAGGTAAGGGATAAAGAAGATTTGCGCTTCTGGGATAAGAGAACCCGTGAAACCAGGCGACTGGTTTACAAACTGAAGAATGCCGTTTTGGGTCTGCTCCATGATGTCATCAGATTCACCTAACTCACCAAAACGGTAAACCTGAACGCTGTGATCGGAATTCTCTTCAATATAGTCTTTGAATGCGTAAGCAAACACATCTTGGACATCGCCTTCGTACTCTTCGTGGGCGTAACGCCAGTTATCTGCTTGAGCAGCTGCGCTGAGACCAAATAGTAGTGCACCAACGCTCGCCGTCGTCATTAACTTAGTCGTTACTGAACGAGTCGAAATTAACTTGCTTGCCTTCATGCAGAGTTCCCCTAGCAGTGGTAAGCGCGCTATGCGAGTGCGCTAATATTTAATTTTTGTATAATGCGTGTCGCTCTTAAACGCTCTGTTAGTTGCCAGTGACTTTAGAGTAACTATTTATAAAATCATCATTCATAAAGCCTATCTTTTTGAATACGTTTAGAAACAGTTACACAAGCAATAACAACCTTAAAACACGCGTTATTCAAAAATAGCTTAATTTCAGGCTAGCGCGGTCGATCGTAGCGGTCAAGCCGTTCCGCAAGTATAGCAATCGCCTCTCTGACGTTCTCGCGCTCGGGTGACACAACTACTTGATCAAACGCAAGGCCATCAGAAAACAGCTTACTTTGCAGCCATTGTGCGACATCTTGCTTACTTATAGCGCAGTTTGTTAACCGCTGGTTAAGTTCAGACGTTTGCAATATCCAGTGCTGCCAGCGTTGAAGGTTCTCACGCTCAGCTTGAAGTTCGGCCTGCTGAAGTGTCTTTCGCAACTGGGCAATGCCCTCACTTTCTGCTGCTTGGGGCTTAAGATCACGACGCAACTGCCGCAAAACAGCGGTGACCGATTGCTGCCAACACTCACGCGCTTTGCGCTCCATTGACAGCGCACCAGGCGTTACCTGAAGACCGTAGTGGTAGAGCCAGCTATGCACTAGAAGCTCACACACATCCACCCCTGCACTATCTTGCAGAACAAGGCATGCTTGCTCGACTCCAGGCTGGGCATAAAATGTCAGCGCAAAATCCCATAGTGGAGCCTGCTGTAAGCGCTGGAATCGGTTAGAATCGAACATTGATTTACCCACTTTTTTCGGGAGAATGCATGATCGCACTGCGCCAAGTCGCCCTGCAACGGGGTACACAAACGCTACTCGATAACGCTGACCTTACGCTCCACAGCGGTATAAAGGCAGGCATTATCGGGGCAAACGGCGCCGGTAAGTCGAGCTTATTCAAACTTCTGCTAGGCGAGCTCGGCCCCGACCAGGGCGACGTCGAGATGAGCGGCGGCCAGCGGATAGCCCACATGGCCCAGGAAGTTGAAGCGCTGGATCGCCCCATTGTGGAGTACGTGCTGGATGGCGATTATGCGCTGCGACAAGCGGAGGCTGATCTACTGGCCGCGCGCAAAGCAGACGATGCACATCGGGAAGCCGAGCTACATGGGCTTATCGAAACCCTGGATGGCTACACGGCAGAATCGCGGGCATCACAGCTGTTAGTGGGGCTCGGGTTTGTGCAAGCGGATCTTAAGCGGCCTTTGTCAGACTTCTCCGGTGGCTGGCGTATGCGGGTGAACCTAGCCCGCACGCTGTTTATGCCTTCCGACTTATTACTGCTTGATGAGCCGACTAACCACCTGGATCTCGATGCCCTACTTTGGCTAGAACAGTGGCTAACCCGCTACCCTGGCACATTACTGCTGATTTCTCATGACCGCGACTTTCTGGATGCCGTGTGTGATCACATTGTGCATATGCATCATCAAACGCTCGAGCTTTACCGCGGCAACTACTCTCGCTTTGAGCGCACGCGGGCTGAAAAACTCGCTCTACAGCAAGCAGAAGCAGCCAAACAGCAGGCTCGCCGCGAAGAAATTGAGCGCTTTATAGCGCGCTTTCGCGCCCAGGCAACCAAAGCAAAGCAGGCGCAAAGTCGTGTAAAAATGCTGGAGCGTATGGGGGATATTGCTGTTGCTCATACGGATTCGCCTTTTCACTTCACGCTGCCTGCCGCAGATAAGACCTCACATCCGCTGCTCGTGCTTGACCAAGCGACCCTCGGCTATCGCAGCGAAACAGGCGATGTCGCGCAGTTAGAGAAGGTCAACATTACGTTATTACCCGGTAGTCGCATCGGCCTGTTAGGCCCCAACGGCGCGGGCAAATCGACACTGATTAAATCACTGACCGGTGAACTTGCGCTGCTAGAGGGCAAGCGCGTGCCAGGTGAGCATTTAGCCATTGGCTATTTTGCCCAGCACCAGCTGGAAAGCTTGGACGTGACGACGACGCCGTTTGTACATGTGCAACGGCTCTCTCCCAAGGCGAGTGACCAGGAAATTCGCAATTTCCTAGGTGGCTTTGGCTTTAAGGGCGATGACGCCTTTGGCGAAGTTGGCACTTACTCCGGCGGTGAAAAAGCGCGCTTGGCGCTCGCGCTGGTCGCCTGGCAGAAACCCAACCTGCTGCTGCTCGATGAGCCAACCAACCACTTGGACTTGGAAATGCGCGAGGCGCTCACCGAGGCGCTGGCAAGTTTTGAGGGCACGGTCATTCTTGTGTCTCACGACCGGCATTTATTGCGTGCCACGGTTGATGAATTCTGGCGGGTAGCAGACCATCGTGTTGAACCCTTTGATGGCGATCTCGATGACTATCGAGCATGGTTAAAGGCGCGTTTGGAAGAGGGCAGACGCGATGCGCGTAGCGAAAAAAGCGAACGCCAAAGTCAGCAGCCTAGCGGTGACCGAAAAGCCGCTCGCAAAGCAGCGGCGGAGCTGCGCGAGAAACTGCGACCACTGAAAAAAGAGCGTGATCAAGCTGAAAAAACTCTGGAGAAAACTCAGCAGGCGCTTGAAGAAGTAGAAGCTATTTTGGCTGACCCGACACTTTATACCGACAGCGCTCGTAAAGCAGAACTGACCGAAGCACTTGCCCAACAGGCGAAAATCAAAAGCCGCTTGGACACCGCCGAGCAGCAGTGGCTCGCCGCCGAGGAAGCGCTGGAAACAATGGAAGCAGAGCTATTAGCCAGCGAAGACGCCTAGCCCTGCGCTGACTAATACTGGCTGCTTTAATCTAGTCAAATTAAGTAAACTAGCTTTCAAGCATGAACGTTACCGGCCCATCGTTAATTAACGCCACTTGCATATCAGCGCCAAATTGGCCGGTTGCAACGTTGGGCCAGGCAGCGGATGTCTTAGCCACCAAATAGTCAAACAGGCGCTCGCCTTCAGCAGGTGGTGCAGCGCTAGAGAAGCTGGGGCGCAAACCTTTGCGAGTATCAGCGGCCAACGTAAACTGAGATACCAGCAGTAAGCCTCCGTTAGCCTGTTGAAGGTTATGATTCATTTTGCCTTCTTGGTCACTGAAAACGCGATAGTGCAGCAGCTTATGCAGTAGTTTTTCAGCATCAGCCTCACTGTCGCCCTTTTCAACGCCCACTAAAGCCAGGAGACCATGGTCAATGGCCCCTACCATCTTACCTTCGACCGTCACGCTGGCGTTTTTTACCCGCTGAATCAGTGCCTTCACACTTGCCTCTTGCGATGTGTCCCAAAGAAAATACAGTGTACTCGCTGGCACAGGCGTCAGACAAAACCCTTATTTGAATTAACCCTGGCCCAGTAGCGCATCGCGAAAATCATCGCTTAGAGGGCGCTCGCCCAACCAAATACCAAACATAGCGCTGGCGAATTCAGCACTGTCATCTTCAAATACCACATCGCCATTCAGGGCGAGCTGCAGCGACTCTCCATCCCAGCTGAGTAGATAGCGATCACCAGGCACTACAGCACGATAGCGCTGATTCAGCCGCTCTAGGTCCTCCTCAATCTGGCTAAACTCATAGAGTGTCAGCGACTCTTTTAGCGTTTTCTCAGTCGCTTCAGCAAAATCAGCCGCCTCAATGTCATGAAAATAAGCTAACTCAAGGCGACGAGGGACATCGCTCAATGGCAGCGGCTCAGTTTCTCCCTCAAGCTGGTAGTAAGCCCCTGCATAGGCGGTCCAGATCATATAGCGGAACACACCACTACCCATTAACGCGTAGTGCTGACCGTTAATTTCCACGACGCGCTCAAAGCGCTCTCCTCGTTCAGTCACACTATCTGCCAGCACACTGGGTGCCAATAAAAGTGTACCGACTGACAGCAGCGTGCCCAGCATTAAAGGGTGTTTGTGTACATATAGCATAGCGAAACCTCTATTTTTCGGAACACTAACTATACATACACAAAACAAAAATAAAGGTTCCGTACAACAACTACCAGGAGCGACATAGCATGAGGTCGCAGTGAGGTTCGCCTAACAGCATTTCAGTCACTTGGCTGGTGTGCTGGGGCTGGCCACGGCTTCCAATAATCACCAAATCTGGAGAGTGTCGCTTCATGTAATCTTGAAGCACATCACAAGGTTGCCCTGGCTCGAGCACTAACTCAACATCAGGGACGCCATCAAGATCGCGCATTAAACTCTCAATCTCGTTATCCAGCGTCCTACGTAAGCGTTCTACTTCATGGTCTCTCCACTGGGCAAAATTAGCCTGGGAGCCCAACTCACGCTCTCCAGGCAAGCTCCAGGCATGTAGGAGCGTCAACTTAGCTTCTGGAAAGCGAATGAGCGCCTCCCTGAGCGTTTGACGAGCAGTCAGCGAAAAGTCGATCGGCACCAGGATATGTTGCCAAGGCTGAGTTGGTAGATAAGAGGCGACCACCACTGGGCAGGGCGCACTTCTCAGCACACGCATCACGGTGGTTCCCAAAAGGAGATCTTTCTGTCCGCGCTTACGGTGCATGCCCATAATAATTAACGAGGCATTGCGTTCGTGGGCTTCTCGCACAATTTCAACATGAGGCGCCCCCACAACGGTTTGAATAAGCAACGAAGGCGCTTCCAGCGCGTAATCTTCGCGCAGGTCGGTCAATGTGGCACTGATATCTTCGTTAACCGCGCTTTCAACGTCGTGAAGAACACGGTGGGGCAAGTAAGGGTCAAGGACGTGAAGAATGTCGAGCTGCGCCCCTTGGGCATAGGCCAGCCGAAGAGCGCGGGCAAACGCAGCGCGGTTATCCTGAGAAAGGTCCGTAGCGAACAGCAGCGTGCGAGACATGGCGCAACTCCTTGGCCGATCAAGTCGGCACCGTCAGTAGGCACTTTGGACGATCAAGCGGGCACCTTTCAGCATGGTGTCCGTTTGTGCATACCGCAAGGTGTGACTTACTTTTTCCACCGCTACTCTGCACGTTTATGGCGCTAGGTCATTTACATCACCACCACGCATGAAAGTGGTGCACCGGCCCACGCCCATGACCGACACTTAGCCGCGTGCTCGCTTCTAATGCAGCATGTAGCCACAACTTGGCTTCACCAATCGCTTGCTTAGGCGCATTTGGCGCCGCATCGGCGGGTAGTTTTGCTAGACACGCAGTGATCGCAGACGAGAGAGCACAGCCCGTGCCGTGCAGGTTGTCAGTGTCAATACGCGAGGCAGGAAGCCATGTGTGGCCGTCCGGGGTTGCCAGTAAGTCAGGACAGGTATCTCCGCGTAGGTGCCCACCTTTCAGCACCACATAAGGCGCGCCCAACTCCACCAGCGCTGGCAGCATCGCTTCCATGTCATCCAGCGAATTCGGTGACTCGGCGTCTAAGAGCACAGCCGCTTCAGGCAAATTGGGCGTAATTACGTCAGCCAACGGTACCAATATATCGCGCACAGCACGAATGCCTGCGTCATCGACCAGAATATCACCGCTTTTGGCCACCATTACCGGGTCCAGTACGATCCAGCGGGGACGGTTTTGCCGCAAGACTTCAGCGATTACCTCGGCAACCTCACGGCTGGCGACCATGCCAATTTTAACGGCATCTAATGCCACATCATTTATCAGGTTTTCTAGCTGCTCGCGAATAGCGTGAGGCGAAACCGGATAAACGGAAGCCACACCACAGGTATTTTGGGCGATGACAGCAGTGATGACATTGGTGCCGTAGACACCCAGCGCCGAAAAAGTTTTCAGATCACCCTGCAAGCCAGCGCCACCCGAGGGGTCAGATCCTGCGATGGTAAGTACATTGCGAAGGCGAGAATCGTTGGACATGGGGCTCCTTACTTAACGGTTCAGTAGCGCTCTAGAATACCCAAGTACAGCGCTCAATAGGGGCTTCTTAACTAAAACAATGGCCGCCCCTTAGGCGGCCATTGTGTGTTCAACGGGAGCAGAATGCTAATAGCATAGTTACATCGCTATTGAGCCGCTACTGCGTTGTGTCTCCATCTGGATTCCGTGCGTTGTAGTACGCCTGTTCAGAAATCGCATGGTAGTTTTCGACTTTATCCTGGAAGGTACGATAGGAGTCATAAATCCGTGTACCCAGCTCGCTTGATTCAGCCAATTCAGCAATAACGTCTTCTGAATGCTCACGGGCCTGAGCCAACACGTCGTCAGGAATACGGCGCAGTTCAACCTCATGCTCGTTGACCAACGTCTCCAACGCATCGTTATTACGCGCGGTGTACTCATCAAGCACATTCGCATTAATATCGCGCACTGCGGTCGTCAAAATAGCCTGTAAATCAGCGGGCAATTCGGCTAAGGCTTCTTCGTTGACAATGGTTTCAAACATCACCGTCGGCTCGTGCCAGCCAGGATAGTAGTAATAATCGGCAGCCTGATGCAGACCGAAAGCTAAATCATTATAGGGGCCAATCCATTCGGTCGCATCAATGGCACCTGACTGAAGTGATGTGAAGATTTCGCCGCCAGGCATGTTCACAATGGCAACGCCCATACGGCTCATCACTTCACCACCTAGACCTGGCATGCGCATTTTCAGACCATCAAGGTCTTCAATCGAATTGATTTCCTTGTTATACCAGCCCCCCATTTGAACGCCAGAAGCACCCGCCACCATGACATCCACACCAAAAGGCTCGTAAACTTCGTTCCACAACTCCATGCCACCGCCAAAATGCAGCCAGGCATTCATTTCCTGTGCGTTCATGCCAAACGGCACGGCAGCGAAGAACTGTGCTTCAGGGGCTTTGCCCTTCCAGTAATAAGAAGCAGAGTGGCCAAGCTCAGCAGTGCCGTCAGACACAGCATCAAAGACTTCAAACCCAGGTACCAACTGGCCAGCACCAAATACTTCAATGGTCAGGCGACCATCGGACATCTCTTCCACCAGTTGCGCGAGCCGCTCGGGCCCCTGCCCTACACCTGGGAAATTTTTTGGCCAGGAAGTGACCATTTTCCAGCGGAAGTTTTCTTGTGCTTGGGCCTGATTATCAAAACTTGAAACTACCAGCAAACTAGTGGATAGAGCGGCTGTCATCGCAACGGCGACAGGTAAAGCGTTGGCTTTCATATATTAACCCTCTTGCTTCTATTATTACTGTTATAGGTAGGAGGAGTCCGCCTAGCCCAATTGGCTAGGCGGTTTGTTACAAGCCGTTCGTTTATGCAGCTTGGCTGCTTTTGATTAAGGTTGCCACTTAGTTGCGTTGATAGTCACGATAGTTTTCAACTTGGCACTAATCAAAAAGACGTAGCCTAAAATTGAGTAGGTAGCCATGTAGCTAGTTGGGGGAAAAACGTTAGCATCAGCAGCATGCCAAGCTGCATCAGGATAAACGGGATAACCCCACGGTAAATTGCCGAGGTCGGCACCGAGGGTGGCGCTACGCCGCGCAGATAAAACAGCGCAAAGCCAAACGGCGGAGTTAAGAATGACGTTTGCAGGTTAATAGCGATCATGATGCCCAGCCAAATTGGGTCAAGCCCCATGGCCAGCAGAATCGGCCCAACGATGGGCACCACCACAAACGTGATTTCGATAAAGTCGAGAATAAAGCCAAGTAGGAAGATGACCAGCATCACGATAATGGTCGCCCCCACCACTCCACCGGGCATACCTTCGAACAAGTCGGTGACCATATGCTCGCCGCCGTAGGCCCGGAAGACCAACGAAAACAGCGCCGCACCAATCAAAATCATAAATACCATGGTCGTCACATGGGTAGTTGAACGCAGCACGTCTTTCAGCGTTGCCCAATCCAGTTGACGATAAGCCAGCGCCAGCACCAGGGCACCAAAGGCACCGACAGCCGACGCTTCGGTAGGCGTTGCAAAACCGCTTAAAATCGAGCCAAGCACCGCCACAATTAGCACCACAGGCGGCACTAAGCCTTTCAACAGCAGCATCCCCAGGCCTGAAGTGTGACCAAGCTCCGCCATTAGCTCTTCACGGTCTGCAGCTGGGGCCATTTGCGGGCGAAACCACGCTACCAGAGCCACGTAAATCATGTACATAACGACCAGGAGTAACCCAGGCACCAGCGCTCCCATAAACAGATCACCCACAGAGACCGTTTTAGGGCTGAAAATACCCATCGAGAGCTGTGCCTGCTGGTAAGCGGACGAAAGCACATCGCCAAGCAGTACCAATGCAATGGAGGGCGGGATGATCTGGCCAAGCGTACCGGTCGCACAAATGGTGCCGGTCGCCAGCGAGGTGCTATAACCGCGCTTTAGCATGGTAGGTAGCGACATCAGCCCCATGGTAACCACGGTGGCCCCCACAATGCCGGTAGATGCTGCCATCAACATACCTACCAATGTCACTGAAATACCTAAACCGCCACGCATGGCACCAAACAGCAGCGCCATCGCATCAAGCAATGTTTCAGCTACTTTGGACTTCTCCAATAAAACGCCCATTAAGACAAATAATGGCACTGCCAATAACGTTTGATTGGTCATAATGCCGTAAAGCCGGTTGGGCAACGCGGCGAGATAACCACTGTCGAAATTGGCGTCGACGCCGATGGTCTCAAGGCCTAGGCCCATTCCTGCAAACAACAGCGCGGTGCCCGCTAACGAAAGCGCCACCGGGAAGCCGAACATCAGTACGATACAGATGGTGGCAAATAAAATAAGCGGCATAAATTCCAACATTAAACGCGCTCCTCAAGGTGGTTATCATCACCAACAGATGGGGGTATCCGGCCAGTAAATACGTAGCCGTTGCGCACCACTTCAATGATGCCTTGTACGATCATCAGCGCGGCAAAGAGCGGTATTAACGTTTTCAGTGCAAAGACGGCTGGAATGCCACCATAATCGGAGGAGGTTTCCATAATACGCCAGGAGTTAGCAACGTAGCCTAAACTGGAAGCAATGACAAAAGCCATCACAGGCATCAACAGCGTGATAATACCCACGATGTTAACCATCGCTTGGCGACGGGGCGTCATTCCACGGTAGAAGATATCGACACGCACATGGCCATCGTGGCGAAAGGTGTAGGCCGCAGCGAGCATAAAGACACTGGCGTGCATGTACATCACCAGTTCTTGCATAAAAATACTGTTAACGCTGAAAATATAACGAAGCAGTACAATCGCGAACTGAATCAACATCATAATGATGATCAGCCACGCAAGGCTACGTCCGAACCACTCCGAAGCGCGGTCCAGCGCAGCGATAAACGCAGGTAGTTGTGTTGTATCTGACATGGAAGTGTCTCGCGTAAAACGACTAAGGGGGTCAGCGCCCCAGACAATAGCGCATATACGCAGACAATGCAGCGCCCATAAACTGCCTAGCAAGCTTATTATTAAACGCTTTGGCGAATCGCCGCTAGGCAGGCTGGAGGTAACGGTAAATCGACAGCAATCGGTAAATGGTCAGAAAACAGATGGTCCAGTACATGGACATCTGCGACTTCAAGTGTCTGGGAAAGCAGGATGTGATCCAGGGCGCGCCGGGGCTGCCAGGATGGATAGCTAAGCAGCGGCTTAACCGGGTGAAGTGGCAACGAGGTACTAAAACGTTCATGAGCATGAAGCTGGTCAGGCGTACAGTTTAAATCACCCATGACCACCACATGGCGCAGCGGCTCAATAATATTGCTTAAGTAATTCAGCTGACGCACACGCCCGCGCTGACTCAGCGCCAAGTGGGCGACAAAGATATGCAGTGCATCTGGCCCCTCACCATAGCGTGCGTGAATTGCACCACGCCCTGGCAACATCCCTGGCAGACGATGCTCTTCGATGTGGCTAGGCACGATACGTGACAATAGCCCATTACTGTGCTGAGCAAACTGCCCTAAATTACGATTTAGCTGCTGAAAGTAGTGGGGAAAGCGTGCTTTAGCGGCAAGGTATTCAACTTGGTTTACGCGACCGGAACGAAAACTACCGCCATCAACCTCTTGCAGGCCCACCACATCAAATGGCTCTAGCACATTACCCATTTGCGCCAAGCGTTCCAGACGTTGAGGGTGAGGCAAAACATGCTGCCAACTCCGCGTGAGGTAGTGGTGATACGCTGACGTTTGAATACCTACCTGCAAATTAAACGTCAGTAAGCGGATATGGCCACGTTCAACCAAAGACAACGCAGACGAGCCTACTTGCCCACCTGCGTGACCATGCTTTAACACCGTTATTGTGCACGCTCGTTACGCACGCGCTCGACAAGCGCATCCGCAATTTGCGGCATATTTTCCAAGCTACCCGCCGTGCTTGGCGACACAACGTAGCGGCCATCAACAATTAGCGCTGGCACACCCATCAGGCGCATTTCACGCATGCGGCTGTTGGCTTTATTGACTTCGCTACGAACGCCAAACGCCTTCAACGCCTGCTTAGCTTCTTCTTCACTGACACCGTAATTAGAGAAAAACTCGGCGATTTCATCCTCATCTGTCAGTGAGCGACCATCTTCATGAATGGCCTCAAAGAAATCAGCGTGCAGTTCATCTTCGATACCTAGAGATTCTGCTGCATAAAATGCCGTCGCGTGGGTATTCCAGGCACCACCCATGGTAGCCGGCATATGCACAATGCTAACGTCGTCTTCAAGTGTTTCGTACCACTCATTTACTGGTGTTTGCAGCCGATAGCAATGCGGGCAACCAAACCAAAACGCTTCGGTCACTTCAATCTGCCCTTCGTCGACCTGTGTCTCCACTGGCGACTCAAGCAGTGTGTAGTGCTGACCCTCTACCAACTCCTGAGCACTTACTGCCGCAGATAAACCTAAGCCAGCAATCGCGACCATTAACGTTTTCAACATAGCGAAAATTCTCCAAGAATGAGCGAGACTGTGACTGCCGAGCATGCATAGAGGTTCCCTATCTCTTTAATTACCAGCGAGATAGGGAACCTTGATTAGCTACGACTAGTTCAAGCCTAACAGGTAATTCGCTACAGCTTCCATATCGTTATCGCTCATTTTGGAAGCGATATCACCCATGATGTTGTTCGGGCTGTTAGCACGCTCACCGGAAGCAAAGTCTTGCAACGTGGACACCGTATACTCTGCGTGCTGACCTGAAAGCGCTGGATATACCGCGCTGCCAATACCAGCCCCCGCAGGTGTATGACAAGCACTGCAAGCAGGAATACCTTTGGACATATCACCCGCCCGGTACAGCTCTTCACCGCGTGCTAAAAACTCTGAGTCTTCATCGTTAGTTTGGCCAAGATTGGCGTTTTGGCCTGCAAAGTGAGCCGCAACATCCCAAGCGTCTTGATCAGAGAATGCATCGACTTGACCAGCCATGGTGGGAACCAAGCGGTTGCCGTCGCGAATATCCATGATTTGCTTGGCCAGATAGGACATCTGCTGCCCTGCCAAATTAGGGAAGGTACCCACTGCGCTGATACCTTGCTGACCATGACAGGCCGCACAGGTTTGAGCCAGTTCACGACCTGCCGCCGCATCCGCGTCAGCTTGGTGGTCGGTTTGAGCGTGCACGGTGCCAACGGCACCCATGGTAATTGCCAGGCTTGCCAGTAACTTTCTCATTGCTATTCCACTATGCCGTTTGATTATTGACTGGTACGCATCCCGGGCGCTGCCCAGGTTCAGCACTTTACCAGGGTCAGCTCCGCCAAAACGAACAACATGCCGTGTTGGTCGCTGCTGGCTAGAGCGCGATGGTACACTAGCGCCCCAGGTCGCAGTTATAAACCGCTTGCATTATAACGAATCACCCTAGCGGCGGGAATGCAAGTCCAGGTCTGCTTTTGGGGTAATTCGTCGCGGTACCGTCATTTACTCACGTTAACGTGGTGAAACGGGCCGTCTTATACGTCTGTTTTTCAGGATTAACACCATGTCTACTGCCAATGATCACCCAGTCGCTCGACTGAACTACCCCACAGCGCGTTTTATGATTAGCGCACCAACACTTGCTCTGTGTCCAGACGATACCGGCGCAGAAGTCGCGTTTGCTGGGCGCTCAAATGCGGGTAAATCAAGCGCGATTAACGCACTTACTCAACAAAATGCCCTTGCCCGCACCTCGCGTACGCCAGGCCGCACTCAATTGATCAACTTTTTCAGCGTCATGAACGACGAATCGCGTCGCTTAGTCGACTTGCCCGGCTACGGCTACGCCAAAGTGCCTGAAGCGGTAAAACTAGAGTGGCAGCAGCACCTGTCTGACTATCTGCGTGGCCGCTTTAGCCTACGTGGCCTTGTACTGCTAATGGACGTGCGCCACCCGCTAACCGAGTTCGACCAAATGATGCTCAACTATGCAGATGAGCGCGAAATGCCTGTGCACATTCTGCTTACTAAGTCCGACAAATTAAAAAAAGGCCCTGCTAGTGCCGCGCTGCAAAAAGTCCGCTCTCGTCTTAAAGAGTGGGAAGACTTAGTCTCCGTTCAGCTCTTCTCATCGCTCAAGCGCGATGGTGTAGATACGCTTTCTCAAAAGCTCGACCAGTGGCTGCATACCCCTGAGTAAACCAAGGATCGCCGAACAAGCCAAGCTTTCACCATTAAACGGAATCTTGCCAAACAAACTCAGTCTTCTTAAATAAGCCACTTTTTCACGAGCGTCGCTCCAACCACTCGATCAGCTCGGGCAATTCTTTCACGTGGGCAATGCGGTGGGTGCGTGCTGGCAAGGTTTGGTCGCCTTGTGCGGCAATCCATACGGCGTGCATGCCCAACTGCTGTGCGGGTAGTACGTCCTCTTGCCAAGAGTCACCTACATGCATGGCCTGGTGTGGCACAACATTCAGACGCTCCAGGGCGGTGAGAAACGGCTTAGGATCTGGTTTTGGTGCCAGTAATTCGCCTGCAGCAATAGCGACTGGAAAGTACGCTGCTAACGGCTGACGCTTAAGGTGAATATTGCCATTGGTAATAGCGGCTAGTTGATAACGCTCGCTCAACGCGGTTAATAGCCCCGCGGCTTCGGGGTGCGGCGTTACTTGTACCCGCAAGCGATGAAACTCATTCATAGCAGCGGCAGCCCATAGCAACGCACTGCTACGTGCTAAGCCTTGGGCTTCCAACTGTGCTTCTAACGCCCGCAAACGCAGCCAGGTAAAATCACCACGCCGTTCTGGCACCCGCTTGGCCCACTCTTGGCGGCGCTCCAGATAATCAGCCAGCCCCTGCTGGTAACTTAGCGCTAATGGCGCTTCATGGCGTGCTTTGCGCCACGTTGCCAGCGCTTCAATTAGCCAACGATAGTGACCCTCTTCCGTTTTTAACATCACGCCTTGGTTGTCCCATAGCGTATCGTCAAGATCAAACGTAATCGCTTGCAAAGAAGCCATGGTTAACTCCGTGTCGGGCGGCGTTTTGCGCGGGGGTGAGCAGCATCATAGCTTTCGGCCAAGTGCTGCCAATCCAGGCGGGTGTAGACTTGGGTAGTCGATAAATTAGCGTGGCCTAGCAGTTCCTGCACCGCCCGCAGATCTTGGCTGGACTCCAATAAATGACTTGCAAACGAGTGACGCAGGCGATGGGGATGAAGGTGTTCAGGCAAACCACGCACAATAGAAAGTTGCGCCAAGCGCTTTTGAATACCACGGTGTCCCAGACGTTGCCCACGTTGACCAACAAATAACGCCATTTCGCCCGTTGCTGCCAGTTCAGGCCGACACGACAACCACGCCTTAATCGCTTGATCCGCTCGCTGACCAACGGGCACTTGCCGGGGCTTACTGCCCTTCCCCATCACCCGCACATGATGAGCATTTAAGTGCCCCAAATCCAGCGCAGCAAGTTCCGCTAAGCGTAGGCCGCTGGAGTAAAACAACTCGAGCATGGCTTGGTCACGTATTGCCAGCGGTGTGCCGTCGTGAGGCGTGTCTAAAAAGCGTGCGAGTGCATCCACATCAAGCGGTCTGGGCAAGTGGCTTGGCTGCTTTGGCGTGCGTAGTAACCCCACAGGGTTGTCGGCAAGCACGTGCTGCTGCACAAGATAGTCAGCAAAACGTGATAGTGCAGCGCGACGGCGGGCTAAACTTCTCGGCGCGAGGCCGCGACTGCGCTCCGCCCCCAAAAAGGCGCGTAGAAATGTAGTGTCTAACGTCGCTGCCTCGGTGACGCCACGTTGCTCAGAAAAATGCTGCAGGGCGGTTAAATCCTGACGATACGCAGCCACGGTGGCAGGGCTTGCGTGGGTCGCAAGCTTACGTAAATACGCCTCGACCTGCGTTGTTAATGAGCTTGGGCTATCCATGGTGTTCTAGGCGAAGCAGTAGCCGTGCCACGATATCGCTCAGATACTCTGTAAACAGCGTATCCATACTGGCGCGGTAACAGTCGGGGTCAGGACTTGCGAGCAGCAAATACCCCAGTTGCTCGCCCGCCGAAAGACGCGAAATGGCGCAGGAACCCGCGCGCCGGGGTGCTTTAGTATGCGGCAACAGACATTTCCAGTCGCTAACGCTGAGCTTGGCACAACGGCTGGTGCGCCCATCTAGCAGCGCAGCCAAACGAGCGCTGGCATGCTGGTCCAACACGTGGCGTGGCGGTTGAGGCGGCGTCGGCTCATTGTCACTCAATGAGGATGGGCACCATAGCGCCATTGCCGGCGTTTGAAAGTGCTCGCTTAACTGAACAGCGAGCGCTTGGGCCAAGGCATCACGATCTTCTGCTCCCACCAGACTGAGTAGCGTCTCACGCAGTCGACGGTATTGGGCTTCATTATGCCGCGCTGTTTCTAGAAGATGCTCAAGCCGCCCCTCTGCTGTTTCAGCACGCTGACGTAAATCGATTACCAAGCGCTCTAGCAGCGATACCACCCCATCAATGTGGGGGTGCGGTACCTTAAGTTGCTGCAGCAAGCCTTCACGACCAACAAAAAAATCGGGATGACGGGCCAGCCAAAACGCCACTTGATCAGGGTCGAGCGTTTTGCGCGGCTCGGGGGCTTGAGACATCGCCGTTCTCCTCGAATTAGTTGAGTGTGACACGACCGTCAAAGACGCGTGTAGCAGGGCCCACCATCACCAACGGCGCTTCGGGATCGGGCCACTCAATGCTTAACTGACCACCCGGCAAGTGAACGGTGACCGGGCTTTTCAATAACCCCTGGCGAATACCACTAGCCACAGCAGCGCAGGCGCCGGTGCCACAAGCAAGCGTCTCGCCGCTACCACGCTCATACACTCGCAGGCGAATTTCGCTGGGCGACACAACCTGCATAAATCCCACATTCACCCGCTTCGGAAAGCGAGGGTGAGACTCAAGCAATGGACCAAGATGCTCAACCGGTGCACTATCAACACTTTCCACCTGCAGCACGGCATGGGGATTGCCCATAGAGACAACTCCCAGCTCCAGCGTATCACCGTCGACCTCAACGGCGTGTAAGGGTTGATCCCCCGGTGCCTCAAACGGCAACGTGGCGGGATTAAAGCGCGGTCTCCCCATATCGACACGCACCATACCGTCGTGCTGAACATTAAGTACTAGTGGCCCACCGGCAGTTTCCACATGAATTTCATGCTTATGTGTCAGGCGCTGATCGCGAACAAAACGTGCAAAGCAGCGCGCGCCATTGCCGCAATTTTCAACTTCGCTGCCATCCGCATTAAAAATACGGTAGCGAAAGTCCATCTCTGGGTCACGGGGCGGCTCAACCACCAATAATTGGTCGAAGCCAATGCCAAAGCGCCGGTCTGCTAGTTGACGAATCTGCTCATCACGCAGACGCGCTCGCTGAGTCACCAGATCCACCACCATAAAATCATTACCCAGACCATGCATTTTGGTGAAGTGCAACAGCATCAGCGCTCCCCTTCCGGCAGCAGAGCTTCACCGGCCCACAGGCTTTCCAGGCTTTCCCGAGCGCGGACCACATGATAGCGGCTACCATCGACCATCACTTCCGGAGGGCGTGGACGGCTATTGTAATTTGACGCCATCACAAAGCCGTAAGCACCGGCTGATCGAACGGCCAGTAAATCGCCCTCAGCAATTGCCAGATCGCGCTCTTTACCGAGGAAATCGCCGGTTTCACAGACCGGACCGACCACATCATAGACCGCACGCTCACGCTGCTGGCGGGTATCCACCGGCACAATCGCCTGCCATGCCTGGTACAACGCAGGGCGGATCAGGTCATTCATGGCGGCATCAACAATCGCGAAATTTTTGGTTTCGCCGGGCTTTAAGAACTCTACGCGGGTCAGCATTAAACCTGCGTTAGCGGCAATAGAGCGGCCCGGCTCAAATAGCAAAGTAAGCGCTTCACCGCCCTCCCAGCGAGAAAGGCGTGCCAGCAATTGGCTCGCATAATCAAACGGCTGAGGTGGCTTTTCGTCACGATAAGGGACACCTAACCCGCCACCTAAATCTAAATGATCAATCTCGATGCCGCGCTCACGCAACCGCTCCATCAACATTAACAGCCGCTCAAGAGCATCTAAAAATGGTGCCGTTTCAGTGAGCTGAGAGCCAATATGGCAGTCTAGTCCGGTGACACGCAAGTTGGGTAAGCTGTCAGCCAGCGTGTAAACATCCAGCGCTTCGTCGACTGGAATACCGAACTTGTTGTCTTTCAGCCCAGTGGAAATATAGGGATGAGTGCCAGCATCCACATCCGGGTTTACCCGCAGCGATACCGGTGCCACCTTACCCAGTTCCGCCGCAACAGCGTTTAATCGCTCAAGCTCGGGACGGGATTCAACATTGAAGCACTTAATGCCAACGTCTAGCGCACGGGCCATTTCATGAGGCTGCTTGGCAACGCCTGAAAACACGACTTTTTTCGGATCACCACCCGCTTTCAGCACGCGCTCAAGCTCACCAATCGAAACAATATCAAACCCAGCGCCCAAGCGAGCAAGCAAACCCAATACTGCCAAATTAGAGTTAGCTTTCACCGCATAACAAATTAAATGGGGATGTCCCCCCAGGGCTTCGGTATAAGCACGAAAATGGCGTTCTAACGTCGCTTTCGAATAAACATAACAGGGCGTGCCCAGCTCAGCGGCGACCTGGGTAAGCGGGACGTCTTCGGCATAAAGCACGCCATCGCGGTAGTTAAAGTGATCCATTACCCCTCCTGCTCGGCAGCCGAACCATGGGTGTCTTCATCAGGTAAATAGAGCGGCCCTTTCTGACCGCAACCCACTAATAGCAGCGCAATCAGCAGTACCGCGCTCAAGGTGGTAACACAGCGTTTCATGCATCACCTTTAAGCGCGGCTAACGCCTCGCGGGCACGGCTGGCAGCGGCGCGCACCTGGTCAGGCGCGGTGCCACCGATATGGTTACGGGCGGCCACAGAGCCTTCTAATGTAAGCACCTCAAACACATCCTGCTCAATCGTGGCAGAGAACTGCTGCAGCTCTTCAAGGGTCATTTCAGACAGATCTTTCTTAGTCTTCAAACCGTAAGCCACCGATTGACCGACAATTTCATGGGCATCGCGGAAGGCGACGCCCTTGCGAACCAAGTAATCAGCAAGGTCCGTGGCGGTTGAGAACCCACGTCGTGCGGCTTCATACATGCTGTCTTTTTTCGGCTCGATAGCAGGCACCATGTCAGCAAAGGCTTTTAAGCAGTCGCGCACGGTATCAACGGCATCAAACAGCGGTTCTTTGTCTTCCTGGTTGTCTTTGTTGTAGGCCAGGGGCTGAGACTTCATCAGCGTTAACAGCGCCATTAAATGACCATACACACGGCCCGTTTTACCGCGAACCAGTTCGGGAACATCAGGGTTTTTCTTCTGCGGCATAATCGAAGATCCGGTGCAGAAGCGGTCAGGCAGGTCGATAAAGTTAAACTGGGCGCTGGTCCATAGCACCAGCTCTTCACTCATCCGCGATAGATGCATTAGCAGAATGCTGGCAAAGCTGGTGAATTCGATAGCGAAGTCACGATCAGAGACGGCGTCCAGCGAGTTTTCTGCCGGGCGATCAAAGCCGAGTAATTCAGCAGTGACATGGCGATCGATGGGGTACGTGGTACCCGCTAGCGCCGCGGCGCCAAGGGGCATCACGTTCACCCGCTTGCGGCAGTCCAGTAAGCGCTCGTGGTCACGGGTTAGCATCTCTTGCCATGCCAATAGATGGTGGCCAAAGGTCACCGGCTGCGCCGTTTGCAAATGAGTGAAGCCGGGCATAATAGTATCGGCTTCACGATCAGCAAGCTCAATCATGCCTTCACGCAGACGCACCAGCTCCGCTTCGATCACATCGATCTCATCACGCATGAACAAGCGAATATCGGTCGCTACTTGGTCGTTACGTGAGCGGCCGGTGTGCAATTTTTTGCCGGTAATACCAATTTTGTCGGTCAACCGCGCTTCGATATTCATGTGTACATCTTCAAGCGGAATCGACCAGTTAAACTCGCCTCGCTCGATTTCACCCTGAATCTCGGTGAGACCATTGATAATGGTGTCACGCTCTTCATCGGTCAGTACACCGACTCGCGCTAGCATGGTGGCGTGGGCAATCGAGCCCTGAATATCCTGGCGCGCCAGGCGTTGGTCGAAAGTCACAGACGCGGTGAAGCGTGCGACAAAAGCATCGGTGGGCTCGCTAAAGCGACCGCCCCAAGACTGGTTCGTAGCTTGGCTCATCGGAGACATATCCTGCTGACAAAACTGAAGGAGTCGTTAAAAACTAAAGTAATCGTTATCAGAAAGTGTACCAGAGTCGCCGCACTCAGCGGCATGCCGTTTTATAGTCGTTTTTCATGTCGGCGAGGGATCAGCGTCATTAAACGGATAAGGAGATTCGTGTAATAAGCTACGTATGGCTGAAAATGGCATCGGACGAGCAAAGTAGAAGCCCTGAAAATGCGTGCTATGGCGTGCGCTGAGATATGCATACTGCTCTGCCGTCTCTACGCCTTCGATTAATACCTCAAGACCCAGCTTGGCCGCCATGGTTACCACGCCGTCTACAATCGCAGCATCCCGAGTGTCGTTGACCACGTCTCGAACAAATGATCGATCAATTTTAAGCTTGTTAATCGGCAAGTGTTTGAGATAGCTAAGGCTGGAAAAGCCGGTTCCGAAATCATCCAGCGCAATATGCACACCCAGCGAACGCAGATCCTGCAATGTTTGTATGACGTGCTCCGTACTGTCCATCAGCACGCCTTCAGTAAGCTCTAGCTCTAATAATTCGGGTGCCAAGCCTGTCTGCTCAAGCACCCGTTCAATAGATAACAAAAATCCCGCGCGCTGAAATTGCATGGGCGAAATATTAACCGCCATGGTAATAGGTATACTTGCGTTCGCGTTTAATCTGACAGCATCACGACACGCCCTCTCCAACACCCACTCACTGATCGGCATAATCTGTCCGGTATCTTCTGCCAAACTAATAAACTGGCCAGGAGCAATGTTGCCACGCTCAGGGTGATACCAGCGAATCAGCGCCTCTACGCCAGAAACTCGACCAGTGGAGCCATGTATTTGCGGTTGGTAATGCAGCTCAAATTGCGACTGTTCTATGGCTTGTTGCAACGCATGGCGTAAATTAACCCGTTCGGAAACTTTACGATTTAGCTCATCGGTATACCACTGATAGGTATTACGCCCTTGCCGCTTGGCTTTATACATCGCCAGATCCGCCTGCTGTATAAGCTGGCGCGGTTCGCTAATCGTTCCATCATCAGTGGCAATTCCTATGCTGGCAGTAATACGCAGCTCGCTGCCTCGATACCAGTAGGGCGCAGAGAGACGAGCGAGCAGCCGCTCAACGACCTGCATGACATCTTTTTCATGGGCTAAATCAGGCAATAGAACGATAAACTCGTCTCCCCCAAAACGCGCCACGGTATCCCAAGGGCGCAGCTCTTCTTCAAGGCGCTTGGCGACCTCAATTAACATATAGTCGCCTACCTCGTGGCCAAGCGTGTCATTAATCGGTTTAAAATCATCCAAATCGACAAATAGCGCGGCTATATAGCGGTGATACCGCTTAGCCAGCAGGCAGCCCTGAGCCAGTCGCTGGTCGAGTAACAATCGATTAGGCAAGCCTGTTAATGCATCGTGGCAAGCGTTATGTCGAAGCTGCGCTTGGTATTCGCGCTGGGCAGTAATGTCATTCTGCACACCAATGAAGTGCGTTACAGCGCCAGCAGTATCGCGCACAGGGGAAACATATAGATCATTCCAAAATGGCACGCCGTTACGACGGTAATTGCGCATCACGACATGAACTTCTTGCTGAGCACGAATCCCTCTGCGCAGTTGATCCAGCGTGGTGGGATCCGTCTCTTCGCCCTGCAAAAAGCGGCAGTTTTGCCCTAACACCGTATCCCGGGAGTAGCCGGTAATTCGCTCAAATGCCGCGTTCACATAAACTATTGGCAAATCATGCCCCTGGGCATCAACGATGATGACACCATTGATACTTGATTCAACGCTCCTCTCCAGCAGTGTGAGCTGCCGTTCCGTCGCTTTTCGCTCAGTGATATCTTGGGTTGAGCCCTGAACTTGAACAACTTGCCCCTGCTCGTCTCGTACGGCTTTTCCAATCACTCTTACCCATAGCCTTACTTCTTGTCGAGTGATGATCTCTAGCTCTTCATCAAAGCTGATACCGTGCTCGCAACAGGCTTCAAAAACCTCACGGATACTTGGCCTTGAACTCGGCGCATAAAAGTCAATTGCCTCCTCAACTGTGGGTCGAAACCCGGGCGAAACGCCATGCAGACGACATACCTCGTTCGACCAAATGGGCAGCCTTTCGGACATATCAACGTACCAACCACCAATCAGCGCTGTCTCGCCAACTATTTGGAAGAGCCTCTGATTACGGATGAGCTGTTTCTCGATGGCTTTTCGTCGCGAAATATCACGGGCAACCACGTAAATGACCCCTTCCCCCATCGCGGCGGTAACTTCCAACCACACCATTTGTCCCTCGGCCGTCAGCGCTCGAACGTCAAACGAAGGCACTCTCTTTTGGGACTGAAGACGCGCCAACGCTTCCTCAATAACCGGAATATCGCGACGGTCCACTACCTTGCCGCATGACTTGCCTATCCATTCGCTAGCGGAATAGCCCAGCAAGGTTTCAAACACAGGATTGACGTTAAGTAAAATGCCTGCGAAATCAATACTGAAGAACAAATCTTGCGATAATAAAAAAAACTGGTCTAATTTTTCTTCAGATTTAACAAGGGGCATGGCATTACCTAAACATGTGGATTGCCTGACAGCACTGGCCTTAAATTCAGCCGGTTATTTTTACTGTGTGGCTGGGTGCTTTATGATGAGACTTATCATAGTTCGTCGCGATCTGTCAGCGACAAAGGGAGAATCACGTGTCATCCATCACTAAACTGCGCATTGCCACGCGTAAAAGCCAGCTTGCTATGTGGCAAGCCGAGCACGTCCGCGACCGCTTGATGGCGGCACACAGCGGCCTGGAAGTCGAACTTATTGCGCTCTCCACTAAGGGCGATAAAATTCTCGACACACCGCTTTCCAAGATTGGCGGTAAAGGGCTCTTTGTGAAAGAGCTAGAAGATGCCATGCTGGATGGACGTGCAGATATCGCCGTTCATTCAATGAAAGATGTTCCTATGCACTTTCCTGAAGGGCTCGGTCTTTCTGTCATTTTGGAAGGCGCCGATCCGACCGATGCGTTTGTTTCTAACCACTATACCAGCATCGACGAGCTACCAGAGGGTGCTCGTATTGGTACTGCTAGTCTACGTCGTGGCCTGCAAATGCGCGAAGCGCGACCTGACCTGCAGATTCTTAATCTACGCGGAAACGTGCAGACTCGCCTAGCAAAATTAGATGCTGGCGAATTTGATGCCATTATTCTCGCCACTTCTGGCTTGAAACGCTTAGGTCTCGATGAGCGCATTGCCCAAGCCTTACCGCCTGAAATATGCCTTCCCGCCTGTGGCCAAGGGGCACTAGGCATCGAGTGTCGCCTCCATGACCCCGAGCTGATTGGATTATTAGCCCCGTTGGATGACCCCGATACCGCCACCCGTGTGCGTGCTGAACGCGCCATGAACACCCGCCTGGAAGGCGGTTGCCAAGTGCCTATCGCAGGCCATGCCGTGCTTGATAAGGCAGGCGACACTATTTGGCTGCGCGGTTTGGTTGGCAACCCAGAAGGCACGGAGGTATTGCGTGCAGAGGGCAGCGGTTCCATTCATGAGCCCGAAGCCCTGGGTATCCGAATCGCCGAGGACCTATTGGACCAAGGGGCAGGCGATATATTAGCCGAGGTGTATGGCCGCAACGTATGAGTCAACCGGTACTGATCTGCCGCCCTGGTAACCGGGGCGAAGCCCTAGCAGACTCGCTGCGTGCTCAGGGAGCTTCTGTAGAGCACCTCAATGTTATGCGCTTAGAGCCGCTGCCCGAGGACCACGTTCAACGAAGCGTATGGTTAGATATTGATCAGTACCATAAAATAGTGGTGGTCAGCCCCTTCGCCGCTTACTGTTTAAGCGAGGCGCTCGATCGCTATTGGCCACAGCTGCCTGTGGGCATTGATTACTATAGTGTAGGCCGTGCGACGGCAAGCATGCTCTTTGAACAACTGGGTGTGCGTGTCCATATTCCTTCGCCTGACTACGGAGAAGACACGAGCGAGGCGCTGCTGTCACTGGCCTCACTCAAAACACTTACGCATCAGCGTATATTGCTAGTGGCTGGTGAAGGTGGTCGCTCATTACTAGCCGATACATTGAGCGCACGCGGGGCCAACGTGACCCGCATCGCAGTGTATCGACGCGTATATCAAGCGCCAACGCCTGCCCTGCAACAACGTCTATTAACCGGCGATTATCGAGCGTTAATCGCTACCAGCGGCGAACTGCTTCAACATCTGGCAAGATGGTGTGAACAAGCAGCGTTGAACCAACCGCTAATCGTTTCCAGTCACCGTTTAGCTAAACTGGCCGGTAAACTGGGTTTTCGTGACCTCAAGGTGGCGTCGGGAGCAACACCAGCTGCACTGGCAGCGGCGTTGGGTCGGTCCTGCAACCCGAAGGGTGCCGATGTCGATCAAGGAACTTAATAAGGGCTAGCGACAGATGAGCAAACAACCAAACGATCAGGAAGGCGTACACAACGCGTCTGCCGATGCATCTCAACACGACGCTAAACCGAGCGACACCTCCGCGTCAGCCGCGTCGGGCGGCGAAACGTCAACAGCAGGCAATACGGCAGCATCTTCTTATGCCGCTAAAAACAGCCGCTCGCGTCGCCGTAATAAAGCGGGCTCTAGCGCGCCCAGTGCCAGCACCGTATCAGCGAACGTCAATAATGACCAAGCCTCGCCCCAACCAAGCGACGCGCCCAAACAGACAGCTGAAACTAAATCTTCTGTAGATACTAAATCTTCTGCAGATACTAAGCCTTCAGCAGGTACCAAGCAGACGGCAAACACCAAGCCAACGAGCGGTGGCAATAGCACGTCTAGCAATAGCGCGTCTGGCAATGCTGCACATGTCCCGCCCTCTTCTAAGAACAGCACCACGAACAGTGGCAATGGTGGTGGCAAAGGCAGTGGTATCGCCATTGCGCTGGTGATTATCCTGGCACTTGCCGTCGCGTTTGCTGCTTGGCAAGGCTGGCAGCGCTTGGATAATCAGCAGCAGCGTATAGACGAGCTGGCCCAGCAAACGCAAAGCAGTGCCTCACAGCAAGAGGTTAGCGACCTAGCATCACGTATTGAAAGCAGCGAAGCCGAGCGCACCCAAGCGCTAGACAGCACGATGAGCGAACTGCGTAGCGAGCTGGACAACTATCGTGGCGAGGTCAACAACACATTAGACAACGTGCTAGCACAGCTTTCTCAAGAGCAGGAGACCGACGAGCGAGACTGGCTACATGCCGAAGCCGCCTACCTGTTACGGTTAGCCAACCAGCGCCTGCAACTGGAAGGTGACGTTGAAGGTGCTGCCGCCCTGCTGCGCACCGCCGATGCTCGCTTGGTCGATGCCGACAACCCTGCATTAACGCCAGTACGTCGTGAAATTGCTAACGAACTTGCCGCCCTGGACGCCGTACCACAGGTTGATCGCACAGGTATTTATCTTGCATTGAACGCTCAGCAAGAGCGTATTGCTGGCCTACGTCTATCACAAGAGATCGAAGAGCGCGCCGTTACCTCTAGCATTGAACAGCCGCCCACGGGCACCTTCCAACGTCAATTGGCTCGCTTTGGGGAAGAGCTAAAAGATCTTGTGGTGATTCGTCAGCACGACGAAGCGTTAGAAACACTGATTACACCCGAACAAGAGTCCTATCTGCGTCAAAGCCTACGCCTGATTCTTGAACAGTCTCAGTTGGCACTGCTTAAAGAAGAGCAAGCGCTTTTTGAGGCAAGCATCGATAAGGCACTGGCGCTGCTCAACGGCTACTACGATACCGAACGAGAAGAGACGCAAAGCGTTATTGCTCGCCTGCAAGAACTGAAGCAAACCCAGGTGCAGCCTGAGTTACCAGACATCAGTGCTTCGCAACAGGCACTAGCGGGCTTCATTGAAAACCGCTTTGAGTCGCGTCGCCAAGGTGGAGGTGATGCATGAGAAAGCTAATCCTCTTAATTGTTGCCGGCTTAGCGGTCGGCGCACTGTTCGGGCACCTGATGATGTCGGTGCCAGGCTACTGGTTAATACGCGTTGGTGATACCTCGGTACAAACGTCGTTCTGGTTCGGCTTGGTGCTGCTACTGGGTGCCTTCATCGTTTTGCACTTTGCATTACGCCTGCTCAGCGGCATTATTCGCCCGGTCGGACGTTTTCGCACCTGGAATAGCCGTGCCCGCAATCGTCGTGCCATGAAACGCACCGTGCGCGGCTTGGTTGCCTTAACCGAAGGCCGTTGGAAAAAAGCCGAGAAAACGCTGGTGCGAGCGGCTGACGATTCCAGCACACCTCTTGTGAACTATCTCTCTGCGGCACTGGCGGCGCATTACCAAGGTCACCATGAAATGTCTCAGGAGCATTTAAATCAGGCTCAGCTCACTACCGAAGGGGCTGATACGGCGATTGGTCTGATGCAAGCTCAACTGATGATTGATCGTCAGCAGCCTGAAGAGGCGCTGGCCATTCTGAATCGCCTAGATAAGAAGCTGCCCAACCACCCGCAAGTCCTCAAGCTTCTTAAGCAAGTGCACCTAAGCGTTAACGACTGGGAAGGCTTACGCCAATTAATACCCCGTTTGGCAGCGCAAAAGCTGATCACTCAGCAAGAGCGTGAGCAACTGGAATTCAAAGCATACCGTGAATTGATTATTTTTGAGGCCAAAAACCCCACGAATATCGAGCGTGTACGCGGGCTATGGGCCGATATGCCGGACTATCTCCGCGGCAATACCGAGCTAATCGTGCTCTATACCGAGGCGCTTTTACAGGCCAACGAAGAGCCTATTGCTGAGCGTTTGCTTAATCACTCACTGGACAACCACTGGGATGCGCGCTTAGTAAAACGCTACGGCCTACTAAACGTAGACGCTGCGCGCCAGCTAGCAAAAGCGGAAAAATGGCTGCAAGAACGCCCCAACGACCCCGAACTATTGCTGACCTGTGGCCGCCTATCGCTGCGCACTGGTAAGTGGGAAAAAGCACTGGAGTACTTTGAAGCCAGTCAACGTCAACGCCCCAGCGGTGAAGTATGTGCCGAGCTTGCTCGCCTCTATGCAAGCCTTGGTGAACACAACAAGAGCCAGCTCTACTACCGACATAGTGTCGATATGCTCGCTAAATCACTGCCCTCGCTTCCACAACCAAGCGATGCCAATGACAGCAAACAAAGTGAGCTCAAAAAAGACGTTAAACAAAGCGCTTAACGTCGTTAGCAAGCCGCTAATGAAAAAGGGTGCCCATGATGGGCACCCTTTTTCTTTGCGTGTTAACGCATTGTTTTGCCAAATCTGACGGTGTTTCAAGCGCGTCATCAGCAGCTAATTCAGACGTACAATGGTAAAAAACCGAGCAGCTTGCGCTGATTAAGCAGGAAACGCTCTCTTAGCATCAAGTGGTTTTGAGGTGATTGCTACGAGTAGGCACGCACAAATAGATCAGCGATTGGCGCTGTTGCCCCAGGTATGCATCAGTTCGTTGGAAGGCCAGTTTTCGTCTAGCAATTTAACGGCTGTCTCATGACCTGCTACTGGCAACCCTGTCGGGTCGAGCACCCCTACTTGCACCAGTAGCGAAGCCTGATCCCAGTAAATATGTTCATGATAGAGCTTGTCACCACGGAACTTGACGATGGCGACGAGCGGGATCTCCACATACTTACCGGTGGGCGCAACCCCTGGTAGCAACCAGTCGATCTCGCGATCGTGGGTAAAACAGAACAATGTTTCATCAACGATCTGAGTCGCCCCGATAGTGCGTGATAGGGGAATCAGGGTGGTGTCGTCGGGGTTGCTATCGACGAAGTGGTGCTTGTAGAAGCGATAGAGCTGCCGATACCCCACTCCGCCCGTGAGCGTCGGGATATGGTTAACATAGGGCTGTTCCACCATGGTGGCCATGGTGTCGTCCACGTTGCGGGTAGAAAACTCATACTCGCAATGCTTATCCCACAGCGCCGAGAGGTCGTAATGAGGTCCCATCGCATTGCGAAAAGCCGTCACCGAGCGCTGGTGAGCCATGAGCGCTGAAGGCTTGTGGTAGTGCTCTGAATGAGGGCGGGCAAAGGCATGATCTACACCCTGGTATAGATACAGCTCGATATTATCCTGCTCGCCCAGGGAAGCTTCAATCGCCTCGCGGGCGACGGTGGGGCAATATTCATCCTGCTCGGCGAAGTGCAGCACTAGAGCCCCACGGATGTTTTTTGCCTCGTCCAGATGGTTCTCGATTCCCATGCCGTAGTAACCCACCGCGGCATCTACATCACAACGACAAGCCGTCAAATAGGCCAGGCGGGCACCGAGACAGAATCCCAGGGCACCTACGGCACCACTGCACTCTGGACGCGACCGTAGAGTCTCGATAGCAGCGGCGATATCTTCAATACCGAGCTCCTGATCGAAGCCTTGAAATAAACCAAAGGCACGTTGCCAATCCTCCGGGGTATAGTCTAATTCAATGCTAGGCGCCTGACGCCAGAACAGATCCGGTGCCAGCACCACATAACCCTCTTCAGCGTAGTAGTCGGCGATTTCACGGATGGTGGCATTAACACCGAATATTTCCTGCAGCAGCACAATCCCGGGGCCACTGCCGGAGGCGGGAACGGCCAGATAACCAGTGAAATTTCCGCGGCCATCCGCCGCCTTGATCTCGATAGAAGTGCCCATGTAGATACCTTTCGTTGTTGTTGGCGGGTCATTGCTAAAGTCCACGCCATCACCTTAGACAAGAAAGTAAGCACTTCACGATCCGCTAACTGCCATCTCTATCCGCTGAGTGCAGAAAGTAATTTGCCAAGAAATGAATCAAGAAAATCGCTATTTATACTGAAAGGACTTTCGACACTCCCCATTGATGCGGGCACATAACAACAATTGAGATCCTTATGACAACGCAACAATCACTACCCCGTTGGATGAAGCAAGCCCTGATGGAGGATCATCGGAACTTGGTATTCAGCTCGACTGCCGCAGAGGAAACACGCACAAACGTCGCCAATATCTTTAAGTCACATCATCTGGAACCGTTGAGTCACGGTGGCAAACTATCTGCCCGCCTGCACTCAGTAGCGCTGGGCTGCGTCTCCTATAACCGCCTCGCCTATGGCGGAGCTGTGCGCATCGACCCTGAGCGGCTCGAGCACTTCTACCTGATTCAGATGCCCCTACAGGGACAAGCCCGGATTGACAACGACGGCGAGCAGATCGACTCGGGACAGCTGCTGGCCTCAGTGCTTAACCCCACGGCACGACTCAGGATGCACTATAGTGAAGATTGTGATCAGTTGATGTTACGTATCGAGCGTGAAGCACTAGAGCATGCCTGTAGCCGCTTTTTAGGGCGCCCTCTACGCGCCCCTTTAAGTTTTCACCCCGTAATGTACTGGCGCGACACGCCCAGCTGGTTCAACCTAATCGGCTATATCACTCGGCTGCTCAAGGAGTCACCGGAGGCACACCAAGATTCGCTGATTGCCCCCCAGCTTGAGCAATTGATCATCCATACCCTGTTAACGACCCAGCCCCATAACTACAGCGATGCGCTGCGCCAAGGGGATAAACGCCTCGCCCCACGCCACGTCAAACGGGTGGAGGAGTATATCGAGGCCCATGCCCAAGAGCCGCTGACGCCGGCTCAGTTGGCGTCGGTGGCTGGTGTTAGCCTGAGAACCCTCTATGCTGGCTTCCGAGATTTTCGCCATCAGAGCCCCATGGAAACCTTACGTCAGGTACGTTTAGAAAGAGTCCGCCAGGCGCTGCTAACCGACACCGACACGGCGACAATCACCGAAATTGCCATGGGCTGGGGCTTTACTCATATGGGGCGCTTCAGCCTCAGTTATCGTCAGGTATTTGGCGAATCGCCCAGCGAGACACTACGAAGCCGGTGTCTCGTCGGCCGGTAGCGAGCAGAAAGTCTGCGGTTTTGTCTTTATTCAGGCGGCTAAAAGCAATACTTTTAGACGAATGGCCATTGCTTCACCAAAGTGGCAAAATAACAATACAAGTTCGTAATGCGCACTTAAAGACGACATGCGAACAAACCCTCGACCGCTCTATGGCTTCAAGGCCACATAATAATGATTACTGCGGCGAGGCTAGGAGGAAACATGACCGTACCTATGACCCGACAACAGATCACCGCCGAGTTTCGTCATCCTGACTCGGCCTGCCGCTGGATGAGCCAAGTCAACGGCCCCCATCGCCTGGAAGTACCTCAACCGCGTCAGCTCAGCTTTCGTCATCAAGGCACCTGCCTAGGCAGTGTTTCGATTGGTACCATCGAATACGCCACTCGGGTAACCGTCGACATTGCCGATCTGACCCACAGCTACAGTATTAGTTTGCCCCTTCAGGGCACCCAGAGCATGGAGTATCAAGATAAAGTCTTCGACTCTGATGCCGCCGTGGGAGCGATCATCTCGCCTAGCCAAACGTTGCGCCTGAGCATGGACGAGCAATGCCAGAAACGCCTTGTACGCCTCTCCCGCCAAGCCCTTGAACACAAACTATCGCAGCTGTTGCACCGCCATTTATCACAGCCAGTCATCTTTGAACCACGCATGCTTCTAAGCGGAACGGTGAAGGAGTGGTGGCAGATGGTAGCTAACCTGCAGGAAATGCTGCATGCCGAAGGCTCGCTCTGCGATATTCCCGAGGTGTGGGGCAACTTCGAGAACTCGCTAATTACCAGCCTGCTCTATACCCAACCTCACAACTACACAAGCGAGCTACTCGGTCGCCAACAGGGGCGCCCTGCCTACCTGAGTGACTTAGAAGCGCTACTCCATGAGTCCTTGGATCGCTCCCTCGGCCTAGCCGAACTAGAACAAGCGGCTGGCGTCTCCCGAGAACGGCTCTATCGAGACTTCCATACCCACTACGGGGTCTCTCCCATAGCCTACTTCCGCCAGCTGCGTTTCGACTATGTGCGCCAGCGCCTGGAACGAGCCACCCCCAACGAAAGTGTCTCAAGCATCGCCATGGATTGCGGCTTCCAGCAGTTGGGGCGCTTCTCACAGGAGTACAAGGTGCGTTTCAGCGAATTGCCCTCGGAAACCCTAAAGCGCTCGGCCACTGTACTGTTGCAATAAAAGCTCCTGCCTTACCAGTGCCAAGCACAGATACTTATCTACGATAATGAAACCGCCAAAAAAGATGGTTTATTTTGCATATAAATCATCTTTTAGCACATAGCATGGTAAAGAGTCACAGCGGTTTCAATAACCATGAGACATCATTTTTATTATCAAAATAGAACCCACCAATCGTTGGCTACATAGTGGTTCTAACTGACCAAAGCTCAGGAAAAAATTTCAAATCCAATGCCTTTTTAAGATAAGACACACCCGTTGTTCCTCCCGTCCCCGCTTTATAGCCAATAATTCTTTCTACCGTTTTCATATGACTAAAGCGCCACTTGTGGAAATTGTATTCGGTATCAATCAACTTCTCGGCTAGCTCATAAAGATCCCAATACTGGTTAGTATCACGATAAATATCGGCCCAAACGGCCTCTACTTCGGGTGAAGCCACATACGGCTCAGACCAATCTCGGTTAATCACTTTTTCGGGAAGAGAGAAGCCGCGTCGACTCAATAACTTAAGACAACAATCATAAAGGCTGGGGGCGTTTAAAACATTCGTCAGATGCTGATAGTTTTTAGGGTGCGAGCGATGCACTTCAACTAACCCTGGATGCTTATTACCCAAAAGAAATTCCAGCTCACGGTATTGATAGGATTGGAAGCCTGAACTCTCTCCAAGACTATCACGGAAGGAAATATAATCTGCTGGCGTCATGGTAACTAATACCTCCCAAGCCTGAATCATTTGCTCTTGGATGCGTGCTACCCGAGTCAACATCTTTAGAGCTGGCCGCAGCTCGTCGACCATAATATTATTAGCGGCCGCATGGGCTTCATGAAGACACTGTTTGAGCCATAATTCAGAGACTTGGTGAATAATAACAAACAGCATCTCATCGTGTACGTCAGAGCGTGGGCGCTGGCAAGACAGCAGGGGCTCTAAGTCCAGATATTGCCCATAACTGATATCCTGATTCCAGTGAACATTTCTTTCGCCTTTCAAGCTTAATGCGCTTTGGCTAGCGTTTTTTTTATCATGATCGCTCATAGTCACTCCATTTAAGATATTTATAGCTTTTATTTACCCTCCACAGGGTTGTTTTAAACAATCTCATACTATTAATTGTTTAAGAAGAAACTGGCATTTAAATACTCGATAATTTCGAAGTAATCGCCCCCTCTCCCTCTCCCTCTCCCTCTCCCTCTCCCTCTCGACCACGGTCAGCCCAATGGAAGGCATCCGTGATATTGCCAGCCAAGTAGCCATGAATAGTTTGAAGGTGGGCGGCTCCCTTAAGGTCACACCTTGAGGGAGCTCTGCTAATTACATGCTGCACATCCGTTTTCTAGAGGAGTGCCAACGTCAGCCAGGGTTGCCAAGCTAACAACACCAACGTAATAAGGCTAGCTAGCAGGAATGGCAACAATGCCAGGAAGATACGCATAGGCGGCACCCCGGTCATGGAAGAGGCAATAAACAGTCCTGCACCCACTGGCGGCGTCAGAAGCCCCAGTACCAACGTCAGACAGACCACCACACCAAACTGGTAGGGAGTAATATCAAACTGCTGGGTGGCAATCGGCAGCAGGATGGGAACTACCAGGATGAGCGCAGCGATACCATCAATGATCATTCCCACCAGTAGCAACACCCCCACCAGCAGCAGCAGAAAAATAAAGGGGTCGGTGGTCAAAGCAGCGATCCAGGCGGCAGCCATTTGCGGCAGTTGCTCGTAGACGACCACCCAGCCAAAGACTCCAGCGGCAGCAATCAACATGATCACCAGGCCGGCATTGATAGCGGTGCGTTTGAGTATCTCGGGCAGCATGGCGACTTTCAAATCACGATAGAGATAGCGCCCTAATAGCAACGCCGCTAGCGAGGCGAGCGCCGCCGATTCGGTGGGAGTCGCCAAGCCCAGCAGAATACCGCCGATGATAATCAGCGGTATCGACATGGCCGGCAGGCCCATCTTCAGCGCTTGCACTGCTTCTTGTCGACTCAGCCACTCTCCCTTGGGGTATTGCTGTACCAATCCCATGATGGCGATAGTCAGAAAGAAGGTTCCCCCTAGCAGTAGGCCAGGCAAGATACCGGCGATAAACATATCCGCAATGGGCACCTGGGCCATCACACCGAACAGCACGAACAGCATCGAGGGCGGGATAATGGGTGACAGCAAGCCACCAGCAGCGGTAATGGCCGCACTATAGGGCTTGTCATAGCCCTCCCGCTCCATGGCTGGCACCATCGCCCGGGACATGATGGCGATCTGCGAGGCGGCAGAACCGATAATCGCCGCCATCATCATGTTGGCAACCAGATTGATGTAGGCCAAGCCACCGCGAAAACCACCCACCAGCAGCCGTGCCAGGTCGATCAATCGGCGAGTTCCCCCACCTTCGTTCATCAGCTCTCCGGCTAGCATAAAGAGTGGAATGGCTAGCAGCCCATAGCTCTCGATAGCCCCGAACAACTGCTGAGGATAGGACTCAAAGAGCACGGTATTACCCGATACCAAGATATAGAACAGGGCAGTAAGTGCCAGCACCAGGGCAATGGGCACCGCCCCCAGCAGTAGCAAAGCAAAGACAGCGACAGTCATCGGGCCACCTCCTCTTGAGTGGTGTGGGATGCCGGACGACCAAGATTGCACAGCGATTGGCATAAATTGATCAGACTGTGGAACAACAAGGAAGCGGCGAACCAAGGAAGAATCAGCCATACCCAGAACTTCTTGATACCCAGCGTTGAGGTATTCTCGGCATAGATGAAATTGAAGGTCTCGCCTTGAAAAGCCTGAATATCGAAGCCGGTCTGCCACAGCAGTAGTGGCTGATACCAGCGCCAACAAAGCCACAGCAGAATCAGCGCGAAGAGCGCCACCATTAGGTCCACGAACAAACCTACCAGGCGCTGACAAGAGGTCGGCAAGAGATCAGTGAACAGCGTCACAGCAATCCCTTGGCGCCGTTTGAAAACCGCACTGGAGATCAGCAGAGTCATCCAGATCATGGCGTAGATAGCCAGCTCGCTGATCCAGTAGATCGGATTGCCGGCGGCACGAAAGGCCACATTGATAAGGATCAGCAGGGTCACTGCCGCCGCTAGGACAGCGGCAGTGATCTCCTCTCCTTTGGCAAGTCGGTCAGAAAGTCGTGACAACATCACGTCACCCTCATTCACGTAGACGGTCGGCTTCCTGGCGAAGCATCTCCAGTCTCGGAGCCTTCTCACCCCAGATTGCTTCCCACTCGGCAATGGCGTCGCCGAAGAACTCAGCATCGGCCTCGACAATATTCAGACCAAGCTCACGGATCTCAGCTTCTTGGGCCGCATCCTTAGCCTGAAAGCCGGACAGGACATTCTCCAGGTGCTCAGCCATGGCGGTCTCGATCAACTCACGATCCTCCACTGAGAGTTCGCGCCAAACCCGACCAGAGACCACACCCACCATAGGGAACATCATATGGTTGGAGATCAGTAAGTTAGGCGCCTGCTCATAAAACTTGAGGATCAAGATAGAATCAAAGTCCATATCGATGGCATCTACCTGGCCATTAGCCAGAGCGTCATAGACTTCGAGCAGTGGCAGCGGGGCTGGAGCCGCGCCAGTGGCAGTATAGAAGTCACGGATTGGCTCAAAGGGGGTGATACGCAAGCGCTTCCCGCTCATATCGGCCTGGTTCTCGATAGGTGCCCGAGAGAGCACCTGCCGCATGCCTACCATGCCATAGCCAACGCCGACCATACCCACGCCCTGGGGCATCAGGTCGAGCAGTTCACCGGCAGTGTCGGAACGCAGTAAGCGCGCAGCATGATCTACATCATCAACCAGATAGGGTGCATAAAGGGCACCGAAGTCAGGAATCCGGTTGGAAATTTCAGCGATGGTCAGAAAGGCCATGTCCAGCGCGCCAGTCTGCAATTGCTGAACCATCTGTGCTTCGTTACCAAGCTGCTGGGCCGGGAAAACGCTGACGCTATGCTCGCCATCAGAACGCTCATGAAGGGTATCGGCAAAGGCCACAGCTTCGGTGGACCAGAGGTGCTGGGGAGGTGTAATTACCCCCAGGCGGAAATCGCGAGCCTGGGCAGAAACGGCACCAAAGAGTAGAGAGGCCGCCACGGCAGTGCTCAGAAAGGCTTTTGTAGGAGTCATAATGGGTCTCTTATATAGTTTTTATGTGGTTTTAAAACAGACTCAAACCTTCGCTGTACCGGCCAGTTGACTGGCGAGATCCTGCTCATCTTCTTTAGCCCGCGGCCGGGCATGGCGCACCTGTAGCTCGGGCGCCTCAACGTTGGCCAGTGCCACATTGAACACCACATGAGAAAACGGGCCGTCTAGTTCACGCTTGGCAATCTCGGCGGGGTCTTCAATACGTTCGGCAGTGACGACCAGCTCTTCACGGGTGGCAAAGGCAAAGTCGTCATAGGTGTAGGGATCACCCGCCAGATTAATCTGAGTGGTCAAGTGCTGGTGGCCCGAAGCGGAGACGAAGTAATGAATATGCGCTGGACGCTGCCCGTGACGTCCCAGGGATTTCAGCACTACATCCGTGGGCGCACCTTCGGGTACGCCGTAACCAGAGGGGATAATGCTACGCGCGGTGTAGTGACCTTCGCTGTCGGTATAAATCGTACGACGCAGGTTGTACTCAGATTGCGAAGGATCAAAGAAGGAGTAACCTCCATGGGAGTTGGCGTGCCAAATCTCGACCTTCGCGCCAGCAATCGGCGTGCCGTTCACGTCACGCACCTGACCGGTCAGCCACATGGTCTCACCGTCGTTATCCTGACTATCGTCCATGCGGGCAAAACCTTCGGCTTCCGGGGCACCAGCGACATACAGCGGGCCTTCAATAGTACGCGGTGTGCCGCCGGTGCGTTTGGCTTCGGCGTCGATAGCGTCTTGGCGCATATCAAGGTAGTGATCAAAACCAAGTCCAGGAGACAGCAAACCAAACTGAGTTTGGCTACCCAGCGAATTGAGCAGATTGACAGCCGCCCAGTACTCTTCCTCGGTCACATCGAAGTCATCGATTAGCTTGAACAGATCAGATACCAAGCGATGCACAATTTGTTTGGCGCGATCATTGCCACCGGTTTGGCCAAAGCCAGCAACGGTTTTGATGAAGTCTTGCACGTCGGGAGTGTCAAAAATCTTCACGGTCATGGTGAAACCCTCTGTTTGTTATAAGCTGTTGTTATTAATAAGAACTAACGTTGCACCTGGGTATATTAGCTATCGTCGTCACGCACTGAAGAGGGGTGACGACACAGCGGTTTGACGCTGATTTCCATATAGGGAAACAGTGGCAAGTTGCTAACCAATGCCTGCAGCTCAGCGTTATCTTCAACGTCAAAGATGCTGACGTTCGAGTAGCTGCCTGCCACCCGCCATAAGTGGCGCCATTTGCCCTGGCGCTGCAGGTCTTGGGAATAGCTCTTTTCAGCAGCCTTGATGTCTGCCGCTTGCTCGGCGGGCATATCCGTCGGCAATTTAACGGTCATTTCTACCTGATACAGCATGGCGCTCTCCTCCTCGGCTCGTACGCGACTAGTCTTTACGTGAGCAGTCTTTACGTGAGTAGTGCGTAACCTTGTCTTCATCTAGCGTGATACCCAGCCCTGGCTCTGTCGGTAAGTCGACGCCAAAGTCATGGTAATTAAGCGGTTTAACGACGATATCGTCTTTGAGCAGCAGCGGGCCGAACATCTCCGTACCCCAGGCCATTTCAGGTAGCGTTGCCCAGGCGTGGAGTGACGCGGCAGTGCCGATGGTGCCCTCCAGCAAGGTGCCACCGTACAAGCCAACCCCCGCAGCTTGGGCAACATGGGCCAGTTCCAGCACGCCGTACATGCCACCGGCTTTGGCAATCTTCAGCGCGAAGGCACCACTGAAACCGCCGCAGACAAGGTCAAGCCCGTCGCGAGCGTCTTGTACTGCCTCATCAGCGAGCATTGGCACATTGAAACGGTTAGCCAGTCGGATCAGCCCGGCATGCTCACGAGCAGGAATGGGCTGCTCAATCAGCTCAATACCGGCCTCCTGCAGTGCCTGAATACCGCGAACCGCAGTGGACTCATCCCATGCCTGGTTGACGTCAACGCGCACGCTGGCGCGATCCCCCAAGGCCTCTTTGATGGCCGCCACGTGACGTACATCGTGATCCACCGGATGTGCGCCGATCTTCAACTTAAAGTCACAATGCCGACGCTGCTCTAAGCGCAACTGCGCTTCGTCGATATCTTTGGCGGTATCGCCACTGGCCAGCGTCCAAAGCACCGGCAAATGTGTTTGGCGGGCGCCGCCGAGCAGCTCGGCCACGCTTAGCCCCAAACGTTTTCCCTGAGCATCCAGCAGCGCGGTTTCCAACGCCGATTTGGCGATCATATTGCCGCGGATGTGGCGGTTAAGACGGGCGCGTAGCTGATGAATATTGCCTGACGGTTGACCGATCAGCAGCGGCGCTAGGTAGGTATCAATATTGCGCTTGATGCTCTCTGGACTTTCTGGGCCGTAGGCAAGACCACCAATGGTGGTGCCTTCGCCTAGCCCTTCAACCCCATCCGAGTGGCGCATGCGCACAATGACCATGGTTTGGCAGGCCATAGTGGTCATGGAAAGCTTGTGTGGACGGATGGTCGGTAAATCGACCAGCACTGTTTGAATGTCTTCAATAGAGACGCCGCGCATAGAAACCTCAACTAGAGATAAATTTCTCAAAAAACACTCGGCATTCGCCCACCGGATTTTCCTCAAACCAAGTCTTGCTAGCCTCAATCATCGGCGGCGGCCCACACAGGTAGGCATCGAAGGGCTGGGAGAGGAAGTCGAGATCAAAAAGGTCACAGACCACGCCTTTGTTGCCTTGCCACGCTTCGGAAGGCGTCATTACAACGGTGCCAAAGGCGAAGTCGGGCAGCGTCTCGGTGAAAGCTTCTAGACGCTCGAGCTCACTGAGATCCTGCTCCTGGGTTACTCCATAGACGAGACGGATCGGCTGCTGGCACTCGCCCTTTTCAGCCAGCTCCTCAAGCATACCGAGGAAGGCAGAAAGGCCCGTTCCACCGGCCACCATCAGTAACGGGCGCTGTACCTCACGGAGATAGAAGGCTCCCAAGGGCGCCTCCAGAGAGATGGCATCGCCCACCTTGGCACAGTCGCGCAGGTAGTCGCTCATCACACCGCTCGGCAACAGGCGGATCAAAAAGCGTAACTTTCCCTCCTGTACCGCCGAGGTGGCAAAGGAGTAAGCCCGCCACTGATCGCTACCCGGCACCTCAATGCGAGCATACTGACCAGGCAGGTACGGCAATGCCTGAGTGGGATCGTCGAGGGTGATCTCGAGGATGGCAGCACCATCGGAGACCTGCTCCACGGCGCTGACAGTGCCGTTATGCACCTCGGTAGCCACACTGCAGACGTTGGAATCGATATCGAAATAGAAGGAAGCCTGACTGGAGCGCAGGCGAGTCTGGCAAGCCAATACATGCCCTTCGGCGATCTCCTCCTCGGTCAAGGCCTCCTCATCGATATACTCGACATCGACATCACCGGACTCGCGCAGGCAGCGGCAAGTACCACAAACCCCTTCCCGGCAATCCACCGGCAGATTGACTCCGTGACGCTGAGCGGCATCCATCAGCAGCTCATTCTTATCGACCTTGACGAAGCGGGTGGTGCCGTCCCGAAAGACAATGGCGGCTGTGTTATGCATGACTCGCCCTCCAGCAACATCAGACGTGGTAGAAATCCAAGACGGAATCGATCTTGTCGTTGAGCAGTACCGTGTGCTTGCGGGTAATCTTCCAGTCGTCGCCGTCACCACGCAGCGTATAGCTGGCCGTGCCGAAGAAGTAGCCGCTCTCACCGAAGCGGTGGAAGTGAGTGACCCAGTTCACCTTAGCCTGCACCTGACCATCATCACGTGGCGCCCAGCGCACGTTATTAATCAGATGCAGCGTGCGGGGCATCGGCGTGGAAGCAGCGGACTTGCCAGTACGCAGGCGGAAGATGCGATCCTCAATGCCCGTGCGGTCCGCGTAGTACATCAGCGACATCTCACGCTTCGGGTCCTGGGTGATCTCATGGTCGCCCTTCCACTGAGGGATATGAAACTCACACTCTGGGGCGAACTGGTCTAAATAAGCATCCCAATCCTGGCTGTCACAAAGTTCGGCGACCTGATAGAGAAACTGTTCGATGGATTGCTGCTGGCTCATGACTTATACCTCCTGGAGCTTGAGTGCTTTCTTCTCGAGACCCGCGAGCAGCATTTGCTGCCAGCTGCCGTGCTGGTTGACGTAGAGCCCCTCATGGGTGAACTCGGTTCCGGTGATCACCGGTTTAATCCCGAGCACCTGGCTGTTGTGGGTCTCGCCGTACTCCCAGCACTGGTAGCCCCGGGAAATGTCATTCCACTCAGTGGCCCGCGCTTCGAAGCCACGCTGTTGCTCACGGAACTCCACCAGATCATCGGGGGTCCCCATGCCAGAGACATTGAAGAAGTCCTCAAACTGGCGGATACGATTCTCGCGATCAGCATCGGACTCGCCTTTCACGCCCAAACAGAGGCTGATCACTTCCGTCTTGTTCCAAGCCACCGGGCGCACGATGCGCAGCTGGGAACTGATCTGATCCATGAAGAACAGGCTGGGGTAGATATTCAGGTTACGCAGGCGATGCATGGTCCACTCAGCACGCTCCTGGGGGAGCTGCTCTAGTAGGCGAGGCATCACCGCAGCGTAACCAGGGCGTACCTGGGGGTTAGGCATGTCGCTGAACAACAGGCTGTGGCCGTTATTGAAGGAGAACCAACCATCGTCGGTATCTTTGTCGCCGGCACCTAGCTTGCTGTAGTCGAGGGTATCGCCGCTGCTGCCGTGCTTCTGGGCTTCCAGCTCACGGCGGTGCTGTACGGTAGAAACGTAGTTATAGTGCACAGTGCTGACGTGATAGCCATCCAGACCGTTCTCGTTCTGCAGCTTCCAATTGGCGTTGAAGGTGTAACGGGACTCACCGGATAGCACCTCCAGCTCACCATCCTTCGCTTGCTCGACCATCATGTCGAAGAACAGCGTGGTGTCACCGAGGAACTCCTTGAGACTGACGGTGGATTCTGTGTCCAGACTAATAAAGACAAAGCCACGGTAGCTTTCGATGCGCGCCTGGCTCAGGCCACGGCTGGCCTTATCGAAGTCTTCGGGATATTCGCTCGGCGCTTTGACCTTGACCAGGCGGCCATCGGACTTGTAGCACCAGGCGTGGAACGGGCAGGTGAAGGTGGACTGGTTGCCCTTGCCAACCCGGGTCAGGGTGGCCCCACGGTGCTGGCAGGTGTTGGCCAGCGCCCGCAGTTCTCCCTTGCCATCACGAGTGATGATCATCGGCTGACGGCCAGCCTGCATGGTAATAAAGTCGTTCTTATTGGGAATTTGGCTTTCGTGGCAGGCGAAGATCCACTGCTTTTCGAAGATGAGTTCCATTTCGAGATCGAACAGCGCCCGATCGGTGAACATGTCACGAGAAACCCTAAAAACGCCTTCATCAGGACGGAAGTCGATACAACTCTCGACGAAAGCCTGCCAGTCGGAGGGGGAGCGATATGCAGTCATGGGTCGTTACCTTTTTATTACTTATGAGGTACGTCTAACCCTAGAGGCTTCCCCCAGCCTTCACTATGCAGTTCTTGGAGGAACACTATGCACTTTTTTGCTCATCCTCCGAGAGCAGTCCGGATCGGCGCCAATGCTCACCCAAGTAGTTCTAGTCTATTTAATCGTCGCAACAATGTCCTAGAAACTGTGCCCTAGAAACAATGTTCTAGAAACAATGTTCTAGAAACAATGCCCTAGAAACAATGCCCTAGAAAAGCGCCTAAACGCTTCTATGAAACAGTTACACTAGTATAAAGATAACCACGAAAGGCCTTAACATGACGCTACCGCTTTACCTTGGCCTACCCATGTGGGCCAATCAGGATTGGCTTGGCACTCTCTATCCAAGGCATGCCAAAACTGACCTGTTAAGCGATTATGCGGCGGTCTTTTCAAGCGTTGAGGGCAACACAACGTTTTATAGCGGCGCACCAAAGGCAGAAACGGTGGCCGCGTGGGCGCGGCAAACACCGCCTCATTTTCGTTTCTGCTTTAAACTTCCTGCCACAGTCACCCATGACCAGCGTTTAACCCAGCCAGAAAATGCCTGGGCGTTTCTCAAGGCACTCACGCCCCTCCATGATCGCCTTGGTCCTACCATGGTTCAGCTACCACGTGATTTTGGCCCTTCGGAGCTCCCCCAGCTAGAAGCGCTTCTTGCTCAATGGCCGGCCTACTTACCGTGCGCAGTGGAGGTACGCCACCCCGCTTTTTTCCTCAAAGGAGAGGCAGAAAAAGCCCTTAACCGCTTGTTAATAACTTATTCAGCCAATCGCGTAATGCTTGATGTTCGTCCGGTATTTTCAACACCCGCCAATGACCATCCTGGTTTAGCGCATGCACAGCAAGAAAAGCCGAAACTCCCGCTACACGTGCTTTCCACAGCAAATTATCCAGTCATTCGCTTTATTGGCCATATTGACAAAACAATTAATAGGGACTATTTCACGCCGTGGATAGACAGGCTCATCCTGTGGATAAGTCAGGGGAAAACCCCTTTCTTATTTGTGCATACCGCTGATAACCGAGCGTCACCAGAACTGGCGCGCTGTTTGTACCATGAAGTTCAACAACGCATCACTTTGCCAGCGCTTTCGCCATTCGCCGACGAGAAGCAGAGCCAACTGTTTTGACCGATCTTTTTAGGCTAACTGACTGGCAACCCCCACCATGATCGGATAAATTGCGCGTACTTTCGGAAAATGACGCTGGAACCTTTCTATTTTCCGAAAATCGGCACATTAGGCTAATAACGCCTTATTACAATTAACTAAACAGGTGATTTCATGGCAAAACTTGCACATGCACAGTGGTCATCGCGCATGGGGTTTGTGCTAGCGGCCGCTGGTTCAGCCGTTGGCCTTGGTAACATTTGGCGCTTTTCTTACATGGTGGGCGACAGTGGTGGGGCAGCTTTCGTGCTTGTCTACCTTGCTTGCGTGGCGTTGGTGGGCCTGCCCATTTTGGTGGCTGAATGGATGATTGGTCGTCGTGGCCAGAAAAATCCAATCAACACTATGGCGGACCTAGCAGCCGATCATGGTAAATCCAAGGCGTGGGCGTTAATCGGGGTGAGCGGCGTATTAGCGGCGTTCCTGATTCTGTCTTTTTACAGCGTCATTGGGGGCTGGTCGCTGAACTACACCCTCAGTTCAGTCATTGGTACGTTTAACGGCCAAGATGCTGATGCGATTAGTGGCCTTTTTGGCGGCATGCTGGCTAGCCCGATTACCCTGCTGCTTTGGCATACTGCCTTTATGGTCCTCGTCATTGGTATCGTCGCACGTGGCGTAACCAAGGGCCTTGAGAGCGCAGCACGGTTGCTGATGCCTGCTCTGGTGGTATTAATGCTGATACTGGTGGGCTACGGCATGACCAGCGGCTATTTTGGTGAAGCGCTAGCCTTTATGTTCAGCCCGAATTGGGATGCACTTGACGGCGGTGTTGTACTCGCCGCGATGGGACAAGCGTTCTTCACCCTATCGCTGGGTATGGGCATCATGATGGCCTACGGTTCCTACCTAGGCGAAGACGTTAACCTGATCAGCACGGCACGCACGGTGATCATTCTTGATACGGTGATTGCACTACTGGCGGGTCTAGCCATCTTCCCCATTGTGTTTGCTAATGGTCTCAGTGCTGGAGAAGGTCCAGGCTTGATCTTTGTCACGTTGCCATTGGCTTTCGGTAATATGGCAGGCGGTACAATTTTGGGCTTGATGTTTTTCTTGCTGCTGACCTTTGCTGCCTTAACGTCAGCGATTTCACTGTTGGAACCGACGGTAGAAATGCTTGAAGAGCGCACTGCAATGTCTCGCGTTACCGCCACGTTAGCAAGCGGGATTGGTGTCTGGGTACTGGGCGTCGCCGCATTGTTGTCGTTTAACGTGTGGTCTGAGGTGCTTTTCTTCGGCCTTAATATTTTTGATCTACTCGATACGTTTACCAGCAAGATCTTGCTGCCATTAACCGGGCTAGGGGCAATTATATTTGTTGCGTGGTGTTTGAAGCGTGACAGTGTAGAGGCTGAACTGGGGCTTTCGTCCACAGGCGTTAGCGTATGGAACGTCATCGCGCGCTTTATAGCGCCCGCAGGCGTTATTGCAGTGTTCGTCACCGGGCTACTCTAAGCCCTCACTGACAATCAGCACTATTGAGCAGTACCGCCCTGTGCATGAGCGGGGCGGATCTGCTTCAGCGTTCTACAATCCCTTAGGTATACTTTTTAAGCCTACCTTTTTAAGTGCACTCTTTAGTGCACTTTTTTAATGCAGTTCGCTCTCTTGCTCATCATCTGCCAAGGGGGCGATATCCCGCGATAACTTCTGAAATTCCCGATGCAGCTCTATGCCCCTACGCGCCCTCAGGCTGCGCTGGGCGGCACTACGCCGACGCTCAACATGCTCATCCACTTCCATACTCATAAAGATGTCGAGTAGTTCGCTTTTTACCGAGGTGATTCGTTCGACGTTTCTCATAATCGACGTTCCTCCAGGTGAATATGCCTACGTCCACCTGCATCCGTGACGACTGTTTATTTAAATGATGCAGTGCGGCACTTCACTTCTTACTATAACCTACTTGACAAAATGATGACGAATCCAGTTGAAATGCCCTAACGGCATTTAAACGCATGAGTAAATCGCATTTATACTGTTTCTGCATCGTGCTTGCTGCAACATACGCTGCAACAAGCACTCAGGCATACTGTCGTGAGCATATCTGCATAAGTACTAAAGAGAATTTAAGGAGCTTAATGTGAGCCGCGCCCTGTTCGATGAAATGAGACGCCGCATGGAGCACTTTCGTCGCTCCGAGCAAAAGGTTGCGCGGTTCGTACTGCGCAACCCAGACGAGGTCATCCATATGCGGATTGTCGACCTCGCAACAGAGGCTAAAGTTAGCGAACCCACCGTTGTACGCTTTTGTCGCGCACTCGGCTGTAACGGGTTCCAGGACTTTAAACTCCAACTTGCCCAGATGCTGGCCAGTGGTAGTCAGTTTGCCCAGTTCTCTATGAACGATAGCGACTCGGTTGCCGAGTTTTCCCACAGCATTTTCGACTCCACCGTGGGCACACTTTTATCGGTGCGCGACCGGCTTGATAATGATGCCCTCGGGCGTGCGGTCAACGCTCTCGCCATGGCAAACCGCGTTGAGTTCTATGGCTTTGGGGCCTCCGGTGCCGTGGCTTTCGATGCCCAGCACAAGTTCTTCCGCCTGCAGATATCGACCTCCGCTTATGCTGACCCGCATATGCAAAATATGTCGGCGGTCACGCTAAAAGAGGGTGATGTCGTGGTCGCCATCTCACAAACAGGCCGTACCAAAGCACTGGTCGCTAGCGTTCGCTTGGCGCGCGAAGCAGGCGCTACCGTTATTGGCCTGTGCCCGAGTGACTCACCGCTGGCCGGCGAAGTGAGTCTGCCGCTGTATATCGATGTGCATGAAGATACCGAAATCTACACGCCGCTTAGCTCACGAATCGCCCATTTGGTGCTTATCGACGTCCTCGCCGTCGGCGTTGCCAAAACGCGCGGTCCGAAGTTGGCTGAGCAGTTGAAAGCCGTCAAGAAGAGCCTGAATACGCTGCGTTTTCCTGAAGAGCCGTAGTTGCCCATTCGACTGTATGCACAGCCAGTTCGCTGGCTGTGCTAAACTGGCCGCCCATTTTTCGAACCGGCAGCGGCTTATATGGACGACGTCACGGCGATACTTGATCAGCTTAACCCTGCCCAGCGCGAAGCGGTAAGCGCGCCTCAGGGTAACTTACTGGTACTGGCGGGTGCCGGGTCCGGTAAAACCCGCGTGCTGGTTCATCGCATTGCTTGGCTAATGCAGGCCGAAGGGCTTTCGCCCTATGCCCTGCTGGCGGTCACGTTTACCAACAAGGCCGCGCGGGAAATGCGCACTCGTCTGGAAGCGCTGCTGAGCATCTCCATGCGCCATGTCTGGGTCGGCACGTTTCACTCTATCGCTCACCGCCTACTGCGCACTCACTGGCAGGATGCTCGGCTACCACAGCACTTCCAAATCATCGACTCCGATGACCAGTTACGGCTGGTAAAACGGATGCTCAAAGATTATTCCATCGATGATGAGCGCTTCCCGCCCCGCCAAGTGCAAGGCTTTATCTCTGGCTGCAAAGAGGAAGGACTTCGCCCCCACCAAGTAAACGTGGACGGCGATGGTTATCTTGGCCAGATGGTAGAGCTTTATGAGCGCTACCAATTTATCTGCGAACGCGGCGGCCTAGTGGACTTCGGTGAACTGCTACTGCGCAGCCTAGAACTGTTGCGTGACAACCCGCCGTTGCTAAATCATTACCGCGAGCGCTTTGGTCATGTATTAGTCGATGAGTTTCAGGACACCAATACGCTGCAATACGCGTGGTTAAAACTACTCACTGGGCTGCAAACACCCATGACCGCCGTCGGTGACGATGATCAGTCAATTTACGGTTGGCGTGGCGCCAAAGTGGAAAATATTCGCCGCTTTGAGGAGGAGTTTCCTAACACTCACACCGTACGCCTAGAGCAGAACTACCGCTCCACAAGCGCGATTCTGGAGGCCGCTAACACGCTGATCAGTCATAACAGCGAGCGGCTGGGTAAAAACCTATGGACTGATGGTGTCGAAGGCGACCCTATTTCTGTTTACGCCGGGTTTAACGACTTAGAAGAAGCCCGCTATATCGTCGATACCATCAAAGAAAAGGTCGATGAAGGGTTTAATCGCCGCGACGTTGCCATTCTTTACCGCTCCAATGCTCAATCGCGCTTACTGGAAGAGACGCTGATCCGCCAAGGTATGCCCTACCGTATTTACGGAGGGCATCGCTTCTATGAGCGCTTAGAGATCAAAAATGCCCTAGCGTACCTGCGACTACTGCTTAATCGTGATGACGATGCCTCTCTGGAACGTGTGATTAACGTGCCCACCCGCGGGATTGGCACCCGCACGGTAGAGATTGTGCGCCATCGCGCCCGAGAGCAAAGCATTTCACTGTGGCAGGCGCTGCACGATGCCATTCAAGACGGCACGCTAAAAGGCCGTGCAGCCAACGCGGTGCAGACATTTGCCAACCTCATTGAGCAATTAGACAACGATGCATCTGGCCTGCCGCTGCATGAAATTATCGACCACATCACCACTCATACTGGCCTGATCGAGCATCACAAAAGCGAGCGCGGCGAAAAAGGCCAGGCGCGCGTGGAAAACCTGGAAGAACTGGTGACTGCTGCGCGCGCCTTTACCCATGGCGATGCTTTCGAAACCCCGGAGGCAGGCGAAGGCATGGCAGCGCTGGAAGCGTTTCTATCCGAAGCGGCGCTTAATGCAGGCGACCATGAAGCCGATGAGTTTGAAGATAGCGTGCAGCTGATGACCCTGCACTCTGCTAAGGGCTTGGAGTTTCCCATAGTCTTTATTACCGGTGTTGAAGAGGGCCTATTTCCTCATAAAATGTCGATCGAAGAGCCAGGGCGGCTCGAAGAGGAAAGACGACTTTGCTATGTCGGCGTTACCCGTGCGATGCAGAAACTCTACCTGACCCATGCTGAAACTCGCCGCCTGCACGGCAAAGAAGTGTTCCCCAGGCCATCGCGCTTTCTACGCGAACTGCCGCCTCATCTGTTGGAAGAAGTCCGCCTACGTGGTCATATTTCCCGTCCCGTTACCGCTTCACGCTCAAGTTTTGCGCAGCAGCGTGTTGAAAGCGACGGCGACCTGCCTGCCCTGCATGTTGGCCAGCGGGTAATGCATCCGGTGTTTGGCGAAGGCATCATTCTTAATGCGGAGGGCGAAGGGGCCCGCGCCCGCGTACAGGTCAGCTTTGAAGGTGAAGGGGTGAAATGGCTCGTGCTAGGGTTTGCCAAACTCGCCCCTCTTTGAGTGGCGTTAACGTAAGCGTAAAGCTGTAGGCGAGCACTTGCCCACTAAAACCTGCTTAGCGCATACTGGCTGATGGACACTGCGCTCACTGCGCGTTAATAAAAAAACATCAGATAATTTCGGAGTTATGCCCGCCATGCAACGCCGCCAATTTCTAAAAACCGCCGGCTTCGGTGCCGCCGGTGTCGCTGCTGCACCTTTTGTTTCCACTGCTAGCGCCAACGAAACCTATACCTGGGATATGGTGACCTCCTGGCCGAAAAACTTCCCAGCGCTTGGCACAGGTGCCAATGACTTCGCGCGCCGGGTCGAGCAGCTCTCCAATGGCCGCATGCGCATACGTGTACACGGTGCTGGTGAACTTGTGCCTGCACTTGAAGTGTTTGATGCGGTCGCTGCGGGTACTGCAGAGATGGGGCATTCCGCATCCTACTACTGGCGCGGCAAGGTCGCGGCCTCACAGTTTTTCACCGCTGTGCCGTTTGGTATGAACACCACCGAAATGAATGCGTGGCTGTATCACGGAGGCGGTCAGGAACTGTGGGATGAAATCTACGCCAACCACAACCTTAAGCCTTTCGCTGTCGGTAATACCGGCACGCAAATGGGCGGCTGGTTCAAAAAAGAGATTAACTCCCTAGACGATATGCAGGGCCTAAAACTTCGCTTGCCAGGCCTTGCTGGCGAAGCGATGAACGGCATTGGCGTCAGTACCGTCACTATGGCAGGCTCAGAAATTTTCACCTCGCTGCAAACCGGCGCACTTGATGCAGCGGACTGGGTCGGGCCTTACAATGATATGGCGTTTGGCCTTCACCAAGTGGCGGATTACTACTACACCTCCGCATGGAACGAGCCGACAGCCGTGCTGGAAGGCACTGTCAATTTAGACGCTTGGAATTCCCTGCCAGAAGATCTGCAAGACGTTATCCGTGAAGCCGCACGGGCCTCTAATCTCGCCATGATCAGTGAATTTGCCTACCGTAATGCTCAGGCGCTTGAAACACTAGTCGATGAACACGGTGTTCAACTGCGCACCTTCCCAGAAGACGTGATGGCAGCGCTGTATGAATCTTCAAAAGAGGCGATCCAACGCCAAGTAGACAATGACGAAGAGTCTCGCCGCGTTTATGACTCTTACTCAGCCTTCCAGAAATTGGTGCGTCCGTTCAGTGATGTAGGCGAATACGCTTACCTGAAAAACCGCGATAATGTCGGCGCCTAGAAATTCCGCCATCTTTTAGTAGCGACACAAAGAAGGGCGCCGAGGCGCCCTTTTGCGATGTTAATGGTCAACCAATCTCTCAGCTATGCACCGCACGGATACGCCCATTATCATCCAACGCCACCATAACAAAGCGCGCTTCGGTCACTTTTTGTCGCTCTTCCAAGTGACGGCCTTGAGGTGGGCGCACCCATACCTCAACATCAATCTTAATCGAGCTATGGCCTATTTCCTGCACGCAGGTATAGACACTCACCATAGACCCCACGCGCACCGGGCTTAAAAAATCCATCGCTTCGATAGCCACGGTCGCTGTGCGACCGCCTGCCTCTCGGCCCGCAGCTAGCTCGGCGGCTTGATCCATCTGGTTAACTAACCAACCGCCCGGAATATCACCATAGAGATTGGTATCTTGCCGAGAAGCCAGTAACTTTAAGGTGAGCTGCCCCTGCGGAGCAGGTACATCGTCCAAATCGGTGTCCAGCGGTGTCATAAGGTGGTCGCTTCAAAAGGTTATTGTTGTGATGTTGCTGCATCGCAATAGGCTGGTAATAGTTAATCACAAGAGGGGTGTCGTTTGAAGCGTTACAATTTACGACGTGTGAGAAAACATCAACTGCTACTGCTTCTGACTGGCTGGCTTCTAATGGCGGGCAATCTTGCCTGGGGGCAGCCAACCTCGGTGAGCGGCACGTTAGGTGCCGTCGGTTCTGACACTATGGCAGGCTTAGTGCTGCGCTGGGGCGAAGCCTTAAGCGCCCGCCACCCGGATATCAACCTGCAATTTCAGGCCGGCGGCTCAGCCAGCGCGCCGACTGCCTTAGTGGCTGGCACCACCCGCCTAGGGCCGATGTCACGCCCCATGACCCATGCAGAACGCCAGCAGTTTATTGACCGCTACGGTTATCCACCGCTTGAGCTTCGTGTTGCTCGGGACGCATTAGTGGTGGTGGTACATCGCCATAACCCATTGGATACCCTGACACTCCAACAAGTTGATGCGATTTTTTCAACTAGCCTCGCTTGCGGTGCTCCCCACCCCATCCGGCGCTGGAGTACGCTGGTACCGGCGACGGATTGGCCTTATGGCCAAATAGCCCTGCATGGTCGTAACCTAGCGTCAGGTACCCATGGCCTCTTTCAGGAAAGAGCCCTGTGCGATGGCGAGTTTCGCCTAGATATCAGTGAACACCCAGGTTCATCGGCGGTCATTGCTGCGGTAGGAGAGTCCTTCAATGCTATGGGCTATGCAGGCTATAACCATTTAAATCCGATGGTGCGCGCACTGCGCCTAGTAGATGAATCCGGCACAGCCGTTGCGCCCAACGAACGCTCGATTCAGCAAGGAAAGTACCCATTATCACGCGATCTCTATCTTTACGTGAACCTGCCACCCAGCGAGTCATTGCCGCCCGTGGAGCAAGCCTTTCTGACACTTATCTTTTCGGAAGAGGGTCAGCAGATTGTCAAAGCAGCTGGCTTTGTGCCGCTACCCAATCAGCTGCGTGATGCTCAGCGCCAACACCCGTGAACTGTCATTTAATTGTCATAAATAAACGATAGGGTAAGGAGACTCGACCATGCATGCTTATTTTCGTGATGGCTTTCGCTTTTCTATGATGTCGACATGACTCTTCCCCGGCTACCCTTTTCGCGTCAGCCGCTGCGCCATATACAAGACCGACTTGCTACCGGGCTTATCACTGCCGGTGGTATTGGTGTTTTGTTGGCAATTTTAGCTATTGGCGTCTTCCTTGTATGGGAAACGCTACCGCTGCTCGCCTTTGGCGACACGTTCAGCCTCGCTAAACTCTCTCCTCTTGCCTGGGGCACGTTAAAAGCCGCGCTGGCTGCTATGCTATTCGCAACGCCCATTGCCCTAGGCGCGGCAATGTACTCTGCGCTATTTATGTCAGCACGGCTCCGTAGCCGTTTGAAGCCAACACTTGAGTTGATGGAAGCAGTGCCTGGCGTTGTCATCGGATTTATTGCCGGTTTATTACTCGCCCCCTGGGTGGAACGAAACCTGGCCAGTGCCTTGATGATCATTATTTGGCTACCTCTTAGTGCAGCCTTAGCGGGATATCTATGGTATCGGACGGCCGCTCACGTTCGCCAACAACTACCGCTTTCGTGGGCAGGCTTATGGCTTATTCCCTGGTTGGCTGGCATGGCTGTACTGGCAATATGGATTGCTCCCATCATTGAACAACACTGGCTTGGCGGCGACCTGCGACGCTTGCTTGATCAACGTTACGGCCTTGATTACGCCACCCGAAATGCATTGATTGTGGGTATTGCGATGGGATTTGCGGTGATTCCCAGTATTTATTCGCTCGCGGAAGATGCACTTGCCGATGTTCCCCCTACCTTAATGGAAGGTGCTCAAGCGCTAGGCGCTAGCCGCTGGCAAGCACTGTGGAAAGTTGCCCTACCCATGGCAGGTCCTGGAGTCTTTTCAGCGGTGATGATTGGCGCTGGCCGCGCCGTGGGCGAAACCATGATTGTGTTAATGGCCAGCGGTAACACCGCGCTCTTTAGTGCCAGTCCGTTTGAAGGGTTACGTTCGCTATCAGCCTCTATCGCCATTGAGCTTCCCGAGGCTTCACCAGGCGGGCTGACCTATCACTTACTGATACTGGCGGCACTGGCCTTGTTCATTTTTACCTTTGTGGTGAACACGTTAGCTGAAATTGTCAGACAGAGATTGCGCCGACGCTATCAACGCTTAGGGAGCTCACTCTGATGCGTTGGCAGCGGGCTGTTTTTTCAAACGTTGGTTTTTTAAAAATGAGCGGCAGCGGGCTCTGGCCTTGGCTTTGTGCTGCCTGCGTGGCGCTTTCGTTATTAATGTTGGCAGCATTATTAACGCTGCTGACGATTCGGGGGTTAGGCCATTTTTGGCCAGCGCCATTAGAGGAAGTTACCCTCAAGTCAGGCGATATCGTCATTGGGCAGCCAGTTCGTGAAACGACGCTGCCCAAGGGAGCAGGGTCAGAACGGCTCTACTTCACTGGTAATCAGGATATTACAGGAAGCAACTGGCAGTGGATTACCATTGATGATATTAGCCAACAGGCCGAGCCAGCCGACCTTATCCGCTTAACGCGCACCCCATGGGGTGATTTTATAGGCCGTTTAATGACGGTGGAGAGTGGCGATCAACGGTTAACAGAACAAGCTGCCTGGACTTTCATCCATGATGCGCTTGCCTTACCCGTCAAGCAGCGGCCCCCTGGAACGTTAGTGCTAGCCACTGCCGATGGCCAAATACTTCGACAGCCGCTGGCAAGTGTTACCTACTTTCAATCACCAAATGCCATGTCCTGGGGACAAAAAACCATCGCCTGGGGGCAACGCATCTGGCAATTTCTAAGTGAAGGGCCACGCGCCGCAAATACTGGCGGAGGTGTCTGGCCAGCCATTTTTGGCACCGTCTTAATGGTCATTCTGATGTCAGTGATCGTTACTCCGTTTGGGGTTCTCGCGGCTATTTACTTAAACGAAATCGCTCACCAAAACCGCCTAACACGCTTAGTTCGCATTGGAGTACGCAACTTGGCAGGCGTGCCCTCAATTGTTTATGGCGTGTTTGGCCTTGGCGTATTTGTATACGGAGTAGGCGGTTCTATCGACAGCTGGTTTTTTAGCGATGAACTGCCCTCACCCACATTTGGAACCGGCGGCCTTCTTTGGGCCTCGCTAACACTTGCCTTGCTCACGTTACCTGTAGTGATTGTCGCTACCGAAGAAGGGCTAGCACGCATACCCGATGCCCAGCGGGAAGGCGCCGTTGCGCTGGGTGCGACACGCTTGGAAATGTTGACGCGGGTGGTGTTGCCCATGGCAACGCCCGCCATGCTAACGGGGATGATTTTAGCCGTCGCCAGAGCCGCGGGCGAAGTGGCGCCGCTAATGCTAGTGGGCGTCGCCAAGCTAGCGCCGCAAATGCCTGTAGATGGTGAGTTTCCCTACCTTCATCTAGAGCGCAAGTTTATGCACCTCGGCTATCATTTATTTGATACCGCCTTTCATGGTGAAGATGTGCAGGCCGCAATTCCGCTGGTTTTCGCCACCGCACTGCTGCTGGTGTTAATCGTACTCGTGCTTAATCTAACTGCCATATTTCTGCGTCATTATCTAAGGCGTCAGCGAGGAAACGAATGTTAGCGTCTTTATCGTCCAACAAAGCGGCTCTCGCGCCCGTGACGCATTTTCCTGCCGAACAGCGCTGCTTGAGCATTGCAAAATTTCACCTCGCTTATGCGGGGAAAATGGCGTTGCGCGATCTAACATTAGACCTACCACGCCACCGTGTAACGGCCTTTATTGGCCCTTCAGGCTGTGGAAAGTCAACGCTGCTACGCGCGATTAATCGACTGCACGACCTTAATGAATCGGTAACACACAGTGGCCATATTCAGCTTGAAGGTCAGGATATTCATGCCCCGGACATGAATGTTACCGAGTTGCGACGGCGCGTTGGGATGGTGTTTCAAACACCCAACCCTTTCCCTATGTCAATTTATGAAAACGTGGCCTTTGGCCTGCGTTTACAGCAACGCTTACCCAAGCGGAAGCGGGACGACATTATCGAATGGGCACTTACATCGGCAGCACTGTGGGATGAGGTTAAAGATCGTCTGCACCGCTCGGCTTGGCAGCTATCTGGCGGCCAGCAGCAGCGCTTGGTCATTGCTCGTACGCTTGCCGTACAGCCGGATGTACTGCTACTCGATGAACCAGCGTCAGCCTTAGACCCGATCTCGACGCTGAAAATTGAAGAGCTGATTCGTAACCTTAAATCACAGCTAACGCTTGTGCTGGTTACCCACAATATGCAGCAAGCCGCGCGGGTTTCTGACTACACGGCTTTTTTGCAGCACGGTGAACTCGTTGAGTACGGGCCAACGGATCAAGTGTTCACCAACCCGCGTTTACAACGCACCGAAAACTACATCACCGGCCGCATCACCTAGGCCCCAAAGACATCACGTCAGGAGTGCTCAATGGATATTACGAGCGATAGCCACAGCCAACATATCTCTCGCCAGTTCAACCAAGAGCTGGAGGAGCTAAAAACCCACCTGATGGCCATGGGCGGTCTGGTGGAAAAACAAGTGCAAGATGCTGTTTTTGCGCTACTGGAAGGTGACAGCCGTCTTGCTGAGAAAGTGCGCGACAATGACCGCCAAGTGAACGACCTGCAACTGCAAATTGACGATGAATGTACGCGGGTATTAGCGCGTCGTCAGCCAGCGGCTTCCGATTTGCGCTTAGTGCTGGCGGTTATTCGCGCAACGTCTGACCTTGAGCGTATTGGCGATGAAGCCAGCAAAATTGCTCGAAATGCGCTGCTGTTAAGCGAAAATAGTGGCAACATTCGCGGTTTAGTGGAAGTACGCCATATCAGCGAGCATGTACGTAAAATGCTTCGCGATGCACTTACCGCTTTTGCTCGTTTTGATACCGATCTTGCAATGCAAGTTGTGCGCGAAGATGAGTTCGTTGACGACGAGTATGGTAGCGCCATGCGCTCGCTGATGACCTTTATGATGGAAGATTCACGTTCGATTAGCTCCGTACTTAGCATTATGTGGGTGCTACGTGCCTTAGAACGCGTGGGTGATCATGCCAACAACCTGGCGGAGTACGTTGTCTACTTGGTCAAAGGGTTAGATATTCGCCATAGCGATCCCGACGCGATCGACCCGCAGGTACTTAAAAAATCTTGACCTAGCACGCGATTCCTCCTGCAATACGCCCAGATATCCCCTCTGGGCGTTTTTTCTAAGGAGCAAACATGTTGGATGCGATGACAGCGCTGAGCCGAGGCACTCGTTTGGTATACCAGAAAGGTCTGCGGCGCTATATTTTCCTACCCATCGTGGTCAATATAATCGTTTATGCCAGCATGCTCAGTTTCGTGGTCAACCGCTTTTCTGGTTGGCTAGACAGTGCTATGACAATGGTACCAAGCTGGCTTGAGTGGCTCTCATGGCTAATCTGGCCACTGTTTTTTATCAGCCTGCTGCTGGTGATCTTTTTTACCTTCACCCTGGTCACCCACTTAATCGCCGCACCTTTCTATGGTTTTTTAGCAGCGAAGGTAGAACGTCAAGCGACAGGGCGTGAACCCCTGGATGACCGTGGGCTCGCTAAAACCGCTGTCGATGCCTTGGGTCGCGAGCTAGTCAAACTCGGCTATATCCTGCCACGCATGGTCATACTGTTTATTATTAGCTGGATACCCGGCCTAAACCTGATAGCTCCTGTTTTGTGGATCCTTTTTTCCGCGTGGATCATGGCAATCACTTATTTAGATTATCCTATGGATAACAATAAGATAACGTTTCGCGATATGCGGACACGACTATCGCAACGGTGGTGGCCAAGTCTCACCTACGGCGGGTTGATTATGCTAGTGACCTGGATCCCTCTCGCCAACCTGTTCTTAATTCCCGGTGCAGTGGCAGGCGCCGTATTAATGTGGGACGACCACTACCGCGGCACGCGCGACATTACGCCTCATCGCTGATGGCTTAATCGCTATAACGCTGACACAACCTATTTGTTACCTTAAGGTTGTTTGGCTGCACTATTATTCTCAAGATTAAGCATAAGCCTTGTTAAGAAGATAAGGCCCCTAAAAGGAATACGACCATGCTGACCCGCGCACTCTGGTTGACGGCTCTCCTCACTGGCTCAATCTCTCTCGCGTCGGCTCACGACGTTCAAACCGACCAGTTAAGGATCGCTCATCCTTTTGCCACGCCAACCCCCCCAGGTGTGGCAAATGGTGCCGCTTATCTGGATATTACGGCTCATACAGAGTCCGTCACACTGGTCAGCGCGCAGACACCTGTGAGCGAAAGTGTTGAGCTACATGATATGCAGATGGAAGGCGATATGATGAAAATGCGCCACGTCAGTGCTATCGAAATCGCTAAAGACGAAACGCTGACAATGCGCCCGGGTGGCGGTTATCACTTAATGCTAATGGGATTACACCAGCCACTGGAAGAAGGTGACCGGTTTCCAATCACACTCGAATTTGCCCAGCAAGACGATATTGAAATAGAAGTTTGGGTTCAAAGCGCCCAAGAAGGAAGCAACGCGGCTGATCGCCATCATCAGCATTAACGGGATCAATCGATAATCGTCTTAACCATAAAAACCCCGTCAAAGCGGGGTTTTTACTAAAAAACTTATTTGTCACTCACTTTTAACCACAGCCTTCTTTACCAGCGTGTACTGCTACCCTCTTCACGGTTGAGTTCTTCAGCGTGATATCCTGCTCTATCTTTAGCTTTAGAGTCATCATCGGTTGTGCTGGAACGGCTTGAGGGAGTGTATATCAGAGTATTGTCATTGTCGTTAATCAGATCCTTAGCTGAATAGGTCGCAGGGCCCGATGTGTTACGAGATTGAGGCTGAATAATTTCTTGGTTATCAGCACGCTCTTGGTTCAACTCAATGGAAGATTGCGCAAATGCCATTGGGCTTGCGATAAGGCCCAGCGAGAGGCCCAAAACTGAAGTATTTTTAACAAATGATTTCAACAACATAAATAAAAGCTCCTTACTACATGGAGCAACCGACAATGTAATGATACAAGGTACCCTTTTTTGCCAGTCGCTGAACGTGTCATCTGAATAATTGCATTTCTAATACCAAGAAACAGTGGGCAATGTAACAATGATTATACTATACACAAAAAATTAGACCCCACCGAAGTGGGGTCTTGAGCACTCTTAGTATCGCGATACGTAACGCTAGCTTCCTATCCGTTTGAGGGGCTCCAACCTTGGAATTAACCCTAACTAGCGTGTTGACCGTCGAAAGATTCAATCCTTGAATCTAGGAGCATCCATGCGATTTGACATCCTTGCCTCTGAATAGCTCATCCATAAGCGTAAGAGTTATAATACCTTTTGAAAAGATATGTAACCAAAGTTAATGTTACATGCCGCTATTTTCTTCAGGCAACTCATCTGTGCTGTCATAGCCGGACTCTGAATCGTCCTGGCTCGTTGAACTAGGATTCATGTCGCTGGCGTTATCACCTTCGTCATGGGTCAAATCTTGGCTGTCATAATCACTTGAATCTGTTGTGCTTCCAGGCTGAGAATCGACAGGCTGTTCATCTGGGGAAATATTGTTTGCTGGATCCGCTGGCTCTTGAGCAAATACCGCAGGGCTAGCAACCAGACCAAACGCTACACTTAAAATACCAGCTTTCTTGAGTAATTCCTTGGACATCATATTCCATCTCCTCGATCGCTGTTCAATACTGCTAAATGGTAAGAAAGACTGCCTTTCGGCTTACCAGTTCCTGTGGTTTTCTCTCTTATCTAAGACACTGCATATGCCATGCCAAAAAGCAAAAAATAATAAAAAAAACGTTAATAAACATTAATTTATATATTTTAAGAAATAAATAAGACGTTTAGAATCTTTCAACTTAGGCAGGAAAAGTGGCTACAAATGGCACATGAGCATTATTTGACCATACTTACATGACACCGTGACACACTTATACAACATCTAGACAGCATTGCGCGGTATGGACTCGTCTTCGACAACGCGTGATGGCGGAAAAACACAGCGAAAGAGAGCCCCTTCGCCAGGGTGGGATTCAATTTGTAGCAGTGCATCATGTCTCAGCAGCACATGTTTCACAATCGCTAGACCAAGGCCCGTTCCACCGGTAGCCGTACTGCGACCTTTATCAACACGATAAAAACGCTCGGTTAAACGCGGAATGTGGACAGGATCTATTCCTTCGCCGTCGTCGTCGACTTCAATACAAGCACTGCCATTCGGCATGGTTTTCCAGCGAAGTGTTATCTGACTACCCTCTGGCGTATACCGCACAGCGTTAAACACTAGGTTTGAAATCGCACTATGCAGTTCTTGCTCGCTGCCAATGAGCCGCGCATCACTTTCAAGCACGACTTGGACATTGTGCTGTTGATTAGAGAGCGCTAGCGCATCGCGGCGAATACTGTCGAGCATCGGCCCTAACACCAGCGCATGATGATCCTCGCCACCTTGGTCAATTTCTAACCGAGAGAGCAGTAGCAGATCATTGACTAAGTTTTGCATACGCTTCGTCTGCTCTTCCATTTGAGCAATACCTCGGCCCAAACGTGGTGGAAGTTGCTCTTTCAAGTCGCCGTAAGTTTCTAAATAACCCGTCAGTACTGTTAGCGGCGTGCGCAGCTCATGGGAAACATTGGCGACAAAATCACGACGCATCTGCTCTAGGCGATGCAAACGGGTAATGTCTCGCGCCATTACCAAGCGTTCATCATCACCATAGAGTGTAATTTGATATTGCAGGATACGCCGTTCATCGATGGGCGACGTTAAGGTCAGCGGCTCACCGTATTTACGCGCATTAAAGTAGCTGATAAATCGAGGATCACGAAGCAGGTTGGTAATATGCTGGCCACGGTCGTGGGCCGTTTGTAAGCCCAGCATTTCGGTCGCGGCACTGTTCCACCATTCTAAGTCACCATGTCGATCTAGCATAACGACACTGTCACGCATCGCTTCGGATGATTCCTGGATACGTGCAAGGGTGGCACGTAAGCGATTCTGGGTAATCCGTTGGCTCTTTTGGTAGCGATACAAGCGATCAAAAAGTTCGCCCCACATACCGCTTGCAGCAGGGGGTTCATCATGAGGGTGGAGCGTTAACCACTTAAAGAGTGCACGCAGTTGGCGCAGTTGATAAACCAAGCAAACGGCAAGGCCTGCAGCAACCCCAAGCCCTGGCATACCTAGCAACCATCCGAGACAAGCCCCCAGGGCAGCTAACCATGCAATCCGCCATAGTTCTCGGCTCCACAGGCGCACCGTTACACCCGCGCGGAAAAACGGTACCCAGTGCCTCTCACCGTTTGAATGAGACTCTGGTGAGCTTCCCCTAAGGCCTTACGTAGACGTCGGATGTGAACATCTACCGTCCGCTCTTCAACGTATACGTTACCACCCCACACTTGATCGAGCAGTTGGCTACGTGTATAGGCGCGCTCTTGATGCGTCATGAAAAACTGCAGCAGGCGGTACTCCGTCGGCCCCATTTCTAACGCCTTACCGTAAGCACTCACACGATGGCTTACTGGGTCTAATAGCAAGCCATTAATTTCAATAGGATCTTCGACACCACGGGGGGTAGTACGTCGCAATACTGCTTTTAAGCGAGCCACCAGTTCGCGGGGAGAGAAAGGCTTGGTGATATAGTCATCCGCCCCGGCCTCAAGTCCTTGAATCTTGTTATCTTCTTCGCCTTTAGCGGTCAGCATAATGATAGGCACTTCGGCAGTGGCTTCTTCACGCTTTAAGCGCCTTGCAAGCTCAATACCACTGGTGCCCGGCATCATCCAATCCAGCAAAAGCAGATCTGGCTGGTGGTCAACCATCATCGCGTGGGCATCCTGGGCGTTATCCGCTTCAAGCACGCGATAGTCAGCCATTTCCAGCGCCACTGCGATCATCTCGCGAATAGGCGCCTCATCATCGACAATCAAAACGGTCTTGGCGGTCATTCCAGGGCCTCACGGTGTTCAATGAAAACTAATTTAAAAAAATAGTTCAAAAAAACAGTTCAAAGACATGTCAGTGACGATAACACCATGACTTGATGACAATTCTATGACATAGAGGATATTTAGCCAGTTATTGGCCACCAACTTAGTGCAATACCTGCAAAAATTAACAAGCCTGACCAATGATTATTAAGAAATGCCTGGAAGCAGCGGTCGCGCTCACGGCCAGCAATTAATCGTTGTTGGTGGACAAACGTGGCAGCCATAGCGGCTAGCCCAAGCCAGAAAAAGCCACCTAAACCAACACGCCATCCTACCCAGGCAAGTAGTCCAAGTGCCGCCACTTGCAGCACACCAATTATCAGACGATCAGCGCTACCAAACAGCACCGCGGTAGATTTGATACCAATTTTTAGGTCATCGTCGCGGTCAACCATGGCGTATTGAGTATCGTAGGCAACGGTCCACAGCACATTAGCGCTAAACAATAGCCATGCTTCAAACGGTACATGACCCAATACCGCACCGAATGCCATGGGGATCGCCCAAGAGAATGCAGCCCCCAGCACCACCTGAGGTAAATGGGTGTAGCGCTTCATAAACGGGTAAATGAACGCTAATACAACACCACCTATCGACAACAGCACCGTAAACCAATTGGTCAATAGCACTAAAATGAAAGCAGTGGCTACCAGCGCTATAAACAGCAGCTGCGCCTCGGCTTCACTGATACGACCAGTGGCTAGAGGACGATGTTTAGTGCGCTTTACATGGCCATCGAAATGACGATCAGCATAATCATTAACCACGCAGCCCGCAGCGCGCATCACATAAACGCCAGCAATAAAGATCAGCAGAACATTCCGTCCAGGCACGCCCTCTGCCGCTATCCACAAAGCCCACAAGGTGGGCCACATCAATAGCCAAGTACCAATCGGGCGATCCAACCGCATTAAATGTAAAAAATCAGCCACTCGTGCCCATCCCGTTGGCCTCAACAGAGAACGGTCCATGCTTACCTCTCAAAAAGAAAACGCTGGCGATAGCCTAGCGCGAAGACAGGGCAAGATCATCTGCCATGGTTGATAAAAAGTATTCCTGCACTAACAGCGACAGCCCACTGTGCTGAAACACTGAGCGCCGACCCCATACGCTATCTAAAAGCGACGCAGAGTATTCCGCGACAAAGCGTGGCTGATGGCGAGTGGCGTAGAGTGGCCCACGCACCAAGTCAGGTTGTTGAAACAGCCAGCTGCCTAGTGAACGCTCGCCAAGCCCTTCTAACCCCTTACCTTGTAATTGACTAAGTGGCGCTACCGAGCGTGCTACTACCCAGGGCTTATCACCTACACACAACGCTACTTCCCTCAGCCATGCATAGCGGCGCGGTTCAATTCCCAGCGCTAGCGCTTCGTCCCGCAGAGGTAAGCCAATCGTTTGACGTAACAATTGCACCCGAAACGCGTTTGTGCCGCCTGCGACGGTTAACCGCGTCGTTAAGGAGTCCGTCGATGCCACCCACTGCCACCACGAAGCGCTCATTGCAGGGCGAGCCGCAGCAACAGGGAGCCAGTGAGGAAATAGTCGATGAGGAAATAGGGAAGCTTGCCGAACAGTAGGGGCGATCACCAAAGTCTCCAAGGCGGTCAATACACAGAAAGCTAGTGTAACATGGTGACCTCACAGGCTTTTGTTCTGCCGACTTTTGGTGACTGCATGCCCTCACACGAGATATCGCTATATTCCCATTCGACACTGATTATTATTGGCACCGGTATGGCGGGGATTGGCCTTGCGCGCGCCCTACGCCGACAGGGTGATACACGTGCCATTACCCTTATTAGTGCCGATAGTGGCGATGATTACAGTAAACCGCTGCTTTCTACAGGCTTTGCGAAACGCTTAACGCCAGACCAACTCGCCCAACGTGACGCCAGCAGCGTCGCAGAAGAACTGGACGCTGAGTTAATTACCCACACCCAGGTCGCACACCTGCATGTGGATAACCAACGCGTAGAACTAAGTAATGGCCAACAGCTCCACTATGACGATCTGGTGTTAGCCACTGGGGCGGCTCCCCATAGGCCGTTCAGCGTGCCCGAAAGTGTCGCCAAACGATGCTTCACCATTAACGACTTAGACGAGTATCGCCGCTTTTATGCCGCATTAGGAGCAACGCCTACTAAACGTGTCGCGGTTGTCGGTGCTGGGCTGGTGGGCTGCGAGTTCGCCAATGATCTCCATGCTGGCGGCCACCAAGTCACTCTCATTGCGCCAGAAAGTACACCGCTGCAACGCCTGCTCCCCGAACCGCTCGGCCAGGCACTGGCTGATGCTTTCCAAGAGGCAGGCATCCAACTTGCCTTAGGACATAACCTGACAACACTGGCACTTAACGTAGATGACGCTCTATCACTTCGTCTTGATAATGGCGACCTTTATGCTGCCGACATCGCGTTACTCGCCACTGGCTTAGTTCCGCGCACTCAACTTGCCGAAGCAGCCGGGCTGGCGGTTAGCCCTCGCGGCATTGTGGTTGACCGCCAGTTACGCACCTCTCGACCGAACATATTTGCGTTGGGCGATGTGGCTTGCGTTGAGGGAGTTAACGCTATGTACGTGCAGCCCCTGCAGGCGAGCGTAAAAGCACTGGCGTCGACCCTCGCCGGAAAACCAACCAGCGTCAGCTTTGGGGCGTGGCCCGTCATTGTGAAAACGCCATTACTACCCGTGGTTGCCTACCCACCGGTAACCACACCAGCACGGTGGAGAATTGAGGGAGAAGGCGGTGAAATGACAGCGATTGCTGAAAATAAAGACGGTCGTTTGATTGGATTTGCGTTGACAGGCAGCTGCGTGAGAAGGAAAGTGGAGCTTTCCAGAGTAGCACCTGCGCTGCTAGGCTGATTTTCGCCGCCTTAGCGACTAGGCTAAAAAAGTTAACCAGCTGGGCAGTGCTTCTAACAACACAGATGAACTTACGCTTGATTTTCACATAGGGAGATACCTTTATGCGCAAACCTGAACTCGCCGCCGCAATTGCTGAAAGCGCTGATCTATCCAAAGACAAAGCTGGCCAAGTCCTGAACGTTATCTTGGACGAAATCACTAACAGCGTTGCCAAAGGCGAAGATGTCGCTCTGATTGGCTTTGGAACGTTTACCGTGCGCCAGCGTGCCGCACGTACTGGTAAAAACCCGCAAACTGGCGCGCCTTTACAGATTCCCGCCAGTAAAAACGTTGCGTTCAAGCCGGGCAAAGCGCTTAAGGACGCCGTTTCCTAATGAAACTCAAGCTGACGCTGTGGCTACTGAGCTTACTGCTTAAAAGAGCCCTGCGACGCAAGCCGCGCTTTCGTGAGCAACTTGAGCGAATGCGCGGACTGGACTGGGGCGTTGCCACGGAAGACCTCAGCATTGCCCGGTATTATCGAATGACCTCGAAAGGCATTGATACCGGCAAAGGGCTACCCGTTGACCTAGACCTTGAGCTTCGTTTTCGCGATCAGGATGCCGCGTTGAAAATCCTTAAAAAGCCAACGCAACAGGCATTTCTAGATGGCATGGTAGCCGGTGAAGTCCGCCTAGTGGGCGACTCCGCCGATATGAACAAGCTTCAAAAGCTACTGAAAAATATGTAATAACTAACCCGCCACCTCAAGGTGGCGGGTTCCTTCCTAAGATTTCTCTTATTGCCCCTGCTATCTTTCAGACTAGGCTCTCACTGACCAGCCCCTCGCTGCCAAGCATCACGCTTGCTCGGTTACGTTTTGTATAGCCATTGAGCACAGCCGTTGAAAACAGCGGGTAAAGACAAGCACACACGCTTCACTCTATACTAAGCATTAAACTAAAGTCTAAAAGAAGCGACCCATTAGAGACTCTATGCCTATTTCATTGCCTTTGCGGCGTCTATGGACCCTGGACAAGTTTGCCTACAGCCTGCGCGTGTTTATCGCGTTCAGCGGGGCGCTGCTGTTTAGCGGTTTGGCAGGAGACATCGCGCTGGTGATTCCGCTGTTTCTGGGCATTATTGCGAGTGCGCTTTCTGAAACTGATGACAGCTGGCAGGGGCGCTTCCAGGCGCTGGTGGTGACACTTGCTTGCTTTGCCTCGGCCTCGTTTGTTGTTCAGTGGCTTTTCCCTTGGCCGTGGCTGTTTGCGGTTGGGCTGGCGGTTTCTACCTTCACGTTAATTATGCTGGGTGCCATTGGTCAGCGGTACGCGACCATTGCGTCAGGCACGTTAATCCTGTCGATCTACTCAATGATCAACATTGAACAGCACGGTGGCGTGGATGAAGACGTGGCTTCCAGGCAGTTGCTGCTGCTTGCAGGAGCCGCGTGGTATGGGGTTATCTCAATCCTATGGTGCGCCCTTTTTTCGCGCCAGCCAGTTAAACAAAGTATGGCGCGGGTATATAAAGCGCTAGGTGAGTTTTTAATCTTAAAGTCTGCGCTGTTTGAGCCTGTTCGTGGGGTCGATCTAGAGGCGCGCCGCGTGGCGCTAGCCAGGCAAAACGGCAAGGTAGTCGATGCACTCAACCAAGCGAAAGAGATGATTTTCCGCCGCCTAGAGGGGCAACGTGGCAGCCGTAAGCTAAATCGCTATCTACAGATTTACTTTATCGCCCAGGATATACACGAGCGGGCAAGCTCTACCCACTACCCCTATAGCGCGCTCACCGAAGCGTTTTTTCACCATGACGTTCTGTTTCGTTGCCAGCGACTCTTAGACCAGCAAGGCCGCGCCTGCCGCCAGCTAGCCAAATCGCTGTTGCTTAACCGCCCCTTTGGTCATGAACAGAGTGAGCAGGCGCTGGCCGATCTACGCGCTTCTATCGACAACTTAAGCGAGCACGGTAAGCCGGAATGGCGTCCGCTTATGCACCCGCTCAATGCACTTGCCGATAACCTGTCTATCCTGGAAGCTCAGATTGCCAGTGCTCACAACCCAGATACCGACGATGATCGTCGTGATAGTTCGCTTTACGACCGCTCCCCCTCCAGCGTGCTAGAAGCGTGGAAACGCGTTCAGCTAAATTTGACGCTGGGTTCACCCACGTTTCGCCATGCGGTGCGCTTATCCACCGCGCTGTTAGTAGGCTATGGGCTGCTCCAGTGGCTTGACCCTGAACAGGGGTTTTGGATTTTACTCACCACGCTGTTCGTCTGCCGTCCGAACTTTGCCACCACGCGTCGTTTTCTTTCACAGCGCATCTTCGGCACGGTGCTTGGCCTCATTGCAGGTTGGGCATCCATTAGCTTGTTCCCCCAAGCCAGCATACAAAGCATGATTGCGGTGGCTGCGGGCGTTTGTTTTTTTGCCAACCGCGAGCGTCACTACGTTATCGCCACTGCTTCAATCACACTGCTGGTACTGTGCAGCTTTAACCAGGTCGGCGACGGTTTTAATCTGATCTTACCTAGGCTATTGGATACCTTGGTGGGTTCGTTGATTGCCGGGCTAGCGGTATTTTTTATTCTGCCTGACTGGCAAGGGCGTCGGCTGTACCGAGAGGCCGCAAAAGTCCTCACCAACCACCGCCGTTATTTAGATGAGATAGTTCACCAGTATGAAGAGGGAAAGCAGGACGATTTGGCTTACCGGTTAGCCCGCCGCAATGCCCACAATGCCGATGCAGCGCTCTCAACGCTACTCACCAATATGCTCCACGAGCCGGGGCACTATCGCAAACAGGACGCCGACAGCGGCCTACGCTTTCTAGTGCTGTCTAACACGCTGCTAAGCCACTTATCTGCCCTTGGCGCTCACCGCCATCAGTTGGCTGAAGACGAGGACGACGCCGCCTTAGTGCCCCTTGCCAAGCGCATCAGCGAGCTGCTGGAGCAACTGGCAGAACAACTCACCAAGCGCCAACCCGTCACGCCCTTGGCTGACCAAGTCAACGACCTACTCGCGCAGCTAGAGCAGAATGCCTCAGATTCCTTCGATAAGAAGGGCTCAGAGGGAGACGAAAACGCCATTGCCCTTTACCGTCCCATCCAAAGCCAGCTACGCCTGATTGCTGAACAGCTAGGACCTCTTGGTGAAGCCGCCAACCGCTTAACGGAGACACCAGTAGAGAATCATCAAGAAGCGAGCACCGCAGCTTAAGCGTTGTATCACTCCCTACACCTGCCCGTAGCGCCCGGCGGCTTCGCCTAGCCAGCGCCGCACTAATACGGCGGTGACCTCAGTGTTGCCTTGAAGCGCCTGGGCCAGGGCAGTGACGCGCTCTAGCTGGTCGGCGTCACGCTCAAGATCAGCAATTTTCATTTGGGCAAGGCCGGTTTGGCGAGTGCCGAGCACTTCCCCGGGACCACGAATTTCCAAGTCCTTTTCGGCAATACGGAAACCGTCGGTCGTTTCACGCATTACCCCCAGGCGCTCCCGAGAGCTTTTCGAAAGCGGCGGGTGATAAAGCAGCACACAGAAGCTTTCCGTGCTGCCGCGCCCTACTCGACCGCGCAGCTGGTGCAGTTGAGAAAGCCCCAGGCGTTCCGGGTTTTCGATAATCATCAGGCTGGCATTGGGGACATCTACGCCCACTTCAATAACGGTGGTGGCCACCAGCAGGTCGAGCTCGCCCGTTTTGAAGGCCTCCATCACCTCAACTTTTTCACTGGCCTTCATGCGCCCATGAATCAGTCCAATAGCGAGTTCAGGCAGCGCCTGGGTTAGTTCATCGCGAGTGACTTCGGCGGCCTGACACTGCAGCACCTCAGACTCTTCAATCAGCGTACACACCCAATAGGCCTGACGCCCATCACTGCAGGCGTTGCGAATGCGTTCAACCACTTCAGGCCGCCGCTCATCAGACACCACTACGGTTTTAACCGGCGTACGCCCTGGCGGCAACTCATCAATTACCGATACATCCAAATCCGCGTAAGCACTCATGGCCAGCGTGCGAGGAATTGGTGTCGCAGTCATGATTAGTTGGTGGGGTGTTAACCCGCCCGCTTCGCCTTTCTCGCGCAGTGCCAAGCGTTGATGAACCCCAAAGCGGTGCTGTTCATCAATAATTGCCAACCCTAAACACTGAAAGTGTACGTCGCTCTGAAACAGCGCGTGGGTGCCCACCACCATACGCGCACGACCATCGGCAATAGCGGCTTTGGCATCTAACCGCGCTTTACCTTTGAGCTTACCTGCCAACCAAGCCACTTCGATGCCCAGCGGTTCAAACCAGGCTTTAAACGCTCGATAGTGCTGTTCAGCAAGAATTTCCGTGGGGGCCATCATCGCCGCCTGGCAATTGCCCGCTAGCGCTGAAAGCGCCGCCATCGCCGCAACGACCGTCTTCCCCGAGCCGACGTCGCCCTGCACGAGCCGTAGCATCGGGGCGGGCCGCGCAAGGTTTAGGGTAATCTCTTCCAGCACGCGGCGCTGCGCACCGGTAAGGGCAAACGGCAGCTGGGCTAAAAAGCGGGTTTGCAGGCTGCGGCCCGAGGGCAGCGATGGCGCACCATCCGCCTGAATACGTAACCGCACTTCACGCAGGCTGAGTTGGTGAGCCAGTAGCTCTTCCAGTGCCAGCCTACGTGTGGCGGGATGATGGCCGTGGGCAAGCTGCTCAATGTCCACATCCGGTGGCGGTTGATGTAGCAGTTGCAGGCTAGCGTGTAACCCAGGCAGGTTGAACCGCTGGCGCAGAGCATCTGGAATAACGTCTGGAAGTAACTCAGGGGAGCGCTGCAGTAGTACAAGCGCTTGCTGGGTAAGTGCGCGCAAACGCGTCTGATGCAACCCTTCAGTGGTCGGGTAAATCGGCGTGAAATACTCCTCAACCGGTGTATCGTTACCGCCGCTTAGCCGGTACTCAGGATGGTAAATTTCCAGCCCTGTTGCCCCCGCGCGCGCCTCCCCAAATGCACGCACCGTAACACCGGGGCGCATCTGTTGCTGCTGGGCAGGCGAAAAATGAAAAAAACGCAGGCTTAAAATACCGCTTCCATCGCGCACTCTGACTAACAAACTACGCCGACGTCCCTTAACAACATCGCACGCGGTGACTTCCCCTTCTATCACCGCCTCACTCCCTGCGCGCAGCAGGCCAATGGGCGTTAGCCGTGTACGGTCCTGGTAGCGCAACGGCAGGTGAAATAGCAGGTCGCTTACGCAGTCTATTCCCAATCGCGCCAACTTTAGCGCGAGCGCCTCACCAACCCCTTTCAGCGACGAAACCGATGCAGAAAGGTCACTCATGAGGATGGACTAGCAGTGTGTACAGGTTGCTGACATTGGCTAATCGCCTTGGCTAACGCATCAATTGCTTTTGGGCGAGGAAAGCTTGCCCGCCACGCAATGGCAACGGTGCGCGAAGGCGCGGGCTCAACAAAGGGCCGGCTCACTAGCATGGCATTTTCATACTGATCAGTGCCCAGCGCCGACTGTGGCAGTACCGTAATGCCTAATTTAGATGCCACCATATGGCGAATGGTTTCCAATGAACCACCCTCAGCAATCAACGTATTATTGGGGCTGTTAAGCTTTTGGGTAATCGCCGGACAGGCTTCTAAAATTTGATCACGGAAGCAGTGCCCTTCCCCCAGCAGCAACAAGCGCTCTTCTAACAAATCCTCTTTGTGGATCGCATCACGACTTACCCAGCGATGGCTGGCTGGCATCAATACCTCAAAATGCTCATCGTAAATCGGCTTGGTAACTACGTCGGTCTCTGTGAAAGGCAACGCCACAATAATGACATCCAGCTCGCCACTGCGTAACTTTGCCCGCAGAGAGCCGGTCATGCCTTCTTCGATATACAACGGCATTTGCGGCGCGGCGCTAGCCAGTGCTGGCACTAGATGGGGAAATAAGTAGGGGCCAATCGTATAAATTGCGCCTATGCGCAGCGGGTTAGCCAACTGGTCTTTGCCAGCATTCGCCATTTCGTAGATAAGTCGGCTCTGTTCCAGTACGCGCTGGGCTTGAGCAACAATCTTCTCACCCAACGGGGTGACCTGCACGGTTGATTTGGAACGTTCAAACAACGGTGTATCAAGCTCGTCCTCGAGCTTTTTTACCGCCACCGAGAGCGTTGGCTGCGAAACATGGCAGCGTTCGGCAGCACGACCAAAGTGACGTTCTTGGGCAAGGGTTACGATGTAGCGTAGTTCTGTTAAAGTCATAGTGGTGCCAGTGGCATCCTCTCGTTGCAGCTCGTTACAGGTCATCGTGATAGCGAGATGGAAAAGGACAAACAAACCCTATTGAAGATGGCACATCTCATAGGGACTTTGTATCTGATAGGGAATATTAATCAAGAGGAGTGACCAAGGTGAAGCTAACGGTACTGATTATTGGCTGCGGAGATATCGGCATAACGCTCGGGCGCGAGCTACTCAGCGAAGGCCATCATGTTATCGGCGTGCGCCGTCATGTCGAGGCATTAAAAGACACGGGCATTGAGCCGTTGGCGCTTGATCTTAACGATCTTGAAGGCGCTGGTGCTGACGCCCTGCCTCGTGCTGACTACGTTATTTATACTGTCAGCGCTGACCGTTTCGAAGAAAGTGCCTACCAAAGCGCCTATCCGGATGGCCTCAATCGTGTGCTTGGCGTGCTTGAGCAGCATAAAACGCCACCAAAGCGCATCTTTTTTGTGTCGTCGACCAGTGTTTATGGCCAGCAGGAAGGCGAGGTCGTTAGCGAAGACAGCCCAACCGGTTCAACCAGCTTTTCTGGCAAGCTGATGTGCGATGCCGAACAAGCGCTGATTAACCATCAGATTCCCGGCACGGTCGTGCGCTTTTCGGGTATTTACGGCCCTGGGCGTGATCGTTTGATTCATCAGGTCGCGGAAGGCCGCATTGCCGCTGTCACGCCAGTCAGCTACTCCAACCGTATTCACCGTGATGACTGCACCGGTATTCTGGCGCACTTAATTCGTTGTCAGGAAAAAGGCGCGCCACTCGCCGACCTTTACCTAGGTAGCGACTGCGAGCCCGTCACCCTGCATAACGTGATGGCGTGGTTAGCCAAACAGCTCAAGGTTGAATCTACCGAGACCATGCAGTCACCACTGCGCCGTCGCACCAGCAAACGCTGCGATAATAGCCGCATCCGTGAAACGGGTTATGAATTTCGCTATCCAACCTACAAAGAAGGCTACGCACAGGTGCTAAAAGAGGGCGGCTTCTTAACACCACAAAAAGCCTAATCGTTTCGGTGCTAATTCCTTTGCACTAACCTCTTTGCACTACCCTCAAAAAAAGAGCGAGCACTTAATGATAAAGTGCTCGCCCGTTTTTGGTGAAGACAGTTGCTGAAGACATTCGGCTCAGAGGCTTAGTCGCCAATGACCATCACAGCTTCTGCTTCTACTTGGCTGCCTTTGGGTAACGCTTTGACGCCGACCGCTGCACGGGCAGGGAAAGGCGACGAGAAGAACTCTTCCATCACCTTGTTTACGATCGCAAAGTTATCCAAATCAACAAGATATAAGTTGAGTTTGACGATATCGCCAAGCGTACCGGCAGCCTCTTCACATACCGCCTGTAGATTGGTAAATACCTGACGTGCTTGCGCCTCAAAGTCGTCAGAAACAATTTCCATCGTCGCCGGGTTCAGTGGGATCTGACCCGAAAGATACACTGTGTTGCCAGCCTTAATTGCTTGAGAATAAGGGCCGATGGCAGCGGGGGCTTTATCAGTATTAATAACCGCTTTGTTGCTCATGAGATAGCACTCTCCTGTCGTGTTTAATATATTTTTAGACGTATGTTATAGATAGGGTGATAGCGTTAAACATTAATTCTAATGGTCCGCCATAGCAGTTGCTGCCAGCCCATCGCCAGCAGCCTACTAACGGGTGATTAATTGGTCATTCTGGTTATTTTGCCGACATTAGGAAGGTTGCGTATACGCTTAATAATGCGCGCAAGATGCACTCGGCCTTTTACCGATAAGGTTAAATTAACGATTGAAAGCCGCGCATCACGCTCTTCAATGCCGATACGCTCGATATTGGCGTCGGCATCGGTCACCACGCCCGCCAGCTCGGCCACCAGCCCACGACGGCTCTCAATTTCAATGCGCAGCGCGACCGGGAAGTCTTCATCTATACTGTCCGACCACTCAAGAGCAAACAGCTTCTCTGGGTCGTTTTTACGATCACCTAGGTTTTTGCACTCACTGCGATGCACCACCAGCCCCTTGCCAACGGATAAGTGGCCGACAACGGGGTCGCCCGGCAATGGATGACAGCAGCGGGCAAAATTAATCACCATACCTTCGCTACCGCTGATAACGACGGCTTTTTCACTATCCCCACTGAGAACGTAGTCAGAGTTTCCGCCATTGGAGATATCAACCAAGCGCCGCGCCACCACATGGGCCATTCGATTGCCCAAGCCAAGTGACTCTAACAAAGCATCTAGCGAAACGACATCCAGCTCTTTAAATGCTTTAGTAAAAACACTTTCATCTATCTCTTCCAGGCTGGTTTCAAACGGTGCCAGCGCCTTATTCAACAGCCGTCGCCCTAAGATAACCGCTTCTGCCTGCTGCTGGTGCTTCAATGCATGGCGTATCGCGGAACGCGCTTTTGCTGTCGTGACGAAGTTGAGCCATGCCAAGTTAGGCCGTGCCCCAGGAGCAGTAATAATTTCCAGCGTTTGGCCACTTTCAAGACGCGTTGAGAGCGGGGCTAAATGGCGATCAATACGACAAGCAATGCAGTTATTGCCAATATCGGTGTGTACGCTATAAGCAAAGTCGATCACCGTTGCGCCCTGAGGCAGCTCCATGATGTCGCCTTTAGGGGTAAATACGTAGATATCGTCTGGAAAAAGATCGTTTTTAACGTGCTCAATAAACTCTAGCGAGTCACCCGCATGGCGCTGCATTTCTAGCAGCCCTTTTACCCAAGCCCGGGCGCGGGCATGGCTGCCTTCGGCAATGGGGTGGGTTGTTTGCCCTGCTTTATAGAGCCAGTGGGCAGCGATGCCATTATTAGCCATCGCCTCCATTTCACGGGTGCGGATCTGCACTTCAATTGGCATCCCGCCCTGACCAAACAGCGTAGTATGAAGGCTTTGGTAGCCGTTGGCTTTTGGGATAGCGATATAATCTTTAAATCGCCCTGGTACGGGCTTATAGAGATTATGCACCACGCCTAAGATGCGATAGCAGCTAGCGACATCTTCGGTAATGATGCGGAAGCCGAAGACATCCATAATTTCTGCGAACGGCTTACGCTGGTCGCGCATCTTTTTATAAATCGACAGCAGATGTTTCTGCCTGCCGATCACGGTACCTTTAAGCCCTTCATCGTCCAGACTCTGCTGTAGCGATGACTGAATTTCTCGCATCGCACTACGGCGGTTCCCCCGCGCGCTGGCGACCGCGCGCTTGATGCGTTCTGAACGCATTGGGTGAATAGCCTGGAAAGAGAGATCTTCAAGTTCAACACGAATCGTATTGATACCTAAACGTCCCGCGATACGGGCATAAATTTCCAGCGTTTCTCGGGCAATACGGCGCTTTTTATCTGGGCGCAATGCTCCCAGCGTGCGCATGTTATGCAGACGGTCAGCCAATTTTACGATGATGACGCGGATATCCCGCGACATCGCTAACACCATCTTCTGGAAATTTTCCGCCTGGGCGACGGCTTTGTCTTCAAAGGTGATCTGGGTCAGCTTGGAAACACCATCCACCAGTTCGGCGACAGGCTTACCAAACTGCGCAGACAGCGCCTTTTTCGAGACACCCGTATCTTCAATGACATCGTGCAGCATGGCAGCCATCAAACTTTGATGGTCCATGTGCATATTAGCCAATATATTAGCGACCGCTAACGGGTGGGTCACATAAGGCTCACCAGAGCGACGGCGCTGGCCGTCGTGGGCTTGCTCGGCATAATAGAAAGCGCGTTTGACCTGCTGTATTTCGTCTGGAGGTAAATAGCCGCCAAGTCGATCGGCCAGGTCATCAATGGTGAACATTTACCGCGCCCCTAGTCGCTTCTAAGTCCAGTCTCTAGTCAACCTTAGTCGTCGATATGTGTCGTAGGCGTCATTGCTGGGCGCGTACGAACCGCAGCTTCAACCGGCTCATCTAGCACGGTGTGATTTACCAGGCCGGCGGCAATTTCACGCAGTGCCATAACGGTAGGTTTATCGTTCTCCCAGGGCAGTTGCGCTTCACGGGAGCCACGGGCAAGCTGGCGCGCGCGCTGGGTAGAAATCATCACCAGTTTGAAGCGGTTCTCAACATTTTCCAGACAATCTTCAACGGTTACGCGAGCCATGGGGGCCTTCCTGTAATGACAACGCTGGGCCAGCGTTGTGGTGAAACGCCGCGGGCCCAGCAAAAAAAGTGGTAATGGAACCTGCTAGATTACTCGACGCTAGGCGCTTGTGACAAGAGCGCATCGAGTAGTGACGCATGACGCACCTGCATCGCCTCACGTGTTAAGCGGCGACTGATCACCAGCGACTGCAACTCTTGCAGTGCTGTGGTGAAATCATCATTGATGACTAAGTAGTCATATTCATCAAAATGGGACATTTCGCTAACGGCATCACGCATACGCCGAGCAATCACTGCGTGCTCATCGGTTCCGCGGCTAGAAAGACGCCGCTCTAGTTCGCTACGCGAGGGTGGCAAGATAAAAATCGACACTGCCGAAGGCATTTGCTCACGTACCTGCTGAGCGCCCTGCCAGTCGATCTCTAAAATAACGTCTTGCCCTGCGTCCAGAACAGTTTGCGCCGCACAGCGAGACGTACCGTAGTAATTATCAAAGACCTTGGCATACTCAAAGAACTCACCGCGCTCAATCATCGCTTCAAAGTCGGCTACGTGAGTAAAGTGGTAATTCACACCATCCACTTCCCCCTCGCGCTTAGCTCGCGTGGTATGTGATACCGAGACCTGAATACCATCCAGGCTCTCGATCAGCTCGCGGACCAAGCTGGTTTTACCAGCACCCGACGGGGCAGAAATAATAAAAAGCGTACCCTGGGACATGAAGCGCTTCCCTAATTAGCGAAAGATAGTTAGCAAAAGATAGATAGCGAAATGATAGTCAGCGAAAGATCGTTGATGAAGATAAACAGCACAACGGCAATACGTTGTACTGTTTATCAAGCACTGCGAATAAGGTTCTGCAAATAAAGTAGCGCGCAGTATCGCACACCTATGCTATGGACTGTAGCGTTTCGGCGCAGTCACAAGGAGGTCGTTATGCGCAGTACGATCGTTATTTTATGCTTAATTGCCCTGGGCGTAGCGTTCCAAAAAGGGCTGATTGAGATTCCCCGCCATTGGGCACCCTGGGCGCCACTCTATATCGATGACCCAATAACGCCCATCACCCAGCTAAAGCTCAAACGTCTAAACGATGACCGGGGTGCCTGTTTAGCCGCACTGGACACCGTGCCAGAGAGCGAGCTTAGTTACACACCTTTAGCCGATTATTCCCCAACCGCTAGCTGCCCACTGACGAATATCGTGCGTATGCAGTCTAGCAGCGTTCGTTTTAACCAAAGTTTTGTCGCCACCTGCCCAATGGCGATGGCCTGGGTAATGTACGAGCGCCATGTCCTTCAACCTGCCGCCCTGGAAATCATGGGTAGCCGTGTGGCCCAAGTCAATCACGTTGGTAGCTTTGCCTGCCGTAACGTCTATGGCCGCGAAACAGGCAGGCGCAGTGAACACGCCACCGCTGAAGCACTGGATGTGGTGGGATTTCAGTTTGAAAATGGCCAGCACATTACGCTGATCAATCACTGGGATGACGAAGGCGAAACCGGGGAATTTCTAAGAGCAGCGAGAGATGGCGCCTGCAACACCTTTGGTAACGTGTTGGGGCCAGACTACAACGCCGCACATGCTGACCACTTTCACCTAGGCATGCGCGGCTTTAGGCTATGTCGTTAGTAAACACTCATTGATAACGTTCAGCCGTAGTGAAAGTGCGTTTCTCAAGCCAGCGCCCCCAAGCAAAAATCACCAGCCCGCAAAGTGCTAAACCGGTACCGACTAACCCTGTGCTCGACCAACTAAAGCCTGCGCTAATGACCAGCCCCGCTAACCACGCTCCTAATGCATTGGCCCCATTAAAAGCCGCATGGTTTAGCGAAGCCGCCATCGTCTGGGCATCTTCTGCTACATCCATTAAACGGGTCTGCAGCGCAGGCGCTAGCGCCATACTAGAGCCGACTAATCCTACAAATAACAGCCCCGTCCAAACATTATTAGCAGCAAAATAGAACAATCCCTGAATTACTGCGCACCACACCAAGGTAGCGGGAATTGCACGCATCAGGTTCTTGTCCGCTGCACGACCGCCAATTAAATTCCCAGCGATAGAGCCAAGACCAAAGATGACCAGCACTAGCGGCCCCAGCGCTTCACTCATACCCGCTTGCTGAGTAAGCGTAGGCATCACATAACTAAAAATAGCAAACATACCGCCACAGCCAATACAGGCAATGGCCACCGTCACCAATACACGCTGCTTTATCAATGCCGACAGTTCACGTAGCGGGCTTGCTAAGGCATCGAACGGCTGTACAGGTACCCACAAACGAATCAATAGCGCAGTCAACAGTGCAATAACACCTACGGCTGCAAAAGCAATTTGCCAACCAAACAGATTACCTGTCCACGTGCCTAACGGCGCGCCAATCAGAATCGCCAACGTCAAGCCCATCATTACCCGTGAAATAGCGCGTGCCCGCTGATCAACTGGCACTGCACCCGCGGCCACCAATGCGGCTACGCCAAAATAAGCACCATGCGGCAACCCGGCGATAAAGCGTAGCCCTACAAATGACCAGAATCCGGGCGCCATGGCACTGGCGATATTACCGACGGCAAAGACCAACATCAGCACAATGAGTAACGCACGCTTAGGTACCCGCGCTGCAAAGGCAGATATCAGTGGTGCACCGACGACCACACCCAAGGCATAGCTACTGATGGCATAGCCCACCTGTGGCACCGTAACGGCGAGATCTTCCGCGACACGGTTCATTAACCCCATAATGACGAATTCGCTGGTGCCAATACCAAACCCGCCTAACGCCAACACGACTTCTGCCAACCGCGGGTTACGTGCCAATCCCGATGACGACGCCTGCATACTTTTCTCCCCCAGGCGCATTCAACACCTGCTTAACAAAACGGTCTTGTATAGCTGCAAATGATCGCAGGATTAGACAAAAGTAGAAATACGCAACACCAAAAAAGTTAGCGGGCGAACGAGGCAATTCCTACGGATTACAACGGTAATATCCCAGGGAGCCTCTGATTAACGTTATGAGCGCAGGCCAGACAAGGCAAAAATCAACGAAAAAAGGACCGGGCTCGCGTTCGAGTTTACGGGTTGTAAATGAGCATTTTGATCGGACTCGCGCACGAGGTGATTTTTAACGCAGTATGGACAAGCGCAATAGTTAATCAGAGGTTTTCTAGTTTTGTTAGTGTGTTTTTAAACTTATAAGCAGGTGAAATGTTCATGACACTAGAGACTATCGAGTACGCCATGGAGGCACTGGCTAAAGCAGACCCCGATATTGCCCGTGCTTATCCACTCGTGGGAGCACCCGCACCGCGCCAACGCGACCAAGGCTTCGCAACGTTTTTTAGTACGATTGTTAGCCAGCAGATTTCGACGGAAGCGGCGCGCGCTATTATGGGCCGTGTCACTTCATTACTACCTGAATTGCACGCGCAAGCAGTTATCGATGTTGAAGACCAAGCGCTGCGTGATGCAGGGCTTTCCTGGCGCAAAGTAGCCTATGCCAAAGGGCTGGCGGAGGCAGAGCTTGCAGGCACATTCAGCGCCGATGGGTTGGCCACGCTGAGCGATGACGAGGCGATTGCCGCCATCACTCAACTACGTGGTTTTGGCCGCTGGAGCGCCGAAATTTACCTGATGTTTTCGCTCCAACGCGCGGATATATTTCCCGCCGACGACCTTGCCTTACGTGTAGCGCTTGGCCGTCTAAAAAAACTGGAAGACAAACCCACGCCTAAACAGGCTCGCCAGTTAGTTGAACACTGGGCCCCCTGGCGTAGCGTGGGTTCGCTATTTTTATGGCACTACTATCGTGGAGAGCCGCTTTAAGGGACGATCTTACCCGTTAGATCATCGTCGTGATCAGAAGGCGCTGGCGGCGCTATGAGTGCCTCAGGCTGAGCAATAAAGCGATACGCTAGTGCCCCTAACGCCGCGCCGATCATCGGTGCTATCCAAAACAGCCACAGCTGAGCCGTCGCCCAATCTCCTACATACAGAGCAACGCCCGTACTACGCGCTGGATTCACCGAGGTATTGGTCACCGGAATACTGATCAGGTGAATCAGCGTTAAGCCCAAGCCAATCGCCAACGGCGCAAACCCTGCCGGTGCGCGGCCATCGGTTGCCCCCATAATGATGAAGATAAACATCATGGTCATTACGACTTCCGTTAGTAACGCCGCCGTCATGCTATAACCGCCGGGTGAATGCTCTCCATAGCCATTCGATGCAAACCCAGCCGACACATCAAACCCTGCTTGGCCACTCGCAATCAGATACAGCACGCCACCGGCAACAACGGCACCCAGTACTTGCGCACCAATATAGTAAGGCAACTCTTTAGCTGGAAAGCGCCCTCCCACCCAAAGCCCTATCGATACCGCAGGATTTAAATGGCACCCCGAAATATGTCCAATCGCATACGCCATCGTAACAACCGTTAAACCAAAAGCCAGCGACACCCCTAATAGGCCAATGCCTACGTCTGGAAAAGCCGCCGCTAACACCGCGCTGCCACAACCGCCCAAGACTAACCAAAACGTACCGATTAACTCCGCTGCGTACTTTTTCATATCCCTACTCCTCTAATGACCAAGTATCATTGGGAATACCGCGCCAGCTAATTAAGCACCCATAAGGCCGCTCATTAATGTGTACGCAGTAATGCGCGCACTCAGTGCACGACACTTTTTTAATTAATTTAAAGCAAGAAACCAGTTCTTAAATACCAGGCGCATTGTTAATTTCTTTTACAACGAATTAGTGTAAAAAACCATTTAACTAAGCACCTGAAACAAAGACAAGCTTTTATATAACAGCCTTTAAAAATGGGCAAACAAATATCACCAGCGACATTAAAATAAACAATAAGAAACAATTAGCGCACTAGTCATTATGCGCTAAAAAATCATTAATCAATTAAATCGCTAAAAAGTGTTTCTTTAACAATTTATTTTTAATTGACTAATATTAACCATTCAGGGAACGCCACGTACAATGTGCGCTAGTGAGTTAGCGGAAGTAAACTTGGCAGCATTCACAGTGGCACTCAGGGCAAGTGCCGCACCCGCCAACGAAGGGAACCGTGACCCGGTCGCCAATGCGCCATGTGTTTACGTCTTTACCCACGGCCTCGACAACACCGTAAAGCTCATGCCCCGGCACATGAGGAAGTTGAATATCGGTGTCATGCCCTACCCAGCCATGCCAGTCACTGCGGTACACCCCATTCGCCATTAACTTCACAACCACGCCATGCGGCTCGGGGGTGGGATCAGGCAGTTGCTGGATCTGTGGTGGGGCGGAAAATTGCTCAAAAACCACGTCTCTCATGGGGGGATTCCTGAACGCGTTAGCGGCAAGTTGAATGCACCCACTATAACGGGCCCTGCCCGAAATTACGTTTCCTTCTGATGGACATTCTTCGTCATTTTGAAGCACTCTTTCTAATAGCAGCAGTAAATCGAAAGAAGAGTTCAGAATGAGCGCGCTGGATAAAAAGGATGCCCGGTTAGCCACGTTGCTCCAGGCGGACGGGCGTGTCTCCAACGCACGGCTGGCCGAGCAGTTGCACCCAGCACAGCGAAGCCACGACGGCAGAGTTCGAGCGCATTATCCAGGCCAGCTCTCAGGTACTGAGTTGCTAGGCCTGTAAACAAATTAGTCGGGTAGGTTGTAAAAATAGGAAATAGGCTGCCAGCAGGCTTTACGCACTTGAATAACTTCTGCAGCAGGCCGCGGTACGATAAGTACTAAACAGAAAAACAGATACAGTAGTATCCAAAATAGGTTTAAAAAAGCTAAAATGGATACAGTAATATCCTTTTTAGGAATGCATAGCTTATGCACCGTTTTCTGCTGTTAGACGATACCGATGTCCAGCAAGCCTTTGCGGCCCACCTGCGCCACTTACGCGAACAGGCCAAGCTATCCCGTGCGGCACTGGCACAGCGCAGCAGTGTGCCTGCCCCAACCATCAAAAAATTTGAGCTCACCGGGCAAATATCGTTTCGCCAACTGCTGTTGCTATGGCAAAGCCTAGACGACTTGGCACGGCTATATGCGCTGACCCAACAAGACGCATTCAACACAAAGACACCTTCCTCTATCGATGAGGTGCTCAAAGATGGCCTTTAAACCCACGCAACGGCTGAATGTGACCCGCACGCTATCAACCGGGGAACAGGTTGCTGCGGGCGTATTAGCGCAAAACCGCCAGGGGGTATTTTTTCAGTACGCGAAAGGCTATGAGGAACGACATGGCAACCTATCGCCTTTTACGTTACAGCAAGGCCTAGCGCTTCAGCCCGCCCCTAAAACACCGCATCAAGGGCTGCACGGCGTATTTGGCGACTGTTTACCCGATGGGTGGGGACTGCTGCTACAAGACCGGGTATTCCGTCAGCATGGTATAGCGCCTATGCAGCTTACGGCGATGGATCGACTGGCATTTGTTGGCCAGCGCGGCATGGGCGCACTGGCCTTTGAGCCAACATCAGATGCTGCGCCGACACAAAGCGATAATGAGCACCTAGCGACACTCGGACTCCAAGCACAAGCCGTTTTTGATGGGCAAACCGAAGACGTACTAAGTGCTCTAGTCGCAGCGGGTAGCTCCGGTGGGGCAAGGCCAAAAGCACAGCTTTTTATGGCTCCAGGCCAATTCAGCGAGTGCCGAACCAAGGCCCGGCCAGAGGATGACGCGTGGCTGGTCAAGTTTACCTCCCAACATTTGCCTTTGGGTCACGAAGAAGGCCTATGCGAAGAGGTATACCTGGAGTTGGCTAAAAAGGCAGGCCTTGAGCCGCCGGAATGGCAGTTGCTGCGCATACCGACGCCTCAGGGGGAACGCGCTTGGCTTGCCATCAAACGGTTCGATTGGATTAATCAAAGCCCTGCGGGGCGTCTGCATATGCATAGCGCCTGTGGTCTGCTGGACGCCGACTTTCGAACTCCTAGTCTTGATTACGCCGACCTTATCAAAGCCAGCCGCCAGCTGTGTAAATCCCCCGCCGTCGGCCAACTCCAATTCCGACGCGCCCTGTTTAACCTGTTTGCCTGCAATCAGGATGATCACAGTAAAAACTGGGCGTTTTTGCAGGACGACCGAGGCGAATGGAAACCAGCGCCTTTCTATGACGTAACGTTTAGCCCTCACCCTTATGCAGAACACGCGACTGCTTACATAGGCTACGGTAAACATCACTGGTAGAAGCTGAAGCTCAACAAAACACCCAGCCATTGGCGGAAACCGCCAAAGATTACCTGCGTGATCCCTACATTCTTGATTTCCTTAACCTACAGGATAAAACCTATCAGGAAAGCCAGTTAGAACAGGCCATTATCAGCAACCTGCAGCAGTTTTTACTGGAACTGGGTAAAGGTTTTGCCTTTGTGGAGCGCCAGCAGCGCATTCGCTTTGACGACGAAGATTTCTATATCGATTTGGTGTTTTACAACTTCAAACTGAAGTGCTTTTGCTGGTGGATCTAAAACTCGGCAAACTCAGGCATCAGGATATTGGCCAGATGGATACCTACGTGCGCTTATACGATGAGCAACGCAAAGGCAGCGACGATAACCCCACCATCGGCCTGGTGCTGTGCAGCGAAAAAAGCGAGGCGGTCGTGAAGTACTCAGTGCTGGCCGAGCAAAAACAGCTGTTTGCGGCGAAGTACCTGCCGTATCTGCCCTCTGAAGATGAACTCAAGCGCGAGTTAGAGCGCGAACGGGCAAAGGCGGTTGAACAGCTTCAGCAGTCGGAATTGAGCAAGGAGTGAACGTTAGCATTCGAAAACGTAAACCGAACACCACTGTCGCCATCCCCAAAAGTAGACTTAGCTAAGCACACTCTATTTTATTAGTATGGGCTGTAATAAAGCATTCGCGACAAAGCCAAACTGCCAAGACGTGGAGAGTAAATGTAATGACAACACCCTATCCTCCCAGCAACTTTGGCTTTTTAGCAGAGCATGATGCGCTATTTGTCGAACTAACGGCCTCTGCCGAACGCGCCTTTGCCAGCGACCCTAACACCACATTAATTAAGTTGCGCCAGTTGGGGGAAGCGCTCGCCCAGCATATGGCGGCGATGTCCGGGGTAGCGTTTGACAACCAAACCAGCCAAGCCGACTTACTCTACCGTTTAAATCGCGAGCTGCGCCTTGAGCCCCAGGTCAAAGAACTGTTTCACACCCTGCGCATCGAGGGTAACAAAGCCACTCATCAGTTTCGCACCCGCCACAAAGAAGCCATGGATGGCCTGAAGCTTGCCCGTGAACTGGCCATCTGGTTCCACCGCTCCTTTAGCAAGGCAGGCACCACCTTCAAGCCTGGTCCCTTTGTGCCACCCACGGACCCCAGCGCACAGTCGCGCCAGCTTCAGGCCGATATTGAAAAACTCCGCCACGAGCTTCAACACGCCAATAAAGCGTTGGATAGTAGCCAGCAGCTCAGCCAACTGGTCGAGCAAGAAAAGCAGGAATACGAGGCGCTGGCCTTAGCCATGGATGAAGAATCCCGCGCCCTAGCAAAACAGGCGCACAGCCACGAACAGGCACTAGCCCAGCAACAACAGGCTTACGAAGCCAAAATTCGCGCCTTACAAAGGCAACTCACCGCACAGGGCGAAAGCAGCGTTAATCAGCAGCGCCAGCAGGTAGCCAGTAAAACCAAAGCCGCCAGCGACACATTAGTGCTGAGTGAAGAGTTAACGCGAATACTGATTGATCAGCAGCTCAATGAAGCGGGCTGGGAAGCCGACAGCCAAGAGATTACCTATCAAAAAGGCGCTCGCCCCGAGAAAGGTATCTACCGCGCTATTGCTGAATGGCCTACTCAGCCAGTGCATCAAACCAATGGCCCAAAGGAACGAGCCGACTACGTGCTTTTTTGTGGCTTAACGCCAATTGCCGTGGTCGAAGCTAAAAAAGAGAACATCAATGTAGCGGGCAAGATTGATCAATCCGAGCGCTACAGCAAAGGCCTAAGCGTTGAGCCACCGATGGTCGGTGCCTGGGAGCTTGCCGGGCGAACCATTGCATGGCCCGCGGATGATGAAGGGCACTTTAAAGTACCTTTCGTGTACTCCTGCAACGGACGCCCTTACCTGCCACAGCTGGCAGAACAGTCGGGCACCTGGTTTCGAGATACACGAGAACCCAGCAACACCCGCCGCGCCTTACCCCGCTTTCATACTCCCGGCGGCCTATTAAATCTACTGGAACGCGATCGAGAAAACGCCGACAAGCTGCTCAAACAAGAGCCTTTCGGTTACCTCCGGCTCAGGGAGTACCAGCAAAAGGCGATTCTGGCGACTGAACATGCATTGGCTCGCGGCACCCGCTCTGCCCTGCTAGCCATGGCCACCGGCACCGGCAAAACCCGCACCATTATTGGCCTGATGTACCGGTTTCTTAAAACCGAGCGTTTTCACCGCATTCTGTTTCTGGTCGACCGCACCGCCCTTGGCGACCAAGCGATTGATGCCTTCAACGAAGCGCCACTGGAGCAGAACCAAACCCTGAGCAAAATCTACAACGTGGCAGAACTGGGCGATATGGCAGCAGAAGCCGAAACTCGCGTACAGGTCGCCACCGTGCAGGCCATGGTGAAGCGCATTTTCATGAGCGACCAGCCACCGCCGATTGATCAATTCGACTGCATCATTATCGACGAAGCCCACCGCGGCTACACGCTAGATCAGGAAATGACCGAAGGCGAGCTGGCCACCCGTGACGCCAGCCAGTACCTCTCCAGCTATCGCCGGGTGCTTGATTACTTCGATGCAATCAAAATCGCGCTTACCGCCACCCCAGCCAAGCACACCAGCGAGATTTTCGGCAAACCAGTGTACACCTACTCTTACCGAGAAGCGGTGGCAGACGACTGGCTGATCGACCATGAGCCGCCCATCCGATATGAAACCCTGTTGACCCAAGAAGGCATCCTGTTTGAGAAAGGTAAGCCCATCGAGGTCATCAACACCCAAACCGGCGAAGTCGATACCACTGAGCTTGAAGACGAGCTGCGCTTTGACGTCGACGCCTTCAATCGCCAGGTCATCAACGAAAACTTCAACCGCGTGATCTGCGAGCAGCTGGCCGAAGAGCTAGATCCGTTTGGCGATGAAAAAACGCTGATTTTCTGCGCCACCGACCTTCACGCTGACATGGTCAAACGGCTATTGGATGATGCCTTTAAAGCAAAATATAACGGCAACTATCACCAGGCAGCGGTGGCTAAAATCACCGGCAAAAGCGATAAGGTCGACCAACTGATCCGTCGCTATAAAAACGAACGCTACCCCAATATTGCGATTACCGTGGATCTACTCACCACCGGTATCGACGTGCCAAAAATCTGCCACTTGGTATTTATGCGTCAGGTGCGCTCGCGGATTCTTTTTGAACAGATGATTGGCCGCGCCACCCGCCGCTGTGACGAGATTGGCAAAACGGTGTTCACCATCTACGACCCGGTGGATATCTACGCCGCCCTGGCGGAGGTCAACACCATGAAGCCGCTGGTGCGAGACCCTAATATCAGCCTTGAGCAGTTGGTAGATGAGCTGACCGATGAGCACCAGTTGGAAAATGCGCTAAATAGCCCCGGCGAACAGCAGGGCGAAAGCCAGGCTGATGTCGTGCTCAGCCAGCTCAGCCAAAAAGTAATGCGTGTACTACGCAAAGCCGAGACCAAAGCAGAAAACAAACCCGCGCTAAAGCAAAAGCTTGATGACCTACATAGCCTATGGGGCGTGGAGCCAAATAAGCTCCACGAGCATTTACATAAGCTGGGCCCAAGGCAGGCATCCGCGTTTCTTCGCCAGCATAGCGGCTTGATACACCAGCTAGCCGAGGTAAAACAGCTGGTGGGCAGCGAACGTATGCCAGTGATTTCCGACCACGACGATGAGATTCGCGAGCGTAGCCAGAGCTACGGCGTTCATAAACGCCCGGAAGATTACCTGGATAGCTTCAATGCGTTTATCAAAGAGCAGATCAACCAATCCGCCGCCCTGGCCGTGGTGGTTAACCAGCCTCGCGACCTTACTCGCCAGCAGTTAAAAGACGTTAAAGTGCTGCTGGATAACCACGGCTACTCGGAAGCCAATCTGCAAAGCGCCGTGCGCAACCACACCAACCAGGATATTGCCGCCAGCATCATCGGCCATATCCGCCGCGCCGCCCTAGGTGAGCCATTAAAGCCGTTTGAACAGCGCGTGGCTGACGCCATGGATCGCCTCTACACCCAGCACGACTGGACACCCAACCAGCGCAAGTGGCTGGGTAAGCTGGCCAAACAGCTTACCAAGGAAGTGATTCTCGACCGGGACACCGTTAACCAGCTCCCCGCCTTCCATGGCGGCGCGAAGCAACTGGATAAGGTGCTCGGGGAGCAGTTGGACAGTGTGCTGGAAGAACTCAATGAGGCAATATGGCCGCCCAAAAGGGCATAGTTTTCGCATTTTTCTAGACAAGTAATACCTCTCATATATAGAAAAACGCTATTTTCTTTGCATATGACGTTCGATATGTATAGATTTTCCTTTTTTCTATACATTAAAAGGATCAACCGTGCTGCCAACCCTTCCTCTTGATGCCATAGAGCAGTGGGAAACCCGAGCCGTATTAAAACAAGCGGCTCAGGCGCACCGTTACTTGGCCGAGCTTAAAGGCGTTGCCGCGACTATTCCCAATGAAGAAATTCTGATCAACACGCTCACGCTGCAGGAAGCACGGCATAGTTCTGAAATTGAAAATATCATTACCACTCAGGATGACCTTTATCGGGCAGTGGTAGCCGATGAAGCCAGCATAGCTCCCGAAACCAAAGAAGTTCAGGATTACGCTACTGCCCTACGCGCCGGGTTCAACAGCGTTCGGCAAAGCCATTTACTTCGCCTCAATGACATTCTCGTTATCCAGGAAACACTTGAGAAAAATCGCGCAGGCTTACGCAAACTACCGGGTACGGCACTAAAAAACCAAGCGACTGGCGAAGTAGTTTACGAACCACCCCAGTCCGCACGGGAAATCGTCGATTTAATCGAGAACCTAGTGGCTTACATCAATGATGACACTCTTTGCGATGCCGACCCACTGGTTAAAATGGCGATCATTCACCATCAGTTTGAAAGCATTCACCCGTTCTATGACGGTAATGGTAGAACAGGACGAATCATCAATATGCTGTACCTGGTTGCCAAAGACTTACTGGATCTACCCGTGCTTTACCTCAGCCGATATCTAATCCAGACCAAGGCACGCTACTACGAAGAGTTGCAAGCAGTCAGAGACACCGGCAACTGGGAGCCCTGGTTGCTTTACATGCTGGAGGGGGTAAGCCAAACGGCTCAGCAAACCATCGACTTAATCGGCCACATTCGCGAGCTAATACAACACACCAAGCACAGAATGCGCGAGGAGTGCCCCAAGATTTATCGACAGGAGCTGCTTAACAACCTGTTCAATCACCCCTATACCAAAATTGAATTTGTGATGGATGATTTAGGCGTTAGCCGCATCACCGCTACTAAGTACCTAGAAGAATTGGTAAGCACTGGCCTACTGGATAAAACCAAAGTAGGTCGCAGCAACTTTTATATCAATACGCCGCTGATGACCCTTTTTCTTGAGCGCGGTTAAATCAACTTGGAAACAAACGTGACCCACAACGACATCGTTCAAAAACTCTGGAATCTGTGTGACGTATTGCGCGATGACGGCATCAACTACTCCGACTACGTCACCGAACTGGTGCTGCTGCTGTTTATCAAGATGGTGCATGAGAATACCGAAGCGGGCACCCTGAAAAAGCACCCGCTGCCAGAAGGCTGCCGCTGGACTGACTTGAACAATAAATCCGGCATTAATCTGCTGGACGACTACAAGCGTATTCTGCTCAGCCTCTCCAGCGGCCGCGATGGCACCGGCCGATTGATTCATACCGACCCGCTGATCAGCGCCGTTTACGCCGATGCGCAAACCCGCCTGCGGGAGCCGCGTCATTTAGAGCAGATGATCAAAGCCCTGGATCAGATCGACTGGTTCAGCGCACAACAAGACGGCCTGGGCGATTTATACGAAGGCCTGCTGGAGAAGAACGCCAGCGAAACCAAATCCGGCGCGGGCCAGTACTTTACGCCCCGCGCGCTGATAAACAGCATGGTGCGTTGCCTAAAGCCCCAGCCCGGCGAGCTTATTCAAGACCCCGCAGCGGGCACCGCGGGCTTTTTAACCGCTGCCGACCAATACATTAAAGAACACACCGACGACCTCGCTGACCTAGACGCTCAACAGCAGCTATTCCAGCAAAACAGAGCCTTTGTCGGTATTGAGCTGGTGCCCGGCACACGCCGCTTGGCGCTGATGAACTGCCTGCTACACGGCATGGAAGGCGATGACGAAGGCGTGGTGCATCTAGGCAACGCCCTAGGCCAAGCAGGCACAAGCCTCGCCAAAGCCGATGTAATACTGGCCAACCCGCCCTTCGGCACCAGCAAAGGCGGTGACGCCAGCATTACCCGCGACGACCTGACGTATAAAACCAACAACAAGCAACTGGCGTTTCTGCAGCATATCTACCGCAACCTAAAACCCGGTGGCCGCGCCGCCGTGGTACTGCCGGATAACGTGCTGTTTGAAGCCGGTGTGGGCACCGACGTGCGCCGCGACTTGATGGACAAGTGCAATCTACACACCATTTTGCGCCTGCCCACCGGCATTTTTTACGCCCAGGGCGTGAAAACCAATGTGCTCTTCTTCACCAAGAGCAGCACGGCAGACAAGTATCAGGAAGAGCGCTGCACGGAAAACGTCTGGGTGTATGACCTGCGCACCAATATGCCCAGCTTTGGCAAACGCACGCCCTTCGGTGAAACGCACCTGAAGCCGTTTGAAGCGGTGTACGGCGAAAGCCCCAATGGCGACAGCCAGCGCCAGGAAGGCGAATACAGCTTTCATTCAGACAAGATCGAACTGCCGGAAGCCACCAAGGCCACGGATGAAAACCAGGGCGTGGACGAGCGCATGCTTCACAGCCGCTGGCGCTGCTTCAGCCGCACGTGGATTGCCGAGCATAAAGGCGATTCACTGGATATCAGTTGGCTCAAGGACAAGGACAGCATCGACGCGGCTGATTTGCCTGCGCCCGAGGTGCTGGCCGGTGAAGCGATGAGCGAGCTGGTGCAGGCGATAGGTGAGTTGGATAGCTTGATGCGTGAATTGGGGGCTGAGGAAGAGGCGGATGGGCAGCGGGTGTTGTTGAAAGAAATGATGGGTGAGGTCAATTGATGTGTTCTAAACCGGGCTCAATGGGTTGGGTTGAAACTAATCTTGGTTCAATAATAGAGCTTAATTACGGAAAATCACTCCCTGCAAAAACGCGAGATGGTGGTGAATTTCCGGTTTATGGCTCAAATGGGGTTGTAGGCAGTCATAGTGAAGCTCTCGTTACAGAGCCAGGTATCATTGTCGGCAGAAAAGGGTCTTATGGAGAAGTTCAGTTTTCTGACAAACCCTTCTATCCAATTGACACTACCTACTTTGTAAATCAGCTTTACGAGCAACCAGTTCGATATTGGTTTTATCAGCTAGCCTTTCTTCCTTTAAACCAATTGAACAGATCAACTGCAATCCCTGGTTTAAACAGGGATGACGCATATGCGCAAGAAATAGCACTTCCTCCCCTCGCCGAACAAAAAGTCATCGCCGACAAACTCGACACCCTGCTGGCCCAGGTAGAAAACACCAAAGCCCGCCTTGAGCGCATCCCGCAAATCCTCAAACGCTTTCGTCAAACCGTGCTCGCGGCGGCGGTGAGTGGACAATTGACGGAGGAGTGGCGGAAACAGCATGGGGTTGAGCACGGCTCTTGGGGTGTTCAGGCGGCACTCGATCTATGCAAAAAAATACAGAGCGGCTCAACCCCGAAAAACAACCCGTTCGATCAAAACGGTACAATCCCTTTCCTGAAGGTTTATAACATCGTTAACCAGGAAATCGACTTTGAATACCGACCGCAATTCATCACCGAAGAAGTTCATAACACGAAGCTGAAAAGATCAATTGGCTATCCGGGGGATGTTTTGATGAACATCGTAGGGCCACCTCTCGGCAAAGTTGCCATTCTTCCTGACAGCTATACAGAATGGAATCTCAATCAGGCAATAACTTTATTCCGGCCTGATCCGAAGGAACTACTACCAAATTTTTTGTACTACGTCTTATGCGAAGGCTCTATGGTGCGGGATGTGACCCATGATTTGAAAGGTATCGTTGGGCAAGTGAATATTTCTCTAACTCAATGCAGAGAAGCAAAGATCCCCCGTCCATCTCTACCAGAACAAACCGAAATCGTCCGCCGAGTCGAACAACTCTTCGCCTACGCCGACCGTATTGAGCAGCAGGTCAATCAAGCGCTAGTACGCGTAAAAAACCTCACCCAATCCATCCTCGCTAAAGCGTTTCGTGGCGAGCTGACCGAGCAGTGGCGCAAGGATAACCCTGAACTGATCAGCGGCGAGAACAGCGCCGAGGCACTACTGGAACGTATTAAGGCAGAACGGGCAGCGAAAGCGCCTGCCAAACGGACAAGGAAGAAGGCAACGGCATGACGCAGGCAGAGACCATCACTCCCTCGGCCCAGCAGTGGCTTCGCTACTGGCGCAACTCGCTAGCAGATGCCGAGAGCGGTCGCGGTGCTTTGACTAAAAAAGAGCTGGGAAAAACAGAGCCGCTCGCGAGTACGGTCTATCGCGAAGGGCGACTGCCGAAGAACCACCCGGCACTCGCGCGCCTTTTCGAAGGAGAGGAGGACGCCACCCAACTGGTACGCGTCGTGCTGCGCCCGGCTGTGTACAAGGTGCTGCTGGAACATGGGGCTAAAAAGCAGGCGCTTTTCCCCGATGTCATAACCCCTTTAATCTGTGGTTTGTGGGTGTCCCGCGACGGTCATTTGATTCCCGCCGAACCGCCTGTCATCCCCCGTGATCTTCTTCGCCCCCAGGCCGATGACCGCTTTACGTTAGCTGATGTTGCGGATCAGGACCGCTTCTTGAGCAAGGCTGAACCTAAGGTCTGGTCAGAGAGCGAAGCGCAAACGCTGCTTGAGAAAAGTGAGCAAGACGAACACCAGACACGATGGAAAACGTATTACAACATCTCGCGTCAATTGTTCGACGAGCTGTGCCCGAAAGAGTTGCTTAAAACGGCATTCGTGAGCGCGGATGAAGCACGAATCGTCAAGGTTGATGAACAGCAGGGCGCTGCGCACCATATCATTAAGCTCTACGACTGGCTTTCCACCACAGATAAACCATTGCCACTGCTAGACACCTATGCCCTGGCGAAGGTCGAACAGTACCAATCTTGCGTAGAGCCATTATCGGGTATGTCGAACCGTCTTGGTCACGCCAATACGCTATACCCCCTGGCAGTCGCCCAACGCGATGCGTTGGCCCAGGTCATGGCGATGGAAGAAGGTGAAGTGCTGGCGGTCAACGGCCCACCGGGCACAGGGAAAACCACGTTCGTTCTGTCGGCCGTCGCTTCGCTATGGGTAAAAGCCGCGCTTGATCAGATAGAACCACCGTTGATTGTGGCAGCTTCAACCAATAACCAGGCTGTCACCAATGTGCTTGAAGCCTTCGCCAAGGAGTTTGAAGAAACGGATGACGCCTTCGGTGGGCGCTGGCTGCCTGAGATCACCAGTTACGGCGGCTACTATCCGGCCCGTAGCAAGGAGAACGAGGCGGCAAAACACTATCAGACGCCATCGTTCTATCGCCGAATCGAATCGCCGGAGTATCTTGATAGCGCCGAGTCGCTGTTTATGCAACGTGCCCGCCAGGCCCTTGGTGATGAGACACTTGATCGTATAGATAGCGTCCGAGAGCAGCTCCATCAACGGCTGGAAAGTAAGCAGGCACAACTGTCTACCTTGCAACAGCACTGGACGGTAAGAGAGGCGCTTCAAACACAGCTGATTAAAACGCTGGGAGATACGCCCGAGGAAACGCTAGCGCGCGAGCAGAAGGTACTCTCCGCTCTTCAAACGGATCACGATGTCATTCAGGCAGACCTCAAGCAGTGGCAACGCTTCTGTGCCGAAGAGCCAATATGGCTGTCACTGCTCGCAGTGCTACCACCGGTGGCCAAAAAGCGCAGTTTGAGGCGAGAACTGTTTATCGATGAGCACCTTAGCGCTGATACGCAGCGGTTGATCGAGCAAGCGTCAGCGGCGAGCGCTCCAGAGTCCGTGTTGAAACCATGGCTAGCTAAGCAGCGCGAGGCCATTGAGCAGAAAGCAGCCTTCCTAACAGAGTGCCAGCAATGGCAACAAGAGGTAGAACTGGCGACGGCAAAGCTCGAATCCGCTTATCGAGAGCTGAGCCTCGATGAATTACCGGCGTCTTTTGACGCCTTTGATCAGAGGCTGGATACATCGCTGCGTTTTCACCTCTTCCAGCTGTCCGTGCATTACTGGGAGGCGCGTTGGCTCGAAGAGTGCGCGGAGCGTTCAGAGGAGCTGGCTGAACAAACGGCCAAAGGGCGTGAAAAGCCGGGCCTTAGTAAAGTGCGCCCCCGCTGGCGTCGACGCATGATGTTGACTCCCTGCATCGTTTCGACGTTGCACTCGTTACCTTCACACATGACCCACAGCATATTTGAAGGCGAAGGCCAGTATCGGAACGAGTACCTCATCAATGAAATTGACCTTCTGATTATCGATGAAGCGGGGCAGGTGGCCCCTGATGTGGCGGGAGCGTCCATAGCACTGGCCAAGCGGATACTAGCCATTGGCGATGTGCATCAGATTAAACCGGTTGCCACGCAGTCACAGGCAGTCGATGTTGGCAACCTTTCTCATCAAGGTATCATGACAACTCTGGATGAGTATGAAGGGCTGCGTGAGGGTGGGCGCTCCGTGGTCGATGGCAGCGTGATGCGGATCGCTCAGCAGGCCAGCCGTTACCATTATCTCGAACAGGCCGAACCGGGTATGTTCCTGCGCGAGCATCGCCGCTGCCTAAACGACATCATCGCCTACTGCAATGACCTCTGCTATCGAGGATTGCTGCAACCACTGCGCACCACATTGGCTACTGATCACGAACTGCCGCCCTTTGGCTACGTGCATGTTGATGGCCGGGCTGAGACACCACCTTCAGGCAGCCGTATTAACCGGCTTGAAGCGATCACGATAGCCGAATGGCTGACAGACCAGCGTGATCGGCTGGAAGCAGTGCATGGCAAGCCACTGGAAAAGATTGTAGGCATCGTGACCCCTTTCAAGGCACAGGCCACATTGATCGAGATCGAGTGCCGAGCACGGGATATAAAGGTAGGCCGCGGCGACTGCGAGATGACAGTCGGTACCGTGCATGCCCTGCAAGGAGCCGAGCGCCCTATCGTCATTTTTTCAGCCGTATACTCGCGGCACGACGATGGCAACTTTATCGACCAAGACCCTTCGCTACTTAATGTAGCAGTATCACGAGCCAAGGATAGCTTCCTTGTGTTTGGCGATATGGATGTGATTGGTAGAGGTGCACGAGGAACGCCGCGCCACTTGCTTGCCCGATATCTGTTTAACAACGAGCAAAACGAACTAGCGTTTACCCCCAGCGTTGCTCGTCCTGATCTGCTCGCGCTTTGCCAGACGCCTCAGATCATCAATGATTCTGAAGCGCATGATCAGTGCATTCGAGAGTTGCTTGAAACCGCTCGTCAATGGGTCGCCATGGTGTCTCCTTGGATCTCTTTAAGGCGTCTTAACGAAACGGGCCTACTGGAGGCGTTGCGCCAAGCTTCTCATCGAAATATCGCGATTACGATTTATACCGATCACCATTTCAATACCACCAGCAATAACGTGCCAGATGAAGGTAAAAAGCAGCGCTTTGAACAGTGCTGCAAAGCGTTATCAGAAATGGGACTGACCATTAACGTGGTTCATCAGGTACACAGCAAGCTGATCATGGCCGACGATAGGTTCTTTTGTGTGGGATCTTATAACTGGGCCAGCGCAGCGCGAGAAGGCCTATATAAAAATATGGAAACTTCTATGCTCTATAGTGGAGATTTAAGTGAGGAAATACAGGTTCAGTTGGCAGCGTTGGATGGACGTATTCTTTTAAACAAATAATCAGGTAAAGCTCGGCTGAGGCCGAGCTTTGATCAATCACTCAATATTCTGAATCTGCTCCCGCATCTGCTCAATCAGCACCTTTAGCTCTACCGCGCAGCGGGTTGTCTCAGCCACCACCGATTTTGACGACAGCGTGTTAGCTTCGCGGTTGAGTTCCTGCATTAGAAAGTCCAAACGGCGGCCTTTAGGGCCTTTTTGAGCCAGCTGGTGGCTCACTTCTTCTATATGTGCGGTGAGGCGATCCAGTTCTTCATCTACGTCGGCTTTTTGTGCCACCAGTACCAGTTCGGCTTCCAGACGTTGGGGGTCGAGTTCGGTTTTGGCGACTTCTAAGCGTTCCAATAGTTGGGCGCGCTGGCGCTCTAAAATTTGCGGCAACAGGCTGCGCACAGTGGCGACTTGTTCACTGACAGCCGTTAGGCGAGTGGTGATCATCTCAGCGAGTTTTTCGCCTTCCCGGACGCGGGCGTCGATCAACTCGTTCAGTGCTTGATCAAATAGCGTTTTGGCGGCGGCTTTAATGGCGTCTTGATCTAGATGCTGGGTTTCCATAACGCCGGGTTGGTTAAGCAACGCCAGCGTGGTGGGCGGCACGGCACTGGGCACCTGTTGCTGAATAGCGGCCAGGGCATCGGCTATTTCTTTTAAGCGTTGGGCGTTAACCGCAGGGGCTTGGTTGGCTTCAGCGGCTTCAAAACGCAGGCTGCACTCTACTTTGCCCCGTGCTAGGCGCGTGCGTAAGGCGTCGCGCAGCACTGGCTCCAGCTCGCGTAGAGCGTCGGGCAGCCGAAAGTGCGGTTCCAGGTAGCGCTGATTCACCGAGCGGATTTCTACCTGCAGGGTGCCAAATGGGGCGGCCTGCTCGGTGCGGGCAAAGGCGGTCATGCTGTGTACGTGGCGTGGGTTGGCCATTAAAGTTTCCTGTTCATCGCGCATTTAGGTCAGTCTAACCGATCTTGTGCTGGTAGATGCGTCTGCCTTGAATAGGCCCATCAGTGGCGGCGTTGACGTGTACAATAGAGCGCTTTCCCACTGTTAAATTGATGTGAGGTGCTATGCGTCCTGATGTTGTTCGCCCTAGTGGTCGTGAAGCCGACCAGCTTCGTGAAATTCGCATAACCCGCGATTACACCCGCCATGCAGAAGGTTCGGTACTGGTGGAGTTTGGCGATACCAAGGTGCTGTGTAATGCGAGCGTAGAAGCGGGCGTACCACGCTGGCTGCGTGGCAAAAATCAGGGTTGGATTACCGCTGAGTATGGCATGTTGCCCCGTGCCACTCACACCCGCAGTGGCCGTGAAGCGACGCGTGGTAAACAGGGTGGCCGGACGCTGGAAATTCAGCGCTTGATCGGCCGTAGCCTGCGCGCGTCAGTGAACTTGAAGAAGTTGGGCGAATTCACCATTACCGTGGATTGCGATGTGATCCAGGCCGACGGTGGCACTCGTACCGCGTCGATTACTGGCGGCTGCGTGGCACTGGTGGATGCCATTCGCTACCTACAGCGCGAGAAGAAAATTAAAGGTGACCCCTTTAAACAGCTGGTTAGCGCGATTTCGGTGGGTATTTATAAAGGCGTGCCGGTACTAGATCTGGACTACCCGGAAGATAGCAAAGCCGACACCGATCTGAACGTGGTGATGACTGAAAGCGGCGAGCTGATCGAGGTGCAGGGTACTGCAGAATCGGGCGCGTTCAACCGTACTGAACTGAATGCGATGCTTGATCTCGCTGAGAAAGCGGGCTCTGAGCTACGCGAAAAACAGCGCGAAGCACTGGGTATTCGCGGCTAAGGCGTTACTTGGCAAATAACTTACGCGCTTACGCAAACAGGCCAGCTTTTAAGCTGGCCTGTTGCTGAGACGGGTAACGCGACGCGGGAAAGTGAGCGCTTACAGCGCTAAGTCATACTCAACGATCAGCGGTGCGAACTCGGAGAAGGTCGCATCGTAATCAATCCACGCGTCAACCACATGGCGACGGAAGTTGGGGCCGACCAGCTGGTAGTCGATTCGCCAGCCTTCTTGGCGCTCACGGGGCACGTCTTGGTCGAGCTTTGGCCACCAGGTATATTCACCCGCGTCGCGATTAATTTCGCGGAAGGTGTCGATAAAGCCGGTTGGGCCAAGTACCTGATCCATCCAGGCACGCTCTTCAGGGCGGAAACCAGAGGTAAGCTGATTGTCCGACCAGTTGGCCAAATCAATGGTTTTATGGGCAACGTGCCAGGTACCGCAGATGATGTATTCGCGGCGTTTGCGCGACATCTTCGTCAGGTACTCTTGATACTGCTCCATAAACGCCTGTTTGGCTTTTTGATCACTTCCATCAGGCATCAAGAAGGTGGCGATGCTGAAGCGGTCATAATCCGCCTGCAGAAAGCGCCCTTCGTGATCACACTGAGGGAACCCAAGACCGTACATAATCGCCTTGGGAATTTTGCGGCAATAAAGTGCCACACCGGAGAAACCATCTTCTTCTGCATCCAGAAAGTAGCCTTCGTAGCCTTCCGGATAGAGAATATGGTCGTCCAGTTCAAAGCTTTTTGCCTTGATGTTCTGCACGCAGATCACGTCGGCATCCTGCTGAGCCAGCCAGTCCAGGAAGCCACGGTCGACGGCATCACGTATACCATTGACATTGATGCTGGCAATTTTCATAAATCGTCCCTTTTGCGTCGCTGCTGTATGATACCCGACGTTTAGACGTTTGGGTAAATAGACAAACCAAATCTTGCTATTTAACCCCGTTTTATTGTTGCGTTTACTTAGATTCCTATTACTTACATTCCTATCGACAAGAGAAGACCACCGTGGCCACCACTCTACAACCCTACCAACGCGATTTCATTGCCTTCGCTATTGAGCAGGGCGTGCTCAAGTTTGGCGAGTTCACGCTTAAGTCGGGGCGAGTAAGCCCTTACTTTTTCAATGCAGGCCTGTTTCAAACCGGCCGTGCCTTGGCCAAGTTAGGCCGATTTTACGCCCAGGCGATTGTCGATAGCGGCCTGCAGGCGGATGTGCTGTTCGGCCCAGCCTATAAAGGCATTCCGCTGGCAGCGGTCACCGCCGCGGCCTTAGCCGACCATCACGACCGCGATATGCCCTACGCGTTTAATCGTAAAGAAGCCAAAACCCACGGCGAAGGCGGCAATATTGTCGGCGCGCCACTGGCCGGCGATATTTTGATCATTGATGACGTGATTACGGCCGGTACGGCTATCCGTGAAGTGATGAGCCTGATTGAGGAATGCGGTGCCCGCGCAGGCGGCGTGATTATTGCACTTGACCGTCAAGAGCGCGGCCAGGGCGAGCAAAGCGCTATCCAGGAAGTGCAGGCTCAGTACGGCATGCCGGTTGTCAGTATTGTCACCTTAGAGCAAGTGCTTACTTACCTTGAAGAGCATGCTGGAGGCGAAATGCTGGCTTACGCCGAGGCCGTGCGCGCTTATCGCGACCGCTACGGCATCACGGGCTAATCGCTGAATCTATTGCTCACTGCCTAATGCGCCAGCATAGCCTTGCTGGCGCCACGCCTCATAGCTAACGATGGCCACCGCGTTGGAAAGGTTCAAGCTACGGTTATTGGGCTGCATGGGGATGCGCAGCTTCTGTTCTTCAGGCAGCGCAGCGTGCACTTGGGGTGAAAGCCCTGCGGTTTCTGAACCGAACAGCAATACGTCGCCCGGGGCGAAGGTCGCGTCACTGTGAGCACGGGTGCCTTTGGTAGTAATCGCCCATAGTGTGCGCCCCTGCATCGCCGCTTGAAACGCCGTAAAATCGGCATGGCGGGTAACATTGTTTAGATCGCGGTAATCTAGCCCAGCGCGCCGCAGCTTTTTCTCTTCGAGATCAAAGCCCAGCGGTTCAATTAAATGTAATCGGCAGCCATTGTTAGCCACCAGGCGCATAATGTTACCCGTGTTGGGTGCCATACGCGGTTCAAATAGCGCTACTTCAAACATTACCACCTGCCTATTATTAACTCATTGTGCGTTCGCCCAGCGCCGCTGATTGTAATGGAATTTGCCTAGGAAGCCTTTGATTAATGTGATGAGCGCAGGCCAGACAAGGCAAAAATCAACGAAAAAGCGGAGTTTACGGGTTGTAAATGAGCATTTTGAGGCGATTTTTAACGCAGTATGGCAAAGCGTAATAGTTAATCAGAGGTTTTCCAGAAACACTTGTAGAGGTCACCTTTAACCATGACGCCCCAACCGCCAAAGAGCATTCTTAGCCGCATCAAAGGGCTAAACCCGAGCCAGCAGGAAGCGGTGCGCTATATCGATGGCCCCTGTTTGGTCTTGGCGGGCGCCGGGTCTGGTAAAACCAGCGTTATTACCACCAAAATTGCCTATCTGGTGCAAGAGTGCGGCATGAGCGCGCGCAAAATAGCGGCGGTTACCTTTACCAATAAAGCCGCCAGGGAGATGAAAGAGCGCGTTGGGCAAATGCTGAAGGGTAAAGAGGGCCACGGGCTAACGGTGTCGACATTTCACAATCTGGGACTGAATATTATTCGTGGCGAGCTGAAAACCCTGGGCTACAAGCCGGGCTTTTCGTTGTTCGACCCGGAAGATGCCAAAGCACTGCTGCGCGATTTGATGAACAAAGACGCTCAGGTAGACGCTGAGCAGATCAACGCTGTGCAAGCCAAAATATCCACGTGGAAGAACGATTTAGTGCTGCCCAGTGATGCGCTTTCGTTTGCCGCGGATGATGACGAGCACTTTGCCGCACGGGTTTATGAAGCTTACGTACGCCACTTGAAAGCCTATAACGCGGTGGATTTCGACGACCTGATTCTGCTGCCGGTGGTGCTCCTGCAACGCGACCCAGAGGCACTGGCCCGCTGGCGGAACAAAATCCACTACATGCTAGTGGATGAGTACCAGGACACTAACGTTTCCCAGTACCTGTTGGTGAAACTGCTGATGGCCGAGCGGGCGACCTTTACCGTGGTCGGCGACGACGACCAGTCAATCTACGCGTGGCGCGGCGCACGGCCTGAAAACCTGGTGACCCTTGGCGAAGACTTCCCACGCCTGAAAGTGGTTAAGCTGGAGCAGAACTACCGCTCGACCGGCACTATCTTGCGCGCGGCCAACACGTTAATTGCCAATAACCCGCACGTTTACGATAAAACTCTGTGGTCGGATATGGGCGATGGCGCGCCTATCCGGGTTATCGTCAACCGCCATGAAGAGGCGGAGTCCGAGCGGGTAGCCAGCGAAATGCTGACTCGGCGCATCAAAGAGAAGGCAGAATGGCGAGATTTTGCGGTGCTCTATCGGGGTAATTTTCAGGCACGTTTATTAGAGCTCAAGCTGCAGCATTACCAAATTCCCTACAAGCTTTCCGGTGGTACGTCGTTTTTCTCTCGCAATGAGATCAAGGACACCATGGCCTATCTGCGGCTGTTAATTAATCCCGCTGATGACAATGCCTTTTTACGCATTGTGAATGTGCCCCGCCGTGAAATCGGCCCCGGCACGCTGGAAAAGCTGGCCAACTATGCAACAGAACGCTCTATCTCGCTGTTTGCTGCCTGCCACGAGCTGGGGTTAGAGCAAACGCTGCCGACTCGGGCCGTGGAGCGCCTGTCACGCTTTACGCACTTTATTGATGGCGTGCGCAAACGCATGGATCAAGACGATGCCATCGCGGCCATTCGCGACATGCTGCGCGATATGGATTACGAGGCCTGGCTGTACCAAAACGCCAGTGCCCCGACCGTCGCCGAACGACGCATGGCCAACGTATGGATTTTGATTGATCAGCTAGAAAAGTCGCTAAACCGCGACCCCGAAGATGCAGATGATTCCACTGCGACGGAAACCGATGGCGTCGAAGCTGCTATTTCGCGTTTAGTGCTTCGGGATATTCTTGAGCAACAGGCCGAAGAAGACGACTCCGACCGTGTGCAACTACTCACTATGCATGCCTCGAAAGGGCTGGAGTTTCCCCATGTCTATTTGATGGGCTTAGAGGAAGACTTGCTGCCCCACCGTAACGCTATTGAAATGGAGACAGTAGAAGAAGAGCGCCGCTTGGCTTATGTCGGCATCACTCGGGCAAGACGCACGCTAACACTCACGCTAGCCCGCCAGCGTAAAGCGTATGGTGAGCTGATGGACTGCCAGCCCAGCCGCTTTTTAGACGAACTGCCCGCTGATGATTTGGAGTGGGAGGGACGCGCCGATAAAGAAGATCCCGAGAAAAAGCAGGCGCGTGGCAAAGATGCCTTGGCAGGCATTCGCTCACTGTTAGGCTGAAGAAACAAATCATAAGCAAAAAAATATCCACAGGGGGTTTTAGCAACCCGCCTGTGGATACATCATTCAGCAACGGCAATAATTACTGTGCCTGAGACACCATGTAATCGACAACGGCCATGATCTCTTCGTCAGAGGCACTGCTACCACCGCGTGGTGGCATCACGCCTTTGCCGTTAAATACGCTTTGGTAGAGCGCATCGGTACCCTGCTCGATACGCGGGCCCCACGCTTCGGCATCGCCTAGCTTGGGCGCACCAGCGACACCGGCAGCATGGCAAGCCACACAACCAGCACTGGCATAAAGCGCTTCACCATCTAAACCGCTGCCACCACTAGAAGCTTCGTCTTCACTGGCGACTGCTTCTTCTTCGCTAGCTGCAGCGTCAGTTGTCTCTTCACCGGCATCCTCTGTCACAGCCGTATCGTCGCTGGCGCCCTCTTCAGTCGCTTCAGCAGCCGCTTCTTCTTCACCGCCCCCTAGCTCGGGAACCTCCATGACAGGCTCAACCATGTAAGCCACCGCCGCTTCCATCTCTTCGTCAGAAAGGTTGGGGTTGCCGCCTCGAGCGGGCATTGCACCAATACCGTTGATGGCATGCTCTAATAACGTGGCAAAGCCTTGCTCAGTACGTTCAGCCCATGCGGCTTCATCAGCACGCACCGGAGCGCCAGCAGCGCCGGTTTCGTGGCACGCCATACAGATATTGTTGTAAATACCTTCGCCATCGATCTCATCGCCGCCGCCACTAGCGGCAGCCGGCGCTGCTGCGGTACCACAGTCTTGGCCTTGCAAGCAAAGTTGACCTACCGGCGCTAGGCGCTCAGCGATTGCGTCACGTGCTGCGTCTTGGGCATAAGCACCGGATGTGCCTGCCATGACGCCTAGGGCCGCCAGCCCGCTCATGATCAGCTTAGATTTCACTCTCACCACCTCTTGAGTTTTGTCATAAAACGTTTTGTGCTTAACCCCTGCGCGCGGCAGCGACATCATCAACCTGCGGCAACCGAGACGCCAAGACGTGCATATCGCATTAGTATACCGAGAACGCTAAGCGTAAGAAAATGCTACTAAGCGCGGCAATTCAACCTATGCCGTACTCTGTGCTTTATTCAGCAGTTTAAAAAAGGTGCCAACGATCACCTAGTTAACACCAAGCCAGTAAACGCTGCTGAGCATAACGCGTAAACCCTGCCTGAGCATATACACGCTTTGCGGGGATATTCTGCGCATCAACGGTGAGCGTGATGTCACTGGCTCCCGCCTGGCTAGCCAACGCCTGCGCTTGTTGAATAATTGCCTTGCCCATTCCCCCGCCACGCCACTCAGGCAACAGCCCCATCAACTGCAATGACCAGCGCTGGGTCGTATGGTTAGGAGCAAGTAATAGCACGCCGACGGTTTCCCCCTGATGCCGCACTTGATACCAGTGCTCTGGTGCCTGCGGCGCTTGGTCATAAAATCCAGCAAGCAAGGTGTCAATGGTGAGCGCTTCGCGAAGCCCTGGGCAGTCTAACGAGCCTTCACTGACGTTCGCTACCAGCGCCCGCTGTTGCGCGGGAGACAATTCAGCAAAGGGGCTTAGCGTTAGCATGTTAGCGAGCGATTGAACGGTTTGGCACTGCCACATAAGGTGCTCCAGGGTGGCAAGTACCCGCATGTTGTGGGCGACTAGTGCCGTTTCCCAGTTGGTTGCATTATCAGGTAACACCACATGACATAGCGCTATCGACTGCTCGTTTACCCAGCCTTGCAAGGCTTTCAACAGCGCATCAGATGCCGAATTATGTTGCCTGGGCAGCCAAAGCTGAGCCGTTTGATTAGCCAATGGCTGTACCCAGGCGGCGGCTTCGATATGGCCCGCTTGGGTAGCTATCCAAAGGCCCTGCCAAACAGCGTCAGAGCCAGCTTTTATCGTTGATAAGGCATGCTGTAATGCAGGCTGCTGCGCAGGATCATGCACCGCAGCTAAATGCAGTAATGCTTCACGCCGTTGTTCAGGTGGGCACTGCATTACTGCGCAGGCTAAGGAGCGGTGGCCGAAAGAAGAATGACGTGTCATGTTACGTTCCTGAGTAGCCCGCCGTGAATGAAAGGAGTCATCCATCGATATGCGCATTTTACTGGTTGAGGACGACCCTAGTTTGGCGTTGGGGATTCGTATGGCGCTGAAACCTGAGCACTATACGGTAGATCATTTAGCCGATGGCAATAACGCGCTTCATGCGCTTAAAAATGAACCCTTTGATGCGGTCATCCTAGACCTTGGTTTGCCGACGATTGATGGCATGGAAGTGCTGCGCGCTATTCGCCAGCATGGCAGCCAACTGCCGATTTTGGTTCTGACCGCCCGCGATGCGATGGATAACCGCATCGAGGGATTGGATGCGGGTGCCGACGACTACCTCACTAAACCTTTCGAAGTAGCAGAATTAAAAGCGCGTCTGCGTGCTTTGTTACGCCGTAGCCAAGGACAATCCAGCGGCTTGCTCACCTGTCGTGAGATTAGCCTGGACCCGCAGACCTTACAGGTGAGTTATCAACATCAAGTGATCACACTTTCGCGCCGTGAGCTAACGCTACTGCAGGAGTTTATGAGCCATCCAGGCCGTGTGTTCACCCGCGATACCTTAACGCGATTAGTCTACGGCTGGGAGGAAGATGTCGAAAGCAACGCTATCGAAGTGCATATCCACCATTTACGGCGAAAGCTGTTTCCTGAGGTCATCCGCACCGTAAGAGGGATCGGCTATGTCATGGATAAATCGTGATGATTAAATGGCACCAGGCAAGCCTATGAGTTCTATTCGTCAGCGCACCCTGGGGCTTGCGCTGCTTGTGTTTGGCGCGAGCATGCTAGTGATTGGCTTTATTAGCTATCGCTATGCTGCCCATGAGATTGAAGAACTTCATGATGCTAGCCTGGCACAAAATGCCCGTTTGCTAGAAGGGCTACTACAGGCACCACTGCCTGATAGCGACCGTACGCTTTTATTAAATAGCGTGGAGGATGCGCTGCTACGTGCAGAGCAATCCGATAACCGTTTTGCAGGCCATCGCTATGAAACCAAGCTGGCGTTTCAGCTTTGGGAAGGCGACCGTCTTCTGCTGCGTTCCGCCAGCGCCCCCGATACACCGCTTACCCAGCAACCACCGGGTTATTCAACGCTGTCGGTGAATCAGCATGACTGGCGCATTTACGTCCTGGAAATTACTGGCACAGACAAACGCGTGGTGGTGGGCGAGCGAGAGGACGCGCGTGGTGAACTGATCAGTGCAGTGGCACTACGCACCTTATTACCTGATCTCATTGGTCTACCGTTACTGACACTATTACTCTGGTGGTCGATCGGCTGGGGGCTCGCTCCTTTATCGCGTATGGCAGAGCAAATCCGTACCCGCGATCCCCACCACCTAAAACCGCTGACGCTTCATCCACTTCCCCTAGAACTGGAGACCATTTCTGGCGCCATAAACCGGCTGTTGGAACGGCTCCGCCAACTGCGTATTCGCGAAAAGCGCTTTATTGCCGATGCGGCCCACGAGCTGCGCACCCCCTTAGCAGTACTTGATTTGCATGCGCAAAATGCGCTCACTGCTGACAACGCCGATGACCGAGAGGAAGCCCTGCACCACTTACGCAGCGGCGTGGCCCGCTCAACGCGGCTAGTCTCTCAGCTATTAACCCTGGCACGCCTAGACCCCGAAGAAGAACCATTACCAGAGTATCGCTGTTCCGATGTATTACATGAAACGCGCGAAACCTTGGCAAAGCTCTCTCCGCTAGCCGCAGAGCGACATCAACAGCTGTTACTGGACGCGGATGACTCAGCTAACTGGGCAATAGAAGAAGAACCCGGCGCTATCGAAACACTGGTACAAAATCTAGTGGGTAACGCCATTCAACACTCGCCTGCGCAAGGTGCTATCACGGTCACGCTTGAGGCATCGACAAGAGACGTTATCGTCACTGTTGATGATCAAGGACCCGGTATTCCTGCAGCGCAACGCAGCCGGGTGATGGAGCGCTTCCAACGTGCAGGGACTAGTGCTGGCGCGGGCTTGGGGCTATCCATTGTCGAGCGCTTAGTCAAACGCCATCAAGGCGTCTTACAGCTCGATCATGCCCCTAGCGGCGGGCTTCGCGTGCGAGTAACGTTGGGCAGGCACGCCCTAACACAGCGTCAGCCAAAAAATAATCGGCCATAAGAGAGCTGTTAAGATTCCCATAAGAATTCCGTGCAAGTGTGAAAGTACAAGATAGGCAATGCCATTAACGACCTATCTATTCACATAACGGAGATTCCCTGAATGAATATGCTCGTCCACTCCCCCAAACCACTGATCCAGTTTGGTGAAACGCCACTGCTTATTACGCCAACAGCAAAACAGTTAACACCTGAAAGCCCTGCGTTATCGGTGCTAACAGATTTTACTCAGGTCACGCCTCAGTCAGTATCCGCTGATACGCCCATCGACGATGCCCATTTAAAAATGCGCCATGGCGGTGTTCGCCTATTGTTTGTTCTCGACAAAGCAAACCACTGCATTGGCGTGCTCACCGCCAAAGAAGTCATCGGAACACGGCGCATTAACTTGGCGATGCAGCAGAGAAACCTTGATCGTACGGAAATTACAGCCGATATGATTATGACGCCCTGGCAAAAACTTAGTGCGATGCCCTTTGAGCAACTTAACTCATTAACGATTGAAGACCTTGTGCTTTCCATGGAGCGTTTTACAGAACAGCACTTGTTGATTACTGAGCATAAACAAAATCAACCATTAAGCGTACGCGGTATTATTTCTGCCACCGATATACAACACGCCATGGGCAATAAAACCACGATGCAGGCCACCTCTTCAGCAGTGCCAACGGCCAGTAGCTTTGCCGATATTTGCAAAGTCATTACCGGGCACGATTTATAGTCTCGAAGACAAACTGGTCAAGTCTACCGCTAGCATTTACCAAAACGCCCCTTATCAATTGATAAGGGGCGTTTGTTTTACCTATCTGAATTAGCCGCTAATTTAAAACAGCGCTGCATTAATCCATAGGTGAACCATAATGCTGGCAGCATAGCCCAACAAAATAGCGGGCGCCCAGCGTATGTGCCCCATAAAGGTATAAATACCCCGTGCTTGGCCCATTAACGCCACACCCGCTGCAGATCCCATCGAAAGCAGACTACCGCCCACACCGGCGGTTAAGGTAATCAGCAGCCAGTTGCCTTCCGACATATCCGGTGCCATAGAAAGTACCGCAAACATCACCGGAATGTTATCGACGACCGCTGAAATCATCCCCAGCACCACGTTGGCCCACACCGGGTTCCAGCTACCGTAAAGGGTTTCTGACAATAGACTTAAATAGCCCATGAAACCCAGGCCGCCAACACACATCACGACCCCATAGAAGAATAACAACGTATCCCACTCTGAGCGGGCAATACGGCTGAAGATATCAAAAGGAACAACACTTCCCAGTTGCTCCAGCTTCTTCCAGTCGCCGCGACGTGAGTAACGCTCACGCTTGCGCTCCAGGGAGCGTGGCAGGCTGCGGCGTAGGTAGTAACCAAAGAATTGCAGTAGGCCAAGGCCAAACATCATGCCCATCGCCGGGGGCAAATAAAGCACCGAGTGGCACAGCACTGAGATCGCCACAGTAATCAAAAACAGTACGATAATTCGCCGCGCCCCACGTTTGAGCCAGACATTCTCTTTGAGCGATGCAGGCTGGCGATTAACGATGAAGAAATTCATGATCACCGCAGGCACCATAAAGTTGACGATGGCAGGCATCAATAGTGCAAAGAAACCACCAAACGGTACCTGGCCCGCCTGCCACACCATCAACGTGGTGATATCACCAAACGGGCTGAACGCGCCGCCTGCGTTTGATGCTACCACCACGTTGACACAGCACAGACTAATAAACTTTTTATCGCCTTCGGCCACCTTCAACACAACCGCGCACATCAACATCGCCGTGGTCATGTTGTTGGCAATGGCAGAAATACCAAAGGCAAGACAGCCCGTAATCCAAAACAGGCTACGGTAACTAAAGCCTTTGCGAACAAGCCATGCCCGCAGGGCATCAAAGATACGGCGCTCTTCCATGGCGTTGATATAGGTCATCGCTACCAGCAAGAACAGTAACAACTCGGTGTACTCAAGCAGCGTTTCTTTAAAAGCAGCTTCCGCTTCATGAGGCATGCCCGCTTGTACATAGACCCACGCCACCAGGGCCCAGATAAGCCCAGCGGCTACCAGGACTGGTTTAGATTTGCGCATATGAATCAATTCTTCGCTCATCACCAAGGCATAGGCAAGAACGAAGATGACAACAGAGGCGATACCAACAAACGAAACGGTAAGGTCTAAAGGGCCAGAAGCGGCATAGGAGAGGGTGGGAAAAGCAAACAAACATAGCGCAATCAACAACCAAGCAAACCGGCAAGTAGACTGCCGCATTGCAAGGACGTTAGGTGGTTTCATAGTGAAGTGATCCTGGCAGGGTTAAGAAAGACCGCCACGATGATAAGCACACTAATTACGTGCTGCAACGCAGCGGGCGTGCTAAAGATGCGGCCATTTGCCGCATCTTGTAAAGCAGTTTTACACTGCCCGAAAAATTTACTCTAGTAGTGCTTTACTCGACCATAACACGCTTGGCTAGGTGACGTGGCTGATCCACATCCGTGCTTTTTAGAACCGCCACGCATAACCATTAATCTCTAGATAGGGTAAAACACTGTTAGAACCTAACAAGTCAGCTAGATAATAAATTTATTTAGCTTTTTTAACCGGGCGAGGCCAGTCTGGTTTTTCTAACTGTCGGCTGCGGGTTACCGCTAATGCGTGCTCAGCAACGTCTTTAGCAATCGTTGAGCCCGCACCAACAGTGGCTCCCTTACCCACCGTGACAGGGGCCACTAAGGCGGTGTTAGAACCAATAAAGGCGTTATCACCAATCTCGGTGCGGTGTTTGTTCACGCCGTCGTAGTTGCAGGTAATAGTGCCCGCGCCCACGTTCACATCCCGCCCCAGGCGAGCATCACCAACGTAGCTTAAGTGATTGATTTTACTTCCTTCACCGACATCTGCATTTTTGGTTTCAACAAAGTTTCCTACTTTAGCTTTGACTGCTAGGCGTGTGCCGGGGCGCAGCCGTGCAAAGGGGCCAACTTGGTTCAATCCAGCAGCGACTGTTGTATCGATCACACTATGGCTGTCGATAACGCTTTCAGCGCCAATCGTGCTGTTTTTAATCACGCAGTAAGGCCCAACCCGCACCCCTTCACCCAGCTCTACGTCACCTTCAAACACGCAGCCCACGTCGATAAACACATCATGACCACAGGTGAGCTTACCGCGTATATCAATTCTTGCCGGGTCGGCCAATGCAACGCCTTGGGCCATTAACGCCTCAGCTTGCTGCAGTTGATAAGCGCGCTCTAAACGAGCCATTTGTGAACGGTTATTCACGCCTTCAACTTCTACTGCACTGGCTGGCTGGGCAGTACACACTTTGATGCCTTCGTTTGCCGCCATCGCAATCACATCAGTTAAATAGTACTCGCCCTGGGCATTTTCGGCAGAAAGCTGTGGTAGCCACCGTTTAAGCTGAGCACTGGTCATCGCCATGATGCCGGTATTGCATTCGGTAATGGCAAGCTGGTCGGCACTGGCATCTTTTTGCTCAATAATAGCCACTGCCTCACCGTCATCATTACGAACAATACGTCCGTAACCAGACGGATCTTCCAACGTAACGGTCAGTAGCCCCATGTGCTGCTCATCAACCTGGCTGAGAAGTGCCATCAGTGATTCACGGCGGATCATAGGAACATCACCATACAGAACCAACACGTTCCCATTACCTAATTGAGACTGCGCTTGAGCAACTGCATGGCCAGTACCTTTTTGCTCTTCCTGAACCGCAAACGTTACATTGCTCTCTGCTAGCGCTTCGCGTAGTTGGTCTGCACCATGGCCAATCACGACATGCGTACGAGTAGGTGTAAGACCACTGGCAGTATCTAACACATGTTGCACCATAGATTTGCCTGCCAGCGTATGCAGCACTTTTGGTGTTTGTGAGCGCATACGTGTGCCTTTTCCAGCGGCAAGGATAACGACATCAAGGTCTTGCATTTTAGTCACCTGTAACGGTTTAACGGTTGGCGGCGGGAGCTTCCCAGGCTTCAATACCCAGTTCATCTATAAGCGCTTCATCGAAGTATTCCACGAAGGCGGGACTGGCCACGCTTCGCCAATGATCGTTCTCTTTCACTAACATCAATACATTGAGGTTATTCTCAATTGCCATCTGCATCCCCTCTTCGCTACCTGCGACTGAGATAGCCGTGGACCACGCGTCGGCCCATGCATTAGAGGGGTGAAAAACAGACACGGACGCTAACTGATGCTTAACCGGCCGACCGGTGCGAGGATCGATAGTGTGGGAAAAACGCTCACCATCTACTTCAAAATAGTTGCGATAATCCCCAGATGTTGCAACCGACATACTTTCAAGAGGAATAACATGCTGTGCTTCTGGTACGCCGTTATGTGGTACCTCAATCCCAACACGCCAAGGGCTTTGCTCTTCTAAGTCACGGTATCCACGGGCAATTAATTCGCCACCAATATTAACGAGGTAGTTTTCAATCCCCTGTTGATCCAGATATGCCCCAACGCGGTCAGTGCCATGCCCCTTAGCCACACCCGACAAATCAGCAAATACATCCCGCGAGCGCCGCGCCTGCATAAGCTGAGTATCGATTTCAACCGCATCATAGCCAATCGTGGCCATGCGTTCGCTAAGCTCCGCGTCTGAAGGCACCTCTTCAGGGCGTGCTTCAGGGCCAAAACTCCATAAATTGACCACATCGCCAACGGTAATATCAAACGCGCCGTTGCTTGCTTCTGATACCGAATGGCTAATCGCAAGCACTTCAATTAACTCGTTAGAAAGCGGTTGCCATTCATTAAGGGGAGCATCATTAAAGACCACAAGCTCGGCGTCATCGCGGTAAGTCGACATCGCTTGATCAACGTCGTTGAGTTCCGCTAGGAAACCTTCTTCCAATGCATTCGCTTCGCCTTGGGTTAGCGGGTCCGCAATGGTGACTTGATAAAACGTCCCAAAAATACCGCCTTCAAAGCGAACAGGAGTATCTAAAGGCCGATCATTTTCTGAACACCCCATTAATGCCCCAGCAGCAATGAGCAATAGTCCCGAACATTTTAACCACCGAGAATTAATCTTCATTTTATTTTTCCTTGAATAAAACGCACTGGGTTAACAATGGAAAACCTCTATCGCTGAAAGAACTAGAAGTGGAAAAACCATAGCAACCAAGCCCCAAACAGCACCCGATACACCACAAATGGCTGCATGCCCAGCTTTTTAATCACAACCAGGAAGTAGTGGATACACACATAGGCGCTAATGCCCGAGAGTAAAGTACCTACCAGCATGGCCGGTATATCGATAAGCTGAGGGTCTTTCAGTAAGTTTATTGCCTCAAGGCCACCTGCCAGCACAATGACAGGAATTGACAGTAGAAATGAAAACCGTGCTGCGCCCTCTCGGCTCATCCCCACCATTAATGCCGCCGTAATGGTGATGCCTGAGCGCGAGGTACCAGGAATAAGTGCCAATACTTGAGCGCCACCAATGATGAGCACATCTTTTAACGTCATCTGGTATTCGCTACGCGTGCCGCGTTTTTTCCAGTCTGCGTAACCAAGTAGCAGACCAAAAACAATCAAACTGGCACCAATGATTAGCGTAGAGCGCATGTAACCTGAGATCACATCGTGAAGCAAAAAACCGACGATACACACTGGCAACGTGGCAATAACGACCCAAAACGCCAACATGGCATCATTATTAACCGCTTGGCCGCGAAGTGCGGCCAAGCTGCTAGCGATCATTCTGCCAATTTCATGCCTAAAATAGATCACAACAGCGCTTAAACTGCCAAGATGCAGCGCCACATCGAAGGCAAGGCCCTGATCTTCCCAGGCAGTCAAAACAGGTACCAATATAAGGTGGGCTGAACTCGATATAGGTAAAAACTCGGTGAGCCCCTGAACTACCGCTAACACAACTACCTGTAACCAATCCATGGGTTATCCTGTGCTTAACTATTAATGATATTTATGTGCTTTGTGACATTCATGCGCTCGCAATGGCGCTAAGGATACACATCCCTTAATTCATTGTCCGCATCCAGCATACGAGCAAATTCACAAGAAGGTATAGAGCTTAGACACTGTGCGCTACAATAGACATCTATTGGAAGTATGTGCCCCAGCAAGGTTCCTCATGACTCAGACCGTAGAATCGCCAGTGGTTCCCAAGCATGAGCTAGATAGCCGAGAGGCCAAGCGTGTTACTTATATTGGCGCTTGGCTGGATGGCTTGTTGAGCATTGTTAAAGTCGTGGTAGGCTTTTGGGTGGGCTCGGCGGCGCTGATTGCCGATGGTATCCATTCACTTTCAGATCTTGTGACCGACGGTTTTGTACTAGCTGCTATCCACTACGGCCGCCAGGAACCAGACGATGATCATCATTACGGTCATGGCCGTATCGAAACCCTAACGACGCTACTGCTGGGTAGCGTACTGATATTTGTGGCAGGTGGTATCGCCTGGTCTAGCCTTGATCGTTTGTTTAGTGGTACTGAGGTTAGTGCCCCTGGCATGGTGGCTATTGTCATTACAATCATTGCCTTGTTCAGTAAAGAGTGGATTTTTCGCTATACCATGCGCGTTGCTAAACGCGTTAAATCTAAGCTATTGGAAGCAAACGCTTGGCATTCCCGCAGCGATGCACTCTCCACCGCAGTAGTATTGGTTGCATTAATTGGCGCACAGTTTGGTTTGGGCTGGCTAGACGCTGTTGCCGCTATCATTGTTGGCTTACTAGTTGGCAAAGTAGGTTGGGATTTACTCTGGGAGTCAGCAAGAGAACTAGTGGATACCGCGCTACCTGAAAGCGTTCAACGACAAATGCATAATGTTGCTCAAAGCGTCCCAGGGGTAGACAGTGTTCATGACTTACGCACCCGCCAGTCTGCAGGCTGGGTCATGGTCGACTTACATGTGGTGGTCGGGCCAAAAATCACTGTGTCTGAAGCCCATGAAATCGGCAACGAAGTAAGTCGACGTTTACGGCATGAGTTTCCATTGCTCACCGATGTTATTTTTCACGTTGACCCCGAAGATGATGCTGGAGAAGGCGATCCCAGCCGTCTCCCCGGCCTCCCGCTGCGGCCCGAAGTGGAAGCCGCACTGAACGAGCGCTGGTATATGCATCCTGTCTGGCGCACATTAACCGAGCTGCAACTCCACTATTTAGACGATAAAGTGTCGGTATCGCTGATTATCGGCGATTCCGTACACCAGCCCCCCCAGTGCTTAGCCAGCCAACTAAAGGCGCTCGCCAGCGATATTGAGTGGCTAGGCCACGTGGAAGTTATGTTTATTACCCGCGCTGCCAGCAGTGCGATGCGTTAAAACTGTCTAAGTTAAAATTGGCTGCCCAAAAACAAGCTATACGTTTGTTAATATGGCGGTGGCAATAGTGAAGTAAATCAATACTCCAGAGGCGTCAATTAACGTTGTCACCAATGGGGCTGAAGCAGTAGCAGGATCGACCTTAAAGCGCTCTAGTACAAACGGTAGGCACATACCGATCATGCTACCAAACAGAACAATGGTCACCATGCTTAATGCCACGATGATAGCGACTGCTTCACCGCCACGAAAAATCCCTATAGGTGCTACTGCAATTGCCATGGTGATGCCCAGCGAGCCAGCTACCAGCAGTTCACGGCCTAACATCTTACTCCAGTCTTTCACACCAATATCGCCAGTCGCCATACCGCGTACCATCAACGTGGCTGCCTGAGCCCCCGCGTTACCTCCACTACCAATCAGCAACGGCAGGAAAAACACCAGCGCAACTTGGGCTGCAATCGTGTCCTCAAAGTAGGCAATGCCAGCTCCTGAAAAAAGATTGGCAAATACCAGCAGTACCAGCCAGGTAACACGCTTGCGGTAAAGGCTCCACAGCGGAACACGGCTAACACCATCCTCTAGCTGGCCGATAGACATCCCTTTATGAATATCCTCGGTAGCTTCCGACTCGGCAACGTCCATGGCGTCATCGTGGGTGACGATGCCTACCATACGGCCATCAGCATCCAACACAGGCAATGCCAGCAGATCATAGCGAGCCACAATGCGCGCCACCTCTTCTTGCTCTTCATCGACCGGTGCACTGATAACGTCTTTAATCATAATGTCGTCAACTAACGCACCAGGACGAGCCACCATCAACTGGCGCAGTGACATAGTCCCTATTAACTGGCCATTACTGTCGAGCACATAAAGCTGATACACCGTTTCCGCATCTGGGGCCGTTTGGCGAACCCGCATCATGGCTTGAGACACCGTCATGCCACTGGCTATGGCGACATAGTCAGAGGTCATGATGGCGCCTGCCGTGCCTTCTTCGTAGCTTGCTAGGCGTTTAAGATCTTCACGTTCTTGGTGGGCCATACGACGCAACAACGCTTCGCGACGGTCCTCACCAAGCAGATTAAACAGATCCGCTCGCTCATCAGACCCCATCTCTTCGAGAAGCTTAAGCACTTGGGTATCAGACAGCTTACCAACTACCTCAAGCTGGCTTTCTCCTGGTAAATAACCCAAGACATTAGCAGCGCGCTCGGCAGACAGAATATCCAACAGACAAAGTGCCGCAGGCAACTCCTCATCGTCTTCAATCATCTCCTCAAGCACTTCACCGATATCCGCCGAGCGGGTTTCGGCCAAACGCAAAGATAGTACTGATTTACTAGGCGCTTCCTTGGCCAACTCGTTGAGCAGTTCGGTTTTTAATTCCTGCAAGGCTTCATCGTTCAATGACATCGCTATCTCCCTTTGTGCAGACGCATATTGTGCAGGTGAAGTGTTACAGACGAGCATCCCTACGCTGAATGCGTTTTCTCATAGTACCAGACAAAAAAAACGCCCCTTAAACCCTCTCGGGTTCAAGGAGCGCTTTATGCACGCTAGCGCGTGTCTTAGCCTTTACCCGCCTTTTTGCGCAGCTGCTGAATCGTTCGCAGCTGTGCAACGGCTTCGGCAAGTTCAGCGGCAGCACGGGTATAATCCAGCTCCGATGACTTTTCATTAAAGGCTTTCAACGCCTGCTGACGCGCTTCTTCAGCAGCGGCCTCGTCGAGGTCACTAGCACGCGTCGCTGCATCTGCCAGGATCGTAACAATGGTCGGCTGTACTTCCATGAAGCCACCAGAGACAAAGAAGTTCTCTTCCTTGCCACCATCGTGGATCACGCGAACCGGGCCCGGTTGAAGCTCGGTCAGCAGCGGAGTGTGCCCCGGCAAAATGCCGAGGTCACCCATAATCCCTGCAGCTACCACCATCTCGACAGTACCTGAGAAGATGGAATCTTCAGCGCTGACGATATTGCAAGTGAAGCTATTCGCCATAGCGAATCCCCCTAATGGACGGGATTACTTCTTCATCTGGTTGGCTTTTTCGACAGCTTCGTCGATGGAGCCGACCATGTAGAAGGCCTGTTCCGGCAGGTTGTCGTACTCGCCCGCGAGGATGCCCTGGAAGCCACGAATTGTATCTTTTAAAGAAACATACTTACCGGGCGAACCAGTGAATACCTCAGCGACGAAGAACGGCTGCGACAGGAAGCGCTGGATTTTACGCGCACGAGATACAGCCAACTTATCTTCATCAGATAATTCGTCCATACCCAAAATCGCGATGATATCCTTCAGCTCTTTGTAACGCTGCAGAACGTTCTGTACACCACGTGCTACATTGTAGTGCTCTTCACCAACGACCAGCGGATCTAGCTGACGCGACGTAGAGTCCAGCGGGTCAATCGCAGGATAAATACCAAGCTCTGCAATTGAACGTGCCAATACAACGGTGGCGTCCAAGTGCGAGAAGGTCGTCGCCGGCGATGGGTCAGTCAAGTCATCCGCAGGTACGTAAACGGCCTGTACAGACGTGATAGAGCCCGTTTTAGTAGAGGTGATGCGCTCTTGCAGAACGCCCATCTCTTCAGCCAGCGTCGGCTGATAACCTACCGCAGATGGCATACGACCCAGCAGTGCAGATACTTCAGTACCAGCCAGGGTGTAGCGATAGATGTTATCGACGAACAGCAGAACGTCGCGGCCTTCATCGCGGAATTTCTCAGCGATGGTTAGACCGGTCAACGCAACACGCAAACGGTTGCCGGGCGGCTCATTCATCTGACCATAAACCAGCGATACCTTGTCGATAACGTTGGATTCAGTCATTTCGTGATAGAAGTCGTTACCCTCACGCGTACGCTCACCTACACCGGCGAATACAGAGTAGCCGCTGTGTTCGGTGGCGATGTTGCGGATAAGCTCCATCATGTTAACGGTTTTACCAACACCCGCACCGCCGAATAGACCAACTTTACCGCCCTTAGCGAACGGGCAAACGAGGTCGATAACCTTGATACCGGTTTCCAACAGCTCATTGGAAGCTGCTTGGTCAGCGTAGCTTGGTGCTTTACGGTGGATTGGCATGCGTTCTTGCTCGCCAATCGGGCCAGCTTCATCAATCGGCTCACCGAGCACGTTCATGATGCGACCTAGCGTTTCCTTACCAACGGGTACGGAAATCGCGGTACCTGTGTTGGTCACGTCCAAGCCACGTTTCAAGCCCTCAGTAGAGCCCATGGCAATGGTGCGCACCACGCCGTCGCCCAGCTGTTGCTGGACTTCGAGGATGGTCTCAGCATTAGAGACCTTCAGCGCGTCGTAGACCTTGGGCACAGAGTCCCGCGGAAACTCTACGTCAATCACCGCGCCGATGATTTGTACGATACGTCCGCTCATCTTGGTTCCTCTCAAAAACCTGCAAATGAAACCTGTCTGCCGGGAGCTACCTTTGCGATAGCTAGCCCCCTAGGCGTTATACGGCAGAAGCGCCGCCGACGATCTCGGAAATTTCCTGGGTGATGGCGGCCTGACGGGCCTTGTTGTATACCATCTCCAGATCGTCGATCAGGTTGCCCGCGTTATCAGTGGCACTCTTCATAGCGATCATTCGGGCGGCCTGTTCGCACGCACCGTTTTCGACTACCGCCTGATACACCTGTGATTCGATGAATCGAACCAACAGGCTGTCTAGCAACGCCTTGGCATCCGGTTCATACAGGTAGTCCCAGCTTCCGGGACGGGCGTTTTCTTCGTCATGCTTCGCGTCTTCGCCCATATCGGACGACAACGGAAGAAGCTGACGTACGACGGGCCGCTGCGTCATAGTGTTAACAAATTCGTTATACACCACAAACAAGCGGTCAATACGTCCTGCGTCGTACGCTTCTAACATGACCTTTATACTACCGATCAGTCCTTCGACAGACGGCGATTCTCCCAATCCGCTCTTGGCAGCAACCAGGTTGCCTCCATAGTTGCGGAAAAAGGCGCCGGCTTTAGAGCCGAGGGCGCAGAAGTCTAGCTCAGCGTCTTGCTGTTTCCAGACAACGGCATCTTTCACCACTGCCTTAAACAGGTTGACGTTTAAGCCACCACACAGACCGCGGTCAGTAGATACCACAATATAACCAACGCGCTTCACCTCACTCCGCTCGACCATGTAGTCGTGCTTGTATTCGGGGTTTGCGTCAGCAATGTGGCCTACCACATTACGAATCTGCTTGGCATACGGCTGGCCAGCCTTCATCAGATCTTGTGCTTTACGCATTTTAGATGCAGCTACCATTTCCATGGCGCTGGTAATCTTCTGCGTATTTTTAATGCTCCCGATCTGGGTGCGTATCTCTTTTGCAGCTGCCATAGCGATCTACCCTTCGTTCGTGGCTCTCAGAAAGCATGCAAGCCCGCCCGCAGGCGGGCCGGACATTACCAGCTCTGAGTCGCCTTGAACTTCTCGAGACCTGACTTCAAGCCGTCCTGAATCTCGCCGTTGTAGTCGCCGGTCTGGTTGATCTTATCGAGCAGATCGTTGTGCTCAGACTTCATGTAATCGTGCAGAGCACGTTCGAAGTCCAGCACTTTATCGACGCTCACATCATCCAGGTGACCTTCGTTAGCGGCGTACAGAGACAGCGCCATTTCCGCCACTGACATCGGCGAGTACTGCTTTTGCTTCATCAGTTCGGTAACGCGTTGACCATGCTCAAGCTGCTTACGGGTCGCTTCATCAAGATCAGAAGCAAACTGCGAGAACGCCGCTAGCTCACGGTACTGAGCCAAGGCCAGACGAACACCGCCACCCAGCTTCTTGATAATTTTGGTCTGCGCAGCACCACCAACACGAGAAACCGATAGACCTGCGTTAATCGCCGGACGAATACCGGAGTTAAACAGGTTGGTTTCCAAGAAAATCTGACCATCGGTGATCGAGATAACGTTGGTCGGAACGAACGCAGAAACGTCTCCACCTTGGGTTTCGATAATCGGCAGTGCGGTCAAAGAACCGGTTTTGCCTTTTACTTCACCGTTAGTAAACTTCTCAACGTAATCAGCATTAACGCGCGCAGCGCGCTCTAGCAGACGTGAGTGGAGATAGAAAACGTCACCAGGATAGGCTTCACGACCAGGCGGACGACGCAACAGTAGTGATACCTGACGGTAAGCCACAGCCTGCTTGGAAAGATCGTCATAAACGATCAGTGCGTCTTCACCACGGTCACGGAAGTACTCACCCATGGTGCAACCAGAATAAGCGGCCAAGAACTGCATCGGTGCCGGATCAGCAGCGCCAGCAGCCACAATGATGGTGTGTTCCAGAGCGCCGTGTTCTTCTAACTTGCGTACCACGTTAGCAATGGTCGACTGCTTCTGACCAATCGCCACGTAAACACAAGTAACGCCTTTGCCTTTCTGGTTGATGATCGCATCGATAGCAATGGCAGACTTACCAATCTGACGGTCACCGATGATCAGCTCACGCTGACCACGACCGATTGGCACCATGGCGTCGATGGACTTCAAACCTGTTTGGATCGGCTCGTCAACGGACTGACGGGTAATAACGCCAGGCGCTACTTTTTCTACCGCATCAGTCATTTTGGCGTTGATATCGCCTTTGCCGTCGATGGCATTACCCAACGCATCGACCACACGACCTACCAGCTCAGGGCCTACCGGCACTTCTAGGATACGACCCGTACATTGAGCGGTCATGCCTTCTTGAAGTTGCAGGTAGTCACCCAAGACAACGGCACCAACGGAGTCACGCTCCAGGTTCAGTACCATGCCAAAAATGCTGTTAGGGAATTCAATCATTTCACCAAACATCGCGTCTTCGAGGCCGTGAATTTTCACGATACCGTCGGAAACGCTGACGATGGTGCCCTGATTACGGGCTTCGGATGCGACGTCAAGCTTCTCAATTCGCTGCTTGATGATGTCGCTGATCTCGGAAGGATTCAGTTGCTGCATGCCATGTCCCTCAGACTCAAGCGGTCAGCGCTTCGGAAAGGCGGTTCAATCGACCACGTACCGAACCGTCAATAACGGTATCGCCAGCACGTAGGATGACACCACCAATAAGCGTCTTGTCCACTTGAGTAGTAATGGAGATTTCGCGATTCAGACGTTTCTTAAGCGCGTTCGCTAGCTTGGTCTGCTGTGCGGCAGTCAGCTTATAAGCTGACGTAACCGTCACATCAACACGCTGTTCATGTTCGGCACGTAAGTACTCGAACTGTTCAGCAATGAAGGGCAGTGCTAACAAACGACCTTGGTCAGCCAGGGTATCCAAAAACCGCGACAGGTCTTCCTGCTTTTCGGGCAACATATCCGAAAGCAGCGCTACCTTTTTGTCGTTTTCAAGTTTTGGACTACCCAACAGACGACGTAGATCGCTGTTAGCTACCGCAGCGCTTAAAAAACCAAGCGCTTGGGTCCAGCTATCAAGCGCCTTATGATCACGCGCGTATTCAAACGCCGCCTTAGCGTAAGGACGAGCGACGGTAAGTAATTCCGCCATGGGTCACCTCCTTACAGTTCAGCAGCAAGCTCATCAAGTAACTTGCGATGTGCTTTCTCGTCGACCGAAGCTTCTAGCACACGCTCGGCACCAATAATGGCAAGATGAGAAACTTGGGCACGAAGCTCGTCTTTTGCACGATTAACTTCTTGCTCAATTTCAGAACGTGCACTAACCATGAGGCGTTCGCCTTCGGCGCGGGCCTGTTCACGTGCTTCTTCAACCATTTGAGCAGAGCGCTTATTGGCTTGCTCGAGGATTTGAGAAGCCTGCTCCTTGCTTTCACGCAGTGTTTGCTCTGCACGTTCTTGAGCAAGCTCAAGATCGCGAGTAGCACGGCTGGCTGCGTCTAAGCCATCAGCAATTTTCTTTTGACGCTCGTGAAGCGCGTTGCTGATCGGAGGCCACACATACTTTATGCAAAACCAGACAAAGATCGCGAAGGCGATCGTCTGCCCGATAAGCGTCATGTTGATATTCACAGGGATGTACCTCTGACAAGTTCGTGGCGACCGGAGTGAAACAAAACCGAGCGGGACTGCCGCCCGGCTAAGCTGTCATTAACCGGCAACAACGAAGATCAGGTACATCGCGATACCAACACCGATCATCGGTACAGCATCCAGCAGACCAGCCATTAGGAAGGTTTTGGTTTGAAGTTGGTCACCAAGCTCCGGCTGACGAGCCGTAGATTCGATCAATTTGCCACCGAGGATAGCGAAACCGATACCGGTGCCCAGAGCGCCTAAGCCGATCATGATGGAGGCAGCAATGTAGATTAGTTCCATGGTAATGCTCCTAGTTTTTCAAGTTAAAGGTCAAGGTTGAGGGTTGATGTTAAGGGTTAATTTCTAACAAGCAGCACGTCTTAGTGATGCTCGTGCGCAGCGCTTAAATACACCACTGACAATACGGTAAAAATGAATGCCTGAAGAACAACAATCAAGATGTGGAAAATCGCCCACGGCACGTCGAGTACCCAGATCGCCCAGAACGGCAGCATAGCAATCAAGATAAAAATAACTTCACCGGCAAACATGTTACCGAAAAGACGCATCGCCAAACTGAACGGTTTAACAAGTAGGGCAACGATTTCAAGCAGCAAATTGAAAGGAATCAAGGCCCAATGGTTGAAAGGTGTCAATGAAAGCTCTTTGGCAAAGCCACCAACGCCTTTCACCTTGAAGCTGTAGTAAAGAATCAGACCGAAAACACCCAGTGCTAACCCCAATGTGGCATTAACATCAGTAGTCGGCACAATCTTCATGTAATCGACGCCCAGTTTACTGAACAACACTGGGAAATAGTCGACCGGGATAATTTTCAGCGTGTTCATGAACAGAATCCACACGAACAACGTTAATGCAAGCGGCGCAATAATCGGGTTATGCCCTTTAAAAGCCCCTTTGATCATATCTTCAACAAATTCAAACACCATCTCTACGGCATTTTGCAGTCCGCCTGGCACGCCAGTGGTTGCCATTTTACCAGCTTTACGGAAAAGCCAGATAAACAACAAGCCCATCGCAATGGACCAGCCCATGGTATCCAGATGGATAGCCCAAAAGCCCATCTCACTCGCTTCTTCTGCCGAATGTGCCAGCGACCAACCATTTTCTGGATGCTTGCCAAAGGTTAGGTTCTGCAAGTGGTGCTGGATATAGTAAGTCGTTGAGACTTCGTTTCCTGCGGCCATAGACATGTCACCTCAATTAGTTGTGCGATTCCCAAGCATTAGCCATGGTGCTAACCAATGCGTCAGAACAATCGCAACGTAAGCGCAAAAAAAGAAAGCGGGGTTTGAGGGGGGCACTACAACGAACACCAATGTAAAAAGTGCCACCGTCAAACCAAACTTGCCTGCTTCGGCGCGAAATAGGTCCATTGCGCGCGGAGCGCGATGCCTTGTTCGAAAAATTCCCATTCGCTGTATAAAAAAAATGTGCGGCAACAGCGCCACTAATGCTCCTGTAACTACCGACAATACGCCTGCCATATGAGCAACAGGGAAAGCCAATAGCATACCAACAAGCGTCATTAGCAGCTGAATTGCTGTCAGCCTGAAGAAGTAAGCTTTTCGCCGTTGGGTCTCAAGTCGCTGCATAGTTCTTCAGATAGATCTTCAGCACATGATTCCCCAGCCCAATAAATGAGTCACGCTTACAACTTGTTGCTCAATAAATCATCAGTCACCTGCACAAATCTTGCGCGATTATAGGGAAGCGCTATCATACCTTCAACCGAAGTTGCGCCGATTTCGCGCGATTAAGTGTCGACTTGCGACCAAAGGGTTAAAATAAGCGCCTATTTAGTAAGCCTGCTATTTAATATGCGCTAGGATCCCATCGAGCTCTTCAAGACTGGTATAACGAATTGTCACTTTCCCCTTCCCTTTTTGCCCGTGATCAATAGAGACGGGCGCGCCAAGTAATTCCCCCAGATGTGTTTCAAGTCGTGCAACATCCGGTGTTTTGGCAGTACGCGGCGGTGTCTGGGCAGGCGTCTGGTTAGCTTGTACTTTTTTAACCAACGCTTCTGTGTCACGAACGGTCAAATCATTATTGACCACTTCATGGGCAATTTGGCGTTGCTGGGTACTGTTAAGCGATAGCAGGGCTCGCGCATGCCCCATATCTAAATCGCCACGTTCCAGCAGCGTTTGCACCTCAGGGTCTAACGCTAACAAGCGCAATAAATTGGCGACTTGAGTGCGTGATTTACCAACTGCATCAGCAATTTGCTGCTGGGTAAGTTCAAACTCATCGCCAAGGCGCTTTAAGGCAAGTGCTTCTTCAATGGCATTAAGGTTTTCGCGCTGGATATTTTCAATCAGCGCCAGTGCAAGTGCTACTTCATCACTGACATCGCGAATAACGGCGGGAATAACATCTAATTCAGCCAACTGCGCAGCACGCCAGCGGCGTTCACCCGCGATAATTTCATAGCGGTTTTCACCCACTGGGCGAACCACAATAGGCTGCATCACCCCTTGTGCACGAATGGAATCGGCAAGCTCTTCCAATGCTTCTGGCTGAATATCCCGACGCGGCTGATATTTACCACGGGTAAGTTGGCCAAGAGGTAACCGTTCTAGCCGTTCAGCCGCCGCTTCTTCCGTTGGTGCTGCAGGCAGCAGTGCCGTGTCTGCACTATCCAGCGTCACGCCACCGGTAAGATCTAAACTGTCACGACGACGGGCGCCCGCACCAATCAGGGCATCCAGGCCACGTCCTAGCGCGCGTTTACGCGTCATTCGCTTCCCCTCGTACTTTTTACGTTACAGCGATAGCCGCCGAATCATCTCTTTTGCAAGCACACGATAAGCCTGGCTACCCCGCGAAAAACGTGCGTATTGAGTAACAGGCAAGCCATGGCTTGGTGCTTCAGCAACCTTTACATTGCGCGGAATGGTTGTTTTTAACAGCGCATCGCCAAAAAAATCTCTCAGCTGTTTGTCAACTTCACGCGTCAAACTGGTGCGCTTATCGTACATAGTACGCAGAATGCCAGAAACGGCTAGATCAGGATTAACACTCTGTTTAATCTGCTCAACAGTATCCAACAGCGCTGATAGCCCTTCCAATGCGTAGAATTCACACTGCAAGGGAATAAGCACACCATTGGCGGCTGTCAACGCATTCACGGTAAGCATATTCAGCGACGGCGGGCAGTCAATTAGGACGACATCATAGTCATCTGCCACCGTCTGCAGTGCTAACGACAAACGACTTTGCCGCTGGTCACTATCGAGCAGCTCTACTTCAGCGGCTGTTAAGTCGCCATTACCTGGTAGGACGTCGTATTTCACTGGAAGCCCGCGAACAATGGCATCGTTTGCGCTTGTTTCTCCCAGCAACACATCAAGTACACTTTTTTCGAGTGCGTACTTGTCGATGCCACTGCCCATGCTGGCATGCCCTTGTGGGTCTAAGTCTACCAGCAAGATACGACGATCAAGTGCTGCCAAACTGGCGGCGAGATTAACGGCTGAAGTGGACTTGCCCACACCGCCTTTTTGGTTGGTCAGGGCAATGATCTGGCTCACTACTCAACTCCTTTTGGGGTCAGAATCAACAGCTGCCGCTCGGCCGTCTCGAAGGGTACACGCAGTAGGTGACGCGCCTGGAGCTCAACATAGTCAGGCAACTCCCGCAGCTCATCATCAGCGCCAGGGCCTTTCATAGCAAGCCACTGCCCATGAGCTGCCGGTAGCGCTCGGGTTAGCGAGATAAAGTCTACCAAGCTGGCAAAGGCTCGGGAAATTACTTGATCAAACGTCTGGCCATTGAATTGCTCGACACGCGCTTGAGTTGGCGTGACGTTGGTCAACGCTAACTCCATCACTGCTTGACGTTGAAAGCGAACTTTTTTGCCATTGCTATCGAGTAGCGTTACCTGCAGTTCAGGCTTCATGATAGCAAGCACAAGGCCGGGCAAACCGGGGCCAGCGCCTACATCAAGTATCTGTGGCCCATGAACATAAGGTGCGACAGCAGCACTATCCAACACGTGCCGTGAGACCATCTCTTCAACATCGCGTACAGCGGTGAGGTTATAAGCCTGATTCCACTTGTGCAACAGCGCGAGCAAGCCTAGCAGCTGTTCGCGCTGTTGTGGGGTTACAGTGGCTCCTAGTGCTGCTAATCCTTCCTCTAACCGAGGGGCAACGGTTTCAGGCAAGCTGTTAATCAACGGCGTTAATTGACTCATCCGTTAACGACCTCGGTAGTACTGACTAAGCGACGTTTTTTCAAATGTATGAGCAAAATAGAGACAGCTGCAGGAGTCACGCCTGAAATTCTAGCCGCCTGCGCCAGGGTTTCAGGACGCGTTTCACTAAGCTTTTGGCGGATCTCATTGGATAGTCCTTCTACCCGTTGATAATCCAGCTCGGCTGGCAGCGGTGTTGCTTCATGGCGCTTGAGTTTATCAATCTCATCCTGTTGACGGTCGATATAACCCTGGTATTTCGCTTGAATTTGTACTTGCTCGGCAACCGCTTCATCGTCAACACCACCGCTTTCAATGCCAGGCAGCGATGTAATATCTGAATAGCTAAGCTCTGGGCGCTTTAACAAGTCACTTAAACAGTATTCTCGGGGAAGCGGCCTACCGGTTTTTTCAGCAATTTTCGCGGCGGCTGGTGTATTGGGCTGCACCCAAACAGTAGCTAACCGTGTTGTTTCACGCTCTATGGCTTCGCGTTTCTGGCTAAACAACGCCCAACGTTTGTCATCGACTAACCCAAGCTCACGCCCTTTTTCCGTTAAACGTAGATCAGCATTGTCTTCGCGTAGCAGAAGACGGTATTCCGCACGCGAGGTAAACATGCGGTAGGGCTCTTTGGTGCCCATAGTAATCAGGTCATCCACCAACACACCGAGATAAGCTTCATCACGGCGGGGATGCCACGCCTCTAACTGTTTGGCGCGACGAGCGGCATTCAAACCTGCCAGCAACCCTTGAGCTCCAGCCTCTTCGTAGCCGGTAGTACCATTAATTTGCCCGGCAAAAAACAGGTTGTGGATAAATTTAGTTTCCAGGGAGTGTTTTAAATCCCTGGGATCAAAAAAGTCGTACTCGATAGCGTAGCCAGGCCGTGTGATATGAGCGTTTTCTAACCCTTTAATTGAGCGAACCACTTGTAGCTGAACATCGAAAGGCAACGACGTCGAGATTCCGTTGGGATAGAGCTCATGGGTATCCAACCCTTCAGGCTCGATAAATACCTGATGGCTTGATTTGTCGGCAAAGCGGTGAACTTTGTCTTCAATCGATGGGCAGTATCGCGGACCAACACCTTCGATCACACCGGAATACATAGGCGAGCGATCAAGATTCGCCATGATGATTTCATGGGTGCGCTCATTAGTGTGCGCTATGTGGCAACTCACCTGCTGTGGATGCATCTCCCGTGAACCAAGGTATGACATGACTGGCGTTGGGGTGTCGCCTGGCTGTTCTTCCAACGATGTGAAGTCAACGGTTTTGGCATCAATTCGTGGAGGCGTCCCGGTCTTTAGCCGATCAACGCGAAACGGTAGTGCGCGTAAGCGTTCAGCTAGCGCGTTGGAAGGCGGGTCACCGGCGCGGCCACCGCGGCTTTGATCTAACCCAATGTGGATAACGCCACCCAAAAACGTACCGGTTGACAGCACAACGGACTCCGCATGGAAGCGGATGCCTGTTTCGGTCACAACGCCTCGAACAGTGTTGTTACCCACAACCAGATCGCCAGCGGCTTGCTGAAAAATCGTTAAGTTCGGCTGGTTTTCCAGCATTCCCCGAATAGCAGCTTTGTAGCGAATTCGGTCTGCTTGAGCACGTGTTGCTCGAACGGCTGGACCTTTACGAGCGTTCAATACCCGAAACTGGATGCCGCCTAAGTCCGTGGCTAGCCCCATTGCACCACCGAGTGCATCAATTTCTTTTACCAGGTGGCTTTTGCCAATCCCACCAATCGCTGGATTGCACGACATTTGGCCGAGCGTTTCGATGTTGTGGGTTAGCAATAGGGTTTGACAACCCATACGAGCAGAGGCCAATGCGGCTTCGGTTCCCGCATGGCCACCGCCGATGACAATCACGTCAAAGCGGTCGGGATAGTTCAAGAGGCACCTCGTCTTGCGCCGTTTGGCACGGATGATGTGAGTCAGTATTGGTTCACTGATTGAGTAAGCCCGCCAGTATAAACCTCCTGTGGGTAACCGTCAGGTTTTTCCACACCCCAAGCTAAGCATCAATCTATTATTAATAACAAAATAAAAATATATAAGAGAAGTTCTGTTGATGTTGTAACTACTAGTGTGGACAAAATCTGTTGATAACCTAAATAAACCAATATATTTCAGTTGCTTAAATTGTTAGTTTTTACATGATTAAACGGAGGAGTACCTGCGCAGAAGCGGTGCTACTCCTGTGGATGAAAGTGCGACTTACACACAGGCATGACAGACAACGGGTTATCCACCGACCCATACCGAGTTTGTTACCGCACCTGTGAACAAGTGCGATTGGTATCTTATAAAGACCTGGTTAGCGCTCATGCTAGGCGTCGTAGCGCGATATGATGCAGCGTGTAAAAAATAGTATCCACAGGCAAAAAAAATGGCCTGTCGCGATGACAGGCCATTTTACGGGGCAAAAATGGGCAAAAAAGTCAGATTAATTCCGACATTAATGCTTCAAAACACGTGCAAGGAAGGATTGTGTTCGCTCATGTTGTGGCGTATCGAACAGTTGCTCGGGAGGGCCTTGCTCGGCAATTTCGCCTTTATGGATAAAAATAACGCGATCTGCCACTTCACGGGCAAAGCCCATTTCATGGGTCACTATCACCATGGTCATGCCTTCTTTTGCAAGTTCACGCATGGCATCCAGCACTTCACCAATCATTTCAGGATCAAGTGCTGATGTAGGCTCGTCAAACAGCATCAGGCGGGGTTCCATGGCTAACGCCCGGGCTAATGCCACACGCTGCTGCTGCCCACCCGAGAGCTGGCTTGGGTACTTATCTGCTTGGTCGGCAATACCAACGCGCTCTAACAGTCGTTCAGCGGTCTCTTCGGCATCTTGGCGGCTCCATCCCCGCACTTTCATGGGCGCAAGGGTAACGTTGTCGCGCACGCTCAAGTGGGGAAAAAGGTTGAATTGCTGAAACACCATGCCGACTTCAGTACGGATAGTTTGCAGCGCTTTACTGCTTTTACCATTGGGCAGTAATTGGTTGCCATCAACATCAAGAGAGCCGGCTTGAAACTCTTCTAAGCCGTTGATACAGCGGATGAGCGTTGATTTACCAGAGCCACTGGCACCGATGATAACGACGACTTCACCAGGCACAATTTCAAGATCAACATTATTGAGTACGTGCAGGCTGCCAAAATGCTTATTGAGCTGCTGCATACGCACAATTGGCGATTGGGTAGAGGTCATTGCACGTTCCTTATTGTCCTGCGAGGCCTCTGCGCTCAATTTGGCGCAGAATCAAAGAGAGAGTCCAGGTGATGGCAAGGTACATCAGCGCCACCATGAAATAGACCTCTAGTGCGGTAAAGGTAGTGGCAATATAAATTTGCCCTTGGCGGACTAATTCACCGACCCCGATAACAGAAAATAGCGAGGTATCTTTGATACTGATGATGCCCTGGTTACCCAGTGGAGGAATCATGCGCCGTAGAGCTTGGGGCCAAATTACGTAGCGAAAAGATTGAGTTCGAGACAAGCCTAGCGAAAGTGATGCTTCTCGCTGGCCACGTTCGATAGACTGCACGCCGCCTCGTACAATTTCAGAGATATAAGCCCCTGAATTAATGGCGATCGCGGCAATGCCAGCAACGAGTGCGTTGATCGGGCCTCCCAGCAATTGGGGTAAGCCATAAAAGATAAACAGAACCTGCACTAAAATGGGCGTGCCGCGAAACACTTCGACGTATAAAACTGCTGGCCAGCGCAGCCAGCGCACTGGGCTAATACGCAATAAACCAAAGAATATGCCAATAAAGAAGCCGATCGCTAGGCCGCCGAATGATATAAGCAGCGTCCAAGGAATACCTGGTAACAGATAAGGGATCGACCCAAAAGCGGCCGACCAATCAAACTGAAAGTTAACGTCCACGCGTTATCTCCAGAAAAATAAACAACGACACAGGGCCGGGGGTATAGCCGCCCGGCCCTGAGATGAAAAGCGCTCGTTAGTGATAGCGAACAGCGATGTTATTCAGCGCTGGGGGCTTCACCAAACCACTTTGTGTAGATTTCATCATAGGTGCCGTCTTCGCGCATGGAAGCAAGTGCTTCGTTGGTAGGTTCTACCCACTCGCTGCCTTTATGGAAAACGATACCGTACTGCTGGCCTTCATACAGCGGGCCAACCACTTTGGTACGGCCTTCGCCACGGGTTTGTGAGAAGTAGGCAACGTTAGGGGCGTCGTACAGCACGGCATCAACGTTGCGCCCTAACAGCGCCATGTACATATCGGCGGTGCCTGGATAGGGAGTAATGTCGGCATCTTCACCGAGCTCCTGTTGAAGGAAGTCGTAGCTGGTAGAGCCGATTTTGGTGGCAATGGTGAGACCCGCTAGATCCTCAAGCGAAGAGACCTCTTCGTTGTCGGCGCGCACGATAATTTGCAGACCTGAGTCATAGTAGGGAGCGGAAAAGTCGACAACTTCGGCACGCTCATCTGTAATGGTGATGCCTGCAAGGGCGATTTCCTGGCTGCCGGTTTGGACGGCGGGAATGATGCCAGAGAATTCCATAGTGGTGAGGTTAACCTCAAAGCCTGCACGTTCGGCGACTGCGTTGATGATATCCATATCGAAACCGATCATTTCGCCAGTTTCTGGATCCATCATTTCAAACGGTACAAAGCTTGGGTCAGTGGCCACATTGACAGTAGGCGTTTGTGCAAACGCGACAGTGGTACTGCCTAAGCCCAGTGCAAGGGCGGTAGCAATGACAGATTTTTTTAGTAGGTAATTCATTCGTTTCCCCGTGTTTTATTTGGTTAGCGACGCGATTTAAAGAAGATTTACTCTTATAAATTCCGTCTGCAACCGTTATTGACCTTTTAACCTTGGCGAGAAACCACCAAGGCGTCAAGTCACGGGGAGGGGGTTGTTACCAACGTTGGTTAGACCATGAAGGAAGCTCCACAGCCACAGGTGGTCGTAGCGTTGGGGTTTTGAACACGAAAACGGGCACCTGCTAACCCTTCTTCATAGTCAATGGTTGAACCCACCAAGTATTGGTAGGAGAGAGGATCGACGACGAGGATCGCATCGCCAAATTCAATTAACGTGTCGTCTTCGGCCACGTTTTCAGCAAAATCAAACCCATACTGGAACCCCGAGCAGCCACCACCGGTGACATAAACGCGGAGTTTCAGCGCAGGGTTAGCCTCTTCTGCTATAAGTGCTTGGATGCGTTTCCGAGCACTATCAGACAATAGTAGAGGCGTTGGAACAAAAGCTTCTGCACCGCTCATGGGTACCTCCCGCGAGCTTTAAGAACGAATAATCGGCATCGGAGTGTGATTATGGGTAATTCCCAGCAAAATGGTCAACTATTGTGTTGGGGTATCAAGCAGAGGGCAGCTCGCCGAGGAGGCGCTTTGAATCCTTCCTTGGACGCTACATTTGCCTTCCCTGGCAAATGACCTCCTCTTTGAGCTGCCCTCTGCATGCTGGTATTTGGTGTGATTCAAGGCATCAACGCTGGGGCGTTGAGGCCCATATTTTCTTCAAAGCCAAACATGAGGTTGAGGTTTTGAATCGCTTGGCCTGATGCGCCTTTAACGAGGTTATCAATTACCGAGAGCACTACTACGGTATTGCCATTGCCAGGACGGTGAACAGCGATTCGGCAGGTATTGTTGCCTTTGACGCTGCGAGTTTCCGGATGGCTGCCTGCAGGCATGACGTCAACAAACGGCTCGTGGGCGTAACGCTGCTCAAAGAGTGCCTGTAAATCGCCTGGCTCTTCAGTCAGCGTACTATAGAGCGTGGCATGAATGCCGCGGATCATAGGCGTTAAGTGCGGCACAAAGGTAAGCCCCACGGCGTTTGACTGCATATCGCTCAAGCCTTGACGAATTTCAGGCAAATGGCGATGTCCGGACGCACCGTAGGCTTTCATCGATTCGCTGGCTTCGGCTAGCAGCGAGGCAACTTTGGCACCACGGCCTGCGCCGGTAACGCCTGATTTGCAGTCCGCGATTAACTGGCTTGCATCAATCAAACCAGCTTCCAAAAGCGGCAGATAGCCGAGTTGAACAGCCGTTGGGTAGCATCCTGGTACGGCAATTAAGCGGGCCTTTTTGATTTTCTCACGATGCATTTCTGGCAGGCCATACACAGCCTCTTTTAGCAGTTCCGGTGCGCCGTGGGGCTGGTCGTACCACTGGCTCCATTCGGCGGCGTCGCGCAGCCGGAAATCCGCAGATAAGTCGATTACTCGCGTGCCATTGTCGAGCAGTTCGCCTGCTAGTGCATGGGCGACCCCGTGGGGTGTCGCAAAGAATACTGCATCCATTGCACCCAGTTTCTTGGCGTCTGGCTCGCTAAACGTGAGCGCATCATAGTGGCCGCGCAGGTTGGGATACATATCGCATACCTTCACGCCTGCTTCCGAGCGCGAGGTAATGGCTTCTACGCTTACCTGGGGATGCTGGGCAAGTAACCGTAACAGCTCAACGCCGGTATAGCCGGTACCGCCTACAATGCCAACCTTAATCACAAACCACTCCTTGCGCATTACGCACAGTCAGACCCAACAATAATTAACAGCCTAATGAGATACCTCAGGCTGTTGAACTGTAGCTAGCTATGATACACAAGAGAGCAGGCGCGTAAGAGCGCTATAGGGAAACAGGCATATGTTCACTAACGCGAACATGATGCGTAAAAGCGAATAATAGGCGCAAGGACGGACGTTGTGGCACGTTTTTCCCGGTCAGATTTCACCTTGGAAAGTTTTCGTCGCCAGCTGGCGAATGTTGATGCCCTGCCTCAGCTGTGTGTGCTGGGGTTAGTGTCTGGGGTGATCACAGGCGCGGTGATGGTGGCTTTTCGCTTATTGCTAGAGGTAGGTGCTGCCCTTTATATGCCTGAGGGCAATCCTGAGGCCTTTGAAGGGCTCGCGCCATGGCTTCGTGCGCTGCTGCCGATAGTTGCCGTGACGCTGATTGGCACGCTGCTCTATCGGCAAAAGGCCGCTGCCCGAAAGTTAGGTGTTGGCCATGTTATTGAGCGTCTCACCTATCATCAGGGACGTTTCCCTATGCGCAACTGGCTTAACCAGTGGTGGGTGGGCGTTGTGTCTGTGCTGGGTGGTCTCTCCGCAGGACGTGAAGGCCCTGCCATTCATCTGGGCGCAGCGGCCTCCAGTGGTCTAGGTCTCAAGCTTCGCTTGCCCAATAACAGTTTACGGGTGCTAGTTGCTTGCGGTACGGCGGCAGGTATATCTGCATCATTTAATACGCCAATCGCAGGGGTGATTTTCGCCATGGAAGTGGTGATGATGGAATACACCCTGATGAGCTTTATGCCGGTGATACTCGCCTCTACCATGGGGGCATTGGTCGCTCAATTGGTGTATGGCAATGAACCGGCGTTTCGCATTCCTGAAGTTGCCCTTGGCTCGCTAATGAACGTGCCTTGGGTGGTTATTATTGGTTTGGTAATCGGCCTGCTGGCGGGCTTATTTATTCATATTTCGCGTAGCCAGTACTTACAGCAGTGGCCGCTATGGCTTAGGTTAGGTGCTGTTGGGGTGATAACGGGCGCTGTTGCGTGGTGGTTTCCTGAAGTGCAAGGCATTGGTTACGACAGCGTTGCGGCTATGTTGAATAATCAGCTAGCGATTACCGTACTGTTGGCATTGATGATTGCTAAGTTATTGATTACTGCCCTCACCGTGGCAGGTGGTGTTCCAATCGGCATTATTGGCCCCGTGCTAGTGGTCGGCGCTGCCACCGGTGCTCTAGGGGGAATGCTGGGCGGTTGGGTATGGCCAGATAAAGCGGCAGACCCTGGCATTTATGCCATGCTGGGCATGGCGGCAATGATGGGCGCTGTATTGCAAGCACCGCTTGCCGCTTTGATGGCGTTGCTTGAACTAACGCATTCGCCACATATTATGTTGCCTGGCATGCTCGTTGTGGTGGTTGCCTGCCTAACATCCCGTCAGCTTACCGGTTGTGAGGGCTTTTTTATTAGCACGGTGCGCTACGGCTTGCATCCGTTACAGCAGCCTTTAATGCAGGCGCTTTCGCGGGTATCGGTGCCAGCGGTAATGGAGCGCCACTTGGTACGCACAGATCGAATGATTACGCCTGATCAGGCACGGCGTCTGTTGGAAACGAATCCTGTGTGGCTAGTGATTGAGCGCTCCAGTGCAGAAAAACCAGTGCTGGCGCTTAAAGCCGCTGAGCTTGCGCGTTGGTTACTGGAGCATGATGAAGCACTGCAAGACGAAGCCCCTCCAGAAGACGAGTTCATTGATTTGCTTGAGATCCCTGGGCAACGGCTTGAAATGGCACCTATCGGATTACAAGCAACGCTATCGGAAGCGTTTCTAAAACTTCAGGACAATGCGCTAGGTGCACTCTATGTCGTGCATGGTTATCGGCCAAAGCAGCAGCGAATTTCAGGTATCATTACGCGTGGCGCTATCGAACGTTATTATCACTACACTGACCCCCGCGGTGCTGATTCCCAGCAATGAGCCCAACGCCTAAGGAGAGACCATGTATTTATGGGTAAAGGCCATTCATTTGATGGCGGTTGTTACCTGGTTTGCCGCGCTATTTTATTTACCGCGACTGTATGTGTACCACGCCATGGCGCGGGACACAGGCGATGAGCAAGCGATCACTTACTTTAAAACCATGGAGCGTAAGCTTTACCGTGGAATTATGACGCCGTCGATGATCATTGTGCTGATCTTTGGTGGCTGGATGCTTTATCTCGTGCCCGCTTGGTTTAGCCAAGGTTGGATGCACGCTAAGCTGACGCTTGTCGCTCTATTAATCGCTTACCACCATGTTTGCTTAATTTATTTGAAGCAATTTGATCAAGCCCGCTGCACCAAAAGCCATGTGTTTTTCCGCTGGTTTAACGAAGCGCCCGTGATTGCGTTAATCGCGATTATTATCCTGGCGGTGGTGAAGCCCTTTTGATGCGCCATCCTCTTCCTCCCGTTGTTTTAGTGTTAGCTGGCCATGACCCCACCGGGGGGGCTGGGTTAGTGGCTGATAGCGAAGCGATAGCTGCCTGTGGTGGTTGGGCAGTCACCATTCCAACCGCACTGACCGTTCAAAATTGCCATAACGTGATACGCACCCTGCCTGCAGATCCTGCTGCAATGCGGCAAATGGCTGAAGCGTTAGGTGATATGCAAATTGCGGCTATTAAGTTGGGGCTGTTGGCTGATGAGGCGACGCTGCGCGCAGCGGAACAAATTATCCGCCGTTTTCCAGGAATTCCCGTCGTCGCAGATCCGGTATTAAAAGCAGGTGGCGGCGCTAAGTTATCCACACCCGCTTTGCAGCAACTTTATATAGATCGTTTGCTACCGCTTGTGGATATCGTAACGCCCAATCGGTTTGAGCTTGCTGCACTGACGCCTGAGATAACCGACCCTTTGGATGACACAGCACGTGCTGTTGCGTTGCTGGCGCAGGGTTGCCAAGGTGTCCTTGTGACCGCCACCGACGATCCACTCCCGGGTAATACGCAACAGGTTGTGCATACGCTGCACTCTCCTGACACTACGCGCCAATGGCAGTGGCCACGTTTGCCTGAAGTATTTCACGGATCAGGCTGTACATTAGCCTCAGCGCTTGCGGCTCGTTTAGCCGTTGGTGAGCGCTTACCAACTGCCTGTGAGCAAGCCCAGCACTTTACCTGGGAGAGTTTGTCTCATGGTTATCAGCCCCCTAGCGGACAGTGTTTACCGAAACGCTTGCCACGCCCCGTACGCTTTTGATCTCATTGGCAGTAAGCCATTAATGTTGAGGATGCCATGACCACATCTGCAGAACTATTTGACCTTGCCAGTCGTCACATTCCGGGGGGGGTTAACTCCCCTGTTCGTGCTTTTAAAGGCCTACATCGCCCGCCTGTTTTTATGGAACGTGCTCAGGGTGCCTACTTATTCGATGTGGAAGGTAACCGCTACGTAGACTATATCGGCTCATGGGGACCGATGATCACTGGACACGCCGATCAGGATGTACTGGCCGCTGTGCGAGCGCGGTTAGATAACGGCCTCTCCTTTGGTACGCCGACCGCTGTCGAAACCACCATGGCTGATCTGATCTGTGAAATGATTCCTTCCATGGAAATGGTGCGTATGACCAGCTCGGGCACCGAAGCGACGATGTCGGCCATTCGACTTGCGCGCGGAACAACGGGACGCGACAAAATCGTCAAGTTTGAAGGCAATTATCACGGCCACTCGGATTCATTGCTCGTCAAAGCGGGCTCCGGCGCGTTAACCCACGGGGAACCTAGCTCACCAGGCGTACCCGCATCACTCGCTGAGCACACCATCACGCTTTCGTATAACGACCCTGAAGGGGTGGAAGCGTGTTTTGCAGAGATCGGAGAGCAAATTGCCTGCATTATCGTGGAGCCGGTGGCGGGTAATATGAACTGCATTCCTCCCCAGCCGGGTTTCTTGGAAACGTTGCGCCGGGTGTGCAATGAATCCGGCAGTATTTTGATTTTTGATGAAGTCATGACCGGTTTTCGCGTCGCTTTAGGTGGCGCTCAGGCACATTACGGCGTAACGCCTGACCTTACCTGCTTAGGTAAAATCGTTGGCGGTGGCATGCCCGTTGGGGCGTTTGGCGGTAAACAAGAAATTATGCAGAATATCTCGCCGCTGGGGCCGGTTTACCAAGCGGGTACGCTGTCCGGTAACCCGCTGGCCATGGCTGCAGGGGTCGCTCTGCTAACCAAACTAAAGGTGCCGGGTTTCCATGATGCGCTGACTCAACGGGTGCAAACGTTGTGTACCGGCTTGCAAGAGCGTGCCAACGCTGCCCGCGTACCGATGATGACCCAATCCGCAGGTGGCATGTTTGGCGTTTTCTTTACGTCGCAATCCCGTGTAGATAACTTCGCCCAAGCCACTGCTTGCAACCCCGATGCTTTCCGCCGCTTCTTTGGTGCTATGCTTGATCACGGTGTGTATCTCGCACCTTCTGCCTATGAAGCTGGCTTTATGTCGAGTGCCCACACGCCAGAAGATATTCAGCTAACGTTGGATGCTGCAGAAAAAGCCTTTGCCGTTATGTAACATAAAGTAAAGCGCCTGCTACACTGCAAGAGCCGCTCCTATTGAGCGGCTCTGTGGTTAGTGAGGTAAACACATGATGAAACGACAATTGGCTTGGCACTCTTCACGCTTTAACGGCATATTGTTAGCCGCTGTTTTCACCCTTGGTCTACCGTTAACGGGGATGGCCGCACAGGAGCAGGATATGACTCAAATCCATATCACCATGGGTGGCACACCTGGCGCGGAATTCTCAGCCCAATGGCGCACTACTCATAACGATGAAACCATTGATCACCCCGAAACACGCGGCACAGTGCCCGCTGAATTTACCTTTGAAGGCACCACGCTTGAAGGTACGGTAAAACTGCTCAGCGAAGATGATCGTTTAGAAGTAGATATCGTTAAAGGCAGTAATCGCTCGCGTTCTGCTACCCAAGGGAAAGGCGGCACGTTAACGGTAATGGTGCGTTAAACATAAAAAAACCGCCCCGAAGGGGGCGGTTTCCTGAGCTAAGTAAGTACTTACAGACGTACCTACAAAGATGCTTACCACTGAGTAGAGATAGCAGAGTTGTTGTTACCAGCCTGGAAGTGAGACGCTGAAGCAGCGCTACCACCAACGGTGTTCTGGCGAATAGTCGACACGTTGCTGTTGCCTGTCTGGAAGACATTCGCTACATGGCCTTCGCCACCTTGATAAATGTAGGAAGCGCTCAGGTCTGCTTCAACCTGGAGAACATTAGCTTCGTTGTTATCACCGTCCTGATGGATAAAGCTCCACGTTTCATCAGTATTTAATGCTTGGTAAACGTCAGCATCGTTTCCGTTACCGAACTGCTCAATAATTGAGTCGCTTTGCGCAGTGTTCAAGAATTGAGCAACAGTAGAGCTGTTGTTGTCGCCTTGTTGACGTACATAGGAGTCGTTAAGACTGCCACCATCTTGTACTACGACTGAATCATTATAATTGCCTATCTGATAAACAATCGACTCATGCTGATCGCCGCTTTGATAAACATAAGAGTCGTTGTTATTACCTTCTTGGCCAACGCGTGAGTATTGCTCGTTATCATACTGATCAGTTTCAGCTGCGTTATCGTCACCAACTTGAACAATAATCGAAGTCCGCATTGGGTCACGAGCGAAGCCGTTCATGCCTTCACGGATATCTTGCTGGTTTACAAACGCGGGTTCTGTCCCTGCGTTAGCAGCAGGGTTTGTTGTAGAGTCATCAAAGTCACGCGCTTGGCTAGAGAAGCTAACAGCCATTGCAACAGCAGCAGCGATAACGGTCATTTGAGTTTTCATGGTGTTTCCCCTTTTTTTCGATCGACTTGCTTTGGTTGTTTACTGAGAAGCAGCTGGCGACTCAGTAGGTATCGATAGTGACTGGTCGTGCATTGCCCGAAAGGTTTTGTTGCTGGACACTTACACCACGTGAGCCACTGCCCGATTGCGAAATTGAAACGTCACCCTTAAATCCATTTTGATAAATGTCGGCTTTATACTGGGCGCTATTACCTTGCTGATTAATAGAGGCGGTGTTGTCGTCGCCCACTTGCCAAATAATTCCGGTATTATTTCCGTTACTTTGCATTATGCTTGCTTGATTACCGTTGCCGATTTGATCGATATAGGCAAAGTTAGAAAGCTGATAACTCACAGAACGTGACTGGGCAACACTTGCTTTATTATTGTTACCTTGTTGACGAATGATGCTTAGATTGCTGTTTAGCGCGGCGTTATCAATGGCCGCAAACTGAGTAACTCTTGCACTTCTGTTAAATAAGTCGCTTTCATTCTCGTTAGCTTGCAATACAGAAGAAAAAGTCAGCAATGAAGTGGCTACCGTTATCACAGCACTACAACGAATTCTGTTCGTTGTAGCTGTCCTGAGCCGATAGCTATAATGTTTCATTTTTAATTCCTTTTGAAACTCAATGTGTCTTTTTGTTTCATGGATTGAGTTTGGACCATTCTAAAAATGACGCTATAGGAAGTTTTGTTAATGCTGTGGTTATATGTTTAACATTTATAATATTTTGTGTTTACTACTTTCTTAATTATTTGTTTGTTAGTTATGTAATTATATAGTATTTGTTTTTTAAATAAAAAAGGCCACTCTGTTGAGTGGCCATTGTTTTTTATAGTTTTATTTAAGTAGTGTTCCCTTGATTAATTCTTACTAAAGCATAGGTATCGATGCATTAAGATAGTCATCTAAAATGGTTTCTTGAATACTGGTTCCGGGAGCAAGATTCCATAATCGGTTTTCAATGCCTCTCGCTACAAGGTGAATGACAGCAGATTCTATTGCTGACATTACCGCGAGCTGAACCGGTTCGTTTGTAGTTATACCGGCTTCGGCCTCTAATAAGCGTCTGAAATCAATAAAGCGATAAACCCCAGCTCGTAGCTCTTTTGAATAGATGGTCTTGGTGGTGGTGACGTTAGCTAATATTTCGCCTGTTGAGATTTCCACCGCACGTAAATTCACCGTTACCTGATCTACCTGGTACTGGCCTGACGCCCCAATGCCAAAATATTCAGCACCGGCTCCCCCGGTTCGTACGTTCGATTCATAAGCAATAATGCCGCCCTCTAGCATAACCGACGCTGCTCTTAACGATGGCAGCGTATCGGGCTGCCCAAAGCGTTCGAATTCTGCGCGAATAATACGGCGTTCAGTTAACAAGTTTTGTAACCCAACACGTTCCAGCGGTATAAACCAGCCAGAGTCAGACAGGGCTCCGGTAAGCATTGCTGCAGCCCCTTGGGTTACCGCAGTTGAAAACGTACTGGCGGGGGCTGGTCGGTATTGTCCTGTTTGGTCGCGAAAATCATACACAGAGACAAATATCTTTCCTGACGGTGGCGGGAGCGATACAAGATCTTGGTAGGTAGCTCCTCTGGGCGTGAGTGTTGCTTCAGCACCTTCTAAATTTTCAGACGTTGCCACCATTCCTGCACAGCCACTCAGTAGGCTAGCGATGACAATTGAGGCGATAATTTTCATAATGATCCCCTGACAAAGCAGATAGCGTTAGTCGTTATTGCTGGTTTTTTTAGCGGTTGATATTGATGTCGTTGTTAAGGGTTAAATAAACCGCCAACGCTAATCTCTGTTACATCTCCAGTAACTTTATCCACAACACGCACAATTAGTTGTCCGTTATTGTCACTCACGACAACGCCGAACTCATCACTATCGAAGCTACCCTCACTGACTTCACCACGGCTAACATCGGAAATGAGCTGTGATATCAATCGACTTTCTAAACTTTGTAATAAGCGCTCAGTGGATGATAATGTTTGCCCCCTACGTGCATTTGGATCTGTATTGGTATCCTGTGACTGGGCTTTACCTAACAGGTAACTACCTGTAAAAGGATCGCCGCCAAAAGAAGGGTTAATAGGTTTATAAATTAAATCACCTGAGTGCGCGTGAGCACCTATTCCCATTAACACTATGAACGTAGCGCAAGCTATTTTTCTGCAGTTTTTCATCAGAATAACTCCTCTTTTCCCAAGTCTTTATCTGAGGTAAGAGCAGATGCCAGCTGCTGCTGGAGAAGTGCCTCCTCAACGATATTTACAGCTTCTCCTGCTACGCGGTCAGCTTCGCTAATCCTGGGAGAGAGCTGTGTTCTGAAGTACATCCGGTTGCCTTCCACGATGGCAATTTGGCTGCCCCAGCGGGCATCGGGACGTTCTTGAATGGTAATCGTGGCATTACCGATAATGAGGTTATCCATTGCCCGCTGGCTGAAAGCGCGATAGAAGGTCTTGCCTGCCATGGTGACGGTACGGTCGACCATAATGCCGGTAAGTTCACTACCTCTATTTCGTTGTCCTTGAATTTCTGGGCCATCGGGACTTGATAGTTGGTTAATAGCGTTGACTTCTTCCTGCTCACTGGTGGCTAATGCCCGGGAAGAATTGGTTGGTTCATTGGCAAATGTATCAGTAGTTAATGCAATAAAACTGATAAAAATGACCAGTAAATAGCGACGTAAATTCATAGCTATATACCCTTTTAAAAGGCTACCGATGACGTTGTAAACTGCGTGCAGTTTCTATATTAGGAAGAATTGGACCAAGGTTCTGATGGATCCAGTTAAGTGCTTGAATGCGATTGTGAACGTTTATTTTTCGGAAGATGTTATAAAGATGAGACTTAACGGTGTGTTCACTTACAAACAACTTATCGGCAATCTGTTGATTGGAGGAACCCGCACTTAATAAAGAGATAATTTCCATTTCACGGTTGGTTAATCCACAGGCTGGGCGGAACGCGTTGCTTTGATACTTGCGATAAAAAAGAATCAGTCGTGCCATTAACTCACGAGACATCCACAGCTCATCATCAAGTAACGCGTGGATACCTTTGCAAAATACCTCTAAGCTCTCATTGCGATAAAATACCCCTTTCAGTTGAGCGCACGAGAGAGCTTCTAGGGCATGGTCCATATCGCGAATATTGAAAGCGGCTAGAGGGGTTTTTGTTAATGCTTCTGGCAGTTTCTCTTGCCAGTCTGGCAATGTCTCTACACTAATATGATCACTGTCAATGAGGATGAGCAGCTTTTCGACGGGTGAAGAGGGTATGGTGACGTCTGGCGAGTAAATGCTAATTGAGCAGTTGGTGTGATCGTGTAAATAGTCTGCAAATAGCTGTGATTGCGGACTTTTTTCGGTAATGAGATACACCAAACCTATGGTCTTTTCCTGTGACATTGGGAAGCCCTCGTGGAAAGAAAGAGTGAGCAGGTGCTCTCAGAAGTGTTGCCTATAAGATACATTTCGTAAAGTTTTGTTATTAGAAATCTGGTGAAATCAATTTGAATATATATAGTATTTTTTAGAATAATGCGTTTAAGTGTATGTTTATAATGTTGTTTGTTATTAATATAAGCAGTTTTTAAATTAGTTTTAACAATTACATTATGTAACAAACAGCCTGCTTTAGAAGAAATTTTGATATATGTAAACTCATTAACCTTCCTTTTGGAGATATCGTTATGGCATCGCCCAATACCTTAGTTTTAGCCAGTGGAAATGTAGGAAAACTAAAAGAATTCAATCAATTACTAGCACCTCTTGGGTTAGATGTTCGTCCGCAATCCGAATTTGGAGTGGGAGATGTGGAAGAAACAGGGCTTACTTTTGTAGAAAACGCACTTCTGAAAGCTCGTGAGGCAAGTAAAATCAGTGGATTGCCTGCATTGGCAGACGACTCAGGTCTTGAGGTGGATGCACTTCACGGTGCGCCGGGTATCTATTCAGCGCGCTATGCCGGTGAGCCTAAAAGTGACGAGCGCAATAATGAGAAGTTATTAACGTCGCTCAGTCGCTATGCTGAAGGTCAGCGTAGTGGACGTTATTGGTGCGTATTGGTGTATTTGCGTCATGCCGAAGACCCTGTACCTGTGATCGTGCAACGCAGTTGGGAAGGTGAAATTCTGGCGCACCCGCGAGGTAATGGCGGTTTTGGTTATGACCCTCTGTTCTGGTTACCGGACCAAGGAATGAGTGTTGCCGAGTTATCCAGTGAAACCAAAAATCGACTTAGTCATCGTGGGCGGGCATTACAGGGCTTGGTTGAACTGTTGAAGGTGGCGCATGGCTGAGCTATTGCCTCCCTTATCCCTATACATCCATACGCCATGGTGCGTACGGAAGTGCCCGTACTGTGACTTTAATTCCCATGAGCCCAGTACTGACGAGCTGCCCGAAGACGCTTATCTAAACGCCCTGCTCAGTGATTTGGAGGGTGATTTATCGTTAGCGAATGAAAGAGAGATTCAAACGATATTTATTGGCGGTGGCACGCCAAGCCTGTTATCGCCAGCTTTTTACGATCGATTATTCAAAGAGATACGTCTTCGATTGCCGTTCTCTTCTACTATTGAAATTACCCTTGAAGCGAATCCTGGCACGACCGAGCAGCAGCGTTTTATTGGTTATCGAGAAGCCGGGATCAATCGCTTGTCTTTGGGAGTTCAGAGCTTTCGCCCTGAACAGCTTAGCGCGTTGGGGCGTATTCATAGCGGCCAAGAAGCGGTCAATGCTGTTCGCCAGGCGCGTGAGGCTGGGTTTGATAATCTCAATATTGATTTAATGCATGGGTTACCCAAACAAACCCCGGTTCAAGCGATGGAGGATATTGATCAAGCATTGGCTCTGGAGCCAGAGCATCTCTCCTGGTATCAGTTAACGCTTGAACCGAATACGGCGTTTTTCTCTCATCCGCCTGTGTTACCAGAAGAAGAGGCTCTCTGGGACATTCAAGAAGCTGGCCATCAACGCCTTGAGCAAGACGGTTTGCGGCGCTATGAAATCTCCGCCTACGCGCGAACGGGACAACAAAGTCGCCACAACATCAATTATTGGCAGTTTGGCGATTATTTGGGTATTGGGGCGGGAGCGCATGGAAAGCTGACGACGGTCGATAGTCAGGGGCAGCGGCATATCGAAAGGCGCTGGAAAACACGTCAGCCAGAGGCGTATTTACGTCGTGCAAATGATCCGCGTGGCTTTGTGGCTGGCAAGCAGCCGATAGCAACGCAGGAGCTACCCCTTGAGTTTGCGATGAATGCGTTACGTTTAACCGATGGGGTCGCAATGGGTGTCTGGATGGCTTACACAGGACAGCCCTCAGCCGTGTTACTTTCACGGTTACAAAGCGCGTATGAAAAAGGACTTTTAATGGAAATGCCCGAAAAGCTGCGTGCATCGCCTCAAGGTCTATTATTCTTGAATGAATTGCTGACATTAATAAGCGATGAGTGATCAGCGATATATAAAGCAATTACCCTGAAGATTATCAAGGAGTGAGTGATGCGTATTTCTCGACTACTGACCCCGCTGGCGGCAGCCATTTTGTTAGCTGGTTGTGCTACCTCGGACCCTTATGGCGGTCAGACGCAGCGCTCTAGCACTGCGATGGGATCTGGCATTGGCGCGGCCATTGGCGCTGCTGCCGGTGCGCTGTCTGGCGATGGCAGCACTAGCCGTCGTGATCGCGCATTGATTGGTGCGGCGGTAGGTGCTGCAGCGGGTGCCGGTATAGGCGTTTACATGGATCGTCAGGAGCAACAGCTGCGCCAAAATCTCCAGGGCTCGCGTATTGAGATTGATCGTCGCGGTGACGATATTGTGCTTAATATGCCCAGTGGCGTTACCTTTGGTTTCGACTCAGCTGACCTTACCAGCGAAGCACGTAACTCACTTAACCAAGTAGCGAATGTACTGACCCAGTATCAGGATACTCGCGTCAACATTGCTGGCCACACTGATAGCACCGGAGATGCAAATTATAACCAGCGTCTGTCTGAACGCCGTGCCCAGTCTGTGGGTAATTACCTTAGCCAAAATGGCGTATCCTCCGCTCGATTAAACACCATGGGATATGGGGCCAATCAGCCGGTTGCTAGCAATAATTCTGAACAAGGGCGGGCGCAAAACCGCCGTGTTGAAATCACCTTGAGTCCCACGGGAAATGGCCAGGGTTAACACTAACGATTGATTAGCTAACCTCGGCATTGCCGATAAACGCCCGCTATGCTCACATAGCGGGCTTTTTTCGATTCTCTGTTAGCGAGCGACTATGCTGTCTTACCAACACGCTTACCATGCCGGTAACTTTGCCGATGTGCAGAAACATTTAACGCTTTACGCGGTGGTTGATTATTTATTACGTAAAAAATCAGCCATTACATATATAGATACTCATGCGGGACGAGGCCTCTATCCACTTAACACCAAAGAGACTCAGCGGCTTCAAGAATACCGTGAGGGCGTTTGGCCGCTGTGGAAAGCGAGTGAACAGCTAAGTGACCCTTTACTGAGTAGTTGGCTAACCACGTTGGCAACTGCCCAGCCCCATGCATCTGAGCTTACCCATTATCCTGGCTCACCTTGGTGGCTTTCTCAGCCGCTTCGTGAGCAAGATCGCCTGACGTTATTTGAGCTTCATCCAGGTGAGCATGAGCACTTAAGTACCCAATCGCTTTCCCCGCAGGCGCAGCGAATTTATGGAGATGGACTGGCAGGTTTGAGTGAGCTGGTACCGGTTGCAACACCGCGTTTGTGCGTATTGATTGACCCTAGCTACGAACGTAAAGCGGAATATCTGGAGGTGGTTGATGCGGTGACTTATAGCCTGGCAAAAGCGCGACATGCGGTGCTCCTGGTGTGGTATCCATTGCTACCAGCAGGCAACCATCTCTCGCTGCTAAACGGCTTGAGGGAGAGCGGCATCCGTAAAATTTGGCGCAGCGAACTTCAACGGCATACGCCAAACGAGCAAAGCCATGGCATGTACGGTAGTGGAATGCTAGTGATTAACCCGCCCTGGGGATTAGATGAGCGTCTAGCGGCGGCGATGGAGCACATTACGCCGCTGCTAGGCTCGGAAAGTGACTATCGGTCAGAGTGGCTGGTAGGCGAATAGCTTGTTAGCCACTGTCTGTTATTGACCAAAGCAGATGATTATTTCCCAATACAAAAACTGCCAAAGATTTCGCCGAGCAGGTCGTCAGCGCTGAATTCACCGGTAATTTCGCCTAACGCCTGCTGAGCATCGCGCAAGTCTTCGGCCAGCAATTCCCCTGCACCGTAGCCATCTAGTTGGGCGCGTCCTGTTTCCAGTGCAACCATGGCGCGATCTAAGGCGTCTAAATGGCGACGGCGGGCTGAGAATCGCCCTTCGGTCGTCGCAGAAAATCCCATGATGTCCTTTAAATGGGTTTTTAAGTTATCCACACCCACGCCAGTTTTCGCGGATAGTCTGATCGTTGGTGGGGTTGTGGATAAATCAATGCCGGCTTGTTCGGCGCTGGTATCGATTTTATTTCGCACCAGTGTCAGGCGTGTTTGATCGGGGAGCCTGGCGACAAATTCCGGCCAAATAGTCATAGGATCGGTCGCATCAGTCGTTGAGGCATCTACCAATAGTAGCACGCGGTCGGCTTTTTCGATCTCTTCCCAAGCACGGGCAACGCCGATTTTCTCTACGGCATCGGGGGTGTCGCGCAGCCCTGCGGTGTCGATAATATGCAGTGGCATGCCATCAATGTGAATATATTCCCTCAGCACGTCACGGGTGGTGCCGGCAATATCCGTGACAATGGCGGTATCTTGTTCGGTCAGTGCGTTGAGCAAGCTAGACTTACCGGCATTAGGTCGTCCAGCAATCACCACGCTCATTCCTTCGCGTAACAGGGCTCCTTGGCCTGCGGCTTTGCGAACCGCCGTCAGCGCTTGCTGAACGCTGTCTAAACGGTTGGCGACGTGGCCGTCAGCTAAAAAGTCGATTTCCTCCTCAGGGAAATCAATCGCCGCTTCGACGTATACCCGTAACTCAATGAGTCGCTCCACTAACGCCGAGATACGCTGGGAAAACTCGCCCTGTAGCGAACGTACGGCATTTTCGGCAGCGGAACGGGAAGTGGCGTCTATCAGGTCGGCAATGGCTTCGGCTTGGGCTAAATCCAACTTGTCGTTTAGAAAGGCACGCTCTGAAAACTCACCCGGGCGTGCTAGGCGTGCGCCAAGCTGTAGGCAGCGTTCAAGCAGCATATCCATAATGATTGGCCCGCCATGTCCTTGCAGTTCAAGCACGTCCTCACCGGTAAATGAGTGGGGCCCGTTGAACAGCAGGGCAATGCCTTCATCAATAACGCTTTCAGCGGCATAAAACGGGCCGTAGTGAGCGTAACGAGGGGAGGGGCAGTGGCCAAGTACTGCGGCAGCGATATCGCGGCAGGCAGGGCCTGAGACGCGAATAATGCCAACACCGCCGCGGCCAGGAGGAGTTGCCAGAGCGGTAATGGTGTCTTGGGTGTAAAGTCGATCGGCCATGGCGCTTCTCGTTGGTGTATGGCGAAGATTGTCGCGTTGTTCATCCTAAAACGCCAGACCCCCGCTAGGGCGGGGGTCTGGAGGTAGGAGAAGGGTGCGTGCTACTTGGTTCGCAACCCTTTGCCGACGTTTGGATCATTCTCAATATTACGCGTAATGAGGTACTGCTGCGCCACCGAGATGATGTTGTTGACGACCCAGTAGATAACCAGACCTGCTGGGAACCACAGGAAGAAGAAGGTGAAGATAATCGGCAGCATCTTCATAATCTTCGCCTGCATGGGATCGGGCGGTGTCGGGTTCAGCATTTGCTGAACGAACATCGAGATCCCCATCAGAATTGGCAAGATAAAGTACGGATCTTTCACCGACAGATCTTGAATCCAGAACATGAACGGCGCATGGCGCAGCTCAACAGACTCAAGCAGCATCCAATACAGCGCGATAAAGACCGGCATTTGCACCAGAATTGGTAAGCAGCCGCCCAGAGGATTGATCTTTTCCTTCTGGTAGAACTTCATCATCTCTTGAGACATTTTCTGGCGATCATCGCCATACATTTCTTTGAGACGCTGCATTTCCGGGCCAAGCTTACGCATACGCGCCATTGACTTGTAGGCTTTGGCGGATAGCGGGAACAGCACCAGTTTCACGAGTACGGTCAGCAGTACAATTGACCAGCCCCAGTTGCCAACGATGTCGTGGATCTTATCCAGTAACCAGAACAGCGGGTTAGCGATAAACCACAGCCAACCGTAATCTACGGTTAGGCGTAGGTTGGGAGCGACTTGTTCAAGATAGTCTTGAACCTTGGGCCCCATGTACAGCGTTGCGCTTAGCGTTGCCTCGCCGTCAGCGGCCACACTGCTCGTGGGGCCAGCAAACGCTACGACATTACGATCCCGTGAATCGGTAGTGACATAGTAGAGGTTTTGCTGATTTTGCGCCGGTGCCCAGGCAGATACGAAGTAGTGTTGGATCATCGCAATCCAGCCACCCTGCGCCTCACGATTTTCAAAGTTATGGCTTTGAATATCGTCGAAGTCGATTTTTTCGTACCGCGCGTCAGGGGTAGAGTAGGCTGCACCAAGATACGATTTCATACCCATAGAGACGCCACTTGAGGGGTCAGGGCTATTATCGCGTGCCAATTGACCGATAAAGCGGGCGCTAATCGGTGACTCGGTGTTGTTGGCTAAATAGTAACTAACGTTGACAGCGTAGTCGCCGCGCTTAAACGTCAATCGCTTAATAACCTCAACGCCGTTAACTTCCGCTGTTAAATCAACACTTAGCTGCTCTTCATCGTTTCCTAAGCGGTACTCGGTACGCTCGGGCGTGAAGGCAATGCGGCTAGCCTGGCCGTCCAGTTGAAGACCGGAACGGGCGACGTAGCTACGCGTTGAGTTATCAGAAAGCAACACGTAGTTACGATCTGAATCCTGCGTTAGCTTATGCTGCGGTAGAGCGGCGTACACGATATCGCCACCATGTGGGTCAATACGTACGTCGAGAACGTCGGTCGTGACAGCAATAAAGTCTCGGCTAGACGAGTTACTTTCTGCTTCTCCAGGCATGCCTTCACTAATGGCATTTTGGGGAGCCGATGAACTAGGAACCGATAAATCATCACTGCCAACATTATTGGCGGATGAGCCGTTGCTGTTTTGGGTAATTTCAGGCGTCGAATCGACGCTTATTTGCCCATAATCCTGATTCCACTGTACAACCAATAGGTAGGCAAGTACTGCCAGTGGAATCAGTAATAAAAGTCGTTTTACGTCCATGAGGGTTCTGCCCGATGGGTGGTGAACATGCTAATGGCGCAGTGTCATTTACTCGACCCATGACACACGAAAGCCTGCCAGGCGGCAGGCCGAGGTCGAGCGGCGAGGTGTGTCGTCAAGCGTCACGTGTTACGCCATTAGGCGGGAGTGGTACAGACACCGCCTGTGCGTCACGCTGAAGTCGTTTCCACATGCCATTTAGCTGGCGATTAAGCGTCTCGTTATCAATATCTTGAACACCACGCTTTGCCAGTATCACGATATCCACAGAGGGTAAGTGATCTTGGCGGAGGCGAACAGATTCTCTCACGAGTCGCTTAAAGCGGTTGCGATCAACAGCGAGCTTCACATTCTTTTTGCTGACCACCAGTCCAATGCGGGGATGTCCCCGGGTACTCAAACGCGCTAGCGCCATCATACCTTTGCCATGAACCTTCAGGTCTGCTTGTTCAAACACGTGACTAAAATCCCCGGCGTTTAGCAAACGTAAGCACCGGGGAAAGCCTTGATGCGGCACACGCAATCCGAGATCAGGCGCTCAGACGCTTGCGGCCTTTGGCGCGGCGGCGTGCGATAACGGCACGGCCGTTTTTGGTTGCCATACGAGCACGGAAGCCATGCGCGCGCTTGCGCTTGAGAACGCTGGGTTGAAAAGTGCGTTTCATAACTCGTTATTCCCACGTGGTTTAGGACGGAAAGTGAATTCCAAAAGACCCGGTCCAGTGAGGAACTAGCCGGGGAGTTTCAATTCAAGACCGGAAATTGTAGAGACTTCCCGCGTCAGGTGCAATTTTTCCTTGCATAAAAAGCGTTAAAAAGGCAATGGAGGCTCTTCGTACATCGCCATCGTGGCTTCTTGCCATGACACTACTATTACTAATGGAATTATTTAAAACCTATTGTTATTAATAGTGGGGATACTAATTGTGGATAAGCTATTTTAGCTTACTTTTATCAACAGCTTAAAAACATAAAAAATCTGTGCATAACCTTCGGATAAGCCTTAAATAAACTGTTAATTAGGTGTGTTCAACAGGGTATAGAAGACATCAAAACAGCTTTTTCCTTGATCCATTACCAGCTTTTCCCTATGCCTCATGAATAGTTGTCCACAGGGCAAAAAGAGGCGTTAGTGCGTGTGGATAACCGTCTCGTTGGGCGCTACAATGGTCGGCCGTTTTCAACCGATGGTGAGATGA